>CP099652.1:2400000-4800000 GCA_024123955.1 Oxalobacteraceae bacterium OTU3CINTB1
ACGCGTCGGCTTCGAGGCGACCTACCTGGAGCCGCAAGATAACGGCCTGATCACCATCGAGCAGCTGACCGCCGCGATCCGCCCGGACACGATTCTTGTCTCGGTCATGCTGGTCAACAACGAAATCGGCGTGATCCAGCCGATCGACGAAATCGGTACCCTGTGCCGCTCGAAGGGCATCATCTTCCACTGCGACGCCGCCCAGGCGACCGGCAAGGTGGTTATCGACCTGCAAAAAACCAAGGTCGACCTGATGACCTTCACCGCCCACAAGACCTACGGTCCCAAAGGCATCGGCGCGCTGTACGTCTGCCGCAAGCCGCGCGTGCGCATCGAAGCGCAAATGCACGGCGGCGGTCACGAGCGCGGCCTGCGTTCGGGCACCTTGCCGACCCACCAGATCGTCGGCATGGGCGAAGCGTTCCGCCTGGCCAAGGTCGAGATGGACAGCGAAATCGCGCGCATCAAGTCGCTGCGCGACCGCCTGGCCAACGGCCTGCAAGAGATCGAAGAGACCTACATCAACGGCGACATGGAGCACCGCGTGCCGCACAACCTCAACGTCAGCTTCAACTACGTCGAGGGCGAATCGCTGATCATGGCCGTCAAGGACCTGGCCGTGTCGTCGGGTTCCGCTTGCACCTCGGCCTCGCTGGAGCCGTCGTACGTGTTGCGCGCTTTGGGCCGCAGCGACGAGCTGGCGCACAGCTCCATCCGTTTCACCATCGGCCGTTTCACGACGGAAGAGGATATCGACTTCGCCATCGACCTGATGAAGTCCAAGGTACACAAACTGCGTGAACTGTCGCCGCTGTGGGACATGTTCAAAGAAGGCATCGACATCAGCTCGATCCAATGGGCAGCCCACTAATTTTAAGATTACAGGAGCATCAAAATGGCTTACTCGGAAAAAGTGTTGGACCACTACGAAAACCCACGCAACGTCGGCGCCTTCGAAAAGGGCGATGACAGCGTTGGCACCGGCATGGTCGGCGCGCCGGCCTGCGGCGACGTCATGAAACTGCAAATCAAGGTTGGCGCCGATGGCCTGATCGAAGACGCGAAATTCAAAACCTACGGCTGCGGTTCGGCCATCGCATCGAGCTCGCTGGTGACCGAATGGGTCAAGGGCAAAACGCTGGATCAGGCGCTGGCCATCAAGAACACCCAGATCGCCGAAGAACTGGCGCTGCCACCGGTGAAGATCCACTGCTCGATCCTGGCGGAAGACGCGATCAAGGCAGCGGTTCTGGACTACCAGACCAAGCATCCAGTCGCGGCCTGACTGAACAAGTGAACTACGACGCCGTGCCCGCGCAAGCGGGAACGGTGCGGGAGAATTAAATGATCACCCTGACCGAAAAAGCAGCTAAGCACATCAACCGCTACATCGAACGTCGCGGCAAGGGCGTCGGCTTGCGTTTTGGCGTGCGCACCACCGGCTGTTCTGGCCTGGCGTACAAGCTTGAATATGTCGACGAAGTGGCGGCCGAGGACAGCGTCTTCGAATCGCACGGCGTCAAAGTGTTCGTCGATCCGAAAAGCCTGCCGTACATCGACGGCACCGAACTCGATTTCGCGCGCGAGGGGCTGAACGAAGGCTTCAAGTTCCACAACCCGAACGAAAAAGACGCATGCGGTTGCGGCGAAAGCTTCCGCATCTGATCGCCCATGCAAAATCACTTTGAGCTGTTCAATCTGCCGCAGAAGTTCGCCGTCGACACGGGGGCGCTCGACAGCGCCTACCGCGACGTGCAAAGCCGCGTCCACCCCGACAAATTCATCAACGCGACTGACGCCGAAAAGCGCGTCGCGATGCAATGGGCCACGCGCGCCAACGAAGCCTACCAGACCCTGAAAAATCCGCAGAAGCGCGCGCAATACATGTGCGAGCTGCACGGCGTCGATTTACAGACCGAGTCCAACACGGCGATGCCGATGGCCTTCCTGATGCAGCAGATGGAATGGCGCGAAGAACTGGGCGACGCCCGCGCCGGCAGGGACGCCGACGCGCTCGAAGCGCTCGACAAGCAGCTGCGCGCCGCGCGAAAAGAGCGCTTGGCCGAGATCGAGCAGCAGATCGACGCCGACGACTACGCGCAAGCCGCGCAAGGCGTGCGCGCGCTGATGTTTTTGGAAAAGTTTAAGGATGAGATAGAACACTCTTTTGCTGCGCTCGAAGACATTTGATCTTGGAGGAAGACCATGCTTGGCGATGTATGGAATTCCTTCACAGGTTACTTGGCGGTGCACGCCGATGCGTTGCATTCAATCGCTGAAATAGTCAAAGTACTTGGTGCAGTGGCGTCGTTTTATGCGCTGCTTAAATTGCGGCAAATAGAGCGGAGATACCTTTTTAAGCGACCATTCCCGGACTCATTGAGAACATCGACAGATCGTTGCGAGTGCTTAATGGCTATGCGGATGACCAAAGATTAGATGGCGCCGAAATTACTGCCGCGCTTAATAATTTGATGGCTGACGTCAAAGCGGTACGGCAACGCTCTGTTGGCGACTCTCGAAGCGCAGCAAGAGAATTTTTGAATTTCATGCGTCCCATGGGTTTCGAGCCTCGCTTCTGGCAACGGCAATCGATGCGTCAATTGACGCAGGACGAGTTATTTGAGATCTATGGTCTAGGCATTCGACTGATCCGGTTCCTTGAGAACGAATTGCGTGAGAAAAATTGGAGCAGCAGATGAGCGACAATAAATTTGACGATGCCGTGCTGAAGATGCTCAAATTAACCCATCTTGGCGTTTTGTCGTGGGTTAAGGAGTCGCCGCCCCAGGCGCTGATTGACTCCACAGACTCAGTCATATCGTCGTATTTTGAGTCCGAATATCATTCTAGAAAACTTGCGCTTTTTCATCAACGTCGCCGCAGGACTGGCATGGAAGAGTACTTGGCTAAAAATTCGCTAGTGGCGATGTTTAGCGAAGATGATAAGTGGGTCGAAATTGATAGATTGGTCTTGCTGCACGACGATGGAGAAATCGCATATTCATTCCCACCATCGCGGGTCGTGCGTGATCTTCTCCAAACTGTACGACATAAGACGTCCGGGATTGATCAATTCCTGGATGAGTTACTGAATACTGAGCCTTAAGGGCATGAATTAAATGGCACTTCTGCAAATTTCCGAACCGGGTATGTCGACCGCGCCACACCAGCATCGGCTGGCGGTGGGGATCGACTTGGGCACCACCAATTCGCTGGTCGCCACCGTGCGCAACAGCATTCCAGAAGTGCTGAACGATGAGGATGGCCGCCCGCTGCTGCCGTCCGTGGTGCGCTATCTGCCGAACGGCCACGCCAACATCGGCTACAAGGCGCAGGCCGCGCAGACCACCGATCCGAAAAACACCATCGTTTCGGTCAAGCGTTTCATGGGGCGCGGCCTGGCCGATATCGCCTACGCCGAGAACATGCCCTACGATTTCCAGGATACGCCCGGCATGGTGCAGTTGAAGACGATCGCCGGCATCAAGAGCCCCGTCGAAATCTCCGCGCAGATCCTGGCCACCTTGCGCCAGCGCGCCGAGGATTCGCTGGGCGACGATCTGGTCGGCGCGGTCATCACCGTGCCCGCGTACTTCGACGACGCCCAGCGCCAGGCCACCAAGGATGCGGCGCAACTGGCCGGCATCAATGTGCTGCGTTTGCTGAGCGAGCCGACCGCCGCCGCGATCGCCTACGGCCTCGATAACGGTTCCGAAGGCATCTTCGCGGTCTACGATCTGGGTGGCGGCACCTTCGATATCTCAATCCTGAAACTGAGCAAAGGCGTGTTCGAAGTGCTGTCCACCGGCGGCGATTCCGCGCTCGGGGGCGACGATTTCGACCACCGCCTGTTCTGCTACATCCACCAGCAGGAAAAACTCGCGCCGCTGTCCGACGAGGACACCGCCATCCTGATGGTGAAGGCGCGCGAAGCCAAGGAGCTGCTGTCGACCAAGCACGAAGTGACGGTCGACGCGATCCTGAACTCGGGCGAGGAGGTGCATCTGAAGATCACCGCCGAGACCTTCCAGGAGATCACCAAGCACCTGATCGCCAAGACCATGAGCGCGATTAAGAAAGCGCTGCGCGACGCCGGCGTCGATGCCGATGATGTTGATGGCGTGGTGATGGTCGGCGGTGCGACGCGCATGCCGCACGTGCAGCGCGCCGTCAGCGAGTACTTCCACACCATCCCGCACGCGAACATCGATCCGGACAAGGTCGTGGCCTTGGGTGCGGCGGTGCAGGCCAATCTGTTGGCCGGCAACCGCGCGCCAGGCGACGACTGGTTGCTGCTGGACGTGATTCCGCTGTCGCTCGGCATCGAGACGATGGGTGGCCTGGTCGAGAAGATCATCCCGCGCAATTCGACCATCCCTTGCGCCCGCGCGCAGGAGTTCACCACCTTCAAAGACGGCCAGACCGCGCTGGCGGTGCACGTGTTGCAGGGCGAACGTGAGCTGGTCTCCGATTGCCGTTCGCTGGCGCGCTTCGAGCTGCGCGGCATTCCGCCGATGGTGGCCGGCGCGGCGCGTATCCGCATCACCTACCAGGTGGACGCCGACGGCTTGCTATCGGTGTCCGCACGCGAGCTGCGCTCCGGCGTCGAGGCGTCGATCACCGTCAAGCCGGCCTATGGCCTGGGCGACGACGACGTCGCGCGCATGCTGCAGGATTCGTACAAGTCGGCCGATGTCGACATGGTCGCCCGCGCGCTGCGCGAAGAGCAGGTCGAGGCCGAGCGCATCATCCTGGCCACGCAATCGGCGCTGGACGAAGACGCCGCCCTGCTGTCGGACCAGGAACGCGCGTCGGTCGACGTCTTGATGAACAAGGTGCGCGATGTGATCGCCCAATCGCAGAACGGCGCCGCCGACCACCTGGCCGTCAAAGCCGCCGTCGAGGCGCTGGCCCACGGCACCGAAGAATTCGCGTCGCGCCGCATGGATCGCAGCGTGCGCAGCGCACTGGCCGGCAAGACGCTCGACCAGGTAGTTTAAGAACCCATCAGAACAGAGGTATCAAGTGCCACAAATCGTATTCCTGCCCCACGCAAAACTGTGCCCGGACGGCGCAGTCGTCGAAGCCGAAGTCGGTAAAACCCTGTGCGACATCATGCTGGAAAATGATATCCACATCGAGCACGCGTGCGAGAAGTCCTGCGCCTGCACCACCTGCCACGTGCTGGTGCGCGAAGGCTTCAATTCGCTGAGCGAAGCCAGCGAAACCGAGGAAGACCTGCTGGACAAGGCCTGGGGCCTGGAGGCCGTATCGCGCCTGTCGTGCCAGGCCGTCGTGGCGCAGGAAGACCTGGTCGTCGAAATCCCGAAATACACCATCAACCACGCCAGTGAAGGCGGACACTGATATGAAGTGGACGGACATCACCGCGATCGCGGAAGCGCTCTGCGATAAGCATCCGGACATCGATCCGCTGACTATCCGCTTCACCGATTTGCACAACTGGATCGTTCAACTCGAAGAGTTCGACGACGACCACACGCGCGGCGGTGAAAAAGTTCTCGAAGCGGTACAGCAGGCGTGGATCGATGAAGCAAAATAAGCCAAGCAAGCCAGCCAAGGCCGCGCCGGCCAAAATCGGCGCCACCGTCACCGGCGCCGACAACATGCCGGAAATCCGCGACGGCCAGACCGTCGCGCTGCTGCAGGAACTGCACATCCTGACCCGCGACGGCAAGATGAACCAGGACAGCCGCCGCAAGCTCAAACAGGTCTATCACCTGTACCAGTTCATCGAGCCGCTGCTGAAGGAAGTGCTGGCCGAGAAGGGCGACGTGTCGCTGGTCGACCACGGCGCCGGCAAGTCCTACCTCGGTTTCATCATTTACGACCTGTTCTTCAAGGCGCTGAACGACAACTCGCATATCTACGGTATCGAAACGCGCGAGGAACTGGTGTCACGCTCGCAGGAGCTGGCCAGGCAGTTCAACTTCCCGGGCATGTCGTTCCTGCCGCTGTCGGTGGCCGAATCGACCGAGTCCAAGCTGCTGCCGGACCGGATCGACATCGTCACCGCGCTCCACGCCTGCAACACGGCCACGGACGACGCCATCCAGTTCGCGTTGAAGAAGAAGGCCAAGTACATGGTGCTGGTGCCTTGCTGCCAGGCGGAGGTCGCGTCGGTGCTGAAGAAGAACAAGGGCCAGTCGCTGGGCAAGTCGGCGCTGACCGAGATCTGGCGTCATCCGATCCACACGCGCGAATTCGGCAGTCAGATCACCAATGTGCTGCGCTGCCTGCAACTGGAGGCGCACGGCTACCAGGTCAACGTGACCGAGTTGGTGGGCTGGGAGCACTCGATGAAAAATGAGCTGATCATCGCCACCTACAAAAACCTGCCGCGCCAGCGCCCCTCCGAGCGCTTGCGCGAAGTGCTTGAAACGGTCGGACTACAAGAAATGGGCAACCGCTTCTTCACCGAGCAGCTGGAAACACAATAAAACAAACGAAAGGGTGGCGGAACGATGAGTGATCTGAAAGAAAATTGGTTGGATCTTCGCAGCGACACCGTCACCCGCCCCAGCGCGGCGATGCGGGCGGCGATGCACGCGGCCGACGTCGGCGACGACGTCTACGGCGACGACCCCACCGTCAACCGCCTGCAGGAATACGCAGCCGATTTGTTCGGCTACGAGGCGGCGCTGTTCGCGCCCTCCGGCACGCAGAGCAATCTGCTGGCGTTGCTGGCCCATTGCGGTCGCGGCGACGAATATCTGGTCGGGCAGGAAGCGCATACCTACAAATATGAGGGCGGCGGCGCGGCGGTGTTGGGCAGTATCCAGCCGCAGCCGATCATCAATCAGGCCGACGGCAGCCTGGCGCTGGCCGACATCGCGGCCTACATCAAACCCGACGACATCCACTTCGCCCGCACCAAGCTGCTGGCGCTGGAGAACACCATCGGCGGCCGCGTGCTGCCGCTCGACTACCTGAAGCAGGCGACCACGCTGGCGCATGAACGCGGCCTGGCCACGCACATGGACGGCGCGCGCATCTGCAACGCGGCGGTCAGGCTGGGCGTGAGCCCGCGCGCCGCGGTGACTGGCTTCGATTCGGTCTCGGTGTGCCTGTCCAAGGGGCTGGGCGCGCCGGTCGGCTCCATCCTGTGCGGCAGCAAGCCGCTGATCAAGGAAGCCACGCGCTGGCGCAAGATGCTGGGCGGTGGCATGCGCCAGGCCGGCATGATCGCCGCCGGCGGCTTGTATGCGCTGGAGCACAACATCGCGCGCCTGGCCGAGGACCACGACAACGCCGCCTACTTCGCCGGCGAGCTGGCCAAGCTCAAAGGCATCCAGGTCAGCGCGCCGCAGACCAATATTTTCTACGTCGAACTCCCGGCCGACGCCTGTCGCGGCTTGAACGACGTATTGCAACTGACCCGCATCCGCGTGTCGATGGCGCCGCGCCTGCGCATCGTTACGCACATGGATGCGTCGCGCGACGATATCGATCGCGCCATTACCGTTTTTGGGGATTTTTTCGGATGACCGACAGCACCACAGATAACAGCCTTCGCCTGGCCAAGCGCCTCGCCGAGATCCTTCCCTGCTCGCGCCGCGAGGCCGAACTTTATATCGAAGGCGGCTACGTCAGCGTCGACGGCCTGTTGGTGGAGGAGGCCGGCGCGCGCGTGACCCTGGAGCAGAAGATCGAACTGGCACCCGACGCCACCTTGCTGGAGATCGTCCCGGTCACCATCCTGCTGCACAAACCGGCCGGCGCCAACGGCGGCGTGGGCAAGGACGGTTCGCCGGCCATGCATCTGCTTAACGCCGAATCGCTGACGCGCTCCGCGCCCGGCCAGCGCTTCCTCAAACGCCACCTGGTCAACCTGACCTTGACCACGCCGCTGGAGACCAAGGCCAGCGGGCTGCTGGTGTTCACGCAGGACTTCCGCGTCAGCCGCAAGCTGGTGGACGAGCAGGCGAAGATCGAGCAGGAGATCATCGTCGAAGTCACCGGCAAGATCATGGAAAACGGCTTGGCGCTGCTCAATCACGGGCTGCCATTCAATGGCAAGCCGCTGGCGCCGAACAAGGTGAGCTGGCAGAACGAGAACCGTCTGCGCTTCGCGGTGAAGAATCCCAAGCCGGGCCAGATTGAACATGTGTGCAAACTGGTTGGCCTGGGTGTGGTGTCGATGAAGCGCATCCGCGTCGGCCGCATCGCGATGAGCAGCCTGCCGCTGGGCGAGTGGCGCTACCTGCAGGACCACGAGCGCTTCTAGCCGTACGTTGCGCACGAACGGTGCCGCTCAGGCGCCGTGCGGCGCCGGCTGGTGGTGGCCGGTGTCTGGGCGCGGCTGTGCGCGCCGCTCGGCGCCTCCATGCGCCGGGCCAGCTTCGGGTTGTCCGTTGAACTCTTCCAGATCGGCCAGTTCGGCCTCGATCGGCCGCCGTATCATCAGGTTCTCCACGATGATGAGCGCCGCCGCCGGGATCACCAATAACAGGCCTACGATGATGCAGGGCGCGCCGATGAATTTGAGCCAGTCGAGCTTGAAGACGGCGTTCAGGCCGCTACATACCAGCGCCGCCAGCAACAGCATGGCTGCCACGGTACCGATGTTCGCCGAGTGCATCATATAAAACACGCGCTTCCGGTAAATCCCGATTTCCTCCTTGACGATCTCACGCCGCTTGCCTTCCAGTCCGGTGCGGAATGAATTGACCAGCTCGCGGTAGCGTGTATAGGCGGCCGAGTAGCGCTGCTGTAGCAGTTGCAGGAACAACCAGGCGGCAAACGCCAACGCGGCCGATGGTCCGACCGCCTCCATTACTTCCTTCAGTTCAAAATCCACGGTGTCACCTCAATGTCGCAATTGTTGTGGGTCAATGCGTGCGACAGGCCGTTCCTCCCGCCGCACGCGCGTTCAAGCATTAAAACGCAGCGTGGGGGAGGTGGCTATAGGACGGGCTCGTAGCGCCATGTCAGCTCGCTCCCACTGGGAGCGAGCCTGCGCGGACGGCTGCGCTATTTGCTGCGCTTAGGGCTGGCTTGCGGCGGTGTGTGACAAGATGAAGGCGTAGGTATCGGCCGATTCGGCATCCTGCTGGGCGCGCGTCGAGCCCATGCCGTGGCCGGCGTCGAAGTCGACGCGCAGCAGCACCGGCTTGCCGCTGGCGGTGGCCGTCTGCAGCCGCGCCGCCATCTTGGCCGGATGGAACGGCGCCACGCGCGGATCGGTCACGCCGGTCGTCAGCAGTACCGCCGGATACTTGGTGCCGTCGACCACTTGCTGGTAGCTGTCGATGCTCTTGAGCGCCTTGAGTCCGGCCGGGTCCGAGATCGCGCCCCATTCCGGTTCTTCCGCGTAGCCGTTCTGCTCGGCCACGTAGCGCAACGGGTTGTGCCAGCCCACGCCCGACACCACGGCCGCGAACAGGTCCGGACGCTCCTCCATCGCGCGGCCCATCGGGATGCCGCCGGCCGAGCGGCCGCCGATGGCCAGGTGCGCCGGCGCCGTGTAGTTGTTGGCTACCAGGTCCTCGCTGACGGCGATCAGGTCGCGCCACGTGTTCGGCTTGTTTTCCAGCTTGCCTGCGCGGTGCCACTCGCGGCCGAATTCGCCGCCGCCGCGCACGTTGGCGTAGCCGATGATGGCGCCCTGGTCGGCCAGCGCCAGCGCGCGACCGGCGAACGACGGCGTGTACGCGGCCGCGCCGTAGCTGCCGTAGGCCGAGATGAAGGTTGGATTCTTGCCGTCCATCTTCAGCCCCTTTTTGTAGATCAGGCTGTAGGGGATCTGCGTGCCGTCCTTGGCCTTGGCGTAGCGGCGCTCGGTCGTGTAGGCGCTGACGTCGATCGCCGGCTTGGGGGTGATGCCGGTGTCGGCCAGCGTGCCGTCCGCGCCCACGGCCCAGATGCCGGCCGGTTCGAGCCAGCCCGACAGGATCGTCAAGGCGCCCGGCGCGTCGGCGCTCGCTTCGATCGAACGCAGCGTGCCGTCGAAGGGCAGGGCGATGTCGGTCAGCTTGCCGTCGTTGCCGAGGCGCTGCAGGCGGCTATTGCCGCCGTCCATCGAGCGGATGTACAAGCCGTCCTGCGCGCGGGCGGTGCCTTCGAGCACCAGCGTCGACTCGGCCACCGCCTCGGTCGCCGTCGCCAGCGATGGCGCCTTGGCCGAGGTCTTCAGCAGCCTTCCGCGCGGATGGCCCTTGGTCGACAGCAGGTACAGGTCGTCGCCGTGCAGCTCGACGCCGGTCACTTCATCGTCGAAATCGGTGACCTTGGTCCACTTGGCCTTGCCCTTGAGGACGTCGGCGACCGGTGCGACATAAATGCGATGCTCCGGCCGCACGTCCATCAGCAACAGCACCGCGTACCTGGAGTGCGGGGCCGTGGCGATGTATGGCGCCTGGATCTTGTCGTACTGGACGGCCGGGTCGCGGCCGCGCTGCATCAGGATTGGATCCTTGGCCGGATTGGCGCCCAGCTTATGGAAGCGTACGCGCGCGTCCAGATAGCGCTCCGGCGTGTTGACCTTGCCGGTCAGCTGGTTGTAGAAGAAGCCGGAGCTGTCGTCGAGCCAGTTCGGATTGGCGCCTTGCGTGTCGGCGATGCGTTCTTTCAAGATCGCGCCGCTGCGCACGTCCATGATCTGCAGTACCGAATCCTCGCTGCCATCCTTGGACACGCCATAGACCAGTTTGCTGCCATCGGGCGACGGCTGCCACCAGTCGAGCGAATAGTGGCTGGACTTGGTGTCGAGCTTGGTCGGATCGACCAGCACGCGCTCCTTGCCCTGGGCATCGCGCACGAACAGCTTGAAGTTGTTGGCGCCAGCCGGGCGCTGCTGGTAGAAGATGCTGTCGCCGGCTTTCTGCACTTGCGCCGGCGCGGCCACGTCGCCCGACAATTGCTGGATACGTTTGAGCAGCACATCGCGCTTGGGCAGCGCGTCGAGCACGCCGCGTGCGTGCGCGTTCTGTTGTTTCAGGAAGGGCAGCCAGTCGGGGTCCTTGTCGTTCTCCATCCAGCGGTAGCGGTCGACGATGGCCTCGCCGAAGTAGGTGTCGGTGACCGGCACGACCTTGGCGACGGGGGCGGGTGGAACGGGCTTTTGCGCCAGGGCGGCGCTAGCGGTCAGGGCAAGGGCGGCCCCGTACATCAGGCGGACTAACTTGGTCATCTTATCTCCTAGTGGCGGAACGCTCATTCTGCCACAGAAGATTGCGACAATTATACCGCCGGCGCGGTCTTCTTTTTCTTTTCCGGCGGCGGCAGTTGCACCAGCCGGGTGCCGCTCAGTTTGTCGTGCAGGAATTGGCGGTCCTTGTCGAAAAACGCGGTAAGCGACCACAGCAAAATGCCGGCGCCGACCGCGCCCAGCGCCTGCCAGCGGTGCAGGTCCAGCGCCAGGCTGACGGCCAGCGCCGGCAGCACCCACATCCAGCTGAGCAGATACCGCACGGCGGCGGTTTTCGGCGGGACGTGCGCATGGCCGGGACGGACCAGCTTGAGGCGCCAGGTCTTCATCGCCAGGGTCTGGCCGTCGCGGCTCCACTGGTGGACGAAATACACGCCCAGCACCAGGAAGGCCAGCGCCTGGCGCATGTGCTCGACCAGCGGCGCGTGGCTGGCGCCGGTGATCATCTCAAAAATCAGGAAGGGGAGGAACAGCACCGCGAATCCCAGCAGGCACTCGTAGACCATCGAAATCAAGCGGCGCTTGATGGTCGGCGACGGGCTACTTTGCATTGTCGGCGGCCGGCGCCGGCGGCGCGGTCACTGGTGCGGCCGCTGCGGCCGGCGCGGTCGGCACGGACGCCGGCGCCGCGGCAGGGGCGGGCGCGGAGATCACCGGCGCGATGTTCGAGGCGTTCGGCAACGGACCGCCGGTGGCCGGATCGACCCAGGGAGGATGCGCCGTCGCCGCCGGGGCGGTCGCGCCGGCGGCGGCTGCCGTGCCGGTGACCGGCGCGCCCGGCTTGATCGGTGCCGGAAGTTTCATCTTGCTTTGCGAAGGGGTCGGCAGGTTGGCCAGCTGTTTTTTGCTTGGCGACTTGGCTGCCAGCGCTTTTTTCTCTTCCTCGGACAGCTGCTGGTAGGATTCCCACTGGGTCGATTTTTGCGACGGATCGAGTTTTTGCGCGCGGGCGAAATTCTGGCGCACCTGGCGGCGCTCCTCCGGCGTCATCCGGACCCACTCGCGCATGCGTTCCTGCACGCGCAACTGTTCGTCCGGCTTCATCGACGCGTAGCGCTTGCCGATGCCCAGCCACTTTTGCTTGCGGATGGGTTCCATCGCGTCCCACTCGCCGGCCAGCGGCTCGAGCGCCTGCTGTTGCGCCGGCGTCAGGTCTTTCCACTGGATTTTCTCAGGCGGGATCTCGCCATTGCTCACGGTCAGGGGGCCGGCAGCAAGCACGGGCGTACCGGACTGGTTGCCCATCCATATCGCCCCGGCCGCTGCTACCGCTACCACCGCCGCCGCAGCGACGCCCCATTTTGCCCGACCGCTCAATGCCATGCTTATTGCTCGCTCTGGGTCAGATACGCGTTAAAACCGTGGTCCAGGTAGGCGGACAGCGGCAATTCATCGGACAGGACGGCAGCATCGAGCTCGGCCAGATCGGCGATGCGTTGCTGTTGCTCGTATTGGTAGATGCCGGCCAGGCCGGCGACCAGCACCAGCATCGGCACGGCAACCCCCATGCGGCCCAGCCAGCCGAAGCCGCGGGACAGGAAGCCGCCGGAGGTGGCCATCTCGGTCCTGGCGACGCGCACGCTCATCGGCACCTCGACGTGGGCTTTTTTGCGGGCCAGCGCCAGCTTGCGCGCCTGCGCCAGCCGGTCCGTGGTCGACGCGGGCAAATCGTCCAGCCGCTCGTTGAGCGCGTGACGTACCTTGTAGGCGAAGTTCAGTTCATCGGTATTCATAGTTTAATTCCCTTGGCTTTGAGCGACTCGGCGAGAGTGTGTGTTGCGCGTGAGCAATGCGTCTTCACGCTCCCTTCGGAACATCCCATTGCTTCGGCTGTTTCAGCCACGTCCATATCCTGCCAATAACGCATAAGGAAGGCTTCTCGTTGACGTGCCGGAAGCTTTTGTACTTCCGCATCGATGAGGGCCAGCATTTGCTGGCGTTCGACCTTGTCGGCGCTCGATTCCGAGGCCTCGGTGCCTTCCTCGGCTGCATACGATTCCAGTATATCAAAGTCATCCCCGCCTTCTCCCGACGGCGCCATGCCCGAAAACAGGCTGACCCACGTGTTGCGCACCTTTTCGCGGCGGAAGTAATCGAGGATGGTGGTCTGCAGGATGCGCTGGAACAGCATCGGCAGCTCGGCGGCCGGCTTGTCGCCGTATTTCTCGGCGAGCTTGATCATCGCGTCCTGCACGATGTCCAGGGCCGATTCGTCCTTGCGTACCGCGTAGACGGCTTGTTTGAAGGCGCGCCGCTCGACGTTTTCGAGAAAGTCGGATAATTCTTTGTCTGTGGCCATGCGTTGGGTGAGGTACTGCCGGGATCACCGGCGATAGGCGCATAATTGCTGCTGATTGTTGTTGGTATGGCTAGCTGGCGGCGATTTGCGAACTGAGCGCATGCTAGCAAAAATCGGCATTCCTTGCACCGTTTTACGTCAAAACACCGGATTTTTGCACCGCCAACAAGCTTTTTACCGCTGTTTATCCAATTTGTCCTTGCTCAAACCGGTGCGCTAGGTGTACCGTATGGGACGCTTTGAACACCCCGAAGCTTTATGGTCTTGTCGCAGCAGGCACACAACGCCGCCATCGACACGACGCGCTTTCATATGTAGGCAGTTTGCTCTAACCCGTGCCACAAGCGCGAGAGGTACGCACAACCGCTACAGAAGGATCCGGCAGAACGATATTTGCGCTGAGCACCGCTTTGCACGCCACTACGGTTGGCGGAAGAGGCTGGTGTGACCGCATGACAAAGGGAAGCTGGGCAAAGCTGTAGGGGCAGGCATACTTCGCGAGGGAAGAGCATCCGATCAATCTCCAATGGACCTTGAAAGGAATGTTTCATGAACACCGAAGCATCGTCACAACAATCTGGTGGCCAAAACGGCCAACTCACCGGCGCGGAAATACTCGTGCGCTGCCTGGCGGAAGAGGGCGTGGAACACGTCTTCGGCTATCCTGGCGGAGCCGTCCTGTATATCTACGACGCCATCTTCAAGCAAGACAAATTCCAACACGTGCTGGTGCGTCACGAGCAGGCCGCGGTCCACGCCGCCGATGCGTACTCGCGCAGTTCGAACAAGGTAGGCGTCGCGCTGGTCACGTCCGGTCCGGGCGTCACCAATGCCGTCACCGGCCTTTCCACCGCTTACATGGATTCCATCCCCATGGTCGTGATCTCGGGCCAGGTGCCCAGCCACGCCATCGGCCAGGATGCCTTCCAGGAATGCGACACGGTCGGTATTACCCGTCCCGTGGTCAAGCACAATTTCCTCGTCAAAGACGTCAAGGATTTGGCGGAAACCGTCAAGAAAGCCTTCTTCATCGCCCGCACCGGCCGTCCAGGCCCCGTGCTGGTCGACATCCCGAAGGATATCTCGATGCACAAGACGACGTACTCGTACCCGAAAGAGGTCGAGATGCGGTCGTACAAACCGGTCGACAAGGGCCACTCGGGCCAGATCCGCAAGGCCGTCCAACTGCTGTTGCAAGCCGAACGTCCGATGATCTACACCGGCGGCGGCGTGATCCTGGCCAACGCCTCGCCCGAGCTCAACAAGCTGGTCGACAAGCTCGGCTTCCCGGTCACCAACACCCTGATGGGCCTGGGCGCCTACAAGGCCTCGAGCGAGCACTTCGTCGGCATGCCCGGCATGCACGGCACCTACGAAGCGAACATGGCGATGCAGCACTGCGACGTCCTGATCGCCATCGGCGCCCGCTTCGATGACCGCGTGATCGGCAACCCGAAGCACTTCGCCTCGCATCCGCGCAAGATCATCCACGTGGACATCGATCCGTCGTCGATCTCCAAGCGCGTGAAGGTCGACATCCCGATCGTCGGCAACGTCAAGGACGTGCTGATCGAATTCCTGGCGCAGCTCGACGCGACCGACGCCAAGCCGAACGCGCCCGCCGTCAAGGACTGGTGGAAGCAGATCAACGAGTGGCGCGGCAAGGACTGCCTGAAGTTCGCCACCTCGGACCTGGTCATCAAGCCGCAATCGGTGGTGCAGAAGGTGTGGGAAGTGACCAAGGGCGACGCCTTCATCACTTCCGACGTCGGCCAGCACCAGATGTGGGCCGCGCAGTACTATCCGTTCGACAAGCCCAAGCGCTGGGTCAACTCGGGCGGCCTGGGCACGATGGGCGTGGGCCTGCCGTACGCCATGGGCGTGCAGATGGCCAACCCGGACGCCACCGTCGCCTGCATCACCGGCGAAGGCTCGATCCAGATGTGCATCCAGGAGCTCGCCACCTGCAAGCAATACCATCTGACGCCGAAGATCATCATGTTGAACAACCGCTTCCTGGGCATGGTGCGCCAGTGGCAGCAGATCGACTACGGTTCGCGCTACTCCGAGTCCTATATGGATTCGCTGCCGAACTTCGAGAAGCTGGCCGAGGCCTACGGCCACGTCGGCATGCGCATCGAGAAACCGGGCGACGTCGACGGCGCGCTGCGCGACGCCTTCGGCATGAAGGACAAGCTGGTGTTCATGAACTTCATCACCGATCAATCGGAAAACGTCTGGCCGATGGTGAAAGCGGGCAAGGGCCTCTCTGAAATGCTGCTGGGTTCGGAGGACTTATAACATGCGACACATTATCTCTGTATTGCTGGAAAACGAAGCCGGCGCGCTGTCCCGCGTCGTCGGGCTGTTCTCGGCGCGCGGCTACAACATCGAAACGTTGACCGTGGCCCCGACCGAAGATCCGACCCTGTCGCGCATGACCATCGTCACCAGCGGCTCGGACGACATCATCGAGCAGATCACCAAGCACCTGAACCGCCTGATCGAGGTGGTGAAGGTGGTGGACCTGACCGAGGGTCAGCACATCGAACGCGAACTCATGCTCATCAAGGTGCGCGCGGTCGGCAAGGAACGGGAAGAGATGAAACGGACGGCGGACATCTTCCGCGGCCGCATCATCGACGTCACCGAGAAGACCTACACGATCGAACTGACCGGCGCCAAGAGCAAGCTCGACGCGTTCATCGATTCGATCGACCGCGCCTCCATCCTGGAGACGGTACGCACCGGCGGTTCCGGCATCGGACGCGGCGAACGCATCCTCAAAGTTTAATGGTACGACTCCAAAACCGTATCGCACCCCACATCAAAAATATTAAGGAATTATCATGAAAGTTTTCTACGACAAAGACGCCGACATCTCCCTGATCAAGGGCAAAAACGTTGCCATCATCGGCTACGGCTCGCAGGGTCACGCGCACGCACAGAACCTGAGCGATTCGGGCGTGAACGTCACCGTCGGCCTGCGCAAGGGCGGCGCCTCGTGGAACAAGGTTGAAAAGGCCGGCCTGAAGGTCGCCGAAGTGAACGACGCCATCAAGGCCGCCGACGTCATCATGATCTTGCTGCCGGACGAGAACATCGCCCAGGTCTACAACGAAAACGTCGCCCCGCACGCCAAGCAAGGCGCGGTGCTGGCTTTCGCCCACGGCTTCAACGTGCACTACGGCCAAGTCGTGCCACGCGCCGACCTGGACGTGATCATGGTTGCACCGAAGGCCCCGGGCCACACCGTGCGCGCCACCTACACCCAGGGCGGCGGCGTGCCGCACCTGGTCGCCGTGTACCAGGACAAGTCCGGCATCGCCCGTGACATCGCCCTGTCGTACGCCTCGGCCAACGGCGGCGGCCGCGCCGGCATCATCGAAACCAACTTCCGCGAAGAAACCGAAACCGACCTGTTCGGCGAACAAGCGGTTCTGTGCGGCGGCGCCGTCGAGTTGATCAAAGCCGGTTTCGAAACCCTGACCGAAGCTGGCTACGCGCCGGAAATGGCGTACTTCGAGTGCCTGCACGAGCTGAAACTGATCGTCGACCTGATCTATGAAGGCGGCATCGCCAACATGAACTACTCGATCTCGAACAACGCCGAATACGGCGAGTACGTGACCGGTCCGAAGGTTGTGACGTCGGCCACCAAGGACGCGATGCGCCAGTGCCTGAAGGACATCCAGACCGGCGAATACGCCAAGTCCTTCATCCTGGAAAACAAGGCCGGCGCACCGACCCTGATCTCCCGTCGCCGCCTGACCGCGGAGCATCCGATCGAAGAAGTCGGCGCGAAACTGCGCGCGATGATGCCTTGGATCGCCAAGAACAAGATGGTCGACCAGTCGAAGAACTAAGCTTTATGTTCTTCACGAAAAAGCCGGCGCGAGCCGGCTTTTTTTGCATTTGCGACACGGCGACGCTTATTTGCTGCGCCGCAGCGATTTAAGTAGACTTTTGTTTAATAGTATTTTTATAATTAGTTGCGAGATTTGAAATTCTCTCTCGTCGTGCGCGCGTGGCTTTCCGCGTCGGAAGCCGCCCGCTTTATCCACCTGATGATGGAGTAACGATGACAATGTTTAAATATTCAACGCTGGCCGCCACCGTCGCGCTGTGCCTGCTGTCCGCCACCGCCTCCGCCGACCCTGTCCGTATCACCTTCGACGCCGACGATCCGATCGGCGGGCTGGCCGAAGGCGAAACGCTGGGCAATCAATATGCCGCCTACGGCGTGACCTTCGCCCCCAATGCGTTCTCGGGTCCCGGCGGACCCTCCGGCAACTGGGCCACCAACACGGACATGACGATCGTATCGTCCGACGGCTTCGACGTTGGCGGCGTGGGCGCCCCGCCGCTGGTCAGCGGTAACGTCTTGCACAGCTTTTTCGGCTGGTATTTTGAAAACGGCGACCCCAGTTTTGCCGCTAACTTCAGCCAGGGCGTGACGTCATTCAGCATCGACTTCGCCGGCGTCTATATTCCGGAACATGTCGCCATCTACGCCTACAACGGCTCGACCTTGCTGGGCACGGCGAGCAGCGCGGTCGATACGGGCCAGTTCACGCTCAGCTTCAACAGCGCCACGCCGATCACAAGCGTTGTCATCAACAATGGCTCCTTTGAAGATTGGGTGGGGGTTGATAACATCACCTTTAACACGGCGGTGTCGGCCGTGCCGGAGCCGTCCACTTATGCCATGTTCGGCCTCGGGTTGGGCTTGCTGGGGCTGGCGGGGCGCAAGCGCGCGAACGGCGCCAAGCGGTAATTGGGCAGCTTCTTCATTGCGCAAAAGCCGGCGGGAGCCGGCTTTTTGCATTGCAACGCAAGATGATCCTGCGGAATTAAACCGGATCATCGTTATTTGGTTCTTTGTGAGGCATAGGCGCGTTGACGTAGACGGGCGACGAACCGCTAACTGGTTTCTTGATAACAGCGATGGCCAGCATTTCTTCGGTCAACTCGGGAATTTCCTCATACTCCTCAGGCTGGATCTCGTGGGCGTCGACGCCGGCCAGATCAGAGCCCAAGGGAGGGTGCGATACGGGATATTTCGCGTTCATTGGCTTTCCTCATACTGACTGGATCGAACGTGATCAGCATAAGGTTAGTGTAGGAAGATGAGGCGTAAACTTCAAGCGACGTCAGCAATCGGGGCAGACGTCGCGGATGTGTAATTTTCGGTCCGGCACCGACAGCAGGCATTGATCGGTGTCACTGGAACTGAATCGAAGAAGGCTGTGGCTTGAGTCCACTTCGATTTGGCGCTATTCAGAAAATTACACTGACAGCGACGATGAGAGCGATCCAAAACAACACCCCGATGAATGCGGCGGTTTCGCCGCTGAACACCACTTGCCCGTCTTCGCGCCACCACCATTCGAACGTTGTGATGTATCTCCGCGCGTTCCACTTGTCGACGCGCGCCTTGCCCAATGACAGCACCGGAATGACGACCCGGCCGGTGCCGTAGGCGAACGCTTCGATGCCTATCCGCACCAGTACTTCGCCGATGAAATCAAGCGCCATGGCTACCTCCGGATCATCGCCCTGAAGCGGGCGCGCTGATCGGCGCTCAACAGGCGGTAGGGGATGGGCATCGACGTATCGGCCAGCCGCACCAGGTAGCCGGTGGGGTTGGGGCGGACCTCGCGCACGTCGCGCCAGCTCCAGACCGAGGTGCCGCCGGCGCCGCTTCGTGTGATCTGCTGCTCGTCGATATCAATCGCGCTCGCGGCCGCATTGCGCACGCGCAGGTAGTACCACAGCGCGCCGGCCACCGTATCGGGCAGGCGCATCCTTTTTTTGCCCGACCGGTTGCTCGCCCACCGGAAATCAAGATATTCCCGCAACTGCAGCGTGACGCTAAGGCGGATTGGCACGGCGCTATCGGCTGCCGTGCCGGCCTGGCGCGTTAGCTCGGGGATGGACATATCCTCGTGCTCGATCGTGATCGTCGTCGTATCCGGCGGCGGCAGTTTCTTATGTTCGGCCATCTGCATGGCGACGGCTCTGCGGATGAAAGGCTTGGGGTGGCTGAACCACATGTCAGTTGTCCTCTCTCAGCTTGGATTGAGCAGCTTGTCATCGGCACTTTGCCGCTGGCCCAGCAGTACCGCGCCGACCAGTCCCAGCACGATCAACACGACGGCGATCATCTCCGCCTGCGTGGCCTTCATGCCAAGCACATCGAACACGGGATTGACGCGGATCTGTTCGATCAGCAGGCGCTCCACGCCGGCCAGTATCAGGTACACCGAAAACAGCCAACCGGTGCGGAACGGGTGCCGGCGCAGCGCCCACAGCACCACGAAGCACACCGCCGCCATCGCCGTCTCGTAGATCGGCGCCGGATACGCACCGGGTGCGGCGATCACTTGGCCGAAGATGTTGTTGTCGTAGGTTTGCGCCCAGAACCACGTCGGCAGCCAGTCCGGCTTGAGCGCCATATTGGCCACCGTGCCCCAGTCGCCGTCGCCCGACACCTGGCAGCCGATGCGCCCGACCGCATAGCCGATCATCATGGCCGGCGCCGCCGCGTCGAGCAGCGGGCGCACCGGCAGGCGCCAGCGCCGTACGCAAACCATGCCGGCCAGGGTGCCGACAATCAGCCCGCCGAAAATACTCAGTCCCGAGCGCGTGAAGATCATGCTCAGCGGATCGGCCATGAACTGGCCCGTGTGTTCAAGGATGTGGAACAGGCGCGCACCGGCCACGCCGGCGATCATCACCACCACCATGAAGTCGCTGACCACTTGTTGCGGCGGCACCTCGGCTCCCCGAACCCATGCCGCGCGGATCTTGCCTGAGCGGTACAGACGGGCCAGTTCGGCGTGGAAGCACGCTCCAGCCACCAAGGCGCCGAGCGCGACGAACAGCCCGAACGTCGCAAGCGGCAGCGGGATGTCGTAGCCGGTCAAGTCCTTGACCACATCGCCCAAAAATGGATATGACATTAGAGTCCTTCAACTTCGCGTTGATTCCCGATTCAATCTTGTCGAGATGTCATTCATGCACAGTCAATCACTCTAGCATAACTTTATGGCCCACCAGAAATGTTACAAACACTCACCATGTCTTACATGTGCCCCGGTTAAATTCAGGTAAAGTTCGCCTTGTCGTAATCTCAACTTTGGAGTCCGCAATGACCGTAATGAAAAATCTCGCCGCAGCCGCTGCCGTCTCCTTCGCGCTCGCCGCCCACGCCGCGCCGGCCGATGCGCTGCCGACCACCGGCACGCTGGTGGTGGTGCCGGCCTTCGGCGAAGTCAAACACGCCAACGATCAAGTCATTGCCACCCTGGCGGTCGAAG
Organism: Oxalobacteraceae bacterium OTU3CINTB1; assembly: GCA_024123955.1. Classification (NCBI taxonomy): domain Bacteria; kingdom Pseudomonadati; phylum Pseudomonadota; class Betaproteobacteria; order Burkholderiales; family Oxalobacteraceae; species Oxalobacteraceae bacterium OTU3CINTB1. The sequence continues at coordinate 2,420,795 of CP099652.1, forward strand.
AGCAGGACAAGGATAAGGCCGCCGCCGCCTCGCGCGTCAACCAGAAGATGAAGCAGGGCCTCGACATCGTCAAGGCGGCCGATCCGCAAGCCAAGCTTAAAACACAGGGCTACTACACCTATCCCGTGTATCCGGAAGACCGTCCGCTGCCAAACGGCCAGATGCCGAAGCAGCGCGTGCCGACCGCGTGGCGCGTGGGCCAGTACCTGGAAGTGACCACCACCAGCCTCGACAAGCTGCCGAAAACCGTCGCCGCCGCCCAGAAGGTACTGACCCTGAACGGCCTGCAGTTCGGCCTGACGCCGGAAACGACCAAAAAACTGGACGACGAGCGCATCGCCGCCACCTATAAAAACCTGAACGAGCGCATCAACTCGATCGCCAACGCCATGGGCCGCAAGGTCGGCGACGCCGTGCTCGACACTGTCGACTTCGAAGGCTCGGGCAATTATGCGCAGGAACGCGCCTCAGCGCCGGCGCCGATGATGATGCGCGCCAAGATGGCTGACAGCGTCGACGTCGCCGAACCGAGTTTCGAGCCGGGCGAAACCACCTTGCAGATGCATCTCGTCGGCAAAGTGCGCTTCAAATAAGCAAAGTTGTGCAGAATAGGGGGATGGGGCGCCATCCCCCTTTTTTATTGTCGGCTCCTCTATAATGATGGCGCAGCAAGACCACATAATGAGAATGGAACCCTATGCCGAATTTTCCCCGCCGCCGCGCTAAAAACGTCGCCGCCCAAGCCAAACTGCCCAAGACGTCGCGCTTCAGCCGTTTTGCGCGCCGCGCCAGGGGCGAGGGCCTCGACAAGCCGCGTCACCGGGGGATTTACCTGCTGCCGAACGCCTTCACCACCGCCGCGCTGTTCTGCGGCTTCTACGCCATCGTCATGGCGATGAACCAGAAGTTCGAACATTCGGCCTGGGCGATTTTCATCGCCATGGTGCTCGACGGCCTGGACGGCCGCGTGGCGCGCCTGACCAACACCCAGAGCGAATTCGGCGCCCAGTACGACAGCCTGTCGGACATGGTGTCCTTCGGCGCCGCGCCGGCGCTGGTGATCTACGAATGGTCGCTGCGCGGCCTCGGCAAGCTGGGCTGGATCGCCGCCTTCGTCTACTGCGCCGGCGCCGCCTTGCGCCTGGCGCGTTTCAACACCAATATCGAGGTGGTCGACAAGCGCTTCTTCCAGGGGCTGCCGTCGCCGTCGGCCGCGGGGCTGGTGGCCGGCTTCATCCTGCTGATGGTCGACCAGGAGGTCTCCGGCCTGGAGCTGGACTGGATCTCGTGGGGCGTTGCCCTCTTCGCCGGCCTGTCGATGGTGACCAATGTGCCGTTCTACAGCTTCAAGGACGTCAACTTCCGCAAGTCGGTGCCGTTCATCGCCGTGTTCCTGATCGCGCTGGTGTTTGCGCTGGTGTCGATCGACCCGCCGAAGGTGCTGTTCCCGATCTTTATCGCGTATGGCCTGTCCGGCTACGCGGTGCTGGTGTGGCGGCTTGCGAAGGGCAAGCCGGTGAGCCTGATCCAGACCGAGATCGACAGCGACGATCCGAGCGAGCGTCGCTAACCGGGACTTCAACACACGGGCGGTAGGCCCTGGGCATTTTCAAGCAACGCAGCCACAGCAACGGAGCTACTATGAACAACTCATCCAACCGCCTGATCATCTTCGACACCACCCTGCGCGACGGCGAGCAATCGCCCGGCGCCTCGATGACCAGGGACGAAAAGGTCCGCATCGCCAAGCAGCTCGAACGCCTGCGGGTGGATGTCATCGAAGCCGGCTTCGCCGCCGCCTCGCAGGGCGACTTCGAATCCATCAAGGCGATCGCCTCGGTGGTGCGCGAATCGACCATCTGCTCGCTCTCGCGCGCCAACGACCGCGATATCGCCCGCGCCGCCGAGGCGCTGGCGCCGGCCGAACGCAAACGCATCCACACCTTTATCGCCACCTCCAATCTGCATATGGAGATGAAGCTGCGCATGCTGCCCGACCAGGTGCTGGAGCAGGCCAGGAACGCGGTGCGCTTCGCCCGCCAGCACACCGACGATATCGAATTCAGCCCGGAGGACGGCAGCCGCTCGGACGAGGACTTCCTGTGCCGCGTGCTGGAGGGCGTGATCGCAGAAGGCGCGACGACGATCAACTTCCCCGACACCGTCGGCTACGCGGTGCCGGAGATCTTCGGCGAGACCATTCGCCGCCTGCGCGAGCGCATCCCCAACTCGGACAAGGCGGTGTGGTCGGTCCACTGCCACAACGACCTGGGACTGGCGGTGGCCAATTCGCTGGCCGGCGTGATGATCGGCGGCGCGCGCCAGATCGAATGCACCATCAACGGCCTCGGTGAGCGCGCCGGCAACACCGCGCTGGAGGAGGTGGTGATGGCGCTGCGCACGCGCGGCGGCTACTACAACCTGGAATGCGGCATCGACACCACGCAGATCGTGGCGGCGTCGAAGATGGTGTCGCAGATCACCGGCTTCGCGGTGCAGCCCAACAAGGCCGTGGTGGGCGCCAACGCCTTCGCGCACGCCTCCGGCATCCACCAGGACGGCATGCTCAAGTCGCGCGAGACCTACGAGATCATGCGCGCCGAGGATGTCGGCTGGGCCGCCACCAAGATCGTGCTGGGCAAGCTGTCCGGCCGCAACGCCTTCAAGCAGCGCTTGCAGGAGCTGGGCATCGACCTGGAATCGGAAACGGAGGTCAACGCCGCCTTCATCCGCTTCAAGGAACTGGCCGACCGCAAATCCGACATCTTCGACGAGGATATTTTGGCGCTGGTCTCGGACGAGCAGCAGTCGCAGGAACGCGAGTTCTATCGGTTTTCGTCGCTGTCGCAGCAATCGAACACCGGCCAGACGCCGAGCGCCAGGGTGGTGTTCTTCATCGACGGCGAAGAGCACACCTCCGAAGGCAAGGGCGACGGCCCGGTGGACGCCACCGTCAACGCCATCGAATCGGAGGTCGGCAGCGGCGCCGAGCTGGTGCTGTTCTCGGTCAACGCCATCAGCACCGGCACCCAGTCGCAGGGCGAGGTGACGATGCGACTGTCGAAGGAGGGGCGCATCGTCAACGGCGTCGGCGCCGATCCGGACATCATCGTCGCGTCGGCCAAGGCCTACCTGTCGGCACTGAACAAACTGCACTCGAAGATCGAGCGTGTCAACCCGCAACCATGAGGTTTTGAGTGGCAAAAGATTTTGAAAAGCGTTTTGACATCGTTGCGCTGGGCGAGGCCATGGTGGAGTTCAACCAGGCCACACCAGGCGAAGCAAACTACCGCCAGGGCTTTGGCGGCGACACGTCGAACGCGGTGATCGCCGCCAGCCGGCAAGGCGCGCGCACCGCGTATCTGACACGCGTCGGTGAAGATGCATTTGGCGGGATGCTGCTCGACTTGTGGCGTGCCGAGGGTGTCGATATCAGCGCCGTCTCACGCGACGCCGATGCGCCCACCGGCCTGTATTTCGTCACCCACGGTCCCGATGGCCACGCGTTCAGCTATCTGCGCGCCGGCTCGGCGGCCAGCCGCATGCAGGCGCGCACGATGGATTTGAGCCTGATCGAATCGGCGCGCTGGCTGCATGTGTCGGGCATCTCGCAGGCGATATCGGCCGGCGCCTGCGACACGGTGTTCGCCGCGATCGACATTGCGCGCCGCGCGGGTGTAAAAGTGAGCTTCGATCCGAATCTGCGTCTGTCGCTGTGGCCTTTGGCGCGTGCGCGCGCCGTCATGGGCGCGACCATCGGCATGACCGATCTGTTCATGCCCAGCCTGGACGAGGCGGTAGCGCTGGCCGGCACCGACGATGTGGAGACGATGTTCGCGTGGTGCCGCGCGCAGGGTGCGCGGTCGGTGGTGTTGAAGACGGGCCCGAAGGGCGCGTGGTATGCGGAAGAGGGCGAAGCGCCGCGATTGGCCGAAGGCTATCCGGTACGGGCCGTGGATGCGACGGGAGCGGGGGATTGTTTCGATGGCAGCCTGCTGGCGCGCCTGGCGGCGGGGGATGCGCTGGGCGACGCGGTAAGGTACGCCAACGTTAGCGCCGCGCTTTCGACGCAGGGACATGGCGCCGTGGCGCCGATACCGAGCGCCGCGCAAGTGCGCGCGGCGCTGGCATAAAATGCCGGCCAGCGGCAATGCCGCCTGGCCGGGCTGTTCACAAAACCAAGCTCCATTCTGGAGACACGTAGGGCGGATTAGGCGAACGCCGTAATCCGCCATGCATGCGCCATCGGCGGCTCATGGCGGATTACGCTACGCTAATCCGCCCTACTTAAAAGCGCACCTTGAGGTAGGCCGCCGGTCCGTTCAAACGAATATTCACCGCCAGATCGTCGCGTTCGCGGCGCAGGCTGATCTTCGATGCGCTGTACTCGGCCACCACGCCCACCATCGGCGTCACATACCATTCCACGCCGACGGCGCCGCCATAAATATGGCCCTGGATATTGCCGCTATTCTTCTTGATCCCGTTGGCATCCGCATACATGCGCACCTGCGGCGAGAACTGATGGCGCCAGCCCAGTTCCACCAGCGGCGCATAAGCGCTTTCATTCTCCGAATAGCGCGCATTGCCGCTAATGCCGTTCAACACCCCATTCGCGGTGCCATCGATGCGCGCGCGATAGTAGGCCGCGCCCACGCCCACGCCAAACACGTCCGCGCCGCTGCCCAGCCACCACTTATATGCGACATTGGCCAGGTCCAGCTTCAGCTTGGCGTTAAGCTTGCCGTTGCCCGTCAGCGGCAACCCGTTGATGTTGGTGCTGCCGGTCAGGCCGGGGTTGTACTCTTTATCGTAGCGGTAGTAATCGAAGTCGAAACCGTGCGAATCGCCGATCAGCACGCTCGCTTTAGCGCGCGGCAAGGTCACGTTATCGGATTTGTAGGTGCCGGTGTCGATGCGGCCATAGTTGGTGTCGCCTTCGACCTTGATGCGCGGTTCGGTGTAGAAGGCGCCGACGGACAGGCTGGCGCGGTCCAGCGCCGGTGATGGTTCCGCCCAGGCCATCGCGGTGGCTGTGCTCAGCGCGATAAGCGTGGCTGCATAGATTGCGTGGCGTGCGGAAGGCGTACGTAAAGACATGAATTCTCCGAAGTGGGTTGCGTTTTGATATGGAGAAATCATAGCAACCGCGAGAAACATTTCACGTCGGCGCACTTCTTTGGTGCGCGTGGGACTGCTCCTACCAAGCGGGTTAGCGCAGCCAGCGCGGTTCGCGTTCCTCGTCGGGCCCGTTGACGAGGGCCTGCACCACGCCGTTGCGGTCGAACTGCACGTCCATCAGCGAGTTCCACACATCGCTTTCCTTATAGCGGTATTGCCAGACGTCGCCGTCGACGCTGTAGTAGCGCACCTGCTTGGAAGGGCGGCCGAGGATGCCCAGCACGCTGTCCTTGGTGTCGCGGCCGATTTTGATGGTGCCGAACTTGGCGTTGGTCAGCACCTGCTCGTACGAGACCAGCCGATCGTCCGGGCCGATGCGCGCCATCCAGGTGTACTGGCCCAACGGCCCCATGGCGTATTCGAGCATCGTGTCGGGTCCGTTTTTATAGATGCCGGTGGGCCGGCCCAGCTTGGATTGAACCACTTGGGTGCTGTCGCCCGGCGCCGGCGGCGGGCCGAACATCGTGGCGCAGCCGGTCAGGACGCCGCAAAAAGTTGCCATAACGAACAGTGTTTTCATGTCGCAGCTCCAAATAGAGGAGGGAAGATGACAAATTGTAGCCAAGCCGGGATACACGCGGCGCTTTTTCCGCTATACTTTCGGGTCTGGTCTTCGGACCGGTTTTTTTTGAAGTTCACGGTGTGCAGGGTTCAGACTCCGCGCACCGCATGTTAAAGGTAAATATCATGACCGTAGAAAACATCAACAAAGCCGCGATCATCGCGGACAACGCCCGTGGTCAAAAAGACACCGGCTCGCCAGAAGTGCAAGTTGCACTGCTGACCGCACGCATCAACGAACTGAACGGCCACTTCAAGGCCCACAGCAAGGATCACCACTCCCGTCGTGGTCTGATTATGATGGTTAACCGTCGTAAGAGCCTGCTGTCGTACCTGAAGGGCAAAGATGCAACCCGTTATCGCGATCTGATCGCTAAACTGGGCCTGCGTAAGTAATATTTGCGTCATCCGGCTTAATCGAAATGCCTGCGCCAGTTTGTCTGTCGCGGGCATTTTGTCATTTTCGCGGGTGAAAACTTGCTAGGCGGAACTTGGTCTTGGCAGTGCAGCATGGAATTCCTGTTTTTTTAGCAAGTGTAGCAAAGACGGCGGGTATGCCGTCTGTGGTGAGGTGAACGACAGCCCCTGAAAATCTGTCGGCAAATAGAAAGGGATTACCCATGTTTAACAAAGTTACGAAAACCTTCCAGTACGGCCAACACACCGTGACCCTGGAAACCGGCGAAATCGCTCGCCAGGCATCCGGCGCGGTGATGGTGTCGATCGAAGACACCGTCGTGCTGGCAACGGTTGTGGCACGCAAAGATGCCAAGCCAGGTCAGGATTTCTTCCCGCTGACCGTCGATTACGTCGAAAAAACCTACGCTGCCGGTAAAATCCCGGGCGGTTTCTTCAAGCGCGAAGGCCGTCCTTCGGAAAAAGAAACGCTGACGTCCCGTCTGATCGACCGTCCTATCCGTCCGCTGTTCCCTGAAGGCTACCTGAACGAAGTGCAAGTCATCATTCACGTGCTGTCGGTCAATCCTGAGATCGACCCGGACATCGCCGCCATGATCGGCGCATCGGCCGCCCTGTGCGTGTCGGGCGTGCCATTCAACGGCCCGGTCGGCGCCGCGCGCGTCGGCTACGCCAACGGCCAGTACATCCTGAACCCGACCGTCGAACAGCTGAAGACCTCGCAGATGGACCTGGTTGTCGCCGGTACCGAAACGGCCGTGCTGATGGTCGAATCGGAAGCCCAGCAGCTGTCCGAAGAAATCATGCTCGGCGCCGTCGTCTTCGGCCACACCGAAATGAAAGCGGTCATCGACGCGATCCACGAGCTGGTGCGCGACGGCGGCAAGCCGGAAGTCGAATGGGTTCCGCCAGCGAAAAACGAAGCCCTGATCGGCCGCGTGACGCATTTCGCCGCCAGCAAGATCAACGAAGCCTACCAGACCAAAGACAAGCAAGAGCGCACCGCCAAGCTCAAGGCCGCCACCAGCGAAGTGCTGGCCGACCTGTCCGCTGAAGCGGCCGCCGCCGGCGCCGCGCCGATCGATTCGGCCGAAGTGAACAACATCCTGTTCGACATCGAAGCGAAAATCGTCCGCACCCAGATCCTGGACGGCGAGCCACGCATCGACGGCCGCGACACCCGCACCGTGCGTCCGATCTCGATCCGCACCTCGGTGCTGCCGCGCACCCACGGCTCGGCCCTGTTCACCCGCGGTGAAACGCAGGCGCTGGTCGTCGCCACCCTGGGCACCGCCCGCGACAGCCAGAAAATCGACGCGCTGATGGGCGAGTTCACCGACTCGTTCATGCTGCACTACAACATGCCACCGTTCGCCACCGGCGAAACCGGCCGCGTCGGTACGCCGAAGCGCCGCGAGATCGGTCACGGCCGTCTGGCCAAGCGCGCGCTGATCGCCGCGCTGCCTGCACCGGAAGAGTTCAGCTACTCCGTGCGCCTGGTGTCGGAAATCACCGAATCGAACGGTTCGTCGTCGATGGCTTCGGTCTGCGGCGGCTGCCTGGCGCTGATGGACGCCGGCGTTCCAATGAAAGAGCACGTCGCCGGTATCGCGATGGGCTTGATCAAGGAAGGCGGCAAGTTCGCCGTGCTGTCGGACATCCTGGGCGATGAAGATCACCTGGGCGACATGGACTTCAAGGTCGCCGGCACCCGCAACGGTATCACCGCGCTGCAGATGGACATCAAGATCATGGGCATCACCAAGGAAATCATGCAAGTGGCACTGGCGCAAGCCAAGGAAGGCCGCGAGCACATCCTGGGCGAAATGCAAAAAGCCATGCCGCACGTGAAAACGGAACTGTCCGATTTCGCGCCGCGCCTGATCACCATCAAGATCAATCCTGAGAAGATCCGTGACGTCATCGGCAAGGGCGGCGCCGTCATCCGCGCGCTGACCGAAGAGACCGGCACGCAGATCGACATCAGCGACGAAGGCGTGGTCACCATCGCCTCCGTCGACGCCGCCGCCGGCCAGGAAGCCAAGCGTCGCATCGAAGAGCTGACCGCCTCGGTCGAAGTGGGCAAGACCTACGACGGCGTGGTGTTGAAGCTGCTGGACTTCGGCGCGATCGTCCAGGTCATGCCAGGTAAAGATGGTCTGCTGCACATCTCGCAAATCGCCAACGAGCGCGTCAACGCCGTTGCCGATTACCTGAAAGAAGGCCAGGCAGTGCGCGTCAAGGTTCTGGAAACCGACGACCGCGGCCGCCTGAAGCTGTCGATGAAAGCAGCCGCTGAAGAAGCGGCCGCCGCAGCAAACTAATCCACGACTAGTCCGCTAAAACCGCGCCCTGTGCTTGCACACGGCGCGGTTTTTTTTCGTCTTGAACTTTTGATCATGGCGCCGGTCCAACTCCAGGTGTGCGGTTGGAGGAGGTGGCATGAGCACGCTTTACGACGAAGATGTTATCGCTTGGGCCGATCAGCAGGCGGGGTTGCTGCGCTCGGGGCAGTGGGGGCGACTGGATATCGACAACATCGCCGCGGAGATCGAGGATGTGGGCAAGAGCGAAAAACGCGCGTTTTGCCATCGCATGGCGGTGCTGGTCGAGCATCTGATCAAGTGCCGCTATCAGCCGGACCGATGTGGCTCCAGCTGGATTAGAACGATCCGTGAGCAACGGGCGCAGGTGCGGAAGTTACTGCGCCACACCCCCGGTCTACGCAAACTGATGACGGATCCGGACTTTGCGGAAGACGTCTGGCGCGATGCGGTGATTCTCGCCGTCAAGGAGGCCGCATTGGACGATTTGCCGGAGTTTAGCCCGTGGACACTGGACGAGGCATTGCAGGAGGATTAGCAATGGGTACGCTGTATGACGATGATGTGGTTGCCTGGGCCGAGCAGCAGGCCGCACTGATACGCACGCGCCAGTGGTCGCTGGTTGACGTCGACAACATCGCCGAGGAGATCGAGGATGTGGGCAAGAGCGACAAGCGCGCGTTGCGCAATCATATGGTGGTCTTGCTGGCGCATTTGTTGAAATGGGCCTATCAACCCGTCCGGCGCGGAGGAAGTTGGACTCGAACGATCGGCATGCAACGCTCAGCCATCGAAGATGCGCTTGAAGATAGTCCAAGCCTTCGAGGGTTGCTCGAGAACCCCGCCTGGCTGGCAACGACTTACCAGCGCGCTGTCCGGGGTGCTGAACATGAAGCAGGGCTAAAGAATCTGCCCGCTGAGCTACCTTGGAAGCTCGGCGAGGTGATGGACTTTGACTTCTTTCCGCCGCCAGCGGCGTCGACCGCTGAATCGGGCCACAAGGGGCGATCATGAGCATCCGCTACGAAGACGACGTTGCCGCCTGGGCTGAGCGACAGGTGGCGCTGCTGCGGGCGCACCGCTGGGACCTGCTCGACGTCGAGGGTATCGCCGAGGAGATCGAGGATATGAACATCAGCCACCGGCATCAACTGGCCCATCGCATGACAAAGCTATTGGGACATTTGCTCAAGTGGCGGTATCAGCCGGCCCGACGCGGCGCCAGCTGGGAATGCACCATCCGCAATCAGCGCGACCGGATTGCCAAGCTACTTCATCGCATGCCAAGCCTCAGGCGCTTGTTTGGTAGCGAAGAGTGGCTGGTCGAAGTGTGGGAGGACGCGCTTGAACTTGCCGTCCACGAGGCGCATCTGGAAATCGCCGATTTACCGGCCGCGATGCCCTGGAGCGTTGAGCAGGTGTTGTCGCAAGATTATCTGCCCGAGACGAACTAATGGCTGACTGATCGGGAGTTTAAAAATGAGCAATTGATATGAGGACAACGTCATCGCATGGGCTGAGCAGCAAGCCTCGCTTCTTCGCGCCGGTCTATGGTGCGAGTTGGCCGCCATAGGCCTGCGAAGGCCTGGCCGGATCGCCGAATGCTTCATTTTGGAATCAGCCAGCCACTGTCGGTTCGCTCGCGGTTCCGGTATCATTCGGCATGAATAAGATTTCTTCCCATCCTTTTGTCATTGGTGTCGCCGGCGGAAGCGGCAGTGGCAAGTCAACAGTATCCCAGCAAGTGCTCGCGTCGTTCGGCGCCGAGATGGTCTCGGTTGTCATGCAGGACGACTACTACTGCGACCAATCCCATCTCACACCAGAAGTCCGCCGCCAGCAGAACTATGATCATCCTCAGGCCTTCGACTGGCCTTTGCTGGTGCAGCACGTCAAAGCCTTGCGTAATGGCGAAGCGATCGAGATGCCCGAGTATGACTTCACGCAGGACAATCGCTCCAACCGGACCATTCCAGTCAAACCGGCCCCGGTCATCGTTGTCGAGGGCCTGTTCGCCTTGTATGACGCGGACTTGCGCAAAATGATGTCGCTGAAGATTTTTGTCGACACCGCCTCCGACGTGCGCTTCATCCGCCGCCTGCAAAGGGATATCAACGAACGCGGCCGCTCGGTCGAAAGCGTCGTCGGCCAGTATCTGGAGACTGTGCGCCCAATGCACAAGCAATTCATCGAGCCAACCAAACGTCACGCCGATGTCATTATTCCGCATGGCGCAAACGGTCCCGCCATCGATGTGATCACCACCAAGGTGGCCAGCGTCATCGGCCAGCTGAAGCGGTCCTGAGTCGAACAGAGCAGCAAGCCTCGCTTCTTCGCGCCGGTCGATGGTCCCAACTGGATATCGACAACATCGGCGCCCGAACAGCGGCGCGTCACGAATTACTTGCCGTCGTATGTCACACGGAAAATGCGTCCGCCGAAGTCATCAGATACCAGCATCGAACCGTCGGCCAGGGTGACCACATCGACCGGGCGCGCCACCACTTGCTCTCCGCGCAAGAAGCCATCAATGAACGCCGTATCGCTGACAACCTTGCTGTCATATAAGGTAATCAAGCGCACGCTGTAACCGCTTTTGGTGGTGCGGTTCCACGAGCCGTGCTCGGCGATATAGACGTTGTTGCGGTAGGCCTCCGGGAATTGCTTGCCAGTGTAGAACGTCAAGCCCAGCGGCGCCACGTGCGGCCCCAGCTTGGCGACCGGCTCGACAAATTCCTCGCAGCTGCGGCCCTTGGCGAAAGCCGGGTCCGGCACCACGCCGCCGTGGCAGTACGGGAAACCGAAATGCAGGCCGGCCTTGGGCGCGATGTTGAGCTCGCATGATGGCGTGTTGTCGCCCATCTCGTCGCGGCCGTTATCGGTGAACCACAGCGCCTTGGTCGTGGGATGGAAAGCGAAGCCGACCGTATTGCGGATGCCGCGCGCATACTCCTCCAGCCCGCTGCCGTCGGCGTTCATGCGGTAGATCTTGGCGTGCTTGGTGTCGTCGGTATCGCAAATGTTGCAGGGCGCGCCCACTGGAATATACAGCTTGCCATCCGGACCGGCCTTGATGACCTTTTCGCCATGCCATTTGTCGTTCGGCAGATCGACCTTGACCACTTCGTACGACGGCTTTTGCGCGTAGCGCTTGTCGATGTTGTCGAAGCGGATCACGCGGCTGATCTCGCCGACGTACAGCGCGCCGTTGAGCAGGGTGACGCCGATCGGATTTTCAAGCCCGGAGGCGATGGTGACCACCTCTGCGCTCTGCTTGTCGCCGCGCGGCACTAGCGCATACACCTTGCCGGCCTTGCGGGAGCCGACATAAACGATGCCGCTGTCGGACACGGCCATGCTGCGCGCCGCGTCGACCTGGCTGGCGTAGACGCTGATGCTGAAACCTTTAGGCAGCTTGAAGCCGCTCAGGTCGATGCCGTCGGGGGCGGGGGGGGCCTTGGCGGCAGCCGCAGGCGCGGCGGCAGCCAAAGTGGTCGCGGCGGCTGCAAGGATCGGTTTATTGGCGCTGGCGGCGATATAGTCTGCCAACAGCGCGATCTGCGGCGCACTCAGCGCGGGCGACCAGGCCGGCATATTCTTTTCCGGAACGCCCTTGCTGATCACCTTGATCAGGTTGGCTTTGGTCGGCTCGCCGTGCAGCCAGGTGTGCTTGCCCAGGGTCGGACCGATGCCGCCCTCCATCTTGACGCCATGGCAGGCGGCGCAATTGGCCTGATATAGTTTTTCAGCGGCCACAGACGGTGCCGCGGCGTAAGAAGCGAAAGAGGTGAAGGCTAGAGTGATAGCGGCGGCGGGAAATGCGATCTTTTTCATAGTTATCCCAGGGTCAACGAAGCCGTATTGTGCCATTTATTGCGTGTTGAACGTCATCGGAGTCATCAATTCTGCCCTGACAATGGCAACGCTATCGTCGGCGCTTAAGCTTAGTTAGCATCAAACCGTTCGGGTGAATTCCGCACTATCGTCGAATGAATCGTTTGTAAATCCTCGTCAGGTGGGGTATTTTTATTATGATTCGTTCCTTCGCGAGTAGGGACACGGAAAAGCTGTTTACGAGGCGAACTGTGCTGCGCCTGCGCCACATCGAGAAGGTGGCGCGACGAAAACTGTTGATGATTGACGCCGCGACGACCTTGAACGAGCTAGGCTCCGTACCTGGTAATCGACTTGAAACTCTAGCCGGCAGGCGGCTTGGCCAACACAGCATTCGGATCAACGATCAGTGGCGTATTTGCTTTCGATGGCGTAATGGCGATGTCTACGATCTTGAGATCGTCGACTATCATTAGGAGCAGGTAATGGATACCAGAGCAGAGGAAATTCACCCTGGCGAAATTTTAAGCGAGGAGTTTATGCGACCTCTCGGTCTGACAGAGATAGCGTTGGCATCGGAGCTGGACATGCCCGTTGCCCAACTCAACGCTCTAATCTCCGGGACAAGTCCTGTCACCGAGCGCGTGGCCAATAGTCTGGCCACGTATTTCAAAGTATCCGCCCGATTTTGGTTGAATCTTCAGGCCGATTACGACGCCCGGGTCGCAAAAGACTCGCTACAGCTGGATTAGCGCAATTTCAGCGTCGGGCCACGAGACGGCGCGGCGTCCAACTTGAACACGCTGACCAACTGCGCCAGATGACCAGACTGGCCTTGCAAGGCATCGGCCGCAGCGGCCGCCTGTTCCACCAGCGCCGCGTTTTGCTGCGTCACCCCGTCCATCTCGACGATGGCCTGGTTGATCTGCTCGATGCCGGCTTCCTGCTCGCCGCTGGCGGTGGCGATCTGTCCCATGATGTCGCTCACGCGTTGCACGCTGGCGACAATTTCGGTCATCGTGTCGCCGGCCTGTCCCACCAGCTTGGCGCCGTCGTCGATCTTGCCGACCGAGTCGCCGATCAGCTGCTTGATGTCCTTGGCGGCGCTGGCCGAACGCTGCGCCAGGTTGCGCACTTCCGACGCCACCACCGCGAAGCCACGGCCTTGCTCGCCGGCGCGGGCCGCTTCCACTGCCGCGTTCAGCGCCAGAATGTTGGTCTGGAAAGCGATGCCGTCGATCACCCCGATGATGTCGACGATGCGGCGCGACGAGGCGCTGATCGAATCCATCGTCGTTACGACCTCGGCCACCACGCCGCCGCCGCGCACCGCCACCGAGGCGGCGCTGGCCGCCAGCTGGTTGGCCTGGCGCGCGTAGTCGGTGTTTTGCTTGACGGTCGAGGTCAGCTCTTCCATGGACGAGGCGGTCTCCTCCAGCGAGCCGGCCTGCTGCTCGGTGCGGGTCGACAAGTCCATATTGCCGCTGGCGATCTCGTTCGACGCGGTGGCGACGGCGTCGGTGGTATTGCGCACTTCGCCGACAATGGCGGCCAGCCGGTCGCGCATCGCGGCAATGCTGAACAGCAGGCTGGAGCGGTCGTTGGCGCGCAGCGCCACATCCACGGTCAAATCGCCGGCGGCGATGCGGTCGGTGATGCCGGCAGCGTAATCGGGCTCGCCGCCGAGCTGGGTCAGCAGCGAGCGCGTGATCAGCCAGCCCAGCAGGAGCGCCACGGCGATCGAGGCCAGGGACAGGGTCAGGATGGTGATGACGGCCGCTTCGCTGCGCCGCTGTATGCCGTTGCCGATCTCATCGATGGAGGCTTTCTGGCGCTCGGCGAGCGCCTCGATGCTGCCCACGTACGCATCGCCGGAGGGCACGAATTTTTGCGCGATGATGGCGTTGGCCTGCTCGATGTCGCCCTGCGCCTTGGCGTCGAACGCCGCCTTGCGGTGGCCCTGGTAGATCGCGCGGTTTTCCAGCGCTTTGGCGAACAACTCTTTGGCGCGCGCATCGATCAGCAGCTTGCCGATTTGCTCCTGCGCGCCGCCCACCCGCTGGGACGCGCGGGCGATGCCGTCTTCGAAGAACTTTTGCGTCTCCGGGTCACTGGTCTTGGCGGCGGCCTGCGCGCGCTGCACGTTCGCTTCGATGATGCCTTTCCATTCCGTGACCAAGCGCTCGGTCTGGAGCTGTTGCTCGAGCAGGTTGGTGGTGTCGGCGGCGATGCTGCGGATGGTCAGTTCACTGGCCACGGAGATCGTCAGCAACAGCAATAAGGCGGCGCCGAAGCCCACCGCCAGCCGCTTGCCGACCTTCATCTTGGAAAAAATCATTTGTGCTTCCTTACATTAAAGCAGGTCCTTGCGACCAATTTACAACAGGTCCAACATTTTATTATTGACAACACCTGTTTCTTAGACGTAATTTTACACGTTATTTGTGCGGGACGTACCTACGTAGTTTCACGTGCGCTCGCGTAGCAGCGTGGTGGAGGCAGGAGGGAGGGGAAATGGCGGAAGGCAGTAGGAGTCGAACTTACAGGAGAGCGTCTGACGCCCCCCACCGGGTTTGAAGCCCGGCCCCATCACCGGATGAGATTGCCTTCCGTGGTGCGTTATCGGCGCTGTCGTCGTTATTGCGCGCTGAACGACCAAGCCGCGTTGGGCCTGATCAGGTGGACGTTGCCGACGCGCCGAGTATAGCCGACACGATCGAAGAACTCCAAGATTTGAATCGCGCGCTTGCGTCCCAGCCCGGTGGCGTCGCGGAACGACGAGGCTTGCACTTCAGGCAAGGTCGCCACCAACTCCGCCAGCTCGGCCAG
The DNA here is from genome assembly GCA_024123955.1 of Oxalobacteraceae bacterium OTU3CINTB1. NCBI lineage: Bacteria > Pseudomonadati > Pseudomonadota > Betaproteobacteria > Burkholderiales > Oxalobacteraceae > Oxalobacteraceae bacterium OTU3CINTB1. The sequence continues at coordinate 2,435,941 of CP099652.1, forward strand.
CGGTGCCGGATGGTAGAACAGATCCGGCACCAGCTGGCTGATTTCGCCGGTCTTCGACAGTTTAAGCAGCAGACGCCGCACCTCGGCTTCCGGCAACCCGTGCTGGCGCTCCAGATCGCGCACCCATGGCGGATCGAAGCGGCCCGCGTGCAAGGACACCAGCAGCGGTTGGACCAGCGTCTGTTCGGCCTCGCTCAGTTCCACGCTGTGGCTGGGCAGATGCAGGCTGCGGCCGCGCTGCCTGATTTGCCCGGCGCCGGTCAGCGCCTCGACCAGGCGGCTCCACAGCCGGTCCTCCATCTCCGGCGCGACGATGCGCTTGAGGCGCCACAGCTCCGGTCCCGCCTCGTCGGGCGCACGCGCGTGGAATTCGGACAGGCCGGCGAGGATGCGCGCCTCGAGCGCCGCCACTTCGGCCGCCGCGATCAGCAGCGCGTCGCCGCCGGACAGCGCCACTTCGACGGTTCCCGGCGGCGCCACGATCTCGCTCACCGGCAGTTGCGACAGCCGCACCAGCATCGACATGCGCAGACCCAGGGGGCTACGCGCCAGCAGGGCGCCGATGCCGCCAGCGCCGCGGTCTTGATCGTGATCCCGATCCTGATCCTGATCCCGATCGTGATTGCGATCGATGAAATCGGCCAGCGCCCGCAGCCAGTCCAGCCGCGCCGCGCTGCGCCGCTTGCGCGCCGGTCCGAAGGGATCGAGCACCACGCCGCCGCCGATGGTGGCGGTGGCCTGGGCGTTGCGGACCACAAAGCGATCGCCCGGCACCGCGTGCACCGGCGCGTCGAGCACCAGCTGCGCGCGGCCTGTGCCGCCCGGCGCCAGCGTCTCGCCGTCCAGCGGCACGATGTTGGCCACATGGTGCGCCGCGCCCAAATGCAGATGCAGCGGCGACCATGGCTTCAGGGTGACGCCGCTATCCGGCGTCAACGTCAGTTCGACGTCGATGCGCTCGGAGCACGCCGCGAGGTCCGGCGCGACGATCCAGCTGCCGCGCGCTATCTCGTCCTTCGATACGCCGCTCAGGTTGAGCGCCAGGCGTTGGCCGGCGCGGCCGATGTCGGCGGCGCGGTTTTGCGCGTGGATGCTGCGCACCCGCATCTGCCGCTCGCCCGGCGCCAGTTGCAGCGTGTCGCCCACGCGCACGCTGCCCGCCAGCGCGGTGCCGGTGACGATGGTGCCCTGGCCGGACAAGGTGAACACGCGGTCGACGCCGAGGCGGAACAGGCGGCGTTCATCGCCGGCCGGCAGCGCCGTCGCCAGCGTCGCCAGATGCGCCAGCAGCGCCTTCACGCCGGCGTCGCCTGCGCTGGTGGCGTTGGTGCGGAAGATTTGCGCACCGGCGAAATCGGTGTTCGCCAGCAGCGCCTCGATGTCGGCTTCAACGCGCGCCAGTTGCTGCGCGTCGGCGCGATCGATCTTGGTCAATGCCACCGCGCCCCGCCGCACGCCAAGCAACCGCAAAATGGCCAGATGCTCCAGCGTCTGCGGCATGATGCCGTCGTCGGCGGCGATCACCAGCAGCGCGGCGTCGATGCCGGTGACGCCGGCCGCCATCGTGCGGATGAATTTTTCGTGACCGGGGACGTCGATGACGCCGAGGATGTCGCCATTGGCCAGCGGCGCGTAGGCGTATCCCAGCTCAATGGAAATGCCGCGCGCCTTTTCTTCCTTCAGGCGGTCGGTGTCGACGCCCGTCAGCGCGCGCGTGAGCGTGGTTTTCCCATGGTCGATGTGACCTGCCGTGCCGACGATCATGCGGGCGTGTGCCTCAACAGAGGCAGTTGTTCTGTAAAGCGCTGCTGCTGGTGGTGGTCCAGGCAGCGCAGGTCGAGCCACAACGCGTCCTGCGAGACGCGGCCGATCACCGGCAGCGGCAGCGCGCGGAGGCGCTGTTCGAGCACGCCCAGCGCGTTGCCGGTGCGGACCGTCGGCGCGGCGCGCACCACCAGGCCGTGGCTGTGCAACTGATCGACGGGCAGGGCGCCGCTGCCGATCTGGCTCATCATCGCTTCCGCGCTCACCGTGTAGCCCGCGCCCAGCGCGTCCTGCAGCAGCGGCAGGATGGACTGCGCCTGTTCGCGCATGGCGGCGGCGGGACGCGTCAGCAGCTTCAGGGTGGTCAGGCGCTCCGGCAGCAGGTCCGGCGCGCGGTACAAGGCCAGCACCGGCTCCAGCGCGGCCAACGTCAGTTTGCCGACGCGCAGCGCGCGCTTGAGCGGATTCTTTTTGATCTGCGCGATCAGGTCCGCGCGGCCGACGATGATGCCGCACTGCGGACCGCCCAGCAGCTTGTCGCCGCTGAACGTCACCAGGTCGGCGCCGCCGGCGATGGTTTCGCGCACCGTGGTCTCGTGCGGCAGGCCGTATTGTTCGAGATCCACCAGGGTGCCGCTGCCCAGGTCCACGGCGGTCGGGATATTGTGCTTGCGCGCCAGTGGCGCCAGTTCCGGCAGTTCCACGCTTTTGGTGAAGCCGGTGATCGCGTAGTTACTGCAATGGACCTTCATCATCAGCGCGGTCTGGGGGCCGGCCGCTTCGGCGTAGTCCTTCAGGTGCGTGCGGTTGGTGCTGCCCACTTCGCGCAGCACCGCGCCGGCGCGCGTCATGATGTCGGGGATGCGGAAGGCGCCGCCGATTTCCACCAGCTCGCCGCGCGAGACGATCACCTCGCGGCCCTGCGCCAGGGTGTTCAGCATCAGCAGGACGGCGGCGGCGTTGTTATTGACGATGGTCGCCGCTTCGGCGCCGGTCAGTTCCAGCAGCAGTTCCTCGACCAGGTTGTCGCGGTCGCCGCGCTTGCCGGTGTCGATGTCCCATTCCAGGTTCATCGGCCAGCGCAGCGCCTCGGCCACGGCCTGCACGGCGCTGTCGGGCAGCAGCGCGCGTCCCAGATTGGTGTGCAGGACGGTGCCGGTCAGGTTGAAGACGGGACGCAGCGGCGAGCGGTTGGACTCGCGCAGGCGCGCCGCGAGCATCGTCAACAGCATGGGAATGGAGGTGTCGGTGGTGGCCGGCGCGTGGCCGGAACCATCGCGCGCCGCCAGCAGCAGGCCGCGCAACTCGGCCAGCAGCGCGCGCGCCGCCTCCGTCGTTTGCGCGCGGCCGTATTCGGCGACCAGCGCCTCGCAGCCGGCATCCGACAGGATCAGATGCACAGCCGGCAGGTGGATCGCGCCGGCAGGTTTCACCGGATTGGCTGGGCCGTTCATGCGGCGTTGAACCACAGCAGCGGGTTGCCGCTGGCGCGGGCGTAGCCGGCCTCGCCGACCAGCAGGTCCAGTGTCAGGCTGGCCAGATCGTCGGCCAGCGGTTCGACGTTGAAGTCGTGCTCCTGGTTGAAGATCTTGCGGTAGGTTTTGCAGTCCTCGCAGGTCTCGGCACGCGCCACCTTGCTTGGGTCGTTGGCCTTGTTGATCGGCGCGGAGTCGCTCGCCACCACGTCTGCCTTGTCCTCGGCCGTCTCCAGGCTTTGGTAGGCGATCTTGGAGGTGTGCTCGCAACATGAGCACTTGACCCGCACCATGTGCCATTCGCTGGCGCAGGCGCTGCAATGCAGGTAGCGGTAGCCTTGCGACTGCCCGCCGATGCGGATCACGCTGGCCACCGGGTGCGAGCCGCACACGGGGCACAAGGTGTTGGTCACCAGCGGCTGCACCGCAGGGGAGTCGAGCTGGCTCGCGCGCATCGCCCACACCACCTGCAGCGCGGCGGCGACAAACGGTGCGTGCAGCGGATCGACGCCTTCGGTCACTTCGGCCAACACAGCGTCGGCGCAGCCTTCCAGTTGGGCGGCATCGAGTTCGCGCAGCTGCGCCAGCACGCCGGCCATCTGCGGCTGCTCTTTCGCCAGCGGTTCGAGTCGATCGAGGATGGCTGTGAATACGGTGCGCCACGAGGCGGGACGGGTGCCGCTGACCGGCAGCGGCGGCATATTGTGTTCGAGCGACAGTGCTATCTCCGCAGCGTCGGGCAGTGCGAAAATCTCGGCCGGCAGCGACGCGGCGACGGCGGCCTGCGCGTCGACCAGCGCCGCCATCAGTTGCAGGTAGCCCTGCATCGATTCGGCGACGGGAATTCCGGTGATTTCATTGTTTGCCAGCTGGCGCAGACGGGCCGCGCGCGCGGTGAACAGGCTGCGTGCTTGCGGCAGCAGCAGGCGCGGTATGGCATTGTGATCGAGCGATTCGATTTCGCCCGGTTCAAGCAGACGTTGTACCAAAAGATGTCTCCCAGTTTGCCGGCGGCGCTTTTGATCTTGGCCGCCGGCTTGGGAACTATTTTAATCCCAAATTGATAAATCAATCGCGCGGCTTGTTTGTGCTCCGCGCGACTTCCTCGAACCAGCGCGGATGGTGCTTGCGCGCCCACCCGTAGGTGACCGTGCCGCGCACCATCGCGCCGATGGAACCCTTGATCCAGAAGCCTGCGTAGATGTGAACCACTATTGAGCAAATGATCACAAAAGCGCAGAACGCATGCAGCAACGCGGCAAAGCGCACCACGTCGATCGGGAAGTAGAACGCGAAGTACGCGCGCCAGATCACGATACCCGACAACAGCAGGCCAAGCATGCAAAGGATCAGCACATAGAACAGCACTTTCTGGCCGGCGTTGTAGCGGCCGACCCGAGGCAGCTTTTCTTCGCGGTTGCTCACCACGTCGCCGGCCTGCTTGAGCCACTGCGTGTCGCCTTTTTCAAAGCGGTTGTGGTGCCAGAAGCGCACCACCAGCAGCGCGAACGAGGCGAACATCAGTATCCCGAAGAAGGGATGCAGGATGCGCGTCCATTGGCCGCCGCCGAGGAACACCGCCATCCACGCCGTCGCCGGATGGAACATGGCCAGGCCGGACACCGTCAGCACGATAAAGCAGATGGCGGTGACCCAGTGGTTGCTGCGTTCATTCGGCGTGTAGCGTTCGATCAGCGGATTGCCGTCCTTGTCACGCAACGGTTTGTTTTCAGGTGTGCTCATTTCTGTTCTCCCTGATCCGGTTGGCCTCATGCAAAGCCTCGGCTTCCTCGTCCCTGCTGACCTCATTCGGACCGACGCGCGAATAGTGGAACCATCCCGCCAGCGCCGTCGCGGCGATGCCGGCCAGCGCGAGGGGCTTGGTCAAGCCCTTCCACAAACCGACCATCGGGCTGATGCTCGGATTCTGCTTCAGCCCATGGTACAACGGCGCCTTGTCGGCGTGGTGCAGCACGTACATCACGTGCGTGCCGCCGACACCGGCCGGATCATACAGGCCGGCGTTGGCGTAACCGCGCGACTTCAGGTCCTCGATGCGATCGGCCGCATGCACCTTCATGTCTTCCTTGGTACCGAAGACGATGGCGCCGGTCGGGCAGGTCTTGACGCAGGCCGGCTCCTGGCCGACGGCCACGCGGTCCGAGCACAAAGTGCACTTGTAGGCGCGGTCGTCCTTCTTGGAGATGCGGGGCACATCGAACGGGCACCCGGCGACGCAGTAGCCGCAGCCGATGCAGTTCTCCTGATGGAAATCCACAATGCCGTTGGTGTACTGGACGATGGCGCCCGGGGCCGGACAGGCCTTCAGGCAGCCCGGGTCCTCGCAGTGCATACAGCCGTCCTTGCGGATCAGCCATTCGAGGTTGCCGTCGTTACTCTCATACTCCGAGAAGCGCATCACGGTCCAGGATTGCGGCGTCAGGTCGAGCGGGTTGTCGTACACGCCGGTGGTTTCGCCGACGTCGTCGCGCAAGTCGTTCCATTCCATGCAGGCGGTCTGGCATGCCTTGCAGCCGATGCACTTCGAGACGTCGATCAGCTTGGCCACGGTGCCCGTGGCAGGCGTGCGCGCCACCGGCGTCTGCACCGTGGTGGCCGACATTCGTTTGATATCAAGTGATTGTAAAGCCATGTTTTATTCTCCTCGGGCCGTCATGCTTTTTCCACCTTCACCAGGAACGACTTGAATTCCGGTGTCTGTGAATTGCCGTCTCCAACCGTCGGCGTCAGGGTGTTAATCAGGTAGCCCGGTTTGGTGACTCCCTTGAACCCGAAGTGAATCGGCAGTCCGACCTGGTGGGTCTTCTTGCCGTCGATGGTCAATGCCTTGATACGCTTGGTCACCACGGCCTTCGCCACGATGTGTCCGCGCTTGGAACTGACTTTGACACGGTCGCCGTGCGTCACGCCGATCTCCTTGCCGAGGTCTTCGCCGATTTCGACGAATTGCTCCGGCTGGATGATCGCGTTCAGGCGCGCGTGCTTGGTCCAGTAGTGGAAGTGCTCCGTCAGACGGTAGCTGGTCGCCACGTGTGGATACTCGTTCGCCTTGCCCAGCTTCGCCCTGTCGCCCGGGAACATGCGGCCGGCCGGATTGCTGGTGGCGCGCGGGTTATTCGGGTGCATCGGGTTGTGGCCGATCGGCGTCTCGAATGGCTCGTAGTGCTCGGGGAACGGACCTTCGGCCATGGCGTCGCGCGAGTAGAAGCGCGCCACACCCTCGGCCAGCATGATGAAGGGACCCATGCCGTTTTCCGGCGGTTCGTCGGCCTTGAAGTCCGGTACGTCCGCGCCGGCCCAATTGGTGCCATTCCAGCCGATCAGCTTACGGGTCGGATCGAACGGTTTGCCCTTGGTGTCGCACGAGGCGCGGTTGTACAGCACGCGGCGGTTGGCCGGCCAGGCCCAGGCCCAGTTCAGCGTGTTGCCGATACCGGTCGGGTCGCTGTTGTCGCGGCGTCCCATCTGGTTGCCGGCGGCGGTCCAGGAACCGGCGAAGATCCAGCATCCGCAGGCGGTGCTGCCGTCGTCGCGCAGTTGCGCGAAGCCGGCCAGCTGCTCGTTCTTCTTCAGGATGACTTTCGTCGGGTCCTTCGGATCGGTGAGCTCCTTGAGCGCCTTGCCGTTGAACTCCATCGCGATTTCCTCCGGCTGCGGGCTCAGAGGCTGGGCGTAGTTCCACGTCAGGTTGACGATCGGGTCGGGGAATTTGCCGCCGTCGGTCTGGTACATCTTCCTGATGCGCATGAAGATGCCGGACATGATCTCCAGATCGCTCTTGGTCTGGCCGGGGCCTTCGGCGCCTTGCCAGTGCCACTGCAGCACCCGCGAGGAGCTCACCAGCGAGCCGCGTTCCTCGGCGAAGCAGGTGGTCGGCAGGCGGAACACCTCGGTCATGATCTTGGTGGGATCGACCTGGTGGAACTCGCCGAACGGACGCCAGAACTCCGCCGTTTCCACGGCCAGGGGGTCCATCACCACCAGGTACTTCAGCTTCGACAGCGACTCGGTGATCTTCTGCTTGTCCGGCGCCGACGCCAGGATGTTGAAGCCCTGGCAGATGTAGCCGTTCATTTTCCCCTGATGCATAAGCTCGAAGGCCTGCATCATGTCGTACGGCTTGTCGAGCTTCGGCAGGTAGTCGAACGCGTAGTTGTTTTCCTCGGTGGCGGCGTCGCCCCACCAGGCCTTCATGAATGAGACCAGGAACTTCTTGGCGTTGCTGTAGTAGCTAAGCTGGTTCGGACGCAAAGGCTTGAGCGCCCGCTTGGCCGTATAGGCTTCCCAATCCTGTTCCGCCTCGCCGGGCAGGGTCAGGTAACCGGGCAGCATATTGGTCAGCAGACCCAGGTCGGTCAGGCCCTGGATGTTGGAGTGGCCGCGCAGCGCGTTCATGCCGCCGCCGGCGATACCGATATTCCCCAGCAGGAGCTGCACCATCGCGCCGGTGCGCAGGGTTTGCGCGCCGGTCGAGTGCTGGGTCCAGCCCAGGGCGTACAGGATGGTCGCGGCGCGTCCGGGGACTGCCGTCGACGCCAGCATCTCGGCGACCTTGTGGAATTTCTCCGGCGGCACGCCGCAGGCTTTCTCCACCATCTCCGGGGTGTAGCGCGAGTAGTGCTTCTTCATCAGCTGGTACACGCAGCGCGGATGCTCGAGCGTCGGATCGATCTTGGCGTAGCCGTCGTCGCCCATCTCGTAGTTCCAGCTGCTCTTGTCCGCGTACTTGCCGGTCGCCTCGTCGTAGCCCGAATACAGGCCGTCGGTGAAGGAGAAGTCCTCGCGGACGATGAACGGCATGTCCGTGTAATTGCGGACGTACTCGTGCTGGATTTTGTCGTTCGTGAGCAGGTAATTAATGACCGCGCCCAGGAATACGATGTCCGAGCCGGTGCGGGTAGGGACGTAATAGTCGGCTACCGAAGCGGTTCGGGTAAAGCGCGGATCGACCACCACCAGCTTGGCGCCACGATGCGCCTTCGCTTCCGTGACCCATTTGAATCCGCAAGGGTGTGCTTCAGCGGCGTTTCCGCCCATGACCAGGATGACATCCGCGTTCTTGATGTCTACCCAGTGATTCGTCATCGCACCACGTCCAAATGTCGAGGCAAGACCTGCCACCGTCGGACCGTGTCATACACGTGCTTGATTGTCGAATGCCAGCATGCCCAGACTGCGCATGGTTTTATGGGTTAAGTAGCCTACTTCGTTGGAGCCGGCCGACGCGCACAGCATGCCGGTCGTGGTCCAGCGGTTGACGGTTTTGCCGTCGGCGCTCTTCTCGATGAAGTTGGCGTCGCGGTCTGCCTTCATCAACTTGGCGATGCGCGTGAGCGCGTCATCCCAGGCGATGGGGCTCCATTCCGTGGCGCCCGGGGCGCGGTATTCCGGCACCATCAAGCGATTCGGCGAGTGGATAAAGTCGATCAGGCTTGCGCCTTTTGGACACAGCGTGCCGCGGTTGACCGGGTGGTCGGCATCGCCTTCGATGTGGATGATTTTGGCGGTGGCGTTTTTGGCGCCGTCGCCCAAACCGTACATCAGGATTCCGCAGCCTACGGAGCAGTAGGGGCAGGTGTTGCGGGTTTCGGTGCTGCGCGCCAGCTTGTACTGCCGGACTTCGGCCAGGGCCGTTGCCGGCGCAAAGCCGAGGAGCGCGATGCTCGAACCCGCGATGGTTGCGCCAGTCACCCGAAGGAACTGTCGCCTGGACATCTGGTTCATGGAAAGCCTCTCAGTTGGAACAAAGACTTTCCGAGTGTAGCACCGGAAAAACATTTATGTTCGCACTGACACGGGTCAAATGTTGGGTTAACGCCAGTGCCGCACTTTTGATATAGCTCAAAGAATAATGTTTTAACGGCTTGTTGAAGGAAGATGATTAATTTGCTACGACATGCGTCGGATCGCGCCGTGCCGGCGTATCCGACTCACGTGTCAATAAGCTAACGCGGCTCAGACGCCGACAGTCGATGGCAGCAGCGCTTCGATCGCCGCCAGCGACGGCGGCGAGGCGCCGGCCGCCAGGCACGCCGCCGCGCCGGCGGCCACTGCGAAGCGCAGGTGCTCCAGCGGCACGCGTTCGGGGTGGTGCATCATGCTGTACGCGAGCGCCGCGATGCTGGCGTCACCCGCGCCGACCGAATCGATCACGGTGATGCGCGGCGCCGGCAGCGCCCATTCCTCGCCGCCGATGTGCAGCGAGGCGCCGTCGCCGCCCTTGGTGTACAGATAGGTCGCACCCGGATTCCAGCTGCGCAGCGTGGCGAACGCGGTCTCGATGTCGTCGCTGCGGAACAGGCCCGCCAGATCCTCCTCCGACACCTTGACCACGTCGGCCAGCTCCGTCATGCGGCGCAACGTGGCGTCATAGCGCTCGTCCATCAGCAGCCGGTAGTTCGGATCGAAGCTGATGCGCACGCCGTCCAGTTTGAGCTGTTCGGCCAGCGCCACCAGCTTGCCGGCCAAAGGCTGGCGCGCCAGGCTGATGCCGCCGAAGTGCACCCATTTGCAGTGCGCGCGCCAGCCTTCGGGCAGCAGCGAGGCGTCGAAGTGCAGGTCGGCGCTGTCGTCGCCGACGAAGAAGTAGGCCGGTGGATCGGTGCGGTGCACGATCGCCAGCAGCGGCGATTTCGCGTAGCGCTGCAGGAAGCGCATGTCGAGGTTGGCCGCGACGCTGGCGCCGTGCAGCGCGTCGCCGAAGACGTCGATGCTGATGGCGCCGGCGAACGCGGTCGGCACCTCCAGCTTCGCCATTGTGCGCGCCACGTTCCAGGTCGAACCGCCGACCTGGCTAAGCCAGCGCTGTGGATTCGGCTGGTCGCCGTCCTGCACGATCATGTCGGTCAGCGCTTCGCCCGCCGCGACAAACAAAGGGAAAGTCGCCATCTCAATCCTTCTTCAATACGTTCAGCACTTCGTAGCAGGCGCCCATGGTGTGGTAATCCACTTTGCCGGCCGGGCTTTTCTCGTCCGTCAGCTTGCTGTTGTCGGCGCCGAGGATGCGGTACCACGCGCCGTATTGGTGATCAACGAAATGCTCCCAGCTATAGGCCCAGATCTTGTCGTACCAGGTCCAGTAGCTTGCCTCGCCGGTGCGGGCTCCCAGCAGGGCGGCGGTGGCCAGGCTCTCGGCCTGCACCCAGAAGTATTTGAGATCGTCGCAGATGCTGTCGTCCGGCCCGAAGCCGTAGTAGATGCCGCCGTGCTGCGCGTCCCACGCCTTGTCCATCGCCGCGTTGAACAGCTCCACGGCGCGCGGCAGCAGCCAGTCCTTGCCGCCTTCCAGCTGGTCGCCATGGCGTTCCAGCAGCAGCAGCAGCTTGGCCCATTCGGTCAGGTGGCCCGGCTGGTAGCCCCACGGACGGAAGATATTGCTCTTGTCGTGACGGTTGTATTCGGTGTCGACCGACCAGTCGGCGTGATAGTGTTCCCAAATCAGATTGTCTGCCAGCGCGGCCTGGCGTTGCGTGATGTTGCGTGCCAGTGTTTCGGCGCGCAGCAGGAAGGCGCGCTCGCCGGTCGCTTCGAAGGCTGCGATCAGCGCCTCGCAGGCGTGCATGTTGGCGTTTTGGCCGCGATACGCGTCCAAGGTCGACCAGTCGGCGCTGGCCTCGTCGGCGTACAGGCCGTATTTGGCGTCCCAGAAGCGTTGTTCCATCAACGCGAAGGTTTCGTCGATCCATGCGCGGGCTTCGGTTTCGCCGGCCATCAACGCGTGGCTGTAGGCGAGCAGCACGAAGGCCAGGCCGTAACAGTGGTTGGTGCCGTCGGTGACGCGGCCTTCGCCGTTGTTCCAGTCCAGCTGCCACGCATAGCCGCCGGTTGCCGGGTTGCGGTGGGCGGCGCGCAGGAAGGCCAGGCCGTGGCGCAGGCGCTGCTGGTCTGCCGCCTCGCCGAACTGGCGCCACGCCATCGCGTGCGTGAAAATGAAGCGCGTGCTGCTGACCAGATGGCGCGTGTGGCTATCGTAGACGGTGCCGTCATCCTTGTAGAAGTGATAGAAGCCGCCGCTCGAGTCCACGCAACGGCTGTCGTAAAACTGGCGGGTATGGCGGATGTGGTTCAGCAGCGTTGCGCGGGATTGAAAATCTGGTACCATCATTGGGTCCGTTGTTGGTTCGTTGTTGGTTGATAGGCAGGGCGCTTTTTACGGCTGCCCGGTGTTATATTTTCAGGCGCGCGCAGGCCCCGCATCGGCGCGGCGCCAATCCCGATTGTTGCGCGATCTTCCTCGGTCTGGCTGGATTCAGGCGGCGGCCACGCTGCCTCCTTTGCCCTGCGGCTTCTGCACCCGCCAGCCGTCGAACACCGTGCTGGCCCGTACCACCAGTTCCACCGGTGCGATTTTCTCGACCGGCTCGTTATGCGGGCCATTCAACAGCATCTCAACACCCAGCGCGCCGAGCGCCTTCTTATCGATGCGCAGCGTCGTCAAGGGGCGATGTCCCAGCACGGCGGTCGAAATATCGTCGAAACCGACGATGGCGATGTCGTGCGGGACCTTCAATCCCCTGGCCAGGCAGCAGCGCATCGCCACCAGCGCGGCGCTGTCGTTGTAGCAGAATACGGCGTCGGGCGGATGGGGCAGGGCGAGCAACTGCTCCATCGCCTCCCATGCGCCGGTTTCCAGGTCGACGCCGTCCGGCAGGCCCGCTTCCAGACGCGGGTCGGCCAGGATGCCTTCTTCGAACAGCGCCTGGCGGTAGCCGCGTGCCCGCTCGCGAATACTGTAATGCGACAGCGGACCTGAAATGAAGCCGACCCGCGTGCGGCCGGTGTCGATCAGGTGTTTGGTCGCCAGATAGCCGCCCATCATATTGTCCGGATTGACCGAGCTGTAACCGCGCAGCTTCATATCGATCAGCACCAGCTGCTTGCCGGTCGAGCGCAGGGCGCTCAGTGTTTCGGGCTCGAAGAAGCCGGCGCAGACGATACCGTCAGGCGCATGCATGCGTATCTGGTCGATTAATCCATCGGCCGGGCCGACCGCCATGAACGACAGCACGATGCCCTGCTTGCGGCAGGCTTCCTCGGCGCCGTGCAGCACCGGCGAGTAGAAAGGGCTGCTCGAGGCGGTGTTGTGCTGGCGGTGCAGCAGGAACGTCAGGCGGCGCAAGCGCTTCGGGCGCAGTTTGCAAAAGTCGTAACCGAGGTTGCGCGCCGCCTCCAGCACCATCTGGCGCGTGGCCTCGGTCAATCCCGGTTCGTTTTTCAGTGCGCGTGAAATGGTCCCCGCCGACACGCCGGCCACGCGTGCGATATCGCGTATCGTCACTCCGGTGGTCGCCGCGCTATTTGTGGAATCGCCCATCTCAGTCTCCAAATCTCTCATGAACCGGCTCGCGGCGGTGCCGTCGGCGGGTTTCTGGTATGGATGCAGTCTTGCATAATCGTCCAGCCACGGTCAAACGACACGTCGACTTTCCCGAAAAGTTTAGCGCAATTTACTAAACACGCGGTTTTTAGCCGTACGCTGCGGCGCAACACGCCGTATCGCCTGGCATCGCGTGTTTAGTGAAGGCGGCTAAACTGCGCCCCAAATGCGCTTGCTATTTGACCCTTGGCCGTTGCCGATGCAGAATCTTTTCATTAATATAAAAACCATCCAAGAGGAGACAGCTGATGGAGCACGTTGCACCGGCGACTTTGAGTACCCACGACCATGCGCGTCAGGGAGGGAGCAACACCTTCCCGATGATGATCATCACGCTGCTGTTCTTTATGTGGGGTTTGATAACCTCGCTGAACGATGTCCTGATTCCCCACCTTAAATCGATTTATACGCTGACGTACGTGCAGGCGATGCTGGTGCAGTTCTGCTTCTTCGGCGCTTACTTCATCGTCTCGCTCCCCGCCGGTATGTTGATCAAGCGCCTGGGCTACCAGCGCGGCGCGGTCGCCGGCCTGGTGGTCGCCGCCATCGGCTGCGCCATGTTCTATCCCGCCTCGATGGGCGGCTACGCGCTGTTCCTCCTGGCCTTGTTCGTCCTCGCCGGCGGCATCACCATCCTGCAGGTCTCCGCCAATCCCTACGTTGCGGCGCTGGGCGCGCCGGCCACCGCGTCGAGCCGCCTAACCCTGACGCAGGCGTTTAATTCGCTCGGCACCGCGATCGCTCCGGCGCTGGGTGGTTTCCTGATCCTGTCCGAAGGCGTTCCGGCCGTCGCCAACATCGTCAAGACCAAGGCCGAGGAAGCCGCCACAGTGCAGGGACCATATCTGGTGCTGGCAGCCGCCTTGCTGGCCATCGCCATCCTGTTCGCGCTGGTGCGCCTGCCGAAGATCGTCGATGCCGAGGAAGCCAGCGCCTACACGCTGGACAAAAAAGTGACATCGCACCGCCACCTGGTGCTGGGCGCGATCGGCATCTTCCTGTACGTCGGCGGAGAGGTCAGCATCGGCAGCTTCCTGATCAACTTCCTGGGCGAGTCCAACATCGCCGGCATGTCGCACGGCGCGGCTGCCAACTACGTCAGCTTTTACTGGCTTGGCGCCATGATCGGCCGTTTCATCGGCTTCGGCGTGATGCGCTACGTCAGCCCGGGCAAGGCCCTGGCGTTCAACTCGGCCGCCTCCATCGTGCTGCTGCTGACGGCGATCTTCTCGCACGGCGCGCTCGCCATGTGGGCCGTTATCGCGGTCGGCCTGTTCAATTCCATCATGTTCCCGACCATCTTCAGCATGGCGCTGTACAAACTCGGTCCCCTGACCAGCCAGGGTTCGGGCATCCTGTGCATGGCCATCGTCGGCGGCGCGCTGGTGCCGTTCGCGCAAGGCCTGCTGGCCGACACCATCGGCCTGCAGCTGTCGTTCTTCGTGCCGGCGGCCTGCTATACCTTTATCCTCTACTACGGCCTGAAATATGCCGGTATGTATTCCAGCCGTTGATTTTTGATTTCGCCTTCCATAATAAAGAGAGACAGCCATGAATTCCGAACTCAATCTGCGTCCGCTGGCCATCGCGCTGGCGGTGGCCGCAACGCTTGCCGCCGCTACCATCGTCACCGTGGCGACCGCGCTGCCGTCCTACGCCGCCGGACAAGAGGCAAACGGGCCTGCCGAACCGGCATCCAAGCCCTGGCTGGACAAGTCGCTGGGTGCCGACAAGCGCGCCAGGCTGGCGCTGGAGGCCATGACCCAGCAGGAAAAACTGAACTGGGTGCTGGGTTACTTCGGCGCCGACTTCGTCCCCAACAAGACCAAGAAGCATCCGGCCGCGCTGCCTTTCTCGGCCGGTTACATTCCGGGCGTGCCGCGTCTGGGCCTGCCGGCGCTGTTTGAGACCGACGCTGGTCTGGGCGTGGCCACGCAACTGAGCAAAAACCCGCGCGAGCGCACCTCGCTGCCTTCCGGTCTGGCCACCACCGCCACCTGGAACCGCGACCTGGCCTACCAGGGCGGCGCCATGATCGGCCGCGAGGCGCGCGCCTCCGGCTTCAACGTGATGCTGGCCGGCGGCGTGAACCTGCTGCGCGAGCCGCGCAACGGCCGTAACTTCGAATACGCCGGCGAAGACCCGCTGCTGGCCGGCACCATGGTGGCGCAGCAGATCAAGGGCATCCAGTCGAACAACTTGATCGCGACGATGAAGCACTTCGCCGTCAACAACCAGGAGACCGGCCGCTTCGTGCTCGACGCCCGCCTGGACGACGCCAGCAACCGCATGTCCGATCTGCTGGCGTTCCAGTTCGTGCTCGAACAGTCCAATCCCGGCTCGGTCATGTGCTCGTACAATCGCCTGAACGGCGTCTACGCCTGCGAAAACGACTACTTGCTCAACCAGGTGCTGAAGAAGGACTGGGGCTTCAAGGGCTATGTGATGTCCGACTGGGGCGCCGTCCACAGCACCGTGGAATCGGCCAACAGCGGCCTGGATCAACACTCCGGCTGGGAGTTCGACAAGTCGGCCTACTTCGGCGGCGCGCTGGAGGAGGCGGTTGAAAACGGCCACGTGCCGCAGGCGCGCCTGGACAACATGGCGTACCGCATCCTGTGGGCGATGTTCGACAAGGGCGTGGTCGATAATCCGGTCAAGGAAGGCGGCGCCATCGATTTCGACGCGCACAAGCAGGTGAGCCAGGCCGACGCGGAGGAGGGCATCGTCCTGCTGAAGAACACCAGCAGCGTGCTGCCGCTCAAGGCCGGCGCCAAAAAGATCGTCGTTATCGGCGCCCACTCGGATGTCGGCGTGCTGGCTGGCGGCGGCTCGTCGCTGGTGTATCCGGTCGGCGGCAATGCGGTGCCGGGCATCGAACCCACCATCTGGCCGGGTCCCGTGGTGTACCACCCGTCGTCGCCGCTGAAGGCGATCAAGGCCCGCGCCGGCGGCGCCAAGGTGGTCTACAACGACGGCAAGGATGCCGCCGCGGCGGCTAAGGAAGCGGCCGACGCCGATGTCGTCATCGTCTTCGCGCAGCAGTGGGTGGGCGAGGCGCTCGATGCCGTGTCGCTGTCGCTGCCGGACAACCAGGATGCGCTGATCGCCGCCGTCGCCAAGGCCAATTCGAAAACCGTGGTGGTGCTGGAGACCTCCGGTCCGGTGCTGATGCCGTGGGTCGACCAGACCGCCGCCGTGGTGCAGGCTTGGTACGCCGGCAGCGGCGGTGGCGAGGCGATCGCCCGCGTGCTGTATGGCGAGGTCAATCCGTCCGGCCACCTGCCGGCTACCTTCCCGGTCTCCGAGAGCCAGCTGCCGCGTCCAAAACTGGACGGCGATCCGAAGAAGGACCGCGAGCGCTTCACCGTCAACTATCACGAAGGCGCGGCGGTCGGCTACAAGTGGTTCGACGCCAAGGGCCTCAAGCCGCTGTTCCCCTTCGGTCATGGCTTGTCGTACACGCAGTTCTCGTATTCCGGCCTGGCGGCCAGCGAGAAGGACGGCAAGCTGCAACTGAGCTTCAAGGTCACCAACACCGGCGCCGTCAAGGGCAAAGACGTACCGCAGGTGTATGTATCGCCGGTAGGCGTCAAGTGGGAAGCGCCGAAGCGCCTGGCCGGCTGGGACAAGGTCGAACTGGCGCCGGGCGAGAGCAAGGACGTCAGCGTGACGGTCGATCCGCGCCTGCTGGCCATGTATGACGGCAAATCGAAGACCTGGCGTGTCGCCAGCGGCGGCTACAAGGTGTTGCTGGCGCATGACGCGGGTGATGCCAAGGCCGCCAGCATCACCGTGCAGCTACCGAAGCAGACTTTGAACGTCGCAGGCAAGCCAACCAAGTAACCTCCATAAAAAGAAAGAACGAGACATGAAACAACTTTACAAATTCTGCGCCACCGCGTTGATGATCAGCGCATGCGGCATCGTTTCCGCAGCCGATGGCGCGGCTGTCGGCAAAGGCGATTTCGTCAGCGCCAAGAAGACCCACTTCGCGCGCAAAGGCCAGGCCTACTATATCGTCGGCGCCAACTTCTGGTACGGCGGCTACCTCGGCGCCCCAAAAGGCGTGGGCGAGCGCGCCCGCCTGCTCAAGGAACTCGATAGCATGCGCGCGATCGGCATCAACAACCTGCGCGTGCTGGCCGTCTCCGAGAAGACCGATATGAAAAGCGCCGTCAGTCCGGCGACCACCGCCAAGCCGGGCGAGTACGACGAGAACCTGTTGGTCGGCCTGGACTTCCTGATGGCCGAAGCGGCCAAGCGCGATATGACGGTGGTGCTTTACCTGAATAACTTCTGGCAGTGGTCGGGCGGTATGACGCAGTATCTGAACTGGTTCGAAGGCACGCCGGCGCTGGACCCGAACGTGACCAAGGACTACGACGACTATATGAAGAAGAACGCGCGTTTCTACGTCAACGCAGCCGCGCAAAAAGAATACCGCAACGTGATCCAGAAGATCGTCAAGCGCGTCAACACCATCACCGGCAAGCCGTACTCGGAAGACCCGATCCTGATGTCGTGGCAGCTGGCGAACGAGCCTCGCCCAGGCAACGGCAACGCCACGCCTGAAGAGAAAAAGGCCTACATCAAGTGGATCGACGAAACCGCCGGCTATATCCATAGCCTGGACAAGAACCACATGGTCAGCAGCGGCAGCGAAGGCCTGGCCGGCTCCGCCCAGGACGCGCAGCTGTTCCTCGATTCGCACCGCACCAAGAACATCGACTACCTGACCTACCACCTGTGGCCGAAAAACTGGGGCTGGTTCGATTCCAAGGACCCAACCGGTTCGTGGGACGGCGCCATCGCCAAGAGCCGCAACTACCTGACCTCGCACATCGACCTGGCCAGGAAGCTCGACAAGCCTATCGTGCTGGAGGAATTCGGCCTCGATCGTGACGGCGCCTCGTTCAGTATCAAGGCCACGACCAAGATCCGCGACCGCTTCTACCGCGAAGTATTCGACTTCGTCTACGATGGGGCCAAGAAGGGCGATCCGATCGCCGGCTTCAATTTCTGGGCCTGGGGCGGTGCCGGGCGCGCGGCCAACGCGGATTACTGGTGGAAGCCGGGTAACGACTTCGTCGGCGATCCACCGCAGGAAGAGCAGGGCCTGTACTCGGTGTTCGACTCGGACACCAGCTCGCTCAAGCTGATCAAGGAATACGCCGACAAACTCAATTCCATCAAACGCTAAGGGGCCGCACATGAAACGTATCATGCCAAGCATGTTGGCGCTGGCTGCCTGCGCCTTCGGTTTCAACGCCCACGCCCAGAAGTTCGACGGGGTGGCCGATACGCCGCAGATGGGTTGGAACAGCTGGAATACCTTCGCCTGCGATATCAACGAGCAGCTGATCAAGGACACCGCCGATGCGATGGTCAAAAATGGCTTGAAGGACGCCGGCTATCAGTATGTGAACATCGACGATTGCTGGCACGGCAAGCGTGACGAGACGGGGGTTATCCATCCGGATAAGGAGCGCTTCCCGTCCGGTATGAAGGCGCTGGCCGATTATGTCCACAGCAAGGGCCTCAAGATCGGGATCTATTCGGACGTCGGCGCCACCACTTGCGGCGGCCGTCCCGGCAGCCGTGGCTACGAATACCAGGATGCGCGAACCTACGCCTCCTGGGGCATCGACTACATCAAGTACGACTGGTGCGACAGCAAGGGCTTGAACGCGGTTGGCGCCTATACCACCATGCGCGACGCCATCCGCGCCGCCGGCCGGCCGATGTTGTTCAGCATTTGCGAATGGGGCGACAACAAGCCCTGGGAATGGGCCAAGGACGTCGGCCACTCGTGGCGCACCACCGGCGACATCCACATGTGCTTCGATTGCGAATTCAGCGAGGCATCGTACTCGCGTTGGGGCGTGCTGCAGATCCTCGACAAGCAGGCGGGCCTTCGCGTGCATGCCGGTCCGGGTCACTGGAACGATATGGACATGCTGGAAGTGGGCCGTGGCTTCACCGAAGACGAGGACCGCACGCACTTCGCTGCCTGGTCGATGCTGGCGTCGCCGCTCATCCTCGGCAACGACGTGCGCAAGATGTCCGAGGCCACGAAACGCATCCTCACCAACAAGGCGGTGATCTCCATCAACCAGGACAAGCTGGGTATCCAGGCGTGGCGCTTCCTGCAGTCCGGCCATTTGGAGTATTGGGCCAAGCCGCTGGCCAACGACGAGTGGGCTGTGATGATCCTGAACCGCAGCGACGAGGCCAAGCCGGTGACGTACCAGTGGTCCAGCTCCCGCATCAACGACGATGCGAACAAGCGCGTGCTCGATACCACCAAGACGGTCTTCAACTGGACCGACGCCTTCACCGGCAAGACCGGAGACACCGGCAAAAAACTGGAGAGCAAACTCGCTCCGCATGGCGTGATCGTTTTGCGCCTGAAGGCACGGAGCTGAAATGAAGCGCACGATGACTGTGGCGGCGTTGGCCGCGATGATGTGGTCCGGCGCCCAAGCCGGCGACCAGTGGGGGCCCTATAACGCTGAATTCCCGGCCGCCAGCGATGGCTTGCTGAAGAAGGTCAAGCAGGTCGATATCTTCTCGTCGTCGATGGCGGGCAGGGTGCAGCCGTTCGGTTTGAGCGGCTGGTTCAAACCGTCGGAGCCGGCGCCCGGCCGCACCCTGATCGCGGGCGTCGCCGGCGCGCAGGCGGGGCCCGGCTGGTTCGTGTGCAGTGTGGACGGCGCATTCGCTTTTTGCGGCTATGGCCTGGAAGTGGTCTCGCCGCTGAAACTAGCGTCGAACGCCTGGGTGCACCTGGCCGTCAGCTATGACGGCAAACAAATCACCTTGTACGCCAACGGCAGCGCCGTCGCCCGGCAGGACGCGGTGCTCAATGCCGAGGACTTCAAGCCCGCCCCGGTCACGGACCTTGCACAGACCACGCCGATCGACGACTTCGGCGCCCGGATTTCGCTGGGCCCGCGCAGCAAGGCCGCGACAGGCTACGCCGGGCGGATCGCCGGTTTCACCGTCACCGCCACGGCGCTGGACGAGGGCGCGATACGCGCGACGGCGGCCGCGCAGCCAAACGATGCACTGATCAATTTCGAATCCGGTAGTCCATCGTGGCCGATACAGGTAAGGCAGATGTACGGCCAGGTCGCGCCGCAGGACCCGTGGACCTTGCCAAAATCCGGTTCGCCGCTCCAGGAGCCGAAAGCCAAGCCGGCCTATGGCGGTCCGGCGCTGGTGCAGAAGTATGCCAATCTGTGGACCATCAAGTCGTGGAAGCTGCAGGCCGCGCCCGAGATAAGCGCCAAGCCGGAGCACATTTCGTCGGCCGGCTTCGATGCCGCCGGCTGGTATCAAACCACCACGCCAGGCACGGTGTTGACCACGCTGGTCGATCGCGGCGTCTATCCGGATCCCGATTACGGCCTGAATAACATGGCCATTCCGGAATCGCTGAACAAACAGGATTACTGGTATCGCACCTTGTTCCAGCCACCCGCAGGCTTCAAACAGGGGCAGCGTTTGTTCGTCACCTTCAAGGGCGTGAACTACGAGGCGGAAGTCTGGATCAATGGCCGCAAACTCGGTGGCATGAAGGGCGCCTTCGTGCGCGGCACCTTCGACATCAGCCCCTATCTGAAGCTCAAGGGCGAGAACGTCATCGCGGTCAAGGTCTCGCCGCCGCCGCATCCAGGCCTGCCGCAGGAAGAGTCGATTGCGGCCGGCGCCGGCGAAAACGGCGGCACTTTGGCGCAGGATGGCCCGACCTTCATCGCGTCCGAGGGTTGGGACTGGATTCCATCGGTCCGCGACCGCAACACCGGCTTGTGGCAGGACGTGGAGCTGCATGCCACGCGCGACTTTAAACTGGGCGACGCCCAGGTGATCACCGCGTTGCCGAGGGCCGACAACAGCGTGGCCGACGTCAGCATCGAAGTGCCGGTCTCGAACTTATCGAAGTCGGCGCAGCGGGTGACCGTACGCGCGACGATCTCGCGCCGTGACGGTGGCATGAAGCCTGTCCATGTGAGCAAGACCGTCAGCCTGGCGCCGGGGGAGCACGGCGTGCGTTTCACGCCGGCCGATTTCGCCGCGCTCAAGCTGAAGAATCCTAAACTGTGGTGGCCAAACGGCTATGGCGCGCCGGATCTGCATGAACTCAAGCTCGAGGCGCTGCAGGGCACGCAGTTGTCGGACCAGGCCAGCACCCGCTTCGGGGTGCGCGCGGTGACGTACGAACTGTCGCTGGTCGACCAGAGCGGCCATCTGCGCCGCGTGGAAGCCGATTTCACCAAGGGCCGTGAACTGGGCGTGCGCATCACCGACGGTCGCCACCAGTCCATCAAAAAGCTTTCGGATAACAATTGGGCCACGGGCCTGCGGCCGGAGGCGGAAGGCACGGCTGCCATCCGTCCGCTGGAGGAAACCACGCTCAGTCCCTTCCTGGTCATCAAGGTCAATGGCGTACGCATCGCGGCGCGCGGCGGCAACTGGGGCACGGAAGACTGGCGCAAACGCATCGACCGCGAACGGCTGGAGCCTTATTTCCGCCTGCACCGGGACGCCAACGTCAACATCATCCGCAACTGGGTGGGGCAGAACACCGAGGAGAGCTTCTTCGAACTGGCCGACGAATACGGCCTGATGGTGTTGAACGACTTCTGGGCCTCGACCCAGGATTACAACCTGGAGCCGCAGGACGTCAACCTGTTCATGGAAAACGCGCGCGATGTGGTCAAGCGCTACCGCAACCATCCGTCGGTGATCATGTGGTTCGGCCGTAATGAGGGCGTGCCGCAGCCCGTGCTGAACGAGGCGCTGGAGGCGATGATCTATCAGCTCGACGGCACCCGCTGGTACAGCGGCAGCTCGAACCGCGTCAACCTTCAGAACAGCGGCCCGTATAACTACCAGACGCCTGCCAGCTACTTCACCGAGCACGCCAAAGGCTTCTCTGTTGAAGTGGGCACGCCGTCGTTCCCGACGATCGAGGCGATCAAGGCGGCGGTGCCGTCGACCGACCAGTGGCCGTTGAGCGACACCGTCACGTATCACGACTGGCACCCTGACGGCAACGGCAGCGTCAAGAGCTTCAACGCGGCGATGGCGACTGGTTATGGCGCGCCCGATTCGCTTGCGGACTTCGAGCGCAAGGCCCAGATGTTGAACTACGAAAGCCACCGCGCCATCTTCGAAGGCATGAACGCGGGCCTGTGGCGCCAGCACAGCGGCCGCATGCTGTGGATGACGCAGCCGGCCTGGCCGAGCACCATGTGGCAGATTCTCAGCCACGACTACGATACGCACGGCGCCTTCTACGGCGTGAAGAGCGCGGCGGAGCCGGTCCACGTGCAAATGAACCTGCCCGATTATCGGCTCATGGTGATCAACAACCCGGCCGCCGCGCTGAATGGCGCCACGCTGTCGTACGCAGCCTACGACGTCCAGGGCAAGCTGCTGGCCGGCGGCGACAAGCCGGTGACGGTGGCGCCGGTGAGTACGTCGGAACCCATCGACGCCGGCATCGCCGCCTTGCTGGCGCAGTACAAGCTGATCGTGCTCAAACTGGTGCTCAAGGACGCTGCTGGCAAAGTGCTGTCGCAAAACGCCTATTGGCCGAGCAGCACCTTGGCCGGCCAACAGGGCTTGAACCAGCTGGCGACGGTGCCGCTGGAGCTGGCCGCGCGCTGGACCTCCGCCGCTGTGCGGGGCGAACGGCAGTTGGAGGTTACAATGCGCAACGGCGGCGAAGTGCCTGCCCTGAGCGGTAAACTGACCTTGTTCAATGCGGACGGCGAGAGGATACTGCCGGTGTATTTTTCGGATAATTATGTAGCGCTGATGCCGGGCGAGAGCCGCACCGTGACCGTCACGTTCAAGAGCCAGGGCGCGGTGCGCCTGGATCTGCGTGGCTGGAACGTGTCGCCGCAATCGCTGCAGGTAAGCGCGCAATGAAAGGATTCAAGATGAAGAAGTCGCTGATCTCCGCAGTCGTCGCCGTCGGCCTGCTGGCCTTGTCCAGCGCCCCGAGTTACGCCGATGCGGCCCTGAGCCCCTCTGCATGCAGCACCACGCCTGCGCCGCGCAAAATCGAGTATCCGTGGATGTCGGTGGCGCGCTGGCACCAGATGTTCAACGAGGACGTCGCGGTGGCCGATGCCGGCAACGTCGATCTGCTGTTCGTCGGCGACTCCATCACCGAAGGCTGGAACCAGCAGATCTGGGACAAGTCCTTCGGCGCATGGAAGGCGGCCAATTTCGGCATCGGCGGCGACCACACCGGCAACGTGCTTTGGCGGCTAGACAACGGCCACGCCGAAAAGCTGCATCCCAAGCTGGTGGTGCTGACTATCGGCGTGAACAATTTCTTCCATTGTAATGCCGCCCCGGACGACGTGTTCGAAGGCGTGCAGGCGGTTGTCAAGAAGCTGCGCGCGCTGTACCCGGACGCGAAGATCCTGCTCAACGCCGTGCTGCCCTACGAGCAGTCGGCGCAGAGCCCGAAGCGGCAGCAGATCATTGAGTTGAACCGCAAGATAGCGACGCTGGGTGATGGCAAAACCATCATCTTCAAGGATTACGGCGCGCGCTTCCTGCTGTCGAACGGCGACATGTCGTCCGAGGTGATGGGCGACTTCCTGCACCCGACGCCCAAGGGGTATCAGATCTGGTCCGACGCGATGCTGCCGGATATACAAAAGCTGATGAAGTAATGAGCGGCGCCCGACGCCGTATCACCGGCGGCGCGGCATTGGTTGCCGCGCTATGGGCCCACGCCCCGCTGGTCGCGGCGGCGTCGATAACGGCCACCGATCGCCACGTCGCCCGGATGGGCCGAACCGATATCAACGCCGACGGCGTGGTGCGGTTCGGCTATCCGGGCGTTAGTTTTTATCTCAACTTCGAGGGCACGCGCCTCAGCGTCGAGGCGGAGGCCAGCGGCGAGAACAGCTACCTGGACGTGATCGTCGACGGCGTCGCGCGCAAGGTACGGCTGGCGTTCGGCAGGCAGACTGTCACCCTGGTCGACGGCGCCTCCGGCGGCAAGCACTCGGTGCAAATCGTCAACCGGTCCGAGACCTGGCATGGCACCGCCGCGCTGCTGCGCTTCGACACCGACGGTATATGGAACGCCGCACCCGTCCTCCCGCAACGCAAAATGCTGATACTGGGCGATTCCGTCACTTGCGGTGAGGCGATCGACCGCGTGGCAGGAGCGAAAAAGGATCCGTCCTGGTGGAACGCGCGTTCCTCTTACGGCATGCTGATGGCGCGCGAGTTGCGCGCGCAGGTGCAGCTGGTCTGCTACGGCGGACGAGGCTTGATACGCACATGGGACAACAAGACCGACGAACTGAATCTGCCGGACTATTATCAGCTGGCGATCCCGGACCGGAAAACGCCGGCACGCTGGAACCAGCGGGATTACCGGCCCGATGTGATACTCAGTGTGATCGGGACCAACGATTTCAATGGCGGGATTCCGGACCGCGAGCAATATGTGGGCACCTACGTGCGGTTCGTGCGGACGATACTGAAAGATCATCCGCAGGCGCGGATCGTGTTGACCGAGGGCGGTTTGGTGACCGGCGAGAAGAGGGCGGCGCTGATCGAATATATCGCCGAGACGGTAAAGCGGGTGGGGGACAAAAGGGTGCGCGCGATCGCGTCGAAGCCCTATTCGGGCGATGCGGATGATGGGCATCCGACCAGGGAGCAAACCGTCAATATCGCCAACGATTTGCTCCCGCAGGTACGTTCCGTCATGAGTTGGTGAGTGTTTGGGCCGCCGACGGAGCTTGGCGGATTACGCTGCGCTAATCCGCCCTACGTGTCTCCGTCTTAACTGGTATGTGATAAACCGAGGAGACACGTAGGGCGGATTAGGCGGAACGCCGTAATCCGCCAAACGCCTTAGTAGCTCGCGCCGACCCGGAACCCGAACATGCGAGGCTGTACGAAATTGGCCTCCATGAACCCACCAAACACCGAATTGCCGCTCAACTTCGCGTGGCTGTTCGAGATGTTGCGAACATACAGCTCCGCGTGCCATTTGTCTTCCGGCGCCTCCAGCCGCACCGACGCGTCGCCCATCGCATACGCCTTCTGATAACGGCCGATGTGAGCGAACTCCGAATTGAGCATGTCGAAGTAAGCCTTGTCGCGCCAGTTCACCTTCACGTACGGGATCACCTTGTAGCCGTTTTCAAACCCGAACTCCTGCGAGAAGTTGATGTTGAACTGGTACTTCGGCGTGTTCGGCAGGTGGTTGCCGTCGATGTTGGCCAGGCGGCGTCCCAGCAAGGTCTTGTCCGGACCGTTGTAGGCGGTCGGGCAGGCCGGCAGGCCCAGTTCCACGCGCACGTCGCACTGATAGTCGTCGCTGTACGAGTTGTAGTCGTGGATGCTCGAGTTGATGAACGCGAAACCGCCGCCGATACGGCCGCCGCGCCATGGCCTGTAGTCCCATTCCAGTTCCAGGCCCGGGATATTCACCTTGCCGACGTTGATGGTGCGCCAGCCTTCATACACGTCGCACTTCGGCTGGTCGGCCGGGCAGGGCAGGCCTGCCGAAGGAATGATCTGGTTGATGAAGTAGGTGCCGGTCACCTGCATGTCCTTGTACTTCATGAAGAACGCGGTGGCCGAAAGGCTCAAACGGTTGTCCAGGAATTTACCCTTGAATCCCAGTTCATAGTTGGTGACGGTCTCCGGCTCGTAAGGCAGGAACGTCTCGACGCCAGGTTTGCCGTCGGCGCACAGGCGGTAGTTGCAGCTGTCGGTCTTGTCGGCGAAGCCGCCGGCCTTGTAGCCGGTCGACACGGAGGCGTACACCATCTTGTTGTTGTCCAGTTGCTTTTGCAGGCCGGCGCGCCACGTCACTTTTTTCCATTCCTGTTTATGGTCGTTCGAGGTCGGCGCGCCGTACAGGTGGTATGCCGCCACGCTGCCGCCCATTGCCGGCGTCAGGTCGGTGCCGTCGTGGACGCGGAAGCCGGGCGTGCCGGGCGTGCCTTGCGAATATAGGCCATTGTAGTAGGCCGAGTTGCCGATCCAGTTGGCGCCATAGACCTTGCCGCCCTTATCCTCTTTGCTGTCGATGCTATAGCGCGCGCCGAGGGTACCCGTCCACGTCGGGATGAACTTCCAGTCGGCTTGGGCGAAGACCGCCTTGGCGTCGACCTGGCGGTTAGGCTGGTTATACAGCACGCTGCCGACATCGCCGTACGGCTTCTGGATGGTGTTGGTCTGCTCGTAGTCGATGCGGTTACGCTCGTGCATCCAGAACAAGCCGCCGACATACTGCACATTGCCCAGCTGCTGCTTCAACTGCGCCTCGTGCACGGTCGACAGGTAGCGCGAGTCGAGCGTGCGGTGGAAGGAGTCGGTCAGCGGCCACGTGCCCCAGTTGCCATCGGCCGAATTCGGATACGCGCCATTGATCTGGAACGGCGCCGCGTGCTGCATGCCCAGATCGTCGTCGGTGATCTGCGAGCGGGTCTGGTCGGCGACCTGGAAGGTGTAGTCGAAGTTGGTGTGGTCGTTGATATTCCAGTTGATCCCCGTGCGCAGCGTCTTGATACTCAGGTCGTTCTGTCCGGGGACGTTGACGTTGATGTCCCACTTGCCCTGTCCGGGGCCGCAGGCGTAGCGGGTGCCGGCGGTGGCGTCGCAATCGCGGAAGGTGGCGCCGCCAGCGCCGGAATCCTGGAACTGCTCGTACGACGCCTTGGCCGTGATGTCCTTGTTGATCTTCAGGAGACCGGTCAGGCGGCCGGCCCATTCGTCCTGGTTGGTGTAGTAGTCGCTCGGGCCGATCACGCGGTTGAAGCGCTGGTCGACATCCGGCTTGCCGTTCGGGACCCAGCCCAGGGCCGGCGCGTTCGCTTCGCTCAGATCGCGCGTCTGGTTGGCGTAGCCGTCGCGCTTGACCTTCATGAACGTCGCGCGCAACGCCAGCGCGTCGTTGACGACGATATTCTGCACCACGGAGATCTGCTTCTTGCGGTAGTTGCCGATGTCGATATCGGCCCTGCCGTAGTTGCCCGTCCAATCCGGCTTGGCCGGAATCACGTTGACGCTGCCGCCGGTGGAGTTGCGGCCGAACAGCGTGCCTTGCGGGCCGCGCAGCACCTCGACCTGTTCCAGGTCGAACATCAGCGCCTGCGCGCCTTGTGGCCGCGGCGAGTACATGCCGTCGACATGGAAGCCGACCGCCGGATCGCCGGTCTCGGTGAAGTTGGTGGAGGTGATGCCGCGTATGGTGATCTGGACGGCCGAATCCTCGCCGGTGTTTTCGATCACGACGTTGGGCATCTCGCCGCTCAGGTCCGACAGGCTGGTGGCGCCCTTGCGCGTCAGTTGCTCCTGGCTGAGCGCCGCGACCGCGAGCGGGGTGCGCAGCAGCGAGGTGGAGTAGCGGGTCGCGGTGACGCGCACTTCCTGGATCTGGTCCGGATTGGCCGACGAAGCGGCGGGTGCTGCGGTCTGGGCCTCGGCGGTGGCTGCGGTCGCGGTGTCGGTCTGGGCCTGGGCACTCAACGTCATGAACGAACAAGCGCTGGCAACGGCCAGGCTCATGAGAGTACGTCTTGTGGGGTGCAACATTGTCTGTCTCCTCGATGTTTTTGGAATTATGGAAAGCGCCAGCGCCGCAGGTTGTCGGATACGGCTTAGCTTCCTGGCAATCCGGAGTATCGATGCGGAAATTTCGAGGGTCAAATGAAACTAAATTTGAAACCGATGTTTAACAAACTTTACTAAACACACAATATTTTGGTGTTTTTTGGTTACCGTGGCTGTGAGGACACAAGGCTGTAATTTCCCAAACTGTTTTGTAAAGATTTGCAAGCTTGCATTGCTTAGCGACGCGGCGCGGAAGGGGCGGAGCGTTGGCTTTGTAAAGAAATGTAAGCGGTCTCACCGGTGGAAAACGCGATTTTCTAATAAAAACAACGGCTTAGCGATGATTGAGGCGGCGCTGGCATGACTGGTATTGCACTGGTAGCATGACTCATCGATAACTTGGGGGAGCCCCATGCAAATGAGTGTGAACACAACGGAACAGCGGCCCCGCGACTCGTCGCGAACGGTATTGGTCGGCATGCTGTTCGTCGGCCTGCTGTTCTTCATTCTCGGCTTCGTCACCTGGCTGAACGGATCGCTGGTGCCCTTCCTCAAGATCGTCTGCGGCCTGAACAACTTCCAGGCGCTGTGGGTCACGTTCGCGTTCTACATCGCCTACACGGTGATGGCGCTGCCGGCCGCCGCCGTGCTGGGCCGGATCGGCTACAAAAAGGGCATGACCCTCGGACTGGGCATCATGGGCGCCGGCGCCTTGCTGTTCATTCCGGCGGCGCGCAGCACGCATTACGAGCTGTTCCTGGCGGCGCTGTTCACGCTGGCCACCGGCATGACCTTGATGCAGACGGCCATCAATCCCTACATCGTCCAGATCGGCGACCGCGACAGCGCGGCCATGCGCATCAGCATCATGGGCCTTTTCAACAAGGGCGCCGGCGTGGTCGTGCCGCTCGTGTTCAGCTCGCTGATGCTGGCCGATATCGACAGCTTCTCGCACACCGCGCTCGCCACCCTGGAGCCGGCCGCGCGCGACGCCATGCGCGCCACGCTGGCCGAGCGGCTGGTGTTCCCCTACGCCTGCATGGCCGCCGTGCTGTTCGTCATCATGGTGTTCATCCATTTTTCCAATCTGCGCGACATTCCGCCCGAAGCTGACGACGCCGCCGCCAACGTCGAGCGCACCGGCGTACTGCAATTCCCGCAGTTGGTACTGGGCGCGCTGGCCCTGTTCGGCTACGTCGGCGTCGAGGTGATCGCCGGCGACACCATCGGCCTGTACGGCCACGAACTGAACGTCGCCAACTTCGGCGTGCTCACGTCCTACACGATGGTGTGCATGGTGCTCGGCTACATCGTTGGCGTGGTGGCGATCCCGCGCTACCTGTCGCAGAAGGGCGCGCTGCTGTTGTCGGCGCTGCTCGGTCTGGCGCTGACGGTCGGTGTCGCAACCGGCTCCAGCCAGTCGAGCGGCATCGCCCAGGTGCTGCTGGGCTGGTCCGGCGTGCCGCTGGTGCCGGACACGGTCATGTGCCTGGCGCTGCTGGGACTGGCCAACGCGCTGGTGTGGCCGGCCATCTGGCCGCTGGCCCTGCAAGGCCTGGGACGCTACACCGCCGCCGGTTCGGCCGTGCTGGTGATGGCCATCTCCGGCGGCGCCGTGCTGCCGCTGCTGTATGGCCGCCTGTCCGATGCATCCGGTCCGCAAGCGGGCTACTGGCTGATGCTGCCTTGCTACGCGATGATTCTCTGGTACGCCGCGAGCGGCCACAAAATCCGCAACTGGCGTGGCGCTGGAAGTGTGTGAAAACGGTATATCGAAGCGGTTCCTTTTTTGAGTAGAAACAGGAGAATCAAATAATGACGACCACCACCAAGCCGCTGTTGAAGAAGCAGCTGTTACCCAAGCTGATCGTGCTGGCGCTGGCAAGCGCTTTCGCACCGCATTTGTACGCCGCCGCCGCTGACCAGGCGGTGGCGCAGGCCGCCGAGGCCGCGCCGGCGGGCGATCCGGCCGTGGTCGAGGTCAAGGGCATCCGCGAACGCCTCAAGCGCAATCTGGCCGAGAAGCGCGATTCGGGCAACGTGATCGACACGGTGACGGCGGAGGAGGTGGGCAAGTTCCCGGACAAGAACGTGGCCGATTCGCTGCAGCGCGTGCCCGGCATTTCGGTCGACCGCACCTGGGGCGAGGGCCGCGACATCTTCGTGCGCGGCACCGACAAGAACCTGAACTTGACGCAGCTGAACGGCCAGGCCGTGGCCTCGGGCTACTGGTGGAAAAACGATTCGCAGAGCCGTGGCTTTAACTACGACATCCTGGCCTCGGAGCTGGTCGGCAGCATCGACGTCTATAAAAGCCCGTCGCCCGACCTGGACGAGGGCAGCATCGGTGGCCTGGTCAACGTCAAGACCCGCAAGCCGTTCCAGCTGAAGCCTTTCGTGGCGCAGGTGTCGGCGGAAGCGACCTACAGCGAACTGCCGAAGAAAACCGATCCGCAGTTCTCCGGCCTGCTCAGCTGGACCAACGAACAGAAAACTTTCGGCGCGCTGGTCGCCGTGAGCCAGCAAAAGCGCACGATGCGCCGCGACGGCCTGGAAAACTTCACCGACACGACCAAGTACAACATCGTCGACCAGAACGGCGCGGTCACGCCGGGCGCCTACGCGTCGTGGGGCGGCGGCACGCCGATCTTCCGCCAGGACCGCGAACGCACCACCGGCAACATCACCCTGCAGGCGCGCCCGAACGCCAACACGGACATCTCGCTGAACTACATGAACTCCGACATGAGCATGGACAACAGCAACCAGAACTACCTGTGGCAAGCGGGCGGCCTGGTGGACGCCAAGGGCAATATCGCCGTCACCGATCCGCGCTTCATCACCACCTCGGACGGCACCAAGGCGCTGGTGGGCGGCACCGTGGGTCCGACCAACGGCGTATCGTTCGAGCCGATCTTCCGCCAGTCCTATGTCAAATCGCAGGTGCTGGACCTGGAAGGCACCTACGATGGCGACAACTGGAAGTTCCACGGCCAGGCCGGCACCACCAAGGGCTCCGGCGGCAGCGACCATGACCGCAATTTCTGGTTCACCGGGAATACGCGCGCCACGTTCAACCTGGCGCCCGACACGTACGAGATCAAATACCTGGATATGAATCCGCTGGATCCGACCAAACTGACCTTGCAAAGCACGCGCGACTGGATACGCCGCATGGAGACCAAGGAGAACTACGCCCAGGGCGATCTGACGATAGACCTCGATAACGCCTTCTTCAAATCGATCAAGGTCGGCGTCAAGCTGCGCGACACCAAGGTGCAGAACCGCCGCACCATCGGCACCAATGGTCCCGGCAATCCTGGCTGGGAAACGCTGACATTGGCCGACCTGTCGACCGGGCCGTCGCCGCTGATCTCGCAGGAGGCGGCCAGCGCCGGCTCGCTGACGCAGTACGCCTGGGTCGATGACGGGCTGGCGTCGTCGCGGGGCTTCGCGATGTTCGACAAGGGCATGGTCTACGCCGAGGCGAAGGGCGAGTACTACCGCATCAAGGAGAAGATCTACGCCACCTACGTCCGCGCCGACTTCGCGGTGGGGCAGTGGCGCGGCGACTTCGGCGCGCGCCTGGTCAAGACCGACCAGACCTCCGAAGCCTACCAGGACCTGAACGGCAACGGCAACTACGTGTTGGGCAGCGTCTCGCGCACCTACAACGATGTGCTGCCCAGCCTTAACGCGGTCTACTCGGTGAACAAGGATTTGCTGGTGCGCGGCGCCGTGGCGCGGGTGATGGCGCGTAATACCTACAGCGATTTGAGCGCCAGCACGGAAGTCAGCGGCACCACCAACGCCGCCACCGCCGGCAATCCTTTCCTCAAACCTTACCACGCCAACCAGGCGGAGATCGGCGCCGAGTGGTACTACGCCGACGCCTCGCTGCTGTCGGCGACGCTGTTCGCCAAGAAGCTCGATACCTTCGTCTACACGCAAAGCGCGCTGGAAAACGTCGGCGGCGTCACCCGCTCGGTCACGCGGCCATACAACGCCGGCAGCGGACAGACCGTCAACGGCCTGGAACTCCAGTGGCAGCAGGTGTTCGGCAGCGGCTTTGGCGCCGTCGTCAACTACACCTTCACCGACGCCAAGACCGGCGCCAACGCCAACGGCCAGAAGCTCAATGTGATCGGTAACTCGCGCAACCAGGCCAATGTCAGCGGCTTCTTCGAAAAGGGCGGTTACAGCGCGCGGCTGTCTTACAACTACCGATCCAAATCCTACGGCGGCCTGAATGAGGGCGGCCAGGATGTCACCAGCGCCTACGGCCAGTGGGACGCGTCGGCCAGCTGGGACGTGACGCCTAAAATCAGCTTGTACCTGACGGCGGTGAATATCGGGAATGAACTGATACGGACCAATACCACCGACGGCCTGCCGGTGGGCGTGTATGAGAACGGCGCCCGGTATAGTGTCGGCGTCAAGGCAAAGTTTTAATCGTTAATCGTCACCCAGGGGAGTGGAATGCTGAATCGGAAAACGGCCGGCGGTATCGGATTGGCGTCACTGTCATTGTCGTTGTTGATGTCGGCGATGCCGGCCACGCTGGCGCGGGCGGCGGAGGCCGCGCAATCGGGCAAGCCGGCCGTGGCGCGGGAGTCGGCGCCTGCCAGCGCTTCCGCTGCCGCTGGGGCTAATCTGCGTCTGCGCTGGGAGCTGGAGCGCAATGAATTCACTTCCCAGGCGCCGGGCGGCATCACGCATGCGCGTTTCATCCTCACCAATCTGGATAAGGCCCCACTGCCGCCGCAAGGCTGGTCGCTTTACTTCAACTGCATGGACGGCGTTGCGACCGGACCGCTGGCCGGCAATCTGACGGTGGAGAAGGTCGCGGGGGGCTTTTACCGCATCCGTCCCGCCCCCGGGTTCGCCGGCGTGGCGCCGGGCCAGACGTTGAATGTGCCGTACATCCATCCCAACCTGGTGATCAAGCTGGCGAAGGCGCCGGCCGGCCCCTATCTTGTCTACGACAGCGCGCCCGGTGTTGGCCATAACATCGTGGACTACCAACTGCTGCCAGTCGAGCGCCACGAACAACTGGACAAGGGCGGCAGCGGCGCCAAGCCCGTCGTCACGCCGCAGGACACCTACCGCCGCAACGCCAATGCCGATCTTCTGCCGGCGCAGGCGCTGCCCCCGTTGTTCCCGACGCCGCTGCGGCTGGAGCAGGGCCAAGGCAGGCTGCGGGTGACCGCGCAGCCGAAACTCATCGCGCCGGCCGCATTGAAAACAGAGACCGCCTTCGCGCGCTCGCTGTTTTCGCCGGCCTTGCCGGTTGCCGGCACCCACACCGGCTCCGGCGCGCCTGATCTGCGCCTGAGCGTCGGCGCGGTCGCCGGTCAAACTTCGCCGGAGGCCTACAGCCTGACCATCAAGGCGGATAGCGGCATCGCCATCGTCGGCAACAGCGCGGCAGGCGTGGCCTACGGATTGCAATCGCTGCGCGACCTGATGCCTTTACCTGGCGCGGGCACCGGCGGCATCGATCTGCCGGAGTTGACCGTCGTCGACGCGCCACGTTTTCCGTATCGCGGTTTCCAGTTGGACGTCAGCCGCAACTTCCACACAAAACAGACCGTGTTCAAGCTGCTGGACCTGATGGCGCGCTACAAGCTCAATACCTTCCACTTCCACTTGACCGACGACGAAGGCTGGCGGCTGGAGATCGCCGGCCTGCCGGAGCTGACCGGCATCGGCGCGGTGCGGGGCCACAGTGCCAAGCCGGGCCTGCGCCTGCAACCGGCCTACGGCTCCGGCGCCAATCCGGACAACGCCACCGGCACCGGCTACTACACCCGCGCCGACTACATCGAGATACTGCGCTACGCGGCGGCGCGGCACATCGACGTGATTCCAGAGATCGAGATGCCGGGCCATGCCCGCGCGGCGGTGCAGGCGATGGAGGCGCGCTATCATCGCCTCAAGGCCGCCGGCAACCGCGACGCGGCGAAATACCTTCTGAATGACTTCGAGGACAAATCCGTCTACAGCTCGCCGCAGCATTACAACGACCATGTGATCAATCCCGGGCTCGAATCGAGCTTCACGTTCATCGAACATGTGGTTGGCCAGGTCGCCGCGCTGCACCGCGAGGCCGGCGTCAAGCTGCGCACCATCCACGTCGGCGGCGACGAACTGCCGCACGGCGCATGGGAAAAATCGCCGGCCAGCCTGGCGGTCATGAAACAGAAAAAGCTGGAGACCGTCGCCGATCTGTGGGACTACTTCTACGACCGCGTCGACGTCATCCTGCGCAAGCAAGGGCTGTTCGCCTCCGGTTGGGAGGAGATGGCCGCGCGCGCCACCATGCTGCGCGGGCAGCACAAGCTGATTCCGAACCCCCGCTTTACGCAGCGCGGCTTCAGCGCCTACGTCTGGAACAACACCGAGGGCGCCGAGGACTTTGCCTACCGTTTGGCCAACGCCGGCTACGACATCGTGCTGGCGCCGGTGACCAAGATGTATATGGACATGGCCTACAACCCCAATCCCGAGGAGCCGGGCGTCAACTGGGGCGACTACGTCGAGCTGGATACGGTGTACGACTTCATCCCGCTGGACTACCTGAAGAACGCCGCCAAGCCGCTGCCCGGCAAGGATGCGCTGACCGATTTCGGCAAGCGCCGCGTGCGTGGGCTGGAAGCGACTTTATTCACCGAGACGGTGCTGACTCCGGACCGCATCGACTATCTGGTCATGCCGCGACTGCTGGCGATGGCCGAACGCTCCTGGGCGCCGGACCCCACCTGGGCCACGGAAAACGATCCGGACAAAGCCGCCGTGCTGCACCGCGCCGCATGGTCGGGGTTTGTCAATACGCTGAGCCAGCGCCTGCTGCCGCGTCTCGACCTGGAAAAAACGGGCGTCAATTACCGCATCGCGCCTCCCGGACTGCTGGTCGAGGGCGGCCGGGTGTTGGTCAACCACGTCCTGCCGGGCATCCAGATGCGCTATACCGTTAACGGGGCGTCGCCGGACGCCAACAGCAAACCGGTGACGGGACCGATAGCGGAGAAGGGCGTCATCCAGGTTGCCGCCTTCGACCGCAACGGCCGGGCGGGGTTGGCGGCGCGCGTGGAAAACCGCTAAATCACCGGGTTGACGATCCGTCCCCGGTGGCGATCATCTCCGCTATAATCATCCCACTGTTTTTTCAGGATGATGAGTGATAGCGTCGATGGAAAAAGTACTCCCGCCCCGGTTAGGCCGGTTACGATTTCGTTCGAGCGCGCGCCGCGCACCCGCCATCCGCGCATTCACGTTCGGCCTGTTCGCGACGATGGCCGGCGCCGCCAGTTGCGGTCCCTTGCCGCCGATGCCGCAGGTTTCGCCGGGCCCACCATCGGCGCAAGCCCCCGCCAACACCTTGCAAGTGCTGCACTGGTGGACCTCCGCCAGCGAGCGCAAGGCGGCGGACTTGCTGGCCGCGCGCATGGCCGACGAAGGACTGGCGTGGAAGGACGCCGCCATTCCCGGCGGCGCCGGCATCGGTGCCGGCAAGGTGCTCAAGGGCCGCGTGCTGGCCGGCGACGCGCCGCAGGTCACGCAGATCATCGGCGCCTCGGTCGCCGAATGGGCCCAACTGGGACTGCTGCTCGACATCGACAGCGTCGCCAGCGCCGGCGACTGGAAAGGCTTCATGTTCCCAACGGTCCAAAAGTTGATCCAGCACCGCGGCCATGTGGTGGCGGCGCCGCTAGGCATCCACCGCGTCAACACCTTGTACTACAACCGCGCACTGTTCGCCCGGCTCAAACTTGCGCCGCCGCGCACCTGGGCCGAATTCGAGGCGACCGCGCGCAAGCTCAAAGCCGCCGGGGTGGCGCCGCTGGCGCAGAGCACCGAGTCGTGGCAGGTGGCCGCGCTGTTCGAGAATCTGGTGCTGGCCGAGAGCGGGCCGGAGTTCTATCGCGAGCTGCTGGTCAAGCGCAGCCCGGCCGCCGCCGCCGACCGCCGCACCGCCGAGGCGCTGGAACGGCTGCGCATCGTCAAGGGCTGGATCGGCCGCGAGATGGAAGAGCGGCCTTGGCCCGAGGTGGTGCGCTATTTCGCGCGCGGCGAGGCGGGCATGATGATCATGGGCGACTGGGCCAAGCCGGAGCTGGCCGAACGCGGCATGACGCTGGACGAGGACTACGGCTGCGCCGCCGCCCCGGGAACGGCCAGGTATCACCTCTACAGCGTCGACACGCTGACCATGTTTGCCGGCGACCAGCGCCACATACCGTCGCAGGAGAAGATGGCGCGCCTGCTGGTGTCGCCTTCGGTGCAGGCCGATTTCAACGCGCTCAAAGGCGCGGTCCCGGTGCGGCGCGACGCCGACCCTGCGCGCATGGACGGCTGCGCGCGCGCCTCGTGGACCATCTTCGCGCAGGGGACGGCGGTGCAGGCTCCGAGCCTGGTGCACCGCATGGCCTCCGACGAGGCCAGCCGCGACGCCATCATCGCCGAGGTGCACCGCTATTTTCTCGACGACAGGGCCACGCCGGCGGAGGCGCAGCGCCGTCTCGGCGCGCTGTTCCGACTGTTCAACCTCAGAAGCCAAGGAGCCCCCGGTGCGTAAGATACTGATCGTGGATGATGACCAAAAAACCCGCGTGCTGCTCAAGACCTATCTGGAGAAGAACCAGTACGAGGTGATTTTGTCGCACAACGGCGAGAGCTTCCTGGCCGAGCTGCACGCGCACGGCGACGAGCTGTCGCTGGTGATCCTCGACGTCATGCTGCCGGACACCGACGGCTTCGCGCTGTGCAAGCAGGTGCGCCAGCGCTCCAACGTCGCCATCATCATGCTCACCGCCAGCTCCGACGAAACGGACCGCATCGTCGGCCTGGAACTGGGCGCCGACGACTACATCGCCAAGCCATACAGCCCGCGCGAGCTGCTGGCGCGCATCAAGGCCATCCTGCGCCGCAGCGCGGCCGAGCCGCCATCGGCGCGTTACTACCGGTTTGTCGGGTTTACGCTGGACCTGAAGGAGCGCAAGGTGGTCGACCGCGACGGCAATCCGGTGGTGCTGACCGGGCTCGATTTCCAGCTGCTCAAATACTTCGCCGAGCATCCGGGCGTGATCCTCGACCGCGGCGTGTTGTGCGAGGAGACGCGCGGGCGCGATGCCGGCCCGCTGGACCGCTCGCTCGACGTCCAGATCAGCCGCCTGCGGCTGCGGCTCAACGACGACGGCAAGCAGCCGGCCCTGATCAAGACGGTGCGCGGCGCCGGCTACGTGTTCTCGGCCGATGTCAGCGTCTCGCATGCCTAGACGCCTGCCCGCGCTGTTGGACAAGCTCCTGCCGCAATCGCTGCTGGGGCGACTGACCCTGGTGATGGTGGCGGGACTGCTGGTGACGCAGCTGGCCGCCAGCATGATCTGGGCCACCCAACTGCGCGCCAAGTCCCAGGTGGAGGCGCAATCGGCGTCGCAGTACGTGGCGCACAGCGCGTCCGGCGCGATCCGGTTCTTCCGCAGCCTGCCGGCCAACTACCGCCTGCTGCTGATCCAGCAATTGCGCGAGATGGGTGGCACGCGCTTTTTCGTCAATCTCAATCGGGCCTACGTGCCGGTGACGCAAATCGCCGAGCATCCGCTGGCGCGCAGCGTCATTGACACCGTCGGTGCGACGCTCAAGAACGATCTGCCGCATTCCCCCGCCTTCCACCTGGCGTTCGCGTGGCCGGATCAACTGGTGGTGTCGGAAAACGACGTTCACCTGAGCGACCTGCCGGACGCCTGGGTGCAGCACGTCCTGCTGCTGCAGCCGGACCCCGCGCCCATCCTGGTCATCCAGACCGAGATCGAACCTGGCAACTGGCTGTACATGGCGGCGCTGATGCCCAATCCGTATTTTTTAAGTACTAACGATCCGCTGGCGTGGGACCGGCTTGCGCTGCAAGGGCTGTCGCTGGCGGCCGTGCTGCTGCTATGCCTTTTGGTGGTGCGCTGGATCACGCGGCCGCTGGCGGCGCTGTCGGAAGCCGCCGCCGCCTTCGGCAACGGCCAGGACGACCGCGCGACGCCGCTGCCGGAGACGGGCAGCCGGGAATTCATCAACACCGCGCGCGCCTTCAGCGCCATGCGCGAACGCATCCAGCGCTACATCGAGGACCGCGACCGGCTGTTCATCTCGATCTCGCACGATTTGCGCACCCCGATCACGCGCCTCAAGCTGCGCTCCGAACTGCTCGACGACGAAGCCCTGCGCAACGAATTCGAGGAGGACCTCGATGAACTGGACATGATGGTCAAGGGCGCGCTGCAATGCGTGAAGGACAGCGACATCCACGAGAACCCGGCCGAGGTCAAGCTGGACGCCTTGCTGGGACGCCTGGTGCGCAGCGCGCGGCTGGCCGGGCACGAGGTGGGCTATCGCGACAGCGGGCTGTCGGTGCGCGCCAAGCCGCTGGCGCTCAAGCGGGCCATCGGCAACCTGCTCGACAACGCGCTGTTCTACGGCGACCGCGCCGAGATCGACGTGCGCGGCGCGCCTGGCGCGGTGGCCATCGCCGTGCGCGATCACGGTCCGGGCGTGCCGGAGGAGGCCTTCGCCAGCCTGTTCCAGCCCTATGTGCGGCTCGAGCACGGCCGCGAGCAGAACGACGGCGGCATGGGCCTGGGGCTGGGCATCGCCCGCAGCATCATCGAAGCGCACGGCGGCGAGCTGATACTGGAAAACCACCCGGAAGGCGGCCTGAACGCGACCATCCGCCTGCCGGCCTGAGCAACGCCAGGCGCCCACCGTCGCCCATTCCCTATTTTCGACGCCCGGTCGCCGTTTTGTGCAGTTCATCGCAATCCGGGCCGGCGTCGCGCCAGCGATTGATATAGTCACCACCCACATCATGGGCGGTTGGCGGCCGCCTCTATTGTTGCTATATTCGCCACTATCAGCTTGCTTAAAAAATACCAGAGGATTGAAATGATGACGAAGCTTTTCCAGTTTGGCCTCCTGTTTGCCGCGCTCTGTTCGCTGTTTGCCCGCGCCAGCGCCGCCGAGGAGAGCGAAACGCGCGTCGTGACAATCGACGCGCGCGTTGTGCGCGTCAAGCTCGACGGCGTGATCGACGTCAAGATGCGCCAGGGCGACACGCCGTCGCTGCGCATCACCGGAGACAAGCGCGACATGGATAAGTTGAACGCGGCGCAAACCGGCGACACCTTGTACCTGGACAGCAACAGCGGCCGTGGCGTCAAAGTGGGGCGGTCCAGTACGCGCGCCGAGCTGACCCTGCCAAGTTTGCGCCAGGTGATCTGCGAGGGCGTCGGCACCACCGACATCAGCGGCTTCAGCGGAGACGAGCTGGAGTTGACAATGGACGGCGCCGGCAACATGAAGGCGGTGGTCGACTACAAGGTTCTCAAGGCCAATCTGGGCGGCGTCGGCAAGATGCACCTGCTGCTAGGCGAGAACGAGAGCGTCGAGCTCGACTTGCGCGGCGCCGGCTACATCACCCTTGGCGGGCGAAGTAAATTGCTCAAGGCCACCTTGGGCGGGTTGGGCGGACTCAACGCGCAGCAGTTCCAGGCGGAGTCGGTTAACGTCGACCTCAGCGGCCTGGGCAACGCCACCGTCCACGCCAAGACCAGCGCCACATTGAACCTGAGCGGCCTTGGATCGGTCATCGTCTATGGCAAGCCCCTGAACCGCAACGTCACCGTTGACGGCCTGGGCAAGGTAAGTTGGAAATAAGACCAAATAAACGTACCCACTTATACGCGACATGAAAAAATTCATACTAGCGATAGGTCTCGCACTTGCTCTGCAACAGAGTGCGATGGCTGGATTCGCCGAAGGCGCCACCGCCTACAACAACAAAAACTACGCGGCGGCCTTAA
This sequence comes from Oxalobacteraceae bacterium OTU3CINTB1, assembly GCA_024123955.1. NCBI lineage: Bacteria > Pseudomonadati > Pseudomonadota > Betaproteobacteria > Burkholderiales > Oxalobacteraceae > Oxalobacteraceae bacterium OTU3CINTB1. Next base: position 2,475,039 of record CP099652.1, read on the forward strand.
AAGAGATCGCCCCCCTGGCCAAGGCCGGCAACGCGGACGCCCAGCACCTGTTGGGTTTGATGTACTACATGGGCCGTGGCGTCAAGCAAGACTACAAGCAGGCGCTGAGCTGGCACCGCAAGGCGGCGCTGCAAGGCAAGGCCGACGCGCAATACGTGGTCGGCGCCATGTACTACACCGGCAACGCCGTGATCCAGGACCACAAGCAGGCGGTCGGCTGGTTCCGCAAGGCGGCCGAGCAGGGGCATCCGGACGCGCAGCAGGTCATGGGGCTGATGTACCGTTACCAGATGGCGGGCATGCCGCAGGACAACGTGATCGCCTACATGCTATGGAACCTGGCGGCGGCCAAGGGGTCGGCCAACGCCGCCGAGCAGCGTTCGGCCGTGGTCAAGCACATGACGCAGGAGCAGCTGGAAGAAGGGCAGGCGTTGTCGGCCGCCTGGAAGCCTAACACGCCGCTGCCGACCAAATCGCGCACCGGCGGCGGATAGTTGTCAAAGCAAACAACGAATTGGCGTCTGGCGTACAATCGCGGTTTTGTCCGGAGATGCCCCATGCGCGCGATTGAAATCACCCAGCCCGGCCCGGCCGATGTGCTGAAACTGTGCGAACGCCCGATGCCTGTCGTGAAGGCGGGCGAGGTGCTGATCAAGGTCCACGCGGCCGGGGTTAATCGCCCGGACGTGTTCCAGCGCATGGGTAATTACGCGCCGCCGCCGGGCGCTTCCGATCTGCCAGGCCTGGAAGTGGCCGGCGAGATCGTCGACGGCGACCTCGATTACACCACCCTCGACATCGGCGACCAGGTCTGCGCGCTGGTGCAGGGCGGCGGCTACGCCGAATACGTCGTCGCGCCGGTTGCCCAGTGCCTGCCTATCCCCAAGGGCTGGAGCATGCTGGAGGCCGCGTCCATCCCCGAGAACTATTTCACCGTGTGGAGCAATGTCTTCGACCGCGCCCAGCTGAGCGCCGGCGAGACCCTGCTGGTGCAGGGCGGCACCTCCGGCATCGGCGTGGCGGCGATCCAGCTGGCGTCGGCCATGGGCCACCGCGTGTTCGCCACCGCCGGCAGCGACGACAAGACCGCCGCCTGCGTCAAGCTTGGCGCCGAACGCGGCATCAATTACAAGACCGAGGACTTCGTTGAAATCGTCAAATCGCTGACCAACGACCGGGGCGTCGATGTGATCCTGGATATGGTCGGCGGCGATTACGTGCCGCGCGAGATCGCCGCGCTGGCCGACGATGGCCGCATCGCGCTGATCGCCACCTTGAGCGGCGGCAAGGCGACCGTGGATCTGGGCCAGGTGTTGCGCCGCCGACTCACCATCACCGGCTCGACCTTGCGTCCGCGCTCGGTGGAGTTCAAGGGCGCGATCGCCAGGAACCTGCTGAAAAAGGTGTGGCCGATCATGGCGGCCGGAAAAATCAAGCCTGTGATCCATACGGTGTTTCCGCTGGAGCAGGCCGCCGCCGCGCATGCGCTGATGGAGAGTAGCAGCCATGTCGGTAAGATCATGTTGCAAGTAATTTAATGATACTGCTTGGTGTTTTTGCAATTTTCACCGGCCCCGCGCCGCCGGCTGGTTTGACCCGCCCCCTGCCTCGCGTTAAAATAGCGGGTTATTGAATTTTAGGCTACTATGCGACGCAAACTCGTCATCGGCAATTGGAAAATGAACGGCAATCGCGCCGCCAACACGGCATTGTTGTCCGGCGTCGTGGCCGGCCTCAAGGACGATGGCGTCCCGCGCGCCGATTGCGCGGTCTGCGTGCCGGCCCCTTACCTGGCCCAGTGCCAGGCCGAGTTGCAAGGCACCCCGGTCGCCTGGGGCGGACAAGACCTGTCGGTCCACGCCAGCGGCGCCTATACGGGTGAGGTGGCGGCCGGCATGCTGGTCGATTTCGCTTCCACCTACGTGCTGTGCGGTCATTCCGAGCGTCGCGCCTACCACAACGAAAGCAGTGAACTGGTGGCGCAGAAGGCCCTCGCGGCGCTGGCGGCCGGCCTGACCCCGGTCATTTGCTTCGGCGAGACGCTGGAGCAGCGCGAAGCGGGCACCACCGAGTCGGTCATCTGCGGCCAACTGCAGGCGGCGCTCGACGTGATCCCGGCGGGCGAGCTGACCAAGGTCGTGCTGGCATATGAGCCGGTCTGGGCGATCGGCACCGGCAAGACGGCCACGCCGCAAATCGCTCAAGACGCCCACCGCTTCCTGCGCGCGCGCCTGGAACAAAAGAACGCCGAGGCGGCGGCCACCGTGCAGATTCTGTACGGCGGCAGCATGAAGCCGGAAAACGCGAAAGAATTGATGGCGCAGCCCGATATCGACGGCGGCCTGATTGGCGGCGCCGCGCTGAAGGCGGTGGATTTCCTTGGAATCGTCCACGCGGTCTAAAAGTCGCGGCCCAAGTGTTGCGTAACTGCCGCACTGGTAATCGGGTGGTAATCACGCGATGGTAAAAAAAGCCTGTTGCTAGCTTTATGTTGATGGCTAAGAAGCAGGCGCGAAACAAAACGATACAAAACTATTTAATCTTTGAATGGAATAACATGAGCAGCTTCTTCAACCTGGTAGTCATCGTGCAAGTCGTTTCGGCCATCGCCATTATCGGCCTGGTCTTGCTGCAGCACGGCAAAGGCGCCGACATGGGCGCGGCCTTTGGTTCGGGCGCTTCGGGCAGCTTGTTCGGCGCGACCGGTTCGTCGAACTTCATGTCGAAGGCGACCGGCATCGCCGCGGCGATCTTCTTCAGCGCCACCTTGGCGCTCGCCTATATCTCGACCCAGAGCCACAGCACGGTCAGCGGCGGTGTGATGGACAAGGCGCTGCCAGCGGCGCCAGCCCCGGCGCCGGCAACCGGCGCGGCGGCGATCCCGACCGCACCGGCAGCCGCGCCAGCTCCGGCCGTACCTGCTCCAGCCGCTCCGGCGCCGGCAGGTCCTGCAGGATCGATCCCGAAGTAATATAATTATGGTTGGAATGGCGCGGCGCACCATCGGCCGCGCGACTTCTGCCAATTGTTTTGGCAGAAGTTACGTTAGTTTTAGAAGTGACTCCGGTTGCCCCGGCCGGAAAATCAATCGGGTGATCAAAGAAGTAAAGATTTATCGTTTTTCTCCTTGTTTTACCGCAATACGCATTAACAACAGCGTGAAAACAAAGTAGAATAGCGGCCTTATGCCGACGTGGTGAAATTGGTAGACACGCTATCTTGAGGGGGTAGTGGCGAAAGCTGTACGAGTTCGAGTCTCGTCGTCGGCACCAGAAATATATAGAGGCCAGCAAGGGATAGTGTGTACCTGAGCTGGCTTTTTTACGAGGATGTGTCGTTCGATCCTGGTCTAAGTTGTACGATTGGGGCGAACGTTAAGAGAGCACCGCAGAACACCGCAAGTCCTCGCAGTCCCTAACCGATCGTTCAATTTAAGCTCATCAATCGTGAACCTCGAAAATTATCTCCCCGTTCTGTTGTTTATCCTCGTCGGTCTCGGCGTAGGGATCCTTCCCCAGGTGTTGGGCCATGTACTCGGTCCGAACAAGCCTGACGCGGCAAAACTCTCCCCGTATGAATGCGGCTTCGAAGCGTTCGAAGACGCGCGCATGAAATTCGACGTGCGTTACTACCTCGTCGCTATCCTCTTTATTTTGTTCGATCTGGAAACGGCATTCTTCTTCCCATGGGGCGTCTCCGTGCGCGAACTGGGCTGGAACGGGTTCCTGGTGATGATGAGTTTCATCGCTGAATTCGTCGTCGGTTTTTGGTATATCTGGAAGAAAGGTGCCCTTGATTGGGAATAAGCCATGGCTATTGAAGGCGTATTAAACGAAGGTTTCATCACCACCTCGGCCGACAAGCTGATCAACTGGGCGCGTACGGGTTCGATGTTCCCGATGACGTTCGGTCTGGCTTGCTGCGCGGTCGAAATGATGCACGTGGGCGCTGCCCGTTACGACATGGACCGCTTCGGCGTGGTGTTCCGTCCCTCGCCACGTCAGTCCGACGTGATGATCGTGGCCGGCACGCTGTGCAACAAGATGGCGCCGGCGCTGCGCAAGGTCTACGACCAGATGCCGGAACCGCGCTGGGTCATCTCGATGGGCTCGTGCGCCAACGGCGGCGGCTACTACCACTACTCGTACTCCGTGGTGCGCGGTTGCGACCGCATCGTGCCGGTGGATGTCTACGTGCCGGGCTGTCCGCCAACGGCCGAGGCTCTGCTGTACGGCATCATGCAGCTGCAAAACAAGATCAAGCGCACCAACACGATCGCACGCTAAACGAGGCCGCTTCAGAAGATGACTACACAATTAGAACAACTGCAAACCGCCCTCGGCACTGCCCTGGGCGATCGCGTTAGTATCGCCGTCGCGCTGGGTGAGGTCACCTTGACCGTCAAGTCCGCCGACTACTACGGCGTGATGCAAACGCTGCGCGACGACAAGTCGCTCGGCTTCGAACAACTGATCGACCTGGCCGGCGTTGACTACCTGAACTACGGCGACGGCGCCTGGGACGGCCTGCGTTTCGCGGTCGTCGTGCACCTGCTGTCGATCCAGCACAACTGGCGCGTGCGCGTGCGCGCGTTCTGCTCGGACGACGAAATGCCGCTGCTGCCGTCGCTGGTGCCGCTGTGGCGCGCCGTCAACTGGTACGAGCGCGAAGCGTTCGACATGTTCGGCATTCTGTTCGAAGGCCACAACGACTTGCGCCGCATCCTCACCGACTACGGCTTCATCGGCCATCCGTTCCGCAAGGACTTCCCGGTGTCGGGCTATGTCGAAATGCGCTACGACCCCGAGCAGAAGCGCGTGATCTATCAGCCGGTCACCATCGAGCCGCGTGAAAACGTGCCGCGCGTGATCCGCGAAGAAAATTACGGGAAGTAAAAAATGGCTGAAATTAAGAACTACACCCTGAACTTCGGTCCGCAACACCCGGCCGCGCACGGCGTGCTGCGCCTGGTGCTGGAGCTGGACGGCGAAGTGATCCAGCGCGCCGACCCGCACATCGGCCTGCTGCACCGTGGCACCGAGAAGCTGGCGGAGCAGAAGACCTACCTGCAGTCGGTGCCGTACATGGACCGTCTGGACTACGTCTCGATGATGTGCAACGAGCACGCCTACGTGATGGCCATCGAGAAGCTGCTGGGCCTGGAAGTGCCGCTGCGCGCGCAATATATCCGCGTGATGTTCGACGAGATCACCCGCATCCTGAACCACCTGATGTGGCTGGGCGCGCACGCGCTCGACGTCGGCGCGATGGGTCCGTTCCTGTACGCGTTCCGCGACCGCGAAGATCTGTTCGACTGCTACGAAGCGGTGTCGGGCGCGCGCATGCACGCGGCCTACTACCGTCCGGGCGGCGTGTATCGCGACCTGCCGGACTCGATGCCGCAGCACAAGCCGTCGATCATCCGTTCGGACAAGGCCATCGCCAACCTGAACGAGAACCGCCAGGGCTCGCTGCTGGACTTCATCGAAGACTTCACGCGCCGTTTCCCGACCTATGTCGACGAATACGAAACGCTGCTGACCGATAACCGTATCTGGAAACAGCGGACCGTCGGCATCGGCGTGGTCGCGCCGGAAGACGCGCTGGCGATGGGCTTCACCGGCGCCATGCTGCGCGGTTCGGGCATCCAGTGGGATCTGCGCAAGCACCAGCCGTACGAAGTGTACGACCTGATGGACTTCGATATTCCGATCGGCACCAACGGCGACTGCTACGACCGCTACCTGGTCCGCGTCGAGGAATTGCGCCAGTCGAACAAGATCATCAAACAGTGCGTAGAATGGCTGCGCAACAATCCAGGTCCGGTCATCACCAGCAATCATAAAGTCGCGCCTCCGGGCCGCGTCGACATGAAGACCAACATGGAATCGCTGATTCACCACTTCAAGCTGTTCACCGAGGGCTTCCACGTGCCGCCGGGCGAAGCGTACAGCGCGGTGGAGCATCCGAAGGGCGAGTTCGGCATCTATCTGCTGTCGGACGGCGCCAACAAGCCATACCGTATGAAGCTGCGCGCTCCCGATTACGCCCACCTGCAGGCGCTCGACGAAATGGCGCGTGGACACATGATTGCCGACGCCGTGACCATCATCGGTACGCAAGACATCGTGTTCGGCAGTATTGACCGCTAAAAGGTAAAAGTATGTTGTTATCAGAGCAGTGCTTAAAAAAAATCGATCGCGAGTTGGCCAAGTACCCGGCCGACCAGCGCCAGTCGGCCGTGATGGCCGCGCTGGCCCACGCCCAGGTTGAACTGGGCTGGATCTCGCCCGAAACCATGCAGGAACTGGCCGACTACATCCAGATGCCGGCGATCGCCGTGCAGGAAGTGGCGACTTTCTACAATATGTACAACCTCAAGCCGGTCGGCACGCACAAGATCACCGTGTGCACCAACCTGCCATGCGCGCTGTCGGGCGGGGAGCGCGCCGCGCACCACCTGAAGCAAAAGCTGGGCATCGACTACCGCGACACCACCGCCGACGGCAAGTTCACGTTGATGGAAGGCGAGTGCATGGGCGCCTGCGGCGACGCACCGGTGATGCTGGTGAATAACCATCGCATGTGCAGCTTCATGTCGAACGACAAAATCGACGGTCTCGTCGAGGAACTAAGCGGGAACACTACGAAATGACGTCACTCCACAATCGTCACATCGACCCTGTCATTCTGGCCGGCCTGGACGGCAAAAACTGGCACCTGGAAGATTACGTCAAGCGCGGCGGCTACAGCGCCCTGCGCAAGATCCTCGAAGAGAAAATCACCCCGGAACAAATCATCGCCGACCTCAAAGCGTCGTCGTTGCGCGGCCGTGGCGGCGCGGGTTTCCCTACCGGCTTGAAGTGGAGCTTCATGCCACGCCAGTTCCCGGGCCAAAAATACCTGGTCTGTAACTCGGATGAAGGCGAGCCTGGCACGTTCAAGGACCGCGACATCATGCGTTACAACCCGCATGCATTGATCGAGGGCATGGCCATCGGCGCCTACGCCATGGGCATCACGGTGGGCTACAACTACATCCACGGCGAGATCTTCGAGGTCTACACGCAGTTCGAGGACGCGCTGGAAGAGGCGCGCGCCGCCGGCTTCCTGGGTGACAAGATCATGGGCAGCGAGTTCAGCTTCCAGCTGCACGCGCACCACGGTTACGGCGCCTACATCTGCGGCGAAGAAACCGCGCTGCTGGAGTCGCTGGAAGGCAAGAAGGGCCAGCCGCGCTTCAAGCCGCCTTTCCCGGCTTCGTTCGGCCTGTACGGCAAGCCGACCACCATCAACAACACCGAGACCTTCGCCGCCGTCCCGTTCATTCTGAATATGGGCCCGGAAAAGTACCTCGGCATGGGTCGTCCGAACAACGGCGGTTCGAAGATCTTTTCGATCTCGGGCGACGTTGAATTGCCGGGCAACTACGAAGTCCCGCTGGGCACGCCGTTCGCCAAACTGCTGGAACTGGCAGGCGGCATGCGCGGCGGCAAAAAGATCAAGGCCGTCATCCCTGGCGGCTCGTCCGCGCCGGTGATTCGTGGCGAACTGATGATGAACACCGACCTGGACTACGACTCGATCGCCAAGGCTGGTTCGATGCTCGGTTCGGGCGCCGTCATCGTCATGGACGAGACCCGTTGCATGGTCAAGGCGATGGAACGCCTGGCGTACTTCTACTTTGAAGAGTCGTGCGGCCAGTGTACCCCTTGCCGCGAAGGCACCGGCTGGATGTACCGCATGATCCACCGCATCGAAAACGGCCAGGGCCGTCCGTCGGACCTGGACGTGCTGAACTCGATCTGCGACAACATCCAGGGCCGCACCATTTGCGCGCTGGGCGACGCGGCGGCCATGCCGATGCGCGCGTTCATCAAGCAATTCCGCGAAGAATTTGAATATCACGTCGAGCACAAGCATTGCTTAGTGCCCGCTTACATCTAAGCTGCGTCAGGTAACGATCACCATGGTTGAAATCGAAATAGACGGCAAAAAAGTCGAAGTCCCTGCTGGTAGCATGGTGATGGACGCCGCCAACAAATTGGGAACCTACATTCCGCACTTCTGCTATCACAAGAAATTGTCGATCGCCGCGAACTGCCGCATGTGTCTCGTCGAAGTGGAGAAGGCGCCTAAGCCTTTGCCAGCATGCGCTACGCCGGTCTCGGCCGGCATGATCGTGCGCTCCGCGTCGGACAAGGCCGTGCAGGCACAGAAGTCCGTGATGGAATTCCTGCTGATTAACCACCCGCTCGACTGCCCGATCTGCGATCAGGGCGGCGAATGCCAGCTGCAGGATTTGGCTGTCGGCTACGGCAAGGGCGATTCGCGCTACGAAGAAGACAAGCGCGTCGTCGTGCCGAAGGATGCCGGTCCGCTGGTGTCGATGCAAGAGATGGCGCGCTGCATCCAGTGCACCCGCTGCGTGCGTTTCGGCCAGGAAGTGGCCGGCGTCATGGAGCTGGGCATGATCGGCCGTGGCGAACACTCGGAAATCACCGCCTTCGTCGGCCAGACCGTCAACTCGGAAATGTCGGGCAACATGATCGACCTGTGCCCGGTTGGCGCGCTGACGTCGAAGCCGTTCCGCTACAGCGCCCGTTCGTGGGAACTGTCGCGCCGCAAATCGGTGTCGATGCACGACGGCCTGGGTTCTAACCTGATCGTTCAGGTCAAGAACGGCAAGGTCATGCGCGTGCTGCCGCTGGAAAACGACGCTGTCAACGAGTGCTGGATCTCGGACAAGGACCGTTTCGCCTACGAAGGCTTGAACACCGATGACCGTCTGACCCAGCCGATGCTGAAGCAGGGCGGCGAATGGAAAGAAGTGAGCTGGCAGACCGCGCTGGAATACGTGGCGCACGGCCTGAAAAACATCAAGCACGAACACGGTGACAAGGCGCTGGCTTCGCTGGCGACGCCGCATTCGACCCTGGAAGAACTGCACCTGCTGCAAAAGCTGACCCGCGCCATGGGCTCGGACAGCGTCGACACGCGTCTGCGCCACAGCGATTTCTCGCTGGGCGACGTGACCCCTTGGCTTGGCATGAGCATCACCGAATTCGGCGCCTTGAACCGCGCTTTCGTGATCGGCTCCTTCCTGCGCAAGGATCACCCGCTGCTGGCGACCCGCCTGCGTTCGTCCGTCAAGAACGGCGCCAAGCTGTCGATCCTGAACGCGACCGACGACGACCTGTTGATGAAAGTGGCGAACAAGATGATCGCCGCGCCGTCGGAGTGGCTGTCGGCGCTGTCGCAAGTGGTGGTGGCTGTCGCCAAGGCCAAGGAAGTGTCGGCGCCTGCCGGCTTCGAAGGCATAGAGGCGTCGGACGCCGCGACCGCGATCGCCGCGTCGCTTGTCTCCGGTGAAAACAAAGGCGTCTTCCTGGGTAACGCGGCAACGCAGCACCCGCAAGCCGCCGCGCTGCACGCCGCCGCGCAATGGATCGCCGAACAAACCGGCGCCAAACTGGGCTACCTGACCGAAGCCGCCAACACCGTCGGCGCCTACCTGGTCAACGCCAACGGCGCCACGGCTCCTGCCTTCACCGAACCTAAGCAAGCTTACATCCTGCTGAACGTCGAGCCGGAACTGGACGCCTACAACCCGCAAGCCGCTGTCGCCGCGCTGAAAAAAGCCGAGATGGTCGTCGTCATGTCCGCCTACAAGCATGGCATGGACTACGCCGACGTGCTGCTGCCGGTGTCGCCATTCAGCGAAACCTCGGGCACCTTCGTCAACTGCGAAGGCCGTCCGCAAAGCTTCAACGGCACCGTCAAGCCGCTGCTGGAAACCCGCCCTGCGTGGAAAGTGCTGCGCGTGCTGGGTAACATCCTCGGCCTGGCCGGTTTCGACTACGACACCTCGGAAGCGATCCGCGACGAAGTGGTGACTGCCGATTTTGCCGCCCGCTTGAACAACACGAGCAAGCAAACCGTCGTGGCGTCCAACTTTGCCGGTTCGATCGAGACCACCGGTACCGAGCGTATCGCCGACGTGCCGATCTACTTCGCCGACGCCGTTGTGCGCCGCGCCGAGTCGCTGCAGAAGATGGCCGATTCGGCTGCGCCTAAAGCGCACCTCTCGACCGTTCTGGCGCAGCAGCTGGGCGTCGCCGCCGGCGACACCGTCAAGGTCACGCAAGGTTCGGGCAGCGCCATTTTGGTGGCCGCCGTCGATGCAAGCCTGCCAGCGAACGCCGTGCGCGTCGCAGCGGCCCATCCATCGACCGCCGCACTGGGTGGCATGTTCGGTCCTATCACCGTTGAAAAAGCAGGGGAGGGTAAATAATGGCTCTGCCTGAATTCGTCACTACATTGTATGACCTGGGCGCCACCAGCCCGATCGCGCCGGTATGGCCGATCGTCTGGACGATGATCAAAATCGTCCTGGTGCTGCTGCCGCTGATGGGCCTTGTCGCCTACCTGACCTTGTGGGAACGTAAGTTCATCGGCTGGATTCAAATCCGCGTCGGTCCGAACCGCGTCGGTCCCATGGGGCTGCTGCAGCCGATCGCCGATGCGCTCAAGCTGCTGTTCAAAGAAATCATCATGCCGGCGAAGGCCAACCCAGGCCTGTTCGTCATCGGTCCGATCATGACCATCATGCCGGCGCTGGCCGCATGGTCGGTGGTGCCATTCGGTCCGGAAGCGGTGCTGGCCAACGTCAACGCCGCCTTGCTGCTGCTGATGGCGATCACCTCGATGGAAGTCTACGGCATCATCATCGCCGGCTGGGCGTCGAACTCGAAGTACTCGTTCATGGGCGCGATGCGCGCCTCGGCGCAGATGATTTCCTACGAAATCCCGATGGGCTTCGTATTCGTCGTGATCCTGATGGTTTCGGGTTCGCTGAACTTCGGCGACATCGTCGCCATGCAGCAGCGCGGCATGATGGCCGACCACGGTCTGAACATCCTGTCGTGGAACTGGCTGCCGTTGCTGCCGCTGTTCGTCGTCTACCTGACCTCCGGCCTGGCCGAAGCGAACCGCCATCCGTTCGACGTGGTCGAGGGTGAGTCGGAAATCGTCGCCGGCCACATGGTCGAGTATTCGGGCATGGCCTACGCCATGTTCATGCTGGCCGAATACGCCAACATGATCCTGATCGCGACCGTCGGTTCGATCATGTTCCTGGGCGGCTGGTCCGCACCGTTTGCCTTCCTCGAATTCTGGGGCGGTTTCGGCGGCTTCTTCTGGCTGTTCGCCAAGGCGTTCTTCCTGGTGTCGGTCTTCATCTGGGTGCGCGGTACCTTCCCACGCTACCGCTACGACCAGATCATGCGTCTGGGCTGGAAAGTGTTCATTCCTCTGACGCTGGTGTACCTGGTGTTCGTGGCCGGCTGGATGCAGACATCCTGGAATATCTGGAAGTAAGGACAAGAGAAAATGGAACGATTAAAAGACTTCTTCGGCAGCTTCATGCTGGCCGAATTGATAAAAGGGATGGCGCTGACGGGCAAGTACATGTTCTCGCGCAAAATCACCGTGCAGTACCCGGAAGAGAAGACGCCGATGTCGCCGCGCTTCCGCGGCCTGCACGCGCTGCGCCGCTACCCAAACGGCGAAGAACGCTGCATCGCCTGCAAACTGTGCGAAGCGGTGTGCCCGGCGATGGCCATCACCATCGAATCGGAACAGCGTGACGACGGTTCGCGCCGCACCACGCGTTACGACATCGATCTGACCAAGTGCATCTTCTGCGGTTTCTGCGAAGAGTCCTGCCCGGTCGATTCGATCGTCGAGACGCACGTGCTGGAGTACCACGGCGAGAAGCGCGGTGATTTGTACTACACCAAAGAGATGCTGCTGGCCGTTGGCGATCGCTATGAAAACCAGATCGCCGAAGCCCGCGCAGCCGACGCTCCTTACCGCTGACGACAGGCGGGCCAATGGTGAAGTTTGCCGGTCCGCCGCACAGTGGTGCCGATAATAAAACTGTACGTCTCTTGGGTTAGTTATGGAATTTAAAACTGCTTTGTTCTACGCCTTCTCAGCCATCATGGTATTGGCTGCGACGCGCGTTATCACGGCCCGCAATCCGGTGCACGCAGCGCTGTTCCTGGTGCTGGCGTTCTTCTCGGCCGCCGGTATCTGGATGCTGCTCGAAGCCGAGTTCCTGGCCATCGTGCTGGTGCTGGTCTATGTCGGCGCCGTCATGGTGCTGTTCCTGTTCGTGGTCATGATGCTCGACATCGACACCGACAAGATGCGCGAAAACTTCTGGGGCTACCTGCCGATCGCGTCGTTCGTCGGCGTCATCATCGTGCTGGAAATGGCCGCCGTGCTGTGGCGCTCCTTCCTGTCGTTCGACCAGCAGGCCGTCAGCGCCGGCAACATCGGCGGCACCAAGGAACTCGGTATCCTGATCTTCACCAAATATGTCTACGGCTTTGAAATCGCAGCGGCGATCCTGCTGGTCGCGATTGTCGCGGCAGTGGCGCTGACGCTGCGCAAGCGTAAGGACACCAAACATTTCGACCCGGCAGACGCTGTCCGCGTCAAGCGCAACGACCGTCTGAAGATCGTCAAGATCGACGCGGTGCGTCCACGCGTGGACGTGGCGCCAGCCGCCGGTTCGGCCGAAGCAAAGGAGACCCCATGACTTTATCGCTTGCTCACTACCTCGTTCTTGGCGCGATCCTGTTCGCGATCTCGATCGTGGGTATTTTCTTGAATCGCAAGAACATCATTATTCTGCTGATGGCCATCGAATTGATGCTGCTGGCGGTGAACATGAACTTCATCGCGTTCTCCCACTATCTGGGCGACGCGGCCGGGCAGATCTTCGTTTTCTTCATCCTGACCGTGGCGGCTGCCGAATCGGCAATCGGCCTCGCGATTCTGGTGGTGATGTTCCGTAATCTGGACACCATCAATGTGGAAGACCTGGATAGCCTTAAGGGTTAATCCCGCGGCTTTAGTTCTAATCTCGAAAAATAACGATTAAGGTTCATCATGGCGGGTACTCTTCTTAACCCTAACCTCCTGCTAGCCGTACCACTGGCGCCGCTGGCCGGCGCTGCGGTGGCGGGTTTGTTAGGAACCAAATTCTTTGGCAACGTTGTCGGTCGCAAGACTTCGCACACCGCGACCATCCTCGGCGTGCTGGTCGCGCTGATCCTGTCGGTGATGACGCTGAACGATGTGCTTAACGGCGCGACGTTCAACGGCACCATCTACCACTGGATGACGGTGGCGGGCGTGAAGTTCGAAGTCGGCTTCCAGATCGATTCGCTGTCGGCGATGATGATGTGCGTGGTGACCTTCGTGTCGCTGATGGTGCACATCTACACCATCGGCTACATGGCGGAAGACGAGGGCTATAACCGTTTCTTCGCCTACATTTCGCTGTTCACGTTCTCGATGCTAATGCTGGTCATGGCCAACAACTTCCTGCAGCTGTTCTTCGGCTGGGAAGCGGTGGGCCTGGTCTCGTACCTGCTGATCGGCTTCTGGTACACCCGCCCAACAGCGATCGTGGCCAACATGAAGGCGTTCCTGGTCAATCGCGTCGGCGACTTCGGCTTCATCCTCGGTATCGGCCTGCTGCTGGCCTACGCCGGCACCATGAACTACCAGGAAGTCTTCGCCAAGAAGGAAGCGCTGGCGATGTTGACGCTGCCGGGCACCGACTGGATGCTGCTGACCGTCGCCTGTATCTGCCTGTTCATCGGCGCGATGGGTAAATCGGCGCAGTTCCCGCTGCACGTCTGGCTGCCTGACTCGATGGAAGGCCCAACCCCGATTTCGGCACTGATCCACGCGGCGACGATGGTTACCGCCGGTATCTTCATGGTGTCGCGCATGTCGCCGCTATTCGAACTGTCGGACACCGCGCTGTCGTTCATCCTGGTCATCGGCTCGATCACCGCGCTGTTCATGGGCTTCCTGGGCATCATCCAGAACGACATCAAGCGCGTGGTCGCTTACTCGACGCTGTCGCAGCTGGGCTACATGACCGTGGCACTGGGTTCGTCGGCGTACTCGGTGGCCGTGTTCCACCTGATGACCCACGCGTTCTTCAAAGCGCTGCTGTTCCTTGGCGCCGGTTCGGTCATCATCGGTATGCACCACGACCAGGACATCCGCAACATGGGTGGTCTGCGCAAGTACATGCCAATCACTTGGATCACTTCCTTGCTCGGTTCCCTGGCGCTGATCGGTACGCCGTTCTTCTCGGGCTTCTACTCGAAGGATTCGATCATCGAAGCTGTGCACGAGACCACGATCTGGGGTTCGGGCTTCGCCAACTTCGCCGTGCTGGCAGGTGTGTTCGTGACCGCGTTCTACTCGTTCCGCATGTACTTCCTGGTCTTCCACGGCAAGGAGCGTTTCGGCCAGGCCCACGCCCATGGTCACCACGATGCGCACCACGCACACGATGCGCATGCGCCTAAAGCCGCCCATGGCGCCGATCCGGCCGCACACGGCCACGATTCGGACGCGCACCACGAAGAGGAAGAGGACGACCACGCACACCACGGCCTGGAGCCGGGTCAGAAGCCGCATGAATCGCCATTCGTGGTCTGGTTCCCGCTGGTCATGCTGGCCATCCCGTCGGTGCTGATCGGTTACTTCACGATCGCGCCTATGCTGCACGGCGACTTCTTCAAGGACGTCATCTTCATCGGTGAAAACCACAAGGCGATGGAAATCCTGGGCGAAGAGTTCCACGGTCCGCTGGCCATGGCGATCCACTCCCTGACGTCGCTGCCACTGTGGCTGGCGATTGCAGGCGTGGCGACGGCGTACTACTGCTACATGATCAATCCACGCGTACCGGCATGGTTCTTCGCCAAGTTCAAGGCCATCCACACCCTGTTGGACAACAAGTACTACATGGACAAGTTCAACGAAGTGGTGTTCGCCGGTGGCGCGCGCTTGCTGGGTAACGGCCTGTGGAACGTCGGCGACAAGACCCTGATCGACGGCCTGCTGGTCAACGGCAGCGCCAAGGTCGTGAACTGGTTCTCGAAGCTGACGCGTTTGGGGCAGACTGGTTACATCTACCACTACGCTTTCGTCATGATCCTGGGCATTCTGGGGTTCCTGGTCTACTTCCTGCCGTTTTGGCACGCTTAATTAGCTGATACGCAAAGAGATAACGATAACCATGATGCAGTCAACTATATCTACCTTACCTCCGTACCTGAGCCTGGCGATCTGGCTTCCGATTGTGTTCGGCCTTCTGGTGTTAGCCGTCGGCCGTGACACCAACGCGGCGCTGGTCCGCGTCGGCTCGCTGATCGGCGCGATCGTCAGCTTCGCCGCGACCATCCCGCTGATCACGAACTTCAACAACGCCGCACACGGCATGCAGTTCGTCGAAAAATCGCCCTGGATCGAGACGTTCAACATCTACTACTCGCTGGGCATCGACGGCCTGTCGCTGTGGTTCGTGCCGCTGACGGCATTCATCACCGTGATCGTCGTGATCTCGGCCTGGCAGGTGATCCAGAAGCGCGTCGCGCAGTACATGGGCGCCTTCCTGATCCTGTCCGGTTTGATGATCGGCGTGTTCTGCGCGATGGACGGCCTGCTGTTCTACTTCTTCTTCGAAGCGACCCTGATCCCGATGTACATCATCATCGGCGTGTGGGGTGGTGAGAACCGCGTGTACGCATCGTTCAAGTTCTTCCTCTACACCTTCTTCGGCTCCTTGCTGACCTTGGTCGCGATCATTTACCTGTACCGCGTCACGGGTACCTTCGACATCCTGACCTGGCACCTGACGCCGTTGACGATGCGAGAGCAGATCTTCATCTTCATCGCCTTCTTCATGGCCTTCGCCGTCAAGGTTCCGATGTTCCCGGTCCACACCTGGCTGCCGGACGTCCACGTCGAAGCGCCAACCGGCGGTTCCGCCGTGCTGGCCGCGATCATGCTGAAGCTGGGCGCCTACGGTTTCCTGCGTTTCTCGCTGCCGATCACCCCGGACGCGTCGCACTACCTGTCGGGCTTCGTGATCACGCTGTCGCTGATCGCCGTGATCTACGTCGGCCTGGTCGCACTGGTACAGAAGGACATGAAAAAGCTGGTTGCCTATTCGTCGATCGCGCACATGGGCTTCGTCACCCTGGGCTTCTTCATCTTCAACGCCATCGGCGTACAGGGCGCGATCGTGCAAATGATCTCGCACGGCTTCATCTCCGGCGCGATGTTCCTGTGTATCGGCGTGCTGTATGACCAGGCGCACTCGCGTCAAATCGCCGACTACGGTGGTGTCGTCAACAAGATGCCGAAGTTCGCCGCGCTGTTCATCTTCTTCTCGATGGCTAACTGCGGTCTGCCTGCGACTTCCGGCTTCGTCGGCGAGTTCATGGTGATCCTGGGCGCCGTGCAGTACAACTTCTGGATCGGTTTGCTGGCCGCGACCGCGCTGATCTTCGGTGCAGCCTACTCGCTGTGGATGGCCAAGCGCGTCATCTTCGGCAAAGTGACCAACCACCATGTGGCCGCGCTGGTCGATGTCAATGGCCGCGAGTTCTTCATGCTGGGTGTCCTGGCGATCGCGGTGCTGGTCATGGGTCTGTACCCGGCGCCATTCACCGACACGATGCAAACCTCGGTCGCCGACCTGCTGACGCATGTCGCAAAAAGCAAGCTGCCTTAAGAAAAACGGAAACGCATAAATGACTACACCTATTCCACAAGAGGCGTTCAATCTCGCACCGGCGTATGCCGAGGTGACGTTGATCATTGGCGCCTCGCTACTCCTGCTGGTGGACATGTTCCTGTCCGAGTCCAAGCGGTCGATCACTTACGTGCTGTCGCTGGCGATCCTGGCCATTTTGGCCGGTATCACCTTCGCCGACTTCAGCGCCGGCACCACCGCGTACACCTTCAACGGCATGTACGTCAACGATCCGATGGCGAACCTGCTCAAGCTGGCCACCTACGTGGCCGTCGCATTGACGCTGGTGTATTCGCGCCAGTACGTCACGCAGCGCGGCATGATGAGCGGTAACCTGGGCGGCGAGTTCTACGTCCTGGCGCTGTTCGCGATGCTGGGCCAGATGGTCATGATCTCGGGCTCGAACTTCCTGACGATCTACCTGGGCGTCGAATTGATGTCGCTGTCGCTGTACGCGCTGGTCGCGCTGCGCCGCGATAACCACAAGGCCACCGAAGCGGCGATGAAGTACTTCATCCTTGGCGCGCTGGCATCCGGTTTCCTGTTGTACGGCATCTCGATGCTGTACGGCGCCACCGGCACGCTGGAAATCAGCAAAGTGGCCGCCGCCGTCGCAGCGGGCACCATCAAGCCGACCATTCTGGTGTTCGGTATCGTGTTCCTGGTCGCCGGTCTGGCGTTCAAACTGGGCGCGGTGCCGTTCCACATGTGGGTACCGGACGTCTACGAAGGCTCGCCAACGGCAGTGACCCTGCTGTTGGGCGGCGCGCCGAAGATCGCCACCTTCGCGATCTGCATCCGCCTGCTGGTGGAAGGCCTGCTGCCGATGGCGTTCGACTGGCAGCAGATGCTGATGGTCCTGGCCGTGCTGTCGCTGGCCATCGGTAACCTGACCGCTATCGCCCAGACGAACCTGAAGCGCATGCTGGCTTATTCGACCATCGCGCAAATCGGCTTCGTGCTGCTTGGCCTGCTGGCCGGCGTGGTCGGCACCACCGACCGCACCGGCATCGCCGCAGCTTACAGCGCGTCGATGTACTACATCCTGACCTACGTGCTGACCACCGTCGGCAGCTTCGGCCTGTTGATGCTGTTGTCGCGTTCCGGCTTCGAAGCCGAAAACCTGAACGACTTCAAAGGCCTGAGCAAGCGCAGTGGCTGGTTCGCGGTCGTCATGACGATCTTGATGTTCTCGCTGGCCGGCGTGCCGCCGATGATGGGCTTTGCCGCCAAGTTCTCGGTGCTGAGCGCCGTGCTGGGTACCGGCCAGATCTGGCTGACCGTGGTCGCGGTGATGTTCTCGCTGATCGGCGCGTTCTACTACCTGCGCATCGTTAAACTGATGTGGTTCGACGAGCCGACCGACACGGCGCCTATCGTCGCCCATGGCGACATGAAGTTTGTCCTCAGCCTGAATGGTCTGGCCATCGTGGTCCTGGGCATCCTGCCAGGCCCGCTGCTGGCGATGTGCGTGAAGGCCATGCAAGCGACCCTCGCCACCTGATGGATGTATCCGTCGCAAGCTGGTTGGTGATCGCGATAGCTATCGCGGCTGCCAACCTGCCTTTTTTCAACGACAAGGTATTCGCCCTGATTCCGGCCACGTGGCGGCGCAAGCCGCTGATCATGCGGCTGATCGAAATGGTGGCGCTGTACCTTGTCGTTGGCTTCCTCGGCTTCGCCCTGGAAGGCCGCATCGGCACCCGCTTCCCCCAGACCTGGGAGTTCTACGCGATCTCCGGCTGTCTGTTCCTGGTTTTCGGCTTCCCCGGATTCATCGCGCGCTACCTGCGCAAGCACCGCGACTGATACACTAGCGGCTTCAATCAAGGAGCCGACATGTCGACACTGACAGAAACCCGCATCGACGGTGCATTGGTCTACGACGGCCACTTCCTCAAAGTCCAACGCGACACCATAGAACTCCCCGACGGCAAACGCACCGGCCGCGAATACATCCTGCATCCCGGCGCGGTGGTGATTTTGCCGCTACTCGACGACGGCAAGGTGCTGCTCGAGCGCCAGTACCGCTATCCGCTGCACGACGTGTTCATCGAATTCCCGGCCGGGAAAATCGATCCGGGCGAAGATCCGCTGGCCAGCGCCAAACGCGAGCTGGAAGAAGAAACCGGCTACACCGCCACCGACTGGCAGTTCGTCAGCAAGATCCACAACGCCATCGCCTATTCGGACGAACATTTGGACCTGTATCTGGCGCGCGGCTTGACGCTGGGTGAGCAAAAGCTGGACGACGGCGAGTTCCTCGAACTGTTCACCGCCACCATCGACGAACTGCTGCAATGGGTGCGCGAAGGTAAAGTCACCGACGTCAAAACCATCATCGGCGCGTTCTGGCTCGATAAGCTGCGCGCCGGCGACTGGAAGCTGGACTAAAGACATGAAGCCGGCGGCGCTGATCCTGTTGTGCTGCGGCGCCGGCGCCGGCGTTACGCAGGCGGCCGAGCGCACGCCGTTCCAGATCCGCTGCGAGGACACGATCAGCAAAACCATCTCGGTGCTATCGACGAAGACCAATGGCTTCACGATTAACAACCAGCTGCCTTACCGCGCGTTGACGCTAAAAACCGGCAGCATCGACGGCCGTAGCGAAACCCTGGGCCTGACCGTCACGCGCGCGCAGTATGCCGCTACGATGGGCGGGCCGATTTTGCAGGACAAGGTGAGCGGCTATGAATGCGTGGCGCCGCGCGTGGAGATCAAGTTGAACTACTCGCCGGTGCTGATTTATGTCGGCAACGAGTTCGTGCCCGGCAGCTGCGGCTACAACACGATCCTCGAGCATGAACAGCGCCACCTTAAAGCCTACATGGACAATCTGGCGCGGGTCGAAAAGGTGGTGCGCGATGCGCTGAACCGCCGCTTCGAAGGCAAGCCGTTGTACGCGCCGTCCGGCACCGCGCAATCGGCGCTGCAGCACGAGATCAACAGCCAGTGGATGCCGTTTATTCAGGCCGAATTCGACAAAGGCAAGTCGGAGCAGGCTAAAATCGATACCCCCGCCGAATACGCGCGCCTGGCCGATACCTGCAATGGCGAGATCCGGGAAATCGTTCAGCGCAGGCGCAGAAGATAAAGAAGATGACAGCACACACCGATACACCGCGCTATTTCGCGCTGCTGCCCGCCGCCGGCGTCGGCGCGCGCATGGCGGCCGATGGACCCAAACAATACCTGACGGTCGGCGGCAAGCCGATGCTGCGCCACGCCGTCGACGCCTTCCGCGCCAGCGATCTGGTGGCGCACGCCTACGTCGTCGTCAGCGCGGCGGACGGCCAGATCGACGCCGTGCTGCCACCGGACTTGGATGGTGTCACGGTGCTGCGCTGCGGCGGCGCCACGCGCATGGACACGGTGCTCAACGCCTTGCGCGCGCTGGACGGTATCGTGGCGGACGCGGATCTGATCATGGTGCACGACGCAGCGCGTCCCGGCCTGACACCGGCGTTGATCGCCAAACTGATTGAAGGAGTTGGCGACTATGCCGCCGGCGGCCTGCTGGCGCTGCCCGTTGTCGACACCGTCAAGCGCAAGGCGGGCGCCGACGTCGCCACTGTGCCGCGCGACGGCCTGTGGTTGGCGCAGACGCCGCAGATGTTCAGCTACGCGTTGCTGCTGCGGGCGCTGGGCGGCGCGCCGGACGCCAACGCCATCACCGACGACGCCAGCGCCGTCGAGATGCTGGGCATGTCGCCACGGCTGATCGAAGGCCACCCACGAAATTTGAAAGTCACGCTGCCGGCCGACATCCGCATCGCCGAGATGTATCTGGCCGCCGACGAATAACCAAGGAAACCACATGACCAAACTCCCGTTCCGCATCGGCCAGGGCTACGACTGCCACGCTTTGGTGGAAGGCCGCAAGCTGATCATCGGCGGCGTCGACATCCCGCACCACGTCGGCCTGCTTGGCCATTCGGACGCCGACGTGCTGCTGCACGCGATCACCGATTCGATCCTGGGCGCGGCCGCGCTGGGCGACATCGGCAAGCACTTTCCGGATACGGACGTGCAGTTCAAGGGCGCCGATTCGCGCACCTTGTTGAAGGAAGCCGCGCGCCGCGTGGTGGCCACCGGCTACAGCGTCGGCAACGTCGATTGCACCATCATCGCCCAGCGTCCGAAAATGGCGCCGCACATACAGTCCATGCGCGCCAACATCGCCGAAGATCTTGGTCTCGACATCAGCCAGGTCAACGTCAAGGCCAAGACCAATGAGAAGTTGGGTTATCTGGGCCGGGAAGAGGGCATCGCGGCCGAATCGATCGCGTTGCTGATATCTTCGTAAAATAAAGTGAGCTGATTTTCCAGTACGCCGGCTGCCGTTTTTCGCGGTACTCCCGGAAAATCGCGCAGGAATTCTTCCATGGTTTTGCCGGCCAGAAGATAGTCGAACATGCGTTTGATTGGCACACGCGTATTCTTAAATACCGGCATTCCGCCAAGAATGTCGGGTTCCATCTGCACCAGCGGCGTCTTTGATTTCATGGACGCCAGCACCTCTGGATCAAACGGATCGGTGGGCGAGGTGCGAGGCGGGATGACCCGGCCCTTGAACCGATGGACTGGCTCGGTGAAGTAGCGCGGGTCATATTCGGGACAATCCTCGTCGATTTCGATATCGTCGTAGTTGTGAGGCATCACATCCATCCAGCTAGCGGGCTCTTCGGATGAAGTGTCGTACTTCTCGTCGACTTGCCCGTCTAAAAGAGATGATTCGTATTTCATCGTTTTGCTCCGTGTACGTAATGGAAACCACCCAGTTATGGAAAGATCCAATGGCGTTGTATCTGCGTTCGCTGTAGGTGAGGCTCGTATCTTCCGTTGAGTAACAATTATCTTCCAGCACAGCGGGCGCATCCGCAAAATCCAGCCCATGCTTGCGCAGGTTGCTTTTGCGTTTGGCCTCGTCCCAAGTGTAGGTGGTCATGTTCAGTGTAGTAGCTTGAGGATATCCTTCAAGCGGCACTGAATAAAAAAAGCCAGGCTGCCAGGACGTCTCTCGACATCCTGCGCCCGGCTTTCTCATCGGTCCTTCGACCGGATCAATGGTGTGTGTTTATTGTCATGCTTGCGGAAAACGATCTGCTACCATGGCGGTTTTTCAGCAAGGATGACCATGGCGCGCGATATATATGCTTACCGGCAGGTGGCGGTGCACTCGGTGCAGCGTGGGGGCGCGGTTGAAATTCATCCGGTGCCGGGACAGGCTTTCTCGCCGGAGCTGGCGGTGCAGTGCTCGCGGCGGATGAGCGATACGTCCTTGTATCCGCTGGGGACTTGCTTTTTGCTGGATGCCAAGTTGACTGATCGTCAGGGGGGCACGCCGTATCTTTTCGCTTGGCACGGCGATGACATCAAGGTGTTGTCGGCCAAGGAGACCAAGGCCTTTTTGGCGGAGTTCAGGCGTGGCAGGATTTAGGTGGGAATGCATGCGCCGCCGACGGCGCATGCATGGCGGATTACGCGCTGCGCGCTAATCCGCCCTACGTGTTTCCTGATTTTCGCATCGGCATGTGGTCAGTGCACGGCGTGCAGTTTGCCTGACGGCTTGCCGTCGTCCTCGCCCCACTTGGCGATGACCGCCGCCATCGCCACGGCGAATACGCCGCCGACCACCATCGCGCTCGATACGCCCAGATGGTCGACCGTCACGCCACCGACCAGCGCGCCGCTGGCCAGCGAGATCTGCGCGGTGGCGACGAACACGGCGCCGCCACTTTCCATCGCATCGGGTGCGGCGCGGAACATCCACGTCTGCACAGAGATCGGCATCATGCCGAAGGCCAGGCCCCAGATCACGATCAGCGCCGTGGCGCCCAGCAGCGAGGTACCGATCAGCGGCAGCGCGGCTGCCGACAGACCCATCACCAGGCCGGTGACGATCATCGACATGCGCACGCTGCGCGCCACGGTCCATCCGCCGATCAGGTTGCCGACGAAGCCGGCCGCGCCATAGGTCAGCAGCAGGGCGCTGATGGTGGTCGCGTTCAGGTCGACAACTTGGCTCAGGAATGGTGTGACATAGGTGTAGGCGGCGAATTGGCCGATGAAGATCAGCAAGGTGGCCAGCATGCCGAGACGCGCCTTCTTCACGCGCAGCAGCGCCGGCAGTTGCGCGAACGTCAGCGACTGCGTCGTCGGCAGGCGGGGCAGCAGCCACATCTGCGTCAGCAGCACCAGCACGGCGACCGCACCGGCCGCGTGGAAGGCCACGCGCCAGCCGACCAGTTCACCGATCAGCGCGCCGGCCGGTACGCCGGCCACCGTGCCCAGCGAGATGCCGGCGAAGATGATCGAGGTCGCCCGCGTCGCATATTCGGGCGGCACCAGCCGGTTGCCCAGCGCACCGCCGATGGCCCAGAAGCCGCCGACGCCAATGCCGAGCAGGGCGCGGCCGATCAGAATCACGATGAACGAATCCGACAACGCCACCATCAGATTGGAAACGATCAGGGTGGCCGTCAGCCCCCAGATTACATAGCGGCGGTCGGTCTTGCCGACGCCGATGGTCACCAGAATGGCGGCAAACGCGGCCACGATGCCGGGGATGGTGACCATCATGCCGGCCATGCCTTCGGTGACCTTCAGCTCGGCGGCGATCGACGGCAGCAGGCCGACCGGGAGGAATTCCGTCGTCACGAGCGCGAACGAGCCGACGGCGACGGAAAGCACGGCCAGCCAGGCGGCGCGGGTGGGGGCGGTGGCGGCCGGCAGTGACGCCGACGCCTCGCCAGCAGGCGGCAAGGCCTGTGCGGTGGAGGTAGATTGCATGGAATAGTCCCAGGTTGAAGTAAAAATGCTTGAGTTTTTTACTGATCGGTTCATAATGACGGTTGGAGATCACGTTGTCAATATAATTTTTAACCGATCGGTATGAAAGAATCTACTGCAGCAGCCCGCAAGACGGGCCGTCCGCGCACTTTCGATGCTGAAACCGCGCTGGACAAAGCGATGAAGGTGTTCTGGGAGAAGGGTTACGAGGGTAGCTCGCTGCCGGAACTGACCGAGGCGATGGGCATGAACCGGCCCAGCTTGTACGCCGTGTTCGGCAACAAGGAAAACCTGTTCCGCCTGGCGCTGGACCGGTATGGGGCGACGCACGACCCGCTGTTCAACGCGGCGTTGAAAGAGCCGACCGCGCGCGCCGTGGTTGAGCATTTCTTGCGGGGCAATGCCGATGCGCAGACCGAGACCGACAAGCCGCACGGCTGCCTGGTGATCAACGGCGCGTTGGCGTGCAGCGACGATGCGCTGCCTATCCGTAATTCACTGATCGAGCGCCGGGCGGCGAGCGAGGAAAAGCTGCGCGAGCGTTTCGAGCGGGCCAAGGTCGATGGCGATTTGCCGGCCGACAGCTGCTCGGGGCAGATGGCGCGCTATGTGATGACGGTGTCGAACGGCATGGCGGTGCAAGCCGCCGCCGGTGCGACACGCGAACAGTTGCAGGGCGTGGTCGATCAGGTGTTGCGCGGTTGGCCGTGATGCCAGCGTTTAACCCGCACAGCGGCATACATGGGGTCGTACCCGATGGGTGTTTTGCCGGGACACATGGGTAACACTTGTCGGGAGACATAGGTTACACATTGAGTTTCGATATTATCCTGATTTTCTAGCGTCGATGCTTCGAATTCGATGATGGCAAAAGTAGACATCGAAGACGCCATCGGTGGCGGTGGGTGCCACCGCCACCAATTCGTTACGTAGTCCTTCCCCGATGAAGTGAAGCGTCGAATGGTACGAGATGTATCCCTTTGCGCCGACCTTGCGGACGGGATGTCTGGTGTCGTATTCGACCTCCGGCAGCACCGACGGCAAGGCTCGTCCACTTGGCCTGTAACGGCTGATTGGTGGCTGTTGTCCGAGCGCCTCGTGAGGTCGGACTAGGTTATAGCGTTCCCGCCAGGTGTCGAACTCGCGTTGGCACTCCGCCAGTGAGTTAAATCCCCGGCGTGCGAGCAATTCAAGCTTGAGTGTTCGGTGAAAACGTTCGTCTTTGCCTTGAGTTTGGGGATGGTATGGTCGGCTATGTCCAATTCGAATCCCCAGCCGGATAAGCCACGTCTCAAGCTGCGATAGCCCGCCGCGCCCGGAGGTTCCCCACGGTGCCCCGTTGTCAGCAGTGATACGCTCGGGAAGCCCATAGCGTTCAAAGGTGGTGGTCATGGCTTGGCGCACCGTGCTTCCACGCTGATCGCCGCAGGCCATAAGGCACAGCCCAAAGCGAGAGTGGTCATCGAGGATCGTGAGTGGATGGCAGCGTCCTGCCTGGATATCGGTAAGCGCAAAATGTCCCTTGAAGTCCATTTGCCACAACAGGTTTGGCGCCACGTGTTCGAATCGCTGAACCGGGATGCTTTCCTTAATTGGCGCGCCAACAACCCGGCATCCATGCCGACGCAGAATCGCATCAATTGTACTGTGATGCGGTTTTATCGACTGCGGCAGTAACGCTGCTAGCTTGCGTGGACCCCAGCACGGGTACTGTACGTGCAGACTCAATACCAGAGCATCGAGCTCGGGAGGGGAGGTTCTTGGTGAGGTGTGCGGCCGACGAGTCTGATCCTGGAGACCGTCTTGGCCCTCGTGTCTACACCGCTCCAACCATTTGTAGGCAGTCTTCCGACTGATTTCGAAGCGACGGCACAGTGCAGCCAGGTTGACGCCGGGCTGAGCCGCGAGCAACACAAATTCCAGTCGGGAAGACATGGGGGTGGACTCCTTCCAAGGCATTGCACGCTCCTGTTGGTTGCGATGCAATCATCATAAAAGGTGTTACCCATGTCTCCCGACAAGTGTTACCTATGTATCCCGGCTATACACCCGATGGGTACGACCCCGCCTTACCGGGTTACTGATTGGCTCACTCGGCGCTGGCGTCATCGTCGTCATCGTCCGTTTCGTCCACGCCGTCCTTGACGCCGCGCGCCCGCGCGGCATCGGTGTCGGCCTTGAGCCCGGCCGCGTTGCTCATGAACTGGTCCACGCTGCGGTCGGCGCTGTGCTTGACCTCCGGCGGTAACAATACCGACATGTAGAGCTCGTCCGACAAGCGGCCCGTGCCTTGCAGGTTGGCCATCAGCATCAGGCCGGCGCCGACCAGCATCATGATCGTCGCGGTGGTGGCGAACTGCCTCGTCAAATGCGGCTTGATCGTCTTCAGGTGGAAGAACAGCATTCCGCAGACGATCGCCAGGCTGACCAGGTTGCCATAGCGCGTGAACGCTTCGGCCGACCACGCATACGCCATGGTGCTGCTGGCCGCGCGCCAGATGCCCACCGCCGCCAGGCCGCTGCCCAGGATGAACAGATGCCGGCCCATGCGCGCGTGGCTGCCGAACAGGCGGTTGGCCAGCGCCCACACGCCGCTCCACAGCAAGCCCGCGGCCAGGCTGGATGCAAGCACCAGCAGATAACGGATCAGCGCAAACGGTTCGACATCGGACAGCCATGTCTCCAGACAGCTGAAGACGGCAATCAGCACCAGGCCGATGGTGGCTGGCGTCGCGCCTTCCCAGCCGTGCATGGTGGTGTCGGCAATTTCGGCCGGCACCGGGAAGTCGGCGGCGCGGATGCGTAGGCGGGTGTGGCCGAGGCGCACGACCGTGTCGCCGCCCAGCACCACATCGGTCTGGCGTTTGCCGCGCGCGTAGGTGCCGTTCTTGCTGCCGAGGTCTCGCAACACCAGCTTTTCCCGCGCGTCATCGAGGTCGACGATGGCATGCGCGGCGGCGCTGTGGGCGTCGTCGAGGATGACGTCGTTGTCGTAGCTTCGGCCGAGACGGATCGGCAAAGTATCGGCCTTGTGCCGGTGCAGCACGTCGCCGTTGCGGGCGAGGATTTCGACGAAGTAGGGGGCAATCATTGCGCGCCTCCCGTGGCCGGCTTGGCCGGCGGCGGGGCGGGGATAGCCGCCTTGCCGGCGGCTCCGCTGGCCGGCGTCGTCGTCGACGGCTTGCCCGCCGCTTTCACGGCCGGAGCGCGCGCGGGCACAGGCGCACCCGCCGACGCCAGCGACAGCGATTCGAGGAATACGCGCGACACGCGCATGCCGTTGTCGTACGAAACGCCGCGCGCATCCAACCGGCTTTGCAGGCTCATCAACCCTTGATCGGTGGTGGCCGTCAGCAGCGCGAAGTCGTACAGGCCGGCGAATTTGCGGTAGGCGCGCACGCACAGCACGGCACGCAGCGGCAGGGTCTTGTTCTTGACGAACTCTTCGGTGCAGTTGGGACCGGTCAGGCGGGTGTCCTTGTTGCTGCCGAAGTGCTCGTTCTTGAACGAGGCGCTGGCCAGCTGCGCGAAGCGCAGCTTGTCGAGGCCGGCGCTACGGATGAACTGGTGGCGGATGCTGAGCTGCCCGGTTTGCAGCGAGCCGCTGACGAAGATCGCCGACTCCATCGCGCAACTGGCGTCGTCGACCGTGAACGGCTTGTCGGCCTTGACGTTGGAGCGGCCCCAGCAGCGCATCTGCTCCGATTCGCGCACCGGCACCTGGTACGGTCCCATCGGCTTCAGGCTAAGCGGGCTCGATAGCAATTGATCGACCATCGCGCGCTGATGGCTCAGCAGCTGGCCGGCCACCACCGACGTGAAATCGGCCGGCGCCTTGGCTTGTTGCTCGACCTTGCGCAACAGGTCCTGGGCGAAGCGGGCCGGCACCAGGAAGCTGACCAACTCGCCATCGAGCCGCTTGGAGACGTTGACGCCGGCCACCGAGCCGTCGACCGTCACGCTGGGGCCGCCGCTCATGCCGGAGTTGATCGGGCCGGTAAACATCAGCTGGTCGTAGAAGCTGCGGGCGATGACGCCGTTATAGGCGCCCTCGGAAATGGCGAAGCCCAGATCGAGCGGATTGCCCATCGAGTACAGATACTGGCCCTGCGTCAGGCGCGCCAGCTGGTCCGGCATCTTGAAGAAGCCGGTGCCGTTGCGGTTGACGCGCAGCACCGCCAGATCGTGCAACACGTCGACCGCCAGCAGCTCCACATTGCCGCGCTGGCCGCTGGTGTCGACCCATTCGCCGACGTAGGTGTCCGGATCGAGCGCGAACTGCGACACCACGTGGTAGTTGGTAACGACGAGGTTGCTGGTGCCGATCAAAAAGCCCGAGCCAACGGAAGACTGCGTGCGGCCGCTTTTCAGCAGCGAGCGCACCTGCAGGATGTCGTTCTTGGCCGACGCATATAAATGCTGGGCCGCGCTCGACGGCGGCGGCAGCGGCGCGGTATCTGCCGCCGCAGTGCCGGCAGCGGACGGGTCGGCCGAATCAGGCGGGGCGGGCGGGGACGGCTGCGCGGCCGGTAGCTGCTTGCCCTTGGCCGGCGTGGTGGCGGTCGTTGCAGTGGTGGTCGCTGCCGTCGCGGTCGTGGTCGCCGCTGCGGTGGCCGCGTTGGCGGCGGCTGCCAGCGTCGGCGCAGCGGGGGGCGAGGTGGTGGAGGCGGCCAGCGCGCCAGCGCAGGCCCCGGTCAAGGCGATGGATGTGGCAAGCGCTGTGAATTTCATGCAAACCTTAGACTTATTCTATCGGCAACCTCAGAGCGCGCCATCTTCCACGGCGGCGGGCGTCAAAGGCGTCATCATATGGCCCAGCTTGGCA
This sequence comes from Oxalobacteraceae bacterium OTU3CINTB1, assembly GCA_024123955.1. NCBI lineage: Bacteria > Pseudomonadati > Pseudomonadota > Betaproteobacteria > Burkholderiales > Oxalobacteraceae > Oxalobacteraceae bacterium OTU3CINTB1. The sequence goes on from CP099652.1 coordinate 2,503,295, forward strand.
GCTTTGGTGTTCAGATAATGCTGGTTGAACGCATTGCGGTTGACGAGCAGTGGTACGCGCTCGGCCACCTCGATGCCAAGTTTGGTCATGGCATCAATCTTACGCGGATTATTGGTCATCAGGCGCAGGCTTTTAACGTCGAACTGGGCCAGCATCGGCTTGACCAGCCCGTAGGTGCGCTGGTCCGGTTTGAAGCCCAGCTGCTCGTTGGCCTGGACCGTGTCGGCGCCGGCCTCTTGCAGGCGATAGGCGCGGATCTTGTTGATCAGGCCGATACCGCGGCCTTCCTGGCGCAGGTACAGCAGCACGCCGCGGCCTTCGGCGGCGATCTTCTTGAGCGCGCCTTCCAGTTGGGCGCCGCAATCGCAACGTTGCGAGAACAGCACGTCGCCGGTCAGGCACTCAGAGTGCACGCGTGCCAGCACCGGCTCGCCATCGCCGATATCGCCCAGCACCATGGCCAGATGTTCCTTGCCGGTGGCCTTTTCGACAAAGGCGTGCAAGGTGAACTGTGCCCAGGGCGTCGGCAGGGCGCACGAAGTCATGTAGTCCAATTCGTCTTTTGCCGGTGTTTCCGCGCTCTGCAACATAGCTATGCTCTTCAAATATTGATGATGTAATAAAGTAAAAAAGGCGCGCCGGGCTGTTCGAACAGACCCGGCGCGCCCTTCATCATACCAAAACTGGCGAAAAATTATTTTAGGCCAGCCTTTCCCATGGGGAAGGGTTAACTTGGTAAATCAAACACCAGCACTTCGGCATCGGTTGCCTGTTCCAGCGTCACAAGGTTTTCCTCGGTCAGCTTGAGCGCGTCACCGCCTTTGAGCGCGGTGCCGTTCACGGTCACGTCGCCCCGGATCACATGGACGTAGGCGATGCGGCCTTTGCCCAGCTCGTGTTTCAGGTTGTCGCCGGCAGCCATGATCGTCGCATAGATCGCGGCATCCTGATGCACCAGCACCGAGCCTTCGCGGCCATCGTTCGAAGCGATCAGTCGCAGCTGGCCTTGTTTGCTCTCCGGCGTGAAGTGCTTTTCCTCGTAGCTTGGAGGAATGCCGGCCTGACCTGGCTGGATCCAGATTTGCAGGAAGTGCACCTGGTCCTTTTGCGAACCGTTGAACTCGCTGTGACGCACGCCGGTGCCGGCGCTCATGCGTTGAACGTCGCCGTAATGCAGCACCGAACCGGTACCCATGCTGTCTTTATGCTCCAGCGCGCCGCTCAGCACGTACGAAATGATCTCCATGTCGCGGTGGCCGTGGGTGCCGAAGCCCTGGCCGGCTTCGACCTGGTCTTCGTTGATCACCAGCAGCGGGCCGAAGCCGACGTGTTTCGGATCATGGTAGCTGCCGAACGAGAAGCTGTGGCGGGAATTCAACCAGCCATGATTTGCCAGACCGCGTTCTTCACTTTTACGAATTTGCAACATGATGAGCTCCGTTTCTTCGATTGTTTTCAAGGTTGTGTTCAGCTGATGTGCGATAATTTTGAAGGCTGTTTCGCTGTTTCTTTAACTATCGCCGCATCCATGAATCACAGTATAGACCCCGGATTCCGGATTAAAAAACGGAAAATTTACCCCTCTACTATCGAAAAAATCGAATGCTCAGATTAAGCCTCGAAGCGCTGCAAATCGTCGACGCCATCGACCGTCGCGGATCGTTCTCGGCCGCCGGCAAGGAGTTGCACCGCGTACCGTCGACCATCTCTTATACGGTCGGCAAACTGGAGGACGACCTGGGCGTCCAGGTGTTCGAGCGCAACGGCCCGCGCGTGGTCCTGACGGCGGCCGGCGTCGAACTGTTGAAAGAAGGGCGCTACCTGCTCAAGGCCGCGCAGGACCTGGAGCACCGGGTGCGGCGCGTGGCGTCCGGCTGGGAGACCGAGTTGGCGGTGGGCATGGATTCGATGTTCTCGCCCTGCATGTTCTTGGAGGACATCAACGCCTTCTACGAGGTCGCCCAGCAAACCCGGCTGCGCGTGGTGAAGGAGACGCTGTCGGGCGCCTGGGAGGCGCTGCTGGACCGCCGTGCCGACCTGCTGGTGGGCGTGGCCGGCGACGGTCCGGCCGGCGGCGGCTATGTCTCCGAGCCGATCGGCAAGGTCGAGTTCGTCTTTGCGGTGGCGCCGTCGCACCCGCTGGCCGCCGTCGACGGCGCGCTCGGCCGCGTGCATTTACAACAATACCGGGCCGTCAGCGTTGCCGATTCGGCCCGCCAACTGGCGCCGCGCACCGTCGGCCTGCTGCTGGGGCAGGATACCCTGACCGTGCCGGACATGAAAACCAAGCTGCAATTCCAGCTGGCCGGCACCGGCTTCGGTTTCCTGCCGGAGCCGTGCGCGCGCGCCGCCATCGACGCCGGCCTGCTGGTGGAAAAACAGGTCGAGGAGCCGAAGCCGGCCGAAACCTTCTACCTGGCCTGGCGCAGCGGCGAGCATGGCGCCGCGCTGAACTGGTGGATCGCCCGCATGCGGAAGCCGGGCCTGTTCGAGCGCTTGCTGCGTCATTTACCCCACCACACGCAATCCGTTTGATGCAGAACAGGAAACCGTGGGCGAAAGCGTCACTCGGCGTGACAATGTTGACCGAGGCCAACTGTTTCGGAGTACCATAGCAGCATAACTGACTGTTTTTGCTGGATCATGTATGACCGCCCTGATTGCCATCCCGCCTGTATTCCTGCACCCGCTGGCCGACCGCAACGGTCAGCCCGGCGCGCTGCTGTTCGACGCCGGCGTTTTTGAGCAACCCGATCAGTCCGAACTGCCGCCCGCGTTGCCGGATGCCATCGTCGATGTGTTGCGCGACGTGGCGGGCGGCAGCATGGGGTGTTTCTACCGCGCCGGCCTGAGCGCCGCCCTCGGCACATTACTGGACCAGGCGGGCTGGAAAAAAATGCCCGTCGAGAAGCTGCACCGCGCCGACGCTGAACTTGGCAGCGCCTTGCCGTCCAGCGTGGCGTGGATCGAGGGCGAATGGTTCCTGGCGCCGCCGTCCAAGCCGGTGGGCAGCCAGGTCGCCTCGCGCGCGCTGGCGCTGCAGCTGGTGCAACTGGTGTCGGCCGACGCCGACACCCACGAGATCGAAGCGCTGCTGCGCCAGGACCCGACCCTGTCGTATCACCTGCTGCGGCTGGTCAATTCGCTGGGCATGGGCGCCGGCCGCCGCGTCACCAGTTTTTCGCAGGCGATCCTGATCCTGGGGCGTTCGCAGCTGCGGCGCTGGCTCAACCTGATGCTGTTCTCGTCGCGCGAGGGCGACCAGCGCTCGCCGATGCTGCTGGCGCGGGTGGCGGTGCGGGCGCGTGCAATGGAATTGCTGGCGCGGGATGCCGGCCTGGGCAAGGCGCAGCAGGAGCAAGCGTTCATGGTCGGCATGTTCTCGCTGCTGGGCGTGCTGTTCGGCCTGTCGCTGCCCGAGGTGCTCAAGCCGCTGACGATGAGCGAGGCCGTGCAGCAGGCGCTGCTGGCGCACGAGGGCGAGTTGGGCGAGCTGCTCGGCGTGGTGGAGGCGGCCGAACGCGACGATCACGCCGCGCTGGCCGGGCGTCTGCAAGCGCTGCAGATTGACACCGGCAATTTCAACCAGGTCGCCGCCGACGCGTACTTATGGATGCAGACGGTCGCATCCGGCAAGGCGGGCAAACCCAATGTTTGACGCGATAGAGCGTTGTCTGGCGCTGAGCCAGCGGGCCCGCGGCGAGCAGGGCGAGGCGCTGGCGCTCACGCTGGCGAGCCTGGAGGCGGCGCTGGTCGAGACGCGCGCGGCGATGGCGCCGTCGGTCGATGCCGACGACCACGCGGTGCTGGAACTGGACCTGACCGGCTACCTGACGGCCTGGAGCCCTGGCGCGGCGCAGATGTTTGGCTACAGCGCCGACGAGGCGCTGGGCCAGCACGTGCTGTTCCTGTACGCCGAGGATGACGACGACGGCGCCATCGCCGAGCTCAGCGTCGAAAACGGCGGCGAGCCGGGCGGCGAGGCCGGCGCCACCGCCGAGGTGCGCCGCCGCAAGAAAAACGGCGAGATCATCTGGGTGCGCATGCACATTTTCCTGCGCCACGACGACAGCGGCGAGCCGGTCGGCATGCTGGTGCGGCTCGCCGGGGTGGGCGAGGCGCTGTCGGCGGCCGACAAGATCACCTTGCATGCGCGCATCATCGAGGATAGCGACCAGGGCGTGCTGATCACCGATGCCAACGAGCGCATCGTCTCGATCAACTCGTCCTTCACGCGCATCACCGGCTACACGCCGGAGGAATCGATCGGCAAGACGCCGGACCTGCTGCGCTCGGGCGTGCACGACGCCGAGTTCCGCGCCAAGGTGCGCGCGGCGATGCAGGGCGCCGGCCCCTGGCGCGGCGAGATCATCGGCAAGCGCAAGAATGGCGAATTGTTCCCGCAATCGGTGACGATCAGCGTGGTGCGCGACGGACGCGGCAAGATCAGCCACACGTTCTCGCTGTTCTCCGACATCAGCGAGCACAAGGACGCGCAGGCGCGCATGCAGCGCATGGCCAACTACGACACGCTGACCGGCCTGCCCAACCTGTGCTTGCTGACGCAGCTGGTCGGCCAGGCGATGACCGAGAACCGCCGCTCGCAGGAGTACGGCGCCATGCTGGTGATTGAAATCACCCGCGTCGGCGCCATCAGCGACACGCTCGGCAACGACGTCGGCAACGAGCTGCTGTGCGAGATCGGGCGTCTGTTCCGCTCGGTGCTGCGCGAGGCCGACGTGCTGGCGCGGCTCGACGGCCACAAGTTCGCCGTCGCGCTGCTGCACATCGAAAAACGCGAACACGCCGCCATCGTCGCGCAAAAGCTGCTGGCGGCGCTGGCCGCGCCGATCCGTATCGACGTCCACAGCCTGCAGGTGGGCGCGCATATCGGCATCACCGTCTACACCGAGGACGGCACCGACGTGCCGACCTTGATCCGCTACGCAGACGTCGCCATGAACAAGGCGGCGCAGAACATCGAGGCCGACTTCCTGTTCTACAGCGAGGAAATGAACCAGCGCGCCAAGGAGCATTTGCGGCTCGAGAGCGAGCTGCGCCAGGCGCTCGTCAACGACGAGCTGTTGCTGTATTACCAGCCGAAGGTGAGCCTGCGCAGCGGCCGCATCGTCGGCGCCGAGGCGCTGCTGCGCTGGCGCCATCCGGTGCGCGGGCTGGTTTCGCCGGGCGTGTTCATTCCGGTGGCAGAGGAGAGCGGGCTGATACTCGACCTTGGCACCTGGGTGCTGGAGCAGGCCTGCCGCCAGATCCGCGACTGGCGCGAGGACAATCTTATTATGCCGCCGGTTGCCGTCAACCTGTCGGCGCGGCAGTTCGACAGCCAGCTGCCGCAGCGCATCGCGGCGGTGCTGGAGCGCTATGGCGTCCAGCCGGACCAGATCAACCTGGAAATCACCGAGAGCCTGCTGGTGCGCGGCACCGACAACGTCATCGCCATCATGAACGAGCTGGTGGCGATGGGCATGTCGCTGGCGCTGGACGACTTCGGCACCGGCTATTCGAGCCTGGCCTACCTGAAGAAATTCCCGATCAGCACCTTGAAGATCGACCGCTCGTTCGTGGTCGGCTTGCCGTATGAAGAAAACGATTGCGCCATCGCGCGCGCGATCGTGACGATGGCGCAGCAACTGCGCCAGGAAATCGTCGCCGAGGGCGTGGAAACGGTCGAGCAGATGAGTTTCCTGCGCGAGCTGGGCTGCGACCAGTTGCAGGGCTACCTGTTCAGCCAGCCGGTGCCGGCGGTGGAATTCGCTGCCATGTTGCGCGAAGGCAAGCGATTGGCGTTCGGCACGCGGGCCTAGTCCACTGTCGCGCACCTGAGACACGGCGAGTTGGCACGTTTTTAATAAAGGTGCCAAAATCGGACTGCTATTTTGGCAAGCTGGCTCACTATTCTTCAGGAGACTTCTATGCAAAAACGTACATTTCTGATGCGCGCTACCGCCGCCGTCGCTTTCGCGGGGCTGGCCCTGGGCGGATGCACGACCACCACCACCGATGCCAAGTCCGATCCGGCCGCCGTCAAGACCGAGATCGAGCGCGGCTCCTACGATACCCTGGAGCGGCTGTACAAGGAGGTCAAAGGTTCGCGCGAGCTGGTGCGCAAGGCCAATGGCGTGCTGGTGTTCCCCCGCGTGTTGGCGGCGGGGCTGGTGGTGGGCGGCGAATATGGGCGCGGCGTGCTGCGCGCGGGCGGGCAGACGGCCGACTACTACAGCATGACGTCGGTGTCGGTCGGTTTCCAGGCGGGCGCGCAGTCGAAGGCCGTGGTGATGCTGTTCATGACCAGGGAAGCGCTGGATAAATTCCGCAATAGCAAAGGCTGGACGGCGGGTGTGGATGGTTCGGTGGCGCTGCTCAAGGTGGGCGCCAACGGCGAGATCGACACCACCACCGCTACCGGCCCGGTGCAGGCGCTGGTGCTGACCAACGCGGGACTGATGGCCAACCTCAGCCTGGAAGGCACCAAGGTCACCAAGCTGGCGCTGTAACGGGATTGTTTATAAATCCCACGCGGGGGATATGTGGGCCTTGCCCGCTAATCCACCCGCACGGAAAACGCTGGCTCTTCGCGTCCGTACCGGCTACGCTTGCGGTTTTCATGACTACGAGGAACACGATGAGTCGTAACATCCTGGACGAAGCCCACATCCATCCCGCCATCCGCGCACCCATCAGCGACTATCGCCGCGACCTCATCGCCGAAGTCCAGGCCGCCATTGCCGCCAACAGCGTCGTCGTGGTTGGCATGGGGCTCAATCCTTTCCCCCGCAAAGCCCGCCAGATCCTCGACGCCAACGGCACCCCCTATAAATACCTCAGCTACGGCAACTACTTCTCCGAATGGCGCCCGCGCACCGCGTTGAAGATGTGGACCGGCTGGCCGACCTTCCCGATGATTTTCGTCAAGGGCGTGCTGATCGGCGGCGCCACCGATTTGCAACGGCTCATCAAGAGCGGCGAGTTCGCGACGATGGTGGCGTGATGCTGACCTTGCCGCTACGTTTGCAGCCCGGCGACGACCTGCGCGGCGCGGTGGTCGCGGCCTTGCTGGCCAGCGGCCACCAGGCCGGCTTCGTGCTGCAAGGGATAGGCAGCCTGAGCGTGGCGCAACTGCGCTACGCCGGACAGCCGCAAGCGACGGCGCTGCACGGCGACCTGGAAATCCTGACCCTGGCCGGCTCGATCGCGCCGGACGGCGCCCACCTGCACATGTCGGTATCCGACGCGCGCGGGCAGGTGTCCGGAGGGCATGTCGCCCCGGGTTGCGTGGTGCGCACCACGGCCGAATTGCTGCTGGCCTTGCTGCCGGAGCGGCGCTTCACGCGCGAACACGACCCGCTCACCGGTTACCCGGAACTGACAATCGACTAGTCGGGATCGACCTCGTCGTTGATCTTCTCGGTCAACGCCCGCAATTGTTCCGGCACCGCATCCAAGTGGTAGCGCACGGTGTGGGCCTGCCGGCCCTCGTCGACCTCCAGGTCGTACTGGAAATCCCAGGACTTCGGCTCGCTCTTGACCAGCTTTTCCGGCAACGCGAAAAAGTCGCAGGCCTGCACCAGCTGCTGCATTTGCTCGGCCTGCTCATTCGGCAGCTGCGCCAGATCGATGGTGCGCGTTTGCGCCCCGGCCGGTCCGGCGAAGCCGCCTGTACATCGCAAAGTCATCCGCATCGTGCTTCCTTTCAAATCACACCGACCAGCTTCCATGCTGCCCGCACGGCGTGTTGTTCCTTCGAATCGGCCCCATACAGCAGCTCGGCGGACTGCATCGTCGCCTTGGCCATGTCCGCAAAGCTCGCGTTGGACGTCAGCAAGGACAGCGACTTGTACCAGATCGGCCCGGCCTTGTCCCAGGAGTTGCCCTTGAGCGCGATGCAGGCCGCGTAGAAGGCATGGTTGGGAATGCCCGAGTTGGTATGGACGTCGCCGTCCTCGATATAACCGGCCATCGTTTTAGGTTGGTCATCGCCGGACCAGGTAAGTTCCTTGTTGCCCGGATCGGCCATCGAACGCAGGGCCTTGCCGACGGTCGGTCCCATGATGCCGGCGCCGATCAGCCAGTCGGCCTGGTCGCTGCTCTGCTTGAGTTTCCATTGCTTGACCATGCTGCCGAACACGTCGGAGATGGATTCGTTGAGCGCGCCGCTCTGGTCCTCGTAGACCAGGCCGCCGGGCACGGCGTTCTGCGTCAGGCCGTGGGTCAGCTCGTGGGCGATCACGTCGATGGCGCCGGTAAAGCCCATGAACAGTTTGCCGTCGCCGTCACCGTAGACCATTTGCTGGCCGTTCCAGAAAGCGTTGTTGAAATTCTTTTGATAGTGGACGGTCGAATCGAGCCGCACGCCCTTGTCGTCGATGGAATTGCGCTTCAACACCTCGAACAAGAAATCGTAGGTGGCGCCGGCGCCGTCGTAGGCCTGGTTGACGGTCGCGTCGCTGCTGGCCTTGGCCCCTTCGCCGCGCACCAGCTTGCCGGGCAGGGCGCTCTTGTTCTTGCCGTCGTAGACGGTGCGGCGTTTTTCGCCGGTGGTGGTGATGCCGAAGGCGGCGGTCGTCGGCGTCGCGACCGAGCGCTGGCCGCGCAAATGCGCCGACAGCTCGGCCTGGTCCAGGAGCAGGCAGCGCTCGTGTTCATCGGTCGTCTCGTCGGCCAGCAGGCGCAGCATTTTCGATGAAATGATGAAGCAAGTACAGCGATACGGGTGGTGCGCCATGGGCAATCTCCTCTGTGAGCGATAAACGACTTTATACACGGAATCCAAATTGTCCGATGTCACCTATTGCAACGGAGAAGGCACTGACGTCAGCGCCGCAGCGGATCGAGCAGGGCGCGCAAATCGTTATGGTCGAGCTCGTACATCAACGCGATCAGCGTCCCCAGTTCGCCGGACGGAAAGCCCTCGCGCGCGAACCAGCCGAGGTAATGGCCGGGCAGGTCGGCGATCTTGCGCCCCTTATATTTACCGTAAGGCATTTCACGCGTCAGCAACAGCGCGAGTTTTTCTGAATTCATTTCGGAAAGGATGGAGGAAGTCGGCAGCCCGCCATGATAAATCACTCCGGGGTCAGGTCCACCATTTCTACACGAGCTCAAGCTATACCGACTTATATTTGCGCCACAAGCAAATATCTTCTACCCTTTCGTGTCTTTTTCTCAGCCGCGAAACCCCGGATACTGCATGACATTAACTTTTAAGGAGTGAAGTCATGCCACTTGCCTTGCTGGCGCTGACCATCAGCGCGTTCGCCATCGGCACCACCGAATTTGTCATCGTCGGCCTGTTGCCGACCATCGCCACCGATCTGGGCGTGAACCTGCCGTCGGCCGGCCTGCTGGTCAGCCTGTACGCGCTGGGCGTCGCCGTCGGCGCGCCGGTGCTGACCGCGCTCACCGGCAAGCTGCCGCGCAAGACGCTGCTGGTCTCGCTGATGGTGCTGTTCACGGCCGGCAATCTGCTGGCCTGGAAAGCGCCCAGCTACGAATCGCTGGTGATCGCCCGCATCCTGACCGGCCTGGCGCACGGCGTATTCTTCTCGATCGGCTCGACCATCGCCACCTCGCTGGTGCCGAAGGAAAAGGCCGCCAGCGCGATCGCCATCATGTTCACCGGCCTCACGGTGGCGTTGGTGACCGGCGTGCCGCTCGGCACCTTCATCGGCCAGCATTTCGGCTGGCGCGAAACCTTCCTGGCGGTCTCGGCGCTGGGTGTGGTCGCGTTCATCGGCAGCCTGCTGTTCGTGCCGTCGACGATCCAGCACAGCAAGCCTGCCTCGCTGCTGCAGCAGGTCAAGGTGCTCGGCGAGCCGCGCCTGCTGCTGGTGTACGCGATGACTGCCGTCGGCTACGGCGGCACCTTTATCGCCTTCACCTATCTGGCGCCGATTCTGCAAGAGATCTCCGGCTTCAGCGCCGGCGCGGTGGGGCTGGTGATGCTGGTGTACGGCGTCTCGGTCGCGGTGGGCAACATCTGGGGCGGCAAGCTGGGTGCTGGGCGCCTTCGGCCTGACCGTGCTCAGCGGCCGCCTCGACCGGCTCAATCCGCACCAACAAGCGGCGGGCGAAGCCAAGCGCGCCCGCGTCGCCGCCCACTAATACTCCATGGATACTCCGGGGTCAGGTCCGCCAATTCTACACGTGCTGGTCCGTATGAGCGCTATTACGCAGAGCTCGTGTAGCAATGGCGGACCTGACCCCGGATCTGTTTTACAATGTTTTTTTCATTGACGGCAGACCCGCCCATATTTCATGGCTCATCTTCATCCTACCGGCTGGCAAGAGATGGCCGTCACCGGCACCGCCGCCCGCGAGATCGAGACGCTGACCTATCTCGACGCCACACTCGCCAGCGCTCCCTATCGCATCTATCACGGCGTCCACTGGACCAATGTCGAGAACGGTTTCTCGGCGTACGGCGAGATCGACTTCATCATCGTCGCCCCCAACGGGCGCATGCTGCTGATCGAGCAGAAGTCCGGTTTCCTCAACGAGACGCAGGAGGGCCTGGTCCGCAACTATGAAGGCAAGCCGCGCAAGGTGGCCAACCACATCATGCGTTCGATCAAGGGCTTGACCGAGCGCTTCGGCGGCGAGGTCTCCATCGATTACCTGCTGTACTGCCCCGACTACACCGTACGCAACGCGAATCTGGCGGGCATCGATCCGCGTCACATCATCGACGCCACCAGCAAGGACCGCCTGGCGCAAGTGGTGCGCGACATCCTGCCCATCACCGATCCCAAGCCCGGCGAACAATTCGACAAGGTCACGCGCTTCCTCGGCAACATGCTGAGCCTGCGGCCCGATCCCAGTTCGATGATTGGCAACGCCGCGCAAATGGTCGCGCGGCTGTCCGGCGGCCTGGCGACCTGGGCGCGGCGGCTGGAATTTACGCCGTTCCGCCTGCACGTGGTGGGCACCGCCGGCAGCGGCAAGACCCAGCTGGCGCTGGCCGAATATTCCGCCGCCATCGATGCCGGCCTGTCGCCGCTGTACGTCTGCTACAACCGGCCGCTGGCCGACCATATCGAACGCCTGGTGCCGCCCGGCGGCAAGGTCGCCAGTTTCCACATGCTCAGCGACGCCTTCATGCGTGCCCAGGACCAGGTGCCCGAGTACGGCGCCCCCGGCGTGTGGGAAGAGATCGAGGCGAAGATGACGGCCTCGCCACTGCCCGGGGAGTGGCGCTACGACGTGGTGATCGTCGACGAGGGCCAGGATTTTTCGCCGGCCTGGCGCGATATCCTGCTGCGCATGCTCAAGGACGACGGCCGGGCGATCTGGCTCGAGGACCCCAACCAGAACCTGTACGGCCGCGCGATGGTGCCGCTGCCGGGCTGGGTCACGCTGCATTCGAACACCAATTACCGCAGCCCGCGCCAGATCGTCGATATGCTGGCCTCGATCGGCGCGACCACCTCGCCGGTGGAGGCGGGCAGTCCGTTCAAGGGCGCCGATATCGAGGAGTTGATGTATCCGGAAGGCGATACCGAGGCGATGCTGGCGCAAACCCGCAAGGCCGTCACCTTGTGCCTGGGCGCCGGCTTCGCGCGCCAGGATATCGCCATCGCCTCGTTCCGCGGGCGCGAAAAGTCGGCCATCCTCAACCTGGACAAACTGAGCGATGCCCACACCTTGAAGTCGTTCACCGGCGTGTATGACTTGTTCGGCAACCCCGAGTACCGCGAAGGGGGCTTGCTGGCTGAGTCGGTCTACCGCTTCAAGGGCCAGTCGGCCCCGGCGGTGATCTTCACCGAGATCGACTTCGCCGAGATCGACGACCGGGTGCTGCGCAAGCTGTTCGTCGGCATGACGCGCGCCAGGCTGAAGCTGGTGCTGGTGCTCAGCGAGCGCGCCGAGCAGCAGTTGCTCGACCGGATGTGACCCGCCCCCGCGCTCAGGCGGAGCGCGGCCGCGCCGGATTGCCCATCACCGTCACGCCCGGCGCCACGTCGCGCGTGACCACGCTGCCGGCGCCGATCAGCGCGTCGTCGCCGATGGTCACACCAGGCATGATCAGCGCGCCCGCGCCTATCCACACATTGCGGCCGATGCGGATCGGACGCCCGAACTCCAGCCCTTGCGCCCGCAGCGCCGGCTCGCGCGGGTGGTCGGCGGTGAGGATTTGCACGCCAGGGCCGATTTGCGTCATGTCGCCGATCTCGACTTGCACCACGTCCAGGATCACGCAGTTGAAGTTTAAAAACACGCCGTTGCCGACCTTGATGTTGTAGCCATAGTCGACGTGGAACGGCGGGCGGATCACCACGCCTTCGCCGAGGCCGCCGAGGCGCTCGACCAGCAAGTCACGGTGCTGCGCGGGTGTCAAGCCAACGCTGCGGTTGTAGCGTTCCATCCAGTCGCGCGCGGCCGCTTGGTCGGCCTGAATCTCGGCGTCGGTGGCGTTATAGAAGTCGCCGGCCAGCATTTTCTGTTTTTGCGTTTGTTCCAATTTCGTATCCTTTATGCATAAACGTGCATGAACGTGCACTAACGTGGATGCGAAGATACGCCAATCTCCTCGCCAATGCAACGGTTTTACGCACATTCGGCGCGTTGAAAGGCGACGATTGTCGATTGTTTATGCACGTTTGTGCGTGTTATCATGACGCATGAACCCAATTCTCCCTCTCGAACGGCGCGCCGCCATCGCTCAGCGGCTGGCCGACGGCCAAACGGTTTCCGCCGCCTTGCTGGCGGCCGAATTCGCCGTCTCCGAAGATGCCGTGCGGCGTGATCTGCGCGCGCTGGCGGCGGAGGGACTGTGCCAGCGCATCTATGGCGGCGCCATGCCGACCTCGGCGGCGGCACAGCCGATCGCGGTCAGAAAACAGACCGCGCAGCGTCAGAAGGCGGCGCTGGCGCGCGCGGCGGCGGCCACGGTCGAGCCCGGACAGCTGATTTTTCTCGACTGCGGCAGCACCAACCTGCTCATCGTCGAGTTTCTGAGGGACGGCCTGGACTTGACGGTGGCCACCAATTCCATCGACATCGCCGCCGCCGTGCTCAAGCGCGCCGATCTGCGGCTGATCCTGGTCGGCGGCGTGGTTACGCCGGCGCTGGGCGGCAGCGTCGACGCCGGTGCCATCGCCGCGGTATCGGGCATGAATATCGACCGCCTGTTCCTCGGCGCGTGCGCGATCGCCGCGTCCACCGGCGTCAGCGCCTTCGACCCGGCCGACGCCCAGTTCAAGCGGGCGCTGGTCGCCGCCAGCGCCAGGATCACGGTGCTGGCCACCAACGAAAAGCTCGGCGCCAGCGCGCCATTCCGCGTGGCGCACATCAACGGCATCAGCGGCTTCATCCTCGAGCATGATGTGCCCGACGCGGCGCTCCAGCCGCTGCTGGAAGCGGACGCCGTGGTGTCCAGAGCGGGACCATGGGAAGCGGCGTGATTCGCCAGCAGGCGTAAGGTCCCGCACGGGGAAGTGGGCCGGGGTGTATATTGGCGGCGATTTGAATTACTTGCCGCTGGATAATCCTTATGTCTGCTGTCACGCTGTTTTGCCTGGTTTTCGCTTACTTCGCTTTATTGCTGGCGGTCGCCTGGCGCACCTCCCGCAACGCCACCAACGACAGTTTCTTTATCGGTAATAAAAGCAGCAACTGGATGCTGGTGGCGTTCGGCATGGTCGGCACCACCCTGAGCGGCGTCACCTTCGTCAGCGTGCCCGGCGCCGTGGGGCGCGACGGCTTCGGCTATTTGCAGGTGATCCTCGGCTACGTGCTCGGCTATATCGCCGTCGCCACCATCCTGCTGCCGCTGTATTACCGCCTCAAGCTGACCTCGATCTATCACTACCTCGATGTCCGGCTCGGCAAGCGCTCATATCAGAGCGGCGCCGCTTTTTTCATCCTGTCGCGCACCTTGAGCGCGTCCGCCCGGCTCTATCTGGTCGTCAACATCCTGCAGATCACCATCCTCGACGACCTGGGCGTGCCATTTTGGCTGACCACTCTGGTGATCCTGGGCATGATCTTGCTGTACACCTACGAGGGCGGCGTCAAAACCATCGTCTGGACCGACACCTTGCAAACCACCGGCATGGTGCTGGGGCTGGTGGTCTGCGTCGGCTGGCTGTTGCACGCCATGAACCTCAGCCTGCCCGAGAGCCTGGCGCGCATGCAGGCCCAGGGCCTGACCCACGTGATCACGACGTCGGTCGACAGTCCCGCCTATTTCTGGAAACAGGTGCTGGCCGGCTTCTTCATCGTGCTGGCGATGACCGGCATGGACCAGGAGATCATGCAGAAGAATATCTCCGTCAAGACCTTGCGCGACTCGCAAAAGAACATGCTGATGCTAACGGTGATCCTGTCCGCCGTGCTGGTGCTGTTCATGTTCCTCGGCGGCCTGCTGTACCTGTACGCGCCGACGGTGGGGCTGACGGCCAGCGGCGACAAGATCTTCCCGGCGGTGGTAATGGGCCACATGCCGGCGGCGCTGCAACTGATTTTCTTCATCGGCCTGGTCTCGGCGCTGTTCCCCAGCGCGGACGGGGCGATGACCGCGCTGACATCCACCTTTTGCATCGATATCCTCGGCGTGCAGCGCCGCACCGATCTGGCCGAAGCGGCCAAGGTACGATGGCGTCATCGCGTCCATCTGGGCTTCTGCGCGCTGTTCCTGTTGCTGGTGCTGATGTTCAAATGGATAGACAACGCCAGCATGGTGGGGCTGGTGCTGAAGCTGACCGGCTATACCTACGGTCCGTTGCTGGGCCTGTTCGCCTTCGGCATCCTGACCCGCCGCGCGGTGCGCGACCGCTGGGTGCCGCTGGTGGCACTGGCCGGTCCCGCGCTGTGTTACATCGTCGACGTTAATCAGAAATTACTATTTGGTAACTATCGTTTGGGCCTGGAATTGCTTATCATGAACGGTTTGCTGGTGTTTGGAGGCTTGCTCCTTATTTCCGTACCGGGACAGCGCAGGCCGCATGAAGTATGATCTTGTAAATTACGCAATCACTTGGAGTGTCAATGGCCCGATCACCGTTTTCCTATATTCGTAGCGGCTTCGCTTTCTTCTGGCGGGCGCTCGACGCCGGCCGCCGCACGATCCTGAACCTGCTGTTCCTGGCGCTGCTGATCGCGTTGGCCTACGCCATCTTCGGCGGCGGCTTCAAACCGCTGGGACCGAAGACCACACTGGTGCTGGACCTGAAAGGGCAACTGGTCGAACAGTCCAGCGTCAGCGCGCGCGAGGCGCTGGTCACCAGCGCGCGCGGCGGCGAAACGCTGAAGATGATCCAGCTGCGCGACGTGCTTACGGTGCTCGACACGGCCGCCAAGGATCCGTCGATTGGCGCCGCCGTGCTGCTGACCGACGAAATGGAAGGCGGCGGCCAGGCCATGCTGCGCGAAGTGGCGGCGGGCCTGGACCGCTTCAAGGCGTCCGGCAAGAAGGTGGTGGCCTGGGGTTCCAGCTACGACCAGCGCCAGTATCTGCTGGCCGCCCATGCCAACGAGGTCTATATGCACCCGATGGGCATGGTGCTGATGGAGGGTTTCGGCCGCTATCGCAACTACTACCGCGACGCCCTCGATAAAGTCGGCGTGACGGTCAACCTGCTGCGCGTGGGCACCTACAAGAGCTTCGGCGAGCCGTATATCGCCAACGGCCCGTCGCAGGCGGCCAGCGAGGCGGAATCGTATCTGAACACCGCGCTGTGGACGTCCTACACCAATGACGTCGAAAAGGCGCGCAGGATGCCGCAGGGGCAGATCATGAAGAACATCAACGACCTGCCGGCCAAGGTGGCCGCGCTCAATGGCGACATGGGCAAGCTGTCGCTGTCGGACAAGCTGGTCGACGGCCTGAAAACCCGCGATGAAATCCGCCAGATGATGATCAATCGCGGCGCGCTGGACCTCGACGGCAAGAGCTTCCGCCAGGTCGGCTTCGACGAATACCTGGCGCGCGCGCCGCACAAGCTGACCGGCGACGCTGTCGGCGTGATCGTGGCGCAGGGCGAGATCAGCGACGGCACCGCCGGTCCCGGCGCCATCGGGGGCGATTCGACCTCCAAACTGATACGCGCGGCGCGCGAGGACAACGGCATCAAGGCCATCGTGCTGCGGGTCGATTCGCCCGGCGGCAGCGCCTTCGCCTCGGAGCTGATCCGCCGCGAGCTGGAATTGACGCGCGCCGCCGGCAAGCCGGTGGTGGTCTCGATGGGCAACGTGGCCGCTTCCGGTGGTTACTGGATGTCGATGGCGTCCGACGAGGTGATCGCCGACGCCAACACCATCACCGGTTCGATCGGCGTGTTCGCCATCCTGCCGACCGCCGACAAGGTGATCGACAAGCTGGGCATCCACACCGCCGGCCAGCCGACCACCTGGCTGGGCGACGCCGGCAATCCATTGCGTCCGCTCGATCCGCGTTTCGCGCAGGTCATCCAGGGCAGCATCAACCATATCTACGCCGAGTTCACGACCCGCGCGGCCAAGGCGCGCAAGACGACGCCGGAAAAAATCGACGCGGTGGCGCAGGGCCGTGTATGGACCGGCGCCCAGGCCAAGGAGCGCGGGTTGGTCGATACGCTGGGCAGCTACAACGATGCGTTGAAGTCGGCGGCCAAGCGCGCCAGCCTTGGCGGCGATTTCCGCGTGGTGTATATCGAGCGTGAAACCAGCAAGTTCGATCGCATTGTCGATATGCTGGGCGGTTCGGCGGCGCAGGCGGTGGCCAAGGCGATCAGCCAGCAGGTGAATCTGGGCGTGGCGGCCAGCACCGGTTTGCCGCCAAGTGCGGCGACCGGCATTGCCAAGGATCTGGGCTGGTTGTCCGAATTGACGGCGTCGCGCAAGCCGTTCACCGCGATCACGCACTGCCTGTGCGAGTCGCCATAATTGATTGACGTTGTCGTCGGCGCTTGTGCGGGCCGCCGACGTTTTATGCGCTATTCTTTATGCTTTACCCGATGCCAGCGGTAACGTGATCTCGAAACCGCTCCGCCCATCGGCCATCAACACGCAACGCGCCTCGCCGCCATGGCGGCGCGCGATTTGCCGCACCAGCGCCAATCCAAGCCCCGCGCCACTGTTGTCCCGCGTATTGCGGCGGCGATAAAACGGCTCGAACACCCGTTCGAATTCCGCTTCCGGCACGCCCGGTCCGTTATCCCACACCGTCAGCCTGGCCGTGCCGCCGTCATTCGCGATGCTCACATTCGCCGGCGGCTTGCCGTGCCGGTGCGCGTTCTCCAGCAGATTGCGCAACAAGCGTCGCAGCAGGCGCGGATCGCCCTGCATCACGGCCGATTCCCCATCGAGCACCGCTTCGTCGTAGCGTGCGCATTCCTCCGCCGCCAGTGCCAGCAGGTCGATTTCCTCCAGGGTGGTGTCGTCGACCACGGCCCCCAGCCGGCTGGCCAGCAGGATTTCGTCGAGCAGTTCATTGAGTTCGGCGATGTCCTGTTCCAGGCCGGCGCGGCGCTTGGCGTCGACGCCGTCCTTGATCAACTCCAGCGCCAGGCGGATGCGCGCCAGCGGCGTGCGCAATTCGTGCGAGGCGTTGGCCAGCAGCGTCTTGTGGGCGCCGACCAGCTGCTCGATCTGGTCGGCGGCGCGGTTGAAGCTGAGCGCCAGCCGCGCCACTTCGTCCTTGCCCTCGACCTGCACGCGTGCCTTCAGGTCGCCGGCGCCCAGCAAGTCGACACCGTGCTGCAGGCGCTCGAGCCGTTTGGTCAGCCCGCGCACCAGTGGAAAGGCGGCGATGCCCAGTCCCACCGCCAGCAGCATCAGCGCGTTGTTGAGCATTCCCCTTGGGCGCGCGAAGCCCAGCGGCTCGCTCGACAGCAGCTTGCGGCCGTCGGGCAGCCGCACAAACGATTCCGGCGGCGGTCCGGTGATGCCGCGCTGGCGCCAGTGGCGCGCCGGGATCTGCTCGCCGACCACCGCCAGCGCCCTCCAGTCGCGGGTGTAGAGCGTCATGTGCGCGTTCAGGCCCCTGGCCACGTTCTCCAGCGCCGCCTGCTGCTGCGCGCGCGGCGCGTCCGGCGGCGCCAGCACGTTCTGCATCACCCGCGACAAGGTGACGTTGGAGCGCTCCAGCGGCCCGCCGCTGCGGCTCCACACCTGCTTCACCGCCAGCGAGAACAGCAACAGGATGATCAGGATCGCCGCGTAGAAGCGCAGGTACAGGCGCGGCAGCCCGACGCCGATGCCGAAGTTCGGGCGCTTCATCAATCCTGCACCTTGGCGAACAGGTAGCCGGCGCCGCGCACGGTAATGATGCGGCGCGGTTTTTTGGGGTCGTCTTCGACGGCGGCGCGGATGCGCGACATGTGGACGTCGATCGATCGGTCGAACGCTTCGATCGGTTCGCCCTTGAGCAGTTCCATCAGGCTGTCGCGCGAGAGCACGCGCCCGGCGTGGCGCGCCAGCACCAGCAGCAGGTCGAACTGGTAGGCGGTCAGTTCACAGGGCACGCCGTCGATCCGGGCGGAATGCGAATCGGGATCGATCTCCAGCCGGCCGAAGCGCAGGAATTCGCCGCGCCCGAGCGTTCCCGCCCCGCGCGGCGCACTGTCCAGATGGCCGAGATCGACCCGGCGGCGCAGAATGGCGCGCAGGCGCGCCAGCAGCTCGCGTGGCTCGAAAGGCTTGGGCAGGTAGTCGTCGGCGCCCATTTCCAGGCCGACGATGCGGTCGATGGCGTCGCCGCGCGCGGTCAGCATCAGCACCGGCACGTCCGAGACGGCGCGCGCCTGGCGGCAGACCTCCAGGCCGTCCATATCGGGCAGCATCAGGTCGAGCACCACGGCGTCGACCTCGCCGGCCCCGATGTGGCCGACGGCCGTGCGGCCATTGGGCGCATGCGTGACGCGGAAGCCGGATTGGCTCAGGTATTCGGTGAGCATCTCGGCCAGGCGGGGATCGTCCTCCACCAGCAGTATGCGGTCGTTTGTCGTATTCATGCGGTTCATTCTACGGACAGGCGCGCGGCTTCACAAGGTTGGGCGGCCGCCGCCATGTACCAGGTCTCAAAGGTGCAAGTGTGCTGTTTCAGCATGTCGCGGGAATGTCAAACCCGTAAAGAAATGTAAAGCGGGATGAACGCTTCGTGGGGAAATCGTCAGTTTTGTAGCGAGTTTGTAACCCGGGGTTGCAGGCCCCTGACAGGCAAGGGTGCATATGCTAGAGTCCACGCATCAACCGCCATGGTGTTTTTGCCATGGACACGCAAGCCTCTAAAAGGATAACAATGGATTCGCAAGCCACGCCGACTCAGAACGTCAACCCACCGAAGCGCAGCCGCCGCAGTAAAGTCGTCGGCGGCGTGATCGCTGTCGCCGCGATGGCGGCGCTGGGCGGCCTGGCATGGTATCTGACCCACCAGCCGGCGCCGACGGCGGCCGGCGGGCCGCCGGGTGCCGGCGGTCCGGGAGGCCCCGGCGGGCCCGGTGGCCCGGGAGCGGGCGGCGGCCGGCGCGGCGCGCCCGCAACCACCGTTGGCGTGGCGACGGCGCTCAAGGTCGACATTCCGGTGACCCTCGATGCGCTGGGCACCGTGACCGCCGCCGCCACCACCACCGTGCGGCCGCAGGTATCGGGCATTTTGCAGAAGGTGCTCTTCAAGGAAGGCCAGATGGTCAAGGCCGGCCAGGTGCTGGCGCAGATCGATCCGCGTCAGTTCGAGATGGCGCTGCTGCAGGCCAGCGGCCAGCGCCAGCGCGACGAGGCGCAGCTGGAAAACGCCAAACTGACGCTCCAGCGCTATCAAACGCTGCTCAAGCAGGACTCGATCGCCCGCCAGGACGTCGATACGCAGGCGGCGCTGGTCAAGCAGCTCGAAGGCACGGTCATGACCGACCGCGCCGCCGAGGGCACGGCCAAACTCAATCTGGGCTACACCAAGGTGATCGCGCCGATTACGGGCCGGGTCGGCCTGCGCGTGGTCGATATCGGTAACCTGGTCGGCTCCGGCGACGCCACCGGCATCGCCGTGATCACCCAGCTGTCGCCGATCGACGTGGAATTCTCGATTCCGCAGGACAGCGTTCCGGGCGTGATGCAGCGCGTGAACGAGGGCGCCGCGCTGCCGGCGCTGGCGCTGGACCGTACCCGTACCAATACCCTCGACAGCGGCAAGTTCGCGGCGATGGACAACCAGGTCGATACGCAAACCGGCACCGTCAAGGCCAAGGCGCGCTTCGACAACGCCAAGTCGAACCTGTTCCCGAGCCAGTTCGTCAACGTGCGCCTGGAACTGCGTACCATCAAGGATGCGATCATGGTGCCGGTGAACGCCGTGCGCCATGGCACCAAGGGCGATTTCGTCTGGGTGCTCAAGGACGACAAGAGCGTCACCATGCGCAGCATCACGCGCGGCGAGGCGACCGTCGACAGGGTGCAGATCGCCAGCGGCCTGCAAGCGGGCGAGCAGGTGATCACCGAGGGCGCCGACCGCCTCAAGGAAGGCGCCAAGGTGACCTTGCCGGGCGCCGGGGCCGGTCGCCGCGCGCATGGCGCTGGTGCTGCCGGTGCCGCCCCTGGCACGCCGGCCGCCGCCGACGCCGCGTCGGCGCCGCCCGCCGAGCGCCGCCACCGTAAAGAACAGGGCGCGGCACAATAATGAGTCCATCCGCTCCATTTATCCAGCGGCCGGTGGCGACCTCGCTGCTGATGCTGGCGATCGTGCTGGCCGGCCTGGTCGGCTTCAAGTTCCTGCCGCTGTCGGCGCTGCCGCAGGTCGACTTCCCCACCATCCAGGTGCAAACGCTGTACCCGGGCGGCAGTCCGGAGGTGATGGGACAGACCGTGACGGCGCCGCTGGAACGCCAGTTCGGCCAGATGGCGGGCCTGCAGCGCATGAGTTCCACCAGCGCGGCCGGCGTCTCCATCATCACGCTGCAATTCGGACTGGGACAGACGCTGGAGGTGGCCGAGCAGGAAGTGCAGGCCGCGATCAACGCCGGCTCCTCGTTGCTGCCGACCGATTTGCCGGCGCCGCCGATCTACGCCAAGGTCAATCCGGCCGACGCGCCGGTGCTGACCTTGGCCATCACCTCCGACACGATGCCGCTGACCGAGGTGCAAAATATCGTCAACACGCGCCTGGCGCTGAAGATCAGCCAGGTCTCCGGCGTCGGCCTGGTGACGCTCAGCGGCGGCCAGCGTCCGGCGGTGCGGATCCAGGCCGACACCAACGCGCTGGCGTCCTATGGCCTGGGCCTGGACACCTTGCGCACGGCGATCACCGCCGCCAACGCCAACGGCGCCAAGGGTAGTTTCGACGGCCCGACCCGCGCCTACACCATCAACGCCAACGACCAGCTGGTGGCCGCCAAGGACTACCAGAACCTGATCCTGGCGTACAAGAACGGCGCCCCGGTGCGCCTGGCCGACGTGGCGCAGGTGGTCGACAGCGCGGAAAACGTGCAGCTGGGCGCATGGTCAGGCAACAAGCAGGCCATCATCCTCAACGTGCAGCGCCAGCCTGGCGCCAACGTCATCGCCACTGTCGATGCCATCAAGGCCCGCCTGCCGGAGCTGGAGGCCGGCCTGCCCGGCGCCATGAAGCTGGAGGTGCTGAGCGACCGCACCACCGGCATCCGCGCCTCGGTCACCCACGTCGGCATGGAGCTGGTGCTGGCGGTGCTGCTGGTGGTGCTGGTGATCTTCGCCTTCCTGCATAGCATCCGCGCCACCGTGATCGCCAGCCTGTCGGTGCCGATCTCGCTGATCGGCACCTGCGGCATCATGTATCTGCTCGGGTATAGCCTGAACAACCTGTCGCTGATGGCGCTGACCATCGCCACCGGCTTCGTGGTCGACGATGCGATCGTCATGATCGAGAATATCGCCCGCTACATCGAGGAGGGCGAGACGCCCATGGCAGCCTCGCTCAAGGGCGCCAAGCAGATCGGCTTCACCATCATCTCGCTGACTGTGTCGCTGATCGCGGTGCTGATACCGCTGCTGTTCATGGGCGACGTGGTGGGCCGGCTGTTCCGCGAGTTCGCGATGGCGCTGGCGATCACGATCCTGATCTCCGCCGCGGTGTCCTTGACCCTGGTGCCGATGATGTCGGCGCGCTGGCTGAAGGGCCACGGGGAAGAGCAGCCGAGCCGTTTCGCCGTGCGCTTCCAACAGTTCTTCGACTGGGTGATTGGCCATTACGACCGCGCGCTGATCTGGGTGCTCAAACACAGCGGCCTGACCTTGCTGGTGGCACTGGCCACCTTGCTGTTGACGGTGCTGCTGTACGTGGTGATCCCTAAAGGGCTGTTCCCGACCCAGGACACCGGCCAGTTGCAGGCGCGCCTGGAAACCGGCAAGGCCGTTTCCTACGCCAGGATGGCCGAGCTGCAGCAGCAGGCCGCCCGCCTGGTGCTGGAAGACCCGGACGTGGCCACGCTCAGTTCCGTGGTCGGCGTCGACGCCGCCAACAACACCATGCTCCATACCGGCAGCATGCTGATCAACCTGAAGCGCGAGCGCACCGGCAACCAGCAGGAGACCATGGAGCGCCTGCGCAACCGCGTGGCGACGATCCCAGGCCTGACCTTGTATTTGCAGCCGACCCAGGATTTGACCATTGACGCCGAAACCGGGCCGACCCAGTTCCGCGTGTCGATCGAAGGCGCCGACAACGCCTCCGTCAACGAGTGGGCAACCAGGCTGGCGGAGCAGATGCGCACCAAGAAGGAGCTGCGCAACGTCGTCTCGGACGTCGGCGCCAGCGCCAACGCCGCCTACATCACCGTCGACCGCGATACCGCCTCGCGCCTGTCGGTCACCGCCGCCTCGATCGACGACGCGCTGTACAGCGCCTTCGGCCAGCGCATCGTCTCGACCATTTTCACCGAAACCAACCAATACCGCGTAATCCTGGAGGCGAAAAGCGACGACATCACAACGCCGCAGGACCTGGGCAACCTGCAACTGCGCACCGGCTCCGGCAAATCGACGCCGCTGTCGGCGCTGGCGACCATCAGCGAGCGCGCGGCGCCTTTGCAGGTGACGCACGTGGCGCAGTATCCGGCCACCACCCTGGGCTTCGATACCGCGCCGGGCGTCTCCCTTGGCACGGCGGTCGACAGCATCAAGCAGGCCGCCGCCGAGATCAAGTTCCCGCCGTCGGTGACGTTGACCTTCCTCGGCGCGTCCGGCGCCTACCAGGCCTCGCTGTCCAACCAGCTTTGGCTGATCCTGGCGGCGGTGGTGTGCGTCTACATCGTGCTGGGCGTGCTGTATGAAAGCTATGTGCACCCGCTGACGATTTTGTCGACGTTGCCGTCGGCCGGCGTCGGCGCCTTGCTGGCGCTGTGGATCAGCGGCCAGGACCTGGGCGTGATCGGCATCATCGGCATCATTCTGCTGATCGGCATCGTCAAGAAGAATGCGATCATGATGATCGACTTCGCCATCGAGGCCGAACGCGAGGGCGGAAAGCCGCCGCGCGAGGCGATCCACCAGGCCGCGCTGCTGCGCTTCCGTCCCATTCTGATGACGACCCTGGCCGCGCTGTTCGCCGCCGTGCCGCTGATGCTGGGCTGGGGCGAGGGCGCCGAATTGCGCCGCCCACTGGGCCTGGCCATCTTCGGCGGATTGATCGTCAGCCAGCTTCTGACCCTGTTTACGACGCCGGTGATCTACCTGGGCTTCGATAGCCTGGCGCGCCGCTTCGGCGGCGGCAAGCCGAATGCGCCGGCGGCCAAACCCGCGCCGGCCGAAGGCGGTGCGCTGTGAACCTGTCGTCGCCCTTCGTTAAACGGCCGATCGCCACCGTCCTGCTGACGATCGGCATCGCGCTGGCCGGCATCGGCGCGTTCTTCGTGCTGCCGGTGGCGCCGCTGCCGCAGGTCGATTTCCCCATCATCACGGTCAACGCCAACCTGCCGGGCGCCAGCCCGTCGACCATGGCCAGCAGCGTCTCGACGCCGCTCGAGCGCCATCTGGGCGTGATCGCGGGCGTCAATGAAATGACGTCCAGCTCCAGCACCAGCTCCGCCAATATCACCTTGCAGTTCGATTTGAACCGCAACGTCGACGCCGTGGCGCGCGAGGTGCAGGCGGCGATCAACGCCAGCCGCGTCGACCTGCCGGCCACCTTGCGCAGCAATCCGACCTACCGCAAGGCCAACACCTCCGGCTCGCCGGTGATGATCCTGGCGCTGACGTCCAAAACGCGCACGCCGGGCCAGATTTACGATGCCGTTTCCAACACCGTGCTGCAACGCCTGTCCCAGGTGACCGGCGTCGGCGACGTGGAACTGGGCGGCGGCTCGCTGCCGGCGGTGCGGGTCGAACTCAATCCCTATGCGCTGAACCGCTACGGCCTGTCGATGGAGGATGTGCGCGCGGCGATCCAGGCCACCAACGCCAACCGCCCGCGCGGCGCGCTGCAAGGTCAGGGCCGCCGCCTGCAGATCTACACCGAGTCGGCCAACGCCAGCGGCGGGCGCAACGCCAGGGACTATCAGGACCTGGTGGTCGGATGGCGCAACGAGACGGCGATCCGCCTCAAGGACGTGGCCGAGGTGGTCGACGGGGTCGAGGACGTGAACAATCTGGGCCTGTTCAACGGCCAGCCGGCGATCGTCGTGCTGATCCGGCCGCAGGCGGGCGCCAACGTGATCGAGACGGTCGACAGCGTGCGCGCGCAGCTGCCCGCGCTGCAGGCGCAGATGCCGCCCGACGTCAACGTCGCCATCGCCAGCGACAGCACCAACTCGATCCGCTCGTCGCTGCACGAGATCGAGGTCACTTTGATCATTTCGATCCTGCTCGTCGTGCTGGTGGTGAGCGTCTTCCTGCGCAACCTGCGCGCCACCATCGTGCCGGCTGTGGCCACGGTGGTGTCGCTGCTGGGCACCTTCTGCGTGATGTACCTGCTCGGCTTCAGCCTGAACAACCTGTCGCTGATGGCGCTGACGGTGGCCACCGGCTTTGTCGTCGACGATGCCATCGTGGTGCTGGAAAACACCCAGCGCCATATCGAGGCCGGCATGGACCGCCTGTCGGCGGCGCTGCTCGGCGCGCGCGAGGTGGGCTTCACGGTGCTGTCGATCAGCCTCTCGCTGATCGCGGTGTTCATTCCGCTGCTGTTCATGGGCGGCCAGTTCGGGGCGCTGTTCAAGGAGTTCGCCATCACCCTGTCGGCGGCGGTGATGATTTCGCTGGTGATCTCGCTGACCACCACGCCGATGATGTGCGCCTGGCTGCTCAAGCCGGACCAGCATGGGAAACCGCCGGGCCGCGTGGCGCGCTTTTTCGAGGCCGGCTTCGACCGGGTCCTCAAAGGCTACGAACATAGCCTGGACTGGGCGCTGTCGAGCGTCTGGCTGGTGATGCTCAGCCTCGTGTTCGTGATCGGCCTGAATGTCTATCTGTTCGCGGCCATTCCCAAGGGCGGCTTTCCGCAACAGGACACGGGCCAGATCAGCGGCGGCATCCGCGCCGACCAGAGCATTTCGTTCCAGGCCATGCAGGGCAAACTGCGCCAGCTGGTGAACATCATCAAGGACGATCCCGATGTCGCCACCGTGGTCGGCTTCACGGGCGGGCGGCGCGCCGGCGGCGGCTTCATGTTCATCAACCTGAAGCCGGCCAGCGAACGCACCGTGGCGGGCAACGCCGTCATCGCGCGCCTGAGGCCCAAGCTGGCCAGGGTGACGGGCGTGACTTTGTTCCTCAGTCCCGTGCAGGATTTGCGCGCGGGCGGACGCTCGGCCAACGCCAACAACCAGTACACGCTCAAAAGCGACAACGAAGCCGATTTGAAGAAATGGGCCACCCGTCTGGCGGACGCGATGAAGGCCAGGAAGTCGATGGTCGATGTCGACAGCGACCAGGCGGAAAACGGCGTCGAAACCTTCGTCACCGTCGACAAGGACAGCGCCTCGCGACTGGGCGTGTCGGCCAAGGATATCGACAACGCCTTGTACAACAGCTTCGGGCAACGCCAGGTGGCGACCATCTACGGTGAGGTGAACCAGTACCACGTCATCATGGAGGTGGCGCGCGACTACAGCAGGAGCCCGGAATCGCTGAAGGACGTCTACGTGCCGTCGAAGGGTTTGCCCGCGCCCACCGCCAGTAACCCGAGCGGCGCGCCGACGGTCGCCGCGACGGCGACGACGACGGCCGGCGCGACCACCGCCGGCGCCGGCGCCAGCGCCAGCACGGCCACCGCCGCCAACGTCGCCGCGCCGGCGGTCCGGGACGCGTCGTCCGGTTCCGCGCTGAGCACCACGGCCACCACCATGGTGCCGCTGTCGGCGATGGCCAGGTTCGCGGAAAGCTCGACGGCGACATCGATCAACCACCAGGACGGCGAGCTGGCGACGACCATCGCCTTCAACCTGGCCGACGGCGCCAGCTTGTCCGACGCCACCGCCGACATCGCGGCGGCGGAGGCGGAGATCGGCATGCCGAACAATGTGCGCGGCAGCTTCGCCGGCGCCGCCAAGACGGCGCAGGACAGCAACAAGTCGCTGCCGCTGCTGATCCTGGCCGCCATCGTGGTGATCTACATCGTGCTCGGCATCCTGTACGAAAGCCTGGTCCATCCGGTGACGGTCCTCACCACCTTGCCGTCGGCGGGCGTGGGCGCGGTGCTGGCGCTGCTGATCTTCAAGATGGAGTTCTCGACCATCGCCCTGATCGGCATCTTCCTGTTGATCGGCATCGTCAAGAAGAACGCCATCCTGATCATCGACTTCGCACTGGAGGCGGAGCGCTCACGCGGCCTGTCGCCGCTCGAAGCGGTGCGCGAAGCCTGCCTGCTGCGCTTCCGTCCCATCCTGATGACGACACTGGCCGCCGCCCTGGGCGCGCTGCCGCTGGCGATAGGCTTCGGCGAGGGCTCGGAGCTGCGCCGGCCGCTGGGCGTGGCCATCATCGGTGGCCTGATCGCCAGCCAGTTGCTGACGCTTTTGACCACGCCGGTGGTCTACATCCTGATGGACAAGCTGCGCCGCCGCGGTCCGTCCGAAGAACAATTAAGCAAAATTCACAGCGACCCGTCGCCGAGCACACCATGAGCACATACGCACCAACCATCATCCGTCCGGCGCCGCGCCATCGCGCCATCGCGCTGGCCGTCCTGACCCTGGCGGCGCTGGCGACCGCCGGCTGCGCCGTCGGTCCGGCCTACAAGCTGCCGGAGACGCCGTCGCCGGCGGCCTTCAAGGAAACCGCCACCGATGCCGAGAAGGCAGCCGCCGGATGGACCGCCGCCGCGCCGGCCGACACGCTCGAACGCGGGCCGTGGTGGCAGTTGTTCGGCGACCCGTTGCTGAACCAGCTGGCCGACAGCATCGAGGTCTCGAACCAGAATGTCGCCATCGCCGCCGCCAACTACGCGCAGGCGCGGGCGCTGGTCGGCGAGCAGCGCGCCGCGCTGTTCCCGGCGGTCGATTTGAACGGCAGCGCCACCCGCTCCGGTGGCGGCGGCAACACCCAGAACATCAGCCAGTACCGCGCCAACATCGGCGGCAGCTGGGAGCCGGATATCTGGGGCAGGCTGCGCGCCGGCACCAACAGCGCCCAGGCCAGCCTGCAGGCCAGCGCCGCCGACCTGGCGGCCGCCCGTTTGTCCGCACAGGGCGAGCTGGCCACCAATTACTTCCTGCTGCGCCAGGCCGACGCCGAAAAAGCGCTGCTCGACGCCACCACCGAGGGCTACGAGCGCGTGCTGCAGATCACGCAGAACCGTTTCGACGCCGGCGTCACCACCAAGTCGGACCTGCTGCAGGCGCAAACCCAGTTGGCCAACGCCCGCATCGACCAGGTCACGCTGGTGCAGCAGCGCGCCACGCTCGAACACGCGATCGCGGTCCTGCTGGGCAAGGCCGCCAGCGATTTCGCGCTGGCGCCGGCGCCGTGGAATGTGACGGTGCCCGACGTGCCGGCGGGCGTGCCTTCGACCTTGCTGCAGCGCCGTCCGGACATCGCCTCGGCCGAGCGCTCGGTGGCCGCCGCCAACGAGCAAATCGGCATCGCGCGCGCCGCCTATTTCCCCAGCCTGAACCTGACCGGCTCCTACGGCTTCGGCTCGAACGCGGCATCGGGCCTGTTCAACGCCTCCAACAGCTTGTGGTCGTTGGGACTGTCGGCGGCGCAGACGCTATTCGACGCCGGCGCCACCAGGGCCCGCGTGGCCGGCGCCGAAGCCTCGCGCGACGCCGCCATCGCCCGCTACCGCCAGACGGTGCTGACCGCGTTCGCCGACGTCGAAAACCAGCTGTCGGCCACCAGGGCGCTGGCGCAGCAGCAGGACTTGCGCAGGATCGCCTCCGAGGCGGCCGACCAGGTGGAGGTGCAGATGCTGAACCGCTACCGCGCCGGCCAGGTGGGCTACACCGATGTGGTGACCGCGCAGACCACGGCGCTGAACGCGCGCCGCGCGCTGGTGCAATCGCAGGCCGACCGCCAGACCACGGCGATCGCATTGATCCAGTCGCTGGGCGGCGGCTGGCATTCCGCAAGCGACTAAGGCGGTGGAGGGGCGCGCCCGCTTGGTTTTTGGGCGCGACCTTTGTATAATCATCTGGCAAGATGTAGACAAAAACCACATTCCCTGCTGCCCGCATCCTTTGTTGTGTAGCAGGCGGCGGGGCCCGACGGTTGGTTTAATGCCACGATGACGAAACGCCCGCTTTCCAACGCCCCAACCCCGCCGCTCGCTGTCGTCGATAGCGCGCCGGTGCGTTCGTCCGTCGCGCCGGTGACGGTGGTGGGCATCGGCGCCTCGGCCGGCGGCCTCGATCCGATCTGCGAGTTCTTCGTGGCGGTGCCATCCTCCAGCGGCCTGGCCTACGTGGTGGTGCAGCATCTCGACCCGGTACAAAAGGGCATGTTGCCCGAATTGCTGCAGCGTGTGACGCCGATGAAAGTGCTCGAGGTGACCGACGCCATGCCGGTCGAAGCGGACCATGTCTACGTGATTCCGCCCGACCGCGACCTTGGCTTCGACGATGGCCGGTTCGCCGTGCTGCCATCGTCGGGACAACGCGGCTTTCGCTTGCCGATCGATAGCTTTTTCCGCGCGCTGGCCGAACATGGCCGCGAGCGAGCGGTCGGCATCGTCCTTTCCGGCATGGGCGTGGACGGCACCCAGGGGCTGGCGGCGATCCGCGATAACGGCGGCCTGACCATGGCGCAGCCGCCCGGGTCGGCCCGTTTCGATCCGATGCCGCGCAGCGCCGTCGACGCCGAGGTGGTCGACATCGTCGCGCCGCCTGCGGAGATGCCGGCGCATATCGCCGAATGGCGCGGCGGGCACGAAGGCGGCTTGCCGGCGCAGGCGTCGGCACAGCGCGAGGCCCTGCAGCAGTTGTTCCAGCTGCTGCTCAAACAAACCGGCGCCAACTTCTCCGACTATAAACTGAGCACCGTCATGCGCCGCATCGAGCGCCGCATAAAGCTGTGCCAGTGCGCCTCGTTGGGTGCCTACGTTGGCCACATGGCCGCCAATCCGGCCGAAGTCGAGCTGCTATTCAAGGAACTGCTGATCGGCGTGACCAGCTTTTTCCGCGATCCCAAGGTGTGGGAATACCTGATGGCGAGCGCGCTGCCGCAACTGCTGGCGGAACACCCCGACGGCGCCGCCTTCAAAGCGTGGGTGCCGGCCTGCTCGACCGGGCAGGAGGCGTATTCGCTGGCGATCGCGTTCAACGAGGTGCTCGAACGGCTGCGGCCCGCGGCGCGCTACACGCTGCAAATTTTCGCCACCGACCTTGACGAAGACGCCATCGACCGCGCGCGCCAGGGCGTCTTCAACGCCGCCATCGAGGCCGACGTCTCGAGCGAACTGCTGCAGCGCTACTTCATGCCGGCCGAGAAGGGCGGCTACCGGATCCGCAAGGACGTGCGCAACACGATCATTTTCGCGTGCCAAAACATCATTTCCGATCCGCCGTTCACCAAGCTCGATATCCTTTGCTGCCGCAACCTGCTGATTTATTTCACCGCCAAGCTGCAGGAACAACTGATCCCGCTGTTCCACTACGCGCTCAAGACCGGCGGCCTGCTGATGCTCGGCAGCGCCGACACGCCCGGCCACTTCAACGAACTATTCGCGCCGATGACCGGCGCCGGCCGTATCTACCGGCGGCTGGACGCTTCCACCCACCGCGTGGCCAACTACTTCCCCACGCGTGTCAACAGCGTGTCGATTCCTTCTGTTAGCGAGCCTATCAACCCATCCATGAACGGAAATCTTCAAACCCAGGTCGAGCAGCTGCTGCTGAAGAAGCACGCGCCGGCCGCCGTGCTGCTCAACGTCCATGGCGACATCCTGTACATCCATGGCCGCACCGGCGCCTACCTGGAGCCGGCCGCCGGCAAGGCCAATTGGAACATCCACGCGATGGCGCGCGACGGCCTGCGCCACGAACTGACCGACCTGCTCAAACGCGCCTCGCAGAGCGAAGAGATGATTGCCGTGCGCGGCCTGATTCAGCGCGACGCGGCCGGAAAACCGTCGCAGGCGCTGGACCTGACGGCGGAGGCGATGCCCGATTCGGGACCGCTGTCGGGCACCGTCATGCTGACCTTCTCCACCTTGCCGCTGCCGCCGGAAAAGCGCCGCTCGCGCTCCGCCAACCCGCAGGTGCTGGAGCTGGAGCAGCAACTGGCGCAGGCGCGCCTGGAGATCCAGGCCGTGCGCGACGAGATGCAGGCCTCGCGCGAGGAGCTGAAGTCGGCCAACGAGGAGCTGCAGTCGACCAACGAGGAGCTGCAATCGACCAACGAGGAGCTGACCACCTCCAAGGAGGAGATGCAGTCGCTGAACGAGGAACTGTACACCGTCAACGCCGAGCTGCAGTCGAAGGTGGACGATCTGTCGCTGGTCAACGGCGACATGAAAAATCTGCTCAATAGCACCGACGTGGCGACCATTTTCCTCGACAACAAGCTGCGCATCCGCCGCTTCACAGACCAGACCACCCAGATCTACAAGCTGATACCGAGCGACGTGCAGCGGCCGCTGGGCGACATCGTCAACGACCTGCAGTATCCGGAGCTGGAGGCCGACGCGCAGGAAGTGCTGCGCACGCTGGTGTTCTGCGAAAAGCAGATCCCCACGCGCAGCGGCGGCTGGTACACGGTGCGCATCATGCCGTATCGGACGGTGGAAAACGTGATCGACGGCGTGGTGGTCACCTTCATCAACATCACCGAATCGAAACTGCTGGAGGCGCAGCTGCGGTCCATGCAAAAAGGTCCTGGGCCGGCATGAACAAGCGCCAGCGCCCCGAACTCGATCCCGACCGGCTACGCTATGTGGCCGAGCAGGCGGTTGCGGCGCTGGCCAAGACCGGCCGTCCGCCGCCGGCCGACGCCGACAGCGAGACGCTCAAGCGCTGGCACGAGCTGCAGGTGAGCCAGATCGAGCTCGATATGCAGAATGTGGCGCTGGCCGAGGTCCAG
Source organism: Oxalobacteraceae bacterium OTU3CINTB1 (assembly GCA_024123955.1). Taxonomy (NCBI): domain Bacteria; kingdom Pseudomonadati; phylum Pseudomonadota; class Betaproteobacteria; order Burkholderiales; family Oxalobacteraceae; species Oxalobacteraceae bacterium OTU3CINTB1. The sequence goes on from CP099652.1 coordinate 2,534,708, forward strand.
ACCGAGCGCGATCTGGCCGAGGCGGCGCGCGAGCATTACGCGGCCTTGTACGACCAGGCGCCGGCCGGTTACCTGTCGCTCAATCCTGAAGGCCGCATCACGCGCGCCAACTACGCCGCCGGCGATTTGCTGGGTTGCCGCCGTGAGGAGCTGCCCGGCCGGTCGTTCGAGCAGTTCGTGGCGCCGCAGGCGCAGGCTGGCCTGCGCCGGTTCCTGGCCGAGCTGCTTGTCAGCGGGCGGCGCGGGGTGCTGGAGGTGCCGCTGTTTGCCGCACAACGAGGCGACGCGCAGCGCCGGGTGCACATCGAGGCCAATCTGGACACCGGCGCGCGCAAGTGCCGCATGATCCTGACCGATATCGGCAGCGCAGATGCCCGCGAGACCGCGCGCCGCCGTGCCTTCCAGGTGATCGACAGCATGGGCGAGGGTGTGATGGTGTGCGACGTCGAAAAGCGCATCGTCTTCGTCAATCCCGCCTTCACCGCGCTCACCGGGTATCCGGTGGAGGAGGCGCTGGGCCGCGATCCGCGCTTCCTGGGCCGGCCCGGCGCCCATCCCGTGGGTTACCACGCGGAGGCGATGCGTTGCCTGTGCACCTATGGGAAATGGCAGGGCGAGGTGTTCAACCGCCGGCGCGACGGCGTCCCTTACGTCGCTGCGATGTCGTTGACGGTTATCCGGGACGAGAACGGGGCCATCAGCCATTTCATCGGTGTGTTCTCCGACATTACGGCGCGCCAGCGCGCCGAGGCCGACCTGCTGAAACTGTCGCGCGAGCTCGATGGGCGGGTGGCGGCGCGCACCGCCGAGCTGACCGAGGCGAACCGGCTGCTGATGCTGGAGGTGGCCGAGCGCAAACGCACCGAGGCTGCGTTGCACGAGTCGCGCGACCAGCTGCGCAAACTGGCCGAGCACCTGGAGACGGTCAAGGAGGATGAGCGCAAGCGCATCGCCCGCGACATCCACGACGAACTGGGACAGAACCTGCTGGCGCTGCGCATCGACATTTCCATGCTTAGCGCCCGCACCGGCGAGCGGCACGCGCGCCTGCACCGGCGCGTCAACGGGGTGCTCGAGAATATCGACACGACGATCCGCAATGTGCGCGGCATCATGAACGAATTGCGCCCGGCGGTGCTGGACCTGGGCCTGCAGGCGGCGATGGAGTGGCAGGCCGCCGAATTCCGCAAGCGCAGCGGCATGACCTGCGCGCTCACCTTGCCCGACGAGGCGACCTTCGCGACGATCACGTCGGACATGGCGATCGTGCTGTTCCGCGGCATGCAGGAAGCGCTGAGCAATGTGCGCCGCCACGCCCACGCCAGCCATGTCGACATCGAACTGGCGGTGCGCGGCGGGCGCCTGGTCTTCAATGTGGCCGATAACGGCATCGGCATCGCGCCGCACCAGCGAGGCAAGAGCGAGTCCTTCGGCTTGATCGGCATGGCGCAGCGGGTGGCTGCGCTGGGCGGCAGCTTCGAGATCGGGCAGTATGTGCCGGACGGCGGCTGCAAGCTGACCTTGGGCTTCGACCTGCCGGAGGAAAGCGGTGCCGGTTAGCTGCGCTGGTGGCGGCGCCGGATGCGCAAAAAGCATTTTCAGCCATCCGCATAAGGAATATACTGCCGGACTCAATCAGGGGCTTTTATCTTGTTAAAATATCTAGTGCTGCCGGCCGCTATCCTCGGCGCGGCGGCGGCTCACGCCGACGAAGGGCAGTGGCAGCCATACCAATTGCCGCAGCTGAAATCCGAACTACAACGTATCGGCATCACCATCCCGGCCGAAAAGCTGGCCGACCTGTCGAAGCATCCGATGAGCGCCATTGTCGCGCTGCCGGGATGTTCGGCGTCGTTCGTGTCCGACGCCGGCCTGGTGGTCACGAACCACCATTGTGCTTATGGCGCCATCCAGCGCAACGCGACGCCGGAGCACAACTACATCGTCGACGGCTTCCTGGCCAGGACCCGCGCGCAAGAGCTGCCGGGCGGCCCGAATTCGCTGGTGTACGTGACCGACAAGGTGGAAAACGTCACCGCCCGCGTGCTCAAAGGCGTGACGTCGTCGATGAGCGGCAAGCAGCGCCACGATGCGGTGGACAAAGCCGTCAAGGCGCTGATCGCCGAATGCGAAAGCGACAAGAGCTACCGCTGCTCGGTGCCGGCCTTCCATCGCGGGCTGGAATACTACCGCATCCGCCAGATGATGATACGCGACGTGCGTCTGGTCTACGCGCCGCCCGACATGATCGGCAACTACGGCGGCGACGTCGATAACTACGAATGGCCGCGCCATACGGGAGACTTCGCGTTCCTGCGCGCCTACGTGGGCAAGGACGGCCGTCCGGCCGATCCGTCGCCGGACAACGTACCCTATCGGTCGAAGGATTTTCTGGTGCTGTCGGCCGAGGGACTGAAGAATGGCGACCCGGTGCTGCTGGCCGGCTATCCGGGCCGCACCAGCCGCTACAAACTGCCGTCGGAAATCCGCGCCGCGCGCGATGTCGGCTATCCTGCCCGCGTGGCCGAAATCCAGGCCGATCTCGACGTCATCGCGGCCGCCACCAAGGGCAGCCCTGCTGCCGAAGTGCGCTACGCCAGCGTCGCCAAAGGCCTGAACAACGTGATGAAGAAATCGCAGGGCCTGATGGACGGCTTCGCGCGCAAGGACATCGCCGCCGTCAAGGACGTGCAGGACGCGGAGTTCCGCGCCTGGTACGCGGCGCAGAAGGACGTGTCGAAAACGCTGCCGGCCGAACTGGACGCGGTGATCGCGGCCGATATCGCTTTGAGCGATGAGGAATTCGGCTATAGCGTCGCCACCACCGGCGATCTGCTGAAAAGCGCCAACACGCTGCACCGCCTTGCGCTGGAAAGCGCGAAGCCGGACGCCGAGCGCGAAACCGGTTTCCAGCAGCGCGACGCCACCTTCATCAAGGCGCGCCTGAACCGTCTGGAGCAGTCGTACGTGGTCGAGGTGGACCAGGCGCGTTTCGTGGCGTCGCTGCGGCGCTACGCCGGGCTGCCCAAGTCCATGCACGTGGCGGGCCTCGATCCGCTGCTGCCTGCGCCGGAGGCGGTGCCGGCGATGTATGCGAAGACGCGGCTGGGCGACACCGCCACGCGGCTGGCGTGGATCGGCAAGGACGCCGCCGCCGTCAAGGCCTCGGATGACCCGTTCATGCAACTGGCCGCGAAGCTGGACGACGCGGCGCAGTCGCTCAAGGAGCGCCGCAAGGAATTGGACGGCAATCTGGAGCGCGTGATCCCGCGCTACATGGAGGCCGTCATCGCGTGGAAGAAATCGCAGGGCAAGCCGGTGTACCCGGATGCCAATGGCACCTTGCGCGTGACCTACGGCACCGTGGCGCCTTACTCGCCGCGCGACGGCATCAGCAAGGGGCCGTTCACCACCGTCGAAGGCATCGTCGAGAAGCATACAGGCAAGGATCCGTTCAACGCGCCGCAAAAGCAGCTCGACGCCATCAAGGCCAAGCGCTACGGGCGGTTCAAGGATCCCATCCTGGGCACCGTGCCGGTCGACTTTTTGAGCAGCGCCGATACCACCGGCGGCAACTCCGGTTCGGCGGTGATGAACCGCAGGGGCGAATTGATCGGCCTGAACTTCGATTCGACCTACGAGTCGATCACCAAGGACTGGTACTTCGATCCCGCCATCACCCGCGCTATCCATCTGGATATCCGGTATATGCTGTGGGTGATGAGCGAAGTCGATCACGCCGACAACGTGCTCCAAGAGATGACGATCAAATATCCGGCGAAAAAATAATGCACGAATTATCGGTTCTGTTGGGGTACCTGAATTTGCCGCTGCATCTGGCGGTATTCGCCACGACCCCGTTGGAACTGGTGTCGTTCATCCTGGCGGTGGCCACTGTGTGGCTGAACATCCGCCAGAGCCATTGGGCCTGGCTGTTCGCCATCATCTCGTCGGCCACCTACGGGCTGGTGTTCTACGGCTCGCGGCTGTACGGCGACATGGGGCTGCAACTGGTGTTCATCAGCGTTTCGTTTTACGGCTGGTACCAGTGGTTGCACGGGGATGAGCGCCACGAACGGCTGGCGGTCACCGCGCTCGACGCGCGCGGCCGCTGGATCGCCGTGGCGGCGTGGCTGGCGGGCTTTGTGCTGCTGGCGTGGTTCCTCAAGACCTATACCGATACCGACGTGCCGCGCTCCGATGGCTTCCTGACCGCCGGCAGCCTGGTCGGACAGCTGCTGCTGTCGCGCAAGAAGATCGAGAACTGGCACGTCTGGATCGTTGTCGATGTGCTGTACGTCGGGCTGTATTTGCACAAGCACTTGATGCTGACGGCGATCTTGTACGCCGTTTTCGTCGGCATGGCGGTGGTCGGCCTTCGCACCTGGCAGCAGTCGGCCGGCATGGGGGCGGGCGGTGGCGATAAAGGCGACCAGACCGGCGGCCGCAGGCTGGTGCTCGAATGACATCGGCGGGGTTGCCGCAACGCGTGGCGATATTGGGGCCGGCTTCTTCGGGCAAGACCACCTTGGCGGCCGCTTTGGCCGAGCGCCATGGGACGGTTTGGGTGCCGGAGTATTTGCGTGAGTTCGTCGATGTGCAGGGACGGGTGCCGGTGGCTGCGGACCAGTTTTATATCGCCAGTACGCAGCGTGAACGCGAGAACGCGTCGGCGCAACAGGCATACAAGTATCTGTTCTGCGACACGGCGCCGCTGATGACGGCGATCTACAGCCGTCATTATTTTGGCGGCATCGATGACCAGTTGGCGCGGCTGGCCGACGAGCACCAGCGCGACTATGCGCTCACGGTGGTGACCGCGCCCGATATTCCATGGGTCGCCGATGGTTTGCAGCGCGAGTGCGAAGAAGTCAGCGTGATCATCAACCGAATGTTGATGGAGGAGTTGGCGGCGCGCCGGATACCTTATGTGCTGGTAGCCGGCGATCCGCAGCAGCGGTTGGCGCAGGTGGAGCGCTTGTTGAGCGCGACGCCGTGATCCGCCATCGCCGATCCACCTGCGGCTATAGGCGTTACAGGTCGAACTGGGCCGACACGCGGAACGTGCGCGACGCCCCCGGCATCAAATATCCACCCAGATCCTGCGTCACATCGCGCCAGTAGAACTTGTCCAGCGCGTTGTTCACGCTGGCGCGCAAGGTCGTCGATACACCGCCGATGCGCGTGGCATACGACGCCCCCAGGTTCAGCACGTGGTAGCTTGGCACGAACACCTGGTTTTCCGGATCGAACGCCTTCTTGCCCGAGTACTGCCAGTTCGCGTTCAACTTCAGGCCTTCAATCTGCGGCACCGCGTAATCCGCATACACCGACGATTTGAAAGCGGCGACGTTGGTCACGCGCTTGCCGTCCAAACTGGCCAGGCCCGTACCGCTTTGCCGGGTATTGAGCGCGGTGGCCGAAACGCCGACCGTCAGCTCGCGCGTGGCGCGGCCGTTCAACGCCATTTCCAGACCGCGGTTCTGGGCTTCGCCATTACGCACGAAGAACCTCTGCGCATCGGTGTATTCCAGGCCTTTGCGAATCTCGAACAGCGCGATAGTGGCGCTCAGGTCCGGCCGGATGTCGGCCTTGATACCGACTTCCACCTGCCTGGACTTCGACGGCGTCAGCGCCCGGCCTTCGTTTTCGGTCTGCATCGGCGCGATGCCACCAAGCTCCAGACCCTGCGCGTACGAGGTGTAGAGCGAGACGTTGGGACGCAGGCTGTACACCAGCGCCACATTCGGCAGCCAGAAACCAACGTCGGTATTCGCATCCGGCAGCATGACATTTTTGTCATTGGGCCCCACGTACTCCACGCGTCTGACTTGAACATAGCGTGCGCCCGCGTGCAGTTTCAGCTGCGCGCTCAAACTGACGATATCCTGCGCGAACAACGAGCGCTCGTTGCCGTGGCGGCGTTCGAAGGCGGGGGAGTTGACATCGCCGCCCACCGGCGCAACCACTACCGGCCGGTAGATGTTGCTACGGCCTGATTCCGTGTAAATGTAATCGCCCCATTTTTCGCTGTTCTTCTGGAACGACGCGCCGCCGGTGAATTCATGCGCCAGAGCGCCGGTGGCGAAGCGGCCCTGCACCAGCGCCTGCACCGTCAGCGGCGATTTCTTCTCGCCCAGGCTGACGTAGTTATAGACGTCGTAGTCGCCGTTGGCGCAGTAGCCGGGGTAGAAATTGGGACCGCAGCCATAAGGGAAGGCGGTGTAGTCGTCGCGCTTGAAGTGGTGCTGGTTGGCGCTGACCGTAGTGCTCCAGTCGGACGAGAACTTGTATTCGAAGCGCGCGCCGATGTTGCTGGTGGTGGTTTCCACCGGACGGCTCCACGGTTGATTGTTCAGCATCGTGTCGGCGTCGACCACCGGCAAGGTGGTATTGTCCAACAGCTGGAAGCCCGGCGCGGTCAGTTGGGACTTGCGCTGGTAGTCGGCGTCGATCTGCAGCAGCGCCTGCGGCGAGATGCGCCAGTCGAAGGCGGCGGAGACGAACTTGCGGTTGCCGTCGGCACCCTTGATATAGGAGCGCAGGCGCTCGCCGGCGACATTGACGCGGTAGCCGAAACGGTCGTCCTCGAAACGCCCGCCGACATCGACGGCGCCGTACAGGGTGCCGCGCTCGCGCGCCTCCAGAACGACGGTGCGCACCGGGGTGTCGGTCGGCCGCTTGGTGACGTAGTTGACGATGCCGCCCGGCGCCGAGACGCCGGCCTGCAGGCCGGACAGGCCTTTGAGCACTTCCAGGCGCTCCTTGTTCTCCAGCGGGATCTGGGTGTCGCCGGGGATGACCATGCCATCCTTGCGATAGCTCGACGCGTTGTCGAGCTTGAAGCCGCGGATCGAGAACTGCTCGGCATAGCCGACGGCGTTGTACGAGTCGCTCAGGCTGGCGTCGAATTTGGCGGCGTCGGTGGTCGAGCGGATTTGCAGGTCCAGCATCTGTTGCGACGTCAACACGCTGACCGAAGCCGGCGTTTCGAGCAGCGGGGCGTTGCCGAAGCCGGCGACCGAGGCGGTGTTGGCGCGCACTTTGGTGGCGCTGACGATGACCTCCGGCATGGACTGCTCAGCGGCGGCCTCGGCCGCAGCGTCAGTGGCGACGGGGGTGTCGGCAGCGATGGCGGCGCCGGAAAATGCGTGGAACACCGCCAAGGCGATGACCGAAACTGCGAAATGTGGTGTGGACATGTCTGCTCTCTACTTGTTCTCGGCTGGAAGCCGCGAGGAGAGCCATCAAAGGAGGGGAGAACTACTTTGCGCTTTCCTTCGCTGGCATTATCCAGATCAGGTACGAAGGGTATCTCTCACCCGGAACAAAATGCCCAGGACCCCTAGCGAGCCGGCAGTGTATCACACTCGTTACGGTGGCCGGCGCGCGCGCAGTGGCGTGCGACACAATTTGCGGCGCGCCGATACACTTTGGATTTGCGCCGCACGGCGCCAATGAAGCAGTCACAGCATATGTGGAGGCGGCGGTATGTCCTGTTCGTCAGTGCATTTCGGCGCCACTTTGCTGGTTCGTGCTAGCGAAAGGAGTGGAATGAGGCAGTCGTATCATGAAGGAAGCTGGTTTGCGGTGCCGTTGCTCGACGGTGGCTACGGCTGGGGGCTCGTCGCGCGCTTGTCGCCGGGCAGCAAGATCATGCTGGCCTATCTGTTCGGGCCCAAGCTCGACAGGATACCGTCGATCGAAGAACTCAACACCCTGCAGCCGCAGGACGCCGTCAAGGTGCTGCGCGTGGGCGATATGGCGCTGGCCAGCGGTCATTGGCGCGTGCTGGGCGAGGCGGTGGACTGGAATCCGGCGCTGTGGCCGATGCCGCAGTTCCTGCGCCGCGCCGACGCGCTGAAGCGGGCCTGGCGCGTGACCTATTCCGACAACGATCCAAGCCGTTCCGAGCGGGAAGAATCGGTGCCCTACGATACGCCCGGCCTGGAGGCCGATTCGCTGTACGGCTACGGCTCCACCGAGTTGTTGCTGACCAAGCTACTGGAGTCGCGCGAGCATCCGATCAACCGGAGCAACTGACGTTCCACGCGGCGTATTCGCCACGGTGCTTGCGCACGGCGACCGTGGCGACAGTGTCGCGGTCGCTTTCAAACACCAGTCCGAACATCACCGGCGCGCCCGCCATCGCGGCCGCCGGTTTCAGCGCGGCCAGCCGGAAGGTCAGGGCGCGTTGTCGCGCGCAGCCGGAGTTGCCGGCAAACAGCAGACGCGCGCGCAGTAGCAGCTCGCGGTGCTGCCACAGCAAGGCCACCGCATCGGCCTGCGGCAGTGCCTGATCCATCAATACCGTATATCTGGCCGCGTGGCATGGAATGTTGGGTTGCGCCAGCCACACGTACCACTGCGGCGCCTCGGCGGCGTCGCTCCAGCGTTCGCCGCTTGGTTTGGCGGCGTCGTAGACAAAACTGGAGCGGATCTGGCGGCACAGCTCCGGCGCCGAGCGGCGCGGCGCAGAGTCGACGCGGGCGATCACGTGCCATGGCTTGCCGCGCTGGCGTTCGATCTCGAACGCGGGGGCGAACAGCGGCGCGGCGCCCCACGGCCGTTGCGGTTGCGCCGCGTTGCGGGCGCGGAAAAATTCATCGAAGGATTCCCGCTCCTCGGCCGTCGGCGCGCGTTGTTCGATACGCGGCTTGGCCGCCTTGTCAGGCCCGGAGCCGGTGCCGGCTTTCACGGGCGCCGCCGCGCCGGCGCTCGGCGCGGCCAGCAACGCCGATAAAAACGCGCTCGCAAAAATGGTCAGCCGCGTCATACCGCCTTCATCGCGATCTGGATCACCAGGCCGCCGCCTTCCCGGTTGCTCAAGGTTAGCTCGGCGCCGTGGCGCAGCAGCACGCGGTCGACGATCGCCAGTCCCAGTCCGGCGCCGTTGGCCTGGCCGCGCGCGGCGTCGAGCCGGGTGAAGGGCTTGAGCAGTTGTTCGATCTGGTCGTCCGGCACGCCGCAGCCATGGTCCCCCACCTCGATGACGACGCGCCTGGACGCGCCCACGCCTTTGACGGCGCATTGGATATCGATCTCGGTGATGTCGGTGTCCGGTGTCTTGCCATAGCGGCGCGCGTTTTCGACCAGGTTGTTGAATACGCGTTTCAGGTCGGTGCCGTTGCCCATCACGTGGGCGTCGGCGGCGATGGCGGTGGTCACGCGCACGTCCTGCAAACGTCCGGCTTCGTGCGCGGTGTCGGCCAGCAGTTCGCTGATGTCGACGTTGGTGAAGCTCGACGCCTCGGTCGGTTTGGCGTAGTCGAGGAACTGGCCGATGATGGCGTCCATCTGGCCGATGTCGGACTGGATGCCTTCGCGCGCCTCGGTCGACAGATTGGCCATTTCCACTTCGAGCTGCATGCGCGCCAGCGGCGTGCGCAAATCGTGCGAGATGCCGGCCAGGATCACGGCGCGGTCGGATTCGACCTGCTGCAGCTGGTCGACCATCTGGTTGAAGCTGCGGTTGGCCTCCATGATTTCGGCCGGGCCGCTTTCCGGCAGCGGGTCCGGCCGCTTACCCTGCGCGAAGGCGCGGGTGGCCTTGGTCAGGCGCCGCAACGGCAGGTTGATCAGGCTGGAGATGAAGGCCGCGCCAAGCAGCGACACCACCGACACCACGCTGGCCCAGCCCAGCCACTGGATGCCGGTCAGGCCGCGTATGCGTTCGCGTTCGAGCATCAGCCAGTATTGGTCGTCGTCGATCTTGAAGCTGACCCAGAAGCCGGAGACGCCGTTCACCTTGGCCGAGAAGCGCGTGTCCGCGCCCAGCTTGGCCTTGACCAGTTTTTGGATGTCGGGCATCAGCGCGTTCTTCGGCGGCGGTTCGACCTTGTCGTCCTCCTCCAGCGGGAACACGCGGATGCCCTCGTTCGACACCAGGTCGAACAGCAGCTCGCGCCGCAGTTCGGGCGCCGAGTGGGTGAGGGCGGCGTGGGTGATGGTGACGACCGAGATCACCTGCGCGGAGATCTGCTGTACCTGCGGCTCGTGCTGCACCACGCTGATCATGCCGACCCACGCGGTCATGCTGGTGGTCGTCAAGGCGCCGAGCAGGAAGAAGGTGCGCCAGAAAAGGCCGCTTTTCATGCTGGCCAGCCGAAAAGCGAAACGGAACTTCGAAAGAGACTTCATGCGCATCTTCGCGGTTGTCGCGACTTAGCGCGGCTGCCCCTCCGGGATGAACACATAGCCCAGGCCCCAGACGGTCTGGATGTACAGCGGGCTCGATGGATCGGGTTCGATCAGTTTGCGCAGGCGCGAGATCTGCACGTCCAGGCTGCGGTCGAACACTTCGTATTCGCGCCCGCGCGCCAGTTCCATCAGCTTCTCGCGCGACAGCGGCTGGCGCGCGTGGCGGGCGAATACTTTGAGCACCGAAAACTCGCCGGTGGTCAGCGGCACCGTCTCGCCGTTTTTCTTCAGCGTGCGCGTGCCGAGGTCCAGGACGAACTGGCCGAACTCGAACGATTGCGGCGTTTCCGACGGCGCGCCGGGGATTTCGTCGGGACCGCGGCGGCGCAGCACGGCGCCGATGCGGGCCACCAGTTCGCGCGGGTTGAACGGTTTCGGAAGATAGTCGTCGGCGCCCATTTCGAGGCCGACGATGCGGTCCACGTCCTCGCCCTTGGCGGTCAGCATAATGATCGGCGTCTGGTCGCCGGCGCCGCGCAGGCGGCGGCAAATCGACAAGCCGTCCTCGCCGGGAAGCATCAAGTCCAGCACCAGCAGGTCGTAGCGCTCGCGCAGCCACAGCTTGTTCATGGCGGTCGCGCTTTCGGCGGTGAAGACGTTGAAGCCCTGTTCGGTCAAGTAGCGCCGCAGCAGATCGCGCAGACGAACGTCGTCGTCCACTACCATGATCTTGGCTTGATGGCCATGCTGGTTGGCGGAGTTGTTGCCGGATTCAGTCGTTGTGCTAGTCATTTGCTCTGTCAGAATTGTCTTATTGATGTTGCTATGGTAACGTCATATCCGCTTTGCGAAAACGTCTGTGACGACCCATTACAAAGTGTTACAAACTTTACCCAATTGGTCTTACCCCCTCGGTTAAAGCATCATACACTTCAAGCACGGATTCAGCTTTTAGGAACATCATGTTCATCGATCACAAAAAAATACACGCGGCAGCAAGCGCATCTTTTTGCGTTCGATCCTCCATGGGTTCGCTATTGCTGTGCTGCGGTTTGTTGGGAGTGGGGCACGCCTATGCCGAGCCCGGTGACGGGCCGCGACGAGATGATAATCGTCCTCAGCAGGTGCAAATCCAGCGCCAGGCCGAGCCGCGCCAAGCCGATCCGCGCCAGGCGGACCAGCAGCGCCAGGCGGAGCAGCGCAATAACTATGAGGCACGTGCTGAAGAGCAACGCCGCGCCATGCAGGAAGCCAGCCGCAACGCCGAGATGAACCGTCGCGTCGGCCGCCTGACGCCGGACGAGCGTCGCGATCTGCGCCGCCAAATCAACGAAGTGGGCCAGGATATTTACGCCAATCCGCCACGCCGCTAAGCATCGGCCGGGATCGCACCGGCCGTGCTCCATTTCTTCCTGCCTTTCTTGGTTTTTCCTCCGTCCGCACGCGTCCACCGCGCTGTTCAGGCTCTTTTGACGCGAAAAATAGCAAATCGCTATTGATGTGTGACAATAACATTACAGTTGTAGAGCTTTTACTACGAATATCGCTATCTTTTTCTTTGTCTGTGTGTAATATTAATTAATTGCACGCAATGCCCTTCGGCCGCGTGACGCCTGGAGGAAAATCGTGGTTCAAGACGTTGCTCCCGCAGCGCCCTTTCCCGTTGACGAGCCATCGGCTCCCGACGCCGGCCTGCCTATTGGTTTGGTCCGCAGAGCCGACGGCGTTTATATCGATGTCGGCCTGCCGCAGCCGGCGCTGATCGCCGCGATGAATCAGGTATTCCGCAGCGGTTATTACCTACCGGGCCTCAATTATCCGCTGATGATCAAGGCGCTGTACGGCGTCGGCCCCGATCTGGGCGCGGCGCAGGCGGTGCGCCTGTGCGACGACGTGCGCCTGTTCGACCCGCTGCGCGTGCCGTTGTACAAAAATCCCAAGATGGGGCACGGCTACGCCGAATACTACTTCGAGCCGCTGTATCTGGACGAGGAGGTGCTCCCCGACGGCACCGTGATCCCGGAGCGCCAGACAAGCCTGGACGTCGACGAATTCGTCGCCGACATGTGGGGCAAGGGCATACGGTTCGGTATCGAGGTGGCGGCGGTGGTGTCGGCGATGGCGGCCGCCAAGCCGGATCGCATCACCTTCGCCACCGATCTGGAACCGGAGCCGGGACAGAACGCGACCGTGATGGAGGTGTCGTCCGATCTGCACCGCAGCGACGCCCCTAAAGCGCGCGCCGACGGCCGCATCGATCTGCAAAGCTTCCAGAACCGCTTCCCCCAAATCAAGGCGAATGTCAGGCTGCTGAAAAAGGTGCCGGCGGTGCCCGGCCAGCCGGGTTTCGACCTGTCCGGACGCATGACGGCGCCGGAACCGCCGCAGGACCTGACCTTGCGCTTCTATGCCGGCGACGGCACCGAGGCGCAAACCCTGGAGGATGGCGAATATCTGGTGTCCACCCGCGAGGGCTTCCTGAGCGTGGATGCGAAGTCCAACCGCATTTCCATCACCGATAAAATCGTCAGCCTGGAAGGCGTGAGCGGACGGACCACGGGCAACCTGCAGCTGGCGGGCGCCTACGAGGAATACGGCGACGTGCAGGAGCAGCGCGACGTCACCGGCGGCGACATCACGGTGCACGGCAACGTCTACGGAAATATCCATTCGCGCGGCGGCGTCGTGGTGCTGGACCAGAACCTGGTCAGCGGCAGCGTGCAGAACGCGCTCGGCTCGATCAGCATCGCCGGCGTGGCGTCGAATTCGGTGATCCACTCCAGCGGCGGCGCGATCACGATAGCGCGCGCCGAGAATTGCGTTATCTCGGGCAGCAGCGTCAGGATCGACGAGGCCTCCAATTGCGAGATCATCGGCGACGAGGTGGTGATCTCGGTGGCCGAGGGCTGCGCCGTGGCCGGCCGCAACGTGGAAATCGAAAGCGCCGGGCCGCGCCGCCGCACCGAGATGCTCATCCACGTGCTGGTGCGCGACGTCAAGCGGTTCGACGAGGAGATCGCCGAACTCGATGCGCGCGTGGCCGATTTCGCGCAGATCATCCTCACCGCCGAGCAGGAAGCCGCGCGCATCGCCGCGCTGCCCGACGTGCGCCGCTATCTGGCGCTGGCGGTCAAGCTGCGCACCCAGGAGCTGACCCTGACCCCCGAGCAGGGCCAGTTCCTGCGCAAGATCGCCGGCGCGGTGGCGACCGAGATCCAGGCGATCGAGCAGTTGAAGAAGGAGATCCAGGCCGCCCAGACGCAGCAAACGCTGTTGCGGGACCGGCTGGCGCGGGTGATCGAGCAGAAGGTGGCGGCGGCCGGCGTGGCGCGCTGCGGCCTGCACATGGTCAGCGGCGAGACCACGGTGCGCACCATGCCTTTCGCGGCAGACGGTGCGTCGTTGACGCTGCTGTCCCCCAAGGAGATCAAGCAGCGGCTGCGCGGCACGCCGAACGGCGGCGAGATGCTGTTCTGCGACAGCGCCGGATCGCTCGATTGGCACCTCGACCCGCGCGCGCGCAGCTCGGCGGAATAGGGCCGGCTGGGCGGCCGCCCTTGCGCGCAGCAACGCGCGCGCACAATGCCGTGCGTTCATGCTAATCTACAAATAATATTAAAAAAGTGAAGGGGCGCCGGCTCCGACGTACATCTTTGTGGGGACTACCGTGTCAGACGACGCAACGACGCTGGAACAAACTGCGGAAGGTGATTTGCCCGCGGCGATCGTCAAGCGCGATGACGGCATCTATTTCGATGCCGAGGCGACGGCGGTATCGTGCGTCGCCGCCGTCAGCCAGGTTTTCCTCGGCGGAGCCTACTTCGCGGGCCTCGACTACGCCGTCTTCACCAGAATGCTGTACAACTGCGGTCCCGAGCTGCCGGCCAACCTGGCCGGCAAGCCGCTGCTGCGCTTCGCCGACAGCATCGAGCCGTTCCACACCGTGCGCCGCGCCCTGTACAAGACCGTCAAGGTCATCGCCGGCGAGGCGGAATACTATTTCGAGCCGGTGTTCTTCGAGATCCCCGATATGCCGCCGCAACCGGCGCGCCTGAAGTTCGATGAATTCGTCGCCGACATGTGGGGCAAGGGCATCCGCTTCGGTATCGACGCGCCGGCCGTGCGCGACGTCATCGTCACCGGGCGCCTGGCGCGCACCATCGTCGCGCGGCGGCTCAACGTCGTGCCGGGGCGCGACGCTACCATCGTGGAAGTATCGCGCGACATCCACCGCAGCAACGCGCCGCGCGAGACGCCGGACGGCAAGCTCGATCTGCAGACCTTCCAGAACCGCTTCCCGCAGGTCAAACCCAACGTCAAGCTGCTGCGCAAGGTGCCGCGCACGCCAGGTGTGCGTGGTGTCGAATTGTCCGGCGCCGTGCTGGAACCGCCGGTGCCGCGCGATATCGAACTGACCTCCGTGGCCGGCGCCGGGACGGTGATTGAAAACCTGCGCGACGGCGAGTACCTGGTGTCGGCCGTCGAGGGATTCCTCAGCGTGGAACCGGGCAGCAAGCGCATTTCGATCGGCCCGAAGATCATCAGCCGGGAAGGGGTGAGCGCGCGCACCACCGGCAATCTGCAGCTGACCGGCGAGTACGAGGAATTCGGCGACGTGCAGGACCAGCGCTCGGTCGATGGCGGCAACATCACCATCCACGGCAACGTCTTCGGCAATATCAGCTCGCGCGGCGGCGACATTGTCCTGAACCGCAACCTGATGGGCGGCACCGCCGTCAACGCCGACGGCGCGATCCGCGTGAAGGGCGTGGCGTCGGGCGCCGTGCTGCAGACCAAAAGGGGCGAGGTGTCGCTGGCGCGCGCCGAGAGCTGCATCATCTCCGGCACGCGGGTGGTGATCGGCGAGGCAAGCAACTGCGAGATCATGGCCGACGAGGTGATCATCAAGGTGGCCGAGGGCTGCGCGATCGCCGCGCGCAAGATCGAGATCATTCATGCCGGCCCGCGCAAGCAAAGCGAGATGCTGCTGTACACGCTGGTGCCGGACATGACTAAGTTCGACAGCAAAATCGCCGAGCTGCTGCCGAAGGTGTCGCACGCGCTGCGCGATGCCGAGCAACGCAAGGCGGAAATGGACGCCATCACCGGCCAGCCGGATGTGCGTAATTATCTGAACCTGGCGACCCGGGTGCGCAAGCGCGAGGTGATACTGACAACGGAGCAGGAGCCGCTGTTCCACAAGATGGCGACGACGGTGGGACCGTCGCTGCGCGCGGTCGCCAGGATCTCGCTGGCGATCAAGGCCGCGCTAGCGCAGCAGGAGCAGGCGCAGGAAGAGGTCAACCAGGTGCAGCGCGAGAAAAACGCGTTGATGAACGGCTCGCGCTGCACCGTCCACATGCTGACCGGGGACGTATTGGCGCGAACCATGAGTTTCGTGCCGGACGGCCCGCCGCCCTACGACCGGCCGGCGAAGGAACTGAAAGCCAAGGTACGCGGCGCCGACGCCGGCATGACAAAAATCTTTTTTGGCCATGTAGGCCCGATCAACTGGGCGCCACCCGGCAACACGTGAATGACGCGGTATCCGGGAACACGTAGGGCGGATTAGCAAAGCGTAATCCGCCATGCACGCTCCGTCCGCGCCTCTAACCACGCCGCAATACCGCGACCAACTCCCGCACATGCAGGGGCAAGGCCGCATGATCGCGCACGCAGATCAGCAGCTTGCGATCCGCCCAATCGTCGTTCAACGCCACCACCCGCAGCGCCTCCAAATCCGCGCTACGCCGCGCGGCCATCTCCGGCAATATCGCCACACCGGCGCCGCTGGCAACCATCCTGCAAACCGCCTCGAAGCTGCGCAACCGGATCTTGCAATGCATCTTGCGCCCCAGCCGCGACGCCTGCTCGGCCGCGTACTGCTGCAAAGCGCTGTCGCCCGCCAAGCCGATGAAATCCTGATCCAGCGCATCGGCGAACAGCACGCCGCGCGGTTTGCCGCGCCCTTTGCCGATCCGCTGGGCCAGCGGATGTTTGCGCGCCATCACCAGCACCAGGGGATCGTCACGGAACGGCAAGGTTTGCAGCGCCGCGCTGTCGACGGCATCGGTGACGATGCCGATATCGGCGGCGCCGTCGGTGACGGCCCGCACGATGTCGCGGCTGAGCCTTTCCTCCAGATCGATGCTCAAGTGCGGGTGGCCGGACAGGAAGCCGGCCAGCGCCTCCGGCAGGAATTCGGTCATGGCCGAGGTATTGCACAGCAGCCGCACCTGCCTTTTCAGGCCCGACCCGAATTGGGCGAGGTCCGCGCGCATGTCGTCCAGTTGGCGGGCGATGGCGCGCGCGTGATGCAGCAGCGCGCGTCCGGCCTCGGTTGGCTCGGCGCCGCGCCGTCCGCGCTCCAGCAGCGCCAGGTTCAAGCTTTCCTCCATGCCGTGGATGCGGGCGCTGGCCGAAGGCAGCGACAGGTGCGCCAGCTTGGCGCCGGCGGTGATGCTGCCGCTTTCTGCGATGTGGACGAACAATTTAAGGTCGATCAGGTCGAAGCGCATGGTTCAGCCTACGGATAATGTGAAGTCACGCTAAGTATATTCCACATTCCCAGGCAAGCCGCCGGAGTGCAGAATAGCCCCCATGAATACATCGATAGTTTTTATCGCATTGGTTTTTGTGCTGGCCGGCCTGGTGAAAGGCGTCACGGGAATGGGCCTGCCGACGGTGGCGATGGCCTTGTTGACATTGACGCTGCCGCCGCTGGAAGCGGCGGCGCTGCTGATCGTGCCTTCGGCTGTGACGAATGTATGGCAGCTGGCCACCGGGCCGGCGCTGTATCCGCTCTGGCTGCGCATGCGGACCTTGCTGGTGGCCGTTTGCGTGGGTACGGCGGCGGGCGGATGGCTGCTGTCGTCGCCACCGCCTCCGTAAGACTTTGTCGCTTCCGGCGCGGCGGGCATGTCCAGCGGCGCCTGGGCCTCGGTGGTGCTCGGACTGGCACTGGCTGCCTACGGCGCGCTGGGTTTGAGCGGCTGGCGCGGACGCGTGGCGCCGCGCGCCGAGCCGTGGGCCGGGCCGCTGGCCGGTGCCGCCACGGGTGTGCTGGCCGGCATAACGGGAGTCTTCGTCATGCCGGTCGCTCCCTATCTGCAAGCGCTCAACCTGGAAAAGGACGATCTGGTGCAGGCGCTGGGATTGGCCTTCACCGTGTCGACCTTGGCGCTGGCCGTGGTGTTGACCTGCCGCGGAAACTGGCAGGTGTCGGCCGCAGGGGGATCGGTGCTGGCGCTGCTGCCCGCCGGCGCGGGCATGCTGCTGGGGCAGTGGCTGCGGGACCGCATGCCGGCTGCGGTATTTCGGCGTTGCTTTTTTATTAGCCTGCTGGCGCTCGGCGCCCACCAATGCCTGCGCGTGGCTATAGGGTGACTTTGCCGCGCAGCTGTTTGCGCTCGCCGTCTTTGGTTTTTCCATCCAGCCGGCGGCGCTGCGAGCCGCGGGTCGGCTTGGTGGCGCGCCGCACGGTGGGCAGCACCGCGATGCTGTCGACCAGTTCCTGAAGGCGCCGCAGGGCGTCCTCCTTGTTGGCTTCCTGGCTGCGCGACTGCTGCGCCTTCAACACCACCACGCCGTCCTTGGTGATGCGGCTGTCGCGCATGGCCAGCAGGCGCTCCTTGATATGCTCGGGCAGCGAAGACGCTACGATATTAAAACGCAGGTGCACCGCGCTGGAGACCTTGTTGACGTTTTGTCCCCCCGGTCCCTGCGCGCGGATCGCACTGAGCTCCACGTCATTCATATCTATTAAATTCGTCATTGGATTGGTCGCGCTCTTTGTCTCATTGTAGCAAACGGCCGCCGGCCGCCGGGCTAACGTTGATGCCAATCAATCCCGCACCAGAAGCGCGCGGTTAGGATGATTCATGCCTGTTACCGCACGTCAATAGACGAAAGGATGATCATGATTCTCTCGAAGATGCAAGCCCTGAATGCCAACGCCATGAACAACGGCGCGCGCTCGACCGACACCGGAGCGCAGCAGTATCTCGTGTTCCGGCTCGGCGGCCTGGATTATGCGCTGGACTTTAGCAAGGTGCAGGAACTGCGTCCGCTGAAGGAGCTGGAACGCTTCGCCTCGGACGGCGAGATTATCAGCGGCGTGGCCGTGTCGCGCGGCGTGATCATGCCGATCGTCGATATGCGCATCGCTTTCGGCCCGCGTCCGCCGGCGCACGATCCGCTGACGGATGTGATCATCCTCAAACTGTCGACCTGCGTGATGGGGATGGTGGTCGATGGCGTGACCGATATCGTGTCGTTGACGCTTGACGAGCTGCTGCCGATACCCGGCACCGGCACCGTCGCGGGCGGCGGCACGGCCCCGCCGGTGGATTACCTGCTGGGCCTCGGAGAGGTCGACGGGCGCCGCCTGATCGTGGTCGACATCGACAGGCTGATGTCGATCCGCAAAGTGCCGGTGGGCGCCCGCCAGGCCGCCTGAAGCTCGCGGTCAGGGATTGATCAGGCCAGCGCTTCGAGCTGCTCCTGCAATTCCAGCCATTCCGCTTCCAGCTGGCCCAGGTCCTTGGTGAAGAAGCTTTGATCGGCCAGCAGCTGTTTCAGCTTGGCCTTGTTGGCCGCTTCGTAGATCGAAGACTCGCCCAACTTGGCATCCACTTCGGCTTTTTGCGCGCTGCGCTTGGCGATTTGATCGTCCAGGCGTTTGATCTTTTGCTCCAGCGGCTTGCGCAGCGCGGCCAGGCGCTGACGGTCCTCGGCCTGCTGGCGCTTCTGGTCCTTGCTGGCGGCCGGCGCAGCGGCTGCCGTTGGCGCGGCCACCGGCGAAACCACCGGGAAGTCCGTCTTGTTGGCCTTGCCGGCGGCGGGCAGCACGTCGGTGCCTTTCCCCAGCTTGGTCTTGAACAGCCAATCCTTGTAGTCGTCCAAATCGCCGTCGAACGGCTGCAGCTTGCCGTCGGCGACGATGATGAATTCGTCGGTGGTGGCGCGCAGCAGGTGGCGATCGTGGGAGACCACGACCAAGGTGCCTTCGAACTGCGCCAGCGCTTCGGTCAGCGCCTCGCGCGTTTCCAGGTCCAGGTGGTTGGTCGGTTCATCGAGCAGCAGCAGGTTGGGGCGCTGCCAAACGATCAGCGCCAGCGCCAGGCGGGCCTTTTCGCCGCCGGAGAACGGCGCGATCGAGCTGGTCACCATGGTGCCCGGGAAGTTGAAGCCGCCCAGGAAGTTGCGCAGTTCCTGTTCGCGCACGGTCGGGGCGATCTTGGCCAGGTGCCACAGCGGCGATTCGTCGTGGCGCAGCATCTCCACCTGGTGCTGGGCGAAGTAGCCGATGTTAAGGCCCTTGCCGATGGTGGCGTCGCCGGTCAGCGGCGCCAGTTCGCCGGCGATGGTCTTGATCAAGGTCGATTTACCGGCGCCGTTCACGCCCAGCAGGCCGATACGCTGGCCGATCTGCAGCGAGAACTTGATGTTGTTGACGATCGTTTTGTGCGTGATGTCGCCGGTCGCTTCGTCTTCGATCTTGTAGCCGGCGTTGACGTCTTCCATCACCAGCAGCGGATTCGGAGCGCTGAGCGGCTCGCGGAACTCGAACGAGAATTCGGCGGCGGCGCGCAGCGGCGCCAGTTCTTCCATCTTGGCCAGCGCCTTCATGCGGCTCTGCGCCTGGCGGGCCTTGGAAGCCTGCGCCTTGAAGCGGTTGACGAACGATTCCAGGTGGGCGCGCTTGCGCTGCTGCTTTTCCAGCGCGCCGGCGGCCAGGATCATCTGCGCCGCGCGCTGACGTTCGAACGACGAGTAGTTGCCCGAGTAGCGTTTCAGCTTGCGCTCGTCGATATGCACCACCACGTTGACCACTTCGTCGAGGAAGTCGCGATCGTGGGAGATGATCAGCAGGGTGCCGGCATAGCGTTTGAGCCAGTCTTCCAGCCAGATGATCGCGTCCAGGTCCAAGTGGTTGGTCGGTTCATCGAGCAGCAGCAGGTCGGAAGGGCACATCAGCGCCTGCGCCAGATTGAGGCGCATGCGCCAGCCGCCGGAGAAGCTGGCCACCGGCTGCTGCATCTGGTCGAGCGTGAAGCCCAGACCGAGCAGCAGCTGTTCGCCGCGCGACTGCACGGTGTAGGCGTCGGCGTCGGCCAGCGCGCTGTAAATTTCGCCGATGGCGATGCCGTTTTCCGACGATTCGGGTTCCGACTCGAGGCGTGCCAGTTCCGCTTCCAGCTTGCGCAGGGTGACGTCGCCGTCGATGGCGTAATCGAGGGCCGCGCGGTCCAGCGGCGGCGTTTCCTGCGCCACGTAAGCGACGCGCCATTTGGCCGGGAAGTCGATTTCGCCCTGGTCCGGGTGCAGCTCGCCGCGCATCATCGCGAACAGGCTCGATTTGCCGGCGCCATTGGCGCCGATCAGGCCGATCTTGTCGCCCGGGTTCAGTGTGACATCGACTTGTTCCAACAGCGGCTTGGTGCCGCGCATCAGACTTACTTGTATAAAGCGGATCATTGGTTCTTGTACTTTAAAGAGGGTGTTACAGCTTCAGCTGGTCGGCGGTCAGCAGGAAGACCATGTCGTCGCCGGCGCTGGTGGTGAGCCAGGTCAGGCCCAGGTGGCCGAAGGCCGCTTCGGCGAATTCGCGCTCGTTGCCGATTTCGACGATCAGGATGCCGTCATCGGTCAGGCGGTCGGCGGCGCCGGCGACGATCTTGCGCACCAGGTCCATGCCGTCGCTGCCGCCGTCGAGGGCAATCTGCGGTTCGGCCAGGTATTCCTTCGGCAGCTTGGACATTGAGCCCGAATTGACGTACGGCGGATTGGTGATAATCAGGTCGTACTTCTTGTCCGGCACATTGGTGTACAGGTCGGACTGGATCAGCGTCAAACGGTCTTCCAGCTTGTAGGTGGCGACGTTTTTCTTCGCCACTTCCAGCGCGTCGGCCGAGATATCGACCGCGTCGACCTGGGCGTCGGGGAAGGCATCGGCCAGCATGATGGCCAGGCAACCGGAGCCCGTGCACAGTTCCAGGATGTTGGCGATGTTATCCGGCTGGTTCACCCATGGCGCGAAGTAGTCCGGGATCAGTTCCGCGATGAAGGAGCGCGGCACGATGGTGCGTTCGTCGACGTAGAAGCTGTAAGTGCCCAGCCACGCCTCGTTGGTGATGTAAGCGGCAGGCACGCGGTCGACGGTGCGGCGGTCGATCACCGCCAGCACGGACGCGACTTCCTCCGGCAGCAGGCGCGCGTCCAGGAACGGCTCCAGCTTGTCCAGCGGGAGCTTGAGCGTGTGCAGGATCAGGTAGGCCGCTTCGTCGAAGGCCTCTACGCTGCCATGGCCGAAAAACAGCTGTGCGGCGTTGAAGCGGGTGACGGCGTAGCGCAACAGGTCGCGCGGCGTGGTGAAGGGAGTCGTGTTCATGGTTATCTCGGTAAAACGGTAATCGGTTCGCGCACGCCGCGCGGGCAGCCGGCCGGTGAATCAGGCCAGCAGGTTTTCCAGTGTACGGCGATAGATATTCTTCAGCGGATCGACAAAACGCAGCTCGATATGCTCGTCGATCTTGTGGATACTTGCGTTGGGAGGCCCGAATTCTATCACTTGGGGGCAGATCTGAGCGATAAAGCGTCCATCCGAGGTGCCGCCGGTGGTCGACAGTTCGGTGTCCACGCCGGTTTCGGACTTGATCGCCGCCGACAGCGCGTCGCTCAGGGTGCCGCGCGGGGTCAGGAACGGCAGGCCGCTCAGCGCCCATTTCAGGTCGTAATGCAGATCGTGCTTGTCGAGGATGGCGTGCACGCGGCGCTTGAGTTCCTCGTGGGTGCTGGCGGTCGAGAAGCGGAAGTTGAAGTCGATGACCATCTCGCCGGGAATGACGTTGTTCGCGCCCGTGCCGCCGTTGATGTTGGACATTTGCCAGGACGTCGGCAGATAGTACTCGTTACCCGAGTCCCAAACCTCGGCCACCAGCTCGGCCAGCGCCGGCGCGGCCAGGTGGATCGGGTTCTTGGCCAGTTGGGGGTAGGCGATGTGCCCTTGCACGCCCTTGACCGTCAATTTACCCGACAGCGAACCACGGCGGCCGTTTTTGATCACGTCGCCCAGCGTTTCGTTGGAGGTCGGCTCGCCGACGATGCAGTAGTCCAGCGTCTCGCCGCGTTCCTTGAGCATATTGCAGACGATGACGGTGCCGTCGGTGGCCGGGCCTTCCTCGTCGCTGGTGATCAGGAAGGCGATCGAGCCTTTGTGGTCGGCGTGGGCGGCGACGAACTCCTCGCAGGCGACGACGAAGGCGGCGATCGAGGTTTTCATGTCGGCGGCGCCGCGTCCATACAGCTTGCCGTCGCGGTGGGTCGGGGTGAAGGGCTGCGAGCGCCATTGCTCGACCGGGCCTGTCGGCACCACGTCGGTATGGCCCGCGAACACCAGCAGCGGCGCGGTCGTGCCCTTGCGCGCCCACAGATTGGTTACCCCGCTCGATTCGATCACCTCGCAGACAAAGCCCAGCGGCGACAGCAAATCGATCAGGTGCTGCTGGCAGCCCTTGTCGTCCGGAGTGACAGAGGAGAGGGCGATCAGTTTTTCGGTCAGCGCCAGGGTCTTGGAAGGTGTCATGATGGAGGTAATAGTGGAAATCAGAGATTGAAAATTTGCTTGTACTGGGCGTCGGAGAAGCTGACGGCGAACGTGCCGTCCTTGTCCAGCACCGGGCGCTTGATCACCGAAGGGTTTTCCAGCATCAGCGCGATGGCCGATTCGTTATCCACGATCGAGGCCTTGCGCTCGTCGGAAAGCGCGCGCCAGGTCGTGCCTTTTTTATTCACCAGCACATCGCGCGACAGGTGTTTGAGCCAGCCGGCGACGATTTCGCGGGTCAGTCCCTGCTTCTTGAAGTCGTGAAAGGTAAACTCCTGCTGCTGGTCGGCCAGCCATACGCGGGCTTTTTTGACGGTGTCGCAGTTGGGGATGCCGTAAAGGGTGGTTTTCATGTGCGTGCGGTGTCGGGCGAAAGGCCGACAGAATACCATGGGCCGCAGGTGGAGGATACGGCGCCGCGCCGCGCGGATGCCACGCTGGTATAACAATTTGATATTGCTACTTATCGAATTGGCATTGGCGGTCGGCCGATACGCTGCCTAATATGGATCGGTTGTCGTACAACTACCAGGAGCCGTGGGATGGAATTGCCGAACAAGCCGACCAAAGAACAGATCCGTCAGTATATGAGCGAGCGGTTGACGCAACAGTGCTCGCCGCCGTCGAGCGGGGATATCCGCCGGCAGCTTGGTTGGGGTTTGGTGCCGTCCGTCGATGATTGCGTTCCGCCGGCCGACCCGCAGCCACGTCGCTGACCCGGGGTGTCCGTGTCAGGTGTTGAGCGTGAACTCGGTGAAGGACGCCTCGTCGGGAGGCGTCTTGGCCTCCGGTTCGGCCTTGGCGGCTTTGCTGTCGGGGCCATTATTCAGTAGCCACAGCAGGTTGGTGGCCGAATCGGCGTTGGCCAGCGCTTCCTCCTGGCTGATCAAACCATCCTGCACCAATTTGAGCAAGGCCAGTTCGAACGACTGCGAGCCGGGCGACAGGCTTTTCTCCATCGCTTCCTTGATCTGGCCGATGTCGCCTTTTTCGATCAGGTCCGAGATGTAGCGGGTATTGACCATCACTTCCACCGCCGCCGTGCGCGTGCCGCCGTTGATCGAGCGGACCAGCCGCTGCGAAACGATCGCCTTGACCGTCGACGACAGGTCCTGCAGCAGCGCGGCGCGGTTTTCGATCGGGTAGAAACTGATAATACGGTTTAGCGCGTTATAGCTGTTGTTGGCGTGCAGGGTGGCCAGCACTAGATGGCCCGACTGCGCGTAGGCCAGCGCCGCCGCCATGGTCTCCTTGTCGCGGATCTCGCCGATCAGGATGCAGTCCGGCGCCTGGCGCATCGAATTGCGCAGCGCGGTGGCGAAATCCTTGGCGTCGTTGCCGATCTCGCGCTGGTTGACGATCGACTTCTTATTCTTGAACAGGTACTCGATCGGGTCTTCGAGCGTCAGGATGTGGCCCGAGCGCAGTTCGTTGCGGTAGTCCAGCATCGAGGCGATGGTGGTCGACTTGCCGGAGCCGGTCGAGCCGACCAGCAGCAGCAGGCCGCGCTTTTCCATGATCAGGTCCGACAGCACCGGTGGCAGTCCCAGATCGGCCAATACGGGGATGGAGGCGGGGACGAAGCGGAAAACGGCGGAGATGGAGCCGCGCTGCTTGAAGGCGGACAGCCGGAAGCGGCCCAGGTTTGCCACCGATACGCCCATATTGAGCTCATTGGTGGCCGCCAGTTCGTCCATCTGCGCCGGAGAGGCGATTTCGGCCAGCATGGATTCGATGTTGCCCGGTTCGAGCTTCTGCTGGTTGATGGGAATGAGGTTGCCGTTGATTTTGATGTGTACCGGCGAATTCACCGCGAAGAACATGTCCGACGCGTTTTTTTCCTTCATCAGCTGGAACAGGCGGTCCATGGCCATGATGCGCTCCTCAAAATCACAGGCGTGCGGGTGCCGGCATGCCGGCACCCGCCGGGGACGCGTTTAGATACCGCGCAGCAGTTCGTTGATGCCGGTCTTGGCGCGGGTTTTGGCGTCCACGCGTTTGACGATGACGGCGCAGTACAGCGAGTACTTGCCGTCTTCCGATGGCAGGTTGCCCGAGACGACCACCGAACCGGCAGGCACGCGGCCGTAAGTCACTTCGCCGGTGGCGCGGTCGTAGATCTTGGTCGATTGGCCGATGTACACGCCCATCGAGATCACCGAATTCTCTTCGACGATCACGCCTTCGACGATTTCCGAACGGGCGCCGATGAAGCAGTTGTCTTCGATGATGGTCGGATTGGCTTGCATCGGTTCCAGCACGCCGCCGATGCCGACGCCGCCGGACAGGTGTACGTTCTTGCCGATCTGCGCGCACGAACCGACGGTGGCCCAGGTGTCGACCATCGCGCCTTCATCGACGTAGGCGCCGATGTTCACGTAAGAAGGCATCAGCACCACGTTCTTGGCGATGAAAGAGCCACGGCGCGCAACTGCCGGCGGCACCACGCGGAAGCCGCCCTTGGCGAAATCTTCAGGCGTGTAGTTGGCGAACTTGGTCGGTACCTTGTCGTAGAACTGCATGGTGCCGTCGGAAGGCATGACCACGTTGTTCTCCAGGCGGAAGGACAGCAGCACGGCCTTCTTGACCCACTGGTTGACAACCCAGTCGCCGCTGGTTTTTTCGGCCACGCGGATGGTGCCGGCGTCCAGGCCCGCGATCACGTGCGAGACGGCGTCGCGCAGTTCGGCGGCGCCGTTGGCCGGGTTGATGTTGGCGCGGTCTTCCCATGCCTGGTCGATGATTTGCTGGAGTTGTTGGGTCATGATTTGCTCAATTATGTGGTGATTATTTGTTGATGGACTTGCAGAATTGGACGATGCGCCGGGCGGCTTCCAGGCCTTCCTCCGTTTCGGCGACGAGCGCCATGCGGATGCGGTTGCGGCCCGGATTGGCGCCGTGCGCGTCGCGCGCCAGATAGCTGCCCGGCAGTACCGTGACATTATATTCGGCGTACAGGCGCTGCGCGAATTCGGTGTCCGACAGGCCGGTGCGGCTGACGTCCGCCCACAGGTAGAAGCCGGCGTCCGGCAGTTCCACCGTCAGCACCTCTTGCAGCAGCGGCGTGATGGCGTTGAATTTCGCGCGGTATTTTTCGCGGTTCTGTTCGACGTGGGTTTCGTCGTTCCAGGCCGCGATCGAGGCAGCTTGCACGGAAGGGCTCATGGCTCCGCCGTGATAGGTGCGGTACAACAGGAATTTTTTCAGCACGTCGGCGTCGCCTGCCACAAAGCCCGAGCGCATGCCCGGCACATTGGAGCGCTTCGACAGGCTGCTGAACACCACCAGGCGCGCGTAAGGCGTCTCGACCGTCGACAGGCCCAGGATGTGGGCCGCTTCCAGCGCGCCCAGGGGCGCTTGCTCGCCGTGGAAAATCTCCGAGTAGCACTCGTCGGCGGCGATGATGAAGTTATAGCGCTCGGACAGGGCGAACAGGTTCTCCCAGTCGGTCAGTGTCAGCACGGCGCCGGTCGGATTGCCCGGGGAGCACAGGAACAGCAGCGACACGCGTTCCCAGACCGAGGCCGGGATGCTGTCGTAGTCGCAGCCGAAATTGCGGGCCGGGTCGGAGTTGACGAAGTACGGCTCGGCGCCGGCCAGGTAGGCGGCGCCTTCGTAGATCTGGTAAAACGGGTTGGGACACACCACCAGCGACTTGGCCGCCGGATCGATCACCGTCTGCGCCAGCGCGAACAGCGCCTCGCGCGAGCCGTTCACCGGCAGCACCTGGGTGGCCGGATTCAGGGCCGGCAGGCCGTAGCGGCGCTCCAGCCAGCCGGCGATGGCGCCACGCAGCGCGTCCGAGCCGATGGTGGTCGGGTAGTTGGCCAGGCCGTCGATATTATCGATCAGCGCCTGCTGGATGAAAGCCGGCGTCGGATGTTTGGGTTCGCCCATGCCAAGGCTGATCGCCTTGTGGCTTGGGCTGGCGCTGACCTGCGAAAACAACTGGCGCAGCTTTTCGAACGGATAGGGTTGCAGCTTTTCGAGATGTGGATTCACGTGGCGGACCGGGTGCGGATCGTTGAAAAAGGAACGGCGTAGGTCAGGCATTATAGCGCCTATGGCGCGCCCGGGTCATTCGCGGCCTGGCCGCTTTGTCATCAGTGCCAAACAGTTAACATGGCGGGATTGCCAATCATGCGATACTCGTCGCATTGACAGCACACACAGTAATAAGAGGACGAATCATGGAGCTTTCGGCGGTGGAGCGGGACGAGATGGCGCTCGGTACAAGCGTCAGCCGGCGTGTGATGGCCGCGAGGCTGATCACGGGACTGCTGCAGGGCGTGCTGCTGTATTGGCTTTACCGCGCCGGCAAGGATGGCGTGTGGCCGGCCACGGCCCCGTATTTGGCGGTGCCGTTGATGATGCTGGCGCTGTTCCTGCCGGTGCTGCTGGTGTCCAGCATCGGCCATATGCCGGCGCGCAAGGCTGCGGCCTGGCTGGCGACGGCGTCGCTGGTCATTCTAGCGATGGCGCTGCACGACGCCTGGCGCGGCCACCATGGCTACCCGATGTTCGATAATTGGGCGGAGCGGCGCGTCTACTCGCCGTCGCAGATACTGGCGCTGTGCAGCGTTCCGTTTTTCTTCATTGCGCAGTCGCTGGTGCTAGCCGGCGTCCATGATCGACGCCGGGTGGCCGGTTACGGTACCTATTTCGAAATCGCGTGGAAGCTCGGCGTGCAGCTGTTGTTTTCGGTGTTCTTCGTCGGCGCGCTGTTCATGGTGCTGTTCATGGGTGGCGCGCTGTTCAAGTTGATCAAGTTGACCTTTCTCGAGGAGCTGCTCAGGGAGGCTTGGTTCAATCTGCCGGTGGTCTTCACCGCCTTTTCGTGCGCCATGCACATCACCGACGTGCGGCCGGCCATTGTGCGCGGCATCCGCACGTTGCTGCTGGTGCTGATGTCGTGGATCTTGCCGGTGGCGGCGATCATCGTCACCGGCTTCCTATGCAGCCTGCCGTTCACCGGCCTGCAGGCGCTGTGGGAGACGCGGCATGCCACGTCCGTGCTGTTGTCGGCAGTGGTGGTGCTGGTAGTGTTGATCAACGCCGCGTTCCAGAACGGGGAGGCGGTGGCCGGCGTCCAGACGATCGTGAGACTGAGCACACGCGCGGCCTGCATCCTGATCTTCCCGCTGACCGTCATCGGCATCTACGCGCTCGCGCTGCGGGTGGCGCAGTACGGCTGGACCACCGACCGCATCATCGCGGCGGCCTGCCTGCTGGTGGCCAGCTGCTACGCGATCGGCTACGCGTGGGCGGCGTATCAATACGACACCTGGCTGCGCCCCCTCGCGGCCGTCAATGTCGCGGCGGCCTTCTTGACGATCGCGGTGATGCTGGCGCTGTTTACGCCGATCGCCGATCCGGCGCGCATATCGGTCAATAGCCAGATGGCGCGGCTCGAGAGCGGCAAAACGGCGGTCGGCAAGTTCGACTTCCGCTATCTGCGCTTCGAGGGTGGGCGCTACGGCAAGGAAGCCCTGGAGCGGCTGAAACTGTGGTCCACCGGCTCCGACGCCGCATCGGTACGCCGGGAGGCCGCGCTGGTGCTCGCGCTGGCCGACAATCAGCGCTGGACCGGCATCAAGCTCGCGGCGGTGCCGATCTCGGTCGAGGAAAATGTCACCGCGTGGCCTGCGGGGGCCAAGCTGCCCGCCAGTTTTGTCTCGCAGAAGTGGGAGGCGGTCGTCGACGAAGCCAAGCCAGATTGCCTGAACAGCAAAAAGGGCCGCTGCGACGGCTTCATGATCGATATGACCGGCGATGGCATCGACGAAGTGCTTCTAATCGACGTCGGTAGCGGCGACAACGCGCTGATGGCCCAGCGCCCCGATGGCAGTTGGGCTTTGATCGGCACCATCAACTATCAATATTCGCGCTGCAAACCTCTGCTTGAAAAACTCAAAGCCGGCACCTTTAGCGTGGTTGAGCCCAAGGCTCGGGAACTGGAGGTCGCCGGTCAGCGAATAGGGCTGACCATGCTCCCCGTGTCGCCGGAAGCCGGCTGTAAGGCGATCAAGTAGCGCGGCCGCCTAGCGAGTCAGCCGCAGTGCTAAGTCAGCGTTGCGCCTGGCGCCATACCTGCTGGGCCACGCGCATCATGTTGCGGCCCATGACCAGGGCGGTGTCGGCGTCGCTCATGCCGACGTTGCGCAGCGCGGCGGCCAGTTCGCGCCACACTTCCGGCGGGGTGAAGGTTGGCGGTTTGTCGGCGCGGTACCCGGCCGATGCCGGCCACCAGTGGGCCGGATCGAATTCGCCCGGCGGCGTATCGTCCAGGCCCGCCTGCTGGAAGCACAGATCGAGGCCGATGC
This sequence comes from Oxalobacteraceae bacterium OTU3CINTB1, assembly GCA_024123955.1. NCBI lineage: Bacteria > Pseudomonadati > Pseudomonadota > Betaproteobacteria > Burkholderiales > Oxalobacteraceae > Oxalobacteraceae bacterium OTU3CINTB1. The sequence goes on from CP099652.1 coordinate 2,563,778, forward strand.
CGGCGTGCGCCACCCCTACCAGATCGGCGATATAGGCGACGTGGCGTGCGACGTCGTCCGCTCCAGGGTTGTCGGCGCCGACAAACCACGACAGGCCCGACACGCACACCACACCGCCGGTTTCGGCGCAGGCGCGGATTTGCTCGTCGGTGACGTTGCGCCCATGCGGAACCAGTGAGTAGGCGTTGGTATGGCTGAAAATCACCGGCTTGGACGACGCCGCCATGATATCGAGGCTGCACATGCGGCCCGTGTGCGAACAATCCATCAGTATGCCGGCATCGTTGATGGCGGCCACCATGCTGTGTCCGAGGGGCGTCAGGCCGCGCGGCAGGTCGTGGCAGCCGTCGGCCACAGTGTTGTTGCGGTTGTAGGCGAGGTGGATCTGGCGCACGCCCAGCTCCGCGTAAAGCGCCACCATCTCCGGCTGGTCCAGCAGCGGCATGGCGCCTTCGAGGTCGAAGGTGATGGCCATGCGGCCGTCGGCGGCCGCCTTGATGATGTCGTCCACGCTGGAGACCAGCGTATAGCGTTCCGGTTCGGCGGCGATGGTGGCGCGGTAGCCGGCGATCACGGACATGACCTGCGACACCGGATTCATATCGCCCCCCACGTTCAACGAGACATAGTTCACGCCGGCCGCGTGCAGCTTGCGCACGGGCGTGAAGTCGGCGTGCGGGTGCTGCGGAAGGCAAACGTGGGCGTCCCAGTTGATCATGGTGTTTTCTTTGTCGAAAAGCTCACTCTACCCGAGAACGGCGCCGCGTGCCAAGGGCTGGCGCTGCCGCATGCTTTATACTGTCGGCCAATTCACACGCTTACTTCATAGGCCAACATGTCATTTGCTTCGCTGGGCCTTGCTCCCTCCCTGATCAACGCGGTCACCGAAATCGGCTATCTGGAGCCGACGGCGATCCAGAGCGCCGCCATTCCCGCCATTTTGCGTGGCGAAGACGTGCTGGGCGCGGCGCAGACGGGTTCCGGCAAAACCGCAGCCTTCGCGCTGCCGCTGCTGCAGGCGTTGCTGGACAACCGCAGCGGTCCGCGCCAGCTGCATGGCCTGATCCTGGTGCCGACCCGCGAGCTGGCGGCGCAGGTGGGCGAATCGGTGCGCAAGCTGGCGTCACACCTGTCGATGCAGGTGAAGGTGTCGATCGTGTTCGGCGGCGTGTCGATCAATCCGCAAATGATGGCGCTGCGAGGCGGCGCCGACATCGTCATCGCCACGCCTGGCCGGTTGCTGGACCTGATCGACCATAACGCGTTGAAGATATCGCGCACGGCGATGCTGGTGCTGGACGAGGCGGACCGCCTGCTGGACCTGGGCTTCAGCGAGGAGTTGAACCGGATACTGGAGCTGCTGCCGAAGCAGCGCCAGAACCTGTTTTTCTCGGCGACGTTCCCGCCGGCGGTGCAGGCGCTGGCCGACAGCATGCTGAATCAACCGACCCGTATCGAAGTGCTGTCCGAGCCGTTGAGCAAGCCCGATATCGCCCAGCGCGCGATCATGGTCGACGTGTCGCGCCGTACCATGCTGCTCAAGCATCTGATCCAGGAGCAAAAGTGGAGCAGGGTGCTGGTGTTCGTCGCCACCAAGTACGCGGCGGAACACGTGGCCGACAAATTGAATCGCAACGGCATCCGCGCCGGCGCCTTCCATGGGGAATTCAGCCAGGGTGCGCGCACCGAGGTGCTGGGCGATTTCAAGGCCAGCCGCCTGCAGGTGCTGGTGGCGACCGACGTCGCCGCGCGCGGCATCGACATCGCGCGCCTGCCGGCGGTGGTCAACTACGACTTGCCGCGTTCCGCCGTCGACTACACCCACCGCATCGGCCGCACCGGCCGCGCCGGCGAGAGCGGTGTGGCGATCAGCTTCGTCAGCGCCGAGACCGAGCAGCATTTCCGTTTGATCGAGAAGCGCCAGGATATTCTGCTGCCGCGCGAGCGGGTCGCCGGCTTCGAACCGGTGGAGACGCTGCCCCCGCCGGCGGCCGGTTCGGTCACCGATACGGTCAACGGCGGCATCAAGGGCAAGCGCAAGAGCAAGAAGGACAAGCTGCGCGAAGCGGCTGCCCGTGAAAGCGACTAATTAGGTGGTACCAAAGTTTTCTAAATCACGTAGGGCGGATTAGGCGGCACGCCGCAATCCGCCAAGCGTTGCCCACGGCTCATGGCGGATTACGCTACGCTAATCCGCCCTACGGAATTCAACATCAGCCGCCGGTGCGTTTGGGGTTGTGGCCCTGTTTTTTCAGCGTTTCCATCACCAGGTCGCAGTGATCGCCCTGGATCTCGATCACGCCATCCTTGACGGTGCCGCCGGAGCCGCAAGCACCGCGCAGCTGCTTGCCCAGCAGGGCCAGGGCGATGGCGTCGAGCGCCAGCCCCTTGACCAAGGTGACGGTTTTGCCGCCACGTCCCTTGGACTCACGCGACACCTTGACGTTGCCGTCGCCCGCTGGCTTGGCTTTGGCGGCCGTCTTGCAGACGCAATCGGCCAGCGGCTTGCCGCAATCGGGGCAGATGCGGCCCGTCTCGGTCGAATAAACGAGGCGGGTGCTCATGGCTTGTCCTCCAGCAGTCGCGGCATCAGGATGTTGAAGAAGCGTTTTTGATCGGACGCCAGGCAGACCGCCGCATTCGGCTTGCCCGCTTCCTCGCGGGTGTAGCCGTCGTCGCTGACGACGATGCGCAGCTGCGTGGTGGGGCACGTTGCGGGATCGATCAGCCACGTCACCGGCACCACGTCGAACAGCGACGGCATATTGCTCGACCAGGGCTGGTAGGCGTCGATCCACTGGTGGTACATCAGCGCCAGCGCGTCCGTGACGGGCGAGCCGTGGCCGAGCAGCGCGTTGCGCTCCACTTCATCGAGGCGTATCTGCGTCGAGTCGAGCGGCATCATCACGATCGGCACGCCGGATGTGAACAGCTTTTGCGCGCCGCCGATATCGGAGGCGATGTTGTATTCCTTGTCCGCGGGCCGCGCCGGCACGTACTGCGATTTGCGGTAGCCGGCGCGCACCGAGCCGCCCATCATCGCCACCTGTTTCAGCTTGCCGAAAGTGGCGGGGTCGCGCTCGATGGCGGCGCCGACGTTGGTCAGCGGGCCAAGCGCCAGCAGCGTGATCTGGCCGGGCTGTCGTTTGATCTGATCCAGCAGGAAGTCCACCGCCGCCACCTTGGCCGGCAGCGTGCCGCGCCGGGCGTAGCGCGCCTGCGTGAACGGCTGTGGATTGCCGGTGCTGGCGATGCCCTGTGCGACAGGGATGCCGGAGTGGCCCGTTTCGCGCAGCATGCGCTCCAGCAGCTGCGCGCGTAGCGCGGTGTCGCCCCACGCGGTGGTGATGCCGACGATCTCGATCTCCGGGCTTTGCAGCAGCAGCGCCAGCGCGAAGGAATCGTCGATGTCGTCGCCGATGTCCATGTCGACGATGACCTTGATCTTGTCGGCGGAATGGGCCGGCGGCGCCAGCATGGCGCACGACAGCGCGATTATGGAGAGCAGGCCGCGCAGCGGTCGGGATAGGGAATAAGTCATTCGTAATCAGGTTTTATTGGTGATCAGGTCGATGCGGCGTTTGATGCGCTGGGCTTCGGCGGCGTCTCCGGCTTGCTCGGCGCGCATGGCCTGCACGCCCAGCCACGCCAGCAGCGGACGGCGCCAGCCTTGCGCCGATGCGGTTTCCACGGCGTCTGCCAGCACCGCCGGCGTGGCCTTGTTCGCGCGCAGCAGCACGCCGGAGGCGACCAGTTTAGATAGCGGGTCCGCGATCGCCTGCGCGGCGCCGGCGGCGGCCGTGTCGGTGGAGGCCAACGCTACCGGCTGGTGCTGCGCGGGCAGCAAGGCTGCATCGGCGGCGCCGGCGCGGCCGGAAAGATAGGCGGCGTAGGCGCGGTCTGCGGGGCTGGCGTCCGCCGCCAGCTTGTCGAAACCGGCGCAGTCCTCGAAAACGAGCGACGCCACGCGGGCGGCGCAGCGTATCAATTCGGCGCGGATGATCAGATCGACCTTGCCGGTGCTGCCCAGCGCGTCGCGGGCGCGTTTGTATTCGGCTTCCTCGACGCGGGCGTTGCCGGTCATGTAGGCGGCGGTGGAGCGCTCTATCGAGCTTTGGGCGTTCATTTGCCAGTCCGGCACCGGCGGGTTGTTGCCGCAGGCGGCCAGCAGGGCGGCCACGGACATGGCGGCGGCGATCAGCGGAGCGGTACTTTTCATGGCAGTTTAATCTCCGTATCGCGTTTGAACGGCCATTTCTTATTGATTTCGTTGACCAGTTGTTCGACCCGCCGCAGGCTGCTTTCCACCTCCGCGCGTAGCGTGCCCAGATCGGCGGTGGCTTCCTTGGCGTTGGCGCCGACGGCTTGCGCCTCCACCAGCACCGCGTCCATCTTTTTCAGGCTGTTGCGGGCGTCGGCCAGCAATCCGTTCAGCTGGACGATGGCGGCCTGCGCATCGGTCACCACGCCTTGCGGCCCGAAGACCTGGGTGTCCGCGTGGCCGATCAGGCTATCGGCCTTGGTGGCCAAAGCGTTGACCGTGACCAGCAGCTTGTTGGCGCGCTCGGTCAACTGCTGCGCATTTTTGTCGTCGCCTGCGATCAGTCCCATGGCGCCGGACGGTCCGTTGAGTTTTCCGGTCACGCCCTGGATGTTGGCCAGGCTGGCAGCGAGCGCGGAATTTTCCGCCGTTAGCGTGTTGAGGTTTTCCAGCAGGTCGCGCGCCGTGGCCAGCAGGCGCGGAATTTCGGCCCCCGGGTCGCCCACCAGCAGCGCGCGCGCTGCCCCTTCCTCCAGCGGCGGGTCGGCCGGAATGCCGGTGAACGCGCGCAGCTTGGCGCCGCCCACCAGCCCGCGCTCCAAGGTAAAGATGCTGGACTTGCGCAGCCAGTGCGCGTCGTCGCGCGGCACATCGACGACGATGCGGGCCTTGCCTTCCTTGCTCAATTCGATGCGGCGCACACGCCCGATCGGGAAGCCTGCGAAGGTGACGTCCATGCCGACGACAACGCCCTCGGAGTCGTCCGCCTCCAGGAACAGCGTTTGCGTTGATTCGAAGGCGCCGCGCGCGTACAGCAGATAGACCGCCGCGCCGGCCACCAGCAACACCATGATCACCAACAGCACTGCGGCTTTGAATTCGGCGTTGCGCACGGGCGGCGCGGTGTGGGTTGTTTGGGTTGGTTGTTCAGTCATGGTTTTTCGGGCTAACGCCGCTTAATAGTAGTTGCCCATCAATGAGGCCACTTCGATGAGGAGGATCATGGCGAACAGCCGCACCATGTCCGACAGGCCGTGCGTGACCTTGACGCGGTAATTGCCGCCGAAGTAGAACGAGGACGCCATCGGAATCAGGCCGACGGCAAAGCTGAAGAACACCACCTTCAGCACCAGTATCAGCGTGACGGCGGGGTTGAATACCTGGCCGACCACGCGCGTGTAGCCGGTCAGCGCCCAAGGCGTGAAACCGTACAACGTCAGATAGGCCAGGATCAGGGTCAGCACGCAGCTGACGGCGGCCAGCATCCAGACGGCGAAGACGCCGGCGGCGACGCGCGGGAAAAATTCGCCACTCAGTTCCTGCACCGTGGCGACGGTACCGGTGCCGCGCCCTTGCGAGAACTCCAGGCCGGCCGGTAAAGTGGTGCGCAAGGCGACGAAGGCGGCGGCGGTCAATGGAATCAGCTCCAGCACCAGCACCCGGACCACCATCTCCAGCGCGAAGCGCGACAGGCCGTAGCTGAGCGAGGTGACCACCACGATCCGGATCAGCACCAGGCTGACCAACGCGGACAACACGCCGAACCACGCCAGGTTGGGCACCGTGTCGGCCACCAGATGGCGCGCCAGCACGGGGCGGTTGGCGCGGCCGTAGGTGGCCGGCGTGAGTGCCACGGAGAGCATCAGCACCGCGAACTGCGCCAGCCGCCACCACGTCTGCAGCCAGTCCACCGCGCCATGGTGGAGCCGTTGCAATATGGATGGAGTCGATGCTTGTGCGTTCATGTTGGCATCTTAGCACCGGGACGGCGTGCGCAGGTGTTCGTCATGGTCTTCCTTACGCCGGCGGGAAGCTGTCGATGATGGCGTCGGCGGCGGCGCGCACGCGCGCGCTGCGACTCAAATCGCTGTGCATCACCAGCCAGACGTCGTAATGGTCGACCCGGTCCGGCCAGATGCGCGTGAGCTGTGGATCGCCGTCGGCCATGTGGCAGGGCAGTTCGGTCACGCCCATGCCCTTGCGCGCCGCCTCCAGCAGCATCAAGCCGCTATTGACCTCGATCGCGACGCGGGCATTGGTGATCGGCTCCAGGCAGATTTTCTCCCGGTGGCGCGGCGCCACCGCGTTTTGGTAGATCACAATGTCATGGCCCGCCAGGCCGTTGCCCGGTATCGGCATGCTGCGCTGCTTAAGATATCCTTGCGTGGCGTACAAACCCATGCTGCGTTTGGTGAGATGGCGCGAAATCAGGTCAGGGCTGGTCGGTTTGAGCGTGCGCACGGCCAGGTCGGCCTCGCGGCGCGTCAGGCTGGTGATTTCGGTGCCGGTGCTGAGGACGATGCGGATTTCCGGATGCGTCTCGTGCAGGCGGCGCATGGCGTCGATGACGAAATGGCTCGCCATCGTGTCCGACGTGGTCACGCGCACCACGCCGGAGAGACGGTTGTCGATGCCCTGCATTTCGCGCTGAAACCGCAGCGCCGCCTGCTCCATCGATTCGGCGGCGGTGACGGCCAGTTCGCCGGCCGGCGTGGCCATGTAGCCGGAGGGCGTGCGCAGGAACAGGCGCGCGCCCAGCGAATCCTCCAGCGCATTGAGACGCCGGCCGACGGTGGCCTGGTCGATATTGAGTTCTCCGGCGGCCGCGCGCAGCGTACCTTTGCGGTAGATGGCGAGGAAAATCCTGGCGTTGTCCCAGTCCATGGTCGGTCGGCCCGTCGATTGGAATGCATTTTTGCATCGGAGCGCCGATATTATGCGTATTTACTGCATCAGGCAAGCGGCCTAAGATGGATCGAATCTCGTTGAAGGACGCTCCATGACTACTCAATGCACCACCGGCCCGGTTGTTACCGCGCCCACCCGCCAGGTCCCCCCGCTGCTGATGCTGATGACGCTGGCCATCGGCTTTGTGATGGCGATGATCGATGTCACTGCGGTCAACACCGCCTTGTCCGATATCTCGGTCAGTTTGTCGGTGCCACTTACCGGACTGGTTTGGGTAGTGGACGGCTACACGCTGACCTTCGCCGCGCTGCTGCTGGCCGGCGGCGCGCTGGCGGACCGCTTTGGCCCGAAGAACGTCTATCAGGGCGGCCTGAGTGTTTTCATACTCGGTTCGGTGGCGTGCGCGCTGGCGCCGAGTGGCAATGCGCTGGTCGCCGCGCGGCTGCTGCAGGGGGCCGGCGCCGCGCTGTTCATGCCTAGTTCTCTCAGCCTGCTGACGCACGCCTACGAGGATCAGGGCACGCGGGCGCGGATGCTGGGCACCTGGTCCGCAATTGTCGGGTGCTCGGCGACCGCCGGTCCTCTCGTTGGCGGTTTGCTGGTCCATGCATTCGGCTGGCGCAGCGTTTTTTGGGTGAATGTGCCGATCGGCCTGGCCGGCATCGTGCTGACGCAGATGCTGGCGCCGGCCACGCCGCCGCATAGGCGCGCGTTGTCGATGTTGAGCCATGCGCTCGGTGTGGCGGCGCTGGCTGCGTTGAGTTTTGTGCTGATCGAGGGGCCGGTGCTGGGCTGGATGTCGGTGGCGGTGCTGGCGGCGGTTGTCGCCGCTGTGGTGTGCGGGGCGCTGCTGGTGGTGCGCGAGCGCACCGGCGCGCATCCGCTGCTGCCGCGCGCCTTGTTCGATACGCCGGCTTTTGCGGCGGCCAATGGGGTCGGGTTCCTGATCAACTTTGCGGTGTTTGGGCAGTTGTTTTTGCTTAGTCTATATATCCAGCAGGGCGGGGCCGACGCGCTGGACACTGGATTGAAGCTGATACCGATGATGGGGGCTTTCGCCATCGGAAATTTGACATCGGGTGCGATTGTGTCGCGGGTGGGTACGCGGCCGCCGATGTTATATGGTCTGCTGGTGGGGTTGGGGGCGGCGCTGGCGATGCTGGCCGGGCTGTCGCCGCAGACGCCTTATTGGTTGCTGGTGCTGGGGACTATCGTGATGAACGTCGCCATCGGGATCGCGATTCCGGGGATGACGGCGACGGTGATGCTGGTGGCGGGCAAGGCGCATGCCAACAGCGCCGCCGCCGCGTTGAACGCCAATCGCCAGATCGGCGCGCTGGTCGGCGTGGCGATGATGGGAACCGTGTTGCACGTGACGGGGGATTGGGCGTGGCGTTTGCCGGCGGCTTTCGCGCTGGTGTCGGCGGCTTACGCGGTCGCCCTGACCCTGGTGTATTTCTATGTGAAGCCGTTGAGTTCTCGTGGAGACACGTAGGGCGGATTAGCGAAGCGTAATCCGCCATGCATGTGCCGTCGGCGGCTCATAAAATGGCGGATTACGGCGTTCCGCCTAATCCGCCCTACGTGTCTCCGTCGTATATCATCTACCGTTGTGGATCAGACGTCACGATTCTTGCGCCACTCGATCATCTCCGCGATCGTCAGGATCGGCATCGCATGCAGCTCGGCGAAGCGTTCGATCTCGGCGCCGCGCATCATCGTGCCGTCCGGGTTCATCAACTCGCACAGCACCGCCGCCGGCTGAAGGCCGGCCATCGTGGCCAGGTCCACCGAGCCCTCGGTATGGCCTTTGCGCGCCAGCACGCCGCCCGGCGTCGCCCGCAACGGGAACACGTGCCCGGGATGCACCAGATCCCCCGGCCGCGCATCGGCGGCGATGGCCGTGCGGATCGTCGTCACGCGGTCGGCCGCGGAGACACCGGTGGTGACACCTTCGCGCGCTTCGATCGACACGGTGAAGGGCGTGCCGTATCGGCTGCCGTTGTCGGCGGCCATCGGCGGCAGCTCCAGCGCGCGCACCTTGTCGGCGCTCAGGCACAGACAGACGATGCCGCTGCATTCACGGATCATCAACGCCATCGATTGCACGGTGATTTTTTCGGCGGCGACGATCAGGTCGGCCTCATTCTCGCGGTCGAAATCGTCGAGCAGGATCACCGGCACGCCGGCGCGCATGGCCTCCAGAGCGGCGGCGATGCGGCCTTCCAGATCATCCGAAACAAGGGAGTAGGGGGATACTGCGGATACTTGGTCAAACATGGTGGAACGCTCCTCGCAATAGCGAAAAACGCAACAGGGCAAGCGAATACGCGCTGCCCGCCGCACCGATCGCTCGGGCGGCAGGCCGCGTCACCGCACATCTTCTTTCATCCGGACTATACCGTCGGCCCTGGAGTCGCACCAGATCTGCTGACCCTTTCCAATCGGCCGGAAAGGCGCTCGCGGGCTTGGCCATCGCTGGCCTTACCGCCGGTGGGGAATCGCACCCCGCCCCGAAGACGTAAGTTGGCGCCTGCCGGCCGGCAGGCGAACGAGGATTTTAGCCCAAATTAAGATTTTCAGTGTAAGGTGGCTTTTTCCGATTTTTTAGACTGTCTGCCGAATGAAATTGATTAAATTGCAGGTGCTGTCCGGGGCGTTGTTGTTGTCGTTTTCCTTCCTGGCGCAAGGCCAGGGACAAGTAGGGGGGCAGGGCAAGGAGCCCCCGCTCAAACTAAGCGACGTGCTGCCGATCGGACCCCAGGTCAAGGTTGGCAAGCTGGCAAACGGCCTGACATATTATGTGCAGAAGAACGCGCGACCCGAGAAGAAGCTGGAACTGCGGCTGGTCGTCAAAGCCGGTTCGATCCTGGAGGACGACGACCAGCAAGGCCTGGCCCACTTCACCGAGCATATGGCCTTCAACGGCTCCACCAATTTCAAGCGCAACGAGCTGGTATCGTATCTGCAGTCGATCGGGGTCAAGTTCGGCGCCGATTTGAACGCGTATACCAGCTTCGACGAAACCGTCTACATCCTGCCGATACCGACCGATAAAAAGGAGACCGTCGAGCAGGGCTTCCAGGTGCTGGAGGATTGGGCGCACGGCCTGTCCTTCAACAACGCCGACATCGACAGCGAACGTGGCATCGTGCTCGAGGAGCTCCGCATGGGCAAGGGCGTGGACGACCGCATGAACAAGGTGGTGCTGCCGAAGGTGCTGAATGGCTCGCGCTATGCGCAGCGCATGCCGATCGGTAAGGAAGACATTATCAAGAGCTTCAAGTACGACGCCATCAAGCGCTTCTACCGCGACTGGTATCGTCCGGACCTGATGGCGGTGGTGGTGGTCGGCGATATCGAGCCGGAAGCGGCGCAGAAGCTGATCGAACAGCATTTCAGCAAATTGAAGAATCCGGCGAATCCGCGTCCGCGCGAATATGCCAGGATTCCGGAACGCCAGGAGTCGGAGGGCATCGTCTTCACCGACAAGGAAGTCAGCAACAACTCCGTTTATATCCGCTATCCGATCCAGCCCTGGCCGGCCGGGGTGACGCTGGCCGACTATCGCCAGAAGCTGATCGAAAACCTGTACAGCTTTATCCTCAGTCAGCGCATGTACGAGTTGACGCAGCAGGCCAATCCGCCGTTCCTGCAAGGCGGCAGCGGCATGAACAAGATCGTGCGCGGCTACCGTTCATTCGGCGCCGGCGCGGTGCTGGGCAAGGGCGGCGTGACGCCCGCCATCAACGCGCTGGTGGAAGAGGATGAGCGTGCCCGCCAGTACGGCTTTACCGCCTCCGAAGTGGAACGGGCCAAGAAAGGCATCCTGCGCACCTACGAGAATCTGTACAACGAGCGTGACAAATCCGATTCGTCCGGCTACGCGGCCGAATATATCCGCCATTTCCTCGAAGACGAAACCATCCCGGGCATCGCCGCCGAATACCGCTATGCGCGCGAGCTGATTCCGGAGATCTCGCTGTCGGAGGTGAATGCGGCCGTCAAGGTGGCGATCCCGGACAACCAGAGCAAGCTGGTGATCTACACGGGCGTCGACAAGCCCGGCGTGGCGACACCGAAGGCGGCCGACCTGGTGGCGATCGCCAACGCGGCCGAGAAAATCAGCGTCAAGGCGCAGGAGGAGAAGGTCTACTCGAACCAGCTGATGCCGGTCCTGCCGAAGCCGGGCACCATCGTCAAGCAGACCTTCAATGAGAAGATCGGCACCACGGAGCTGGTGTTGAGCAATGGCGTCAAGGTAGTGCTCAAGCCCACCGACTTCAATAACGACCAGGTGATGATGGCGGGCCTGCGCTACGGCGGCTGGTCGCTGTTCGACGACAAGGATGTCTTCGCGGCCCACTACGCGAGCAGCATCGTCGGCCAGATGGGCATATTGAATTACACGCCGAACGACGTGGTGAAGGTCCTGGCCGGGAAAAGCGTCAGTTCCCAGGCCAGCGTCAGTTCGCTCAACGAGTCGGTGTCCGGCGGTTCCGGCAGCGACGATATCGAGTCGATGCTGCAGCTGGCCTATCTGCAGATGACGCAGCCGCGCAAGGATGCCGCCATCTACAGCGCCTATGTGGACCGCCAGCGCGAACTGGCGCAAAACAATATGGCGCGGCCGGAGTCGGTGTTCTACGATACGATCACCGCGACCATCTACAACAACAGTCCGCGCGTGCTGCGCGCGGCCAAGCCGGCCGATTTCGACCAGCTGTCGCTCGATCGCGTGATGGAGATCTACAAGAGCCGTTTGTCCAGCGCGCGCGATTTCACCTTCTTCATTGTCGGCAGCTTCGATGTGGAGAAAATCAAGCCGCTGGTCGCGACCTACCTGGCCAGCCTGCCGACCGGCGAGATTCCGGTGGCCTTCAAGGATGAAGGTGTGCGTCCGGTGCGCGGCGTGGTCAAGAAAGAGGTGCGCGCAGGCGCCGATCCGAAGAGCACCATTTCGCTGTCGTTTACCGGGGAGGCCAAATACTCGCGCGAGGAGCGCATGCGCATGCAGGCGCTGATCGAGGTGCTCAACATCAAACTGATCGAGGTGCTTCGCGAGAAGATGGGCGTCATCTACAGCGGCGGCATGAACGGCTCGCTGAACCGCCTCCCATACGGGAACTATTCGATCAGCGCCAACCTGCCTTGCGCGCCGGAGAACGTCGAGAAGGTGATTGCCGCGACCTTTGCCGAGATCGAGAAAATCAAGCAGGACGGCGCCGACGAGGCGGACCTGAACAAGGTCAAATCCGCCTGGCTCAAAGGGTATCAAAAGGGCATGCGCGAGAACGGCTACTGGATGGCGTCCCTGCAAAATGCCTTCTTCAACAACAGCAATCCCGAGGACATCCTCAAGTACGAGGAGCGCGTGCAGGCGCTCAAGCCGTCGGATCTGAAGGAGGCGGCCAAGCGCTACTTCGACATGAATAATTACGTCCAAGTGGTGCTGTACCCCGAGAAGTAAGCTTGGCGCCTGTTACACTGGAGGCTCGTACCCACCCGATGTAGAGGTAAATCATGGCAAAGAAAAAGGAAGAGCTGGATCCGGAAACCCTGGAGTTGATCAACTGGTGTATCGAGGTTGAGGGTTTCCTTGTCAAAGGTGGCGCGACAGTGGAACAGGCGCAGGATCACATCGAAGAGCAGGTGGAATGGTTCACCGACCAGTTCTATGACGGCCTGACGCCCGAGGAAGCGGCCAAGGAGGCTTTGGCCTGAGTATTTTGTATTAAAGACCCACGGCGTCGTGGCACACGACGCCCAGTTTATTCCCCTCCGGGTCGCGGAAGTAGGCACCATAGTAGTTGTCGTGGTACTGCGGACGCAGTCCCGGAGGCCCTTCGCATTGGCCGCCATGCGCCAGTGCCGCCGCGTGGGCGCGGTCGACCGCCTCGCGCGATGGCGCCATCAGGGCGATCATCTGGCCGTTGCCGCATCCCGCCGGCTGGCCGTCGTACGGTTTGCCGATGATGAACAGCGGCCTTCCACCTTCGGCCGGCATCCACGCCGCCCACGGCTTTGCCGGATCGCTGAAGCGCAGGCGCGTGTCAAGCGTCTCCATCACCGCGCCGTAAAATCCGAACGCCGCTTCAAAATCGTTGGTGCCGACGTAGACATGCGATAGCATTCGTTCCCCACGGTTGAGTATCAATTCGATAATTATATACGTGAGGAAACGAGCTTTCAGCGGCGCGCCAGAAGATCGCCGGGCCGTTTATGCTTTAATAGACTAAATGGCAAATAAACCGGCGCGGGGGATGCGATGACGAGTGGACCTCTTTTCAGGATGGCCGCGACGGCCGCGTTCACCGCCACGGTGGCGCTAGCCGGAGCGCCGATGACGGCAAGCGCCGCGCCGTTGCGGGGCGATCATCCGTACATCGGCCTCTGGAAAATCACGCTGCCCGACGGCGCATGCAGCGAGACCTACCGCGTGCGGGCCGACGGCAGCACGCTGGTGTTCAGCCACGAGGAGGTGGCCGAGTCCACCTTTGTCATTGCCGACCAGCCGGACAAGCAGGGCTTCTATAAGTCGGTCGACACCCTCGTCAAGGATAACGGCAAGCCCGATTGCGCCGGCCAGATCACCAAGCCGGGGCGTTCGGTCACCAACTACCTGCTGTTCCATCCCGGCGGCGACATGTTCCTGATGTGCGTGGAGCGCAGCATGGAGCGCTGCATCGGCCCCTTCGTGCGAGTCAAGGGCAGCGCCATCTGAAGGCCTACAGGCTGCCCCTTAACTCCAGCGAGACGGTGCGCGGCGGCGTGACGATGGCGTAGGGCAGGCCGAATGGCTTGGTTTGGCCGTCCAGCGTGTGCACATACTGTTTGTCGAACAGGTTATTCACCAGCAGGGCGATGCCGAATTTGCCGTTGGCGTTGTCCCAGCCGAGGCGGAAGTCGGCCTTGCTGCGCGCCTCGCCGGTGCGGAAGGCCGGCGCGTCCAGGCATTGCAGCGCGCGCGTGTCGTCGTTGCAGCGCGCCTTGCTCTGATAGGTACCCTGCAGGGTGGTGCTGATCCGGCCACCCAGCGCCTCCCAGCTGGCGTTGACGCCGCCCATGCCGTTGAAGGTGGGCGTGCCGACCGTTTGGCCCGACAGGTCCAGCACCGCGCCGCTGTCGTCGGTGGTTCGGTAACGCTTATAGGTCTGGTCGATCAGCTCCAGTCCCGCGAACAGCGTCAGGTTCGGCGATACCCGTATGCGGCCATCGAGATCGAGGCCCTTGGCCTGCTGGTCGCTGTTGACCACATTGTAGGTCGGTATGGGGCCGGTGCCGCCTAGTTTGATGTCCTGCAGGTTCTTGAAGCGGTAGGCGAACACGGAGCCGTTGAGCGTGGCCTTGATCGAGGGGGCATACAGCTTGAATCCCAGTTCCAGATTGGTCATTTTCTCCGGATCGTAGCTCGGGTCGCGCTCTTTGGCGTTGGCCGACGCCGCATTCGGCGGCGTAAAGACATTGAAACCGCCGGCCTGGTAGCCTTTGGACAGGGATGCGAACAGCAGCAGGTCCGGCGTCAATTTATGATCCAGCACCAGGCGCGGGCTCCAGTCGGTCCAGCTTTTGGTCGAATGGACCGGCGTCGCCGCCAGTAGCCCGGCCGCATAGAAGATCTGGTTCGACGGCAGCGCGGAGGCGTTCAGCCCCGCCAGGGGACCGTAGGTGTTGAGCAGGGCGTCCAGCGCTGCCGACTCGCGCCCCGGCACGTGCCACTCCATGTTCTTGCGGTCGCGGCTCCAGCGCAGGCCCAGGGTCAGGTTGGTGGACGGCGTGGCGTGCCAGATCACGTCCTGGTAGACCGAGAAGGCGCGTGTGCGCAGGTAGTTGTGGGTGGTTTCGCCCCACGGAAAATTCGACGAGGCGTCGACCCCGGGAATGCCGGCCTGTCCCAGCGCGCCGAACAGGTTTGCCAGGTCGGCGTTGCCGCCACCGAGCAGGCTGACGTTGTCCAGGGTCGCTGTATTGAGCAGGGCGGTCGAGGATTGCCGCTCGCGGTTGTCGTAGAAGCTGGCGCCGGCGATCCAGTCCAGGTGCTCGGTCTTACCGGACAGCTTGAATTCCTGCTGCCAGTTGTAGGCCTTCTTTTGATCCGTGTTCGCCAGGGAGAAATCGCTGCGCGCGGTGCCGTCGTTGTCGGTCAGGTTGTAGGTGGAGAAGGTGCGGTAGGCGGTGATCGAGCGTAGCGTGAGGCCGCCCAGCGGCAGTTCGGCGCGCAGGCTGGCGCCATCGAAGGTGCGGCGCTCGCTGCCGCCGGTGTCGTTCTCCAGCGGCGCCTTGCGCGGATCGACGAAGTTGGCCACATAGGCGGCGTCGTAGGCGCCCGTGAAGCCGGCGAACGGCAGCGCCGGGTCCTTGACGACGCCGAAAGCCGGCCAGCCTTTCTGGCGCAGCTGCTCGTGTTCCACGGTCAGGTTCAATGTGGCATCGCCCGTCTTGTGCTTGAGCGAGAGCCGCGCGGCCCCGGACTTGTCGCCGGCGGTACGCTCGCCGGTGGTGGCGTTACGCACCCACCCGTCGCTTTCGGCACGCACGAAGACCAGGCGCGCCGCCGTGTTGTCCGCCAGCGGCAGGTTGACCATCGCATCCGCATTGACGCGGCCGTATTCGCCGACTTTCAGGTGGCCGTTCATGTCGAACGTCTGATCCGGCTCGTTGGTGACGACGGAGATCGCGCCGGCGGCGCTGTTACGGCCAAACAGCGTCCCTTGCGGCCCCTTGAGCACTTCCACGCGCTGGATATCGATGAAGTTCATCAGCGCGCCGCCGGTCTTGCCGGTATAGACCCCGTCCACATAGATCCCGACCGGCATGTCGGTGCCGATGCCGAAGTCGCCCGCCTGCACGCCGCGTATGCCGAAGATCGGCTGCGTGGGCTGGGTCGCTTCCACCTCCAGGCCGGGAAGATAGCCGTTCAAATCGCCGAGGTTCTTGGCGCCGAGGTTGCGGATGTCCTTGGCCGTTACGACCTCCATCGAGATCGGCACCTCCTGCGCCGATTGCGACCGCGATTGCGCGGTGACGACCACCTTCTGTATGTCGTCCTGCGCCAGCGCGCCGAGGGGCACGGCGGCGGTGCCGGCAAATGCCACGGCGATGCTGCGCGCCAGCGTGCGCGAGGCAACGTTGCGGTGGGACGGCGGCTGTTTTTCGTTTGTCTTCACGATATCTCCCGTTGTTATGTTTGGTCTTATGGATTGGTCTTTTTTTAAGTTTCTGTCATCGAATGTAGTCGCGCGCCGTGCCGGCAAAGGGGCCGGATCGGACACCGGAGGACGCCGGTATGGCCAAACAGGCCCCGGTGTTGCGTGACCGCCCGAACGGCGGCGTTGGCCGGAAATGCTCCCTGCCTGTCCCTTTGGCCCCCGTGCGGCGGCCACTTTGTTTGCACAATGGGTTCGCACAATGGGTTCGCACAACACAACGACAGGAGACCAAGATGGGACAAGAACGGGTACAAGAGCGGACAGACCAGATTATTGATTGCGGCAACGCCGTCTGCGTGATCGGCGCGGGGCCCGGCGGCCTGTCCGCCGCGCGCGCCCTGAAAGGAATGAAGCTGCCGTACGAGCAGTTCGAGCGCCACTCGGACGTTGGCGGCATCTGGGACATGCACAATCCCGGCAGTCCGATTTACGAATCGGCGCACTTCATCTCGTCGCGCGACCTGTCGGGCTTCATCGGTTTTCCGATGCCGAAGTCCTATCCCGACTATCCGACCAACCAGCAAATATTAAGCTATGTGCGCAGTTATGCCGATGCCTTCGGCCTGCGCGAGGCGATCCGCTTCAATAGCCCGGTGCGGGACGTGCGCAAGGAATCAGACGGCAAGTGGGTGGTGACCATGGGCGACGGCGGCCGGCGTCGCTACCTGGCCGTCATCTGCGCCACCGGCTGCAACTGGGACCCCAACATGCCCGAGATCAAAGGCCATTTCAACGGCGAGATACGCCACTCGGTCACCTTCAAGAGCAGCGATGAATTCAAGGGCAAGCGGGTGATGATCGTCGGCGCGGGCAATTCCGGCGCGGACATCGCCTGCGACGCCGCCACCCGCGCCGACAAGGCTTTCATCAGCATGCGGCGCGGCTACCACTTCATCCCCAAGCATTTGTTCGGTCTTCCCGCCGACCAGGTGGGCGAGAGCGGCCCGCCGCTGCCGATCTGGATCGCGCGGCCGGTCATGAGCGTGCTGCTGAAAATGTTCACCGGCGATCTGACTCGCTTCGGCCTGCCCAAGCCGGATCATCGCCTGTTCGAGAGCCATCCGCTGCTCAACTCCCAGTTGCTGCACAATCTTCAGCACGGGAACATCGCGGTCAAGCCGGATATCTCGCACTACGACGGCGACGACGTCGTCTTCAAGGACGGCAGCCGCGAGGCGCTCGATCTGGTGATCTACGCCACCGGCTACAAGTGGAGCTGCAAATACGCCGGCGAATACTTCGAGTGGCGCGGCGGCAGGCCTCAGCTTTACCTGTCGATGTTCAGCCGCGACCACCGCAACCTGTTCGGTATCGGCTATGTCGAAACCAACTCCAGCGCCTACAAGCTGTTCGACACCGAGGCCTTCATGATCGCCGCCTACCTGCGCGACCAGCTGGACAACCCCGGCAAGGCCAGCCCTTTCGACGCGCTCATCGCCAGCGACGATCCGGATCTGTCGGGCGGACTGAAATTCGTCAAGTCGCAGCGGCACGAGGTTTATCTAGAGGCGCACGCGCTCAAGTCGTATCTGAAGCGTCTGCGCAAGAAAATGGGCTGGCCGGAATTGAGCGAGTCCTATTACGACAATCTGCGCACCAGCGTGGCGGCCGCGCGGTCGTCGGCCGGCTTGCGCGCGGCGGCTTAAGGACGGACATGGATAAGACTTTGCAGTACTACCGAGGACGGGCCGCCGGCCTCGATTTCGAAACCCGTGCGCTGATCGGCGGACGCTTCGTCGAAGCCATCTCCGGCAATCGCCTGGACACCGTCAATCCCGCCAACGGCGCCCACCTGGCGAGCATCGCCAGCTGCGGCGAGGCCGATGTGGACTTGGCGGTCGCGGCGGCGCGGCGCGCCTTCGACGATGGCGGCTGGTCGCGGGCGTCGCCCAAGCATCGCAAAAAGGTGCTGCTGCGATTGGCGGACCTGGTCGAGGCCAATCTGGAAACGCTGGCGCTGATGGAGAGCCTGGACTCGGGCAAGCCGATACGCGACGCGCTGTCCGCCGACCTGCCGGACATGATCGAGAGCCTGCGCTGGCACGCCGAGGCGGCCGACAAACTGTACGACCAGGTGGCGCCGACCGCGCCGGACGTGGTGGCGATGATCGTGCGCGAACCGATCGGCGTGGTGGGCGCGGTCCTGCCATGGAATTTCCCGCTCTACCTGGCGGGATGGAAGATCGGCCCCTCTCTCGCCAGCGGCAACTCGATCGTGATCAAGCCCGCCGAACAGACCACCTTGACCGCGCTGATGCTGGGCCGCCTGGCGCTGGAGGCGGGCATTCCCGATGGCGTTCTCAATATCGTGCCGGGTTATGGCGAGACCGTGGGCCAGGCCATGGGCCGGCACCGCGACATCGACTGCGTCAGCTTCACCGGTTCGGGCGAAGTGGGGCGGCTGTTCCTGAAGTACTCGGCCGAGTCCAACCTGAAGCGGGTGGTGCTGGAATGCGGCGGCAAGAGCCCTGCGCTGGTGCTGGCCGACGCCTTCGATTTGCCCCGTGTGGCGCAGCAGGTCGCCACTGGCGCGCTATTTTGCCAGGGTGAGAATTGCAGCGCCGGTTCGCGCCTGATCGTCCACCGCTCGCGCAAGGACGAGCTGCTGGAGGAGGTCAAGCGCGCCTTCGACGAGTGGATTGTTGGCGACCCGCTCGATCCGGCCACCCGTGTCGGCGCATTGATCGAGCCTGGACACATGCAACGTGTGCTGGGGTATATCGCCGGCGGCCGGGAGCAGGGCGCGCGGCTGGTGCACGGCGGCGCCCAGGTGCGCCTGGACAGCGGCGGCAGCTTTGTCGAACCGACCATTTTCGACGGCGTGCTGGCGTCGATGACGATCGCGCGCGAGGAGATATTCGGTCCTGTGCTGTCGGTGATGGCGTTCGACGACCTGGCGCAGGGCGTGGCCATTGCCAATGACACCAGCTATGGCCTGGCATCGTCGGTCTACACCAGCAATCTGGATTCGGCGCACGGGGTGGCCAAGTCGATCCGCGCCGGCACCGTGTCGATCAACTGTTTTTCGGAAGGCGATACCGGCGTGCCGTTCGGCGGCTACAAGGAATCCGGCTTCGGGGGACGCGAAAAATCGCTGCTGGCGCACGACCAGTACACCGAGACCAAGACCATCTGGATGCAGCTGGGCGCGGCCGGCCATAAAAACAACTAACACCACAAGAGGAATACATATGGCGATAACAACCAACGCCGGCCGGGAGGGGCGCGTGGCCCTGGTCACCGGCGGCGCGGGCGGCATCGGGCGGGCGATCTGCCGTGGCTTCATCGAGCGTGGCATCAACTGCGTGCTGGCCGACCGCGACCAGGCGGCGCTGGACCGGGCGACGGCGGAGCTGGGGCCGGGGGCGGTGGGTGTGCGGGTCGACCTGGACGACTTGAATAAACTGCCTTCCTTGCTGGCATTTATCCAGGAGCGCTTCGGCCGGCTCGATATCCTGGTCAACAATGCCGCCATGACGGGAACGGGGCATTTCGAGGAGCGCTCGGTCGATCACATCCTGGCGGAGTTGAATATCAACCTGCTGTCGCCGATCGTGCTGACCCGATTGGCCTTCGGCGACTTGCAGCGCGCCGGTGACGGCCGGGTGATTAATACCGTGTCGTTGGGCGGTATCTTCCCCTTGCCGGAAACAGGTATCTACTCGGCCACCAAGTTCGGCCTGCGCGGCGCCATGCTGTGCCTGGGCCTGGACCGCGAGCGGCACGGCGTGCATGTCGGCAGCGTGCTGCCATCGGCGACCGAGACGCAGATGCTGATGCGCGAGGCGATCGACGGCGGCAACACGCTGCAGTTCATGGATCCGCCGCAGCAGCCGGAGGATGTCGCCCGCCAGGTCATGCGGATGCTCGACAGCCCATGCCTGGAGCGCTATCCGCGTGTCAGCGAGTCATGGACGGTCAGGCTGGCGATGCTGGTGCCGAACATGCTGCCCAAGCTGATACCGCTATTTCGCAAAAAAGGGGTGCGCGGCCATGCGCGCTATCTGGAGTCGCTACGCCGGCGCGGCCTGGTGGTGCTGCGCGCCGGAAAGTGGGATCTTCCCTGACGGTCGTGGGCCTGCATTTTAATCCGCCCGCTCCGGTATCAGCAACCGCGGGGCGGGCACGCCTTGCCTTATCTGGTTGGGCAGGATGCCGGACCAGCGCTTGAAAGCGCGGCGGAAGTTGCGGGCGTCGGTGAAGCCGGTCGCCATCGCGATATCCACCAGCGGCATCGCGCTGCGCCTCAGCAGATCGAGCGCGCACTCGTAGCGCACCTGGTCCACCAGCCGCTGGTAGGACGTGTCCAATTCGGCCAGGCGGCGGCGCAGCGTGCGCTCGCTCATATTGAGCGCCGCTCCGGTCTGCGCCAGCCCGGGCATCTCGTCAACGGAGGCGCGCAGCACGTTCATGATCGATTCCACCAGGTCGTTGCGCGGCTGGCCGATCGACAGCAACTGGTCGATCTGCGCCTGCAGGCTTTCCTGCATAAAGCTGTCATGCGTCGGCAGGGGGCAGTGGTACCAGGACATGTCGCAGATCAGGCGATTCAGGGGCGCGTTGAACACCACCGGGCAGCGGAAATATTCGCTGTAGGCGCTGGCGTAGGCCGGGCGTGGATAGCGCAGCTCGAGCCGCGACGGGCGCACGTGCGAGCCCACCATCGCGCGCGCGACCTCCACGCCGCTGACGAAAATCTCCTCGATAAAAAACGGTTCCAGTTCCGGATCGTGGAAGCGGGTGGCCGCTTCGATCATGAAATTGCGCTCGTCGATGACGGCCAGTTCGTTGATGACCAGGGTACCGGCCGCGCGTTGATACTTGATCAGGTAGAGCAGCGCCTCGCCGAGGGTGGGGCAGGTGAGCATGCCCAGGCCGGGCAGGCCAAAGCACACCACCGTTTGCCGCGCGCCGGTGGCGATGCCCATGGCCGCATCGCCCCAACGCTGCATGGCGCGCCGCACCAGCATGCTGGTTTGACGGTAGGAGACGCGGAACCCGGCGTCGCGCAGATTCTCCGGCGTGAATCCCAGCCCCTTGCACAGCCTTTCGACCGAATGGCCGCGGCTTGCCAGCAGTTGCAGAACCTGCCGTATCACATGGGGCGGAACGTCGGCTTCGGCGTCGGGGAGGTGGGGTTTTGCCGGCATGGGCCAATCCTTCAAGTTGATGAACGAGGCTAGCACAGGATCTACGGGCCGGCGCGTCGATGCGCACTAAATGGCCGCCGGAGTGTCGTTTTTGGCCGCTTCGGCCCCGTCCTTCGTGGCATCCGTCGTATGCTTCAATCACGGCAAATCGTGCCGCCATCACCCATGGACCAGCGATGACCACCATACCCGCAGCGCCCCTGCCCGATATCGACGCCGCGGCGGCGAAAACCACCACCGGTTCAACCCTGATACTGTCTTCCGCGTGGGCGCTGGGCATCGGCGGCACCACCATGATGCCGCTGCTGGTGACCAACACGATGGCGCGGCTGCACTTCGACGAGGGCCAGGCCACCTTGATGACCGGCGTCGAAATGGTCGGCATGCTTGCCGGCTGCATCCTGCTGCCGCCGATGGCGCGCCGCTGGCCGACCCGATGCACGGCCGTGTCGCTGGTGGTGCTGGCGCTATGCCAGATGCTCACGGCGTTGACGCTGTCTACACCGCTGTTCGGGGCGCTGCGGCTGGTGGTCGGCGTCTGCGAAGCGCAGATGATCGTCATGGTCGGCATTTGCCTGGCCTGCCACCGCGACGCCGAACGTTTATGGGGCGTGGTGCTGCTGCTATCAGGGCTGGCCGTTGCCGGCGTGTTCACGCTGGTGTCGCTGCTGCCGGATGTGGCGGCGGGCGACGGCATCTGGATCGGCCTTGCGCTGCTGGCGGTGGTGCTGGGCGTGGCGGCCGTGCGCATACCGGCGCTGGTGCCCGTTCGCGCGCCGCCGCCCGACGAGCCGGGAGTCGGCCGGCGCCGCGTCGGCGCCGGCGTATGGCTGGCATGGGGAGTGTTTGTCGGCGTCTACAGCGTGCAAGCCGGCGTGTGGGCGGTATCGGCGCTGCAGGGCGAGCGTATCGGCCTGTCGCTGCCGACGATAGGGACGTTGCTGGCGGTGTCGTCGCTGCTTGGCTTCTTCGGCGCGGTGGTGCCGGCGATACCGGCGCTGGCGGCCCGGCGCGGACTGACCGTCATGGGCGCGCTGCTGGTGATGTTCGCGTCGGTCGCCTGCTTCTTCACCGCCGATGGCGTGGTGCTGTTCTTTGCCGGCCAACTGATGTTGAACATGGCGTTCTACGCCATCATGGCGGTGCTGAACAGCTTCATCTCGGCGCAGGACCGCGACGGCAGCTTGCTGTCGCAATCGGTGGTGGTGACGTTTGCCGCGGTGGCGGTGGGCACCGTCGGCGCCGGAGAGCTGTTCCAGGACGCGGGCGGCGTGGGGGTGATTGTGTTCTCGATGCTGGCGCTGGCCGTCAGCGTGCCGCTCGGATTGAAGGCGTTGAGGGGCCCGGGCCGGGTCAGCGCATCACCAGCGCTTTGACCGCTTCCAGCGCGGCGCCGCCGGTGCCGGTCGACCGCACCTGATTGCGGCCGCCTTCCTTGGCGACGTACATCGCCCGGTCGGCGGCGACAAACAGCGATTCGGTGTTGTCCAGTTGATGCGGGTGGATGGTCGCCACGCCGATGCTGACGGTCAGCCACTGCGACGTCGTCGAGCGCGGGTGCGGAATGCCCAGCGATTCGATGTGGGCGCGGATCGCCTCTGCCATCATGGCGGCCGTCTCGGCGCCGGTTTCGGCGAACAGCAGCACGAATTCCTCGCCGCCGTAGCGCGCCGCCAGGTCGGTGGGACGCAGCGCGTGCGAGGCGATGGCGGCCGCCACCCGTTGCAGGCAGGTGTCGCCGGCCGGGTGGCCCAGCGTGTCGTTGTACAGTTTGAAGTGGTCGACGTCGAGCACCACCAGCGACAGCGGCTGCCCGCTGCGCATGGAGCGCTGCCACTCCTTCTCCAGGAAGCTGTCGAAATGGCGCCGGTTGGCGATCTGCGTCAGCGGATCGACCATGGCGGCGCGCTGCAGCGCGTCCTCCGATTGCTTGTGATGCGTGATGTCGTGCAGCAGCCCGATGAACAGCGGCTGGCGCAGGTACATCGGCGTCAGCGTCAGGTCCATGCACACCGAACTGCCGTTGCGGTGGCGGATGATCACCTCGCGCGTGCCGTGGCTGTGCGCCATCTCGGGCGAGGCAGCATAGCGTGCGAAGTATTCCAGGTACTCCTGCGCCACCAATGGGTTGAGCAGTTCCGAGATCGCGCGGCCGGCCAGCTCGTTCTCCTGGTAACCCAGGTGTTTGTCGCAGGCCGGATTGGTGAACTGGATGCGGCCGTCCGCCTCGATGATCAGCAGGCCCTCGGCCATGCTGTTGACGATGGTGCGCAGACGCTCGGCCTGTTCTTCCTGGGTTTCGCTGTTGCTGCGGATTTGCAGCTGCGTGCGCACGCGCGCGCACACTTCGGCCATGCGCAGCGGCTTGCCGATGTAATCGACGGCGCCGATGTCGAAGCCGGCCACCACGTCGTCGGTGTCGGTCCTGGCGCTCATGAAGATGACGGGAATGCGCTGCGTGGAAGTATGGCTTTTGAGCTGGCGGCAGGTTTCCAGGCCGTCCATGCCGGGCATTACCACGTCGAGCAGTATCAGGTCCGGATGGACGCGGCGCGCGATCTTGAGCGCGCGCTCGCCGGAGGTGGCGACAAAGGTTTGATAACCCTGTTCGACCATCAGCTTGCGCAGCACGGCGAGATTGTCCGGCGCGTCGTCGACGATCAGGATGGCGGCATCGCGCCGCGTGGACAATCCGGAAATCACGGGGTTCATTGCGCGTCGCCTTTAACCTGGTGGGTTGTTTCGGCATGGGGCCACGATCGCGCGGGTGGGTGGCGCAAGGGGCGAGCTGGGGAAGTTTGTACACGCATGAACAAAGGCTTGCCTTACCAAGTGACTATCAATCAAATGATACCGCGTTGCCCGCCTGATATGTAAACATTCAGCGCATGAATTTGGAAGAATGCTTCAAGCTTGAAAGCGACGCCGACCCAATGCGCGGAAGGGACCGTGCTTTTTTTTGTGGGGATGACAAGAAGGGAGTGTGGGCGGCGGACGCCGCCCACGGGATGGTGCAGGGAGCGTCTTTAGATCTTGGCGGCGATCAGTTTGCCGAGAATCTCGATGCCGGTGCGGATGCGTTCCGGCGGCACGGTCACGAACGACAGGCGCAAAGTGTTGGTTTCCGGTTCGTTGGCATAGAACGGCGAACCCGGTACGAAGGCGACCTTCTGGGCGATCGCTTCGTCCAGCAGCTTCATGGCGTCGATGTGCTTCGGCAGCGTGACCCAGATGAACATGCCGCCTTCGGGCTTGGTCCACTCGACGCCGGCCGGGAAGTACTGGGCCATCGCGTCCAGCATGACCTGGCACTGGTTGCCGTACAGGGTGCGGATTTTCGGGATGTGCCGCTCGAGGAAGCCATCCTTGATCACTTCATGCACCACCATCTGCGTCAGCTGCGAGGTGTGCAGGTCGGCGGCCTGCTTGGCCAGTTCCAGGCGGCGCACCAGCGGCAGCGGGGCCACCACGTAGCCCAGGCGGATGCCCGGCGTCAGCACCTTGGAGAAGGAGCCCATGTAGATCACGCCTTCGGGATTCATCGCCACCATCTTCGGCAGCGGATCGCCCTTGTAGCTCAAGGCGCCGTACGGATCGTCCTCGATCAGCGGCAGGCCCAGACGGGCGCAGGTCTCGACCAGTTCCAGGCGGCGCTCGACGGACAGGGTGCGGCCGGTCGGGTTCTGGAAGTTCGGCAGCGCGTACAGCAGGCGCGCGCCGGCGGCGACCGGGTCCAGCGACGACGGCACCAGGCCATGTTCGTCGGTGTCGACCGATTTGAATTCCGGGCGGTAGACCGAGAAGGCCTGCAGCGCGCCCAGGTAGGACGGGGTCTCGACCAGCACGCGGCTGCCTTCGTCGATCAGTACTTTGCCCAGCAGGTCCAGCGCCTGCTGCGAGCCGGACGTCATCAACACCTGTTCAGGGATGATCCGGGCGCCGTTGGTCGACAGCGAATCGGCGATCCACTGGCGCAGCGGCAGGTAGCCGTCGGTCGGGCCGTACTGCAGCGCCACTTTGCCGTTGGTCTCGAGGACCTTGTCGAAGGCGATCTTCATTTCGTCGACCGGGAAGGTCAGCGGCGACGGCAGGCCGCCGGCGAAGGAGATGATCTCGGGCTGCTGCGTGATCTTCAGGATCTCGCGGATGAAGGACGATTGCAGCTGGTCGGCGCGTTCGGAGAAGCGCCACTGGATCGGGTTCGGGTTTTCGATTTTCATACATGTCTCACTCAATGTGTGCCCCGGCCGAAGACGGCCCGGCGATTCAACAAGCGCGCTTGTGGCGGCTTTTATAAAAGGAACGGCGCCGGATAGGACGCCGCCCGCTTACGCGACTTCCGCGATCAGTTCGATTTCGACGCAGGCGCCAAGCGGGATTTGTGCGACACCAAAGGCCGAGCGGGCGTGCTTGCCGGCGTCGCCGAAAACTTCGCCCAGCAGCTCGGAAGCGCCATTGGTGACCAGGTGCTGTTCGGTAAAATCAGGGGTGGAGTTCACAAGGCTCATCAGCTTGACGATGCGGCGCACGCGGTTCAAGTCGCCGCCGACGGCCGCCTGCAGGGTGCCGATCAAGTCGATGGCGATGGCGCGCGCGGCCTGCTTGCCTTCGGCCGTGTCGATATTCTTGCCCAACTGGCCCACCCACACGCTGCCGTCGGCGCGTTTGGCGATGTGACCCGAGATGAACACCGTGTTGCCGGTTTGCGCGTACATGACGTAGGCGGCGGCCGGGGTGGCCGGTGCGGCCAGGGTGATATCGAGCGCTTTCAGTTTTTCGTAGACAGACATGTGCTTATCCATATAGTAAGTGGGCAGTAATTCGGTGGGGCTGTAGACCGATATTGTACTCTTGAGACAGGCGATGCCCGCAATTGAGCAAAAATCAGAATACTCCACGGTTTTAGCCGCGTTTCACCTGCATTTTGCGGCCGACGCCCACCGTGGCGATGACGGCGATTGCAAATATCACGGTCGGCCACTCCAGCGCCTCGCCCAGGACCACAGCCGCGCCGAGCAGCGACAGGAAGGGCTGCACCAGCTGCACCTGGCCGACCCGCGCCACGCCGCCCAGCGCCATGCCGCGATACCAGAAGAAGAAGCCGATGAACATCGAGAATACCGAGACGTAGGCGAAGCCGGTCCACGCGGCCGCGCCGGCGGCGGCGATCTGGCCGGCTTCGCGCCAGCATAGCCAGCCGACCACCGGGAGCAGCACCGGCGCGGCCAGCACCAGCGCCCAGCAGATGGTTTGCTGCCCGCCCAGCGTCTGCGACAGGCGTCCGCCGGCGGCGTAGCCCATGGCCGCCAGCAGCACGGCGGCGAAAATCGCAAGGTCGGCCGGATGCAGGCCGCCGCCGCTCTGGCGCAGCGCGAAGCCGGCCACCAGCGCCGAGCCGCACATGGCCATGATCCAGAAGCCGGCCGAGGGCTTTTCGCCGCCCAGCAGGGCCGCGAAGACGGCGGTGGCCAGCGGCAGGATGCCGATCAGGACCGCGCCGTGGGCGGCGGGCAGCGAGCGCATGGCGATGGAGGTCAGCCACGGGAAACCGATCACGCAGCCGGCGGCCACCATCGCCAGCGGCGCCAGGGCGGCGCGCGGCGGCAGCGGCGCGCGCTTCCATAGCAGCCAGGCGCCGGCGAGCGCTGCGGCGACCAGCGCGCGGGCCAGCGCGACGAACATCGGCGACAGGCCGGCGGCGGTCCCCGTGTCGCCGGCGGCGCCGACGGCGAGCCGGGTGAAGGGCAGGGTCAGGCTGAAGATGGCGACGCCGATCAGGCCAAGCAGCATGCCGGCCGTTTCATCGCTGAAGCGGTCCAAGCGGGAGGCGCCTTGCGTGGAAATCGGCGCGACGACGGCGGGCGGGGCGCTATGGGTGACGATGCGGGTCATGCTGGCTCCAATGGACGTGCTTTGTTTTATTGGGTCTACGGGTGTATCCTACGGTACAAAACCCAGTACAGTGCCAGTACACTTTAAACTTAATTTCTCATACTGTGACGGTGGGATGACCAATACACGAAAACGCACCTCGCTTCTAGGAGCCGCCGCCTCGGCCGCAGCCGAGGCGGTCAACGAGGCCCTGGCGGCTGCCCACGCCCGCGCGTCGGCCGCCGCCGCACCCGGTCCGGCGGTGGCCTCGGTGCCGGCGTCCACCGGCCTGGCGCCGGCGCGCGCCGTGCGGACGTCCAAGCCCAGGCCCGCCGCCGGACCGTTGGTCGGATTGCTGTCGCGCGAATCGGGCGAGACGCTGATCGACCAGATCGTGCGCTCGGTGGCGGCGCGCATCGACGACCGCCTGCTGCGGGGCGGGTCGCGCATGCCGTCGATCCGCGCCTTCGCGGCGGCGCACGGCGTGTCCGCCTTCACGGTGGTGGCAAGCTACGACAAGCTGGTGGCAACCGGCTACCTGGAGTCGCGCCGGGGCGCCGGCTTTTTCGTGCGCGAGCGGGCGCCGATGGCGCTCAACGCCAGCGGGGGATCGGCGGCGCCGGCGGAGATGCCGGCCTCCCGCTCCCGCCTGGACACCAAGCCGATCGACGTGGTTTGGCTGGTGCGGAACATGTTCCGCCAGATGCCGCACCATCAGATGCCCGGTTCCGGCGTGCTGCCGCCCGAATGGCTGGACGGCACCGCCATCGCCAATGCGCTGCGCGCGGTCAGCCGCCAGAATCCCAATCTGTTGGTGAGCTACGGCCTGCCGCAGGGCTTCCTGCCGCTGCGCCAGCAACTGCAGCACAAGCTCGCGGAGCTGGAAATCGCCGCCGCGCCGGAGCAGATCGTCACCACCGCCGGCGTCACGCAGGCGCTGGACATGGTGGCGCGCGAGTTCACCCGTCCCGGCGACACCATCTTCGTCGACGATCCGGCCTGGTTCCTGATGTTCGGCTCCTTCGCCGCGCTGGGCGCCAATGTGATCGGCATCCCGCGCCTGGCCGACGGCCCGGATATCGCCCGTCTGGCCGAACTGGCGGCGATCCACAAGCCCAAGCTCTATATTATTAACTCGGTGCTGCACAACCCCAGTTCGACCTCGCTGTCGGCGGCCAAGGCCTTCCAGGTGTTGCGGCTGTCGGAGGAGCACGACTTCATCATCGTCGAAGACGATATCTACTGCGACCTGCACCCCGGCAGCGCGGTGCAGCCGGCCACGCGGCTGGCGGCGCTGGATCAATTGCAGCGGGTGATTTACCTGGGCGGCTTTTCGAAGACGATGGCGGCCAACCTGCGGGTCGGCTTCATCGCCACGTCGGCCGAGCGGGCCGAGAGGCTGGCGGACCGCAAGATGCTGTCGACCCTGACCACCAGCGATATCGGCGAGCGGGTGGTCTATAAAGTGCTGTCCGAGGGCTCCTACCGCAAGCACGCGGACCGGGTGCGCACTCGGCTCGACGGCATCCGCGCCAAGGCGGTGCGGCAGATGGAGCGGGTCGGCCTGAAAGTGGATGTGGCCTCGCCGGCCGGGATGTTCGTCTGGGCGGACGCCGGCTGCGACACCAGCGTGCTGACCGAACGCGCCATGGCCGCCAACTTGCTGCTGGCGCCGGGCAGCCTGTTCTCGCCGGCGCAACTGCCGTCCACCCGCATGCGGCTCAATGTGGCGGCGATGCAGGAACCCGGCGTGTGGCAGTTTCTGGAGCAGCAGTTGGGAAAATAGCAAGCTGCTCTTGAAAACCATTTTATAATCCCCACTTTCGCCAGACCCGTGCGACTTCGCGCACGTACACTAAGACTATTAGAGGCTCTAAAAATGGCAGATAACGATAAGCAAACCCTTGGTTTCCAGGCTGAAGTGAAACAGCTGTTGCAGCTGATGATCCACTCCCTGTACTCGAATAAAGAGATTTTCCTGCGCGAGTTGATCTCGAACGCGTCCGACGCGGCCGACAAGCTGCGTTTCGAGGCGATCAACAACGATGCGCTGTACGGCAACGACCATGACCTGAAGATCAAGGTATCGTTCGACAAGGCCGCCCGCACCATCACCATTTCCGACAACGGCATCGGCATGAGCCGCGACGAGGCGATCTCGCACCTGGGCACCATCGCCAAATCGGGCACCAAGGAATTCTTCGGCAAGCTGTCGGGCGACCAGCAGCAGGACGCGGCCCTGATCGGCCAGTTCGGCGTGGGCTTCTATTCGGGCTTCATCGTCGCCGACAAGATCACCGTCGAAACCCGCCGCGCGGGCGCCGAGGCGTCCGAGGGCGTGCGCTGGGAATCGGCCGGCGAGGGCGATTACTCGGTCGAACAGATCGAAAAGACCGGTCGCGGCACCGACATCATCCTGCACCTGCGCGAAGGCGAGGACGAACTGCTGTCGTCGTGGAAGATCAAGTCCATCATCCGCAAATACTCCGACCATATCTCGCTGCCGATCGTGATGCAGAAAGAGGAATGGGACGACGAGAAGAAGGAAACCGTCGTCAAGGACGAATTCGAGACCGTCAACCAGGCCAGCGCGCTGTGGGCGCGCAGTAAATCGGACATCACCCCGGAGCAGTACGAGGAATTCTACAAACACGTCTCGCACGACTTCCAGGCGCCGCTGGCGTACACGCACAACCGCGTCGAGGGCCGCAGCGAATACACGCAGCTGCTGTACATCCCGGCCAAGGCGCCGTTCGACCTGTGGGACCGCAACAAGCGCGGCGGCATCAAGCTGTACGTCAAGCGCGTGTTCATCATGGACGACGCCGAGCAGCTGATGCCGGCCTACCTGCGCATGGTCAAGGGCGTGATCGACTCGGCCGACCTGCCGCTGAACGTTTCGCGCGAGATCCTGCAGGAGTCGCGCGACGTCAAGGTAATCCGCGACGGTTCGACCAAGCGCGTGATCGGCATGCTGGAGGAGTTGGCCAACGCCGAAGAGCAGGAGAAGAAGGACAAGTACGTCACCTTCTGGAAGGAATTCGGCCAGGTGCTCAAAGAGGGCATCGGCGAGGACGCGACCAACAAGGACCGTCTGGCCAAGCTGCTGCGCTTCGCCTCGACCGCCAACGAGAACGACGAGCAAAGCGTCTCGCTGGAGCAGTATGTCGCGCGCCTGAAGGAAGGCCAGGACAAGATCTACTACGTCACGGCCGATAATTATGTCGCGGCGAAGAACAGCCCGCACCTGGAGATCTTCCGCAAGAAGGGCGTCGAAGTGCTGCTGCTGACCGACCGTGTCGATGAGTGGATGCTGTCGTTCCTGACCGAGTTCGAAGGCAAGGAGCTGGTATCGGTGGCCAAGGGTGGCCTGGATCTGGGCGCGCTGGAAGACGAGGAAGAGAAGAAAGAGCACGAAGAGACCGAAAACTCGTACAAGGATTTGGTCGGCAAGATGAAGGAAGCCTTGTCGGACAAAGCCAAGGACGTGCGCGTGACGTTCCGCCTGACCGATTCGCCGGCCTGCCTGGTGGCGGACGAGCATGAGCTGTCGGGCAACCTGCTGCGGATGCTGAAGGCGGCGGGGCAGAGCGCGCCGGAGTCCAAGCCTATCCTGGAGATCAATCCGAACCACCCGCTGGTGACGCGCTTGAAGTATGAGGAATCGGGCACTTTGTTTGGTGACTGGGCAAACATCCTGTTCGACCAGGCTTTGCTGGCCGAGGGCGGTTCGCTGAGCGATCCGGCCACGTTCGTCAAGCGTCTCAATGAGATGCTGTTGAGCGGCGCAAGCAAGTAAGCGCAAGAGTTGCTGTAGATCCACGTGGGGCGGATTAGGCGGAACGCCGTAATCCGCCATGCATGAGCCGTCGCCGGAGCATGCATGGCGGATTACGCTTCGCTAATCCGCCCTACGTTTTTTAGACGTTGTTTTGTTTGATCGAATTTTTCGAGCGTCGCCTTGCCAGCAGCAGCATCGCCGGCAGTCCTATCCCGAGCAGGGCGATGCTTTCCGGCTCGGGTACGGCCGCCACCACTAGCGCGGGCGTGTAGAAGCCGCGTATCTCGCCGTTCGGATAGGCCGAGGTATGAATGTTGAAATACGCCAATCCATTGTTGAGCCCCGATTCAAGCGCCGCTTCCGCGAACGCCGTGCTGCCCCCAAACCGACTGAGGAACGCCGGATTCCAGGTGCTGGCCAACAGCGTGTTGTAGCTGTTGCTGTAGGCGCCATTGGTCACACCCAGCGGGAAGCCACTCAGCGTGGGGACTTCCGTGGCGACGCCGGCCACGCCCTTGAACGGCGCGTCCGTGCAGCAGTGCAGGTGCGCGGCCGTGGTGCCGCTGCTGAGACTGCTGAATGCGACGTTGATCTCCAGGATATGGGTGTCGGGGTCGAACTTCAGCACCGTCGCGCCGATGCCGGGCGCGTTGTTGGGCGGCGCTTCCTGCGTACCAGTCAGAATAGCTGTGTAGTTGGCGGCGTGCGCGGCCGTGACGGCGGCCAGCAGAAGCCCGGCGGCGGCCGCGTAGTTGCGGATACGTTGTTTCATCTTTATTCCCTCCGTTGTTATCGATGTGTTGTTAGGCGCCTTTTTGTTAGAGCGCGCGCGCCGGAGGGAGTTCCGCGTGTCGATGGGGTTTTTAGGCTGGCATGGCCGTGCGCCTGGGCGGTTATAAGGCGGTGCGCAGCGCGAACAGTTCGGGGAACAGCACCACGTCGAGCATCTTGCGCAGGTAGCTGACGCCGGCCGTGCCGCCGGTGCCGGACTTGAAGCCGATGATGCGCTCGACCGTGGTGACGTGGCGGAAGCGCCAGAAGCGGAACGCCGTCTCCAGGTCGACCAGCTTTTCGGCCAGCTCGTACAGCGCCCAATGCCTAGATGGGTCGCGGTAGACCTCCAGCCACGCGTTCTGCACCGATTCGTCGGCGGCCGTCGGCAGGGTCCAGTCGGCATTGAGCCGTTCGGCCGCGATCGGCAGACCGTTGCGGGCCAGTAGCTTGACCGCTTCGTCGTACACCGAGGGGGCGCGCAGGGCCTTGTCGAGCACCGCGAAGGCGTCCGGCGCGGTGGTGTGGACGTTCAGCAGCGCGGCGTTCTTGTTGCCGAGGATGAACTCGATCTCGCGGTACTGATACGACTGGAAGCCGGACGAAGCACCCAGATACGGGCGGATCGCCGTGTATTCGGGCGGCGTCATTGTCGCCAGCACGTCCCAGGCGTGCACCAGCTGGTCCATGATGCGGGCCACCCGCGCCAGCATCTTGAAGGCCGGCGCCAGGTCGTTCGATTGTAGATGCGCGCGCACGGCGTGCATTTCGTGCAGCATCAGCTTCATCCACAGTTCGCTGGTCTGGTGCTGGACGATGAACAGCATCTCGTTGTGGTTGGGCGACAGCGGGTGCTGGGCGTTGAGGATCTGGTTCAGGCCCAGATAGTCGCCGTAGCTCATCGAATTGCTGAAGTCCATCTGCGCGCCGTGCCATTCGGCGTCGCCGGCGCTGTCTGGGCTGGCGTGCATCGGGCAGCCACCGGCCGCCGGTTTTTGTTCTGTCATGATGATCCCGTCAGGTGACGGCGCCGCGCTTGGCGTCGACGTCGTAGTCTTTGCGGTCGAGGATGTCGCGCAGGATCTCGACCGCGTCCCATACTTCGGTATAGCTGGTGTACAGCGGCGTGAAGCCGAAGCGCATGATGGCCGGTTCGCGGTAGTCGCCGATGACGCCGCGCGCGATCAGCGCCGACATCACCGCGTAGCCGTGCGGGTGCGTAAAGCTGACCTGGCTGCCCCGGCGCGCGTGCTGGCGCGGCGTGACCAGTCCCAGCGGGTGGTTGGCGCAGCGCTGCTCCACCAATTCGATGAACAGGTCGGTGAGCGCCAGCGATTTCTCACGGATCGCCGCCATCGACGTTTGTTCGAACACCTCCAGTCCGCTCTCGACCATCGCCAGCGACACCACCGGCTGCGTGCCGCACAGCGCGCGGCCGATGCCGTCGGCCGGTGCGAAGTCCGGCGCCATGGCGAACGGCGCGGCGTGGCCCCACCAGCCCGACAGCGGCTGCGTGAAGCGGGCCTGGTGCCGGCGCGGCACCCAGATGAAGGCCGGGGCGCCGGGGCCGCCGTTCAGGTATTTATAGGTGCAGCCGACGGCCAGGTCGGCGCCGTCGCCGTTCAGGTCGAGCGGCACCGCGCCGGCCGAATGCGCCAGGTCCCAGACGATCAGGGCGCCGGCCGCGTGGGCCAGGGCGCTGGCGGCGCGCATGTCGTGCTGGTAGCCGGTGCGGTAGTTCACATGGGTCAGCATGACGACGGCGGTGTCGGCGCCAATGGCGGCCGGCAGCTCCTCCACCGAGTCGACCAGCTTGACGGTGTAGCCGCGGTCGAGCCAGCTGCTCAGTCCCTGGGCCATATAGATGTCTGTGGGGAAGTTGGAGCGTTCGGTAACGATTACGCGCCGGCTCGCGGAGGCCGGCTCGCCGGCCTGCATGTGCAGCGCGGCGGCCAGCGCCTTGAACAGGTTGAGCGAGGTGGTGTCGGTGACGACGACCTCGTCCGGGCCACCGCCGATCAGCGGCGCCAGCCGGTTGCCCAGCCTTTTAGGCAGGTCGAACCAGCCGGCGGTATTCCAACTGCGGATCAGATCGTGTCCCCATTCCTGCGCGATGACGTGCTGGGCGCGGGCGAGGGCGGCCTTCGGTCGGGCGCCCAAGGAGTTGCCATCCAGATATATCACGCCGGCCGGCAGATCGAAGCGTTCGCGCAGCGGCGCAAGCGGATCTTGCGCGTCGCGTTGCAGGCAGTCATTGCGAGTTGTCATTACGTCACTTTCCTGTGAGTCGGTTGATGCTTTAGGCTTAAACAAGTTGCCTGATACGCCAGTGTAACAGGAAAAACCGCCGGTTTTGCTGAGCTGACGGCGTTTGCCGGCATCCCGCCATGCCCGGCAAACCCGCATGGATGCTGGCTTGGCGGGCGATTCCAAAACTATTTTCAATCTTTTTTAAAAAAATTCAAAAAAACCCTAAAGTTCCGCAGAGCGCTGCCGTTACCAGATTCATGAAGCGCGTAAAAGTCAGTAAAACGGGCTTCAGCTTGCAAAGATGTAGTCGAAAATAATTTAAAATTTTTCTGTGGAAACCCTAAAGTTCCCGAAAAAGCTGCCGTAACCGGGTTAGATGTAGCAAAAAAGAGTCGCCATACGAACATTTTTTTCGTGTCATGACAGGACTTTTTTGAAGATCTCACGCCATAAAATTTCCACGCCGCAAGGGCGTAGAGCCTCGATCCCAGTGTGTTTGTCAGACAAACACGGACGGGTCGCGTTCGCTATTGCCTGACGCAAAATACGGAAGACCTCCTCTACTCGTATTTTTGTTGCTCCCGCAGAATGTATCTCAATGGAAACGCAATTGTGTTCCGCAGTGAAACAAATACTGGGAGATGGAAATGACCGCAAACGATATGATGGCTGAAATTCGCGACGCTAACCTGAGCTACCTGATGCTCGCGCAGCAGATGATCCGTGCCGACAAAGTCACCGCGATCTTCCGTCTTGGCATCGCCACCGAAATCGCCGACCTGATCGAAGGCATGAGCAACGCTCAAATCCTCAAGCTGGCAGGCGGCAACATGATGCTGGCCCGCTTCCGCTTCGACGACGGCGCCATCCTGTCGATGCTGACCAGCCATAATAAAGACCGTTTCCTGGCGCAGTCGCACGCCGCCATCCTGATGGCCGGCCAGGCTGTCGAAGAAATCGCTTAAGCCACTGGTACCGCGGCGTACCGAACGCCACCGCATCGCAAAGCGCATTACCATCATATAGACAGCCGGGAGCAGGGATCATGACCAAGAAAAGCGTAGTGTCTGAAGCACAAGAAATTCAGCTTGCGATTGAACTGATCCAGCTGGGCGCGCGCCTGCAACTGCTGGAAACCGAAGTGTCGCTGTCGCGCGAGCGCCTGCTCAAGCTCTATAAAGAGCTGCGCGGCGTGTCGCCACCGAAGGGCATGCTGCCTTTCTCGACCGACTGGTTCCTGACCTGGCAACCGAACATCCATTCCTCGCTGTTCATCAACATCCATAAATTCCTGGTCGACCACGCCGGCGCCACCGGCATCGAAGCGGTCATGAAGGCCTACAAGCTGTACCTCGAACAAATGCCGCCGGAAGCGGGCGAAGAGCCGTTGCTGTCGCTGACCCGCGCCTGGACCCTGGTGCGCTTTTTCGGCAGCAAGATGCTGGAACTGGCCCCTTGCGGCAAATGCCAGGGTAAATACGTGGTCAACTGCATGGACCTGAACGGCAGCTATGTCTGCGGCCTGTGCCACATGCCTTCGCGCGCCGGCAAGACCAAGAAGTCCCGCGACGCCGACGCCCTGGCCGCGTGACCCGCCACATTCCCCAATCGTCCTACCTTCAACGCATCGTCCGCGCGCCCGCCGTGCGGGCCTTGCTGATCCAATGCGGCGCCGCGCCGCTCAGCCTCGGCCTGGTGTACCTGCTGGCCACGTTTCACTTCCCCGTCGATTACCTGACCGTCGCCGTCGTGCACGGCCTGGTCGCCGCCGCCATCACGTGGCTTGCGGGGCTGGCCGTGTGGTGGCGCGCGATCGAATTCTTTTTCCCGCTGGCGGTGTTGGCGGCCTTGTCGCTGCGGCTGCCGCCGTGGCTGTTCCTGGCGGTCTTCCTTGTGCTGTTGGGCCTGTACTGGTCGACCTTCCGCACGCAGGTTCCTTATTACCCGTCGCACCCGGCCGTGTGGGATGCGGTGCGCCAGCAGTTGCCGCCGCCACGCGGGGTTGGAGACGACAGTGGCCGTCCCCTGCGCGTGATCGACATCGGCAGCGGACTGGGCGGGTTGGTGATGTACCTTGCGCGCGCGCGGCCGGATATCGAGTGCGTCGGCATCGAGCTGGCGCCGCTGCCCTGGTTATATAGCAAGGTGCGCGCGGCAATGACCGGCAGCCGCGCGCGCTTCCTGTTCGGCGATTACGAGCGCCTCGATTTCGGTCAGTTCGATCTGGTGTTCGCCTATCTGTCGCCGGCCGCGATGGGCGGTTTATGGCGCAAGGCGGAGGCCGAAATGTGTCCTGATGCCATACTTATAAGCTATGAATTTGCAATCGACGCGCGAGCGCCGGATCAGACCATTCTTGCCACAGACGACAACGCCGCGCTCTATAAATGGTACTTTTAAGCATCATTTGGCGTTAATCACTTGCTCGGCCACCCCCGGACACGTTATTGTAGTTCTACACGTAAATTTATTGAAATCGGGCCCGCGGTAGTTGACATTTAGGCCTTGTTTCACTATGGGGAGTCAGGTCACTTGTTAGTCATAATTGGATATGTGGTGGTGCTGCTCGGCGTCTTCGGCGGCTACGCGATGGGCGGCGGGCACCTGGCCGCGCTGTTCCAGCCGCTCGAGCTGGTGATGATCGGCGGCGGCGCGGTCGGGGCGTTCATTGTCGGTAACAACGGCAAGACCCTCAAGTCCACCTTGGCCGCGCTGCCCACCCTGTTCAAGGGCTCGCGCTACACCAAAGACTTATATATGGAGCTGATGTCGCTGCTGTTCGACGTCCTCTCCAAGGTCCGCAAGGAAGGCTTGATGTCGATCGAAGGCGACATCGACAGTCCGGAGCAAAGCCCGCTGTTCAGCAAGTATCCGAGCGTGCTGGAAGACCATCACGTCGTCGAATTCATCACCGATTACCTGCGCCTGATGGTGTCGGGGAATATGGACGCGTTCCAGATCGAGAACCTGATGGACAACGAGATCGAGACCCACCACCACGAGGGCGCCGCGCCCGGCCACGCGATTGCCCGGCTGGGCGACGGCATGCCGGCGTTCGGCATCGTGGCGGCGGTGATGGGCGTGGTCCACACGATGGAAAACGTCGGCTTGCCGCCGGCCGAGCTGGGCATCCTGATCGCCCACGCGCTGGTCGGCACCTTCCTCGGTATTTTGCTGGCGTATGGTTTCGTCGGTCCGCTGGCCAGCCTGCTCGAGCAGAAACTGGAAGAGTCGACCAAGATGTACCAGTGCGTCAAGGTCACCCTGTTGGCCAGCCTGAACGGCTACGCGCCGGCACTGGCCGTCGAGTTCGGCCGCAAGGTGCTGTACTCGACCGAGCGTCCGACCTTCGGCGAGCTCGAAGACCACATCAAGAAATCGAAGTCGAAGTAAGCCCGGGATGAAACGCGCTACTGGAATCATGTTGGACTCTGTGAGGAATCGTCATGGCTGAAGAAGGCTTACGGCCAATTATCGTCAAGCGCATCAAGAAGCACGGCGGCGGCCACCACGGCGGCGCGTGGAAGATCGCGTATGCCGACTTCGTGACCGCAATGATGGCGTTCTTCCTGCTGATGTGGCTGCTCGGTTCGACCTCCAAGGGCGACTTGAAAGGCATTTCGGACTACTTCAAGACGCCGCTGAAGGTGGCCATGCAGGGCGGCTCGGGCAGCGGCGACAGCTCGTCGGTGATCCCCGGCGGCGGCAAGGATTTGACCCGCAAGGACGGCCAGGTCGCCGCCAGCAGCGATCCGAGCGCGCAGAAAAAGGTCAACATCAACGCCGCGCGCGCCGCCGTCGAGGCCGAGGATGCGCAGCGCCTGAAGTCGCTGAAGGACAAGATCGAGACCGCCATCGAAACCAATCCGGTGCTGGTCAAGTATAAGAACCAGTTGCTGCTCGATATCACGACCGAGGGCTTGCGGATCCAGATCGTCGACGAGCAGAACCGTCCGATGTTCGCGCTGGCCAAGGCCGATTTGCAGTCGTACACGAAAGAGATTTTGCACGAGATCGGGTTTGTGCTCAACGATGTGCCGAACCGCATCGGCCTGTCGGGCCACACCGATTCGACGCCGTACATGAGCGAGACCGGCTACAGCAACTGGGAATTGTCGGCCGACCGCGCCAACGCCTCGCGGCGCGAACTGATCGTCGGCGGCATGGCCGACGCCAAGGTGCTGCGGGTGGTGGGGCTGGCCTCGGCCGCCAACCTGGACAAGGCCGATCCGTTCAATCCGATCAACCGCCGCATCAGCATCCTGGTGATGAACAAGCGGACGGAAGAGAGCGTGATCCGCGACGGCGGGCGCCAGATCGAGGTTGGCGCCGAGGAGGAAGCGGCCGGGGCGGCCGCGGCGGCGCCGGCGGCCGCGGCGCCGAGCGGGCCGCCGGTCCGCAAATAAGGGTTGAAAAGATAGTGAAGCACGGCGTAAAGCGCGCAGCGCAGAGTAGAACATAGAGAATTTTATGACGAGAAAAAAAATCCTTGGGTCGCATGTAAAACGCCTGCTGTCGGGCGTGTCTGACCACGGGCGCAAGCATTTAACCGAGGTCGAGACCGATTTGCTCCAGACCCGGCTGCTGCTGGAGGAGGCCATCGAGAAGCTGTCGTTCAACTTCATGGCCATCCATCAGACGGTGGAGGCCGAGCAGGCCACGATCCAGCTGCTGCTCGACGGCGGCATCGCCTCGCCCGAGCAGCGCGCGCAGCTGCAGGCGCTGCAGGGCCAGGTGGGCGGCTACGTCAACGCCGCCATCACCAGCCTGCAATTCCAGGACATGACGAGCCAGCTGATCGACCGCACGCTCAAGCGCGTCACCGGCCTGCGCGAGTTCCTCGGCACCCTGGGCGCGCACGGCGCCGAGATGCTGCCCGAGAGCGACAACGAGGAAATCGTCGCCCTGCTGGGCAAGGTCAGCATGGCGCTGGCGATACAGAGTTTGGAACTGCGCAGCGTGTTGCGCAAGGCAGTAAGTCAGCAACACCTCGAGAGCGGCGACATCGAATTGTTTTAAGGGTCGGCAGACCCCCGCTGAACACCGATTGTTTTAAAAAAAATTGGACGCGAGCGTCCAGCATTGATAAGAGTGAGAACCAAGATGGCCAAGACAATACTTGCAGTTGATGATTCCAGTTCCCTGCGCCAGATGGTGGCGTTCAGCCTGAAAGCCGCCGGTTACCTGGTGGTGGAAGCGGTGGACGGCCAGGACGGCCTGGAAAAAGCCAAGCTGCAAAGCGTCGACCTGGTGCTGACCGACCAGAACATGCCGCGCATGGACGGCCTGCAGCTGATTGCGCTGCTGCGCGAGCTGCCGACCTACGCCAAGACCCCGATCCTGATGCTGACCACCGAGTCGTCCGACGAGATGAAGGCCAAGGGCCGCGCGGCCGGCGCCAACGGCTGGCTGGTCAAACCGTTCGATCCGCAGCGCCTCATCGAGGTAGTGAAGAAGGTCATCGGCTGATAAGGCGCGAGCAATGAGCGAACTTTACGGAGTATCACCATGACCATCGACATAAGCCAGTTTTTCCAGGTCTTCTTCGATGAGGCCGAGGAACTGCTGGCTGAAATGGAGCGGCTGCTGCTGGCCGTGGACATCGCCGCCCCCGATGCCGAGGATCTGAACGCGATCTTCCGCACCGCGCATTCCGTCAAGGGCGGCGCCTCCACGTTCGGCGTGACCGACATGACGGAGGTCACGCACATCCTCGAGACCCTGCTCGACCGCATCCGCAAGGGCGAGATGGCGCTGACGTCCGAGCACGTCGACGCCTTCCTGGCCGCCAAGGACATCCTCAAGATGCAGCTCGACGGCCATCGCCTCGGCAGCACCGTCGACCAGGACGCCGTCGGCGACGTGCGCATGATGCTGCAGTCGCTGACCCAGGACGTGCCGGTGGTGGCGCTGTCGCCGGTGGCGCCGGCATTCAACGCGACCGAAGCGAAGGTGGTCGACCACAGCGGCGGGCGCCGCTACCGGCTCGAGCTGCCCGTGATGGTGCACCGCGAGGTGACCGCGCTCGGCGCCGAGCTGGGATTGATGGGCCACGTGTCCATCACGCCGCTCGACAAGGACCGCAACGCGATGGTGGTAACCACGCACGAGAGCCTCGACGACATCATCGCCATCTGCTCGTTCGTGCTCAATCCGGACGACATGGTGGTGACCGAATTGCCGGCGCTGAGCGACAAGCAGGCGCGCATGGAAAACGCCGAGCGCTCGAAGGTCGAGAGCGACCTCGGTTACGGCTTCTTCGACGAAACCGAATTGCATCCGCCGATGGCCGGTGGCGGCCAGGGCTACGGCTTCTTCCAGCCGCTCGATGAGATCCGCGCCAACGCCAAGGAGGGCAACGACGACGCCAACGGCTACGGCTTCTTCCAGCCGGTCGAGCAGATCCGCGCCGCCGCCGGCATCGTGATCGAGGCGGCGCCGACGCCGGCCGTGGCCGAGGAACAGGAAAAGAAGGCCGCCAAGGAGAAGGGCGCGTCGGCCGGCGCCGAATCGTCGTCGATCCGCGTGTCGATCGAAAAGGTCGACCAGCTAATCAACCTGGTGGGCGAGCTGGTGATCACGCAGGCGATGATCGAACAGCGCGTCGACACGCTCGATCCAATGGCGCACGAGCGCCTGCTCAACAGCGTCAGCCAGCTGACCCGCAACACCCGCGATCTGCAGGAAGCGGTGATGTCGATCCGCATGATGCCGATGGACTTCGTGTTCTCGCGCTTCCCGCGCATGGTGCGCGACCTGGCCGCCAAGCTGGGCAAGAAGGTCGACTTCATCACCAACGGCGCCGCGACGGAACTGGACAAGGGCCTGATCGAGCGCATCGTCGATCCGTTGACGCACCTGGTGCGCAATTCGATCGACCATGGCATCGAGATGCCGGACGTGCGCCGCGCGGCCGGTAAAAGCGAGTCGGGCCGGCTGTTCCTGTCGGCCTCCCACCAGGGCGGCAACATCATCATCGAGGTATCGGACGATGGCGGCGGCTTGAACCGCGAGCGCATCCTCGCCAAGGCCGAACAAAACGGCCTGCCGGTCAGCGACACGATGAGCGACGCCGAAGTCTGGCAGCTGATCTTCGCGCCCGGCTTCTCGACCGCCGAAACGGTGACCGACGTCTCCGGCCGCGGCGTCGGCATGGATGTCGTCAAGCGCAACATCACCGCCATGGGCGGCGTGGTCGACATCCGCTCGGCCAAGGGTTTCGGCACCACGATTTCGATTTCGCTGCCGCTGACGTTGGCGATCCTCGACGGCATGTCGATCCGGGTCGGCGAGGAGGTCTACATCCTGCCGCTGGGCTTTGTCATCGAGTCGCTGCAGCCGGTGGCCGACGACGTCAAGGAAATCAGCGGCAAGGGCCGCGTCATCAAGGTGCGCGGCGAGTACCTGCCGCTGGTGCCTTTGTACCAGATGTTCGACATCACGCCGCGCTTCACCGATCCGACCCAGGGTATCGTGGTCATCATCGAGACGGACGGCCGCAAGGCGGGCCTGTTCATCGACGACCTGGTCGGCCAGCAGCAGGTGGTGGTCAAGAACCTGGAATCGAATTACCGCAAGGTGGCCGGCATTTCCGGGGCCACCATCCTGGGCGACGGCGGCGTGTCGCTGATTCTCGATGTCGCCGCATTGATACGCTCGTCGCGCCAGCTGTCCGACGAACAGATTTTCTCCTGACCCGAACCACGCAACATAGATAGGAAACCATCATGGCAGACGTACTAACCACAGGCGCAAACGAGATCGCCGGCCACGAATACCTGGCGTTCACGCTGGGCTCGGAGGAATACGGCATCGACATCCTCAAGGTGCAGGAGATCCGCGGCTACGAAGTGGTCACCCGCATCGCCAACGCGCCCGAGTTCATCAAGGGCGTGATCAACCTGCGCGGCATCATCATCCCGGTGGTGGACATGCGCATCAAGTTCAACCTGGGCGAGCCGGTGTACGACCAGTTCACCGTCGTCATCATTTTGAACATCAGCGGCCGCATCGTCGGCATGGTGGTCGATTCGGTGTCCGACGTGACCACCCTGACGCCGGAGCAGGTCAAACCGGCGCCGGAAATGGGCACCGCCTTCAGCTCCGACTACATGATCGGCCTGGGTACGATCGACGAACGCATGCTGATCCTGGTGAACATCGACAAACTGATGTCGAGCGCCGAGATGGGCTTGATGGAACAACTGGCGGCCTAAAACTTGCCCCCGAAGCGGCCAGTAGCCGGCCGCGGAAGCGCCCCACAGAGGGCGTGCCAAACGACTATAACGATCATCGGCCTGGTAGTACCGTTCCGGCGACTTACGCACAGATAGCATAGGGGAGAAACAACATGAATTTACGCGATTTCACCATCGGTACACGGCTGCGCATCGGCTTCGGCGGCATTTTGCTGATCCTGGTGGCGATGGTCCTGATGACCAACTACCTCAACTTCAGCAACAAGAGCAAGCTGACCACGGGCCTGGAGCTGAGCACCGCCAAGAACCTGCAGGCGGCGGCGATGAAAAGCTCGATGCTGGAAACCGGCATCGCCATGCGCAATATCGGCCTGCAATCGGACGTGAGCCTGATGCAGAAGGAAGAGCAGAAGGTCAAGGACCAACGCGCGCGCTATGACAAGGCGGTCGCCGACCTCAAGGCGCTGGGCCTGAACGACGACGAGAAAAAGGTGCTGGGCGAGATCTCCAAGCTCGACGCCGACACCGACAGCGCCTTCAAGGAGGCGATCGGACAAGTGCTGGCGTTTAACAGCGAAGGCGCGGCCAAGGTCATTTCCGGCCGCATCGATCCGCTCAACCAGCAAACGCTGACGCAGATTAACAAACTGGTCGACATGCAGCAGGCCGACGCCGCGCATGTGATGGAAGGTTCCGTCACCGCCGACCGTTCGCTGATGTTCGTGTTGTTCGGCCTGGGCGCGGTGGCCGTGGCCCTGGGCGTGGTCTTCGCGGTGGTGATCACCCGTTCGATCGTGGTGCCGCTATCGGGCGCGGTGGCGGTGGCCCAGCGCGTGGCCTCGGGCGAGCTGACCTCCGACGTGCGGGTCGAGGGCAAGGATGAAACGAGCGAATTGCTGCAGGCGCTGCGGGACATGAACGACAGCCTGGCCAAGACGGTGGGCGAGGTGCGCAGCGGTACCGAACTGATTACCACGGCGTCGCACGAAATCGCCGCCGGCAACGCCGACCTGTCGTCGCGCACCGAGTCGCAAGCGAGCTCGCTGGAGGAGACCGCGTCGTCGATGGAAGAATTGACGTCGACCGTCAAGCAGAACGCCGACAACGCCCGCCAGGCCAACCAACTTGCGGTGACCGCGTCGTCGGTGGCGGAGAAGGGCGGCAGCGTGGTGTCGCAGGTGGTCGAGACCATGGGCTCGATCAAGGCCAGTTCCAGCAAGATCGTCGACATCATCGGCGTGATCGACGGGATCGCCTTCCAGACCAACATCCTGGCGCTGAACGCGGCCGTGGAAGCGGCGCGCGCCGGCGAGCAGGGTCGCGGCTTCGCGGTGGTGGCGTCGGAAGTGCGCAATCTGGCGCAGCGCTCGGCCGGCGCGGCCAAGGAGATCAAGGAATTGATCGGCGATTCGGTCGACAAGGTCGATGCGGGCAGCCGCCTGGTCGACGAGGCCGGGCAGACCATGGACCTGATCGTGACGTCGATCCGCCAGGTGGCCGACATCATGGGCGAGATCACCGCCGCCACGCAGGAACAAAGCAACGGCATCGAGGAAGTCAACCAGGCCATCACCCAGATGGACGAGATGACGCAGCAAAACGCCGCGCTGGTCGAAGAGTCGGCCGCCGCCGCCGAGAGCATGCAGGAGCAGGCCGAGTTGCTGGCGAAGGCGGTCAGCGTGTTCAAGCTGGCCGACGATGTCGGCCTGCGCCGGCCGGCCGCCGCCATCGCCGCGCCGCCGGCGGTCAAGCGCGCCGCGCCCAAGCCGGTTGCCGCGCCAACCGCAGCGGCGGTAGCGGCGCCGGCCAAGGCCAAGCCCAAGGCGCCGTCGGCGCCGAAGAAACTGACCACCTCACAGACCAGCGGCGACGAGTGGGAAGAGTTTTAAATCTTAGTTCTAAAGACAGCATCAGCGCAGTAAACCAAGGAATACCCCATGCCGCATACTAAAGACACCGTCAAAGAGTTCGATTTCAACGCCAAGGATTTCGAACGTGTTCGCGGCCTCATCTACAAACGCGCCGGCATCTCGCTGGCCGACAGCAAGCAGGAAATGGTCTACAGCCGCCTGGCGCGGCGGCTGCGCGCCACCGGCATCGCCTCGTTCGCCAAATACCTCGACGACCTCGAGGCCGGCCGGCTGGGCGAGGAGTGGGAGTCGTTCACCAACGCGCTGACCACCAACCTGACGTCGTTCTTCCGCGAGGCGCATCACTTCCCGCTGCTGGCCGAGCATGTGAAGAACAAGCGCGAGCCGCTCACCATCTGGTGCTCGGCCGCCTCCACCGGCGAGGAACCGTACTCGATCGCGATGACCGTGTGCGAGGCGTTCAACACGCTGACGCCGAACTGCCACATCATCGCCACCGACATCGACACCAATGTGCTGGCCCACGCCGAAAACGGCGTCTACACCATGGACCGGCTCGACAAGATGTCGCCGGAACGCTCGCGCCGCTTTTTCCTTAAAGGCAAGGGCGACCGCGAGGGCATGGCGCGCGTGCGCCCCGAACTGCGCAA
This sequence comes from Oxalobacteraceae bacterium OTU3CINTB1, assembly GCA_024123955.1. Classification (NCBI taxonomy): domain Bacteria; kingdom Pseudomonadati; phylum Pseudomonadota; class Betaproteobacteria; order Burkholderiales; family Oxalobacteraceae; species Oxalobacteraceae bacterium OTU3CINTB1. The sequence continues at coordinate 2,608,478 of CP099652.1, forward strand.
TATGATCACGTTCAAGCCGCTCAACCTGCTGGCCGACGGCTGGCCGATCAGCGGCCAGTTCGACGTCATCTTTTGCCGCAACGTCATGATTTATTTCGACAAGCCGACCCAGCGCAAGATCCTGTCGCGCTTTGTCCCATTGATGAAGCCGGACGCCTTGCTCTTCGCGGGCCATTCGGAGAATTTCCTCTACGTGTCCGAGTCGCTCAAACTACGCGGCAAGACGGTGTACGAGTTGGACGATCAACACCGCGGCGCCGCTCCGAAAAGCGGCGCGACCAACACGAGATAACACATGGACTTAGAACAATTTGCCACGAACGTGTATTTCGACCGCACGTTCGATTGTGAAGCCGCCAAGATATTGCCCGGCGAGTATTACTTCACCAACAAGGATATGCTGATCGTCACCGTGCTCGGCTCGTGCGTGTCGGCCTGCATCCGCGACCGGGTCACCGGCCTGGGCGGCATGAACCACTTCATGCTGCCCGACGGCGGCGGCGACGGCAGCCCGGTCTCGGCCTCGGCGCGCTACGGCACCTACGCGATGGAGATATTGATCAACGACCTGCTCAAGGCCGGCGCCAAGCGCGAGAACATGGAAGCGAAAGTGTTCGGCGGCGGCGCCGTGCTCAAGGGCTTCACGGCGATCAATGTCGGCGAGCGCAACGCGGCCTTCGTGCTGAGCTTCCTCAAGACCGAGAAGATCCGCGTGGTGGCCGAGGACTTGAACGACATCCATCCGCGCAAGGTGTACTTCTTCCCGCGCACCGGCAAGGTGCTGGTCAAGAAGCTGATGCAAACCCATAACGACACCCTGGCCAAGCGCGAAATCGAATACGCCAGCCGCCTCAAGAAGGCGCCGGTCGGCGGCGAGATCGATCTGTTTTGATAGTCACCGCAGTAGATAGAGGGCCAGGCCCGGAAAGTAGTATTTTATGAAGATCAAAGTCCTCATCGTCGACGACTCCGCGCTGATCCGCAGTGTCATGAGCGAGATCATCAACAGCCAGGCCGACATGGAAGTGGTGGGCGTGGCGCCCGATCCGCTGGTCGCGCGCGAATTGATCAAGCAGACCAATCCCGACGTGCTCACGCTGGACGTCGAGATGCCGAAGATGGACGGCCTCGATTTCCTGGAAAAATTGATGCGTTTGCGCCCGATGCCGGTGGTGATGGTATCCTCGCTGACCGAGCGGGGCTCGGAAATCACGATGCGCGCGCTGGAGCTGGGCGCGGTCGATTTCGTCACCAAACCGAAAATCTCGATCCAGGCGGGCATGCGCGAGTACACCGACCTCATCACCGACAAGATCCGCGCCGCCGCCAAGGCCCGCGTGCGCGCGCGCGTGCTGCCCCAGCCCGGCGCCGAGGGCCAGGCGCCCTTGCCGCAGCTGCGCAACCCGCTGACGTCGTCGGAAAAACTGATCATCATCGGCGCCTCCACCGGCGGCACCGAGGCGATCCGCGAATTCCTGATGCAGATGCCGTCGGACTGCCCCGGCATCCTGATCGCGCAACACATGCCCGAAGGCTTCACCCGCTCGTTCGCCAAGCGGCTCGACAGCCTGTGCAAGATCTCGGTGCAGGAGGCGGCCGGCAACGAGCGGGTGCTGCCGGGCCACGCCTACATCGCGCCTGGCCACTCGCACCTGTACCTGACCCGCAGCGGCGCCAACTACATGACCCGCATCGACCAGGCCGATCCGGTCAACCGCCACCGGCCGTCGGTCGACGTGCTGTTCCGTTCGGCGGCGCAGGCGGCCGGCAAGAACGCGGTCGGCGTGATCCTGACCGGCATGGGCAAGGACGGCGCGGCCGGCATGCTGGAGATGCGCACCGCCGGGGCGTATAATTTCGCCCAGGACGAGGCCAGTTGCGTGGTGTTTGGCATGCCGCGCGAGGCGATCGCCGTGGGGGCCGCCCACGAGATCGGCGCGCTGCAGGCGCTGCCGGGCATGGTGCTGGGCCACTTGGCCGCGCATGGCGCGCGCGCCTTGCGGGTGTAATTGACAAGAACCGGCGCTAAATGTGTCGCCGGTGACGTATTACTGCTACTTTGTTCGCCTTAGAGCAACGAAAATGCTATCCTACAACTTGATGGAAATTGTAGGCATTATTCACAACCGCGTAGAGAATCAACGGAGTAATTCATGGCTGATCCAAAGATGAAATTTTTAGTTGTTGACGATTTTTCGACGATGCGCCGCATCGTCCGGAATCTGTTGAAAGAACTGGGTTATGCCAATGTCGACGAGGCGGAAGACGGCGTGATGGCGCTGGCGAAGCTGCGCGCCGAATCGTTCGACTTCGTCGTATCCGACTGGAACATGCCGAACATGGACGGTCTGACGATGTTGCAGAACATTCGTGCCGACCCGGCGCTGGCCAAGCTGCCGGTGCTGATGGTGACTGCCGAGGCGAAGAAGGAAAACATCATCGCCGCCGCCCAGGCCGGCGCCAACGGTTATGTGGTCAAACCGTTCACGGCCGCCACGCTGGACGAGAAACTGAACAAGATCTTCGAAAAACTCGGCGCTTGATGATGGTTTAAGCAGCAAGGCGGCGCCGTCACGGCGCTGTCCCGCCCGTAGTCCGCGCTTGGCGCGCGGCCGCGGGGTTCACCCCTCATAGCCATGCACCAGACCAATTTCCTCGTTCGTGAGCCGTTGTTGGATGCCAAGCAGCGGGTGGTCGGCTATGAATTGTCCTGGCAGCAACAGCGCGCCGCGCCGGCGTCGACGCCGGCCGATCTGGAGTTGCTGGTTGATTTCGTCGCCGCCCAAATGGTCGACGAGGACAACGGCGGCAACTGGCTGCTGCGCGACAAAATCCTCTTTTTAGAAGCCGTGCCGGCGATGCTGTCGACCGATGCGTTGCATCGCCTGCCGCCGGAGCGCACGGTGCTGTCGCTCAAGGCGGCCGCGCTGGCCAATCCCGATACGCTGGCGGCGGTGCAGGCGCTGCGCGCCGGCGGTGTCGGCATCCTGTTGCGCGAGGCCGACCTGGCGCGCAGCGGGGCCCGCTTGCCGACCCTTGCTTCGTACGTCGAGGTGCGCTTTTCCGGCACCGACGTCGCCACCCAGGCGCGCACCTACGCCGCCTTCAAGCAATCGACGGTGGGCATGATCGCCCGGCCGGTCAGCAACTGGGCCGACTTCGACGCCTGCGCCGCGCTGGGGTTGAACGCCTTCGTCGGCAAGCTGCACCTGACGCCACGCACCAGCTCGCTTTCGGGCGGCATGAATCCGGCGCAGACCATCATCATGCAGCTGATGCAGATGGTGCGGCAGAACGCCGATGTCGGCCAGATCGAAACCGTCCTCAAGCATGACGCCACCGTGTCGTACAAGCTGCTGCGCTTCATCAACTCCGCCGGTTTTGGCGCGGGGCGCGAGGTGCAGTCGATCCGGCAGGCGCTGGCGTTGCTGGGTTATACGCCGCTGTACCGCTGGCTGACTTTGCTGTTGGCGACGGCCAGCACGTCCGGCTATTCGCCGGTGCTGCTGGAGACGGCGGTGGTGCGCGGACGCCTGGCCGAGCTGCTGGGGCAGGCCGCACTGGGCAAGAGCGAGGCCGAGAATATCTTCGTCGCCGGCATGTTCTCGCTGCTGGACCGGCTGCTGGGCATCAGCATGAAAGAGGTGCTCGCCAACATTCAGTTGTCGGACGATGTAGTCACGGCATTGCTGACGCGCGGCGGCAAATACGGACCCTATCTGGCGCTGGCAGAGGCTTGCGAGCTCAATTCCGACCTGGTCGCCTCGCTGGCGGCGACGCTCAAGCTGAGTCCGGAAGACGTCAACACCGCGCACCTGTCGGCGCTGGCATGGGCGCAAAGCGTGGCCGCGTAGCGCTCTTTAAGCTGGCGCAAACGCGGGCTTGATATCTTTAGTGCGCGCGTTGACATGGCCGCGCCGCAGGTCGAAGATAAACGGATGAACGCGAACTCCGACAAGGATTACATCGATGCCAAGAGCGACGCCATCCGTGCCGGAATGGATGGGCGGCTGGGTGCGTTCGAGGCGAATGTGAATGCGAAATTTGCCGAGGTAAGTGGGAAATTCGCCGAGGTGAGTGGTAAATTCGCGGCCGTGGACGCGAGCTTAGCCCAAGTGAGGACTGAAATTAAAGAGTCGGCCGAGCGCGTGACTTTCCAGATGGTCAAATGGATGGTCGGCATATTCATCGCCACGCTGACTATTTTCTTCAGCTCGATGGTGTTTTTGCTGAATACCGCGATTCCAAAGTTGCAAGCCCAACCGATGCAGACGGTACAGCCCATTGTCATCCAGTTGCCACCAATGCCGGTGGCGCCTGCCCGACCTTGATAAACGGTGCCGACAATGAACGCCAATTCAGAAAAAGATTATATCGATGCCAAAATCGAGTCGGTCCGGGCCGGTATGGGCGGCAGGCTCGACGCGTTCGAGGCAAATGTGAATGGCCGATTCGCGGAGACAAACGCTAAGATCGATCAACTCGGCGCGGATCTGCGCAAGGAAATTGCGGAATCCAGCGCGCGGATGGTGCAATGGATGGTCGGTATCTTTCTCGCGTCCATGGCTATCTTCATCACGGTAATGACCTTCGTGCTGAACAACGCCGTGCCCAAAGCGGCGCGTGCCGCGCCGCCGCTTCAGCCGATGGCGCCGGTGATCATCCATCTTTCACCGCAGGGTGTGACCACCGCGCCGCCCCCGGCGGTCCAGCCCCAGCCTTAAATCTCCAGATTGTCGATCAGGCGGGTCGAGCCCAGCTTGGCGGCGGCCAGCACCACCAGCGGCGCGCCTTGCGCCAGGTCGCCGGCGCTCGGCGGCTGCAAATCGCTGCGCTTGCGGATCGACACGTAGTCCGGCTTCCAGCCGCGCTTGGCCAAATCCTCCATCGCCTTGTGCTCGACCTGGAAGATGTCCAGGTGGCCGGCGCGCATTTCGTTGGCCACGTAGTTCAGGCTTTGGAACAGCGCCGGCGCCTCCGCCCGCTCCGCTTCCGACAAATACATATTGCGCGACGACAGCGCCAGGCCATCGTCGGCGCGGTAGGTTTCGGCGCCGATGATCTCGGTCGGCAGCGCGAACTGGCGCGCCATGTTGCGCACCATCATCAGCTGCTGGTAATCCTTTTTGCCGAACACGGCCACCTTCGGCTGCACGCACGAAAACAGCTTGAGCACGATGGTGGTCACGCCGGTAAAGAAGCCCGGACGGAATTCGCCTTCGAGCGTGTTTCCCAGGTCGGCTGGCGGATTGACGCGGAACTCCTGCGGCTCCGGATACAAGTCCTTCTCGGTCGGCGCGAACAGCACATAGACGCCTTCCTTCTCCAGCTTCTCGACGTCGGCCTGGAAGGTGCGCGGATACTTGTCGAAGTCCTCGTTGGGGCCGAACTGCAGGCGGTTGACGAAGATCGATGCGACCACCGGATCGCCATGCTTGCGCGCCAGGCGCATCAGCGACAGGTGGCCCTCGTGCAGGTTGCCCATGGTCGGGACGAAGGCGGTGCGCAGTTGACCGCTCAGTTGGTCGCGCAGTTCTTCAATGGTGGTGATGATTTTCATAACATGTTCGCTATCAGCGTAAAAGGGAATTCGGTTAGCGCGGGCCGGGTTCAGGCGGGCGAATAGGCCAGGCGCACGTAGATGGGGGCGAACGGCTCGGCCTGGGTGATCTCGATCAGCGTCTCCTTGGCCAGCTCGAGCAGCGCGACAAAGTTCACCACCACCACCGGCACGCCGCCGGCGATGTCGAACAGGTCGGCGAACTCGACGAAACGGCTCGATTGCAGGCGCCGCAGGATGCCGGTCATGTGCTCGCGCACGGACAGCTCCTCGCGGCTGATCTTGTGGTGCTGGGTCAGCTTGGCGCGCTTGATCACGTCCAGCCAGGCCTGCTGCAGGTCGATCGGCGCCACCTCCGGCCAGGTCGGCACCAGGCTTTGCTCGATGAAGATCTGGGTGCGCACGAAATCGCGGTCGACCTGCGGGATCGCGTTCAGGTCGTAGGCGGCCAGCTTGATCTGCTCGTATTCCAGCAGGCGGCGGACCAGCTCGGCGCGCGGGTCGTCGTGTTCGATCTCCAGGTCCGACGGCCGCTGCGGCAACAGCATGCGCGACTTGATCTCGATCAGCATCGCCGCCATCAGCAGGTACTCGGCGGCCAGCTCCAGGTTCGACAGGCGGATCTGGTCGACATACTTCAGGTATTGCAGCGTCAGCTGCGCCATCGGAATGTCGAGGATGTTGAAGTTTTGCTTGCGGATCAGGTAGAGCAGCAGATCGAGCGGCCCTTCGAAGGCGTCGAGGAAGATTTCCAGCGCGTCCGGCGGAATGTACAGATCGTTGGGCAGCTTGAGCAGCGGCTCGCCGTAGAGGCGGGCGAGGGCGGCCACTTCCGATGTCACGGCGGCGGCCGCTTCGGCGACCTCCGGCGACACGGGGGCTTCCGCAGCGGCGTCGCCGTCGGCGGTTACCGCCGGCGGCGGGGTTGGCGCCTCGCCGGCCGGCTGTTCAGCCGTATCGTCTGGCAACATCCGTGCCGCCCCAAGTCCTTAGACTTTGTTCTGGTAGACGTAAGCTTGTTGCTTGACGGCCGACTCGAGCTGGCGTTCCTGCTCGTCGAGCGACAGCGGCGCCTTGTCCCACAGCAGCGCGCGGCCCAGACGTTGTCCTTCTTCGATCGCCGGATTCTTTTCCTTCAGCGACTTGATGAACAAGGTGTGGTCGGATTCGTACATCGAATGTTGTTTAGAGAATTTCATATAGTCCAAGTGAGTGGCTCAGCAATGGGTATTTTACCGCGACGCGGCACCGACGCGGTAATTCTATCGCCGCCGGCCACGCAAAGTGGCGGAATCGGGTATGCTCAAAGGGCTAATGTTGCAAAGATATAACTAAAATGACCGCACGCCTGAGCCCCAAAACCATCTTCCTGCTGACCCTGCCACCGCTGCTGTGGGCCGGCAACGCCATAGTCGGCCGCCTGGTGCACGACATGTTGCCGCCGGTGTTATTGAATTTCCTGCGCTGGGCGATCGCCCTGCTGATCCTGCTGCCGCTGGCCGGCCCGGTGTTCCGCCGTGACAGCGCGCTGTGGCGTCATTGGAAGCAGTACGCCTTGTTGGGATTGATGGGCATTGGGCTGTACAACACCTTTCAATACATGGCCCTGCAAAGCTCGACGCCGATCAACGTCACCCTGGTCGCCTCGGGATTGCCGGTATGGATGATGCTGACGGGCCGGCTGTTCTTCGGCGTGCCGGTCACTGGGCGCCAGATGGCCGGCGCGGCGCTGTCGATCGCCGGCGTGCTGGTGGTGCTGGCGCGCGGAGAGTGGCGGCACGTGCTCGAGCTGCGGCTGGTGGCGGGCGATTTGTTCATGATCCTGGCCACCATCGCCTGGTCGTTCTACAGCTGGATGCTGATGCGCACCCGGGAGCCGGCGGCGATCCGCGCCAACTGGGCCAGCTTCCTGGCGGCGCAGGTGGCGTTCGGCGCGCTGTGGTCGGGCGGTTTCGCGCTGGGCGAGCAGTGGCTGGGGGCGATTCCCGTGCAGTGGAGCTGGTGGCTGGCCGCCGCGTTATTGTATGTCGCGATTTTCCCGGCGGTGATCGCGTTCCGCTGCTGGGGCGAGGGCGTGCAGCGCGCCGGGCCGGCCATCGGCGCATTCTTCGTCAATCTGACGCCGTTGTTTACCGCGCTGCTGTCGTCGGCCTTTCTGGGCGAGGCGCCGCATGCCTACCACGCGATGGCGTTCGTGCTGATCGTCGCCGGCATTGTGACCTCGGCGCGCAAGGGTTAGCCGGCGTGGCCGGGAGTCAGCCGAGCGATTTGATGTAGCGCGGATCGACCTGCGCGCAGTAGGTGGCGCAGGCGTGGCGGGCGGCGTTGGCCGCCGCGTGCACCAGCATTTCGGCGTTGGTGTGGAAGCACAGCGAGACGATGATCGATGGCGGCTCCGGCTGCACCGGCAGTTCGATGAATTCGCCGCTCTCCAACGACGACACCACGAACAGGCTGGGAATCGCCGCCACGCCATAGCCATCCTTCACCAACTGGACGATCGCCGCCACCGACGGCGAACAGGTGATGCGCGTCTGCTCCAGCGGAATCATCGCCAGGTTGGCCATCTTACTGACGATTTCCTCCAGCGCGCGCTGCGGCGCGGTGCCGCGTCCGAAGGTCAGGATCGGCAGCTGCAGCAAGCGCTGGTTCAAGCCCTCCTTGCGCGTGTCGAGCAGCCCGCGGCGCGCGATCCAGTGCAGCGGATAGACCGCCAGCGCCTCCGACACGATGTCGTTGCTCTCCACGCCCTCGACCTGTATCACCAGATCGAGCTCGCGCGCCCGCAGCCGGCGCTCCAGCACATTGCTGATATCGACCGCCAGATCGACTTCAAGCTCCGGATACAACACATTGAGCTGCCGGATGTACTGCGCCAGCCAGCTGTGGACCACCGATTCGATCACGCCGAGACGCAAACGGCCGCGCACCGCACTATCTTTGTGCGCCGCCGCCTGCAGCCTGCGGGTGGCGTCGACCACCGCTTTCGCGTGCCCCAGCAGGTACTCGGCGTTGGCCGTCAGCCGGAAGTCCTTGCAGCTCCGATCGATCAACTCCGTCTGCAATTCCTCCTCTAGCGACTTGATGCGCAACGAGATCGCGGCCGGCGTGGCATGCAGCGCGCGGGCCGTGGCGCGGAAGCTGCGCAGCTGCGCCAGCGCGACAAAGGTTTCGAGGAATCGGGTATTCATGGAACAAGAATACCTTAACCGTATGCACCGGGATAGCGCACAGCGATAAGAAAAACTATACAACAACAGCAAAAATAACTAGATAGCATGAAGGCATATTCAAGTTTATTCTGAACTCATGCAGTTTTTATACGACTAGTGAGCGAAACGACCATGACTCCTCTTGAACTCCGACACAAAGTCCGCAGCGGCGAATTCCGCTTGCCCACTGCGGGATATTGCGGCGACTACGCCCAAGCCAACCTGGTGATCCTGCCGCAGGCGCACGCCGACGCCTTTTTGCTTTTCTGCCAGCGCAACCAGCGCGCCTGTCCGCTGCTGGCGGTCGGCGAACCCGGTCAGTGGAATGTCGCCAGCCTCGGCGCCGACATGGACCTGCGCAGCGACACGCCCGGCTACAACGTCTACCGCGATGGTGTGCTGTCGGCGCAAACGGCCGCGCTGCACGACCTCTGGCGCGACGATCTGGTGGTGTTCGCGATCGGCTGTTCATTCTCGTTCGAACAGATGCTGATGGACGCCGGCATCCCGCTGCGCCACATCGCGCAGCGCCGCAACGTCGCCATGTACCGCACCAATATTCGCAACCGGGCCGCCGGCCCGTTCGGCGGCGAGATGGTGGTGTCGATGCGGCCGATGAAGGCGGCCGACGCCATCCGCGCGATCCAGATCACCAGCCGCTTCCCGGCCGTCCACGGCGCGCCGATCCATCTGGGCGATCCCGCGCTGATCGGCATCGCCAACCTCGCTCAACCCGACTATGGCGACGCGGTCGAGGTGATGCCCGACGAGATCCCGGTTTTCTGGCCGTGCGGCGTCACGCCGCAGGAGGCCATACGCCACGCGCGCATGCCGCTGGTGATCACCCACCAGCCGGGCTACATGCTGGTGACGGACATACGCAACGCCTCGCTAGCCGCATTCTGACTTAAACAACATGGCAAGTCCCCGCTATCGGGTCCGCACAGGCACCCGGGGGACCGCCGCATTCTAAAAAAGGGAGAGCACGATGAACACAAAAGTAGCCAGCACCAGCCAGCCGGAAGGATATTTCGCCTGGTTCCACGCCTTGACCAGCAAGGAGCGCCGCACCTTCTGGAGCTGCAAGATCGGTTATGCGCTCGACGCGATGGACACGCAGTTCCTCAGCTTCGTGATCCCGACCCTGATCGCCACCTGGGGCCTGTCCAAGGGCGACGCCGGCTTGATCGGCACCGTCACCTTGCTCACCTCCGCCGCCGGCGGCTGGATCGCCGGCATCATGTCGGACCGTATCGGCCGCGTCAAGACGCTGCAGATCACCATCCTGTGGTTCGCCTTCTTCACCGTGTTGTGCGGCTTCGCGCAGAACTTCGAGCAGCTGCTGTGGGCGCGCGGCCTGATGGGCTTTGGCATGGGCGGCGAGTGGACCGCCGGCGCCATCCTGATCGGCGAGGTGATACGCGCCAAGGACCGCGGCAAGGCGGTCGGCATGGTGCAGGCGGGATGGGCGCTCGGCTGGGGCATGTCGGCCTTGCTGTATGCGTTGATGTTCTCGCTGCTGCCGCCGGAATGGGCATGGCGCTCGCTGTTCCTGCTGGGGATACTGCCGGCGCTGTTCGTGATCTTCATCCGCCGCTTCGTCGATGAACCGGAGGTCTTCATCGCCGAGCAAAACAAGGTGCGGGTGAACAGCGAGGAGCGCGTCAAGTTCACCGCCATCTTCGCGCCGAAGATGCTCAGCGTGACCATTCGCGCCGTGCTGCTGACCACCGGCGCCCAGGGCGGCTACTACGCCATCACCACCTGGCTGCCGACCTTCCTCAAGACCGAGCGCCATCTGACGGTGCTGGGCACCGGCGGCTACCTGGCGATGGTGATCGTCGGCTCGTACGTCGGCTACATCGTCAGCGCCTTCCTGACCGACTACCTGGGCCGCAAGAAGAATTTCATCCTGTTCGCCACCGGCTCGATGTGCATCGCCCTGGCCTATACCCGGCTGCCGGTGACCGACAGCGTGATGCTGTTCCTGGGATTCCCGCTCGGCTTCTGCGTCTCCGGCGTTTTCAGCGGCATGGGCGCTTTCCTGACCGAGTTGTTCCCGACCTCGATGCGCGGCTCCGGCCAGGGCTTCAGCTACAACATGGGCCGCGCCATCGGCTCGCTGTTCCCGCTGATGATCGGCTTGAGCAGCAACTCCATGGCGCTGGGCGAGGCGATCGGCGTCTTCGCCGGCACCGCTTACGGCGTGATGATCCTGGCGGCGCTGACGCTGCCCGAAACCGCCGGCAAAAAGCTCGAATCCTGACCCATAAGCTGATTTCACCGTACAAAAGATCAAAAGGCATCGACATGAAAAACGACATTCCAACCCAAAAAATGCTGTGGCAATTCTGGGTCGACCGTGGCGGCACCTTCACCGACATCGTCGCCCGCCGTCCGGATGGCAAGCTGGTGACCCACAAACTGCTGTCCGAATACCCGGAGCGCTACGACGATGCGGTCACCCAGGGCATGCGCGACATGCTGGGCTTGCAGACCGGCGATCCGCTGCCGTCCGACCGGATCGAAGTGATCAAGATGGGCACCACCGTCGCCACCAACGCGCTGTTGGAGCGCAAGGGCGCGCGCACGGCCCTGGCCATCACGCGCGGTTTCGCCGACCAGCTGCGCATCGGCTATCAGGACCGCCCGAACATCTTCGCCATGCACATCGAATTGCCGGACCTGATCTACGAGGAAGTGATCGAGATCGATGAGCGCGTCGGCGCCCATGGCGACGTGCTGCAAGCGCCGGACGAGGCGCGGCTGCGCGCACAGTTCGCCGCGCTGCGCGAAAAGGGCATCGCCGCCATCGCCATCGTCCTGATGCACGCCTACCGCTATCCCCGGCACGAGCTGCGCCTGCAAGCGCTGGCCGAGGAGGCGGGCTTCACGCAGATCTCGGTCAGCCACCAGGTCAGCCCATTGATGAAGATCGTCGGCCGTGGCGACACCACGGTGGTCGACGCCTACCTGTCGCCGGTGCTGCGCGACTACGTCTCCCGCGTGTCGGCCGACACGGGAGACACGCGCATCATGTTCATGCAGTCGAACGGCGGCCTGACCGACGCCGGCCGCTTCCAGGGCAAGGACGCGATCCTGTCCGGCCCGGCCGGCGGCATCGTCGGCGCCGTCAAGAGCTGCGAGGCGATCGGCCTGAAACAGGTGATCGGCTTCGACATGGGCGGCACCTCGACCGACGTCGCCCACTACGACGGCGCCTACGAGCGCGTGTTCGAAACCGTGGTGGCCGGCGTGCGGGTACGCGCGCCGATGATGCACATCCATACCGTGGCGGCGGGCGGCGGCTCGATTTGCAGCTTCGAGAACGGCCGCTTCAAGGTGGGGCCGGAATCGGCCGGCGCCAATCCTGGACCGGCCAGCTACCGCAAAGGCGGCCCGCTGACCGTCACCGACTGTAACGTCATGCTGGGCCGCATCCAGCCGGAGCACTTCCCGCACGTCTTCGGCCCGAATGGCGACCTGCCGCTGGACCGCGACGTGGTGGTGCGCGCCTTTGGCGAACTGGCAGCGAAGATCGAACGCGAAACCGGCACGCGCCTGTCGCCATCGGCCGTCGCCGATGGCTTCCTGGCGGTCGCCGTCGATAATATGGCGCAGGCGATCAAGTCGATCTCGGTGGAGCGCGGCTATGACGTCAGCCGCTACGCCATGTGCTGCTTCGGCGGCGCCGGCGGCCAGCACGCGTGCCGCGTGGCCGACGTGCTGGGCATGACCAAGATCGCCATCCATCCGTTCGCCGGCGTGCTGTCGGCCTTCGGCATGGGACTGGCCGACATCCGGGCCATGCGCGAGGGCGCCGTCGAGCAGCCGCTGACCGCCGCCACGCTGGCGGCGCTGCAACCGCAATTGGCGGAACTGGCGCGCCAGGCCCACGCCGACCTGCTGGTGCAGCAGGTGGCGCCGGACGATATCCGGGTCGAGCTGTGCGCGCGCCTCAAGTACCAGGACAGCGACTCGGCCTTTGTCATCGCGCTGGCCGGCGTCGAGGAGATGGCGGAGGCGTTCGCGGTGCTGTATCGCGGACGCTTCGGCTTCGTCATGGAAGGCCAGCCGCTGGTGATCGAATCGGTGTCGGCGGAGGCCATCGGGGCCGGCGACGGCGCCGACTTCGTCATCGAGGTGCCGGCCTCTGTTGCCGCCGATACCGGCTCCGGCCGCGTCTACAGCTACGTCGACGGCCAGACCGTGCCGATCGCGCTGCACGTGCGCGCCGAACTGGCGGTCGGCAGCCGCGTGGCCGGCCCGGCGCTGATCCGCGAGGAGATCGCCACCACCGTGGTCGATGCCGGCTGGAGCGCCAGCGTGCTGCCGGACCGCACCTTGCTGCTGGAGCGCAGCGGCGCCGCCGGCAGCGCCCACAAGATGACCACCGCCGCCCATCCAATCCACCTGGAGATCTTCAACAACCTGTTCATGGCCATCGCGCGCCAGATGGGCACCACGCTGGAGAACACCGCCTACTCGGTCAACATGAAGGAGCGGCTGGACTTCTCCTGCGCGATCTTCGACCGCGACGGCAATTTGATCGCCAACGCGCCGCACATCCCGGTCCATCTGGGGTCGATGAGCGACAGCGTGTTGTGCGTGATCCGCCAGCACGCCAAGACCATGGCGCCGGGCGACGCCTATGTGCTCAACGTGCCATACAACGGCGGCACCCACCTGCCGGATATCACCGTGGTGTGCCCGGTGTACGGCGAGACCGGCTGGGGCGCGCCGCTGTTCTACGTCGCCGCGCGCGGCCACCACGGCGATGTCGGCGGCATCACGCCCGGCTCGATGCCGCCCAATAGCACCACCATCGAGGAGGAGGGTGTTTTGCTCGACAACGTCAAGATCGTCGACAAGGGCGTGTTCCTCGAGCCGCTGGTGCGGGGCCTGTTCGCCGCCGGTCCCTGGCCGAGCCGTAATATCGACCAGAACATCTCCGACTTGATCGCCCAGCTGGGCGCCTGCGAGACCGGCGCTAACGAACTGCTGAAGGCCGTGTCGACCTATGGCGAAGACGTGGTGCTGGCCTACATGGGCCACGTGCAGGACAACGCCGAGGCGGCGGTGCGCAAGGCCATCATCGGCTTGCGCGACGCCAGCTTCGCCTACGAGATGGACGACGGCGCGGTGGTCAAGGTCAAGCTGACCATCGACCATTTCAGCGGCGGCGCGATCGTCGACTTCAGCGGCACCAGCGGGCAGCGGCCGACCAACTTCAACGCGCCGCTGTCGGTGTGCAAGGCGGCGGTGTTGTACGTGTTCCGTACCTTGATCGACAGCGACATCCCGATGAACGAGGGCGTGCTCAAACCGCTCAAGCTGATCATCCCGGAAGGTTCGATGCTCAATCCGCGCTATCCGGCCGCCGTGGTGGCCGGCAACGTGGAAGTGTCGCAGACCGTCACCGACGCGCTGTATGGCGCATTGGGCGTGATGTCGGCGTCGCAGGGCACGATGAACAACTTCACCTTCGGGAACGACGAGCACCAGTACTACGAAACCATCGCCGGCGGCTCCGGCGCAGGGCCCGGTTTCAACGGCACGGCGGCGGTGCAGACGCATATGACCAACTCGCGCATGACCGATCCGGAGGTGCTGGAGTGGCGCTTCCCGGTGCTGGTCGAGACGCACGCGATCCGGCGCGGCAGCGGCGGCGCGGGCAAACACCACGGCGGCGACGGCGCGCTGCGGCGCATCCGCTTCCTCGAGGCGATGACCGCCAACATCCTGGCGGGCCACCGCCGCGTCGCGCCGTTCGGGCTTGAGGGCGCGCAGCCGGGGGCACTGGGACGCAACTGGGTCGAGCGCGGCGACGGCGCTATCGAGGAATTCGGCGCCACCCACACCACGGACATGCAAACCGGCGACGTCTTTGCCATTGAAACGCCGGGTGGCGGCGGCTTCGGTTCAAAACAATAACGAGTCAATCATAGGGAGTCCACAATGAAAAAAACCATGCTGGCGCTGATGCTCGGTGCATCGGCGGCGACGGCAGTCGCCCAATCGAATGTGACGGTGTACGGCATCGTCGACATGGCGCTGGTGCGCGAAAGCGGCGGCATCGCCACCACCACCAAACTGACCAGCGGCGTCGAGGCGGGATCGCGGCTCGGCTTCAAGGGCACGGAGGATCTGGGCGGCGGCATGTCGGCCGTCTTCCTGCTGGAGAACGGCTTCCAGTCCGATACCGGGGCAATGGGGCAAGGCGGCCTGCTGTTCGGGCGCCAGGCCTACGTCGGCCTTCAGACCCGATCTGGCACGATCACCCTGGGGCGCCAGTACACGCCGCAGTATCTGGCCGTGGCCACGGTCGATCCGTTCGGCTCCGGCACGGCGGGCGACACCAAGAACCTGATGGCGTCGACCGGCAACAGCGCCAGCCGCATGGACAACGCGATCAAGTATGTGTCACCGGCGTTTGGCGGGGTCACGGTGGAATTGGTGTATGGTGCTGGCGAAGTATCCGGCGACAGCGCGGCCGGCCGCCAATTGGGCGGATCGCTGATCTACAATCGCGGCGCGTTCACCATGCGGCTGGCGACGCACCATCGCGACAACGATACGGCCACGCTGAAAAACACCAGCGCCGCCAATAATACGGTGCTGACGGCGTTGTACGACGCCGGCTTCATGAAGCTGCACGGCGCCTACGGCATCGACAAGGGTTTGAACAGCGCGCTGCCGCGCAACCTGGCCAATCCGTTCGGCTACGCGGTCGCGCCCACGCCGAGCACCGACAGCGACGTGATGCTGCTCGGCGTGACGGTGCCGCGGGGGAGTGGGGTTTGGCTGGCGTCGTACATCCGCAAAAACGACAAGACCAACTTCAATCAAGACGCGCAGCAGTTCGCTGGCGGGTATCGCTACTACCTGTCGAAGCGCACCGATTTGTACGGGGTGTACGCTTACATCCGCAACAAGAACGGCGCCGGATACACGGTGGGCAGCGCCATCGAAGGCGGGACGGGCAACCGGGGCGTCAACCTCGGCATCCGCCACGTTTTTTAACAGCGGTGGGGGATGGCCGGACAATGCCGGCCATCCCCACGTGCCGTCACGCACATTAGCGTTTGATGGTTTTGGTATCGCAGCCCTCGGCGCTTGCGGTGCCGCTATGCGTCGGCGCGGTCGCGTGGCCGTCGGTATGGCCCTGGGCGCAATCGGCGTTCACTTTGGACTGCTGCATCGCCTTGTCGGTCTTGCGCTGGGCGTTGCGCGGCGTCGCGGTGTTTTGGGTGTTGCTGTTGTTTTGCATGGCGGTCGCGTTTTGCTCGCCACTGTTATTGGTGCTCTGGCCCACGGTGGGCGTGCCGGTGTTGCTGGTGCCCGCGGCCGTGGCGGACTGGCCGGTTGGCGTGGTGGACTGGCCGGTCGGCTGGGTCTGCGCGAACACGCTCGCGCTCATGCACATTGCGGCAATCATGACGGTCAATTTGGTGTTCATGGGTGACTCCTCGTTATTCGTTGAATGGAGACCCATTTTTTCACAGCAAGCTGAGCTCTTGCGTAGGACGATTCCTCGCGTCATGGTCGGAATCGACGCGTCAAAAATGCCGTCCCGCATGCTGCTGCGGGACGGCAAGTTAATGCTTATGGGCAGCTACCGACGATATAGTAGCCAGGACCGGTTTGCGCCAGCGTCCGCGTGTAAAAGATGCTGTACAAGCCCAGCACTTGGTCCGACCCGTTGGCCAGCGCATAGCCTGCGACCTGGTGCGCGCGGCCGGCCTTCACATGCGCGTAGTTGTTAGCGGTAACCGTCGTGCACGCAAAGCCGGAAGGCGTGGTGACGCTCACCGGCGCCGACAGCGCGCTCTCGCCGTCCGGACCGACCGCCGAGACGGTAAAGCTGTACGTGGTGCCGGCGGTCAGGCCGGTGGCGCTGTAGGTCAGCGTGGTCACCGGCGTGGCCGTCACCTTGACGCCGTTGCGGTAGACGTTGTAGCCGGTGGCGCCGTTGACGGCGTTCCAGCTCAGCGGTACTGCGGTGGCGCTCGGGCTACCGGCGCTCAGGCCCGACGGCGTCGACAAGGTCGGTGCATTGCCAACCAGGAATTGCGGAACCGCGCAGGCGGCGGACGTCTGGCCGAGGGTGTCGGTGGCGGTGACGGTGCCGCTGTAGTAGCCGTTGCTCAGGTTATACGTCTTGCTGAAGCTCGGGCCGCTGCCTGCCGCGTTGTCGTTGACCGCGGTCGGTCCGCTCAATGCCACGGTGTAATTCGTCACGCTGCCGGGCGAGGTGGCCGCACCGGTGATGGTGGCGCTGGTGGCGCTGATGACGTTGGCGGAGCAAGCGGTGACGGTCGGGCCGGCGACCGTCGAGACGCGCATGTTGTTCTTGTACCAGAAATCCATGACGAATTCCGGGTAGTCGACTTTGGTGGCGTCAACGTAGTTCATGTTCTGGCCGCCAGCGCCCGCCGGCCACGAATGGCCCATGCCGGTCACGGTGATTTCGTGCGTGCGCACCTTGCCGTTGCTGTCGCGGTATTGGATGTTGCTGCCGCCGCCAGGCACCGTCGTTGCCGCGTCCGCCTTGAAGGTGCCGCCATACACCTGGCGCATCGCCGCCGCGCCCAGCGGGCCGTAGGCCTGCCCCACGGTGTAATCCATGGTGCCCCAGATGGTGCCGGCAATTTGCGTGGAGAACTTGCTGGCGCTGCTGCCGGCCATCGCCTTGCATTTGCCGGCGGCCGTTGCGGCGGTATAGCCCGACGGTACGGCGCCGATCTGCAGGGTCGTGGTGCCAGGTGTGGGGCCGGCGTTGATGCCGATACCAGCGAACACATCCGGCGCCAGGCAGCCCAGCGCCATCGTCTCGCCGCCGCCCGAGGACAGGCCGGTCACATACACCTGGTTGGGGTCGATCGCGTATTTCGGATCGGCGACAAAGCGGTTGACGACGTCGAGCAGGACCGCGTCGTGGCCGCTGGTGCGGTTGTGGTTGGTGCTGGCGTAGTCCCAGCAATGGTTCGCGTAGACGTTGCCGGGGGCGTTGGGCGCGATGACGACGGCGCCGTATTTGTCCGCCACCGCCTTCCAGTTGTAGCCGCCGTCGGTGCCGCTGTTGATGACGTCGTTGGTGGCGGTTTGCTGGCAGCCGTGCAGCACCAGCACCAGCGCCCGTTTGCCGGCCAGGGTCGGTTGCGATGCGGGCCAATAGAAGTAGCCGGTCAGTTGCCCGCCATTGACGGTGTCGTTGGCCCAGCTTTGCTGGCTGCTCCATGTGCCGGGCCCGGCCGTAGCGGCATGGGCCATGCAGGCGGACCCCAGCATAATGGTGGCGGCGAGTGCCTGCGATACCAAGCGTTTGATGTTGATTGCCATGATTCCGTGTCTCCGTTATGTAAGTAATTCCCGCATCCGATGAGGTCGGGTGAAGAAAATAGTAGTGCAAAAAAATCGGCTTACAAGCACCCCAGTATTTCTACTGTTGTGTCCGTGATTCGCTTCTGCGAGCGATGTAAGATAGCGAGGTCAGACCCACGCGCGCGCCCCCGCCGCAAGCCGGTACGGCAGCGTTCGCTAGACTTTCGCGTGGGAGGGGATGACTATCGAAATGATGGTGAAACCGCGTCCGGCGACACCTGCATCACGATGAATTCGCCGCTTTTGCGCAAACGACATCGTCGCCACGCATGCCCGGCCTCGCTTCTCTCTACAGCTTTGACATAGATCAAAAGAATTTAGTTCCGCGAGAAAATGGTGTCGATGCACATTTTTTTGGGCGGCGCGCGGCGCATGCGTTCGCGGCGCCTCGTCAGGGACCTGACTTGTTGGAGTTAGTGCGGAAGCGCGACCTTCATGGCTCGGCGGAGATGCGTGTTAGCGGGTTGTTGCAGCCCGCCAGTCATGGCGGGCCATAAGGCAAAAAATCAAGTTTGATGGCCTTTCGTTACGCGCCTCAACGGCTGCGTGAAGTCTCGCTCTGATCCGACTTGTTTTTGTTTTTAGACTGTTGCTGTTTGCTGCGGGTCGACGAGGTGGTGCCGTCCTGGCGGCCGCTGCCGCTTGTGCCGCTGGCGCTGCTACCGCTGCTGCCGCTGCCCGAGCCGCTGGCGCTGCCGCTGCCGTACTGGTCGGTGCTGGACGAACCGCCCGTCGAGCCGGATTGTCCCGTGGTCGAGCCGCCCGACTGGCTGCCGGTCATGCCGCCGCTGCCGGCCGACTGGCTGCCGGCCGAGCCGCTGCCGGTGCCCGATTGCGTGCCGCTGCCGCTGCCGGTGCTGCTGCCGCCGCTGCCGGTCTGGCCGCTGGTGCCGCCGGTGCCGCCGGCGCCGCCGCTGCTACCGGTGGTGCTGGTGCCACCCGTGCCGCTGGTGCCGGTCTGGCCGCTGCTGCCTGCGCCGGTTTGCGCCACGGCCGCCGCGCTCATCAGGATTGCGATGGTCAACGCTGCAAATTTGGTTTTCATGTTTGCTCCTCATTTAGGTTTTAGGAGTCTTCATTTTTTCACAAGGGGGCGGCGAAGCGAGTAGGAGAGTCGCTTGCGCAGAGGTCGGATTTGTGGAAGCCGCTTTGCGAGCAAACGCTGTAATGATTGGAAGAAAATTCAGTAGCGCAACGAGCGGCGCATCACCAGCGGCGGGGTTTCCATCGGATTGGCATGCGAATACTCGAGCTCTTCCGCCAGTTCGAATTCGTAGGCGGCGTAAAAGTCGATCAGCTTGGGCTGATCGGCACGCACCGCCAGGCGAACCTCTTCCACGCCGCAGGCCAGGCCGTGATGGATCACGGCTTCGAGCAGGTGCTGCGACAAGTTGCTGCCCCGGTAGCGCGGCAGCACGCCCATGCGGCAGATTTCCCAGACGTCCGGGTCGGCGTCGAGCGGCAGCCAGCGCACCGAGCCTACGGGCTCGTCGTCGACCAATAAAACAAAACCGCCGCCGTCGCGCAGATGGTCTGCAACGACGACGGCGGTTTCGCGGTGTCCGCTGGAGGTGACGCTGACCTTGCCGGCCCACGCGGCGCGCGTGAGCTCGGCAATCAGTTTGGCATCTTCTTCCGTCGCTTCACGCACTACGATGTTCATGCCTGGACTGTCCTTAACGGATGCGCATGCCTGGCTCGGCGCCCGGCCACGGATTCAAAATATAGATGCCCGGATTGGCCTTCTCGTCGGCCGCCGAGGCCGCCAGCACCATGCCTTCGGACACGCCGAACTTCATTTTGCGCGGCGCCAGGTTGGCGACCAGCACGGTCAGCTTGCCGACCAGCTCTTCCGGCTTGTACATCGACTTGATGCCGGAGAAAACGTTGCGGTGGCGGCCTTCGCCGACGTCCAGGGTCAGGCGCAGCAGCTTGTCGGAACCGTCGACGTGTTCGCAGTGGACGATTTTGGCGATGCGCAGATCGATCTTGACGAAGTCGTCGATCTTGATCTCCGGCGCCAGTTCCTCGATGCCGGTGGCGGGCGCCGGGGCGGCCGCGGCGCCGGCGGCGGCAGGCGCCGAGGCGGTAACAGCGGCGGTGGCAGCGGCAGGGGCGGCGGCGTCCGGTTTCGGGGCGTCGAACAGCTCTTCGATCATCTTGGCGTCGACGCGGGTCATCAGGTGGCTGTAGGCGCCGATGGTACGGCCCAGCATGGCTTGCGAGACGGCGCCGCTGGCGACATCGGTATCGGCCCACACCAGCTTTTCGTCGTTGAGGAACTTGGCGACGTTGGCGGCCACACCCGGCAGCACCGGCGACAGCAGTATCGTCAGCTGGCGGAACAGGATCAGCGCGGCGGTGCAGACGTCGTGCAGCTCTGCAATCTTGGCTTCATCCTTGGCCAGGATCCACGGCTTGTTCTCGTCGACATACTGGTTGGTGATGTCGGCGATTTCCATGATTTCGCGCAACGCCTTGCCGAACTCGCGCGCCTCGAAATTGGCGGCGATGCTGGCCTGGCGTTCAACGCCCTCGGCCGTCACCAGCGCGCGCTTGATCCAGCCCTGCGCGCCCTCGGACAGCGAGCCGGCCAGCTTGCCGTCGAATTTCTTGGCGATGAAGCCGGCGCAGCGGCTGGCGATGTTGACGTACTTGCCGATCAGGTCGCTATTGACGCGGGCGACGAAGTCTTCGCCGGTGAAGTCCAGGTCTTCCACCTTCGAGTTGAGCTTGAAGGCGATGTAGTAGCGCAGCCATTCCGGATTCATGCCCAGGTTCAAATAGCGCAGCGGCGAAATGCCGGTGCCGCGCGATTTGGACATTTTTTCGTTGTTGACCGTCAGGTGGCCGTGCACGTTGACCTTGAGCTTGTCGATCACCGGATGGCCGGCGAACTTCAGCATCGCCGGCCAGAACAGCAGGTGGAAGGAGACGATGTCCTTGCCGATGAAGTGGATCTGCTCGGTGGCCGGGTCGTTCAACAGTGCGTTGAAGTCGATGCCCTGCTTCTCGCAATAGTTTTTCAGGCTGGCCAGGTAGCCGACCGGCGCGTCCAGCCAGACGTAGAAGAACTTGCCCGGCGCGTCCGGAATCGGGATGCCGAAGTAGGGCGCGTCGCGCGAGATGTCCCAGTCGGCCAGCTTCTCGCCGGACTCGCCCAGCCATTCGCTGACCTTGTTGACCATTTCCGGCTGTAAACGGCCGGGCGTGTTCAGCCAGTCCTTGAGGAATTCATAGCAGCGCGGATCGGACAGTTTGAAGAAATACTGTTCCGAATCCTTCAGGACCGGCGTGGCGTTGGTGAACACCGAGAACGGATTGATCAGTTCGGTCGGCTGGTAGGCCGCGCCGCACACTTCGCAGTTGTCGCCGTACTGGTCCTTGGCGTGGCAGACCGGGCACTCGCCCTTGATGTTGCGGTCGGCCAGGAACATGCCTTTGACCGGGTCGTAGAAGCGCGGCACGATCTTGGTCTGGATCAGGCCGGCGTCGCGCAGCTTGCGGTAGATGCCTTGCGACAACTCCACGTTTTCCGGCGAGTCGGTCGAGTACCAGTTGTCGAAGGCGATGTGGAAGCCGTCGAGGTACTGGGCGCGGCCGGCGGCGATCTTGGCGACGAATTCCTGCGGCGTGATGCCTTCCTTTTCGGCGGCGATCATGATCGGCGTGCCGTGGGTGTCGTCGGCGCCGACAAAGTGCACCGTGCGCGGCAGATCGCCATCGCGCTGCATTCGCTGGAACCGGACCCAGATGTCGGCCTGGATGTACTCCATCATGTGGCCAATATGGAAAGCGGCGTTTGCGTAGGGCAGGGCAGTGGTGACGAACAGCTTGCGGGTCATGGTTGATGCACTTTGTGGGTGGAAAAGGAGCATTTTAACAGTGGAAGCGGCAAGCGGTCACTCCGGCAATGGGGCGCGGCCGGTAATTATGGCGCGATGCGCTAAAATGGTCGCACATTTCACGGAGAGTCACATGAGCATTACTGTAGAAGACGTCAAGGCGGCGCTGTCCAAAATCATTGATCCAAATACAACGAAAGATTACGTCAGCGGCAAGGCCGTCAAGAATTTGAAGGTCGACAACGGCGATATCTCCCTCGATATCGAGCTCGGCTATCCGGCCAGGAGCCAGGTCGACAGCATCCGCGCCAGCGTCATCGCCGGCCTGAAGGCGGTGCCGGGCGCGGGCAACATCAGCGTCGGCGTGTCGACCAAGGTCATCCCGCACACGGTGCAGCGCGGCTTGAAGCTCATGCCGAATGTGAAAAACATCATTGCCGTAGCCTCCGGCAAGGGCGGCGTCGGCAAATCGACCACCGCCGTCAACCTGGCGCTGGCGCTGGCCGCCGAGGGCGCCTCGGTCGGCCTGCTCGACGCCGACATCTACGGCCCGTCGCAGCCGATGATGCTGGGCGTGTCGGGCCGTCCGGAAACCAAGGACGGCAAATCGATGGAGCCGCTGGAAAACCATGGCGTGCAAGTGTCGTCGATCGGCTTCCTGATCGATCCGGACGAGCCGATGGTGTGGCGCGGCCCGATGGTCACGCAGGCGCTGCAGCAGTTGCTGGAGCAGACCAACTGGCGCGACCTGGATTATTTGATCGTCGACATGCCGCCCGGCACCGGCGACATCCAGCTGACCTTGTCGCAAAAGGTGCCGGTCACCGGCGCCGTGATCGTCACCACGCCGCAGGACATCGCCTTGCTGGACGCGCGCAAGGGCCTGAAGATGTTCGAGAAGGTCGGCATTCCGATCCTCGGCATCGTCGAGAACATGAGCACGCACATTTGCTCGAACTGCGGCCATGCGGAGGAAATCTTCGGCGCCGGCGGCGGCGCCAAGATGTGCAAGGACTTCAATGTCGAGTTCCTCGGCGCGCTGCCGCTGACGATGGCGATCCGCGAGCAGGCCGATTCCGGCAAGCCGACGGTGGTGGCCGATCCGGACGGCCAGGTCGCCGCCATCTATAAAGACATCGCCCGCAAGATCGCGGTGCAAGTGTCCGAGAAGGCCAAGGACATGACCAGCAAGTTCCCGAGCATCGTCATCAAGAACGATTAAGGCGGCGACGAGGTAAAATAGCTGCTTTTACATCTCAGCTTTCTTACCTCGATGACCACACCAGCCACGCCAGTCCGTACCCGCTTTGCTCCCAGCCCGACCGGCTTCCTCCACCTCGGCGGCGCCCGCACGGCGCTGTATTCGTGGGCTTTCGCCCGCCACTTCGGCGGCACCTTCGTGCTGCGCATCGAGGATACCGACCTGGAACGCTCCACGCCGGAAGCCGTGCAAGCCATCATCGAAGGCATGGAATGGCTGGGCCTGAACCACGACGAAGGCCCGTTCTACCAGATGCAACGCATGGACCGCTACCGCGAGGTGGTGGGCCAGATGCTGAGCGCCGGCACCGCTTACCACTGCTACTCGTCGCCGGAAGAAGTCGAAGCGATGCGCGAGCGCATGCGCGCGGCCGGCGAAAAGCCGCGCTACGACGGCACCTGGCGTCCCGAGCCGGGCAAGACCTTGCCGGCGATTCCGGAAGGCCGCAAGCCGGTGGTGCGCTTCAAGAATCCGCTCGACGGCGAAGTGACCTGGGACGATTTCGTCAAAGGCACCATCACCATCGGCAACAAGGAATTGGACGATCTGGTCATCGCCCGTCCGGACGGTACGCCGACTTATAACTTCTGCGTGGCCGTCGACGACTGGGACATGCAGATCAGCCACGTGCTGCGCGGCGACGACCACGTCAACAACACGCCACGCCAGATCAACATCCTGCGCGCGATCGGCGCGCCGCTGCCGCTGTATGGCCACCTGCCGATGATACTCGGCTCCGACGGCCAGAAAATGTCCAAGCGTAAGGACGCCGTCAACGTCATGGAATACCCGGCGCAAGGTTATCTGCCGGAAGCGATCCTGAATTACCTGGCGCGCCTGGGTTGGAGCCACGGCGACGATGAAGTATTTTCGATGGAGCAGGTGATCGCGTGGTTCGACGGTTCGCACCTGTCGAACTCGGCCGCGCAGTTCAACATCGAAAAGCTGAACTGGCTCAACAACCACTATATCAAGCAGGCCGACAACGCACGCCTGGCTGAGCTGGCCAAGCCGCGCATGCTGGCGGCAGGCGCCGAGTTCGATGGCGCGCCCGATCTGCCGGCCGTGCTGGCGCTGATGAAGGAGCGCACCAACACTGTCAACGAACTGGCCGACGCGGCGATGCTGTTCTACCGCACGCCGCAGCCGGACGCCGCGCTGCTGACCCAGCACCTGACCGACGCCGTCAAGCCGGCGCTGGCGCAGTTCGCCGACCGCTGCAAGACGGTGGAGTGGAGCAAGGAAGCCTTGGCCGCGATGATCAAGGAAGTCTTGGCCGCGAACACGTTGAAGATGCCGCAGATCGCCATGCCGCTGCGTTTGATCGTCACCGGTCAATTGCAGACACCGGCCATCGATGCGGTGTTGCAGATCTTCGGCCGCGAGGCGATTGTTGCGCGTCTGGCGAAATTTCTCTGAGTTTGAATTAAAACCGGAGCAAAGTTGCAAAAGGGTATTTGCATAGTGCGGCTTCTTTGCTATACTCTTGTTTCTGCGCCAACGGGGGTATAGCTCAGCTGGGAGAGCGCTTGCATGGCATGCAAGAGGTCAGCGGTTCGATCCCGCTTACCTCCACCAAGAAACTTTGGTGATTGTTGAAAATGCGCAGAAACGTAGTGGCAGTTTGGTTGTTCGCGGTCCCCATCGTCTAGAGGCCTAGGACATCACCCTTTCACGGTGAGTACGGGGGTTCGAATCCCCCTGGGGACGCCAAGTTGTAAAGTAGCAGAGTTGTAGTTGACGTTGTTTGTACTGATTTGTTTGATGTTTGGCTTCATGCTGGATAGATACAAGTAGTGAAAACAAAAGTCGCGCAAGCGGCTTTTATTATTTCTGCGCCCGGGGGGTATAGCTCAGCTGGGAGAGCGCTTGCATGGCATGCAAGAGGTCAGCGGTTCGATCCCGCTTACCTCCACCACTGCGCGGAGATGATAGTGACGACGTAGTAACCGTAGCGCCAAGGTCCCCATCGTCTAGAGGCCTAGGACATCACCCTTTCACGGTGAGTACGGGGGTTCGAATCCCCCTGGGGACGCCAGCTTTGCCAGGCTGACGAGTAGTAGAAGAGGTAGTTGCAGCACCGTAGTACGACAGAAGACTTTCTGCGCCCGGGGGGTATAGCTCAGCTGGGAGAGCGCTTGCATGGCATGCAAGAGGTCAGCGGTTCGATCCCGCTTACCTCCACCATTAGCGCAGAGAGCACCGACATGTCCCCATCGTCTAGAGGCCTAGGACATCACCCTTTCACGGTGAGTACGGGGGTTCGAATCCCCCTGGGGACGCCAGCATTTGATTCGATGACGAAGCCGCCTTGCGCGGCTTTTTTGTATTTGTGCCGTCGCTTTTGCCCGCGCTTGCCTTGGTGGGTGTGCGTTGCCGGGCTGCCAATCTTGCGGGAATCTCGTGCAAAAACAAGGGTTTGCTATTGCGTTCGATGAATTTGACTGCTATGATTCGCGCCTTGGAAAAGTCCCCATCGTCTAGAGGCCTAGGACATCACCCTTTCACGGTGAGTACGGGGGTTCGAATCCCCCTGGGGACGCCAGGATTTTTCCAGTTTTACCAGTAGTTTAGGTCGGCAACACGGACAGATTTCTGTCCCCATCGTCTAGAGGCCTAGGACATCACCCTTTCACGGTGAGTACGGGGGTTCGAATCCCCCTGGGGACGCCAAACAAGCAGTATGCAAAAAGCCGCCTCGCGCGGCTTTTTGCATTGTCCGGCGCGTTTTCAGTGCGTCACCATTGGAAGGTCGGATACTGCGGCGGCATCGTCGGCGAGATCTGGTACCACGGCCCGGTGCGTGGCATATTCCACGGCGCCCGCGCCAGCTCCAGCCCGAACGGTTCCATGCCGCCCGCCATGAACGGCGACAGCATGCCTTGCTGCGCCATCATGCCCTGCGGCGCCATCATGCCGGCGATCACCGGCTGCTGCATGGCATGCGCCTGCGGCGTCACCGCCGGCTGCTGCACGGCTTGCCCGGCCGGCGTTTGCAGGCCGACCGCCACCAACACATCCGGCATGCCGAAACCGGTGCGGCTCTGGTCGCCCAGGCTGACCCGGCGCGCGCTGGCGCGGAGGATCTGGAACAGCCGCTCGACCCGCTCGGCGCCGCGCGCCTTGTACTGCGGCGTCTGGAAGTCCGGGTGGTGCGCCAAGACCAGCGCCGCCAGGCCGGTGATATGCGGCGTCGCCATCGAGGTGCCGTCCCAGGCCGCAAAGTTATTCGGCGGCACGCAGGAGGTGATCGCCACACCCGGTCCGCATACGCCCACCTGCGGTCCGAAACAGCTGAACTTGGCGGTGAAATAGCCGTAGGCGTCCACATTGGCATCGAGCGTCTGCGCGTGGTAGCTATCGACCGGGAACTCGTCGAGCTTGCCGATGGCGGCCACCGCCAGCACGTTCGGCGACGAGGCCGGGTATTGCACCGGACCGCCGGAGTTGCCGGCCGCGACGATGCAGGCGATGCCGGACCGCTTGGCGCGCAGGATTTGCTGCTCCAGCGCCTCGGACACCTCGGCCCCGCCCAGGCTCAGGTTGACGACATCGATCTGCTTGTCGATGCAGTACTCGAGCGCGTCAATCAACTGGCTGACCTGGCCGCCCGGGAACAGCTTGCACGCGTGGACCTCGGCGTCGGGCGCGAAGCCGCGGATGCCGGAAGCGATGTCGGCCGCCGCGATGACGCCGGCGCAATGGCTGCCGTGGCCCATCGTGTCCTGGTCCCAACCTTCGGGATTGGTCTTCTTGTTCATCACGTCGAAGCCGGCCTTGATGCCGCGCAGATTGTCGTGTGACGTGGCCGCGCCCGAATCGACGACGGCGATCTTGACGCCCTGGCCGCGGTAGGCGCCCGGCAACTGGTCGAGCCGCATCGCCTTCTGCCCCCAGCCGAGCGCGCGCTGGCGTGGAAAGCCCGCCAGCGCCGGCCAGTCCGACAGCGCGCGCAGCGCCACCACGTTGGCCTCGTCGGTGCTGATGTCCGGATCGCGCTGGTAGAAGCTCCAGTAATCGGCCTTGGGTTTGACGTACAGGCCGGTGATCGACTCCGGCGTCTCGCCGAACAGCGACAACGTGACCTGGCCGTTGGCGTCGGTCTTGCCGCTGGCCGGCATCATGCCGCCGAACAGCGATACCTCGGCGTCGGCCTGCGGCGCGCCGTCCTTGCCGATCACGCTGATGACGGCATTGACGACCGGGCCGCCGCCGCCGGGCATGACGCCGGTCACCATTTGCGGCTGGCGAAACGCGGGCTCCATCAAGGTCAGGTGCTGGTCATGCTCGACCAGCAGCCGGCCCTGGCCCTGCTGGTGCAGCAGGGCCGCCTTCTGTTCCGTCATGCGTGCCACCAGCACGCCCTGGCTGCCGCCCATGCCGTCGGCCAGCGCGCCCAGCACCGATTTGGGACCGACCGTGTCGACCACCTCGATGTCGGCGCTGTTGCGCAGCGCCTGTTCCAGCGTGGCGAACTGCAGCGGCTGGAAGCCCAGCGTTTGCAAGCCCTCCGGCACCTGGCGCGGGGCGACGACGTATTGTTTTTTGCGCGAGCCGATGGCGCGGCCGACGTTCTCGGCCCGGCTGTCGGCCGCCCGCGCGGCATTGCCGTCGCCGGCGCCGGTGGTGGTGGTGGAGGTGGCGCCGCTTCCTTCGGTACTGGATGCGGCCGCCGGCTCGCCGCCGCTTGATGTGGACTCCGGCGGCATCGGTGCGCCGCCGTTGGGATTCTTGGGCATGTGGATTCCTTTCAAATCGGCCCGGCCGCGCCGCTGTCGAACATCGACAGCGGGCGGTCCGGTTCTATCGTGAATTGGTGGGTGGGGGCGCTGGCGTCGCGGAACTGCCGCTGGAGCCGCTGCGCGGTGTCTTCGCTGATTTCCAACACGGCGGTGTGCGGCTGTCCGCGCGGGCCGATCAGATCGATCACGGTGATCTCGGGATCGGTTTCGGCCAATGCGAGGAAGTCCGTCAGCGGCGTGCCGCCGCCAGCGTGGATCAAATACCTGGCCTTGCCTGGCGCGGTGTGCGCGTGGCTCATGGGTTTCTCCTCAAAGCAGCGCCCTCCGCGGCCGGGGCCGTCGGAGGGCAAGAACGGCGTGCGGCGCCGTCGCCTCAGCGTGTCAGTGCGGCGTCAGTGCAGCGTTTGCTGACCGCCGTACATTGCGCCGTTGCCGCCTTGCTGCTGGGCCAACTGTGCCAGTTGGGCTTGCTGCGCGGCTTGCTGGGCGTAAGCGGCCATGACCGGATCGGCGCCGAAAGGCAGCATGCCGCCCAGTTGCCCGGCGATACCGCCGATGGTATTGCCCATTCCCGCGTTGCCGAACGCGCCGCCGATGGCGCCGCCCAATGGCTGGGCGACGTGCTTGATCAGGTTGCCGAACCATCCCCCTTGCGGCATCATTCCCTGTGGATCCTGCATCTGCTGCATCTGCTGCATCTGTTGCATCTGGGCCTCCTGCATGGCGTAGGCCTGCGCCATCGGATCTGCGCCGAACGGCAACATGCGCGAACCGCCTATGCCGCTGTTGCCGGGAGGGAGGCCGGTGAAGGTGTTGGGGAAGCGGTTGCGCCACAGATTGGCCAGCCAGCCGGTGCCGCCAGAGCCCGGAGTCGGTCCGATGAGACTTTGAGGCTGCATCTGCGCTTCTTGCAGCGCCTGCTGCATATAGGCCATCGACATCGGATCGGCGCCGAACGGCAGCATGCCGCCCAACTGGCCGGCGATGCCGCCGATGGCGTTGCCCATGCCGGCGTGACCGAAGGCGCCCCCGATCGCGCCGCCCAACGGCCGCGCCACGTGCTTCACCATATTGCCGAACCAGCCTTGCGCCGACAGGTCGCCGGGTTGCATCATTTGTTGCGGCATCATCTGTTGCTGCTGTAATTGTTGTTGTAGCTGGAGTTGTTGCAGCTGTTGTTGCTGCGCTTGTTGTGCGTAGGCGGCGCTGACGGGATCGGCGCCCAGTGGCAGGAAGGAGCCGCCGATGCCGCCGGCCAGCTGGCCGATCTGGTTGCCCAGCTTGGCGTTGCCGAACAGGCCGCCGATGCCGCGCCCGATCAGGCCACCCAGCGGGGCGCCGAACATGCCACCGAGGAAGCCCATCGGCGCCAAGCCACCCATCTGGCCCATTGGCCCCATCTGGCCCATCGGCCCCATCTGACCCATCTGACCCATCTGGCCCATTTGTTGCGGCGCTAGTTGTTGTCCATAGTATTGTTGAAACTCATTCATGACATCTCCTTGTTATTGATTCGTTTGTGGATTGCGTTGGTTCCAGCACCAGCGCGCCGCCACCAGGCGCGACCTTTTATTGTTCTCCGTCGTTCTGCAAGCGCGCGTTGAGGAGGTCCTGGGCTGGAAGGAATTGGACCTGCGGCGCGAGGCGAAGTTTTGGTATTCTTGGTTCCCTTCGTACGTTAATCAGGTATCATCCAGCCTCATTTTTAAACCGTCCCCCATCATGACTTTGCGCAGCCTCGATCTCTTTTGCCGTGTCGTCGACAACTACGGCGACATCGGCATTTGCTGGCGCCTGGCCCGCCAGTTGCGGCGCGAGCACGCGCTCGACGTGCGGCTCTGGGTGGACGATCTGGTCAGCTTCCGGCGCCTGTGTCCGCAGGTGGCGCTCGACGCCGACAGCCAACTGATCGACGGCGTCACCGTGCGCCACTGGCGCGACCAGGACGGTATCTACGACGCTGCCGACGTGGCCGACATCGTCATCGAGTTCTTCGCCTGCGACATCCCGCCCGGCTACATCGCCGCGATGGCCGAGTGCACGCCGCGTCCGGTCTGGTTCAACCTGGAAGGCTTGACGGCGGAGGAGTGGGTCGAAGGCTGCCATCGGCTGACGTCGCCGCATCCGCGCCTGCCGCTGACCAAGCATTTCTTTTTCCCCGGCTTTACCGACAAGACCGGCGGCCTGCTGCGCGAGGCGGCGCTGGAACCCGAGCGGCTGGCGTTCCAGTCGGACCCGGCGGCGATGGCCGCCTTCCTGGGCGGGCTGGGCGTGACGCCACGCGAACAGGCCGCGATCAAAGTGTCGCTGTTCTGCTATCCGCACGCGCCGGTCGCGGCCTTGTTCGACGCCTGGCGGCAGGGCGGCGAGGCCATGGTTTGCCTGGTGCCCGAAGGCGTCGCCGCCGAGGCGGTGCAAGCGTTCCTCGGCGGCCCGGCCACGGCGGGCGCGGCCGCCACGCAAGGCGCGTTGACGGTGCGGGTGCTGCCGTTCGTGCCGCAGCCCGACTACGACAAACTGCTGTGGGCCTGCGACCTGAACTTCGTGCGCGGCGAGGACTCCTTCGTGCGCGCCCAGTGGGCCGGCAAGCCGTTTGTCTGGCACATCTATCCGCAGGATGAGAATTTGCACCACAAGAAGTTGCGCGCCTTCCTGCAACGCTACGCCACCGCCTTGCCAGCGCTGGAACAATTTGCATTGGAGTGGAACGGCGCGCCGACGGCCGGCGGGCAGGGCGATGGAACGGCCCTGTGGCGCGCCTTC
Organism: Oxalobacteraceae bacterium OTU3CINTB1; assembly: GCA_024123955.1. Taxonomy (NCBI): domain Bacteria; kingdom Pseudomonadati; phylum Pseudomonadota; class Betaproteobacteria; order Burkholderiales; family Oxalobacteraceae; species Oxalobacteraceae bacterium OTU3CINTB1. The sequence continues at coordinate 2,639,245 of CP099652.1, forward strand.
CACGCGGCGATGCCGCAAATGGCCGCGCGCGCGGAAGAATGGCGGCAACAGATGTTGGCCAACGGCGATCTGGCCGCCAACCTGATGCGTTTCGCCGGCAGCTTGAGATAGGCGTCGCGGGAAAAGCCGGGTATAATGCCGGGTTAATCTCGCACATTTTTACTGGATCAACCGTGAGCTGACGGCTTTTGGCCCGGCGACAGATGATTTTTACGCAACCTACTTTTTACGTACACTCCCTATGAAACCTGCAAAAGAAATTCGTGTTGGCAATATCATCATGGTCGAAGGCAAACCATTCATCGTGCTGCGCTCCGATGTGAACGGTTCGAGCCGCACGGGCTTCACGTACAAATGGAAGATGAAGAATCTTCTGACCAACAGCCCGCTGGAAAACGTCTTCCGCGGCGACGACAAGTTCGACGTGGTCGTGCTGGACAAAAAGCCGGTGACCTATTCGTACTTCGCCGATCCGCTGTACGTCTTCATGGACGCGGACTACGAACAGTACGAAATCGAAGAAGAGAACCTGGGCGACGCGCTGAACTACCTGAAAGACGGTATGGAATGCGAAGCCGTGTTCTACGACGGCAAGGCGATCTCGGTTGAACTGCCAACCACCATCGCGCGCCAGATCGTGTACTCGGAGCCTGCGGTCAAGGGCAACACTTCGGGCAACGTCCTGAAAGAAGCCAAGATCGAAAACGCCATCGAATCGAAGCAGCACACCGTTCAAGTGCCACTGTTCGTGAGCCAGGACGACGTCATCGAGATCGACACCCGCACCAACGAATACAAGCGCATCGTTCGCAACTAAGTTTGTCACTTAGTTCGTTACCGGTTTCGATCCGGATGCGCCAATAATCGCCGAACATCGGCGATTTTGTGGCAAAAAAGCACGCCCGCGGCAGCCGGCGTGCTTTTTTTATGCCTAAAAGTAGGTCAAATGCAATTAATTGCTGAAATAGAAGTAATTTTTGTGGTGGTGGTGACAACGCGCTGATATATTAATGCGACGCAACAAATTTTGCGTATTGGTGATCGCCGGATCATCAGGGTTACCATTCACGAGGACGGTATGGATCGCAGGCAGTTCGTTCGAATCGGCGTCGCGGCGGGCGCCGCCGGCGCAACCCGGGCCCAGGCCGCGCCTGCGGCGGCCGGCAAGCATGCCGGCGGCATTCTCGACGCCGGCGTGCGCGAACAACAGCAGATGATGGAGGCCGGCAAGCTGACCTCGCACGCGCTGACGTCGCAATACCTGGCGCGCATCCGCACCATCGACAAGGCCGGCCCGCGCATCAACGCCATCATCGAAATCAACCCGGAGGCGCTCAAGATCGCGCTCGAGATGGACCGCGAGCGCCACCTGAAGCGCGTGCGCGGCCCGCTGCACGGCATTCCGGTTCTATTAAAAGACAATATCGCCACCGGCGACCGCATGAGCACCACCGCCGGCTCGCTGGCGCTGTCGAACGTGCGGGCGGCGCGCGACGCCCACGTCGCCGCGCAATTGCGCGCGGCCGGCGCCGTCATCATCGGCAAGACCAACCTGAGCGAATGGGCCAATATGCGCTCGACGCATTCGGTCAGCGGCTGGAGCGCGCGCGGCGGACTGACGTTGAATCCGTATTCGCTCGACCGCAACTGCAGCGGTTCGAGCTCCGGCTCCGGCGCGGCCATCGCCGCCGGCCTGGCCACCCTGGCGGTGGGCACCGAGACCGACGGTTCGATCGTTTCGCCGGCGTCGATCTGCGGCCTGGTGGGCATCAAGCCGACCCTGGGACTGGTAAGCCGCAGCGGCATCATCCCGATCGCCCATTCGCAGGACACGGCCGGCCCGATGGCGCGCAGCGTGGCCGACGCCGCGCTGATGCTGGCGGCCATCAGCGGCGTCGATCCGAAGGACCCGATCACCAGGGAAGGCGCGGGCAAGGGCGGCGACTACACGGAATCGTTGCGCACGGGCGGGCTGGAAGGCGCGCGCATCGGCGTGGCGCGCAACTTCTTCGGCGAGAACGCCGAGGTCGACGCCGTCATCGAAAAAGCACTGGCCGAGCTGCGCGCGCAGGGCGCGGTGCTGATCGAGACCGAGGTGCCGAACGCGAACAAGTACGGCGAGACCGAGACCGAGGTGATGCTGTACGAATTCAAGGCCGACCTGGCCGCTTACCTGAAGGAGTACGCGCCCAACGCGTCGGTGGCCAACATGGCCGACGTCATCGCCTTCAACCAGAAACACCGCCAGCAGGAGCTGCCTTACTTCGGCCAGGAGCAGCTGGAGCGGGCGCAGCAGAAGGGCGGGCTCGACACGCCCGCCTACCGCGAGGCGCTGGCCAACAACCACCGCTACGCGCGCGCCGAGGGCATCGACCGCGTGATGCGCGAGCACCGGCTCGACGCGCTGGTGGCGCCGACCGGCGGCCCGGCGTGGCTGACGGACTTCGTCAACGGCGACCATTTCACCGGCAGCTTCTCGTCGCCGGCGGCGGTGGCGGGCTATCCGCACATCACCGTGCCGGCCGGGTATGTGCATGGCCTGCCGGTCGGGCTGTCGTTCGTCGGCGCCGCCTACAGCGACGCGGCGCTGATCCGCATGGCCTACTCGTACGAGCAAGCCACCCTGCACCGGCGCGCGCCGCAGTTCCCGCCCAGCGTGTCGCTGGCGGTCAGATAAGTTATCGCAGCGTTATTTGAGGAAGCGCAGGGTCGGTTCGATGTTGCGCTCCTGCAGGTGCCGGACGATTTGTTCGATCGAAGCGTCCTTCAGTAGCAGCCCGTTGTCGTCGCCACGCGGGTTGACCATGGCTGCCGGCATCGGCGCTGGCGCTGGCGTTGAGGCCTCGCCCGCATCCAGCGGCTTCTGCAGCACCGCGAGCGCGTGTTCCAGCTCGGCGCCGGTGATGCCGCGCAGTCCCTCCAGAAACGCCACCTGCGCCGTCAGCGGCGGCGCCATCTCCAGCCCCAGCTCGTCAGCGAACGAGGCGCCCATGCCCGGATTGATGAAGGCCGCCCACAGACCGCCGGGCTGGTGTATGCATGGCGGCAATTCGACCGCCGCGTTGTCGAGCTCAAGCGGCTGTTCAGGAAAGTAAGCCTGGTGCAGCAAGGCTTTCAGCTGTTGCAGGCGGGCCGCCGGCACCGGCTTTTCCAGCGACAGCCACAAGCCATAGCTGTCGCCGCCCGAAACGCTGACCGCCGGCGCTGGCAACCCGAGTTCGGTTTGCAGCGCGTTGGCGGTGGCGCACAGTTGACTCCAGTGTTCGTCGCCGGGGCGCTTGACGAAGTTGATCACTAGCGCGCGTGCCATGCCCTCGGCGTCCGCCAGGTCGACGGCCATGCCCAGCTCGCCGCGCAGGTGGCGCTCGAGATCGGCGTCGGGGTAGCGCCGGTCGTTGGTTAAATACAGACGCCGCAGCTCCGCAATCAGCTTGTGCATCGCTCTTCCTTTCCTGTTTTCATCGTCCCGCATTATCCATCTTTTCAGCGTGCATGTTTTTAAATGATCGCCGGAAAACCTGTGGCGTGGGCGGCCACACTCCGCTTCTTTTTTGCTGGCGTTGTCGCGGTTTCAATCGGAACCGGCGTCGCCGGCTCATACAATTTAACGATGCGGCCGCGCCACGTTTAGCTGGCGCGGTCTCCCCAGACACTCAGCAGGAGGCCCGATGACAAAAATTTCCAGACGAGGATTTTTCAAACTGGCCGGCGGCGCCACCGCCGCGCTGACCCAGGCGCCGGCGCTGGTCGCGCAGGCGGCGCCGGCGCCAACGCCGGCCGCCCACTCCGGCGCGGCGCTGTTTTTCAACCCCGACGAGATGCGCTGGATCGAGGCGGCCACCGAGCGCCTGATTCCCGAGGACGACAACGGCCCCGGCGCGCGCGCGGCTGGCGTGCCGGTGTACATCGACCGGCAACTGGCCGGCGCGTGGGGCGCCGGCGAGCGCTTGTACCGCAGCGGTCCCTGGCAGCCGGGTGACGCCAGCCAGGGCTATCAATTGCCGTTCACGCCGGCAGAGCTGTTCCGCAACGCGCTGCGCGGCGCGCGCGAAGAGCTGCAGGGCCGCAAGCAGGGCGCGTTCGAAACGCTGCCCGGTCCGCGCCAGGATCTGTATCTCGAATCGCTGCAAAACGGCAAGCAGGATCTGCACGGCGTGCCGGCCCATGTGTTTTTCGAATCGCTGCTGGCGCTCACCATCGAGGGCTACTTCAGCGATCCGGTCTACGGCGGCAACAAGGACATGGCGTCCTGGAAGATGATCGGCTTTCCCGGCGCCTACGCCAGCTTCTACGACCTGGTCGACCAGCATGGCGTGGCCTACACGCGCGCGCCGATCAGCATGGGCGACAACGGCGCCGGTGTCATCCACCTGCATCCCGTGTCCACGCAGCACTCCGGCAAGCGGGGGGCGTGATGGCGACCAAACTGGCGGAGGTGGACGCGGTGCTGGTCGGGGTCGGGCTGGTGGGCACCATGCTGGGACGCGAGCTGACGCGCGCCGGCCTCAAAGTGGTGGGCCTGGAACGCGGGCGGCCGCAATTCACGGTGCCTGATTTCCAGGGACCGCAAATGCATGACGAGCTGCGCTACTCGGTGCGCAAAGGACTAATGCAGGACAACACCAAGGAGGCGGTGACGTTCCGCAACCGGGCCGACCAGGTGGCGCTGCCGATCCGACGTTGGGAAAGTTTTCTGCCGGGGACGGGGCTGGGTGGCGCGGCGGTGCATTGGAACGGCCAGACGTACCGCTTCCAGGACAGCGATTTTCGCATGCGCAGCCTGACCACCGAGCGCTATGGCGCGCGCTTTGCCGATCCCGGGCTGACGATACAGGACTGGGGCGTGACGGCGGCCGACATGGAGCCGCATTACGACCGCTTCGAGTATCTGCTTGGCGTCAGCGGCTTGGCGGGCAACATCGGCGGCAAGAAAATCGCAGGCGGCAATCCGTTCGAGGATGCGCGCCGGCGCGGCTATCCGACCCCGCCCATGAAGGAGCCGTACGGTTCGGCGCTGTTCCGCAAGGCGGCCGCGCAGCAGGGTTACCATCCGTTTCCGCAACCGTCGTCCAACCTGAGCCAGCCCTACACCAATCCGGAAGGCATGCAGCTGAGCACGTGCATGTTCTGCGGCTACTGCGAACGCTATGCCTGCGAGCACTACGCCAAATCGTCGCCGCAGACGATTCTGCTGCCGGTGCTGCTCAAGGACCCCCACTTCACCTTGCGCACGCAGGCACAGGTGCTGCGGATCAATCTGAGCAAGGACAAACGCCAGGCCACCGGCGTCACCTACGTCGACGCGGCCGGACGCGAGTTCGAGCAGCCGGCAAAGCTGGTCGTGCTGGGCTCGTTCGCCCTCAACAACGTGCGCATGCTGTTATTGTCGGGGATCGGTACCCCGTACGATCCGCGCAGCGGCCAGGGCACGGTCGGGCGCAACTACGCCTACCAAACCATGAGCTCGGTGCAGGTGTTCTTTGACGAAAAGACCAACATCAATCCCTTCATGCGCTCGGGCGCCTGCGGGACGGTGATCGCCGATTTCGTCGGCGACAATTTCGACCACGGGCCGCACAAGTTCATCGGCGGCGCCTATGTCGGCGAGGTGATGACCAACGGCCGTCCGATCGAGTTCCATCCGACGCCGCCGGGCACGCCGTCGTGGGGCGGCAAGTGGAAAAGCGCCGTGGTTCGCCACTACAACCACACGTCGGTGCTCAACGTTCACGGCAGTTCGATGGCGCACCGCGCGAACTACCTCGACCTCGACCCGACCTACAAGGACGCGTGGGGGCTGCCGCTGCTGCGCATGACGTTCGACTTCCCGGCCAACGATTTGCGCATGTCGGCCTACGTCACGGGCAAGGCGGTCGAGATCGGCCGCGCGATGGGCGCGCGCCAGGTCAACGGCGCCGGGCGCAAGGGGCCTTACACGGTCACGCAATATCAGACCACCCACAACACCGGCGGCACGGTGATGGGCGCGGACCGCAGCACCAGCGTGGTCAACTGCTATTTGCAGAGCTGGGACGTGTCCAACCTGTTTGTGATCGGCGCCTCCAACTTCCCGCAGAACGCGTCCTACAATCCAACCGACACCGTTGGCGCGCTCGCTTATATGGCGGCCGAGGCCATCGTGCAGCGCTACCTGAAGTCGCCCGGCCCCATGGTGCAGGCATGAACGCCCGGCGTTGGTTGTTTGCCGGCCGGTGCCTGGTGTTCGCGTGCGCAGTGGCCGCGCTGGTCGCCTTCCTGGCGTTGTTGGCGATGCCGGCGCTGGCGCGGCAGGCGCCCGCGCCGGCACCCGCTGCGCGGCCGGCACCGCAGCAATTACAGCAGCCCCGGCAGCCCCAGCAGCCCCAGCAGCAAGCCCGGCAGCCGGCCTCGGCCGAACGCGGACGGCAGCTCGCCGAGCAGGGCGCCGACGGCGTCACCGCGTGCATCAGCTGCCATGGCGCGCAGGGCGAAGGCAACGCTGCCGCCGGTTTTCCGCGTCTGGCGGGCCAGCCGCCGTTTTATCTGGAACGGCAGATGAGCGCCTTCGCGGATGGCCGCCGCGACAACCCGGTGATGTCGCCGATCGCCAAGGCGATGACTGCGCAACAGCGCCTCGACAGCAGCGCGTGGTATGCCAGTGTCGACCCGGCCAAGGCGGCGGGCGCGCAGCCGGGCGCCGTCGCCGCCAAGCGGGACGCCGCACGGCAAAAACGCGCGCTGGCGCTGGCCAACCAGGGCGACGACAAACTCCAGGTGCAAGCGTGCATCAACTGCCACGGCCCCAACGGCGCGGGCGAGGCGCCGGCCTATCCCTACCTGGCCGGCCAGCATGCCGCCTATTTGACGGCGGCGATGGCCGAATGGAAGAGCGGGGCGCGCAAGACCGATCCCAGCGGACAGATGCCGACCATCGCAGCGCGCCTGGGCGAGCAGGATGTCGCTGCCCTGGCCGCTTTTTATGCAGCGCAGACGGCGCAGGCGCCGGCGTTGCGGACCAATGTCGCCGCCGGTTCCGTCGCGCGGCCGGCCGTGGCGGCGCGGGCCGACGCCTCCGGTCCGCGCGCGGGCGCAGCCGCGCCGCAAGGCGTGGGTACCGAGCAGGGCGCCCCGCTGACGGGCGGCAACCAGGGCCAGGGTGGCGGCGGTGGCGCGCAAGGCAACCAAACGCAGCCGTCCGGGCAACCGGCCCGATCCTCGCAGGAACCGGCCCGCAACCCGCCGCCGCCGACGCAGCGTCGCTGAGTATGGTAGGCGACGCCGCCACGGGCCACGTCGCCGACGCCGCCGGCGTCGCCTACGGCTACAAGCTGGGTTCCCGTCTGCCGCTGGGCGTGCTGACGGCGTTGCTGCCGCGCGCGGAGCGGCGCTAACAAATTTTCCTGGCTCAATTTAGTTTGGGCAATCGGCGTGTCGCATTGATCTGCCTCAAGCTGTTGACTGATGCGGTTCATGGTTGCGTCGAGCCCGCGCCCCACACTCAAGGCATGTCCGATCGCGGTGGCCGCCCGAACGCCGCCGCGACCGGTTTCTCATACTCATCAGGAGAAAAGAATGCCATCCATCATTGCAAGCCCGGCGCCACAGCCGGCACGGTGCGCCGCGCGGTTTTTGTCGGGCCTGCTGGTGGCGCTGCTGAGCGTTAGCGCGGCGGCCACGGCGCAAGACGCGCAGCAGCTTGATGCGGAATCAACCAGTGCGCACCCCGCGCCGGCCTTGTACCGGGTCATCGTGCTGCACCCGGGGACGCTCCTGACCAGCCTACCTCGCATCAATTCCAACGATCAGGCCGCCTTCGGACTGGAAACCGCCGAAGGCCAGCGCGGCTTCTTTTATGACGGCACCCGGGTCCGCGATATCGGCACGCTCGGCGGCCCGATCACCTGGGTCCAGGGGTTGAACGACGCGGGACAGATCGTCGGCCGGTCCTACCTCACGTCAGAGAACCACCGCGCCTTCGTCTGGGATGCCGATGGCGGCATGATCGATCTGGGCGCGTTGCCGGGGCACGGCGAATCGGATGGCGCAGCCATCAACAACCACGGCGTGGTCACGGGAACTTCCTGGGCCAACGGACCCGTGCCGCCGCATGCGTTCCGCTGGAGCGTGGGGGACGGCATGGAGGACCTGGGCGCGTTCGGCACCGGCTTCGAAGGCATCTCGTTCGGCGATGCGATCAACGACGCCGGGGTGATCGGCGGGGCGTCGGACCAGCCGGGCGGGCGGCGCCACGCGTTCGTCTGGCGGCGCGAAACGGGGATGGTCGACATCCACACGCTGGCAGAGGGCGATTCGTCAGCAGGTGTGGTGGGTGCCGGTGGCGAGGTCGCCGGGAACTATGTGTCGTTGGCCGGGGAGACCGCGCTCATCCGCGCTTTCCTGTGGACGGCGGCCACCGGCATGCGGGACTTGGGCACGGCCGGCGGTAGCGAGTCGATTGTCACGGCGATGAACGACCATGGCCGCATCGCCGGCCTGATCAACTTTCCGGATGAGGGCCAGCACGCGATGTCGTGGACGCGCGCCGGCGGCATGGTCGATCTTGGCACGCTGGGCGGGGCGGCTTCGATCGCGTTCGACGTCAACAACAAGGGGCAGGTGGTCGGCAGGTCGCGCGACGCGTCGGGCCAGGATCGGGGATTCCTCTGGACCGCGCAAGATGGGATGATCGATCTGAACAAGCGGCTGCGCAACGCGCCGGCCGGATTGGTGGTTGGCTCGGCGTTGGCGATTTCCGACAACGGCGCGATCGTGGCCGAAGCGAGCGCCGGGATGGTGCTGCTCAAGCCGTGCTGCGCCGACCGGCCGCGCGGCGAACCGGCGCAGGCGCCGGCGCCGGCGCCTGCGCGCTAGCCGGACGGCTTACGCCTCGATGAAGCGCATCTTGAAGTTGCGGCCCTTGATGGCGCCGAAGTCGCCGCCCAGCGGATTGTTCTTGCTGAGGCGGTCGAACGCTTCGTAGGCCACGCGGCGGTCGATCGCCACGTAGGTCTGGAACTCGAACACGTTGATCTTGCCCACTTGTTCCTTGCTCAGGCCGGCGTCGCCGGTCAGCGCGCCCAGCAGGTCGCCCGGACGCAGCTTGTCCTTCTTGCCGCCCGAGATCACCAGGGTCATCATCGGCGCCGGATCGACGCCGTAGTCGTCGCCGTCCAGGCTATCGAGGTCGAACCACTCGGCCTTCGAACCCTGGTATTCCTCGATCAGTTTGACCCATTTCTTTTCGTTGGGCGCGCACAGCGACAGCGCCAGGCCTTTTTCGCCGATGCGTCCGGTGCGGCCGACGCGGTGGATGTGCACCTCGGTGTCCTTGGAGACGTCGACGTTGATCACCGCCTCCAGATTCGGGATGTCGAGGCCGCGCGCGGCGACGTCGGTTGCCACCAGCACCGAGCAGCTGCGGTTGGAGAACAGCACCAGGATCTCGTCGCGCTCGCGCTGTTCGAGTTCGCCGAACAAGGCCAGCGCCGAGAAGCCCTTGGCGCGCAGGTCGTCGGCCAGCTCGCGGCACTGCACCTTGGTGTTGCAAAAGGCGATCGCCGACGCCGGCTTGTAGTGCCCCAGCAGCTTGCCGACGGCGGCGGTGCGCTGGTCGAAGCCGATCTCGAAGAACAGCTGTTCGATCTTGCTGTTGTCGTGCTGCGCCTCGACGGTCACTTCGACCGGATCGGCCAGGAAGGAATCGGTGGCGCGGCGGATGTCGTCCGGATAGGTGGCCGAGAACAGCAAGGTCTGGCGGCGCTTCGGACAGGCGCTGACGATGCCGGCGATTTCGTCGTAGAAGCCCATGTCGGTCATGCGGTCGGCCTCGTCGAGCACCAGGGTCTCGACCTTGGTCAGGTCCAGCGTATTGCGGCCCAGGTGGTCGCGCACGCGGCCCGGGGTGCCGACAACGATGTGGGCGCCGTGTTCGAGCGAGGCGATTTGCGGGCGCATCGGCGAGCCGCCGGTCAGCACCAGCACCTTGACGTTGCCGGTGCTGCGCGCCAGCCGGCGCAACTCGTTGGCCACCTGGTCGGCCAGTTCGCGCGTCGGGCACAGCACCAGCGCCTGCACGGCGAACCAGGCTGGATTGAGCTTGGCCAGGATGCCGATGCCGAAGGCGGCGGTCTTGCCGCTGCCGGTCTTGGCCTGGGCGATCAGGTCGCGTCCGGCCAGCACCGACGGCAGGCTTTGCGCTTGGATGGTGGTCATCGACTTGTAGCCGAGCGAGTCGAGGTTGGCGAGGAATTCGGCGGTCAGCGGCAGGCTGGCGAAGGCGGTATTGTCGCCATCCGGCGTGGTGGTGTCGGGGGAGGTCATGATGTCAGGCCTGTTCAAAAAGGACGTAAGCACAGTCTAACAGGCTCCGTTCCGGCCCTGATGCTGTGTGCGGTGGTGATTGGGTGAAGCTTAGTTTGGCGCCCACACCGGCAAACCGGTCAGGTCCAGGGATTCGTCGCGGACCCAGACCGGCAAGCCGCTGGCGTCGGTCGGTTCGAGCAGTTCGAGTTGTTCCTGCTTGAGCTGCGCGCGCCTGGCGCGGGGCGCCGGTGGACGCTTCGCTTCCGGTTCGAGCGGCGCGGCCGGGCTGAAACCGGGCAGGTCGAACGTAGCGTTATCTTTTTTATCTCTCATTTCAAAATCTCGTGCCCACGGCGCCATCGAAAATGCGCCGCTCAAAACAAAAGCCCGGCTGCAGGAGTCGGGCTCAGTGAGGTAATAACCGCGATTGTAGCATACCCACGCGGCCCCAAGGGGAATCTCAGCGGAAGCTCAAGGCCCCCGTCAGGTCGCCCGGCGGCGGCGCCTGGCGCGCCGCGAAGGCCTCGTTGCGCACCTTCAGCCCTTGCAGCAGCGGCAGGTCGTGCAGGCGGGTGATGAAGCGCAGGATCGACGTGGTGTCGTAGAAGCTATGGTCGACCTGGCCCTTCTTGGCGAACGGCGACACCACGATGGCCGGAATGCGCGAACCCGGACCCCAGCGGTCGCCCTTGGGCGGCGCCACATGGTCCCACCAGCCGCCGTTCTCGTCGAAGGTGATCACGATGACCATGTCCTTCCACTGGGGGGATTTTTTCAGGTGCTCGATGACGTTGGCGATGTGGGCGTCGCCCGATTCGATGTCGGAATAGCCGGCGTGCAGGTTCAGATTCCCTTGCGGCTTGTAGAAGGTCACGGCCGGCAGCTTGCCGGCGATGGCGTCGGCGATGAATTTGTTCGAGATCGGACTGTCGCCCATGCCGGCGTCGCGCAGGTGCTCGGCGCGCGCGGCGGTGCCCGGCGCGAACTGCTGGAAATAGTTAAATGGCTGGTGATGGTACTGGAAGTTGGGCTTTTCGCCGCCGCCGCGCGCGTCGAGCGCAGCCTGCCACGCGCCGCCGTACCACGCCCAGCCGACCTTCTTGGCCGACAGCAGGTCGCCGATGGTGTCGTAGGTTTGCGGCGGCAGGGTGCCGGCGTCGTCGGGATCGGCCAGCAGCTTGTCGCCACCGGCGGCAGGGCGGATGTAGCTCGGCTGGTAGGGCGGCGCCATGGTGTTGACCGCGTAGCCGTCCGGCGTGATGGCGCCGTTGTTGACGTAGAGCGGCATGCCGTCCATCGCCGACGCCGGGCTGTCCTTGGTCACGCTGAGCCGCATGCCGGTGGGGCCGTCGTCGAGCACCGCGATCTTCTTTTTGGCGGCGGTCTGCGGCGCGTTGAAGTACTCGGGCGTGCGGCCGGTGATCAGGAACTGGTGGTTCAGGTAGGAGCCGCCGAAGGCCGCCATGAAGAAGTTATCGCACAAGGTGTACTGCTCGGCGATCTTCCACAGGCCGAGATTTTTGCTGGTTTCGCCGTAGTAGCCCATCACCATGCCGCCGGTGTTGCCCCACGCGGCGAAGCCGTCGTTCTTGCCGCCGTTGATCTGCATCTGGTTCTGGTAGAACAGGTGCCACAGGTCGCGCGTGATGACCGCCTCGGGCAGCGGCTTGCCTTCGACGTCGGCCAGTTTGAACGGCGCGTTCGGCAAGTCCTTGATGTCGTCTTCCTTCAGCACGTATTTCTTGCCGCCGATGTCCTGCGGCGTGGGCACCATGCCGCCCCAGATTTTGGGCAGCGCCGGCAGCACGGCGCCGTTGCGGTCGCGCTGTTGGCAGGCGGCTGCCGGCGCGGCCGACAAGGGCGCCGCAGTGCCGGGGAAGTTGGCGAACAGGTTGTTGAAGCTGCGGTTTTCCAGGTAGATCACCACCACGTTCTTGACGTTGGCCTTGAGTTTGGCGTCGAGCGAGCCCTTGACCGGCAGCCTGACGGGCGCGGCCTCGCTCAGGACGGGCAGGGAAGTGGCCAGGCCGGTCGCGGCGGCGGCCTGGAAGATGCGGCGGCGCGCCGGGTTGGCGGGTGCGTCCTGCTGCGCTTGCGTTTCGACCGGGTCCGTATTCTTCACTATGCCTCCTGAGCTGCCAAAAAGCATGATTGTGGCATTTGCAGGGGCAAATGAATATGTCGGAATGTAAAAATACCTTCGGGGGTCAAGTCTGACATTCGTACACGCCCTCGTCAGTAATAATGTTCAGCACGTGTCGGAATGTCAGACTTGACCCCCGACGTTTGGCATTAACGGCCGAAGTTGCTGGTCCAGTTTCATGAAATCCAGCGGCTTGGTGAAGTGCAGGTCGAAGCCGGCGTCCCTGGCGGCCTGCTTGTCCGATTCCTGGCCCCAGCCGGTCGCGGCGACCAGCGCGATTTCGCAGCCCCACGGCTCGCTGCGGATCTTCCGCGCCAGATCGTAGCCGTTCATGTCCGGCAGGCCGATGTCCAGGATGGCGGCCTGCGGAAGCGACTCGGCGATCGCGCGCAAGGCCTGCTGCCCATTGTTGGCGACGATCGTCCTGTAGCCCAGCATTTCCATCGCCGCCGCCAGCGTCTCGGCCGCGTCGACATTGTCGTCGACGATGACGATGCTCGCCGCGAGGCTGCTAGTTGCGGGCGGCGGCGGCGGTTCCTCTTCCACCGCGTCCGCTGGCGGCTCGATCAAGGGCAGGCGGACCGTGAAACAGCTGCCATGGCCGACACCGGCGCTGTGCGCCGAGACCTCGCCGCCATGCAGCGCGACCAGGCCCTTCACCAGCGACAGGCCGATCCCCAAGCCGCCCTGGGCGCGGTCCAATGCCGGCGTCAGCTGCGAGAACATGTCGAAAATATTGCCGAGCTGGTCCGCCGGGATGCCCATGCCGTCGTCGATCACCTGGATCACCGCGCTGCCGTCGGACACGTGCGCGACCAGTTCGATATAGGCGCCCCGGTGGCTGTATTTGCTGGCGTTGTTGAGCAGGTTGGCGACGATCTGCGTCACCCGCGCCCGGTCGACGTTGCCCCACATCGCGCCGGCCGGCAGATCGATGCGCAGCGACTGGCCGGCCGCGTGGATCGATGACATCGCCTCTTCGACGGCGAACTTGAGCGTCTGCGCCAGGTCGGCCGGTTCCAGCCGCAGGTCGATCTTGCCCTGGCTGATGCGCGATACGTTCATCAGGTCGTCCACCAGCCGCGTCATTTGCGCGACCTGGCGCGTCAGCACCCCCAGCTCGCGCCCCGACGGCGGCGCGTCGGCGCCGCGCAATTCCATGGTGGCGATGACGTTGGCCATCGGTGCCAGCGGATTGCGCAGCTCGTGCGCCAGGGTGGCGAGGAATTCGTCTTTGCGGCGGTCCTCGGCGGCCATGGCGCCGTTGGCCTGGCGCAGCCGGGCCTGCGCCAGTTCCAGGTCGTTGGTGGCCGCCTCCGCCTTGGCGCGCGCCGCCAGCAGTTCCCGCTCGTAGAGCTTGCGATCGGCCGCCATCAACAGCGCGATTTCATCCTGCACCACGCCGTTGCGCTCGCGCCGGATCGCGCTCAGCATCATCGGGATGCGCCGTCCGTCCTTGTGCAGCAGGTCCAGCTGGACCTCGGACACCGAGCCTTGCATTTGCAGCAGCGGCGTCCAATGTGTTTGCAAGAACACGCGGGCGCCCATGGGCATGAGGTCGGGAAATCGCTTATGGCCGATCAGCTCGGCCAAATCGTAGCCCAGCCAGCGCGACACGGTGGCGTTGGCGCGCAGCAGCGTGCCGTGTGGCGCGGCGATCAGCAGGCCGCACGGCGCGTCCTCCCACAGGTCCCAGGCCGAACTGCGGCGCTCGCGCATGGGGTCAGCGCAGCCCGGCCAGATAGGCGCGCATGGCGTCGATACTGGCGGCGGGCGCGCTCAGGTGCGGGCAGTGCCCGACGTTCTCGATCATCGCCAACTGGCTGCCGGGAATGGCGCGGTGGATGAAATCGCCCACTTCCTTCGGGGCGATCAGGTCGTCGGTGCATTGCAGGATCAGGGTAGGGGTGGTCGACTTGGCCAGGTCGGCGCGGTGGTCCGACAGGAAGGTGACGCGCGCGAAGTGCTTGGCAATGTCTGGATCGGTGCGGCAAAAGCTGTTGGTCAGTTCCACGCCCAGTTCCGGCGTGTCGGGCGCGCCCATGATGGCCGGGGCCATGTTGCTCGACCAGCCGAGGTAATTGCTCTCCATCGTGTCGAGCAGGTCGTCGATGTCCGCGCGCGAGAAGCCGCCCCGGTAGTTCTCGTCGTCTATGTAGCACGCGGACGGGCCCACCATGATTTGCGCGGCGAACTTGGACGCCGCCACGTTGGAGGCGAGCAGACCGATCATGGCGCTGACCGAGTGGCCGACGAAGACCACCGGCCCGGCCGCATAGTGGTCGACGATCTCCAGCAGGTCGTCGGCGTAGCCTTGCAGGGTGGAATATTTGGTTTTGTCGTAGGCCAACAGGTCCGAGCCGCCGCTGCCGACCAGATCGAATAACACCAGCTTGTACTGGTCCTGGAAGGCTGGGACCAGATGGCGCCACATGCTTTGGTCGCAACCGAAACCGTGGACCAACACCATGGTCGCGTCGCCATCGCCATGGACGTTGATATTGTTGCGGGTTTTCAGCTGCATAGAATTTTTGTCCAGGACATTGATGTCGCTTTGGCAAGCTCAAGAGTGGCAAGGATATCATCAAACGCGCAAGGCTAGCGACGAGATAGTCGTGGCGCGCGGGTCGATGCTGAAAACGGAAAAGCCGTTGATTCCTTTGCAAGAATCAACGGCTTTTTGAATTTGGTTGCGGGGACAGGATTTGAACCTGTGACCTTCGGGTTATGAGCCCGACGAGCTGCCAGACTGCTCCACCCCGCGTCTGAGGCCCAAATTATACACAGGCCTGACTCGATCCGCAAGGGCCAATATTTTCTCCGGCTTACGCGGCGGCCAAACGCCACAGCGACGTCACCTCGGCGGCGCGCGCCGCGTGCAGCGGATCGGTCGTGTCGGCCGCGCGCGGATGCGTCGGGCGCACGTCGTGACGGTCGAGCACCTTGAGGCCGGCGGCGGCGATCCACGCCATCAGCTCCTCGCGCGGACGCAGGCCCAGGTGCTCGGCCAGGTCGGAGAGGATCAGCCAGCCTTCGCCGCCCGGCGTCAGGTGGTCGGCCAGGCCGGCCAGGAAGCCGCGCAGCATGCGGCTGTCGGGATCGTAAACGGCGTATTCGATGGGCGAGCTCGGCCGTGCGGGCACCCACGGCGGGTTACACACCACCAGCGGCGCGCGGCCTTCGGGGAACAGGTCCGTTTGCAGCAGTTCGACTTGGCCGTCCAGATCGAGGCGCGCCAGGTTTTCGCGCGCGCAGCTGAGCGCGCGCGGGTCCTGGTCGGTGCCGATCACGCGGGCGACGCCGCGCTTGGCCAGCACCGCCGACAGCACGCCGGTGCCGGCGCCGATGTCATAAGCCAGCTTGACGCCGGCCGGCAGCGGCGTATTGGCCACCAGCTCGACGTATTCGCCGCGCACCGGCGAGAACACGCCGTAGTGCGGGTGGATGCGTGCGTCCAGCGCAGGAATCTCGACGCCGGTGCGGCGCCATTCGTGGGCGCCGATCAGGCCAAGCAGCTCGCGCAGCGAGGCGATGAACGGTTCTTCGAAGCGGCCGTAGGCTTCGTTGCAGGCCAGTTGCACATCCGGCGCGCGGCGCAGCGGGATGGTATAGCCGGCGTCGAAGGGGATCAGCAGCATGGCCAGGGTGCGGGCGCGCTGCGATTGCGCCTGGCGGTGAAGGTGGAACGCTTCGGTCGGCGTGGCCGGAGCCTTGGCCGGCTTGGCTTTTTTGGACGGTTTGCCTTTGACGTCGGCGCGGCGGGCCAGCGCTTGCAGCAGCTGGCGGGCGTTCTGGAAGTCGCCGCGCCACAGCAGGGCCGTGCCTTCGCAGGCCAGGCGGTAGGCGACATCGGCGTTGGTGCGGTCGTCGGCGATCATCACGCGCTTGGGCGGCGGCATGCCGGCCTCGGAGCGCCAGCGCGCGGAGCATTGCACGCCGTTTTCCTCCCAGTGTATCTGCTGCGGAATCGGGGAGGAGGGAGTTTGTACGGGCATGTCAGGCAATCGGTAAAGAAGCGGCTAGGCGGATGTAATGATGAGAAAAAAACAAGCACAAAAAACGCCGGGGATGCGTATCATCCCTGCGGCGTTTCCGTGTGTCGAGGCGCTTATTATACTTGGCGGTCAGCTGGCGGCGGTGCCGGCGCCTTTGCCGTCATCGGCGGCGACGGTGGCGGGCGGCGCCGAGTCGGCATCGGCTGCGGCCAAGGCGGCCGGTTTGGCCGCTTCAACCGCCGGATCGACGGCGCCGGACGGGCCGCCGGTCACCTTGTCGGCGGCGCCGGCCTGGCCGCCATACGCGGCGGCCGATTTGGCCTGGTCGGCCGGGGTCGGCGCGGTGTAGGTGTTGGTGCTGGCTTCCTTGCTGTCGACCAGATTGAGCAGCCGCAGCGAGAGGCTGCGCAGCGCGTTGCGGTCGACGGCGTCGCCGTTTTGGCTACCGTCGTCGCCGGTGGTGGACAGCGCCGATTGAAGATCGCGGCCGATCAGCTGGAACAGGTCCGCCAGGGTGCCGGCGAAGTCGATGTTCGGCAGCTGGACGCTCGGCAGGTCGACCGTTTGCGGCTTGTTGCCGGCCTTGTCGCCGGCGCGGTCGTTGGCACGCTCGCTGGCGTTGTTGCCAATCTTGTCGGCCTTGGGCGCGTTGCCGCCGGTGGTTTGGCTGGCGGCTGCGTCGAGCTGGTACTCGTATTTGACTTCGACCTCGAAGTCGAACTTGCGGCCGTCGGCGGTGGTGATCGTGCCCTTGCCGATGAAGTGCGCGCTGTCGTTCAAGCTGAAGGCGGCCAGCGAGCGGGTACCGTTGGGCCCCGAGCTTTGCTGCACGCCGAGCGCGTAGCTGGACGAGGCGTCCAGGCTGGCCGAGTCGAAGTCGATGGTGGCGCCTTTGGCGTCGTCGCCGAACAGGGCCTGGGTGAAGCTGTTCATCAGGTCTTCGGCGAAATCGACGGTGGCGGTGCCGACCGAGGCGACACGTTTTTGCATGTCCAGCGCGTTGCTGGACAGGGAAAGCGGCGAGGACGCTGCGCTGTTGCTCTTTTGCGTGGCGGGCGTGCCGGTGGTCTTGCCGTCGTTTTGCGGCGTGGCGGCAGTGTAGGACGCCGGCAAAGCACGGGCGCCGAGTGCGGAGAGAGTGGACATGGCAGTTTCCGTTTAGTAATACTTATATAACGGTCGTCCGCCGGAAAACTTGAGGGCCGACCGTCTATTAGTGGTGGTGGGTCCAGCCTTCAGGCGCCGCGAGGTAGGACGCGACCGCGTCTTTTTGGCCGATGGCGTGGTGTTTTACCTCGCCGCAGGCGCAAATGCCCAGGTAAGGCTGGATGTGCGAACAGGCCGAGACTTTCTGCAGGCGGACTTGTACCGCCTTGGCGCACTTGGCGCATTTGAAGGTGAGGGTGCGTGGTGCTTTTAACATGATTGATTCCGGAAGCGGGAGGCGAAGGCGGGATTTTATCACTCGCCTGCGGCTCTTATGCATAGACATTCAGCGCGGGCTGAGACACCGGTTCGGCGCCGTAAGCGCGGCGCATGCGCTCCGATGCGGTCGATTGCGTTTGTTGCCCGGTAGCGCCTGTCGCCTCCTGTGACTGCTGCTGCGCCAGTTCCGCGCGGGCCTGGGTTTCCATTTGCTGCGCCTGGGCGGCCACGGCGCGGTCGGGGCCGGACGGCCCGGCCGGCGCCAGCGCCGCCGCCTGGATGGTCGCCGCGCGGGCGATGGTTTCCTCGGGCGTGCCGCCGGGCGAGGTGTCGATCTGCACTTCGCCGCCGATAGCGTAATTGACGCCATTCGGGCCGCGCTGATAGGTATAGGACGCGCCGGAAACGGCCAGGCCGCCGGCCGCCGCCAAATGCGCCTGCCCGTGCTGGCGCACCTCGGCGTCGCGCGCTTTGAGCTCGTCAATCAGTTTCAGTGCTTCGGGTGTCAGCGTGGTGGTGGAGGCGCCACCGGTGGCGGCGGTCCTGGAATCGACCGGCGCGGACGCATCCTCCCGCGACCGGGGCGCTGCGCGCTCGGGCGGCTGGATCGCGGAACTGGTTGATATGGCGCCAATGCTCATGAAAGTCGCTTCCGAACTGGAGCACTAATAATAGCAAATTGTGGCGCCACCCTTACATAACCGTGATGGTGCTGCGGCCGCCGGCGGACGGCTGCACCAGGATCTTGGTGGCGATCCGCTCCGTCATCTCCTGCACGTGGGAGATGACGCCGACCTTGCGACCCATGGCCTGCAAGCCGTCCAGCGCATCCATGGCGACGCGCAGCGTTTCCGCATCGAGGCTGCCGAAGCCTTCGTCGATGAACAGCGATTCGACCCGCACCCGGTTCGACGACAGCGAGGCCAGTCCCAGGGCCAGCGCCAGCGACACCAGGAACGATTCGCCGCCCGATAGCGAATGCACGGAGCGCATTTCGCCGCCCATGTCCTGGTCGCGCACCAGTAGTGCCAGCGAAGGGCTGGCCGGATTGTTGATGCGTTCCAGTTGATAGCGCCGCGCGAGGTGGTTCAGGTGGGCGTTGGCGTAGCCGAGAAGTACGTCCAGCGTGAACTGCTGCGCGTAGTTGCGGAACTTCTTGCCGTCGGCCGAGCCAATCAAATCGCTCATGCGCGACCAGCGCTGTTCGATTGCTTCCTGTTGTTCGATTTCCACCAGCATCGCCTGCGATTGCCGGCGCTTGGCGTCGTCCTGCGCCAGCGCCAGTTGCAGCGCGGTCGCGGCATCGTGGACGGCTTTACGTTCGGCCATCAGTTCATTGAGGGCTGAGGCAAGGGCGGCGACCGGCGAGTCCGGGAGGTCGGGAATATCGGCCGGATCGGGCGTTTCGTCTTCCGTCGTCACCGTCTTGGGCATGCGGGTTGGCGGCGCCGACAACTGGTGCTGTTCGCGCTGGCGTTGACGTTCCTTCAAAACGGTGACGGCGTTGTCGGCGGCGCGGTCGATGGCTTGCAGCGCGTCGCGCCGGGCGTCGATGTCGTCGGCGGTGTGGGCGAGCAGGGCGTGCAGCTGGTCGAGATCGCGCAGATGATGTTCGTCGTCGTCGGCGGGCTGGCGCTGCTGGAATGCCGCCAGCCAGTCTTCCAGATTCCTGGCGGCTGCCGTGGCGGCGTCGCGCAACGCGGCAAGACGATGGCCGGCTTGCGCCAGCGCCTCGTCCAACCTTGTTCTGGTTTGCGTGGCCTGCTGGACCGCCTGCTGGCGGCTGGATAACTGCGACCTGGCGCCGTCGATGGCGGTGAGGAGCGCCTGTTCGACTTCGCGCACTTGCTTGCCGCCCCATAGTTCCATGCGCTGCTCCTGCATGGCGCGCAGCGCGGCGTCGGCGACGTTCCAGGCTTCGCGGGCGCCGAGCGCGTCTTGGCCGGTCTTGGCCAGGGCATCGTTCAAGCCTTTCAGCTCGACGTCGATGGTGGCCATGGCGGCGCTGCGCTCATCGTAGGCGGCGCGCTGTGCCAGCCACTGCTTGCTTTCGGCCTGGCGCGCCGCGTGGAAGCGGGCGGGCCCGGTTTTCCAGTCGTCCTTCCATTCGTCGCTTGGGATGTCGCCGCCGCTGAAGGCTGCGTCCAGGTCCGACAGCAGCGCGCTCAGTGTCAGCGCGACTTCGATGCGCTGGTCTTCGAGCGCCTTGTATTCTGTATTGGCCAGTGCCAGCGCGGTCTGCGCGCTTGACGCCACACCTTGCAGACGCGCGTGCTCCGCCGACGCCACATCCCAGGCCGATTGCGCCTGGTCGCGGGCATTGCGGGCGGCGTGCAGCGCGCGTTCCTGCCGCTCGGCCGCTTGCAGGGCCGTACGGGCAGCCTCCAGTTCGGACGTGAACCAGTCGGTGCGCTCGGATTCCGCCGGCAGTTCGGACGGCGAGACGCCGGCGGCTGCGACCAGCGGGTGCGCGCTCCACGCCGCGCGTATTTTTTCCAGTGCCTGCTGCACGCCACGGCCTTCGGTCGTCAGCACTTGCAGCTGATCCAGGCTGGCCTGCACGGTCGCGCGTTGGGCGGCCTGCCGATTGACGTTGGACTCCATTTGCCGGCGGCAGCGGTTGACTTCGTCCTGCAGCCCGCCGAGCATCGCCTGCAGCGGTCCGTCGTTATGGCGGTAGGGGTGTTCGTGCGCGCCGCACACCGGGCAGGGCGTGTCGTCTTCCAGCGAGGCCCGCAGCGATTCGACGTTCTCCGCGCACGCGGCCTCCGCCAGCTTCAGCGAGCGCTCGGCCTGCGAGAAGGCGCCGAGAATGGCGATGTTTTCCTGCTGCGCCGCCGCCAGTTGCTGTTCGGCCGCCTCCATCGCCTGCCGCAGTTGCGCCGACTGCGCCGAGATCTGCGCGCCGCGCTGCTGGCGGGCTTCCAGCTCTATCCATATTTTTTCGGCGCCGGCCAGCAGGTCGCGGCGCTGCTCCCCGCCGCTGCGCGTCGCTTGCAACTGCTCGGCGGAGAACGCGGCCAGCGCCTGTGCGGCGTCCTGGCGCCGGGCCTCCAGCGTTTGCAGCACGGCGTTCGAGGTCGCCAGCTTGGCGCTGGCGTCGGCCTCTTCGTCGCGGTGGGCCTTGGCGTTGCGCTGCACGCGGGCGACCGCGTTGCCGAGTTTTTCCGCCTGCGACGCGGCCTGGCCGGCCTGCACAAACAGCACGTCCCAGCGCTCCCACGATTGCGCCAGGGTTTTCCACTGTTTGTGCTGGCCCAGCCAGGTGACGCCGGCCGTTTGCTGCGCGTCCAGGCGCACGCGCTCGTCCTGCTTGGACTGCATCGCCGATTTGGCGGCGGCATCGGCTTGCTCGGCCTTTTCGCATGCGGCGGACGCCTGGCGGTAGGCCGGCAACATCGCTTCGATGCGCGCATCCAGCGCCTTGGCCTGGTCGAGCAGCGGCGCGGCGGCGCGTTGGGCGTTCTCCGCTTCCAGCAGTTGCGTGGCGGCCTGCGTGTGCGCGGCGTCGGCGCGTTCCAGTTCCAGCGCTGCCTCGGCGGCCGCCTGGGTGCTGGCGGCGATGGCGGCCTGGGTGGCGGCGATGTCGGCGTCGATGCGGCGGATGTCGTCGGCCAGCGGGCGGGCCGGCTGCACGGCAAGGATGCGGGCGAGGGCGCTGCGCCGGGGCGCGGACGCCTGCACGTCGGCGGCGGCCAACTCGCTGGCCTGCTGCGCGGCCAGTTCGTCTTCCTTCAGTTTTTCCGCCTGCTTGTGCCAGCGCAGTTCCTGCTCCAGCTCCGCCTTGCGCTGCTCCAGCCCTTGCAACGCTTCGGCGGCGGCGTGGCCTTGCGCCTCGATCTCGCCACGCTGCTCGGCGCTGAGCGGCTTCTGGTCGGCCAGGCGCGCGTTCAGTTTTTGCAGCGCCAGTTGCTCCACCTTGGCGCGTTCGAACGCGCGCATCGAGATTTCGGTGTAGATGGTGCTGCCGGTCAGGGTCTCCAGCAGCTCGCCGCGCTCGTTGTCCTCGGACTTGAGGAAGGCCGAAAACTCGTTCTGCGCCAGCAGCACGGCGCGTGTGAACTGTTCGAACGACAGGCCGATGCGCTTCTCGATTTCCGCCTTCACTTCGGTCTTGGTGCCGCCGACCGGTTGCAGCGCCGGCAGCAGGAGCAAGGACATCACGGTCGGCTGCAACGCGCCTTCGGCTTTGGTGCGCGAGCGCCGCACGCTCCAGCGCGCGCGGTAGGAGGCGCCGTCGTTGCCGACGAAATCGACTTCCGCATAGCCTTCGGCAGTGCCCCGGCGCAGCAGTGTGCGGGTGTCCTGGGTGGAGACGGTTTCGGCGCCGACGTCGGTGAGGTAGTTGCGGCCCGCGACCTTGAGCAGGCGCGGCGTGGCGTCGTACAAGGCCAGGCAAAGCGCGTCGAGCAGCGTGCTTTTGCCGGCGCCGGTCGGGCCGCTGATGGCGAACAGGCCGGTGGATGCGAGCGGTTCGCTTTCGAAGTCCACGCCGAATTCACCGGCCAGCGAGGCCAGGTTCTTGCCGCCGATTTTCAGGATTCTCATGGCAGCATCAACTCCGCGAACGCGCTCAGTTGTTCGGACGGGGCGTCGTTGCCGAAGCGCTGCTGATAAAGCTGGCGGAAGATGTCGTCCGGCTTGAGCTGCTCCAGCTGGTCGAGCGTCATCACGTCGCTGTCGATGGACGACGCGCGCGCGGCGCTGGACGTTTCGATCTTCGCCAGCCTTACCGGCTTGCCTTCCAGCGCGGCTTCGATGCGCGAGCGCAGGCCGGGTTCCGGCGCGTCGAGCCGCACGCGCACCTCCAGGAAGGGTTGCTGGTCGGGCGGGGCGTCCGCCACGTCCAGCGCCGCCAGTTCTTCCAGCACCTGCACCAGCGGCGCCGGTTTGGCCGGGACGCGCAGCAACTCCACCGCGCGCGGGACGTGGATAGCCGTGATCCCGGCAACCGCCGCGCCGTCGATATCGATACGCAGGATCTGGTGCTTGTAGCCGACTTCCGCGAATGACAGCGGTATCGGGCTGCCGCAATAGCGGATGTGATCCTGCTTGCCGACCGCCTGCGCCAAATGGAGGTGGCCCAGCGCCGCGTAGGCGATGGCGGGGTCGAAGATCCCCGCCGGCAGCATCTCTGTGCCGCCGATGACGATGCGGCGTTCGGAGTCGTTGGACATCTGGCCGTCGACCATGTGGCAGTGGCCCATCGCCAGGATCGCCTGGCCGTCCCGGCGCTTGGTCAATGCCAGTTCCAGCGCCTGTTTGTAGAGCAGGGCGATGCCGGCCAGGTAGGGGTCGGCCGCGCCTTCGTTGTCTTGGGCGGCCGGCATTCTTGGCACGTCGCCGGGACGCAGGAACGGCACGGCCAGGCACCAGGCCTCGACCGCTCCGCCGCTGCCGGTCAGCGGCAGCACCAGCGATTCGATGTCGATGGCGCCGTCGGCGCCGCGCTGCACGGCGCCGACCACGCGGGTGCCGTGCGCCTCCAGCAGCGGGCCGGGAGCCTCCAGGCGGCCCGGCGAGTCGTGGTTGCCGGCGATGACGATCAGGTTCAGGTGCGGCACCCGTTCCTTGGCCCGCTGCAGGAAGCGGTACAGCTGCTTTTGCGACGCCGACGACGGATTGGCGTTGTCGAAGATGTCGCCGGCGATCAGCAGCGCATCGGCGCGTTCGCTGACGACGGTGTCGAGCAGCCAGTCGAGGAAACGCTGGTGTTCGTAATGACGTTCGAAATTATGCAGGGATTGGCCGAGATGCCAGTCGGAGGTGTGCAGCAGACGCATGGAGATGTGTAGTGGAAACAGCAAAAAGCAGCAAAACAGCCGGGAAGCGCACAATATAGCGCAAGACGGCCGGGCACGAGTTGAGAAATGATGAGTCGGCGGTTTTTACAGTGGTTTTTCGGCCGGCGCAGTGTCCGTGCGGAAGGTGTTGCGGCCGGCCTGCTTGGCCTCGTACAGCAGCATGTCGGCGCGGTTCAGCAATTCCGCCGGCGTGATGTCCTCGCCTTGGTAAAAGGCAAGTCCGATGCTGGCCGACACCGACACCACCGTCCCGCTCAAGTCGAACGGCGCCTGCATCACGCCGACGATCTTGGCGGCCAGCGCGGCGGCGTCTTCCACCCGGTGAATGCGCTCCGTGATGACGGTGAATTCGTCGCCGCCCAGCCGCGCGATGGTGTCGCTGGCGCGCATCGCGTGGGTCAGGCGCGCCGAGAAGATCTTTAGCAGCGCGTCGCCGACGCTGTGGCCAAAGGTGTCGTTGACCGGCTTGAAACGGTCGATATCCATGTACATCACCGCCATCATGCCGCCGCTTTCGCGGCTGGCCGCCATGCTCTCGTTAAGCTTTTGCAGGAAGCCGGCGCGGTTGGTCAAACCGGTCAGCGCGTCCACCTGC
The DNA here is from genome assembly GCA_024123955.1 of Oxalobacteraceae bacterium OTU3CINTB1. NCBI lineage: Bacteria > Pseudomonadati > Pseudomonadota > Betaproteobacteria > Burkholderiales > Oxalobacteraceae > Oxalobacteraceae bacterium OTU3CINTB1. The sequence continues at coordinate 2,663,488 of CP099652.1, forward strand.
GACAGTTTGAGCAGCCGCTGTTTTTCGTTCTTTTGCGCCGTCACGTCCTGGCGCATGACGTGAAACCCCATCACCGTGACATTGTCCTCGTCGCGCTGCGGGATGTAATCGACTTCGAAGGTGCGCTCGGCGGGGCCGCTGCTGTCGTCCTCCTCGAACGTCAGCGCCTCGCCGGCCAGCACGCGCTGGATGTAGGGCGCCAGCACCGCGTAGCGCTCCTCGCCCATGGTTTGCCGGATGGTCTTGCCCAGCACCGCCAGGCCGCCCCGGTTAAATTCTCGTTCGTAGGCGATGTTATGGAAGCGGTATACCTCCTCGTAATCGATGTAGGCCACCATCGCCGGCAGCGTATCGGTGATGGTGCGCAGCCGCGCCTCGCTCTCGCGCAGCGCCATGACCGATTTGCGCACGTGGGTGATGTCGTCGACCGTGCCCACGTAGCCGTACACCTGGCCGTCGACGATCATCGGCGCGGCCTTGAACGAGATCCAGATCATCATGCCGTCCGGATGGATGCAGCGCAGCGTGTCCTGGTGCGGCAGCCGCGTTTTGACCATGCGCCGCAAGGCCGCCTTGAGCACCAGGCGGTCGCCCGGATGGACTGCGCTCAGCCAGGCGTCGCCCAGCGCCTCGTCGCGCCGCAGGCCGGTGATGAATTCGAAGGTGCGGTTGACGTAGGTGCATTTGCCGGTGGCGTCGGCGCGGATCAGGCCCAGGGGCGAGGCGTCGTTGACGGCCGCCAGCTCCGCCTGGTTCTTGCGCATCGCCAGCTCGGCCTCCTTGTGCGGCGTGATGTCGCGCGTGGTCACGGCCACGCCGTTGTCGATCGCGACAATCTGGCGGTGCAACCAGCGTTCGCCGGACGGTCCGGCGCCGGGTTCTTCGCGTTCGACCTCCTCCTGCAGCGGCCGGCCGGTGGTCATCACCTGCTTGAATTTCTCCACCACGCCGCCGCTGTGCAGATGCGGGGCCACCTCGCGCAGCGGCCTGCCCTTGATCTCCTGGCCATGGTAGCCCAGCCGCGCGGCGGCCGATTCGTTCAGGTCGGCGATGACGAAGTCGGTGATGTCGCCGCCGGACCCGCGCCGCGCCTTGAGCAGGTACAGCGCATCGAGGCTGGCGTCGGCGGCAGCGCGTAGCAGCAGCTGGGCTTCGGCCACCTGCCGCGCGCTGTCGCGCACGCGCCGCGCCTGGCGCATCAGCAGCCCGGCCACGGCCAGCACCAGCAGCGACGCCACCGTCACCGCGCCGAAGTACAGCGCGCGCCGTTTGGCGAAACCGGCCATCGCGCTGGGGACCGGATTGCCCACCGCCGCCATCAGCAGATAGCGCGGCATCTCGGCGTAGCCGTAGATGCGGTCGACGGCGTCGAACGGCCGCTTGAGCACCAGTTCGTCGGCCGGGCGGGTGGGGCTGCGCGGCACCACGCGAAAGTCGATGGCGTCGCCGATCATCATCTGCTCGTCGACGCGGGCGGTGGCCAGGCCGTTTTCGCGGCTGAGCAAGATCACCGCGCCGCCGCTGTCGACGCTGACGCGGTCGTAGTCGTCGACCAGGTCGGCCGGGTCGAGCAGCGCCAGGACCACGCCGGCGAACCGGCCGCCCGGCCCGTCGAGGCGGCGCGAGATCTGGATTTGCCATTTGTTGGTGCGCGCCTCGACCACCGGCGTGGCGACCACCGCGCGTTGCTCGGCGCTGGCGGCATGGCTCTTGAAGAAGGCCTGGTCGCGCAGGCCCGGCGCGAAATAGCCGTTGCTGCTGTCGACCACCTTGCCGGCGGCGTCCAGGCGCGCGAACGGCAGATTGAATTTGGTGGGCATCAGGGTATCGAGCATGCCGTTATTGTTGGTGAATTCGGCCAGCCGCAGCGCGCCGCCCGACTGCTCGAATTCGAGCTTGAACAGCTGCGTGGCGTGGTCGGTCTGGCGCAGCAGATGGTTGGCATGTTCGGCCAGCGTGTGCGCCAGCGATTGACTATGCAGCACGGCCTCGAAGCGGGCGCTTTTCTTTTCCTGCCGCACCTGGTACAGCACCGCCGACCACATGAGCGCGAGCACCAGCAGCGCAAAGGCCGGCAACAGCATCGAACGATGCGGTGTGGGTAGTGAATCGGGTGTCGGGCTATCTGTGTGTGCGGTCATCGAGTCAGCTGTAGCGGGACGGAGCGCCATGAGTGGATATTCTGCACGGAAATACGGGCTTTGTATCCCGTTTCCTGTTGGCGCCGCCAAAAAAAATGCATTCCGTTCACAGGTGGTATTCATTTCCTTATTAAAATAGCGGCTGATAAATGGCGGCTGATTCGGTCGCCACTCCCGTCCGCGCTTGTCCGCGAAGGAATAAACTTGATCGAAATGATAACGCAGCCGATGGGCCCAGCCACCTTGCGGGGCGTGGCATGAGCCTGCCCGCCGCGCCCGCCGGCCTGGTCGGGCCCGACGGCCAACCGCTGCTTGGCCGCTACGCCGGGCAGACCGGTCCCATCGACTGGACCCGTCTGGCCGCGCCGTTCGCGCGCGGGCGGCTGTGGCGGCGCTTCCATCACAAGCGCTGGCACTACGTGGCGCTGTGCACCGAGCGGATTTTCTGCGCGGTCGCCATCGTCGATCTGGGCTGGGCCTGCACCGCGTTCGCCTATGCGTTCGACCGCAACGACGGCGACATGCTGGCCAATTTTTCGCAGGACGGCCTGCCCGGCCGGTCGGCGCGGCTGGCCGACCACGCCGGCGGCGACAGCTGGTTCCGGCAAGGGAGCAACCGGATCGCCATCGACAGCGATGGCGAGGGCCGCTACGAGCTGTCGCTGCGCTGCGACTTCCTGGAGATCGACGCCGCGTTCGGCCCGGGCGGCTCGCCGTTGCTGCTGGCGACGGGGCCGGTGGCGCGCGGCTCGGTGCACGCGACGCAAAAGTCGTCCGGCATGCCGCTGACCGGCGAGGTGCGCACCTGGCGCGAGGATTATGACCTGGCCGGCGGCGTGGCCAGCTTCGATTATTCGAACGGTTTGCTGGCGCGCGAGACCGCGTGGCGCTGGGCCTCGGCCCATACGCTGGAGATGGGTTTCAACCTGCAGGCCGGCTATTTTCGCGGCCACGAAAACGCGCTGTGGCTCGATGGCGAGTTGCATGCGCTGGCGCCGGCCCACTTCCTGTACGATAGCAGCGATCCGCTGTCGCAATGGCATATCTTCACCGAGGATGATTTATTGGAGCTGTACTTCACGCCGGAGGGCGCGCGCCGCGACAACAAGAAAAAGCTGTTCGCGGCCAGCCGGTATCTGCAGCCGGTCGGCACTTTCAGCGGCTGGGTGCGCAGTGCGCCGGATCAGCCAAAACGCATCGTCACGCAGATGATGGGCGTGACCGAGGACCACGCTTCACGCTGGTAATTCACGCCGGTAAGCCATAGCAAACCTGGGAACGCCCGCCATGAGCATCAGGAATCTCGACCGACTGTTTCAACCGCGCTCGGTGGCCGTGATCGGCGCGTCGGAAAAGCCGGACCGCATCGGCACGCGCGTGCTGGACAACCTGCTGCAGGGGGCGTTCCTCGCCGGTGGCGGGGCGGTCTGGCCGGTCAATCCCAAGTACGCGCAACTGCGCGGCATGCCTTGTTACGCCAAGGTGTCGGCCTTGCCGGCGGCGCCGGACCTGGCCATCATCTGCACGCCGCCGACCGGCATTCCCGGCGTGATCGCCGAACTGGGCGCGCGCGGCACCAAGGCGGCCGTCGTCATGACCGCCACCGACGGCCGTTCCGGCACGCTGCGCCAGGGGATGCTGGACGCCGCCAAGCCGCACCTGCTGCGCATCCTCGGGCCGGGCAGCGTCGGCGTGCAATCGCCTGCGCTGGGCCTGAACGCCAGCTTCAACCACCTGCCGGCCGGCGACGGCAAACTGGCTTTCGTTTCGCAATCCGGCGCGCTGGCGGCGGCCGTGCTCGATTGGGCGGCGTTGCGCGGCATCGGCTTCTCGCGCTGCATCGCCATGGGCGAGAGCGCCGACGTCGACTTCGGCGACCTGCTCGATTATCTGGCCGCCGACAACAGCACCCACGCGATTTTGCTGAGCATCGAGCAGGTGAGCTCGGCGCGCAAGTTCATGTCGGCCGGGCGCCTGGCCGCGCGCGGCAAGCCGGTCATCGTGCTCAAGGTCGGCGCGATCAAGCACCCGGCGCCGACCTGGTGTTCGACGCCGCGATCCGCCGCGCCGGCATGCTGCGGGTGCAGTCGACCGAGGATTTGTTCGACGCCGTCGAAACCCTGGCGCGGCGCCGGCCGCAGCGCGGCGAGCGGCTGGCCGTGCTGACCAACAGCGGCGGGCTGGGACTGATCGCGGCCGACGCGCTCGATAGCGGAGGCGCGCGGCTCGCGCCGTTGTCGGCCGAGTCGCTCAAGCAGCTGGCGCAGGCCGGCGCGCCGCCCGCCAATCCGGTCGACCTGCTGGCCGACGCGCCGGTCGAACGCTACACGGCCGCCGTCGAGACCTTGCTGCGCGAGTCGCAGGCCGACGCGCTGCTGTTCCTGCACGCGCCGACGGCGATGGTGTCGAGCCGGTTGATCGCCGAGGCGGTGGCGCCGCTGATGCGCTCGGTCGGCAAGAACGTGCTGTCGTGCTGGCTCGGCGGCAGTTCGGTGACGGCCGCGCGCCAGGTCTTCGCCGACGCCGGCCTGCCGACGTACGACACGCCCGAGAAGGCGGTGCACGGCTTTGTGCAGATCGCCCAGTACCGGCGCAACCAGGAGCTGTTGATGGAGGTGCCGGCCGGCCTGCCGACCACCTCGGCGCCGGAGCGGGCGGCGGCGCGTTCGCTGGTCGCGGCGGCGCTGGCGGCCGGCCGCGCCGAATTGTCCGACGAGGACGCGCGCGCGCTGCTGGCCGCCTACGGCATCGCGCTGGCCACGCCGCGGCAGGCGGCGCTGTCGGGCCACACGCTGGCGGCGGCGCGCATCCAGATCGGCGCCGATCCGGTATTCGGGCCGGTGGTGTTTTTCGGCCAGGGCGGCATCGCCGCCGATGTCGCCGCCGACCGCGCGGCCGGCCTGCCGCCGCTGAACATGGTGCTGGCGCGCGACATGGTCGGGCGCACGCGCGTGGCGCGCCTGTTGGGGTATGGACCGGGGCAGACGGCGGCCGACGCCGACGCCATCGTGCGCACCGTCGTGCAGGTGGCCGACATGGTGACCGAGCTGCCGGAACTGGCCGAGCTGGACCTCAATCCCTTGCTGGCCATCGGCGGCGCGGTGATGGCGCTGGGCGCGCGGCTCAAACTAAGGTCTGAATCTGCGCCGCGCAGCAGGACAACGTTGGCGATCCGGCCCTATCCGCAGGAGCTGGCGCAGGACGTTGCGTGGGACGGCGGCCAGATCCTGCTGCGGCCGATCCGGCCCGAGGACGGCCCGCAGCACCAGGCCTTCTTCCACGCGCTCGATCCGGACGACGTGCGGCTGCGCTTTTTCTCGGCCATGCGCGAGCTGCCGCCGGCCCAGCTGGCGCGCCTGACGCAGATCGACTACGACCGCGCGATGGCCTTCATCGCTACCCGCAACGGCGCCGACGGCATGCCGGAAACCCTGGGCGTGGTGCGGGCCGTCACCGATCCCGACAATCAGCACGCTGAATTCGCCATCATCGTGCGCTCCGACCTGAAGGGGAAGGGACTCGGCTATATCCTGTTCGGCAAACTGGTCGACTACTTCCGCGCCAACGGTACTGCTGAGATCGTCGGCGACGCGTTGTCGGAGAACCTCGGCGTGCAAAAACTGGTGCGCCAATTCGGCGGTGTGGTATCGGCGCATCCAGAACCCGGAATGGTGCGTCTCCAACTGCCTTTGCGATAGTGTTAGTTATCCGGTTGATATATATTTGCTGTTCCAAATGAAAGAAAACGCGGGGTCCTGTTTGTTCTAGCTCAAGGCGTCCGTGTCGGGTTTATTTACACTTTCACTTCCGCCCTTGCCGCCCATCCCGGGTGAGCGCAACTTTAGTCTTGGGAGTCAGAATGTTAACGGCCACATATACCCTGGTAGCGCTGTCGGTCGAACAGTCCAGCGTTCGCCTCAGTTTGTTATCTTTTCAAAAGTATGTGCGCTCGACGCTGATGCAGCAGAACAGCATAACCCTGTCCCAGCTGGAATACGCGTGCGAGAACCTCAATAGCCTGTATCAGGCCTGCCATTGGCGCAAGACCGAGATGTACCTGATCCCGGCGCTGCGCGACACGACCGAGCGCGCCGACGCGCTGCTCGACGAGCTCAACCATTTGAACCAGGCCGCGCTGGCCGCCATCCGCACCTTGCAGGAGCGCATCGGCATCATCGCCGACGTGCGCGACTTCCGGGTCGAGCAGGTGTGCGAGAGCATCGAGACCTGCTGCACGTCGCTGCTCAAGCGGCTCGAGAAAGAAGAGCAGGAACTGTTTGCCATGGCGCGCGGTCTGATAGGAGGGGAGACCTGGTTCTCCATCGCCAACCAGCTGATGATGCACGACAAGCACCTGGAGGAGATGAAACGTTCCGGCGTGGCGCTGGGCGACCAGGCGCCGCCGGCCGTGGCGGCCAAGGCCAAGGCCAAGGTGGAGGCGCAGGGGCAGCCGAACGGGCTCCGGCGCGCCGCCAACAGCCGCATCGACGACGCCCCGATCAACATCCCGGGCCTGCAAGCGTTACCCACGGTGCAGCTCGACGATGCCGACGCGGGATCGGCCCCGGCCCCTCTATATAGCGCCCGGCAGCAGCCGCTGGACGATGTCATAACGAAATAGCCGCCAAATAGCACGCGCCTCGGGCAAATTTCCCCTGCTTTGCTATGATGGTGGTTTTCTCCATCACATAGCGCACCATGTTCGATTTCATCTTCAAGCGCACTACCGACCAGCCGGCAGCCGCCGCCGCTCCCGCCGCACCGGAGCAGGCCGCCGCCGCTGCGTTATCGGCCAGCCGCCGCGACGAGCAGGCGCAACGCGCCGCCGCGCTGGCCGGCGATGAAGCGGCCGCCGTCGAGCTGATTCTCCAAAGCGAATTCGCCGGCGTGCGCCTGGCCGCGGCGGAGCATGTAAAGTCGCAGCCTTACCTGGAGCAGGTGCAGCAGGCGATGCGCAACACCGACCGCCGCGTCGCCAAATTGATGCAGGGACGGCTCGACGCCATCCGCTACCAGCAGGCCGAATTGCAAAAGGCGCAAGCCTGCCTCGACCTTGCCAACCGCCTGCTGCAGGACGAAAAATTGACGCCGAACCAGGTCGCCGAGCTCGATCGCCAATGGAAGATCACCTCGGCCGTGCCGGAGCTGGCCGAGCCGTACGACGCCGCCCGCGCCGCGCTGGCGGCACGCCTGGAGGCGCAGGTCAACCTGCAACGCGCCATCATCGATGCCATGGCCGCCGTGCGCCAGCTGCCGGCCACCGGCCTGGCGCTGGAGGAGGCGACGCAGGCGCTGGAACGCCACGCGGCCGCGCTGGCCGAATACCAGCAGGCGCCCGAGCACAACGCGCTGCCCAAGCATTTGCTGAGCGACTTCGCGCAGGCGGTCGAGCAGGCGCGCGCCGCGCTGTCGGCCGCCGCGCAGCGTGCGGCGCAGCCGCAGCCAGCCTCGGCGCCTGTCGCCGAGCCGGAAGCGGCCGACGCCATTGCCACCGATGCCGCCGCCGGCGCCGGCGCCTCTGGCGAGACGGCGCCGACCTCCGGCGCGCAGGCTCAGCCGAAGCCGGCAAAAGGCCCCAAACCCGCCAAGCCCGCGCAGCCGCCCAAAGAAACCGACAAGAAATTCCTTGAAACGCTGGACGCGCTGGAAGCCGCGCTCGAGCAAGGCTCGCTGCACGATGCCGCCGAGCACGATAAATGGTTGAAAGAGCACAAAACCCGCCTGACGCCGGCGCAGACCGATAGGCTGAACCACGTCCGCGCCGAGCTCAAGCGCCTGGGCGACTGGGCCCGCTGGGGAGGCAACGTCTCGCGCGAGGAACTGGTCAAGGCGGTGGAGGAACTGCCGGCGCTGGGCTTGCCGATGAGCGAGCTGGCCAAGAAGGTCGGCAGCATGCGCGAGCGCTGGAAGTCGCTCGACACCGTCTCCGGCCACGCGCCGAAAAGCTTGTGGGAGCGGTTCGACGCCGCCTGCACCACTGCCTATGCGCCGGCGGCGGCCCATTTCAAGCAATTGGCCGACGAGCGTCACGCCAATGCCGCCAAGGCGCAGGTGCTGATCGACGAGACCCATGCGATGGCCGCGGCCGCCGCCGGTGAAAACGCGGACTTGAAGAACGTCGCCGCCGCCGGCCAGCGCCTGCGCCAGGTATGGGGCCGTCTGGGCACCATCGACCGCAAGGAAAAGCGCAAGCTTGACCAGGCCTTCGACAAGGCGCTGGCGCAAATGCTGGCGCCGCTGTCCGAGCAGCGCAAGATCGAAACGGCCAAGCGCGAACAACTGATTACCGAGGCCGAGCAGTTGCAGCCGACGGACCGCCACACGCTCGACAAGCTGCGTGGTTTGCAGGAGCGCTGGCAGGAGCAGGCCAAGGCGCTGCCGCTCGAGCGCAAGGTCGAGCAGGCGCTGTGGCAGCGTTTCCGCGCCGCCTGCGACGCGATCTTCGCCAAGCGCAAGGAAACCGCACACGCTGCGGATCACGAGCGCAAGGAGCATCTGCACGCGCGCGAGGCCATCTGCAAGGAACTGGAAACGGCCACCTTCAGCGGTGACGACAAGGCGCAACTGGCGGCCATCGCCAAGACGCTGCGCGACGCCGCCGCCGCGTGGAACGCGTCCGGCACCGTGCCGCGCGCGGCCGAAGCCAAGATCGGGCAGCGTTACCAGGCCGCCGTGGCGGCGGTGCAGGGGCAGGCGGAGGCGATCAAACGGCGCGCCGGCGCCGCCCAGGCCAACGCGCTGCGCGACAAGCTGCGGCTGTGCCAGGCGCTGGAGGCCGCCATCAGCGGCATCGACGGCGCCGGCGCCGACGGCATCGACGCGGCCGAATGGCAAGCCCGCTGGGCGGCCTTGCCGCCGCTGGCCACCGAATACGAGCGGGCGCTGCACGGGCGCTTCACGGCCGGGCTGGCCGCTTTGGACGGCAAACGCGAGGCCTACGCCGCGCTGCTGGAGCGCAACCGTTCCAAGCTGCTTGACGAAGTGCTGCGGCTGGAGATCGTCGCCGGTGTCGACAGCGGGGCCGAGTTCGCCCGCGAGCGCCTGAAAATGCAGGTCGAGGTGCTGCAATCGTCGCTCAAGTCCGGCCAGAAGCCGCTGACGGCCGCCGCCGCGTACCTGCAGTTGTGCGCGATGCCGGCCCTGGCCGACGCCCGCACCGCCAGCCGCATCGAGCAGCTGTTCCGCCGCATCGGCGCCTCGGAGCGCGCATGAGCTTGAATGAAGTACGTATTCAAACGGAGGATTTCGATCTGAGCACCGAGGTGGCGGCCTTGCGCGCCACCAATCCCAAGGTTGGCGCGATCGTCACGTTCGTCGGCGTGGTGCGCGACCTGAACGAGGGCGCGACGGTGGCGGAGATGGAGCTGGAGCATTATCCGGGCATGACCGAGCAGTCGATCGGCGCCGTTATCGAGCGGGCAAAGCGCCGTTGGCCGACGTTCGGCGCGCTGGTGATCCACCGGGTGGGGCCGCTCAAGCCGCTCGATCAGATCGTGCTGGTGGCGGCGACCGCCGCGCATCGCGGCGAAGCGTTCGCGGCTTGCGAATTTATCATCGATTATTTGAAGACCGAAGCGCCGTTCTGGAAGAAGGAACAGACGCCGGAGGGCGCGCGGTGGGTGGATGCCCGCGTCAGCGACGATGCCGCCCTGGCGAAGTGGCAATAGCCATTCATACGTTGTTGGCGGCTCGCCGGTGGCGGATTACGCTCCGCTAATCCGCCCTACGTGGCTCTACATGATTCAACGGTCCCGGTGCAATCGAATTACTTCGGCTCCACGTAGGGCGGATTAGCGCGAAGCGCGTAATCCGCCACCGAGCCGCCCACACCGTCGCCGGAACGCCGGCCCGCCCTTGAAAACCGCATATATAACACTATCTATCCGATAACTTAAATATATCGGAGCAATTCCATGCGGCAAGACAAACTCACCACCAAACTCCAGGAAGCCCTGTCGGACTCGCAGAGTCTGGCCGTGGGCAACGACAACCAGTACATCGAGCCCGTGCACCTGCTGACGGCCCTGCTGAACCAGGACGACGGCAGCGCCCGCTCGCTGTTGCAACGTGCCGGCGTCAACGTCGGCGGCCTGACCAAGGCGCTCAAAGCCTCGCTCGACCGCCTGCCGAAAGTGTCCGGCACCGGCGGCGACGTGCAGGCCAGCCGCGAGCTGGTCTCGGTGCTCAACCTCGCTGATAAAGAGTCCCAAAAACGCGTCGACCAGTTCATCTCCAGCGAGATGGTGCTGCTGGCGCTGGCCGACGATAAATCCGACGCCGGCAAGCTGGCGCGCGAAAACGGCCTGTCCCGCAAGTCGCTGGAAGCGGCCATCGACACCGTGCGCGGTGGCGCCAAGGTCGATTCGCAGGAGGCCGAAGGCCAGCGCGAAGCCCTGAAAAAGTACACGCTGGACCTGACCGAGCGCGCCCGCGCCGGCAAGCTCGATCCCGTCATCGGCCGCGACGACGAAATCCGCCGCGCCATCCAGGTGCTTCAGCGCCGCAGCAAGAACAACCCGGTGCTGATCGGCGAACCCGGCGTCGGCAAGACCGCCATCGTCGAAGGCCTGGCGCAGCGCATCGTCAACAACGAGGTGCCCGAGTCGCTCAAGGGCAAGCGGGTGCTGGCGCTCGACATGGCGGCGCTGGTCGCCGGCGCCAAGTATCGCGGCGAGTTCGAGGAACGCCTCAAGGCCGTGCTCAAGGAACTGGCCATGGACGAGGGACAGACCATTGTCTTCATCGACGAGATGCACACGATGGTCGGCGCCGGCAAGGCCGAGGGCGCAATGGACGCCGGGAACATGCTCAAGCCAGCGCTGGCGCGCGGCGAGCTGCATTGCGTCGGCGCGACCACGCTGGACGAATACCGTAAATATATCGAGAAGGACGCCGCGCTGGAGCGCCGCTTCCAGAAGATCCTGGTCGACGAGCCGACCGTGGAGGCGACCATCGCCATCCTGCGCGGCTTGCAGGACAAGTATGAGCTGCACCACAAGGTCGCCATCTCCGACGCAGCCATCATCGCGGCGGCCGAGCTGTCGCACCGCTATATCACCGACCGCTTCCTGCCCGACAAGGCGATCGATTTGATCGACGAGGCGGCGGCCAAGATCAAGATCGAGATCGATTCCAAGCCGGAGGTGATGGACAAGCTGGAACGCCGCCTGATCCAGCTGAAGATCGAGAAGGAAGCCGTCAAGAAGGAGAAGGACGAGGGCTCGCGCCGCCGCCTGGACCTGATCGAGGAAGAGATTGTGCGCCTGCAGCGGGAGCTGAACGACTTCGAGGAAATCCTCAAGGCCGAGAAGGCCGTCGTGCAGGGCAGCACCCATATCAAGGAAGAGATCGAGCGCATCAAGCTGCAGATGGAGCAGGCCACGCGCGAGAGCAATTGGCAGAAGGTCTCGGAGCTGCAATACGGGCGCCTGCCGCAACTGGAGGCGGAGCTGAAGCAGGCCGAGACGGCATCCGCCAACGGCGTGTCGCTGGAGAAGAACACGCCGGCCAAACAGAAGCTGCTGCGCACCGAGGTCGGTGCCGAGGAAATCGCCGAGGTGGTGTCGCGCGCGACCGGCATTCCGGTGTCGCGCATGATGCAGGGCGAGCGTGACAAGCTGCTGCACATCGAGGAGAAGCTGCACGAGCGCGTGGTGGGCCAGGACGAGGCCATTTCCGCGGTGTCGGATGCGATCCGCCGTTCGCGCGCCGGCCTGTCCGATCCGAACCGGCCGTATGGTTCGTTCATGTTCCTGGGGCCGACGGGCGTCGGCAAGACCGAGCTGTCGAAGGCGCTGGCCGGCTTCCTGTTCGATACCGAGGAATCGATGATCCGCATCGACATGAGTGAATTCATGGAGAAGCATTCGGTCGCCCGCCTGATCGGCGCGCCGCCGGGGTATGTCGGTTACGACGAAGGCGGTTACCTGACCGAGGCGGTGCGCCGCAAGCCGTACAGCGTGATCCTGCTCGACGAGGTGGAGAAGGCGCATCCGGACGTGTTCAACGTGCTGCTGCAGGCGCTCGACGACGGCCGCATGACGGACGGGCAGGGGCGCACGGTGGACTTCAAGAACACCGTCATCATCATGACGTCCAACCTTGGCTCGCACAAGATCCAGGCGATGGAGGAGTCGGACCCCGGCGTCGTCAAGCTGGCGGTGATGGCGGAGGTGCGGTCGCACTTCCGGCCGGAGTTCATCAACCGTATCGATGAAATCGTCGTGTTCCATGGTCTCGACGAGAAGAACATCGGCGCCATCGCCAAGATCCAGCTGGCGATCCTGGAGCAGCGTCTGGCCAAGATGGAGATGACCTTGACGATGACCGACGCGGCGCTGCACAAGATCGCCGAGGCGGGCTACGATCCGGTGTATGGCGCGCGGCCGCTGAAGCGGGCGATCCAGCAGCAGATCGAGAATCCGCTGTCGAAGCTGATCCTGCAGGGGCGTTTCGGGCCGAAGGACACGATCCACGTCGATGTCGACAACGGTGAGCTAGTGTTCCGCGCCTGATCTTGGACACGTAGGGCGGATTAGGCGGAACGCCGTAATCCGCCAATGCGTGCGCCGTCGAAACGCATGCATGGCGGATTACGCTGCGCTAATCCGCCCTACGTGTATCCGTGGTTTTTCCGCGATGTATCCGCAGCGTATCCAAGGCGCGCTTCTAACGTTGGTCGAAAAACGCTGACGGGCTATTTCCAAACGTCTTCTTGAACATCGCGGAAAACGCCGACTGGCTGGCGTAGCCCAACTCCGCCGCCACCTGCGACAACGGCACGCCGCGCGCGATCAACGGCGCGGCGTGCGCCAGCCTGACCTGCTGGCGCCACTGCACGAAACCCATTCCGAGTTCTCGTTCGAACAAACGGCTCAACGTCCGGTCCGACGCGCCGACCTGGCCGGCCCACTGCTGCAACGTCAGTTCGGCGCCGGGATCGGCGATCAGCGCATCGCACAGCGCCCGGAGCCGTTTGTCGGCCGGCAGCGGCACGCGAATCGGGCGCACCGCGCAGCGCGGCAGCTCGTCCAATATCATCTCCCCCAACAATTTCTCGCGGTTCGATCGCTCATGCTGGTCGTGCTGTTCCAGCGCGGCGATCAATTCGCGCAGCAGGCTCGATACCTCCAGCACCTTGCAGTCATCGCCGGGGAAAGGCGAGCGGCTGGCGTGCACGCACAACGGCCGCATGCGCGAGGGTTCGAGCACCGTGACGGCGTGCACCACATCGGGCGCGATCCAGATCGCCCGCTGCGGCGGCACGATCCAGCTGCTGTTGTTGGCCGTCACGCGCATCACGCCCTGCATCGCATAAGTGAACTGGCCCCACGGATGGTGATGCGGCAGCAGGTTGGCGTCGGCCGGCAGGTCGCGCCCCGACATGGTCAACGGGCGCTCCGGCGTTGGATCGTCGCGATCCGAGTCGAAGTGTGTGTGGGTGACGATGGGAAGGCGCATGGAGTCGACCTGATGGCGTAATCGCGACAAATGTTGTCGCCCTATCTTAAACCAGACTCCCGATAATTGCTTACACTTTGGTTAATAATTGACAGAGGAGAGCTTAATGAGTGAAACGACACTGCTGCGCCAGGATGCCAAGGTCATCACCTTGGTCGGACTGGCGCACGGAACCTCCCACTTCTACCACGTGATCCTGGCCGCGCTGATCCCCTGGCTGAAACCCGAATTCCACCTCAGCTACGCGGAACTGGGCCTGCTAATGACGGTCTTCTTTGCCGTCTCCGGCGTCGGCCAGGCGATGGCCGGCTTCGTGGTCGACCGCTTCGGCGCGCGCGCGGTCCTGTTCAGCGGCATCGCGCTGCTGGGCCTGTCGGCGGTGATGCTGGCCGGCGCGCACAGCTACGCCCAGTTGATGGCCGGCGCCTTCCTGGCCGGCTGCGGCAACTGCGTGTTCCATCCGGCCGACTACACCTTGCTCAACCAGCGCGTCTCCAAGGCCCGGCTGGCGCACGGCTTCTCGGTGCACGGCATCAGCGGCAATATCGGCTGGGCGCTGTCGCCGCTGTTCCTCACCTTTGTTGCGGCCCGCACCGACTGGCGCACCGCCTTGCTGAGCGCCGCGCTGCTGCCGCTTGCGGTGCTGGCGCTGCTGCTGTGGAACCGCCACGCGCTGCGGCCCGAACCGCTGGCTAAGCCATCCGCCGCCGGCGCGCCAGCCCCCGCCGGCGCCCTCGATTTCCTGCGCCTCAAAGTGGTATGGATGTGCTTTGGTTTCTTCCTGATCTCGGCCGTCGCGCTGGCAGGCATCCAGACCTTCGCCGCCACCAGCCTGGTGAGCCTGTACGGCATGTCGCTGCAATGGGCGACCTCGGCTTACACCTGCTTCATGTTCGCCTCGGCCGCCGGCACGTTGTACGGCGGCTTCCTGGGCGCCGGCAGCCGCCAGCATGATCGCATCATCATGCTGGCCTTCGCCGGCGCGGCCGTGCTGGCGCTGGTGCTCGCCGCCGCCGTGGTGCCGGCGTGGATGGCCGTCGTGCTGATGGGGATGATCGGCCTGGTCACCGGCATCGCCGGGCCGTCGCGCGATCTGATGATACGCGGCGCGGCGCCGGCCAACGCCACCGGACGCGTGTTCGGCGTCGTTTATTCGGGGCTGGACTGCGGGCTGGCGCTTGGCCCGTTGCTGTTCGGCGCGCTCATGGATGGCAATCATCCTGCCGGCGTGTTCGTTCTCATCGGCGTGTTCCAGGCGCTGGTGATCGTCACCACCGTCGGCGTCGGCAACAACAGCCGCGTGGTCGGCGTCCCCAAAACAGCATAGAATTGGCTCCATCCCAATTCAGCCGCGAGGTAAGACGATGAGCTTTGCCACCACCGATTTGTGCGACGACAACTCCAATCTGTTGGAGGACGGGCGGCTCGCCGTGCTGCCGCCGGTGTTCCGGCACTTCGGCAAGCATGTGCGGTTCTCCGGGCGCGTCACGACCCTGAAGGTGCACGAGGATAATGCGCTGGTGCGGGCGACGCTCGAAACGCAAGGTGATGGCAACGTGCTGGTGATCGACGGCGGCGGCAGCCTGCGGCGGGCGCTGGTGGGCGGACAACTGGGCTTGCTGGCGCAGGATAACGGCTGGGCCGGCATCGTCGTCGACGGCTGCATTCGTGACACCGATGAAATCAACGCCTGCGAGATCGGCGTGCGCGCGCTCGGCGCCCATCCGCAAAAGAGTAGCAAGAAGGGCGCCGGCGAGCGCAACCTGCGGGTCCACATCGCCGGCGTCGCGGTCAATCCGGGCGACTGGATTTATGCCGACGCGGACGGCATCCTGGTGGCGCAGCAAAAACTGGCTTGAAAGCGGGGGCGTCGCGCTCTGGACAGGCGGAAAAAAAGCCCCGGTCGGGGCTTTCTGCTGGCTCGCGCTCAAGCCTTGGGATGGGTCTTCTGCAGGTGCGTGTCCAGATGCTTGCGCAGACGCTGCTGGAAGATGGTGGCGTCGTCGATGGTGCCCATGTCGTCGTCCACTTCCATCAGGTGTGTCTGATAGCCCTCCGCGAACGAGACGCTAGCCTCGACCTCGCCTTGTTTCTCCGACAGGGAGTGACCCTGCACGGCACCAAGAATGTTCCCCTGGTCGTCGGTGATAATGGTCATTTTCATACCATGCCTCCGCCTTGTAAGTTGTGAAAGGCGCCACCGATGCCGCGATTGTGTATCTGCACGAAATAGGTGGCGTTGCCGTTGTTTTCCTTGCGCTTGGCCTGCTCGTCGGCGACGTGGACCGCACCCTGGTTGGGTGCTTTCACATCGGCCGACGCGAACTGCGTGCCGCGGTCGCCAGGAAAGCTGTAGCTCCAGAACGCCGTTTCCCCCGGCGCCAGGAAGGTCAGCGGGCCTACATTGTTGAATGACATGATCTCCTCCAAAAAGTGCGTCGCACCGGCAAATGCCCGAGCGGCCATTCCATCTTAATCACCGCTACCGAGCTCGCTTTGATGCAAACGATGTGGGGCCTTTTTTGTCCGTGGCGGCTTTCTAGTGGATAATGCGGGATTGTGATGCACCATTTATTTTAGGAAGTCCCCAAGCTATGTTGAGTTACCGCCACGGCTTTCACGCTGGCAATCACGCCGATGTATTGAAGCATTTCGTGACCATCCAGCTGATGCAGTATCTGAACCAGAAAGATACCGCGTACAGCTACATCGACACGCACTCCGGCGCCGGCGTCTACGCGCTCGACGGCACGTTCGCGTCCAAGAACGCCGAATACGACACCGGCATCGGCCCGCTGTGGGAGCGCACCGACCTGCCGGCGCCGCTCAAGGAATACGTCGACCTGATCAAGGCGATGAACCCCAGCGGCAAGATGCGCTACTACCCGGGTTCGCCGTACATCGCCGACCAGGTCGCCCGCGAGCAAGACCGTCTGCGCCTGTTCGAGCTGCACCCGGCAGATTCGAAACTGCTGGCCGACAATTTCCGCAAGCTCGACGAGCACGCCGCGCAGCAGGGCATCCGTCCGACCACGCGCGGCA
The DNA here is from genome assembly GCA_024123955.1 of Oxalobacteraceae bacterium OTU3CINTB1. NCBI lineage: Bacteria > Pseudomonadati > Pseudomonadota > Betaproteobacteria > Burkholderiales > Oxalobacteraceae > Oxalobacteraceae bacterium OTU3CINTB1. Next base: position 2,680,131 of record CP099652.1, read on the forward strand.
AACGCGTGCTGGTCACCCGTGGCGATGGTTTCCAGGCGCTCAAGGCGCTACTGCCGCCGCCGTCGCGCCGGGCGCTGGTGCTGATCGACCCGCCGTACGAAGACAAGATGGACTACAAAAAGGTCAAGGACACCTTGGCCGAGGCGCTGGGCCGTTTTCCGACCGGCACTTACGCGGTCTGGTATCCGCTGCTGCAGCGCATGGAATCGCGCCAGTTCGCCGACAAGCTCAAGCAGTTGCCGTGCAGCGACTGGCTCAACGTCGTACTGACCACGCACACGCCGATGCCGGACGGCTTCGGCCTGCACAGCAGCGGCATGTTCATCCTGAATCCGCCTTACACGCTCGAGCCGATGCTCAAGGAAGTGATGCCGTGGCTGGTCAAGGCGCTGGCCAAGGACAGCGGCGCCAAATTCACGCTCGAGAGCGGCAAACCGACTTCTACGCGCAACACTCCCGCGCGCCGTCCTGTTACTCGATAGAAAAATGTTGTCAAGACGGTAGGTGCGGGGTAGTCTGGCGGTTAGCGGGTCGCTCGCTGAGATAGCGACCCGGATAATGCCATCGCAGATTGGGAAATGAATGATGACAGCCCCGGAGCTGCCGACGTCCAAGCTTGCGGACAACTTCTTTCTGGCCCGCCAGCCCATCCTCAACCGGGGGCAGCGGCTGGTCGGCTATGAACTGCTGTTTCGCGACGCGCACACCAATAACGCCGCCAATATCACCGACCAGGCCGAAGCGACGGCCACAGTGATCGCCCACGCGTCGGAGCTGGGCATGGGCCACGTGGTCGGCGACCAGATGGCCTTCGTCAACGTCGACGGCGTCGGGCTGATGAGCGATTTCATCCGCTTTCTGCCCAACGACAAAGTCATCCTCGAAATCCTCGAAACCGTCAAAGCCACGCCGGACGTGCTCGACCGCATCCGCGAGCTCAAGCAGGCCGGCTTCCGCTTCGCGCTCGACGACGTCATCGGCGCGACCGAGGACGTGAAACAGTTGCAGGCGTTGTGCGACGTCATCAAGGTCGACATCCAGGACATGCAGCCCGGCACCTTGCCGGCGCTGGCCCGCGTGCTGAAGAACCCCAAGCAAAAGCTGCTGGCCGAAAAGGTCGAAACGGTCCAGGAATTCCGTCAGTGCATGGATCTCGGCTTCGAGTATTTCCAGGGATATTATTTCGCCCGTCCGGTGATCTTGAGCGGAAAGAAGATCTCGCCGTCGCAGCGCAGCGTGCTGCATCTGCTGGAGCTGCTCGATGCCGATGCCAGCAGCCACGAGATCGAAAGCAGCGTCAAGCACGACGCCTTGATCACGTTGAATTTGCTGCGGCTGGTGAACACGCCGGCGGTCGGCACGCGTTACCGCATTAATTCCGTGGGGCACGCGCTGATGGTGCTGGGCCGGCGCCAGCTCAAGCGCTGGCTGCAGATTTTGCTGTATGTGAAGGGGGCGGGGGCGCAGGAGTTCACGTCGCCGTTGCTGCAGCTAGCCACCACGCGCGGCAAGACGCTCGAGCTGATGGTCGAGCATTTGCGGCCGGGGCAGCGGGTCAGCGCCGATATCGGCTTCACTGTGGGCGTGATGTCGTTGATGGACACCTTGTTCTCGATCCAGATGCGCGACGTGCTCGAGAGCGTGAACGTGCTCGACGAGGTGAGGGCGGCGCTGCTGCATCGCGGCGGCGACTACGGCAGCATGCTCAGCCTGATCGAGCACATCGAGCACGGGCGGGAAGGGCAGGTGCTGGCGCAGATGCTGAGCCAGATGTCGCTCAGGCCGTCCGATCTGTACGCGATACAGCTGGCCGCGATCGAGTGGGTGACGGAATATACGCGCGGGTTTTAGCTGTGGCCACTTCGGCTACCTGGACCACTAAAACACGTAGGGCGGATTAGGCGGAACGCCGTAATCCGCCATGGCGTGCGCCGCCAGCGATGGGGTCAAGTCTAACATTCGTACACGAGCTGATCACTAAGGAGGCGGTGTTGAGCAGAAAGGTATTGCGCATCAAGATGGTAGTACTGGCGTGCGTGGCCGCCGCCGCGCTGACCTATTGTTCACTGCTCGTGCCCGGACGCGTCAGCGCGGTCTGCTCCAACCTGGGCACGCCAGTCTATTGTCCTGTGATCGCGTATGGCTTTCCGCTACCGTTTGTCGCCGACAGTAGGGTGACGTCACCGGTCGGCTCGGTAGCAAGGGATCCCTTGTCATTGCTGGTCGGTCAGGATGAGGTTTTGTGGCCCCAACTCGCTCTCACCGCATTGTTTTGGCTGCTCGGGGTGGTGATTGGCAGCTTGATCTGGCTGCGGAGGGGCGGAGCGATACCTCGTAAATGTTGAGGGCGTCTCCGAATGTCAGACTTGACCCCGTGCTCGGGTTGGAGCGCTTGGGAGGACAATAAAACTTTCTATCTGCAGGGGCCTGCGGGGTCACATGTGGACGCCCAAGGAGGTGGGCTCATCGGCGGTGTGGTCCTGCGCATGGCGTGGAATGACAAACTGATTATCGGCTGCAGGTAAAAGAAGCAGCTCAAGCGTGGAATGAGTTATGAGTTGCGGTCGGTTCGCTATCGTGGAGGGGCTGGCGTGGTGATTCGCTGACACACATGCGTGGCGGATTACGCTTCGCTAATCCGTCCTACGTGTTTCCCTAATTTGGCTTGGCTTCGTTTGGACGCTGGTTTGGACGGAACGACCGCTCTTCTGGCCGGAGCGGCTTTTGCGGTTGCTGTCTGGCCGACAGCAGCTTTTGCGGAAATTTTTTTGGCTGAAGATGCCGCAGGCTTTGCGGCGTCGGCAATGCTTGTTGCAGTAATGGCAGGCGCGTTTAAATCATCGGCGGTCTCGCTTGCATCGGTCCACGGAAGGAAGTTTGGCAGATCGATACGGGCTCCGTTTTTCGCGACAACCGATAGCTCAAGCGTCATTCCGAGGGATTTTAAAAATCGGCGTAATGTGGAGACGTAAGTATCCGCACGGTTTTCGAGTTGCGAAACGGCGTTCTGGTTGATGCCTAGCTTTTTTGCCACCTCAGCCTGAGTTTTTCCCACGGCTTTACGAAAATCGGCGAGAGTAGCGGCGTAGGTCAGCATTTCTGCGATCTTTTTGTTGGAAAGATCGGCAATTTTGGCTTGACGGTCCGCCGGTAGGCTTTGGATGACGTCCTCTATATTTCTGCCCATGTCTATCTCCTATTTCTTCCTCTTTGCGGATTTGGTTTTTGCTTTTGCAGTCTCGGCAACCCTTAGCCGTTCCAAATGTTGGTCATAGCGTTTATTTGCCTTTCTTAATAAATCCTTGTAAAACTTATTTTCATCGACCCCTTGCTTGTCGGCTGCCACCAAGATGATGGCGTTCCGATCATCGAATTCGGAATCGAACTCGTCGTGGAACGATACGTTCCATACTTTAGATTCGGCCAATTATCATCTCCGCGTGATATCACGTCAAGCTGATTTTCTGGTGTCGGTGTTGGCTGTTCCATTTCGGCCGCCCCATGCTTCGCCAGCTATTTCATTGTCCTTACCTGCCGCATTTAGTTATTGCGCCAGCAGCAGGAACACCGTCGGTTTCTTGTGGAAGTCCGGCGCCTTGGCGCTTTTCCATTGCGCGGCCGCCATCGTGCGTATCGTTTCCGATGCCAGGCTTAGATCCGTTGCCACGCAGACCAAAGTCGATGGTGAGCACGCTGCCACCAGCGCTTCCAGCATCGCCGCGTTGCGGTACGGCGTTTCGATAAACAGCTGCGTTTGCTTTTCCTTGCGCGAACGGCTCTCCAGCTCTTTGATGCGCGTGGCGCGCTGCGCGGCGTCGGTCGGCAGATAGCCGTTGAACGCGAAGCTCTGTCCGTTCAGGCCGCTCGCCATTACTGCCAGCAGCAGCGACGACGGCCCCACCAGCGGGCGCACCGGAATATTGTGCTGATGCGCCAGCCGCACCAGGTCGGCGCCGGGATCGGCCACCGCCGGCACGCCGGCCTCGGACACCAGTCCGCCATCGCGGCCCGCCAGCAGCGGCGCCAGCAGGCCGGCCAGCGCGGCCGCCGGCGTGTTGACGTTCAACTCGGAGATGGTGATTTCCTGCAGCGGCTTGGCCAGCGGGTGGTTGGCGTTGACCAGCTTGAGGAAGGCGCGCGCGGTCTTGGCGTTCTCCGCCACGAAGTAATCCAGTTGCGAGGTGATCTGCTGCACCTGTTCGGGCAGGACGGAGGAGAGCGCTTCAGTCTCGCCCAAGGTATTCGGTATTAAAAAGAGGGTGCCGGGCATATCAATCTAGGTGTTGTGTGATGAAGTGTTGAAAAAGGAGACGCCAATCTTGCGCAGCATGCCTGTCAGCGCGATCAAAGGCAAGCCGGTGAGGGCGGTCGGGTCGCTGCTGTCGATGCGTTCGAGGATGGCGATGCCGAGCGCTTCGTTCTTGGCGCTGCCGGCGCAGTCGTACGGCTGTTCGATGCGCAGGTAGGCGTCCAGCTCGGCGTCGGGCAGGTCGCGGAATTTGACGACGGTGCGGATGTCCTCCACTTGCGCGGCGGCGGCAGGATCGCCCACGCGGCCGTCCCAGACGCACAGCGCGGTGTGGAACACCACCTCACGGCCGCGCATCTTTTGCAACTGCGCCAGCGCGTTGGCGTGGTTGCCCGGCTTGCCAATCTGCTCGTCGTCCAGCGTGGCGACCTGGTCGGAGCCGATGACGATACAGCCCGGCAGTTTGGCGGCCACGGCGGCCGCCTTTTCGCGTGCCAGGCGCAGCGCCGTGGCGCTCGGGGTTTCGCCGGCGGCGGGCGCCTCGTCGATGTCGGGCACGGCAACCTCGAACGGCAGTTGTAGCCGTGATAATAATTCCTTGCGATAGGCCGAACTGGAGGCCAAAACGAGCCGTTGTGCGGCGATTTGAGCGGTTGCGCTTGATGTCATAGGGGGAATGTTATATGCTCTGTCGCCGGCTTGAACAGCGACGGAAAAAGACGAAAAACAGGAAAAAGCCGCGCAGGCTTTGACTTGGTGCCGAAAACCCTGTTATTATCGCAGGTTTTCCGGGGAATTTTCTGTAATGAATGCTATTGTCATCGACGCTTTTGAGTTCTGTCGGAGCAACGGCAGCCAGCAAGGCGTGACGCCTGTTGCTGAAATGACCCGCCTGACCAAGGATTGTGCCGATACCTCGGGCACTATCACCTGGAAGGTCGAAGGAGGCACCGGCAAGATGGGCTTCCCGCAGTTGAAGCTGTCGGTCGCCGGCACCGTGCAATTGGTCTGCCAGCGCTGCCTGACCCCATACGCTCACACCATCGATTCGTCGACGCTGTTGATGCTGGGTAAGGACGATCAGCAGGCGGATGAAATCGAAGAAATGATCGACGACGAAACGATCGACGTGATCGTCGGTAGCCGCACCATGGCGGTGGCGGATCTGGTGGAAGACGAAGCGCTGCTGGCCCTGCCGCATACGCCGAAACATGATGTCTGCCCCGACAACGCCCTGCTGGACAAGGCGAAGAGCGAGAAGATCTCGCCGTTCGACGCCCTCAAGGGCCTCAAATCCGAATAAGTACCGAACAAGTAGTACAGAACAAGTAGTACGTAAAGTACGTGCCACGCACGTGTTGTAGTCGAGTATGGCAAGTCAGTAGGGCAATGTAGTAAATCTCAGTTTAACTATGCCGGTTCCGTTTTGCCGGCAGGATACTCGATTCGCATGTATTTGCTGGTCGAATGTGTTAAAATTTTAGAACTTATGTATTAGGAGTCATTAACATGGCAGTTCAACAGAACAAGAAGTCCCCTTCGAAGCGCGGTATGCACCGTTCGCACGATTTCCTGGTAGCTCCACAACTGGGTATCGAGCCAACCACCGGTGAAACCCACCTGCGTCACCACATCAGCCCTAACGGCTTTTATCGTGGCCGTAAAGTCCTGAAAACCAAAAACGACGAGTAATCGACGCTTTTGCTGGACCCGGAAATAGGCGGTGCTGTCTTATGAAGCATCGCTTTTTCTTTTTTCATCGGCTGCAATCCTCTTTTGCACACCGTCATTTTGAAACGCGTAGACCTGGGTTTCAGTGGTCCGCCGCTTGCCGCAGCTTGCCCAGACAAGGGCTGGAGCGTGGTACTGAATCAAAACAATGACAATCAAAATTTCTATCGACTGCATGGGCGGAGATCACGGTCCATCGGTCACCATCCCCGCAGCTATATCCTTCGTCAAACGCGAATCCGAGGCTGAACTGATTTTGGTCGGTTTGGAAGACGTTATCCGCGCAGAATTGAAAAAACATCACGCCGACGCGCATCCGCGCCTGTCCGTCGTGCATGCATCCGAACAAGTCACCATGGACGACCCTTTGGAAGTGGCGCTGCGCCGCAAGAAGGATTCGTCGATGCGCGTGGCCATCGAGCAGGTCAAGGGCGGCAGCGCCCAGGCTTGCGTCTCGGCCGGCAACACCGGCGCGCTGATGGCCGTGGCGCGCTACGTGCTCAAGACCATGACCGGCGTCGACCGTCCGGCCATCTGCAGCATCATGCCGAACCAAAAGGGCGGCCCGACCTACATGCTGGACCTGGGCGCCAACGTCGATTGCGAACCGCATCACCTGCACCAGTTCGCCATCATGGGGTCGGTGCTGGTCTCCGCCATGGAAAACATCGAGCGCCCGACCCTGGGCCTGCTCAACGTCGGCACCGAGGACATCAAGGGCAACGACGTGGTCAAGGCCACCAGCAAGCTGCTGCAGGCCGACCACGAGCGCGGCGCGCTGAACTTCTACGGCAACGTCGAAGGCAACGACATCTTCAAGGGCACCACCGATATCGTCGTCTGCGACGGCTTCGTCGGCAACGTCACCCTGAAAGCGGTGGAGGGTGTGGCGCGCTTCTTCGCCGACACCGTCAAGACCGAATTCAAACGCACCCCGCTGACGATGCTGAGCGCCTTGCTCGGCCGCGGCGCGCTCAACAACATCAAGGCACGCCTGTCGCCGTCGCGCTATAACGGCGCCAGCCTGCTTGGTTTGCGCGGCCTGGTGTTCAAGAGCCACGGCGGCGCCGACGCATATTCTTTCGAGTGGGCGATCAAGCGGGCGTATGATGCTGCAAAAAATGATGTGTTGCCGCACATTTCGACGTTAATCGCCGAACTCATGCCACGCAACACGGAAACCCCGGAAGTACCAAGCTCAACTATTTAGTGGATGGTAGACGGCATGACTTTGTACAGCAAAATAATCGGCACCGGCAGCTATCTGCCTGAGCGGCGTGTCACCAACCAGGATCTGACCGATCAGCTCGCCGCGAAGGGCATCGAGACTTCGGACGAGTGGATCGTCAGCCGCAGCGGCATCTCGGCGCGCCACTTCGCCGAGCCGGGCGAGAAGTCGTCCGACCTGGCCGTCAAGGCCGCCAAGCGCGCGCTCGACATGGCCGGCTTGCAACCCAACGATATCGACCTGATCGTCCTGGCCAGCTCGACCCCCGATTTCTTCGGCAGCTTCCCGAGCACCGCCTGCATCGTCCAGCAAAAGCTGGGCATCACCAACAACGGCGCGGCCGTCGACGTGCAGGCTGTCTGCAGCGGCTTCGTCTACGCGATGTCCACCGCCGATGCTTTCATTCGTTCCGGCATGAACAAGAACGTGCTGGTGATCGGCTCGGAAGTGTTCTCGCGCATCCTCGATTTCAACGACCGCACCACTTGCGTGCTGTTCGGCGACGGCGCCGGCGCCGTGGTGCTGACCGCGTCGCAAGAACCGGGCATCCTGGCGACCGCGCTGCACGCGGACGGCCGCCATTCCGGCATCCTGTGCATGCCCGATTCGTTCGGCGGCGCGGTGGCCGGCGAGGCTTACCTGTACATGGACGGCCCGGCGGTGTTCAAGCTGGCCGTGTCGGTGCTGGAGAAGGTGGCCCACGAGGCGCTGGAAAAAGCCGACATGGCGCAGGACCAGATCGACTGGCTGATTCCGCACCAGGCCAACATCCGCATCATGAACAGCACCGCCAAGAAGCTGGGACTGCCGCTGGAGAAGATGGTGGTGACCGTCGATCAGCACGGCAATACCTCTGCCGCGTCGATCCCGCTGGCGCTGGACGCCGCCGTGCGCGACGGCCGCGTCAAAAAGGGCCAGAACATCATGATGGAAGGTGTCGGCGGCGGCTTCACGTGGGGCGCCGTGCTGGCCCGCATCACCGACGACCTGGGCGCCCGCTAAGGCTCCGGCTTGTTCTTGCGCGTAAATTAGAATTAGAACTCTAACGGGCTCTACGGTAGTGGTGCGGTCATCATTGCATGCTAGCGTAGCGGCCAATTAACGAGATCAATCAATGAGATGGATGACGTAATGACTAAATTTGCTTTTGTATTTCCAGGCCAGGGTTCGCAAGCGATCGCGATGATGGACGGCTTCGCCGGCAACCCGGTGGTGGCGCAGACCATCGCCGAGGCATCGGACGCGTTGAACTTCGACCTGGGCAAACTGATGGCCGAAGGTCCCAAGGAAGAGCTGGATCTGACCACCAATACCCAGCCGGTGATGCTGACCGCCGCCGTCGCCACCTACCGCGCGTGGATCGCCGCCGGCGGCCCGGTGCCGTCGGTCGTCGCCGGCCACAGCCTCGGTGAATACTCGGCGCTGGTCGCCGCCGGCGTGATCGCCTTCAAGGACGCGGTGCCGCTGGTGCGCTTCCGCGCGCAAGCCATGCAGGAAGCCGTGCCGGTCGGGCAGGGCACGATGGCCGTGGTGCTGGGCCTGTCGGACGACGACGTCCGCGCCGCCTGCGCCGAGGCGGTCGCCGCCACGCCGGGTTCGGTGGTCGAGGCGGTCAACTTCAATGCGCCGGCCCAGGTGGTCATCGCCGGCGAAACCGCCGCCGTCGAGCGCGCCTGCGAAATCGCCAAGGCCAAGGGCGCCAAGCGCGCCATGAAATTGCCGGTGTCGGCGCCGTTCCATTCGTCGCTGCTCAAGCCCGCTTCGGACCGCCTGCGCGACTACATGGCCGACCTGAACTTCTCGGCGCCGCAGATCGCGCTGATCAACAACGTCGACGTCGCCGTGCTCAACGATCCGGCCGCCATCAAGGACGCGCTGGTGCGCCAGGCCGCCGCGCCGGTGCGCTGGGTCGAGACGATGCAGAAAGTCGCCGCCGAAGGCATCACCCAGGTGGTCGAATGCGGCCCGGGCAAGGTGCTGATGGGCTTGACCAAGCGCATCGACGCCGCCCTGGTGGGCGACGCCATCACCGATCAGGCTTCGCTGGACCGCATCTTGACCTCGCTCAAGTAAGCGGCAAGCCAAATCAAAGACACTCGTTATTTACGTAGAAGGACAACCATGAATTTAGCAAATCAAGTCGCGCTGGTCACGGGCGCATCGCGCGGCATCGGCAAGGCCATCGCGCAAGAGCTGGCCCGCCAGGGCGCGCGCGTGATCGGCACCGCCACCACCGAGGCGGGCGCCGAGGCGATCAGCGCCTACCTGGCCGAGTTCGGCGCCGAGGCGGGCAAGGGCATGGTCCTGAACGTGACCGATGCCGAGCGCTGCGCGGCCGTCATCGACGAGATCGGCAAAACCTTCGGCGCCGTCGGCATCCTGGTCAACAACGCCGGCATCACGCAGGACCAACTGGCCATGCGCATGAAGGACGAGGAATGGGACAGCGTCATCGCCACCAACCTGACGTCGGTCGGCCGTTTGTCGCGCGCGGTACTGCGCGGCATGATGAAAGCGAAAACTGGGCGTATTATTAACATCACTTCGGTGGTGGCGTCGTCGGGCAATCCAGGCCAGATGAACTATGCCGCCGCCAAGGCCGGCGTCGAGGGCATGGGCCGCGCGCTGGCGCGCGAGATCGGCAGCCGCAACATCACCGTCAACAGTGTGGCGCCGGGCTTCATCGACACCGACATGACCAAGGCCCTGGGCGAAGAGCAACACGCGGCGCTGCTGACGCAGATTCCGCTGGCGCGCCTGGGCAAGCCGGAGGACATCGCCGCGGCGGTGGCCTTCCTGGCGTCGCCGCAAGCGGCCTATATTACCGGTACCACCCTGCACGTGAACGGCGGTATGTACATGAATTGATGGGTTTGGGCATGATTAAAATGCCGATTCCCGTCTTTTACCAGTGATTTCGAAAGAGTTTGCAGTAATTTAGCGGCAGACATCGAAATTAGTTTTTCAGTGCGCAAACCTGATAAAATGCGCGCTTTCCGTAACAAACAAATGGAGCCATAACATGTCGGATATCGAACAACGCGTTAAGAAAATCGTCGCTGAGCAACTGGGCGTCGCCGAAGCAGACATCAAAATCGAATCCTCGTTCGTCGACGACCTGGGCGCTGACTCGCTGGACACCGTCGAGCTGGTAATGGCCCTGGAAGACGAATTCGAAATGGAAATCCCTGACGAACAAGCAGAAAAGATCACGACCGTACAGCAAGCGATCGACTACGCTACTGCACACGTCAAGGCCTGATTTACCGCCCGATCGACTTTAGGAGAATCGCTTGAGAGGTTCTAAAAACCGTCGTGTTGTCATTACCGGCCTGGGCGCCGTTTCCCCGATCGGCAACAACGTTGCCGACACGTGGGCGGCGGCGCTGGAAGGCAAATCCGGTATTGCCACCATCACCAAGTTTGACGCGCAAGCTTTCAGTACCCGTTTTGCCGGTGAAGTCAAAGGCTTCAACATCGAGGACTACATCACGGCCAAGGAAGCCCGCCATATGGATACGTTTATCCATTACGGCATGGCGGCCGGTATCCAGGCCGTGCAGGATTCGGGCGTGGTCGTGACCGAAGACAACGCCGATCGCATCGGCGTCATCATCGGTTCCGGCATCGGCGGCCTGCCGATGATCGAAGAGCAAAAGGAAGACTACGACAAGCGCGGTCCGCGCCGTATCTCCCCGTTCTTCGTGCCGGCCTCGATCATCAACATGATCTCCGGTAACCTGTCGATCAAGTACGGCATGCGTGGCCCTAACCTGTCGATCGTGACGGCCTGCACCACCGGTCTGCACTGCATCGGCGCCGCCGCTCGCCTGATCGAGTACGGCGATGCCGACGTGATGGTGGCCGGCGGCGCGGAATCGACCATATCGCCGCTGGGCCTGGGTGGTTTCGCCTCGGCCAAGGCGCTGTCGTCGCGTAACGACGATCCGGCCACCGCGTCCCGTCCATGGGACACGGACCGCGACGGTTTCGTGCTCGGCGAGGGCGCCGGCGTGATGGTGCTCGAAGAGTACGAGCACGCCAAGGCGCGCGGCGCCACGATCTACGCGGAATTGCTCGGCTTTGGCATGAGCGCCGACGCGTATCACATGACCTCGCCGTTGGAAGACGGCGCCGGCGGCAGCAAGTCGGCGCAAGCCGCGTTGCGCAACGCCGGTGTCAACCCCGACCAGGTGCAGTACGTGAACGCGCACGGCACTTCGACGCCGCAGGGCGACGTGGCCGAGGTGCAGGGCATCAAGCGTACCTTCGGCGACCATGCCAAGAAGCTGGTGGTCAATTCGACCAAGTCGTTGACCGGCCACCTGCTGGGTGGCGCCGGCGGTCTGGAAGCGGTGTTTACGGTCCTGGCGGTCCACCATCAGGTGTCGCCACCGACCATCAACATCTTCAACCAGGACCCCGCGTGCGACCTGGACTTCTGCGCCAATGTCGCCCGTCCGATGAAGATCGAGTACGCGCTGAAGAACTCGTTTGGGTTCGGCGGCACCAACGGCAGTCTGCTGTTCGGTAAAATGTAAAAAAGTTTGACTTCGCGTTGAACTAAATCCGGGCTCACCTGGTCCAACCAAAGTGAGCGAGGATTCGGCGCTGGCATTCGCCAGCGCCAGAATTGCCCAGCCTAGCGCTGGCGCTTCCAAGCTGTGTTGTTTCCCCCTATTTTTTTGTGTACGCGTTTTGTGGTGCTGCCGTCATGTCGATTGCGGTGTCCGTCATCATTCGCCCATCGGCCGGCCTGCGTCTGTTGCATGCCGGGCTGTGTAGTTGCGTGACGATGTCGGGCGCCGTCTGTCCGGGCGTGTTGGCGCCGCTGCTGTGTGTGTTGGCCGGCGTGCTCGGCTGGGTAATGGGGCGTCCCTGCGGTTTCGCGCTGCAGCTTGATATATCGGGTGTCGGCCGGTTTCGGCTGGCGGTATACCAAGAGCCAGGGACGATTCTGCGCCTGCTGGATGGGTCGACCTTGTGGCCGGGCATCTTGTTGTTACGCCTGGGTGGCGATGACGGCAAGGTGCGGTGGGTGCTGGTGCTGCCCGATGGTGTAACGCGGCCTGAGCTGCGTGCGCTGTCGCTGGCGTGCCGTTCCGTTGCTGGACGCACTGAAATAAAAACGCCAACACTGTGAACTTCTTGCAGCGGGCTAACTCTATAGCATATATGACTATAAGATTTGGCGATGCTGCAGGCCACTGAGGAATGCAGGAGTGACGACAGAACGTGAGTGTGACCAGATGCTGGTCGACCGGGTCCGGGCCGGTGACAAGCAGGCGTTTGACATGCTGGTGGCGAAGTACCAACGCCGCCTGATGCGCTTGCTGTCACGTATCGTACACGACCCGGCCGAGGCTGAAGATGTGGTACAAGAGACGTTTATCAAGGCGTATCGGGCGTTGCGGCATTTTCGCGGCGACTCCGCCTTCTACACGTGGCTGTACCGCATCGGCATTAATACCGCCAAGAACTTCCTGGCGACGCAGGGCCGCCGTACGCCCACGTCGACCGAAGCGGACGCGGAACAAGCGGAAGCCTTTAACGATGGAGAGCATTTACGCGACATTAATACGCCGGAATCCATGCTGGCAAGTAAGCAGATCGCGCAGACGGTCAATGCGGCGATGGATGCCTTGCCTGTGGATTTGCGGACCGCGATCGCCTTGCGCGAGATCGAGGGATTGAGCTATGAGGAGATTTCAGACATCATGGCCTGTCCCATCGGTACGGTCCGCAGCCGCATATTCCGTGCCCGCGAAGTCATCGCCGAAAAATTGAAGCCTTTACTGGACATGCCGATTGACAAGCGCTGGTAAGGCAGTAATGATGGCAATTGTTGTTGGCGTCCGGAAAGTGTCGGCTAGGCGGCACCAGGGCGGATGTGTTTTAAGATGGCGGGATACGCGATGGATACCCAGAAAAGACTGCACGAAAACATCTCGGCGCTGGCCGATGGTGAACTGCCGCACAGCGAACGGGAGCTGGCATTCGCCGCCCTCGACACTGCGGACGGGCAGGCGGCCTGGCGCGCTTACCATCTGACCGGCGACGTGCTGCGCGATGAGGCCGACGGCACCCTCAGCGATGGCTTCAGCGCGGCGCTGGCGGAGCGTCTGGCCGCCGAGCCGGCCCTTGAGATTTCCCCGTTCACGTCCGGCGCCGGCGATCCGGCCGCGCCGCCGTTCGACGCCCCACCGCCGTCCGAGGACTATCCGGAATCGCGGGCCGACGTAATTCTGCCTTAAGCCAAAGGCCGTCACATACTCTTATAATAACTTTGGGCAAGCTGGCGGGCGACTTTTCGCTTACCATGTATGCTAACCACCCATAACGCCTGGCGCTACTGGGTGGTTAAACGCATCCAAGAACTTTATAGAGACCGATACTTTCCATGAAAAACAATATCACTGCTGGTAGTAAAACTCTTTCCGCGCTGCTCATCGGCGCAAGCGTATGGATGTCTCCGGCCCTGCTGGGCATGGCGCCCGCCGTCGCGGCCGCGCCGGTCACCGGCGCCGTGCTCGGCTTGCCCGATTTCGCCGACCTGGTCGACAAGGTCGGCCCGGCGGTGGTCAATATCCGCACCACCGAGGTGGTGAAGCAGGGCGGCCGCGGCGAGGAGCTCGGCGACGAGGAAATGCAGGAATTCCTGCGCCGCTTCTTCGGCGGCGCCATTCCCCAGCCCGGTCCCGGCGGCAAGGCCACGCCTCCGGGCAGGGGCAATCCGCGCGGACGCCGCCAGGCGCCGGAAGAGCCGGTCCAGCGCGGCGTCGGCTCCGGCTTCATCCTGTCGGCCGACGGCTATGTGATGACCAACGCCCATGTGGTCGAGGGCGCCGACGAGGTGTTCGTCACCCTGACCGACAAGCGCGAGTTCAAGGCCAAGGTGCTGGGCGCCGACGCCCGCACCGACGTCGCCGTGCTGAAAATCGAGGGCGACAAGCTGCCGTTCCTGATCATGGGCGACTCGGACAAGATCCGCGTCGGCGAATGGGTGATCGCCATCGGCTCCCCGTTCAACCTGGAAAACACCGTCACCGCCGGCATCATCTCGGCCAAGCAGCGCGACACCGGCGACTACCTGGCGCTGATCCAGAGCGACGTGGCCGTCAATCCCGGTAATTCGGGCGGCCCGCTGATCAATATGCGTGGCGAAGTCATCGGCATCAACTCGCAGATCGCCACCCTGTCCGGCGCCTACAACGGCATCTCGTTCGCGGTGCCGATCGACGAGGCGATCCGCGTTTCCGAGCAGCTCAAGAAGTCGGGCAAGGTCACGCGCGGCCGCATCGGCGTGCAGATCGGCGAAGTGAGCAAGGAAGTGGCCGAATCGCTGGGCTTGAAGAACGCACAGGGCGCTGAAGTGTCGCTGGTCGAGCCGGGCGGTCCCGCCGACAAGGCCGGCATCAAGTCGGGCGACATCATCCTGAAGTTCAACGGCGCGGCGGTGACCCGCTCGTCGGACCTGCCGCGTTTGGTGGGCGGTACCGCCATCAACAGCAAGGCGACCGTGACGGTTTGGCGCAAGGGCCAGCAGATCGACCTGCCGGTGGTGGTGGCCGAGCTGGAGGCGGAGAAGGGCGCCAAGGCATCCAAGGGCAAAGGCAAGGGCAAGGGTAAGCAGGCCGAGCCAGAAGCGCAAGGCAAACCCAACGCGCTGGGCCTGGTTGTCAGCGATTTGACGGCGGACCAGAAAAAGGCGCTGGGCGTCAGCGGCGGTGCGGCGGTCGAATCGGCCGAGGGCGTGGCTTCGCGCCTGCAGGAGGGCGACGTGATTCTGCAGTTGAACAACAGCGAGATCAAGGACGCCAAGCAGTTCAACGCGTTGGTGGCCAAGCTCGATCCGAAGAAGCCGTCGGTGCTGCTGGTGCGCCGTGGCGAGGCGACGCAGTTCATTTCGTTGCGGCCTAGTTCGACGGCCAAGTAAGCGCAACCACGGCAACACGTAGGGCGGATTAGCGCAGCGTAATCCGCCAATGCATGCGTTTCGACGGCGTATGCATTGGCGGATTACGGCGTTCCGCCTAATCCGCCCTACGTGCCCCCAATTCGGACCCGATAGCCCGTCCATGCTTTTCACCCTCTACTCCCGTAGCTATTGCCACCTCTGCCAGGACATGCTGGACGCTCTGCTGCGCCTGCAAACGCCGTCGCGCCCGTTCACTGTTGACGTGATCGACATCGACACCTCGGACGACCCCACCTTGCTGGCCCGCTTCGACGAGCTGGTGCCCGTGCTGTACGCCGACCTGTCCCAGCCCGAGCTGTGCCACTACTTCCTCGACGAGCCACGCGTACTGGCATTGCTCAATAAATAAGCAAAAAATGCCGCATTGCAGAAGTCGGCCTTTCCCCTCTGAAATCCGGTAAAATGCGGGGTTAGCTACATTAGGCGCTCGCCAGGGCATTCCAGCCCCGCTCGGAGCGCTTTTTTTGTATTGCGCACAGGATGTAAGTTCCACGCGCGCCCGTCGTCTCACCCCCGTTTTTGAATATTTGTTAATGAACAACATACGCAATTTTTCCATCATCGCCCACATCGACCACGGTAAATCGACCCTGGCAGACCGCATCATTCAACTGTGCGGCGGCTTGTCCGACCGCGAGATGGAGGCGCAGGTGCTCGATTCGATGGATCTGGAGCGCGAACGCGGCATCACGATCAAGGCGCAGACCGCCGCGCTGCAATACAAGGCGCGCGACGGCGTGGTCTACAACCTGAATTTGATCGACACCCCCGGCCACGTCGACTTCTCGTATGAAGTCTCGCGCTCGCTGTCGGCGTGCGAAGGCGCGCTGCTGGTGGTCGACGCCTCGCAAGGCGTGGAAGCCCAGACCGTGGCCAACTGCTATACCGCGCTCGACCTGGGCGTCGAAGTGGTGCCGGTGCTCAACAAGATCGACTTGCCGAACGCCGATCCGCCGACCGCGATCGCCGAAATCGAAGACGTGATCGGCATCGAAGCCGGCGACGCGGTCCATTGCTCGGCCAAGACCGGCCTGGGCGTCGAAGACGTGCTTGAGTCGATCATCGCCAAGGTCCCGCCGCCGAAGGGCGACCCGGACGCGCCGCTGCAAGCGCTGATCGTCGATTCCTGGTACGACCCGTACGTCGGCGTGGTCATGCTGGTGCGCGTGATCAACGGCACCTTGAAACCTAAAGACAAGATCAAACTGATGGCGACCGACTCGCTGCAGCTGGTCGAGGACGTCGGCATCTTCGCGCCGCGCTCGGTCTCGTTGCCGCAGCTTTCGGCCGGCCAGGTGGGCTTCATCATCGCCGGCATCAAGGAATTGAAGGCCGCCAAGGTGGGCGACACCGTCACCCTGGCCAACCGTCCGGCCGCCGCGCCGCTGCCGGGCTTCAAGGAAGTCCAGCCGCAGGTGTTCGCCGGCCTGTTCCCGGTCGAGGCCAACCAGTACGACGCGCTGCGCGACTCGCTGGAAAAGCTCAAACTGAACGACGCCGCGCTGATGTACGAGCCGGAAGTGTCGCAGGCGCTGGGCTTCGGCTTCCGCTGCGGCTTCCTCGGCCTGCTGCACATGGAGATCGTCCAGGAGCGCCTGGAGCGCGAATTCGACATGGACCTGATCACCACGGCCCCGACCGTGGTGTACGAGGTCGTCATGCGCGACAACAGCATCCTGAAGGTGGACAATCCATCGAAGATGCCGGAACCGACCAAGATCAACGAGATCCGCGAGCCTATCGTCACGGTCAACCTGTACATGCCGCAAGAATACGTCGGCTCGGTGATCACCCTGTGCATCGGCAAGCGCGGCGTGCAGATGGACATGGCCTACCACGGCCGCCAGGTCAAGCTGGTGTACGAGATGCCGATGGGCGAGATCGTGCTGGACTTCTTCGACAAGCTGAAGTCGACCTCGCGCGGCTACGCCTCGATGGACTACGAGTTCAAGGAATACCGCGCTTCCGACGTCGTCAAGGTCGACATGCTGATCAACGGCGAGAAGGTCGACGCGCTGGCCATCATCGTGCACCGCTCCAACTCGGCCTATCGCGGCCGCCAGGTGGCCGCCAAGATGCGCGAGCTAATCCCGCGCCAGATGTTCGACGTGGCGATCCAGGCCGCCATCGGTGTCAACGTAATCTCGCGTGAAAACGTCAAGGCCTTGCGCAAGAACGTGCTGGCCAAGTGCTACGGCGGCGACATCAGCCGGAAGAAGAAGCTGCTCGAGAAGCAAAAAGCTGGTAAAAAACGCATGAAACAAGTGGGCTCGGTCGAGATTCCACAAGAGGCATTCCTGGCAATCTTACAAGTGGACGATAAATGAACCTGCAAGTGATCTTGGGTAACTTCGCATTAATCCTGTTCGTGCTGATGGTCATCACGGGCGTGATCTGGTTCCTCGACGTGTTTTACCTGGCCAAACAGCGCCGCGCCGCCGCCAACCGCGCGCTGGCCGAGTACGACGCGCGCAACGCCAAGCTGACCGCCGACGGCATCAAGGTCGACAACACCGGCAACCGCGCCGCGATCGAGGCCGGCATCCTGCGCCAGCCGGTGTGGATCGAGTATTCGGGCAGCTTCTTCCCGGTCATCGCGCTGGTGTTCTTCCTGCGCTCGTTCCTGTACGAGCCGTTCAAGATCCCGTCGTCGTCGATGGTGCCGACCCTGCTGGTGGGCGATCTGATCTTGGTGAACAAGTTCACCTACGGCATCCGGCTGCCTGTGCTCAACCAGAAAATTATCCAGATCAACGATCCACAACGCGGCGACGTGATGGTCTTCAAATATCCGCGCGACATGAGCCAGGATTACATCAAGCGCGTGGTCGGCGTGCCGGGTGATAAGATCACGTATGCCAACAAGCGCTTGACGGTCAACGGCGTGGAAATCAAGTACACCGCGCTGGACGATTACCTGGACGACGAGCGCCTGGTCTACAACAAGCAGTACCAGGAAGGCCTGACCGGCGTCACCCACCGCATTCTGAACAACGAACGCGCGCCGACGTTGAACCCGGCCGAAGTGCAGCAGTTCCCGTTCAAGGACGAGTCGTGCACCTACACCTATGACAGTTTCACATGCACGGTTCCGAAGGGTAACTACTTCATGATGGGTGATAATCGCGATAACAGCCTCGACAGCCGCTACTGGGGCTTCGTTCCTGATAAGAACATTGTTGGAAAAGCATTCTTTGTCTGGATGAACCTGGGGAATCTGCGCCGCATCGGCAGCATCCAGTAATCGCCGGCAGGGTTGTTGAGCGCAAGGCGGGCCGAAAGGGACTAACATGCAATCAGTTCGTCAGCACGGGAAGCATGCAAGGCAGCAGGGTATTTCGCTGGTGGGACTGATTCTGCTCCTGGCCGTACTGGGCTTTGTCGGCGTGCTGGGGCTGAAGATCGTGCCCACCTACACCGAATACCGGGCGATCCAGAACGCCATCGTCACGGCCAAGTCCGTTGGCGGGAATTCGGTGGTCGAGATCCAGAAGGCGTTCGACGCCAGCGCCACGACCGGGTACATCAGCTCGATCAACGGCCGCGATCTGGTCATCGGCAAGGAAAACGGCGAGATGGAGGTGAGTTTCGCTTACGAAAAGAAAATCCCGCTGGTCGGACCGGCCAGCCTGCTGCTCGAATACCAGGGCACGACCGCCAAGTCCGGCCTGCCGGCGGCGACGGCAAAAATCGATCAATAACGCCAGCCGATTAATTTAAAGCGTCGAGACGACGTCACACAGAACCGATCAAACAATGAATCTTCAGTTATTGCAAAACCGTTTAGGCTATACGTTCCAGGATGCCGGCCTGCTGCAGCAGGCCTTGACGCATCGTAGCCACAGCAGTTTGCATAACGAGCGGCTGGAGTTCCTGGGCGATTCGATCCTCAACTGCGTGGTGGCGTCGATCCTGTACGAGCGTTACGTGGCGATCGACGAGGGCGACCTGTCGCGCCTGCGCGCCAACCTGGTCAAGCAGCAGTCGCTGTACGAAATCGCCCAAAAGCTGGAGCTGTCGCAGTTCCTGCGCCTGGGCGAGGGCGAGTTGAAATCGGGCGGTTTCCGGCGTCCATCGATCCTGGCCGACACGCTCGAGGCGCTGTTGGGCGCCATTTTTTTGGATGGCGGCTTCAACCCGGCGCGCGACGTGATCCGCGCCTTCTACATCCCCATCCTCGACACCGTCGACCCGCAGACCCTGGGCAAGGACGCCAAGACGCTGCTGCAGGAATTCCTGCAAAGTAAGAAGATTTCGCTTCCGCTGTACAATGTGGTGGCCACCCATGGCGCCGCGCACAGCCAGGAATTCGAGATCGAATGCCTGGTGCCCAAGCTGGGCATCCAGGTCTACGGACGCGGCGGCAGCCGCCGCGCCGGCGAACAGGCCGCCGCCAAGCTGGCGCTGGAAGTGGCCGAGCAGGCGTTGCTGAAGACCCCGGCCGCCGGCCGCAAGGCCAAGCCGCGCGCCGCCCAGCTCAAGCTGGCCGGCATCGCCACCGTGCAGGGCGAGGCCGCTGCAGATCAGCCGGCCGCGGCCGCGCCGGCCAAGGCGGCCAGCAAGTAACCGCCGCAGCATTACACGAAGCGCACCACCATACTCTGAAGCGATATAGCATGACTACCGAAACGATCCCCGCCAACTTCCGTTGTGGCTATATCGCCATTGTCGGCCGCCCCAACGTGGGCAAATCGACGTTGATGAACACGCTCATCGGCGCCAAGGTCAGCATCACCTCGCGCAAGGCGCAGACCACGCGCCACCGCATCACCGGCATCCAGACGCATGACGACGCGCAGTTCATCTACGTCGACACGCCAGGCTTCCAGACCCGCCACGCGAACGCGCTCAACAAAACGCTCAACAAGACCGTCACCAATACGCTGATCTCGTCGGACCTGATCCTGTACGTGATCGAGGCGGGCACCTTCGGCCCGGCCGACCAGCAAGTGATGGACTTGCTGCCGTCCGAAGTGCCGGTGATCCTGGTGATCAACAAGGCCGACAGGGTCAAGGACAAGGCGGTGCTGCTGCCGTTCGCCCAGCAAGTCGCGGCCAAGTTCAATTTCGCCGCCATCGTGCCGGTCTCGGCCAAGCTGCGCTTCCAGCTTGACGGCCTCGAAAAAGAGATCAAGAAATTCCTGCCGGAGAACCAGCCGATCTTCGGACCGGACGACATCACCGACCGCAGCGAGAAATTCCTGGCGTCGGAGATCGTGCGCGAAAAACTGTTCCGCTTCGTCGGCGACGAGCTGCCGTACACCAGCACCGTGCTGATCGAGCAGTTCGAGCAGGAGGGCGACTTGCGCCGTGTGTTCGCCGCCATCCTGGTCGAGCGCGACACGCATAAGTCCATGATCATCGGTAACAAGGGCGCGCGCCTGAAAGAAGTGTCGACACAAGCGCGGCTGGACATGGAAAAACTGTTCGGCGGCCCGGTCTACCTGGAGATCTGGGTCAAGGTCAAATCCGGCTGGGCCGACAACGAAGCGGGTCTGCGCGCCTACGGCTACGAATAAAAGAGGACCGATGTCCAACACCACGCACGACGCCGAGGCTGATGCCGATAGCACGGCCGAACCGCGACAGGCAGCGCCTGCCGTGGAGCGTGGCGTAGTGCCCGCCATAACCCCTGCGCCGGCGCCCGTGGTGGTTGCCACCCCGGCGACGCCCGCAACGCCCCCCAAGCGGCCCCGCGCGCCGTCGCGCGAGCGCACCTTCGGCACCAAGGTCGCCGGCCAGCCGGCCTTCGTCCTGCACAGCTATCCCTACAAAGAAACCAGCCTGATCATCGATCTGTTCACGCGTGACTTCGGCCGCGTGGCCTTGATCGCCAAGGGCGCCAAGCGGCCGCACTCGCAGCTGCGCGGGGTGCTGCAAACCTTCCAGCCGCTGTCGTCGAGCTGGGTGGGCAAATCCGAGCTGCGCACCCTGACCGACGCCGAATGGGTTGGCGGCATGCTGCCGCTGGAAAAAACCGCGCTGCTGTGCGGCTTCTATCTCAACGAACTGCTGGTCAAGCTGCTGGCGCGCGACGACGCCCATCCGGCCTTGTTCGACCACTACGTCGCCACGCTCAATCAACTCGCGCACAACGAACCTGCGCCCATCGTCTTGCGAAAGTTCGAACGGGCCTTACTTAAAGAGACGGGGGTCTCGGCCGACCTGTCGCGCTGCACCGCCACGCGCGCGCCGGTGCGGGCCGACGTGGTCTATGTGGTCGATCCGGAGCGCGGTCCGCGTCCCGAGCGCGCATCCGACCAGTCGCCGCGCGTGGCCGGCAAGACCTTGATCGACATGGAGCGCGAAGACTACCAGGACGCCGCCACGCAATCGCAGAGCAAGCAGCTGATGCGCTTCCTGCTGGCGCACCACCTGGGCGGCGCGCCGCTGAACACGCGCCAGATATTGATCGACCTGTCGCAGTTGTAAAACAATCATAATTACACGGTAAAGACAAATGAGCTACCTGCATCCTTCCGGCACCATCATCGACCTTGGCGTGAACATCGACCACGTCGCCACCTTGCGCAACGCCCGCGGCACCATGTATCCGGACCCGATCCGCGCCGCGCTGCTGGCCGAGCAGGCCGGCGCCGACTGCATCACCCTGCACCTGCGCGAAGACCGCCGCCACATCAAGGATGCCGACGTCATCGCGCTGGCGCCGCAACTGCTCACCCGCATGAACCTTGAGGCCGCCGTCACGCAGGAGATGATCGACTTCGCCTGCCGCATCAAGCCGGCCGACGTTTGCCTGGTGCCGGAAAAGCGCACCGAGGTCACCACCGAAGGCGGCCTCGATGTCGTCACCCACTTCAACGCCGTGCAGGCGGCCGTCAAGCAGCTGCAGGCCGAGGGCATCCGCGTCAGCCTGTTCATCGACGCCGACGAGGCGCAGATCGCCGCCACGGCGGACATCGGCGCTCCGGTCATCGAGCTGCATACCGGCCGCTATGCCGACACCGAAGGCGCCGAGCAGGCGGCCGAACTGGAACGCATCAAGCGCGGCGTGCTGTTTGGCGTCTCCAAGGGCTTGAAGGTCAACGCCGGCCACGGTCTGCACTACACCAACGTCCAGGCCATCGCCGCCATTCCGGATATCGCGGAGCTGAACATCGGCCACGCCATCGTCGCCCATTCGGTGTTCGTCGGCTGGGAGAACGCGGTGCGCGAAATGAAGGCCATCATGGTCTCGACCCGGCTGGGGGCGCGGTGATCTACGGCATCGGCACCGATATCTGCAAAATCCCGCGCATCGAGGCGGCGCTGGCGCGCCACGGCGACCGCTTCGCGAAAAAAATACTGGGACCGCAGGAGATGGAGAAGTACCTGGCGCGCAAGGCCAAGAACCCCGTGCGCGGCATCCGCTTCGTCGCCACGCGCTTCGCTGCCAAGGAAGCCTTCGCCAAGGCCATCGGCCTCGGTATCCGCATGCCGATGACGTGGCCGGCCGCGCAGATGCTCAACGCGCCGAGCGGCAAGCCGATGATCGTGTGCAGCGGCGTACTGAAAGAATTCATGGACAAGAACAAGCTGACGACGCAGGTGACGGTCAGCGACGAGTCGGAATACGCCGTCGCATTCGTCATCGTGGAACAGAGCGACGGGGATTAAGCGCCAATCTGAATCACGTAGGGCGGATTAGCGCAGCGTAATCCGCCAATGCGTGCGCCGTCAGCGGCTCATAGATGGCGGATTACGGCGTTCCGCCTAATCCGCCCTACGTGGATCAGTGGCCCGCGTGGCATTATCAATCGAGACAAGCAATGACCGAAGTCGCACCAATCGTAAAAACGCCCGACCCGCGCGAACAAGTGCTGGCCACCGTGGCCAAGCTGCCCAACCTGCCGGGTGTGTACCGCTATTTCGACGCCGAGGACAAGGTTCTCTACGTCGGCAAGGCGCGCGACCTGAAAAAACGCGTCTCCAGCTACTTCCAGAAGAATATCGCCAGCCCGCGCATCGCCATGATGGTCGAACGCATCGCCCGGCTGGAAACCACGGTCACGCACAGCGAGGCCGAGGCGCTGATCCTCGAGAATAATTTGATCAAGGCGCTGGCGCCGCGCTTCAATATCCTGTTCCGCGACGACAAATCGTACCCGTACTTGAAGATCACCGGCGGCGACTCGCCGCGCATGGTCTACTACCGCGGCGCGGTCGACAAGAAGAACCAGTATTTCGGCCCGTTCCCCAGCTCGTGGGCGGTCAAGGAATCGATGCAGATCCTGCAGAAGGTGTTCCTGATCCGCACCTGCGAGGACAGCGTCTACTCCAATCGCACGCGCCCCTGCCTGCTGCACCAGATCGGCCGTTGCAGCGGCCCGTGCGTCGATTTGATCAGCAAGGAAGACTATAAGGTCGACGTCGAAAACGCCGCCCGTTTCCTGCGCGGGCGCCAGAGCGAAGTGATGGAAGACCTGGAAAGGAAAATGCACGCCTACGCCGCCGACCTCAAATTCGAGCAGGCCGCGTCGGTGCGCAACCAGATCCAGTCGCTGTCGCGCGTGCTGCACCAGCAAAGCATGGAAACCACCGGCGACGCCGATGTCGACATCATCGCCGTGCTGGTGCAGGGCGGTCGCGCCTGCGTCAACCTGGCCATGGTGCGCGGCGGCCGCCACCTGGGCGACCGCGCCTATTTCCCGAACCACATCGGCGACGCCGCCGCCATCGCGGAAGACCCTATCGAGGTCGAGGTGCTGGCCGCCTTCCTGGTCCAGCACTACACCGAGAAATTCATCCCCGGCACGCTGATCCTGAATATCGAATTCGACCAGCCGGCGCTGATGGTCGCTTTGCAGGAGCAGTGCGGCCACCGCATCAACCTGATCTTCCAGCCGCAGGACCAGCGCCGCAAATGGCTGGAACTGGCGCAGAAGGGCGCCGAGATTTCGTTGGCGCGCCTGCTGTCGGAGCAGGGCTCGCAGCAATCGCGCACGCGCGCGCTGGTCGAGGCGCTGGCGCTGGAACCGGAGGATGTCGATCTGCTGCGCATCGAATGCTTCGACATCTCGCATACGCAGGGCGAGGCGACGCAAGCCTCGTGCGTGGTGTTCCACCACCACCAGATGCAGAACGGCGAATACCGCCGCTACAACATCAACGACATCACGCCCGGCGACGATTACGCGGCGATGCGGCAGGTGCTGTTCCGCCGCTACGAGAAGGTGGCCAACGGCGACGGCGTCATGCCCGACGTGGTGCTGATCGACGGCGGCAAGGGCCAGATCGAGATGGCGCGCCAGGTGTTTGCGGAACTGGGGCTGGATATCAGCCTGATTGTCGGCGTGGCCAAAGGGGAAGGGCGCCGCGTCGGCCTCGAGACCCTGATGTTCGTCGACGGCCGCGCGCCGCAGGAGCTGGGCAAGGAATCGGCGGCGCTGATGCTGGTGGCGCTGATCCGCGACGAGGCGCACCGCTTCGCCATCACCGGCATGCGCGCCAAGCGCGCCAAGACGCGCCAGACCTCGCGGCTGGAGGAAATCGAGGGCATCGGCGCCAAACGCCGCCAGCGCCTGCTGGCGCGCTTTGGCGGCCTGCGGGGCGTGGTCAACGCCAGCGTCGAGGACCTGAAGCAGGTTGAAGGCATCTCCAGCGCGCTGGCCGAGGAAATCTACCGCCAGTTGCACTAGCGGCGGCGAAGGTGGCGATGAGGCTCCGGGCGATGAAGCCCGGGGCAAACGTGCTGGTTTAATGTGCGTCGGCAAGGTAGACTAGCGGCGCATACAAAATAGTCACAGCGAAAATATTCACACCAGCACTTTCACCCAAGCCTATGCCTTTCAATATACCGATACTGTTAACCTGGTTGCGCGTCGCGCTGATTCCGCTGGTGGTGGGCGTCTACTATCTGCCGACGACGATGCTGCCGGTGGCCGATCAAAACCTGGCGGCCACGCTGGTGTTCATCATCGCCGCCGTCACCGACTGGTTCGACGGATTCCTGGCGCGCCGCTGGAACCAGACGTCGGCCTTCGGCGCCTTCCTCGATCCGGTGGCCGACAAGTTGATGGTGGCGGGGGCCTTGCTGGTGCTGGTGCAGCTGGACCGCGCCAACGCCGTGCTGTCCTTCGTCATCATCGGGCGCGAGATCGCCATCTCGGCGCTGCGTGAATGGATGGCGCAGATCGGCGCCTCCAAATCGGTCGCCGTCAGCTCGCTGGGCAAGATCAAGACCACCGCGCAAATGACCGCCATCCCGCTGCTGCTGTACCACGACGTGCTGTTCGGCGCCGTCGACACGCAATTCTGGGGCGCGCGCCTGCTGGAGATCGCTGCCGTGCTGACGGTGTGGTCGATGTTCTACTACCTGCGCCTGGCATGGCCCCTGATCAAGGAAAAAGCGGGCACGTTGTAGGGCTGCATGCAGGAACGAAATAAACTATTTCAATCTTTTTTATTCAGCAAAGTTTTGACCATTGACAGCCGGCACAGATACTCTATAATGCTGGCCTGTTGTTGCTGATGACGACGCGGGAGTAGCTCAGTTGGTAGAGCGCAACCTTGCCAAGGTTGAGGTCGAGAGTTCGAGACTCTTCTCCCGCTCCAGTTTGATGGAACGACAAGCGTCAGAAAAAAGTAGGACTAGAATTAGCAACAGCTTGCTGCTATGATGTTGGACTCCGATGCGGGAGTAGCTCAGTTGGTAGAGCGCAACCTTGCCAAGGTTGAGGTCGAGAGTTCGAGACTCTTCTCCCGCTCCAGTTTCCCAGAAGCTGGCCGGTGCGGTAAAAAGTAGTAAAAACGTAACTCCAATGCGGGAGTAGCTCAGTTGGTAGAGCGCAACCTTGCCAAGGTTGAGGTCGAGAGTTCGAGACTCTTCTCCCGCTCCAGAATTTCGGATCGCAGCGCGTAACCCGCTGCCTTCTTAGTCAAAAGTTTCCTCTGGCGAGGTAGCAAAGCGGTTATGCAGCGGCCTGCAAAGCCGTGTAGACGGGTTCGACTCCCGTCCTCGCCTCCAGACAATTTGAACTCCAAGCGGGAGTAGCTCAGTTGGTAGAGCGCAACCTTGCCAAGGTTGAGGTCGAGAGTTCGAGACTCTTCTCCCGCTCCAGTATTGAAGAAGGGCAGCCACGTGGCTGCCCTTTTTGCGTCATGCCCTGTACCAGGTCGGTGCTTTCCGCCTATGCCGTCACATTGTTGTCGGCCTTGCCCCAGCGCGCCTTACGCAGCTCGGACACCACGTTAGTATCCAGAACAAACTTCATGAGAAGTCAGCTGGCCGGGTCTCGATGGCCGCGCACGGCGGTTCAAACTCGATGTCGGCACCGTCCGGCATGGCCAGCGCATCAGCGATGTTACGCCGCTGCTTGGTGAGCCGCTGATAGTCCTCAAAGGTCATCAGCACGTGGGCAGGTCGACCCCGATCCGTGATAACTACCGGTCCGTTCCTCGTGGCACGTTTGGCCTCGCTCGCGCCTTTGTTGAATTCGCGGCTCGAAATGGTGGTAATGGTCATGGCTTCATTCCGAATGTTGCGTGATGCAGTGACGTTACTACATCGAGCGCATGTCTTCAATTGGGTATGCGGTGGTTGATTCGCCGGCCATCCCGGACACTGGTGCGCGCAGGACGGCCGGGATATCGGGTTTAACCCTCGACCGCGACCACCACCACCGCCTTGGCGGGGATCTTCAGGCTCAATTTGCCATCGACCGCTTTCGCGGCGAACGGCGCCGGCTTGACCGCATCCTTTTGCTTGAAGGTATTATGCGCGTCCATCGCCGCCGCCGTCAGCACCTGGCCGCTGACGCCGGACACCTGCTGTCCGGCGACAGCGACCGCCACGTCCGACGCCTCGTGCGGGTTGGTGTTGACGATCGCCAAGTATAGCTTGCCGTCCCTGGCGCGGGCCGCCGAGGCGCTGATGCCCGGGATGCCGGCCGTGCCGGCCTTATACTCGACATTGCCGCTCAAGACCACCGGCAACGAGGTCGCGTCCTGGAACGGCACGTACATTTTGAAGGCGTGGTAGGTCGGCGTCAGCAGCATCTTGTCCTTGTCGGTGAGGATCATCGCCTGCAACACGTTGACCATCTGCGCGATATTCGTCATCGTGACCCGGTCCGCGTGGGCATGGAAGATGTTGAAGTGCAGCGCCGCGACCACCGCGTCGCGCAGCGTGTTTTGCTGGTACAGGAAGCCGGCGTTGGTGCCTTTTTCCACGTCATACCAAGTGCCCCATTCGTCGACTAGCAGTCCGATTTTCTTCTCCGGATCGTTCTTGTCGAGCGCGGCGACATTTTCCTTGATTTGCGTGTCGATCTTCAAGGCGGCCGCCATGGTCGACATCCATTCCTTCTCCGGGAAGCCCGTGGCCGCGCCCTTGACTTCCCACTGGCCGGTCGGGATGGTGTAGTAGTGGAAGCTGATGCCGCTGGTGCGGCCCTTCAGGGTGCGGCTCAACACGTCGCTCCATTTGCCGTCCGAGTGGCCGCCGCTGGCGATCATTTTCGGGCGGTGCTGCGACGGCGCCCGCAGGAAGGTTTCATAGTTACTGTACAGGTTGGCGTAATACTCCGGCGTCATATTGCCGCCGCAGCCCCATGCTTCGTTACCAACGGCGAAGAAATCCACCTTGAACGGTTTGTCGCGGCCGTTCTTGCGGCGCAGTTCGGCCAGGGTGGACTTGCTGTCGGAGGTCATGTACTCGATCCACTCCGACATTTCCTGCGGGGTTCCCGTGCCGAGGTTGCCGTTCACATAGGTGTCGGCGCCCAGCATTTCGGCCAGATCGAAGAATTCGTGGGTGCCGACCGCGTTGCTTTCTTCCACGCCGCCCCAGTTGGTGTTGACCTTGACCGGACGCTTGTCGCGCGCGCCGATACCGTCCCGCCAGTGGTATTCGTCGGCAAAGCAGCCGCCCGGCCAGCGCACCAGCGGAACGTGCAGTTCCTTCAGCGCGCCGACCACGTCGTTGCGCCAGCCCCTGGTATTCGGGATGTTGGAGTTGGGGCCGACCCACATGCCTTCGTAGATGCCGGTGCCCAGGTGCTCGGCGAACTGGCCATAGACATTCTTGTTGATGACCGCACCAGGCTTGGCCGGATCGATGCTGATGGTCACGTCCGCGAATACCGGCGCGGCCGCCAGCATCGCAAGCGCCAGTACGCTGCTCTTCACTACACTCATGTCTTCTCCATTTTTGCAATTTTTGTGGTGCCGGTCCGGCTTCGCTTGCGGAGCGGGGGAGGGGCCTCCCTGTCCAGCAAACCGGCCGAGTGTAGCCCAAATATTTTGGCATTTGTATGCGCTGGAATGTGCTGCCGCTCGCCATGCCAGCGGTTCTGCAAGGCTTGTACTAGTACTCGTGCGGATTTTGTTATGGCGCGCTTCAGAGGCAGCGGTTCGGGACGGCCACCGCCTGTGCGCCAGCGGACGCGCCGCCGTCGCGGCGCGTCGAATGCAAAAAAGTGCAGTATCAATGCGATTATTTGCAACTTGTAATTTTTTCGCCGTTTGCGTTAGTTCGATCATAAAAAAAGGCAGCCGCTGTGGCTGCCCTTTATACGGATGGCGCGGACCGCTCAGGCGGTGACGTTGATGTGTTGGCCGGTGGTCGGATTGGGGCTGGCAGCCGGCTGGTTCACCACGGGAAGCAGTTGCTCTTCCTGGACGCCACGCGCTTTTAGCAATTCTGCGAAGGTGGTCGGCAGTCCGGGCACCGGCTTGGGGAGCGGATGGTCGGTATCCAGCGAGGCATAATAGGCCGCGTTAGGGCTGCCGGCCCACCCCGCGCCTGCCGATTTGCCTTGCGCCTGCATGTCCCGGATCCAGGCGGTGCCCGAGTTACTGATCGTTAGTGTGGTCATGTCGTTCCTTTGCTGTTTGGTTGAGGAAATAATCGATAGTTGCTCGTTGACTATACGTATTCGACGAACCCGTTTCGATGCTCATCTGCACAAGACAGTGATGGCGAAACTGGAACAATCGATGTGCGCGGATTGTCCCGTTTCCGACTATGGTGTAGTGCGTACGGGCCGTCGTCATGTCGCCTGCGGTCCTCTACAATCGCCGCCATCGCATACCAACCACAGGGATCATCCATGCACAAGTTGATACAACTGCGCGAAGCCGGCGCCGGCGCGGAGGAAATCGGCGCCATTCTTGCGCCCGACGTCGTGTTCCACAGCCCGATCCTGTCGCGCAGCGTCATCGGGCGCGACGCCGTGGCGAGCGCCATGGTGGGCGCCATCGCCGTGCGCGAGGGCCACTACGTCACCGAAATGTCGGACGGTAAAGTGACGCTGTTGGTGTGGCGCGGTACGGTCGATGGTCTGCCGCTCGACAGTTTTGAAATGCTACTGCACGACGACGCCGGTCTGGTGGTCGAGCGCAGCGTCGCCATGCGGCCGTTCGCCTCGCTGCTGGCGTTCCGCCAGGCTTTCCACGAGCGGATGAAAGAGGTGCTGGACCCCGCTTACTTTGCGTTGCCGTCCACGTCCACGTCGGCGTCGGCGGGGCCGTCGAACGCTTCTCGCGGCAAGGACTGATACAGCGCCGTGAACCAGTCGATGAAGGTGCGCAATCGCTGCGGCATGTGGCGGTTGGGCCGGAACGCGATGGACACCGGGCGTGGCGGCGCGGCGTACTCGCGCAGGATTTGACGCAACTGGCCGCGTGTCACAGCGGGACGCAAGGTGTACTCCGACGCGCTGACAATGCCCAAGCCGGCCACGCCGCAGGCGAGGTAGGCATCGGCGTCATCGACAAAGACCGTATGCGCCATCGGCACTTGCTCCAGCCTTTGGTCGACGGTGAATTCCCAGGGGCGGCTTCGGCCACCATGGTCCCACACATAGCCGACGCCGACATGCCCGGCAAGATCGGCCACGCTGCGCGGCTCGCCGCGCCGCAGCAGGTAGTCCGGCGAGGCGCAGGTGATGCGCGTCACCTCGCCAATATGTTTGACGACCATGTTGGGATCATCGCTGGCGCCGACCCGGATCGCACAGTCGACGCCGGCCTCGATCAGGTTGACGCGGCGGTCCGAGATGGCCAGTTCGATGTCGATCTGCGGATAGCGCGCGATAAAGCCCGGCAGCGCAGGAATCAGCACGCCTTTCGCCATCGCGCCCGGCAGGCTGACCTTCAGCCGTCCGCGCGGCCCCTGCCGGGCGCCGGCGGTCGCCTCCATGTCGTCGATCTCGCCCAGCACCCTGGCGCACCGCTCGTAGTAGGCGCGGCCCTCGTCGGTGAGAGTGACATTGCGGGTGCTGCGGTTGAGCAGGCGCACCTTCAGGCGCGCCTCCAGCGCCTGCACCATGCGCGACACCGACGCCGGCGGCAAGTGCAGCGCCTCGGCCGCGCGCACGAAGCTGGCCGCGTCGGCCACCCGCACGAACACCTCCATCGTCGCCAGCCGGTCCATCAACGCGGTGCGGCCGTGGCAATGCGGCGGGCCGGGCCAGGGGATGACTTTGAAGGCAGGAGGATGACAGTGTCCACAAAATATCCGCGCGTCGTCGTTCAAGGGGCCTTATTTTACCTGTTTGTGTGTAATTGCACACCTAAATTCCCGGCCGGTGCGGATTTCTGCGGCACACAGGCGCCGGCGCGGCGGCTGCGGTACACTGGCATCCGCACCGACCATCCTGTTATCGATAGAAACGCCATGACCAAGCCACCCGCCAAGCCACTCGCCATTTTGGACTGCAATTGCCTCACCGTGCGCCAGGCCGCGCGCGCGATCTCCTCGGTGTATGACCGTCACTTGGCGCCGACGGGTTTGAGTTCATCGCAATTCAGCATCCTGGCCGCTATCCACGAGCGGCGCGACATGCCCGTGCAGGAGCTGGCCGACGCGCTGGTGATGGACCGGACCAGCACGGTGAGGGCGCTGCAACCGCTAACGCGCGACGGCTACGTCTTGCAGCAGCCCGACCCCGCCTATCCGCGCAAACTGCTGCTGTCGCTGACGGCGGAGGGCCGCGCCACGTACAAACAGGCGCGCAAGTACTGGCAGGCGGCACAGGCGGAGTTCGAAGCCGGCGTCGGCCCGGCGGAGGCGGCGGCATTGCGCCAGCAACTGGCCGCCTGGAGTCGAAAACCGTAGACTTTGAACGTGCAATAAGCCTGCAATAAGCCTGCAATAAGCGCGCGATCGGCGCGGCTCGCCGCTTGACAGCGGCCGCCGCGCGTTTTACTATCCGCTTAATCTATCTATCGATAGATAGTTAACCAAAGGACTATCATGACGATCAATCACTCCACGACATCCCGCCGCACCTTGCTCGGCTCCCTGGCCGGACTGGCCGCCCTGACCGGACTTGCCGCCGTCGGCGGCCAGGCCGCAGCCGCGACGGCCAAGCCGACCAAGCCGACGCCACCGGCCCGACTCACCTCCAGCACCTTGACGCTGAACGACGGCACCACGCTGTACTACAAGGACTGGGGCAGCGGCCCGGCGGTGGTCTTTAGCCACGGCTATCCGCTGTCGTCGGACGCCTGGGAATACCAGATGCTGTTCCTGATGCAGCAGGGCTACCGCGTCATCGCCTGCGACCGCCGTGGCTTTGGCCGTTCGAGCCAGCCTGCCGGCGGCTACGACTACGACACCTTCGCCGACGACCTGGCAGCGCTGATCGACGCGCTCGACCTGAAGCAGGTCACGCTGGTGGGGCACTCGATGGGCGGCGGCGAGGTGGCGCGCTATATCGGCCGCCACGGCCAACAGCGCGTGGCCCGTGTGGCGCTGGTGGCCGCCGTTACGCCGTTCCTGCTGCAAACGCCGGACAATCCGGGCGGCGCGCCGAAAGCGCTGTTCGACACCTTCCGCGCCGCCGTGCAGGCCGACCGTTCGCAGTGGAACCGGGACGTGACCATGCCTTACTACAGCTACAACCGCGCCGGCACCAAGGTGTCGGAAGGGGTGCGTGAAGACTACTGGCGCCAGGGCATGAACACCGGCGTACTGGCCGCCTATCACGCGATCA
Source organism: Oxalobacteraceae bacterium OTU3CINTB1 (assembly GCA_024123955.1). Taxonomy (NCBI): domain Bacteria; kingdom Pseudomonadati; phylum Pseudomonadota; class Betaproteobacteria; order Burkholderiales; family Oxalobacteraceae; species Oxalobacteraceae bacterium OTU3CINTB1. The sequence continues at coordinate 2,712,257 of CP099652.1, forward strand.
CCGCGTTTTCCGAAACCGACTTCCGCGCCGACCTGAAAAAAATCCGCGTGCCCACCCTGGTGGTGCACGGCGACGACGACCAGATCGTGCCGCTGGAAATTTCCGGCAAGTTGACGGCGCAACTGGTGCCCAACGCCACGCTGAAGGTGTACGAGGGCGGTTCGCACGGCCTGTTGATCACGCAGAAAGACCGGTTGAACGGCGATTTGCTGGCCTTCCTGCGCTCCTGATCCTACAGCCCGCCGACGCTGCCGACCGCGCCCAGGATGCTGTTGGCGACTTCGGCGGGATGCGAGATCAGCGCCACGTGGCTGGCGCCGCCGATGGTGCTGACGCGGGCCTTGATCTGCGCCGCCTCCGCCTGCTGGAAGGCACCGGGGATGATGCCGTCGGCGTCGCCGTACACCCACCACGACGGCTTGGTTTTCCAGGCGGCGGTGGCGACCTTATCGTCCAGCACATGGTTGAAGATCGGGCCCTGCACCGACGCCAGCACGGCGCGCTCCGCGGCCGGCACGTCCGGCGCGAAGCTGGCCGCGAAGGTGGGCGCGTCGAGCGACAGATAGCCGGCGCTATCGACCACCAAGCCCTTTTGCCAGGCGCCCGCCGGGTAGGGCCTGGTGATATCGTTGATCGACTCGCCGTCGCCGGGGGCGAAGGCGGACACGTACACCAGCGCCGCCACCTTGCCGTCATTGCCCGATTCCGTAATCACCGCGCCGCCATAGGAGTGGCCCACCAACACCACCTGGCCGCTTTGCGCGGCGATGGCGCGTCGCACGGTGGCCGCGTCGTCGGCCAGCGACTGGCGCGCCAGTTGCACCGCGACGACCTTTAGCCCGCGTTGTTGCAGCAGCGGGATCACCTTGGACCAGCTCGAGCCGTCGGCCCAGGCGCCGTGCACCAGCACCACGGTGGTGGGTTTGATCTCGGCCGGCGCGGTGGCGGCGACGGCGTCTGAACCGCCGCAGCCGGAAAGCGACAGGGGGCCTGCCAGCGCGGCCAGCGCGAGCGCGATCGCGCCCAGGGGTTTGCGTAGTTGTTTCATGAAGTATTCCCGAAAATGAAGATGAAATTGAAAGTGCCGCGGCGATGGACATCATAGGCAGGCCCCGTCGGCGCGACCATGATGCGGACACCGTGGTTCATGCCCCATCGTCCGAAACGGCGGGCGTGCCGTCGGCCGATGCCGACCTGCTGTCCCAAGTGCTGACGCAGGTGCGCCTGCGCGGTGGCGCCGTCTACAGGGCCGAGCTGGGCGCGCGGTGGGCGTTGCGCTTTCCCGCCGGCGCCGCGCATTTTTACTATGTCGAGGAGGGCGCGGCGTGGCTCCATCTGGACGGACGCGCGCCGTTGCCGCTGGCGCGCGGGGATCTGCTGCTGTTGCCGCACCGGCAGCAGCACACACTGAGCAGCTGCGCGTTGGTCGCCGCCGCCGACATCGAACCGGTTGACCGTGCCCATTTTGGCGCCGACCGCCGTACGTTGCGCGCGGGACGGGGCGGGGCGGCGTCCCGGCTGATCGGCGGCCAGTTCCACTTCGACGGCGACGCGGCGGCGGCCGTCGCGGCTGGGCTGCCATCCACGCTGCACCTGCCCGTTGAGGGCGCCGCCGTCCCGCCGTGGCTCGACGCCATCACCCGTTTTCTGCTGCTGGAGGCCGATGGCGGCGGCCCCGGCTCGGCGCTGATGGTGTCGCGGCTGGTGGACCTGTTGGTGATACGGGCGCTGCGCGGATGGGCCGAGGGCCAGCCCCGACATCCGGGCTGGGTTGCCGGATTGTCGGAGCTTCGGCTGGGCCGGGCGCTGCGCGCCATCCACGCCGAACCGCATCGCGGCTGGACGGTGCAGGCGCTGGCCGAGCTGGCCGGCATGTCGCGCTCGGCGTTTGCGGAACGCTTCACCACGGCGGTGGGCAAGGCCCCGCTGCAATACGCGCAGCACTGGAAGCTGACGCTGGCGCATGAAATGCTGGTGCAGGGCGCGCCGGTCGGCCAAACGGCCTGGCGCAGCGGATACGCTTCGGAGGCCGCGTTCAGCCGAGCCTTCACGCGCCATTTTGGCTATGCCCCGAGCACGGTGCGCGGGCGACGCGCTTGACTGAGTGTGCAATTGCACATATGATCGAACCAGACTATCAGGCGGAGCACAACGTACCCGGCACCCGATGGCTCTTTTCAAAATATATCTTCAAGGAGTTTCCATGCAAGCTTTTCCTTCCGTCGCGCGCGTCAGCCAAGTGGATGCCGCCGACCGCGCCAGCGCTGTCGATTTCGTCAACCGCGTCAACTGGCTGTTTGAGACCTGGGACGTGGAAGGCATGATCGACGCCTTCCTGCCCGACGCCGTGGCCTACCACTTCCACGGCACCATCAGCGGCCACGCTGAGATCCGCCATTTCTTCGAACACGATTACCCGTATCTGATTCCGGGCGTGAGCCGCCATGCGACCAATCATATTGTCGATGCGGATGGCGATGGCGTGCAGGTGCGCTATCACAATCTGCTGGTGCGCCACGCTTCGCCGCAGGATGCACCCGCACTCGGCGCCGGGCAGGTGATGACCAGCCACGACGGCCTGCCGGCCATCTGGCTGTATTCGCCGATGCGCGACCGCCTGGTCCGCACGGCCGATGGCTGGAAGATCGCCGAGCGCTATATCGGCGGCTCGACCACCAATGCCGCGCTGACGCCGGCCGATACCTCGGCGGCGGCCTTTGAAGGACTGATGCCGGTCCTGCCTGCCTGATAAGGGACGGGGCCCGGGCGGCACATCAGGCGGCATGAAAAGGGAGTCCCACGGGACTCCCTTTTTTTTATTGTCCGCTGCGGTTTTTCACGCTCGGACGCTCCGCCACCGTCGCTTGCCAGGCTTTCAGCGCCGGGTACTCGTCCGTGACCGTGATGCCGACGAAGGCCGCGTGCAGCAGCGCGCAGTACACGGTGATGTCGGCCATCGAGAATTGCGCGCCGGCCAGATAGGGCGTCTTGGCCAGGACGCCGTCGAAATAGCGCATGCCGGTCTTGAATTTCTCCAGTTGGCGCCCGCCCCATTCCTTGCGGCCGGCCCAGTCGGGACTCTTGTGGGCCTCCAGCGTGGCGCCCAGGCCCGGCGTGGCGTAGTGGAAGTAGCCGCCGATGCCATCGATCATCCAGTCGTCCGCGCGTTTCTGCATCATGTGGACCATGGCTTTTTCACGGGGCGTCTTGCCGGTCAGGACCGGGTTGCCATCGAGGTTGTCAAGGTACTCGGTGATCGCCACGCATTCGGCAATGTGGGTGCCGTCGTCCAGCTCCAGCACCGGCACCACGCCGTTTGGATTCTTGGCAAGGAAGGGCGGTTGCTTGTGCTCTGCCGCAATCAGGTCCACCGGAATGAAGGTGAACAGCTGGTCGATGCCTTTTTCGGCGAGCACGATGCGGATGCGGGCCGGATTGGGGAAGCCGGGGGTGTCATAGATTTTCATATTCAGCTTTCTGTGAGTCTACCTTTCGGTAGATAGAGTAAAATGAACGACAGAGACGCCTTCCGGAGTTGTCTATCTATCGATAGGTAGATAATAGCGCCGGCAGTTTTGTCGCGTCAAGCGAAACTTTTCCAGGATCAGGTATGGCAAGCGATAAAAAACAGGAAGTGATGATGGCGGCAAGGCTGATGGTGCAGGCGCGGGGCTACAGCGCGCTGAGCTTTCGCGACCTGGCGGAGGCGGTCGGCGTCAAGAGTTCCAGCATCCATTACTATTTCCCGACCAAGGGGGATCTGGGCGCCGCATTGGCGCGCCAGTACACCGAGGAGTTCATGGAGTACCTGACCGGCCTGCAACAGCAGGGACTGGACTGGAAAACCTGCCTGGACAAATACGCCGACGTGTTTCGCGAAACACTGCTGCGCGAAAACCGCATGTGCATGGCGGGCGTGCTGGCGGCAGAGCGGCCCGGCCTGGCGCCGGAGGTAAGGGCGGAAGTCGAGCGCTTCACCGAGCAGATCGTCGGCTGGCTGGCGAGTGTGCTGGCGGTGGGGCATCCGCGCATGGACGCCGAGGCGGTGAAGGGCCGCGCGTTCGCGGTCTTCTCCGCGATTGAAGGCGCGCAGCTGGTGGCGCGTGGCTGCGACGACGTGTCGGTCTTCGACAGCACCCTGGCGGCTTACCGCGTGGCCGGTCTGTTGCCGTAAACGCGGCTGTTGTTTGTTTGATGCAGCAAATTGAGCGTCTCGTGTTACATTTGCTGTTCCCTACATCAATTCGGCATCTCTCAACGCCCAAAATTGTTATCGATAACTTTGTCGTCGATGGATATTTCGGCACTAGATCAGCCTTTTTTTACCGTAAATTATTATCGATAACAATGAAGAAAAATGATCGAGGGAACTCAGCATTTCTAACTGTAAGGAGACATATCGACAACCAACCCGTTCAGGGCGTCAAGCGGCAAGGACCGTAAGCGCCCGCCCATCGGCGCATCAAGCTGTGTGCCGCGATAACCTCGGCACTGCTGCTCATTTCAAGCCCGTGGGCGACGGCCGTCCCGGTGCGGTAGCGCCGGTCCAGCCATCGCGGTGCCGACATGCAAGCACCTGTCTTGCGATACGTTGACACGGGTCCGGTCGCGTATATACTTGTAGATACAGACGGAGGATGTGATGGCCAAGCCAATTAATCTGACTATTCAACAATGGGGCAATAGCCTGGCAGTGCGCATTCCGGCGGCGATCGCGCGATCAGCGCATTTTTCGGTGGGTCAGCCGGTCGAGATGGTGCTCGATGAGGCCGGCGTTACGGTCCGGGCCGTGGGGCAGCCGAAGTTATCGCTGGCCCAGAAACTTGCATTATTCGATCCGGCCATCCACGGTGGCGAAGTGATGGAAACGCGGCCTCTGGGTATCGAGGAGATGTGATGGTGGCCAGGAAGATCTGGTCGCCAGAGCGGCGCGATATCATCTGGATCGATTGTAATCCCCAAGCAGGCCGCGAAATGAAGGATTTCCATCCGCTGCTTGTGCTTTCCCCCAAGGCATTCAACGAGCGTACCGGCATTGTCATCGGACTGCCGGTGACTACTGCCGCCTACAACGACGCCAATCCGTTTGCGATACGATTTGTCGGCGCGACCGGAGTTGTCAGCTATATTCTCGCGCACCAGCCGAAGTCATTCGACTGGAAAAGCCGGGGAGGTAAAGCACATCCGATGAAACAGGCGCCGGAAAGCATATTTCTTGAGGCTTGCGATGCGCTGAACCAGATTGTCGCTATCGGCCCATAATCACGACCCGACGCTGCGTCGTGACGGGGGGCATTGAGCTTAGACGGGCTATGCTGTAATCTGTTGCTTTTTGGTTACTAAGTATGCCGCCAGTATGAGTTTCCCGTCGCCCGCTCCCTTGGCCGGCCCGCCATCCGCGCGCCGGCATCGCGCCCTGTGGGCGGCGGCGGTCTTTGCGGTCACGGCCACGACGATGGCCACGACATTGGCCACGACGACGGCCACGACGGCCACGACGGCCGCCGCCGAGCCGCCGCCGTTCTGGCGCACCAACCTGTCGCACAAAGCCTGGACCAAGCAGGACGGCGCGCCGTCCGACGCCATGGCGATGGTGCAGGACCGCGCCGGCATGCTGTGGTTCGGCGCGTCGGACGGCCTGTTCCGTTTTGACGGCGTGCGCTTCGAACGGCTCGACGATTTCGCCGGCAATAAGCTGCTGTCGCCCAACGTGCGCTCGCTGGCCTTGTCCGGCGACGCGTTGTGGGTGGGCTACGCGCACGGAGGCATTTCCGTGTTCGAGCATGGGGCGGCGCGGCACTACGGCGAAGCGGAGGGTGTGCCGCCGAGCGCCATCCTGCAAATCGCCCAGAGCGGCGACGGCACGCGCTGGTTTTCCAGTCCCGCCGGCATCTACCGGCTTGACGGCATGCGCTGGCGCCGGGTGTCGCCGGCCGACGGCGTGCCGCCAGGCGACCAGCCGACCTTCAACGTCCTGCCCGACGGTGGACTGCTCGTCACGCATCTCGATGGCTTGTATCGCCAGATCCCCGGCACCCACCGATTCCGCCAGGTCGACGGCTTCGGCAGCATGCAGCCGAGCCAACTACTGCCCGACGGCAGGGTGAGGGTGTTCCGCTTCGGCGTGCAGCCACGCATTTTCGACCCGGTGTCGGAGACTTCCGCGCCGCTGGTTTTGCCCGATGTCGGCGTCATGCCCTACAGCGTGCACCAGGACCGCCGCAACGCGTGGTGGATCGGCCCCGGCGACGGCATGCGGGTCTACACGCCGGACTTCGCGTTGAAGAAACGGCTGCCGGCGCCCAACGGTTTTAGCGCCAGGCGCGTGTTCACCGGCCCGTTCGACGACCGCCAGGGCAATCTCTGGTTCATGACGGAGAACGGCGTCGATCGCATACGGGAAACCCGGTTGTCGGTGCAGGATATGCCGGCCGGCAGCACCGATTTCAGCATCACCGCCGGCGCCGACGGCGAGGTCTGGATCAACAGCCACTCGTCGTTGAACGCGCTCTCGCCGCCGACCTTCGCCATCGCGGCCGACGGGCGCCGCATCGCCAGCACGATGGAGTCGGCCACCGCCGGCGTGCTCGCCGCCGATGGCACGCTCTGGTTCGGCAACGTCCACGCGCTGTGGAGCCGGCGCAATGGGGTGGTGCGGCGCTGGGCGCTGCCGCCGGCCTTGATCCAGCAGCCGGTGCAGGCGCTGGCGATCGCCGCAGACGGCCGGTTGTGGGTGTCGATCATGCGGCGCGGCGTGCACACTTTCAAGGACGGTGTCTGGCGGGCCGGCGGCGGCCACGCCGGGCTGACCGGGCGCGACGCCACCTCCCTGCACACCGACCCCCGGGGACGGCTCTGGCTCGGCTACGCCGGCAATGCCATGGCGATGCTCGACCAGGGAAAAATCCGGCGCTTCGGCGCTGCAGACGGCCTGGGGGTCGGCAACGTGCTGGCTATGTTCAGCCGCCGGGGCACGCTGTGGGTCGGCGGCGACCAAGGCCTCGCCCGCTTCCACAATGGGCGCTTCGTCGCGCTCGACGACAGCAGCGGCCGGCCGTTCGCCGGCGTCTCCGGCATCGTGCAGACGGCGGCGGGCGATCTGTGGCTGCACGGGCTCGATGGCTTGGTCCGGATCGGCGCCGCCGACCTGGCCGCCGCGACGGCATCGGACGGTGAAGGTGGTAAAACCGGCCGGGTCGCCGCCGAACGTTTCGACCATCTGGACGGCCACGAGGGCGTGCCGGCCCAGATGCTGCCGCTCGACAGCCTGGTCGAAGCCGGCGACGGCCGCCTGTGGTACGCCACCTCCGGCAGCGTTGGCGTGGTCGATCCGCGCCGCATCGCCCGCAACCCGGTGGCGCCGACGCCGCTGATCACCGCGCTCACCGCCGACACGCAACGCTACCGCGCCGCCCGCGGCCTTGGCCTGCCGAGGCACACGCACAACCTGCGCATCGACTTCACCGCCGCGGTGTTGTCGATTCCGGAACGGGCGCGCTTTCGCACCCGGCTGGTCGGACAGGACCACGCCTGGCGCGACGCCGGCGCGCTGCGCCAGGCCTTCTACACCAACCTCGGTCCGGGTGATTACCGGTTCGAGGTGATGGCCGCCAACGAGGATGGTCTCTGGAGCGCCGCGCCGGCCAGCTTGGCGTTCAGCATCGCGCCGGCGTTCTACCAGACCTTCTGGTTCAAGCTGGCGTGCGGCGCGCTGCTGGCTGCCGGCGCGTATCTGCTGCACCGGCGCCGGCTGGACAGCCTGACGGCGCGCGCGGTCGAACGCATGCGCGCGCAGCTCGAGGAGCGCGAGCGCATCGCCCGCACCCTGCACGACACCTTCCTGCAAAGCGTGCAAGGCCTGATCCTGCGCTTCCACAGCATCAAGAACGCACTGCCGAAGGACGATGCGGCGCATGCGCGCATCGACGCCGCCCTCGACGCCGCCGACGCCGTCCTCGACGAGGGGCGCGACCAGTTGCTGGACCTGCGCGTCCACCATGCCTGCCGCGACGATCTGGCGCCGGCGCTGGCGACCGCCGGCGGCGCAGCGTGCGACGAGCGCGGCGTGGCTTTCTCGCTGCATGAGCGCGGCGAGCAGCGCGCGCTGCGGGCCGACGCCCAGGACGAGCTGTACGCCATCGCCAAGGAGGCGATCGCCAACGCGCTGCGCCATTCCGGCAGCGCCACCTTGGCCGCCGAGCTGTCTTACGGCGCGGCCGCCTTTACGCTGGCCATCCGCGACCAGGGCAAGGGCTTCGACGTCGCGCCGGGTGCGCCGCCGGCCGCGCAGGACGGGCGCCATTGGGGCCTGACGGGCATGGCCGAGCGCGCCGCGCGCATCGGCGGCGCGCTGCGGCTCGAGAGCGCGCCCGGCGCCGGCGCCACCGTCGAGGTGTCGCTGCCGGCGGCGCTGGCCTACCGGTAACGGCGCGCTTGTGTCAGAATGGGCGCTCCCACTTGCCGACGGTTTTTATGAGCGCCTTCAAGCCGCTGCCGATCACGATCCTGAGCGTCGATGACCACCCGCTGTTCCAGCAGGGCATCGCCAGCGTCATCGCCACCGAGCCTGACCTGTATCTGGTCGGCCAGGCCGCCAGCGGCGCCGAAGCGATCGCGCTGCACCGGGCCCTGCGTCCGGCCGTCACCTTGATGGACCTGCAAATGCCCGACATGGGCGGTGTCGAGGCCATCGCCGCCATCCGCGCCGAGTTCCCCGCCGCGCGCATCGTCGCGCTCACCACGCTCGAGGGCGACTGCCACGCGGCGCGCGCCATCATGTCCGGTGCGGTCGGCTACGTCTTCAAGAGCGCGGTGCGCAAAAGCCTGCTCGAGACGGTGCGCCACATCCATGCGGGCGGCCGCAGCATCCCGCCGTCGCTCGAATCGGCGATGACCCATACCCGCAACGGCACGGTCGTCACGGCGCGCGAGGTGGACGTGCTCAAGCTTGTCGCGCGCGGCAACACCAACGCGGCCATCGCCGAGACGCTGGGTATCTCGAGCGAAACCGTCAAGGGCTACATGAGCAACATCCTGCTCAAGCTGCAGGCGCGCGACCGCGCCCACGCGGTGATGATCGCGCTCGAGCGGGGCATCCTCGGCCTGTGAGGCCGGCCACGCTGCCCTGCGCCGGCCCGATGGTGCCGGCGCCGTCGTGGCCCCCCATTTCAGGGGGGTAATCCGGCGCCATCTGCGCGGTGCGCCATCCCGACCGGAGGAAAATCAGGCAAGCTGGTCGCTACTACGCTACTACGCTACTACGACGACTTTCAACGGGGACGGCCTTGGCAATGGACCAGATACATCTCATGCGCGTGTTTGTCGCGGTGGGCGAACAAGAGAGTTTTTCCGGCGCCTCGCGGCGGCTCGCGCTGTCGCCGGCGGCGGTCACGCGCGCCGTCTCCGCGCTCGAGGCGCGCCTGGGCGTGACGCTATTGCTGCGCACCACGCGCAACGTGCGCCTGACGGAAGCCGGGCAGCGCTACCTCGACAACAGCCGCGAGATCCTCGCCAGCATCGAGGAGGCGGGGCGGGCCGCCGCCGGCGTCAACGCCGCGCCCAAGGGGCGCCTGTCGGTCACGGCGTCGGTCTTGTACGGCAAGTCCTTCGTCGTGCCCTGCGTGGTCGAGTTCCTCAAGCGCTATCCGGAGGTCGAGGTGCTGGCCCATTTCCTCGACCAGAACGTCAACTTCGTCGACGAGGGCATCGACGTGGCCGTGAAGATCGGCCCGCTGCCCGATTCGAGCCTGAAGGCTTTGCGCGTCGGCCAGGTACGGCGCGTGCTGTGCGCCTCGCCGGAGTATCTGGCCAGGCATGGCGTGCCGGACCATCCGGGCGAGCTGCAGCGCCATACCGTGATCGCGGCGGCCGGCGTGTCGCCCGGCGTGGAATGGAAGTTCGGCGGCGCCGGCGAGCCGACCACGGTGCGGATGAAGCCGCGCCTGACCGTCACCAGCAACGACGCCGCGATCGAAGCGGTGCTCGCCGGCCTGGGCATCTCCCGGCTGCTGTGCTACCAGGTGGCCTCTGGCCTGGCCGAGGGGCGCCTGCGCATCATCCTGGCCGATTACGAGGAGGCGCCGTGGCCGGTGCACATCCTGCACCGGCATGGCACGCTGGGCTCGTCGAAGGTGCGCCACTTCATCGACCTGCTGGCCGCTTCGCTGCGCGCGCATCCGTACATGAACCACCACGCCTGAAATTGCGTTCTCTTTCGGTAGCGTTGCCCCATGAGCTGTTTTGCGGGCACAATGCGCTGTGTTCGCTAACTTCCTTCAATCATGAAATTGACTCTTCCCGGCGCCGATTCGGCCGCCCCCGCCGATCACGGCGTCTATCGCACCTTGCTTGAATCGACCCGCGCCATTCCCTGGCGCATCGACTGGGCCACGATGAGCTTTAGCTATATCGGCCCGCAGATCGAGGCGCTGCTCGGCTGGAGCCAGTCCAGCTGGCTTTCGGCCAACGACTGGATCGAGCGCATCCATGAGGAGGACCGGCAAAAGACCGTCGATTTCTGCATCGCCCAGTCGCAGAAGGGCGTTGACCACGAGGCAGACTATCGCGCCCTGACCAGCGACGGCGGTTACGTCTGGATCCGCGACGTGGTGCACGTGGTGCGGCGCGAGGATGGCAGCGTCGATTCGCTGGTCGGCTTCATGTTCGATATCACCGAGCGCAAGCAGGCCGAGGACAAGATCGTGCAACTGCAGCGCGAGCTGGAAGTGCTGTCCTACCGCGACAGCCTGACCAACGTCGCCAACCGCCGCATGTTCGACACCCTGTACCCGGTAGAGTGGGCCAAGGCGCGCGCGACCGGCGAGCCCTTGTCGGTGGTGGTGGTCGATATCGACTATTTCAAACAGTACAACGACCACTACGGCCACGTGCAAGGCGACGAGTGCCTGCGCCGCGTGGCCGGCGCGCTCGACGCCGGCGCCTCGCGTTCGCGCGACCTGTGCGCGCGCTTCGGCGGCGAGGAGTTCGTGCTGCTGCTGCCGGCCACCGACGCCGCGTCGGCCCGCAATGTGGCCGAGCGCTGCCGCAAGCTGCTGGCGCAGAAGGAGCTGCCGCATGCCCGCTCCGGCGTCGGCCGCGTGGTCACCGTCAGCATGGGCGTCGGCACCATCGTGCCTGGCGCGGGGGACGATGCCGACGTCTTCCTCGACCGGGTCGACCGCCGCCTGTACCAGGCCAAATCCTCGGGACGCGACCGCATCTCCGACGTCGAGGCCTGAGCCCGCATTTCAGTTATTCCAAAACTTGCCGTTATAGGGGAAGGGGAAAAAACAGGGCGATAGACGGCATGAGGATTCGAGCGGCACTTTGCATGATCATTTTGGCCACGGCTAATCCCGCCATCGCTGTCAAACAGGAAGCGGCCACAGCAACCGCCACGCCGGCGGTGACGCTGCGCATCGCCACCGAACGCATGCCGCCATCGAGCATGGTGGTGGACGGCGTGATGACGGGCCGGGAAACCGACAAGATACGCGAGCTGATGGCGCGCACCGGCACCGCATACAAGCTTGAACTTTTGCCATGGAAACGGGCTTACGTCAACGCCCTGACCAACGATTACGCCTGTGTTTATTCAACGACGCGCACGCCGGAGCGGGAGCCGTTGTTCAAATGGGTCGGCGCGACCGACTTTGCCGAATGGCAGCTGTGGGGCCGCGTCGATTCCGGGTTCGCGTTGAAAACCCTGGAGGACGCGCGCCGGCTGCGCATCGGCACCGCCAACGGCGACGCGCGGGATGAGTTCCTGCGTAGTCGCGGGTTCACCGTCGAGCCGGTCAACGAAGACATGTTGAACGCGCAAAAACTCTTAATGCGTCGTATCGACCTGTGGGCGGTCAGCGTGCGCAACGGCACCAAGGGGCCGCGCGGGCTGACCGGGTCAGAGGTGGCGCCGCTGCTATCGTTTCACAGGGTACAGGTCTATTTGGCGTGCAACAACTCGGTGCCGGACGCCCTGATCGAGCGGCTCAACGCCGCCGCCGCCGAGATGTGGCGCGACGGCACGATGGAACGGATCGGCCGCAAGTACGAGAACTGGGCGCCGCCGGGCAAGTGACGCCTAGGGCACCACCGTCACGAACAAATACACCGCGAAGATCATCAGCAGCACCGTGCCCTGCATGATGGTGGTGCGGCCGCTGCCCAGCGACAGCGAGGTGACGATGATCGACAACAGCAGCAACACGGTCGACTTGACGTCGATGCCCAGGGTCAGGGTCCAGCCGTTGACCAGCGACACGATCGCCACCGCCGGAATGGTCAGGCCGATGCTGGCCAGCGCCGAGCCGAGCGCCAGGTTCAAACTGGTTTGCAGGCGGTTGGCGCGCGCCGCCTGATAGGCGGCAATGCCTTCCGGCAGCAGCACCACGGCCGCGATGATGATGCCGACCAGGGCCTTGGGCGCGCCCATCTTCACCACCGCCGCCTCCAGCGCCGGCGACAGCGATTTGGCCAGCAGCACCACCCCGCCCAGGCACACCAGCAGCAGCGCGCCGCTCCACCAGGCCAGCCTGGCCGGCGGCACCGCCGCGTGGTCGTCCGCGCCGCCGCTGGCGGGCAGGAAGTAATCGCGGTGGCGCACCGTCTGCACGAACACGAACGTGCCATACAACACCAGCGAAACCACGGCGATGAAAATCAGCTGGCTGCCGCTGTAGAACGGTCCCGGCGTGGTGGTGGTGTAGTTCGGCAGCACCATCGTCAGCACCGAGATCGCCGCCAGCGTGGTCAGCGCCGCCGACACGCCGCTCAACGTGAAGGTTTGCTCGCCATGGCGGCTGCCGCCGGCCAGCAGGCAGATGCCCACCATGCCGTTGAGGATCAGCATGACGGCGGCGAACACGGTGTCGCGCGCCAGGCCGGTGGTCTCGGCGCCGCCGGCGATCATCAGCGACACGATCAGCGCCACCTCGATCGCGGTCACCGCCACCGCCAGCACCAGGGTGCCGTAGGGCTCGCCGATCTTGTGCGCCACCACCTCGGCGTGGAACACCGCAGCCAGCACGCCCCAGAACAGGCCGATGGCCAGCACCACCAGATAGGCGCCGCCCAGCAGCTCCTGGGCGCCGAGCGCCTTGCCGGCCAGTGCCAGCCAGCCGACCACGGGTCCGGCGATGGCCCAGGCGGGCAGGGTGGTGGATATTTTCATGGGCGGCTCATCGGAAAATGGTGAAGGGAAGGCGGACGATTTATTGCCAGCGCGTTAATTTTACCCGATGAACCACTGCGGCACCCGTCCCGGTCGCGTTGGGCATACGGGGACCGTTGTGGCGGAAATGCGCCACTGTGTTCCACAGTCGCCGTGCTGGCGGACTGAACTGCTATGATGCGAGCGCACACCCGCCTAGAGGTGTAGCTTTAAGAGACCAGAGACATATCGCAATGCACGATTTCTACAAGAGGGCGCTGATCGCGCTCCTGCTGCTGGTGGCTGCCGACGCCCTGCTGGCGGGCTTTTTCGTTTATCGGAGCTATCCGACCTTGTCGCTGTTGCCGGGGAAGCAGGACGACGCCCGCTGGCATTACCGCACCTACTCGGACCAGGCGACGGCGGGAAGCTCGTCGGTGCGCATGCCGGCGCCGTCGCGCGAGCGCATGCGCTTCGACTTCAAACTGACCGACAAGGCGCTATTCCCCTACGTCTCCACCGAGCTGGCGCTGGACGACAAGAACGGCAAGCCCGCCCATATGGACTGGTCGAAATACACCACCATCAGTTTCCTGGCCAAATGCTCGCCGGCCAATACGATGTCGTTGGTCATTTCCACCTATGACGCCAAGGTGTCGACGGTGGGCAAGCCCGAGACCTACCGTTCGCCCGGCAGCTATTTCTCGTGCAACGGGCAGGGCGTGCCGGTGTCGCTGGACATGACCCGCTTCACGATGCCGCAGTGGTGGTTCGAGCAGATGAAACTGGACTTGTCGGAGCAGGGCTATACGCTGGACGGCGTGTCGAAACTCGCTTTCGGGACCGCTCCCTTCAGTCGCCGCAACGTCGATTCCTACTTTGAGGTGAGCGAGGTCACCTTGCACGGCCGCGATTACCGCTATTTGATCGCGCTGGCGGTGCTCACCCTGGCCAGCTGGCTGGGCTTCGCCGTCTGGTTTTTCCGCGGCCAGGCGCGTGCGCTGATCGCCAACCGGGATACCCAGATACAAAAGGATTTGCCGCTGGTCGCCTACCGCCAGTTGACCCTGGAGCCGTTCAAGGACAAGGAGAAGGCATCGGTATTGCGCTTCATCGCCACCAACTATGCCGACCAGGGGTTGGACCTCGAAGGCGTGGTGGCCGGAACCGGCGCCAACCGCAACAAGGTCAACGAATTGCTGAAGGCCGAACTGGGCATGACCTTCACCAGCTACCTGAACAAGCTGCGGCTGACGGAGGCGGCCAGACTGCTGGCCGAGCAAAACAGCGCGGCGGTGGCGGAAATCGCCTACTCGGTCGGCTACGGCAACGTCTCCTACTTCAACCGGTTGTTCAAGGAGGAATACGGCTGCACGCCGAAAGCCTTCCGTGCCATGTCCACCCAACAAGACACGACGCCCGCCGGCACGCCGCAAGCCGGCCGCCCCGAACAGAAGGCCGGCGGGTGATTACTTGCCGTCTTCTTCGACGATGGCCACTTCCCACGGTGCCAATGTCAGCTTTTCGCCGGCTGCCACGCGCCGTGTCGCCAGCAGCTCGGTGCCGGCCTTGCGCGGGTAGTTGAAGCTGACCTCGGCGCCGCTGTAGTTGAAGTAGTAGTGCACCGCCCGCTTGAAGGCGTTGGTGCCGCTGCGGGTTTGCACCCCTGGCGGCAACTGCTGGTCCGGTCCCAGCATGCCCAGCTCCCGCAGCGACGATTGCAGCACCGCCTTTTGCAGCTTGTCCGACAGATAGGTGCCTTCATACACCACCTTGCCCGCGCCGAACCGGTTGGACGTGATGGCCGGCCAGCGGCCGAAGAAGGCATGGTCGTACCAGGCCAGCGCCTTGGCCGTGTCCAGTTGCAGGAATTCGGCCCAGTGCTTGACCTGGTTGTCGGCGCCCGCCTGGAACGGGTCGCCCTTCAAAGCCAGCGGCTGCGCCAGGTTGGAGAATTCCTGGTAATGGAAGCCGAGCGCCTCGCGCAGCGGGCCCGGCGCCATGGTCCAGCGCACCGCCGCGTTCTCGTTGACAAAGCCGCTCTTGAAGGTCATCACGACGTGGCCGCCCTTGCGGATGTAGTCGGAGATGCGCTTGAGCAGCGCGTCGTCGGCCACATACAGCGACGGCACCACCAGCAGTTTGTAGGACGAGAAATCCTCGGTATCGTCGAACACGAAGTCGGTGCCGACATTCATGTCGTACAGCTGGCGATGCAGCTGGCGCACCAGAGAACCATAATCGGCCTTGGTACCGCCGCCGCCCCATTGCGATTCCTTGGCGAAGGGCATGTCGTTGAGGGCGTTGAGCGAGTCGCGGCTCCACAGGATGGCGACGTCGTTCCTGATCTTCATGTTGACCAGGCGCGCGCCGATCTTTTTCAGCTCCTGCCCGGTGCGGCGCATCTCGGCGTAGGCGCGGTTCGGTTCCAGGTCGTGCGACAGCACGCCTTTCCAGTACGTTTCCTGGTTGGCGTGGACCGACGCCCAGTGCCAGTACTCGACCATGTTGGCGCCGTTGGACAGGTGGGTGTAGACATCCTGGCGGAACTGGCCGTCATACGGTGGATACTGGAACGACGAGCTCCAGTCGGTCGTTTGCGCGTTGGTCTCGGTCACCAGGAAATTGCCGCGCTTGAGCGAGCGCGTGAAGTCGGCGTCGAGGGTTTGGCCGGCGCCGTTGTAGTACTCGCGCGGGCCCCAGTTGTAGACGTTCACGGCCGGCATGTCGAGCTTGCGCGACACCGCCACCTCGTTGACGTCGCCGTGCATGGAGCCGGCGAAATCGTGGGTGACGAACTGGCGCGGCGAGGCGCATTCGCGGATCAGCGCGGTCTGCCATTGCAGGAAGTCGGTCACGCGCATCTGGCCCCAGCGCGACCATTCGAGCTTGTAGCCGGTGCTCTGGGCGCCGTCCGGGCGCGGCAGGTCCACCCAGCTGTGCAGGTCCTGGCCCCAGTAGTTCAGGAACCAGGCCTTGCTGAGCGCTTCCGGCGTGCCGAATTTCTTTTCGAGGTAGTGCTGGAAGCGGACGAAGACGTCGTCGTTGGCGGCGCCGTAGGTGCCGGTTTCATTGTCCACCTGCCAGCCGATGACGTTCGGATTGTCCTTGTAGCGGGTGGCGATTTTGCGGATCAGGCGCTCGGCGTAGAAGCGGTAGGCCGCCGAGTCGGTGTTCATGTTCTGGCGCATGCCGTAGGTGTTTTGCGCGCCGTTCAACTTGCGGGCCAGGATTTCCGGGTTCTGCTTGGCCATCCAGGCCGGAATCGAATAGGTCGGCGTGCCCATGATGACCTTGATCCCGGCTTTGGTCATGGCGTCGATGACGCGGTCCATCCACGCGTACTCGAAGCGGCCGTCCTCCGGCTCCCACAGGCTCCACGTCGATTCGCCCAGGCGCACCACGTTGAAGCCGGCGGCCTTCATCATCGCCACGTCCTTTTCCAGCCGCTCGTAGGGCATGTACTCGTGGTAGTAGGCGGCGCCGTACAGCACGGTGGGGAATTCGGGCGGCGTGGCCTGCGCGGCGGCCGGCGCGTGCGGCGCGGCCGCGAGCACGCACGACAGCGCGCAGCAGAGGAGGGTACGTTTCAGCATTCGGTGTCTTCCTGATTTGTTTTATCGATGGCGCTCAACGCGCTAACAAGGCGGGCGCGCGCCTATTGGGCCATGGACGGGCCTGGTGCGCAATTACAAAATTCACCGGCGGGCGCAATGATTTGTCGGAACGCGGGCGCTGCGCAATTTCATGTTCCGCATTGACGAATATTGCAATTGCTGCATGGCGGCGCTGATTCCACAATGTGTCATCAAACCCGTTTGTGTTTGTCTGCCTCTCCAAAGGCACTTTAGGGGCGGCTTCGGCCGCCCCCTTTTTTTTCCTACTTAAGCTGCTGGGGAGGCCCGATACGCCGCTAAACAGCCCGTTCTAGCACTTCTTGCAGAACTTCTCGTACTTTTTGCACCGTATTAGTAATCCTTTTACGGTCGTTAACCGCGCTCCGGGGCCGGCTATATGCTGGACTCACTTCGCCACGGCTTCGCGCCGGGGGCAGCGAAGGATTTATTGACCGAGGCGCTGCCATAAAGCGCCCGGATAAAATCTATAAACCGGAGACAAAGACCATGACTGCGAAAGTACGTCGGATTGCCTTGCTGTTTAATGCGAATAAGAGTTTCGATCGAGAAGTAACCGCCGGTATTGCCGCCTACCTGGGCAGCACGCGGGCGGCCTGGGACTTGTTCCTGGAAGAAGATTTCCGGCTGCGCCTGTCCGGCATAGAACGCTGGCAGGGCGACGGCATCATCGCCGATTTCGACGATCCCGCCGTGGCCGAGGCCTTGTCGCACTGCAGCGTGCCTGTCGTCGGCGTCGGCGGCTCCTACGCCAACCCGGCCGACTATCCCGTCGGTGTTCCCTACGTTGCAACCGACAATTACAAGCTGATTAAGATGGCGCGCGACCACCTGATCGACGTCGGCCTTTCCCGCTTCGCCATGTTCAGCCTGCCCAAGACCAAGGAGAACCGCTGGGCGCAGGAGCGCGAAAACGCCTTCCTCAGCCTGATGCGGCAAGACCGGATGGAAGCCGAGATCTTTCATGGCAGCGAGACCTGCGCCTCGTCCTGGGAAGAGTCGATGCGCCTGCAGATCGACTGGCTGCGCAGCCTGCCCAAACCGGTCGGCATCATCGCCGTCACCGACGCGCGCGCGCGCCAGCTATTGCAAGCCTGCATCATCGCCGGCATCGAGGTGCCGGAACAAGTGGCGCTGATCGGCATCGACAACGACCCGATGGTGCGCATGCTCACCCGGATACCGCTCAGCTCGGTGATCCAGGGCGCGCAGGAAATGGGCCGGACCGCCGCCCACCTGCTGGACCAGATGCTGCACGGCGTGCGCCTGCCGGACACCCGCATCCAGGTGGCGCCGGCCGGCATCAACATCCTCGCCTCCAGCGAGCACCAGCGGATCAGGCATCCACAGGTGATGCGGGCCTGCCACTTCATCCGCCAATACGGTTGCCAGGGCATCAAGACCCAGCAGGTGGCCGAACACGTGGGCGTGTCGCGCTCGTCGCTGGAAGCGTACTTCCGCGAGGAGCTGGGCTGCAGCGTGCACGACATGATTCTGCGCTTCAAGCTCGACGCGGCCAAGGCCGGGCTGGAAGGCGGCGAGCGCAGCATCGCCGACGTCGCGCTGGTCTGCGGCTTCACCTCCACCCAATACATGCACCTGGTATTCAAGCGGGAGCTGGGCTGCACGCCGCGCGCCTACCGCGACCGCGTACTCGGCGAGAGCATGGAGGCGGCCTGAGGCTTCGATGGCGTTAATAACGTTAATGGCTTTGGTGGATATCGTTCCCCCTGTTCGCGGTTTTGGTAATTGCCGCATGCTACGCTTGCTTGCACAATGTACTTTTTCAGTCACCGATTGCAAGGGGTAGGGCATGGATGCGGCATACAAGAGCGCCTATCGGCGCATCGTGGTGGTCGGCGGCGGCGCGGCCGGCTGGATGGCGGCCACGGCACTGGCCACCGCGCTGCCGGGCAGCGCGGTGGAGTTGGTCGAGTCGGAGGAAATCGGCATCATCGGCGTCGGCGAGGCGACTTTTCCTTCCATCCGCGCCTTCCACAAGATCCTCGGCATCGACGAGGCCGAGTTCTTGCGCGCCACCAATGGCACCTACAAGCTGGGCATCGAGTTTTGCGACTGGCGGATGCAGGGCGAGCGCTATTTCCATACCTTCGGCGATTTCGGCGCGCTGGCCGGTCCGCAGTCCCTGTGGGGCCAGCACCGGCGCCTGGGCGACGCCGGCCTCGGCGCGCTGGGCGAGCAATGCCTGCCCAGCGTGATGGCCCGCGAGGGGCGCTTCCACGTGCCGCCCGAACAGGGGCAATTCTTCAACTACGCCTACCACTTCGACGCCGTGCTGTACGCCGGCTTCCTGCGCACGATGGCGCTGCGCAAGGGCGTGCGCCGCACCGAGGGCCGCATCGTCGACGTGGAGCGCCGCGCCGACGGCGGTGTCAGCCGGTTGCGGCTGGCCGACGGCCGGGTGGTCGAGGGCGACCTGTTCATCGACTGCTCCGGCTTCGCCTCGCTGCTGCTGGGCCGCACCCTGGAAGAACCCTTCGTCGATTTCAGCCACTGGCTGCCGGTCGACCGGGCCTGGGCGTGTCCGACCGAGCGCAGCGGCACCGCGCTGGCGCCGTACACGCGCGCGACGGCGCTGGAAGGCGGCTGGGCGTGGCGCATCCCGCTGAGCAACCGCACCGGACATGGCCATGTATTCGCCAGCCGCCATATCGACGAGGAGCGGGCGCTGTCGCAGTTGCTGGCGCAAATGGACGCGCCGGCGCTGGCCGAACCGCGCCTGCTGCGCTTCACCACCGGCCACCGCGCGCGCTTCTGGGTGCATAACGTGGTGGCGCTGGGCTTATCTTCCGGCTTCCTGGAGCCGTTGGAATCGACCAGTATTTTCCTGGTGCAGAGCGGCCTGGGACGGCTGATCGAAGCGCTGCTGCCGTGCACGGTGCCAGACGCGCGCGCTCTGGCCGGCTACAACACCGGCATGGTGCGCCAGTTCGAGCGCGTGCGCGACTTCATCATCCTGCACTACCGCCTGACGGCCCGTCGCGACAGCGCGCTGTGGCGCACAATGGCGACGATGGAGCTGCCCGACACGCTGGCGTTCAAGATCCACGCGTGGCGCCAGACCGGCGCGCTGCACCAGTACGGCGACGAGGGCTTCGACGCCACCAGCTGGCTGGCGATCCATGCCGGCATGGGGCACTGGCCAGAGCATGCCGACCCGGCGCTGCGCGAGGTGGCGCCCGAGGCGGCGTTGCTGGGACTGCGCCAACGGCGCGCCGGCATCGCCGCTACCGTTGCGGCCATGCCCCGCCATGAAGATTATTTGCGCGCCGTGCTGGCGCAGCGCGCATAGAGATACACCCATAAAAATACAACCGGAGGAGACACGATGAAGCGTAGGGATTTGTTGAAGCACATGGGCGCGGCCATTCCGGCGGTGGCCTTGTCCGGCGTGGCGCGCGCCGCCGACGCGCTGACGACAACGCCGCCGGGCGCCATCGCCGCCGGCCCGTTTTCGCCGGACTGGAATTCGCTGGAGAAGTACCAGACTCCGGACTGGTTCCGCAACGCCAAGTTCGGCATCTGGGCCCATTGGGGCCCGCAGTGCGAGCCGGAGTTCGGCGACTGGTACGGCCGCATCATGTACGAGGAGGGCAGTGATCCCTACCGCTACCACGTGCGCAAGTACGGCCACCCGTCCAAGTTCGGCTTCAAGGACATCATCCACCAGTGGAAGGCCGAGCAATGGAACCCGGACGAACTGGTGGCCTTGTACAAGCGCGCCGGCGCGAAGTACTTCGTGGCGCTGGCCAACCACCACGATAATTTCGACCTGTACAAAAGCAGCTACCAGCCGCAGTGGAATTCCACCGCAATGGGCCCGCGCAAGGACTTGATCGGCGGCTGGAGCAAGGCCGCGCGCGCCAACGGCCTGCGCTTCGGCGTCAGCGTGCACGCGGCGCACGCGTGGGCCTGGTACGAGACGGCGCAGGGCGCCGACAAGAACGGCCAGTACGCCGGCGTCCCCTACGACGGCAAGCTGACCCGCGCCGACGGCAAGGGCAAGTGGTGGGAGGGGCTCGACCCGCAGGCGCTGTACGCGCAGAACCACGCGCTCAGCAAGTCGGGCGGCGACGGCGGCGTGCAGCACGAACAGTGGCACTGGGGCGGCGGCGCGTCGATTCCCGACCAGGCCTACAACGACAAGTTCTTCAACCGCACGCGCGAGCTGATCGACAACTACGATCCGGACCTGGTGTACTACGACGATACCGTGCTGCCGCTATGGCCGTTCAGCGACGCCGGCCTGCGCCTGGCGGCGCACATGTACAACCGCAGCATCGCGCGCAAGGGCAAGCTGGAGGCCGTGGTCAACGGCAAAATCCTCAATGCCCAGCAGCGCCGCAGCATGGTGCTCGACATTGAACGCGGCCAGAGCAACAAGATTGAAGCGTTGCCGTGGCAAACCTGCACCTGCATCGGCAACTGGCATTACGACCGGCGCGTGTACGACAACAAGGCCTACAAGAGCGCGCAAACGGTGGTGCATACGCTGATCGACGTGGTCAGCAAAAACGGCAACCTGCTGCTGAGCGTACCGGTGCGCGGCAACGGCACCATCGACGAGCAGGAGCGCGCCATCGTCGAGGAGATCGGCCGCTGGATCGCCGTCAACGGCGAGGGCATCTACGATACCCGGCCATGGGCGATCTTCGGCGAGGGACCGGTGGCGGCGGACGCCGGCGCGCCGATGTCGGGCGCGGGCTTCAACGAGGGCAAGGGCAAGCCGTTCTCGGCCGCCGACATCCGATTCACGGCCAAGGGCGAGAGCGTGTACGCCTTCCTCATGGGATGGCCGGAGGCGGGCAAGCTGGCGATCCAGGCCATGGCCAGCGGCGGACCGCACCTGGCGCGGCCGGTCAAGCGCGTGGAGTTGCTCGGCAGCGGCGTGGCGCTGGCGTTCCGCCAGACCGCCGAGGGACTTCAGGTGACGTTCCCGGCGGACCGCCCGGCACTGGCCTACGCCAGCGCGCTGAAGATCAGCTAGCGATCCGCGGGATCAGCCGGGTTTTTTATCCGGCGCTGGTGGGGGAACGGGCGCGCCCAACTTCCGTACCTGGATATCCTTGAAAAACGCCTCGGCGCCTTCGGACTGGATCGAGAATTTGCCGCGCGTGAGCGGAATCAATTTGCCGTCCACCAGCTGACGCGAATTGGTCATGCGCAGCACCTCGTGGCCGTTGACGATGTGGACCAGCGTCTTGCCGTCGGCGATGACTTCCATCGTGTTCCATTCGCCGCTCGGCTTTTCGAAATTGCCTTTCTTCAGGATGCGCGCCTTGATGTCTTTGCGCAGCGGCAGGGACGGCTCGTAACGGTAGAATTTCCAGTCGCCCTGGTTGGCGTCGCCGACATGGGCGTCGACCGTCACGCCATCGAGGCTGTGGTAGTCGGCGCAGTCGCCTTCCTGCAGCTGGAACTCGTGGCTGCGCATCCAGTGTCCGTCCTGCGCGCCTTCCTTGCCGACGGCGTAGTACAGCAGGCCGCTGTCGCGCATCACGTTCTCGCGCGGCGGCCACTTCTTGACGCCCCATTTAAATTCGAATTTCAGGTGAAAGTTTTCGTACTCGTCCAAGGTCGAGACGCTGCCCCATTCCTCGCCGGACACGCGCAGCATGCCGTCGACCACGGAAAACACGCGGCGCGGGTCGTTGTCCACCCCGCGCACCGAAGTCGGCGTCTTCATGCCGTCGGTGGTCGGCTGCATGCTGACGTAGGTGCTCCAGCCGTTCAGGTCCTTGCCGTTGAAGAGCGATTTCCAGGGACCGGCGTCGGCCGCCGACGCCGCGCAGCTCAGCGCGAACACGGCACCGAGCAGGGCGCTTTTGGTGAACAGGTTTTTCATATCGTTTCGTCTCCTTTTTTGGAAAAAAACGAATCTATCACGGGGCGCCGGGAGCGTGCCCGAAAAAGTGGTGATTGCCGATTTCGTTATAAAAATCTCCGAATTTCGACAGTGGCGCATGCGCCGTTCAAGGCGGTTTTTTAGGCTCGCCCGCCTCTGCGATCGCCTCGTCGATGTAACGCACCGCTTGATCGGTGTCGTGCGGCGGCTTCAGGAAGCGGCGCAGGCCCTCGTACGCCGGACCGACCAGTTCGGCCTTGGCGTCGCGGTCGAAGAAGTAAGTCAGTCCGGCGGCGGCGCGCCACACGCGGCTTGGCGCGTCGCCCAGCCAGATCGGGCGCGGATCGGCGGCCACCTGCGCCGACAGCGTCTGGTCGGCCACGGCAATCTTGCGCATGGCGCCGGTCTCGGCCAGGAAAGCGAGGAAGCGGTTGCGCGCGCGCGGATTCAAGCCCCGCGCCGGCAGCACCAGCACATCGATCGGCGCCTCTTCGTAGGTGGGCATGCCCGGCGAATAGTTTGGGAAGCCGAAAAAGCCCATGTCGGCCGCGATCGCGGCGGGGAACCTGGAGGCGACGAAGCTGCCCGATAGCATCATGCCGACGCGGTCGCGGTACACATTGGGCATGACGCGCTCCGGCTCCTGTTCCATTGTCGCGTCGAGAAAATACCCCTTGCGCAGCAGGCCGCCCCAGACATCGAACACCTGCCGCACCTGCGGACTGTCGAAGCGGGCGTCGCCGCGCACCAGCTTGCGATGGAACTCGATGCCGTTGATGCGCAGGTTCAGGTAGTCGAACCAGCCGGCCGCCGGCCAGCCGCTCCTGGCGCCGACCGCCAGCGGCGTCACGCCCGCCGCCTTCAAGCGTTCGCAGGTCCGCAGGAACTCGGCCCACGTGGCCGGCGGGCGCAGCCCCAGACGCTCGAACAGCGGCTTGTGGTAGACGAAGCCCCACACGTAGTAGTACAGCGGAAAACCGTAGACGGCGCCGTCGATGCGCGTGCCGTCGAGGGTGGCGGGCGAGAATTTCTTTCTCTTCAGCAGCGCGACCAGGTCGGCGTCGAGCGGGGACAGCAGCTTGTTCCTGGCGGCGTCGCCGAGGCGCTCGCCCGCGTACCAGAACGCCAGGTCGGCCCGCCCGGCGCGCAGGCGGGCCGTGAAGCCGCGTTTGTATTCCTCTTGCGGATAGCCTTGGTGGATGATCTGGATGTCCGGATTGGCGGCGGCGAACGCATCGATGATGCCGACCCAGGTGGTGCGCTGCGGCGTATTGGAGACCACGTAGTCGATCACCAGGTGCTCGGTGGGGGCGCCAACGGCGGCCGGGGCCGGCGCTACAGCCAAACACAGCAGCACCCATGCCAGCCAGCCCCGGTTGCGTAGTGCGGGCAATCGGGCGAGGCCTGGAAGCGGGGAGGGATGCATGA
Source organism: Oxalobacteraceae bacterium OTU3CINTB1 (assembly GCA_024123955.1). Lineage (NCBI taxonomy): Bacteria > Pseudomonadati > Pseudomonadota > Betaproteobacteria > Burkholderiales > Oxalobacteraceae > Oxalobacteraceae bacterium OTU3CINTB1. The sequence continues at coordinate 2,736,333 of CP099652.1, forward strand.
ATAAAGTGTGTCCGCGAAGGCTCTCGCTGTCAACTCCGGCGAGTGTGTTGTAGAGTCTGCTTGTGGCAATGATGGTTATACTGCAATGACTATGTGGACGCCGTATTGGCGGCGACATCACATCCATTCCCTAATACCGAGAGGATATAACGAATGATTTACGAATTACGGGTCTACCACTGCGCCGCCGGCCGCCTGCCGGCTTTGCACAAGCGATTTTCGCACGTGACCCTGCCGCTATTTCTGAAGCACGGCATCGAACAGGCCGGCTTCTTCACCACTGTCGTCGGCCCCAGCAACCAGACCTTGACCTACTTGCTGAAGTGGGAAAGCCTGGCCGAGCGCGAAACAAAGTGGAACGCCTTCGCCACCGATCCGGAATGGTTGGCCGCGCGCACCGCGTCGGAGGCCGATGGCATCATCGTCGAGCGCATCGATAACTCGTTCCTGGAGCCGACCGCGTATTCGTCGGTGCGCTGACGGTCGTCCCCGGCTCGGCTACCAGCGGTAGCTGACCGATCCGATCGCCTTGCGCGGCTCGCCGCGTGCGCTGTCCCAGCTGTAGTTGGCATAGTCGGAGCTTTAGAGCGGGCGAGGGAGCGCCGGCATAAAAAAGGGAAGCCCATGGGCTTCCCTTTTTGCTGTAACGGCGCGGCGCCAGGCGCCGCGTCATTCACAAGCCGATCGTCAGATGCTGTCCAGCGCCGCGTTGAAGCTGGCGCTAGGACGCATGATCGCTTCGGTCTTGGCCGGGTCCGGATAGTAGTAGCCGCCGATCTCGGCCGGCTTGCCCTGCACATCCTTCAACTCGCCCACGATCTTGCCTTCGTTCTCGGCCAGCGCCTTGGCCAGCGGCGCGAAGTGCGCTTGCAGTTCGGCGTCGTCGGTCTGGGCGGCCAGGGCCTGGGCCCAGTACAGCGACAGGTAGAAGTGGCTGCCGCGATTGTCCAGCTCGCCGGTGCGCGACGATGGCGATTTGCTGTTGTCGAGCAGCTTGCCGGTCGCCACGTCCAACGTCTGCGCCAGGATCTTGGCCTTGGCGTTGCCTTCCTTGATGCCCAGCTCTTCGAGCGAGACCGCCAGCGCCAGGAATTCGCCCAGCGAATCCCAACGCAGGTGGTTTTCCTCGACCAGCTGCTTGACGTGCTTGGGCGCCGAACCGCCGGCGCCGGTCTCGTACATGCCGCCACCGGCCATCAGCGGCACGATCGACAGCATCTTGGCGCTGGTGCCCAGTTCCAGGATCGGGAACAGGTCGGTCAGGTAGTCGCGCAGGATGTTGCCGGTCACCGAGATCGTGTCGAGGCCGCGCGAGACGCGTTCCAAGGTGTAGCGCATGGCGCGGGTCTGCGACATGATGTGGATGTCCAGGCCGCTGGTGTCGTGGTCCTTGAGGTAGAGCTGGACCTTTTTGATCACTTCGGCTTCATGCGGACGGTAGGTGTCGAGCCAGAACACGGCCGGCATGCCGGACTGGCGGGCGCGCGTGACGGCCAGCTTGACCCAGTCGCGGATCGGCGCGTCCTTGACCTGGCACATGCGCCAGATGTCGCCCGCTTCCACGGTCTGGGTCAGCAGCACTTCGCCCGTGTCGAGGTCGGTGATGTTGGCGATGCCGCCTTCGGCCACTTCAAACGTCTTGTCGTGCGAGCCGTATTCCTCGGCCTGTTGGGCCATCAGGCCGACGTTGGGCACCGTGCCCATGGTGGTCGGGTCGAAGTTGCCGTGCCATTTGCAGAAGTTGATCATCTCCTGGTAGATGCGGGCGAAGGTCGACTCCGGCATGACCGCCTTGACGTCGGCGGTGCGGCCGTCGGCGCCCCACATCTTGCCGCCGATGCGGATCATGGCCGGCATCGAGGCGTCGACGATGACGTCGTTGGGCGAATGGAAGTTGGTGATGCCCTTGGCCGAATCGACCATGGCCAACTTGGGACGGTGCTCCAGGCAGGCGTGCAGGTCCTTCATGATCTCTTCCTTCTGCGACGAAGGGAGCTTGTCGATCTTGTCGTACAGGTTGACCATGCCGTTGTTGACGTTCACGCCCAGTTCCTCGAACAGCTTGGCGTGCTTTTCGAACGCGTCCTTGTAGAAGATGCGCACGCAGTGGCCGAACACGATCGGGTGCGACACCTTCATCATCGTCGCCTTGACGTGCAGCGAGAACATCACGCCGGTCTTGTAGGCGTCGTCGATTTCCTTCTCGTAGAACGCCAGCAGGGCCTTTTTGCTCATGAACATGGAGTCGATGATCTCGCCGGCCTGCAGCGCGACCTTCGGCTTGAGCACGATGGCCTTGCCCGAGGCGGTGATCAGTTCCATCTTGACGTTGCGGGCCTTGTCCAGGGTGATCGACTTTTCACCGTCGTAGAAGTCGCCGCCGTGCATGTGCGAGACGTGGGTGCGCGATGCCTGGCTCCATTCGCCCATCGAGTGCGGGTGCTTGCGGGCGTATTCCTTGACCGCCTTGGGCGCGCGGCGGTCGGAGTTGCCTTCGCGCAGAACCGGGTTCACGGCCGAGCCGGTGCACTTGCTGTAGCGCGCCTTGAGGGCTTTTTCCTCGTCGGTTTTCGGGTCTTCCGGGAAGTCGGGCAGGGCGTAGCCCTTTTCCTGCAGTTCGCGGATGGCGGCCTGCAACTGGGCCACCGAGGCCGAGATGTTCGGCAGCTTGATGATGTTGGCTTCCGGCTTGAGCGTCAGGGCGCCCAGTTCGGCCAGGGTGTTGGGCACTTTTTGTTCTTCGGTCAGGAATTCCGGGAATTCGGCCAGCACGCGGGCGGCGACGGAAATATCTTTGGCGATAACGTCGACGCCGGCCGGCGCGGTGAACTTTTTGATAATCGGTAGCAGGGAATACGTCGCCAGCAATGGCGCCTCGTCAGTCAGTGTGTAGATGATTTTTGACTTTTCTGTTGACATGTCATTCCCTTGTATACGGTAGTGTAGTTAATGATCCCGTTCCGGGTCGGGCAGGATAGTCTGCGCAAACCCGGAGCGGGTGGTGCGTTGGCGCGGTCGCCATTTTCACTCAAGCGCTTATTTTAGGACAATACGGGCGGAGATGGGCGGAAACCCCTGCAAAGGACGGGGTCGCCAGGGCATTTTTTGCCGTTTCAGCGGCTGGCCGGGTGCCGGCGGCCCGGATGTGCTATTGTGCGGCACGGTCATCGTTCACCGTCCCCGCAGCCCGCCTAGTTGACGACTGGATAACGAATGTTTCCATGCGTCTCAACGACCCGAACCAAAACCACCTGCTGTCCGCCCTACTGGAGTCCGATTTCGCGCGCCTGTCGCCGCACCTCGAACCCATCATGATGCGGCTGGGCGACGTGCTGTACGAGTCCGGCGGACAACTGCAACATGTTTATTTCCCAACATCGGCCATCGTTTCCCTGCATTATGTGCTGGAGAACGGCGGCTCGTCCGAGATCGCCGGCGTCGGCAACGAAGGCATCCTGGGCATCTCGTTGTTTATGGGCGGGAATACAACGCCAAGCCGCGCGGTGGTGCAAACGGCCGGCCACGGCTACCGCCTCAAGTCGCATATCCTGATGGAGGAGTTCAACCGCGCCGGTCCCGTGATGCGGCTGCTGCTGCGCTACACGCAGGCGTTGCTGACGCAGATGTCGCAGACGGCCGTCTGCAACCGCCACCACACGGTCGAGCAGCAACTGTGCCGCTGGCTGCTGCTCACGCTCGACCGCTTGCCGGGCAACGAATTGACGATGACGCAGGAATTGATCGCCAACATGCTGGGCGTGCGCCGCGAAGGTGTCACCGTCGCCGCCGGCAAGTTGCAGGAGAACGGCTACATCAGCTACCGCCGCGGCCATATCACCGTGCTCGACAGGGTCGGCCTGGAGGCCGAGGTGTGCGAGTGCTACGACGTCGTCAAAAAGGAATTCGCGCGGCTGATGTCAGACGTGCGGCAACGCCAGGGATCCCAATGAGCCAGAACAAGACCGACGCGCCGCTGCTCAAGGCCGACGCCTTGCAGCAGGCCATTTTCAAGAGCGCCAATTTTTCCTGCATCGCCACCGACGCCCAAGGCGTCATCCAGCTGTTCAACGTCGGCGCCGAGCGCATGCTCGGTTATAGCGCGTCGGAGATGGTGAACCTGACCACGCCGGCCGGCATTTCCGACGCCCAGGAGATGATAGAGCGGGCCGAGGCGCTGAGCCTGGAGCTGGGCACCACCATCCGCCCGGGCTTCGAGGCGCTGGCGTTCAAGGCCTCGCGCGGCATCGAGGATGTGTATGAGCTGACCCATGTGCGCAAGGACGGCAGCCGTTTCCCCGCCATCGTCTCGGTCAGCCCGTTGCGCGACGGCGACGACAAGATCATCGGCTATTTGCTGATCGGCACCGACAACACGGCCCGCAAGCAGGTCGAGGCGGCGCAGGCCGTGCTCGACGCCCGCCTGCGCGAGCAGCAATTGGCGCTGCAGGAGACCAACGTCGAGCTGGAGGCTGCGCGCGCCGTGGCCGACAAGGCCAACCGGGCCAAATCGGAGTTCCTGTCGAGCATGAGCCACGAATTGCGCACGCCGCTCAACGCCGTGCTCGGCTTCGCGCAGCTGCTGGCGTCGGACAAGCCGCCGCCGACCCCTTCGCAGCTGCGCTCGATCGACCAGATCCTCAAGGGCGGCTGGTATCTGCTGCAACTGATTAACGAAATCCTCGACCTGGCCATGATCGAATCGGGCAAGGTGACGATGTCGCAGGAATCGATGGGCTTGTCCGACGTGCTCAAGGATTGCGAGGCGATGGTCGGGCCGCAGGCGCAAAAGCGCGGCATCCGGCTCGTGTTCAGCCCGATGGCGCGGCCGTTCTTCGTCCACGCCGACCGCACCCGCGTCAAGCAGGTAATGATCAACCTGCTGTCGAACGCCATCAAATACAACCGCGTCGGCGGCAGCGTGACGGTGACCTGCGCCGAAGGCAGCGACGGCATGGTGCGCGTGAGCGTGGTCGACACCGGCGCCGGCCTGAGCCAGGAGCAGATCGTGCACCTGTTCGAGCCGTTCAACCGCCTTGGCCAGGAGGAGGGCGGCGAGGAGGGCACCGGCATCGGCCTGGTGGTCACCAAGCAACTGGTGGAGTTGATGCACGGTTACATCGGTGTCGACAGCACGGTCGGCGCCGGCACCACGTTCTGGGTCGAGCTGGCCGCCAGCGACGAGCCGGTGCTGGAGATGGCCGCGTTCGACACCAGCACCTATATCGATGCGCAGGTCATCTCGGCGCCGCGCACCTTGCTGTATGTCGAGGACAATCCGGCCAACCTGAACCTGGTCGAGCAGCTGATCACGCGCCGTCCCGACCTCAAGCTGCTGACGGCGATCGACGGCTACGCCGGTATCCAGCTGGCGCGCACCTACCAGCCGGACGTGATTCTGATGGACATCAACCTGCCCGGCGTCAGCGGTTTCGGCTGCCTGAAAATTCTGCAGGAAGACCCGACCACCGCCCACATCCCGGTGATGGCGCTGTCGGCCAACGCCATGCCGCGCGACATAGAAAAAGGCGTGGAGGCCGGTTTCTTCCGCTATCTCACCAAACCCATCAACGTGGCCCAGTTCATGGACGCATTGGACCTGGCGCTGGCGTTTGCCGCCGCCCATAAGGAAGTGCACCATGATTGACGCCAACCAGATATTAAACGCCAGTATTCTGATCGTCGACGATCAGGAGGCCAACGTCATGCTGCTCGAGCGCATGCTCGACAACGCCGGCTACACCCGCGTCACCAGCACGATGGATCCGTTCGCCGTCGGCGCGCTGCACCTGGCCAACCACTACGACCTGATCCTGCTCGACCTGCAAATGCCGGGCATGGACGGCTTCGAGGTGCTCGAAGCGCTCAAGTCGATCGAGCCCGACGGCTACGTGCCGGTGCTGGTGGTGACCGCCCAGCCCGGCCACAAGCTGCGCGCGCTGCAAGCCGGCGCCAAGGATTTCGTCGCCAAGCCGTTCGAGCTGGTCGAGGTCGAGACGCGCATCCACAACATGCTCGAAGTGCGCCTGCTGCACCGCCAGCTCAACCGCTATAACCAGGAGCTGGAACACCAGGTGATGCAACGCACGGCCGAGCTGCGCGCCAGCGAGGCGCGCTTCCAGCGCTTCGCCGAGCTGTCGAGCGACTGGTACTGGGAGCAGGACGCCGAAGGCAAGCTCAGCCACTGGTCGGGACCGGTGATGGACATGGTCGGCATCGGCGCCAGCGCCGCCGACGGCTGGGACGTGGCCGAGCGCGCGACCCTGGAAGCCAACATCGCCGAGCGCAAGCCTTTCCTCGACTTCGTCTACCGGCGCACCGCCGGCAACGGCAGGGTGCAGTATCTGCAGGTCAGCGGCGAGCCGATGTTCGACGAGGCCAGCCGCTTTGTCGGCTACCGTGGCGTGGGGCGGGATGTGACGGCGATGGCGGCGATGTTCGGCGCGACGGCTGACCGCTGACCTGGAAATGCCACGGAGCCATGCGTGCGCCGCTGGCGGCTCATGGCGGATTACGCTACGCTAATCCGCCCTACGTGAATTAGAGGAATGCCGATGCTGCTGCCAAGTGAATCATCGCTGACCGACGCGCTGCCGTTTCCGTTGCTGATACAGTCGTTGCGCGACGCCATCGCCGCCGGCTGCCTGAAGAGCGAGGACATACGGGGCGACCTGGCATCGCTGACGCGTGGCCAGGTCCCCGGCCGAACATCGCTCGAACAACGCACCGTCTTCAAGGCTGTCGGCACCGCGCTGGAAGACCTCGCCGCCGCCAAGCTCGCCTTCGGACAGCTCCGCGTCGCAACGTAACGCCGCGCACTCAGTGCTGATAAATCCCGGCGCTGTTGCCGCTGCCCGTCTGCGTGATGCCGGCAACAAAACCCTCACCCATTTGCGTGATCCAGGCCGTGTTCGGCATCGTATAGGCGACGCCGGTCTGCATCGTGGCGGCCGTGTTGAGCGAGCCCGTCTGGCTGATGGCCGACACGTTCGACCCGACGGTCTGGCCGACGGTGGCGGTGTTGGCGTTCCCCGTTTGCGTCGTCTCCGCGCCGCCGGACGCACGGATGTCGATGACCGCCAGATTGCCTGCGCCGTCCTGGTTGATATGGGCTTCGGTCGCGAAACCGGTCGAGGTCATGCTGCCGCGCGCCTCGTTGCCGATGCCGGTCTGGCGGATGCCGATTCCGGAATAGAAGGCATCGTCGTACGTGACGGTGGCACGGTTGCCCGTGCCTTCCTGGTAGATCGGCATGCCGGCGTAGCCGGAATGGGTGCGCCTGGTGGTGATGACATTGTCTGACCCGTACTGGCTGGGGCGGAAGCTGAGCGGCCCCGAGGCCTCGGCCCGGTCATCGATGACGTTGCGTTCGCCATGCTGCTCGACCCGGATCGTCGATTCGTACACGCCATTCTGCAACAAGCTGACGATGTTGCCGGTGCCGGACTGGTTGAGGTAGGCAAAGCCGAAAAAGCCGCCCTCATGATGCTGCAAGGTGAGCTGGTTGGCATCGCCCAGCTGACTGATCTCGACGATCATGCGCGGCGTTTCGCTCATCAGCACGCCGCCGGTGCGGCTGGCCGGGTCGCCGATCACGTTGTTGTTGCCCGTTTGAACGATGGAGACGGTGGCTCCTTCGGACGATCGCTGTTCGACGTAGGCTTGATTGCCGGTACCCGTTTGCGCGACGGCGGCGGTGGTGGGCTCTTGTGCGAACGCGGCGGGGCCGGCCAGGGCCAAGGCCAGGGACAGGCCGAAGGCGACGGTGAATGTTGGATGGTTCATGATAGCTCCTTGATGCGATGAGAAAAAAGGGGGCGACGCCGGTGGTTCAATGCTGGTGGATGCCTGCGCGGTGGCCGTTGCCTGTCTGCGTGGTGGCGGCCGAGAAGCCGTCGCCGGTTTGGGTGATCCATGCGGTGGTGACCATCGTGTTGGTCTGGCTGGCGGTGGCCTGGTTGCCCATGCCCAGCTGGCGGATGTCGACGAACGAGTAGTCGGCCCGGTCGTGGGTGACCGCCGCGCGGTTGCCGATTCCTTCCTGCGTCACGTCCGGCCCGCCAAAGCCGGACCAGCTGCGCGCCAGGCTGATCACGTTGTCCGAGCCGGTCTGCGAGGCGTCGAAGCCGAAAGCCAGGATTTCGGTGCCAGCCACGTCGATCAGGTTGCGCTCGCCGGTTTGTTCGATGCGCACCACCGACTCGTAGGCGCGGCTCTGCTGGATCCTGGCGAAGTTGCCGTTGCCGGTCTGGTTGACGAAGGCGAGGTCGAAATCGCCGGTGAGCTGTCCGAACGCCGCCTGGTTGTTGTCGCCCAGCTGGTTGACGATGATCCGCATGCGATTGGTGTCGCGCTGCAGGATGCCGCCGGCCCGGCTGCCCGGGTCGCCCACTTTGTTGTCGTTGCCGTTCTGCGTGACGGTCACCTGCGATTCGCTGGTGACCTGGTGCTGCTCGATGTAGGACTGGTTGCCGACACCGCTTTGCGTGATGGCGGCGCTGGCCTGATCCTGCGCGGACGCGCTGGACGCGGCCAACAGCAAAACGGCGGCGCCTGTAAACATTGCGGACTTCATAGCGGCTCCTTGCAGTGAAAGGGAAAGGGGCGGAGGCGGTGGGGGCGCTCAATGTTGATAGATGCCGGCCGAATTGCCGCTGCCCGTCTGGGTGATGCTGGCGACGAAGCCCTCGCCGATCTGCGTGATCCAGGCGGTGTTGGCCAGCGCCGTTGGCGACGCGGGCAAGCCGGTTTGCGCGATGGACGCCGTATTGAGGTTGCCGCTCTGCAGGATGGTCGACTCGTTCAGGTACCGGCTTTGACTGACCGTCGCGATGTTTTGGTTACCGGTCTGCGTGATCGTCGACACGGTCTGGTTGCCGTCGAGGTTGGCGGTGGCCTGGTTGTCGTTACCGGTCTGCGTGATGAACAAGGTGGTCGACAGCGTAGCGCTGTGGTTGACCGTCGCCCGGTTGTCCATGCCCTGCTGGTTGATGCTGGAGAAGGACAAGAACGCGTTGTCCTGGTTGACCGTCGTGCGGTTGCGATCGCCCTGCTGGCTGATGATCGGTCCCGAAAAACCGGACAGCGTGGTGGCCACGTTGACGAGGTTGTCGGCGCCCCGTTGCGTGATCGTGGCGCCGGTGGCAAGACTTTCTGCGTTGCGGCTGTCGATCGTGTTGCGCTCGCCTTGTTGCACGATGGTGTCGGCCGATTGGAACACGCTGTTCTGCAACACGGTGGCGACGTTGCCGACGCCGGACTGCTCGACCCGCGCGAGATTGCGGTCGCCGATGGTTTGCTGCAGCGTGAATGCGTTGTTGTCGCCCGTTTGGGCAACGGTGATGTCGGAGCCGTTCACATCGCGTTGCAGGATCCCGCCGGACCGTGCGGTCGGATCCCCCACGGTGTTGTCGTTGCCGGATTGCGTGATGGCCACGACGGCGTTGCTGGCGCGATGCTGTTCGGCATAGGCCGAGTTGCCGCTGCCGGTTTGGGTGAGCGTGGCGGTGTTGGCGAATTGCGCGGAGGCGCTGGACGCGGCCAGCAACAGGCCGGCGGCGATGGTGGACAGTGCGTAGTTCATGATGGCTCCTTTCTAGTGGTAAAACAATGGCGGAGGGGGTTCCCGATTTGACGGAGGTCGTCAATGCTGGATCACGGTGACGCGTTTGCCGTCGCCGTTCTGCGTGACGCGGGCGCTGGCGTCGTGGCCGTGCTGTTCGATGCGCGCGCTGTTGGCGTTGCCGTGCTGATCGACAAAAGCGCTGTTGCCGGCGCCGTCCTGGACGACGGTGGCCTGGTTGCCCTTGCCGACCTGCTCGAGCTCGACGGCGTTGGCGGCTCCTGCCTGCACCACCTTCGCCGTGTTTTGCCGGCCGCGCTGCGAGGCCGACAGCCTGTGTTCTCCGCCGCGCTGGTCGGCCGCGATCGTATTCATGGTGCCGTGCTGGCCGACCGTGGCCAGCGAGCCGCCGCTCAGCAAGCCGCCGGACGGCAACTCCGCGCCGGCCAGATCGCCGGCCGTGCACAAGCCCGGGCCAAGCAGTGCCGCGAGCAGGGCCATCGCTATCCTCAGACGGGCGCTCATGGCATCCCTCCTGTTGGGTTGTAGCGGGTATCGTGATCGGTGGCATAACGCTGCACCACCGCATCGGACCAGCGCGCCGGGTCCTGCAACGCCCAGTGGCCCTCGCGCACGCCCTGGACGATCAGATGGGCCACGCCGGCCTCGATCGCCTCGTTCACGCACAGCTGGGTTGGTTCGTTGCGCGTCATGCCGGCCTCCAGTTCCAGCAAATCCTTGACGTTGACGAACTTGAACACGCTCGGATGCACTTCATAGGCGTAGACGGTCTTGGTGGTCGACACGCTTTGCAGGATCTGGCCGCTGCGGATATCGATGGTGCGCAAGCTGACCGTGACCTGGTCGACCCGGTACTGCGTGCTGACGCCGATGCCGAGAAAGCGGGCGCCGGCGCCGCCGGTGCGCACATTGCTTTCGAACGCGGTGATGCCGCCCTCGATCAGCACCGACGCCGCCAGCAACGGCGGAATCTGCACCGCCGGAGTGCCGGCCGGCTGCGGCATTTCCAGCGCGCGCACGATCTTGCGTTCTGTCAGCAGGTTTTGCAGGTTTTCGCGTTCGACCGGAATGAACCAGCCCGATTCCTTGAGCGCCTTGATCAGCATCGACGACGCGCCCTGCGTGACGGCGGTGGAGAACGAACTGTCCGGCGCCGGCTTGTATTGCCCGGTCTGGTCCCGGATGCCGTACACGGCCACCGCCACCTTGCCTTTGGGCGGCGGCAGCTTGCGCAGGTCGCCGGTGGCGACGGTCGACGGTGTCAGTTGCGCGTCCTCGCGCGCGACCGACGGCGGGTGGGTGAGGGCGCAGCCGGACGACAGCAGCAAGGTCCCGACCGCCACGGCAAGCGGCGCGGCGCGACGCATCACGCTGTTCATTGCGCCACCTCGAACGAGGTCGAGGCGCCGGTCGCCTTGTCGGTGGTGGTGATGCGCAGCATGCCGCCGCCCAGGTCGACCACGTTGATGGTGAAGTTTTGGGTCGAGAACGTGCCGGGCACGAGCTTGCCGTCGGCGCCGGTCAGCTTGGAGGTGGCGGCGGCGGCCAGTTGACTGAGCACGGTGCGTTCGAGCGTCTGGTTGAACTGTGCCAGCGGCGACTGGTCCAGCATCGAGCGCCCCAGGCCGTCCTTGCCGACGTGCTTGTTGGTGGCCGTCGCCGTTGCCAGCAGATGCTGGCCATTGGCCGGGTAGCCGCCGAACGCCGGATTGACCGGCTGGTAGACGATGTCCGAGGCACCGGCGCCGCCGGCCACAAACAGGGCAAGGCAGGCGGCGGTGCAGGCATGGCGTGGAGATCGGATGATGGGCATGGCTCGCTCCTGGTGGTCAGAATTCATCGGGGGCCAGGTCGGCGTCCTGGATCAGTTTGCGTTCGACGTCGGTTTGCAGCACGGTTTGCCAGACCGCCTCGGCCGCGTTTTCGCTCAGCGAACGGATCGCCGCGCGGGCCGGCGGCAGGCGGGTTTGAAACACGCGGCGCTGCGCGAAGCCTATCCACACCTCGCTGCCCAGGCGCGCGGACGGACGTTCGTTGATCGACAGCGTGTAGTGCTCGCTGCCTTCCTTGTCGCGCCAGGCGGCAAGAAAATACTGTGAAAAATCGTGGCCGGCGATGGTGACGGTCTGCACGGTCACCACGCCCGCCGCCGGTTCGGGCTCGGGATCGGCCGCCGTGGCGGTTGCGCTCCAAACGCCGCCCAACCCTAATAAGGTCGCGGCGATGACGATGTGACCAGTTGACATGTGAGCTCACTGAGAGTGGGGCGGCGGAAGGTGTGAAGTCCAGTATAGGAGCCGGGTTCCCTCGCAAATTTGATGGCGATCATGCGGGCTCGTCGCGAGCCATCAAGAAGGTGGTCTCAATTTGTACGGCGGAAATTGCTTGATTTGCGCACAGCCCGGTTGGTTTGAACAGACTGGTTTCGACGGCGAAACTTATGCATACTGGCCACTCAACAGGAGGTGCACAATGAACAAATGGCTGATGCTGGGCATTGCAATCGTCGCGGAAACCATCGCGACATCGGCGCTGAAGTCGAGCGAGGGCTTTTCCAAACTGGTGCCGTCGGTAGTCGTGCTGGTCGGCTATGGCGTGGCGTTTTATTTTCTGTCGCTGACCTTGCGTTCGATACCGGTGGGCATCGCGTATGCCGTATGGTCGGGCGTGGGCATCGTCCTCATCACGGCGGTCGGCTGGGCATTCTTCGGTCAAAAGATGGATGCGCCGGCGCTGATAGGCATGGCGTTGATCATCGCCGGCGTGGTGATCATGAACGTGTTTTCAAGCGCGGGCGCACACTGAGCCGCGATTCGGGGCGGTTAAATTCACGAGGAAACACGTAGGGCGGATTAGCGCAGCGTAATCCGCCAATGCATGCGCCGTCGGCGGCTCATAGATGGCGGATTACGGCGTTCCGCCTAATCCGCCCTACGTGTCTCCGTTGATTTGTCAATTGCCCGGGCCGACGCCGGTGGTGGCGAATCGTTCCCTGTATAACTTTGGCGTGATGCCGAGCTTTTTCTGGAACACGCGCCGCATGTGCGCTTCGTCGCTGAAGCTGGCGCGCGCGGCCACCGTCTTGATCGGCAGCGCCAAATCGGCCAGCAGCTGCGTGGCGCGCTCGAAGCGGCATGCCTCGATGAACGCTTGCGCGCTCACGCCCACCTCCTGCTGGAACACGCGCGTGAAGTGCCGCTCGCTCATCATCGCCCGCTGCGCCAGCTGGGCGACCGACAGCCGCTGGTGCAGATTGTCCAGTATCCAGTTTTGAATATCGCGGATGTTGGGCTTGGCCGTCCGCTCGCTCAGCAAATGCGCGCTGAACTGCGACTGGCCGCCCGGCCGCTTCAGATACACCACCATTTCGGTCGCCACTTCCAGCGCCAGGTCGCGGCCGAAATCCTCTTCCACCAAGGCCAGCGCCAGGTCGATGCCGGCTGTCACGCCCGCCGATGTCCACAGATTGTCCGAGCGAATGAAAATCGCATCGGCTTCGACTGATATCGCGGGAAACTCGGATTGCAGCCGGTCGGCCACGCTCCAGTGCGTGGTGGCGCGTTTGCCGTCCAGCACGCCGGCGGCCGCCAGGAAAAACGCGCCCGAACACAAGGCCGCCAGCCGCTTGAGGCGCGGCGCCGAGGCCGCGACCCAGTCCACGATGTCCGTGCCAGCCGCCAGCGCCGCCTGGATGTGGCGGGCGCCGACGACGATGGCGTCGTCCGGCAGGGCCAACGGGCTGAGCGCCTTGGTGGCGTCCAGCGACATCAAGGTATCCGAGCGCACCGGGCCGATCGCGGTCGAGGCGATGCGCACGTCGTAGCCGGGCGGGCGGCCACGGCGTTGCAGGTGGAGGTTGGCGTACTCGAAAACGGACATCGGTCCGATCGCTTCCATCGCCTTGAAGCCGGGATAGACGATGATGTCGACGGTCCTGGCGACAGTCCTGGCGGCCGTCGCTGGCTTGGCGTTCATGTGTTGGTGGTCACTGTTGGTCCTTAAAATCCGGTCATTATGGCATCATTTCCAGCCATTCTCGTCCGTGCGGGGGCGCTACGCCCGGGGCTGGCGTCACAATGGCGTGTTCCACTATTGCCTTTTGACGGGAACCTGACCATGAAAACCAAAGCTGCCATCGCATGGCGCGCCGGCGCGCCGCTGACCATCGAAGAAGTCGACCTGCAAGGCCCCAAGGCCGGCGAGGTGCTGATCGAGCTGAAGGCCACCGGCATTTGCCACACCGATTACTACACGCTATCCGGCGCTGATCCGGAAGGCATCTTTCCCGCCATCCTCGGCCATGAGGGCGCCGGCATCGTCGTCGATGTCGGCCCCGGCGTCAAGACCCTGAAAAAAGACGACCACGTGATTCCGCTGTACACGCCGGAATGCCGCGAGTGCAAGTTCTGCCTGTCGCGCAAAACCAATCTGTGCCAGGCGATCCGCTCGACCCAGGGCCGCGGCCTGATGCCGGATGCCACCAGCCGCTTTTCGCTGGACGGCAAGCCGTTGTTCCACTACATGGGCACGTCCACTTTTTCCAACTACATCGTGGTGCCGGAAATCGCGCTGGCCAAGATCCGCGAAGACGCGCCGTTCGACAAGGTGTGCTATATCGGTTGCGGCGTGACCACCGGCGTGGGTGCCGTGCTGTTCTCGGCCAAGGTGGAGGCGGGCGCCAATGTCGTCGTGTTCGGCCTGGGCGGCATCGGCCTGAACGTGATCCAGGCGGCGCGCATGGTCGGCGCCGACAAGATCATCGGCGTCGACATCAACCCGGCGCGCCAGGAGATCGCGCGCAAGTTCGGCATGACGCATTTCATCAATCCGAACGAGGTCGAGAACGTCGTCGACAGCATCGTGCAACTCACCGACGGCGGCGCCGACTACAGTTTCGAGTGCGTCGGCAACACCACGCTGATGCGTCAGGCGCTCGAGTGCACGCACAAGGGCTGGGGCAAGTCCTTCATCATCGGCGTGGCGGCGGCGGGGCAGGAGATTTCGACCCGGCCGTTCCAGCTGGTCACGGGCCGCGAGTGGCGCGGCTCGGCCTTCGGCGGCGCGCGCGGCCGCACCGATGTGCCGAAGATCGTCGATTGGTATATGGAGGGCAAACTTAATATCGACGACCTGATCACGCACCGGCTGCCGCTCGAACGCATCAACGAAGGTTTCGATTTGATGAAGAGCGGGGAGTCGATCCGCTCGGTGGTGCTGTACTAATATAGTACGACGGCGGCCTGTGCCGCAGCGTAGAATTGGCATCTTTTGCTGAGGACAAGGATGTCATCGTGATGCGTTTCGCGTACAAGACCGTGTTGGCGATGTTCCTGCTGGCGGCGGCCTATCTGGGGCTAGTCGCCGTCTGGGCCTCGGCATCCTTCAATGCCGTCATGGAGGCGGTGCCGGCGCCGCCCATGATGCCGCTTTCCGCGCGCCAGACCACCATCCTGTTGCGGGTCGAGGATCCCACTTTCTTCCAGCATGCCGGGGTGAGCCTGGCCGAGGGGCAGGGCGTGGCCACGATCTCGTCGGCGGTGGCGCGCGACCTCTATCTGTCCGACCGGCCGCTGTCCGGCGTTTCCGGCGTGTTGCAGCGCTTTTACAGCCGCGTGTTCGATTGCTGCAAGAAGTTCGACCTTGGCCGCGACGTCATGGCGTTCGTGTTGAACGCGAAACTGCCCAAACGTAACCAGCTCGCGCTGTATGTGGCCGACGTCTACATGGGCAGCCAGGACGGCAAACCGGTCATCGGGCTGCCGCAGGCGTCCGCCACTTACCTTGGCAAGCCGCTCGACGAGCTCAGCGAGCCGGAATTCGTCGGCCTGGTAGCGATGATCAAGGCGCCCAACCAATACCATCCGATTTCTCAGCCCGAGCAGCACGCCGCCCGGGTGGCGCGCATCCAGGCATTGCTCGATGGAAAATGCAAGCCGGATGGCTGGTTCGATACCGTTTACGACGCCTGCGCCCAGTAGTTAAGGTAAGATCGATTTAAAGATTATATTCGGACAGTATTGATTTTCGCGCAAATGTCGCCACATACTTGGGGATGAAATTTAAAGGCCGTTCCGAGACATGGTGTCGCGGGGCGCATGTTAATAATTTGAAACTTTAAATGGGAGACCTGTATGGCGATCAGTTTGCAAAAAGGCGGTAACGTCAACCTCAGCAAGGAAGCACCCGGCCTGACCAAGGTCGTTATCGGCCTGGGCTGGGATCCGCGCGCCACCGACGGCGCCGCGTTCGACCTCGACGGCAGCGCCTTCATGCTCAAAGCCGACGGTAAAGTGCGCGGCGATAGCGACTTCATCTTCTACAATAACCTCAAATCGACCGATGGCTCGCTGGTCCACAACGGCGACAACACCACCGGCCAGGGGGACGGCGACGACGAGACCCTGACCGTCGACCTGTCCCGCGTGCCGGCCGAAATCGACCGCCTGTCCTTCTGCGTCACCATCCACGAAGCCGAACAGCGAAAGCAAAACTTCGGGATGATCGGCAAGGCCTTCATCCGCTGCCTGAACGCCAACGGCAACGCCGAACTGGCCCGCTACGACCTGTCGGAAGATAGCTCTGTGGAAACGGCAATGATCTTCGGCGAGCTGTATCGCGCCGGCGCCGAGTGGAAATTCAAGGCTGTCGGCCAGGGCTTCAAAGGCGGCCTCGGTCCGCTGGCGCGCTCGTTCGGCGTCAACGCTTAACACCCAGTACCAGCTTCCAATCCGGCGCCGGTTGTGCGCCGACCGTGAAAACCGGGAGGCCTTCGTCTCCCGGTTTGCTCGTGCGCGCAAGGTCTATGGCCGCGCCCGCTGTACACGCTGTTTTTCACCATCGATCGACATGAGGATTGCATGAGCATTGATTTGAGCGCGCCCGAGCGGGTTTTGCGCGTCTGGTATAACAGCGCCTTCTCGTCCATCGCGAACGTGCTCACGCTGATCCGCGAGGCCGACCACGCCGGCCGGTTCCATACCATTTACACGCACCCGCACGCGCATACCGCGGCGGCCGGCGCCGCGCACGAGTTCCACCTGGAGCCGAAAGGCTTGACGGCGGCCGACTATGTCGACTGGTGCCTGGAATTTTGCCGCGAGCACAAGGTCGACGTGTTCGCGCCGGCCAAGCACGCCTCCGCGCTGAGCGCGGCACGGGGCCGCTTCCTCGAGCATGGCGTGCGGGTGCTCAGCGCCGCCGCCTCCGACAAGCTCGACATCATCGACGACAAGGCCGCCTTCTACGCCGGCGTCGATCTGCCGCTGGCGCCGCCGCCCGAGTTCCGCATCTTCAAGGACATCGACCAGTTCGAGGCCGCCCACGCCGAGCTGCGTCCGCTGCACAAGGAGCTGTGCGTCAAGCCGGCGCGCTCGGTCTACGGCCTCGGCTTCAGCGTGCTGGACGAGGAGCGCAGCAGCGCCGCGCTGTTGCTGGCCGGCTCCAGCTACCGCATCGGCCTGGGCGACCTGCGCCGTGGCTTGGCGGAGCTGGACACCTTCCGCACCATGCTGCTGATGGAATACCTCGACGGCTACGAATACAGTGTCGATTGCGTCGGCGCCAATGGCCACCTGGTCACGGCGGTGGCGCGCAAGAAGCTGCCGCAGCCCGGCCACGGCCAGGTGATCGAGGTGCGCGCAGACATCGTCGAGTCGTGCGCCAAGCTGGCGGCTGATTTCGGCCTGAGCGGCATGTTCAACGTGCAGTTCCGCGAAGGCCAGGGCAGCCTGCGCCTGCTGGAGATCAACGCGCGCGCCTCGGGCGGCATCGGCATGGCTTGCCTGGCGGGGCCGAACCTGCCTTACCTGGCGCTGACCAGCTTTGTCGACGGCCATGAAGGGTTCACGCCCGAGCAGCTGGCGGTGCGCGACGGCATGCGCGTGGGCGAACTGGGCACGGCGGTGGCATTGCCATGAACGGGCCATCGCCATTTTTAGGCACCGTCGAGGTGGAACTGCCGACCGGGACGCTGGAACTGCGCGTCACCGGCAGCGAGTTTCCTCCCGACAGCCTGCTGGGCTTTGCCGCGCGCGATAACGCCAAGCGCGGCTTCCTGTTCCTGAGCAAGGTGCTGGGCAAGCATTGGCCGGTCACGCCGCAGCGCATGGCCGAGATCCACGAGAGCCTGGCGGCCGGCGTGCCGGAGTTGCCGGGACCGGTCGTGTTCATCTCGATGGCGGAAACCGGCATCGGCCTGGGACAGGGCATGTTCGAGGCGTGGCAGCGCGCCCATCCGGACCAGCCGGCGCTGTTCCTGCACACCACCCGCTACCGGGTCGGCAATGAGCCGCTGATCGAATTCGAGGAGGCGCACAGCCACGCGCCGCGCCAGTTCCTGCACTGGCCGGCCGATCCGGCGCAGCGCGAGTTGTTCGCCGGCATGCGCTCGCTGGTGCTGGTCGACGACGAGGCCAGCACCGGCAACACCTTCGTCAACCTGTTGAACGCTTGCCGCCAGGTACAACCCGGGGTAAAGCCGACCCTTGGTCACCTGCATCTGGCGGTAATCACCAATTTCATGGGCGAGCAGGGCGTCGAAGCGTTGGCGCAGCGTTGCGCGTTGCCGATGACGGTGGGCGCTTGCCTGCACGGCAGCTATCGCTTCACCGCAGGCGCGATGGAATCGGGCGCGGCGCCGGCGCAGCGTTTCGACGCCGACGCCGAGCGTGGCGCCAGCGACCAGTTCGGCCGTCGCGGCCGCACCGCGCCGCTGCGCCTGCCGCAGGTATTGGTGTCCGGCCTGGCCGCCGACATCGGCGCCGGCCAGAAAGTGCTGGTGCTCGGCACCGGCGAGTTCATGCATGCGGCCTATGCGCTGGGCGCCGGGCTGGCGCGCGACGGCGTCGACGTGCTGGTGCAGTCGACCACGCGCTCGCCGATCCGCCGCTGGGGCGCGGTGGCACATACGCTCGCGTTCGCCGACAACTACGGCGAAGGCATTCCCAATTTTTTGTACAACGTCGCCCCCGGTCAGTACGACCATGTTTTCATCTGCCACGAGACGCCGCCCAACGCCGCGTTGTTCGAGCTGGCCGCGCTGCTCAAGGCGCGTCTGTTCCATTTTAAGAGTGAGGCCCTGATTGAAGAAATTCCTGTTTGCTGACCTGGACGACACACTGTTCCAATCGCTGGAAAAGTGCGCCGGGCGCGACGACCTCGAACCGGCGGCCGTGCTCAAGGACGGCGTCGCCTGCTCGTTCACCACCGCCGGCCAGCGCGCGATGTTCCAGTTCATGAATGACGGCATGACCATCATTCCCGCGACCGCGCGCAACCAGGACGCCTACAGCCGCGTCAAGCTCGACTTCACCAGCTACGCGGTAATCAACTACGGCGGCGTGGTGCTGCTGCCCGACGGCAGCGCCGACCGGTCCTGGCTCGAACGCATGCGCCCGGCGATGCTGGCCGCGCAGGACGGCCTGGCCGAGCTGGGCCGCCTGATCGACGCCTACGTCGAGGCCGCGGGCCAGAGCAGTCGCACCCGCATCGTTGAGGATTATTCGATTCCGTTCTATCTGCTGATCAAGGACGCCGACAAGATCGCCGCCAGGCTCGAGCCGATCGAGCGCGAAGTGGTGATTCCGTGGCTGGAGGCGCGCGGCCACGACTACTTCGTCCACCGTAACGCCAACAATCTGGCCATCCTGCCCAACGCGCTGAACAAGTCGCACGCGGTGGCCTACGTCACCGAGCTGCTGCGCGCCGAGCATGGCCCCATTTTGACCTTCGGCATCGGCGACAGCCGTTCGGACGCGCGCTTCATGGCCGCTTGCGACTACGCCATCGTGCCGCGCGGCACGCAACTGGCCGGGGTCGCCCTGGAGCCGCTATGAATTTCAGCGGCAGCTACCACGGCGACGATGTGCGCTTCCTGCTCAAGCCGCTGGCGCTGACCTCGTTCGTCGATGTGCCCGACAAGGAACGCCTGATCCAGTCGGGCCAGCGCCATTACAGCGAGATGCTGTCGCGCGAGTCGCTGCCGTCGCCGCGCTACCTGGACGTGTTCGGCCAGGCCTGCACGGCCAACCTGGAGCGCATGGCGCGCGACTGCGTGAGCCTTGCCGGCCTGATCGCCCGCCGCCGCGCCGGGCCGGTGACCCTGGTCTCGCTGGCGCGCGCCGGCACGCCGGTGGGCGTGGTGCTCAAGCGTCTGCTCGGCAGCGTGTTCGGCCGCGAGGTCGCGCATTATTCGCTGTCGATCATCCGCGACCGCGGCATCGACCAGGTCGCGCTGGAATACATCCTGGCGCAGGGCCACGCGCCCGAATCGATCGTCTTCATCGACGGCTGGACCGGCAAGGGCGTCATCGCCGGCGAGCTGCACGCCAGCATGGCGGTGTTCAACGCGCGCCACGGCTGCGCCATCGACAGCGGCCTGTACGTGCTGTCCGACCTGGCCGGCGTGGCCGCGCGCGCCGTCGGCCACGACGATTACCTGATTCCTTCGAGCATTTTGAACGCCACCGTGTCGGGCCTCGTCAGCCGCTCGATCCTGAACGACGAGATCGGCCCGGAAGATTTCCACGGTTGCGTGTACTACGCCGAGTTCGAACCGCAGGACCAGTCGCGCGTGTTCGCCGACCGCCTGGTCGACCTGGCGCAACAATGGGCCGAAGGGCCGGCCGCCATCGACGCGGTCATCGGCCCGGCCAGCGAACCGGCCGGCGCGACCACCGCGTTGGCCGAACTCGCCACCGAGACCGCGCGCGCGACGGCGGCGCGCGTCTCGCGCGACTACATGGAGGCGGCCATGCGCGTGCACGGCGTCGCCGACCGCAACCTGATCAAACCCGGCCTGGGCGAAGCCACGCGCGTGCTGCTGCGGCGCTCGCCGGACAGGCTGATCGTGCGCGACGCGGCCAGCGCCGACGTCGCCCATTTGCTGGTGCTGGCACGCGAAAAAGACGTGCCGGTGCAACTCGATCCGGAGCTGCCATACCAGGCCGTTTCCATCATCAGGAGTATCGCCGATGGTTAAGACACCAGGGGCTTCGCTGTACGTGCCGGCGACCCATAAATATCTGATGGACGTCGCCAGCGGCACGCGCCTGGGCAATGTCCGCTCGCTGATCATGTGCACCGAGGACGCGGTCGCCGACCGCGAGCTCAGCTACGCCTTGTTCAACCTGTCGCTGGTGCTGGCCAACATGCCGGCGGAGAGCCAGGCCGAGCGCTTCGTGCGGGTGCGCAACCTCGACGTGATGGCGCGCGTGCTGGCCATGCCCGGCGCCGACAAGCTGACCGGCTTCGTCATCCCCAAGGCCACCCAGTACAATCTGCCGATGTACTGCAACCTGGTGCGCGACACGGCCCACGCGCTGATGCCGACCCTGGAGACGGCCGAGGTGTTCTACGATGCCGAGATGCACGCGCTGCGTCATCTGATCGGCTCGCCCGGCATCCGCGAGCGGGTGGTGGCGCTGCGCATTGGCGGCAACGATCTGCTGGCGCTGCTGGGCTTGCGCCGGCCGCGCAACATGACGATCTACCGCACGCCGCTGGGGCCGGTGATCGGGCGGCTGGTGACGACCTTCCGGCCGCACGGTTTTGCGCTGACGGCGCCGGTGTTCGAGCATCTGGACCTGCCGGAGTTGCTGGCCGAGGAGGTCAACGAGGACCTGGCGCACGGCATGGTCGGCAAGACCGCGATCCATCCGAGCCAGATCGAGCCGATCGAAAGCCATTACCGCGTCTCTGCCAGCGACCTGGAGGAGGCCTCCGCCATTCTGCGGCCGGACAGCCCGGCCGTGTTCGCGATGAACCAGTCGATGTGCGAGGTGGCCACCCATCGCGCCTGGGCCGAGAGCACGCTCGAACGCTCGCGCCTGTTCGGGTCGCATCCGGGCCAGGCGCAGAAGCAGGAGCAAGAGTCGATGCAGGCCGCAACTTCGCCAGTGTTAACGAGTCAAACCATTCTGAGGTGATCGAAATGAAGCAATTCTCGCGCGGACAAAAGAGCAAGCTCGACGACCTGGGCTGCGGCCAGGCGTTCAATGTCGATGTGGAACTGAAGCTGGGCGGTACCAGCGCCGACGTCTCGTGCTTCGGCCTCGACGCGTCGGAGCGGCTGTCGGACGACCGTTACATGGTGTTCTACAACCAGCTGGCCAGCCCGGGCGGGGCGGTCAGGCTGACCATCGCGGGCGACCGCTCCAGCTTTGCCGTCAACCTGGCGGCGCTGCCGGAGTCGATCGCCAAGCTGGTGTTTACCGCCGCCATCGACAGCGGCGCGATGCGCTCGCTGAGCCAGGGCAGCGTGACGGTCGGCGGTGTGGCGCAGTTCCCGCTGGCCGGCGCCGACTTCCAGGATGAGAAGGCGGTGATAGTGGCCGAGCTGTATCGCAAGGACGGGCTGTGGCGCTTTGGCGCCGTGGGGCAGGGCTTCAATGGCGGTTTGTCGGCGTTGCTGACGCACTTCGGCGGCAGCGAGAGCGCGTCGTCGTCGGCCTCCGCGCCGTCACCGGCGCCAGCGCCGGCGGCTGCGACGCAGCCCAAGGTGTCGCTGTCGAAGATCACGCTGGAGAAGCGTGGCGACAAGATCTCGCTGGAGAAATCGGCCTCGCGCGGTTTCGGCCGCATCCACGTCAATTTGAACTGGAATCGTTCGGGCGCCGTGGCGCCGGTGGAGAAGGGGGGCTTCCTGTCCAAGCTGACCGGCGGCCTGCGCCCGTCCAAGGGGCTGGATCTGGATCTGGCCTGCATGTTCGAGCTGAACGACGGCTCCAAGGGCGTCGTGCAAGCGTTGGGCAACAGCTTCGGCAACTTCGACGGCAAGCCGTACATCCAGCTGGAAGCCGATGACCGCACCGGCGCCAATGTCGATGGCGAAAATCTGACCATCAACGGCCAACGTTTCGACGAGGTCAGGCGGGCGTTGATTTTCGCGTTCATTTACGAAGGTGCGCCGAACTGGGCCGCGACCGATGGCGTGGTCACGATCAATGTGCCGGACCAGCCGCCGATCGAGGTACGGCTGGACCAGGGCGCCAGCCAGCGCATGTGCGCCATCGCGATGATCGAGAATATCGGCGGCAAGCTGCAGGTGACCAAGCTGGTCGATTACATCGTGCCGGAAGGCGGCAAGAGCATGCACGAGGTTATGGATCGCAAGTACAACTTCGGCATGAAGTGGGTGGCGGGCAGCAAAGGTTGATTGCCTAACGATTCGCCAGGTCGATCGTGCGGTAACTGACCTGATCGCTACCCTCGCCGGTGGTGATGAATTCCACCGGACCGGCGCCGGCCAGCGCCATCCGGTACAGCCAGCCGGTGTGCGGCGGAATCAACAGCAGCACGTGGCGCACCACGTACCCCGCGTACCCCTCTGGCCCCTTCACCACGATAATCCGCGCAGTGGGCCTGGCCGACGACGGCTCCGGCCCGCTGCGCAGATCCACCAGCCGCACCGCTTGTCCGCGCCATTCGATATTGGCAGCCAACGCCTCCAGCCCATCCATGTGCTCGGCCCGCAGCGGCAGGATCTCTTCCATCGCGTCGATCGGCGCCGCGCACGCCTGATCGGTCTGAAAAACGATATAGGCGCCCGGGTTGGCGCGCTGCGCCTCGCGTTTGTCCTGTTCCGGCGCGGCGCTCTTGCTGATGCTGGCCTCGGGCGTGCTGGCGAACAGCAGCGCCGTGTCGATGACCCGCACCTCCCCGGCGCCTTCCTCGAAAAAGGTAGCGGCGATGCCGCCGTCCGACACGGCAGCGCCGGCGACCGTCAACGACCGCAGTTCGATCGCCTCGCGCACCAGCAAGCCGAGCGTCAGGCCTTCGCGTTGCACGATGGCGAGCAGCTTTGCCTGTGCGGTATCCGGCTGGCCGAGCAGGGCGCCCAAGTTGATCACCGGAATGGTACGGTCGCGCCATTTGCAGTAACGGTTGCTGCCGGCCGTGCCGATCGCAAGCAGTTCGGGCAAATGGATCACCTCGGCCAGCTCGGCCGCCGGCAGCGCCACCCGCACATCGCCCACCGCCAGCAGCGCGCTCAGCACCTTCTCGTCTCCCTGCTGCGCTTGATGGACCGATGGGGCCGCCTCGGCCCCGTCGTCCCCGTTGGATTCATGCCAGGCCGACGCCAGCGCGATCAAGCGGCCGACGTCGAGGATGCTGAGCACCAGGCCCATCTCCGCCGACTTGACGACGGTGTGAAATACTTCCTCGCTGTCGTCGTCGTGATGGACCTGCGACAAGGCCTGCGGCGCGACATCGGTCAAGCCACGGATGCTGTCGACCTTCAGGCCGATGGTGCGCCGGCCGTCGCTGAGCATCATGACCCGTTCGGCGACCTCCACATCCGCTTGCGACGCGCCCAGTTCGACCCAGCGCGCCAGGTCGACCACCGGCACCAGCCGCCCGACGTGCTCGGCCACGCCGCACAGCGCGCCCTGGCGGCGCGGCAGGGCCGTCAGCGCGCCCTTGGCGGGGATGGCCTGCAGCACGGCGTCGATGGCCACGCCGATGTTGACCGCGCCCACGGCCGCCACCGCCAGCCGCACCGCGCCTTCGGCCGGCGCCGACGCAGACACCGATTCCATGGCCGTCATGCCTTAGCGCTCCGTCGCCATGTTCTCGAGTTCCGTCAGCAACGACGAGGCGTCCTGCGTCGCGGCCGCCTGCGCCGAGGTCGACGCGTGGATCTGGTCGATCGACGCGCTGGTCTTGGCGACCGACTGCACGATGCGCTCGAACGCCGCCTCGACGTCGCCCGACAGGCGCGTGCCTTCGCCGACCCGGTTGACGGTTTCGTTGATCAGCTTGGCGATCTCGCGGGTGGCCAGTGCCGACTTTTCGGCCAGCTTGCGCACCTCGTTGGCGACCACCGAGAAGCCGTAGCCGTGCTCGCCGGCGCGCGCGGCCTCGATCGCGGCGTTGAACGCCAGCAGGTGGGTCTGGCCGGCGATGTCGCTGATGGTGTCGATGATTTCATGCACCGCGCCCGACGATTGCTGGATGGCGACGATCGCCTCGCGGGAGCGCGCCAGCAACTTGCTGCCGTCGGACGCCTCCGACTGGGTCTGGCCGGCCAGGCCGGCGCTGTGCTGCGAGCCCTGCGCGATGCCGGCGATCGACAAGGTCAGTTCGCCCAGCACGCCGGAGATGGCCTTGACCTTTTGCGTGACCATTTCCTCGCGGTTGACCTGCTCGGTTACGTCCATGGCGAACTTGACCACCTTGTAGGCCTTGCCGTTGATGTCGAGGATAGGGTTGTAGGTGGCCAGGATCCAGATCTTGGCGCCATGTTTGCCGACGCGCTTGAAGCGGCCCGACTGGAACTCCCCCTGGCCGAGGTTGGCCCAGAAATTGCGGTACTCGGCGCTCTTCACCAGCTCGCCGTCGCAGAACATGCTGTGGTGCTGGCCGATGACTTCCTCTTCGACATAACCCATGGTGCGCAGGAAGTTCTCGTTGGCCGAGAGGATGTTGCCGCGCATATCGAACTCGATGACGGCCTGCGAGCGGCCCAGCGCGTCGAGCTTGCCCTTGGTCTCGGCGCTGAGCATTTTTTGCGTGGTGATGTCGGTGGCGAACTTCACCACCTTGACCGGCTTGCCGTCGGCGTCGAAGATCGGGTTGTACGATGCCAGGATCCATACCTCCTTGCCCGCTTTGGTGACGCGCCGGTATTCGCCGGCGTTGAACTCGCCGCGTCCGAGGCGCTCCCAGAACGCCATATACTCGGGCGAGTGGCTGAACGCGGGATCGCAGAACATGCGGTGGTGCTGGCCGCGCACCTCGTCGAGCGTGTAGCCCATCACGTCCAGGAAGTTGTCGTTGGCCGACAGCACCTTGCCGTGCAGGTCGAACTCGATGACCGCCTGGACCCGGTCGACCGCCTGGTTCTTGCCTTCGAAATTGGCGTTGCGCATTTTCTCGGCCGTGATGTCGGTGGCGAACTTGACCACCTTGAACGGCTTGCCGTCGGCGCCGAAGATGGGGTTGTAGGTGGCCTGGATCCAGATGGCGTTGCCTTGCTTGCCGATGCGCTTGAATTCGCCGGCATGGAATTCGCCCTGGGCCAGCTCCGCCCAGAAGCTGCGGTACTCGTGCGACCGGCTGTAGGCGCCCTCGCAGAAGATCGAGTGGTGCTTGCCGACCACCTCGTCGCGCTCGTAGCCCATGGTCTTGAGGAAGTTGTCGTTGGCGTGCAGGATGCGGCCCGTCAGGTCGAACTCGATCTCCGCCTGGGCGCGGTCGACCGCCATCATCTTGCCCTCGAAGTCGGCGTTGCGCAGCGTTTGTTCGGTGATGTCGGTGGCAAACTTGATCACTTTGAACGGATTGCCGTCGGGACCGATGACGGGATTGTACGACGCTTGCAACCATATCGGCCTGCCGCTTTTGTGCAGGCGCATGTATTCGCCGCTGCTGGGGTGGCCCGCCGCCAGCTCCAGCCACAGGTTGCGGTACTCGTCGGATGCGGCGAACTCGGGCGTGCAAAACATCCGGTGGTGCTTGCCAACGATCTCGTCCAGGCTGTAGCCCATGGCGTCGAGGAAATTGCGGTTGGCGTGGGTGACATTGCCGGCAAGATCGAACTCGATCAGCGCCTGGCTGCGGTTGATGGCGTCGAGCACCGACATGGCAATGCTCAACCGTGAATCACAAGTGCCGATCTCTTCAATAGAACTGTGCATGATTACCTAACCTGTGGAAACTGCTGGAGAAGGCTAAGTGTAGCCGTGAAGAAACCTTCAGGGCGAGCAAAAGGCAACGGAGTTTTGCCGGCGGGGCCACTTGCGTTGCTATCGCGCGTCATTTCTCCTCCCGCAAAACAATCCTTCTGCAAGTGATGGGGGCAACGTTACCAGCCATGCAAGCGCGGCCATGGGACCAGGCCGCCATCGCCGCTCAGCGCCTGGTATTGCGGATATTGCGCGCCGGTGGCGCAGGCGTGATTGGGCAGGATGCGCAGCTGGGTGCCGATCGGAAAGCGCGACGCGATATCGCCATCGACGCCATCGCGCAGCGACAGGATGCCGTGCTCCTGGTTGGCGCCGCTGAGCACATAGCCGGCGATCGGCGTGCCGCGCACGTCGCACACCTGGCCGTAGCCGAAGTCCTGCTTCTGTTTTTGCGTGCCGCGGTCGCGGCTCATCGCCATCCAGCCGGCATCGACGATGGCCCAGCCTTTGTCCTGCTGGTGGCCGATTACCGTGGTCAGCACGCTTAGGGCGACCTCATCCATTGAACACACCCCGATGTTGTGCATCACCAGATCGAAGAACACGTACACGCCGGCGCGCACCTCGGTGACGCCGTCGAACGACTGTGCCGACAGCGCCGTCGGCGTCGAGCCGATGCTGACCGCCGCGCAGGGCAGGCCGGCGGCGCGCAGCCGTTCGGCCGCGACGACGCAGGCCTTGCGCTCCTGCTCGGCGATGGCGATCAGCTTGTTTTGGTCGTCGAGGTCGTAGCTGGAACCGGCGTGCGTCATCACGCCGCCCAGCAGCATGCCGCCTTCATGCAAATGGCGGCCGACGTCGAGCAAGGTGGCGAGCTCGGGGCGGATGCCGGAACGGTGGCCGTCGCTGTCGATCTCGATCCAGACTTCGAACCGCATGTCGTGCTGCTTGCCAAAGCGCACGATGATTTCGGCCGAAGCCAGGCTGTCGGTGATGATTTTCAAGTCGCAACCGCGCCGGCGCAAGGCCATCGCCTGCGCCAGCTTGCTGCCGACCATGCCGACCGCGTACAGGATATCGGTGGTGCCCGCTGCGAAGAAATGCTCCGCCTCGAGCAAGGTGGAGACCGTAATGCCGCGCGCGCCGGCGGCCAGTTGCATGGCCGTCACAGGCTCGCTCTTGCTGGTTTTGACATGCGGACGGAAGTTGACATGCATCGTGTCCATTTTCTCTTGCATGCGCGCGATGTTGCGCTGCATGCGCGGGACGTCGATGATGGCCGCAGGCGTGTTGAGTCCGGTAAGCGCCGACATATTTTCTCCTTGATGAATGAAACCAAGCGTCTAATGTAAATCCTATTCATCAACCTGTGTTTAAATGGAAAGCAATCAAAGCTTAAGAAAAATTGAATGATCAAGATCGAAGACCTGCGCTTGATGGCGACCCTGGCGCGCAGCGTGTCGCTCAGCGAGGCGGCCCGGGCGCTTAACGTGACACCCTCGGCGCTGTCGATGCGCTTGCGCGGCCTGGAGCGGGAGCTGGGCCTGCCGCTGGCCACGCGCACTGCGCGCATGCTGACCTTGAGCGCGGACGGCGAGGTGCTGGCGCAGGAGGCGGCCGCGCTGCTGTCGCGCCTGGAGCAATTGCCCGACCTGTTCGAGCGCGGCGCCCAGAGCGTCAAAGGCAAGCTGCGGGTGGCGGCGCCGTTCGGCTATGGACGCCAGCACATCGCGCCGTTGATCGTGCGGCTGGCGCGGATGTACCCCGAGCTCAACGTTCAACTGGACTTGCGCGAGACGCCCTGGCCCGAGCGCGCCGAGGCCGATATCGTGTTCCACATCGGCAGCGTGCGCGACTCGTCGTGGGTGGCGCGCACCATCGCCGACAACGCGCGCTGGGTGTGTGCCAGCCCGGCCTATATCAAAAAGCATGGCGAGCCGCGCACTCCGCGCGAGTTGTTGACGCATCCGTGCATTTGCATCCGGGAAAATGACGAGGACGTCACCCTGTGGCATTTCAGGCGGGAAAAGGGTGCGGCCGACGGCCGCTTTGGCGCGCGCGAGTCGGTCCGCATCCATCCGGCGATGGAAAGCAACGACGGCGGCACGGCGCGCTATTGGGCGGAGCAGGGGCTGGGACTGGTGCTGCGTTCGCAATGGGATGTGGCGGAGGCGGTGCGCAGGGGCAAGCTGGTGAGGGTGCTTGAGGAATGGCAATTCGATGCCGCGCCGATACTGATTCTTGTGGCATCTAGTAAAAACCTGCCGTCGCGGGTGCGAACGGCATTCGACTTCTTTGTCGATGCACTGCGCCCGGCGTGAAGCTTGCCGCTATTTCTTGGCGGCTTTGATCGCGTACATCCGCGCATCGCCGTCGGCCAGCAGCGCTTCGATC
This sequence comes from Oxalobacteraceae bacterium OTU3CINTB1, assembly GCA_024123955.1. Lineage (NCBI taxonomy): Bacteria > Pseudomonadati > Pseudomonadota > Betaproteobacteria > Burkholderiales > Oxalobacteraceae > Oxalobacteraceae bacterium OTU3CINTB1. The sequence goes on from CP099652.1 coordinate 2,764,932, forward strand.
TGCCGGTGCGCGGATGGTTCGAATTCGACCAGTCCGCAGGAAAACGCCAGCGCGTAGCCGCGTTGGGCTTCCGTGTTGTACCGGTCGATGACGTCGGTAAATTTGTCGATCACCATTGCCGCGTCGGCCTCTCCGGCGCTGGTCAGCAGCACGACGAATTCGTCGCCGCCAAGTCGGGCGAACAGGTCGGTGTTGCGGAAGGTCTTGCGCATGGCGTCGGAGAAGGCAACCAGCGCGCGGTCGCCCTCGGCGTGGCCGAAGGTGTCGTTGATGGGCTTGAAGCCGTCCAGATCGAGGAACGCCAGCGTCGCCGGCGCGCCCTGCCTGGCGCAAAAATTAAGGCTGTATTGCGCCATTTGCATGAAGCCGCGGCGGTTGGAAATGCGGGTCAGCTCGTCGGTGGTGGCGGCCTGGAAGGCGGTGAGTTCGTCCTCGACCATGGATGCCAGGTCGCGCAGTGCGACGGCGTCGTCCTCGTCGAATTCGTGCGGCACGGCATCGATGATGCACAGCGTGCCGATTTTGAAGCCGCCGGCCGAGCGCAGTGGGCAACCGGCGTAGAAACGGATATGCGGCGCACCGGTCACCAGCGGATTGTCGGCGAAACGCGGGTCGGCGAGCGTATCGCAGATAAGAAAGATATCGTCACCGAGGATCGCATGGCCGCAAAAGGAAATATTGCGCGGTGTTTCGCTGGCCGGAAGGCTTTCGTTCGATTTGAACCATTGACGGTTCTCGTCGATGATGCTGACGAGCGCGATGGGCACGCGGAACATGCGCTTGGCCATGCGCGTGAGGCGGTCGAACCGTTCCTCCGCTGGTGTGTCGAGGATGTTCATCGAGCGCAGCGCGGTCAGCCGGCTGGCTTCATTGGCGGGCGTGGCAGGTGCTTCCAACCGGGTCTCCTGACGATGTGGTGCGGCTTGTGCCGATTCTACACAAGCGACTATCCGTCAGCCAGCGCGGCTACCAAAAGTGTTGCTAAGTGTTGCTATATGGCACGCCGCCCCGGCTTGCAGGAAGCGGGGGCGGCGTCGGCCCCGAAGGGCGGGTTGCAGCGCGTATCAGTGCGTATGCTTAGTGCGGCAGGGAAGGCATCGGAAGTTCGATTTCTTCCTTGCGGGCGGCGATGGCTTCGCCCAGCGCTGCCATGTCGAGCTTGGCTTTGCGCGCCTTCGGGAACATTTCCTTTTCTTCTTCCTCGACGTGGTGCTCGATATATTCCGACAGTACCTTCACCTTGGCGTCGTACAGGTCGTCGCCCGGTTCCATTTCCAGGATTTGCGCTATCAGGTCCTTGGCGGAAGCGTGCTCGACGGTTGCCTCGTCGACCAGATCCTCGGCGTCGCCGCTGGCTTCGCGCACGGCGGTGTAGAAGATCTCTTCCTCGGCCGTCGCGTGTTTGGTCAGTTCCAGGCAGATCTGGGTAGCGAGTTTCTTTTTGCTAGCCGTCGAACGGTCGCTCAGGTTCTCGTATTTTTCAAACAGTTCCTTGACGTTTTTGTGATCCTGCGTCAGCAGTTCGATAGCGTCGATGGAATCGGTGCTTTGTGGCGCGCGTGGCGCCTTGCTCTTGGTGGTGGTCGTAGTGCTCATATTGTTTGCCTCGTATCGGTAAGGGTGGGGAGATTATTTCGATTTCGAGCCGGAGGAAGACTTGCCGGCGGCCGGTTTTGCCGACGATGCGCCGGCCGATGACTTGCTGCCGGAGGTGGCGGACTGGCTGTTGCCTTTGCCGGTGCTGCTGTTGCCGGAGTTTTTGGCGGTGCCGGTTTCTTCCACCTTGCTGTTGCCGCCGTTTTTGCCGCCTTGGGTTGGTTTGCTCATCATTGTCTCCTGGATGGTTCGATGTGAATCGGATTGTTGTAACCTGAAGTTAGCAATGGAAAAGCTTTGCTATGGGAATATAGTAGGCGCGCGCTCTACAATTCCCTGTAGGAGTGTTGCCTGTGTCCGTGTAGGCCGCGTCGCCCATTAGTTTGCCGACGGCGAATGCTACAATCTTGGTTACTTTCCCTTCAATATCCGGGTTCGCCATTTGGGGCTTGGGACCAGCATTCCGTATAGAAATTCGCATGACGCTCGATACCTCCCTGATTGTGCAGTCCCTGCCATTTGCCATCCTGGTGCTCGACGCGACGCCGGACTTTGTCATTCGCCAAGCATCCGATGAGTACCTGGCGGCAACCTTGACCAAGCGTTCCGATCTGATCGACCGCCCGCTGTTCGAGGCGTTCCCCGCATCGGGCGCGGACGCCGACGGCCCCGCGCGGCTGCGCGCGTCGCTGGAGCAGGTGCTCGCCACCGGGCGTACGCACGCGATGGAGGTGCAGCGCTATGACGTGCCGGACCGCGATGGCGACGGCTTCATCGTCAAGTATTGGCTGCCGACCAATATCCCGGTGCGCGGCGAGGACGGCCGCGTGCGCTCAATCCTGCACCGTGTCTACGACCTGACGGCGATCCTCGCCAGCGAGGACGGGCAGGGCCTGGGCAGCCAGCCGGCGCACCTGACGCGGTCGTTGCAGGACTTGCGCCAACTGGCCGAACTGATGCGCGAGGGCGAGGGCCGGCGCCGCAACGCCGAGGCGCGCGCGACCGAGGCCGGCGAACGGCTCGAACTGGCCGTCGCCGCTGGCGAGCTGGGCACGTTCTACTGCCCCATGCCGCTGGGGAAGATCTTCTGGAACGACAAGTGCAAGGAGCATTTCTTCCTGCCCCAGGACGCCGAGATCGACTTCGACGTCTTCTATAGCCGCATCCATCCAGACGACCGCGAGCGTACCCGCGCGGCGGTCGACGCCAGCGTGGTGGACAAGAAAGGCTACGACGTCGACTACCGCGTGCTGGCGCCGGACGGACGAGAGCGTTGGCTGCGCGCCAAGGGCCGCACCTATTACGACCGTGACGGCGCGCCGACGCGCTTCGACGGCATCACCATCGACATCAGCGACACCAAGCGCATCCAGGACGAGCTGGCGCGCAGCAACCAGCAGAAGGACGACTTCCTGGCCATGCTGGCGCACGAGCTGCGCAACCCGCTGGCGCCGATCACGGCCGCCGCCGATCTGCTGGCGATGGCGCCGCCGGACCCGGCCCGCATCGCCCGCATGAGCGAGGTGCTGTCGCGCCAGGCGCGGCACATGTCGGCCATGCTCGACGACCTGCTCGACGTCTCGCGCGTAACGCGCGGCGTGGTCGAGCTGAACAAGACCGTGATCGACTGCAAGCAGGTGGTCGCCGCCGCGCTGGAGCAGGTCAACCCGCTGATCGAGACGCGCGGCCACAAGGTGAGCACGCAGATCACCTACGAGCAGGCGCAAGTGGTCGGCGACGAAAAACGGCTGGTGCAGGTGCTGGCCAATCTTCTCAACAACGCGGCCAAGTACACGCCGGCCCGGGGTGCGATCGAGCTGGCGCTGCGGGTCGACGGCGGCGAGGTGGTCGTCACGGTGGCCGACAACGGCGCCGGCATCGCCACGGATTTGCTGCCGCATGTGTTCGACCTGTTCGTGCAAGGTGCGCGCACGCCGGACCGGGCGCAGGGCGGTCTCGGACTGGGACTGCCGCTGGTCAAGAGTTTGGTCGGGCTGCACGGCGGGCGCGTGGCCGCCAGCAGCGGCGGCCCCGGCGCCGGCAGCGTGTTCGAGGTGCGGCTGCCGCGCCATCAGGTCGCCGATGCGGGCGACGGCGCCACGGGCGGCCTGGCGCCGCAGTCGGGGAAGGCGTTGCGCATCGTGGTGGTCGACGACAACGCCGACGCCGCGTGGACCCTGGCCACCTGCCTGCGGGCGGTCGGCCACAGCGTCGAGGAGATGACCAACCCGCGCGCGGCGCTGGCCATCCCGGCGGACCGGGTGCCCGACGTGTTCCTGCTCGACATCGGCATGCCCGACATCGACGGCCACGAACTGGCGCGCCGCCTGCGCGGCCAGCCGCACACCGCGGGTACGCGGCTGATCGCCGTCACCGGCTATGGCAACATCGAGGAAAAGGCGGGCGGCAAGGGCGACTTCGACCGCTACCTGGTCAAGCCGGTTAATTTCGGCAAGTTGATGCAGCTACTGGAAGATGTGATGACGACGTAAGGCCAGCGCTTTGCTCAGCTTGTTGATCAATGCGCGCGGAAGGCTTTTAAGAGGGATCTAAAATGCTAAGATTTTAGTGATGGTCCGCTTTATCTGGACGCATCCCCATCACTGAAAGCGCATATGACCCGTCGACGTTGCCCGGCCACGACCCTGCCGGCGTTTCTGATCACCTGCTGCATCGCGCTGCCGCTCCCGGTACTGGCCGAACGCCTGACCTACAACTTCAATGCCGACTGGCGCCTGGCCGTCGCCGATCCGGCCGAGGCGGCGAAAGCCGATTTCGACGACCAGGCCTGGAAGCCCGTGACCCTGCCGCGCGCCTGGAACGAGGACGACGCCTTCGCCAGGGACATCGTCGACCAGTCGACCGGCGTGGCCTGGTACCGCAAGCGCTTCATCCTGCCGGCGGGGGCGCGCGGACAAAAGGTGTTCCTGGAGTTCGAGGGCGCGCGCCAGGCGGCCGAGGTGTACGTCAACGGCAAGCGCATGGGCTTGCACGAGAACGGCATCAACGCCTTCGCCTTCGACATCACCGCCGCGCTGGTCGACGGCGAGAACACGGTGGCGGTGCGCACCGATAACAGCTGGGACTACCGCGAGAAGGCCACCGGCCAGCGCTATCAATGGTCGGACAAGAACTTCAACGCCAACTACGGCGGCCTGTCGAAGAACGTGCGACTGCATGTGACGGACAAGCTGTATCAGACCTTGCCGCTGTATTCGAGCTTGGGCACCACTGGCGTCTATGTGTACGCGAGCGACTTCGATATCCCGGGACGCCGGGCGACGGTGACCGCCGAAGCGCAGGTGCGCAACGATTATGCACAGCCACGCAGCTTTACCTACGAGGTGCGCATACGCGACCGCGAAGGCCGGCAGGTGGCCGCTTTCGGTTCGCCGGTGCAGACGCTGGCGCCAGGGGCTATGACGGTCGTCAAGGCCAGCGCGCCGGTCAAGGGCTTGCATTTCTGGAGCTGGGGCTACGGCTACCTGTACGACGTGCGGACCATCCTCAAGGTCGACGGCAAACCGGTCGACGATCTGGTGACGCGCACCGGTTTCCGCAAGACCGGTTTCGCCGACGGCATGGTCAAGCTGAACGACCGCGTGCTGCAGATGAAGGGCTATGCGCAGCGCACCTCCAACGAGTGGCCGGCGGTCGGCATGTCGGTGCCGGCCTGGCTGAGCGACTACGGCAACGGTCTGGCGCTGGCCAGCAACGCCAACCTGATACGCTGGATGCACATCACGCCATGGAAGCAGGATGTCGAATCGCTCGATCGTCTGGGGCTGATGCAGGCGATGCCGCCGGGCGATTCGGAGGCCGACGTCACCGGCCGGCGCTGGGAGCAGCGCATTGAGGCCATGCGCGACGCGATTGTCTACAACCGCAATAGCCCGAGCATTATCTTCTACGAGAGCGGCAACCGCGGCGTGAGCGAGCCGCACATGCTGGAGATGAAGGCGCTGCGCGACCAATTCGACCCACACGGCGGCCGCGCTTCCGGCAGCCGCGAGATGCTCAGCGCGCGCCTGCAGCAGGTGGCTGAATACGGCGGCGAGATGCTGTACGTGAACAAGAGCGCGCGCATCCCGATGTGGGCGATGGAGTATTCCCGCGACGAGGGCGCGCGCAAGTTCTGGGACGATATGACGCCGCCATTCCACAAGGACGGCGACGGTCCGCTGTACAAGGGGCAGGACGCCAGCGTCTACAACCGCAACCAGGACACGCACGCGATCGAAAACGTCAAGCGCTGGTACGACTACTGGCGCGAGCGGCCCGGCACCGGCACGCGCGTGTCGTCGGGCGGCGTCAATATCGTTTTCTCGGACAGTAACACCCACCATCGCGGCGCCGAAAATTACCGCCGCAGCGGCGAGGTCGATGCGATGCGCATTCCCAAGGACGGCTTCTACGCGCACCAGGTCATGTGGGACGGCTGGGTCGATGTCGAGAAGCCGCGCGCCCATATCGTCGGTCATTGGAACTACGCCCCCGGCACCACCAAGGCGGTGACGGTGATCTCCAGCGCCGACAAGGTGGAGTTGCGCTTGAACGGCAAGCCGCTTGGGCAAGGGCGCCAAAGCGAACGTTTTTTGTTCACCTTCGACGACGTCGCGTGGCAGCCGGGCGAGCTGAAAGCGGTGGGCTTCGACGCCGCCGGCAAGCAGGTGTGCGAAGCCGTGCTGGCGACGGCCGGCGCTCCGGCCGCGCTTAAACTCACGTCGATCACGTCGCCGTCCGGCCTCCAGGCCGACGGCGCCGACCTGGCGCTGGTGCAGGTGGAGGTGGTGGACGCACAGGGCCGCCGCAATCCCGTGGCGCTGGATACCGTCAGCTTCGATCTGCAAGGGCCGGCCGAATGGCGCGGCGGCATCGCGCAGGGACCGAACAACCACGTGCTGGCCAAGACCTTGCCGGTCGAGGGCGGCGTGAACCGGGTGCTGATCCGCAGCGCCACGCGGGCCGGTAAAATCGTCGTACGCGCCACCGCGCCCGGTTTGGCGGGCGCCGAACTGGCGCTGGACTCACTGCCGGCGGCGTCGGTCAACGGTTTGTCGAAGCGTTTGCCGGGCACGAACCTTCCCGTGTATCTGGAGCGCGGGCCGACACCGGCCACGCCGTCGTACAAGGTAACGCGGGTGGCCGTGCGGCCGGCGTCGGCCGAAGCGGCCAGCAACGCGGCCGATGTCGCCAACTCCTACGACGATGACGAAACCACCAGGTGGGTCAGCAAGCCGGGGGAGGGCGCGCCGTCCATCACCTACCGGCTGGCGCAAGCGGCCACCTTGAGCGAGATCGCGATGAAGCTGTCGGGCTGGCGCGAACGCAGCTACCCGCTCAGGATTTCCGTCGATGGCGAAGTGGTTTTCTCCGGCATGACGCCGAAAAGCCTGGGCTATGTGACCTTGCCGCTCAAGCCGCGCCTGGGCAGCGTGGTCAAGGTGGAGCTGAACGGCGTCGCCGAGGAGGGCAACGCCGTCAAGATGACGGAGGTGGCGAACCAGGCGATCGTCGACACCGGTGCCAACACCACGCCGAAAGGGGTGTTGTCCATCGTCGAAATCGAGTTTTACCGGGCCCCGTGAAGCGGGTATCCCGATGTCGTGCCGCCGCCCGCGCAAGCGCAGTTCATCAAAATAACCTGCTTGGCGCTTTTCCTCAAAGTGGTATATGATGATCGTCATGCAGAAGGAAAAATCGACCAAAGCGGCGGCGAAAGCCAAGGCGCCACAGTTGCGTGCGACGCAGGCGCGCAAGGAAGTGACGCACGAGCGCATTGTGGACGTGGCCGCGCGGGCGATACGCCGCAGTGGTTACGACGGCACCGGGGTGGCCGACATCATGAAGGAAGCCGGCCTGACGCACGGCGGTTTCTACGCGCACTTCGCCTCGCGTGAGGCGTTGCTGGCCGAGGCGGCCGACCGCGCCCGCGCCGAGGCGCTGGGATGGACGGCCCAGGTCTTCGAGGCCGCGCCCAAGGGGCAGGGCTTGCAGGCGTTGATTCAGGCGTATCTGTCGGACGAACATTTGAACGGCGTCGAACGTGGCTGCGCGGTGTCCGCGCTGGGCTCGGAGATGCACCGCCAGGCGCCCGAGGTGCGGCACGTGGCCACCCAGCACATCCAGCAGTTGATCGATATCGTGGCAAAACAGATACCGGAGGGCGGCGATCGCAGTGCCCACGACGAGGCGATGGTGAGGATCAGCGCAATGGTCGGTACGGTGGTGCTGGCGCGCGCGGTGGACGATCCGGCGCTATCGAAATCGCTGCGCGAGGCGGCGTTCAAGTATTTTTCACCGGTGGATGACTGAAGGTCGACCACCAGCCGGCGGCCGTTACGGCCGTTTTTTTTAAACAGTAATATGACGATCATCATATTTTATTTTCGCACCAGCCGTCCAGCAATGGGCACACAATGAGGGAATCACCATGAACAGCAAGATTGCAATCGTTACCGGCGCCTCGTCGGGCATCGGCGAGGCAACGGCCCGGTTGCTGGCCCAAGTCGGCTATCAAGTCTACGGCACCAGCCGCAAGGGTACATCGGCATCGCAGCACGGGTTCGAGATGCTGGCGCTGGACGTCACCAGCGACGAATCGGTGGCGGCGCTGGTGGCCGAGGTGATGCGGCGGCACGGGCGCATCGACCTGTTGGTCAACAACGCCGGTTTCGGCGTGGCGCCGGCGGCGGCGCAGGAGAGCAGCATGGAGCAGACGCAGGCCATTTTCGATACCAACTTCTTCGGCCTGGTGCGGATGATGCGCGCGGTGCTGCCGCACATGCGCCGCCAGCGCGAGGGACGCATCCTGAACATCAGTTCCGTGCTCGGGTTGGTGGCGATACCGTATGCGGCGCTGTATTGCGCCACCAAGCACGCGGTCGAAGCCTATTCGGAGTCGATGGACCAGGAACTGCGCACCCAGGGCGTGCGCGTGTCGCTGATCGAGCCGGCGTATGTGAATACGCCGTTCGACGCCAACCAGTTGCAGGCCGACGCCCAGCTGCCTGAATATCGCGCACTGCGCGCTTCGCTGGCGGACTTCGTGAAGCAAGCGATGGCGAAGGCCGACCGCCCGGAGGTGGTGGCCGAGACGGTGCTGAAAGCGGCGCGCGACACGCGTCCGAGGGTGCGCTACACGGCGGGTGCGGTGGCCGCGCGCCTGCGGGCGCTGCGACGGTTCGCCCCGGCCGCGCTGGTGGAGGCGGCGATACGCAAGGATATGAAGCTCGATGCGCAGCCGGCGGTGGGCCCTGTCGCCGCCGTGCTGGAATAAAAACGATCATCGGAGAGAGACATGAAGGCATTCATTATTGACCGTTACGGCAAGGCCGATGTGGTGCGCGCCGGCGAAATGCCCGAGCCGGAGCTGGGCGCCGACGACGTGCTGGTGCAGATCCACGCCGCCAGCGTGAACCCGCTGGACCTGAAAATCCGCGATGGCGAATTCAAACTGCTGCTGCCGTATCGCATGCCGCTCATCCTCGGCAACGACATGGCCGGCGTGGTGGTCCGGGTGGGCGCGGGCGTACGGCGCTTCAATGTCGGCGACGAAGTGTATGCGCGGCCCGACGACAACCGCATCGGCACGTTTGCCGAATACATCGCGATCAAGGAGGATGCGCTGGCGCTCAAGCCGAAGACGCTGACGATGGAACAGGCGGCGGCGATGCCGCTGGTGGCCCTGACCGCGTGGCAGGCGCTGGTCGAAAAAGGCCATTTGAAGAAGGGACAGAAGGTGTTGATACACGCCGGCACCGGCGGCGTGGGGACGGTCGCGATCCAGCTGGCCAAGCATCTGGGCGCCACGGTGGCGACGACCGCCAGCGTGGCCAACGCCGCCATGCTCAAACAGCTGGGCGCCGATATCGTCATCGACTACAAGAAGGATGATTTCTCGCTGCGGCTGCGCGACTACGATCTGGTGCTCGATTCGCAGGGCGGGGTGACGCAGAAAAAATCGCTGGGCGTACTCAAGCCCGGTGGGAAAGTCGTCGGCATCGCCGGGCCACCTGACCCCGACTTCGCCAAGGCGCGCGGCCTGAACGCGCTGGTGGGGCTGGTCATGCGCATGCTCAGTTACGGCATCCGCAGCAAGGCCAGGGCGGCCGGCGTCAGCTACTCCTTCCTGTACATGCGCGCCAGCGGGGAGCAGCTGCGGCAGCTCGCGGAACTGGTCGACGCCGGCGCCATCCGCCCGGTGATCGACCGCGTGTACCCGTTCGCGCAGACCATGGAAGCGTTGGCATACGTCGAAACAGGCAGGTCGAAGGGGAAGGTCGTCATCAAGGTACGATGACCCGGGATTACTGACGCAACTTCAACGGCTCCGAAATCGTCAGCACCACCAGGAAGGTGAGGCACGATATCGCGGCCATGAAGCCGAACACATAGTCCCAGCCCAGGCTATCGAGCAGCATGCCGACGATCCACGGGGTGGCGGCGCCGCCCAGTTGTCCGCCCATGTTCACCACCGCGTTCGCGGTGGGGAATTTCTCCTTTGAGACGAACGCCATCGGATACACCATGTAGGCGGAGTAGCCTATGCTCAGCAAGATCCCGGTCAGGAACAGCAGGAAGCCATAGGTGACCGGGTCTGCCGGCGCGTTGATCAAGACGTACATCATGATGGCCGTCGACGCTGCGGAAATCAGCATGCCCGGTTTGCGGCGCTTGTCGAGTACACGGTCGGCGAACAGGCCGCCGAGGATGTTGCCGACCACCGCGCCGACCCAGGGCGCCGCCGCCACAAAGCCCATATTCATCACCGAGAAGTTCTTGACCGTCAGCAGATACGTCGGTATCCATGCCAGCAGCACGCTGGAAATACCCAACTGGCAGCAGTAGCCCAGCGCGCAGCCGATGATGTTCCACGATTTGAGCACGCCGCCGGTGGTGTCCAACACCTTTTCGTCGCGCACGCGTATCAGTTTGTCGAGCCATGGAATCGGTTTCGACGCGGCGCCCTGGCTGCGGCTATTGCCGCCGACGCCATCGTCGGTGATGCACGCCAGTTCCGCGCTGTTGACGAAGCGGCTCTCCGATGGCTGGTTGGCGACCAAAAAATACCACAGCACCGACAGGAAAATGCCGGGAATGGCGAACAGGATGAACACCTCTTTCCATCCCCATGCGGCGATGATCGCGGCGCCGAGGATGGGCGTAATCACCGGACCGAATTTGACGGATGACAGGAAGATGCCGGTGGCCGTGCCTTTTTCACGCGCCGGGAACCAGTTGTTGATGGTGGAGGTGACGCCGATCGGCAGTGGTCCTTCGGCCACGCCCAGCGCGAGGCGGCAGACTTTCAACGCCAGGAGGGAACCGACCATGCCGGTCAGCCCGGTGGCGATCGACGTCAGTATCATCGAGATCGTGAACACCTTGCGGATACCGAACCGCGACAGCAGCCAGGCCGATGGCAGCTGCGCCAGTCCGTAGGCGATCAGGAACAGGCTGACCAGGCCACCGGCTTCGGTATTGGTCATCGCAAATTCCTTGCGCAGGAAAGGCAGGGCGACGCCAAGGTTGGCGCGGTCGGCGGCGGCGATGGTGTAGATGACGAAGAACAGCGCGGCGACGAACCAGCGGTATTTCGTTGGACGAACGGTGCCCTCCACCGACATGGATTTGCTATGCATGATGTCTCCTGGTTTGTTGTGTTTTTATGGATCGCTGGGATTAGCGCAAATTCAGGCGCTGCAACGTCTCGGCAAGGTCCAGTAGATCGACGGTCGTGGCGCCGTTTCTGATCCGCTCGCGGTAGGCCGCTTCCTTTGCTTCGCGGGCGCGGCCCGCCGCGAGCACCGCGTCCGCGTCCTTGCGCGCCACGACCACCAGGCCGTCCTGGTCGCCGATGACGATGTCGCCCGGCTGGATTTCCACGTCGCCGATAACGACGGGGACGTCGATGCGGCCCGGCTGGTGCTTGCCGGTGCCCTTGATCGACAGGCCGCGCGCGAACACGGGGAAGCCGGCGGCGATGATGGCGGCGGCGTCGCGCACGGCGCCGTTGATCACCAGTCCCGCAAGGCCCATCTTCAAGGCCTGCTCGGTGAAGACGTCGCCCCAAACACCGGCTTCGAGGAATCCCTTGGCGTCGACCACCAGCACGTCGCCCGGCCTGGCCTTGAGCATGGCGTAGTGCAGCATCAGGTTGTCGGCGGGGCGGGCGTCGACCGTGAAGGCGGGACCGGCGACGCGCATGGCGGCGTCGATGGGTTTCATGCCGCTGTCGAGCGCACCTTTGCCGCCCTGGGCTTCGTGCACGGTGGCGGCGCCGAGCTCGCGCAAGCCGCGCAGGGTATCGAGACTGATATCGGGACTGATCTGGCTCATGGTGGGTGTCTCCTTTTCGTTGGTTTATGTTTGGGGCTGGCGTTGCAGCGTGTGATAGCCGAAGCGGCGGCGCGCTTCGCAAAGCGGCATGCCGTCCAGCGCGGCGGCGACGATGCGTTGTTCGATCTGCTGCATCGATAGCGCGCGCCCGATTACTTCGCATGCTCGAGCGGCGGGGACGACGACAACCCCATCCTGGTCCGCCACCACCAGATCGCCGGCGACGACGCGGATGTCGCCCAGGGTGACGGCGCCGCCGACGGCGTCGACCTGCACGCGGTCTTTGCCGGTGCGCATGAAGCGGCCGGCCGCGTACAGCGGGTAGCCTGCTTGGTCGGCTTCGGCGGTGTCGCGGCATACGCCATTGACGACGGTGCCGGCGATGCCGCGCCTGGCGGCGATCTGGCTCATGATCCCGCCCCAGACGGTGCAGTCGGTCCGGGCGCCGTTATCGAGCACGGCGACCGCGCCGGCCGGCATGTCGTCGAGGTAGTCGCCCACGGTTCCGGGGACGCTGGTGTCGACCGGCGCGAAGCGCACGGTGAAGGCGATGCCGACGATGTGCTTGGGACCGGCGATGGCGTGGATGCCAGGTGCGCTGCCGGGCAATTTGAAGAAATCGAGCGCGTCGGATATTTCGGCGGTCGTCAGGCCGCGTGCCTGCGCCAGCAATTCGGCGGTGATTGGATGGCTCATTGTTGTCTCCTTGTTGACCATGCAAGGAGTTTTATATAAAGTGATTTAGATATCAAACATCGATTATTGAGTCTAGGATCAATAAAAATGAACGTAAAGACGATGCGGTACTTCTGCGAAGTGGTGGAGGCGGGTAGTGCTGCCAATGCCGCCGAACGCCTGTTTGTCGCGCCGACCGCCATCAGCATGCAGCTGGCGCAGTTGGAGTCGCAGCTCGGGGGAGAGTTGTTCGACCGCTCGCGGCGGCCGATGGCCCTGACGGACCTTGGGAAATTCTTCTACCCGCGCGCAAAGGAGCTGCTGCAGCAGATGTCGCGGCTCGATAGCGAGGCGCGCGGCATCGCCACCGGCAGCGGCGGCTGGCTGTCGATCGGATTCACGCGTTCGGCGACGTTCTCGCTGCTGCCCCGCGTGATACGGCGGTTTCGCGCGGCGTATCCGCAGGTGCAGCTCGACCTGGTGGAGGCGCTGTCCGAATACCAGCCGGCGCAATTGCGGCAAAACCGAATCGATGTAGGATTGTCGCGTTTCATCGGCGACTTCGAGGCGCCGGACGATCTGACGCACGCGGTCAAGCTGGATGATCCACTGGTGGCTGCGCTACCGGTCCATCATCCGCTGGCGCGACGCAAATCGCTGACGGCAGCGGCATTGGCCGAGGTGCCGTTCATCCTGTATCCGAAAGATCCGCTCAGCCCCTTCGGGCAGCAGATCGTGGCGATATTGAAGGCTGCCGGCGGCGCCGAGCCGAAGGTCGCATATGGCGCGGTGGAGATCTACACCGCACTGGCGCTGGTGAGCGCGGGGCTGGGCGCGACCCTGGTGGGGCGTTCGATCGCCGACAACAAGCGCAACGACGTTGCCTTCATCCCGGTGCGCGATATCCATTCCAGCACCACGGTGGTGGCGGTCACGCGCAACGGCGAAAGCAGTAAATTAGTCGCCGCCTTCCTGGACATCGTCCGCCAGAGCGAAAGCCCGTAAACGGTCCGGCTCGATGCTGTCTTCTATGAAGAAATGGCGATGGCCCGCAGGGCATCGGCGTCGAGTAACTCGATGCGGCGGTTCTGGACTTCCAGCAGGCCGGCCGCGCGGAACTGCGTCAGTTGACGGCTCACGCTTTCCAGCGCGAGACCCAGGTGGGATGCGATGTCGTCGCGCGACATGCGCAGTTCGAACGCCGCCGCCGGCGGCTCCGGCGCCTGGTGGCCGGTTGCCAGGTCCATCAAAAAAGCGGCCAGCCGCTGCGGCGCCTTGGCGTTGCCGAGCAATAGCATGTTGTTCTGCTGCCGCGCCAGCTCGGTGCCGAACAGCGCGTGAAAGCGCAGCAGCAGGGCGCTGCGCTGTTGTATCAGGCTGGTGAGCATCGCGTACGAGATTGCGCACACCGTGCTGTCGCACAGCGCGACGGCGTCGCAGCAGTAGGTGTGCGATGACAGCGCGTCGAGGCCGAGGAGTTGTCCCGGCAGGTAGAAGCCGAGCACCTGCGGGCGGCCGTCCGGCATCGGCCGTTCGGCTTTGATCTGTCCGCTTGCGACGATAAACACATGCTCGAGCGGCATGCCGCACCGGTAGAGGCGTTCGTGCCGCTTGAGGTGCTGGCGGCGCGCAACCGTATGCTCAAAACTGTGCAGTTCCAGGGAATCGAGCCCCGCCGGCAGGCAATGCTCGCGGGTGGGACAGTCGCGGCAGGTGAAAGATAAGCCCGCGCCGGGTTGTTCGGCGCGGGATACTGCTGATGTGGACGGCAACATATGTATGACCTGAGGCAAAGTATGGCTAGCCTAGCAAGTCTGAAGTCAAAAAAAATTGATCTGGGTCAAAATCCTCCCGTTTCGCGCACGACTAAATCATGCGCCGCACCAGCAAATCGCGGATCTCGCTGATCGCGGCGGCCGGATTGAGTCCCTTGGGACAGACGTCGGTGCAATTCATGATGGTACGGCAGCGAAACAACCGATAGGCGTCGCTCAGATCGTCGAGCCGTTCCGACGGCGTGCTGTCGCGCGTGTCGGCGATGAAGCGATAAGCCTGCAACAGCCCGGCCGGGCCGACGAAGCGGTCCGGGTTCCACCAGAACGTTGGGCAGGCGGTCGAGCAGCATGCGCACAGGATGCACTCGTACAGGCCGTTGAGTTTGTCACGGTCTTCCGGCGATTGCAGGCGCTCGCGGTCGGTCGGCGGATCGTCGTTGACCAGGTAGGGCTTGATCGAGTGGTACTGCTTCCAGAATTCGCTCAGATCGACGATCAGGTCGCGCACCACCGGCACGCCCGGTAGCGGGCGCAGCACGATGGGCTGGCGTGTGGTGGCGATCGGGGCCACGCATGCCAGGCCGTTCTTGCCGTTGATGTTCATTGCATCCGAGCCGCACACACCCTCGCGGCATGAGCGGCGAAAGGAGAGGCTGTCGTCGACGTCGGCTTTGATATGCATCAGCAGATCGAGCACCATCGTGCCCTTGTAGCCGGCCTCCACGATGTAGTCCTGCATGCGCGGTGGCTCACCGGTGTCGGGGTCGTAGCGGTAGATTTTCAGGTGTACGGGGCCGTTTTGCGGCATAGGTCTCTCCCATTTGAACTTGTTGCCAGCGCCGTGCGCGCGCCTGTAGATCCTCGCTTGAGGTGTGATGGATATTCTGTCATGGGGTAGGCGCAGCGGTGTAGGACTGGCGCTCGGTGAGACGTAGGCAGCGAAATGGCAGCTTTTTCGGCTTTTTCCGAACGATGTAGTCCTTTTGACCGTTAAAGTTGATGACAGGCCAATTTTTTTTTGTCAGAATTCAACGACTTGATTTAGTATCAATTCACCAGCAACCAACCACCAGCAACTCACCAGTCACTTAGCGCTTGTCACCATTTTTGGAGTCAACGATGGAAATTCTGGCCGTACTGTCACGCTCGCATTGGGCGAAAACTTCCTTCATGTGCGGCCTCGTGCTCACCTTGGCGGCCTGCGGGAAGGGCGATGACGGCGGCCAGCACGCCGGCGGTCCGCCGCCGGTGTCGGTGGCGCCGGCGGTCCAGCGCGAGGTGCAGGAGTTCGACGAGTTCACGGCCAGGCTGGAAGCGCCGGACACCGTCGAGATCCGCTCGCGCGTGGCCGGCATGCTGACCAAGGTGCATTTCCGCGAGGGCGAGGTGGTCAAGAAGGGCGACCGGCTGTTCACCATCGATCCGCGCCCGTTCGCCGCCGAGGCGGCGCGGCTGGAGGCGCAGCTGCTGGCGGCGAAAACCCAGGGCGAGCTGAATAAAACCGAATTGGCGCGCGCCGAACGACTGGTGTCGGTGCGCGGCGTCAGCCAGCAGGAAATCGACCAGCTGCGCGCGGCGCTGGCGAGCGCCCAGGCCAACGTCAAGGCGGCCGAGGCGGCGCTGGTGCAGGCCAGGCTCAATCTGGAGTTCACCAACATCACGGCGCCGGTCACGGGACGCACTTCGCGCGCCAACATCACCGAGGGTAACCTGGTCAGCGTCGGCGATCCGGTGCTGACGACGGTGGTGTCGAGCGACCGTGTGTACGCCTACTTCGACGCCAGCGAGGCGATCTACCTGAAATATATGCGCTCGTCGCGCGAAGGCTCGCGCGGCTCGTCGCGCGATACGCCCAACAGCGTGCGCCTCGGCCTGGCCAACGAGGAGGGCTTCCCGCACGAGGGCAAGATGGACTTCGTCGACAACCGCCTCAATCCGGCCACCGCCTCGATGCGCGGCCGCGCGGTGTTCGACAACAAGGACGGCCTGTACACGCCCGGACTGTTCGCGCGCCTGCAGCTGGTCGGCAGCGGCAAGTACACCGCGACGATGGTGCTGGACCGCGCCATCAGCACCGACCAGACGCGCAAGGTCGTGCTGATCGTCGGCAAAAACAACATCGTCGACCAGCGCGAGGTCAAGACCGGCGCGCTGATTGGCGCCATGCGCGCCGTCACCGGCGTCAAACCCGGCGAACTGGTGATCGTCGACGGCCTGCTGCGCGCCATGCCCGGCGCGCCGGTCACGCCGCAGCAGCTCAAGGTCGATGACAAGGGCGTGCCGATTCCGGCTGCGCCACCCGGTGCTCCCGGTGCTCCGGCCGCCCCCGCCGCCGCCAAGAGCTGAGGGGCGCACGCATGGATATCTCACGGTTTTTCATTGATCGTCCGCGCTTCGCCACCGTTCTTTCGCTGTTCATTTTCCTGGTCGGCGTGCTGGCCATTTTCCAGCTGCCGATTTCGGAGTATCCGGAAGTGGCGCCGCCGCAGATCGTCGTGCGCGCGCAGTTCCCGGGCGCCAATCCGCGCGTGATTTCGGAAACCGTGGCCGCGCCGCTGGAAGAGCAGATCAACGGCCTGGAAAACATGTTGTACTTCGAAAGCCGCGCCACCGCCGACGGCAGCATGGCGCTGACGGTCACGTTCAAGATCGGCACGGTGCCGGAGCAGGCCGAGACGGCGGTGCAGAACCGCATCAACCGCGCCTTGCCACGGCTGCCGGAGATCGTCCGCACCATCGGCGTGACGACCGAGAAGCAGTCGCCCAACCTGACCATGGTGGTGCACATGGTCAGCCCCGACAACAGCCACGACGCGCTTTACCTGCGCAACTACGCCAACCTGAATGTGCGCGACGATTTGCTGCGCATACCGGGCATGGGATCGGTGCTGCAATTCGGCGCCGGCGACTACGCGATGCGCGTGTGGCTCAATCCCCAGCAATTGTCGGCGCGCGGTATGACCGCCGGCGACGTGGTGTCGGCGATCCGCGAGCAGAACGCGCAGGTGGCTGCCGGCGTGGTCGGCTCGCCGCCGGCGCCGGACGACACGGATTTCCAGTTGCAGGTCAATGCGCAGGGCCGCCTGATCACGGAAGAGGACTTCTCCAACATCATCGTGCGCAGCGATCCGGCCAACGGCGCGGTGGTGCGCGTCAAGGATATCGGCCGCGTCGAGATGAGCGCCAGCACCTTCTCGCTGCGCAGCCTGTTGAATAACAAGGAGGCGGCGGCGATCGCCATCTTCCAGGCGCCGGGATCGAACGCGCTGCAACTGTCGGACGACGTGCGGGCGACGATGGCGCGCCTGAAGGCCAACTTCCCCAAGGGTGTCGACTACAGCATCGTCTACGATCCGACGCGCTTCGTACAGACGTCGATCGAAAAAGTGGTGCACACCTTGATCGAGGCGGTGCTGCTGGTGGTGCTGGTGGTGATCATCTTCCTGCAGACTTGGCGCGCCTCGGTGATTCCGCTGCTGGCGGTCCCGGTGTCCATCGTCGGCACCTTCGCGGTGCTGCTGTTGCTCGGTTATTCGATCAACACACTGACCTTGTTCGGGCTGGTGCTGGCGATCGGTATCGTCGTCGATGACGCCATCGTGGTGGTGGAAAACGTCGAGCGCAACATCGCCGACGGCCTGACGCCGCACGACGCCACGGTGAAGGCGATGAACGAGGTCAGTGGGCCGATCATCGCCATCGCGCTGGTGTTGTGCGCTGTATTCATTCCGCTGACCTTCGTGCCCGGCCTGTCCGGCCAGTTCTACAAGCAGTTCGCCGCCACCATCGCCATTTCGACCGTGATCTCGGCGTTCAATTCGCTGACCTTGTCGCCGGCGCTGGCAGCGCTGCTGCTGCGGCCCCACGACGCGCCCAAGGACCGCCTCTCGCGCGGCATGGACAAGGTGTTCGGCCGCTTCTTCCATTGGTTTAACTGCATGTTCCAGCGCCGCAGCGCAGCGTATAGCCGGGGCGTCACCGGTCTGCTGGGGCGCAAGTCGCTGGCGCTGGTGGTGTACGGCGTGCTGCTGCTGCTCACAGGGCTGCTGTTCACGCGCATCCCGAGCGGCTTCGTGCCGGCGCCGGACAAGCAGTACCTGATCGGCGTGGCGCAGCTGCCGGCCGGCTCCTCGCTGGCGCGCACCGAGAAGGTGATCCGCGACATGAGCGACATCGCGCTCAAGGTGCCGGGCATCACCGATTCGATCGCCTTCCCGGGCTTGTCGATCGCCGGCTTCTCGGCATCGCCGAACGAGGGCATCGTCTTCTTCGGCCTGGCGCCGTTCGACAAGCGCACCTCCGGCGACCTGTCCAAGGATGCGATCCTTGGCAAGGTCAATGGCGCGATCCAGCAGATCCAGGGCGCGCGCATGTTCGTGGTGCCGCCGCCGGCCGTCGACGGCCTCGGTAACGCGGGCGGCTTCAAGGTGCAGGTGCAGGATCGCGGCAGCCAGGGGGAGCAGGCGCTGTACGGCGCCGTTTGGGGCGTGCTCGGTCAGATCTACGGCAATCAAAAGTCGAGCATCGGCACGCCGTATTCGACCTACGACATCAACGTGCCGCAGCTGTTCGCCGACGTCGACCGTACCAAGGCCAAGCAAATGGGCGTGCCGTTGCAGGATATCTACGACACCTTGCAGATCAATCTGGGCTCCTTGTACGTGAACGACTTCACCCGCTTCGGCAAGACCTACCAGGTGGTGGTGCAGGCCGACGCGCCGTTCCGCTCGCGCGCCGACAGCATCGCGCGGCTGGAGACGCGCAATTCGGCCGGGCAGATGGTGCCGCTGAGCTCCGTCATGCAGGTCAATCCGACCTTCGGTCCGACCCGCGTGACACGCTACAACGGCTTCCCGTCGGCCGACATCAACGGCGCCGCCAACCCGGGCTTCTCGAGCGGGCAGTCGGAGGCGGAGATCGAACGGCTGGTCAAGACCCTGCCGCGCGGTATGTCGTACGAGTGGACCGACCTGGCCTACCAGGACCGGCTGACGCGTTCCGTGACCTTGCCGGGGCTGGACATCAAGATTCCGACCCTGGGCGCGGTGCTGTTCCTGTCGGTGGTGCTGGTGGTGCTGGTGCTGACCGCGCAATACGAGAGCTGGAGCCTGCCGCTGGCGATCATCATGATCGTGCCGATGTGTATTCTGTCGGCGTTGTTCGGCGTGTGGCTGTCGCACTTTCCGCCGTTCGGCCAGGCGGGGGATTTGAATCTGTTCACGCAGGTGGCACTGGTGGTGCTGGTCGGCCTGGCGTGCAAGAACGCGATTCTGATCGTGGAATTCGCCAAGGAGCTGGAAGAGCAGGGCAAGCCGATGGTGGATGCCGTCATCGAAGCCTGCCATCTGCGTCTGCGGCCGATTTTGATGACGTCGATCGCCTTCTGCGCAGGCGTGATACCGCTGATCCTCGGCAGCGGCGCGGGCAGCGAGATGCGCCGCGCGATGGGGATCGCGGTTTTCTCCGGCATGGTCGGCGTGACCTTGTTCGGGATTTTCCTGACGCCGGTGTTCTACGCTTTGCTGCGCAAGGGTACCGAGAAACGTCGCGCCCACGCGGAAGAACTGCGGAGAGAGATCGACGCCGCCGCGCATCCGTTCCATGCCGGTGTCGATGATGCCGGTCCCGCCGGGGCGCCCGCCGCGCACAAGTCACCATCGGCGCACGAGCCACGCAAGGAGGACTTATGATCACGTCGCGCCGCATGGCGTCCCTGCGTCCGGCCGGCCTGGCCATCGCTGTGTCGCTGGCGCTGGCGGCTTGTTCGAGCGCGCCGCCCGCCAGGCATTTCGAACCTGTGCTGGGCGCCGGCTTCACCAACGCGCCGGCCAGCGCCAAGGCCGAGGAACCGGTCAGCCAGTTCTGGCGCGGCTTTAACGATCCGCTGCTCGATAGCCTGGTGGAGCGGGCGCTGTCGGCCAACACCGACGTGCGCTCGGCCGCCGCCAGCCTGCGCGAGGCGCGCGCGCTGAACCGCTTCGCCGACGCCAATCTGCTGCCCAGCATTGGCGTGAACGCGGGCGCCGCGCGCATCCGCGGGCCGAACGACGCCGGCGTCGTCAGCACCACCAACAACTACTCGGCCGGTCTGGATGTCAGCTGGGAGGCCGACCTGTTCGGCCGCCTGGGCGACGCCCGGCGCGCGGCCGAGGCCAATGTGCTGGCCGGCGCGGCCGGCGTGCGGGCGGCGCAAGTGAGCGTGGCGGCCGAGGTGGCGCGCAACTACTTCGACTTGCGCGGCTTGCAGGAGCAGTTGCGCGTTGCCGTGTCCTCGCTGGAGACGCAGAACGAGGCGCTCAAGCTGGTGGACGCGCGGCTTGATGTCGGCCGTGGCACGGCGCTCGACAGCGAACGCGCGCGGGCGCTGGTGAAATCGACGGCCGCCAATATCCCGGCGCTGGAATCGGCGCTGATACGCACGCGCTACCGCATCGCGGTGCTGTGCGGCCAGCAGCCGACGGGGCTGGACGCGGAGCTGGAGCCTGTGAAACCTTTGCCCGGGTTGCAGGCGGTCGAACTGTCGGCGATCGGCTCGCCGGCGGCGCTGCTGCGGCGTCGTCCCGATATCCAGCTGGCCGAGGCGCAGGTCAGCGCGGCGGCGGCGCAGGTGGGCGTGGCGCGCAGCGCGCTGTTCCCGCAAATTGTGCTGGGCGGGACGTTGGGACAGAACGCCCAGCATCTGAGCGAACTGGCGAAAGGACCGGCCTATGTCTACAACCTGGGGGCGCAACTGACATGGAATTTGCTGGACTTCGGGCGTATCCGCGCGCAGATCGCCGCCGCCGACGCGCGCAACGACGGGGCGATGATCGCCTATGAGCGCGCGGTGCTGACGGCGCTGGAGGAGACCGAGGGCGCGCTGGCGGCGTACACGCGCAGCCAGCGGCAGGCGGCGCTGCTGTACGAGGCAGCGCAGTCGTCGGAGCAGGCGGCGCTGATCGCGCGCGAGCGCTTCGCGGTCGGCTCCACCGATTTCCTCACGGTGCTCGACGCCGAGCGCGAGCTACTGACGGCGCGCGACAGGCTGGCGCAATCGCAGGCGGGAGCGGCGACCACGCTGGTGGCGGTGTACAAGGCGCTGGCGGGTGGATGGGAAGTACCGAGCCAATAAAGTGTGACGCGCACCCATGTTTTTTTTACATCGAACGATTTGACGGCACAAGTTAGTTATACAATTACTACGCGTTGTGTACCCAGTCTTCTGAGTTCGATCGTAATTATTTACGGGGAAAAATCATGCCAAGGTTAAATTATGTACGGCGTCTGATGGCGCTTGTGATTGTGACTGCGGCAATGGGTTTTGGCATGGCGAAAGCAGAGGGAATCAGTCCTGTTCCGTACCAACTGCTGATACATACGGAAGACATCCCGAATTTTGACGAAAGAGGTTCCGCGAGTAATGTGGTGTGGGACTTTTACGTTGGGTCCGGCGCTTCAATTACCAGCCTCAAGTGGGATGTGAACGTGACGAGTTATGCCGGCAGCTACTTGTCCGAAATGAAAATCACCTTCAGCGATTCACTGGGCACGGGCGTCACTTTCACGCCCGGCGACGGCGATGATTTTGACGGGACAGCAGATTACGCGGGCTTCCAGAATCTGGGCGACCTGGGACAGATTTTTGCAGTGGGTGCCGATGGCATTTTGCGCGTCGAGTTTCATGACGGATTCAAGGACCTTGCGTTTGACGAACCGGAGGGCAGGTGGAACTACGGCACGCTGTCCGTTGGTGTTTCTCCCGTGCCCGAACCACCTGTCTTTGCGATGATGCTGGGTGGGTTGTTGTTGGTCTCGGCCGTTGTCAAGCGGCGTCGCTGTTAGAACCCGTATTTTCAAATTTCCAGCAAATAGTTGTTCCCGAAGAGTGGCCAGTTCCTCAACGATCGCTACCGGAGTTCTAAAATGTTGACACGCATTTTCCATCAGTGGCTCATCCGGGTTTTTTCAAAGCAAGGCGCGATAATACTCGCGATGGCATCGGGTTTTTTTGCCGGTCCCGTACATGCTGGAGCGACGTTCGAACCCGCGAAACCGATTCCGCTCTATTCCTATTTCACAACGGGTGATGTGAATGCCGTGGTGACAGCGCCATCGGTCCTTCCGACGCCATCATTTGTACTGATGGGTGGAGGTCCCGATGTCGATCCCGCCTTTCGATGGTTGATCCAACGGGCCGGCATCACACCAGGTACCGGAGGGCGGTTCGTGGTCATTCGGGCCACCGGAACGGAGGCTTATAACCCTTATATATTTTATAGCGATGAGACGTTGTCGACCTCTAAGACGATCGCCGACTTGTGGGTGGGCGGCGCCTCGCTGGGCCTGACATCGGTGGAGACGCTGGTGATTCCGAGTGTCAAAGCGGCGAATAGTCCGGCCGTCAATGCCATCCTGGCGAAGGCCAACGTCGTGTTCATCGCCGGCGGGGATCAGAGTCAGTACATCCGTTTTTGGAAAGGTACGGCGCTCGAACAGACCTTGAAGACATTGATGCAGAAAAATGTCCCTGTCGGTGGCACCAGCGCGGGGTTGGCAGTGCTGGGGCAATTCGATTATTCGGCGCTCTATAAATCCGCTACGTCGGAAGCGTCGATGCTCGATCCTTACTCCAAGGACATCACGTTCGACCCAAATCCCTTGAGCCTGCAAGGCGGCTTTATCGCACCGCCAGCATTGGCAAATATGATTTTCGATTCGCACTTCGACAGCCGCGATCGGATGGGGCGCTTTATCACCTTTATTTCAAGAATAGTGGCGCCGACGGTAACGCCGGGCGGCACCTTCGGATGCATCGGCGGCGTGCTGCCCGCATCGTCCAGCGGCAATACGACCGCGCGCGGCATCGGCATCGGCGTCGAGACCGCATTGCTGGTCCAGGGAAATGGCAACGGGAATCCTGTTACTGCGAAACGGGTCACCAACGTTTCGACAACAACGGAAAGCGCTGTGTATTTTGTCCGTCCCTCTGTCGCGCCAAGTGTATGCAAATCCAAAACACCCCTCACAGTCGCCAATGTCGAAGTAAAAAAGCTGGCGGACTCGAATACGGTCTTCAATATCACCGACTGGACAGGCGTACCACTGTATAAACAGTTGGACGTCACCGCCGGCGTGTTATTCCCTGCGGACTGGTACTGAGGGCGCGCGCCGATTGACGCCGCTTGCGGGGAACACGGAAGTTTTAAAACGATCACCTGGGAGGGAAGTGAATGCCATATGAGCGCGGGGACCGGCCGGTTCCAAAGTGTATCGCCATAAGAATACTGGAGGCCTTCGGCCGCACGGCCACGGCCGGTTTGCTGGCCACGCTAGCCGTTCCGGCCGCCGCGCAAGATGCGCCACCGATGCCAAAGGTTGAAATAACCGGCTCCTCGATCAAGCGCATCAATGCCGAAACCGCGTTGCCGGTGCAATTGATTACCCGTGCAGACATTGAGAAAAGTGGGACCACCACGGCGGCTGAACTGCTGTCGAAGGTGTCCGCCAACGCGGCGGCGCTGACCGACGGCGCCAGTTTCAGCGACATTGCCGGACAGCGCGGCTTCAACGGCGCCAACCTGCGCGGCATTGGCGTGTCGTCAACGCTGGTGTTGCTCAATGGCCGGCGCCTGGCCAACTTTGCCTCCCCGGGCGGCAACGCCGGCGTCGACCTGAACGCGATCCCGTCGGCGGCGATCGACCGGGTCGAAGTGCTCAAGGACGGCGCCTCGGCCATTTATGGCACGGATGCGATCGGCGGCGTGATCAACTTCATCACGCGCCGCAATTACGAAGGCGCCGACGCCAGCGCCTACTACGCCGACACCCAGCATGGCGGTGCGCGCAAGGCGATGGCAACCTTGTCGGGCGGCATCGGTAATCTGGCGACCGATCGCTACAACGTAATGGGCGTGTTCGATTACCAGGACACGGGCAGCCTGCGCTCGTCGCAGCGCAGCTGGATCGGTTCGGCATACCAGCCCGATATCAATCTCGATTCGGGCAGTTCGAACACCTTTCCCGCAAACTTCCGCCGCACGCGCGCCAACGGCACCACCGCCACCGGCCCCCGGATGAATCCGAGTGCGCCGGCCTGCAATCCGCCGGCAACTGTTTATGCGCCGGAGAGCTTCGTCGGCGCGGCTGCCTGCATGTACGATTACATGCAGGACACCGAACTGTTCCCGGATTCGAAGCGCGTGTCGCTGCTCACGCGTGGCCAGTTCGCGCTCGACAAGGACACAACCTTGTACGGTGAATTGCTTCTCAACAAAACGTCGACCACTTACCGCATCAGCGCATTGACCATCTCCGGCGAGATTTATCCCCTGGCCGGGCAGTATTATCCCCACGCGCTGGTGACCACCAATAAAACGCCGCTCAACGTCAATATGCGCCTGACCGAAGGCGGGCCGCGGACCAACGACATCGATGCGACGGCCACGCGCATGGTGCTCGGCGGCAAGGGGATTGCGCTGGGCTGGGACTACGACATGGCGCTCAATCACAGCGTCAACAAGGTCGACGACCAGTATGTCGATGGTTACGTCAAGACGACGATGTTCGATAATGCTTTCGCGTCCGGGATCATCAATCCCTTCGGACCATCCGGCCCTGAGGGGCTGGCCCTGCTGGCCGCCGCCAAGGTCAACGACCTGGCGCGCCACTCGCGCGGCACGACCGACTCGTTCGATGTGAAGGCCACGCGCGACTTGTTCGAGATGGCTGGCGGCAGCGCCGCCGTCGCGCTCGGCGTTGAGTACCGGCGCGAAAAGATGGCGTTTACGCCGTCCGCATTGCTGATGGCGGGGGAAATTCGCGGCGAAGGCACGGCCACGCCGTTTTCCGGCGGACGCAACGTCAAGGCCGCTTATGTCGAGTTCAACCTGCCGTTGCTGGCCAGCCTCGAGGCGCAGTTGGCGCTGCGCCACGACCGCTACAACGATGTCGGTTCGACGACCAACCCGAAGGTCGGCGTGCGTTGGAATCCGATCAAGCAGTTGGTGGTGCGCGGCTCGTACGGCACCGGCTTTCGCGCGCCATCGCTTGCCGACCTGTACAGTCCGGTGCGGCTGGGCCAAGCCAACGGCATCTACAACGACCCGCTCGGCTGCATCAAGGTCGGGGCGATCGACAACACCGAAAATCCCGATTACTGCGGCCTGCAACCGGACAAGCTCAGGGGCGGCTCGTCGCAGCTGCGCCCGGAGGAGTCGAAGCAGTATTCGCTGGGCCTAGTGCTCGAACCGCATCGCGACATCACGGCAACGCTGGACTATTGGCGCATCAAAAAAACCGATGTGATTGTCTCGCCGGAAGGGTCTTACTTTAGCGACCCGGTGCGCAATGCCGCCTACATCATCCGCGGCGAGCCAGACCCGGCCCTGCCAGGCATACCGGGACCGATTCTGTCGATCGATTCGCGCCTGCGCAATATCGGCGCGCTGGAAACATCGGGCATCGACCTGGGCTTCAACTGGCGCTCGCCGGCCACCAACCTGGGTCGAGTGGGTGTCACGCTCAACGGCACCTATGTGTTCGACTACAAGACGCGCGAGGCGGCCGACGGCCCCGATATCAGCGCGCTGGGCGTCTACACCAACGACCAGGTCATCCAGCGCTGGCGCCATACGGTGAGCCTGGACTACGACCGCGGGCCGCTCAGCGTGACTTTGCAGCAAACCTTCCTGAGCGGCTATCGTGACCAAAACCTGTTGGCCGATGGGACGGTCCATCGCGTCGATTCTTATTCCTTGCTCGACCTGACCGGCGCGTACCAAATTTCGGCGGCGCTAAAGCTCAGGGCAGGGATCAAGAACCTGCTCGACAAGAATCCCCCGCGCTCGAACCAGTTGTTCAGTTTTTCGGTCGGTTACGATCCCAGTTATACCGATCCGCGCGGACGCCAGTTCTACACCGCGCTGGCGTACGCGTTCAGATAGCCCGCACCGGGGAGGCGGCCGTCAAGTGGGCCGCGATGCCATGGTCTGGCAAAGCGGCCGTTCGCCCCCATCTGATCGGTTTCCCCTGAACATAACGAAACCGACATGCGGATTTTTCTACGCGCGCTTGTGATTGCCGTGGTCCTGATCCTGGGTACGGCTTTGCTCGAGCCTGTCGTCGAAAGGGCGCTTTATCCGATGCGCCTGGCGGCGATGCCCAAGCCCATTGCGCTTCCGGTGCCTGTCGAAGGCGTGCGGGCGCGTGCGCTGCGCGACACCTGGGGTGGCGCGCGTAGCGAGGGACGCAAACACCAGGGTATCGACATCTTCGCCAGGCGCGGCACCCCCGTGCTGTCGAGTACCGAAGGCATTGTGCTACGGGCCGGCAGCAACCGGCTCGGCGGCCTGGTGGTGTGGGTGATGGGGCCGGGCGGTCAGCGTCACTACTACGCCCACCTGGATCGCCATGCGCACGTGGAAACTGGCATGCGCATCGAGGCCGGCCGGGTTCTGGGTTACGTCGGCGATACCGGCAACGCCAAAGGCACGCCGCCGCATCTGCACTATGGCGTGTACGACGTTGGCGGTGCGATCAATCCGTATCCGCTACTGCGCGCTGAGCGTCTTACGGCCGGGATCGTGTCCGAATGATAGACTTGCCCCTCCGGCCTGTGATGAATCGTAGAATCAATTCAAGCGTCACGCTTTTACGAGCACGGAGGCGCTGCTAATCCGCCCGACGTGTCTCCGCAGGTTCGACGCGTTCGAGGTTCGCTCTCACGCGCTGTAATAGCGCCAACAATTGCGCGCATTCTTCATCGCTCATGCCGTCCACCGCGAGGTTCGATACCTCCGCCCCCAAGGCTTGCAAACCTTGAATCACCGTCAAACCTTCTTCGGTGAGCCGCAGCCGCGCGCTGCGCCGGTCGCTCTCGTCGACCTGCGCGTCGAGCAGGTTCTTCTCGCGCAGCCCCCGCATCAGACGCGCCAGCTGCGCCTTGTCACGTCCCGAGTGCGCCACCAGCTCGCTTTGGCTGGCGCCCGGATGCCTGGCGAAAAAGCCCAGCACCTTGTATTCCATGTGCGTGAGCTCGTGCCCGGTGTCGCGCAGGCTGCGCAGCTGCATCGACCGGTACATATGCATGAGCGTGTGGATCGCGTCAAAAACGGCCTCGGCCGGACCGCTGCCAAATTGGTTGACAACGTTAACTTGTTTCTGTAGATTGGAGGACATTGTCAACTAAAAGGTGATTTGCATGAATGATAAACGACTACAGCGTGTCCGTCACGAACTCAAGGCGCGCGAAGTGACGGTCAGCGCGGTGAAGCAGCTGGCGCCGAATTTCGTTAGCGTAACATTCAAAGGCGAGAGCCTGCACGATTTCGTCTCGTTGTCGTATGACGATCACGTCAAGTTCATCCTGCACGACGCCGCCGGCGAGCGCGTGATGCGCGACTATACGCCGCGCCGCTACGACCGCGACGCCCGCGAGCTGACCCTCGAATTCGCGCTGCACACCGAGGGTCATATGACCGATTGGGCGCGCCAGGCGCAGGTCGGCCAGCAGGCCGTCATCGGCGGACCGAAGGGATCGATGATCATCCCGGACGATTACACCTGGCAGATCCTGGCCGGCGACGCCACCGCCTTGCCGGCGATCCGCCGCCGCCTGGACGAGCTGCCGGCGTCCGCCGAGGTGCTGGTGCTGGTCACCGGCGAGGAAGCCGCTGCGTTGGAATTTGCCAGCCCCGCGCGGCTGCGCGTGCAGCATGTGCCGACGCCGGACGATATCGTCGCCGCCTTCCGCGCCATGCAACTGCCCGAGGGCGACGGCTTTATCTGGTGCGCGGGCGAGGCGCAGATGGCCAGGCAGGTGCGCGATATCCTGTTTGTCGACAAGGGCTTTTCGCGCGAGGCGGCGCGCATTTCGGCGTACTGGAAGAAGGGCGCGTCCGCCCATCACGAGAACCTCGAATAATCCCGCTATTACTGGAGCTGGGCTAGCAGGGCGTCGGCGCCGTTGCGCACCCCGGCTTTCGAGGCGTCCATCAGTCCCAGGCTGGCGCCCAGGTTATACGGCCCCGGATACTGCTTGGTGACATAGGCGTTGACCAGCAGATTGGTCGAGGCGTCGAACAGTTCAACCGCGTACATCACCGACCCGGTGAAGGCGCCTTCCTTGCCGCGCGCCGCCTGCACCAGGTTATACGGCGCGCCGGCCAGGTCGAAGCGCGACGCCGTGCTCAGAAAACGCGTGCTTGATTTTGCGCCCGTCAAGGTCAGCTTGAGGCGCAGCGTATGCCGGCCGGGATCGCGTGTGAGGTTGAAGCGGCCGCGCAGCTTTGCTTCGAATTCGCTCTGCATATAAGTCGCCAGCGCAGTCTTGTCCTCCTCCGTCACTTCTTCAAACTGGCTGTCCTGGCCGCGATACACCACCACCGGATCGACGATGATGCTTCTGTAGTCGCGCAGGTTCACCTGCGTGGCGTAACTGTAGGGGATCCGTCCCGACCGGTCGTCGAGGTTGGGCCGCAGCTGGCCGGATGACGCCAGGCCGCCGTAGGGAGCCGGTTGGGTGGAGGCGCAGCCGGCCAGCGCCAGACAGGTGGCGATCAACAGGGGCGGGGCGGATTTGAGCGATGTGGTCATAGAAGTGCCTTTGTGAGGAGAGTTTGTGATTAAAACTGAACCAACATGTACAGTATTGACGCGCGGCTGAACAGGTGTCAAGCAAAAAATTGCCTGCAAAGCGAACTGTGGAGTCTGTTAATCCAGTTGGACATGCAATAAAATGTACTTTCAGGTTTCGTTATGGGATTCGAATGAAAGTACGTACGGAGGCGCGCCGCCAGGCAATCATCGAGGCGGCGGCGGAGCTTTTCCAGGAGGCGGGCTACGAGGGCGCGTCGATGAACGAGCTGGCCAAGCGCTTGGGCGGTTCGAAGGCGACGCTTTACGGTTACTTCCCGTCGAAGGAGGAGCTGTTCGGCGCCGTCGTCAGGACCGTCGCCACGGCGCAGTTGTTCGACGCGACGCGCGAGCTGGCGGCCAATGTGGTCGGCCGCACCGCGCTGGAGATGGCACTGATCCACTTCGGCGAGCGCATGCTGCACGTGCTGACCAACGACAAAAAAGCCGTTGCCGTCTATCGGATGGTGGTGGCCGAGGCGGGGCGCTCGGACGTGGGCCAGCTGTTTTACGACGCCGGACCGAGCGAGTCGATCACGGCGCTGGCGTCGGTGCTGGAGGCGGCCATGCAGCGCGGCGAGATCCGGCGCGCCGACGCGCGCGTGGCGGCGCTGCAGTACACGGCGCTGGTGACGGCCGAGGTGACCGCGCGGATCTTCCAGCAGGACCCGCCGCCACTGGCGCTCAGGGAGATTCAGCAGATGGTGACGCGCGCCGCTGATTTGTTCTTCGCCGGTATGACGCCACGATGACACAGCCATAGTAAAAAATGATGTGGCTAAATTGCCCAAAGTGAGCGAACGCACGCACCCGTCTGGTGCAACAAGCGCACAATAGCCCTCTTATTGAAGGAGATTGTCATGTCCAGTAGCCACACTTTTCGTCCCGATCTGGTGTCGTCGGAAATCGTCAAAACCGGCATCGAGCTCGCGGATCGGGAAGGGCCGGACAGCGCCGCCGCCTACCTGAGCGAGCGCGGAGTGCTGGAACCGGTCATCAACCGGGTGATCGCCGAGCCGGCGCATCGCCGCAACATGGGCCGACTGCGCGGCAGGGACGACAGTCTGCTGGCGGAAGAGGCTTCGCGGTACAAGTTCATCCGCTGAATCGCCTGCCCGCACTGTTGAAGCATCTGTTGCGGGTGCGCCACGACCATGTTGCACCGCCGCGTGGCTGTTTCGCCGGGGCTGTATGCCCTTCGATAGGGACTCGCGTGCTGCGATGCAATATTAATAATCCTTTACAAAACTCTACGTTGCGCTAGAGTTCACCTATCGATGATAACGCTAACTTCATGTTGGCCGACATCTCCAGATAAATTCCCATATCAGACAAGCGATAGCGCCCCCATTCAGGCGCTTCACTTGGAACTGAAATGATAGCGCTAACTTTAACTTGGAGAGATGGATGGAGAGTTCCCGCAGCCCGCAAGACAGTGCGATACGCTGGGTCGTCATGGGCGTGAGCGGTTGCGGCAAGAGCACGATCGGCCAGGCGCTGGCAACCGCGCAAGGCGTCGAGTTCGTCGAGGGCGACCAATTCCATCCGGCGGCCAACGTCGCCAAGATGTCGGCCGGCCACGCGCTGACAGACGACGACCGTGCCGATTGGCTGCTGGCGTTGCAGGCGAAGGTGGCCGAGGCGCGCCGGGCCGGCATCGGACTGGTGCTCTCCTGCTCGTCGCTGAAGCGCCGCTATCGCGACCTGCTGCGCGTGGGCGACCCGGCGCTGCGCTTCGCCCATCTGAGCGGGGCGCGTGACCTGATCGCCGACCGCATGCAAGCGCGCGTTGGACACTACATGCCGCCGTCGCTGCTGGACAGCCAGTTCAGGGACCTGGAACCGCTTCAGGCCGACGAGGCCGGAATCACCTTGGCCATTACGGCGCCGCCAGGGCAACTGGTCGCGCAGATCTTGGCCAGCGAGGGAGCGGCGGAATAAAACAGCAGCAAAGCGCAGGAAAAATCGAACACGCAGCGGACCGTCAGCAGTACCGCGCAAACAATTACAGACTAAAAACCGGAGACTAAAATGACTACACCTACACGTAACACCATCATGCGCCTGGCCGTCGCCAGCGCTTGCAGCTGGATCGCCTTGTCGGCTCAGGCCCAGGTTCAGGCGCAAGCCCAGGCCGGGGCTCAAGCCGAAGCTCAAACCCAAACCCAAACCCAAACCCAAACCCCGGCGGCCGGCGCCGAAGCGCAGCAAGGCGCCACCGCGCAGGACAACGCTCCGGTGGCCGCAGCCGCGGCGCCTGCCGCGCCGGAAGCGGCGGCGCCGGTGGAGAACGTCGTCACCGTGTCCGGTTCGCGCATCGCCGCGCGCGGCTTCACGCAGCCGACGCCGACCACAACCCTGAGCGCCGACGACCTGGCCAAAGGCGCGCAGCCGAACATCTTCAACAGCATCGCCGAACTGCCGGCGCTGCAGGGCAGCACCGGCCGCACCACCAGCACCAACAGCACCAGCAGCGGCGTGCAGGGTCTGAGCTCATTGAGCCTGCGCGGCCTGGGCGCGATCCGCACCCTGACCCTGCTCGACGGCCAGCGCGTGGTCGGCGCCAACGTCACCGGCGTGACGGACGTCAGCCAGTTCCCGCAACTGCTGATCAAGCGCGTGGACGTGGTGACCGGCGGCGCCTCGGCGTCGTATGGCTCGGACGCCATCGGCGGCGTCGTCAACTTCATCACCGACAAGCGCTTCCAGGGTTTCAAGGCCAATGTGCAGGGCGGGATGACCACCTACCACGACGACAAGAACGGCACCTTGCAGGCCGCGTGGGGCAAGTCCTTCATGGACGACCGCCTGCACGTGCAGGTCAGCGGCGAATACGGCCGCCAGAAGGGCATCGAGTCGCCGGGCTTCGGCGAGGTGGGTCCGAACGGCCGTACGTGGTATCAGAACCCGGCCTTCCAGGTCCGTCCGCTGTCGCAAACCAACGACGGCAAGCCGCAGTACTATTCGGTGCTGCACGCGCAGCAGTACCAGTACGCCAAGTATGGCCTGATCACCAACGGCCCGCTGCAGGGCACGGCCTTCGGCGACAACGGCCAGCCGTACAAATTCAATTACGGTTCCAACGGCGTGCCGACCGGCACCGGCTCGGTGACCGGCTGTATCAATCCGCTGTGCGTCGGCGGTGACTTGAGCGGCAGCGTCGGCGCCGGCACCAACCTGGCGATGGACCTGACCCGCCAGGTGGCCTATACGCGCGTCGGCTTCGACATCAACCCCGATCATGAGATCTACATGACGGCCAATTTCGGCAAGGTGAAGTCGGCCTTCTCGCCGAATCCCGGCGCCGCCAAAAACGCCAACCTGACCGTCCAGTGCAGCAATCCCTACCTGCCGGCGTCGATCGCCGCCGCTTGCGCGGCCAATAACATCACCAGCTTCCAGTACGGGACGGCCAACGCCAACTTCCCGGAAAATATCAACGTCCACCCGACCCGCCAGATGGAGCGCGTGGTGGTCGGCGGCACCGGCAAGTTCCAGTTGATGGGCAAGGAATGGTCGTATGACGCCTACGCCGAACATGGCGCCAACAAGACCGACATCATCGTCAACGACATGACGCTGAATGCCCGCTACAACGCCGCCATCGACGCCGTGCGCGGCCCTGAGGGCACCATCGTCTGCCGCAATCCGGTCGCCGCCGCATCCGGCTGCAAACCGCTCAACATCATCGGCAACAACCCGATCGACGCGGCCACCTGGTCCTACATCGCGCCGGAAAACGGTCCGCGCCAGCACACCCGCCAGACGCAGGATGTCGCCAGCGTGAACTTCAGCGGCGAGGCGTTCGAGTCGTGGGCCGGCCCGATCGCCGTGGCCACCGGCGCCGAGTACCGCCGCGAACACTATAAAGTCACCGGCGACCCATATGGCAACGGCATTTTCCCGGACAGCCAGAACACCGCGCAGTATCCTGCCGATCCGCTGCTGAATACCACCGTCGGTAACAACTGGTACGCGGGTAACTACCACAACGCCCAGGGCACGTACAACGTCAAGGAAGCGTATGTGGAGCTGAACGTGCCGGTGCTGAAGTCCGCCACCTGGGGTGAGGCCAATCTGAATCTGGCCGACCGCCATACCAAATACAGCACCTCCGGCCATGTGGAAAGCTGGAAGGTGGGCGCCAACTGGAAGACCGGCATCGACGGCCTGCGCCTGCGCGCGGTGACGTCCAAGGATGTGCGCGCGCCGAATCTGAGCGAGCTGTATGCGGCGCAGGTGGTGGTCAACAACGTGGTCGCCTATCAAGGCAACACGATCGGCATCCAGCAGCGCACCGTGGGTAACACCAACCTGCGTCCGGAGATCGCCCGCAACAGCACCGCCGGTATCGTGTTGACGCAGCCATCGTGGGCGCCGGGCTTCAGCGCCTCCATCGATTACTTCGACATCAAGGTCAAGGGCGTGATCTCGGCGCTGACCGCGCAGCAGGAAGTCGATCTGTGCGCGGCCGGCAACCAGGAAATCTGCGGTGCGATGGTGCTCAACAGCCCTGTGGCGACCAATAACTATGTGACGGTGCAGGCGTTCAACCTGGCGTCGCTGCACGTGAAAGGCTACGACATGGAGGCCGCCTACCGCATGAATCTGAAGGATCTGGGCCTGCCTGGCCGCCTGACGTTCCGCGGACTGGTTACCCGCAACATCAGCTTCCTGACCGATCCTGGCGTCGTCGGCACGATTCCTT
Source organism: Oxalobacteraceae bacterium OTU3CINTB1 (assembly GCA_024123955.1). Taxonomy (NCBI): domain Bacteria; kingdom Pseudomonadati; phylum Pseudomonadota; class Betaproteobacteria; order Burkholderiales; family Oxalobacteraceae; species Oxalobacteraceae bacterium OTU3CINTB1. Next base: position 2,798,637 of record CP099652.1, read on the forward strand.
CGGAGGGCGCGGGCGCCAACCTGGCCTTCGGCGTCAGCCAGGGCACGACGCCGAAGTGGAAAGGCTTGGCCTCGCAGTCGTGGGATACCGACAAATACAGCCTGACCTTGACCGAGCGCTGGATCAGCAAAGGCGTCTACAGCAATGAGTTCATCGAGTGCCAGACCAATTGCCCCGTGTCGACGACGATCCACCCGACCATCTTCAACAACAAGATGAAGGGTGCGTTCTACGTCGATCTGGGTGGCTCGTACAAGCTGGGTGACAAGACCACCGCCTACTTCAAGATCGACAATATCGCCAACGTCGATCCGGAGCCGGCGCCGCAGGCCAACCTTAGCTACGGCATCAACCCGCAGCTGTACGATGTCCTCGGCCGCGTGTACCGCGTCGGCGTCCGCTACAACTTCTAACCTTCACGCCAAGGCGCGGTTATGAACATTACCAGTCCGTTGGCGGCGCTGTTCGGCGTCACGCCAGCCGTCTGGGGCATGCTGGCCGTCGGCTTGTCCGTCGGCCTGCTGACCCTTTTGATCGCCTGGGGCAAAGTGCAGCCGCTGCTGGCGTTCGTGGTGGCCGCGCTGGTGGCGGCGCTGCTGCTCGGCATGCCGCTGGAGAGCATTCCCAAATCGATCGACAAGGGCATCGGCGACCTGCTTGGATCGCTGATCGTCATTGTCTGCCTGGGCGCGGTGTTCGGCAAATTAATCGCCGACAGCGGCGCCGCCCAGCGCATCGCCAGTTATCTGATCGGCGTATTCGGTTCGGCGCGCATGCCCGTGGCGCTGACCCTGACCGGCTTCGTGGCTGGTATTCCCCTGTATTACAACGTCGGCTTCGTGCTGCTGGTGCCGCTGGTGTTCTCGCTGGTGTACCAGAGCGGGCGGCCGGCGGTGGCGCTGGCGATACCGCTGCTGGCCGGACTGTCGATCGCGCACGGCTTCCTGCCGCCGCATCCGTCGCCGACCGCGCTGGTGGCGCAGTTCCATGCCGATATGGGCCGCACGCTGTTCTACGGGATGATCGTCGCCATACCGACGCTGATCATCGCCGGTCCGATCTTCGCGATGACGCTGAAGCGCATCCACAGCGAGCCGGCGCCGATGTTCCGCGCCGGGCTGCTGGAGGAGGCGCAGCTGCCGGGCGTTTTCAACAGCTTCGCCACCGCGCTGCTGCCGGTCTGGCTGCTGGCCGGCGCCACCGCGCTGACCATGGTGCCCACCGAGGATGCGGCGCTGAAATCGGTCATCAACTTCATGGCCAATCCGATGATCGTGATGTTGATCGCGCTGGCCGTGGCCCTGGTGACGCTGGGACTGGCGCGCGGTAAAAGCCTGCCGGCGCTGATGTCGGGCGCGCAGGACGCCTTGCGCGACATCGCGCCCATCCTGCTGGTGATCGCGGGGGCGGGCGCGCTGAAACAGGTGCTGGTCGATTCGGGCGTCAGCGGGGAGTTGGGCCGGCAGCTGGGCGGCCTGCCGGTGCCGTCGCTGGTGCTTGGCTGGCTGGTGGCGACCCTGATACGTATCTGCCTTGGTTCGGCCACCGTGGCGGGACTGACGGCGGCCGGCATCGTCGCGCCGCTGGTGGAAAGCTCGGGTATCGATCCGAGCCTGATGGTGCTGGCGATCGGCGCCGGCAGTTTGATGTGCAGCCACGTGAACGATTCCGGATTCTGGATGTTCAAGGAGTACTTTGGCCTGTCGCTGAAGGACACCTTCCGCTCGTGGACTTTGATGGAGACGCTGGTTGGCGTCTTCGGGCTGATTTTCGTGTTGCTCCTATCGATCTTTATCTAAGGACTAAGCAAATGAAATTATCTTTAACGCGGCTGCTGATGGCGACCGTGGCGATGCTGGCCGTCCCGTTGCAAGGTGCGCAGGCCGCACCGGCCGCGCCGGCCTCGGTTTCCGTTTATCAGACCATGCCGGACGACGCGCAGGCCGTCAAGGTCCAGGCCACCGGCGACGGCCGCACCGACGACACCGCGGCGATCCAGAAAGCCATCGACAGCGCGGCGAACAAAGGCGAGGGCGGCGTGGTGTTCCTGCCGTCGGGACGCTATCGCATCACGCGCACCATCCTGATTCCGCTGGCGGTGCGCCTGTACGGCGTCGGCGCGACGCGGCCGGTGCTGGTGCTGGGCGAGCGCACGCCCGGCTTCCAGAAAGGCGTCGCCAACATGGTGGTGTTCACCGGCGGCGACCAGTACACGGTCGGCAAGGTGCCGGTTCCGGTAGCGAGCGCGGTGCCATTCAGCGAGAAGGTGCGCGACGCGAATTCGTCGACTTTCTATTCGGCGATGAGCAATGTCGACTTTGAAATCGGCGACGGCAATCCGGCGGCGGCGGCCGTGCGACTGCGCACCGCGCAGCACTCTAACCTGAGCCACATCGACTTCCATATCGGCTCCGGGCTGGCCGGTATCTACCAGGTCGGCAACGAGGGCTTCAACCTGAAGTTCTACGGTGGACGCTACGGCATCCTGTCGGAGAAGACGTCGCCGGCCTGGCAGTTCACGCTGATGGATTCGACCTTCGAGGGCCAGCGCGACGCCGCCATCCGCGAGCACGAAGCCGGCCTGACGATGATCAACGTCTCCATCCGCAATACCAAGGTGGGCATCGAGATCGACCGGGGTTACGGCGATTGGTTGTGGGGTAAGGATGTGCGCTTCGAGAACGTGTCGAAGGCGGCGATCATCATCTCGAACGAGGACAACGTCTACACCCAGGTCGGTTTCGACAACGCGGTCGCGCGTAATACGCCGGTATTCGCGCAGTTCCGCGACAGCGGCAAGAAGATCGCCGCGCCGGGGGCGATCTACCGCGTGGGTGAATTCAATTACGGCCTGATGCTGCGAGGCGTCGGCAGCACCGGCAAGTTCGGGACCAATTCCAAAATTGCGCCATTGAGCGCCATGCCGGCCGCGCCCAAGCGTGTGCTGCGCGCGCTGCCGCCAACCACGCAGTGGGCCAATGCCCGCGCCTTGGGCGCGAAAGGCGACGGCCAGACCGACGATACGGCGGCGATCCAGAAAGCCATCGACAACAACCGCGTGGTGTACCTGCCGCTGGGCTTCTACATCGTCAACGATACCATTCGCATGAAGCCCGACACCGTGATCGTCGCGCTGCATCCGGGCTTGACGCAGCTGGTGCTGCCGAATGGCTCGCCGCTGTACGCCGGTGTTGACGGACCCAAGGCGCTGCTGGAGAGCGCCAAGGGCGGCGACGCCATTGTCTCCGGCTTTGGCCTGGCGACCGGCGAAGTCAATCCGCGCGCGGTCGGCCTGCTGTGGAAGGCCGGCGAGCACTCGCTGGTCGACGACATCCGCATCCAGGGCGGTCACGGCACGCGGCTTTACGACGGCGTGCGCCGCGATCCGTATCAAAAACGCGCCGACTTCGATCCGACCGCGCATTGGGATCGGCAGTATCCGAGCATCTGGGTAACCGATGGCGGCGGCGGTACCTTTGTCGCGGTCTGGTCGCCGAGCACCTTCGCGCAGGCTGGGTTCTATGTCTCGGACACCAAGACGCCGGGCCGCGTCTACGAGCTCTCCGCCGAGCACCATGTGCGCGCCGAGATCGTGCTCGATAACGTGGAAAATTGGGAGTTCCTGGCGCCGCAAACGGAGCAGGAGGTCCGCGACGGCATGGACGCGGTATCGCTGGAAGTCCGCAATTCGCGCAATATCCTGTTCGCGAACTATCACGCCTATCGCGTCACGCGCTCGATCAAGCCGGCGCCGGCCGCCGTGAAGATGACCAATTCCAGCGATATCCGCTTCCGCAATGTGCACGTCAACGGCGAGAGCGGCTATGCGACCTGCGACGACAACGGTTGCGACACCTATCTGCGCGCCAGCAAATTCCCGTTCGAGAACGCGCTGCTGGATGTGACGCACAAGCTGGAGGTGCGCGAACGCGAGTTCGCGATGCTGGATATCGTCGCCAATCCGGTGACGCCGCCGGCCAACCCGATTAAAGTGGAAAAGCTCGAGGAAGGCTTCTATTCGATCGCCGGCGGCGTGGTCGACGCCAAGGGCAAGCTGTATTTCGTGGACCGCCGCTTCCAGCGAATCTATAGCTGGTCGAAGGACAAGGGGCTGGTGGTGGTGCGCGACGCGCCGCTCGACCCGATCAATCTGGCCATCGACAACAGCGGCGCGCTGATGGTGCTGTCGTCGCACGGCTTCGAGGGCACCGTGTATTCCTTCCATCCGGATCGCCCGGCTGGCGAGGTAACGGTGATCAAGCCGACCCCGTTGAAGGCCCGTCCGGACGCCAAGACCGTGGTGCCGGTCAACTTCTGGCAGAACGGCGAGTTCCGCGACCAGCTCAATCCCGAGACCTATGAGTTCACCACGCTGGCCGAGATGTTCGCGCGCGACGTCGCGCTGCCGAAAAAGCGCGAGTATGTGTCGCCGGACGGCACGCTGGTGCTGCCGGCCTACCGCATGTTCCAGCAGGGGCAGCCGAATCATCTGGGCTGGCGCTTCTCGGACTCGCTCGATACCCATGGACTGGTGTCGGCCGGGCGTAACGGCCGCGTGGTGTTCACCAACGGCTCGGAGAACCGCACCTTCAGTGGCGTGATCGGCACCGGCGGCGGCATCACCGATCTCAAATTGGCGGCCAATCGCGGCGGCGAGAGCGCGGCCGTGGATGCGGCGGGCAATGTGTATGTGGCCAACGGCCAGATCTTCGTCTATGCGCCCGATGGCAAGGAGATCGGCCGCATCGATGTGCCGGAACGCCCGCTGCAACTGATCTTCGGCGGCGAGGGCGGACGCACGCTGTTCATACTGACCCACCGCGCGCTGTACGCGACCGGAGGCTTGAATGCTCTCTAAGAAATCGTTATGGGCCTTGGTGCCCGCGTTTTTACTGGCCTGCGCGCAGGCGGCCGCCCAGCAGCCGGCCGCGCAGTCGACCACACAGCCGACCCACATTCTGTGGCCGGACGGCGCGCCGGGATCGGAAAAGCGCCACGGCGAGCCGGAGACGGTGCAGAACACCTACGTCAGCAACATCCACGATCCATCGCTGACGGTGGTCAAGGCCGACCCGCGTCACGCCAACGGCGCGGCGGTCATCATCGCGCCAGGCGGCGGGCATCGCATGCTGGTATGGATGAACGAGGGCATGGTGGCGGCGAAGTCGCTGAACCGCGTGGGCGTGACCGCCTTCGTTCTGAAGTACCGGCTGGCGCGCGACCAGGGCTCGAACTATAGCATCGAGAACGACGGCGCCGCCGATCTGCGGCGCGCGGTGCGCTGGGTGAGGGCGCACGCGGCGGAATTCGGCGTCGATCCGAACCGGCTTGGCGTGATGGGATTCTCGGCCGGCGGCGAGCTGGTGTCGCTGGTGGCCGACAATCCGGCGCCGTCACAATCGTCCGGCGCGAAAAAGGACGCGGTCGACCAGCAAAGCGGGCGGCCCGACTTCCAGGTGCTCGTGTATCCGGGACCACTGGGCGTGCCGGCGAAGGCGGTGCAAAACGCGCCGCCGGCCTTCATCGTCGCGGGATCGGCGGACAAGTGCTGCGGGCCGCCGGCGGTGGCGCTGTATCAGCAGCTGGTGGCGGCCGGCGTGTCGGCGGAACTGCATATGTATGCGGACACCGACCATGCGTTCAACATGGGACAGCGTTCGGAGCGGCTGTCCGACGTGCATTGGCCTGATCGCCTGGCCGACTGGCTGGCCGACAGCGGCTGGCTGGTGCCGCACGGTGGCAAGGCGCCGCAAGGGGTGCCATCGCCGGCGCAATAACGATTCAGTGACGCTGGGCTGATGCTCAGGCGGAGAGTCGCCTGCGCACTTCGTAGACGTTCCGCCCAACTTCGCGCACGACTTCCAGCAGCTTGGCCGGCGGGACATCGAATTCGTCGGCCCAGTAGCGCACAGCCTGTGTGAGCTTGGGATTGATGGTGGTCTGGAAGCGGAAATCCGCAGGGACGGAGGGTTGTTGTGGCTGCATGATGTTAAATAAATGGTATCGGGTGTCACAATGGTGGCAGCGATGCGCCGCTTCTACAGTGCATTACCGCACTTATGTCGGTAAATCGCGCGCTTGACCAAACAGAAAGATTTCCTGATAATGGTAATCATTCTTATTTGCAAGCCACGCGCGTCAAGGCGCCAGCCAGCACACCATCTGCCCACCGATCGCCGGCGATTTCCTCGGATGTCTTCTTAGACCATGTTGGTCGGTACGGGCGGTTCCATGTACCGGAGAGCCAAGCGCTGTGAAATCCCTGAATCCCACGTTGTATCCCCGCGCGCGCCTGCCTGGCGCGATCATCGCCATCGTCGCGGTCTTGTCGGCGCCACAGGTCTCGGCCCAAGTGGCGGCGCAGGCGGCCGACGATGCCGCCGTGCCGGCGGTGCTGGTGTCGGCCTCGCGCTCGAACATCGCCGCCAACCAGGCGCCGCAAACGGTGGTCATCATCAAGCAGGAAGAGATCGAGCGCCAGATGGCGATTTCCGGTAATTCGTCCGACGTGTTGAGCAGCGTGCTGCCGTCCTATACGCCCAGCCGCGGCAAGATGAACGGCTCCGGCGAGACGCTGCGCGGCCGCACGCCGCTGCTGCTGGTAGACGGCGTGCCGCAATCGAATCCGATGCGGCCGACCGGACGTGAGGCGCACACGATCGACTATTCGATGGTCGAGCGGATCGAAGTGGTGCAGGGCGCGAATGCGATCAATGGCCTTGGCGCGACCGGCGGCACCATTAACATCATCACCAAGCGCCCGGAGAAGGGTGCGTTCAACCAGTCGATCGACGTGCAGTCCACGCTGCCGACCAGCGATGTCGGTTCGGAGACGGCCAGCTACAAGACCGCTTATCGCCTGGATGGCCGCAACGACAAGTTCGAATACCTGTTCGCGCTGTCCTATGAGGATCAGGGCCTGTACCTGGACGGCAAGGGCCGTTCGATCGGCACCGACAACACCCAGGGCGATTTGATGGACTCGCGCACCTACGATGTGCTGGCGAAGCTGGGCTACTGGATCGACGACGACCAGCGCCTGCAGGCTTCCGTCAACCGCTACAAGATCAAATCCAAGGCCGGCTACCTGGCCGTGGCGGGTGACCGCGCGCGCGGCATTCCCACCACTTCGATCGAGGGCACCCCGCCCGGCATCGCGCCGTGGAACGATGTGTGGACTTCGAGCCTGAGCTACCGCCACGCCAATCTGGCGGGGATGGAGCTGTCTGCGATGGTGTTCAACCAGGAGTTCGAGGGCCTGTTCGGTGCGGACATCTCGGCCACCTTCCAGGACCCGCTGATCGCGCCAAGCGGCACGCTGTACGATCAATCGCGCTCGGTCGCCTCCAAGTACGGCAGCAAAGTGGGGTTGAGCCGCGACGATCTGCTTAACGGCCGCCTGAAGCTGACCGTCGGTTTCGACACGCTGTTCGACAAGGGCAAGCAGGATCTGTATCTGACCAACCGCACCTACGTGCCGCAATCGGAATACCGCAACCTGTCCTTGTTCCTGCAGGGGGAATACAAGCTGCTCGATACGCTGACGATGCACGCCGGCGTACGCAAGGAGAAGGCCGATCTGGAGATCGACACCTACCGCACGCTGGCGCAGTACCGCCGCGTGCTGGTCCAGGGCGGCACCATCGATTTCAACGAGACGCTGATGAACGCGGGGCTGGTGTGGAATCCGGTCAAGGACGTGTCGCTGTTCACCAGCTACTCGGAGGGCTTCGGCATGCCGGATATCGGCCGCGTGCTCCGCTCCATCAACACAGCCGGCCAAAGCGTGGCCAACATGCGCGACCTGCAGCCGATCCTGACCAAGAGCGTGGAAGTGGGCGGGCGCTATCATAGCGGCGCCTGGGATCTGGATGCGAGCCTGTTCCGCTCCGATTCGGATTTCGGCACGCGCGTGGTGCCGATCAACGGCGCCTTCATGATGGCGCGCGAGAAGACGCGCATCGAGGGCGTGGACCTGAGCCTGGGCCATCGTTTCACCAAGGCGCAACGCGCCAAGCTGTCCTACGCCTATACCAAGGGCCGTTACGACAGTGACGAAAACGGTACGCTCGACGCCAAACTGGATGGCTTGAACGTGGCGCCAAATCGCCTGATCGCCACCTGGAGCGCGGACTGGAACGGCAAGTTCTCGACCTTCGTGCAGGGGCAGCACGCTTTCAGCCAATCGTTCGACGATCCGGCCAAGGATTTCGGCGGGTACACGCTGGTCGACGCGAGCGCCAACTACAAGCTCGGAAAAAACGGCGAACTGCGCCTGTCGATGGCCAACCTGTTCGACCGCAGCTACATCACGTACTACTCGCAAAGCGCGCTGGTGGAGCCTAAGCGCTACTTCGCGGGTCGCGGCCGCACCGTGAGCCTCGGCTACGCGCTGCGGTTCTGATATGTCCGATCAGCGCCATGGCCGCCTGCCGCGCGCCGCCGTCACAGCACTGCGCGTGCTGGGCGCGGTCGGCGGCGGCTATGCGCTGACGGCGTTGAGCGTGGCCGTCGGCGCGGTGGCGCTGTCCCGCGCAGGCATGCCGCGCTCCGAGGCGGTGGCGGTGGCGGCGATGCTGGGCTTTGTGCTGTATCTGGGGCTGCTGCTGTGGGGCTTCAGCGTGCGCAACGTCGGCCGCCTCTGGCTCGCCTTTGCCGTCGGCGCGGCCGCCGTGTGGGCGTTATGGCGCTTGCTGGACTAAGGGTGCGGGATGGGCGATACCTTCACTAAATCGATGGCGGCATTGCACACATGGGCGGGCGTGACGATCGGCGCCCTGTTGTTCGCTATCTTCTGGATGGGGACATTGAGCGTTTTCAGTAACGAGATCGATCGCTGGATGCTGCCGGACACGCGCCTCGAGGTCCGTAACGCGGCGGCGGCGCCTTCGCTGGACAGCATCGCGCAGGCGGTTGTGCCCAGCGTGCCGGCCGGCGCGCGGCAGTGGCGCGTCGACCTGCCGACTGCGCGCATGCCGGTGATGGAGTTCTCCTATCGCGGCGCCGACGGCGTGGAACACGGCCGCCTGCTTGACCCGTCCAGCTACGCTTTCCTGCCGCCGCAAGGCTCGGCCGGCGCGAGCGGTTTCATCGTGCCGTTCCACTATCACTTGCATCTGAACTGGATGGAGGTCGGCAAATGGCTGGTGGGCGTGGCGGCGATGACAATGCTGGTGATGCTGGTGTCCGGCGTGATCGTCCACAAGAAAATCATCGCCCAATTTTTCACCTTCCGTCCGCGCAAGCGCCTGCAGCGCAGTGCCCTGGACCTGCACAATCTGACCGGCGTGCTGGCTTTGCCGTTTCATTTTGCGATCGCCTTGTCTGGCCTGATCATCTTCATGACAATCTATTTTCCGCAATCGTATTACGGCGCGTATGGCAGTACCGCCAAGGACAAGGCCGCGTTCACGGCCGAGGCCTACGGGCGCTACACCCGCAAACCGGCCAAAGCGCCGGGGACCCTGGCGTCGCTGGATGCCATGCGTGAACGCGCGGAGCGGGAGTGGCGGGGCGGGCAGCCGTATTTTGTGCGTGTGTGGAATCCGGGCGACGCCAACAGCTATGTCGAATTGCGCCGCTCATATGCCCACGACATGACGATGAACCTGGACCAGATCTATTTCGACGCCGCCACCGGCGAAGTGCTGGAGCGGTTCGAGGCCGGCCCGGTGATGACGGTGCAGCGCTTTTTCTCGGGTTTGCACTTCGTCCGTTTCGAGCGCTGGACCTTGCGCTGGCTGTACTTCTTCGGTGGCATTTCCGGTTGCGTGATGATAGCGACCGGCTTTTTATTCTGGCTTGAGGGGCGCCGCGCGAAACATGCGAAGCACGGACTGGCCGGGGTGGCGGTCGTGGAGGGCCTGACCATCGGCAGCGTGACCGGTATTTTGCTGGCGACATTGGCCTTCTTCGTCGCCAATCGCTTGCTGCCGGCGGATGCGGGCTACGCGGACGTGGACCGCGCGGGGATGGAAATGCGCGTGTTCTATCTGGTCTGGGTACTGGCGTTTTGCCACGCATGGTGGCGGCGGGCGTGCGCATGGCGCGAGCAGCTGTGGGCCATCGCCGGGCTCTGTGTGCTGGCGGTGGGGGCGAACTGGGTGACGACCGGCGCACATGTGCTGAAGGCTTTGGCGCAAAGCCAGTTCGCCGTCGCCGGCATGGATTTGGGATTGTTAGCCACCGCTTTGCTGGCGCTGATGGCACTGAGGAGTATCAAGCGTGCTTGAATTGCTGACCATGCTGGGCGCGGCGGCGATGTCGTATGTGGCATTCGCGTGGCTGGCGCTGTCGCAGGCGGGACACTGGCGTGCGCTTCCAGGCAACGCCGATCAAACCGCGCCGGCGGCCGATGTGCTGCGGCGGTGGCGCTGGTGGGCGGCGTGTCTGCTGGCCTGCGCTTACGCGCTTTGCCTGTGGGGCCACGGACCAAGTTTCGGGACCGTGTTGTGGGTGCTGCTGTCGGCCGTCGGCGCGATGGCGGTGGCCTTCACGATTAGCTGGCGCGTACGTTGGCTGCGCGTGCTGGCTTTTCAGTAAATAGCCACTGTCGAACTTACGTCGACAGGCGCTTGCGGACTTCGAGCAGGTTGCGGCCCACTTCGCGGACGACTTCGAGCAGCTTGGATGGCGGCACGTCGAACTCGCTCGCCCAATAGCGCACGGCCTGCGTCAGATTCGGGTTGATCGTATGTTGGCAGCGGAAATCCGCTTCGTTGGCGTTTTGGTATGCTTGCATGATGTCTCATTTATTGATAGTGGGACGTTAATCAAATGGCACCGATTGCGTTGTCCTGCATTGCTATAACGCATGGTGATTCGATCCGGATGACAAGCTGACGCAAAAAAGTTGGGATTTCCGTGTGGCGGATTTGGCCGGGCCACTCCGCCACACGTATCGGATGCGGATTATTTGCCCGGATCCTTCTGGTTCGCGAACTGGTCGAACTCCACGTTGTAAACCTCATTGCCGATCTTTTCGACCTTGCGCACATAGACCGTCTGCACGATATCCCGCGTTTGCGGGTCGATCGAGATCGGGCCGCGAGGGCTATTGAGCTTGATGGTCTTGAGGACCTCCATGGCCTTGTCGCCGTCGATTTTGCCATTCAGCTTGCGGGCCACTTCATAGATCGCGGCCATGCCGTCATACGCCGCCACCGCCATGAAGTTCGGGCGGCCGCCGTTTGGATTGGTGGCCGCAAAGCTTTTCAGGAACGCCGCGTTTTCCGGCGACTTGTGCGCGGCCGAATAATGGAAGGTGGTGATCACGCCCAAGGTGGCGTCGCCCATCGCCGGCAGCACGTGGTCGTCGGTCAGGTCGCCGGTGGCGATGACCTTGATGCCCGCTTCGGCCAGGCCGCGCTCGCGATAGCCCTTCATGAAGGCGATGCTTTGTTCGCCGGCCGGCACGAAGATGAACACCGCATCCGGCTTGGCGTCCTTGATGCGCTGGATGTAGGGCGCGAACTCCGGGTTGCGCAGCGGGACGCGGATCGATTCGGTCACCGTGCCGCCGCCCTTGACCAGTTCATTCTTGAACGCTGTTTCGGCATCGATGCCGGGACCGTAGTCCGCCACCAGGGTGACAACCTTCTTGATCTTGTTCTTCACCGCCCATGTCGCCATCGGCGCCGAGATCTGCGGCAGCGTCATGGAGAAGCGGGTGATGTAATTGGACTTGGTGGTGATGATCGACGTGGCCGCGTTCATGATGATCATCGGCTTCTTGGCCTGTTCCGCGATCGGCGCCACTGCCAGCGCCTCCGGCGTCAGGCCGAAGCCGGCAAGGAAATCGACCTTGTCGCGTACCACCAGCTCCTGCGCCAGGCGCTTGGCGATTTCCGGCGACGGGCCGGTGGTGTCCTTGACGATGATCTCGATCTTCTTGCCGGCCACAGTGGCGCCGTTCTGCGCCATGTAAGCCTTGATACCGCCTTCCATCTGCTTGCCGTAGTCGGCGAAGGGGCCCGAGAATGCGGCGATCACGCCGACCTTGATGGTGTCCTGCGCCCGCGCCAGCGGCATGGCGGCCAGGGTGATGGCCGCTAGTGTCGCAATATTTACAAATTTTTTCATCGTCATGCCGGTCTCCTGTCTGGTTCTGTTTTTGTCTATGTGGGGGCGATGCGAAGCGCCATGTCGCGGCCATTTTAGTGCCGTTTTGTCGAGGCATCGCTGCCGTTCTGTTTCTTGACAACGCCCCGCGACAATCATAGTATCCAATTTATGTGCGATTAACAACCTATTGTTCGATAATCGCACATCCAATAAAATAACAGGAGACAGTAATGAAAAACAGTATCCGTTGCGCCGTGGCGCTTCTGGCAGGCATGGGCGCATCCGCAGCGATGGCGCAATCCAATGTGACCGTGTACGGCTTGCTCGACACCGGCCTGGTTCACGTCACCAACGTCAATGCCGCCGGCGATTCCGTGACCAAGATGCCTTCGTTGACAGGGTCCTTCCCGTCGCGCATCGGCTTCCGCGGCGTCGAGGATCTGGGCGGCGGACTGCAGGTGGTCTTCACGCTGGAATCGGGCCTGGCGCTCGACACCGGCACCAGCCAGCAGGGCAACCGCCTGTTCGGCCGCCAGGCGTCGGTGGGATTGAAGGGCGCCTTCGGCACCGTGACCCTGGGACGCCAGATCAACATGACCTATATCGCCGGCCAGAAGGCCGACGTGATGGGACCGAACCTGTTCGCGATCGGCAGTATCGATCCGTATCTGCCGAACGCGCGCAGCGACAACGCCATCGGCTACCTGGGTAACTTCAATAACTTCGTGGTGGGCGCCACCTACAGCACCGGGCGCGATTCGTCGGCGGCCGGCGGTCCGGCAGCCACCGGCTGCGCCGGCGAGGTGCCGGGCAATTCGAAGGCCTGCCGCCAGGTCACCGCGTTGTTCGGCTATGAGTTGCCGGCTTACGGCTTGAATGCGTCCTACGACATCCTGTACGGGAACACCGGCGCGGCCGCCGGTTTGACGAGCAGCGACAACAGCGACAAGCGCATCACCGTCAACGGCTACTTCAAAGTTGGCGAGGGCAAGATCGGCGCCGGCGTGGTCGATCGCACCACGCGCGCGGTGACCGGGCTGACGGAATCGGAGCTGTACTTCCTGGGGGCGAGCTATCCGGTTACGCCACTGACGACGCTCGATGCGCAGGTGGCCAAGCGTGATGTGAAGAACAGCAGTGCGGATGCGACCTTGCTGGTGGCGCGCTTGACCTATTACTTCTCGAAGCGGACCGCCGTTTATGGCGGTATCGGCCGCATGAAGAACAGCGGCTTGTCGGCGATTGCGCTCGATGCCGGCGGCACCGTTGGCGTGGGCAAGACGCAGAATGGTGTGATGGGCGGTTTGCGCCACAACTTCTAAGGCGGCATTGGCGGCTTGTGGCGGATTACGGCGTTCCGCCTAATCCGCCCTACGTGGAACCGTGGTATGCGTTGGCCGGCATTCAACGTGGCATGCGGCCGGCGATATATCGCGGAGACACGTAGGGCGGATTAGCGTAGCGTAATCCGCCATTCCGGCGTCACCACAGGCGCGTGACGAACTACGGCAGCAGAATCGCCAACTCCTGCGCGCCGCGCAGCAGCACCGGCAAAAACTCCTTCTCCAGCTGCTTGACGCTGACCCGGGCCGCTTGCGCGCCCACGTTCAGCGCCGCCAGCACCTGGCCGGAGGCGCCGCGCACCGGCACCGCGATCGAGCGCAGACCCAGCTCCAGTTCCTCGTCGTTGATGGCATAGCCGTCACGGCGCACGTCGGCCAGGATCTCGCGCAAACGCTTCTGGTTGACGACCGTGTTCTCGGTCATCGCGCGCAGTTTGGTCCTGGCCAGATACTGCTCCAGTTCAGCGCTCGGCAAGTGCGCCAGCATCACGCGGCCGAGCGAGGTGCAATAGGCCGGCAAACGGCTGCCCGTGTTGAGCGCCACCGACATCACACGCGAAGTGGACGCGCGCGCGACATACAGCACTTCGCCGTCCTCCAGAACCGCCATCGAACTCGATTCATTCAGCGTGCGGCTGATGTCGTTCAGGTAGGGCTGGGCCGACACCGTCAACGGCGTCGACGACAGATAGGAGTAGCCCAGCGTGAGCACCTTGGGGCGCAGCGAAAAATTATTCAGCTCCGCGTCCACATAACCCAGTTCACGCAGCGTGTGCAGGCAGCGGCGTACCGCAGCGCGCGGGATGCCCGTTTTCTGACTGATGTTGGCGATGGTCTGCGGCTTGCGCGAATCGCTGAAGGCCTGCACCACGGCCAAACCCCGTGCGAGTGAGGTCATGAAACTGGGATCGGTCATCGCGTCTATCTGTTCGGCGATGGTCGGTTCGCGCTCGTCATCCTGCCCGGCGGCGCTGGTATCGGTGGTGGTGGCTTTTGACATGGCGTGATTTTAATGCAGACGGTGGATTTAATTGGCGTTTTTTCTTGACCAAGGCAGGCGCAAGTTCTACACTGGCTGTGCGGTAATCAATCATTAGTTCGATTATCGCACACGAAGCGACGAATCATCAAGGCAGCGAATCATCAAGGCAGAGATATGATCGATAAAACTTTTGAATCACTGGAGCGCGCGGTGGCCGATATCCATGACGGCGCGACCGTCATGATCGGCGGCTTCGGCAACGCGGGCATGCCATCGGCGCTGATCGACGCGCTGATCGCGCAGGGCGCGCGCGAGCTCACCATCGTCAACAACAACGCCGGCAACGGCGAAACCGGGCTGGCCGCGCTGCTCAAGGCCAAACGTGTACGCAAGATCATCTGCTCGTTCCCGCGCCAGGCCGACTCCCAGCATTTCGACGCGCTGTACCGCGCCGGCGAGATCGAACTGGAACTGACCCCGCAGGGCAACCTGGCGGAGCGCATCCGCGCCGCCGGCGCCGGCATCGGCGGCTTCTTTACGCCGACCGGCTATGGCACGCTGCTGGCCGAGGGCAAAGAGACGCGCCTGATCGACGGCCGCCACTACGTGCTCGAATCGCCGATCCACGCCGACTTCGCCCTGATCAAGGCACTGCACGGCGACCGTTGGGGCAATCTGGTCTACCGCAAAACCGGCCGCAATTTCGGCCCCATCATGGCGATGGCCGCCAAGGTCACCATCGCGCAGGTGCGCAAGGTGGTTGCGCTGGGCGAAATCGATCCGGAAGCGATCGTCACGCCGGGCATTTTCGTTCAACGCGTCGTCCAGGAGGCCGCATGACTAACCGATACACGCGCGACCAGATCGCCGCCCGCGTGGCGCAGGACATCCCCGAAGGCGCCTACGTCAACCTTGGCATCGGCCTGCCGACCAAGGTGACCCGCTACCTGCCGTCCGAACGCGAGATATTCCTGCACAGCGAGAACGGCCTGCTGGGCATGGGGCCGCCCCCCGTGCCGGGCGAGGAGGACGAGGACCTGATCAACGCCGGCAAGGAGCCGGTCACGCTGCTGGTCGGCGGCGCCTACTTCCACCATGGCGATTCGTTCGCGATGATGCGGGGCGGCCATCTGGACGTGTGCGTGCTGGGCGCTTTCCAGGTGTCCGAAAAGGGCGACCTGGCCAACTGGCACACCGGCGCGCCCGACGCGATACCGGCGGTCGGCGGCGCGATGGACCTGGCCATCGGCGCCAAGCAGGTGTTCGTGATGATGGA
Source organism: Oxalobacteraceae bacterium OTU3CINTB1 (assembly GCA_024123955.1). NCBI lineage: Bacteria > Pseudomonadati > Pseudomonadota > Betaproteobacteria > Burkholderiales > Oxalobacteraceae > Oxalobacteraceae bacterium OTU3CINTB1. The sequence continues at coordinate 2,814,301 of CP099652.1, forward strand.
CCATCTGACCAAGACCGGGGAGAGTAAAATCGTCGGCCGGTGCACCTATCCGCTGACCGGCGTCGCCTGCGTCAATCGCATCTATACCGACATGGCGGTGCTGGATGTCACGCCGGAAGGCCTGTCCGTGCGCGAGATGGCGCCCGGCTTGACCTTTGAAGAGCTGCAGGCGGCCACCGGCGCCAAGCTGCTGCCACCGCCAACCGCCAACAACAGAATTTAATACGAGGATCGAAACATGAACGAAGCTTATATCTGCGACGCGGTCCGCACCCCGATCGGACGCTACGGCGGCGCCCTGAAGGATGTGCGTGCCGACGATTTGGGCGCGGTGCCGCTGCGCGAACTGATGAAGCGCAATCCCGGCGTGCAGTGGGACCAGGTGGATGACGTGATTTACGGCTGCGCCAACCAGGCGGGCGAGGATAACCGTAACGTGGCGCGCATGTCGGCGCTGCTGGCCGGACTGCCGGAGCAGGTGCCAGGCACCACGCTGAATCGCCTTTGCGGCTCCGGCATGGATGCCGTGGGCACGGCTGCGCGCGCGATCCAGGCGGGCGACGCCTGCCTGATGATCGCCGGCGGCGTCGAATCGATGACGCGCGCGCCTTTCGTCATGGGCAAGGCCGATTCGGCCTTCTCGCGCAGCGCCTCGCTGCAGGACACGACGATGGGCTGGCGCTTCGTCAACAAGAAGATGAAGGAAGCCTACGGTACCGACACCATGCCGGAAACGGCGGAAAACGTCGCCGAGGATTTCGGCGTCAGCCGGGCCGACCAGGATGCGTTCGCGCTGGCGAGCCAGGAACGCGCCGCCACCGCGATCGCCGCAGGGGTCTTCGAGCGCGAGATCGTGCCGGTGTCGATCCCGCAGAAGAAAGGCGATCCGGTCGTGTTTGCGCAGGACGAGCATCCGCGCGCGACGACCATGGAGGCGCTGGCCAAACTCAAAGGCGTGGTGCGCCCCGATGGCAGCGTGACCGCCGGTAACGCGTCCGGCATCAATGACGGCGCCTGCGCGCTGTTGATCGCCAGCGGCGACGCCATGCAAAAGCACGGACTGAAGCCGTTGGCGCGCATCGTCGGCATGGCCACCGCCGGCGTTGCCCCGCGCGTGATGGGCATCGGTCCTGTGCCTGCGGTGCAAAAGCTGCTGCGCCAGACCGGACTGACGTTGGAGCAGATGGACCTGATCGAATTGAACGAAGCATTTGCCGCGCAAGGCCTGGCCGTGCTGCGCGAACTTGGTTTGAGCGCCGACGATCCCCGCGTGAACCCCAACGGCGGCGCGATCGCGTTGGGCCATCCGCTGGGCATGAGTGGCGCGCGCTTGGTCACCACCGCCACCTATCAGTTGCATCGCACCGGTGGCCGCTATGCGCTGTGCACCATGTGCATCGGCGTGGGGCAGGGCATCGCGATGATCATCGAAAAGGTGTAAAGCCGCTTTGATTTAATGCAGTTAAAAGTGCGGGAGACAAAATGAACAAGCAAAAAAATGGCGCCAACGAGCGCCTTGCGTATCGACGGAGGCAGCCATGCTAGCGAATCTGGCCGGCGTGCTGTTTGACGGCATCGCCTATGGCAGCCTCCTTTTCCTCATCAGCGTCGGCCTGTCGGTCACGATGGGGATGATGAACTTTATTAACCTGGCCCACGGCGCGTTCGCGATGTTGGGCGGGTATGTCAGCGTGATGCTGCTGTCCCGCCTCGGCGTGCCGTTCCTGGCGTCGCTGCCGCTGGCGTTCATCGCCTCCGCCGTGGTGGGGCTGGTGCTGGAGCGGACGCTGTACCGCCGCCTGTACAAGGCCAGCCACCTCGATCAGGTGCTGTTCTCCATCGGCCTGACCTTCATGTCCGTGGCCGCCGCCACCTTCTTCTTCGGACCGACGCAGCAGCCGGTCACGCTGCCGGCCTGGCTGCACGGACAGGTATCGTTGTTCGGCCTCGATGTCGGCGCCTACCGGCTGTTCCTGATCGGTATCGTGGTGCTGATCACCATCGCGCTCGGACTGCTGATCGAGCGCACCCGCTTCGGCGCGCAGATCCGCGCATCGGTCGATAACCAAACCGCGTCGGCGGGCCTCGGCATCAACGTCAGCCTGGTGTTCAGCCTGACCTTCGCGCTGGGTTCCGGCCTGGCCGGCTTGGGCGGCGGGCTTGGCATCGACGTGCTGGGCCTCGATCCGACCTTCCCGATAAAGTACATGGTCTACTTCCTGCTCGTGGTGGCGGTGGGTGGCGCCGGCACCATCAAGGGGCCGCTGCTGGCCGCGCTGATACTGGGCGTGTTCGACGTCGCCGGCAAATACTACGTGCCTGAAATCGGCGCCTTCGTCATCTACGCGCTGATGGTGGTGCTGCTGATCGTCTTCCCGGCTGGCCTGGTAAGGAGGAAAGCATGAACGCCTTTACCGAAACCGCAGTTCAACCTGTTCCAGTCGCAAAGACCGTCATGACGCCACTACAGAAACGCCAACTGAACCTGCCGAACGACCGCTGGAAGCCGCTCGAAATCGTCTTCTGGCTGATGCCGGTGGCCGCGTACTTCTTCTTTCCCGGCTATCTGGTGTTGATCAGCCAGATCATGATCATCGGCCTGTTCGCGCTGTCGCTGGATCTGATCCTCGGCTACGCCGGCATCGTCTCACTGGGGCATGCCGCATTCTTCGGCCTTGGCGCCTACACCGCCGGTTTGCTGGCGGTGCATGGCTGGGGCGAGCCGTTGAGCGGCCTGCTGGCCGGCGCTGTGGTGGCGGGCCTGTTCGGCTTCGTCACATCGTTCCTGGTCGTGCGCGGCCAGGATTTGACGCGGTTGATGGTCACCATGGGCATCTGCCTGATGCTGCACGAAGCGGCCAACAAGGCGTCCTTCATCACCGGCGGCGTCGATGGCCTGTCCGGCATGATGGTCGGTAAGCTGTTCGGCGTGTTCGAATTCGATTTGAACGGAACGGTGGCCTTCTGGTACAGCTTTGCCGTGCTGTTCATCCTGTTCGTGGTGCTGCGCCGCGTGGTCAAGTCGCCGTTCGGTCTGAGCCTGATCGGTATTCGCGAGGGCGTGCGCCGCATGCCTTCGCTGGGCGTCAACGTCAACCGCCGCCTGATCGCCATTTTCACCGCGGCCGCTGCCATCGCCGGCGTGGCCGGCGCGCTGCTGGCGCAGACGACGCAATTCGTCGGACTCGATGCGCTGGGCTTCCCGCGCTCTGCCGAACTGCTGATCATGCTGGTGCTGGGCGGGGCCGGGCGCCTTTACGGAGCGCTGATCGGCGCCGCCGTGTTCATGGTCGCGCAGGATTACATTTCGGGCCTCAATCCGGCCTACTGGCAGTTTTATATCGGCCTGTTGCTGGTACTGATCGTGCTGTTCGCGCGCGGCGGCATCCTCGGTGGCCTTGAGAGGATCGCCCAGCGTTTCAAACCATCCCGTAAGGAGCAGGCATGAGCCAGGACACTACACTGCGCACCGAGGGCCTGGGCAAGCGCTGGGGCGGATTCGTCGCCAACAGCGACGTGACCCTGACCTTCAAACCCGGCGCGCGCCACGCGCTGATCGGCCCTAACGGCGCCGGCAAGACCACCTTCATTAACCTGCTGACCGGCGGCTTCATGCCCAGTAGCGGCAAGGTCTATCTGGGCGGCGAGGATATCACCAACCTGCCGCAGCATGAGCGGGTACATCGCGGCATGACGCGCACCTTCCAGCTCAACACCCTGTTCGCGGGCATGACGGTGCTGGAATCGGTGGCGCTGGCCGTCAGCGAGCGTCGCGGCTTGCAGTCGGTCTGGTACAAGACGGTGGAAAACCATCCCGACGTCGTCGACGAGGCGATGGCGCTGCTGGCCACCCTGAAACTGACCGACCAGGCCAATAGCATCACCCGCAGCATGGCTTACGGTAAGCAGCGGCTGGTGGAGATCGCGCTGGCGCTGGCGACCAAGCCGCGCATCCTGCTGCTGGACGAGCCGGCGGCCGGCATTCCTTCGGCCGAGAGCAAGGAGCTGTTCGAAGTACTGTCACAACTGCCGCGCGATGTGACGGTGCTCTTCATCGAACACGATATGGGGCTGGTGTTCCGCTTCGCCGACCGCATCACCGTGATGGTGGGCGGGAAGGTGCTGACCGAAGGCACGCCGGAGGAAATCGCGGCGGACCCGCGGGTGAAGGAAGTGTATCTGGGGGAGGCCGAACATGCGTGAGTTACTGGCGCTCGATAAAGTCACCGCCGGCTACGGCGAGTCCATCGTGCTGGAAGATGTGTCGTTTACGATGAATGAAGGCGACAGCCTGGCGCTGTTGGGCCGCAATGGCGTGGGTAAAACCAGCCTGCTGGTGACGTTGATGGGATTGACGCGGCTGCACGGGGGCGGTATCCGCTGGGACGGCAACGACATCGCGCGCATGCCGACGCACAAGCGCTCGCGCTCGGGGCTTGGCTGGGTGCCGCAGGAACGCCATATGTTCCCGTCGCTGACAGTGGAGGAGCACTTGACCGTGGTCGCGCGTCCCGGTCCGTGGAATCTGCAAAAGGTCTATCAGATCTTTCCGCGCCTGTTCGAGCGCCGCGGCAACATGGGCAACCAGTTGTCCGGCGGCGAGCAGCAGATGGTGGCGATCGCGCGCGCGTTGATGACCAATCCGCGCATCCTGCTGCTCGACGAGCCGATGGAAGGCCTGGCGCCGATCATCGTGCAGGAGTTGGTGCGCGTGATCCGCAAGCTGGTCGAGGAGGAGGGCATGTCGGTGATCGTGGTCGAGCAGCATGCGCGCCTGGCGCTGTCGCTGACCAAGCGCGCCATCGTGCTCGATCGCGGCCGCATCATTCACGACTCGGACAGCGCCAGTTTGCTGGCAGACGGCGACAAGCTCGATAGACTGGTTTCGGTCGCCTGAGTCTCGCTTTGCAGGCGCGCCATCGCGGCGCGCCTTTTTTATTCGTTATGTTTTGTAGACGCCGACGCCGACGGTCGATGCCGATGCGGGGGCGGGGGCGGGAGCGGTCAAAGGCGCCCGGCTTTGCTCATTGTTTTCCTGTACCAGCTTGGTCAACAACTCCATGAACTTCAGCTGTTCTTCGCTGCTCAGCGGCGCCAGAAGACGGCGACGCAGACGTTGCGCGCCAGGGATCATATCGTCCAGCAGCTGCTGGCCGGCCCGGGTGATGGTCAGAGCGCGCTGGCGACGATTGGTCGGAATGACTTTGCGCTCCAGCAGGCCCTTTTCCTCCAGCCGCGCGCACACGGTGGCGCCGGTGGAGGTGTCGATACCACTGCTGGCCGACAGCGAGACCTGGTCGATGCCTGGATTGCCGGCGAGGTTGCGCAGCATCGCGTACTGCACCGGCGTCAATTCGCCGCCCATCTCGTCGTAGAAAATCGACACCGATATCTGCTGCGCGCGACGCAGCAAGTGCCCTGGATGCTCATATAAATTGGTCAGAGTGCTTTCGGTTTCTGGCATGGCGTATTCTCTGCTTGTGCGGCGCAATACAAAAAGAATTGGGCCTGGGTGTTTACTTCCGCGTTTTCCGGTCTATACTTTACGATATTCAGTACACTGAATGTTAAGCTGAAAACCAATAAGGAGACAAGATGTATCCAAAAAACACCTGGTATGTGGCTTGCACACCCGACGAGATCGACGTCAAACCGCTGGGCCGCCAGATCTGCGGCGAGAAAATCGTTTTTTATCGTGGCGCCGAGGGCAAAGTGGCGGCGGTGGAGGATTTTTGTCCGCATCGCGGCGCGCCGCTGTCGCTGGGCTTCGTGCGCGAGGGGCAGCTGGTCTGCGGCTACCACGGCCTGGAGATGGGCTGCGACGGTAAGGTGATCAGCATGCCGGGCCAGCGCGTGCGCGGCTTCCCCTGCATCCGCAGCTATCCGGTGGAGGAGCGCTATGGCTTCATCTGGGTCTGGACCGGCGACAAGGAGCTGGCCGATCCGGCGCTGATCCATCATCTGGAATGGGCGGACAATCCGGAATGGGCTTACGGCGGCGGCCTGTATCACATCCAATGTGAATACCGTCTGATGATCGATAACCTGATGGACCTGACGCACGAGACCTACGTCCACGCGTCGAGCATCGGCCAGAAGGAGATCGACGAGGCGCCGGTCAACACCCGCGTCGAGGGCGAGGAAGTTGTCACCAGCCGCTATATGGAGAACATCATGGCACCGCCGTTCTGGCGCGCGGCGCTGCGCGGCAACGGCCTGGCCGACGACGTGCCGGTCGACCGCTGGCAGGTCTGCCGCTTCACGCCACCGAGCCATGTGATGATCGAGGTGGGCGTCGCACACGCGGGCAATGGCGGCTACGACGCCGATCCGAAGTTCAAGGCGTCGAGCATCGTGGTCGACTTCATCACGCCGGAGACGGAGACGTCGCACTGGTACTTCTGGGGCATGGCGCGCAGCTTCAAGCCCGAGGACAAGGAATTGACGGCGACCATACGCGAAGGGCAGGGCAAGATCTTCGCCGAAGACCAGGAGATGCTGGAGCTGCAGCAGCAGAACATCCTGCGCCATCCCGACCGCAAGCTGCTGATGCTGAACATCGACGCCGGCGGCGTGCAGTCGCGCCGCCTGCTGGATCAGTGGATGGAGAAGGAGAACGCGCAGCAGAAGCCGGAGCAGGCGGCATGAGCGCCGGCCTGCTGAACGTCCGGGTCGAGCGCCGCACCAGCGAGGCGGAGGATATTTGCAGCTATGAGCTGGTCAGCGCGGATGGCGCGCCGCTGCCGGCCTTCAGCGCCGGTTCGCACATCGACGTGCATGTGGGACCGGACCTGGTGCGCCAGTATTCGCTGTGCAATCCGCCGCACGAAACCCACCGCTACCTGATCGGTGTATTGCGCGATCCGGCGTCACGCGGCGGCTCGCAGGGCATGCATGAAAAGATCCATGTCGGGGCTTCGCTGACCATCAGCGCGCCGAAAAACCACTTTCCCCTGGTGGACGCAAAACGCAGCCTGCTGCTGGCCGGTGGTATCGGTGTGACGCCCGTGCTGGCGATGGCGGAGGCGTTGTCGGCGCAGGGCGCGGACTTCGAGATGCATTACTGCGCGCGCTCGCCCGAGCGCACCGCCTTCCGCGAGCGCATCGCCGCCTCACCGTTCGCCGCGCAGGTGCACTTCCACTACGATAGCGGCGCGCCCGAACAAAAACTCGACCTGGCGGCGCTGCTGGCGGGGTTGGATCGCGAGACCCACATCTACTTCTGCGGCCCGACCGGCTTTATCGACTACGTGAAGGCGGCAGCCGCCGCGCAGCAGTGGCCGGAGGCGCAGCTGCACCTGGAGTACTTCGGCGCGGCCGCCGTCGATACGGGCGGCGACCGGGCCTTCGAAGTCAAACTGTCGTCCACCGGCGCGAGTTACAGTGTTCCCGCCGGCGTCACCGTGATGCAGGTGCTGCGGGCCGCCGGCGTATTTGTCGCGGCTTCCTGCGAGCAGGGCGTGTGCGGCACCTGCCTGACACGCGTGATCGAAGGCGTACCTGATCACCGCGATCTGTATTTGACCGAAGAAGAACAGGCAGCCAACGACCAGTTCACCCCTTGCTGTTCCCGTTCCAAAAGTCCGACCCTCGTGCTCGACCTATAAAAAACAAGAAGGAGACACCATGTCACACAATATCAATACGCATCGCCGTCACATCCTGCTGGGCGCGGCCGCCTTGTCCGCCGGCGTGCTGCCGACTGTCGCTGCTGCGGCCGAGCCGTTGAAGGTGGGTCTGATCGTGCCGATGTCCGGACCGTTCGCCTCCACCGGCCGCCAGATCGAGGCAGCCGTCAGACTGTTCATGCAGCAGAACGGCGCCACCGTTGCCGGGCGCCAGATCGAAATCATCCTCAAGGACGACGGCGGGGTGGCGCCGGATGTCACCAAGCGTCTGGCGCAGGAACTGGTCTCGCGCGAGAAGGTGCAGGTGCTTGCCGGCTTCGGCCTGACGCCGCTGGCCTTCGCCGCCGCGCCGGTGGCCACGCAGGCCAAGGTTCCCATGATCGTGATGGCCGCGGCGACGTCGGTGATTCCGCAACGCTCGCCGTACATTGTGCGCACGGGCTTTACGCTGGCGCAGGTGACCGCGCCGATGGCGCAGTGGGCCGCCAAGAACAAGATGAAAACCGTGGTGACGCTGGTGAGCGACTATGGTCCCGGGCTGGACGCGGAGAAGGTGTTCGTCAAGGATTTCAACGAGGGTGGCGGCAAGGTGGTGGAAAGCTTGCGCGCGCCATTGCGGAATCCGGACTACGCGCCGTTCCTGGCCAAGGTGAAGGACTTGAAACCGGACGCGCTGTTTGTATTCGTGCCGTCGGGCGAGGGCGCGGCGGTGCTCAAGCAGTTCACCGAACGAGGTCTGGCCGGCGCCGGCATTCGCTTGATCTGCACCGGCGACGTGCTGGACGACGATCTGATGGCGAGCATCGGTCCGGCCGTAGCAGGTGTCGTCAGCAGCCATCATTATTCGGCCGCGCATCCGTCGGCGGAGAACAAGGCGTACGTCGAGGCGTTCGGCAAGGCGAACAAGGGAATGCGACCAAACTTCCACTCGGTCGGCGCCTATGACGGCATGCATCTGCTGTATGCGGCGCTCAAGAAGACCTCTGGCGACAGCAGCGGCGACAAGCTGCTGGCGGCGATGAAGGGCATGGAATGGACCAGCGTGCGCGGTCCGGTCAGTATCGATGCCGGCACCCGCGATATCGTGCAAACAGTTTATATCCGCAAAGCCGAGGCTAGCGGCGGCTCCTTCTTCAACGTGGAGTTCGACAAAGTCGATAAAGTGCGCGACCCGGGCACATGATTCGTTGCTGATCCACGTAGGGCGGATTAGCGCAGCGTAATCCGCCAAGAGCCGCCAAGATAATCACAACTCGTTCAGTTGCGCGTGCAGCTCCTCGATCTTGACCAGGCGCTGGCGGCCGGCCTGACCGGTCTTGTCGATCAATTGCGACGCCAGCACGTGGCACAGCGCCATCACCGCCGCATGATTGTCCAGCGGGGTGGCGCTGCCCGTATCGCACTTCAACACCCAGGTGGCGCCAAGGTCGCTGTGATTCGACGAATCGGTGATCAGCATCGTCTTCACGCCCGCCCGGCTGACGGCGGCGACCAGCGCGCCCAGTCCGGGCGTGCGCCGGCGCAGGCCGAACACGATGAAAATATCGTTCGGCTGCAGTCCCACCAGATACTCCGCCATCGTTTCGCCTGATACCGGAAGTAGATACACGTTGCTTCGAAACTGGATGAACTGCCAGCGCAGGTACGCGGCAAAAAAATAGTTGTTTCGTTGACCGAACACGCGCACCTGCCGCGCCTTGGCGATCGCGGTGCCGACTTCACCCACCTGTGTCGCCGACATGCCCGCGAAGGTGCGCTGGATGTTTTGCACGCTGGCCGACACATGGCGATCGAACGGACCGCCATCCTTTCCTCCCTCGTCCGATTCGCGGCGATCCATCAAATACAGCGGCGAGCCCCAATCCTTGCCTTCGCGCGCAAGACGGCGCATCTGGTCGTAATTCTCATACCCCAGTCGATGAACCAGCCGCGTCATCGTCGCATTGGACACCCCCGCCATGCGCGTCACCTCCGAAGCCGAATAGCTGGCCAATTGTCCGGGCGACTCCAGTATCACATTCGCCAGGCGCTTTTCGGCCTGCGGCAGCTGGTCGAGATGCTGCTTGATGGTGGTCGAGAGGCTGTCTATGAAAGGAGTTTTTTTTGTCATCGATCGCATTCCAGGAAAAGCGCGTAAGGATCACCCGCCGCAGCGCCAATATACACCGCCCCGGCGTTTGCGGTTGTCGGCGGAATGCGACTAACGCCGCGCCTATTTCGATGCAAGCGACAGGAAAATGTTGACGCTTGATGAAAAACGATTTTCAATGAATTGAGAGGTGAAAAAGAATTATCAGCGGTCGGGCAGGCCTGGCAAAAGAAACCAAAGGTAGTTTTGTGCGTGTTGAATAAATAGCGAGGGATCAGCAATGCGGTTTTTCAAATCACTGTTTGGCCAGATCATCGTCGCGATGTGCGCGGGCATATTGCTGGCGGTGTTCTACCCGGATATCGGCCGGAGTCTCAAGCCGCTGGGCGATGGATTCATCAAGTTGATCAAGATGATCGTTCCGATGATCGTGTTTTGCGTTGTCGTGCAGGGCATCCACGGCGCGGGCGAATTGCGCAAGGTTGGACGTGTGGGCCTGAAGGCCCTGATCTATTTCGAGGCGGTGACGACGGTCGCGCTGTTGCTGGGTATCGTGTTCGCTTACGTCTTCCATCCCGGGGCTGGCATGAACATCGATGCCGCCACGCTCGACGCCAGCTCGCTGACCAGCTATGTCGATAACGCCGAGGGCGTGCGCAAGGCCGGCCTGGCCGAATTCATGCTCAAGCTGATCCCCACCACCGTAGTCAGCGCCTTCACCTCCGGCGACGTGCTACAGGTGCTGTTGTTCTCCATTATATTCGGCTGCGCCCTGTCGCTGATCGGCGAGAAGGCGCAGCCGGTGGCGACCCTGATCGACGGCCTCGCCACCGCCTTCTTCAAGTGCATGTCCTTCATCATCAAGCTGGCGCCCATCGGCGTGTTCGGTGCGATCGCCTTCACGGTCGGTAAGTATGGTATCGGCTCGCTCAAGCAGTTGGCCATGTTAGTGCTGCTGTTCTACGGCGCGGTGATCGTGTTCGTGTTCGTCATCCTTGGCGCCATCCTGCGTGCAGCTGGCTTCAACATCTTCAAGCTGATCGGCTACCTGCGCGAGGAACTGCTCATCGTACTGGGCACCGCTTCCTCGGACAGCGTGCTGCCGCAGGTGATGCGCAAGCTGAAGTTCATGGGCATCAAGGATTCGACCGTTGGATTGGTTATCCCGACCGGCTACTCCTTCAATCTGGATGCGTTCTCGATCGACCTGACGCTGGCCGCCGTATTTATCGCGCAGGCCACCAACACGCCGCTGGCGACGGGCGATCTGCTGTCCATCCTGGCAATCGCGCTGATCACTTCCAAGGGCGCGCACGGCGTACCCGGTTCGGCCATCGTGATCCTCGCGGCCACCCTGACGGCGATACCCGCCATTCCGGTGGTCGGCCTGGTGCTGGTGCTGTCGGTCGATTGGTTCATCGGCATCGCGCGCGCGGCCGGTAATTTGATCGGCAACTGCGTGGCGACCGTGGTGGTGGCGGTATGGGAGAAGGATATCGATCGCGAGCGGGCGCACGCGGTTTTAAATGGAAAGGAAAAAGCATGAAGAAATCGTTTTTTGCGCTGGTGGTGTTGGCGGTGTTGGCTGCCAGCGGCGTGGCGCAGGCGCAGTCCGGGGTTACCGTTTATGGCAACATCGATCTGGGCATATCCAAGAAAACCGGCGGCGCGCTGACCGAGGGACGGCGCGATAACAACCGGCTTGGCTTCAGGGGCGTGGAGGACCTGGGCAACGGCTTGAAGGCCTTGTTCCAGCTTGAGATACGCTACGACCCGGATATCGGGGCTGTCGAAGGTGTATCGCGTCCGCTATTCCAGGGGCAGAGCCGCGTCGGTCTCCAGGGCGATTTCGGCACCGTGCGGATCGGGCGCGGCTTGACCGCCTATCAGGACTCGAACGTGGCGTTCGAGCCGTTTCGGGGCACGCCCAGTACTGCCGGTTTTGAAACCGACTTGATGGTGGCGGGTTACAACAGCCAGCCGCTCGACCCTGCCGGGTCGTCGGCAAATCGTTTTTCCAATGCGGTGTTTTATAACTCGCCGGTGGTGGGTGGGTTGCAGCTCAACGTCACCGTCGCCAGCAAGGAGGCGCTTGGCAATCCGGTGCTGATCGGGCGCGGGACGGCGGCGGCTCCGCAGTATCCGGCCAATTCGAAATTGAACAGCAATCCGTATTCCGCCACCCTGGTGTACAAGGCGGGCATGTTCGGGGCGATGCTGGCGTCGGAACGCAATGCCGCCGAAACCCGTTTGTGGTCGGTGGCGGCGTCGGTTCAGCCCAGGCGCGATCTGAAGCTGATGGCTTCTTACCAGAGCCAGGACCAGGATCATACCGTTGCCGTCAATTCGGTGACGAAGGCCTGGGTGGTGGGGGCGAATCTGGATATCGGCCCCGGAACGCTGTTGGCCGGCTATGGCCGCAAGTCGCCGGATGGCATGGAGCCGACCAAACAGATCGGGGTGGGGTACGAATACAACCTGTCGACGCGGACGTTCTTGTATGCCGATGCGTCGCAGCGCAAGACTGCGACGTCGGTTAACTTTTATGGTGTGGGCATACACCACCGGTTTTAAGCTGCCTCCCCGGCTGGTCTAAAGTTCCGCGATGAACGAGCGGACCGCCTGGCTGAAGGCTGACGGCTGCTCGATGTAGCTCAGGTGGGAAGCGTCGCGGAGTATCGCCAGCTTTGCGCCGGGGATGCCGTCCACCAGTGTTTGCGACATCTCGATTGGCGTTCCCTGATCCAGTTCGCCAGCGATCACCAGGGTTGGAGTCTGGATCGCCGTCAGGCGCGCGGTCGTGTCGACGGTGCCGACGGCGTTGCAGCAGCCGGTGTAGCCGACGGCGTCGGTCGAGACCACGCGGCGGCGGAAGCGGGCGACCGTCGCCGCGTGCTCGGCGCGGAAGCCATCGTGGAAGTAGCGTCCCATGACGGCGTCGGCGATCGCCTCGATGCCGCTCTCGTTCACCGTGGCGATACGCTGATTCCAGGCGTCGCGCGCGGCTTGCGGATAGCCGGAAGTGGTATTGGCCAGCACCAGCGCGCGCACCAGCGCCGGGTGGCGCAGCGCCAGTTCCTGCCCCACCATGCCGCCCATCGACAGCCCTACCCATACCACCGGTCCGGTATCGAGTTCGCGCAGCAGTGCGGCCGCGTCGTCGGCCAGATCGGCCATTGCGTACGCTCCCGCCGGCGACTCCGAACTACCATGGCCCCGGTGATCGTAGGCGATGACGCGGCTATCCTCCGACAGCTGATTCGCCAAGCCGTCCCACATCGTCAAGTCGCAGCCGATGGCGTGGCTTAGCACGACGGTGTGACGGGGCGCCTTGCCGTTGCGCGGCTCGCGCACAGTGTAGTGCAGCGATGGCCGGCTGCCTGTGCGGCCTTCGCGGCCTGCGCCGGGGTGGCTGGCGTAGGCGGGGGCCGCAGGTTCCAGCTCGTAGCCGATCTGCGAGCCCACCTCGCGCAGGATTACCAGCGCATGCGTGAAGGCGGTGTTCGCCGCCGGCACGCCCGCGTAAATGGCCGATTGAATCAGCACTTCCTTCAGTTCGTCCGGCGTCAGGCGGTTGGTTTCGTCGCCCAGCAGCGCTGCGCGCACGTGAAGATCAAATTCTTCCCAACGGCCCAGGGCGATGGTGATGGAGAGGACAATGGCGCGGCGGGTTTTTTGTTCAAGACCCGGACGTCCCCAGATCTCGTTCCAGGCGAAACGCGTAATCAGGTTCTGGAAATCGGCATTGAAGTTGTTCGCGTTGCCGAGTGACCGGTCCACCCAAGCATCGCCCAGGATGGCGCGGCGGTTGTTCAGGCCACGTTCGAAGTCGTGGTCGATGGGATCGTAGCTCATGGTGTCTTCACTTGTGGTTGAGCGAGGCGATATCGCCCCGCAGGCTTTGCAGCTGTTTTTGCGCAAGCCGTTGTGCCGGCGCGGTGGCGGCGACCGGATCGAACAGCGTGCGCAGATGCGCCATGTCGACGTGGGCGCGCAGCTTGTCGTCCTGTTTCACGGCTTCCTCCAGTACGTCGGCGAGGTGGCGCTGGCTTGACAGCGCCTCGCCGGTCATTTTTTCCAGCAGCGCGTGCGCCGCCTGCTTGCCGATCGTGGCAGCCAGATAGGCCGATGCCGCCTCGGCGAACACCAGCCCTTGCAGCGCATCGATATTGCGCAGCATGCGCGCGCTGTCGATGTGCAGGCCGGCGAAGGCGTCGTTCAGCGCTTGCAGCGCGCCGTGGGCGCTCAGGAACAGGTTGGGCCACTCGGCGAGTTCCGCCTGCCAGTTGCCCAGTCCCCGCTCATGCTGCTGGCCCATGCTGGCCAACAGCGCCGCCGCGTGCTGCGGCGTGCGCGTGGCGGCGGCCAGGGCGATCATCGCCGACACCGGGTTGCGTTTGTGCGGCATGGCCGACGAGCCGCCGCGCCCATTGCCGGATGGTTCGGCCAGTTCGGCGATTTCGCCTTGTGCCATCAGGCTCAGGTCCGTGGCCAGCTTGCCCAGGCTACCCGACAACACCGCCACTTCCAGGCCCAGACGCACCCACTCGTCGCGCTGCGTGTGCCAGGCCGCATCGGCCACCTTGAGTTTGAGCGCGGCGGCGACACGGCCGGCGACCGCCGGACCTTGTTCTCCCATCACCGCCAGGGTGCCGACGGCGCCCCCCAGTTGCAGCTGCAGCGCGCGCGATGCGCTGTCGCGCAGGCGCAGGCGCGCGCGCACGAGGGGCGCCAGCCAGCCTGTCAGCTTGAAACCGAAGCTGGTTACCTGGGCCGGTTGCATCAGGGTGCGCGCCAGCACCGGCGTTGCCAGGTGCCGCTCAGCCAGTTCCAGCAGATGCCCGGTCAGGTCGTGCAGGCCGTCATCGAGCAGTTGCAGCGCGTCGCGCGTGGCCAGCACCATGGCGGTGTCGATCACGTCCTGGCTGGTGCTGCCCCAGTGGACCTTGCCTGCGGCTTCCGCGTCGTACAGCGCCACGGTCTTGGTCAATTCCTTGACCAGCGGGATGGCCAGGCTGCCGGCGCGGCGGCCGGCGCTGATGATGGCGGGGATGTCGTAAAGCTGCGCGTTGCAGACGCCGGCGATCGCGCGTGCGGCGGCGGGTTCCATCAGGCCTTCATCCGCCTGGGCCTGCGCCAGCGCTTCCTCGAAACGGAACATCGCCTGCACGATGGCCGCGTCGTCAAATACGGCGATCATGTCGGTGGTGGTCAGGAAGCTGTCGAAAATCGATACACTCACTGCGGCTCCAGTTCAGGTTCAAACATAGTCGAAGAAGGCGGTTTCCTGTTCGCCCTGCATATGGATGTCCCAGCGGTACTGGCCATCGGCGGTTTTCGCCGCGAGCAGGGTGGGGCGGCGCGCCGCCGGAATTTGCTCAAGTATCGCCGATTCCGCCAGTCCGGCGTCGTCTTCCAGGAAAACGGCGGTGAACTGGTGCTTGACCAGGCCGCGCGCGAACACGGTGATGTAAGCCAGCGGCAGGCCCGGTGCCTGCGGGATGGCGGACAGGCGCAGGGTGAACTCGCCCTGGTCGCCGCTCGGCACGCGGCGGAAGCCCGCCAGTGGCTGCGACGCTTCCGCATCGGCTGCCGCCGGCTGCCAGGCTTCGATCTGGGCATCGTTGATCGCCACGCCGTCGCCGTCGTAGATGGTGCCGCTGATGGTGATGGCATCGGCCGGCTTGGCGGCGTCGCTGAGATCCACCGCCCATTGCCACGCCGCGTGCGAGAACGGGCCGATGGTCTGCGAGGTGGTGATCGGTTTTGCTGGATTGGTCATGTCGGTTCCCTTCAGATGCCGGTTGGCGTGGCGTCGCGGCCGCGCAGCACGATGTCGAATTCATAGCCCAGCATTTCGGCGCCGACCGTGTGCTCAAGGCTGAAGCGCGAGACCAGGCGCTGGCGCGCGGCCAGGTCTGGAATGCTCTGGAAGATCGGATCGTAGTCGAATAGCGGATCGCTGGGGAAGTACATCTGCGTGACCAGCCGCTGCGCATAGACGTTCCCGAACAGCGAGAAGTGGATGTGTGCCGGACGCCAGGCCTTGTCGTGGTTCCCCCATGGGTACGGGCCGGGCTTGATGGTGACGAAGCGGTAGCGGCCATCGTCGTCGGTCATCATCTTGCCCCAGCCGTTAAAGTTGGGGTCCAGCGGCGCGTTGTGCTGGTCGCGCTTGTGGCGATAGCGGCCGGCCGCGTTGCACTGCCAAACTTCCAGCAGCGAGTTGCGTACCGGTTTGCCGTCTTCATCGAGCACGCGGCCCGTGACGACGATCTTCTCGCCCAGCGGTTCCGATTCTCCGTGCGCGGTCAGGTCCATGTCGTTCGGCAGCAGGATGCGCGGCGATGGCGCGATATTCTGCGTCACCGGGACCGGCGCGACGATGCGCAGCGCCGGCTGCACTGGCCCCCGCTTGGCGGTCGATTTATATTCTGGGTAAATCAGCTCCGGATAGACGCCGGGCGCGATAGCATCGAATTTCACTGCTGTCTCCTGAGGTGGGTGCGGTGGTTGTTCTGTAGCTGATGGTACGAAAGTGGGCTTGCCGTCACAAGCGGCTGGGGGCGTGTTATATTCGCTAAACGCACAATTTGTGCGCATATCGCCCAAATTGCCATTTTTCTTCGTTATGAGCACTGAAAACGACGCGCCAGCCAAGCGCGACATGATCGCCGGCCTCGAGAAAGGCTTGCAGGTGATCGAGGCGTTCGACCAGGAGCGCGGCCGCCTGAGCATCGCTGAAGTGGCCGAGCGCACCGGCCTGACGCGCGCGGCGGCGCGGCGCTACCTGATCACGCTCACGCATCTTGGCTATATGCGACATGAGAACAAACTGTTTTCGCTGACGCCGATGGTGCTGCGGCTCGGCCAGTCCTACCTGCATTCGGCGCGCCTTCCGCGGTTGGCGCAGCCGCTGTTATACCGGCTCGCCTATTCGGTGGGGGAGGCGGCATCCGTCGGCGTGCTCGATCACGATCAGTTGGTGTGCGTGGCGGCTGTCAGCGCCGGTCAACTGGTATCGGCGACCCTGCAGCCGGGGACGCGGGTGCCTGCGTGGTGCACCGCGAACGGCCGCATGCTGTTGGCCAGCCTACCGCAGGACCAGTTGGACGCCTTTCTGGTCCGGGTACGGCCGGAGCAGATCACCGAGCATACGATTGTCGGCAAGGAGCGCCTGGCGCTGGAGATTGCGCGCGCCCGGGCGCAGGGCTATGCGCTGGTGGACCAGGAGCTGGAGCTGGGACTGCGCACGATGGCTGTCCCGTTGAAGAATTTTCGCGGCGAGGTGGTGGCGGCCATGAACATCAGCGTCCACGCGGCGCGCATGCCGCTCGACCAGATGGTGGAGCGCTGCCTGCCTGCGCTGATCAAGATGCAGGTGGAGTTGAACGCTTTGCTTTAGTCGTTTTTGCGGAATTCCTTGGGCTTGAGGCCCATGCGCTTCTTGAACAGGCGGCTGAAATAGGCCGGATCCTGGAATCCCAGTTCGTAGGCGATGCTGGCGATGCTGGCCGGGACGTAAGTCAGTTTGCGGCAGGCCTCCAGCATCAGCCGGTCCTGGGTGATGTCGAACGCCGATTTGCCGGACAGCTTGAGACACAGGCGGTTCAGGCGCACCGGCGACGCCTTGAGCACATCGGCATACTGGCCGACCTGCCACTGTTCCTTGAAATGACGCTCCACCTCCGCCCTGAAGCGGCTGAACAACTCAAAGTCTCCCCGGCCCGACTGGTCGGCAAAGCGGTGGTCGGCCTGCACCCGCACCAGCAACAGCAGGGCGGCGCGCGCCAGCCACTCGAGCATCAGCGTGTGGCCGTACTGTGGCCACGCCGCTTCGGCCAGCAGCTGTTGCAGCAGCGCCTCCAGACGGGCGCGCGCCTCCGGCAGTCCCGTCAAGTCGATCGCAAGCGGTTCGACGAACAGCGGGGAATACAAATCCCCCTGGTTGTCGGCCGCCGAGAAAATCACATTCTGGTCCACCGTCAGCACGTAACCCTGCGCCTCCGGCGAAAAATCGAAGCCGTGCACCACCGACGGATGGATCGTCAAAACGGCGGGGCCGCGCCGCTCCCAGAGCGTGTCGTTGACGCTGGCGCGCACTTCGCCCCCGAATAAAAAAAGTACCTGAAATAGTCCCGGGTGTGTGTGGTTGTCGATATGCCAGTCGTACCTGCGGCTGCGCGTTTCGATCAGCTCTATATGCACGAATTCGGCGTTTTCAGTACGGGTTTGTTCGCCGTAGAGGGCAAACTTGGGTATCTCGGCGCGTGGCTCTTGGGCTGGGGAGGGCATGGTGTGGAATCCGCTGTTTGTCTAAATAGTACAAGTTTTATGCCGTTTCATCCATTTTTTTTGGGAGCTGGCGGCGCTACGATGGCGTCAGTGATTTGATCAATAAGTCAAACGTACACACATCGGAGACAACCATGCGTACCCAAGTAGCCATCATCGGCGCCGGCCCGGCCGGCCTGCTGTTATCCCATTTGCTGCACCTCGACGGCATCGAATCGATCATCGTCGAAACCCGCTCCCGCGCCGACATCGAGGCGACCATCCGCGCGGGTGTGCTGGAACAGGGCACGATGGATATCCTGAACGATTCCGGTGTCGGAGAGCGCATGCGCAGCGAGGGCGCGCTGCACGAAGGCTTCGAACTGGCTTTCGGCGGCAAACGTCACCGCATCGACCTGATGGGATTGACCGGTAAGGCCATCACGGTCTACCCTCAGCATGAGGTCATCAAGGACCTGGTGGCGGCGCGCCTGGCCGCCGATGGCCAGATCTTCTTCGAGGTGAGCGAGGTCGTGCTGCACGGCGTCGATACGCTGACACCATCCGCGACCTTCGTGCACAAAGGTGAGGCGCGCTCGATCGAGGCCGACTTCGTCATCGGTTGCGATGGCTATCATGGCGTCAGCCGCCCTGCGATGCCGGAGCAGGAGCAGCGCAAGAACTTCCAGCGTATATATCCATTTGGCTGGTTCGGCATCCTGGTCGAGTCGGCGCCATCGTCCGAGGAATTGATCTACGCGCAGCACGAGCGCGGCTACGCCCTTGTAAGTACGCGATCGCCGACGGTGCAACGCCTGTACTTCCAGTGCGATCCTTCCGATAATGTCGACAACTGGTCGGACGACCAGATCTGGGCGGAGCTGCACGCGCGCCTGGAGAACCACGACGGCTGGAAGCTCAACGAGGGCAAGATCTTCCAGAAAAATATCATCGGCATGCGAAGCTTCGTATCGACGCCGATGCAATCGGGCCGCTTGTTCCTGGCCGGCGATTCGGCCCACATCGTGCCGCCGACAGGCGCCAAGGGCATGAACCTGGCCATCTCCGACGTCAAGCTGCTGGCGCGGGGCCTGGAGCAGTTCTACACAAAGGGCAGCGAAGAGCGCCTCGCAAGCTACAGCGACGATGCGCTCAAGCGCATTTGGCGCGCCGAGTATTTTTCGTGGACGATGACGCGGCTGCTGCACACCTTCGCCGAGGCGACGCCGTTCGAGCGCGAAATGCAGCGCGCGGAGCTGGAGAATATCGTGACCTCGCGCGCGATGGCGACGGCGCTGGCGGAGAACTACGTCGGGGCGTTTTGAACCCGGGTAGGAATACAAGAGAGACCGCGTAGGACTGGGATGACAAAGTGCTATGTTCCTAGCCTACATAAGGCTCCTACGCGCTCCTATGAGCTAGCGCACATAGCGGAGATATAGTGTATCCATCAGGTCGGCAACGATCTACCGGAATAAAACACACTATAAGAGGCTCGCCATGCAACAAGCTACTCACACCACCGCTACCGGCAACGCAGTACTGGCAATGCACGCTGTTACCCCTGCCGCTGCGCCGTCGCCCGCCATCAGCATCATCGGCGCACAGCAGAATGAACTGCTGCGGGCCCTGTCGCGTGAGGAACTGGTTAGCTTGTTCGACCACCTGGAGCTGGTGCCCCTGACCGCCGGCAAACACCTGTTCGACTTCGGCGACAAAATGGAATACGCCTTCTTCCCGACCAATGCCATCGTCTCGCTGCAGTATGTGACGGAAGACGGCGGCGCGACCGAGATCGCGGTTGTAGGCCGTGAAGGTGTGGTCGGCGTGTCGATGTACGAAACCGAACGCGCAAATTGTTCGGCAGTGGTGCAGAGTGCCGGTTACGGCTATCGCATCAAATCGGCCGTGCTGCGCGAAGCCTTCTTCAGCGGCGGCGCACTGGCGCAGCAACTGATGCGCCATACCAGCGCGCTGTTCGCCCAACTGGCGCAAACGGTGGCCGGTGTCCGTCACGGCAGCATCGAGCAGCGCCTGTGCCGCTGGTTGCTGGAGCGTCTGGACCGCTCCACTTCCAACGAACTGAAAGTGACGCAGGAGATGATCGCCAATATGCTGGGCGTGCGCCGCGAGAGCATCACCTGCTCGGCCGGCAAACTGCAGGAGGAAGGCTTGATCGAATACCGTCGCGGCACCGTCACGGTTCTGGACCGCAGCGGCATGGAACGTCGTGCCGGCGGTTGCTACGTCGCCGCGTAACAGGTCCTCAACCAGTACCTCCCCGCTTCAAACCTCTTAGTGCAGATACCTCGGCGCATGCTGGAGCTGATCCAGCTTGCGCTGCACCAGGCAGTACCAAGCCATCGCCCATTTGGACGCCAGCATCGATTCCTCCACCGTCGGCGCGGACATGGTCCGCTGAACCGCCATCATCTGGCGATGTAGGGCGCGCGCGGCGGGCGTGTGTTTGGGGGCTTTTGAAGTATCCATGGGTCTTATTGTGGCCTCGTCCCACAACTCCGGCTGTGCGGTGTACCACGTTGGCGCACAGCTACTTTCTTTTCCAATTTTCTTCTAAGCAAGCGCGTTTATCTTCCTTTCCCAGTCTTTTCCGGGTCTATATACTGTTTTCTCATGGTATAGGCTGCTTAATAAGGAAAAATGATGGGGAAGAGGGATTTTCGGGTCGCTGTCGTGTTGTCGGCTGGGGTCATTGCCGGCGCTCAGGCGCAGACCGCAACGCCTCCGCAGGACGGCGACCGGATAGAAAAAGTGGAGGTCACCGCGACGCGTTCGGCCAGCGCGGTCGATGTGCAGCAGGTGCCGGCGGCGATCACCGTGCTCAAACCGGACAATCTGACCAAATATGGCCTCGGCAGCCTGACCGATATCGCCAGCCTGGTGCCGGCGATGTCGGTGCAGGAGCAGGGACCGGGTATCAACAACATCACGATGCGCGGGTTGGTTGTGCGCGGCATCGTCCCTTCCGAAGTGCAGGACGCGTCGCTTGTCGCGGTGTACATCGACGACATGCCGGTGACGCTGAAGTCGTCCAATCCGGACCTGAAGGTGCTGGATCTTGAGCGCATCGAGGTGCTGCAAGGCCCGCAGGGTACCCTGTTCGGCGCCGGCGCGATGGCGGGCGCGGTCCGCCAGATCACCCAGAAACCCGATGTGACCGATTTATTCGGCTCGGTGGAGGCGGTCGGCTCCAGCACATCCAAATTTGGTGGTGGAAATCACAACCTGCGCGGCATGGTCAACCTGCCGCTGAAAAACGATGTGCTGGGACTTCGTCTGACTGCCTACACGGGCGACGACTCGGGCTACATCCGCAACCAATACAACGGCGCCGTCACCAACGCTGTCTCCACCAACCAGGGACGGGCGGCGCTGCGCTTGAAGGCTTCGCGCGATCTGGTGATCGACGCCAGCGTCACCGCGTCCAATGTCAAGGCGGGTGTCAACGACGCTTACGGCGATCTGGCGCCGTACACCACCTTCGCGCTGATCCCGCAGACCAGCAACGACAAACTGCAGCTGTATAACGTTGGCGTCAACTACGATTTGGGCGGTGCGCAGCTGGTTTCGTCGACCTCCTACCTGCATCGCGACACGCTGTACGTGACATCGGCGCAGTATCCGGCGACGGCGTTTATCTTCGGCGGACAAAATCTGCTGATGCAGGCCGCCTACACGATCGGCAACAAGGTCGATGACTTCGCGCAGGAGTTCCGCGTCAATTCCAAGGGTGAAGGCCCGTTCAAGTGGACCGCCGGCGCTTTCTTCGAGAAGGGCAAGCGCAATACGCTGCAGGACGAGCCGACTGTCGGTTTCGATGCGCGCTACGCCGAGACCCGCAATTTTCCCGGCTATAACTCGCAGACCAACGAACTGGCTTTCAATCCGGACGATTTCTTCTCTGGCGCGCAAAACACCAAATCGCGCCAGGCCGCGCTGTTCGCCGAAGCGACGTACACCGTTTGGGAAAAGCTGGACCTGACGGCCGGCGTGCGGCTGTTCCGCGGCACGCAGGACTTCGATCTGCGTTTCAGCGGCTTGTTCGGCAATCTGGTCGGCGCCACGCCGGCCGCGCCGGTCGGGCAGCCGACCCTCAGCAACAGCAGCGCGACGTCGAAAGGCGCCAATCCGCGTTTCGTCGCCGCCTACCGTCTCGATCCAGATCACACGCTTTACGCCTCGGCGGGCAAGGGCTTCCGCTATGGCGGCAACAACCAGCCGGTGCCTTTCAACTTCTGCGGCATCAACGCGCCCACCACGTTCGAACCTGACAGTCTGTGGAACTACGAGGTCGGCTCGAAAAACACGCTGCTGAATCATCGTATGACGTTCAACGCCAGCGCCTATGTGATCGAATGGAAGGACGTACAGGTGTTCAACCGCCTGCCTTGCACTTACTACTTCACGCAAAACGCCGGCAAGATCCGCAGCGAAGGACTGGAACTGGAAACTGCCTTCAAGCTGACGCGCCGCGCATCGGTGGGATTGAGTGCCGCCTACAACCACGCCTACGCTACGCGGACTGTCGTCACCGGCATCGCAGCCCAGAACATCCCCGAAGGCAGCCGCGTTCCGTATGCGCCGCGCCTGTCGGCCACCGCCACCGCCAGCTACAGCATTCCGGTGCGCGGCACGGACGAAGTGGGCGTCTCCGCCAGCTACGCGTATCGCGGCGACGCCTACACCAACTTCGCGCCGGAGCAGGGAAGTTATGCGCGCATTCCGTCGTCGAACACGGTCAACGCCACGGTGACGTACAAGACCGGCGCCTACGAGGTTGGCCTGTTCGGCACCAACCTGACCAACGGCGCCAAGGTGAGCGACGTGGTACCCAACACCATCGCCATCCAGCCTGGTAATCTGGTGTACATGGCGCGTCCCCGCACCGTGGGCCTGCGCGTTAAAGCGAGATTCTGATGCTGAAGCAGCGGCCCTCCGAGTATATCGATGCGCATCAGCGCGGCGAGGTCGCTGCGGAACGGGGTCGCTTGCTTTGGCTGGGCGAGTGGCCGACGTGGGTGCTGATCGCCGTTATCCACGGCGGCTGGCTGCTGACGCTTGCATATTGGCGTGAGATCGGTACCGTGCCCGCGACGTTGCTGATGATTTGGTGGTGTGCGTGGTACATGTCGCTGCAGCACGAACTGATACATGGCCATCCCACCCGCTGGCCGGCGGTGAACCGCCTGTTCGGCTATCTGCCGCTGGCGGTGTGGTACCCATATGGCCTTTATCGCGACAGCCATCTGCGCCACCATAACGACTTTCACTTGACGATGCCTGCGCTGGACACCGAGAGCAACTACGTCGCACCGGCGCGGTGGGCGGAAATGAATAAGCCCTTACGCGCGCTGCACTGGTTTAACAAGACTTTTTGGGGACGCATGCTGGTCGGTCCGGCGCTGGCCGTCACCGGCGCCTGGGTCGAGGCGGTGCGCGAACCGCTGCGGGGCGAATGGCGCAATGTGCCGATGTGGCTGACCCATGTCGCCGTGCTGGCGGCGATGTTGTGGTGGGTGCGGTCGGCCTTCGGCGTCGAGCCTCTGTATTATCTGCTGGCGATCTCGTATCCGGCGCAATCGCTGGCGATGGTGCGTTCCTACTATGAGCACCGGCCTGCGGCGGATCACAAGCAGCGCATCGTGCTCAATGAAGCCGGTTTCGTTTGGCGGGTGCTTTTCCTGAACAATAATCTGCACCTGGTCCATCACGACCTGCCTTCGGTGCCGTGGTATCTGCTGCCGCGCGTCTACAGGGCGCGGCGGCTGGCTTACAATACGCGCAGTGGCGGTTTTCATGTCCAGGGTTATGGACGGTTGATGCGCCGTCTCGGTTTCGGCGCGATCGACGCGCCGGTGCATCCCCATATGCCGGATTAGTTAAATGACCTGGATTGCCGCTCTGCCGATGTACAACGTCTCCGAGCGGCTTGGACAGGCCTATGAAGGGCTGCTTGCCGCGCTGGCGGAGGAGGCCGGGCAGGTGGTTTCGCTGGCATCGCCTTCGGACCTGCCGGCGTTTTGGCGGCAGCGGGATCTGCTGCTTAGCCAGACTTGCGGTTATCCCTATATGACCCAGTTGCGGGGCAAGGTGACATTGGTCGCCACGCCCTGCTACGATTTCGCCGGGTGCTCCGGTAGCGATTATTCGAGCGTCATCGTGGTGCGCGAGGGTGCGGAGGTCGATGTGCTGACCGATGCGGTCGGGCTGGTCGCGGCGATCAATGATTCGAGTTCCAATAGCGGGATGAATGTGCTTCGCCATGCGGTGGCGCCGCTGGCGCGGGGCGGGCGGTTCTTCGGTAAGGTGATTCAGTCGGGGAGCCATGCCGCCAGCGTGCGCATGGTGCGCCAGGGCGCGGCCGATATCGCGGCGGTGGACTGCGTCACGTGGGGGTATCTGGCGCGGGAGGATTCAGGGGCGGTGAGGGGGCTGAAGGTGCTACGGTATTCGGTGGCGTCGCCAGGTTTGCCGTTGATCGCGGGTGGTGGGGTGGAGGAGGCGTTGGTGGTGCGGCTGCGCGGGTCATTGTTGCGGCCGAGTGCGCGGGTGCGAGCGTTGATGGAGGTGTTAAGTATTCGCGGCTTCGAATATCGTGACGACGCCGATTACGCGCGGATTCTCCAGCTTCAAACGGAGGCCGAGACGGCGGGTTATCCGGGAATCACGTAGGGCGGATTAGCGTAGCGTAATCCGCCAATGCATGCTCCGTCGACGGCTCATAGATGGCGGATTACGGCTTCGCCTAATCCCGCCCTACGTGTCTCTGTGGTTGTTCAAACGTTCAGGTGCGCGGGTACTTTACTTCGTGCCGCGCCACAGCGGCACCGCTGTCGCATCCAGCTTGCGCGGCAGCAGACCCTCGCCGTAAAACGCGTCGGCGATGCGCTGCTGCTCGCCCAGCGCGTCCTTCTGCACCAGCCGCACATCATAGCTGCGCCGGCTATTGGCCAGTTCCACCGTCTTCGCATCCAACCCCCACGCCGGTGCCAGCAACTCCGCCGCCTCCTTCGGCGATTGCTTGACCCATTTGCCGGTCTTGCGCAAAGCTTCAAAAACCACCGCCAGCACGTCCGAACGCGCCTCCGCATAGCTGCTCGACGCCAGGTAATAGCGCTGATAGTCGGCGATGTTGCGGCCATCCGCCAAAATCTTCACCGGCGACTGCCGCTGCACGCCAGCCAGATACGGGTCCCAGGTCACCCAGGCCGCAACACTGCCACGCTCGAACGCCGCGCGGCCATCGGCCGGCGTCAGGTAAGCCGGTTCTATGTCCTTGAATCGCAATCCCGCCTTGTCCAGCGCCGCGATCAGCAGGTAGTGGCTGCCCGCCGCCTTGGTCAGTGCGATCTTCTTCCCCTTCAAATCCGCCACGGTTGCATACGGCGCGTCGGCGCGCACCACGATCGCCTGCGCGGACGGCGACGGCGCCTCCTGCGCGAAATAGGTCAGCTGCGCGCCGGCAGCCTGCGCGAATACCGGCACCGTATCCGCGACGTCGGCGCTTAAATCCACGCCGCCGACATTGAGCGCTTCCAGTAGCGGCAGGCCGCTGGAGAACTCGTGCCAACTGACCTTGACGCCCAGCGGCGCGAGATCCTGTTCCAGTTGGCCGCGTACTTTGAGGATGGTGAGCAGGGTGGAAGACTTCTGATAGCCGATGCGCAGCGTCGATGGTTTTTGCGCCAACGCCGGCAAGGAAGCCAGCGGCAGCAAGGATGTCAATGCAAACAGGGATAGCACGGTACGGCGGCGCGGGGTGAACATGAAGACTCCGGAAGTTGGTTATCTTTCGATTGTAGGTCGCGTGTCACGGTCCCCGGAACGAATGGTTTCGCGTTTGGATATAGCGTCGGCACATATCGCCCACGTAAATACATTATTCTCAAAATTCATATTTCAATATGATAAACAATTAGTTTCTACATAATTATCCGCGTCATAAGATCGCTCCAACTTGACCAATTCGTGGAGCTACTAATGACAGTATCGCGTCGGAACTTCCTCATGCAGCTTGCTGCGACCAGCGGCTACGCCGCAGCCACCGCCGCCATGACGACCCTGGGTTTAGGCGCGCCGTCGATCGCGGTGGCCGGCCAAACCACCGGTTTGCAACTGGCTCCCGGTTCGGGAAAGGGCTTGCGCGTGCTGGTGCTGGGCGCAGGCATTGCCGGCCTGGTGTCGGCCTACGAGCTGCGCAAGGCTGGCTATGAGGTGCAGGTGGTGGAGGCGCGCGAGCGCGTCGGCGGTCGTAACTGGACCATACGCAACGGCACCCGCATCGAGTACGAAGACGGCACCACGCAGACCGCCGAATTTGAGCCGGACCACTATTTCAACGCGGGGCCGGCGCGTTTGCCCAGCCATCATCAGACCATCCTGGGCTACTGCCGCGAGTTCGGTGTCGAGTTGGAGGCGGAGGTCAACACCAGCCGCAGCGCCTATTTTCTGCCGGATCCTGCCAAGGGCGGCCAGCCGATCCAACTGCGCCGCGCCATCAACGATGCGCGCGGCCATATCTCCGAGCTGCTGGCCAAGTCGGTCAACCGCGGCGCGCTCGATCAAGAGCTGAGCGTTGACGACCGTGCGCGCCTGGTCGAATTCCTGAAGGTTTATGGCGACCTGACCCCAAAGTCTGAGTTCAAGGGCACCGAGCGTTCCGGCTACAAGGTCTTTCCGGGATCGGCGGAGCAGGTGGGCGAACGCCAGGAACCGTTGTCGCTGGAGGCCTTGCTCCACCCCGACCTCTGGACGTCGTTGATTTTCGACGAGCTGCTGATCTTCCAGCCGACGATGCTGCAACCGGTCGGCGGCATGGATCGAATCCCCCACGCCTTCTACGAGCGGCTGAAGGATGTGGTGCGGCTGAATACAGAGGTCAAGGCTATCCGCAACAAACCGGCGGGCGTCGATGTGACGGTGCGCGACCGCGCCAGCGGCACTGTGCAGGTGCTGTCGGCCGATTTCGCTGTCACGACTTTCCCTTTGCCGGTGCTGGCGCTGGTCGACACCAATTTCTCGCCGGAGGTGAAAGCCGCGATCTCCGGCGTTCACTACGACACCGCCAGCAAGATCGCCTGGCAGTCGCGCCGCTTCTGGGAAACGGATACCCATATCTATGGCGGCATCTCCATCGTCAAGCACGAAACGGCGCTGATCTGGTATCCCAGCGGCGGTTTTCACAAGGCCACCGGCGTACTGGTTGGCTGCTACAACATCGGCCAGGCCGCGCGCGACTTCACCGCCAAATCCCTGGCGGCGCAATTTGCGTCCTCTCGCGGCGTCATCGACCGCGTGCATCCGGGACGCGGCGCCGAACTGCAACGTCCAGTCAGCGTGGCCTGGCACAAGGTGCCTTACAGCCTTGGGTCGTGGGTGCACTGGGCCACGCCGGCGGAGAAGGAATACACGTTACTGAATAAGCCGGAGGGGCGCGTCCACTTCGCCGGCGAGTACCTGAGCCAGATCGGCGCATGGCAGGAGGGTGCCGCGCTGTCGGCCCACCATGCAATCGCCGCCATCGCACACCGCGTTGCCACCGGCGCTACCTTCGCCAAGCGCGCCGCCTGATTTCTTTTTACATCGAGAGAGCACACCATGAAAACCACCGCTAAAGTATTGTTTGCAAGCCTGTACTTGTCCACCGTCGCCGCCCAGGCGCAGCAGATCAAGCGCACGCCCATCCCCAATTCCAATTTCCCCATCTCGGTCGCCGTCACTGTGCCGGCCAACGCGGAAACCATCTATTTCAGCGGCGTGCTGCCGGATGTCGCCGACGCCACCGCGCCGAAAGGAACGCCGGCCGCCTATGGCAATACCGAGACGCAGACCGCGTCGGTGCTGCGCAAGCTGCAGTCCGCGCTCGCGGCCGAAGGGTTGTCTTTCGGCGATGTCGTCTCGCTGCGGGTGTTCCTGGTGGGCGATCCGAAGCTGGATAACAAGCTTGATTTCAGCGGGCTGAATACCGCCTTCGGCCAGTTCTTTGGTACCGCCGCGCAGCCGGCCAAGCCGGCCCGCACCGCCTTGCAGGTCGCAGCGCTGCCGCTGCCCGGCGCCCTGGTGGAGATCGACCTGGTCGCCGCCCGCGTCAAGCCATAACTTTTCATATCCTTCAGGAGCTGAACCGCATGAATCAACCATCATCGATCCGACCACGTCTTCTTCCCTTAGCATTGGCAATCTCGCTGTTATACGCAGCCGCGTCGCCGGCCATGGCCGCCGAAGCCGAACCCGAAGCGGCGGCGCTGGCCGCCGCCGTCGTGCAGGACGTCGTCGTCACCGGCACCCGCGACCTTCAACGCTCGGCCGGCGAAAGTCTCAGTCCCATCGATGTGATCAGCGCCAAGGATTTGCAGCGCACCGGCCAGACCGATTTACGCGACGCGCTGGTCAAGCTGCTGCCGTCGATCAACCGGCTGGCGCAGACCGGCGACGCCGCTAACCTGACCAGCGCACTGACCTTGCGCGGGCTCAGTCCCAATCACGTTCTGCTGCTGGTGAATGGCAAGCGCCGTCACACTTCTGCCAACATTACTGCCGATGCAGGCTCGCAGCAGGGCGCCACGCCTGTCGACATCGACCTGATACCGGTCAGCGCCGTCGACCATATCGAGGTGCTGCGCGACGGCGCGGCGGCGCAATACGGGTCCGACGCCATCGCCGGCGTGATTAACGTCATACTCAAGTCGTCGAGCCAGGGCGGACGCCTGACCGCCACCACCGGCGAATACTACAAGCACGACGGCTTCACGCTGGGCGGCGCGGCCGATATCGGCCTGCCGCTCGGCGCGGACGGTTTCCTGCATCTGAGTGCGGAATACCGACGGCATGAGCACAGCATGCGCAGCGGCGCCGACGAGCGAACCGGAACTTTTGTCAACCGTACGCTCGGCGACCCGCAGATCCGCCGCGAATCGTTCGGCGCCAACGCGGGCATCGTGGTCAGCAAGGATGTCGAGATGTACGCGTTCGGTACCGCCGCCCATCGCACAGGCGGCAGCTATCAGAACTACCGGCTGCCATCGCGGCTGCCGCAGGTGCATCCCAACGGCTTCAGCCCCATCGAAACCAGCAACGAGACCGATGCCGCGCTGACCGCCGGAGTGAAAGGTACCGACCTGGCGGGGTGGCGCTGGGACCTGAGCGCCAGCTACGGCATCGACAACGTCAAGATCAACATGGTCGATTCCGCCAACACCGATTTGTACGCCGCCACCGGGGTCACGCCCACCAGCTTCCATCTGGCGCAGTACAAGAATATCCAGCAAAGCGCGAATGCGGATCTGGCGCGCTCGCTCGATACCGGCTTTCTGCCATCCTCGTTGAGTGTGGCGCTGGGCGCGGAATTTCGCCGGGAGAGTTATGAGGTGGGGGCGGGCGACGATGCTTCTTACTTCGGCAGCGGCTCGCAGGCCTTGCCTGGACTGTCCCCGGTCAGCGCCGGCAAGCACTCGCGCAATATCGGCGCCGCCTATGTCGATTTCTCGACCAAGTTGACGAGCCAGTGGGAGGCCGAACTGGCCGGCCGCTATGAGCACTACAGCGATGCCGGCAGCACACGCAACGCCAAGGTCTCGACGCGCTATGAGTTCAGTCCCCGCTTCGCGGTGCGGGGTACCGCCAGCACCGGCTTCCGCGCGCCGTCGCTGGCACAGGCGAATTACACCAGCCTCGCCGTCTCGCCCACAACGGCCGGCGGCCAGCTGGCCGTCAATTCGGAGGCGGCTCGCAAACTGGGCGCCCTGGCGCTGCGGCCGGAGAAGTCGCGCAGCTTCAATCTGGGCCTGGTCGCCGAGCCGATAGAGAATCTGCATGTGACGGTGGATGCCTATCGTATCCTGATCCGCGACCGGATCGTCCAGGGTGGCACCTACACCGGCCAGGCGGCGATCGATGCGCTGACGGCGGCCGGCATCAGCTTGCCGGCCGGGCTGTCTTCGGTCAGTGCCAGCTACTACGCGAACGGTGTCGACACGCGCACGCAGGGGCTTGATTTTGTCGCGGGCTACCCCACCAACCTGGGAACCCTGGGCCGCGTCGACTGGGACTTCAGCGCCAACATCAACACGAGCAAGGTCACCAAGGTTGCCAACGACGGCAACGGACAGACCCTGCTCAACGCCCAGCAAGTCGGTTACCTGACCACTGCCACGCCCAAGAACAAGCTGATTATCGGTGGCGTCTGGACGCTGGACGACTGGAGCGTCAGCCTGCACGCCACTCGTTACGGCAAGACCGCCACCGAAGCGACTTTCTATTCGGGACCGAATATCTACTCGACGACGGTGTTCAACCACATAGAGAACAAGCCGAAGACGCTGACCGATCTGGAATTGCGCTACGCGGTGACGAAAAAGCTGCAAGTGGCCGCCGGCGCGACCAACCTGTTCGACGTCTATCCGACCAGGGTGCCGCCCATCAGCCGGTATCTGGGCGTGTATCAGTACGATACGGCGGCCGCGCAGATACCGTTCAATGGCGGCTATTACTACGTCAGGGCAAACTACAAGTTCTGATTAGGAGGTAATATGGCGTCTGTTTTTGCAGGGTTTAACTTGATACATACGTCGATACTTACATGAAAATAGATGACATCAGTGCGTTCGTGGCGGTGGTGCGCAGCCAGTCGGTCAGCGCCGCCGCCGAAACGCTGGGGCTGACGCAGTCGGCGATCACGCGCCGCGTGCAGAACCTGGAGCAGGAGCTGGGCGTGGAACTGCTCGACCGCAGCGTCAAGCCGCCCAAACCTAGCCTGATGGGCAAGCAGGTGTTCGAGCAGTGCGGAAAAGTGCTGCTGGAAGTCGACCGCCTGCGCGACCTGGTGCAGATGGACCAGGCGCCCACCGGCGTATTCCGCATCGGTGTCATTCAAACCATCGGCGACGTGGTGCTGCTCGATACGCTGCAAAATTTGAACCGCACCTTCGACGGCTTGCATACGGAGGTGACGTCGGGCTGGGGTTCGCAGTTGGTCGAGCGGGTCGCCAACGCGGAGATCGACGCCGCCGTGGCGCTGTTCCCGGCCACGAAAGTGCTGCCCGAAGGGCTGCGCGGGCGCACGCTTGGCCGAATTGAGCTGGTGATCGTCGCGCAGAAGGGCGCCATGCCCAAGCGCAGTTACAAGCTGCGCGACATTTTCAGTACCGGCTGGGTGCTCAATCCGGACGGTTGCGGCTTCCGCGCCGGGCTGGCGCGCGCATTGATGGAGCAGGGGCTGTCGTTCAAGATCAATCTCGAGACCTTCGGCACCGACCTCCAACTGGGCTTGGCCGCCAGTGGACTGGGACTGGGACTGATGCCGCGTCCCATACTGGAGCGCAGCCGCCACCGCGCGCAGCTCGATATCGTTAACGTGGTGGACTTCAAACCGGTGCTGGATATCTGGCTGGTGCAGCCTTTGCAGCCAGGCCCAGTGCAACATGCGATTGATTTCTTCGCGCAGGCGGTGCAGCACGCGTTCGCCGAAGCGCCGCTGAAGGCGGTGCCCAAGGTCGCCTCCCGCTAGTTTTTAATTATTCCTGAAAATCATATATCAATAGTCGAAACAATTAGTTTTGACATAATCATTTGCTACCTATACTAGATTTCAACGGCTCGAAAAGCCTTCGAATCCTCAGCATAGGGAAGCAAAGACATGTCGGTTTCAACTCCTGCCTACGGCGGCGCGACAGTACCAGTATCCTCAGATACCGCGCCCGCTAAAACCAAGCCTTCCGTTTTGCTCTCCGTGCTGCGGCGCGCCGCCAGCCCGCTGGTGCTGCTCGCGCTGTGGGAGGCGGCCTCGCGCACCGGCTTTCTGCCCGAGCGCGTGCTGGCGGCGCCGTCGCAGATCTTCGTCACGCTGGGCGAGTTGATCGCCTCCGGTGAAATGGGCAGCAACGTATGGGTGTCGCTGCATCGCGTCGTTACCGGCCTGTCGGTGTCGCTCACCTTGGGCACCGCGCTGGCGCTGATCGCCGGCCTGTCGCGCCGGGGCGAAGTGGCGGTCGATTCGACCATGCAGATGGCGCGCACCTTGCCTTTCCTCGGCCTGGTTCCGCTGTTCATTCTGTGGTTCGGCATCGGCGAGTTCACCAAAATTGCGCTGATCGCCTTCGCCACCACCTTCCCGATGTACCTGACGCTGTATAGCGGCATACGCGGCATCGATTCCAAGCTGGTGGAGGCGGCGCGGCTGTTCGGCTTGAGCTACCCGCAGTTGATCGTCCATGTGATCCTGCCCGGCGCCTTGCCATCCTTCCTGGTAGGCCTGCGCTATTCGCTTGGCGTGAGCTGGCTGTCGCTGGTGGCGGTGGAGCAGATCAACGCCACGGCGGGCCTGGGCTACCTGATCAACAACGCCCGCGACTTCATGCGCACCGACGTCATCGTCGTCTGCCTGCTGGTCTACAGCCTGCTGGGCCTCGCCACCGATCTGCTGGTGCGCGCCATCGAACACTATGCGCTGGCCTGGCGTCCGACCTTCATCAAGGACTGAGCATGCAAACCATCCAACTCGATCTGCCAGGGACCGGCATCTCCGCACGCAACGACGGCGCCTCCAGCTTCCGCCCCGAAGCGCCGGTCGCGCCGCGTACCCCGGTGCAGGCACGCTTGCTGAGCAAGCACTTCGGCCCCAACGTCATTCTCGACCAGCTCAATCTTGACATCCGTGCCGGCGAATTCGTCGCGCTGCTGGGCCGCAGCGGCTCCGGCAAGACCACGCTGCTGCGCGCACTGGCGGGATTGGACCGCATCACCTCCGGCACCCTGGAGGTGCCGCAAGCGCGCGCCGCCGTGTTCCAGGAGCCGCGCCTGATGCCGTGGAAGCGCGCCTGGCGCAACGTCACTTTGGGATTGAAGATCGACCAGCCGCGCGAACGCGCGCGGCGGGCGCTGGCCGAAGTGGGGCTGGATCACCGCGAGAACGCCTGGCCGGCGACGCTGTCCGGCGGAGAAGCGCAGCGCGTGGCCCTGGCCCGGGCGCTGGTGCGCGAACCGCAATTGCTGCTGCTCGACGAGCCGTTTGCCGCGCTCGACGCGTTGACCCGCATCCGCATGCACCAGCTGATCCTGTCGTTGTGGCGCCAACACCGGCCGTCCGTGCTGCTGGTGACGCACGACGTCGACGAGGCGGTGCTGCTGGCCGACCGCGTGCTGGTACTGGAAAAGGGCCGCATCGTCTCGGACATCGCAATCGCCCAACCGCGTCCCCGCAGCGCGGAGCGGCCGGAGTTCCAGCGGGTTCGCGCCCAACTGCTGCAATTACTGGGCGTGGAAGCCGATGCTCCGGCGCCAGCGCCCGAGCCGAAAGTCCAGGCGCCGGTTCACACGCCATTCAACTTCAGTAACTTCTCGATCTGATCATGACCACATCCGTCCTTCGCCTGCCCGTCATAGATCCCGCCCATCAGCTGGACAGCCCGGAATTCGCCGCGCTGCTGGAGGGCCTGAGCGCCGAATTCGCGGCCACCGCCGAACGGCATGATCGCGACGGCAGCTTCCCGCACCAAAATTTCGAACGCCTGCACGAACTAGGTCTGCTCGGCCTGACGGTGCCGCGCGCCCTGGGTGGGCTGGGCGCCAGCCTGGCGCAGACGACGCGCGTGGTTGCCGCCGTGGCGCGCGGCGAGCCGTCCACCGCGCTGGTACTGACGATGCAGTATCTGCACCACGCGTCGGGCCGGCAGTCGAAGTGGCCGCCGCACCTGCTGCACCGTGTCGTCGAGGAGACTCTGCGCGACGGCGCGTTGATCAACGCGCTGCGCGTGGAGCCGGAACTGGGCACGCCTGCACGCGGCGGCCTGCCCGCGACCACGGCGCGACGCACACCGGAGGGGTGGCGCATCAGCGGCCGCAAGATCTATTCGACCGGCATACCGCGTCTGACCTGGCTGGGCGTTTGGGCCCGCAGCGACGATCCGGAACCGCTGGTCGGCAGCTGGCTGGTGCGCCGCGACACACCGGGCATCACAGTTATCGAAAACTGGGATCACCTGGGCATGCGCGCCACCGGTAGCCACGAGGTGGTGTTCGACGACGTGCTGGTGCCGCTCGATCATGCGGTGGAAGTGGCGCCGGCCGGTGCCGCGCCGGATCTGGATGCCTCGCTGCTGCTGTGGATGTCGGTGCTGCTGTCGGCGATCTACGACGCGGTGGCCCGCGCGGCCCGCGACTGGCTGGCGGCGTGGCTGGAAGAACGCGTGCCGGCCAATCTCGGCGCGCCGCTCTCGACGCTGCCGCGCTTTCAAGAGGCGTTGGGCCAACTGGATGCCTGGCTGTTCTCCAATCGGGTGCTGATTGATGCCGCCGCCAACGGCGCGGTGCCGCCGCAGGACGCCTTCCGCATCAAATACCTGGTCACGAACCAGGCTATCCAGGTAGTGGAAAAGGCGATTGAATTAAGCGGAAACCCCGGCCTGTCGCGCGCCAACGCGCTGCAGCGTCACTACCGCGATGTGCTGTGCAGCCGTATCCACACGCCGCAGAACGACACCATTTTAGTCAACAGCGGCAAGGCGGCTTTCGCCGCGCGCGCCGCCAGCAAAACCTCATCGTCCGGCGTGGCCGGCATTTCATCCATCACTGCAAAGGAAGCATCATGAGCATCGAATTCATCGGCTTTAGCGCCACCCAAGAAGTATCCGAAACCGTGCTGCCGCAGGGTTCCGTCGTCAACAAGAGCTTCCTGGGAGCGGTGGCCCGCGCCCACGAATACGCCGGTTTCGACCGCGTGCTGGTCGCCCACAGCAGCGCCTCGGTGGACGGCTTCCAGGTCGCCTCCTATATCGCTTCGCAGACGCAGAAGCTGGGCATCCTGCTGGCCCATCGCCCCGGCTTCGTGTCGCCGACGCTGGCGGCGCGCCAGTTCGCGACGCTGGACCATTTCAGCGACGGCCGCCTGGCGGTCCACGTCATCAGCGGTGGCGACGACACCGAACAGCAGCGCGATGGCGACTTCCTTGACCACGACCAGCGCTACCAGCGCACCGACGAATACCTGGACGTGGTCCGCAAGACGTGGACCTCGCAAGGGCCGTTCGACCACGAGGGCCCGATCTACCGCTTCAAGGGGCAGAACGCCGGCGTGCGCCCGCTGAACAACCAGCACATACCGGTCTACTTCGGCGGCTCGTCCGAGGCGGCCATCGAAGTCGCCGGCAAGCATGCGGACGTGTACGCGCTGTGGGGCGAGTCGCTGGCCCAGGTGGCGGAGACGATCGCCCGCGTGCGGGCCGCCGCCGCCAGGCATGGCCGCGCCGACAAGATCCGTTTCAGCCTGTCGCTGCGCCCCGTGCTCGCCGCGACCGAGGATCAGGCCTGGGCCAAGGCCGACGCCATCCTGGCCACCGCCACCGAACGCGTAAAGGGCAATGTCCATTTCAGCCAGCGCCCGCAGCAACCGCAGAACGCCGGCTCCCAGCGCCTGCTCGATACCGCTGCGCAGGGCAGGGTGGTCGACGAGCGCCTGTGGACCGGCATCGCCGCGCTGACCAAGGCGGCCGGCAATTCCACCGGCTTGGTGGGCACGCCGGAACAGGTGCGCGACGCGCTGCTCAAGTACTGGGAACTGGGCGTGACCACCTTCCTGATCCGTGGCTTCGACCCGATCCAGGACGCGCTGCAATACGGCCGCGAGCTGATTCCCCTGGTGCGCGCGGCGGTGGCCGAACGGGAAGCGTTGCAGGCCGGCGAACCTTCGCGCCTGGCCGCCTGATACGGAGCAGTCGATGACCCAGACCACCAGTCTAAATAGAGCCAACATCATTGTCGCCAGCCAGTTCGACGCCAAGGTCAACGCCTTGTTGGCCCAGCGTACGGGCCTGGCCGTGCGCGACGTCCCACCGGGTCCGCTGACGGCACTGCCGCAAGGCGCCGACGTCCTGTTCGCGCTGCCCGCGCCGAAAGGCCAGACGCTGTTGCAGACACCCGCGCCGGCCGGCTGGAACGAGGTGCGCTGGGTGCAACTGGCCTCGGTCGGCATCGATTACTACCCCGATTGGCTGTTCGACGGGCCGGTGGTCACCTCGGCGCGCGGCACCGCCTCGGTGGCCATCGCCGAATACGTGCTGGCTGCGATCTTCACAGCCGCCAAGCATATTCCGGAAATCTGGCTGGAGCAGGCCAGCGACTGGCGCCGCCTGTCGCTTGGCCTGGTGCAGGGGACGACGTTGGGGCTCTACGGCTTCGGCTCGATCGGCCAGGCGCTGGCGCAACGGGCGCTCGCGCTGGGAATCAAGGTGGTGGCGCTGCGCCGCTCCGACGCGCCGTTCGGTGTCGAAGGCGTCGAGCGGGTCGACTCGCTCGATCAACTGGTGGCGCGCTCGGATCATCTGGTGCTGGCGGCGCCGTCGACCGCCGAGACACGCCACGCCATCAGCCGCGCCGCGCTAGCCCATGCCAAACCCGGTCTGCACCTGATTAATATCGCGCGCGGCAACCTGGTCGACCACCAGGCGCTGCTCGACGCGCTCAACGAAGGCAAGGTGGCGTTGGCGACACTGGACGTGACCGACCCCGAGCCCCTGCCGGCCGGCCATGCGTTCTACGGCCACCCGCGCGTGCGCCTGTCGCCGCACATTTCGCCCAGCACCGATCAGATCGTGCCGGCGCTGATCGACAAGTTCGTGCTGAACCTGGACCGCTTCCGCAGTGGCGAACCATTGACCGACGTGGTCGACACCGCGCGCGGCTACTGAACCTTTAAGGAACCACTATGAGCAGCTCCTCACCACTTTACTCGGCGCCCCTGTCGCGGCCACACCTGCGCCAAGTCGGCAAGAACACGCCGCGTCCGGCGATCTACGCCGCGCCGCGCGACGCCAATGGCGCCATCATCTTCGCCGAGCCACCACCGCCGCCGACTATCGAAGCCCAGCGCCAATATCGCAAAGAGCGCCTGGCCGTCTCCTTCCGCCTGTTTGCGCGCTATGGCTACGACATGGGCGGGGCGGGGCACATCACCGCGCGCGATCCTGAATTCCCGGACCATTTCTGGGTCAATCCGGCCGGCGTCTATTTCGGCCACATTCGCGTATCGGACCTGATCCTGGTCAGCCACGACGGCAAGGTCGTCGAAGGCGATGGTCTCCTGAACCGCGCCGCGTTCGCGATCCACTCGGAGCTGCACAAGGCGCGGCCGGACGTCATCGCCGCGGCCCATTCGCATGGCTTGTATGGCAAGGCGTTCGCTGCCCAAGGCAGGCTACTCGACCCGCTGACCCAGGACTCCTGCGCTTTCTACCAGGACCACGCGATCTTCTCGGACTTCAGCGGCGTGGTGCTCGATTCGAGCGAGGGCGAACGCATCGCCGCTACTTTGGGGCCGCGCAAAGCGGTGATCCTGCAGAACCACGGCCTGCTGACTGTAGGCGCGTCGGTGGAGTCGGCGGTGTGGCGCTACATCGCCTTCGAAAACGCCGCCCAGGCGCAGTTGCTGTCCGAGGCGGCCGGTCCGACCAAGCCGATTCCGCACGAGGTGGCGTTGCACACGGCCGGCCAGATCGGCTCCGACGCCGGCGGCTGGTTCAGCTTCCAGCCGTTATGGGACGTGATCACGCGCGAAGAGCCCGACCTGTTCGACTAATCAAAGGAGGACCATCAATGTCTAGCGCCACACTGTCAGTTAATGACGCATACCAGACCGACCAGGTTGACGCAGTAGCGTTGAGTGCTGGATTCGCCACTTCCTACCTGAACGCAGCAGCGGCCAAACCGGCCGGCTGGCTGCGCAGCCCCGGCGCCGCCGGCACGGTGCTGGTGCATGGTGCGGCGCTGCTGGCCATCTGGAGCTTCTCCAGCGCTGTCGTTAAACCTGCGGTGACGCCGCCGGTGGTGGAGTTGATCCGATTGCAGCCGGAGCCCAAGAAAGAACTGGCGCCGCCAAAACCGGAGCCGGTGAAGGAAAAACCGGTGCAACTGGCGCCGCCCAAACCGGTGGCCCAGCCCTTGCCCACGCCGAAGACGGTGGAGACTTCGGCCGAGAAAGCCGAGACCTACACGCCGCCCGCGCCGCCGGTACAGGCAGCGCCCATCGGGCCGGTGACGCCCGTGGCGCCGGCGCCGCCGCAGCCGCCAGCTCCCGCGCCGGTTGCCGCCGCGCCCAGGCAAATCAGCACCGAAGGCATTCCGACCGATTATGTGAACCAGGTCTACTCCCGTATCAACAGCAATGCCGATTATCCGCGCGAAGCGAAGATGCGCCGCCAGCAGGGCAAGGTCGGCTACCGCCTGACCCTCAACCCGCAGGGCGCGCTGATCTCCTTCGATATCCAGCCGTCCGGCGTGGAAGCGCTGGACGAGGCGGCGCGTGACGCGATTCGGCGCGCGGCGCCATTCCCCCGGTTGCCCGATCTGGGCGGCAGCACTTATCTGCTGGCCGGGAACATCGTCTTCAAAATTAACTAGTCAAGGAAAACGCCATGAGTGCTACCCAAGTTGTCGCCCAGTCTGTCGCCCATCTCTCGCCGTTGCAGCTGTTCGAGCAGGCCGACTTTATCGTTAAATCCATCATGGTGGTGCTGGTGCTGGTGCTGGCGTCGCTCGCCAGCTGGGGCGTCATCATCGACAAGATGTTGCGCTTTTCTCGCCTGCGCCGACATGCCATCGCCTGGACCGGCGCGCTGGCGGGACAGCGCTCGCTAACGCGGCTGGCGCAGGCTCTCAAGCAAAATACGCAGGACCCGTTCGCGCGCATCTATCACGCCATCGTCGACGAGTGGAATACCAGCCATCGCCAGCATCTGCATGTCGACGCGGCGGGTCGCGACAGCCTGAAGGAACGCATCAACCGCGTGGGGCAGATCAGCAGCAATGTCGAGGTGGAGGAACTGCAAAAAGGCTTGTCGATACTGGCGACGGTCGGCTCGGTCGCACCCTTCGTCGGCCTGTTCGGTACCGTGTGGGGCATCATGAACGCATTCCAGGGCATCGCCGCCAGTAACAGCACCAGCCTGGCCGTGGTGGCGCCGGGCATCGCGGAGGCTTTGTTCGCCACCGCGCTGGGCCTGGTGGCCGCGATTCCCGCCGTCGTCGCCTACAACCGTGCCTCCGGTGACTTGAACAGTTACGCCGCCCGCCTTTCCACCCTGGTCGGACTGGTGGAGGTGCAGCTGTCACGCCAACTGGAAGCGGGGGAGGCGTTGGTGGAGACTATCGAGGCCGCGCCGGCCAAGGCCGACCGCGCCGCACGCAACATCACGCCGCTGGCGGCGCAGGGAGTCTGACATGGGCGTTCGTTTATCTTCAGGTCCGGCACACCGGCCAGGTCCGGTCAGCGATATCAACGTCACGCCGCTGGTCGATGTCATGCTGGTGCTGCTGATCGTGTTCATGGTGG
This sequence comes from Oxalobacteraceae bacterium OTU3CINTB1, assembly GCA_024123955.1. Lineage (NCBI taxonomy): Bacteria > Pseudomonadati > Pseudomonadota > Betaproteobacteria > Burkholderiales > Oxalobacteraceae > Oxalobacteraceae bacterium OTU3CINTB1. Next base: position 2,853,629 of record CP099652.1, read on the forward strand.
CGGCGCCGATGATGACGGCCGGCGTCAAGGTCGATCTGCCGACTTCCAGCGCGAAGCCGCTGGAGGAGCCCAAGCCGCCTATCGTCGTCAGCATCGACGCCAGCGGCACGGTCTTCGTCAACCAGACCGCCGCCACGCCGGACACGCTGCTGCCGCTGATGGCGCAGGAGGCCGCCGGCGACAAGGAGCGCCGCATCCACCTTCGCGGCGATCAGGCGCTGGCCTACGGCCGCATCGTCAAGACCATGGGAACCCTGAACGACGCCGGCTACGCCCGCATCGCGCTGGTTTCGGAAGCGCCCGCGCCCTAAACACCTACAAATCAAAGAGGCTGGAAAAATGGATTCGATCACTTCGAAGGGCGACGCTCGCCGTCAATTTCTGCGCCGGAGCGCGCGATTGGGCGCCGGCGCCGGACTGGCCGCGCTGCTGGGCGGCTGGAGCAACACCACACGAGCGGCGGCGGCACAACTGCGCGACACCACGCTGCGGGTAGGTACATACAAGGGTGGCGACTCCTACTACTTCAACGAAGCGGGCGTCGCCGCAATCCCGTACAAGACTGCACTGGCAGAATTCGCGGCCGGGAACCTGATCGTCGAAGCACTGGCGTCGGGCTCCCTGGATTTCGGCTCCATGAGCGAAATCCCGCCTATCTTCGCCGCCGCCAGTGGCACGCCGCTGAAGGTGATCGCCGTGCTGCGCGGAGACGTCAACAACCAGGTGGTGCTGGTGCCGAAAAACTCGCCCATCACCGATCCGGCGCAGTTCAAGGGCAAGCGCATCGGCTATGCGCGATCGACCACCTCGCACTACTTTCTGCTGCAGCTGTTGAAAGAGAACGGCCTTGGTTTCAAGGACATCCAGCCGGTCGCACTGCCTCCGCAGGACGCCTTCGCCGCGTTCAAGAGCGGGCAGCTCGATGCGTGGGTGATTTACGGCCTTGTGGTGGAACTGGCCAAAAGCCAGGAAGGCGCGCGCGTGCTGCGCACGGCCGACGGCTACCTGTCCGGGAACTACGTCATCAGCACCTCGCCGCAGGCGATAGCCGATCCGCTCAAGCATGCAGCCATCGGCGACTACCTTCAGCGTGTGGCCAAGGTTTACGACTGGATCAACCGCAATCCGAAGCCGTGGGCTGTCAAGAGCGGCCAGATTGCCGGCGTGCCGCCGCAGTTCTTCCTCAACCAGGCGACCCAGCGCAGCCAGCCCTACAAGCTGGTGGCGGTGGACGACGTGGCAATCAAGTCGCAGCAGCAGGTGGCCGATGTGTTTTCCGATGCCGGCCTGCTGGCGCGCCGCGTCGACGTCAAACCAATCTGGGACCGCAGCTTTGCCAAGTACCTCGCCTGATCAAAAATACATAACGACATAGGGAATCAACGCATGCAGCACTATAAGAACAATCAGCCAAAATTGAAGACCCTGCGCCTGGCGCTGCTGGCGGCCGGCCTGCTGGGAGGCATGAACGCCTTGGCGCAGACCAGCGTCGGCCAAGTGCAGGACGTGGTGGTCACCACCGGTGTGCGCGGCGAAGCCCGCACCGTGGCGGACAGCCCGGCGCCTATCGACGTGATCAGCGGCGAGCAGTTGATCCATACCGGCCGCGCGGAATTGGCCGAGGCCTTGGGCCGGCTGCTGCCGTCGTTTAACTTCGGCACCAACCAGGCGGGCGTCAACTCGGTGGTGCGGCCGGTCAGCAACCGTGGCCTGGGGCCGGCCTACACGCTGGTCCTGGTCAACGGCAAGCGCCGTCATAATTCTGCGCTGCTGACCAATGGCGGCGGCGATACCAGCGGCGTCAACGCGATCGATCTCGATACCATTCCACTCAGCGCCATCGACCATATCGAAGTGCTCAAGGACAGCGCGGCCGCGCAATACGGATCGGACGCGGTGGCCGGGGTGGTCAACGTCATCCTCAAGACGGGTAACCACGGCGGCCAGATTTCGGCCAGCTACGGGGAGTTGAAGAGCGGCGCCGGCGACCTGTCGAACAAGAAGCTGGAGGGCGACGTCGGCTTCGCGCTCGGCGACGACGGCTTCGTCCATATCGCCGCCGCACTGCGCAAGCGCGGACAGTCCTGGAATAACTTCCCGTCGACGAACCTGGTCGCGTATTCGCCCGCGTCGAATCCCAAGAACGCCAGCTGGAACCGCGACGGCGCGCACAACGGCGATCCGGGCATCGAAGCCTACGACCTGGCCTTCAACGCCGAGAAGCCATTCAACAAGGACATCACGCTGTACGCGTTCGGTACCGCCGGCACCCGCAACACGGTGGCGGGAAATAACTTCCGCCGTCCCAACGGGCTTGCGACAATAGCGCAGGTCTACCCGGACGGTTACTTCGCGCTGAATAACATGAGCGCCTTCGACTTCCAGCTGAACGCCGGCGCGCGCGGGCGCGCAGCCGGCTGGAACTGGGATATCAGCACCGGCTACGGCAAGAACCGCGCGCGCCAGTACAGCAACCTGACGCTCAATCCCTCGTTGGGACCTGCGTCGCCGACCAGCTTCGATAACCTGGCCGTTTATCAGTTCGAACAATGGACCACCAACGAGGACTTTACGCGCGCCTTCGACATCGGTCTGAAAAAGCCGTTGCAGTGGTCGTGGGGCCTGGAGCAGCGTGTCGAGCGCTTCACCACCTATGCCGGCGATCCCCTGGGTTACATCAACGGCGGCTACATCTTCAAACCCGGCGACCAGGAAGGCAATCCGAATGTCGGCAAGCCGGCCGCCGTCGGCGCGCAGGCCGGCGTGGCGCTGTCTCCTGCCGACGCGACCAGCATCCAGCGCACAGTGCTGGCGATTTACAACGATATCGGCTTCTATCCCGTCGAGAACCTGTTCGTCGATGGCGCGGTGCGCGCGGAGCACTACAACGACAGCGCTGGCAACACCGCGAGCGGGAAAATCAACAGCCGCTACAATTTCTCGCCAAAGTTCGCGGTACGCGGCACCGTCGGTTCCGGTTTCCGGGCGCCGTCGCTGACGCAATCGGGCTACTCCCAGACCGACAACCGCACCAACATCAATCCCGTCACCGGGGTGGTTGAACCCAGCCTGTCCAAACTGCTGCGCAACGATTCGGCGCTGGCACGTCAGTTCGGCGCGCGCGATCTCGATCCGGAGAAGTCGGTCAATTTCGGCTTAGGCCTGGTGCTCAAGCCGGCCGATAATATCAACATTACGCTGGACGGCTACCAGGTCAAGGTCAAGGACCGCATCATCCGCACCGGCTACATGTTCGGCCCGGCCTTCGCGCCGACACTGGTGGCCGGGGGATTGACCGGCACCGAATGGGTGCAGTACTTCGCCAACGGCGTCGATACCCGCACGCGTGGCGCCGACCTGGTGGCCGACATCACCAGCGACTACGGCAGCTATGGATTGGTGCGCTGGGGCGCGGCCGTCAACTGGAACCGCACCACGATCACCAACATCAAGGCGACGCCATCGGAAATCACAGCTCTGGGCGCCAATCCGGGCGGCAGCTCGGTGTGGTTCGGTTACTCGGCCGGCGGCGGCATTGGCGATCTGACGGCCACGCCGAGGACCAAGCTGATACTGTCGGCGCGCTGGTTTATCGGCCCGGTGGAGGCGAACCTGCAAACCACCCGCTACGATTCGTCCACCTGGCAGACCACTGCCGATCGCGCCAGGGACTATCACTTCGGCGCCAAGTGGTTGACCGACCTCGATGTCAGCTACGCCGTCACCAAGCGCGCCAGGCTGGTGGTGGGGGCGGCCAACCTGTTCGACACCAAACCGGATCGCAACGGTCCGGGCGACGCCAATTCCGGCAGCAGCGGCTTTGTCTACGGGCCCGCGCCATTCGCGCCGAGCGGCGCCTACTACTACGGCAAGGTCACCTATGACTTCTGATCCCAATCGTATCCGGCGCTTGCTGGCGATGCTGCCGGCGGCCGCGCTGCTGGGCGCCTGCGGCAAGGCAGGCGATGCCGGCGGGGCGGCAAGCAGCGGCGCCCCGGTCCCGGTCGACCTGTCCAAGGTCACCGTGGTGCTGGGCGACCAGGTCAAGCTGCTGCGCACCAAGGCGGAAGCGGCCGGCGTGCTTACGGACGTGCCTTACAAGATCCAGTGGGCCAGCTTCCAGGGCGCCGCGCCGCTGTTCGAGGCGGTGGTGTCGGGCGACGTCGACACGGCGATGGCTGCCGATACGCCGGCGCTTGCGGCGGCGGCGGGAGGCGCGCGCGTCAAGGTGGTGGCGGCCAGCGTGTCGTCGCCGACCGGCGTGGCGATACTGGTGCCCGCCGGATCGCCGATCAAGTCGGTGGCCGACCTCAAAGGCCGCAACGTCATCGTCTCGTCTGCGCGCGGCAGCGTCGCGCATTACCTCCTGTTCGGCGCGCTGCGCGAGGCAAGCTTGAAACCGGACGACGTCACCACCGGCTTCCTTTTGCCGAGCGACGCCGCCGTCGCCTTCTCCAGCGGGAAGATCGAAGCGTGGGCCACCTTCGGCACCTACCAGGCCAACGCGGAGATTCACGGTGCGCGCGTGTTGCGCGATGGCGTGGGCATCAATTCCGGCATCGGCGTGATCGCCGCGTCGGATGCGGCGCTGGCCGATCCGGGCAAGCGCGCCGCATTGGCCGATGTGTTGCGGCGCCTCGCGTTATCCAATGCCTGGGCCAATGTGCACCCCAAGGAATACGCCGAAGTGTTCCAACGCCTGACCGGTTTGCCGGCCGATGTGGTCAAGTTGGTGGTCGATCGCGACCGCCCGCAGCTACGCCCTGTCGACCAGCGGATCGTCACGCAGCTGCAGCAGGTGGCCGATACATTTTTCGAAGCGAAGCTGTTTCCACGCCGGGTCGATGCCAGCCGGCTGGTTGACACCACACTTTTCCGTCCGGCTTAACTCACTTTCCATTCCAGATCAGGAGCATCGTCATGACTACACCACAAGCATCGCGCCAACTCAAACTCGGTTTCATCCTGCACGGCGTTGGCCCGGGTTGGGGCGACTGGCGCCATCCGGATGCCGATCCAGGCGCCAGCACCAATATCGACTTCTACCTGCGCCAGGCCAAATTGGCGGAGCAGGGCAAGTTCGATTTCCTGTTCGTGGCGGACAGCGTCCACATCACCGAGAAGTCCAGCCCGCACTACCTGAACCGCTTCGAGCCGCTGACCATCCTCTCGGCGCTGGCCACCGCCACCAGGAATATCGGACTGGTTGGCACGCTCACTGTGAGCTACAGCGAGCCATACACGGTCGCCCGGCAGTTCGCATCGCTGGACCATATCAGCAAAGGACGCGCCGGCTGGAACGTGGTCACGTCCTGGCTGTCGGGCAGCGCCGAGAACTACGGCAAGCCGACGCATCCCCCGCACGAGGTGCGCTACCGGATCGCCGCCGAGCATCTGCAAACCGTGCAGGGGCTGTGGGATTCATGGGAGGACGACGCACTGGTGCACGACAAGGCCAGCGGCCGGTTCATCGACCCCGACAAGCTGCACACACTGCACCACCAGGGAGAGTTCTTCTCGGTGCGCGGTCCGCTGAACATCAGCCGTTCGCCGCAAGGGCAACCGGTGATCTTTCAGGCCGGCGCCTCGGAGGACGGCCGCAATTTCTCGGCGCGCCACGCCGAGGCTTTCTTCACCGAGGGATCGAGCTTCGAATCGTCGCAGGCCTATTACGCGGATATCAAAAAGCGCGCCGCGGCCTTCGGCCGTCCGGCCGCCAAGCTGGCCGTGCTGCCGGCGTTGCGCGCCATCGTCGGCGAAACCGAGGAGGACGCCCAGCGCCTCTACCAGGAAGCGGTGGCGTTGATCCGCATCGAGGATGCGCTGGTGGCGCTGGCGCGTTCCTTCAACGAACATGACCTGGCCCAGTACCCGCTGGACGGTCCGTTCCCTGACATCGCCCAATACGGCGCCGAGAGCAACCGCAGCGCTTCCGAGCGCATCGTGCGTACCGCGCGGGAGGAAAACCTGACCTTGCGGGAGACCGCGCTGCGCTACGCCAGCCCGCGCAAGGAGTTCGTCGGCACCGGGGTGCAGGTGGCCAACGCCATCCAGAACTGGTTCGATGGCGGCGCCGCCGACGGGTTTATACTGTTCGAGTCCCTGCCGCGACAGCTCGACGCGTTTGTGGCCGAGGTGGTGCCGGTGCTGCAGCAGCGCGGCCTGTTCCGCCGGGACTACCAACACGCCACCTTGCGCGGCAACCTCGGACTGGACGTGCCGGAAAACCGCAACACCGCCGCGCGCCGCCAGGCCGCCTGACAGGAGCCATTTGGATGAGGAGACTTAGATGAGCGCATCACCTGGTTTTGAAACGCCGGCCCGCCTGCGGCATTTCGTCGAGGCGCTGGACGCCCTGCTGGAGCAGGGCCATGAAACGGACGAAACGCGCATCGTCGCGCGGGGCTCCGAACTGTTGCGCGAACTGGTCGCCCATGACGACTGGTTGCCGCAGCAGGCCGCGTTGCCGGACCCGCAATACTATCGTCAGTATCTACTTTACCGCGATCCGGCGGCGCGGTTCTCGGTGGTCAGCTTCGTCTGGGGACCGGGTCAATCGACGCCGATCCACAACCACACGGTATGGGGTCTCATCGGCTTGCTGCGCGGGGCCGAGATCTCGCAGGACTACCGCCGCCGCGCCGATGGCGTGCTCGAAAAAGTGGGCGAGCCGCAGCGGCTGGAAACCGGCGTGGTGACGGCCGTGTCGCCAACGCTGGGCGATATCCACCAGGTCTTCAACGCCTATGACGACCGCATTTCGATCGGCATCCACGTCTATGGCGCCGATATCGGCGCGGTGGACCGCAGCGTCTTCACGCCGGAAGGCGCGGTCAAGCCGTTCCGGTCCGGCTATGCCAATGCCGCCTGATCGCCACACACAATCCAAGGAATCCGAAAGCCATGACTAAAAACCCGCTCCAAACCGGCCTGCTTGGCGTCCCTTACCGCAGCCCGCAGCAGGTGCGCGAAGACCTGTTGGCGCGTCGCGAGATCGCGCTGCTCGACGTGCGCGAGGAAGACCCGCACGCACAGGCACACCCGCTGTTCGCCGCCAACCTGCCGTACGGCCGCATCGAACTCGATGCCTACGCCAAGCTGCCGCGCCGTGATGTGCCCATCGTCGTACTGGATGGCGGTGAGGGCCTGGCCGTATCCGCCGCCAGCCGCCTGCGGCAGTTGGGCTACACCGACGTCTCGCTGCTCGCCGGAGGCGTCGCAGGCTGGCAGGCCGCCGGGGGCGAATTGTTCCGCGACGTGAATGTGCCCAGCAAAGCCTTCGGCGAACTGGTGGAGGCGAAGCTTCACACGCCATCGCTGTCGGCGCCGGAGGTGAAGGCGCTGATCGACGGCGGCAAGGATATCGTCATCCTCGATGCGCGCCGTTACGACGAGTACCAGACCATGAGCATTCCCGGCAGCTTCAGCGTTCCCGGCGCGGAGCTGGCGCTGCGCGCGCGCGAGCTGGCGCCGAACCCGAAGACACAAATTATCGTCAACTGCGCCGGCCGCACCCGCAGCATCATCGGCACGCAATCGCTGATTAACGCCGGAATTCCCAATCCGGTTGCTGCGCTGCGCAACGGCACGATCGGCTGGACTTTGGCGCGCCAAAAACTGGAACACGGCCAGTCGCGAAGCTATCCGCCGGCGTCCGATAACAACCGCCTGACCGCCGCCGACGACGCCAGATCGCTGGCTGACCGCACCGGTGTGCGCCGCCTCGATCGCGCGGGACTGGACCAACTGCGGGCCGACGCCGCCCGCACCACCTATCTGTTCGATGTGCGCGGTCCGGCGGAATTCCGCGACGGCCGCCTGCCTGGCTTCCGCTCCGCGCCGGGAGGCCAGCTTGTGCAGGAGACCGAACAGTTTGCGCCGGTGCGCGGCGCCCGCATTGTGCTGGCCGACAGCGACGGTGTGCGCGCCAACCTCACCGCGCATTGGCTGGCTCAAATGAACCACGAGGTCTATGTGGTCGACGGGCTGCAAGCCGCCGACTTCAATGTGGCGGAGGCATGGACCGACGAACTTCCGCCGCATCCCGAAGTACGCGAGATCGGCACGGAGGCACTTGCGCAATGGCTCGCCGAGGCGCCGGAGGAAACGGTGCTGCTGGACTTCACCTCAGGTGTCAATTATCAAAAGCGTCATATTCCCGGCGCATGGTTCGCGCTGCGCTCCGAATTGCCGGCGATCGTATCTAAGCTTTCGCCCGGCGCCAAACGGTTTGTGCTCACCTGCGGCAGCAGCCTGCTAGCGCGTTATGTCGCCGGCGACCTGCACGCGCTGACCGATCTGCCGATACGCGTACTGACCGGCGGGACGACGGCATGGGCCGCCGTCGGACTGCCGCTGGAAGAGGGGCCGACGCGCCTGGCCTCGCCGCTGATCGACCGCTATCGCCGGCCTTACGAGGGAACCGATAATCAAGACGCGGCGATGCAGGCCTACCTGGATTGGGAGTTTGGCCTGGTCGAACAGCTCGCACGTGACGCCACACACGGGTTTGTGGTTTTCTGACTAATCTTCCTTGCAACAAGCGCAACGCGATGCGTCACTTAATGGATGCATGCGTTGCGTTTTGGTTGCGGCGCAGCGTAAATTTCCTCATTGTTGTCTTGTGGTAACAGGGTTCCGGTATACTTAAATGTAGCCGAGCAACAATCGAATCTTTTAACACTTTTATGAGAAAAGTCACCATGACTATTACCAAGCGCTTGATTCTGACCCTGTCATTGGCGCTACTCGCGCTGATCTTTGTCGGCTTCACCGGCCTGAATCAGTTGTCGCGCGCCCAAGCGCGGCTGGACCTGGTGCAAACCCGTTTAGTCCCGAGCATCGCTGGCCTGAACGAGGCCAAAGGCTACCTCGCCGACAGCCGCCTGGCCGGCTATCGTCTCTCGGTGTTCTCCAACCTGACGGATAAAACGGCGCTCGACAAGGCGTACAACGAGGCCCACGCCAAGTTCGATACCGTCATCGCGACGTATGAGAAAGAACGCATCTTCGACGACACCGACCGCAAGCTGCTGGAGGCCGACAAGGCCAACATGGCAGCCTATCGCCAGGCGCTGATCCCGTTCCTGGCCGGCGCCCACGCCGGCGACATGGATGCGGTGCGCGCCACGCTGATGCCCGGCACGCCGCTGGCCGTGACGGCCGGCGCGCTGAAAAAAGGCTTCGACGACCACATCGCCTATAACAATAAGCTGAGCGACGATATCCGTACCGAGAGCGGCGCAGCGTATTCCTTCGCTTTCCGCCTGATGCTGTCGGTGATCGTGCTTGGCCTGCTGGTGACCGGCGCGCTGGCATGGCAGCTCTATAGCATCATCAAGAGCAGCCTTGAAAGCATCCGCAGCACCCTGGTCAATGTCAGCCAGACGCTGGACCTGACCCAGAAAATCCCGGTCCAGCGCATGGACGAAATCGGTCACACCGCGGTCGCCTTCAACAAGCTGCTGGAGCAGATCGCCGGCGTGATCGACACCGTGCGCGCCGCCACCAGCGCGGTCGGCACGGCCTCGCAGCAGATCGCATCGGGCACCGGCGACCTGTCGAACCGTACCTCGTCGCAGGCGGCCTCGCTCGAGGAAACCGCCGCCAGCATGGAGCAATTGACGTCCACGGTCGGCCAGAACGCCGATAACGCGCGCCAGGCCAACCAGCTGGCACGGTCGGCTTCCGACGTCGCGGCGCAGGGCGGCAGCGTGGTCGAGCAGGTCGTCGTGACCATGGGTTCGATCAACGAATCGTCGCGCAAGATCGTCGACATCATCTCGGTCATCGACGGCATCGCCTTCCAGACCAACATCCTGGCGTTGAACGCGGCGGTCGAAGCGGCACGTGCCGGTGAACAGGGCCGCGGCTTCGCGGTCGTGGCGACCGAAGTGCGCAATCTGGCGCAGCGTTCGGCGGCGGCGGCGAAAGAGATCAAGGCGCTGATCGACGACTCGGTCGAAAAAGTCGGTTCCGGCACCAAGCTGGTCGAGCAGGCCGGTTCGACGATGAACGAAGTCGTCTCCAGCATCAAGCAGGTGACCGACATCGTCGGCGAAATCAGCGCCGCCACGCAAGAGCAGAACGATGGCATCGCCCAGGTGCACCAGTCGATCACGCAGATGGACGAGACCACGCAGCAGAATTCGGCCTTGGTGGAGCAGACCGCTGCCGCCGCGCAGACCCTGCGCGACCAGGCGGATGCACTGGAGCGTGTGGTCAGCGCGTTCACGATCGGCGCGCAGCAGGTTGGCTACACGCCGCCGCCGGCGCGCCCCGCCGTGCGCAGCGCGCCGGTGGCGAAGAAGCTGCCTCCGAAGCCGGTTGTAAAGGCCGCCGCCAAGCCATTGGCGTCCCCTGCGCAGAAGGCCAAGACCACCGCTGCCGCGACGTCGAGCGGCGAGTGGGAAGAGTTCTGACCGGGGTAGGCTTTTAATTTGGCGGACGACGTGATTTTGTTGTCCGCGCTACAATCGGGAACCAACGCGCCACCTTGCCGTGGCGCGTTTCACGTTCTGGAGGGTAGCCATGAATCACAATCGTTTAGGAAAATCAGGTTTGCGCGTGCCGGAGCTCAGTTTTGGCACGGCGACTTTTGGAGGGGGCAACGACTTCTTCAAAGCCTGGGGCAACACCGATGCCGGCGGCGCTACGCGCCTGATCGATGTCTGCCTTGAACACGGCGTGTCGATGTTCGACACCGCCGACGTTTATTCGGATGGCCTGGCCGAGGAAGTGCTGGGCCAAGCCATCAAGGGCAAGCGCAATCGCCTGCTCATCTCCACCAAAGTCACGTTCCCCACCGGCGACGGCGCCAACGATTTCGGCTCCTCGCGCCAGCATTTGATCGATGCCGTCGACAAGTGCCTGAAGCGGCTGGGCGTCGAGCATATCGACCTGCTGCAGCTGCACGGCCAGGACGACAACACCCCGGTCGAAGAGACGCTGTCCACCTTGGACCAGCTGGTCCGCGATGGCAAGGTGCGCTACATCGGCGGCTCCAATTTCTCCGGCTGGCACATGATGAAATCGCTGGCGGTGTCGGACCGCTACGGCTATCCGCGCCACGTCGCCCACCAGGTCTACTACTCGCTGCTGAACCGCGACTATGAATGGGAGCTGATGCCGCTGGCCGAGGATCAGGGTGTCGGCGCGATGGTCTGGAGTCCGCTGGGGTGGGGCAAGCTGACTGGCAAGATCCGGCGCGGGCAGCCCGCCAAGCCGGGCACCCGCGCGCACGATATCGCCGGCACCGGCCCGCATTTCGAGGACGAGCGCCTGTTCCGCATCATCGACGCGCTGGACGTGGTGGCCGAACAAACCGGCAAGACCGTGCCGCAAGTGGCCCTGAACTGGCTGCTGGGGAAGAAGACCATCTCCAGCGTCATCATCGGCGCGCGCGACGAACAGCAACTGATCGATAACATCGGCGCCACCGGCTGGCGTTTGAGCGCGGAGCAGAACGCGTTGCTGGAAGCGGCCAGCGACGTGTCGCCGGCCTATCCGGTGTGGCACCAGCGCGGCTTCCCGATGCTGAACGAGCGCGCGGGTTGATTAGAAGGTTTTGATCAGCGTCGCCCGCAGCGAGCGCGATTCGATGGGGTGGAAGTGGATGTCGGTCACCGGCTCCGCTTCGCCCTTCAACTGCGAAGCGTAGTAGTAATCGATGGCGGAATCGCGGCGGTTGGTCAGGTTGAACGCCTCCAGTTCCAGCGACAGGTCCCTGGCGATCTTCCAGCCCAGCCGGCCGTTCAAGGTCATGCTGGAATTGGAGCGTACGCTGTTATCCTCGATCAGCGGACGCGGACCGAAGTAGCGCAACTTCAGCGAGCCGGAAAACGGCCCGCCATTATCTACCGTCACCGCCAGCTGGCCGGTGCCCTCGATCGCTCCGGCGATGCGGTTGCCATCCGCCGCATCGCCGCGTGTGCGCGCACGCGCATAAGCCAAATCCAGATCGACCGACAGCCATTTGAGCGGCTTGTAGTAGTTCGAGAATTCCACGCCGTAGCGGCGGCTTGGCGGACCCGCCTCGGTGGTGCCGGCGTCGCCGACGAAGGTCAGCTCGGAATCGAAATCCAGACGATACAACGACAGTGACGATTGAAGGCCTGGCAGCCAGGTGCTGCGCGCACCCAGTTCCATGCCGCGCGACCGCACCAGCGGCGAGACTTTGTCCGTCGCCAGCCCGGTCTTCGGATCGATGCGGATCGTGGTGCCGCGTGCGTCGTTGCTGTGGAACCCAGTGCCGATATTGGCGTACAGCTCGGCCGTCTTCCACGGTCCGTAGATAACACTCAGGCTGGGGCTGACGAGGTGGTCGTTGGCAGTGCCGGAATTGGCCGCCAGGTCGCTGCCGACATCGAAGCGGTAGCCGTCGATACGCGCGCCCGCGACCGTGCGCCAGGCGTCGTTCCAGCGCGTGCTGTTCTCGGCAAACATCCCTGCGCTGGATTCGACGATGTGGTCCTTTCGCGTGGTGGAAATCCGCTGGCGCGCCTGCGTGTTGTACAAACCATTGAAGATATTATCGATCTGCAGTTGCAAACCGACGGTGGTTTCGCTGTTCCAGCCGTCGCCGTGCTGGTGCCAGCTGTGGCTCGCATTCAGGCCGCTGGTCACCCGCTTGTCCGGTTGCGCGAACTGGTCGCCCCGCACCGGATCGTCCATGAAGTAAGTGAAGTTGGAGAACAGATCCAGCTGGTTGGCGATGATGTAGGCGTTGACCTTGGAGGAGCTGTCCTGCGTCGTGCGGCGCCATGCGCCGGAGAGGCTGTAGCGGTGCGCCGCGCCGCCGTCGGTCGGGTCGATGGCGCCATAGCGGCCGATCTGGCCGTCGCGCACAGCACGCAGCGGGATCTGGTCGGTGGCGTTCCAGTCCGCGCGATACGCCATCAGGCTGACATTGAAGCCGTTGTTGGCGTAGCCTTCGCTGTAGCGCAGCACGGCGTTGAGCTTTTGATAGTTGTCCGGGTTTTCATACGGGCCGTCGTTGTGCAGCACTTCCAGCGCGTACAGCAGGCTGCCGCGCGGCAGTTCCACGGAATCCGCGAGCAGCGCGCGTCCATAGCCGTTCTGGCCGGCCGAGACGCTCGCCAGGCCTTGCGTCAGCCGGTTCGCGTACACCACCGACGCCGTGCCGGCGGAGGCGAAGTCGCCTTCCTCGGCGGAGTAGGGGCCTTTTTTGTAATCGAGCCGCACCGCCAGTTCCGGTATCAGGAAATTGAGATCGGTCCAACCCTGGCCGTGAGCGTGGCTGCGCTGGTTGACGGGCATGTCGTCGACCGTGGTGCGCAGGTCGGTGCCGTGGTCCAGATTGAAGCCGCGCAGGTAAAACTGGTTGGCCTTGCCCTCGCCGCTATGCTGGCTGACGATAAGGCCTGGCATTGCTTCGAGCAGTTCGCCGGGACGGTAGACGGTGCGCGCGGCCAGCTCCTTTTGCGACACGCTGCCCGCGCTGGCCGCATCGGCCAGGCCAAGCTGGTTGGCGCGCGAGCCGTCGATGGTCACTCTTTGCAGCAGGTCGTCGGCGTGGACAGGAGACTGGAAGGCGATCGCCGCCAGCATCACGGGAAGCAGCCGCTTAGCGGGCGGTTTGATCGATGCTGTCTTGATCGAAAATGAGGGTTTGGATGGCGCCATCTGTTTGCAGGTTCACTGTATTCTTTTGCGAAGGCAGGAAGTCTATCAGCAGGGCGTTGTGAATGCGAGTGCCGGGTTTGAGTTTCGTGCCGGCGATCTCCTGGAAGATGACGACGCTGTCGGCGTCCGCTTTCACGCCGACCCATTGCAGCGGCAGGCGTTTGTTATCCGGACCGGCAAGCTGGAACTGCTTTTCGACGTAGCGGCGCAGCGGCTGTTCGCTGTCCGCCTGGCCCAGGTCGAAACTGCGGCCGTACAGATTGGTGAGCAGGGTGGAGACGTCGTGCGACGTGTAGGTGTGCACGATCTCCGTATTGCCGGTGCGGTCGTTGTAGCTGATATCGGCTATGCCCATGTGAAAATTATGGGCGCCGGCCACCGTGCAGGCGAGTGCCAGCACGGCGGCCGTCAACGAGCGTAAGGCGCGCAGCGTCATTCGCCCGCCGCGTCCTTATGGTCATCTTCCTTGCCGTCTTCTTTGCCGGTGGACTTGTCGCCTTTGGTTTTGAGCGGCGTATTAAAGTCGCGCATCAGGTTGTTGCGGTCACGTTGGGTCTTGAACAACTCCACGCGCGACTGCGTCAGCTTGCGCGGCCAGGCGTTGTTGCTGGTGTCGATATCGGCGGTTTCCCAATACGGGTCCTGCACCAGGCCGACCATCGGCTCGTCGGTGACGATCAATTTGGTGATCTTCTTCGGCGAGAAGCGCCATACTTCGGCTGGAACGCGCTCGATGTACTTCTTGCCGCTCTTGAGTTCAATTTCCAGCACCAGCGGCATGACCAGGCCACCGACGTTCGAGAAGTCCACCAGGTACAGGTGCTTGCCCTGATCGAGCAGCTTCTTCTCCCATGGCTCCAGTTTTTCGATCGCCTCGGCGTAGCTGTTGCGGTCCTTGTTGGTGACGGTGAATTCGTCATGCTCGTTGTAGAAGTCCTTGAGCTCCGGATGGCTGTCCAGGCGCTTGGGCATCGTCTTGTTCAACTGCTGCGACACCGAAACCGGCTCCGCCTCTTTCTGCGCCTTCTTCCAGGCCTTTTCCTTTTCCGGGTCCTTGGTGCTCACGCCGTATTCGCTGATGCCGTCGACGCTGATGTCCACCGCGTCGGTGGTATAGAACCAGCCGCGCCAGAACCAGTCCAGATCCGTCCCGGAGGCGTCTTCCATCGTGCGGAAGAAATCGGCCGGGGTGGGGCGCTTGAACTTCCAGCGGCTGGCGTACTCCTTGAAGGCGTAGTCGAACAACTCGCGTCCCAGGATGGTCTCGCGCAGGATATTGAGCGCGGTGGCCGGTTTGGCGTAGGCGTTGTTCCCGAACTGAAGCAGCGACTCCGAGTTGGTCATGATCGGCACCTGGTTCTTGCTGCGCATGTAGTCGACGATGTTGCGCGGCTCGCCGCGGCGCGACGGGTAGTTTTGTTCCCACGCCTGCTCGGCCAGATACTGCACGAAGGTGTTCAGGCCTTCATCCATCCAGGTCCACTGGCGCTCATCCGAGTTGATGATCATCGGGTAGTAGTTGTGGCCCACCTCGTGGATGATCACGCCGATCAGGCCATACTTGGTCTGCTGCGACCAGGTCAGCGCGCCGGTCTTTTTGTCCTTGGTCGGACGCGGGCCGTTGAACGAGATCATCGGATATTCCATGCCGCCCACCGGGCCGTTGACGGAGATCGCCGCAGGGTAGGGATAGTCGAAGCTGTACTTGTTGTACTGCTCGATGGTATGGATGATGGCCTGGGTGCTGTACTGGCCCCACAGTGGATTGCCTTCCTTCGGATAGTAGGACATCGCCATCACGTTGGTGCCGTCCTTCTTGTAGCCTTGCGCGTCCCAGATGAACTTGCGGCTCGACGCCCACGCGAAGTCGCGTACGTTGGCGGCCTTGTAGTGCCAGGTCTTGGTGGCGGTGCTGACGGATTTCTCGGCCTTCTCCGCTTCCTCCTGGGTGACGATGAGCACCGGCTTGGTGGCGGTCTTCGCCTTGGCCAGGCGGTCGCGCTGCGCTGCGCTCAGTACCTCGCCGGGATTTTGCAGGTCGCCGGTGGAGGCGACCACGTGGTCGGCCGGCACGGTCAACTGCACGTCGTAATCGCCGAATTCCAGCGTGAACTCGCCGGCGCCCAGGAACTGCTTGTGCTGCCAGCCCGTCACGTCGTAGTAGGCGGCCATGCGCGGGAACCATTGGGCGATCTCGAACAGGTCGTTCTTGTCTTCCTCGAAGCTCTCGTAGCCGGACCGCCCGCCGAG
The DNA here is from genome assembly GCA_024123955.1 of Oxalobacteraceae bacterium OTU3CINTB1. Taxonomy (NCBI): domain Bacteria; kingdom Pseudomonadati; phylum Pseudomonadota; class Betaproteobacteria; order Burkholderiales; family Oxalobacteraceae; species Oxalobacteraceae bacterium OTU3CINTB1. The sequence goes on from CP099652.1 coordinate 2,869,523, forward strand.
CACCTTCTGCTCGTTGATGTTGTAGGACCAGTCGATATTGAAGGCGTAGCTCTGGCCCGGCTTCAAGGGCGTCGGCAGGTCGATGCGCATCATCGTGCGGTTGATGACGTATTTCAGCGGCTGGCCGCCAGCGCTCACGCTCTTGATCTTGAAGCCGCCGTCGAAGTCGCGGCCAGCCAGTACGCCGCGCAGGCCTTCGAACTTGTAGCTGTCGTCAGGCGTCGCCGGCTTGGCCCACGCCTCGCGCGACGGCTGCGTCATCATCAGACGCGCGTCGGAGTCTTTTTTGTAGATGTTCTGGTCCAGCTGCACCCACAGGTAGCTGAGCGTATCGGGAGATTTGTTGTGGTAGCGGATTTGCTCGCTGCCGGTGAGCGAGCGTTTGGCTTCGTCCAGCGTCGCGCGGATGGTGTAGTCCGCGCGCTGCTGCCAGTAAGCGGCGCCAGGGGCGCCGGAGGCGGTGCGGTAGGTGTTTGCGCTGGGGAGAACCTCGTCCAGCTGGCGGAACTTGTCATCGAAAGGCTCCGCCGCAAATGCGGATACCGTAAAGCAAATGGCGACGAAGCCGAATGTTTTGCGCATATTCTGTGTTCCTGATCTTAGTCAGAAGAAAAGGAACTAGTGTATAGCAAGTTTTCAAAGTATCACCGGCAGATACAATAAAATACAATCGATGATACGGTTTATATTATTTACTTAAACCGTCTTCGTCGCCGCCCGCGCCGGTCAGTGCTTTTTCTGCATCTCGGCGTCCTGGAACTGGAAGCGGGCGTCGTCGGTGGCGGTGACGGCGCGCGACGTCGCGTCCAGGTGCATCAGGCGGGAACCCGCGCCGTTGCTCGCTTGCGGCCATTCCGGCAGGCCAGCGCCATTCGGATTGCCGGTCTTGATGAAGTTGGCGAAGTAGCCTTGCATCACGGTCGACAGCGCGCGGTCGTCGCCGGTCCATGCATACACTTTATTCAGGTTCAGGTTACCCAAGGCGTATTCGATTTCGGCCGAGTGGGCGGCGCCGGGGTCGCCGGGACGCGGGCGGCTGTAGTAATAACGATACACCGGTTTGCCGCTGGTGCGCGCGTGCGTGTCGATCCACTTCCAGGTGCCGTAGACAATGAAGCCGTCGCTGGCCAGGTCGGTCGCCGCCTGCTTCACGTCGCCGGGGTAGGCGACGCGCGCGGCGCCGGCCCGCTCGCCGTAGAATTTTTTCAACGCGGCGTTGAAGTTTTCCTCGGTTGGCTCGGCGTCTTCCAGCACCCGTTTATAGTCGCTCTCGTGCGAGTTCCAGCCGGCCAGCAGCGGCACTTTGGCCTGTTCGCCGGCGGCGTACATCGCGCCCGGTGCGCGTGGCAGGACATAGCCGTCCTGCGTCGCGCTGAACCAAGGGGCTCCAGGCTGGCGCAGCGTCTCGAGCAGCTGCTGCGCCGGCAGCGCGCGCAGCGCGGCCAGGGTCGGCGCGCCGATCTTCTCGGCGAAGGCGGCGCCGGTCTTCTCAGCCTCGGCCAGCGGAGGAGGCGGGTGCATGCCGAGCAGCGAGCCGCTTTCGCCGATGGCGCCGGCGATCAATCCCTTCGACAGCGGCGTAATCATCTGCGCGCTGACCGACCAGGAGCCGGCCGATTCGCCGGCGATCGTCACGCGCGCCGGGTCGCCACCAAAGGCCGCGATATTATTCTTGACCCATTTCAGCGCCGCCGCCTGGTCCATCAGGCCGTAATTGCCGGATGCCTTGTGGGGCGACTCGGCGCTCAATTCCGGGTGCGCCAAAAAGCCGAACACGTTGAGGCGGTAATTGACGGTCAGTGTGACGATGCCCTTGGCGGCCATGGACTCGCCGTCGTAGCGCGGCTCGGAGCCGTCGCCGGCGGCAAAGCCGCCGCCGTAGAAGTACACCAGCACCGGCAGCTTCTCCTTCGGCGATTTGGCCGGCGTCCAGACGTTCAGATACAGGCAGTCTTCGCTCACGCCATCGGAGCGGAACACCATGTCGCCGAACAGCGGCAGCTGCATCGCGCGCGGGCCGAAATGGTCCGCTTTGCGCACGCCTTTCCACTTCTGCGCCGGCTGCGGCGCCTTCCAGCGCAAATCGCCCACCGGTGGCGCGGCGAACGGAATGCCTTTATAGGATGTCACGCCGGACGCCTCCAGCGTGCCTTGCACCACGCCGGTGGCGGTGGTGGCGCGCGGCGCGCTGGACGTCGCGGCGTACGCTGTGAGTGAAGAGGCGAAAACGCCGGAGGCGATCAGCAGCAAACCGAATTTATTCATGTCTTTTTGGGTCAAAAAGGAAGGAGTGGCAACTATAGCTGGAAGCCCTTCCATTGGCGAACGATTTTCGATTTCGCGACCGTCGGCCAAGGTGCGCTAGCGAACATACATTGCGTTTAGGCATTGTTAGGATGGCTTATCGAGCTCATCGAACTCATCGAACTCATCAACAAAGAGGTAAACATGGCAAACGCAAAACAGGTACTGGTCGTCGACGACAACGTCGATGTGGTGGAGTCGTTATCGGCGCTGCTGCAGTGCCACGGCTACGAGACGTCGGCCGCGCATAACGGCTACGAGGCCTGCGACTCGGTGCGCGACGGCATGCCGAAGGCGATCATCATGGATTTGGGGATGCCGTGGATGGACGGTTTCGGCGCGGTGCGGGCGATTCGCCGCATGCCAGGCACGCAGGCCTTGCCGATTATTGCGTTGAGTGGCTCCGCCGACAGCGACTCGGCGCGCAAGGCGATGGCGGCCGGCTTCAGCCACCATTTTTCGAAGCCGCTCAATTTCGAGCATTTGAATCAGTACCTGGCCAGCCTCAATTAAAGCAGAGATACGTAGGGCGGATTAGCCGGAACGGCGTAACCCGCCACGAGCCGCCCGCAGCTTAACGCAAGGTCTCGGTCAGAACCCGGCCTTCGGCGCCGGACGGCGGCCGAACGCGCAGGATGTTGGCGAGGGTCGGCGCGATGTCGACAACTTCCGCATACTGGCCGTAGTTGCCCGGCTTGATCCAGCGCTTACCCATGATCAGCAACGGCACATTGGTGTCGTACGCGTACGGCGAGCCGTGCGTGGTGCCGGTGTCGCCGTAGCCGAAGTACCAGTATGGCTTGGTGATCACCATCAGGTCGCCCGATGATTCACGGTTCCACGCCCGGCGCATCAAGGTGGCGATGCGCGTGCCTTGCACGGCGCCGCTCTCGAACTGCGTGCGGGTAAAGACGTCCGCGATGCCTTTTTGCTGCAGCAGGAATTGCGCGGCGGCGTTTTCCACGTCCGCGCGGCGCAGGCCGCTCTTGTCGATCTGCGCGTAGTCCAGGTGGATGTTAGGCAGCGACCATGCGGTCAGCAGCTTGGCGCCGCCGAATTTATCCGACAGATACTGGCCCATATCCTTCATCAGCTGATCGCCCTTGATGCGCTGCGCGTCCAGATGGCGCGACTGCGAGAATTCGGCCGTGTTGGCGAATCCATGGTCGGCCGTCAGCACCACCAGCACATTGTCCATCCCCACCCGTTTGTCGAGGTAGTTGAAGAACTGCCCCAGCATGCGGTCGACCCGCTGCAGGTGGTCGTGCGACAGCTTGCTCTCCGGGCCGAAGGCGTGGTTGACGTAATCGTGCGCCGACAGGCTCACGCCCAGCAGGTCCGGCACCCCGGACGGATTGCGCCCGAGGTTTTCGCCTTCGATCGCGGCCCGCGCGAAGTCCAGCGTCAGCTGGTCGAGGAACGGACCGGTTTTCAGGTTGTTGTAGTAGCCGGAATCGACCTGGCCGCTCTCGCTGTAGTAGGTGTAGGGCAGGCGGTTGTGGCCACCCGGCTTGGCCGGGGTCAGTTCCTCGCTGGCGTCGCCGGCGTAGGCCGCTTCCGGCAGCAGCGGCGCCCACGCCTTGCCGTAGTAGCGGTCCTGCGGCTTGGTCGCCTGGTACGCCTGCACCCACGCCGGGTGCGACTTCATATAAAAGGTGCTGCTGGCGAAATTGCCGGTTTGTTCCATGTACATGTACGCGGTGCCGGTTTTACCGGCCAGCAGAATCGCGCCACGGTCCTTGCCCGAGACGGCGACGACCTTGCTGCGGTCGCCCGTGGCGTAGCGCAGCTGGTCGCCCAGCGTGTCGACCCGCAGCCTGGTCGGCGCGGTGCCGTCGCTCGGATCGGTGTGCTCGCCGATGTAGGTGTAGTTGGTGTCCTCGGTGCAGTACACCGATTTTTTGGTGACCGGATCGATCCAGTTATTGCCGATGATGCCGTGGACGTAGGGGTAGGCGCCGGTCAGCACGGCGCTGTGGCCGATCGCGGTGACGGTCACGCCGTGCGCCTGGTGCGCGTTGCTGAACGACGCGCCCTGGTCCAGCAGGCGGCGGAAGCCGCCCTCGCCGAATTGGTCGCGGTAGCGCTGCACCTGTTCATTCGGCAGCCCGTCGATCACCAGCACCACGACCAGCTTGGGCTGGGCGTTGGCGGTGGTGGCCTTGGCGGCCGGCGCGGCGATGGCGCCGGCGTGTAAGGCGAAACAGGCACTCGCGATCGCGAGTACGGGCAGGGACAATTTCTTCGTCATGTTGGTTCGTCGTCAGGTGGGAAGGTTAGCAAAAGCGTTTGGCGAAACCGCATAGCCTATCATGCGCCCCGGTATGCTACATCATTCTTATGACGATGACGTGACAGGATTGAAGGCCGGGCTGCATCGAGCCGCGTGCCTTCAATCAGCCGCTGGCGGCAATCCCCCGACCGCTATGGCTGCGGGTCCCAACCCGCGCCGCCGTTCCAGGCGGAGAATACCAACGCGCGGTTGGCGAAACCGGCGGCGACATCCGATGCGCTCAATTGGAAGCCGCTTACGCGCGCAGCCAGGTTGACCGGATCGCCGGCCAGGGTGGTGGTTCCGTATTCGCGCCAGCCGCTGGCCGCCGTCGGGGTCACCGGATTGGGGGCAGGCTGGCCGTTAACACCCGCGCCGGCCCATCCCGCAGCGGCGACGTGGGTATCCATTCTGGTGTTAATGAAGGCGATGTTGTCCCACGTGGCGGTGCCGCCGGGACTGCGCGCCAGCCAGGTGGCGCCGTCCGGCACGTCGCCGTGCAGCGGGCCCGGACCGGGACCGTGCGTCAGGCGGCTGTTCAGAAAGACGAAACCCTTGTCGGTGGCGTTGGGCACGCGCGCTTGCAAAATGTAGCCGCCGCCGGTGGCGCTGGTGGTATCGCCGACGGAGCGGATTTCGCTTTCCTCGAACAGTGCCGCGCGGCTGCCGCCCCAGATGAAGTCCACGTTACCTGCGACCAGGCTGCGGTAGAACCAGGCGTAGCCCTTCAGGTTCAAGGTATCCTGTTCGCTGAAGAAGGCGGCGTTCTTCACCACCAGCCGGCCGTTGTCGCTGTTGAAGTAGATCGTCTCCGCCTGGGCCGAGATGGCGCTCGAGCGCAGCGTCGTGTTGCGCAGCGTGAGCGTGTCGAGGGTCAGCATGTCCGCCGCTTCCACCAGCATCACCGAGCGTCCGCCCGATGTCGCCGGGCTGTCGGGCGACTGGCTGCCGCCGGTGCCGCTATTCAGGCTGTCGTAATTGGTGTACTGGATGACGGCTCCGTCGCGGCTTTCGCCGACGATGGCGACGTTGTTCTTGCCTCGAAGGTAAAGCAGTTCCGTGTAGGTGCCGTTGCGCACCGTGATGGTCAGCGGATCGTCGGCCGCCACATCCTTCATCGCATAATTGAGCGCCGCCTGCACGGTGGCGAAGTCGGCGTCCTCGGTGGCGCCCACGGTCACGCCGGCGCTGCCCGGCGCCGGTCCCGCCGCGCGGGTGGTGAACGACCAGTCACCCAGCTTGCCGATGCCGACGAACGGAATGCCGCCCAGCGAGGCGCCGGTGAACACGCCGTTGGAGATGGCGACATAGTACTCCGTGCCGTATTCAAGCTTGTTGCTATGCGGTTTGATGGTTGCCGTGTTGCCGCTGATGGTGATCGGCGTGGTGTTGACCTTGCGGACCGCCGCCTGTCCGGCGTAGCCCAGCGTATCGGTCTCGCCGGACAGGCGGATGACATCGACCAGCGCGTCGTCGGCCTTGCGGAAGATGCGGATGCTGCCGCCCGCGCCCAAGGTCGGCGGGGTGTCGAAGGTCAGCTTGAGCGCGGCGTCGACGTGGGCCCATGGCGCGGCGGCCGCCGGCTGCGTGGCGCCGTTCAGCGGGTAGGCTTGCGACGGCTGCACGAACTGCGGGCTGATGGTGGCCGCGATGGTCCGCTGCAGCGTGGCGTCCGAGCCGCTGGTGACGGTGATGGTGGCGGTACCCGCGCCGACCGGCGTGATGGTCAAGGTACCGCCGCTGCTGGCGACGGCGGCCACGCCAGGCTTGCTGGAGGTGGCGGCGAAGGTGTCCGCCGTGCCGTCCGGCTTGACGGCGTTGACGTTGACGGTGAACGGCGTGTCGCCCACCTCGGCGATGTAGTTCAGCGAGGCCGGATTGAGCGTCAGCTGCGCGGGCTTGAGCGATGGATCGCCGATGCGCACGTCGTCGATCTGGAACGACTTGTTGGTGGTGTACAGGCCGACCAGGCCGCGCTCCGCGAACGACGCGTCGGTGACGGTGCCCAGCGCCTCGCCGTCCAGGTAGACTGTCAGCGAGGTGCCGATCATCTCGAAGCGCACCGTGTAGAACTGGGCGTCCATCAGGATAGGCTTGCGCGCCTGTTTGGGCCGCGACAACGTGGCGTTGAGCATGCGCGCGATCTCCACCTGCGTGGTGGCGCTGGAGTTCTGCACATTCAGGCCGGCGCCGTACCAGTTGGCTGCGTCCTTGTAACGGGTGATCAGATACAGCTGCTTGTTGCCGGTGGTGCTGTTGGTCATCGGCTTGATGCGCGCCTCGACGTAGTAGTCCGCCGACGGCACCGCGCTCAACGCGGTTGGCTTGAGCAGGGCCAGCACGCCGCCGGTGGAGGCGGCGGTGTACTGCATCACCATGTTGGTCGCGCCGATGCTCTCGGCCTTGACGCTGAAGCTGCCGTTGGCGCCGGCGACCGGCAACAGGTTCCAGTTGGCGGTCCCGCCGCTCTGGAAGTCGTCGCAGAAGTAGAGGCCCGACGGCGGGCAGTTCAGCGTGACGGTGGTGTCGGGCGTGACATCGCCGCTGCCGTTGATGGTGGTCGTCAGCTTGCCGCCGCCGGCCTGCGCCAGGGCGTTGGCCTTGACCAGCGCCAGTGGACGCGCCGCATACGCATACGGCGCGGCGAAAGCGACGCCGTTCGGCACCGAGCAGCCGGCCAGCGCGGCGCCGTTGAGCGTCGATCCGGTGTCCTTGAAGGCGCCGGGGATGGTGCCGCCTATCGGTTCGATGACGTCGTCGCAGCGAACCGGCGTACCTGGGGCGCCGGCGATGTCGAACACATTGTTATGCGACAGGACCTGCGAAGCGTGGCCCACGCCGATCGAGTATTCGTGCGGGTACGCCGGGTTCGCCTTGCTGCCGACGAAGTAGTTGTTGAACATGTGGATCTGGCCATAGCGCACACGTGGCGCGCGGCTGACGATGTCGCGGAAGACGTTGTTGCTGAAGCTGACGCGCAGCTTGCCCGTGTCGGCCGGGTCGTTGTCGCTGGAGCCGATCAGGTTGTTTTTCCGGTGCTGGCCGAAGACGTTGTACGACACCGTCACATAGTCCGACGCCTTGGTGATGTCGACCGCGCCGTCGTGGCACTGCTTGATCTGGCCATTCTCGATCGGCAGCTTATCGTCGGTCATGGCGCCGTCGGTGAAGGTGTTGTGATCGATCCAGACGTGATCCGAGGTGGTCACGCCGATGGCGTCGAAGGCCGAATTCCAGTTGCCCAGGGCGCCGTCGTTCGGGTCCCAGATCGGGCCGACGTCGCAGGGATTGACGATCTTCAGGTTGCGCACGATGATCTGGGAGACCCCGGCGACGACGATATGGCCGTTGACGATGCCGGCGCCCGCGCCTTCGCCGATCAGGGTGGTGTTGCTGGGCAGGCGTATCAGGCCCCGGCTGGCCTGGTCGCCGGTGTTCGCGTATGGAACGCCTTCGCTCATGTCGATGGTCCCGCGCAGTTTGACGATCTTGGGAGTGGCGGCGCCGCGCCGCAGCGCCGCCAGCAGCTCGGCGCGATTGGTGGCGGTGTAGATCTGCGCCGGGATCGCGGCGGAACCGCCGATGGTGCCGCCGGCCTGGCCGGCGAAGCCGTCGGCCGGCGCGGTGTGCAGCGCGGGATCGATGGTGGCGGCGCCGGCTGCCATCAACGACAGCAGAATGGGGAGTGAACAGGACAGGCGTAACGCCGCCCTGAAGCGTGTCAGTTTCATGTGAAGCTCCTTGTTTGGGCGGGCGTTGTTAGCGTGCCGGGGTATCGGTATCGGTACCGGTTTTGCTGCCACCCGCGCGGCGGCGGGCCAGCATGCCGATGCCTGCCAGGCCGGCCATCATCATCCAGGCGGTGGCGGGTTCCGGCACCGCCGTCACCGGTCCCTGCAAGGTGATACCGGTGGTCAGCGCGCTGAAGTCGCCGTTCCACGTCACGCCGGACAGGTCGATCGAGATGGTGTGGCCATTGACGATGTTGAGGACCGGCGCGCCGCTGGTGGTGCCGGCATCGAGCACGCTGAAGCCGACGATGGGCGCGGCCAGGCTGGCGCCGAAATCGAAGGTGGCGCTGTAGGCGCCGGCGGGGAGGGCGCCGTTGTTGAAGATGGTCAGGCGGCCGTCGGGCGCGAAGTCGAACCCCAGCAGGTAGTCGCTGGTGAGGAATTCGGTTCCCGGCTCGATCGGATCGAGTCCGCTGACATTGCTGCCCGCTTCATCGGCGAACAGGTGGTCGGCGCCCAGCATGCCGCCGGGTTGACCGTTGTAGCTGGCGGTGATGATGGCGTTGTGCAGCGGATCGGCGGCCGCGTGCGCGGCGCCGGCGGCCAGCGCAAAACATGCGGCGGCCACGGCTTTTTGTAATGAGGTGTGCATTTTGTCTCCAGATATTGAGTTCAACAACGCCGGTCTTTGCCGGTCGCCGGTCGGCACACCTCGCGTATGCCGTGCCACCGCGAGGAGGGCGCAGGAAGCGCCGAGCTCGTGGTTGGTCAAAAATCTGTCGTAAAGGACGTGCAGCCCCGAAGCTCTGGCACTGGATGGCGATGTAAATTTGCCAATTCCTCAAGCCAATTCTACGGTGGTCTGACCAATCCCGCAAGGTGGACTGGCCAATAAAACAACATCGCCCGCCATGCTGGAAATTGGCGCTATGAATAGAAACTATAACAATCTCGTTGTGATAAATTCTGACGATGATGGGCTGAATTTTTCGTGCGAAAAATCAACTATTTGGGCTCGCGGGCCGCTAAAAATGGTGCTTGTTGGTAAATTTCTTGTTAAAATCGTGCTGTGAGGAATCTCCCAACAGGAGTCGATGATGATTATGATAAATGCCATAGGTGGCGCCACCCGGTTTGCAGCAGTTGTTGCAGAGGCGGCGCTCGACCCAAACAAAAACCGTGATCCATCGAACGAGCCGCAAAGCTTCGAACTGAATGCTTCCGTGGCCTCGTATCTCTCGCTGCCTGGCTTTAACGCGCCGACGCAAGTCGATTCCAGCGAGGCCAGCAACACAGTCAGCGCCGCCGAGAAGGCCAGCGCCATGGTCAAGGCCGTCACGGAGTCGGATGACACCGGCCTGAAAGAAGCGCTGAAACAATTTGACGACGGCCTGAAACGCCTGGCCATGCGTCCGGAAACCCAGATCTTCCAGGCCAAGTACGGCTTGGACAACGGCGCCCAGGAAAACCTGGTGTCGCCGGACCCGTTGCCGGGCGTGAGCGAAGACGGCGTGCTGGGCGTCAGCAGCAAGGAACATGCTGCCGCCGACATCAACAACGACGGCAAGATCAGCGAAGATGAACGCCGCCGCTATCAGCTGCCGATCACCTACCGCAGCAGCGAGCGCTCGACCGATGCGCTGGTCGACGGCCCATCGGCATTCTCGCTGACCGAAGCCAATCGCGCCTATGGCGTGGTGGCTGCGGCGCTGGCCTGATTTCACACTGTCAGTATCCATAAAAAAGGCTTTGCCGTCGTGGCAAAGCCTTTTTTTTCGCGGGTGCGCCCTTGAGGCACAAGGACGCGATCCGATTGTGATCTGATGGGACTCATCTCCAAGCATGGTATGCTGATCGTCGAAGTGGCGAACCACTGGCGGGCGGCCGAAAAGAGCAAGCGCGAAGCGATCGAGGAAGCCTCCGTAAAAATATAAAAAAACCAAAGAGACGACTGACCACCTTTTATGCCTGAATTAGAGAAGATGTTTGGCGGCCGGCTGGCCTGGGTGTCGGCGCGCCGCAAGCGCAGCAAGGAAGAAGTCATCCTGTTGTTGATGTGCGCATTGAGCATACCGAGCATCCTGCCGTTCGGTATCTACCGGCTGCTGCAGGGCAGCTGGATCTCCGCCGCCGTCGATCTGGCGCTGGTGGCGGCCATGCTGGCGGTGATCGTCGATGTCTGGCGCACCGGCCGGTACAAGGCCGCCAGCCTGGGGGTGACGCTGTTCTATTCGGCCGGCATGCTGGCCACCATCCACCTGCGCGGCCTGTCGCTGGTGTACTGGGTCTATCCGACCATGATCGCCGCCTATTTCATGCTGCGTCCCGCCGTGGCGCTGGCGATCAACAGCGTGTCGATGCTGGTGCTGGTGGCGATCCTGACGCGCGAGCTGGCTTTGCTCAACCTGTTCACGGTGGTGGTGACCATTTCGCTGGTCAACCTGTTCGCCTACATCTTCTCGTATCGCACCGGCTTGCAGAACCAGGAACTGCATACGGAGGTCGAGCGCGACTTCCTGACCGGCGTGGGCAACCGCCGCGCGCTGGATGGCAAGCTGGAAGCCTATGCCGCCGAACGCAGGCCGCATCCGGGATCGTGCCTGCTGCTGCTCGACCTCGACCACTTCAAGCAGGTCAACGACCGACACGGGCACGCCGCCGGCGACAAGGTGCTGATACGCCTGTGCGAATTGATGCGCAACCATACCCGCTCCTCGGACCAGATCTTCCGCTACGGCGGCGAAGAATTCGCCATCATCGCCACCGGCGCGGGCCTGGGCGCCGCCAGCCGCCTGGCCGAAGGCCTGCGCGCGGCGGTCGCCGAGGAACCGCTAATCGAAGGACATCCGATTACCGTGTCGATCGGCGTGGCGGGCATGGACAAATCCAGCACGCCGGAGGATTGGCTGATGCGCGCCGATAAAATGCTGTACGCCGCCAAGCAGGGCGGCCGCAACGCGGTTCGGGTGGACAACCACTCGGCGCCGGCGGCGAACACGCAACGGGTATAAAACCGCCGGGCTGCCTAAACCGCGGTCACGCCGCCATCGACAAACAGTTCATGTCCAGCGACAAAGCTGCTTTCGCTTGATGCGAGGAAGAGGACTGCTCGCGCCACTTCGTCGGGCTCACCCAAGCGCCCGAGCGGAACGCTTTGATTCAGTGCTTTTTCGACTTCCGGTTGCGCGTCGAGGTAGCTCCGTATCATGCGTGTTTCTGTTCCACCAGGCGAGACCACGTTCACGCGGATGCCCCGCTCCTTCAGGTCAGTGGTCCAGCTTCGGGCGAACGAGCGCACCGCCGCCTTGCTGGCGTTATACAGGGGCTGGCCGGGCAGCCCTTTACTGGCAGCCACGGAACCGTTGAGGACGACGGCGCTTCCCGCCGCCATCAGCGGCAATGCTTTCTGCACGGTGAACAGCACGCCCTTCACATTGACGTTGAAGGTCGAGTCGAAAAGCGTATCGTCGATCGTATCGAGCGGGGCGGCCTCGTAAATGCCCGCATTGGCGAACACGACGTCGACCCTTTGGTGATCGTGCTGGATCCGTTCGTAAAGCCGGGCGACATCGGCGGCCTTGCTGACGTCACCTTGCACGCCGACCGCCCCGTGGCCGATCTCTTTCACGGCCTCGTCCAGCAGTTCTTGCCGGCGCCCCGTGATGTACACGTGCGCTCCTTCGATGGCGAAAAGTTTCGCCGTTGCGAGGCCGATGCCATCGCTGCCGCCCGTTACAACGACCACCTTGTTGTCAAAACGTTTCATCATTTCTACCCTTTTTCAGTAAATGGAGGATTGCTCCACTTATAATATGGAGGTATCCTCCGTTTGACAAGCAAAAAAAGGAAAATTGTGAGTGATGAACCTGCCCTCAGGGCCGACGCGCAAAAAAACCGCGAACTGATCCTTTCTGCCGCCGAGCAGCTTTTCCTGGAAAAAGGAGCGGATGTTGCGCTGGAGGAGGTTGCCAAGCGCGCAGGCGTCGGTATCGGGACGCTGTATCGCCGCTTTCCCACGCGTGAGGCGCTTTTGGCCGCTACCAGCAATGAGCGTTTCCTGTCGCTGGCGGAGACCAGCCGTGCCCGCGACCCGGCACTCGCGCCAGGCGAGGCGCTCCGCGCTTACCTTGAGGAGCTTGCCAGGAACACGAGCATTTACCAGAGCCTTGCCGCGTCGATCGGGACTGTTATCCAATGCGGCACGCCCGGATGCCATGCGATCACCGCGGAAGGGCATCGCCTGCTTCAGCGTGGACAAGCAGCAGGCGCCATCCGCCCCGATGTCACTTTCGACGACTTCATTTACGTGTTGACCGCCATTTCGATCGCAATCGAAAACGACGGTTCATCGAAGTCACGGATTGGACATCTGGTGGACTTGTTCCTGAATGGTATAAGCGTTAAAGCTGCGGATTAGCGGGCCACATCCGGCTCCAGCGCAGGGATGATGGCCGCCAGCAGGGCTTGCGGCTGATAGTTCATTCGCTCAGGCGTCAGCCCAAGCCGCACCAGCACCAATCCCCTGGAGGGGACGATGGCGATGGCCTGGCCGTCGTGGCCCAGCATCCAGAAGGTATCCGCCGGGAGTTTGAACGGCAGGTCGGGGTTTTGTCCCGGCGGCGTGGCGCCTTGCGGTCCGTGGCGCCAGACCTGGCCCTGGCCGTATTGGCCGCCCGACGCCGGCGCCGGCTGCCGCATGGACTCCACGAAGCCGGCCGGCAGCATGCGCTTGCCCTGCCAAACGCCGTCTTGCAGCAGGAACTGGCCGAAGCGCGCCCAATCGTGGGTGCTGGCGAACATATAGCTTGAGCCAACCAGGTTGCCGCGCGCGTCGGCCTCGATCAAGGCGCTGCTCATGCCCAGCTGCGCGAACAGCCGGTCGTGCGGCAGCGACAGCACGGCCGCCGATGCCGGACCGTTTTTGGCCGGGAGGGCGCCTTCATTCCCGGTGGCGCCGGCCGCGGCGCGCTGCCAGATGCGCGACAGCAGCAGCGCGGTGCCGCTCGAATCGTTCCATAGTGTGCCCGCCGGCTGCACCAGGGGTTGGGCCGCCGCGTAGGCCGCCATGTCGGGCTGCAGATACAGCATGCGCGTCAGGTCGGAGACGCCGCCATAGGTCTCGTCGAACGCCAGACCGCTGCTCATCGCCATCAGATGCGTCAACGCGATCTGCGAGCGGCCGTCCGCGCCCGCCGGCCAGAAGCCGCTTTGTTGCGGCGACAGTTTGCCTTCCGCGATTTGCATCCCCACCAGGGCGGCGTTGACGGTCTTGGTCAGCGACCAGCCCAGCAGCGGCGTGCGCAGCGCGAAGCCGTCTCCGTAGCGCTGCGCCACCAGCCGGCCGCGATGGATCACGGCGATGCCGCGCATGCCGGGCCCGGACAGCGTGTCCTGGTTCACCAGCGCCTGCACCGCCGGCGCGGTTTCCGCCATTGAGCCTGTCGGCCACGGCACGCTGGGCGACGGCGACCAGATTTTGATCGGCACAAAATTATAGAGCGAGGCTCGTTCTATGTCGCCATCGGGGACCACGGCGCAGCCGGTGCCGGGACGGTAGACGGCGACGCCGCCGCCGATCACGCCGAACAAGTCGGCGCGCACCACCTTGCGCTGCTGGTCGATCCTAACTTCCAGGTGTTCGAGTATCGGATGGCCGGGTGCCTGGACGTCTTGCGCCAGCACGCCCGCGCTATCGCGGCCGGCGACAAAAACGTTGGAACAGACGGTTTTAGCGGCGTAGGCGGCGCCGATGCGCAGCAGCTCCGGCGGATTGGCGATCACCGCCCACGCGGCAGCGGCCAGGATGATCAGGATGACGCCGATGGCAAGCAGCGATCGGACCAACAGCCGGGGGAATGCGCGAGACGCCATCTACACCCTTGCCGTCGAGGTCCGGCGAGTGTTGCGGTGATCACAACCATCACAACGATCAAAATAAGGGCAGGGCATGTCATCTTCCGCGTAAGGCTTCGCGTTGATTATGCCTACATCGATTGCGTAATACAACGGGCACACGCTGGCGCACACGAAGAAATCGAGGCCGGCGCCGGTGTTGCTTCCGGCGCCAGCGCTCATGGTCAGAAGCTGGTCGACAGGCCGGCGTACAGCGTGCGGCGCGCGCCGTACTGCGGCGCGCCGACGCCGACGCCGGAGCCGTCGCGCAGCAGGTAGGATCGGTCGAACAGGTTGATCACCGCCAGCCGCCCCTCGACATTGCCGACCGGGGTGTTTTTCCAGTCATGCGTGAGCGTCAGGTTGGCCGTGACATAGCCGGGCAGCGCGCCCGAATTCGGCGCGCCGCCGTCCGGCGTCATGCGCAGGCCGCTGCCGTACAGGACGTCGCCGCTGACCTGCGAGTCGCCGAAGTGGTAGTGCGCGCCGCCCGAGACGGTGTAGGTCTGGTCATGATCGACAAAGATATAGTGGTTGGAGATGTACGCCAGTTCGTCGGGCGCGAACAGCGACTGGCCGGAGGTGATGTTCTGCGCCTTGGCCTTCTGCGACGTCACGTTCAGGAAGGCGCCCCAATCCTTCTCGCTGTAGACCGCCGACAGTTCCAGTCCCTTGGCGTAGCCGCGATCGTAATTAAACGGCGACAGGATCAGCGCCTGGCCGAACTGTCCCTCGTCGAGCATGTTGTGGATCTTCTTGTAGTAGGCGTCCGCCGTCACCGTCAACTGCTCGTTGAATTTGTGGCTCAGGCCCGCGTCGAAGTAGTTGGTGCGTTCGGCCTTGACGTTGTCCGACACCGGCACTTGCGGAGCGTTCGAGGTGCCGGCGTACTTGTCGATGCTGGACTGCGCGGCCAGCTCCTGCGGTGGCGGCGTGAAGTAGCGCGAATAGCCGGCGTGCAGCGAAGTGTCCTTGGCCACCTGGTAGGCCAGGTTCACACGGGGACTCCATTGATGCTCGTTGATGAAGGCCGACACCTTGTCGTAGCGCAGGCCGTAGTTCAACGTCAGCGGCCCGGCGATATGCCACTCATCCTGCAGGTAGATGCTCGACAGTTTGCCGATCTGGCTGCTGTTATCGACGATGGTGCGCGGATCGGTGCCGGCCTGCGTGCCGTCGGCGTTCATGTCGAACACGGAGACGCTGTTGTCGCTGTGCGTGTTCTGGCGCGAGTAGGCCAGGCCGGTGCGCACGGTGTGCGTGTCGTTCAGCTTGTAGCTGGCGTCGAACTGCACGCCGCTGGAGGAGTTCGAGCGCAGGGTGTTCGAGCCGACGCCGTTGTAAACCAGATCCCCCACCGGGTCAGGCGTGTAATGCAGCTCGGAGTATTGATGGAAGGCCGAGACCTGGTAATTCAGGTCGCCCAGGCTCTTTTGCAGCGACAGCACCAGGAAGCGGTTGACCTCCCGCTGGCGCTCGTCGAGCCGGGACGACGGCAAGCTGTTGGTGCCGGCGGCGGCGTCGCTTTGGGCGGTGAGCGAAAACGCCGGCGCCTGGTCGGGGTTGTTCGGGATCTGGAAGCGGCCGTTATAGGTGCCGAACATCAGGCCCAAACGGGTCTGGTCGTCGAGGAACCAGGACAGGCTGCCGAACGATTTGGCCTGCTTGGTTTCGTTGTGGATGGCGTCGCGGGTCGGCAGCGGGTTTTCGATGCCCATTTTATTGGTCAGATAGCTGCCCGACAGGTAGTAGTTGAACGCGCCCTGGTTGCCGAAGAATTCCGCGCTTGGCGCGACGTAGTCGTTGCTGCCCACCAGCACGCCGACACGGCCGCCCGATTTGCCCGTGCCTTCCTTGGTCTGGATGTCGACGATGCCGGCGGTGCGCAGGCCGAATTGTGCCGGCAGCGCGCCGGTGATGAAATCGGTCTGCTGCACAAAGCGGGTATCGATCGACTGGCCGAAGCCGGTGATACTCTCCGGCAGCTGCACGCCGTTGACGCGGTACTGCACGTTGGCGTGGTCGTCGCGCACGTGGATCGAGCCGGACGCCTTGGAGTCCTGGGCCACGCCGGGGAGGCGCAGCAGCACTTCGTTGAACGGCGTGTTGTCGCCCTGGCCCAGTTGGTCGATCATGTGGCGGTCGATCGAGTAAACGGTGGTGCCGACGTTGGGCGAGAGGTCGATGCGCGCGCTTTTCAGGTGGGCGATCACGTCGACCTGCTGCATCGGCGCGGGGGCGCCGTCGGCGGCAGCGCTGTCCTCTGCGTGGGCATGTGAAGCGTAAAAGGCGGCGGCCAGCAGCAGTGGCAGGGTGCGGAGTTGTGGAGTGCGTTGCATGTTCAATCCTTGAATGTTCGGGCGCGTGAGGCCGCCGGCCTGCCGCTACGTATCGAGGCAAATCGAAACGTGTCGGGCAGGCGCGCGGCTGCGCAAATGCGCGCAATGGGGCGTTACGGTTGGTACGGTGACGTCAGGTCAGGAGAGAACAGCGAAAGGCGGGGCGTGCGAAGGGGGAGTGAGGTAGCCGGCGCTGGCGATCCAGGCCTGGCGCGGCAGCGCGGCGACGGCGTAGGTGACCACCGAGGCCACCGGAACCACCTGCGCCGGTGGCGGCGGCGCGCCGAACGGCATGTCGGTGATTTCGCACGCCGCGCAATCGGTTTTGTGGTCGTCGGTGTAGGCGTGCGTATGCGACACCGCCCCGATCAGTTGCAGCGCCAGGAACACCAGCACGAAGAACATCACCACGCGCTGGTAGCGCGTGTTGCGATGTTGTGTGGCCGGGGAGAGCGTCATTGCGTGCATAGCCGCGATTTTACAGGGCTTATGCGCAAACAGACAACGCCTATTCGCTTTACCCGCCCATCGTGGAGGGCGATGGCCTAGTGCTGACTATGGACGCTGTCGCCGACCAGCCCCCGGCGCGTGGCCAGCACCACCGCGTGGGTGCGTGCCGTTGCGCCAAGCTTGTCGAAAAGGCCTTTGACGTGCGTCTTGACGGTGCCGACGCCGATTCCCAGTTCGCGCGCGATGGACTTGTTGCATTGGCCTTGCGCCAGCAGCTGCAGCACGTCGGTTTCGCGGCTGGTCAGGCCGATGCGGGTAAAGCTGTCGGCCACGCAGCGGCTCAGGTCCGCGCTCAGGTAGCGCATGCCGCGGCTCAGCGAGCGCACCGCCGACAGCAGCTGGTCGGCCGGGCTGTTTTGCAGCAGGTAGCCGTGCACGCCGGCCATCATCGCCGTGCGCACCTCCCACTCGCGGTCCAGCTGCGTGACGATCAATACCTTGGGCAGTTGTTCGAGCTGGCCGTGCTGGGCGTCGGCGCGGCGGCGCATGAGTTCCAGCGCACCTTTGTGGTCGAGGACGACGACGTCGGCACCGCAGTGCAGCGCGTCGTCCGGGACGGTGGCGCTCCTGACCGAGACATCGGCGCCGGCGCCGAGCAGCGCGGCCAGGCCGGCGTTGACGATGGCGTCCGCGTGCGCCACCAGCACATTGATTTTTTCGCCCTGATGGAGGATGGCGGCGGTCCCATTGCTACCTCCCACGGCCATCTGCGGCCAGGTTTTGCTATCGAGTCGCATGTCGTTACTCCCAAATGAACGTCTGACTAAAATCGGTTGTGGTCCGCCGGGCTGGCCGGCAGCACCAGCCGCCGCCGGCCGAACAGCCGCGCGTCCGCCGCGTAGGCGCCTGGCCCCAGCAGCACCAGCGCGGCGGCCGTAAAAGCGCCGACGATGCACGGCGAGGCTTGCGACCAGCCGGCGTGGCCAAGGCAGAACAACTGGCAAAGCGAGGCGACGGCGCCCGCCACCGGTGTCAGCATGCCGAGCACCAGCAGCACCGCCAGCAATACCGAAAACAAGGCCGCCAGGCCGTTCGGCAGCAATGTCTGCCACCACGGCGCCACTTCGGTGAACAGCGTTTCGGACAGCAGTTGCAGCGCCACGGCCAGCCGCAATAGCAGCAGGCCGACGCCGGCGCCGCCGCGCGGAAAACTGGTACTGAATCCACGCATGTCTGTCGGCCCCCGCTGGTTTGCATTTCTGGCAGCCAGCTTAAGCTTTTTCGAGGCTTTTGCCACGCCCCGATCCGGGGTGGAGGACATACCTAGATCGGGGTATGTTCAAACCCCACCGTCTGTGACATTGTTCGGGCAACATCACCGCCGCCCCGCGCGTCCCTGGCACAAAGGCAGGGGCGCGGCATGCGGTTCAGGGAGTACAGTTTTAGCTTTAAGGAGTCAGCCATGAAGATTTACATCGTCTCGATTGCCACCGGCCTGCTGGTCGGCATCATCTACGGATTCTTGAACGTACGCTCGCCGGCGCCGCCGGTCATCGCGCTGGTCGGCCTGCTGGGCATCCTGCTCGGCGAACAGGTACCGCCGTTGCTGCGGCAGCTATGGCAACCGCAGCAAGCGCAGGCCAAGCAGGTGTCGTGGATCGAAGACCACGTCAAGCCGCATTGCTTCGGCCAGCTGCCAGGCGCGCAGCCTGAAGATCAAACGAAAAGGAAAGCATAATGACCCCCATCACCCACAGCAGTCCCGACCTGATTTTGCACCGCGGCCTGTTCACCACCCTTGACCGCTCCAACCCGCACGCGGAGGCGGTGGCCATCAAGGACGGCCGCTTCACCCATGTCGGCCGCGCCAACGAGATCATGGCGCTCGCCGGTCCGGCCACGAAGGTCATCGACCTGCAGGGCAAGCGGGTGCTGCCTGGCCTGATCGACAACCACTGCCACATCATCCGTGGCGGCCTGAATTTCAACCTGGAGCTGCGCTGGGACGGCGTACGCAGCCTGGCCGACGCGATGGAAATGCTCAAGACGCAGGTGGCGATCACGCCGGCGCCGCAGTGGGTGCGCGTGGTGGGCGGCTTCACCGAACACCAATTTGCCGAGAAGCGCCTGCCGACCATCGCCGAATTGAACGCGGTGGCGCCGGACACGCCGGTGTTCATCCTGCACCTGTACGACCGCGCCTTGCTGAATGGCGCCGCCCTGCGCGCCGTCGGCTACGACAAGAACACGCCGGCCCCGCACGGCGGCGAGATACTGCGCGACGCCGCCGGCAATCCGACCGGCCTGCTGCTGGCCAAGCCCAACGCCGCCATCCTGTACCAGACCCTGGCCAAGGGGCCGAAGCTGCCGCTGGAATACCAGGTCAACTCGACCCGCCACTTCATGCGCGAACTCAATCGCCTCGGCGTGACCGGCGCCATCGACGCCGGCGGCGGTTTCCAGAATTATCCCGAGGATTACCAGGTGATCCAGCAGCTGTCGGACGCCAAGCAGCTGACGATACGCCTGGCCTACAACCTGTTCACGCAAAAGCCGACGCAGGAAAAAGAGGACTTCCTCAACTGGACGCAAAGCGTGACCTACCAGCAGGGCGACGACTACTTCCGCCACAACGGCGCCGGCGAGATGCTGACCTTCTCGGCGGCCGACTTCGAGGACTTCCGCCAGCCGCGTCCCGACATGCCGGACAATATGGAAGACGACCTGGAAGGCGTGGTGCGGGTGCTGGCGCAGAACCGCTGGCCGTGGCGCATGCACGCCACCTACGATGAAACCATCAGCCGCGCGCTGGACGTGTTCGAGAAGGTCAACCAGGACATCCCGCTGGCGGGTCTGAACTGGTTCTTCGACCATGCCGAAACCATCTCCGACCAGTCGATCGACCGCATCGCCGCGCTGGGCGGCGGCGTCGCCGTGCAGCACCGCATGGCTTACCAGGGCGAATACTTCGTCGAGCGCTACGGCCACGGCGCGGCCGAAGCCACGCCGCCCGTCAAGAAGATCCTGGAAGCGGGCGTGAAGGTCTCCGCCGGCACCGACGCCACCCGCGTCGCCTCGTACAACCCGTGGGTGTCGCTGGCCTGGATGATCACCGGTAAAACCGTGGGCGGCATGCAGCTGTACCCGCGCGCCAATTGCCTGGACCGCGAAACGGCGCTGCGCATGTGGACCGAGAACACCACCTGGTTCTCGAATGAAGTGGGCAAGAAGGGCCGCATCGAAGTGGGCCAGCTGGCCGACCTGATCGTGCCGGACAAGGATTTCTACGCCTGCGCGGAAAGCGAGATCTCCGATATGAGCTCGCGCCTGACCATCGTCGGCGGCAAGATCGTCTACGCGGCAGGGGAATTCGCCAGCTACGACGAGGCGCCGCCGCCGGCCATGCCCGACTGGTCGCCGGTGCGCCGCTTCGGCGGTTACGCCGGCTGGGGTGAACAGATTGGTAACAACCGCGCCGCCCTCAAGGAGCTGGAACAGCGCAAGCGCCAGCAGGCGCAGTTGCGCGAGCAGCAGGCCGCCTGCGGCTGCGCCAAGCAGTGCAATGTGCACGGCCACCAGCATGCCACGGCGTGGACCAGCAAGCTGCCGATCGCCGACCTGAAAAGCTTCTGGGGCGCGCTGGGTTGCGCCTGCTGGGCGGTGTGACGATGGCCTTCCCAGCATTTTTGCGCGCGCCGTGGGTGCGCTGGTGTGGCCTGTTGCTGCTGTGCTCCGCGTATCTGCAGGGCGGCATCGACAAGCTGACCGACTTTGGCGGCGCGGTCGCCGAGATGCAGCACTTCGGCGTGTCGCCGGCCGCGCCGATGGCCGCCGTGGTGATCGGCGGCGAGATCGGCGCCTCGCTGATGATACTGGCCGGCTTCTACCGCTGGCTGGGCGCCGGCTACCTGGCGGTGTTCACCCTGATGGCCACCTTTATGGCCAACCGCTTTTGGGAGGTGACCGGGCCGGCGCGCTTTATGGCAGAAAACGGCTTCTTCGAACATTTGGGCTTGACCGGCGCGTTCGTGCTGGTGGCCTGGTACGATATTCAGAAAGGTAAGGATGGAACGCGGTGATATCAAACAAGGCGTCACGCTCGGCTTTTTAGCCGGCTACGTCGACACGCTGGGCTTTATCGGCCTGTTCGGATTGTTCACGGCGCACGTGACGGGCAACTTCGTGCTGATCGGCCGTTCGGTGGTGCAGTCGGCGCCGGAGATCTTCCTCAAGCTGCTGGTGTTCCCGGTGTTCATGCTGTTCGTGGCGATCGCCCGGCTGCTGATCCTGCGCTGGCAACGCACCGGCGGCAAGCAGCTGCGCAACAGCTTCCTGACGCAGTTGCTGCTGATGGTGGCGACGGTGGCCTGCGCCTCGCTGGCCGCGCCCATCGTCTCGGCCGACGCGCCGCTGAGCATGGCGACCGGCATGCTGTGCGCCGGCGCGATGGCGGTGCAGAACGCCTACGGCAAGCTGCTGCTGGGTAAATCGGCGGCCACCACCGTCATGACCGGCAACGTCACGCAACTGGTGATCGATCTGGTGGATTCGGCGCGTGGCGATCCTGACGCGATGGGCCGGTGCAAGAAGCTGGTCTGGCCGGTGCTGGCGTTCGCGCTCGGTTGCATGGGCGGCGCGCTGGCGTTTATCGCGGTCGGTTTCAACGGCTTGCTGTTGCCGTGCGCGCTGCTGTTGTGGCTGGCCGTGGCCGCCGTCGACTAAATCGTCGTAATACTGATAATGCCGCGCTTGAGGGCGATCGTCACCGCATGGGTACGGTCGTTCGCGGCCAGTTTGGCCAGCACGTTTTTCATGTGCGCCTTGACGGTCTCCTCGGAAATCGACAGGTGCTCGGCGATGCGGCGGTTCGAATTGCCGCCGGCGGCGTGATTGAGCACTTCCATTTCGCGCGGGCTCAGCGGGCCTTGGCCCATGTGCTGGGCCAGTTCCATGGCGATTTCCGGCGGGATGCGGCGCTGGCCCATGTGGACGCCGCGCACGGTGTCGAGCAATTCGCGCCGCAGGGTACTTTTCAGCAGGAAGCCGCTGGCGCCGCCTTGCACGGCGCGCAGGATCTGGGCGTCGCCCTTATAAGTGGTCAGCATGATGATGCGCGCGCCGCTGTGTTCGCGGCGGATGTGCTGTAGCGCCGTCACGCCACACATTTCCGGCATGGCGATGTCCATGATGGTGACGTCCGGGCGCAGCGCCTCATAGCGCTCGATGGCCTCGCGGCCGTTGTTGGCCTCGCCGACCAGGCGCATGTCGTCCTGGCTGGAGATGGCCTCGCCAAGGCCGGCGCGCAGCAGCGGATGGTCGTCGACGACCAGCACAGTGATGGGGCGGGGTGCGTTGCTGAGTTCCATGTTGTAGGAGGCAATCTTCCAATTAGCAGGATTTAACCCAGGAATTTATACGACTTTGGGCGCTCGCGCCCGGGGTGTGCCATTGTGGTGTGCAATGCAACACAAAGTATGCACTTTAGCAAAAAATGGCACAATAGCTCTTCCGACAAATGTCTTTTGCACTTTCCGCAAACGGCCGTCACCGGGGGAGAATTGAATGATCGATGCCTTGCATTGCCTGATCGCAGTGGTCGAGCACCGCAGCCTGTCGCGTGCGGCGGTGCAGCTGGAGATGGCCGTGTCGTCCGTCTCGCGCAAGCTCGACGCGCTGGAGGCGCAGTTGGGCGCCCGGCTGCTGGTGCGCAGCTCGCGCCACGTGGTGCTGACCGACGCCGGCGAGCGATTTTTACCCCGCGCCCGGAATATCCTGGCCGAGTTGGCCGAAGGGCAGGCGGCGGTGCAGGAGACTGAAAGCGAGCCGCGCGGCCTGTTGACGGTCACCGCCCCGGCCGGTTTCGCCCGGCTGCATGTGGCGCCCGCCCTCGCGACGTTTTTGCGCCGCTATCCAAGGCTGGAGGTCGATTTACACGTCAGCGACAGTGTCGTCGACCTGGCCTCGCGCCGGGTCGATGTGGCGGTGCGCGCCGGCGTGCTGCCCGATGGGGATCTGGTGGCGACGCGGCTGGCGCCGAACAACCGCGTGGTCAGCGCCAGCCCGGCGTATCTCGCGCGTCATGGCTGGCCGGCGTCGCCCGAGGATTTGCTGAACCACCAGTGCCTGTCGATGGTGGGCAAGTCGCCGCGCGCGTGGTGGCGTTTCGACGGCGTCAATCAACACCAGCCGCTGGACGTGAGAAGCGCGCTGCGCTGCGAC
Organism: Oxalobacteraceae bacterium OTU3CINTB1; assembly: GCA_024123955.1. Classification (NCBI taxonomy): domain Bacteria; kingdom Pseudomonadati; phylum Pseudomonadota; class Betaproteobacteria; order Burkholderiales; family Oxalobacteraceae; species Oxalobacteraceae bacterium OTU3CINTB1. Next base: position 2,892,730 of record CP099652.1, read on the forward strand.
GACACGGATACGCTCATGCAAGCGGCTATAGCGGGGGCGGGACTGGTTCACCTGGCCAACTGGATGGTGAGCGACGCGATCGTGGCCGGTAAGCTGGTGCCCGTGTTTCCGATGGCGCCGCTGCAACGGGGAGGCCCGTCAGCCAAGCACGATCCGGCCGAATCGGCGATCCACGCCGTGCACATGCCGGGCCGCTCCAACCAGGCCAAGTCGCACCTGTTGATCGATCATTTGCGGGAATATTTCGGCGATCCGCCGTATTGGGACTTGGCCATGGAGGCCGCCAGGGCGGGCGAGCGCCGCGCCCCGGCTTAACTACCGATTAACTGCTTAATTCCACTCGTCGCTGCCGCCACCGGCATCGGCGCCGCCGGAATCGTCCCAGCCGCCGCTGACGCCGAAGTCGTTGCCGCCCATGTCGTCGTTCTGCACGATGTTGCTCTGCGCCGGATCGTCATAGACGATGTCGCTGCGTCCCTGGTCGTTGGCGGCGTTGCCGCCATTCTCATGGCCGCCCGTGAACTGGCGGGCGATCGCCTCGCCGGCCACCAGGCCCGCGCCCAACGCCGCGCCGGTCGCCAGGCCGCCCATAATGCGCGAACCCATGCCGTTACCCTGTGGTTGCTGGCCGTAGCCCGGACCGTATCCCTGCTGCGGATAACCGCCGCCGGGAGGATAACCCGGAGGCGTGCCGCCCGGATTGAAGCCCTGGCCACCCTGGTTAAATCCGCCGCCGCCCATGCCGCCCGCGCCGCCTTGCTGCGCGCGGCGCGACATGAAGCGCGAGGCGATAAAAATGAAGCCGACCAGCAGGCCGCCCATCAGCAGCACCGTGCCCCATGGGATGCCGCCGCCGCTGGAGCCCGAACCGGCGCTGGCGCCGTTGGCGTAGCCGCCGCTGTTATAGCCGGTCTTCTCGGCGGCTGGTTTGTGCTGCGTGTAATTTTCCTTCGGCTTGGCTTCGCCGGTGGCGATCACGGCGCGCAGCTTGCTGACGGCGGTGGCGTCGACCTTGGGCAGGCCGGGCGAGAGGCGTTCGGCCGTCTCCAGCGACTTTTGCGCGGCCGCGAACTTGCCTTGTTTGGCCAGCAGTTCGGCTTCGACGAAGTGGGCTTTGGCGCTGTTGGGGTGCTCCTTGAGCACCTGGTCCATCAGCGCCTGCGCTTCGGTGAATTTTCCCGCTTCGGCGGCGACGTAGACATCGTGTACGGTGGGAGCAGCCGCAAAGACCGGCGCCGCCAACGCCATCGCGCCGGCCAGCAAAGCGATGCTTGCTAAGGATTTTGTCTTCATGGTCGATCTCCAGTTGGAACTACTCTGATAATGATGGCAGTTTAGGCCATTTTCAAGGGGACGGCGGTGCGCTGCGCCACAGAGCGCAGATTGGCTTCGACGGTGGCGGCGACGATGTCGGCGGTGGCGGCCGACAAGGTCCAGCCCAGGTGGCCATGCCCGGTATTGTAGAAAACGCCAGGCAGCCTGCCCTGGCCGACGCGCGGCATCAGGTTGGGCATCATCGGCCGCAACCCCGCCCATGGCGTGATGTTGCGCGTGGAGACGCCGGGGAAGCGCTGCCGCACCCAGTCGACCAGCGGGACGATGCGGTCGGCGCGGATGTCGCGGTTGAAGCCATTGAATTCGGCCGTGCCGGCGACGCGGAAGCGGTGCTCGCCCAGCCGGCTGGTGACCAGCTTGGCGGCGTCGTCCTCCAGGCTCACCGTGGGGGCGGCGGCGCGGCTGGCGTCGTCGTCCAGGTGGACGGTGATCGAATAGCCCTTGACCGGGTAGACGTTGACCCGGTCGCCCAGCATGGCCGCCAGTTCGCGGCTGGCGGTGCCGGCGCAGATCACCACGCCGTCGTAGACGCCGATGTCCGGCACGCCGTCCTGCAGCACGCTGACGCAGGCGCCGCGCGCGTCCGCGCTCAGGCCCACCACCTGCTGGCCGAAGCGCATGCGCACGCCGAGCCGCTGCGCCGCCTGCGCCAGGCCGGTGGTGAATTTGTGGATGTCGCCGGAGCTGTCGCTCTCGGTGTAGTGGCCGGCGTAGTAGTCGCCCGCGAGCGTGGGTTCGATCGCGCGCATCTCCTCGGGCGTGACGGTGCGCCGATGCACGCCGCCCTGCGCCAGCAGCAGCGAAACGTCCTCGCCGTGTTCGAAGTCGGCGCGGTCGCGGTAGATGTGCAGGATGCCGGCGCGTTTGAGGTCGAAGTCGATGCGCTCCTCCTCGGCCCAGCTGAACAAATGCGCGCGCGCCGCCACCGCCAGTTTGGCGATGGCGATGGTGTTTTCGCGGTAGTCCGGCATGGCGGAGATGAACTCCGCCAGCCAGGACAGCTTGTGCCAGCTGGGCTTGGGGTTGAGCAGCAGCGGCGCGTCCTTGCGCAGCATCCACTTCAACCCCTTGGCGACGGTGGCGCTGTGGTTCCACACCTCCGCGTTTGAGGCCGAGAGCTGGCCGCCGTTGGCGAACGAAGTCTCCATCGCCGGATAGCGGTGGCGCTCGAGCAGCGTCACGCGCAGGCCGCGTTTGGCCAGCGCGTAGGCGGTGGTCACCCCGGTGATGCCGCCGCCGATGACTGCGATGGTCTTCATGGCGTGGATCAGGCCTTTTTCAAGCCCGCGATGTAGCGGTCGATGACCGTCGGCAGCACCGTCAGCGGCACGCCGCAGCTTTGCACCAGCGCGTCGTTGAAGCCGGGCAGGTCGAACTTCGGTCCCAGTGCGGCCTTGGCGCGTTCGCGCTGGCGCAAGATCTCGTTGTGGCCCACCTTGTAGCCGCAGGCCTGGCCTGGCGACACCGTGTAGCGGTCGATTTCGCTGGTCATGGCCTGTTCGCCACGGCCGGTGCTCTCGACCAAGAAGCGGATCGCCTGTTCGCGCGTCCACTTCATCGCGTGCATGCCGGTGTCGACCACCAGGCGGCAGGCGCGGAACTGCTGCGCCTGCAGGTAGCCGATCTGGCTGAACGGATCGTTGACGTACAGGCCGAATTCGTCGACCAGCTGTTCGGCGTACAGCGCCCAGCCCTCGACGAAGGCGTTGAAGCCCATCAGCGAGGAGATCAGCGGCAGCTCGCTCTGGTGCTCAGCGAGGTAGGCGCCTTGCCAGGCGTGGCCCGGCAAGCCTTCGTGCGCGGTCAGGGTGGCGATTTCGGACTTCGGCCACAAGGTGGTCGATTTCAGGTTGATGTAATAGATCGCCGGGCGCGAGCCGTCCAGCGAGGCGAAGTTCATGTAGCCGAGCGGCGCGCCCGACTCGATATCGATCGGCACCCGCCGCACTTCCAGCGGCGCCTTCAGGTTCATGTTCGAGATCTTCGGCATCAGCGCGCGCACGGCTTCGACGCGGTCGTTGCAGTAGGCGATCAGCTCCTCGCGGCCCTTGTCGTTGTCGGCGTAGAAGCGCTTCGGGTCCTTCGACAGCGACAGCAGGCGCGCGCCCACGGTGCCTTGCGTGATGCCCTGCGCCTTGAGGATGGCGTCGATGCGGGACTGCAGCATCTTGTTTTGTTCCAGGCCGACCGCGTGGACCTCGCGTGGATTGAGGTTGGTGGAGGTGCCCAGGTGCAGCGCCCACTCGTAGTACGCCGCGCCGTCCGGCAGGCGGTGCACGCCGGCGACGTCGGTGGCCTTGGCGGTGGCGCGGGTGAAGGTGGCGATCTGGCGCTCCAGCGCCGGATAGACCTGGCTTTCCACCAGCGCCATGACGCGCGCGTTCCAGTCGCCGGCGATGCCCAGCTTTTGGGTGCGCTCGGTCAGCGAGGTGACCAGCTTTTGCTGCGCGATCGCGGTCTTGCGGTAGTCCTGCAACTGGGCCAGCGCGGTGCGGGCGATGAAGTTCGGCGGCAGGATGCCGCGCCCGGCCTGGTCGGCGATGCGGGTGCTTTCCTGGTCCAGCATGCGCGCCATGCCGGTGACGCGCTCCAGATAGGCCTCGGCGTCGGCGGCGTCGGCGATCTGGTGCTGCGAGTGCAGGAATTCCGGGATGCGCGTGACCGCGCCGTCCTGCTGCGTGACCGGGAAGGGCGAGGTGCCGCCATTGAAACCGGCGGCGGCGCCACCGAAGGAGAAGCGCAAGCCCTCCAGGCCCTCGTTGGCGGCGTAACGGATGGTGTCGTAGCGGATCTGGGCGTCGGCGCCCAGCTTGGCGCGGTCGATGGCGGACAGGCGCTTGAGCATCGATTTGACCTGGCCGGCCCAGGCGGCGTCGCCGGAACGGCTGAGGTTTTCCAGCTGCGACTTCAGGCCGGCGCGCTCGCCCTTGTCCAGGCCCAGCGAGGTGGCGGTTGTTGGCGACAGACGCAGGATTTCCTCGGCGAAACTATCGATTAGTTGGGTGAAGCGGGCGTCGCCGGGGGCCGGCGACGCAGGTGTTGACGCCTGCGATTGCGCCCGCGCCAAACCGGGCAGCAAGGGCAGGGCGCCGACGGCGGTGGCGGAAAGGGCGGACAGCAGCAGGTCGCGGCGGGTGAAGTTCTGGGACTTGTTGCTCATAACATCCTTTTATTGTTTGTTGTTAATGCGGGCGGGCGTGGCAGGCGAGCGTTGTCGATCATGCTCATCGCAGGGCGGCCGGCGCGACGAAGACCATAGCGCGCCAGCCGGAAAATTGTCAATGAGTATCGTGTGCCGGCCTAGCCGGGTTAAGGCAAATTTAATGCTCGGCAGAATTAAATGGCGTGGTGCCGTGCCCCGCCGGTGTCGTGCCCGTCAGATCTTGCGGAAAGCGCAGCTGGAAGCGGTCGATCAGCTCGCGCAGCGCGTCCAGTTCCTGGCGCGGCAGGGCCAGCGCCACGTGCATGTCCGGGCGGATCAGGTAGGCGGCGTCCTCCAGCAGGCCGGCCTCGCCGGCGGTCTCGGTCCAGGGCCAGGCGTGCAGCGACAGGTGCAGCACCTGGGCGGCGGCGGCGAGCAGCGGATCGGTTTGTCCGTAGACGTGCAATTGCCAGCCCAGGCTGCGCAGCGGGGAGAAATTGTCGCCGCCGTCGGGCTGCGGCACCCACGGCAGGCGGTCGCCGCCGATGATCTCGCCCGCGCGTCCGCCGCTGAGCAAGCTGTCGGGATAGTGGATCTGCACTTGCGACGCCGTCTTGAACAGGGTGCGGCGCGCGGCGCTGAAGCCGGTCAGCATCGGGAACACATGCGGTACCAGCCAGTTGCGCAACAATTGCCCGCCCGCGCCCTGCGACACCACCAGCTGGAAGGCGCGGTCGGTGGTGGAGACCAGCTTGCGGGCGAAGGTGAGCCGTTCGGCCTGGTAGGTGTCGAGCAGCGCGCCGTGGGCGCCCGCCTGCAACACCTGCGCCAGCTTCCACGCCAGGTTGATGGCGTCGCCGATGCCGGTGTTCATGCCCTGGCCGCCGGCCGGGCTGTGGATGTGCGCGGCGTCGCCGGCCAGGAAGCAGCGGCCGACGCGGAATTGCGACGCCACCCGGTGGTGCACGCGGTAGGTGGAAAACCAGTTGAGCTGTTCGACCTTAATGCCGAGCAACGGTTCCAGCACGGGCCGCACGTCCTCGAAACTGGCTTCGGGTTGGCCGGGAGCCGGCTCGGGCATGATGCCGATCAGCCGCTGCATGCCGCGCGAGCGCACCGGCAACATCAGCGCGAAGGTGTTGGCGCCAAGGTGGCCGACCAGGTCGACATTGGGCGGGCCTTCGGTCTTGACGTCCGCCACATAATAGAGATGCTCGTAGGTGCCGCCGGCGAAACCGACCTGGAGCGACTCGCGCACGCGGCTGTGGGCGCCGTCGCAGCCGCACAGGAAGGCGGCGTTGCAGGCGATGCGCTCGGCGCCCCGCTGCAGCACCGCGCGCACGCCCCATTCGTCCTGCGTGAACGATTCCAGTTCCGTGTTCCAGTCGACCTCCACGCCCAGCGCGCGCAACTGCTCGACCAAAAATCGTTCATGATCGTCCTGCGGGAATGCCAGCACGAAGGGGTAGGGGCTGATGCCGGCGCCGACATCCTTGAGTGGCAACTGGGCGATATCGTGGCCGTCCTCGCGCAAATGTAAGGCGTCGATGCGGATGCCGAGATCGACGACGGCGTCGGCAAAACCCAGCTGGCGATAGAATTCGAGCGTACGCGCATGCACCGCCATCGCCCGGGAAGCCTGGCCAGGGCCGCTGTTTTTGTCGATGATGCGCACCGCGACGCCATGCCGCGCCAGCCGCAGGGCGAGTACCAGGCCGGTGGGTCCGGCGCCGACGATGAGAACTTGGGGAACCATCAAGCCAGTCTACCTGCGTGGGCGAATGCGGCGCGCGCAATTGGCGATGGCTTGTTGGGTGAATTGGTATTATATTGGTCAATATTGTAATTCCTCACCACCCAACTTTGTCTCATATGACCCATTCCGCCACCCGTCGTACCTTGTTGCTGGCACTCGCAGCGACCCCACTTAGCCGCGCCTACGCCGCACCAACGGCGATCATGCCACCCGATATGCGGCTGGTCCGGTTGGAGGCCGCATCCGGCGGGCGCCTGGGCGTGGCCGCGCTTAACACCGCGAACGGGCGCCAGCTGCTGCACCGTGGCGATGAGCGCTTTCCGTTCTGCAGCACGTTCAAGATGATGCTCTCGGCGGCGGTACTGGCGAAGGAGCCGTCGGTGCTGCAACAGACCATCCGCTACGAGAAGGCCGAGCTGGTGGCGCATTCGCCCATCACCGAGCAGCATCTGGACGGCGGCATGAGCATCGAGGCGCTGTGCGCCGCCACCATCCAGTACAGCGACAATACGGCGGCCAACCTGCTGATCCGCCACTTGGGCGGGCCCGAGGAGGTGACCGCCTACGCCCGATCGATCGGCGACCGCCAGTTCCGCCTGGACCGCTGGGAAACCGCGCTCAACAGCGCGATTCCCGGCGATCCCCGCGACACCACCACGCCGTCGGCGATGATGGCCTCGCTGCACAAGCTGACCCTGGGCGAGGCGCTGCCGCCGGTCAAGCGCAAGATCATGATCGATTGGCTGATCGGCAATACCACCGGGGCCACCCGCATCCGCGCCGGCGTGCCGTCTAGCTGGACGGTGGGCGACAAGACCGGCGCCGGCGATTACGGCACCATCAACGACATCGCCATTCTGTGGCCGCCGGGCAATAAACCGCCGATCGTGCTGGCCGTTTACCTGACCCAACCGGGCAAGGACGACAAAACGCGCCCCGAAATCCTGGGGCAGGCGGCGAAGATTGTCATCGATGCGTTCAAGGTCGGCTAAACTACGGCCCTTAACACTAGTGGGCCACCCATGACGAACAAAAAACAGCCGCCAGCCAAAAATCCTGCCGAGGCGCCGGTGGGCCGCGCGCCCAATCCCTTCCTCAACGCCGAGTTGTATTCCCGCATGCGCGACTACACCGAGCGCGACGCGGCGTTCTCGAAGGAGTTGAAGGCGATCGGCGAGAGCGGCGCAGGCAAGCGCAGCACCGACGCGCGCAAGGCGCCGTCGCTGGCGGTGCTGCGCGGCGTGGTCAAAAAGGGCTTGCCGCTGTGGACGATGCTGGACCGCATCGTCGAAGGTGTCGAAAGCGGCTTGTGGGAACCGTGGCTGACCGCCTACGGTTTCGAGCTGCGCGGCGTCAATTACGCCAAGACGGGCGAGCGCAACGCGCGGCTGGCGCTGGATATCAGCCTGGGTTCGAAGGCGCACACGGCGTTCGCCAACGCCGGCGTCGGCAACTGGCGCAGCCTGGTGGTCGAGGATTGCGCCCAGGTGCAGATCGACAAGCCGACCGAAAAGGCGCCGGCCAAGGCCCACGCCATCTTCTTCCTGGACGCGCCGGCGGCAGGCTAAGGCGCGCTCGCGTCAGGGGCGCCGGCTTACCTTACTTGTCCCACTCGAGGTGGACCACCTTGTAGCCGCTGTCCTTGAGCAGCTTGAGCAGCGAAGGCAGGGCCTTGACCGTCGGACCGTTGGCGTCGTGCATCAGGATGATGCCGCGGCCGGTTTTGGCCAAACTCTCGGTCAGGCGTGTGGTCAGGATTTCGGTCGTGTCTTCCAGCAGCCAGTCGTTGATGCCCAGATCGATCGACATCACGGTGATGTTGCCGGCCTTGAGTGCCGCCAGCATCGTTGGCGTTTCTTCCAGATACGGGAAACGGTAGGCCGGCGCGGACACGCCGAACGCGGCCTGGTAGGCGGCCTGGTTCTTGCGCAGGTCGTCGAGCTGCTGTTGCGCGCCGAGCTCGGACAAATGCGCGTGCGTGTTGCTGTGCAGGCCGGCCGAGTGGCCTTCGGCGACGACGCGCCGCGCCAACGCCGGCGAAGTCACCAACTTGTCGCCGATCATGAAGAACGTCGCTTTCACGCATTGGTCGGCCAGCGCCGCGAGCACGGCGGGCGTGCCCGACGGTTCCGGTCCGTCGTCGAAGGTCAGCACGACCTCGCCTTTTTCCAGCGGCAGGGCGGTATGCTGGTGCGCGCCGTACAGCGCGCCGTCGCGTGGCAATTTGATGGTGCGGCTGGTGCCGAGCTTGCCTGTGCCGCAGTCGGCGGCGAGGACGGGGGCGGCCAGCGTGGCCAGCGCGCCCATTGCAATGAGCTTTACCACTTTTCCGGCGAAATCCACTTTCAGGCGGCGTGCTTGCGGCGGCGGGCCATACCAGATACCAGTGCAAGACCGGCCAGTACCATTGCGTAGGTTTCCGGCTCGGGCACGACGGCGATGTCGGCTGCGGACCCTTCGATCAGCGCGGCCGGGGCGAAGATATCTTCGTAGCCGCCGGTCCACACGCCGGAGCCGACGGAGATCGCGTGCTTGCCAAAGAAGCCGCTGGTCCAGGTGGCGTTGGCGTCAACCGCCGAGCCGGTTAGCCAGTACGTGCCGGCGCCGAGCGTCCAATTCAGCCCGGCGAGCGAGGCGTCGTTTTGCACGCCGGCCAGTTCACGAGAAAACAGTACTTTGCCCGATGGCAGATCGGCCGCGAATTCGTCGCTGGCGGACGCCATGATGCCAACGATCAGCTTACCCTTGCCGCTGGCGTTGCTGATCGCAGTCTGGATCGAGGTGATCGTCGTCGCGGCGGACAGGTCGAAGCGGATCGCATGGCTTTGTCCGTAGGTATTGCCGTTCGCATCGACGCCATTGTCGAGCGCGAGCGGTGAAATGAAGGGGCCGAAACTGTCCAGGATGACTGCGGCGTTGGCAGGGCCGGCCAGCAGGCCGGCGACGAGCATGGGGGCCGCGAGTAGACTTTTGAGTGACATGGAGAATCTCCTAATTCAAAAAAAGTAAAAAAAGCACAACACCATTATTACATGCTTACTTATTAATTGAAATCATCAAATTTCCCGTGTCGTTAAATAGTCGCGTGGAGGATTAACACATTTGCCTCCATAGTGTCGCACAGTCCCGCATGCGGAAGTAAAGTAGACAGCATAACACTATTGTGACTATTGTTTTGCAATGTTATCGGCCGTAGGCGGCGGCCCGGGTCGCAAATATGTCGCCCGGCAGCCCGTGCCCAAGTGAGGGATCATGGCTGGATTTTGGGCGCCGGCGCCGGTGCCGCCGGGCAGCCGGACCAGTTGCCGTTGGCGGGGATATGCTCGCCTTTCATGACCAGGGTCAACGCGCCGAGACGGGCGTTATCCCCTACAACGGCGCTGTACAGCACAGCGCTGCGCGGTCCCAAATAGACGCGCGCGCCGATGGTCACCGTGTCGATTTTCATCACCCGGTCCTCGAACAAATGGGTCTGCGGACAGGTAAGGGCATTGAGTTCGCTGTAATCGCCGATGCGCACGCAATCGAACTCCGTGATGTCGGTGGTATCCAGATAAACGCCTTTGCCGATTTTTGCGCCCATCAGGTTAAAGGCCAGCGGCAGCCACGGCGTGCCGCGCAGGTAGCGCATGAAGTTGGGCACGGCGATACCCTCATAGAGATTGGTGACGCCCTCGGACAGCCAGACGAACGGCGTCCACATCGGCGCCGAGCGCTTGCGGTAGCGGCCGATCAGTATCCACTTGAGCAGCGCCACGAACACGTAGTTGCCGACGCCGTAGACCAGCCCCGCCAGGGTCAGGTCCCAGATCACCTCCGCCCAGCGGCCCGCGCCTGCCGCCGGCATTACCTCCATCACCAGGGTGTAGCCGACCGCGATCACCAGCGCGTGCGGCGCGACGATGCGGAACGCTTCGATCAGGCCACGCCCGAGCCGGCGCATGGGCGAAGGGTGGAATGTCAGCGATTCCGGATAGCCGCTGGTCTGCTCGCGCGCGGGCAAGTTGATCGGCGGGGAGCCGAGCCAGGTGTCGCCGCTGCGCACGCGCGCGTTGTCCGGGGCGCGCGAATGCACGCCGATCAGCACCCCCTCGGGCAGCACGGTGCCGTCGGGGATGTAGGCGCCATTGCCGACGAAGCTGCGGTTGGAGATCACCGTCGGCTGCATCGTCATCCAGCCGCCGTCGATTTCCTCGTCGCCCAGCATGACCGCATCGGCGATGAAGGTCTCGTCGCCCAGGGTCAGCATGTCCGGCACCACGCCCAGCGCGGTGGAGATCTCGGCGTCCTTGCCGACCTTGGCGCCCAGCAGGCGATACCAGTACGGCGCGAATACCGTGGCGTAAATGCCGTGCAGGACCTGCAGGCTCGATTCCTGGATCTGGCTGACCAGCCATTTGGCGCAGTAGGTGTTGCTGTGCACCGCGAAGCGGCCCGGCTTCAGTTTCGGCAGCACGGTCCAGCGGATCCCCGCCGACAGCAGCGCCGTGAGCAGGATCAGCACCGCGCTGGCCGGGAACGCCAGCAGGAAGTAGCGCAGCAGGCGGATGCCCATGCCGTCGCCCTGGATCGCCGGCATCACGCCGGCTTCATCGAACCAATCGATCAGCACAAAGCTCGGGAATACCGGCATGAAGAACAGCGTGACGATCAGCAGGATGCCGGCGACGAAGAACAAGCCTTCGCCCAGGCTGCGCGCGCGTGTCAGCTCTGGGCGCGGCGGCAGGCGCGCGGGATCGAAGGCGCCGGCGTCGCGCGCCGGCGAGCCTGCAAACATGCGGCCCGCCGGCACGCGGGCGCCATCGCCCAGCGCCGACTGGCCGTCCAGGTGGCCCTGCGCTTCCACATGGGTGTTCCCTTCGAGGATGGCGAAGGAGCTGACGCAGGCGTCGCGCTCCAGCGTGATTTGCCCCAGGCGCAGCACGCCGCGTTCAACGCGGGCGTTTTCGAAATTGACGGCGTTGCCGATGCTGGCGTTGTCGGCGATGGTCAGCAGATCGGGCGCGCGCACGCTCATCGAGCCGATCGTGACGTCACGGCCGATCTTCGCGCCCAGTGCGCGCAGCCACCAGGCGTTGAGCGACGAACCACTCAACAGATACGCCGGCGCGGCTTCGACCAGGCGGTCGGCCAGCCACCAACGGTAGTAGGTCAGGCCCCACAGTGGATAGTCGCCGGCCTTGATGCGGCCCGCGATCAGCCATTTGCCGCCGATGGCGATGGCGAACTCCATCACCGTCGCCAGCAGGAACACGCCGACCGAGGCGGCGATGGCGCGCTTGACCGAATCGCCCGGATCGCCGGTGAAGAAGTGATAGGTGAAGAATGGCGCCAGCCACTGCGCCATGCGCAGCGCCACCAGCGCCGGCATCACCGCCGCCTGGGCCAGACCGCAGGTCCAGCGTTTGACGGCGGAAGGTGGCGTCCACTCGGCTTCTTCTTTGCTGGCGCTGTGTGCCTGGCCGAGCACCTGGGCGATCTTGCCGACTTCGCGCTGCTGGTAGATGTCGCGCACGGTCACGTGGGCGTAGCGCGGATCGGCGCGCAGGGCCGAGGCCAGGCGCGCGGCGAAGAACGAGTGGCCGCCAAGGTCGGAGAAGAAATCGGCGTGGCGCAGTATCGGCTGGCCGGGGAACAGTTTGGCCAGCGCGGCGAACAGCGCCTCCTCGGCCGGCGTTTCGGGCAGGTCGGAATCCTCGCCGCCGCCAGCCGGCGCGGTGCTGAGCGGGGCGGCCTTCAGTGTTTTGCGGTCGATTTTGCCGGAGGTCAGGCGCGGCATGGCGTCCAGGATTTCGTAGCGTCCCGGGACCATGTAGGGCGGCAGCTTGTCAGCCAGGCCGGCGCGCAGGGCGCGCGGGTCCAGGGTCGCAGTCGATCCGGCGCCGGCTTCGGCGACCAGGTAGGCGACCAGCTGGTCGATGCCGTCGTCCTTGCGCAGCAGGACCGCCACGGTGCCGACGCCGTCGGCATGCGCCAGCAGCGCCTCGATCTCGCCCAGCTCCACCCGGAAGCCGCGTATCTTGACCTGATCGTCGGCGCGGCCCAGGCATACCACTTCGCCGTCGGCGGCGATGCGCGCCAGGTCGCCAGTGCGGTACAGGCGCTCGTCATGGCGGCCGGTGGACCAGGGATTGGGCAGGAATTTTTCCGCCGTCAGGTCGGGGCGCCCAAGGTAGCCGGCCGCCAGTCCGGGGCCGGTGATGCACAACTCGCCGATTTCGCCGCGCGGCAGCAGGCGCAGGGGCGCGCCCGGCGCGGCATCGGGATTGGCCTCGATCACCAGCAGGCCGTAGTTGGGCAGCGGCGTGCCGATGGTGACCGGATGACCCGAACGCAGGCGCGCCAGGCTGGCCGACACCGTCGCCTCGGTCGGGCCGTAGGTGTTGAACATCTTGCGGCCATCGCGCGACCAGCGTTCGACCAGCGATTCCGGACACATCTCGCCACCGAGGTTGATCAACCGCAGGCTCGGCACGTCCTGGTTGAACAGCGCGAGCAGGGTGGGGACGGCGTGCAGCACCGTTACCTGGTGCTGGTCCAGCATGCGCGGCAGCGTTTCCGGGTCGCCGCTGATCTCCTTGGGGCCGATCCACAAGGTGGCGCCGGCCAGATAGGCGATCCAGATCTCCTCGAACGACATGTCGAAGGCCACCGAAAAGCCTTGATACACCTTGTCGGCGGCCGTCACGCCCAGCACCGCGTTTTCGCTGCGCAGGAAGTGGCAGATACTGCGCTGGGTGATTAAAATGCCTTTGGGCTTGCCGGTGGAGCCGGAGGTGTAGATCACGTACGCCGGCAGGTCGGGCGAGACCTCGCCGCGCCGCGCCGCCGGCGGGTTGGCGGCGTCCAGCAGCGCCTCCGCCGTCCACACCGGGCGGCCGATGCCGGCCAGGCGCGGCGCAAAGGCGGCGCAGGTCAGCACGCCGGCGCCGTCGGCGTCGTCCAGGCACACTTGCAGGCGGTCGACCGGGGTGTCCTCATCCACGGGCAACCACGCCGCGCCGGCCTTGGCGATGCCGGCCTGCAGCACTAGCAACGCGATCCCGCGCGGCAGCCACAGTCCGACGATCTGGCCCGGCCGCACGCCGGCCTCGATCAGGCGTCCGGCCACCAGATCGGCCTGCGCATCGAGCTCGCGGTAGGTGAGTTGTCGGTCGCCGGCGATCAGCGCGATCTGGTCGGGCGTGCGGCGCGCGGTCGCCTCCAGCAGGTCGGCCAGGATCTCCTCGCGCAGCAGTTCGCCTTGCTGGTGACCGTAAAGAATGTCTGCGTGCGTTTGTGGAAGCGTAAGGCTGGGTGTTGCTGGCTGGTTCATGCTCAAACTTTATTAGTGGCGTGCTCTCATTGTACGGTACGCCTGTATCTTCCTCGATGGGAAGAATGCAAGTTCTGCTTACAGCCTTTACAATAGGAAATAAGAACCCCTGATTCATTCGCCGTTTCAAAAAGGAGTCGCATGTTACCGAACCGTCCTCATATCGCCCCGATGCAATTTGACGATCCGATTGCCGCTTACGAACAGGTTCTGGCCATTTATGACGCCAACATCGCCCACCTGCGCGATGCCATGAAACGCTTTGTCGCCGGCGAAGACCTCGGCGAGCACGTCCGCGCTTGCTATCCCTTCGTCCGAGTCCATACCGATACCGTGGCCCGCGCCGATTCGCGGCTGGCCTTCGGTTTCGTCGCCGGTCCCGGCACCTACGAAACCACCTTGACGCGGCCGGACCTGTTCGCCCGCTACTATCAGGAACAGTTCCGCCTGCTGCTCAAGAACCACGGCCACCACCAGCAGGTGCGGCTGGAGGTGGGCACCAGCGCGCAGCCGATCCCGATCCATTTCTCGTTCGCCGAGCACGAGCACATTGAAGGCAGCATGACGGCCGAACGGCGCCTGTTGATGCGCGATGTCTTCGATTTGCCGAATCTTGCCGCGATGGACGATGGCATCGCCAACGGCACCCACGAACCGCCGCCGGGCGAAGCGCATCCGCTGTCGTTGTTCACGGCGCCGCGCGTCGACTACTCGCTGCAGCGGCTGCGCCATTACACGGGCACCTCGTGCGAGCACTTCCAGAAGTTCGTGCTGTTCACCAATTACCAGTTTTACATCGACGAATTCGTCAAGCTGGGCCACGAGTTGATGGCGGCGGCCGGGCCGGAGCACGACTACATCGCCTTCGTCGAGCCGGGCAATATCGTCACGCGCCGCGTCGGCGAGTCGGTGCAGGCGGTGGACGCGCTCGGCGCCGCGCTGCCGCGCCTGCCGCAGATGCCTGGCTACCACCTGATCCGCGCCGACGGCACCGGCATCTCGATGGTCAACATCGGCGTCGGTCCGGCCAACGCCAAGACCATCACCGACCACATCGCCGTGCTGCGTCCGCACGCCTGGCTGATGCTGGGCCACTGCGCCGGCCTGCGCAACACGCAGGAACTGGGCGATTACGTGCTGGCGCACGGCTATGTGCGCGAGGATCACGTGCTCGACGAGGATTTGCCGCTGTGGGTGCCGATTCCGCCGCTGGCCGAGGTGCAGGTCGCGATCGAAGCGGCGGTGGCCGAGGTGACCCAGCTGACCGGACACGACCTCAAGCGAATCATGCGCACCGGCACGGTGGCCAGCACCGACAACCGCAACTGGGAATTGCTGCCACAGCGCACGCCCGAGCGCCGCTTCAGCCAGAGCAGGGCGATCGCGCTGGATATGGAAAGCGCCACCATCGCGGCCAACGGTTTCCGTTTCCGGGTGCCGTACGGGACCTTGCTGTGCGTCAGCGACAAGCCGATGCACGGCGAAATCAAGCTGCCGGGCATGGCCAACAAGTTCTATCGCGACCGTGTCGACCAGCACCTGCGAATCGGCATCCGCGCCGTGGAAATGTTGCGCGACCTGGGTGTGGATCGTTTGCACAGCCGCAAACTGCGCAGCTTCACCGAGGTGGCGTTCCAGTAAGGTCGTGGGCCGGGGAACGTCGGCGCAAAAGCTGCGCGCCGATCGCGGCGATTACCACTACGGCCCCCAGCGCAATGGCCTTCTGTGCCGTTCGAGCGGGAGGGCGTTGGCCGCTGTGGATGCCACTCGCTCCGGCGGGTGGCGTATAGAGGCTGCCGGTGGTGTCGCCGGCCGGCTCCGCCCGCTGCGACCATGCGTTCATAAACCGGTTCATCAGCGAGGCGGCGAGGGGGCTGGCCAACTGGCCGAGCTGAAGCAGCAGCGCCGGCATGCCGATCACCGTGGTGTCGCGCGGATGCTCGGCCAGTTTAACGATGGCCGCAGCCACTTTTTCCGGCGCCAGTGCGCCCGGTGGGTACTTCAGTCTGGCGCCAGTGTAATTCGCTGCATGGGAGACGCCCGGCGTATCGACAAACGTCGGATAGACGTCGCAAATATGGTTGTTCGGATAATCATGTGATTCCGCCCGCAACGCGGAGCTGAAGCCGCGCAGGCCGAATTTGCTTGCCGCGTATGCGGCCGCGTACGGCGAGGTCACGAATCCGCCAGCCGAAATCATGTTCACCCAAATGCCGTGCCCTTGTGCCCGGAAGATCGGCAGCACCGCGTGCGCGTCGTTCATATGGCCGATCAGATTGGTCTCGACCACGCGTCGGTGGTCATCGATCGGTACGTCCAGGTATTTGCCGACCGCGCCGATGCCGACATCGCTGAACCACAGGTCGATTCCGCCCAGGGTGTCGCGCGCCTGGGCGGCGAAGGTCGCCACGGCGGCGGCGTCGGTAACGTCGACAACGCCAATCTCGGCGTTGCCACCGGCCTCGCGGCAGCGCCGGGCGATGTCTTCGAGGCCTTCCTTGCCGCGCGCGCCGAGTATGAGATGGGCGCCTTGGCGGGCGAACGCGATCGCCGTGGCGGCGCCGATGCCGCTCGACGCGCCAGTGATGACGACCCGAAGATTGCTATGTTTCATACGCCTCATCCCGAACTGGTGGAGAACAGATCCATCCTCGCACGGAGCGCCGGACGACAGCGCCACCTTGCCTCGCTGCAAACTGCCTCGTTGTGGATTTGCCGGGACGCTTGCAAAATCACGTGCTACTATCGCAGCCGCTTTACGATGCAAAATGACAATAATATTTTTGGAGAACTCATGAACTTGAAAACGCTGACCGCCAACGCGCTCTTCGCCTGCGGTGCCATCCTGTCCATCCACGCCCAGGCCGTCACAGTGGATTTTGAAGACGTGCCGGCCTACACCGACGTCGATTTTTCCTCGAACGGCTTCGATTTTAGCCTGGTCGGCGATGGCGCCGCCGTCACCTCCACCGGCGCCTTCTGCACCCCGCAGTGTCCGGACAACGGCACCCGGTATTTCGTCGCGCCATATGGCCCGGAGACCACATCGCTGACAATGACGAAGACCGGTGGCGGCTTGTTCGGCCTGTCCAGCTTTGACGGCGCCGGCGCCTTCAACTTCGGCGAAGGCTCCAATTCCATTCCGAATCAGATCGACGTCACCGGCGTGCTCGCGGGCGGTGGAACCGTGTACCAATCCTTCCAGATCGATAAATCGACAGCCAGTAACGGCGGTCTCAATTTCACGTCGTATGCCTTCTCGTCGGGCTTCACCAACCTGGTGTCGGTCCGCTTTAGCAGCAGCGGCAGCGAGTGGGCCGAGTACAATGGTTTTTCGGTCGATAACATCAACGCCACCGCCGTCAGCGCCGTTCCCGAAGTGGAAACCTACGGCATGCTGCTGGCGGGACTGGGCGTGATGGGCTTCGTCGCGCGCCGCCGCCGCCAAGCCTGAATCGGTTCAGGCGCCGAGCCGGCAGCGGTCCTGGACAGGATCGCTGTCTATTCGGTTTGCGATCGCGTCGCCAGCGCCACGATCGCGGCGCCGGCGGCGACGATCAGCAGGTCTTCAATCAGCCCGCTGCGGGTTTGACCGATACTTGACATCGCCCGCTTGCGGCCCGCGAGCGTCAGATAGGCGAGCGGCACGGCGGTTGCTACAGCGACCGCCGCACCAGTTTTCTCCTTGCCCTCCGGCGCGAGGGCCGCGCCAGCGATACCGGCGCTCGCCACCCTTGCCAGCAGTCCCAGAAAGACGGTGCGGTCAGGCGCCGTTTTCATCTTGTCGCCCAATAGTTCGCCCGCCCCCATAGCCAAGGCACCGTACTTGAACAGTGGCCGATCCAGAAGTACCAATTTTCCCGTGGTGTGACGGTTCGCCAGGCGTGCGGCCGAAAGGGTGGCCATCGGCGTCATCGATCGCGCGCTGGCAACGGCGCCGATCAAAGCGGAAGGAAGCAGGCTGCTGAGTTTCATTTTGTTACTCCTGGTTGGTGATGCTGGTTGACTCTGGTATCCGGTGATGAAAAAAGTCTAGCATCAGCGCCGTCTGCCACGGCGCACGGGGCAACTGTCGTCCATCGCGTTGCGTGCGGTAAGCCACCATACGGATCAGCTCGTGTCCGAATGACAGACTTGACCCCGGTCGATTTTCGGTATCGATACCTTTTTCGGTATCAAAAACCCGAAAAAATTGATTGGTTTGTTTTTTGCCCAGCCCCTAAGATGAAATCCGAAAGTTGCACCCAGCGTGGCAACTCTCTAATAAAACAGATAACAGACAAACACTGGAGACCTATGAACTACCTCACATCCGGGACTTGCGAGTCCCAGGCGAAGCATCGCCTCGTCCTCAAATCCAGCGTTGCAGTACTGGCCGCGGCCGGCCTCCTGAGCGCCTTCCCGGTTTTGGCACAAGATACTTCGGCGGCTCCAGCCGTCACCGCACCGGCCGCCGCTGAATCCCCGGCCGCCGCCGCCGTCGACACCACGCCCGCACCCGCAGCCGTTGTCACCGTGACCGGCGTGCGCCGCGCCGCGCAAACCGCGCAGAAGATCAAGCAGGATTCGGACAACGTTATCGATTCGATCGTCGCGGACGATATCGGCAAATTCCCGGACACGAACGTGGCCCAGACCCTGGCGCGCGTCAGCGGCATCCAGGTGCGCCGCGACGCCGGTGAAGCCAATACCGTGCTGATTCGCGGCTTGCCCGGCATTGCCACCTTGATCAATGGCCGCGAGATGTTCACCACCACCGGCCGCTATATCAAACTGGCCGACATTCCTTCGACCATGCTGCAACGCGCCGACGTCTACAAGTCGCAGAGCGCCGACCAGGTGGAGGGAGGCATCGCAGGCGTGATCGACGTGCGCACCAACCGTCCGTTCGACTTCAAGGACTTCACCGCCAGCGCGCAGGTCGGCGCCAAGAACAAGGACAAGGCCAAGGCCACCGATCCGGAATTGTCCGGCATGGTGTCGAACCGCTGGAAAACCGGCATCGGCGAAGTGGGGGCCTTGTTCGGCGTGTCGTCGATCAAGGACCGCTTCCAGGAGGAGCGCGCGTTCCAGACCTTCCCGATCGATAAAAGCTTCGCCGCGCCCAACCTGACCGGCCCCGATCTGGTTGGCCTGCAGGACGTTCACGGCCAGCGCAAGCGCCAGGCCGCGAACTTCGCGCTGCAGTGGAAGCCGAACGCCGATCTGGAAGTGTATGCCGAGGGCCTGCATTCGGTGTTGAAAAACACCGAGGAGACCGATTTCTTCGTCGGCCTGCCATGGGCGACGTCCGCCGACCAGATCAAGGTCACCAAAATCCCGGGCACCAACCAGACCGACACCATCACGTCGACCAACGCGTTCACCATCCTGTCGACACAAGGCCGTGAGAATACCAGTACCGCTTCGCAGTATGCGGTCGGCGCCAACTGGCGCGTTGCGCCGGGCCTGCGCGCGACCACCGAGCTGGCGACAACGCGCAGCAAATTCGATTGGGTCAATCCGATCCTCGACACCAGCCTCAATGTCGAAAACGTGTTCGTCAAGACCAACGTCAACGGCGGCGCGTTCGTCCAGTATCAGAGCCCGGCCCTGAACGATCCAAGCAAGATCTTCCTGTCGCAGTTCTTCGACCGCTACGGCATGGATCGCGGCAAATCGACCGACTGGCGCGGCGACGTGACCTACTCGCCTGAGGCGGACGGTTTCTTCAAGGAGTTTAGCGGCGGCCTGCGTCTCAACGAGCGTACCGCCAGTTCGATCAAGTCGTTCGAGGGCAGCGTGCCGACGCCGGCCGGCATCGCCATGTCCAGCATTCCGGGCCTGTCGTGCAGCACCACGGAGTTCTCCGAGAACTACGGCACGCCGAAGTGGTCGACGCCTTGCGCCGGCTATTTGATTAACAATACGTCGGTGATCCGCGCCGCCGCCACCGGCAACGCCGCAGCCAGGGCGCTCGATCCGGCCTCCCGCTTCTCCAACAAGGAGAAGAACTACGCCTTGTACGGCAAAGCGAAGGTCGGTTTCGACCTGGGCCAGTTCCCGGTCGATGGCGTGGTCGGCGTGCGTGTGACCAAGACCGACTCGGATATCGAGGCTAACGACAGTGTCGATGGCGTGCTGGTGCCGACCTCCAAGGACTCGTCCAACACCGAAGTGCTGCCGAGCGCGAACTTCAAGCTGGAATTGCGCAAGGACTTGCTGGCGCGTTTCGCCTACGCGAAGACGATGACGCGGCCGGACTTCGGCCAGCTCAACCCCGCCACTGCGTACATCAAACCGAACGGCACCACCAACGTGGCGACGGCGAGCGGCGGCAATTCGGACTTGAAGCCATTCACCGCGCAGAACTTCGATACCTCGCTCGAGTGGTACTTCGCGCCCACCGGTTCCATCAGCGGCACGGTGTTCCGTCATAACTTTGACGGCTACATTATGAACCGTGTGATATCGGAGACGTTCCAGGGCATTCCTTACAATACGACCCGGCCGTTCAATACCGACAAGGGCCACCTGCAGGGCGTCGAACTGGCCTACCAGCAGTTCTATGACGGCTTGCCTGGCTGGTTGAGCGGCTTCGGTTTGCAGGCCAACGTGACCTACAGCGAAGGCGGCGTGACCGCGTCCGAGAACAAGGACATCGAAGGCAAGCCTTTCGCGGGTATGTCGCGGCTGTCGTACAACATCGTGGCGCTGTACGAGAAAGAGGGCTGGTCAGCGCGCCTGGCGTACAACTGGCGCTCGAAATTCGTCGACACCTATGCGGATACCCCCGACAGGAACAACCCGAACCTGGTGCCGAAAGATTTGATCGTCAAGCCGATGTCGTCGCTCGATGGCTCCCTGAGCTACAAGGTCAGCGATCACGTCACCGTCAACCTGACCGGCACCAATCTGTTGAACTTCAAGTTCCAGGACTACTGGTCGGATTCGAAGATCTTCCCGCGCGATACGCGCCGTTATGATCGCACGGTGGGCCTGTCGATGAACTTGAAGTATTAAAAGTTGAACTCTTGATGTCACCACGTCGTTAAAAACTATCCCGCTTTGGCGGGATAGCTGCATTTTTAAGAGGCTGTAAATGTCGAATCAAAAATTATCGCTGTTGGAAAAAGTGGGCTTTGGCGCCGGTGACATGGCGCTGAACGTGGTGATTTCGTCGATGATGTTGATCATCACGTTCTTCTACACCGATATCTATGGACTGAAAACCTCCGACCTGGCCTTGCTGTTCCTGGTCGTCAAATTCGTCGGCGCCATCGCCGACCTGGTGGTGGGCCAGCTCACCGACCGCTATGCCAGCGCGCGCATGGGCCGCTATCGCCCCTGGCTGCTGCTGCTCGCCGTCCCTTACGGCATCAGCGTGTTCTTCGTCTTCACCACGCCCGACTGGGGCTACGACGCGAAACTGATCTGGGCCTATTCGACCTACATCATCATGACCATCATGACCTCCGGCGTCGGCGTGGCGTATATCTCGCTGCCGAGCAGCCTGACCAACGATCCGCAAGAGCGCCTTTCGGCCAACGGCTACCGCCTGTTCTTCGCCAAGGTCGGCGCCTTCATGGTGACGGTGGTGGTGCCCGTGCTGTCGGAGCGTTGGGGCGGCGGCAACGCTGCCACCGGCTACCAGGCGGCGATGGCGGTGATGGCGGCGATGGGCGTGGCGCTGTTCCTGTTCTGCTTCTTCACCACCAAGGAGCGCGTGATCCACGTGGTGCAGCGCCAGTCGCTGTGGACGCAGCTCAAGCTGCTGCTGCAAAACGACCAGTGGCTGATCCTGTGCGGCGTGTGCGTGACCGGCACCATCGGCTACGTGCTGCGCGCGACGGCGGCCATCTACTACGTCAAATATTATCTTGGCGGCGGCACCGCCACCGTGGCCACCTTCCTGTCGATCGGCGTGGTCGCCGCGATCCTGTCGATGGTCGCCTCGACCTGGATCACCAAGTTCTATTGCAAGGTCAAGCTGTTCCGCTGGAGCCAGATCGCCGTCGGCGTGATCAGCGCCGCGATCTACTTCTTCGTCAAGCCGGGCGACATCATGCTGGCGTTCGTGCTGTACTTCGTGCTGTCGTTCGTGGTGGACTTGCACGCGCCGGTGTTCTGGTCGGCCATCGCCGAGACCATCGACTACGGCCAGGTCAAGACCGGCAAGCGCGTATCGGGCTTCGCTTTCGGCGGTATCTCGGTGTGCCAGAAGGCCGGCATGGGCGTGGCCGGCGCGCTGGCCGGCGGCCTGCTGACGTATTTCCAGTATCAGCCGAACCACGAGCAGACCGCGTTCGCGCTGCACGGCATCGTGCTGATGATGACCCTGATTCCCGGTTTCTTCCATACCCTGATGGGACTTTTGATGTTCAAATACCGGGTGACCGACGAGTATTACACGGAAGTGAAGAAGCAAATGGGAGCCGATTCTTATGTGGCAGTCTAATTTTTTGGAAAACGAAGCAATGGAAAGCAAAGACGTACTGCAGCCGCTGATCGAACAGCGCGCCGATCCTTTTATCATCCGCCACAGCGACGGCTATTACTACTTTACCGCCTCGGTGCCGCAGTACGACCGCATTGAGCTGCGCCGCGCGACAACCATCGCCGGCCTGGTCGATGCCGAGAAGGTGGACGTCTGGTTCAAGCCGGAGACCGGCATGTACAGCGAACTGGTTTGGGCGCCGGAGATCCACTTCAACCAGGGCGCCTGGTATGTCTACTTCGCCGCCGCGCCGAGCCGCGAGATCAAGTACAAGTTGTTCCAGCACCGCATGTACGCGATCCGTAACACCAACGCCAACCCGCTGGAAGGCGAGTGGGAGTTCATGGGCCAGATCGACACCGGCATCGACACCTTCTGCCTCGACGCCACCACCTTCACGCACAATGGCCAGTTGTACTACCTGTGGGCGCAGAAGGACGTCGCCATCGAGGGCAACTCCAACCTGTACATCGCGCCAATGAAGACGCCGTGGCAGCTTGGCGGCCCGCCGGTCATGCTGAGCAAGCCGGAATTCGACTGGGAGATCCGTGGTTTCTGGGTCAACGAGGGCCCGTCGGTGCTGAAAAAGAACGGCAAGATCTTCATCAGCTATTCGGCCAGCGCCACCGATGAGAACTACGCCATGGGCCTGCTGTGGGCGGACGAAAATGCCGACCTGCTGGACCCTGCCTCGTGGACCAAACTGAAGGAGCCGGTGCTGCAAACCTGCTTCGAGCACGGCGTCTACGGCCCGGGACATAACAGTTTCACCATTGGCGATGATGGCGAAACTGTCATGTTGGTTTATCATGCAAGGACCTACACCGAGATTATCGGCGACCCGCTGTGGAATCCCGACCGTCATACCTATGTCAAGCCGCTCAAGTGGGACGGGCAGGGCATGCCGGTCTTCGGAAAGCCGTCGATCGCTTAACTTCGGTCCGTGCGGCCGGTCGTGCGCGACCGCCTAAGAATAATCGCGGCGGCCGGTGGGTTCATTCCCCCGGCCGCCGACTCATTTGAAAGCTGAAAGTCCTATCATGCAAGCTTCGATCACTGAATCCCCGTTCGGCCAAATGGCCGACGGCCGCGACGTCACCCGCTACACGCTGACCAACGCCAACGGCATGGTCGTCAAGATCATCAACCTGGGTGGCGCCATCACCGAAATCCATGTGCCGGACCGCAGCGGCACGCTGGCCGATGTCAATTGCGGCTACGACGATGTCGCCGCCTACATGGGCGAATCGCATTACTTCGGCGCGTTGATCGGCCGTTACGGCAACCGTATCGCCAACGCCCGTTTCACGCTCGACGGCGAAACCGTTGCGCTGGACGTCAACAATGGCGCCAATCACCTGCACGGCGGGACCGACGGCTTCCACCGCCGCCTGTGGACCGGCGAAACCTTCACCACCCCGAATTCGGCCGGCCTGATACTGAGTTACGTCAGCGCCGATGGCGAGCAGGGTTATCCCGGGAATCTGGAAGTCACCGCCATCTATGAGCTGCGCAACGATAACGAATTGCGTATCGCCTTCCACGCCATCACCGACAAGGCGACGCCGGTCAACCTGACCAACCACGCTTATTTCAACCTGGCCGGTAAGGGCGATATCCTGGGCCACGAGTTGACCATCGTGGCAGACGCCTACACGCCGATCGACGATGCGCAGATCCCGCTGGGCGATCTGCCGCCGGTCGCGGGCACGCCGTTCGACTTCCGCACGCCGCACGCGATCGGCGAGCGTATCGACCAGGATGACGAGCAATTGCGCAACGGCTTTGGCTACGACCATAACTTCGTGCTGAAAAAATCGCAGCCGGGCGCGCTGGAGATGGCGGCCCGCGTGCGCGATCCGGCCTCGGGCCGGGTGCTGGAGGTGTGGAGCCAGGAGCCGGGCATCCAGTTCTACAGCGGGAATTTCATGAATGACAAGATGGCCGGAAAAGGGCAGATCTACAGCTATCGCAGCGCCTTCTGCCTCGAACCGCAGCATTTCCCGGATTCGCCGAATCGCCCCGACTTCCCGTCGACGATACTGCGTCCGGGCCAGGAATACTCAACGGTAATGGCTTATCGCTTCAGTACCGACGCCTGATCCGCTCGCCGCAACCCGCCGATACCGTTTTTGATATCGAAGTTGATTAATAATTTATTGGAAAGATATCTCAGTCCATCTTAGTATGCTTTATCGATGCGGGGGCATGACATTCACGTTCCCGCACAGGAAAATACTGAGGAGAAATGCATGTCTGACAATGACAACAAGAAGGTAAAGCTGCGCTCCGCCGAATGGTTCGGCACCCAGGACAAAAACGGTTTCATGTACCGCAGCTGGATGAAAAATCAGGGCATTCCTGATCACGAATTCCAGGGCAAACCGATCATCGGCATTTGCAACACGTGGTCCGAGCTGACCCCTTGCAACGCCCACTTCCGCAAACTGGCGGAACACGTCAAACGCGGCATCCTCGAAGCCGGCGGCTTCCCGGTCGAATTCCCAGTATTCTCCAACGGCGAATCGAATCTTCGTCCAACCGCCATGTTGACCCGTAACCTGGCCAGCATGGACGTCGAAGAATCCATCCGCGGCAATCCAATGGACGGCGTCGTCCTGCTGGTCGGCTGCGACAAGACCACGCCGGCACTGTTGATGGGCGCCGCCTCGGTCGACATCCCGACCATCGTTGTCACCGGCGGCCCGATGCTGAACGGTAAACTGAACGGCAAGAACATCGGCTCCGGCACTGCCGTCTGGCAGTTGCACGAGCAGGTCAAGGCCGGTGAACTCAGCATGCACGACTTCCTCGCGGCCGAAGCGGGGCACTCCCGCTCCGCCGGTACCTGCAACACGATGGGCACGGCGTCGACGATGGCCTGCATGGCCGAATCGCTGGGCACTTCGCTGCCGCACAATGCCGCCATTCCAGCCGTCGACGCGCGCCGCTACGTGCTGGCGCACATGTCCGGCATGCGCATCGTCGACATGGTCAAGGAAGACCTGAAGCTGTCGAAGATCCTGACCAAGGAGAATTTCGAGAATGCGATCCGCGTCAACGCCGCCATCGGCGGTTCGACCAACGCCGTGATCCACTTGAAAGCCATCGCCGGCCGTATTGGCGTCGATCTGGAACTGGAAGACTGGACCCGCGTCGGCCGCGGCATGCCGACCATCGTCGACCTGCTGCCGTCGGGCCGCTTCCTGATGGAAGAGTTCTACTATGCTGGCGGTTTGCCTGCCGTGATCCGCCGCATGGGCGAGGGCAAGCTTCTGCCGAACCCTAAGGCGCTGACCGTCAACGGCAAGACCATCTGGGAAAACTGCCAGGACGCGCCGATCTACGACGACGAAGTGATTCGTCCGCTGGAGAAGCCGCTGCTGAAGGATGGCGGCATCTGCATCCTGCGCGGTAACCTGGCGCCGCGCGGCGCCGTGCTGAAGCCATCGGCGGCAACGCCTGAACTGATGCAGCATCGCGGCCAGGCCGTGGTGTTCGAGGACTTTGAACACTATAAGAGCCGCATCATCGATCCGGACCTGGTGGTCGATGCGAACTCGGTGCTGGTGATGAAGAACTGCGGCCCGAAAGGTTATCCGGGCATGGCAGAAGTTGGGAACATGGGCCTGCCGCCTAAATTGCTGGCGGCCGGCGTCAAGGACATGGTCCGCATCTCCGACGCCCGCATGAGCGGCACCGCCTACGGCACCGTCGTGCTGCACGTGGCGCCGGAAGCGATGGCCGGTGGCCCGCTGGGCATCGTCAAAGATGGCGACTGGATCACTCTGGATTGCGCAGGCGGTTTGCTGAACCTGGAAATCTCGGACGCCGAAATGGCCGAACGCCAGGCCGCGCGCGTGCCGGGCAGCGCGCCGGGTCCGAAGACCGGCTACCAGCAGCTCTACATCGAACACGTGCTGCAAGCGGATGAAGGTTGCGACTTCGATTTCCTGGTGGGGAATCGTGGTTCGGCAGTTCCTCGTCATTCGCACTAATGAAATTCGGAGATACCATGTTACTCGTACAATTCAAGAACGAACAAGGCGCGCGCCAGATCGGTGTGCTGGAACAAGACACCATCCGCGTCATCGAAGGCTACAGCACCACCTACGCGCTGGCCCAGGATGCGATCCGCAAGTCGAGCGGACTGGCCGCATTGGTTGAGAAGTCTGTCGGCAGCGCGACCGCTTCGTTCGAAGCCGTCGCCGCCGCCGGCCGCCTGCTGGCGCCACTGGACCACACCGACGACGCCCATACCTACGTCACCGGCACCGGCCTGACCCACCTGGGCAGCGCCGACACCCGCGACGCCATGCACAAGAAAATCGGCGGCGACGTCGAAAGCCTGAGCGACTCCATGAAGATGTTCCGCATGGGCGTCGAAGGCGGCAAGCCGGCCGCAGGCGAAGCCGGTGTGCAGCCGGAATGGTTCTACAAGGGCGACGGCTCGATCGTGGCCGCCAGCGGCCAGGACCTGAGCATGCCCGATTTCGCGCTCGACGGCGGCGAAGAGCCGGAAGTGGCCGGCCTGTACGTGATCGGCGACGACGGCCAGCCTTACCGCGTCGGCTACACCATCGGTAACGAATTCTCCGACCACGTGACCGAGCGTCAAAACTACCTGTACCTGGCGCACTCCAAGCTGCGCGCCTGCGGCCTTGGCCCGGCATTGCTGGTCGGCGAAGCGCCGGCCAACATCCAGGGCACGTCGCGCATCTACGACGTGGACGGCAAGGTGCGTTGGGAGAAGGCCTTCTTCAGCGGCGAACAGAATATGTCGCACACCATCGGCAACCTGGAACATCACCACTTCAAGTACCCGCTGTTCAAGCGCCCAGGCGATGTGCATATCCACTTCTTCGGCACCGCCACCCTGAGCGTGGCCGATAACATCGTCGTCAAGCCGGGCGAAACGTTCGAGATCGATTCGCCGCAGTTCGGCCCAGCCTTGCGCAACAAGCTGACCGTGTACAAAACCGAAGTAGCGAAAGTTAAAACCTTATGATCATCACCGGCGATTCGCTGATTGGCGGCCAGGCCGTCAAAGGCACCGGCGCCGCTTTCCGCGCCTACAATCCATCGCTGCAGCAGTCGATGGACCCTGAATTCACGACGGCGGACGTCAATCAGATCGACCAGGCTTGTCGCCTGGCCGAAGCGGCGTTCGACACTTTCCGCTCGCTGAGCGACGAGAAGCGCGCCGTGTTCCTGGAAACCATCGGCGAACAAATCATGGCCCTGGGCGATCTGCTGGTGGAGCGCGTGATGGCCGAAAGCGGCCTGCCGCGCGCCCGTGTTGAAGGTGAACGTGGCCGCACCGTCGGTCAGTTGAAATTGTTTGCCAACCTGCTGCGCGAAGGCTCTTGGAACGACGTCCGCATCGACAAGGCGCTGCCGGAGCGCGCGCCGCCGCGTCCCGATATCCGCATGCGCATGATCGGCCTCGGTCCGGTCGCCGTTTTCTCGGCCAGTAACTTCCCGCTGGCGTTCTCCGTCGCCGGCGGCGACACCGCGTCGGCCTTTGCGGCCGGCTGCCCGGTGGTGCTGAAGGCGCACTTCGCCCATCCCGGCACGTCGGAACTGGTTGGCCGCGCTGTCGTCAAGGCCGTTGAAATCTGCGGCCTGCCGGCCGGCGTATTCGCGCTGCTGAACGGTGTGGGCAACGACATCGGCCAGCAGGTTGTGCGTCATCCGTCGATCAAGGCGGTCGGATTCACCGGCTCGCGTGGCGGTGGCCTCGCGTTGATGGCGGTGGCCGCTGCGCGTCCCGTGCCGATTCCGGTGTACGCCGAAATGAGCTCGATCAATCCTGTTTTCCTGCTGCCGAAGGCGTTGGCCAGCCGCGCCGAGGATTTGGCCGCCGGCTTCTCCGCCTCGCTGGTACTGGGCGTGGGCCAGATGTGCACCAACCCGGGCCTGGTGATCGGTATCGCCGGCCCGGACCTGGACCGCTTCAAGGCCGCTGCATCCAAGGCTCTGGAAGGCGGCGCCGCCTGCGCCATGCTGTCGCCGGGTATCGCCGGCAGCTACAAGCGCGGCATCTCGCAACTGGCCGACAACGCCGACGTCAACACGCTGGCGCTGGCGCCGCAGTCGGAAGGCAAGGCCGCTCCGGCGCTGTTCGACACGAGCAGCGCGGCGTTCCTGGATCAACACGTGTTGTCCGAGGAAGTATTCGGCCCGGCCTCGCTGGTCGTGGCGTGCAAGGACATCGCTGAAATGCGCCAGATCGCTGAAGAACTGGAAGGCCAACTGACCGCCACCTTGTTGATGGACGAAGCGGACCTGGACGCAGCGCAGCAGCTGCTGCCGGTGCTGGAACGTAAAGTCGGCCGCATCCTGGCCAACGGTTATCCAACCGGCGTGGAAGTATGCAGCGCCATGGTCCACGGCGGCCCGTTCCCGTCGACGTCCGATGGCCGCAGCACTTCGGTCGGCACCGGCGCGATCACGCGTTTCCTGCGTCCTGTCTCGTACCAGAACCTGCCGCAGCCGCTGCTGCCGCAAGTGCTGCGCGACGAAGGCGGCGCGCCTTGGCGACGCCTCGAAGGTGAATTGAACCACAAGTGATTGTGGTGGCTGTACCGGCCCCGCCACGGCGGGGCTTTCGTCTATAAAAATAACGGAGATTGTATGACCCAATTGGCTAAATTCGCCAGCCTGCGCGGCAAGCGCGTGTTCATCACCGGTGGCGGCACCGGCATCGGCGAGGCGATGGTGATTTCCTTCGCCGAGCAGGGCGCAAAAGTCGCCTTCGTCGACATCGCCCGCGACGCCAGCCTGGAGCTGGTTCGCCGCGTCAAGGAAGCCGGCTACCCCGAGCCGGAATTCCGCGTTTGCGACATCACCGACATTCCCGCCTTGCAGTCCACGATGGCCGAATTGGCCGGCATCATCGGTTCCTTCGACATCCTCGTCAACAACGCCGCCAACGACCAGCGCCACGCGACCCAGGACGTCACCGTCGATTATTGGAACGAGCGTATCGCCATCAACCAGCGCCCGATGTTCTTCACCTGCCAGGCTGTCTTCGAGGGCATGAAGGAAAAGGGCGCAGGCTCGATCATCAACGTCGGCTCGATCTCGTGGCAGGTCAAGAATGCCGGCTATCCGGTGTACGCCACCTCGAAGGCGGCGACCCATGGCCTGACCCGTGGCCTGGCGCGCGAATTCGGCGCCCACGGCATCCGCGTCAACACCGTCACGCCGGGCTGGGTGATGACCCAGCGCCAGATCGACCTGTGGCTGGACGAAGCGGGCGAGCAGGATATCAAGCGTAACCAGTGCATGCCGACAAAGCTGATGCCACAGCATATCGCGTCGATGATTTTGTTCCTGGCCGCCGACGACGGCGCCATGTGCACCGCCCAGGAGTTCATCGTCGATGGAGGATGGGTATAAGTAGTGACGTAGTAGAAGCACCAGCAACACCGTTCGCCGCCCCGGAGACACCACCCTTAGAGGTGGCGGGGCTACATAACCCTAAAAAATTGGTGAGAACATGGTGAATAGATTTATCTCCGCGGTCGCGGTGGGCGCCACAGCCGCGTCCACCGCCTTCGCGGCTTCCCCTGGCGCGTTGACGAGCCCCGACCGTCACATCAGCGTCCAGCTGAATGCGGCGCCCGGCAAACCCCTGACCTACACCGTCTCCCGTGACGGCAAACCGGTGCTGCTGGCATCCGAACTCGGTCTGCAACTTCAAGGCGCCGATCTGGCTGGCGCGTTGACCATCGCCGCCAGCTCCAAGGTCGGCACCGTCACCGACAAGTACCAGATGGCCACGGGTAAAAAGCGTGACATCACCTACAGCGCCAACGAACAAACCTACTCCGTGCAGAACGCGAAGAAGCAGAAGATGGACATCGTCTTCCGCGTGTCGAACGACGGCGTCGCCTTCCGCTACATCGTCGCCGAGCCGTCGCTGCCACGGAAAAAACTGATCCAGGAACGCACAACGTTCGCGCTGCCGGCATCGGCCAAGGCCTGGCTGCAGCCGATCGCCGTCGCGCAGACCGGCTGGGGGCGGACCAATCCTTCCTACGAAGAGCACTATCAGATGGACATCCCGGTCGGTACGGTCTCGCCGTCGCCGGCCGGTTGGGTGTTCCCGGCGCTTTTCAAGGCCGGCGACAACTGGCTTGCGATCTCGGAGGCGGGCATGGACGGTAGCTTCCAGGGCTCGCGCCTGGCGCCGGACTCCAAAGGCGGAAAGTACAGCATCGGCAACCCGA
Organism: Oxalobacteraceae bacterium OTU3CINTB1; assembly: GCA_024123955.1. Taxonomy (NCBI): domain Bacteria; kingdom Pseudomonadati; phylum Pseudomonadota; class Betaproteobacteria; order Burkholderiales; family Oxalobacteraceae; species Oxalobacteraceae bacterium OTU3CINTB1. The sequence goes on from CP099652.1 coordinate 2,922,991, forward strand.
TGAAGGAAGAAGTCTATCCCGATCGCGGTCTGCTGGCCGACGTCGAAGGCACACTGACTTCACCATGGCGCCTGATGGCGGTTGGGTCGCTGGCGACCGTAGTTGGATCGACACTGGGTACCGACCTTGCGGCGCCGGCGATCGCCTTCGACAGGCAACTGGTCAAGCCGGGCCACGCTTCCTGGAGCTGGGCGCTGCTGAAGGATGACGCCACCGTCTACGACGTGCAGAAGAAGTTCATCGACTACGCCGCCGACATGAAGTGGGACTACACCCTGGTGGACGCCGATTGGGACCGCAAGATCGGCTACGAGAAAATGAAGGAACTTGCCGACTACGCCGCGACCAAGAACGTCGGCGTGCTGGTTTGGTACAACTCGTCCGGCCCATGGAACGCGACCGAGTATTCGCCGAAAAGCAAATTGCTGACGCACGAGCAGCGCGTGGCCGAGTTCAAGCGCCTGCGCCAGATGGGCGTCAAGGGCGTCAAGATCGACTTCTTCAATGGCGACGCGCAGTCGATGATCGCCTACTACGTCGATATATTGAACGACGCGGCAACCGCCGGCCTGCTGGTGAACTTCCACGGCGCCACGCTGCCGCGCGGCTGGACCCGCACCTGGCCCAACCTGATGACGATGGAGGCCGTGCGTGGCTTCGAGTTCACCACCTTCGAGCAGGCCGACGAGAACAAGATGCCGACGCACGCGGCGATGATGCCGTTCGCCCGCAACCTGTTCGACCCGATGGATTTCACGCCGATGGTGTTCGGCGACATCCCCAAGATCAAGCGCACCGGCAGCAATGGCTTCGAGCTCGCGACATCGGTGCTGTACGTCTCCGGCATCCAGCACTTCGCCGAAGTGCCGGAGGGGATGGCGACCGTGCCGGCCTACGTCAAGGGCTTCCTGCAAGAGCTGCCGCGCAGCTGGGACGACAGCCGCCTGGTTGACGGCTTCCCCGGCAAATACGCGGTTGTTGCGCGCCGTGCCGGCGACACCTGGTACATCGCCGGCATCAACGCCACCGAATCCGCCAAGGCCCTGACACTGGACTTGTCCTTCGCCGGTGGCAAGCAAGGCACGATCATCGCCGACGGCGAAGAGGGCGAACGGAGTTTTAGCCAGCGCAGCATCGCTGCCGGCAAAAAAGCAGCAGTAACCATCAAGCCGCATGGCGGCTTCGTGATGACAATAAAACAGTAATCAGGAGATTGACAAATATGAATCACATCAAACGTGGTGTTCTCACCCTGTGCATGCTCGCTTCGGGCGCCGCATTCGCCGCGCCTGTCGGCGTGACGATCGATACGACCAAGCCCGGTCCGGTCATCAACAAAAACATCTACGGCCAGTTCGCAGAGCACCTGGGCACCGGCATCTACGAGGGCATCTGGGTCGGTCCGAAGTCGAAGATCCCGAACGTCAACGGCTGGCGCAAGGACGTTGTCGGCGCGCTCAAAGCCATGCACGTGCCGCTGGTGCGCTGGCCGGGCGGCTGCTTCGCCGACGAATACCACTGGCGCGACGGCATCGGCGCGCGAGAGAAGCGTCCTGTGAAGGTCAATACCAACTGGGGCGGCGTCGAGGAAAACAACGCCGTCGGCACCCACGAATTCTTCGAACTGGCCGAGCAGCTTGGCGCGGAGACCTACGTCAACGGCAATCTGGGCACCGGCAGTGCGCAAGAGATGTCGGAATGGGTCGAGTACATGACCTCCGACAGCAAATCGACGCTGGCGGAACTGCGCCGCAAGAATGGCCGCGACAAGCCGTTCAAGGTCGACTACTTCGCCATCGGTAACGAGGCCTGGGGCTGCGGCGGCAACATGTCGCCCCAACACTACGCAAACCTGTACAAGAATGTCGAAACCTTCCTGCGCGCTCCACCGCAGTATCGCCCGAAGATGATCGCCAGCGGCGGCAACGACCATGACCTGACGTGGACCGAAACCTTGAGCAAAGAGCTCAAGAAGCAGACCTACGGCATCAGCTTCCACTACTACACCATCCCGACCGGCCAGTGGGAAGTGAAGGGGATGGCGACCGGCTTCAAGGAAGACCAGTGGTTCTCGACCCTGTCCAACACGATCAAGATGGATGGCTTCATCAAGAACAATACGGCGGTGATGGACAAGTACGACCCTGAGAAAAAATTGGGCTTCCTGGTCGACGAGTGGGGCACCTGGTACGACGTCGAGAAGGGCACCAACGCCGGCTTCCTGTTCCAGCAAAACACGCTGCGCGATGCGGTGGTGGCGGCGCTGAACTTCAATATCTTCCACGACCACGCGGATCGCGTGCGCATGACTAACATCGCGCAGATGGTCAACGTGCTGCAGGCGATGATCATCACCGACAAGGACAAGATGGTGCTGACGCCGACGTACCACGCGTTCCAGATGTATGTGCCATTCCAGGACGCGACCTCGCTGCCGCTGAAGTTGACGAACAATCCGCAGTATTCGTACAACGGCAGCAGTATTCCAGAGATCAGCGCTTCGGCCGCGCGCGCCAAGGACGGCAAGCTGTATCTGGCGCTGGTCAACACCAACCCGACCAAGGAAGCGGAAATCGCCGTGGACGTGCCGGGCCAGGCCATCAAGTCGGTCAATGGCCGGGTGCTGACGTCCGCCGCGATGGATACGCATAACACCTTCCAGTCGCCGGAAGCGATCAAGCCGGCGCCGTTCAGCGCCACCGCCGGCGCCGATGGCAAGCTGACGGTCAAGATCCCGGCCAAGGCCGTTATCGTGGTCGCGGTGGAGTAAGTTGTAAGCCCGCGAGGCCATGCCGGTGGCTTGGTCTCGCATCGTTAATCGAGGTTGTAGATGAAGTATATTTTTTCGACGATGGCTCTGGTGTTGGGCGTGGCCGGCCTGTCGGCCTGCACGGCCAAGGAAGTCAGCGTGCACGATCCGGTGATGGCCAAGGAAGGCGATACCTATTACGTCTTCAGTACCGGGCCGGGCATCACTTTCTACAGTTCGACCAATATGAAGGACTGGAAGCCGGAAGGTCGCGTGTTCAAGGATCAGCCATCTTGGGCCAAACGCGCCGCACCGACTTTCGACGGCCATATCTGGGCGCCGGATGTGCAGTTCCATAACGGTAAATACTATTTATATTATTCGGTTTCCGGCTTCGGTAAAAACACGTCGGGGATAGGCGTGACCGTCAACAAGACGCTCAATCCGCGCTCCCCGGACTACCGCTGGGAAGACAAGGGCATGGTGTTGCAGTCGGTGCCGCTGCGGGACGACTGGAACGCGATCGATTCGAACATCATCGAAGATGAAAAAGGCGTGGCCTGGATGTCGTTCGGCTCCTTCTGGAGCGGACTGAAACTGGTCAAGTTGAACGACGCCTGGACCGGGTTGGCCGAGCCGCAGGAATGGCATTCGATCGCCAGCCGGACCGCCAACGTCGACGCGCCGGCCGGCACGGATGCGGGGCCGGGCGAGATCGAGGCGCCGTTCATCTTCAAGAAGAATGGCTACTACTATTTGTTCGCATCGTTCGGCCTTTGCTGCCGCAAGGGCGACAGCACCTACAACGTCGTCGTCGGCCGCTCGACATCGGTGACCGGTCCTTACATCGACAAAAAAGGTGTGGATATGATGAAGGGCGGCGGTTCGCTGTTGATCGCCGGCGACAAGGACTGGAAGGGCCTCGGCCACAACAGCGCTTACACGATGGACGGCAAGGACTATCTGGTGCTGCACGCCTACGAGACCGCCGACAACTACCTGCAAAAGCTGAAAATCATGGAAATGAAATGGGACGCGAAAAGGTGGCCGACGGTTGACCAGGCCGACTTGAACAAGTACCGCAGCACGCAGCTGCCGCCGAAATAATGGCCGCGGCCATCCACAAGCCGGCGCGCCGGCGCACCTTGCGTTACGCCGCCAGTGCGATGGCGGCAGCGGCGGTTGCGCCGATGGCCGGCGCCGCGACGCGCGCTGGCGCCGCCGTGCCTGCGCCTGACAAAGCGCCTGTGCGCCTGTTCCCGCTGTCGGCCGTGCGCCTGACCGCCAGTCCCTTCCTGGAAGCCCAGCAAACGGACCTGCGCTACATCATGGCGCTGAATCCGGATAGGCTGCTGGCGCCATTCCTGCGCGAAGCCGGCCTGACACCGAAGGAGGCCAGCTACGGCAACTGGGAATCGACGGGACTCGATGGCCACATGGGCGGCCACTATCTGACGGCGTTGTCGCTGATGGCCGCCTCCACCGGCGACGGGGAAGTGCTCAAGCGGCTGAATTACTTTGTGGCGGAACTTAAGCGCTGCCAGGCGAGCAATGGCGATGGCTACATCGGCGGCGTGCCAGGTGGCGCTGCGGCGTGGCGCGATATCGCGCAGGGCAAACTCCAGGCCGACGGCTTCTCCGTCAACGGCAAATGGGTCCCGTGGTACAACCTGCACAAGCTTTACGCCGGCCTGCGCGACGCCTACGTCTACACCGGCAACGAGGACGCGCGCGCGATGCTGATCGCGCTGTGCGACTGGACCGTCGGCCTGATTTCGCACCTGAGCGACGAACAGATGCAGAACATGCTGCGCTGCGAGCATGGCGGCATGAACGAAGTGCTGGCCGACGTCTCCGAGATGACCGGCCAGAAAAAATACATGGACCTGGCGATCCGCTTTTCGCACCAGGCCATCCTGCGCCCGCTGGAGGATGGCAAGGACCAGTTGACCGGCCTGCACGCCAATACGCAAATCCCGAAAGTGATCGGCTTCAAGCGCATCGGCGACATCACCGGCCGGCGCGACTGGCAAAAAGCCGCGCAGTTCTTCTGGCAAACCGTGCACGATCACCGCACCGTCGCCATCGGCGGCAACAGCGTCAAGGAGCACTTCCACGACCAGAATGACTTCTCGTCCATGATCGAGGAAGTCGAAGGCCCCGAGACCTGCAATACCTACAATATGCTCAAGCTCACCGGGCTGCTGTTCCTCGGCGACGCCAAGGGCAGCTACGCCGACTACTACGAGCGCGCGCTGTACAACCACATTCTGGGCTCGCAGCGCCCGCACAGCGGCGGCTTTGTCTACTTCACGCCGATGCGGCCGAACCACTACCGCATGTATTCGCAGCCGCAGCAGGGCATGTGGTGCTGCGTGGGCTCGGGCCTGGAGAGCCACGCCAAGTACGGCGAGTTCATTTACGCGCATCGGGGCGACAACCTGTATGTCAACCTGTTCATCCCTTCGACCTTGAACTGGCGCGAGCAGGGCGTATCCCTCCGCCAGTCCAACCGCTTCCCGGATGAAGGCGGCAGCACCATCACGGTCAAGGGCAACAAGACCTTCACCTTGAAGATCCGGTATCCGGAGTGGGTGGCGCCGGGTGCGCTGCGCGTCGCCGTCAACGGCAAGCAGGTCGCGGCCAGCATCGGCGCCGACCGTTATGTCAGCGTCCGCCGCCAATGGCGCGACGGCGACAAGGTCGATATCGCATTGCCGATGAAAACCCGGCTCGAACAGATGCCGGACAAATCCAATTACTACGCGGTCCTGCATGGCCCCGTCGTGCTGGCGGCCAAGACCAACCCGTTCCCTGACGAGAAACTGAACTTCCTGGCCGACGACTCGCGCATGGGCCATATCGCCTCCGGGCCGGTAGTCCCGTTGCAGGCCGCGCCGGTGCTGGTCGACGACAGTCCTTCGTTCGAGGGCCGCTTCAAGCCGGTGTCGGGCAGGCCGCTGACGTTTGTCGCTCCCGGACTGGTCGAGGGCAAGAACGGCAAGGAGGCCACCACCTTCGTGCCGTTCTTCCGCGTGCACGAATCCCGCTACATGGTTTATTGGCCGTATTCGACGGCGGCCGATCTGGCGGCTACGCGCGCCAAAGCCGCCGAGGACGAGAAGGCGCGGCTTGAACTGGACGCGCGCACCATCGACCAGGTGGCGCCGGGTGAGCAGCAGCCGGAATCGGACCACTTTTTCAAGGCCGAAGGCGGCGAATCCGGTTTGGCCAAGGGGCGCCGCTGGCGGCATGCGAAAAGCTGGTTTAGCTATGACCTGACCGACAAAAAGTCGGAAGCCCGCACTTTGCTGCTGACATACTCGAAAGCGGATGCCGGGCGCAGGTTCGATATCCTGATCAACGGCCAGTTGCTGGCCGAGGTCAAGCTGGACGCCACGGCGCCGCAGGAACTCTATACGGTGGATTACCCGATCCCGCCGGCGTTGGTTGCAGCAGCGGGCGGGAAGCTGGTGGTGAAATTTGTGGCCCGTAATGGCTCGGCGGCCGGTGGCTTGTACGGCTTGCGCCTGCTGCGCTGAGCTATTACTTCCGCAGTTGAACCGATATCGGAATCGATATCGTAGTTGACCAAAATATCATTGGATAGATATTTGTGTTTCTCATAGTATATGATCAATAAGTAGTTAAAAATCTAATCTGGAGACCTTGCTATGACATGCAATCGCAGAACCGTACTCAAAGCCGGCGTAGCTGCTGCCATCGTCGCCGCCTTCGGTAGCGTCGGCCCGGCCTTCGCCGCCAAACCGCTGGTGATCGGCTTCTCGCAAGTCGGCGCCGAGAGCGAATGGCGCACCGCCAATACCGTCTCGATCAAGGACGCGGCCAAGAAAGAGGGCATCACCCTCAAATTCGCCGACGCCCAGCAGCGCCAGGAAAACCAGGTCAAGGCGATCCGCTCCTTCATCGCCCAGCGTGTCGATATCATCGCCTTTTCGCCGGTTGTCGAATCGGGCTGGGATACCGTCCTGCGCGAAGCCAAGGCCGCGAAAATTCCGGTCATCCTGACCGACCGCGCCGTCAACGTCACCGACCCGTCGCTGTACGTGACCTTCATCGGTTCCGATTTCGTCGAAGAGGGCCGCCTGGCCGCGCGCTGGCTGCTGGAACGCGCCAAGAAGACGCCCGACGCCACCTTCAACATCGTCGAGCTGCAGGGCACCGTCGGCTCCGCGCCGGCGATCGACCGCCAGAAGGGCTTCGCCGAAGTCATCGCCGCCAATCCGAAGCTGAAGATCATCCGCTCGCAGACCGGCGACTTCACCCGCACCAAGGGCAAGGAAGTGATGGAAGCCTTCCTTAAGGCCGAGGGCAAGAAGATCAACGTGCTGTACGCGCACAACGACGACATGGCCATTGGCGCGATCCAGGCGATCGAGGAAGCCGGTATGAAGCCGGGCAAGGACATCCTTGTGATTTCGATCGACGGCGTGCGCGGCGCCTTCCAGGCGATGGTGGCCGGGAAGATGAACGTGACCGTCGAATGTAATCCGCTGTTTGGCCCACAACTGATGCAGATCGCGCGCGACGTCGCCGCCAACAAGCCGGTACCCAAGCGCATCACGGTGCAAGAGGGCGTGTTCCCGGCCGAGGTGGCGGCCAAGGAATTCCCGAACCGTAAATACTGATAGCCTCCCGCGATGAGTACATTAGCGCAAGCCGCGTTGTCGACAGCGCCGGTGCTGGAGCTGCGCGGCATCAGCAAAGCCTTCCCCGGCGTACAGGCCTTGAGCGGCGTGGCGCTGAACCTGTATCCGGGCGAGGTCCACACGCTGATGGGGCAGAACGGCGCCGGCAAATCGACCTTGATCAAGGTGCTGACCGGCGTGTATGCGCCGGACCAGGGCGAGATCCTGCTCGATGGCCAGGCGATCTATCCGACGTCCACGCTCGATGCGCAGAACCTCGGCATCAGCACCGTTTATCAGGAAGTGAACCTTTGCCCGAACCTGTCGGTGGCGGAGAACATCTTCATCGGCCGCTATCCGCGGAAGTTCGGCGGGATCGACTGGCGCGGCATGCAACAGCAGGCCACCGAGCTGCTGGAGCGGATGCGGATCCGCATCGATGTCACCATGCCGCTGGCCCACTATCCGCTGGCGATCCAGCAGATGGTGGCGATTTCGCGCGCGTTGCTGGTCTCGGCCAAGGTGTTGATCCTCGACGAGCCGACCTCCAGTCTCGACGAGAAGGAAGTCGACCTGCTGTTCAGCGTTTTGCGCGGCCTGCGCGAGCAGGGCATGTCGATTTTGTTCGTCACACACTTCCTCGACCAGACCTACGCGATCTCCGACCGCATCACCGTGATGCGCAACGGCGAACGCGAAGGGGAGTACGCCTGCGCCGATCTGTCGCGGCTTGAACTGGTGAATAAAATGGTCGGCGCGCCGGCCGCCGCCACGCCGGACGCCGCACCCGCGTCGCCGGCCGCAAGCAATGATGCGATCGCCGCCGCGCCATCGAAACTCAAGGCGTTCCTCAGCGCGCGTGGCCTTGGCCGCAAAGGCGCGCTGGCGCCGATGGATATCGAGCTGCGCGAGGGCGAGCTGCTTGGCTTGGCCGGTTTGCTGGGCTCCGGCCGCACCGAGGCCGCCCGCCTGCTGTTCGGCGCCGACAAGGCCGACAGCGGCGCCATCTCCATCGACGGCAAGGAGCATAGCTTCAATTCGCCGCGTGACGCCATCGCCGCGGGCATAGGCTTCTGTTCCGAGGATCGCAAGCACGAAGGCGCGATCCTCGACCTGTCGGTGCGCGAGAACGTCATTCTGGCTCTGCAAGCCCGCATGGGGTTGACGCGCGCGATTCCGCTCAAACGCCAGCAGCAACTGGCGGAAGAATATGTCAAGGCGCTCGGCATCAAGACCGCCAGCATCGAGACGCCTATCGGCACGCTCTCCGGCGGCAACCAGCAGAAGGTGTTGCTGGCGCGCTGGCTGGCGACCGAGCCGAAAATGCTGATCCTGGACGAGCCGACTCGCGGCATTGACGTGCGCGCCAAGCAGGAGATCATGGATTACGTGGTCAAGTTGTGCCGCAAGGGCATGTCGATCCTGTTCATCTCGTCCGAGCTGCCGGAGGTGCTGCGTTGCAGCGACCGTATCGTGGTCATGCGCGACCGTAAAACCGGCGGCGAGTATCCACGCGGCGCGCTCGATGAAACCTCGGTCTTGCACGTGATCGCGGCGGAAGGAGCGCACGCGAAATGAGCGGAATGAACCAAATGAGCATCGTGCGGCATCCACTTTTCCGTCCCCTGGCGGCGCTGGCGATCCTGCTGTTGATCGACCTGCTGCTGATTCCCGGCTTCTTCCACATCGAGATCAAGGACGGCCACTTGTACGGCAGCTTGATCGACATCGCCAACCGCGCGGCGCCGCTGGCGCTGGCGGCCATCGGCATGACCCTGGTCATCGCCACGCGCGGCATCGACATCTCGGTCGGCGCGGTGGTCGCCATCAGCGGCACGGTCGCCTCGATGCTGATCGGCGGCACCATGGTGATGAACAACGGCGTGCCCGAATACGTCGCCAATACGCCGATGGTGTGGGCGCTGTGCGCGGCCATGGGCGCTGCGCTGTTGTGCGGCGCGTGGAACGGCGTGCTGGTGGCTGGCCTTGGCCTGCAACCCATCGTCGCCACTTTGATCCTGATGGTGGCGGGGCGCGGCCTGGCGCAGCTGATGACGGATGGCCAGATCGTCACCGTCTACTACGAGCCATTCTTCTTCCTCGGCAGCGGGTATCTGTTTGGCCTGCCGTTCTCGCTGTACATCGTCGCCGCCGTCTTCATCGTGACCTTCCTGTTGATGCGCAAGACGGCGCTCGGCCTGTTCATCCAGTCGGTCGGCATCAACCCGGTGGCCGCGCGCCTGGCCGGCTTGAAGACCGCGACCCTGATCTTCTTCGTCTACCTGTTCTGCAGCGCCTGCGCCGGACTCTCCGGCCTGATGATCAGCGCGAACATCAAGAGCGCGGACGCCAACAACGCCGGCCTGCTGCTGGAACTGGACGCCATCCTGGCCGTTACCCTGGGCGGCACCTCGCTGGCGGGCGGTAAATTCAGCCTGGCCGGCAGCGTGATCGGCGCCTTGATCATTCAAACCCTGACCTACACCATCTATTCGCTCGGTCTGCCGCCGGAGGTGAACATGGTCGTCAAGTCGGTGGTCGTGTTCCTGGTCTGTATTTCGCAGTCGGCAGAATTCAAAAACATGTGGCGCCGTGTCTTCCCGGCCCGCTCGAAGGGAATCGCAACATGAGCGCAACCGTCATGACCGGCGCCGCCGCCGGGGACAAACCATCACGTCCGCGCAGCTTGACATCGTCGCCGTATTTCACCTCCCTGGTGACGGTCATGCTGCTGGCGGTGCTGCTGGTTGCCGGCGGCGCCGCCTATCCGGGTTTCCTGTCGCTGCAGGTGATGTTCAACCTGTTGATCGATAACGCCTTCCTGCTGGTGATCGCGGTCGGCATGAGTTTTGTGATTCTGTCCGGCGGCATCGACCTGTCGGTCGGCTCGGTGCTGGCGCTGACGACGATGATCTCGGCCTGGCTGCTGCAAACCTGGCATGTGCCGCCGCTGCTGGTGATCGCGATCTCGCTGGTGCTGGGCGCCGGCTTCGGCGCGGTCATGGGCGCCATCATCCACTACTTCAAGCTGCAACCGTTTATCGTCACCCTGGCCGGCATGTTCCTGGCGCGCGGCCTGTGCTACCTGATCAGCATCAACTCGATCACCATCGAAGATCCGTTCTTCGTCGCCATGTCGCAAACGCAGATTCCTGTGCTGGGCGGCTTCCTGTCGCCGGGCGCGCTGATCGCGCTGGCGATGCTGGCCATCGCCATCTACGTCGCGCACTGCACGCCGTTCGGCCGCGCCATCTACGCCGTCGGCGGCAACGAGCAGTCGGCGCTGATGATGGGGTTGCGCGTGGCGCGCACCAAGGTGCTGATCTACGCGTTCAGCGGCTTTTGCGCGGCATTGGCCGGCGTGCTGTTCTCGTTCTACATGCTGTCCGGTTACGGCCTGCATGCGCAAGGCACGGAGCTGGACGCCATCGCGGCGGTGGTCATCGGCGGCACCTTGCTGACCGGCGGTTACGGCTATGTCGCCGGCGCGCTGTCCGGCGTGCTGGTGCTCGGAACCATCCAGACGCTGATCGCCTTCGACGGCACGCTCAGCTCGTGGTGGACCAAGATCGTCATCGGCGGTCTGCTGTTTGTATTCTGCGTTGTCCAGCGCCTGATGGCGATCGGCGCGACGGCTAAAAAATAAGATATCACTGGAGAGAGCTTTGAAAACAAAACTGATGAAATTTGCCGCTATCGCAGCGGCGGGGATGGCTTTTGCCGCGATTAACAGCGTAAACAGCGCGCAGGCGGCGAACCCGATGTTCCCGAAACTGTTCACGGCCGATCCGTCGGCGTATGTCGACGGCGGCACGGTCTACCTGTACGTCGGCGTCGACAGCGCCGCGGTCACGGACAAGGACTATGTGATGAAGGAATGGCGCGTCTACAGCAGCTGCGACATGAAGAACTGGAAGGATCTCGGCTCGCCGCTCAAGCCGTCGGCCTTCAAATGGGCGATCGGCAAAGTGGACGCCTGGGCCGCCGACGTCACCAAGCGCAATGGTAAATACTACTTCTATTCGACCGTCGATCACGCGACCATCCCCGGCCGCGCCATCGGCGTGGCCGTCTCCGACAAGCCGGAAGGCCCGTTCGTCGACGCGCGCGGTTCGGCGCTGGTCACCAACAACATGACACTGGAAGCGCCGATCGCCTGGGACGATATCGATCCGGGCGTGTTTGTCGACGACGACGGCCAGGCGTATCTGTACTGGGGTAACACGGTGCTCAAATATGCCAAGCTCAAACCGAACATGACCGAGTTCGATGGCCCGATCCACACCGTGGGCATGGACCGCTTCACCGAGGCGCCGTATATGCACAAGCACAAGGGCGTGTACTACCTGTCGTATTCGCGCGACTTCCCGGAGACCACCGCCTACATGATGTCGAACAGCCCGATCGGCCCGTGGAAGTTCGGCGGCGTGATTATGGAGAAGAACGCCAAGGTCAAGACCATCCACCAGGCGATCGTCGAATTCAACGGCAAGAACTACATCTTCTACCACAACGACAAGCTGCCCACCGGTGGCGAGTATCGCCGCTCGGTGGCGGTGGAGGAGTTCCAGTACAACGCCGACGGCACCATCCCGTTCATCAAGCAAACCAAGGAAGGGCCTGCGGCCAATCCTAGTTCGGCTTGCAAGTGATATTGAAATGATGGGTTTTGATGCAAAATCAATACCCATCGTGATATCATTTTCCTATGGATACTAATTCGAACTGGTTCCTGCGCGCGCGCCTCAAAACGCGCCAGCTGCTGCTGCTGATCGCGCTGGACGAACAACGCAACATCCACCGTGCGTCGGAAGATTTGCACATGACGCAGCCCGCCGCGTCCAAGCAGCTCAAGGACCTGGAGGAGATGCTCGGCGTGCAGCTGTTCGACCGTCTGCCGCGCGGCATGGAGCCGACCATTTACGGCGAAACGATGATACGCCACGCCCGCATGGCGCTGACCAGCCTCTCGCTGGCGCACGAGGACATCGTCGCCATCAAGGCCGGCTTGACCGGGCAGGTGGACATCGGCACCATCATGACGCCGGGGATCTCGCTGCTGCCGCAGGCGATCACGCGCACCAAGCAGGCCTCGCCGCGCCTGCGCATCGGCGTCGAGATGGAGCAGTCCAACATCCTGCTGGAGCAGTTGCAGCGCGGCCGGCTGGATTTCATGATCGGCCGCATACCCGAGCGTCAGAGCGCGCAGGGGCTGGCCTACGAGGAGCTGGGCGACGAGCCGGCGTGCGCGGTGGTGCGTCCCGGCCATCCGCTGCTCAAGGCGCGCAACCTCCAGCTGCGCGACATCGCCGGGCAGCCGTGGATACTGCCGCCGCAGGGCAGCATCCTGCGCGCGCGCTGCGAGTTGATGTTCCGCCGCGCGGGCCTGGAAGTGCCGGGCAACGTGGTCGACACCACGGCGGTGCTGCTGATTAAACCGCTGCTGCAGCAGACCGACGCGCTCAATGTGATGCCGATCGCGGTGGCCAAGTATTACGAGTCGCAGGGGGTGCTCAACATCCTGCCGATCGAGCTGCCGTGCCGCATGGACGCTTTCGGCATCATCACGGTGGACGGCCATTTGATGTCGCCGGGCGCGGCGCTGCTGCTGCGCTACGTGCGGGAAGTGGCGAAAGACATCTACCAGATCGCCTGACCCACTAAGTTAAAGCGGTTTTCGTAGGGCGGATTACGCTGCGCTAACCCGCCCTACGTGATTCAGATGAGCGCTGAAGTTAGCGACATTACGCTCAGGCGGCCATTTTTGCCATCTCGCGGCACGAGTGCTCGCACACTTCGCAGGCGCGCAGGCACTCCTCCATGCCATCCAGGTCGCGGCAGCTCAGGGCGCAGGCGTGGCATACCTCGGCGCAGACGCCGCACAGGCGCTCGGCGAACGGCGAGCCGCTCAGCTGCAAATTGGCCGACAGCTCGCACACGGCCGCGCAATCGAACATCAGCCGCAGGTGGTCCGGCGCGACGTGCCGCCCGCCCATCTGCAGGCAGTGCGTCATCGCGGTCTGCAGGCAGGCCTGATGACAGTTGGTGCAGGCGTCGATACAGTCCTGCATGTTGGTCACGGTATCCATGGCGCTCCTTTCTCTTCCGGGTTGTCTAAAACTCCATGGTAGGCCGCCGCGGGGGAGGCCTCTGTGCGCGGACTCTCTTTATGGATTGCCGATCTGATATCGAAGAAGTGTAAGTTCGTGGCCCCCGATTGCCTGCGGAGTGGATTCTCTGGCACTATTGCCGGATTGATCTGATTTCCGGGAATGGTATGCAAAAGAGCAGGCTGACGGTGTGGTCCAGGCGGATCTTGTTGGTGGCGGTGGCGTTGCTGGTCCTGGCGCTGTTGGCGGCATGGTTGTATTTGCGCGGTAGCCTGTCCCAGTTGGACGGCACGCGGCAGGCGGCGCTGCTGGAGACCACCGCCAGCGTCGCGCGCGACGAGCGTGGCGTGCCGGTGATCAGCGGCGGCAGCCGGCTCGATGTGGCCTACGCCACGGGTTTCGTGCACGCACAGGAGCGCTATTTTCAGATGGATTTGCTGCGCCGGGCCGCGGCAGGCGAGTTGTCCGAACTGTTTGGCGCGCGCGCGCTGCCGGTGGACAAAGCGCGCCGCTTCCACCGCTTCCGCGCCCGCGCCGACCTGGCGTTCAAGTCGCTGCCCGCGCCGGACCGCGCGCTGCTGGAGCGCTACGCCGCCGGCGTCAACGCTGGCCTTGGCGCGTTGAGCACCAAGCCGTTCGAGTATGCGCTGGTGGGCATGCCGCCGCGCGCCTGGGCGGCCACCGATTCGCTGCTGGTGATCTGGGCCATGTATTTCGACCTGCAAGGGAGCCTGCTGCCGCGCGAACTGTCGCGCGGCTGGCTCGCCGAGCATGCGTCGCAGGAGCAGCGCGCCTTCCTGGCGCCGGAATCGACGCAGTGGGACGCGCCGCTCGACGCCGACAACGTGCCGGGCGAGCCGCCACCGATTCCGGCGGCGGCGCCGGCGTGGTGGGGCAAACCAGGAACGGCCGGCACCGCGCCGTTGTCGAAAATGGCGTTCGCGCCTTTGCCCGCCGAGATGCTCAATACCGTCGGCAGCAACAACTGGGCGGTGGCGGGCAGCCGCAGCGACAGCGGCGGCGCCATCGTGTCCGACGATATGCACCTGGGCATCCAGCTGCCCGGCATCTGGTACCGCGCGGCCTTGCAGTTCCCGGACGCGAAGGGCGGCCAGCGCCGCGTGGTCGGCGTCACCTTGCCCGGCACGCCGGTGGTGGTGGCCGGCAGTAACGGCCATGTGGCCTGGGGCTTCACCAACAGCTACGGCGATTACCTGGATCTGATCGCGCTGGAAGCCGATCCGGCCAGGCCCGGGCAGGTGCTCACGCAGGCCGGTTGGGAGACGCCGTCCGTGCACGAGGAGACGATACTGGTCAAGGGCGCGCCGGCCGAGACGCTGGCGGTGCGCGAGACCTCGCTCGGCCCGATCCGCGAGGCGATGGGCCGCAGCTACGCGGTGCATTGGACCGCGCACACGCTGGCCGCCGTCAACGTCAATGTCCAGAGGCTGGAAGGGGCGGATACGCTCGACCAGGCGTTGGCGATCGCGCCGACGCTGGGCATCCCGGCGCAGAATTTCGTCGGCGGCGACGACAAGGGCAATATCGGCTGGACCGTCGCCGGTCCGCTGCCGCGCCGCGCGCCGGCCGGCGTGGAGATCACCTATCCATTGGCCGCCGACGACAAGGCCGGCGTGTGGGATGGCTGGCTGGCGCCGGCCGAATATCCGAAGGTGGTCAATCCGGCCGGCGGCCAGCTGGCCACCGCCAACAGCCGCCAGCTGGCCGGCGCCGGCGCGGCGTTGATCGGCGATGGCGGCTTCGATCTGGGCGCGCGCACCCACCAGGTGCGCGAGGACCTGACGGCGCTGGGCGCCAAGACCGACGTCAAGAAGGTCTACGCCATCGCGCTGGACGACCGCGCGGTGTTCCTGGCGCCATGGCGCAAGCGGGCCATCGCCGCGCTCGACGGCAAGGCGGTCGCCGACCATCCGCGCCGCGCCGAGGCGCTGGCGCTGCTGAAAACAAGTTGGACCGGCAGGGCCAGCGTCGACTCGGTGGGCTACCGCATCACGCGCGCCTACATGTACGCGCTGTACGACATCCTGTTCGAAAACGCCGACCAGCAGATGGCCGCGATCGACCCCAAGGCCAGCATGGCGGCCATCAGCGCGCGCTGGCCGGTGATGCTGGCGCGCCTGCTGGACGAGCAGCCGCCAGGCTGGCTGCCGCCGCAGTTCGCCGACTGGCAGGCCTTGCAACTGACTGCGCTGGACCGTGTGATCGCCGACCTGACCAAGGACGGCAAGCCTTTGTCGGAGGCCACCTGGGGCAAGCGCAATACCGCCGCCAGCGCCCATCCGATGGCGTCGGCGCTGCCGTTGGTGGGCCGCTTCCTGAAGGTGGCGCCGGACATGCTGGCCGGCGACCAGCACATGCCGCGCGTGGCCGGGCCGACATTCGGACAGTCCGAGCGCATGACGGTGACGCCGGGGCGCGAGCAGGAAGGCATCTTTAATATGCCGGCCGGCCAGAGCGGCCATCCCTTGTCGCCGAATTTCCTTGGCGGCCGCGAGGATTGGCTCAGCGGGCGGGAGTCGCCGCTGTTGCCGGGACCGGCGAAGCATACGCTCACGTTCGTAAAGTAGAGGCAGAACTAACCCGGCATCCCGACGCTCTAACCTGCAGGACGCGGCGCGCGGTGCGTTGCGTCCCGGCACGGGGAGGCGGCGATGGAAGACGAACCGGTGGTGTTGGGCATAAACCGAACGCAGGACGCCAGCGCTTGCCTGCTGCGCGGTGCGACCCTGCAGTGGGCGATACAGAAGGAGCGGCTGAGCCGCGTCAAGCATCACTGGGGCAGGCCGGGCGACCTGCGCGATTTTTACGCGGCGCGCCTGCCGGGACTGGACGCGCCGGTCGACGTGCTGGTCGAATGTTACTCGTCCGACGCCGAGATCGACAATCTGGCCGCCTACGAGCGCGAACTGGCCGCGAGCCTGAAGCTGGCGCCGCATGCGCGCCGCGCCCGCATCTCGCACCACGTGGCGCATTTATATAGCGCCTTTCATCCGTCGCCGTTCACGCGGGCCGCCGTCATGGTCATCGACGGCCAGGGCAGCGCGGTGGCAGATTTCACCGAGCATTGGGCCGACGCGGCCGCCGTGCCGGGGCACTGGCGCGAGGTGTCGTCGTTTTATATGGCCGACCGCGGCCACCCCGGCCACCCCGCGCGCATCGACTGCATCGGCAAGCAGCTGTGGGAGCGCGACGAGCAACAGCCCGCCGGCCTTGGCATGTTTTATTTCATGCTGACCCAGGCGATTTTCCCCGGCGAAGGCAATGAAGGCAAGGTGATGGGCCTGGCGCCGTTCGGCGACCCCTACGCGCTCGGCATGCCGCCGCTGGACGTCGACGGCTGCCGGGTGTTCATGCCGGATCGCTGGCGCGCGCTGCTGGCCGAGCGCCAGCGCTTCCGCTACGCGCCAACGGGCGGCGGCGTGTTCCAGGATATCGCCAATCTGGCGGCGGCGGGCCAGTCCGCCTTCGAGGATGCCCTGTTGCAGGTGGCGCGCTGGCTGCATGCGCGCACCGGCGCCGACCACCTATGCTTTGCCGGCGGCACCGCGCTAAATTGTTCGGTCAACGAGCGGCTGATGTGCGAGACGCCGTTTCGCTCGCTGTTCATCCCGCCGACGCCGGGCGATGGCGGCACCGCGCTCGGTTGCGCGGTCTACGGTCTGACCGAGCTGGCCGAACGCGGCTGCGATTTCCGCTGGCGCGACGATTATCTGGGCCCGCAGCCGGATGCCGCCGCTATCGAGGCGGCGCTGCGCGACGCGGACGACCTTGTCGTCGAGCGTTTGGATAGCCGTGAGGCGCTGTGCGCGCGCATGGTCGATCTGCTGGCGGGCAACAAGGCGCTGGCGCTGTACCAGGGGCGCAGCGAATTCGGCCCGCGCGCGCTGGGGCACCGCAGCATACTGGCCGATCCGCGCACCGAACGGATGCGCGACTGGATCAATGCCCGCGTCAAGCAACGCGAATGGTTTCGGCCGCTGGCGCCGGCGGTGCTGCTGGAGCGGGCCGGCGACTATTTCGACCTGATGCATCCGGCGCCGTTCATGCAGTTCGCGGTGCCGGTCACGCCGTTCGGCGCCGAGCGCCTGGGCGCCACCACCCATATCGACCGCAGCGCCCGGCTGCAAAGCGTGGGGCCGGACGACGACCCCTTGCTGCGCGCCTTGCTGCTGGCGTTCGAGGCGCGCACCGGCGTGCCGGTGCTGCTCAACACCTCGTTCAACCGCAAGGACGAACCGATCGTAGAGACGCCCGCCGAGGCGGTGGAGGCATTCAGGGCCACGCCGTTGCATGCCTTGGCCATGCCGCCTTTTTGGGTGCGCAAACGGGTCGAACCCGATGCGCCGTTCTGAGGGCGCGCCATGATTCAGCTCTATCCCGCGCCCGCCAGCGTGCTGCCCGGACAGCGCCTGGTGCTGCATGTGTCGACCGACCAGCCGCGCTTTCGCGTGCACTTCTTCCGCTGGAGCGTGGCCTTGCAACCCGTGCTGCGCTCGGACTGGTTGCGCGGCGAGCATGCGCCGCCGCGCGGACCGGATCAGGATTGGCACTGGCCCGCCTATGGCTTCGAAATCCCCGGGGACTGGCGCTCGGCCGTCTACATCGCCTGCTGTGAAACGGACGGCGCGCCGCCGCCGGCGCCGTGGATGCCGCAGGCGGCTGCGCTGTTCGTGGTGCGCGGCGCCACGCGCGGAAGCCTGCTGGTCAAGCTGCCATTGGCGACCTGGCACGCCTATAACCACAGCGGTGGCGGGTGCTTTTACGACAATCCGCCGCGCTCGACGCACCCTCCTGGCGCGCGGTTGTCGCTGCGGCGGCCCGGCGGTGGGATCGGCGGCGCGATCTTCGGCGCGCCGGATCATTACGACACCAGCTCGCCGCGCCAGAGCTTTGCGCACTGGGACGCGCGCTTCATCCGCTGGCTGCTGCGCAACGGCTACGAGCCGGCGTTCTGCACCGATTTCGATATTCACGCCGACCCCGATTTGTGCGGGCGTTACAGTTTGTTGCTCAGCGCCGGCCACGACGAATACTGGAGCGAGCCTGCGCGCGACCATGTGGAAGCGTTCATCGCCAACGGCGGCAACGCTGCCTTCTTCGGCGCCAATCTATGCTGGTGGCGTATCCACTACGTCGATCAGGGGCTGGCGATGGTTTGTCATCAAGGCGGTCCGCAAGGCGCGCTCGATCACTGGTGGCCGCGCGGCGGGGTTGGCCGGCCGGAGGACGCGCTCGGCGGCGCCAGCTATCGCCACGGCGGCGGATGGTGGGACGGTCCGCGCCGTGTCCCGGGCTATACGGTGCATGCGGCCGATCATTGGGTCTTCGCCGGGACCGGGCTGCGGCGCGGAGAGGTGTTCGGCGCCGCCACCCGGCCGCCGTTGATTGGCTACGAGTGCGACGGCGTTCCGTTGGAGCGCGAAGCGGAAACGGGCGCTCGCGCAGGCGCCGGCATCGGAGCGTCGGATGCGTTGCCGCGTGTCGCCTTGGCGGCGTCCAGCTACGGCACACCGGCGACCTACGAACTGCTTGCCAGCAGCGTGTTGGGCGACGACTGGCAGGAATTGCCTGCGCGCGAGCAACACGCGGCCGGGCAGGGCATACACGCCGCCTGCATGGGACTCTTCGAACGCGGCGGCACCGTGTTCAGTGCAGGCACCACGGACTGGGCCCAGGTGCTCGACAGCGGCCAGGACACCCCCGTTGAGCGCATCACCGCCAACGTCATCGACCGCCTGCTGTCGTCTGGTGGTGCGCGATGAACACGCCGTTGCTGCAGCGCATAGGCGAAGGTCCGGTAGCGGTGTTCCGCGCCTTGTACCTGGGCGACATGCTGTGCGCGGTGCCGGCGTTGAGGGCGCTGCGCGCGGCCTTGCCGCAGGCCCGCATAGTGCTGGTGGGCCTGCCGTGGGCCGAGCAATTCTCGAAGCGCTACAGCGCCTATCTCGATGGCTTCGTCGCCTTTCCCGGCCATCCCGATTTGCCGGAACAACCCGCGCTGCCGTACGCCCAGGAAGACTTCTATTCGTACATGCGCGAACAGGAGTTTGCGCTGGCGTTGCAGATGCATGGCAGCGGCGAGGTCACCAATGGAATCGTCGCCGCGTTCGGCGCCGGCACCCAGGCCGGCTACGGCACCGTTGCCAAGTCGCCGTGCGGCCGGAAGCACGCGTTGCCTTTTCCGCAGCACGGGGCCGAACCATTGCGTCTGCTGCGGCTGGCCCGATGGCTGGGGGCCGACACCATGGGCTGCCGCCTGGAGTTCCCCTTGATGCCGGAGGACTGGGAAGAGTTGGAACACACCGGCGCCGCGCGCGGCCTGCCGGCCGGCGGCTACGCATGCATTCACGCCGGTGCGCGCCTGCGCGATAAATGCTGGCCGCCGGCGCGCTTCGCCGAAGTAGCGGACCGCCTGGCCTTGGAGCATGGGCTGAAGATCGTTTTGACCGGTTCCGCCAGCGAGGCCGATCTGGCAAGCGCCGTGGCAGCGCGCATGGACACGCCCGCGATCAACGCGACGGTGCCGATGTCGGTGGGGGCGATGGCGGCGTTGATGAGCGGGGCGCGCTTACTGATTTGCAATGACACCGGGGTGTCGCATATCGCCGCCGGCCTGGGGTTGCGGAGTGTGGTGATATTCAGCAAGGCCGACATGGGGCGTTGGGCGCCGCTGAACCGGCGACTGCACCGCTGCATCCGCGATCCGGAAGGGCGCAAGACGCAGCTGGTGCTCGCGCAGGCGCGTTCGCTGCTGGCGGGGGCGCGCATGGCGGACGCGGCGGCGCGGCGGCATTGGGCCTAAGTTTTGGGTGTTGGGTGGTGGGTTAGGCCGATAGTCATTCGACGTCCCGGAACAATTCCAACGCCAGCGCGATCACGTCGTCGTGCCCCACATCGGCGACGAAGCTGACGTCATGGGTGCAGCGTGTACGCAGATTCTCCTGGCCGCACTCGGGACAGTGCACGCGTGTGGATATGGCCGGCCGCAACAGATGCTGCGCCAACGGGCACGACTCGATGATGTTCGTCAGCCAAAACACGCCAACCGCCGGCTTGCCCAGCGCCAACGCCAGATGCAGCGGCCCCGTGTCATTGGAGACGATCAGCTCGGCCCGGTCGAGCAGTCCGCACAGGCCCGACAGCGGCAGCCTGCCGGTCAGGTCGATCGGGCGGTGGCGCATGTGTTGCAGGACAGCCCTGGCGGTGTCTGCCTCGGCATCGGTGGCGCTGATGACGACTTGTGCGCCCGCATCGGCCAGCGCATCGGCCACTGCGGCAAATCCCGCCGGCGGCCAGCAGCGGCGCGGGTCGCTGGCGCCGGGATGCACGACGACCAGCCGTGCGCCGGCATGTCCGGGCAGTATCCGCTGAGCCATGGCGCGGTCGGAAGCGGTGACCTGCAGCTCCGGCGACACCAGGCACGGGCGCGCGCCGGCCAGCGCCGCGATCTGCAGCAGCTCGATGCGGCGGTTCGCCAGACGGCTGTAGGCGATGCTGCGGTCGAGCGTCGGAGCGCCCGGGGTCGTCGCGCCGGCGCTGACCATCGCGCCAAGCGAGGCGACGAAGCCGTTCGAGTAGGCGCCGCCGCCGTACATTTGCAGCGCCAGGTCGATGTGCATGCTGCGTAGCGCCGCCACCAGCTGGCGCGCGGACTCGGGTATCGGCCCGTCGGGCGGCGCGCCGATGCCCGGCAACGGCGGCATGGCGATGACATCGTCCACAGGTCCCGGCCGCCCGTGCAGGAACTCGGCATGCCAGGGCTTGCCCAACAGTGTGATGCGCGCGGCGGGATAGCTGTCACGCAGCGCGTGTAAGGCCGGCAACGCGAAGACGTAGTCGCCCAGCGCGTTCGGCCGCAATACGACGATGTGCCGGACCTCCGGCGGCAGCGAATCTGGCGGTTCCGGTTGCGTTTTTGGCGTCGACATGCTGGACTTAGCCTTGTCGCGGCGGCGGGACGTCGCCACGGAGCATCTCGGCGTGTCGCAGCACATGCGGCGCGTTGCAGGCGCGCTCCGTGATGGTGGTCGGCAGTTCCATGTGATAGGCGCCGGACGGGATGATGCCGCAACCGCCGAAGCGCGCCATCACTTGCAGCTGCGCTTGCGCGTCCTCGCCGCAATGCTCGGCGGGCAGCTGGCGCCAAAAGTCGAAACCGCCGGCCGCGCGCAGCTTTGCCGTGTCGTACAGCACGCAGCCGCCTATCCACGCCACCCGGTAACATTGGCTGTTGGCGCGGGTTATGCCCAACCTTGATTGCACGTGGAACAGGTTGGCGGCGCTGTGCAAGTGATGCCGCCGCCATGCCGGCCCGTCCGGGGCGATCGATTCCGGCGCCACTGGCGATTGCCAAAACTCAATGGCCTCCTCGTCCGGGCGCACGTCGCCGACGTGGCTCAGGCCGTGCAGTGCGCTGCCGACGAAGCCGCATCGCTGTTCTGTGATGGTACTTAGCAGCCGCTCGATCAGGTCGCTGTCGAGCAGCACATCGTCATCGAGAAACAGGCTGTAGGGCGCGCGGGCGCGGGACAGCAGGAAGGCGCGCTGTTCGGCCATGCCGCGCCGTGGCAGGTGGCGCGACGCGCTGACCTCGTGCCCTTGCGCGAGCAGAAAGCGCAGCGCGGCCAGTACCGATGGTTGCTCCAGCGAGCCGCCGCCGTCCGATTGGTCCGAGATGACCACCTGCAGATGCGGCGTGGACTGTGCCGCCAGCGATACCAGCGTTGCCGTCAGCGCTTGCGGGCGGTTGCAAGTGGGTAGCAGGACATCGACCAGGCCGCTCACGGTCCGCCCCCTTGTTTGTAGGCACGGGCTGCCCTCGTTCCATACAGCCACGGGTTGAGCGCGGGGTCGTTGTACATCTTGAACTGGCGGTAAACCTTGAAGCAGGCGGCGCCCGACGCCACCTCGGCCAGCAGGCGGTCGAGGCAGCCGGCCAGGTCGTCGCGTTGCGCCGCGAGCCGCTCGAGCCGGGCGGCGCACTCGGCCATGTGCGCCGCACCCGCCTCGGCACGGTGCGCCTGTATGCGCATGTGAAATATCTTCAGCGCGAGTATGGACAACCTGTCGATCATGGCGCCAGCCGTTTCACTGCTCAGCCGCGCGGCGGCCTGACCGGCGCCGGTGGGCGGCGGCGTCGCCAGTGCGGACAGCCGCGCCAGCAGCGCCTCGTCGATCGCTTCGACGGCGTCGTTGCGCAACTGGTTGTGGCGGTCGATCGCGCGCTTGCTGGCCGCGATGATCTCGGCGCCCACATCCTTGCGCCGCACGCGATCCTCTTCCTGCCACAGCAGGCGGTTGTGATGGTGGTTCACGCGGATGGCGCGCCAGACGGTATCCGCCACATCGCGGCGAATGGTGTCGTGTTCGCCGGCTTGCGGATGCAGCAACGCTTCGTCGTGGAAGTGGACGATGGCGCGGGCGTCCGGCGGCGAGGGCAAGTGGCCTTGCATGGTCGCCGCTCAGTGGTCGCGGCGGCGGCTGCCGATGCCGTCGCCGTCGCCGTTGCCGTCGCTATCGTCGTTATCGTCGCGGTCGGCGTCGCCACGCTCCGCGTGGTCCTGCGACGGCCCCTTGAACGCCGCGCTGACGTCGGCCGGCGTCTGGAACTGCTCATCGGGCAACTGGTCCAGCGACGCGCAAACGCTTTCGTCCGCTCCCTGCTGTTTTGCGGTGTCGATCAGCGTCTGCTTGTCCGTGGGATAGTCGACGCCTTTCAAATACTTTTGGATCTGGATCGGATTTGCATGGGCCATCTCGGTCTCCTTGAAATCTTGCGTCTTCCCGGACGCTGCGCTCGACGCTGCCGTTGACACCGCGCCTGATACATATGACCGCCGGATGGCCGTCGGGTTCCGGAGACGCGCTACAAACTTGTGCGGGATCGACGACGGGCACTTCTGCCGCCAATGCCGGTCCAACCGAAGCGCGTGCGCACCGTGCGTGCCGGGTATGGGCCAGGGGGACGGCAAAGATGAACGAGCGCAAGGACGGCGCAGGGGACGGCGCGCGGCAAGTGGAAACAGCGGTGGGCAGGGAAACGGCAACGGCCGGCGTGCGCTGGAGCGCGTGGTGGCGGCCGCGACCGGGCGAGGCCGCCTACGACATGTGGTGCCTGCTGATCGGCTACCGCTGGCGCATCGTCGCCGCGCTGCTGGTGCTGGTGCTTGCCAAGCTCGCGACCGTCGCCGTGCCTTTGCTGCTCAAGCGCATCATCGAGGCGCTCTCCGGTCCCGTGCAACTGGCCGCGCTGCCGCTGGTCCTGCTGGCAGGCTACGCGCTGCTGCGCTTCGCCGCCACCCTGCTCAACGAGTTGCGCGACCTGCTGTTTTCGCGTGTGGCGCAGAGCATGGTGGCCTTGTACGCGCAAAAGACCTTCGCCCATCTGCATGCGCTCGGCGCGCGGTTTCACACGCGGCGCCAGATCGGCGGCCTGCTGCCGGACATCGATCGCGGCACCAGCGCCATCGCCTTCCTGTTGGGTGTCGGACTGTTCACGCTGGTGCCGACCCTGATCGAAATCGGCATGGTGCTGGCGGTCATGCTGGCGCGCTACAGCGGCTCGTTCGCCGCCATCATCGCGCTGACCTTTATCGCCTACGGCGCTTACACGCTGTTGTTTACAGGGCGCCGCAGCACCCATCAGCGCCGCGTCAACAAGCTGGACTCGCACGCCAAAAGCCGCCTGGCCGACAGCCTGATCAACTATGAAACCATCAAATACTTCTGCAACGAGGCGCTGGAGGCGCGCCAGTTCGCGGCCATCATGCAGAACTGGCGCGAGGCGGTCGGCCACAACCAGCGCGCGCTGTTCATCCTGCATGTCGGGCAGAGCGCCATCATCGCGGCCGGCGTCGCCGCCGTGATGCTGCTGGCCGGGGACGCCGTCTGGCGCGGCCGCATGACGGTGGGCGACCTGGTGCTGGTCAACGCCTATGTATTGCAGGTTTGCCTGCCGCTGAACGCGCTTGGTTTCATCTACCGCGAAACGCGCGACGCCAGGGTCAACGTCGAGCGCCTGTTCGCGCTGCTGGGCGAGCGGCCGGAAGTGGACGCATCGGCGGCGCTGCCGGCGTTGCGGACGGCGGGCGGCGAAGTGGTGTTCGAGGGCGTCGGCTTTCATTACGAGCCGGAACGGCCGCTGCTGGGCGATATCAGCCTGCGCATCGCACCGGGCCGCACGCTGGCGGTGGTCGGCAGCAGCGGCTCCGGCAAGTCGACCTTGGCGCGCTTGCTGCTGCGTTTCTACGATCCCACGGCCGGCCGCATCCTGGTCGACGGCCAGGATATCCGCACCGTCAGTCCCGCCAGCTTGCGCCAGGCGATCGGCGTGGTGCCGCAGGAGACCGTGCTGTTCAACGACACCATCGCCTATAACATCGGCTACGGCCGCGTCGGCGCCAGCCTGGCGGACGTGAAGCAGGCCGCCCGCGCGGCCCATTTGCACGACTTCATCGCCGCGCTGCCGCAAGGGTACGACACGCTGGTGGGCGAGCGCGGCGTCATGCTGTCCGGCGGCGAGCGCCAGCGTCTGGCCATCGCCCGCATCGTGCTGAAGAACCCGCCGATGCTGATTTTCGACGAAGCCACGTCCGCACTTGATCCAGCTTCAGAACACGCAATTCAGCTGGAACTTAACCGCCTGTCAAAAAATCGAAGCATTATGATCATCGCGCACCGGCTCTCGACGGTCGTCGGCGCCGACGAAATCATCGTGCTGGAGCACGGTCGCATCGAGGAGCGCGGCACGCACGCCGAGTTGCTCGCGCAGCAGGGTTTTTACGCGCGGCTGTGGCAGCTCCAGCAGCGGGTGGAACAGGAAACGGCGCAACGTCACGTGGTGTTTTGAACCGGAGGCGGAATGAAAGAACCGGCAATCTCGTTTGTCATGGGCGGCGTCATGTCCGGGGGATGCCCATGCGTGCCCTAGACATCCTGACCTGGCATACGCACGGCAGCTATCTCTACTATCTGAGCCAGGCGCCGCACCGCTTCCACGTCGTGTCGCGGCCGGGCCGTCCGCCAGGTTATGGCGGGCGCTGCGGCGATATGCCCTGGGGCGACAATGTCATCGATCTGCCCGCCGAGCAAGTGCGCCGGCGGCGCTTCGATTGCATCATCTACCAGGACGACCCGCAGTATTTCCGCGACCAGTACGAGCTGATGACGCCCGAGCAACGCCATCTGCCGCGTATCTACATCGAGCACGACACGCCCCGTCCGCATGCGACCGATACCGTGCATCCGATCGACGACCCCGGCTTGCTGCTGGTGCATGTGACGCCCTACAACGCGCTGATGTGGGACAGCGGGCGCACACCGTGCACGGTCATCGAGCACGGCGTGAGCGTGCCGTCCGGCATCGCCTATCGCGGCGCCCGCGAGCGCGGGCTGGTGGTGGTCAACCACTTGGCCCGGCGCGGACGGCGGCTCGGCGCCGACCTGTTCGCCGCCACGCGCGCCCAGGTGCCGCTGGACCTGGTCGGCATGGGTTCCGACGAGCTCGACGGCCTCGGCGAGGTCGCGCACCGGCAATTGCCGGATTTCATGGCCGACTACCGCTGGTTTTTCCATCCGGCGCGCTACACCAGCCTCGGGCTGGCGGTGATCGAAGCCATGATGGTCGGCCTGCCGGTGGTCGGACTGGCCACGACGGAGCTGCCGACCGTGATCGAAAACGGCCGCAGCGGCTTCATCGATACGCGGCCCGAGCGGCTGGTCGACGCCATGCGCGCGCTGCTTTGCGAGCCGGGACTGGCGCGCGAACTGGGCGCGCGCGGCCGCGCGGTGGCGCTGGAACGCTTTCATATCGACCGTTTTGTCGCCGACTGGAACCGTGCGCTCACGCGCGTGACCGGACTTTAATCAGGAGCCCTTGCCATGCTGAAAATAGCCCTCATCAGTGATCACGCCTCGCCGCTGGCCGCGCCGGGAAGCATCGACTGCGGCGGCCAGAACGTCTATGTCGCGCACCTGGCCTGCCAGTTGGCGCGCCTCGGCTGCGCGGTCGACATCTTCACGCGGCGCGATAGTCCGGGCCAGGCCCTGCTGACGCACTGGCAGCGCAATGTGCGCGTGATCCATGTGCCGGCCGGCCCCGCCAGCTTTGTCGGCAAGGAAGAGATGCTGCCGCACATGGCCGAGTTTGCGCGCTTCGTGTCCGGTTTCGCGCGCGACCAGCGGCCCCGCTACGACATTGTGCACGCCAATTTCTTCATGTCCGGGCAGGTGGCGCGCGAGTTGCGGCGCGCGCTGGGCATCCCGTACGTGGTCACGTTCCACGCGCTCGGCATGGTCAGGCGCATGGCGCAGCGCGGCGCCGACGGCTTTCCCGACGAGCGGGTGGCGATCGAGCGCGTGCTGATGGGCGACGCCGATCGCGTCATCGCCGAATGCCGGCAAGACTTGCAGGACATGGTGCGCCTGTATGGCGCTCGGCGCGCCAACATCGACATCGTGCCGTGCGGCTTCGATCCGCTGACCTTGTGGCCGGTGCGCGAGAGGGCGCGCGCCCGGCTGGGACTGGCGGAGGACGAGTTCGTCGTGCTGCAGCTGGGCCGCATGGTGCCGCGCAAGGGCATCGACACGGTCATCGAAGGCGTCGCCGAGCTGGCCGCGCGCCATGGCGTGCGGGCCCGCCTGCTGGTGGTCGGCGGCGCGGCGGCGCCAGGCGGCGGGCACGAAACCGCCGAACTGCGCGCGCTGATGGCGCTCACCGGGCGGCTCGGCCTGGGGCAACAAGTCACCTTCACCGGGCCGAAGGCGCCGGCCGAGCTGCGCTACTGGTACAGCGCGGCCGACGTGTTCGTTACGACGCCCTGGTATGAGCCGTTCGGCATCACGCCGGTGGAGGCGATGGCTTGCGCCACGCCGGTCATCGGCGCGGCGGTGGGGGGGATCAAAAGCACCGTCGTCGACGGCCGCACCGGCTATCTGATCGCGCCGCGCGACCCGGTTCAGCTGGCCGCGCGGCTGCACCGGCTGTATGCCGATCCGGACCACGCGCGCAAGCTCGGCCGGGCCGGCTGGCGGCGCGCGCATCGTTACTACACATGGCGCGGCGTCGCCCAGCGCATCCTGTCGGTCTACGAGGGCGTGATCGCGAGACACGTGCGCCAGGCCGGCGGCGCCGGCAAGGCCGACAAGGTCGAGCAGCTCGCCCAGGTTGGGCGGCTGGAAGAAACGGCCAGCGCGCCGACGCGGGAATTTACCTTGGGAGGTGCCTCATGATGCATAGCGATCTCGATAGCAGTCTGGAGGGCAGGGTGGTGCTGGTGACGGGCGGTGGCAGCGGCCTGGGCGAGGCGCTGTGCCGGTTGCTGGCCGGCGCCCGCGCCTGCGTCACGGTCGCCGATATCGATGGCGGGAAGGCCGGTGCGCTGGCGCAGGCCTTGCGCGCGAAGGGCCTGCGCGCTGATTCCGCCGGGCTGGATGTCGGCGACGCGGACGCGGCCGAGCGCATTGTCGGGCAAACCGTCGGTGCCTGGGGGCGGCTCGACGTCTTGATCAACAACGCCGGCACGGATCTGACCTTGCCGATGACGGAGCTGGCGCCGGCGGACTGGCTACGCGTCATCGGAACCAATTTCAACGGGCCATTTTTCCTGTCGCGCAGCGCCGCGAGGCACATGATCGGGGCCGGCGGCGGGCATATCATCAACATTGCCTCGACCGCCGCCAAACGGGCCTGGCCCAACGCGTCGGCCTACCACGCCAGCAAGTGGGGCTTGCTGGGCTTGTCGCATGCGATGCATGCGGAATTGCGCCCGCACGGCATCAAGGTCACGGCCGTCATTGCCGGCGGCATGCGCACGCCGTTTCTGCTGGACCGCTTTCCCGATCTCGATCCTGAAACGCTGCAAGACCCGATGAACGTGGCGCGCGCCGTCAAGGCCGCGCTGCTGCTGCCCGCCGAATCGGTGGTGGCCGAATTGACGGTGCTGCCGCTGCGGGAGACGTCATGGCCGTGAGCGCGGCCGGGGCGGCCGTCTTTCTCGACAAGGACGGCACCTTGATCGACGACGTGCCTTACAACGTCGATCCCGGGCGCATGACGCTGGCGCCCGGCGCGGTCGCGGGTCTGCGCAGGTTGAGCTGCCTGGGCTACCGTTTGCTGGTGGTCAGCAACCAGCCCGGTGTGGCGCAGGGCCGCTTCGACGCCGGCGCGCTGGAGCCGGTGCGGCAACGGTTGGCGCAGTTGCTAAGCGAGCAGGGGGTGCGTCTGGAAGGATTTTATTACTGTCCCCACGCCCCTGACGACGGCTGCGCCTGCCGTAAGCCGCTGCCCGGCATGCTGTTGACGGCCGCCGCCGAGCACCAGGTCGATCTGGCCGCCTCGTGGATGATCGGCGACATCCTCGACGATGTCGAAGCGGGCGCGCGCGCCGGCTGCCGCACCATCCTGGTCGACAACGGCAACGAAACCTTATGGCTGCGCTCGCCCTTGCGCACGCCAACGTGGATCGCCTCCGACCTGGACGCGGCCGCGCAGCTGATACAGGCGACCCAGGGAATGTCATGCCTGGCGTCGCTATGAGTGCCGTCGCCATGGAGCGGCATGATGCGCGGGCGGGTGGCGCGCGCGCCTGGGCCGGCGCCACCCGCATCCTGTGCGTGCGTCTCGACAACATGGGCGATGTGCTCATGTGCACCCCCGCGATGCGCGCGCTGGCCCAGGCGCTGCCGGGACGTCAGCTGACATTGCTGGCATCGCCCGCGGCGGCCGCCGTCACGCCCTTCATTCCCGAGTTGCACGCCGTGCTGACGTTTTCGGCGCCGTGGGTCAAGGGCCGCCATCCGGCCGATGTCGATGACACGCGGGAGTTCGCGGGCCGTTTGCGCGCGGCCGGTTTCGATGGGGCGGTCATCTTCAGTTCGTTCAGTCAGAGCGCGCTGCCGGCGGCGTTGCTGTGTTTTCAGGCCGGTATTCCGCTCAGATTGGCGCACTGCCGGGAGAATCCGTATCAATTGCTGACCGACCGGGTGGCCGACCCCGAGCCGGAACAGGGCATCCGGCATGAGGTGCTGCGGCAGTTGTCCTTGGTCGCAGATATTGGATGCCGCACCGACAACCAGCGCTTGTCCTTCGCCGTGCGCGAGGCCGACCTGGCGTGGGTGCGGGAGCGGCTGCGTCCGGTGCTGGCCGGCGCCGCGCGGCCATGGGTGCTGATGCATCCCGGCGCCAGCGCGCCGTCGCGCCGCTATCCGGCCGCGCACTGGGCCGACGTGGTGCGCCGTTTGAACCAGGAGCGAGGATTGCCGGTGGTGCTGAGCGGCGAGGCGGCAGAGGCGGAGCTGATCGCCGCGATTATCCGCGAGTCCGGCGTGTCCCGGGCCTCGACGCGGGTGGCCGACGCGTCGGCGCACTCGCTGGCGGGCGAGCTGGATTTGGGGAAGTTGGGCGCGCTCATCGCGCTCGCGCCGGTGTTCGTTTCCAATAACACCGGCCCGGCGCACATCGCGGCCGCGCTCGGAACGCCGGTGGTCGATTTGTATGCATTGACCAATCCGCAGCACACGCCGTGGCAGGTGGAAAGCCGGGTGCTGTTCCACGACGTGCCCTGCCGCTACTGTTACAAGAGCGTTTGTCCGCAAGGGCATCACCGATGTCTGGCTGGCGTCGCGCCCGAGAGAGTGGTCTCCGCCATCGACAGCCTGCTGGCTCTTACACCGTCGTCGCCTCCGCCTGGTAACCGTGCTGCGCCTTGGCCGGCCGCCGACCCAAGCCAAACAACGGCCGCAACACCCCAACCCGCCGCACCGCTTCGAACACCCCGAAGCTGATGCAGAACGTCAGTACGACCAGGATCAAACCCTCGGTCACCGGCGCCAGTTTGAGCGGCTTGAAGCTATGCGCCATGGTGACGATCAACGTCTGGTGCAGAATGTAGACCGGGAACACGGCCTCCGTCAGATACCGACGCTTGGCGCTGTCGAACGACAGGTGCCGATGCCCGAATCCGCAAACGGCCACGATCGGCACCCACTGGCACAGGCAATAAACCAGGCGCATCACCGGCTTCCACTGTGCGACGGCCGGCGATGCCGCCTGCGCCTCCGGGATCGAGTAGTAGCAAACGATCGCCGCCCAACTTGCCAGCCATAAACCCAAACTGGTCCAGCGCAACTGCTCCACGTTCGCCCAGAAGTCGCGCTGCGTCGCCAGCAGTGCGCCCAGCAAGAACAGGTAGAAAGATTGCGCATGGTTATACCAGTCGTCGAACAGTCCATGGGTGGTCGGGAAACTATCGGCCAGCGTGAAGCGGGCGATCGCCAACCCGATCACCGGCAGGACAATGATCTTCCAGCCCGTCAACAGCCGCCCGAGCGCGTTGGAACAGGCTTGCAGGCGCGGTCCGGCCAGCCAGGCGATGCCACCGATGAGCATCGTATAAACCCACAGGTAGGCGACAAACCACAGGTGGTTCCAGGTCGGCATGTCGAGGCAGTCGTCGCCACGGCAAAATCCCTTGTAGCTGGTGATGTACAAATGCATGAATTCGCCGTAACCGCCTTTGTAGGCCACTTTCTCGACGACTTCGAAATATGCCTGCGGCGGCACGATGACCAGCATGCCAAACACCAATGGCACCAGGAGGCGCCAGCTGCGTTGCTTGAGCAGCGTGCCAACGCGGAGCTTTTTCAACATGAAGGCGCTGGCGGCGCCCGAGATCATGAACAGCAATCCCAGCCGCCATGGCGACGACAGGATCATCAGCGGTTCGATGGCGTGGCTGGTGTCGGGGCTTTTGACATGCCAGTCCCACGTTACGTAATACATGCCGGTGTGGTAAAGAATGAGCAGGAAAAACGCGAAGATGCGTATCCAGTCGAGGAAGTACAGGCGGTCGTTGTCGGGGTTGTGCATTGCTGGCTCTCGTCGTAGGGTGCGATGGAGCCAGTCTAGGTACTGCGCCCCGTGCGCGTCCAGCGCGATGGGGCGAAGCGGGATGCCGTTGGGGCGAGCCGGCCGGCGTTGGTTTATGGACCCGCGTAGGCCTTCTTCAGGCCGGCGATATCGAGCTTTTTCATTTGCAGCAACGCGGTCATGACGCGGTTGCATTTTTCCGGGTCCGGGTCGATGACCATGGAGGTCAGTATCGTCGGCACGACTTGCCACGACACGCCGAATTTGTCCGCCAGCCAGCCGCAGGCCTGGGCCTCGGTCGCGCCGCCTTCAGAGAGCCTGTCCCAGAAGTAGTCGATCTCATCCTGGCTTTCGCAATTGATCTGGAACGATACCGCAGGGGAAAACTGGAACTGCGGGCCGCCGTTCATCAAGGTGAAGCGCTGGCCGTCCAGTTCCACCGCCACGGTCATGACGGCGCCCGCTTCGTGGCCGTGGTGTTCCTTGCCGACCTCGGGGTAGCGCGAGATTTCGCACAGTTTGGCGTTGCGGAAGATGCTGGTGTAGTACTCCGCCGCTTCCTCGGCCTGGTCGTTGAACCAGAGGCATGGGGTGATCTTCTGAAGACTGTGCATGACGGCGCTCCTGATCGTTGATGGTGGCCGTTCAAGGCTAGCAGGATGAGGGCCGTTCAGGCGCACGGCTGGGTGGTCTAACGGATGCCGCCCGTTTGCAGGCGCTCCATCAGTTCGGCGCGGTATTGGCGCGAGCAGGGGACGCGGGCGCCGCTGCGCAGTACCAGTTCGCAGTCGCCTTTGTCCAGCGCTTGGACGCTGCTGATCCAGTCCAGTCGCACCGCCGCGCGGCGGTGGCAGCGCAGGAAGCGCGGACCGAGTTTTTCAATCAGTCCGGCCAGCGTTTGCCGCATCAGCGGATCGCCGTCGGCCGTGTGCAGGACGACGTAGTTATCGGCCGTCTCGATCCACTGGATTTGTTCGACCTTCACGATGCGCGTGCCGCCCCGTTCCGGCACCAGCAACTGGGTGATGGCCGGCAGCGGCTGCGGCGAGGGCGCTGTCGCCAACGTCGGCGTTGCCGGCACCGTGACGCCCAGCCGCTCGCGCACCCTTCGCAACGCCCGCTGCAAGCGCTGTTGGTCATAGGGTTTGAGCAGGTAGTCGATGGCGTTGGCGTCGAAGGCGCGGATCGCGTAGTCGTCGTAGGCGGTGACGAAGACCACCAGCGGGGCCGGCGATGGCAGCGAGGCGGCGACATCGAGTCCGCTGATCTCCGGCATCTGGATATCGAGCAGCAGCACGTCCGGGGCGAATGCCTGCAGCATCTCCAGCGCTTCGATGCCGTCGCGCGCCTCTTCGATGGCGCCGATGTCCGGTTCCAGCGCCAGCATGCGGCGCAGCTTGTCGCGCGCGGGACGTTCGTCGTCGACGATCAGCAGACGCATGGCAATCGCATTTCCGCCCGCACGCCGGCCGGCGCGAGCTGTATCAGGTTGAACGATGCGCGCTCGCCATACAATCCCGCCAGGCGTTCGCGCAGATTGCGCACGCCGATGCCGGATCCGCGTTCGATAGCCACGTCGGCCCCGGACAGCACGCCGGCGTCGTCCTCCAGCCGCACCACGATGACATCCTGCTCGCGGCTGACGGCGATGCTGATCGCGGTGTTCTGGCGGCGCCGTTCGACGGTATGCTTGAAGATGTTTTCCAACAGCGGCTGCATGCTCATGACCGGGACCGGGCAGGCCAGCAGCGAGTCGTCGATGTGCCAGGCGATGTGCACGCGGTCCGCAAAACGCTCGGTCATCAGCGAGGCGTAGCCGCGCAGCAGGCGCAGCTCCACATCCAGCGGCACCTCGTGCTGCTCGCCCACATCGAGCGTGGCGCGCAGCACGTCGGCCAATTGGATCAGCATCGCGTCGGCCCGCGCCACGTCGCTGTGCATCAGCGACGAGATGGTGTTGAGGGCATTGAACAGGAAGTGCGGCTGCAGTTGCTGCGTCAGGCGAAGCAGCTGGGCCTCGCGCAGCGAAGCGTTGACACGCTCGACCCGCAGTTTTTCGTTCAGCATGGCGTGATACGACAGCACGCCGAATGTGATGGTGGCGAAGATAAAGAAGAACACCGTCATCTTCACATCCTCGTACAGATACACCTGCGGCCACGCGTGGTGTGTGTACGTTTCGCCGGCCAAGCGGTAGACCACGTGCCGGATGCCGAAGGCGATCGGCACGAAGGCCACCCAGTAGACCGGCAGCCACGCAAGCTGGCGGAAGAACCAGCGCAGGGGGGATGAGATCAGGTGGTCATGGCGGCGTGTGAAGTAGCGCTGGAGGATGAGCAGCACCGTGCCGGTGAAGGCCGACGAGGTTTCCCACAATATCGGCTTCCACACGCCGTGATCATTCTCGCGCAGGTATTCCTGCACGGCGGTGGTGGTCATCAGGAGCCAGAACAGCACCCAGGCGACCGCGATGATGGTTTGTGTGCGTGTGGGTCGCATGGCGGGTCTTAGCGGTAGCGAGTTTCCATCAAGTCGATCTCGCGTACGAGCTTGCGCGAGATCGCATCGGAAATGCGGTCGGTGCGGGCCAGGTCGAAGACCGCGCGCCGTTCGGCCGCCAGCGCCGCCAGCCGCAGCTCGTTCTCGGCATGGTCGGTCTTGCGCCACTCCGAGTCGTCATCCCGGTCGACCTCATTGAGCCGATGCTCGTAGAACGCGATCACGCGTGCCGCCGCCTGCGGGTAGACCTCCGGGTCGATGCAGGTTTCCGCCTCCATCAGCGAGACCTGCGTCTTCTCGATCGCCCTGATGGCCGCATTGGCCGCTTCGCGGCGCGCCAGGTCTTCCTCCTGCTGCTCCTCCGGCTCGGCCGGGAAGGTCATGCCGGCCAACAGGCGGGGCAGGGCGATGCTGGCGGTCAGCAGCGAAATCAGGATCACCGAGCAGGCCAGGAAAATGACCAGCGCGCGCGCCGGGAAGGGGGCGCCGCTGGGCAACGCCAGCGGCAAGGTCAGCACGCCGGCCAGGGTGATCGTGCCGCGCGCGCCGGCCAGCGTGGTCGCCAGCAGCAGGCGCGGATTGATCTTCTGGCGCTCCTCGTGGCGGATTTTCTGCTTGAAGATGGTCAGCCGCAGCGAGGCCCACACCCACGCCATGCGCAGCACCAGCAGGCCGGCGGTGATGGCGAAGGCGTAGACCAGCAGCCACCACGGGTTCAGATGGCCGCTTTCCATGATCGACAGGCTGGCGCCGCGGAAGATGTCCGGCAGCTGCTCGCCGAGCAGCACGAACATCACGCCGTTGAGCGCGAACTGCACCGTGTCCCACACGGCGGAGCGCTGGATGCGGGTATTGGCCAGCGCATGGCCGCTCAACTCCACGTAGCTCATTGTCACGCCGGCGGCGACGGCGGCCAGGATGCCCGAGCCATGCAGGCGCTCGGCCACCAGATAGGCGCCGAACGGCAGCAGCAGGTTGACCAGGATCGGCGAGCCGACCGGTTCGCCGAAACGGCGCGACAGCCAGCGCTGCGCCCATGTCACGGCCAGGGTCACGCCGACGCCGGCGCCGATGCCGGCCACCACCAGCCAGACAAAGGTGATGGCGGCCGTACCGACCGAGAAGCTGCCGGTCATCGCGGCGGCGACGGCAAAGCGGAAGCACACCAGGCCACTGGCGTCGTTGAGCAGCGATTCGCCCTCCAGGATGTGCATCAGGCGCTTGGGGATGGGCGTGTTGGAGGCGATCGAGCTGACGGCGATGGGATCGGTCGGCGAGATGATGGCCGCCAGCGCGAAGGCGACCGGCAGCGGCATCGCCGGGATCAGCCAGTGGATCAGGAAGCCGGCGCCGACGACGGTGAAGATCACCAGGCCCAGGGCCAGTTCCAGGATGGTGCCCTTGTCGCGCAGCAGGCCGCTTTTGGGAATGCGCCAGCCGTCGAGGAACAGCAGCGGCGGCAGGAAGGCGAGGAAGAACAGCTCCGGTTCCAGATCCACGCCGTGCGAGGACTTGGCGGCGATCAGCGCGCCGAGCGCGATCTGCACCAATGGCAGCGGTATCGCCGGCGGCAGCAGCCGCTTGATATAGGCGCTGGCCACCACCGCCAACAACATCGCCAACACCACTTCGATTGAATCCATTCCCATCCTTTTCCATTGCAAATCGCTATCAAGCTTACACTATCGCCGGTCCGGTAAAAAGTTGGCGGCGAGCACTGGTCAAGCGGGGATCTTTCTGTCATAATCTGGCCTCTCCACGCGGGAGTAGCTCAGTTGGTAGAGCGCAACCTTGCCAAGGTTGAGGTCGAGAGTTCGAGACTCTTCTCCCGCTCCAGAATTCTTCAAGCTGCAACACACTCCCATGTTCGGCTACCAAAAAGAAACCCTTGAGGTTTCTTTTTTTTATGCCAATGTTTTACCTCCCGGCGACCACCAACCGTTGTAAATCGTGCTTTAAATCAATATCTTGTGGTCCAAAATGTGACGCGGGCGTGTTGCTCCCGCTATACTTGGACAGCAATGGAAGCCAAGCCCGCCGTGGGCCATTTCCTATCAGCGGACCCTAGTGGAGACCAATTTATGAAATCAGTTCAGCAGGAAGTGGATGAGCGCAGTAATTTAACAAATTCCAACAAGTTCGAACTGCTGCTGTTCCGTTTGGGCGGCGACGCCAACGGCCAACACTCCGAGTTGTTTGGTATTAATGTCTTCAAAATCCGCGAGATCGTCGCGATGCCGGAAGTAACCGCAGTGGCCGGATCCCCGCCACATATGCTGGGCGTCGTCAATCTGCGCGGTCAAATCATTACGGTGCTCGATTTGCCGGGCATCGTGGGTGTGACCCCAAAAACCGGTCTGAATATTATGTTGGTCACCGAATTCGCGCGCACCACGCAGGCGTTCGCGGTCGAATCGGTCGATGAAATCGTGCGTCTGGACTGGAGCCAGGTGCTGACCGCCGAAGGCACGGCCGGCGGCAAAGTCACCAGTATCGCGCGCGTCGACGGCGACGTGCAGAACACCCGCCTGGCGCAGGTGCTCGACGTCGAAACCATCTTGCGCGAGCTGGTGCCGCCGGAAGGCAAGGACGTCGACCCGGAAACCATCGGCCCGAAAGTGCTGTTGAAACCGGGCGCCGTGATCCTGGCGGCCGACGACTCGGTGGTCGCGCGCAACCTGATCGAAAAAGGGCTGGATGCGATGGGCGTCCACTTCATCATGACCAAGTCGGGCAAGGAGGCGTGGGAGCGCCTGCAGCACATCGCCGACGGCGCCAAGGCCGAAGGCGTGGCCATCACCGACCGCGTGGCGATGGTGCTGACCGATCTGGAGATGCCGGAAATGGACGGCTTCACGCTCACGCGCCTGATCAAGCAGGACGCGCGCTTCTCCAAGATTCCGGTGGTGATCCACTCCTCGTTGTCGGGCAAGACCAACGAAGATCACGTCAAGGGCGTGGGCGCCGATGCCTACGTGGCCAAGTTCTCGGCCGAGGATCTGGCGGGTACCATCCGCACGGTGATCGCCAAGGCCGCCGGCGCCGCAGCCTAAGCGTCCGCCAACAAATCAGGGTAGTATCGAAGGGGCCGTGACGGTGACGTCGCGGCCCTTTGTTTTTACGACGCTTTTTATAACCCGTTCTCGAAAGGACATACCGTGGCAGCTAAGAAAATTCTGTTTCTGACTGGCGATTTTGCGGAAGACTACGAGACCATGGTGCCGTTCCAGGCGCTGCAGATGGTTGGGCACACGGTGCACGCGGTTTGCCCCGGCAAGCAGTCCGGCGACACCATCAAGACCGCGATTCACGATTTCGAAGGCGACCAGACCTACACCGAAAAGCCGGGCCACCTGTTCGCGCTCAACGCCAGCTTCGACGACGTCGACGTCGCCAACTACGACGCGCTGATGATCGCCGGCGGCCGCGCGCCGGAATACCTGCGCCTCAATCCGCGCGTGATCGCCATCGTCCAGGAGTTTGCGGCCGCGTCGAAGCCGATAGCGGCGGTGTGCCACGGCGCGCAGTTGCTGGCGGCGGCGGAGGTCATACGCGGCAAGAAGATCTCGTGCTATCCGGCCTGCTCGCCGGAAGTCAAACTGGCCGGCGGCGAGTACGCCGACATCGCGGTCGACCAGGCGGTCACCGACGGTAATTTCGTCACCGCCCCCGCGTGGCCGGCGCACCCCGCGTGGCTCGGCCAGTTCCTGCGCGTGCTGGGAACGGAAATCAAACTGTAGCGAGGTTGCGGGCGTGGAAGCGGATGTGGTCTTCCATGAACGTCGAGATGAAGTAGTAGCCATGGTCGTACCGCGCGTGCCGCCGCAGTTCCAGCGGCTGCGCCGCGCTGCGGCAGGCTTCCTCGAACGCCTCCGGATACAGCTGCTCGGCCAGGAATTTATCGCCCAGTCCCTGGTCGATCAGGATGCCGGCCGGGAAGGGCGTCTTCAGGCCGGCCA
The DNA here is from genome assembly GCA_024123955.1 of Oxalobacteraceae bacterium OTU3CINTB1. NCBI lineage: Bacteria > Pseudomonadati > Pseudomonadota > Betaproteobacteria > Burkholderiales > Oxalobacteraceae > Oxalobacteraceae bacterium OTU3CINTB1. The sequence goes on from CP099652.1 coordinate 2,960,844, forward strand.
TCAATAAACTGGCGTCGTACTGCGCCCATGCGGCGGTATGGTCGCCGAGGTAGCCGCTGAAAGCCTTGTGGCCCCAAGGGCACTTCGATGGCGCCGCGATCGGCGCGAACGCGGACACCGAGCGGAAGACGTCCGGCCGTTTGAGCGCCATCGTCAGCGCGCCATGTCCACCCATCGAATGGCCGAAGATGCCGAGGCGCGTGCCGTCGACCGGCAGCTCTTTGACCACCAGTTCGCGCAGCTCGTGGATGTAGCTGTACATCCGGTAGTGCCGCGCCCACGGCTCTTGCGTCGCGTCCAGGTAGAAGCCGGCGCCGACGCCAAAATCCCAGCTGTCCGCCTCACCGGCGACGCCGGCGCCGCGCGGGCTGGTATCCGGCGCGATGAGGATCAGCCCCGCCTGCGCCGCCGCGCGCTGCGCGCCGGCCTTGGTCATGAAGGTCTCTTCGTTGCAGGTCAGTCCCGCGAGGTAGAACAGCGCCGGCATGCGGGTTTGATCGCCTTCCTGGCGTTCTGGAATGAAGACCGAAAAGCGCATCGGCAAGCCGATTTCGCGCGAGTCGTGGCGGTAGAAACGCTGGGTGCCGCCGAAGCAGGCGTGTTCACTGATTAGTTCAAGCATGTGTTTTTCCTATGTTCCCTAGCGAACAGTCGTGGTCCGGTTTATCGGCCATAATAATCGAAGTATGGTTTACAGAGGAGAAGTACATGCCGGATATTCAGGTCATCATGGCCGATTTGGGCTGGCCGTTCGCGATCGCGCTGGCTTGGCTGTCGGGAGAGTTCCTGCATCGCTGGACCAAGCTGCCACGCATCAGCGTCTACGGCATCGTCGGATTTTTACTCGCGCAGGCCTTCCCCGCAGCGCTCAGCAGCGGTGCGTCGAGCACCGTCACCACCCTGGCCAATCTGGCTTTCGGACTCATACTGTTTGAATTCGGTTACCGCATCAATCTGCGCTGGCTCAGGATTAATCCCTGGATCGCAGTCAGCGGCCTGGCGGAATCGGCGGCCACTTTCGGCGTCGTCTATTTCATCGCTTATCTCACCGGCATGCCGTCGCTGACGTCGCTCTTGCTCGCGTCGCTGGCCATGTCCACATCGCCGGCCGGCGTGCTGCGCGTGATCAATGAGCAGAACAGCTCTGGCCAAGTCACCGAGCGCGTGCTCCACCTGGTTGCGATCAACTGCGTACTGGCGGTATTCGTCTTCAAAGTGGTGGTGGGCTTCTGGGTGTTCCAGACCTCCGGCAGCCTGCCGCAGGCGATCTCGCACAGCCTCATCGAGCTGGTGGTATCGGCGGTCATGGGCGCGGTGATGGGCTTTATGGTCCCGGCCTTGCTGCGCCGTCTCGGCGCGCTGGCGCAGGACGGCACCGTCGCCTTCGCGCTTGGTGTGGTGCTGCTGGTCGCCGCCGCCGGCGCCTTCGATGTCTCGCCGGTTCTCGCCACGTTGACCTTCGGCCTGGCCGCGCGCCATAGCCGCGTCGCCTTCAGCCGCACCGAGCGCAATTTCGGCGGCATCGGCGAATTGCTGACGGTTCTGCTGTTCGTGTTTGCCGTCTCCACCCTGGAGTGGGAGCGCGTGGTCGACGGCGCGGGCCTCGGTATCGTGCTGCTGCTGGCGCGCTTCCTGGTCAAGACGGCCAGCGTGGCGGCATTCGCCAAGGTTGGCGGCATCTCGTGGCGCAAGGGCGTGCTGACCGGCGTCGCGCTGGCGCCGATGTCGGTCTTCGTCACGCTGCTGCTCGAACAAACTAAATACATGGGGATCGTGCTGGTCGACGAACTGGCGGCGCTGGCGGCGATGACGCTGCTGCTGGAAGTGGTCGGACCGATCGTCACGCAACGCGCGCTGATCTGGGCCAACGAAACCCAGGTCAAGGAGGAAAAGTAAATGCCATTAGAACCATTCAACACATCCGAACCGCTGACGATGGGCGTGGAGCTCGAGCTCCAGCTGATCAGCCTTTCGGACTACGACTTGACGGCGTCCAGCCCGGACTTGCTGCACCTGTTGGGACGCAAGCCGTTCCCCGGCAACGTCACGCCGGAGATCACCGAGAGCATGATCGAGATTAACAGCGACGTGCACACCAATCACACCGAACTGGTGGCGCAGTTGCAGCTGATCCGCGACACCCTGGTCACCGCTGGCGAACAGCTAAACATCGGCATCTGCGGCGGCGGCACGCACCCGTTCCAGAAATGGTCGGACCGGAAGATCTTCTCCAAACCGCGCTTCAAGGAAGTATCGGAGCTGTACGGCTACCTGGCCAAGCAGTTTACGATTTTCGGCCAACACGTGCACATCGGCTGCGCCAATGGCGACGACGCGCTGTTCCTGCTGCATTCGCTCAGCCGCTACGTGCCGCACTTCATCGCGTTGTCGTCATCTTCGCCGTACGTGCAGGGGAACGACACCTTGTTCAATTCCGCGCGTCTGAATTCGGTGTTCGCGTTTCCGATGAGCGGACGCGCGCCGTTCGTGCAGAACTGGGCGACCTTCGAGAATGAATACTTCGCCAAGATGGAACACACTGGCGTGATCAAGAGCATGAAGGACTTTTACTGGGACATTCGTCCCAAGCCGGAATTCGGCACCATCGAGCTGCGGGTGTGCGACACGCCGCTGACGGTGGAGCGGGCGGCGGCGCTGGCGGTGTATCTGCAATCGCTGTGCAGCTATCTGCTGGAGCGCCGGGAAGAGGCGCCTGCCGAGGATGACTATCTGGTATATAACTACAACCGCTTCCAGGCTTGCCGTTTCGGGCTGGATGGCACGCTGGTGCATCCGAAGAGTTATGACAGCCTGTCGCTGCGCGAGGATATTTTGACGACGCTGCGCAAGATGGAGCCGTATGGCGCCAAGCTTGGCGCCACTGCTGGTTTGCAGCATCTGATGCAGGTCACGCACGAGGGCAGCGACGCGCATTATCTGCGGCAGCAGTTCGATCGGAGTGGTAGCGCCGAGGGCATGGTCGACGCGGCGATTCACCGGTTCCGGGGCCGATAGTTTCGGTGTTGGCGGACCATGGCGGATTACGGCGTGCCGCCTAATCCGCCCTACGTGTCGCCGTTGTCAAGCAGACGATGATGAATTCTGAACCACGTAGGGCGGATTAGCGTAGCGTAATCCGCCACGATCCGCCAGCGGCGCACGTCTAAAACCGCGTCTCCCGCGCCACGCGCAGGAAGTTATCCAAAATCCCGGTGCAATCGAGCAGCTCCACACCACCCGCGCTGTGAAATTCCGGGTGCCACTGCAATCCCATCACAAACGGCGCCTTGCGATACCTGATCGCCTCCACCATATTATCCGGCACCGACAACGCCTCCACCACCATATCGCGGCCCAAGGTCTTAACGGCCTGATGGTGAATCGAATTGACCAACCCCGTCGGACGTCCCTTGAACAGTTTGCTCAACGACGACCCCGCCGGGAAGCTGATCTCATGCCGGTTGCGGTCATACTCGTCATTCACGTGCGCCAGCGAATCGGGCACGTCCGACGCGATATCCTGGTACAACGTCCCGCCGAACGCCACGTTGATCAGCTGACACCCGCGGCAAATCCCCAGCACCGGCTTGCCGGCCTCGACGAATTCGTGCAGCAGTTCCAGCTCGTACATATCGCGCGCGCGGTCGCCGCCCCATTCCGGCCGGGTCGGTGTTTCCGAGTAGCTCTGCGGCGAAACATCGGCGCCGCCCTGCAGCACCAGGCCGTCCAGGTGGCGCGCGTAGTCGCGCAGGCGGATGTTGGAAGGGTGCAGCAACCCGTCGGTATTGACGGTCGGGATCATAAAGACCAGCACGTCGCGCGACATGACCCATTGCGCAATGGATTCCTCCAGATATTGCAGGTTCTTGCTGCGCAGGCCGGTGGCACCTGCTTCCGGGTGGAAAATCCGCGCCGAGACGCCGATGTGCAGCGGCCGCTGAATAATGTGCCGCGTGACCGAGGCGGCAACCCTGCGGTAGCGCGCCATGATGACCCGGCCCCACAGGCTGAAGACGTTGTCGCCCGGATCCAGATAGCGGGGCGTCCCAACCTCGGGACGCGCCGAGCGGCGCTCGTGGTCGCTGGCGCGGCGGTGGGGCGTTTCCTGCACGTGCACGTCTTCTGGCGGTACGTCTATGATGTCCTTATCGTCCGGCCCGGTGCTCATGCTGTCCCTCATTAACTATTGACATGATGCCAGTGTGCCATACACCGGCGTCGGCGGTCGCCCGCTTCACAAATCCTTACAACTGTCGGACTTCAGGAAAGCGAGGAAGGCGTCGGCGAAGCCGGCCACCAGCGGGTCGGCCTCGCGCAGGCAGACCAGGCCGACGGACGATATCAACTTGCCGCTTGCCAGTGGCACGAAACGCACGCCCGCCGGCGCCATCAGTTGCATGCACTCAGGAACGATAGCAATGCCCAGATCGGCCGCGATAAGGCTCAGCTGTGACGATTTGCGCGACAGTGCCCGGGCCGGTATCGGAAAGAAACCCTGTTCCAGGCACAGGTTGGCGACCAGGTAGCTCAGGCCGCCCCGGTCCTTGTGCGGGATCGAGATGAACTTCTCCTTGCTCAGGTCGGCCAGTTCGACGTTGTCGAGCGCGGCCAGCGGCGAGCTCTGCGACACCGCCACCATCAGCCGCTCGGTCGACACCTCGCGCACGTGGATGTGCGGATATTTGCGCAGCGTCGGCAGGCGGATCAGGCCGATGTCGGCGCGGCCTTCCTCGATATCGAGCGTCTGGTTTTCCGACGGCGCCATCGACACCTCCAATGTCACGCCGGGGAACTGGTCGAGCAGCTGGGCGATGGCGCCGGTCAGGGTGGGCGTCAGGATCACCGAGCTCGAATGCTGGAGCCGGATCACGCCGCGCGCGCCGAGTCCGACCTGGCGCGCTTGCACCACCGTGTCGTCGATGTCGTCGAGAATGCGCTTGCCGCGTTCGAAGAACAGCTGGCCGGCGGGCGTGAGCTCGATATGGCGCGAGTCGCGCGTCAGCAGCTGCGTTTGCAGCTCGTCTTCCAGTTCCTTGATCTGGCGGCTCAGCGCCGATTGGGCCACGTACAGTTTTTCGGCGGCGCGCGAATAGCTGCCCGCCTCGACGATTTCAACGAAGTATTTGAACTGTTTAAGCGATATCACCGTGTATGCCGTTTCGAGATAGATGGCCGCCGTATTTGATATTGGCTCGAATGGGGCGGCGCCGTTAAAGTGAAGCGTCTCTTCTTCATTTATGGAACCGCCATGTTGGAGCTTATCGGAATCATCGGCATGGTCTTGAGTATTGCAGTAAAACTGATATGCGTCCAGATCGGGTGCGGCAGCGGCAAAGACGAACACGAGGATTGACGCGGCAGCCCATATAATTGGGCATGACTAAAAATAATCTTCGTATCGCGGCCCGCGCGCTGGCGTTGGTGGTGCTGTCGGTGCTGGCGGTGTGGGGCGGCCTGGCGCTGTGGTTTCAGCTGCCCGCGCTGCGCGTGCCGGCGGTGGTGGCGTGGGGCGTGGGCGCCATCGTCACGCTGGCCCTGTGGTGGCGCCGGCGCGACGCGCGCGTGGCGCTGCCATGGCTGGCCGCGATGATTGCGCTGGTGGCGTGGTGGAGCACCTTGCAGCCGACGCATAACCGCGTGTGGGCCGACGACGTGTCGCGCATGGTCGCCGGCCAGGTGCGGGGCAGCGTGGTGACCCTGGACCAGGTGCGCAATTTCGACTGGCGCAGCGATACCGACTATACGCAGCGTTGGGAAGCGCGCAGCTACGATCTGGCGCAACTGCGCTCGGTCGATGTCGCCATGTCCTACTGGATGGGACCTGCGATCGCGCATACGCTGGTGTCGTTCGGCTTTGCCGATGGACGCTACCTGACGTTTTCGATCGAGATCCGCAAGCAGCGCGGCGAGAGTTTCGACGCCATCGCCGGGTTTTTCAAGGGTTTCGAGACGGTGCTGATCGCCGCCGACGAACGTGACATCCTGCGGGTGCGCACCAATGCTCGCGGCGAGGACATGTATTTGTACCGTTTGAAGATGTCGTCCGAAGCGATGCGCTCGTTGTTTCTGGCGTATCTGGAGGAGGGCGCAGCGCTCAAACGCGAGCCGCGTTTCTACAATACGTTGACGGCCAACTGCACCACCATCATTTTCGAGATGGCGCGCCGCATCGATCCGGGACTGCCGTTCGATTGGCGCTTGCTGGCGTCGGGTTACCTGGACCGGTATCTGTTCGATATCGGCGCGTTGGCGGGCGGGCAGGATTTCGAGACGCTGCGCCGCAACGCCCACATCACCGAACGCGCGCGCGCCGCCGACAAGGCCGAGGATTTTTCAGCCCGCATACGTACGGTTCCCAGATGAGGCATCGTCCTGATTTTTCTACCGCGCGAAATACAGCTCGTTCACCCGATCGAGGCTGACCTCCGCCGCCCGCTGCGACAGCGCCACTTTCCCGCTCTGCATCAGGTAGACATGATCGGCGATGCCAATCGCCCGTTCCGTGTTCTGCTCAACCAGAATAATGGTCCGCCCGCCGGCCTTGAGCCGCTCGAGGGTCTCGAACACCTCGTTGACGATCACCGGGGCCAATCCCAGCGACGGCTCGTCGACAATCAACAAGCGCGGCTCGGACATCAACGCGCGCGCCATCGCCAGCATCTGCGCCTCGCCACCCGACAGCGAACCGGCCAACTGTGCGCGCCGCTCCCGCAGGCGCGGAAACATCAGGTACGACTTCTCCAGACGCGTTTTGACATGCGCGCGGTGCGACGGATGATACGCCCCCATGATCAAATTCTCCTCCACGCTCATGTCGCGGAAGGTCAAACGATCCTCTGTGATTAGCGCCACCCCATGGCCGGCCATATGCCAGGTCGGCGTACCGTTCAAACGCTTGCCATCGAGGCGGATCTCGCCGCCGTTCACCGGCAGCAGTCCCATGATCGTGCGCAGCAGCGTAGTCTTGCCCGCGCCATTCGGTCCGATGATCGTCGTCAGCTCGCCCGCCTGCGCCCGCATCGACACGTCCCATAACACGTTGATAGCGCCATAGCCGGCACGCACCCGGTCCATCTCAAGCATTGCCGGCTCCCACAACGGTTCCCGTATAACTGCGCATCACCTCCGGATCGCGGAACACGGCGTCCGGCGTGCCATCGGCGATCAGCTGGCCGAAATTGAGCACCACCACCCGCGGGCACAAGGCGCTGATGGTCTCGATATCGTGCTCGATCATGACGATGCCGACGCCGAAACGCGCATGCATCTCCCTGAGCATCTCCATGAAGCGCCGTTTGCCTGTGGTTTCCAGCCCGGCCAGCACTTCGTCGAGCAGCAGCAACTTGGGCGATGTGGCCAGCGCCTTCGCCACTTCCAGCGCTTTCAACTCGGTCAGCGATAGCTCCGTGGAGGCGTCGCGGGCGGCCTTGTCGGCCAGGCTGGTGAACTCCAGGATCTCGTCGATTTGCCGTGTGTCGATTTTCTCGGCGCCGAAGCGCTGGGCCACGATCAGGTTTTCGCGCACCGTCAGTTCGTGCATTGGCTGCGGCACCTGGAAGGTGCGGCCGATGCCGAGCCGCGCGCGCCGGTACATCGGCGTGCGCAGCACGTCGTGGCGATCGAAACGAATGCTGCCGCCCGTTGTGCGCACCAGTCCCGAGATGGCGTTGAACAGCGTGGTCTTGCCGGCGCCGTTGGGACCGACCAGTCCGACCACATCTCCTGCGCCGACGTTGAGCGTGACGTTGTTGACCGCTGTCAGGCCGCCGAAGCGCACCGAGAGGTTGTTCAGTTCAAGCATGGTCGTTCCTTCCTGGCTTGGATGCTGGCTTGTGCAGCAGCGGCAGCAGACCGGTGGGGCTGAAGATGATTATCGCGACGAGCAGACCGCCCAGCACCAGTTGATGTCCGGTCGGGATCAGCGACTTGAACACCAGTTGATCGAGCAGATAGACCACCAGCGCGCCGATCACCGGTCCGCCGATGGTGCGGTAGCCGCCGAAGATGGCGGCGACGATGGGCAGCGTCACCCAGACGCCGTTGAACGCGTAATCCGGTTCGAGGAAATTCAGGTAATGGGCGTTGAAGGCGCCCGCCACGCCGGCCATGAAGGCCGACACCATCAGCATCGCCCCTTTGAGCAGCGTGCTGTTGACGCCGACCACGCGGGTGGCGTCTTCGCTGTCGTGCATGGCGCGCAGGGCGAGGCCGTAGTGGCTGGCGCGGATGGCGCGGTAGGCCAGCGCGAACAGCAGCACGATGGTGAGGATGACGAGGTAGGCGCCGGTCTTGCCGCCCATGCCGATGCCGAACAGGTTCGCCGGCAGCACCGGGATATTGCCAATGCCGGCGGCGCCGCCCGTCACCGAGGTCCATTCGGTGGCGACGATGCGGAAGATGTGCGCGTACGCCAGTATCGCCAGCGCAAAGTAGGGGCCGCGCAGGCGCAGCACCGGCAGCATCGCCAGCGAGGCGATCACCGCGCCGGCCCCTCCCAGCACCATCCCGGCCGGCACCGGCAGCCCCGCCTTGAGCGTGACGATGGCCGAGACATAGGCGCCGACCCCGAAGAAGGCGCTGTGGCCGAAGCTGACCATGCCGCCCAGATTGCCCAGCAAGGCCCATGACAGCGCCACGCAGCCGATCACCAGCGCCGCGACGATCAGGCTCATAATGTATTGGTTCGCGCCGAGCATCAGCGGCACGCCGACGTAGCCGACCGTCAGCAGCGCGATGAACAGCGCCCAGTCGCGTCTCGATGCGAAGCGGCCACTCATCCGCGCCTCCGGCTCGCACCCATCAAGCCATTCGGCATCACGAACAGCACCAGCAGGAATAGCATCATGCCGGCCAGCTCCTGCAGCGCGGAACTGGCCAGCGTGACGGTCAGCGCCTCGGCGACGCCAAGCAGCACGGCGCCGAGCAGCACGCCGGGGATCGAACCGACGCCCGCCAGCACGGTGATGATGAAGGCCTTGACGGTCAGCGCGCCGCCGTACGCGGGCTGGATCACGCCGTAGCTATATAACGCCACGCCGGCGAATCCCGCCAGCATGCCGGCGACGATGAAGGACACCAGTTCCGTGCGGGCCGGCGGAATGCCCATCAACTTGGCAGCTTCGCGGTTGCTCGAGACGGCGCGCAGCGCGCGGCCATACCAGCTGCGCGACAGCCACCACCACAAGCAGGCCATCAGCAGCAGGCTGACGATGAAGAACACCGCCTCGCCGCGCATGCTGTACAGCGGCCCGACGACAAAGGCTTCCTGCAGCCAGCTGGAACTGGTCGAGCGCACGTCGGCCTTCCAGATCAGCAGGATCAGGTTGGTCATGATCACGCCGATGCCGAAGGTGAGGATCAGCGAATTGATTTCGCGGTCCTTGCGGATGCCGCTGACGATGCCGTACACGCCGGCCGACGTCAGGCTGACGACGATCACCGCGACCGGAATCGCCCACGCGGGGTTGAGTCCCAGCCCGGATTCCACCGCGTAGGCGATGTAGGCCGCCAGCAGCACCAGCTCCCCGTGGGCGAGGTTAATCACCCGCATGGTGCCGAACACCAGCGCCAGTCCCAGCGCGATCAGCGCATACGAGCCTCCCTGGAGCAGGCCGGAATACAGCGCTTGCAGTATCAGGTCGGTCATGCGCCGCGGTCCGGCGTTACCACGGCTTGGCCGGATAGATCATCTTGCCGGTGGCGTTGGAAGCCGGCCAGACGATGACGATGTTCTTGCCCTGATGCTGGGCCATGCGGTGGACGAAGTTCAGGTTGTCGCCGTTGGCGCCGAACTGCACGCGTCCGATCAGCGTTTCGCGGTCGGTCTTGCGCAGTTCCTCGGCCACGCCGCCTTTTTTAACCGTGCCCTTGTCGGCGGCCCGCGCGATGGCCTCGAACAGCAGCATCGATTGCACGTAGCCGAATTGGCCGAGGTAGTCCGGCTCCTTCTTGTACAGCGCCTTGTAGGCGGCGGCGAAAGCCTTGCCGTCGGCCGTGTCGAAGGTGGCGGGGAAGGGCAGCAGCGCGGTGCCGTACACATTGGGCATCAGGTCGGGGAATTCGGCCGCCATCTTCGGCGTCGCCAGCGACCACACGCCGATCAGCGCGTTGACGGGCGGCTTGAGCACGCGCGCCGCGCGCAGGATGCCGACGTAGTCGTTCTCGTACCCGACCATCAAAATCACTTCGGACTTGTCCTGCAATCGGATCTTGTTGACGATCGGCTTGAAGTCGGTGATGGCCGGGTCGAACGAATGCGCCGTCGCTTTTACACCTTTCCCCGCCAGCGCCTTTTGCACCGAGCTGGCCAGGTCGGAAGTGGCTTCCTTGGTCGAGAAGACGATGGACACGCTCTTGGCGCCCATGTGGGCCAGGGTGCCCAGGACGGCTTTTTCGTAGCCCGCGGTGTTATTAATACGGAAAAAATTCTTGCGGCCGCTGTTGACCAGGCTATCGTCGACGCCACCGGAGGTGATATAGGGCAGTCCCAGTTTGTTGGCCGCGTCGGAGGCCGGGGAGATATTGTTGGAGCCGTAGCCGCCGGTGATGGCGATCGCGCCATCGCTGGCCAGCTTCTCGACCGCCGCCACCGCCTTGGCCGGCGCCGATTCGTCGTCGATGGTGACGATCTTGACCTTGTGCTTGCCGTTACTCTTGTTGAAGACATCGGCGGCGACCATCACGCCTTCCTGCATGCCCGCACCCACCCGCGCCAGGGTGCCGGTCAGCGGCAGCTGCGCGCCGACGATGAATTCCTCCGCGTACGCCGGGGACGCGGTTGCCACCATTGCCGTCATCAGTACCGCGATTGACGCGGCCATCGTTATTTTTTTCATGACTGTCTCCACCTTTTGGGTTATTTTTGTGCCAGTTGCCGCAGCCGTCCTTTCAAGATCTTGCCGGTCGTTGCCGCTGGCAGTGTTTGCATCGCGATGATCTCCGACGGGCATTTGTAAGGCGACAGCCGGCCCGCCAGGTACTGCTGTAATTCCATGGTCAATTCCGCGGTCGAACCGCTATGGCGTGGATCGAGTTCGACGAAGGCGACCACCTCCTCGTTGCCGTCGCCATCGTTCGAATCGCGGCCCACCACCGCCGATTGCGTCACCGCAGGATGGGCGTTGAGCACCGTCTCCACTTCCAGCGGATAGACGTTGAAGCCGGAGCGGATGATCAGCTCCTTGGTGCGGCCGACGATGAACAGCGCGCCATCCGGCTCCTGGCGCGCCATGTCGCCGGTGTTGATCCAGCCGCCGGGCCGCATCGCCGCCGCCGTCATTTCCGGTTCGCGGTAATAGCCCAGCATGATGTTGGGGCCGCGCACCCACAGTTCGCCGTCGGCGCCTGCCGCCACATCGGCGCCGGTCTGGTCGACCACGCGCACCTCCACGCCCGGAATCGCCATGCCGACCGAGGCGTCGCCACGCGGCGCGTCCAGGCGCGTCTGGCTCACCGTCGGCGAGGTCTCGGTCATGCCGTAGCCGTTGTGCAGTGCGACGCCTAGTAAAGTTTCGACTTGCGTTTTCAGGCTGGGCGACAGCGGCGAGCCGCCGGCATAGGCGAAGCGCAGGCGGTTTTCCAGCCGGGGCGGCTGGCCGTCTTCGCCGGTCCCGAGCCTTTCCAGCAGGCGCGCGTACATCGCCGGCACGCCCTGCAGGATGGTCAGGCGGTCGTCACGTATCGCCGCGATCAGCGCGTCGGGCGTGAAGCGCGGGCACAGATACAGGCATGCACCCGCGTACAGGGTGCCCAGCATGACCGAGGCCAGTCCGTAGACGTGCGTGATCGGCAGCACTCCGTAGGCGCGGTCCTCCGGCGTCAGGCCGCGCAGCGTACTCGAAATGGCGGCGATGAACAAGAGGTTGCGGTGCGTGAGCATCACGCCTTTGGGATTGCCGGTGGTGCCGGTGGTGTAGATCAGCGCCGCCACCTGGCTTTCAGGCGCGGCATGCGGCGCCTCCTGCGCGCATTCGGCGTTCAGCGCCCCGATCATCCATGCGACATCCTCGAAGGGCGGCTGCGCCGGCTCGGCGCCGTGGCGCCGGCCGTGGGCCGTGGTTTCAGGGGAGGCTGGCATCGAGGTCTAGATCACGCGCCGCGCGCCGCTGTGGTCGAGGATCTGGTCGACCTCGCGCGCGGAGAGGCGGCCGTTGACGTGGACGATCCAGGCGCCGATGTCGGCGGCGGCGAAGGTCAGCACCACTTGTGCGACGCAGTTCTCGCCGACCACCATCAGGCGGTCGCCGGCGCGCACATCGAGGCGGCGCAGCAGCGCGGAAGTTTGATCGACCGCCGCCGCCAGTTGCGCGTAGCTCCAGTGGCGCCGGCCGTCGTGCAGCGCCGGCGCGTCGGGCGCGCGCGCCGACCAGCGGCGCGGAATGCCGCTGACGCGGTCCGGCAGCGATGTCAGCACCTGCTTGACGTCGATAGCGGCGCTATCCTTCATCCGGCCCGCGCCGGGGTTTTCTGGTCTCTTGTCATGGTCTCCCTTTCGGAAGTCCCCAATGTGCCGATTCGGCCAGACCCTGTCAAGCTTTGATGTCGATCAGCGTGCCGAGGTTTTGGTCGGCGGCCTGTATCACTTTGGCCGACAGGTCGAATTGCGCCTTGTAGACCAGCGAGTTGGTGGCCTCGGCGGCGTAGTCGGTGCCGCTGGCCTCCGACGACTGCATTTGCCGCCCCTCGACCGACAGCGTGACGCCGCCGCCGGCCGGCGAGCTTTCCTGGAACGAGGCGCGCGCCGGCTGGAATCCGGCGGTGCTCATGTTGGCGACCGAATGCGCGCTGTTGGCCAGCGCGCCGGCGCTGGCCTGCAGCCCCGAGGCCGCCGTGTGGATCGTTGATATCGCCATGATAGTTGCCTGCCTGTTAATTACTCTATGGAAATCAGGTCCAGTGTAGCTCAGATATTGCCCATATGTATGTTAACTAGATCGTTAGACAATGTATTGGTTCAAAAATCGCGGTTTCTATGCTACTCTGCGCGCCTTAGTTGTTTTTGAGAAATAATCAGGGGAGTAGTAATCATGGCGTTTTTTGATTTTCTGGAGAAGGACCGCACGATAGCGGGGTCCGGCTTCAACCGCTGGCTGGTACCGCCGGCGGCGTTGGCGATCCACCTTTGCATCGGCATGGCCTACGGTTTCTCGGTGTTCTGGCTGCCGCTGTCGCGCGCGGTCGGCGTTACCGAACCGCTGGCCTGCGCGGCCGAAATGGATTTGATGGCCCGCATCCTGTCGTCGACCTGCGACTGGCAGATCTCGATGCTGGGCTGGATGTACACAATGTTCTTCGTCTTCCTCGGCCTGTCCGCGTGGCTGTTCGGCGGCTGGCTGGAACACGCCGGTCCGCGTAAAGCGGGCGTGGTGTCGGCGCTGTGCTGGTGCGGTGGTTTGGTGATTTCGGCGCTGGGCGTATACCACCACCAGATCTGGTTGATGTGGATCGGCTCCGGCGTCATCGGCGGTATCGGCCTGGGTCTCGGCTACATCTCGCCGGTGTCCACCCTGATCAAATGGTTCCCGGACCGTCGCGGCATGGCGACCGGCATGGCCATCATGGGCTTCGGCGGCGGCGCCATGATCGGCGCACCGCTGGCCGACATGCTGATGAAACACTTCGCCACCGCCAGCGGCGTCGGCGTCTGGCAAACCTTCCTGGCCATGGCGGCGATCTACTTCGTCTTCATGATGGCGGGCGCGCTGTCGTACCGCGTGCCGGCCACCGGCTGGAAACCGGCCGGCTGGACGCCGCCGGCGACCAACGCCAACGCCATGATCACCACCCGCCACGTCCACGCCAGCAAGGTGTGGGGCATTCCGCAATTCTGGCTGGTGTGGCTGGTCCTGTGCCTGAACGTGACGGCCGGTATCGGCATCCTGGGCATGGCCTCGCCGCTGCTGCAGGAGATCTTCGGCGGCCAGCTGCTTGGCGTGACCACCGCGTTCAACGAATTGACCCTGGCGCAGAAGGGCCAGATCGCCGCCATCGCCGCCGGCTTCACCGGCTTGCTGTCGCTGTTTAATATCGGCGGCCGCTTCGTGTGGGCGTCGTGCTCCGACTTCCTGGGCCGTAAAGTCACCTACGGTATCTTCTTCGTGCTGGGCTTCGCGCTGTACGCGTCGATTCCTTCGATGGCGCACGGCGGCCATCTGGGCCTGTTCGTCGGCTTCTTCTGCATCATCCTGTCGATGTACGGCGGCGGCTTCGCCACCGTGCCGGCCTACCTGGCCGACTTGTTCGGCACGCAGATGGTGGGCGCCATCCACGGCCGCCTGCTGACCGCATGGGCAGCCGCCGGGGTGTTCGGCCCGATCCTGGTCAACTACGTGCGCGAGTACCAGATCGCCAACGGCGTGCCGAAGGCCCAGGCCTACGACTTCACGATGTACGTGCTGGCCGGCCTGCTGCTGGTCGGCCTGGTGTGCAACCTGCTGGTGCGCCCGATCGCCGACAAGCACTTCATGACCGACGCCGAACTGGCGGCCGAGAAGAAGCTGGCGCACGAGCGCGACGCGGCCGCATCGACCGGCGCGGCCGCTGCGGCGGGCGGCACCACCAGCCCGATCGCGGTCGCTTTCGGCTGGCTGGCCGTCGGCATCCCGATGGCCATCGGTATCTCCATCACGGTGCAGAAGGCTTCGGTACTGTTCAAGTAAGGCGTTAGTTTACTAGCGGCCGACGGGGCCGGTTCAGCTGATGCTGGGCCGGCCTTTTTTTATTGCCCGGATGCTGCGGCATGTCATTGGCTAGCGGCATGTTTGCTGACGGAGAGCAAAACGGGCGGGCATTCTATCGGAAGGGCGGTTCGGTGCACCTTTGATCTAGATCATATAGCGCGGGTTGGGCTGACGTAGCCTTGTCTCTCGCGCTGCAGACGCGTCGTCGAAAACCGGATCGACACCATCGCTAGATTTCAAGGCACCTTTTACTTTCTTTTCGAGGCATATTTATGTACCCATTTTCCCAGTCAGTCACCCCAGCCGCCAGAACCCATCTGGAAGCGCAGTTGTCGTTCTTTAACGACATGTCGAAATCCTTGTTTCGTACCGTTCAGCAATACAGCGACCTCAATATCCAGTTGGCCCAAACCATGCTGGAAGAAAGCACGATGAGCGGCCAGAAGTTCATCACCGCCAATCGTCCGACCGAAGCGATGGCGGCTGCGGCGGCACACGCCCAGCCCACTGCGGAAAAGCTGCGCGCCTACCAGCAGCACCTGTCGCGTATCGCCGCCGACACCCAGGTTGACCTGTCCAAAGTGGCCGAAGAGCATGTGCAGGAAACCAGCCGTACCGCCCGCGCCCTGGCCGACGAGGTGGCGCGTGTGACGTCGGAAGAAACGGAAAAAAACCTGCGCAGTCAGCAGGACGCGGTCAGCAAGTTCACCGATCCGTTCATGAGCCAGTACGACGGTTCGCGCCAGTCGCGTGGTACCGAAATGCACGGTAGCCAGTCGCTGCAGAGCGCCGGCCAGAACGGCGCCGACAGCCAGGCAGGCAGCATGCAAGGCGGTCAAGCGTCCCAGGCACAAACGGCGGCCCAGGCGGCCGCCCAGGGCAGCAAGCAAGCCGGAGCCCGCAAGGAAACTTGATAACGGTTGCAGTAAAATAAAATAAGATTTGCCGTGTGCGGGATCGGGAATCGCCGCGCGCGGCATTTTTTTCGCCCATGCTTTATCATGGCCGGCTTATGCTGTCTGGAGATAAAGTATGACGACGTCCACCACCGCGCAGCCGGAATCGCTGCACATCGTTTGCCCCCATTGCGACGCGGTCAACCGCGTGCCGGCCGCCAGGCTGTCGGCCGAGCCGGTGTGCGGCAAATGTCAGCGCGCGCTGTTCACCGGCCAGCCGGTCGATCTGTCGAGCGCGCGCTTCATCAAACATATCGAACGCAGCGATATTCCGGTCCTGGCGGATTTCTGGGCGCCGTGGTGCGGTCCGTGTCGCACGATGGCGCCGTTTTACGCACAGGCGACCCAGCGGCTGGAGCCGCAGTTCCGCGTCGTCAAGGTGAACACCGAAGAGGCGCAGGATTTGTCGGCGCGCTACGCCATCCGCAGCATTCCTACATTGGCCTTGTTCAAGGGCGGGCGGGAAATCGCGCGCCAGCCGGGGGCGATGGATGCGACCAACATCGTCGCGTGGGCCACGCAGAATAACCGTGGATGATTATTCGGCCGCGCGGTCCAGCCATTTCCTGATGCCATCGAGCGTGCGGAAGTCGGCGATCGAACGGGTGTTGATGTGCGGGTGCCTGGCTTGCATCATTTTGGTCAGCGCCGATCCGGGGCCCAATTCCAGCGCGTAGGTGATGCCGGCTTCCGCGCAGGCATCCATGCAGGCCAGCCAGCGGATTTTTTCCGCCATCTGGCGCGACAGCAGGTCGACCGCTTGGGCTTTGCTATCGACAGCCGTTGCACTGATCCCGGCCAGCACCGGTGCGGTCATCGGGCTAAATTCTGCTTGCCGCAGCAGTTCCGCGAACGGACGCACGGCGTCGCGCATGAATGGCGTGTGCGATGCCACCTCGACCGGTAGCCGCGTGCATCGTCCTCCCGCCGCGATGACGGCCGCTTCCAGCGCCTGCGCCGTTTGTGCCAGGCCGCCCGCAATACAGGCGTCGTCGCCGGTTTCTATGCTGACTTGGAATGCGTGCGATGTCGCCAGTTCCCCGAGCCGCTTTGAGCTCAGACCAGATAATGCCAGCAACGCCTGGCCCGGATGCGTCGCCAGGCACCCGTCCATCAGTTGCGCGCGCCGCGCTGCCAGTTCGGTCGCCGTCGCGGCGGTGAAGGCGCCAGCCACGCCATAAGCCGACAATTCGCCGATGCTGTACCCGGCGACCAGCGCCGGCCGCGGCGCAAACTCCCGGATCGCTTCCCACATGCCCAAGGTGGCGGCCACGATCAGCGGCTGGGCGTTGCCGTTCGCGTAAATATCGCCGCCATCGAAAGCCTGCGGCATCATGGCGGACAGGCCGTCGAGCAGGGCGGCCGCGCCGGCGCTGGTGCGCGCCAGGTCGAACATGTGCGCATGCTGCCCGCCCTGGCCGGGGCAAAGCAGCAGCAGTCGTGATTGGGCGCCGTATGACATCGTCACGGTCCGTCCGCGGCCAGCGCGGCGATGGACTGCACAAGACAGCTTGCCGCCAGCAGGTCGGCGGCGCCGCCCGGCGACAGTCGCCGCTGGACAAACACTTGATGGCTGGCCAGCGCCTGCCCAAGCCAGTTGGGGTTCGCGGTGCCGCCGGCATCGAGGAAACGCTGCGCGTGCGTCCGCACCGTTAGCGCGCCGTTCGGGCCGGCGCGGTGATACACGTTGCTGTCGCTGATGTGCGCCATCAACGCGAACAGCGCGTCGATGCGTGCCATCGTCATCGTGGCGCCGCGTGCGCGCGAGGCTTGCAGCGCCGGCACGCCGATCTCGAACACCGACGGCAGGCCAAGCGCGCCTTCCTCCCGCGCGCCGCTCGCCGCGTATTGCGCCGCCACGCGCAGGCCGTTGCTGGCCGGCGCTGCCGGCGTGGACGGCGCGCTGGCGTGCATCGCCAGGTCCTCGCCCCAGCGTATCAGCATGGTGGCGCGCAGAGCGGCCGGTGTCATCGGCGTGCCCTGGGAGCGGGCGCGGCCCGCCGCCGCGCACAGCAGGCCAAGGCTGAAGATGGCGCCCCGGTGGGTGTTGATGTCTTTCGTCGCCTTCAGCATGGCCTTTTCCGCCCCAATGCCCAGTTGCTTCAATCGAGCAAAGGGCGCGTCTTCCAGGCCCGCCAGGCAGATATCCCTGAAGTAGTGACGCAGCGAGAACAGGCTGCGCATGAAAGTGGCCGCGTTCATGTCGCTATGGCTGCCCGAATCGACCCGCGACACCAGTCCGGGCTTGGGATACAGGCATAGTTCCGTGTACAGGCTGCCGACGGCAAGCCGCGCGATCTCGCGGGCGAAGCGCCGTTGCGTCGAGGCGCTTAACTGCCGTGGCGCGGCGTGCGGAGTGATCGCGCGCAGAGCAGGGGCACGGGCAAGGCTGGTGGTGCGCATCGTTACGGCTCCAATAGCGCCAGCAGCGACGCCGTATCCGCCAGTCGCACCACGCCCAGCTCCTTGACGATCACCTTGGCCGGATTGGCGATCGCCATCCGCCACTCCTTCCACGATACGGCCGCACCGCCCGGGAAGACGATCTCGCCGTCGAGCGGCAGCAGCGCGGCATGACGGGACAGCATGGCGACGCCGTCCTCCAGTTGCCGCCGGCTCGTCGGGTGAAACAGGATGTCGACATCCGAAGTCTCCGACACATACGGAAGTTCGGTGATCGCCTCCATCGCCAGCGAACCGTAGGCCCGCAGATGCATTCCCGCCGCGTCGCGCTGGAGCGCCGCCACTTGCGCGCGCCAGGTGCTGGGCGACGAGCGCAATACGGATGCCAGCGACATCGCGGGCGCCGACTTTTTGATATGGGCCGCATGCGCCCGCAGCGAGATGCGCACCTTATGTCCGCTGTCTTCATCCGGCGGCAACGGCAGTCCAAGGCAGATTTCATCCGGCGCCGCATCCGCATCGGCGCGCCGCACGACCACCGGCCATGACTGGATTTGCCACAGCCTGAAGGCGGCCTTGTGTTGCGGCTCCTCGGTGCGCTGCGCGGCTATCCAGCCGGCGTCGTCGAGCCAGACGAGCATATGCCGTTCCAGCACCGGGACGGTTGTCGCGGCCCCGGGCTTGCCAGCGGTTTTGCCAGCTTTTTCAGGCGGTGAGTACATCGCCGTCCGTCATGACCGCTTCGATCACCGGCTGCGCCAGGCGCCGTCCGCCGCGTTCGAGGCCAAGTGCGCTGCGCCGGTCGCCGGCGGTGGGTTCGGCCAGCGCCGCTTTCAGTCGCGCCGCCAGGTCGCCCTCCCAGATCGCCTGCAGGCCGCCCATGCGCAGATAATTCTCCGGGCCGGGCGCGAACACGGGGTTACTTTGCGCGAGTTCCGTCAAACGTTCCTCGGGCACCTTGGTGATACGGGCCATCGCCGGCAACCCCATGACGCGGATGGTGGCGTCGGGCAGCGCGTAGCAGGCGTCGGCCATCAGACCGCTGGTGATGAAGCCACCCGACAAGGCCTGGTCGTACACCAGGCCGATGATCTTGTGGCCCTTGCGCCGCGCCAGGTCCACGCATTTCCCAAGGTGGGCCATATAGCTGTTGATGCCCAACATCTCGTCGCGATGACGCAAACGCTGGCCTTGCGTATCGATCAGCATCAGTATCGGCTTGCCGGGGAATTCACGCACCGTGTGCAGTATTCCGCGCGCCTGCGCCAGCGCGATCTCCACGCCGATGGGCGTGTGGCCGGTGGTGCCGATCACCGCCACCGTGTGACCATCCACCTGTCCGCTGCCGGACAGGAAATCGTCCTTTTCGATGATCGAGTGACCTTGCGGGAACAGCGCATCCGCCAGTTTTTTCCAATCCATGTCAGGCTCCCATGCGGCGCGCTGCCGCCACCGCGATAAAACTGTCCACTTCCAGCATCGGCACGTTGGCCGCGTCGGGTATCTGCATCGCGCTCCAGATGTCGACCGGATCGGGCAGGGCGCCGAAGCGGGCGATGCGCTCGCCGAGCATTTCCTGCTCGGCCTCCAGCGCCTCCAGCGACAACTCGGCCGGATCGCTGGCATACTGCGCCACCGCCTCCTGCGCGGCCGCGCGGAAGGCCGCGATGTCGTCGGCGACGATGCGCTGGCAATCGCCCATCAGGTAGCGGTGCTTGCCGCCGGTGCTGCGCCAGACCAGCGCGCGGTCGCGCGAATCGAATTCCTCGACGCCGTTGGCGGTTTCGATCACTTCCGGACCGGACATCGCCAGCCGGCCTTCCTCCGACATCACCACCACGTTGGCGCAGCGCGAGACGATGCCCATGCCGCCGAAGGCGCCGTTGGAGCCGCCCACCAGCACGATCACCGGAACGCCGGCGGCGCGCGCGTCAAGCAGGGCGCGCATCACTTCCGACACCGCGATCAAGCCGGCGTTGGCCTCGTGCAGCCGTACGCCGCCCGATTCCACCAGCAGCACCACCGCCGCGACCTTGTCGGCGACGGCGCGGCGCAGTAGGCCGACCAGCTTTGCGCCGTGGACCTCGCCCACGGCGCCGCCCATGAAACCACCTTCCTGCGCGGCGGTGTAGACCGGCACCCCGCCCAGCAGCGCGCGGCCGACGGCCACGCCATCGTCGAACGCCACCGGCGCGTTGAGCTGGCCCAGGTGCGGGCTGATGACGCGTTTGGACGGCGGCAGGAATTCCTTGAAACTGCCTGGATCGAACAGCGACTGCAGGCGCTCGCGCGCGGTCGCTTCCTGATAACTGACGGCGCGGATTGGATCGGCGGCGGGGTTCACGGCGGTGATCACGATCCTTCTCCCAGCATGGTCTGCACGGCCTGGTCGAGCCGCAGACTGACCACGGCCGGCGTCGCGCCCATGTCGTTGATCGAGATGCGGGTGTCGGCCAGTAGCCAGCGCGCGTGGAAGTCGTTCATCACGGCTTGCCAGATCGGGCCGAAGCCCACCGCCGCCGTGGTGATTTCGATGGTGCAGGCGCCATCGAGCGCCGCCGGCTCGATCAGCACTTCCAGATTGCCGGAACCGACCACGCCGACCACTTGCGGATCGGTCTTGAGGCGGCGGGTTCCTTGCTCGAATCGGTAGTTCAGGGTTTCCATAATTATTCCTTTACCAGTTGCGGAAACGCTTGGGCGGCTGATACAAGCCACCCGATGCGCGCACCAGGTCTTTCATATTGCGCGCGGCCAGCAGGTCGCGCGTGGCCAGGCGCTTGTCGACGCCAAGGTCCTCCGCACGCTGGATGATTCCACGATCGCGCAGGTTTTCCACCATCTTCGCGTCGCGCCCCAGTCCGACCGGCGTGTAGCCCGCTACGCCGCGTATCGCCTGCTCGCGTTCCTCGTCGGTGCGGCACAGCAGCAGGTTGGCGATGCCTTCCTCGGTCAGGATGTGGGTGACGTCGTCGCCGTAGATCATCACCGGTGGAATCGCCATTTTGGCCTGTTCCATCAATTCCCAGGCGTCGAGCTTTTCGACAAAGGCCGGCTGCATATGTTCGCGGAAGGTTTCCACCATCTGTACCACCAGTTTCTGGCCGCGCGGGATGGTGTTGCGGCCTTCGCGGGCCTGCTGGCCCGCCTTCAGCCATGCCGGACTGGCGTGACGGCGTCCGCGCGCGTCCGCGCCCATGTTGGAGGCGCCGCCGAAGCCGGAGATGCGGCCCGCCGTCGCCGTCGACGAGTTGCCCTGCAAATCGATCTGCAGGGTGGAGCCGATGAACATGTCGCAGGCGTAGTGGCCGGCGGCCTGGCACATGGCGCGGTTGCTGCGCATGGTGCCGTCGGGGCCGATGGCGAAGACGTCCGGCCGGGCGTGGATGTAGTCCTCCATGCCCAGCTCCGAACCGAAGGAATACACCGATTGCACGAAGCCCGCCTCGATCGCCGGAATCAGCGCCGGGTGCGGATTCAGCGCCCAGTGCTTGCCGATCTTGCCGCGCAGGCCGAGCGACTCGGCGTACGTCGGCAGCAGCAGTTCGATGGCGGCGGTGTCGAAGCCGATGCCGTGGTTCAGACGCTGCACGCCGTATTCGGCGTAGATGCCTTTGATGGCCATCATCGCCATCAGCACCTGGATCTCGGAGATCTGCGCCGGATCGCGCGTGAACAGCGGTTCGATATAGTAGGGGCGCGGTGACTGCACGACGAAATCGACCCAGTCGCCCGGCACGTCGACGCGCGGCACGCTGTCGACGATGCGGTTGACCTGCACGATGACGATGCCCTGCTTGAAGGCGGTCGCCTCGACGATGGCCGGCGTATCCTCGGTGTTCGGGCCGGTGTACAGGTTGCCGTGGCGGTCGGCCGCCTCCGCCGCGATCAGGCAGACGCGCGGCGGCAGGTCGATGAAGTAACGGCTGAACAGCTCCAGATAAGTGTGGATCGCGCCGATATTCAGCTTTCCGGCCGACGCCAGTCGCGCCACGCGCGCCGCCTGCGGGCCGGAGAACGAAAAGTCCAGCTTGGAGGCGACGCCGCGCTCGAACACATCCAGATGCTCCGGCAGCGCCAGCACCGACTGCAGCATGTGCAGGTCGTTGACACGTTCCGGATTCAGATGCGCGAGCGCGTGGCCGAGGAAGTCGGCCTGTTTCTGGTTATTCCCTTCAAGGCAAACGCGGTCGCCGCATTCGATCACCGCGTGCAGCAGATCGGCGATGCGCGCGGCCGGCAGGCTTTTGCCCGTCAGGTCGGTGCCCAACTCCGTGCCGGCGCGCTTGAGTCGTGCGGCGCGGTTAAGCTGCAAGGTGTTCCATGCGGCGACTGTCATTTACTTTGCTCCCATAATCATGTCAGGCAGGCCTGTGGCGATGGACGGGAACAGGCATAACAAAATCACCGCCACGAACATCAGCACCAGGAAGGGGAACACGCCCCAGATCACATCCTTGAGCGGTATGTCTGGCGCGATGTTCTTGATAACGAATATATTGAGCCCCACCGGCGGATGGATCAAGCCCATTTCCATCACCACGGTCATCACCACGCCAAACCAGATCAGGTCGAAACCGGCGTCCTTCAACGGCGGAAGGATGATCGGCGCGGTCATCAGGATAATCGAAACCGGCGGCAGGAAGAAGCCGAAGACGACCACCATCAGCAAAATCACCGTCAACAGCAGCCATTTCGACAGGTGCAGGCTGACCACCCAGTTGGCGGCCGACTGGCTGATGTGCAGATAGCTCATCACGTAGGAATACAGCAGCGACATCCCGATGATCAGCAACAGCATCGTCGATTCCTTGATCGATGAACTGAGGATGGGCGACAGGTCCTTCGGCTTCCATACGCCGTAGATCACGGCCAGCAGCACCATCGCCAGCAGCGCGCCCAGGCCCGCCGTCTCCGACGGGGTGGCGAAGCCGCCGTAAAGCGCGACCATGACGCCGATCAGCAGCACGATGAACGGCAGCACGCGCGGCAGCATTTCCACTTTTTGCTTGAAGGTGAAATGCTCGTCCTCCAGGTAGGGCGACTTTTCGCCGCCGTTCTGGTAGATGGCCAGCGCCATTTTGTATTCCTTCTGCGCGCGGTAGACGGCGTAGCCGGCGAACAGCGCGACCAGCAGGACGCCGGGGCCGATACCGGCCAGGAACAGGCGGCCCAGCGACTGCTCGGCGGCGACCGCGTACAGGATCATCGTGATCGACGGCGGCAGCAGGATGCCCAGCGTGCCGCCGGCGGCGATGATGCCGGCCGCGAAACCGGGCGAGTAGCCGCGCTTGCGCATTTCCGGAATCCCTGCCGAGCCGATGGCCGAGCAGGTGGCGGGCGAGGAGCCGGCCATGGCGGCGAACAGCGCGCAGGCAAAGACGTTGGCGATACCCAGGCCGCCGGGAACCTTGTGCATCCAGGTGTGGATGGCGGAGTACAGGTCCTTGCCGGCCGGTGACTTGCCGATGGCCGCGCCCTTCAGGATGAACAGGGGGATCGACAGCAAGGTAATCGATGCCATCTCCTCGTAGACGTTCTGCGTGATCGTGTCGAGCGAGGAGGACGGCATGAAGAAGTACATGAAGCCCGTCGCCACCACGCCAAGCGCGAAGGCGATCGGCATCCCGGAGAACATCACCACCAGGGTGACTGCGCCATACAGCGCGCCCAGAGTCAGTTCGCTCATGCCACACGCTCCAGCGTTGGTTTGGATTTGTTGGTCATTCTCGCCAGCGTTTGCAGCACGATCTGGAGTGTCAGCAGCGTCATGCCGGCCGCCATCATGGAGTACGGTATCCACAGCGGCGGCGCGAAGGTCGACGACGTGGTCTGGCCATCGACCCAGGCTTCGTGGAACAGCGCCCATGATTTCCATGAGAAGAAGGCGCAGAACAGCGCCGACATGATGTCGACGAACAGCAGGCGCGCCGCGTTGACGCCGCGCGGCAGCAGCGAGGCCACCGCCTCGATGCCGATATGGCCGCGATGCGACTGCACGAAGGCCGTGCAGAAGAACGTCACGCCGACCAGCATGAACACCGACGCCTCGTCCTGCCAGTCGGTGGGCGCGTTGAAGAAGTAACGCGACACCACCGAATAGGTCAGCACGAGGGCGGTGAGCACCAGCGCGATCATCGACACGAGCAGCAACGCGCGGTTCAGACGGTCGAGCAGCGCGGTTGCCGCCGCCACGACGGCGTTGTCGGGGGGCGCGGGGCCGCGCCCCGGCTCTATCTCGACGCCGTGGCTCATAGCGTTTGCTCTGCCAGTTTCAGCAGTTTGGCGCAGTTATCGTTCTTCTCGCCGTAGTCCTTCCAGGCGGTGGTGCGGGCGATGGCCTGCCATTTTTTCACCACGGCCGGATTCAGGTCGACCACCTTGGCGCCGACCTTCTGGTACACGGCGGCCACCTGCACATCGTCGGCCTTGGCCGATTTCAGGGCGAACGCTTCCAGCTCGGCGCCGACGGTCAGGATCAACTGCTGCTGGTCCTTCGGCAGCTTGTCGAAGATCGCGCGCGACATCATCAGCGGCTCGAACATGAACCAGTAGGCGCCGTTGCGGCCCGTGGTCAGCGCCTTCGACACTTCCTCGAGCCGGAAGGAGATCAGCGAGGTGGAGGAGGTCAGCGCCGCTTCCATGGCGCCGGTCTGCATGGCGGCGTAGATTTCGTTGGACGGCAGCGACACCACGGCGGCGCCGGCGGCCTTGAGGATCAGGTCCATCTCGCGCGAGCCGCCACGGATCTTCATGCCCTTGGCGTCGTCCGGATCGACCACCGGCTTGGTGCGCGAGGCGACGCCGCCGGCCTGCCAGATCCAGCTTACCAGCACGATGCCTTTGTCGTAGAGGATGCGACTCAGTTCCTTGCCCACTTCAGCGTTCTTCCAGCCGTACGCCTGTTCGTACGACGTCACCAGCCCTGGCATCAGGCCGATGTTCACCTCCGGGACTTCGCCGCCCGCGTACGACAGCGGCACCAGCGACAGATCGAGCGCGCCCTTGCGCATGGCCGAGAACTGCGCGTTGGTCTTCATCAGCGAGGAACCCGGATAGATCTCGAATTTCAGGCCGCCCTTGGAGCGTTTTTCCACTTCGGCCGCGAACATGCGGGTCATGCGGTCGCGGAAGTCGCCTTCGTTGATCGTCCCGCCGGGGAACTGGTGGGAGATTTTGAGGGTCTTGGTCTGCGCCCAGGCGGGTTGAAACAGTAACGGGCTGGTGGCCAGTGCGGCGAGTACGGACCTGCGGGTAAAAGTGGTCATACATTCCTCCAAGAAATTGATGTTTAGAAATATTATATTTATTGCATAGCTTATGCAATATTCTTTTTTGTGTATACAAGATCGTCCACCTTGGATACATTGTCAAGGTCAATTTGGCACTTATAATGAAGCCTGTATTACGGAAGGCATCGCAAACCATGACTACCCACTCCGCAACCCTGCGCGAACAAATAGAAGAAATGATCGCGGTCGGGGTGTTCAAGCCCGGCCAGCATCTGGACGAAACGGAACTGGCGACGCGCTTCGGCGTCTCGCGCACGCCGATCCGCGAAACGCTGATACAGCTGGCGTCAATGGGACTGGTGGTGATCCGCCCACGGCGCGGCGCCATCGTGGCCGAATTGGGGCCGCAGCAGCTGGTGGAGATGTTCGAGGTGATGTCGGAACTGGAGGCGACCTGCGGCCGGCTGGCGGCGCGGCGCATGACGGCGGAGGAGCAGAAGGCTTTGCTGGCGGCGCACGAGGCCTGTCAGGCGGCCATGGAGGCGCACGAGCCGGACGATTACTACTACAAGAACGAAGTGTTCCACGAGGCGATCTACGCCGGCAGCCATAACCAGTTTTTGATCGAGCAGACGCGCAATCTCTATCGGCGCCTGCGGCCGTATCGCCGCCTGCAGCTGCGCGTGCGCGACCGGCTGTCGAATTCCTACCGCGAGCATGACGGGGTGGTGCAGGCGATCGTATCGGGCGACGGCGACTTGGCGGCGCGGCTGCTGCGCGATCACGTGATGATACAGGGGCAGCGGTTTTCCGACCTGATGGCGTCCCTGCCGCAGTTGACGCAGTACGCGGCCTGATTGCGCCGCGCCGGTGTTAATCCTGGTCGGCGGCGCCGCGCATGATGCGCACCGGTTTGATGTTGGAGCTGGCCGGATCGGCCGGCAGCATGTCGGCGAGGGTCTGTCGGTCCAACACGTCGAGGAAGGCCTTGGTGGCGTCGTTGAGCGTGTGTTTGAGGCGGCAGTCCGGCGTCAGCGGGCAGGTATCGTTGGCGCGATCGAAGCACTCGGCCATGAAAAAATCCGTCTCCGTGGCCCGCACCAGCGCGCCGATGTTGATGTCCTTCGGCTCCTTGCCAAGCCGCAGGCCCCCATTGCGGCCGCGCACCGTCTCCACCAGCCCCGATTGGCCCAGCTGGTAGACCACTTTCATCAAGTGGTTTTTCGAGATCACGTGCAGGTCGGCGATATCCTGGATGGTGACCAGGCGATCCCGGTTCGCGCTGAGGAAGAGCAGCGTTCGCAGCGAATAGTCGGTAAAAGAGGTCAGTCGCATTGATGAGTACTTAAGACAGTTTAAGGCGCTATTCTAACCGCGGATGTATATTCGTGCGTGGGCGTACCGACGCTAGCTTGCAGGGACCTTACACTTAGTTAAAATCAAGGAGAAATCATGGTTAACGAAGACACGCGACGCCAGTTCGTCAACGACCTTTGGCAGCGGTTTGAAGAATTACAGAAGTGGGCGGAAGAGAACTGGCCGGACAAGGACAATCCGCTGTCCAGCGCCGATTTTGTGGAGTCGCGCAAGGAGATACTGGGCTTGCGCAATCCGGCCCAGGCCCCTGCTGGCTTGCCGGCGGACCGCGAACCGGAACAGGGCGGCGCCCAGTACGAGAATTTGAATCCCGCGCCATGGCCTTAATTAGGCAAACCTTGCATGCCACGGCGACACGTAGGGCGGATTAGGCGGAACGCCGTAATCCGCCATCTACGAGCCGCTGACGGCGCAGGCATGGCGGATTACGCTTCGCTAATCCGCCCTACGTGTTTCCAAGTAACTCAATGCGTTACCGGCTTGCCGGTTTGTGCCAGCAACCATGCAATCACGCTCAGCACCAGGCTCGCCAGCACGCCCCACGCCAGCTTCAACGCGCTGTCGAACAATAACGGCGCGACCAAGCCTGATACCAGCGCGAACAGCAGCATCTGGATGAACGACTGCATCGACGAGGCCAGCCCGCTGTTGTTCGGGAAATAGTCCAGCGCGATCATCGACAGCGGCGTCATGGCCAGCGCCAGTCCGAACGAGTAGATAAAAAGCGGCATCACAGCCCAGGGCACCGCCGCCACATAATTGTAGTTGTAGGCGACATTGATCACGCCCGCCGCGATCATGACGGCAAAGCCCACCCACGCCTGCGTCTTGCGCGCGAATTTATGCGCGAATTTGCCCGACAGCGCCGATCCCACCACCATGCCGCCGATCAGCGGCACGAACATCCACGCGAACGCCGTCTCCGGCAGATGCAGAATGTTCATGACAAAGTAGGCGGCCGAGCCGATATACAGCGCCACGCCGGCGAAGCACATGCCGACCGCGATCGACAGCAACAGGAAGTGGTGGTGGCACAGCACCTTCCAGTAGTTTTTGGCGATCGGTCCAAGGTGGAAGGGATGGCGGTCCTTGACAGCCAGGCTTTCCGGCAGCGCGCGCTGCACGGAGATGAACATCAGAAGGCCGAAGGCGGCCAGGAACCAGAACACCGAGCGCCAGCCGAAACCGACCTGCAACCATCCGCCGAGCACCGGCGCGATGGCCGGTGCCAGACCGAACACCATCATGATATGGGCCAGGATCTTCTGCGCCTCGGCGCCGGAGAACCGATCCATGACGATGGCGCGGCCCACCACCGAGCCGGCGCCGGCGGCCAGGCCCTGCACCACGCGGCAGGCCAGCAGGACGCCGATCGACGGCGCCATCGCCGCGCCGATCGATGCCGCGATATACAGCACCAGCGAAACCAGGATCACCGGACGGCGGCCGAAGGAGTCCGACAGGGTTCCGTAAAACAGCATCATGAAGGCGAAGCAGAACAGGAACATGCTCAAGGTCTGCTGG
The DNA here is from genome assembly GCA_024123955.1 of Oxalobacteraceae bacterium OTU3CINTB1. NCBI lineage: Bacteria > Pseudomonadati > Pseudomonadota > Betaproteobacteria > Burkholderiales > Oxalobacteraceae > Oxalobacteraceae bacterium OTU3CINTB1. The sequence continues at coordinate 2,989,014 of CP099652.1, forward strand.
ATGATCAGAGGACTGGCATCGAAGGTCTGGGCGATGGCCGGGAACGAGGGCAGATAGGTGTCGATGGCGAGCGGTCCGACCATGGTCAGCCCCGCCAGCAGCAATGTCAGCAAAATATTCATGAAAGGCGTATTGTTCGTTAGACCCGGCATTTTACGCGATATGCGATTACCGCATATGGAAGGATAAAAAGCTTCGTTCTTATTTAAAGGCGCGGCGGCTAAGCTGCACAGTGGGTGATTTCGCTCGCGTTTTGCGCCCGCGTTTTTATTTCTATATTTGAGACATCATGACCATCGATACATTTGACGGAACCGGCGTGAAGCCGTCGCACTGGAATTTGGACAGCGTCGTCGAGCAGCTGCGCGTCTCGCGCGAGGCGACGCACAACATCCGCCATCACGGCAAGGTCAGGGAGCTGCCGTCCCGGGAGGCATTGACGATCATCGTCAACGGCCTGTCGGCGGTTTTGTTCCCCACCCATTACGGCCGGCCCAACCTGACCGACGAAAGCATCGACTATTTTGTCGGCGATACCCTCAACACCACGTTGAACCGCCTCACCGAGCAGGTTCGGCGTGGCTTGCAGTTTTCGTGCGAGGAGGCGGTGGTCGACGAGGAAAAGCTGACCCGCTGCGCGCACGCCATCACGCGCGAGTTCGCGGCCGGCCTGCCGGCCATCCGCGCGCTGGTGGTCTCCGACGTGCAGGCGGCATTTTCCGGCGATCCGGCGGCGACATCGGTGGCGGAGATCATGCTGTGCTATCCGGGCACGATCGCGATCCTGTATTACCGTCTGGCGCATAGCCTGCATCGTCTCGGTTCTCCGTTCCTGGCGCGTTTGATCTCCGACATCGGCCATTCGCTGACCGGGATCGACATCCACCCCGGCGCGCAGATCGGCGGCAGCTTCTTCATCGACCATGGCACCGGCGTGGTGATCGGCGAGACGGCCATCATCGGCCAGCGCGTGCGCCTGTACCAGCACGTGACCTTGGGCGCGAAGCGCTTCCCGGCCGACGACAAGGGAATGCTGATCAAAGGCGTGCCGCGCCATCCGGTGGTGGAGGACGATGTCGTCATCTACGCCGGCGCGACGATTCTGGGCCGTATAACCATCGGCGCCGGTTCCACCATCGGCGGCAATGTGTGGCTCACGCAGAGCGTCCCGGCGGGCAGCAATGTCTCGCAGGCGCAGATGCGCAACGATTAGGCGGCGGATTTCAGCGGCTCCGTATCGATGCGCACTTGCCGGCCGGCGTGTTCCGCCGCCAGCCGCGGCCCCTGTCCGAACACCTGTTCGCGCAGGGTGCCTTGTGTGTATTCCTTGCGATAGCGCCCGCGCCGCTGCAATTCAGGCACGATCAGCTCCACTACGTCGCGCATGCTTTCATGGGCCACCGCGAACGCCAGATTGAAGCCATCGATTCCCGTTTCGTCCTGCCATGCCTCCAGTTGATCGGCCACCTGCGCCGGATCGCCCACCAGCACCGGTCCGCGTCCGCCAAGGCCGATGAACTCCGCCGCTTCGCGCACCGTCCACTTGCGGTCCGGGTCGGCCTGGCTGAATGACGCCAGCGCCGAACGTCCTGCATCCGAGTCGATATATTCGATCGTCGCGTCCAGTGCAAAACGGCTGAAGTCCACGCCGGTCCAGCCGGACAGCAGCGCCAGAGCCGCCTCGATATCGATATGCCGGCGATACTCCTCGTGCCTGGCCCGCGCCTGCGCTTCGGTCGGCGCCGTGACGATCAACGCCTGCGCGTAGATCTTCAGTTCATCGCCATCGCGTCCCGCTGCCCGCACGGCAGCCCGCAGATCGTCGGCATATTTTTTCACCACCTGCTTGCTGGGACCACTGACGAAGGTGCACTCCGCGTGCTTTGCCGCGAACGCCGTGCCGCGCGGCGAGGTGCCGGCCTGGTACAGCAACGGCGTGCGCTGCGGCGACGGCTCGCACAGATGGAATCCGGGCACCTTGTAGTGTCGCCCAACGTGATTGATCGGGTGCACACGCGACGGCTCCGCGTACACGCCGCGCTGCTTGTCGTTGACGACGGCGTCGTCTTCCCAGCTCTTTTCCCACAATTTGTAGACGACATCCATATACTCGTCCGCCAGGTCGTAGCGCTCGTCGTGGCCCAGTTGCTGGTTCAGTCCCAGGTTGCGCGCCGCGCTATCCAGGTAGCCGGTCACGATATTCCAGCCGATACGGCCGCGCGTCAGGTGATCGAGCGTGGAGATGCGGCGCGCGAAGGTGTAGGGATGCTCATACGTCAGCGCGCACGTCACACCGAAGCCCAGGTGCGTGGTCGCCTGCGCCATCAGCGGCACCAGCGCCAGCGGGTCGTTCAGCGGGGCTTGCACGCCGTGGCGCAGCGCCGCGTCGGCACCGCCTTGATACACATCGTAGGCGCCCAGTACATCTGCCAGGAAGACTGCATCGAAGCGGCCCGCCTCAAGCAACCGCGCCAGCTCGGTCCAGTGGTCAGGATCGGTGTAGCGGTGGCCGTTATCGCGCGGGTGCGTCCACAGCCCGGGCGACTGGTGGCTCACCGTATGCATCTGGAAGGCGTTAAAGCGTATTTGCTTGCCCATTATTTTCCGGCGGCGGGCTTGCCGCCGGCTTCCAGTGCCAGTTGATAGTCGGTCTTGGCGTAATCGGCGAAGTGCTTCTTGGTCACCTCCAGGAACTCGCGCGAGCGGTAGGCGGCCGCGATGTCCTTGGCGAACTGCTTATCCTTGTCGGCCGTGCGCACCGCCACCAGATTGGCGTAGTTGGGCGAGATCTTCTCGGTCGTCAGCGCATCCTTCAGTTTCAGGCCCGACGCCAGCGCGTAATTGCCGTTGACGAAAGAGTAGTCCGTGTCTTGCAGCGAGCGTGGCAACTGCGCCGCTTCCAGCGGTATCAATTTGATTTTCTTGATGTTGGAGGCGATGTCCTTTTCCGACGCCCGCACCGGATCGTATTTGTCGCGCAGCTTGATCCAGCCCAGTTGATCGAGCAGCACCAGCGCGCGCGCCTGGTTGGTCGGGTCGTTGGGCAGCGCTACGGTGGTGCCTTCCTTCACATCGTTGAGCGTCTTGTGCTTTTTGCTGTAGATGGCGATAGGGGCGGTAGGCACTTTCACCAATTCGCTCAGTTGCAGCTTGTGCTCCGTCGAGAATTTGGTCAGGTAGATAATATGCTGGAAGATGTTGGCGTCCAGCGAACCCTCCGCCAGCGCGAAGTTGGGCTGGATGTAGTCGTTGAACTCCACCAGCTTGACCTTGTAGCCCTGTTTTTCCAGGATAGGCTTGATGCCCAGCTTGACCTGGTCCGCGTACGGGCCGGCGCTGGTGCCGATGACCAGTTCCTTGGGGTCCTTGGCGTTGGCGATGGTGTTGGCGCCGGCGGCGACGAGCAGGGCTGCCAGCAGCAGTCGGCGGCGATTCGGGGTTTTCATATTGTTTTCCTCTAGCGTTTATCGATACGTTTGGCGATGCGGTTGCCGGTGAACTGGATCAGTTGCACCATGACGATCAGGATGGCGACGGTGGCGACCATGATGTCGGTCTCGAAGCGGTAGTAGCCGTAGCGGATCGCCAGGTCGCCGATCCCGCCGCCGCCCACCACGCCGGCCACGGCGGAATAGGACAGGAAGCTGATCGACAGTACGGTCAATGCCAGAACGAGTCCGGAGCGCGCTTCGACCAGCAGCACCCGCAGCACGATTTGCAGTTCCGACGCGCCCATCGCGTGCGCCGCCTCGACGACGCCGCGCGGCACATCGCGCAGGTTTTGCTCCACCATGCGGGCGAAGTAGGGGATCGCGGCGAACGACAGCGGCACGGCCGCCGCCAGCGGTCCGATCGAGGTGCCCGCGATGATGCGGGTGAACGGCACCAGCGCCACCAGCAGGATGATGAACGGGAAGGAACGCACCGTATTGACGAACCAGCCCAGCACCAGCGCGGCCGGACGGTTTTGCAGCGATTGGCCGTCGGCGACCAGGAACAGCAGGATGCCGAGCGGGCCGCCGATCAGCACCGCCGCCGTCAGGCCGATGCCCAGCATCGTCAGGGTCTGGCCCAGGGCGGTCCACATTTCGGGCAGCATGGCGATGATGTTGACCGCCGAGACGCTCAGGGAGCTGATCGACTCAAACATGGGCGCTCTCCCGGCTGGCTGCGGAGAAGCGCGAGGCCGCATCGGCGATGCCCAGGATGGCCGCGCCATGCTGCGCCAGCTCGCGCCCCAGCGCCGTTTTGCGCGGGACCGTCAGGCTGGCAGCATCGCCCAGCGCGAATTGTTCGGCGATGGCGCCGTCCTCGATGACGGCGACACGGTTGCAGATCTCGCCGATCACCGACAGCTCATGGCTGACGATCACGATGGTGACGCCAAGCCGGTGGTTGATGTCGCGCAGCGTGGCGAGCAGGGCGCGCGTGGTTTCGGCGTCCAGCGCGGAAGTCGGCTCGTCGCACAGCAGCACTGCCGGTCCGCTGGCCAGCGCGCGGGCGATGGCGACGCGCTGTTTCTGGCCGCCGGAAAGCTGCGCCGGATAGCTGGCCGACTTGCCGCCCAATTCGACCAGTTCCAGGCATTGGTTGACGCGTTCCGTAATGCGGTCGGCCGTCAGCCCGCCGTGGATGCGCAAGGGGAAGGCGACGTTATCGAACACGCTGGCGTTTTGGAGCAGATTAAACTGCTGGAAGATCATGCCGATATTGCGGCGGGCGTCGCGCAGATCGCGCTTGTTCAGCGACGTCAGCTCGCGGCCATCGACCTGGATCAGGCCTTGGTCCGGGCGTTCGAGCAGGTTGATAAGGCGTAGCAGCGTGGATTTACCGGCGCCGCTCTTGCCGATCAAGCCAAAAATATCGCCTTGGGCTATCGATAGCGAGACGTCGCGCACAGCGTGGAACGCGCCGCCGCCGGGCAGCGCAAAGGTTTTGTCCGCGTGGGTAATATTAATCAAGGGAGTCGTCATCAGGAATAAGCCGTAGGTTCGGGCACGGTACCATCGAGCGCGTAGCGTCCGAGATCGCGGATCTTGTAATCGACCGGGTCGTGCAAGGTGTGTACACGCACGTTGCGCCAGAACCTGTCGTAACCGTAGCGGGCCGAGGTCGAGCGCGCGCCTGTCAATTCGAACATCTGGTTGCTGACATCGATGCCGGCGGTGTGGGCCAGCACCTTGGCCTCGGCCACTGCGACGGCCAGTTCGCCGCGTTGGCGGGCGGTGACCGCGCTCCCGAGCCGGAACAACCGGTCCAGCTCTTGCGCCGCATGGTCGGCCAGCACTGCGGCGGGCCGTAGCTTGAGCCACAACTGGCCGAAACGGTGTTGTATCAGCGGATCGGCGGCGGCCGATGCCGCACCGGAGGCGAACCATGGCCGCGCCTCGCTCAAGGTGTAGGCCCGTGCCGCCTCGAAGGCGCCTTCGCCGATGCCCAGATAGAGATTGGCCATGATCAGCTGCGCGATCTGCGAACGCAACGTTGCCCGCGCGGTCGGCGTGTGGCCCGGCGCCTGCAGCACTTGCGTCGACGGCAGCGCGACCTGGTTGAAGTGGACGTTGCCGCTGTCGGTCTGGCGCTGGCCGAAGGCGTCCCAGTCGGCTTGAACGGATACGCCTTCCTGGCGCGTCGGCAGCACGCCGATCAAGGCGGTTTCCGTTTCCGCGTGCCAGGCCGAGATGGTGAGCCAGTCGGAGCCCACGGAGCCGGACGAAAAGCTCTTCACGCCATCGAGCACGAAGCCATAGTCGGCTTCCACGACCGTGGTGCGGCGGTCCAGCGGATTGAGCGCGTTGCCCCAGAACAGATTCTGCTCCACGGTTTGGGTGAGGAAGCGGCGCTGCTGCTGGGGCGTGCCGTATAGATCGACGCCCGCCAGTTGTAGATAGTGGAAGCCGAGGATGTGCGCCAGCGCGCTGTCGGCACGGGCGACGATGCGTATCACCTGGTAGACCGTCGGCCAGTCCGCGCCCTGGCCGCCGAAAGCGGTGGGGATCGACAGCGTGAGCAGGCCGGATTCGCGTATCCATTCGCGCTCCTGCGCCGCATGGCCGCCGGCCTGGTCGCGGGCATTGGCCGTTTCCGCCAGGCGTTTGGCCAGATCGGTGGCGACGCCCAGCGGGTCCGGTGCCGCGTCCTGTGCCGGATGCGCCGCCGGTTTAAGTAAAGCTTTAGACATGGTATGTCCGTTTAAAGGTATCGGTGCCGTCAGTATTGCACCCGAGCCCTTAAGCCGTACACGAAGAAATCCGGCTTTCCTTATGCGGAAAATTGTTGACGCGTCGCGTCCGGCGAGGTCCTGGCGAGGTAGAAGAAATTCAATTTACCTTAGTTGGAAAATTCATGGAACGTAATCCGAATATCAAAGCGTAAAACTATTCGTTTTGATTTCAAAGGTGCGGATTTATTCTGGTCGCCACAACATCAATGGGGACCAGAGCATGAGCATTCTTCTTCTAGGCGGCAGTCCTGCGGCGACATCGAGCACCGGCCGTTTGCTGGATCATGTCGGCGAACAGTTGGCCCTGCACGGCCATCGATACAGCAAGCTGCAGGTGCGCGATCTGCCGCCGCAGGCGCTGCTGCATGCCGATACGTCGGACCTGGCGATTAAGCGCGCGCTGGCAGCGGTGGCCGCCGCCGACGCCGTGGTCATCGCCACGCCGGTCTATAAAGCGTCATTCACCGGCATTCTGAAAGCCTTCCTCGATTTGCTGCCGCAGGACGGCCTGGCCGGCAAACTGGTGCTGCCGCTGGCCACGGGCGGCAGCCAGTCGCACATGCTGGCGCTGGACTACGCGCTGCGGCCGGTGCTGCACGCGCTGGATGCGCGCCATGTCCTGACCAGCGTCTACGCCACCTCCCAGCAGCTGGTATGGGTCGAAGGCTCCGGCCTGGCGCTGGATCAGGCGATTTCCTGGCGCGTGCAGGCCGGCGTCGAAGCATTGGCAGCCGGCCTGAATGCCCTCAGTGGCCGTATAGGCGACAGCTATGTGGTCCAGGCAGAACCAGTGCGCCTGGCGAGCTAAGTCACTTCAAGGAAGAATTCATGAGCATCGAACAAAAACGCGCAGCACGCCGCTACACATTGGGTCTGCTGTTCGCCGCCGCCGTGCTGGCTGCTGGAGCACCCACCATCGCCGCCGCGCAGGCCAAGCCGGAGGCGCAGACGCTCCGCATCGGCTATCAGAAATACGGCACCCTGACCTTGCTGAAAGGGCGCGGCACCCTGGAACAGCGTCTGGCGACCAAAAACATCACCGTCAAATGGACCGAATTCCCGGCCGGGCCGCAGCTGCTGGAGGGCCTGAATGTCGGCAGCGTCGATTTCGGCACGGTCGGCGAGGCGCCACCGATCTTCGCGCAGGCTGCGGGCGCGAACCTGGTCTATGTCGGCAACGAGCCGCCGTCGCCGGCCAGCGAGGCGATCGTGGTGCCCAAGGATTCGAAGATCCGCAGCCTGGCCGAGTTGAAAGGCAAGAAGGTCGCGCTGAACAAGGGCTCCAACGTGCACTATCTGCTGGTCAAGGCGCTGGAGAAGGCGGGCATCGGCTACAAGGAAATCGATATCGTCTTCCTGCCGCCGGCCGACGCGCGCGCCGCCTTTGAGCGCGGCAGTGTCGATGCCTGGGCGATCTGGGACCCGTTCCTGGCCGCCGCCGAGAAGCAGTTGGGCGCGCGCGTGCTGGCCGATGGCAAAGGCCTGGTCGCCAACCACCAGTTCTATCTGGCCGCGCGTCCGTATGCGGAGAAGAACCAGGAAGTGGTCCGCATCGTGCTCGAGGAAATCGCCAAGGTCGACGAGTGGGGCGCCAAGAATCCGAAGGAAGTCGCCACCATCCTGTCCGCGCAAACCGGGCTCGATACGGACGTGGTGGCGCTGGCCGCCTCCCGCTATGCCTATGGCGTCAAGCCGATCACCGCCGACGTGCTGCAACAGCAGCAAAAGCTGGCCGACGCCTTCTCCAATCTCAAGTTGATCCCGAAACCGATCGTGGTCAAGGACGCACAACTGCCGGCCAAACAGCTGGCGGCGCAATAAAGGAACATCATGTCATTGAATATCTTTTGGTTTATCCCGACCCACGGCGACAGCCGCTATCTTGGCACCTCGAAGGGCGCGCGCCCGGTCGATGCCGACTATCTGAAACAGTGCGCGGTCGCCGCCGACACGCTGGGCTACGACGGCGTGCTGCTGCCGACCGGCCGCTCCTGCGAGGACGCATGGGTGGTCGCCTCGTCGCTGATCAGCGTCACGCAAAAGCTCAAGTTCCTGGTCGCCATCCGCCCCGGCCTGACCACGCCGGGCCTGGCCGTGCGCATGGCCGCGACGTTCGACCGTTTGTCGAATGGCAGGCTGCTGATCAACGTCGTCACCGGCGGCGACCAGGGTGAGTTGGAGGCGGACGGCCTGTACGCCGACCATGCCAAGCGCTACGAAATTTCCGATGAATTCATCCGTGTGTGGCGCGCGTCGCTGGCGGGCGAGGGCGGCGACGCCGGCTACGATTTCGAGGGCAAGCATATCAAGGTCAAGGGCGCCAAGACGCTGTACCCGGCGGTGCAAAAACCTTATCCGCCGCTGTACTTCGGCGGCTCCTCCGAGCCGGCGCATGAACTGGCGGCCGAACAGATGGACGTCTACCTGACGTGGGGCGAGCCGCCGGCAGCTGTCGCCGAGAAGATCGCCGACATCCGCGCGCGCGCCGCCAAGCATGGCCGCACTGTGAAATTCGGCATCCGCCTGCACGTGATCGTCCGCGAGACAAACGAAGCCGCCTGGCGCGCCGCCGATGAATTGATCAGCCATCTGGACGACGACATCATCGCCAAGGCGCAGGCCGCGTTCGGAAAAATGGATTCGGTGGGACAGCAGCGCATGGCGGCCTTGCACGGCGGCCGCCGCGACAAGCTCGAAGTTTCGCCCAACCTGTGGGCCGGCGTGGGCCTGGTGCGTGGCGGCGCCGGCACCGCGCTGGTCGGCGATCCGGAGACGGTGGTCGCGCGCATCCAGGAATACGCCGACCTGGGGATCGACACCTTCATCTTCTCCGGCTATCCGCATCTGGAGGAGTCGTACCGCTTCGCCGAGCTGGTGTTCCCGTTGCTGGGCAAAGGCAAAGCGGTGGGCGAGCAGTCCCTGAGCGGGCCTTTCGGCGAAGTGATGGCCAGCGATATCGTGCCGAAGAAGGCAGCCTGAGATGGCGGCCGTCTTACCCCAACCCCTGGTCAAGAGCACCCGCAAGCCCGCACGAAAAAGTAGCGGCAGCGCCGGCGGCCGGACGCAGAGCAGCGCGTTCGCGCCGTGGATCTTGCCCGTGCTGCTGATCGCCGGCTGGCAGGCGGCGTCGCAACTGGGCTGGCTCTCGAGCCGCATTTTGCCGGAGCCGTGGGCGGTCGCCAAGGCTTTCTGGACGCTGGCGGTGTCGGGCGAGTTGTGGGTGCACCTTCGCACCAGCCTGTGGCGCGCCATCAGCGGCTTCGCCATCGGCGCCGGACTGGGTCTGGCGCTTGGCCTGTTGACGGGCAGCTTCCGCCGCGCTGAAACGCTGCTCGACACCACACTGCAAATGGTGCGCAACATCCCCGCGCTGGCGCTGATACCGCTGGTGATCCTGTGGTTCGGCATCGACGAAACGGCCAAGCTGTTCCTGCTGGCGGTGGGCGTGTTCTTCCCGGTGTATCTGAACACCTTCCACGGCATCCGCTCGGCCGACCAGGGGTTGATCGAGATGGCGCGCAGCTACGGCCTGTCCGGCTGGCCGCTGTACCGCGACGTGATCCTGCCGGCCGCGCTGCCGTCGATCCTGGTGGGCGTGCGTTTTTCGCTGGGCCTCGTCTGGGTGCTGTTGATTGTGGCGGAGACGATTTCGGCGCAAGCAGGCATCGGCTACATGACGATGAACGCCCGCGAGTTCCTGCAAACGGACGTGGTGCTGGTCGGGATACTGCTATATGCGTTATTGGGCAAGGCGGCCGACCTGCTGTCGCGCGGCCTGGAAAAGCGCTTCCTGCGCTGGAATCCGGCCTACCGTTGATTTGATGGAGTACATGATATGAACCTTTCGACCGCGTTATTCGATGCCCCTGGTTTCACCAAGGCGAGCAAGCAAAGCACGCCGTCGCCGGCGCCGGCCAAGCGTCAGGGCGTGTCCCTGGCGCTGGAAGGCTTGAGCAAATCCTTCGGCGAGCGTAAAGTGTTGAAGGATGTGCGGCTGGAGCTGCACCCCGGTGAGTTTGTCGCGGTGGTGGGACGCAGCGGATGCGGTAAAAGTACCTTACTGCGCGCGATCGCGGGACTGGAAACGGCCGACGAAGGCAGCATCGCGATCGGCAAGGGCGCCATCGGGGCCAGCATCCGCATCATGTTCCAGGAGGCGCGCCTGCTGCCCTGGAAGACGGTGCTGGAGAATGTGGCGCTCGGGTTGCCGCGATCCTTGAACGCGGCGGCGGCGACCTTGTCGACGGTGGGGCTGGCCGAACGCGCCGACGATTGGCCCGCGGAGCTGTCGGGCGGTCAGCGGCAGCGCGTCGCGCTGGCGCGGGCTTTGCTGCACGAGCCGCAGTTGCTGCTGCTCGACGAGCCGCTTGGCGCGCTGGACGCGTTGACGCGCATCGAGATGCAGCAGTTGATCGAGGCGTTATGGTTGCAGCGCGGGTTCACGGCGGTGCTGGTCACGCACGACGTGCAGGAGGCGCTGGCCCTGGCCGATCGCGTGGTGCTGATCGAGGACGGGCGCATCACGCTGGATTTGAAGGTGGATTTGCCGCGCCCACGGGCCCGGGGCAACGCTGCCTTCGCAGCGCTTGAGCAGCGGCTGTTAAGTAGTATCCTGCATCATCCGGCAGCGGATTCAGTCGCAGCCTGATCTGAAGTTCCGTCACCTCATCCGCCTTTTGGCGGATTCGCCCCCCGCCAAACTCCGCTATGATCGATTTTATCGATAGTAACGCGGTAAATTTTTCGTTTTACAACTTTAGATGTCGCGAGCATAATCGTTCGCACTCGAGAACATTTGCGGGCTGGCAAAACCAACCCCGTCGCGTTCTCATCCGTATGTCAACATTCTGGAGTTCTACAATGAAAAAAATCTTTGCCCTGCTGGTCGCCGCTGGTATCTCGATGTCTGCCTTTGCCGCACCGGAGACGTTCTCGTCCGATGCCAACCACACGTTCTCGAGCTTCTCGTACAGCCACTTCGGCTACTCGCTGCAGACGAGCCGCTTCAACAACACCAGCGCCAAGATCACGATCGACCGCGCCGCCAAGACCGGTTCGGTCGAAGCGACCATCGACACCAAATCGGTCGATACCGGCTCGAAACTGTTCGACCAGCACATCCAGGGCGAGGATTTCCTCGACACCGCCAAGTTCCCGACCATCACCTACAAGTCGACCAAGGTCAACTTCAAGGGCGACACCCCGTCGACCATCGAAGGCAACCTGACCGTCAAGGGCGTCACCAAGCCGGTGACCCTGACCGTGACCGGCTTCAAGTGCATGGATCACCCGATGATGAAGAAACTGGCATGCGGCGCCAACGCCACCGCCACCATCAAGCGTACCGAATTTAACGCAGGCAAATACGCACCGAACGTCGGCGACGACGTAACCCTGACCTTCGCGGTCGAAGCACTCAAAGACTAAGCGAACCGGGCTCGCTCGATTCGTTGGCCTTTGATGCGGGCCGGCGCGGTACACATGCCGCGCCGGCCCTTTATTTTAGGAGTAGTACGATGAAATTGAAGCAGCTCGCTTTTGCAGTCACCCTGATCCACGCCGCCGGCCTGTCCACTTTGGCGCAGGCGGCCACGGATCTGATCATCACCAACGGCAAGATCGCCACGATGACGAAAGAGGGCGCGTTCGCCCAGGCGCTCGCCATCAAGGACGGCAAGATCGAGGCCGTCGGCAGCAATGCCAGCATCCTCAAACTCAAATCGGCCAACACCCAGTTGATCGACGCCGGCGGCAAGACCGTCATTCCCGGCCTTAACGATTCCCACCTGCACATCATCCGCGAGGGCTTGAACTACAACGCCGAGCTGCGCTGGGACGGCGTGACGTCGCTGAAGAAGGCGCTGCAAATGCTCAAGGAGCAGGCCGCGCGCACGCCGGACGGCGCCTGGATCAAGGTCGTGGGCGGCTGGAACGAATTCCAGTTCGAGGAGAAGCGTCTGCCGACCCTGGCGGAGATCAATGAAGCGGTCCCGGACAAGCCTGTGTTCCTGCTGTACCTGTACGGCCTGGGCTTCCTCAACCAGAAGGGCATCGCCACGCTTGGCTACAACGCCGACACCAAGTACAAGGACGGCGTGGTCGAGCTGGGCCCTGACGGCAAGCCGACCGGCCTGCTGATCGCCAAGCCGAACGCGATGATTCTGTACACCACCTTGGCCAAGACCAACGTGCTGCCGCGCGAGCAGCAGATCAATTCCACGCAGCAGTACTACAACGAACTGAACCGCCTCGGCATCACCAGCGCCATCGACGCGGGTGGCGGTGGGCAGGCCTATCCGGACGATTACGCGGTCAGCCTGGAGCTGGCCAAGAACGGCAAGTTGACGGTGCGCACGTCGTATTATCTGTTCGCGCAGAAGCCGGGCAAGGAGCTGGAGGACTACCAGCGCTGGCTGACGCAGACCAAGCCGGACAAGAATGACCACCTGTTCTACGCCAACGGCTACAACACCGAGGGTGGTGGCGAGAACCTGGTGTGGAGCGCGGCCGACTTCGAGAATTTCCTCGAGCCGCGTCCCAATATGCCGGCGGAGATGGAAAGCGAACTGGAGCCGGTGCTGCGCCTGCTGATCAAGAACCGCTGGCCGTTCCGCATCCACGCGACTTATGACGAGAGCATAGACCGGGACCTGGCCGTGATCGAAAAGGTCAATAAAGATACGCCGCTGAACGGCCTGCGCTGGTTCTTCGACCATGCCGAAACCATCAGCGACAAGCAACTGGCGCGCGTAAAGGCGCTGGGCGGCGGTATCGCCGTGCAGAACCGCATGCACTTCCAGGGCGAGCTGTATTGGAAGCAGTACGGCGCGCAAACCCGCCAGATGCCACCGATCAAGAAGATGCTGGAGATGAAGATTCCGGTCGGCTTGGGGACGGACGGCACGCGCGTCAGCAGTTATGGGCCGTGGCCGTCGATCTACTGGGCGGTGACGGGCAAGACCGCCGGCGGCCTGAGTTTATGGCAGCCTGGCGATGTGCTGAGCCGCTATCAGGCGCTGAAGCTGATGACGCAGGGCAGTGCCTGGATGAGTGGAGAAGAGAAACTCAAGGGTACGCTGGCCAAGGGTCAGTATGCGGACGTGGTGATCTTGCCGCAGGATTATTTCTCGATGGATGTCGAGAAGATCAAAAATCTGGAAAGCAGCCTGACCATTGTCAACGGCAAGGTGGTGTACGCGGCGCCGGAGTACAAGCAATTGGCGCCGGCGGTCCCCGAGGTGCAGCCGGAATGGAGCCCCGTCAAGTATTACGGCGGGTACCAGAATAAATAACCGGTAGTCTAACTTGGTGCCACGTATCGAGATACGTGGGGCGGATCAGCTGTGTTGGTTCAGACTTGAGCTGGCGCAGCTATCCACGACCGGCCATCTCCGCCCCCAAGAGGAAGCTGGGTTCAGCAGCTTATCCGAAGACATACCTCATAATTTCATAGAACATACGAGATGCAGGTAGTCACTATGCCCAATAGCAGTCGGCCAAATAAATTCTTTGGCTTTAATCGGATAAGATTTTCTCAAATACATTCTTCATTCCTAAGGGTTTTATTCCTTGTTGAGTCATTTGGCCAACGATTAGATTTCTGAATAACTCGTACCCTACGATTCCACCTTCACCGGAGATAAACTGCTTTAATATATCTCGACCTGGAAGTTTCTTCTTCCATGAGCCATCTGCAAAACTTTGCTCAAAAGTAGTCCGAAATTCCAACTCACGACTATGCAGTTCGTCCTCAGATAAAACGCCAGCCATTAGTCTTGAAATGTTGCTTGCAGAACTAGATGCAGCGTTATGAAGATCTGTACCAATTGTTAAAGTATTGGGATCAAAGCCAAGCCTTATCGACCTAACTATTGCCGAGTTTACATAGGAGCGCATCTTATTAACAAGCATGCCGGGGACCACTTTTCTGGCAGCCTCACTTAATTTCGTTTCGATCATTCCAGCGTCGTATTTTGCTGTAAGTTGTAACGAATTCAGAACTTCTGCGATAATCTGTGTATCAAGTAGATAGTTTTCTATATGATAAACATCCCAAACAAATCTGTTCACGCCTTCGCCATCTTCAATAGATTCCTCCGAATCACTATCGGTCACTGCATAAAATTTCGTCGGCAGGTCTCCATTCTTATATGCTCTATCGAGTATTTCATGTAGTAACTTAACTCTAATTTTATTAGATCCAGATATTAGGTTGATTCCTTTTAATTCAGATGGAAAAAGGGAGTACGAAAAAGTTTTATCAAAATCCGAGTCCCCTCCACCTTCAAAAATCAAACCTTTTCCACCAGGTCTATATGTGGCCAAGTCGCCTACAAGATCTGCGGTCGCCATCTCCAAATCCGCAGTCACAACCAAGGGGCGAAGTTGCGATGAACCATCAGGCTCTGTTCCACAAGGCAGCATATGAAACACGTTAAAACCAGGCTTGCCAACAGCCTCTCTAATAAGAGCATCGGAGTGCGTAACGAGCCAAAGTTGATTTTCGAGTGCTTCACCCAAATTTTTTCGATAAAATTCTGGTAGACCTTTGATTAGCCGTGGATTTAAATGCAATTCAGGTTCATCTAAAAGGACTATTGAGTCGTGAGGTGCTGAACTTCGGATACGTAGATAGCCATAAAGAATTTCCTTTTCACCTGAACTGAGTTCGTCGAGATCATGCATCGCGCCCGACGATGTCCGCACAGGAAATGCCAAACTACCATCAGGGGTAGGTTGGGGTCCCAGAAATTTCTTATCAGGGAAAAATGATTCAAAAAGCTCTTTAAGCGTGTTATTCAGTGAGATCTCGTCTGGAGTTCTATTTGGGTCAGATTTTTCGGCAAGCAGCTCTTTTATATAACTTCCTGCCATTTCGCTTTTAACGTTATTGTATTTATTATTGTAATTGTACAATGTATGTTGACTTTGTTGTTGATTAGCCTGATCTAGATTCAAATTTATACCTTGTACATTTTCACGATTATAGTGGCGTTGAGCACCATGAAAATCTATCACGCCAATATGGCGGGGCCGATAATTTGAAAAGATAACAGATAGCAAATGCGAAGAAGCAATTGTAATAACTCCTTCGGGACGGATTTCCATTTTTCCGACAATCTGGGGAAGAGCAAGCTCTGCCATTAATATCGGCAACTCAGCGTTTACTCGCGCGGTGACCTCCGGCTGACGTTCTCTAAACTGGGTAGCAAATAAGGCCTTCCTATAACCACCAAATTGAAACGCCTCGGGTAGCAAAGTTTGCCAAAGTGTAGTTTCTAGGAGTTCGGCACCATTTGAATTAATGTATGCGCGTTCGGCGTTTCGCAAACGGAAAGTGCATTCTATCAAGACAGGATTTTCGGATTTATTAAAAAGGCCCTTCAGATTTGCTGAGCCGCCATGAAGCTGAATAGCAAACTCTCCAAAAAATTGCTGAAATTCATTTTGTTGGTATCCTCCGTACACACTTTTTAAGAGCCTTATCGCATCGAATATGCAGGATTTTCCAGATCCATTTTGTCCAGCGATAATTATTGTATCCCCCAAGTCTCTGGCTTCAACATTAGTTATACCTCGGAAATTTTTAATGGTTATATTGTCAATTTTCATTCGAGCAATCCTATTGTATTTTCCGTGTGATTTAATTTTCCCGCTTCTACATTTGCGGCTATTGCCGCTTTGCGGTCTCATAAGCGGTTCAATTTCGACAACAAGAGTTTTAAATATCTCAATAATTCTTCGTGTTCCGCAGATAGCCTTTTTTGATCGCTACATCAGAGTCGATCAGCCATGACGGGCTCGTCGGGATGAACGATTGGCGGTTATTGATTTCGATGACTGGAAATTTGACCATGTACCAAAAGATCACGCACGCTCATAGATATCGAATTTCGCGGAAATAAATTCGCTCGTCGTTCGATTTCGGAAGTTTATCTAATTCAATTAATTGTATAAATGCACAGTTGCTTTAACTACGAACCTTCGCTCCTGGCCGGTAGTGGAGATTCATCATGGACAGTGTAAGAGGCAAGTGTCAAAATTGTGGACACTTTCCGGGTCTAGGCCGTGACGCGCGGCGAGTACTCGTGCGTTTTCGGATCGATGTCCAGTCCAAGTTGATACCCGATTCCCTTAAGCAAAGCCTCGAACCCTTCGCCCTCAATTGCAAGAGTCTCGGCTCTTGCCTTAAAAACAAACTCTGAATAGATGACAGCTAGGGCTGCTGCTACTCTTGGCGCATCTGAACACTTGTCCAGATTTTGCGCTTGCCACTCCTTCACCAGCCGAGAACTCTCGAATTCGCGCTTTGGATCGTGGAACACTGAAACGATGAGTTTGTTTTGAAGGGTTACCGCAAGCATGCCAAACGGCAACAGCGCGTCAAGCTTTACGCCTTGGAAGACCGTCGAGCCGAACACATGCGCTAGCCACCCACCTGGGACGCTAGTTGGCAATATCAATGTCGATCCATTGCGCTTGAAGGGTTGTTTGCCCGCGAATTTTTGAAAGTCCTTACGAAAATCTTCGAGTGTAGATACCAAGTGGCGTGCATCGAAATCTTTTGGGGCCTGGGGGTGAAATCTATTCTGTGCCATGCGCCAATGGCAGAGCATCATTCCTGCAGAAATCTTTTTATGCCAGAGATGCAGCCCGTCAAGCGACCACTTCCCTGACTTAACATGATCCTCTAGAGCGCCGAACCTACCGTTAGCAGTAGGGTCGGCGCGTGTACGAAACATCTTGATTTCTGCGAGACCTCCTGGCCATCCCATTTCAATTCGCTTACGGTTGAGTTCATAGTCAGCTATCAACCAGCGTGGGATCACATGCTCTCCTTGTCTGGTTTTTTTGACCGGCGCGCCAGTGAACAGGCACATCTGGTCAAAATCGTCGCGTTCAAACTCTGTTTTCCGTAGTACAGGGACTGAAGTCATATGTTTCCATCAGGTTAATGGGAATTGTGTGAACTGTTGTGTCTTTTGCATCAAGAAGTTTCTTTGTACGTCAGATTCTGGCCGACAGGCGCCGTTTTGCAAGGATAGCATCTTGCTCAACTGAAAAACTCAACAATTGTCACGCCATCTGCGTGCTCGCGCCGAAGCTGGCATTGCGCATATTGGATCGTCATCCTGAAGGTCTATCAGGAACAAGCAAGTGAAAGGTTTTAGCCAACCTACCCTGTGGAACGAGGGCAAGTTGGTTGGGCGAAATGGCCGAGAAAGCGGATGCTTGTAACAGGGCGACTGCAGCAGTCGCCCCCAACGCAGGCGCGGGACTCGATCATTCTGTAAGATGTGTCCCTTGCCAAGCGCCGTTCACATGGCAGCCATTGTTGGGGAAAATATGCTACGTTTA
The DNA here is from genome assembly GCA_024123955.1 of Oxalobacteraceae bacterium OTU3CINTB1. Lineage (NCBI taxonomy): Bacteria > Pseudomonadati > Pseudomonadota > Betaproteobacteria > Burkholderiales > Oxalobacteraceae > Oxalobacteraceae bacterium OTU3CINTB1. Next base: position 3,006,595 of record CP099652.1, read on the forward strand.
ATCATGTTACTTACCGTGCTGTCGTCATGCTCGCCTTCCGCATGGGCGGACCCATGGTGCGGCCCGCGTCCCGAAGAAGTATTGCGCTTTAAATGGTTGCCTGAGGGTGGCGTCGAATCGCAAGTTGGCAGTGTGCAAGTTGAAGACATTAAAAGCGGCAAGATTCTTCAGGTACTTGAGCACGTGGAAAATTATCGGGCTGACAGCGAGTCCCTTTCCTCCCGCGATTTCAATAACGACGGTTGTGGTGACCTGGTTGTCACCAGCGCCATGGCGGCGATAGGCAATGAAAGCAGTTCCGTGTTTCTTTACGACCGCGCGAGCCGGCGCTTCGTTTTCAGCAAGGTGCTATCCGACCTCGGAGGGATCGATATCGATCCCGGCAATCCAAATTGCGTGACGAGTTCGTGGAAGGGTGGCGCCGAAAATATGTATGCGGCGACCCATTGCTGGCGAAAGGGCAAACTCGTCCTGCAAAGTGAATCTTCTTTAACGATGCTCGTGGACGAGGACGGCGACTTCTCGTGCTATGAACAGATCAACACGACCTACGTGAACGGCCGAAAAAAAATCCGCAAACGCTGCACGAAGAATATTAATTAACGGCAAAGTAACTGCTGTCAGATCGTTTAGTTCACACCAGCCCGTACCAACCCAGCGCGGCGCCCGCACCAAGCAGCCACAGCAAATGCAGCTTGGTGCGCCAGATGATCACGCCAGCCACCACCGACAACAGCCACAACGGCCAGTCGGTGGTCCAGTTGCTGTTGGCGCTGCCCAAGATGATCCCGACGGATACCATCAATCCCACCACCACCGGCGTCATGCCTTGCTTGAACGCCCGCACACCCAGCAGCTCGCGGTTGCGGTGGCCCCAGCGCGCGGCCAGATAAGTCAACGTGGTGCTGGGCAGCAGAACGCCGAACATCGTCACCGCCACCCCGGCAAACGCCGCCGCATAGCTGCCAGCGTTCAACCCCACATTCCAGCCCATCAGCGCGACGAACAGCACGTTCGGTCCCGGCGCGGCTTGGGCGATGGCGATCGAGTCGTTGAATTGCGATTGCGTCAGCCAATGGTGCTCCTCAACCAGAAACCTGTGCATCTCCGACGTGGTCGAGATCGCGCCGCCGATCGACAGCAGCGACAACAGCATGTAATGGCCGAACAGGTTCAGCCAGTCGGTAAAGCTTAAAACGATATGGATCGGCGCCGCGCTCATGGCAACTTCGCTTTCATGGTGCGGTAGGTCAAGGTGACGGCAATGCTGCCGAGTATCAGCAGGGTGTAGGCCAGCGGCAAACGCATGACCACGACGAAGCCTACGCACAGCACGGCGATCAGGCCGGTCAGCCATATCGGCAGTGGATGCTTGCGCAGCGCCGAGGCCAGCTTGACACCGGTGGCGGCGATCATGCCGGCCGACACCGCCGCCATGCCGCGCAGCGCGCCCGCCACGCCTGGATGGTTGGCGTATTGCGCATGCAGCAGCGCCAGGCACAGCACGACTATCAAGGGCACCGTCAGCATGCCGGCCAGCGCCGCCATGGCGCCCCGCAGGCCGTAATAGCGGCTGCCTATCATCAGCGACAGGTTGACCACGTTGGGACCGGGCATGATCTGGGCGACCGCCCAGTCCTCGACAAACTCATCCTGAGTCAGCCAACGCTTGCGCTCGACCATCTCGCGCTGTACGACCGCGAGCACGCCGCCGAAGCCCTGCAGGGCCAAGATGGTGAACGATAGGAATAAATCAAACAGCGAAGTGGGGCGGGGGCGCGGCGTCTCTGGAGTCATCCGTTCATTATCGCCCCGGTTATTGCCTTGTGTCTATTGAGTTCAGTACGAGCAATATTTTAATTCTGGAATGATAGGAACCTGACATTGACTTTGAGTTCGTGTCGCTCATACTCTCGTTGCACGTCACTTTGATCGGGATCAAATGTCCCTCAACCTCTTGCAAAGGATCATGATGAACGCTCTCCTATCCCCCCGTCTGGAATCCGTCCCGAAAGCCGACTTCACTCAGCAGCGGCACGACGAACGCAGCAGCGCCGTCGTCGAACGCGGCATCATCGTTCAGTCGAGCTTCAATACGATTTGCGCGATCGAGTATATGAAGTCGCACAACGTCGCGCCGCAGGTGATCGAACGCGTCTTGCTGCATCCAGAGCAACGCCGCAGGGAGCATCACTGACCAGCACATGAACCGGGTTTGTGTTTAGTTATGCACACATCATGTTGACAAGAATTTTTTTTAAATAATTTCGTGTGACAATCGATGTCACCGTAAGTTGTTGATTTCCAAGGGCTTTAATTTTGCCTTTTGGATGGGCAGTTTGTAGAAAACCGCGTCGTTACAGGCGTTCCGCGATGTCAATGGGGTGTTGTCCACATAGATATCCACAGAGGCTGTGGATATCCGAAAAAGTGCTTAACAATCCGTAACTTACAGGAGTTTTTTGAGCGGTTGCAAAACGCTGGCCACCACAATGTATGGCGTGGCCGGTTCTTCAAGCGGGCTGACTGTCACACGCAGCCGCACCTCCTGGCCGTCGCGGCGCCAGGCGGTGACGACGTCGGTCCAGCTTTCTCGCTCTTTGACGGCTTGCAAAGCATCGGCCAGTTGATCCTCCGGGTAGGGTGGCGGATGCAACAGGCGCAGATCGGCCCCGATCAGTTCGTCTCGCGTGAACTGCAAGACGCTGCTGAACTTGTCGTTGACGGTGGCGATCTTGCCGCGCGGAGTCAACGTCATGATGATGGCGTGCTGGTCGACGGCGGCCAGCAGCCGCTGCGCATGGTCCAGCTGTGTCTGCAGCGCCACCGTTTGCCGGTGAGCTTCTTCCAAACCGTTATATGCGCGCAACGAAGAGATCACCGTCGTGAACAGCTTTCGCGTGGTCAGGTCGGTCTTGCACCAGAAATCGTTGATATCGTAGTCCAGGATGATGCTGTGTTCGAGCGCCTGTCCCGGCTGGCCTGTGCGCAGCACGATGCGCACCAGTTGGTTATGCAGCGCGTCGCGGATCTGGCGCGCGACATTGAGGCCGGCGTCGCTGGTCTCCATGATGACGTCCAGCAGCACCAGCGCGATGTCGGGCGTGTTGCGCAGCGTATTCAGGGCTTCCTCGCCGCTGTAGGCATGCAGAAAGCTGAGTCGCCGCCCGAGGAAACACACATTACTAAGGGAAAATTTGGTGACCACGTGGACATCGACGTCGTCGTCCACGATCAGTACCCGCCACGGCGGTGGCGCCGACGGCGCTCCCGCCTGCGGCGCGCCGACCGGTGCAACCTCGTCTTCTATCATCCAATCGGTGTCATCGTCATTCTGGTTCATGCATCAATCCCGAGGCGAGTCTATGGAGGCCATGCGTACCTCCAGAGCCACACTATTCCTCACACGTACTTTTGTCAAAGGATTCCCCTGTGCGGCGTGACATAGTTGTCTCCCACCCTACTTATGCACAGAAAAATATTTTTCAAGCGGCCTCAAAAAGCTTGGCGGCTAAAAAATTTGATGTTGTAAGTGATTGATTTTATTGGGGAAAAAATCTGCCTTCAGATTGGGCATTTTATTAAAACCCCCGTCGTTAAAGGCGTTCTCTGCTGTCAAGTGGGGGTTATTCACAACGTTATCCACAGTTGGTGTGGATATCTGCGAAATCCGCTTTAAATACGCTGGCTTACCGCTGTTTGTTGAGAAACAGCGTAGGCCGCCCCCATCAGCACCGCCCAGACCAGCAAGGCATGCAAGGCCAGTGCGCCGCCGACGACGGCATCAGCCTGGCCGCCGGCCAGTGTCATGTAGGCCAGCAGGGCGATCGCCGGTGGCGTGCTGTAGATGATCAGGCGCTGCGTGTGATGGGGCGTGCTGCGCGTGAGCATGCGCACCACCGTCCTGCCGTCCGCCATCATCCATACCATCGCGCCCACCGCGAACAAGGCCCATCCCAGCATTTCAGCACCCAGCATGCCCACGGCATACGCGAGTGCCAACAAAATGCCGCTGAGCGGAAGAGGGCGGACGGAAATGGCTGCTGCGGACTTGTTCATGACGATACTCGTTTGGCTGGGTTGGAGTTGTCAGAATACGCACCTGAAGGCGATTGGTAAATTCTATTATTTCTATGGTTTCGATAGCAATCGTCAAGTGGTGGATGCCCCTGATGTGGTTGTAGGGAAAATCGCCTATGATGGCGGGTTGTTAATTTCTCTTTCGCCGTATGACTTTTATGTTGCTGTCGTTACGTCGGCTAGTGGTGTTGTTGGTGTTCGCGTCTGCCAGCGCGATGGCGCTCGACGGCAAAGTTCCCCTCGACGAGCTGCATCACGACATTTGGACCGGCAAGGATGGCGCACCGGCGCAGGTGTCGTCGATGGCGCAGACTACCGATGGCTGGCTGTGGATCGGCAGCGTCGACGGCTTCTACCGCTTTGACGGCATGCGCTTCCGGCGCTTCGAGGCCTTGAACGGCGAGACCGCGCCCAAGCGTCCCGTGACCGCGCTGACGGCGCTGCGCGACGGCGATCTGCTGATCGGCTATCTGTTTGGCGGACTCAGTCGGCTGCATGGCGGCCATATCACCCATTACCCGGCCATGGTGGGCAAAGCGCGGATAGGGCCTGTGACCAGCGCCACCACCGATGAGCGCGGCGAGCTGTGGGTCGCCACCACCAGCGCGCTGCTGCAACTGCGCGGCGGCGCCTGGCACAACGTCGGGCCGGAACTGGGCTTGCCGGCGGGCGAGGTGTCCAACGTGGTCGCCGATCAGTACGGACAAGTCTGGGTCGCCGTCGGCCACGCGGTGTATGTGCGGCCCGCCGGCGCCAAAAACTTCCGCCAGGTGCAACGCCAGGATGTGCATACCGTCAACCTGATCGAATCGCCGGATGGACGGTTGTGGCAGGACATGCACGACCGGCTGATACCGGTGCCGGCCCAGCATGTGGGCCCGCTCAAGCCGCGTCCGGCCTGGCTGGCGCAATCGCAGGGCCAGGAAAACGGCCTGTTCGACCGTGATGGCAATTTCTGGGCGCTGGCCTGTCCTGTCGGCGTCTGCCGGACCGATGGCGTGGGGGCCATGCCCAGCCGACTGATGACCCCCAACGCCCGGCCTGGCCACAGGCTGGACCAGCCCTGGCAGCTCAGCAGCCTGACCGGCAACATCCTGTTCGAGGACCGCGACGGCAGCATCTGGATCGGCACCCAGGCCGGCGTGGAGCGTTTCCGTCACAACCGCCTGGCGCCGGTCAAGCTGGCCGGCGGCGGGCGTGCTTTTAAATTGGCGCGGGACGACTCGGGCCATGTGCTGGCGCTGAGTCTGCCATCGGGGCAAGTGTGGCGCCTGCGGGCCGACGGCGCGCAAGCCATCGATGAACGCTTCCCGCCCGGCGATGTCGGCGCCATCGGCAACGCCCGCGACGGCGCATTGCTGCTGGCCCGCCCGGACGCGATCGAGCGGCGCTATCCGGATCGTTCCGAGCGCATCGCTTATCCGCCGGACCCGCTCGACGCCGGCGACCCCGTGGCCGTGGGGCGGGTGTTCGACGATGGCGTCGGCTTGTGGGTGTCGATCTCGCGGCGCGGTATGTTCAGGCTGGTGGACGGAAAATGGACCAGCCAGGCCGATCTGGGCTTGCCGCCTGGCCGCTTCGTGGCCGATGCGGGCGCTGGCAAGGGAACGCTCTGGCTTTGCTACGATGACGGGACTATCGTGTATTTCGATAATGGCCGCTTCACGCGCTATCGCATGTCGGCGGAGAACGATATCGGCCCGTCCACTCATCTGCACGTCGCCGGCGACGAAGTCGTGGCCGGCGGCATCGGCGGCCTGGCGGTGTTGCGCGGCGGCGCGTTCCACCGCCTGGTTGCCGCCGATCCCGATGTGCTCGCGGGTGTGACGGGCACCGTGGTGGGCGCCAACGGCGACCGCTGGCTCAACGGCAGCAAGGGCGTGGTTCACGTTGAGGCGGCGGATTGGAGGGCCGCGACGGCCGCGCCCGGCGTACCGCTGAAATACGTGTTGTATGGCGTACTGGACGGCTATCCCGGTTTTGCCGATACCAGCACCCGCGGGACCACGGCCCTGGGCGACGTCGACGGCCAGCTATGGTTCGTCGGCGCCACCGGCATGGTCCGCCTGGATACCACCAAATCCTATCCGCCGCAGTATGCGCCGGAGGTGGTGGTCGAGACGTTGGTGGCCAAGGGCAAGCGCTATCTGGATTTTTCGAAGGCTGTACAACTGGCGCCGGGCACGACCTCGTTCCGCATCGAGTTCACCGCGCTCAGCTACAGGATGCCGGAAATGGTACGCTTCAGGTATCGACTGGAGGGTGTCGATGCCGACTGGCAGGAATCCGGCAACCGCCGCGCCGTGTCGTACACCAACGTGGGGCCGGGCGACTATCGCTTCCACATCGCCGCCGTCAATGAGCTCGGGCAGTGGAACGAGCGCGACACCTCGATCACGCTGACCATCCTGCCGACGTTCAGACAAACGCCGCTGTTCTTCGTCCTGTGCGCGCTGGTCGCCGCCGGCTTGCTGTACCTGCTATATCGGCTGTGGCTGCGCCAGGCCACCTTGCGCATCGCCGAGCGCATGGCCGAACGCGAGCGTATCGCCCGCACGTTGCACGATACCTTCCTGCAAAGCGTGCAGGGACTGGTGCTGGGCTTCCAGAACGCGATGAGCGCCTTGCCGGGGGACTCTTCCACCCGCGCGCGGCTGGAGCGCATGCTGCTGCTGGCCGACCGCGTGATCGAGGAGGGGCGCGACGAGGTCCAGGACCTGCGTTCGAGCGCGATGAGCGACGGCGATCTCGAGCGCGGCCTGACGATCGTCGGCGAGGTGCTGCAGGAGAGCCACGATAGCGTCTTCAGCCTGCGCAGCGAAGGCGATGCGGTGGACTTGACGGAAGATGCCAGTTGCGAGGCCTACAGCATCGGCCGCGAGGCGCTGATGAACGCTTTCCGCCACGCGGGCGCGAAGTCGATCCAGGTAACCTTGCGCTATGGTGCCGACCAGTTCGTCATGCAGGTGGCCGACGACGGCAAGGGTATTCCCGCCGAGATCCTGTCGGAAGGTAAGCGCGCCGGCCATTGGGGCCTGCCGGGCATGGCGGAGCGTGCCGCGCGCATCGGCGCCGCGTTGGTGATCGACAGCCCGTTGATCGGCACGCGCGTGAGGCTGACGATTCCCGCCGCGCTGGCCTATGTCGGCCAGTCGCGGTGGAAGCGCTTGCTGCGCCGCTTGCGGCTGCGCGGCTAGCCATGCACTGCCGCACGGATTAGACCAGGCGAAGCTAAGCGGCCGGTGCGGTGCCGATCGCGGCCAGCAGCTTGCGCACCGCGCCGTGCGACATCACCACTTCCGGCGCGTCGTGCAGCAAGGCGTTGTACTTGGCGCGGAATTCCATGTCGCCTTCCTCGGACGGGCCGATCAGCGCCTCCACCGCGCGGCGGAACACCAGCGCGTCGGCCACGGCGATGGGTTCCGGCTCGTCGAGCCGCTCGTCCATCTGCGCCATCAGGCCGGAGAGCTTTTGCAGCCAGGCGAAATGCGGGTGGTTGGTCACCAGCTGCAACAACTCGAGCGGACTGCCGACCGCGCCGAAATACTGGGTTTCAATGTGCAGCAATTGTTTGTGCAGGTCGCGCAATCCGCGCGCCAGCGCTGTCAGTTGCGCGCGTTGCGCGGCGTCGTCCGGTGTGGTCATGTCAGGTCCGTTAAGTAATGTTAAGTAAGGTTAAGTAAGATTTAGCGGGCAGCTTAGCAGACTTGCCACGTCGCCGGAGCCTACATTTAGATAGTGGTGTTCGCGCGGTCCAGCACCTAACATGATCGTTCTCCTTTACACCATATGGAAGCCATCATGATGAATCCAAAACTCGAAGTCCTGACCCCGACCAACTGCCAGCTGATCTTTATCGACCAGCAACCGCAGATGGCGTTCGGCGTGCAGTCGATGGACCGCCAGGTACTGAAGAACAATACCGTCGCGCTGGCCAAAGCGGCGAAGATCTTCAACATTCCGACCATCCTCACCACCGTCGAAACCGAATCGTTCTCCGGTCACACGTATCCGGAATTGCTGGATGTGTTCCCAGGTAAAGACATCCTGGAACGCACCTCGATGAATTCGTGGGACGACCAGAAAGTGCGCGACGCGCTGGCCGCCAACGGCAAGAAGAAAGTGATCGTTTCGGGTCTGTGGACCGAGGTGTGCAATAACAGCTTCGCCCTGTGCGCGATGCTCGAAGGCGGTTACGAGATTTACATGGTGGCAGATGCTTCGGGCGGTACCACGAAGGAAGCGCACGACTTCGCGATGCAGCGCATGATCCAGGCTGGCGTGGTGCCGGTGACCTGGCAGCAAGTCATGCTGGAATGGCAGCGCGATTGGGCGCACCGCGAGACCTACGATGCGGTGATGGCGGTGGTGCGCGAGCATTCCGGCGCGTACGGCATGGGCGTGGATTACGCTTACACGATGGTGCACAAGGCGGCACCGCGCACCACCAGCGACCACAAAACGCTGGCGCCGATCGCGGCCAAATAATAGCTTCACCTCGGAGAAACGTAGGGCGGATTAGGCGAAGCCGTAATCCGCCATGCATGCGCCGCCGATTGCTCCTGCATGGCGGATTACGCTTCGCTAATCCGCCCTACGTGTCTCCGTTGGAATTGTTGATGCCGCGCTCAGAAGACGCTTAGCAGGCCTCGACGTGCAGCCACCGTGGCCGCCTCCGTCCGGCTCGCGACATTCAGTTTCGCGAGAATATTATTGACGTGGAACTTGACCGTTCCCACCTCGATTTCGGCGCTGCGCGCGATCATCTTGTTGCTCTTGCCGGTTGCCAGATGCGCCAATATCTCCAGCTCCCTGCGCGACAGCCTGGTCGTCTCGGCCCGCTCGGCCAGTTTGCCCGCCACCTCCGCCGGCAAGAATTTCTGCCCCGCAGCCACCGTCCTGATGCACTTGGCCAATTGCTCCGAACCGCTATCCTTCAACAGATAGGCCATCGCTCCCGCCCGCAAGCCGCGATACACATCCTCGTCCCCCTGGTAAGTCGTCAGGATGACAATCCGCGCCGCCGCATCGAATTCGCGGATATGCCCGATGGCATCCACCCCATGCATCTCCGGCATGCTCAAATCCATGATCACCACATCCGGCCGGTGCTGCCGGTACAGCTCCACCGCCTGCAAGCCGTTGGCCGCCTGCGCCAACAGCCGGAACTCCGGCATCGAATTGATCAGGGCGCTAAGCCCGGCGAGGATAAGCGGATGATCGTCGGCGATCAGGATGGAGATGGTGTCCATGTGGAATTTCCCTTCAGGCTGATGTGAAATGCGGTGCCGTGCGGCTGGCGCGAGGTGCTCCAGATGCGCCCGCCATGCGCCAGGATAATCGTGCGGCAGATCGACAGGCCCAGGCCGGTGCCGCCCGGCTTGGTGGAAAACAGCGGATCGAACAGCCGCTCGGCCAACTTGGCGGAGACGCCGACGCCGTTGTCTTCCACGCTGATACGCAGCGTGCCCGAGATGTCGGCCAGCGCCGAGCGCAGCGCCAGCTTGCGGGGACGGTCGTGCACGTCCTTCATCGCTTCGATGGCATTGAGCACCAGATTCATCATCACTTGCTGCAACTGCACGCGGTCGGCATGTAGCTGATGCTCGCCCAGCGCGAGGCCGTCGCAGACTTCAATACTGTGTTTGTGCAACTCCGCGCGCAGCAGGCGCAGCACTTCGCGCAGCGCCTCATCGACGGCGAACAAGGTCGGCACGGGACTGGTCTTGCTCGACATGCCGCGAATGCTGCGGATGACGTCGCCGGCGGTGGCGCCCACGTGCATGATCAGTTTCAAGGCGTCGCGCGCCTGCTCGGGCTGCGGCGGGTTGTGCGTCAGCGCGTTCAGGCCCACTTCGGCGTGCAGCACCATCGCTGCCAGCGGCTGGTTGACCTCGTGCGCGATCGATGCGGCGAACTCGCCCATGGAGGTGATGCGGGCCAGCCTTGCCAGTTCTTCAGTGGCATGCTGCAGCGCTTCCTCGGCTTGCAGCCGGCGCGCTTTTTCTTCCTGCAAGCGGCGGTACAGTTGCTCGTTATCGAGCGTCAATACCGCCGCGTTATCCATGGGCTTGGGCATCGTTACTTGGCGGACTGCGTTTGCGCCGCCAGGTGCTCGCCGATGAACCAGCTTTGCAACTCGTTGCTGCGCACCACCTGGCTGACGATCAGGTCGTTGGTGCCGTCATCGCCGGCTTCGGCGGCCGCGCGCGCCAGCGGACGGGCTTCGACCAGGATGGTTTCGTGCGAGTCCAGCAGGCGGCTCAGTTGCGCCTGGGCCGATTCGCGGCCGCGCGGCGCGGTGCGCGAGATGGTCGACTCGTCGGCGATGTCCTGCGCCAGCGCGAAGGTTACGCCGCCCAGGGTTTGCACGCGCTCGGCGATGGCGTCCATGATCGCGACCTGTTCGGTGTAGTGCTTGTCGAACAGCAGGTGCAGCTGATGGAAGGTGGCGCCGGAAGTTTGCCAGTGTGCTTTCTTGTAGGCATCGCGCATGGCCATGGTGTGGGCCAGCAGGCGGTTCAAGGCGCGCACGCCTTGCGAGCGCACTTCCGCGCTCAGGCCGATGCGCACGTTGGCCAGTGCGCCGAAGTCTTGCAGGATGTCGGAGGATTTTTCGTTGCTCATGATGTGCTTTCAAAATTGTTCCGCGCCGCAATCGGCATGGGGCACCCGGTGCTGACATTATCCGGCGCGCGGCCGGATAATCCCTTATCCGAAAGGGTGACGTGGAAAGTTCATAGGGGAGGGGGATCGATTACCCGATAGGGGTACCGGCATGCCGCCGGCACCGCTACCGTCCGGCGCTACGCTCAGGACTTGAGGAAGTCCAGCAGGTCGGCGTTGAGCTTGTCCTTGTGGGTGGTCGGCAAGCCGTGCGGCGCGCCTTCGTAGATCTTCAGCGTGCCGTTCTTGACCAGCTTGACGGCGGCCTTCGCGGCGGCGTCGATCGGGACGATCTGGTCGTCGCTGCCGTGCACGAACAAGGTTGGCACGTCGATCTTTTTCAAGTCTTCGGTGAAGTCGGTTTCCGAGAATTGCTTGATGCAGTCATAGGCGTTCTTGATGCCGCACTGCATGCCTTGTGCCCAGAAGGTATCGCGCACGCCCTGCGAAGGCTTGGCGCCGTCGCGGTTGTAGCCGTAGAACGGCAGGGTCAGATCCTTGAAGAACTGCGAACGGTCGGCCAGCACGGCGCTGCGGATGCCGTCGAACACCGACATCGGCAAGCCGTTCGGGTTGTTGTCCGACTTGACCATCTGCGGCGGCACGGCGCCCACCAGCACCGCCTTGGCGACGCGGCCGGTGCCGTGACGGCCGATGTAGCGCGCCACTTCGCCGCCGCCGGTGGAGTGGCCCACCAAGGTCGCATCCTTCAGGTCCAGCGCGTTGATCAGGGTGGCCAGATCGTCTGCGTAGGTGTCCATGTCGTTGCCGTTCCATGGCTGGCTCGACAGGCCGTGGCCGCGGCGGTCATGGGCGATGACGCGGTAGCCGTTGCTGGCCAGGAAGATCATCTGGTCTTCCCAAGCGTCGCCTTGCAGCGGCCAGCCGTGGCTGAAAACCACGGCCGGGCCGGTGCCCCAATCCTTGAAGTGGATGCGGGTGCCGTCTTCGGTGATGACGCTGTCGACTGAGAGTTTGCTGTTAGACATTTGAAGCTCCTTGATGGGTGGGTGGATGCTGCCATAGCAGTGTAGTCAGCCCATCGAAGTAAAGCTCCTGCCAAAAGGCCAGTCCGCAACTCGGCGTTTGGGTGGGCGTTACCGCTTGTTGGATGCCGGCGCGCCGTCGTAGTTCACGGGCAACCAGTCATAGCGGCCGTCGCGCTGGCGGATGTGGCCCAGGCCCGGGAAGGCGATGTGCGCCGCGCCGACGAGCATGTGCTTGCTGGCCGCCAGTTGCAACAGGCGCGTGCGCGTACCGTGCGCGTCGTCCTCGCTGCTGTCGTATTTGACGGTCGCTTCCGGATTCGGCAGCTGGATGGCGGAGACGTGGACGATGTCGCCCCAGATCAGCAGTTGCTGGTTTTTGCTTTGCACCAGGTACATTGCGTGGCCCGGGGTATGGCCGGGCGCCGGCAGCGCCTCGATGCCCGGTTCCAGCTGGCCGAACTTGCCGTAGGGCTGGTAGCGGCCAGCGGCCTGGTAGGGCGCGACGGCAGCCTTGGCGGCGTCGAAGAACGTCGACAGGAAATCCGGCGCTTTGGCCTTGTTGGCCGGCGTCAGCCAGTAGTCGGCCTCGGCTTGCGACAGCCGCAGCACGGCGTTGGGGAAGGCCGCTGCGCCCTGCGCCATGATGCCGCCGGCGTGGTCCTTGTGCAGATGGGTGATCAGCAGTTCGTCGACCTGTTCCGGCCGGTAGCCGGCGGCGCGCAGGTTGGCCAGCAGCTTGCCGCAACAGTCGCCGTACAGGGCGCCGGCGCCGGCGTCGACCAGGATCAGCTTTTTGCCGGTGTTGATCAGGAAGGCGTTGATCGAGCCTTGCACCGGTTGCGCCAGGTCGGCGTCGGCCAGGTCCCGCGTGATCGCGGCCGGCGTGATATGCGTCATCACGGTGTCGATCGGAAAGGCGTGGCTGCCGTCGGAGAGGGCGGTGATTTCGTAGTCGCCCAGCATCATGCGGTAGTAGCCGGGCGCCTGGGTTCCGACCAGCGGCGCGGCGGCCTGGGCGGCCGGCGGCGCGGCGAGGGTGGCGGTGACCGCGATCAGCAGCGAGGCGAGCAGGGGCGCGAGGAGGTTGTGGCGAGGGGGCATGGGGCATCCTTCGTTGGCGACGATGACGCCGATGCTAACCGAAGCAGGGGCGCGCCACACCTGTACTGAAGACAGGGGGCGCGCCGTACGCCGCACGATCAGGGCCGCAAGCCCATGCGGGCATACTCATCGTCGACGCCGGGCGACGCCAGGCGTGCCTCCTTCAGGTCGGCGTCGCCGCCGGCGCGGTCGCCGGCGCGCCGCTTGGCCAGGCCGCGGCCGAAGCGGGAAGACGCCATGCCGGAGCGGCTTGCAAGCACCTTGTCGTAGGCGGCCACGGCCTCGCGGTCGCGCCCCATCCGCAGCAGTACCATGGCCTTGGTGTCGAGGTAGGCCGGAATCTGCTCCGGGCCCGCCAGCGCCGCGTCGATGGCCGACAGCGCGCGCGGCAGCGCGGTGTTGTGGGTGGCCAGGAACCACGCCAGGTTGTTCTGGGCCAGGCGCGTGCCGGCGGCGGCGCGCGCCGCGTCGAATCCGGCCTCCGCCAGCTTGGCCTGCCCCGTTTTCGCGTAGACGAGGGCGCGATAGGCCAGCATGGCCGGCTGGCTTGCATAGTCGAGCTTGCCGCCGTCGATTTCGGCGGCAATCAGTTTCAGCGCGGCTTCGGGTTTGCCGTCGTCCAATTCGAGCTCGATCCGCTGCTCGAGCGCATAGTGGACGCAGAAGCTATTGGCGACGCATTTGGCGATGTCGTCGCGGCGGCCGGCGAGGTCGGCGCGCTCGCGCAGCAGTTCGCGCGCCAGGTACAAGGTGCTGACCGGCGCCTCGGCGATGCCGCGTTCGAGCATGAAAATCGCCTGGCGCTCCTGGCCGGCGTTGCGGTAGAGGCTGGCGGCGTAATAATAGGCCTCCGCATTGTTTTTGTTGGCGCCGATCATGGTTTCGATCTGCGCCAGCGCGTCCGCTTCGTTGCCCTGCCTGATCAGGATCTGCAGGCGCAACCGGTAGGCGTCGACGTTGCCGGTCGGCGCCACCTTGAGGCGGCGGTCGATGTCGGCCAGCGCCAGGTCGTACCGGCCGGCGCGCGCGTAGGCTTCGGCGCGCTTGTCGAGCGTGTACGGATGGTCGGGATACAGTTCCTGCGCGCGGGAGAATTCGGCGATCGCCTCGTCGTAGCGCTCGTGCCGCAGCGCCAGCAAGCCGCGTGCCCGGGGCACATTGGCGTTGTTGCTGTCCAGTTCTGCTGCCCGGTCGAGATCGGCGACGATGCCGGCCTCGCCGGCCTTGGTGAAGAGCGCCGCCAGCGCCCGGTTGGAGTAGGCGACCGAATTGCGCGGGTCGAGCTGGATCACGCGCGTGTAGGTGGCGATGGCGCCGTCATAGTCGCCCTGCTGGAGCATGTCGTCGGCCTTGGCCAGCAGGCTGGCGAGGTTCTCGCGCGCGGCGGTCGACGGCTGGCCGGTGGATTGCGCGTGGCGCCGGGTGGTCTCGTCCATGTTGTTGTCCGCGCTCCCGCTGTTCCAGCCGACGCGCGCCAGGGTGATCACGGCGATGAAGATGGCCCACTTCCAGTTGAAGCGCCAGCGGAATTCGTGCTCGCTTGTGCGCGCCTTGGCGCGCTGGAACATGCGCCGCCAGCCCGGCAGCGCACCTTCCTTTTCGCGCCAGAGCGCCATGTTGGCGGCGCTGGTGACCAGCGGCATCCAGGTCGGAAAGCGCGAAAACAGCATCGCCATCGGCGTCGTGTGGGCCAGCAGTTCGCGCGCGGTCGGCGGGCGCGGATCGCGCAGGCGCTCGATCAGTTGTTGCTGGTAGTCGCGGTCGGCCAGCGTGTCGAACATGCTGCGCTCGTCGATCGCACTGTCGAGCACGTAGCCGGCATAGCCGAGCGCCCGCGTGCGGCGGCGGTCGTTGTGCCAGCCGAAGACCTTGGTGGCGGCTTCGAGCAGCACGTCGTGGCCCGGTTGCCAGCCCTGCGCCAGCAGATCGGCGACGTGCTGTTCGAACAGGTCGCGCGCGATGATGTGCACCAGCCGGTCGTCGGCGAGGCAGAGGCCCAGCGCGTGGCGCCAGGGCGCGTCGCTGCTGATGGCGCGCGCCTCGACCAGGGCGCCGGCGCGCCGTAGGAATTCCTCAAACACAGCGGCCGCCACGGCGTGCGGATCGTCGGGCGTCGATGCCGGCGTCGCGCTGTGGCTGTCGGACGGCGCTGTGGGATGGCCCTCCGCCGGCGCTGCCTGTTGCCGCTCCGCCGCCGGTGCCGGCCCTGGCGTTGCAAACGCCGCGATCGGTTGGCCGGCGTCGTCAGGCCGGTCCTCGCTGCCGATCTGCGCCGCGAAAGGCTGGGCCGCGTGATGGCGTTGCCAGTCCAGCGCGGTCTCGTAGGCCTCGCGCAGCGTCTGGAAACCGATCGGGTCGGTCTCCTGGTCGATCAGTTTCAGTTCGCGCGCGTAGGCGCGGCGGATGGCGCGCTCGTCGGCGTCTTCGCCCACGTTGAGTCGCTGTAAGAAATTCAAGTCGGTGGTCATATGCTGTGTCATGTGTCGCTGGCCGGTGTTCGTTCCCCCGGGCTCGGGGCTTACTCGTTGCTTGCGGCCGCTGGCGCGCCGAGCATGCCGATTACGGCGTCGATGATCGCCGACGGTTGCGCGTCTTTCACTTCGGCCACTTTGATGTCGCCAAACGGCTTGCGGGCCGTTCGCAGCTGGCCGGCGCTGGTTTCAAGGCTGTCCCACTCGGAGGCGCGGGCGCGCCAATAGGTCGGTTTGGCCGCTTGCGCCGCCTGGGCGGCAGCCAGCGCCTGGCCAATGTCGCCGTTGACGCTGGTGGCCGGGTAGGTACAGGCAGGGTCGCCTTTGCCCTGTTCCGCAGAGGTCAGGCAGGCCAGCGCGGTATCGAGCTGGGCGGCGCGGTCCGCCGGCAGCGCATCTTCGTGCAAGGGCTGCACCAGGATCAGGCCGGAGACGGCCGTGCCGCGCGATCGCAGCGCGAAATGTTGCGCCACCATGCCGCCATAGCCGGCGCCCACCACGACGAAAGGCGCCTCCAGTCGCGCGTTCTTGATCAGGAAGTTCAAATCCTTGCTGGCGTTGGCCACGGTCGATGCGCGGATGATCGGATCGCTGGAACCGAGGCCGGCGCGGTCGTACACGCAGGCGCGGGTGCGCTTGGCGACCTCGGGCAGCACCGCCGACCAATCCCAGCCGGCCCGGCCGATGTCGGCTTCAAACAGCACCGTCGGCGAGCCTTTGCCGATGCAATACATATTCAGCTTGCGCCCGCCGACATCCACCTTGATTTTAGGGCCGGCGAGGGCATCCTGGCCGGGCGGTGGCGCAGCGTGGCTGCCGGCGCTGGCCAGCAGGAGGGCGGTGGCGACGACGGCGGGAAGAGTGAATTTGGTCATGGACTTAAATAGGTATGTTGAAAAACAAGGTTTCAGCGATTAAATGGCCGCACCGCCATCAGGTTCCGGATTTGGTCGTTACGGTGAAAACCGGGCCGTGCCAGTGTTCGTCATTTATCGTCACGGCATTTTCCTGGCCGGGCCAGTTGGCCTTGATGAGGTTCTGCCAAAAAACAAACGCCGCCGGATTTTCTTGTATGACCTTGATCTCCCAGCGGCCCGGATGGGCGCCCAGGATTGCTTGCGCGGCGTATTGGCCGACGCCATGGCGGCGGTATTTTCGCAGGATAAAGAACTCGACAATCGTCGCCGAGTTTTCAGGATTGAGAACCTCGTCGTTAACCAGGACGAATCCGGCCCACTTGTCATCGACCTTGATGATAAACGCGGAGAAGTTCGGATTGATCCAGAAGCAGTCCAGGTCGTAGTAGCCGTACTGGCCATGTTCATCGAGGTCGGTGCCGTCGAACTCCGAAAAATCGTGCTGGTACAGCTCCATCATGTGGCGGACCACCAGACGCTCGCTGCTATGCGCCAATCGTACTTCGATGTTCATAAAATTCCTGCTGGCTTACTGCGGATCATTGAACGGCACCGTAAAACTATCGTGCTCGATATCGTTGAGCGTCGCCTCGAACTGCGCGCACACCGGGTCGATCACGCGCTTGTCCTGTGTTTCCAACGCCTGCTCGAAGGCGACGATTTGGCCGCCGAACCATTCGCGGCCTTGCCCGCGCAGCTGCTGGTACAGCCGCTCCGCCCGTGCCAGCAAGGTGCGGTGTTCGATGCGGTCGCGCGGGTGGATTTTCAGTTCGGACAGCGTGATGAAGCGTGCGGCGATCTCCGCCTCGGACAGCATGCCGGGATTGCCCTCGATCACCAGCGTATGCGTCTCCTGCGTCCTGGCGACGGTGGCCTCGACCTGCAACAAGCCGTTGACGTCGTAGGTGAACCGGATATCGATACCGCTGTCCTCGATCGCCAGGGTGGGCAGCGGAATCTTCAGGCTGCCGAGCCGGATGTTGTCGCGCGCCATGCGCGCCTCGCCCTGGTAGACATTCAGTTCCAGATATTTCTGATTGTCGCTGACCGGGTGGTAGCGCTTGACGCGGCTGACCGGCACCGGCGTGTTGCGCTCGACGATAGGGTCGAAGTGGCCCGACGAATAGCTGCGGTCGCCCAATTGCATCGATACTTCGATGCCGAGCGAGTAGGGCGAGACGTCGGTCATGACGACCTCGTCGAGCGCGGCGTCGCGCATCTTCAGGCCGGCCTGCACGGCGGCGCCCAGCGCCACAACCTCGTCCGGATTGATGTCGCAGGCCGGGAAGCGGCCGAACATGCGCGCGACCAGTCGCCGAACGACCGGCATGCGGGTGGCGCCGCCGGCCAGGATGACGTTATCGAGTTCGGTGATGCGCAGGTTGGCGTCGCGCAGGGCCCGCTCGACCGGATCGCGCAAGCGCTGCAGCAGGCCGGCGCAGACGCGCTCGAGCGCCGCCTCGTCGAGCGTCATCGCGTAGTCGGTGTCGTTGTGGGTGATCTGGATCGTTGCCGACGGCGCCTCGCTGAGCGCGCGCTTGGCGCGTTCGGTGTTGGCGATGAGGCGCTGCATGAAGTGGGCGTCGCTCTTGAGCGCGAGCGGAATCTTTTGCTGCTCGAAGAAATGGTTGATCAGGCACAGCACGAAATCCTCGCCGCCGAGCATGTTGTCGCCCGCCGAGGCGCGCACTTCCATGACGCCCTCGAACAGGTCGAGCACGGAAACGTCGAAGGTGCCGCCGCCCAGGTCGAACACCAGGAAGCGGGTTTCGGCGTCGCGCAGGTTGATGCCGTAGGCCAGCGAAGCCGCCGTCGGTTCGTTCAACAGCCGGTCCACGCGCAGGCCGGCGAGCTGGCCGGCGGCGCGGGTGGCCTTGCGCTGGGCGTCGGAGAAATAGGCCGGGACGGTGATGATGGCCTCGGTGACCGGATGGCCCAAGGCGGCTTCGGCGTCTTCCTTCAGCGAGCGCAGGATGAGTGCGGACAGCTCCTCGGGGCGGAACTCGCGGTTGCCGAGGCGGATCTGCTTGTCGCTGCCCATGTAGCGCTTGAACACCGAGGCGGTGCGCGCGGGATGGGTTTGCAAGCGTTCGCGCGCGGCGCGGCCGACCAGGATGCTGCCGTCTTCGTCAACGCTGACGCACGACGGCGTCAGCGTTTCGCCCAGGCTATTGGGAATCAGGCGCGGCGCGCCGTTTTCCCACACCGCGATCAAACTATTGGTCGTACCCAGGTCTATCCCGACAATCATTTTTTCTTCCCGGAAAAATTACCATTTTATCACGGGACTAGGCGTTTTGATTGTTGGATGGCGCCGGCTTACAGGTCGGTTTCCGCCTCGGCGATGGTCTCGCGCACCTCGTCGGCGAAGCCGAACTGCACCTCGTGGCCGCCTGGGCCGTCCTGGTACATGAAATGCACCGGGCCGTCGTCGTCGGCGACGATCCAGGCATCGACCTCGGCGCGCTTGTGCGGATCGGCCAGGCTGGCGACATCGATTTTCTCCCGCATGCCAGGGCGTAATTCCTTGACGACGGCCTTGGTCCGTTCCGTGCTGACCGGAATATAAGTTGCCGCGTGACGATCTATCATGGTGCCTCCTTGTTGTTGAATAGTGAGTTTAGCCGATCAGGCCAAATGGACGAGTCCGCGACGCGCGGCGACCATGGCGGCCTCGGTCCGGGTGCAGACGTTCAGTTTGGACATGATGCTTTTGACGTGGAATTTGACGGTGCCGACACCGATGCCGGCCGCGCGCGCGATGACCTTGTTGCTCATGCCGGTGGCCAGGTGGCCGAGGATGTCGCGTTCGCGCGGCGTCAGCTGGTTGCCGTGGATGCGGCTGGCGAGCTTGAGCGCCAGTTCCGGCATCATGTATTTTTTACCGGACAGCACGGTGTGGATGCAGGCCATCAAGTCGTCGAGCGGGGCGCTTTTGAGCATGTAGGCGCTGGCGCCGGCGCGCATGCCGCGGTCGGCGTCCTCTTCGCGCTCGTGGCCGCTGAGGATGATGATCTTGGCGTCCGGCCGGCGCGCGCTGATGCGGCCGATGGCTTCGATGCCGTCGCAGTCCGGCATGTTCAGGTCGATCAGCAGCAGGTCCGGCTGCAAGCGTTCGCACATTTCGACGGCCTGGCTGCCGCTGCTGGCCTGGCCCAACAGTTTGAAGTTGTCCTCCGATTCGATCAGCGACGCCATGCCGGCGCGGATCAGCGGATGAACGTCGGCGATGACGATGGATGCGGATGTGTTCATGTCGAGCTCCTCTGTGTTGTTGATGAGCTCATTTTGCGCAACATTGCCCGGCGCCGATAGTTATACCTTGGTATGGTGCCCGCCAAAAGACCAGGAGGCGGACGCGGCGCCGCGCGGTAAGATGGACCCATCTTAAGGAGGAGCCACCATGGGCAACAGCTGTGCACACTTGAATTTGATCCACACACGCGGCGCCAACACGGCCGGCTGCGAGGAATGCCTGAAAATCGGCGACAGCTGGGTACACCTGAGGGTGTGCATGATTTGCGGCAAGACCGGTTGCTGCGACGACTCGAAGAACAAGCACGCCAGCAAACACTTCGCCGAAACGGGCCACCCCATCATGCGCTCGAAGGAACCGGGCGAGACGTGGGGCTGGTGCTATGTCGACCGCAAGATGTTCGATCCGATCTAGGGATCGCGCCGGCGTCAGGTCAGCTTGGGTAAGGTGTCGCGCGTGAGCACGACGCCTTGCGGCATCTGATCGGCCGAGAAAAACAGCCAGTCGTGGTTGCCCAGGCTGATGCTGACGCCTGGAACATGGAAGTGGCCGCTGTAGTTCGCCGTGAAGAACAATTGCGGGCTGTCGTCGTATTTGGCGTCGAGCAGCGCCACGTACAGCGACGAGCCGCCGGCGTCGACGGTCAGCGCGGTGTCGCTCAGCGCCGTGATGCGGCCGTGCCCGGTTTGCATCAGGCCGCCCAGCGAGCGCATATAAAGGAAGGAAAGCAGGGTGCCGGTGCGCTGCCATTCGCGCAGGCTGGCCAGGGATTCCTCGGCGCGGCTCAGGGTGGGCAGGGCGGCTAATTTCAGTGTCGCAACATTCGAGTTCATGGTCGGAAGGTCCTTTCACGCGATGGCTCCATTTTGCGCCAAGGACCCGTCCACGGTCCACCAGAATCGGAATGACAAGCGGTGTGATACCCAGTTGTCGTATTTCTGGCAAAGTAGAGGATGGAGCGGGCGACCGCCGCACGCACTCACCACCCGATTGGAGATTATCAATGACCAACGCAAGCTATCCCGACGTCCGCCTTCTCATCGACAACGAATGGCGCGAAGCCTCCGGCGGCAAGACTATTCCGGTGCTGAATCCGGCCACGGGCCAGGCCATCGGCACCGTCGCCCACGCCAGCATCGCCGACCTCGACCACGCATTGGCGGCCGCGCAGCGCGGCTTCGACGCCTGGCGCAAGATCCCGGCCTTCGAACGCACCGCCACCCTGCGCCGCGCCGCCAGCCTGCTGCGCGAGCGCGCCGACGACATCGCCCGCCTGCTGACGCAGGAACAGGGCAAGCCGCTGTCGCAAGCGCGCGCCGAAGCGCTGGCCGGTGCCGACATCATCGACTGGTTCGCCGCCGAAGGCATGCGCGTGTACGGCCGCATCGTGCCGTCGCGCAACCCGGCCGCGCAGCAGCTGGTGTTGAAGGAACCGGTCGGCCCGGTCGCCGCCTTCACGCCGTGGAACTTCCCGATCAACCAGATCGTGCGCAAGCTGGCGGCCGCGCTGACCACCGGCTGCTCGTTCCTGTGCAAGGCGCCGGAAGAGACGCCGGCATCGCCCGCCGCGCTGATGCAATGCTTCGTCGACGCCGGCGTGCCGCCGGGAACCGTGGGCCTGGTGTTCGGCGACCCGGCCGAGATTTCCGGCTACCTGATTCCGCATCCGGTCATCCGCAAGGTCACCTTCACCGGCTCGACGCCGGTGGGCAAGCAGCTGGCCGCGCTGGCCGGCGCGCACATGAAGCGGGCGACGATGGAACTGGGCGGCCACGCTCCGGTCATCGTGGCCGAGGATGCGGATGTGGCGCTGGCCGTCGCCGCCAGTGGCGGCGCCAAGTTCCGCAACGCCGGCCAGATTTGCATCGCGCCGACGCGTTTCCTGGTCCACAACAGCATCAAGGCCGAGTTCACCCGCGCGCTGGTGGCGCACGCCGAGAGCCTGACCCTGGGCGACGGCATGGCCGACGGCACCACGCTCGGCCCGCTGGCCAACGCGCGCCGCGTGACCGCGATGAGCCAGGTGGTCGAGGACGCGCGCAGCAAGGGAGCCGAGGTCGCCACCGGCGGCCAGCGCGTCGGCACCGCCGGCAACTTCTTCGCGCCGACGATTCTGGCCGACGTGCCGCTCAACGCCATGGTGTTCAACGACGAACCGTTCGGTCCGATCGCGGCGGTGCGCGGCTTCGACACCTTGGAAGAGGCGATCGCCGAATCGAACCGCTTGCCGTTCGGGCTGGCCGGTTACGCGTTCACGCGCTCGATCAAGAACGCGCACCAGCTGATGCACAACGTCGAAGTCGGCATGCTGTGGATTAACCAGCCGGCCACGCCAAGCGCCGAGCTGCCGTTTGGCGGCGTCAAGGATTCGGGCTATGGTTCGGAGGGCGGCCCGGAGGCGCTGGAGGCGTACCTGAACACCAAGGCGGTGTCGATGGTGGGCGTGTAGGTCTGTCCGGTCCCAGGCGGCGGTTTCCGGCGCCGGGGATTGGTTTCGCGGGTGCCAAATAAAAAATTCTCATGGAGAGAAACATCCAATGTCTAATGCTGATCACCGCCGAGTGGCGCAACTGACGCGGGAAGGCGCGTCGGAAGAGGCGCTGTCCGTGCTTGAACAGTTGTTTAAGAATGCCGAGCTTGCCGTGGCGCCGGCTCGGCCGGGTATTTTCATGACGATGTTTCAATTGCAACTGCTAGCCGAAAAATACGAGCCCGCGCGCGCTTTTTTGCGAGACATACGTGCTACGCAAGCAGAACGTCTGCTTGCCGGAGATATCCACTTTGGTCTCGATGGCGACCCCGCCATTGAAGAGTTTCGTCGTATCCGACGATTTTCGCTGATTGTTGAAATCAACGACATTTTGGAAGACCACGCGTCAACGTGCGAAGTATTCTCGCAGCTCGATAGCGGTCATCCCGAGTTGGCGCGGCGATATGCCTGGGCAGCACTTCCAGCCTTGGTGGCGGAAGGGCACTTCGAACTGGCCGATCGATATCGCGATGATCCGCTGAAGTTGCTGGATGCGGTGAACGAAACAGCGCTTTCGCTCCCGTTGCATCCACCTCCACGTCAAGCGCCGAGGCTGGCGGCCGAGTTGAGCAATCTCGTTCGTGATGTGCGCATCGGCATCGCGGTTTTACGGGGCACGGGACATCGCGGCAAGGCCGACCTGCTGGGCCCGGCGCTGGTGGCAGGGCTCGATTCGGATGAGCTGAAGGCGCTGGCGCGGCGCGAGCTCGATGCGCCGGGAACGATCACACGCGAGATCGGCGATCGACAAACGGCGCAGGAGGCGGTTGAAGCCCAGCCGCCAGGCTAAGCCGGCGTTGCGGCGGTGGGAGCCATCGGTTGCCGCACGCGCGGGCTCAGGTGTTGGCATCCGCCCGCGCGCAATGTATGCTGCGCCATCCGCACCCCAACCAACAAGAAAGAATCACATGAACAAGCTGTTTTCCACCTGCGCCATCGGCCTGACGCTCACCTTGGCGTTGGTCGCCTGTGACAAGAGCAAGCCGCCGCAGCCCGCCACCACCGAGGCCGCGCCCAACGCCGCCAACGTCGCGCCCGTTGTCTTGCAAAAGATCGATACCGTGACCGGCACCGGCAAGGATGCCGTGGCCGGCGCCACCGCCGTGGTTCACTACACGGGCTGGCTGTACGAGCCGAACTCCCCGCAGCAGCATGGCGCCCAGTTCGACTCGTCGAGCGGCCGCTCGCCGTTCAGCTTCCAGCTTGGCGGCGGCCAGGTCATCAAGGGTTGGGACGAGGGCGTGCAGGGCATGAAGGTCGGCGGCAAGCGTACCTTGATCATCCCGGCCGCAATGGGTTACGGCGATAGCGGCGCCGGTCCGATTCCGCCCAACGCCAATCTGATCTTCGACGTCGAACTGCTCGACGTGCAGTAAATCCGCATGCCTGGCGCGGCCCACATCTGACAAGTCAGGCAGATGTGCCGCCGCCGGGCACGGCCGACAAGGCTTGTTCGGCCACCGCTTCCAGCATCTCCCGGGTGAAGCCGGCTTTCGCCTGTATCGCCATGCCGTGCATCACCGCCATCAGGAAGGCCGCCAGCGCCTCCGGATTGGCGGTCGGCGGCAGGTCGCCCTCGGCCTTCGCCCGCACAAAACGTTTCCGCAACTGCACCTCGCCAGCCGCACGAAAGTCGATCAACGCCTGCCGCACCGGCTCCGACTCGTCCGATCCCGCCACCGACCCATTAATGCCCAGGCATCCGGCCTGCTCGGGCGAGCGCGTATTCAGTTC
The DNA here is from genome assembly GCA_024123955.1 of Oxalobacteraceae bacterium OTU3CINTB1. Classification (NCBI taxonomy): domain Bacteria; kingdom Pseudomonadati; phylum Pseudomonadota; class Betaproteobacteria; order Burkholderiales; family Oxalobacteraceae; species Oxalobacteraceae bacterium OTU3CINTB1. The sequence goes on from CP099652.1 coordinate 3,030,339, forward strand.
GACTGAGCTGAACAGTATGTGCCTGGCCACCTCGCGCGCGGTCGGCATTCCCAGTGCTTCCGGGAGATGGTTCATGAACCGTTCCTGGTAGCGCTCCAGCACGCGGCGAAACAGTGCTTCCTTGTTGCCGAACGCCGAGTACAGGGCAGGGCGCTCCACGCCCGCAGCCTCGGTCAGGTCCGCATAAGACGTGCCCTCGTAGCCCTTGCGCCAGAAAACGCACAACGTCGCATCGAGCACCTTGTCGACATCGTATTCGCGATGACGTCCCATCAGTTCACCTCAAATTTAAAATAACGACTGTTACGAAATCGCTTGACAGCCGGTTTCAAAATTATATACTAGTCGTTATCGTAACGAGCGTTACTGATACTTTTAAACAATCAACAGGGATTTTTATGCTGAAAACATTGACGGGTAAGGTAGCTTTGGTAACAGGCGGTTCGCGCGGTCTGGGCGCAGCGACGGCGGAAGCGCTTGCCGACTTGGGCGCGGATGTCGCGATCAGCTACGTGTCGTCGGCGGGCAAGGCGGAGGACGTGGTCGCGAAGCTGAAGGCCAAGGGCGTGCGCGCCATCGCGATCCAGAGCGACCAGGCCGACATGGCCGCCGCCAAGCCGCTGGTCGACAAGGTGCTTGCGCAGTTCGGCAAGCTCGATATCCTCGTCAACAACGCGGCGATCGCGTTCCAGGGCAAGACGGTCGATGATCCCGAACTCGACACGGTCAAGCTCGATCGCCTTTGGCAGGTCAACGTCATGGGCGTGGTGGCGACTACCCGCGCTGCGGCGCCGGTTCTGTCTAACGGCGGCCGCATCATCTTCATCGGCTCGCTGCTGGGCACCCGCGTGCCGTTCGCCGGCGTCGCCGACTACTCCGGCACCAAGGCGGCAATCGCCGGCTACGCCCGGGGCGTGGCGCGCGACCTGGGCGGCCGCGATATCACTGTCAATGTGGTCCAGCCGGGCGTGATGCCGACCGACATGTCGACCGAGGCACTGGGTGATAGCGTGCCCGAGTTTCTGATGGACCTGCACCCGATCCGCCGCATCGCCACCTTGGAAGAGGTCTCGGCACTGGTGTGCTTCCTGGCGGGCCCGAACGGCGGCTACATGACCGGCGGCACGCACGACGTGTCCGGCGGCCTGGGCGTCTGAGCCGTGCGGACTTTACCCATAATTAGCAAGGGACGGCCACTCAGGCGCTCAACGCCTTGAGCCGGTCCAGTTCGGCTAAAAACCGCTCGGCGGCCAACGGCGGCGCCCACGGCTCCCACGCCGTGCCGCCGTAGATCGCATGCAGCGGGTCGTCGGTAAGCGGCGGCACGGTGATCTTCAGCGTGTGCAGCACTTCCTTGGCCGACCAGCCGACCACATGCACCGCCTCGCTGGCGGCGGCGAGCCGGTCGGCCAGCTTGTGCGCGGCGTGTTCCTTGTCCGTCCAGTGCGGCAAGCCGTAGCGCAGGAAGACGGCGTTTTCCAGCCGCACCGTCAGCGCGCGGAAACCCTCCCCGAGAAACGGCTTGAGCGGCGAGACGCAGTCGAAGCCCAGCAGGCCTTCCTCGGCGTCGTGCAACAGCTCGCGCATCGCCGCCAGCGGCGCCAGCTCGACGCCGACCGCCTTGCAGGCGGCAGCGCGCAGATGCATGACGGTGAGCGAGTGCTGCGCCACCGATAGCGGACGCGGCCAGGCCGAGTGGCCGCCCCAGCGATAGGTGCGCGCCAACCCCAGCGCCAGGTCCGAGTCGTCCCAGTCGAACGGCGTCGGGTCGAGCAGATCCAGCCGTCGCTCCGACGGCATGCGCACCCAGGCGCGGTGAGGCTGATTCCGGTGATCGTCGCGGCCCATCGATTTCCCTTTTTTGTGGCGTAGACGCCATCCTACACCCTGAAAGATGAATTATCTTTAGGCAACATGATCGCGTTTGTCATACACTAAAAAACTGTTCATCTTTTGATATCGGTCAGGCTATGGCGACACGTCCTTCATATATCTATCAGGGTGGTTCGGTGCTGATGCATTCACCGCTGCAACTGAAAAACGCCGAGATGTACGGCTACTTTGTGCGGGGCGATCTGGCCAAGCTGCAGGCCACGCTCGACGGCACGCTCAACCAGGTGGCAGGCCGGCGCATGCGCTTCAAGGCCATCTCGCCGTATGTGCTGCTGACGTTCACGCGCGTCAACCACGCCGATTCGGCGGTGGCGGTCGATCAGAACAAGGGCTGGATCAGCGAGATCGATATCGTCACCTGGATCATGGTGGGGGCGATGGACGAGGAGGGCGAACTGGCCCACATCTATTACTACCCGGCGCATATCTTCGTCGACGACGCCATGGCGCTGATCAACGGCCGTGAGCTGTTCGGCTATCCGAAATACCTGTGCGAATACGAGATTCCCGCCGCCGGCGCCGAGCCGTTGCGCTGCGCCGTCTCGGCCAAAGGCTTCCATCCGTTCTCGCCGGAGACCAAAATCGCCATGCACCCGCTACTGGAGGTGAACGCGACGCAGAAGACCGGCATCGATACCCCGATCCATAGCCTGTTCGACCTGATCGAGGAGGCCATCAAGCTGTTTTTCTCGATCCCCGATTTCTTTAACCTTGATGCCGCCGGCTGGGACGACATCGTCTCGCTGCTGCGCAATCCGCGCATCGATCAAATCTTCCTCAAGCAGTTCCCGGACAGCGCGGGGCTGAAGGCGGTGTACCAGGCGATCCTGGCGGCGCCGGCCACCATCGAGAAGATCCACGGCGGCGGCCTGCTTGGCTATGAATACGAATGCGTGCTGCACGCCTTCGACAGCTTCCCACTGCACGAGACGCTCGGCCTGCAATTGGGACCGCAACAGGCGATCCTGCCGTACAAGCTGAATTTCGATTTCACCGCGCAGCCGGGCGAGGAGTTGATCGACAATTCCAGCGTGGCGCCGAAGAAGATCGCCATCCTTGGCGGCGGCGTCGGCTCCATGACGGCGGCCTACTACCTGAGCGACCAGCCGGGGTGGCAAAACAACTATGACATCACCGTCTATCAGCAAGGCTGGCGGCTGGGCGGCAAGGGCGCCAGCGGCCGCAATGCCCGATATGGCCAGCGCATCGAGGAGCATGGCCTGCATATCTGGTTCGGCTTCTACACCAACGCCTTCAAGATGATCAAGGACGCCTACACCAGCCTCGATCGGCCACCGGGGGCGCCGCTGGCGACATGGCGCGACGCCTTCAAGCAGCACGATTACGTGGCCTTGTCGGAGCAGGTCGGCGACCGTTGGCACAACTGGTCGATCGTGTTTCCATCGCTGCCCGGGGAGCCGGGCGAGGGCGACCAGGAGATCTCCATGTGGCAGCTGGCCGTGGCGATGATGGGCTGGATCGAACAATGGATCAACTGTATCGACGAGCTGACCGCGACGCTGGACGTGGACGAGCCGCCGCACCACGGCGGCATGCTGCCGGACTGGCTGCACCGCCTGGCGGAGGGCGTGGCCAACACGGTCAACGAGCTGGCCGACGACCTGACCCTGGCCGCGAGCGCGCTGACCGGGATGGTCACGAACATGTCGGCCGATACCGGCGTGCACACGGAGGTCGAGCATCATGCGCTGGCGGGCGTGCTGGTTGGCGTGCGTGGCCGGCTGCGTACGCGTTATCGCGGCCTGGCCGACCGCGCCCATGCCGATGGCGACATCTTCGACGACATCCGCCGGCTGTTCATCTGCCTCGATCTGGGCATCACGGTGATGAAGGGCGTGTTCGACGACGGGGTGCTCAAACACGGCTTCGATGTCATCAACGATATCGATTTCCGCGATTGGCTGCGCAAGCATGGCGGCGACGAGGACCTGTGCGTGAACTCGGCTCCGGTGCGCGGCTTCTACGATCTGGTGTTCGCGTACGAGGGCGGCGATTTCACCAAGCCGAACGCCGAGGCGGGAACCTTGCTGCGCTCAATGGCGCGTATCGGCCTTTGCTACAAGGGCGGCATCATGTTCAAGATGCAGGCGGGGATGGGCGATACCGTCTTCACGCCGCTGTACGAGGCGCTGCTCAAGCGCGGCGTCAAGTTCAAGTTCTTCCACAAGGTCGAGGAGCTGGTGCCGGAGGGACGCGAGATCGGCGCCATCCGCATGACGCGCCAGGTCGATCTGGCGGGTGACGACTACCACCCGCTGGTCGACGTAAAGGACCTGGCATGCTGGCCGAGCGAGCCGAATTACGACCAGATCGACCCGGAACAGGCGGCGCTGCTGCGGGCAAAGGAGATCAATCTGGAGTCGTATTGGAGCGATTGGCCGCGCGTGTACCAGGAGCGCTTCGACAAGCCGCTGCCGGCGCTGACGCTCAAGCGCGGCGTGGATTTCGACCAGGTGGTGTTCGGCATTTCGGTCGGGTCGTTGCCGGCCCTGTGCCCGCAGCTGCTGGCGAAAAGTCCGGCGCTGCTGGCCACCTCCGAGCATGTGAAGACGGTGGCGACGCAAGCCTACCAGGTTTGGCTGGACAAGGACCTGGCGCAGATGGGCTGGAGCATCCAGCCCAACGGCCAGCAGCCGGTGCTGAGCGGCTTCACCGAACCATACGACACGTGGGCGCCGATGGACCAGCTGCTGGTACGCGAGGATTGGCCGGCCGGCCAGGAGCCGCGCAACACGTCCTACTTCTGCAGCGCGCTGACGGTCGACAGCTATCCGCCCGCCACCGATACCGACTTCCCCAAACGGATGGCGGAAATAGCGAAGGAGGGCGCGGTCCACCAGCTCAGTCAGCAGATCGCATCATTGTGGTCGGCGGCCGGACCCGCAGGGGCGTTTCCGTGGCAGTGGCTGACCGACGCCAGCGAGGGCACTGGAGCGCAGCGCTTCGACGCGCAGTATTGGCGCGCGAATGTCGATCCGTCCGAGCGCTACGTGATGTCGGTGGTGGGCAGCACCAGATACCGTTTGCAGACCGACCAATCGGGCTTCGATAACCTGTTCCTGACAGGCGACTGGATCAAGACCGGCTTGAACGCCGGCTGCGTGGAGGCGGCGGTGATGGCCGGCATGCAGACGTCGCGCGCGATGAGCGGCCATCCCCGGATGATCGATGGTGAGACCGATTTTATTTAGTCAGGCCAGATGCTTATAGAAAAACGTGGTGCCGCAATAGGCGCCATCCGGCATCAATGCGTATTTCGGCACCACGCCGGCGCTGTGCCAGCCGGCGCGCTGGTACAGCCGTTCGGCGTCGCCGCCGGTGACGGTGTCGAGCACCAGCACGCTTTTGCCACCATCGCGCGCGGCGTCGTCAACGGCCGCCATCAATAATCCGGCGACGCCACGCCGCCGCGCGTCGCGGTGCACCAGCATCTTGGCGACGTCCGCGCGGTGCGGTTGATTGTCCGGCTGCGCGGTGATCAACTGCACCGTGCCGACCACGCGCCCGCCGCCGTCCTCCGCCACCAGCAGCACGCGCTCCGCACGCGCGACACCGGCCAGTACGCCGCGCCAGAATTCCAGCGCCTTTTCGCGGGCTAGCGGCAGCATGAAACTGACCGAGGCGCCGCCTTCCACGCAATCGATCAGCACATCGGCCAGCGCCTGCGCCAAGGCTTCGCCGCGCTCCCGAGCTTCATCGGCGTCGATGCGGCGCACGGTGATTGAATCGGACATCAGTTTCTCCTTGTCGCGTGTTGGGAGGTCAGCACGACCAGATAGCGCGCGCGTTCATCGGTGGGATTGAAGTAGACGATGTGCCGTTCGAGCCGCATGGCGAGCGTGTCGCCCGCTTGCAGCCGCCATTGCTGGTCGCCGACGCCGATCTCCATCGTGCCTTCGATGATCCAGATTTGCTGGTGGATGTCGGCGCCGTGCGGCGCGCTGTCGTAGGCGACGCGCTGGCCCGGCGGAAAGATCACGTCGACCAGTTGGATCGGGGAAGGGGCGGCGGGCGAGAGGCTGCGCCGGGTGTAGCCGGAGGCGGGGTCGGTCCATACCGGCTGATCGGCGGCGCGTCCCACGGGCGACGGTTGTTCGGTTGGCGCCGCCTTGTCCTCGAACAGGCTGGCGAGGGCAACGCCGAGGGCGCTGGCCAATTTATCCAGGACGGCGGCGGTGGGGCTGCTTTCGCCGCGTTCGATCAATGAGATGGTGGAGCGGCTGACGTTGCTGCGTGCCGCCAACGCATCCAGCGACAAGCTTTGCGCATCGCGCAATTCCCGCACGCGGCGGGCAATCAATAAGTTGATATCCATGGATTTCCATTTTACAGGAAATCCATGTCCAGTAAAATGGAATCGATATCTTCGCTGCCGGTGAGGGTCTAGCCGTTAGCGGCCACGGTTGGTGTCGGTGATGTTGTCGCCCCGGGCGCCGGCGGCGCGGTCGCGGTGCGTGGTCTCGGCCGAGGCGGCCGCTGCATCCTGTTTGCTGTCCTGGTAACTGCGGCTCAGGTTGCCTTGGCGCATGCCTTGGTCGGAACGCGCCGGCGCACGGCCGTGCTGCTCGTTCACATGCGGAGTGTCGTTCGCCACATGGCCGACGGCATGGTTGCCACTCTCCGACATACCGTCCCGCTCGGGATCGTAGCCGTCGTGGGGCATGTTGGCGCCGGGTTTGAAACCTTTTTCGCTCGGTTTGTTAGGTTGGCTCATGGTGCTTCTCCTTGGAAAGGGGAGGAACCATTGTCCTTCCCCGAGTTCACATCCTAAGCCGGCCCAACGGTTCAGTGAGTAGGCGCACATCCCGCGGCCATGTAGGAGTGCACGGAGGGAAACTTTCGACATGACACCGGGTGTGATGGGCGCGGCAAGCAGACGGCGGGGGAACGTTATCTCGGCTACTATGAACCAGACGCCCCGCCTGGCGTGGCCGACGTGGGACGCACGGGAAGCACGGAACGGATGGCCGCGCAAGCGGTCTATATTTTATCAACGTTGAAAGGATCTACCATGGGCATACTCAGCAACATTTTCCACAAGATTTTCCCGGGCTCGAAGCCTGAAGCGGCGCAACCCGCCGCCGCGCCGGCGCCTGCCGCAGCGGCACCTGCTGCCGCGCCGGCCGCCGCACCACAGCCCGCCGCCACGCCGGTGACGCCGCTGGTCGACGTCGAGGCGATCCTGACCACGATGCAGCAGCAGAACTCGCAGCCGCTGAATTGGCGCACGTCCATCGTCGACCTGCTCAAGCTGCTCAACCTGGACAGCAGCCTGGCCTCGCGCAAGGAGCTGGCCGACGAGCTGCATTACACCGGCGACAAAAACGATTCGGCGTCGATGAATATCTGGTTGCACAAGCAGGTGATGATCAAGCTGTCGGAAAACGGTGGCAAGGTGCCGGCCGAGTTGAAGGATTAATGCCTGCTGCCTAACGCCTACGCGCTGCTGACGTCCGGCGCCCTGGCGTGGTCGACGGCGGTGCGCAGATCGCTGCATGCCTTGTGCAGCGCCGCCTCGACGTCCGGCAGCATGTCGGCCACCTCGACCAGCTGGCCGGCGCTGGCCGCCGATTCCATTTCGCTGCACAGCGTGTGCAGGTGCGTCGAACTGAGATAGCCGGCGCTGCCCTTGAGGGCGTGGATGGCCGCCGCCGCAGCGCCGGTGTTGCCGGCGATGACGGCCGCGCGCGCCGTTTCCATGCGCCGTGGCGCTTCTTCCAGGAAGGCTTGGGTTATGCGCTGCCTGTGTTTGTGCGACATGCCAGCCAGCGGCATGATCTGCACCGCCGCCGGGTCCTCCGACTGCCCGGCGTCGCTGTCCGGGTCCACGCCGAATTGCTGGTCCAGCGCCTCGGTGCGTGCCGCCGTCAGGCGCGCCGAGTCGGTCGCGCGCAGCGGCCGGCCCAGGCTCAGGTGCAGGGCGATGATTTTCTCGATCTGATCGTACAGCAGGCGCTCGTCGACCGGCTTGCTCAGGAAGCCGTCCATCCCGACCGCCAGGTAGCGCGCGCGGTCGTGGTCGCTGGCGTTGGCCGTCAGCGCGATGATCGGGATGCCCGGGTCGAGCACGCGGTAGTCCTCGCTGCCGCCGCTGCGGATCAGGCGCGCGGCCTGTTCGCCGTCCATCATCGGCATGCGGCCGTCCATCAGCACCAGGTCGTAGGCGGCGGTGCTGAGCGCGTGCAGCGCCTGCAGGCCGTTTTCGACGATGCGGATGTCATGGCCCATGTTCTCCAGCAAGGTGCTGACGATGATCTGGTTGGTGCGCACGTCCTCGGCGCACAGCACGCGCAGGCGGTAGGCGTGGTGTTCCTTGCGCGGCAGGCTGGACGGATCGATCGCCGGTTCCCTGCCCAGCGTTAGCGGCAACGTCACGTTGAAGGTGGAACCGACGCCGACCCGGCTTTCGGCCGCGATCGAGCCGCCCATCAGCTCCACCAGTTCCTTGCAGATGGCCAGTCCCAGGCCTGTGCCGCCGTAGCGGCGGGTGGTCGAATGGTCGGCCTGCTCGAACTTCTGGAACAGGCGCGGCAGGGTGTCGGCCGGAATGCCGGGGCCGGTGTCGGTGACATCGAAGCAGACGGTGGCGTGGCCTTCGGCGGTCAGCATGGCCGAGGCGTCGAGCCGCACCTCGCCCCGGTCGGTGAACTTGATGGCGTTGCCCAGCAAATTGAGCAGGATCTGGCGCAGCCGGGTCGGGTCGCCGCTGACATAGCGCGGCAGGTCCAGCGCCAGGTCGCTGCGCAGCAGCAGGCTCTTGGCGTCGGCCTGGCCTTGCAGGATGCCGATGGCGTCGTCGATCAGCGCGATCAGGTCGAAATCGACCGTCTCGATCGACAGGCGGCCGGCGTCGATCTTGGAAAAATCGAGGATGTCGTTGAGGATGGCCAGCAGCGATTCGCTGTTTTGCAGGCCGATGCGCAGATATTCCTCGGTCCGGCCGCGCACCGACTGGTCGCGCATGGCGAACTTGATCATGCCGATGACGCCGGCCAGCGGCGTGCGGATGTCGTGGCTCATCGCCGACAGGAAGTCGATGCGGTGGCGGCTGACCACCTCGGCGTGCTCCTTGGCCTCGGTCAGCTGCGCGGTGCGCTCCTGCACGCGCTGCTCCAGCGTGTTGCGCAGCAGCCGGATCTGGTCGGCCAGCGCGAAGGCGAGCAGCACGCCGTCGAGCGTGCCGCCCAGCAGGGTGAACAGCTGGGCGTTGGTCACCATCGCCGGGATCAGGCCGACGTTGGCCGGCAGGATCAGCAGGCCGGGCACCATCAGCGCGACGAAGCCGAGCACGAAGAAGCGCGCCGGCTGGTAGCCGCGCCGCCATACCACGATGCCGCTGGTGAGCGCCATCGTCATCCAGATCGTGATGACGATGGTGGCGATGGTGTGGGCGTAGCTGAGCGCCAGGAAGCAGCTGGGCAAGGTGAGCAGCGGCAGCACGATGTTGACGCGGCTGAGTTTATACAGGCGCGGCGCGTGGTCCTTCAGGCGCAGGAAGGTGGTGTAGAACAGCGTGCTGAGCACTGGCAGCAGGAAGAACGGCACGTAATGCCAGTGCAGGTTGTGCCAGTTGAACAAATCGGCCGACAGGTGGAACGTCATGCCCCAGGCGATGGCGTAGCACAACACGTAGAGCGAGTAGTACAGCGAGGAGCGGTCGCGCGTGATCGAGTAGATGAAGAAGTTGAACACGGTCAGCGCCAGCAGGGCGCCGATGGAGCCGATGATCAGCACGTTTTCGCGCGCGACCAGCTGCTGGTAGGCGGTGCGCGGCATCACCGAGAACACCGGCGTGCGCGCGTAGTACGGGCTGGAGAAGCGGATCAGCACATGGTAGCGCTGGCCCGGCTGCAGGTCGATGTCCTTGCCGTAGTGCAGCAGGTAGGAATGCGGCTGGCGGTAGCCGGTCAGCATCTGGCGCACGCTGCCGTCCTCGCCGTAGAGTTGGATGTCGACCATGTCGATCAGCGTGTCGTTGGGGTCGATGACCCAGGCCGACTGGCGGCTGTCGTTGCGCAGCTCGGCCACCAGCCAATAGCCGCCGCCGAGCAGGTCGACTTTGTCGGCCGGCTTGAGGCCGGCCACCAGCGCCGGCAGTCCGGCCGCCGTGGCCGGGTAGGGCTGGCCTTCATCCAGGTAGAGCCTACCAACTTTGGCAAGGTCGATGCCGCTGTCTTCGTCGGCCACGCTCAAACCGATGGGGGCGGGCGCTTCGGCGGCCACGGCAACGGCCTGGGTCGCGTGCCACAGGCAAAATAAGCTCAGCAGCAAGAGCAACGCGTAGCGCCCGGCGTGGCGGGCCGGCACAGTGAGCGCGTGGGACGTCTTGCTTGCTTTACTCATCGGTGTTCCGTAGGGCCGCCGGTCTGGGGGTAGTTTTTTGATCATTTTAAACGAGAACATGTCTGCCTTAGACAAAATTTGACCGTCGCCGGCGGCAACTTTGTTGGCAATATTGCAGGCGAAGAATTGCAGCGGAAGATAGCAGGCGGTTATCATGCTCGCTTTTGCATCGGGACCACACGCGTGTTAATTACTCCAGAACAATTCTTCGGCTTTCTCAGCGCCGCGCTGTTGATCACCATTTCACCGGGTCCGGACAATCTGATGGTGCTCAGCGTGGGCATGTCGCGCGGGCGCCGGCAGGGCATGGTTTTCGGTCTGGGGTGCGCGCTTGGCTGCGTGAGCCACACGGTGCTGGCGGCGCTGGGCGTCAGCGCGCTGATCAAGGCGTCGCCGCTGGCCTTCGGCGCGCTCAAGCTGGTGGGCGGCGCGTATCTGATCTGGCTCGGCATCGGCGCCTTGCGCAGCCGTGGCGGCGCGCGCGTCAATAGCGCCGGCGGGGTGCCCGATGAAAGCCTGGGCAAGTTGTTCGCCAAAGGCTTGTTCGCCAACGCGATCAATCCGAAGGTGGTGCTGTTTTTCCTCTCGTTCCTGCCGCAGTTCGTGGTGGCCGAGCGTGGCAACGCCAGTTGGCAGACCGCGCAACTGGGGCTGCTGTTCACGGCGCAGGGTGTGCTGGTGTTTGGCTTGCTGGGCTATTTTTCGGGCACGGTGGGCGCATGGATCAACCGCCATCCCGGCGCCGGGATGTGGATGGACCGGGTGGCGGGCGTGATTTTCGTCGGTCTCGGACTGCGCCTGATCGTCGCCCGCTAAAAAATTTGTTAAAAAAGTTTGTTCATGCGGGCGATTGTCATCATGTCGTCATGCGGCGTTGACATACTGGCCTTGCTCTTTCAAGTCTCTCCCGATTTGAAAACCTTCGGCCCGCGCTCCTTGCTGCGGGCCTTTTTTTTATTCGGGGTCAGGTCCACCATTTCTACACGGTCTCTGCTTTAAGCCCCATTTCCAGCGTCCCATTGCTCAGCTTGTGTAGAAATAATGGACCTGACCCCGGAGTTTATTTTGCAACCAGCGTGAAGCGCAGCGCCATTTTGTCCTGGACGGTCATGGCGCCGCCCATCACCGAAAACGGTACGAGGCCGAAATCCGTCTGGTTCAGATCGACCGTGCCGCTGACGGTCATCACGCCGTTGTCCTCGCGCAGATCGACCGGGATGGCGTAGTCGCGCGTGACGCCGTGCAGTGTGATCGCCACGCGCAGCGGTTCGCCGGCCGCGCCGCGTTCGGCGCGCACCGACACCACGGGATAGCGCTCGGCGTCCAAGACCTTGGTCAGCATATTGGTTCGCGTGCCGTCGATGGCGTCGGCCGACGGCTGCTTTTCCAGACCGGCGGCGCGCCGCAGATCCGGTTCGTCCACCGTCATCTGGTCAAGACGGAACTGGAAGTCGGCGCGGTTGTGCGCCGGCGCGACCGTGCCGGTGACCGTGCGGCTGGCGACCACGTGATCGTGGCCGAGCCGCGCCAGCACGCCGCCGCGCCGCACGGTGACGGCGATCAGCGATTGGGCGCTGTCGATGGTGAGGATGCGCGCCGCGCTCGGGGCGGAAGGCGCGGCGGCACGCGCGGGAGCGGCCGGCGCTGGTTCGGATGGGCCGGATGCCGCGCCGGTGCCTGCGCTTGGCGCTTGCAGCGGCGAGCAGGCGGCCAACGTAATCAGCAGCGCGGCGCCGGCCAGGCTGCGCAGCGCGGCGTTCGACGGATTTCTCGCTGCGCGACGAAGGTGCGTGATTTGTGTATGCGTCATTTGGCCGTCATATTGTAAGATTATTATGCGTTCGCTGATCCCAGCGTGCTCCAGTTGGTCGCCGTACCCAAGCAGGTGCGGGATTTCACAAAGCATGACTCAGCAGGCTCGCCGGTGGCCTGAAACACCGGCACCATCCTACCTAAGTTTCCCTTCCCGCTACAAACTTAATGAAGTCCTAAGCCTGACTTTGCCGATAACTGGCAAAGTACTACCCATAGCGCGCGGTAAAGCCAAGCGCCCGGTTGCCGGACCCGTACAGTCCGGCACAAATACGTTCAGGCGGCACGATCGCCGCCGGACACCGTCCATCCCCACGCTCTCGAGCGTTTTACGACCAGTTTCATCTCACGATGACGCTGGTTTTTTTTTGCGCCGCCGGCCGTCGCTTTGTGTTATCTTTTTTTTATCGTTGATCGCAGCACCATTTTTCGAATCGGGCTATTATCCCTTTAGACAAACTACAAGCAAAGGCAGAGACAAATGATCGACCTTTACACCGCCGCCACGCCCAATGGCCACAAGATCTCCATCGCGCTCGAAGAGCTGGAACTGACCTACACGCTGCATGCGCTGGAGTTGTCGACCAATGAGCAGAAGCAGCCGTGGTTCCTGGCGATTAACCCGAACGGCCGCATCCCGGCCATCATCGACCGCTCGGAAGACAATTTCGCCGTGTTCGAATCGGGCGCCATCCTGATCTACCTGGCCGAGAAGACCGGCGAGTTGATGCCCACCGATTTCAAGGGCCGCTCCAGGGTGCTGCAATGGCTGATGTTCCAGATGGGCGGCGTCGGTCCGATGATGGGGCAGGCCAACGTCTTCTACCGCTACTTCCCCGAGAAGATCCAGCCGGCGATCGACCGCTATCAGGGCGAGAGCAAGCGCCTGTTCCGCGTGCTCGATGGCCATCTGGCCGACAACGAATACCTGGCCGGCGATTATTCGATCGCCGATATCGCCAATTTCGCGTGGGTGAATATTCACAACTGGACCGGGATCCCGGTCGACGATTTGCCGAATCTGCAGCGCTGGCTGGCGGCGATCCGCGAGCGGCCCGCCGTCAAGCGCGGCTTGATCCTGCCGCCGCGCGTGGAGCGCACCACGCCGGAGGAACTGGAGCAAGTGGCGGTCGAGGCGCGCAAAATGCTGGAGACCGGCCAATCGCGCGCAGGGGGCGTGTGAGATGAAGTTCTACACGTCGAGCCGCACGCCCAACCCGCGCCGGGTCGCCATGTTCATGGCCGAGAAAGGCCTGGCGGATGTGGAGCAGGTGCAGATCGATCTGGGCACGGGCCAGAACCGTAGCGCCGAATTCCTGGAGAAGAATCCGTTCGGCCGCGTGCCGGTGCTGGAGCTGGACGACGGCCGTTTGCTGAGCGAGACGCGCGCCATTTGCAGCTGGCTGGAAGGCTATGCGCCGGAGCCCAATCTGATGGGGGAGGGCTACGACGAGCGGGCCTTCATCGAGATGACGGACCGCCGGGTGGAGCTGCATCTGTTCTTCGGCATCGCCAACTGCGTGCGGCATACGCATCCGGGGCTGGCGATATTGGAGCAGCCGCAGTTTGCCGATTTCGGCGCGTCGCAGGGAGAGAAGATGCGCGACACGGCGCGCTGGCTCGACCGCCTGCTCGCCGAGCAGCCGTTCGTCGCCGGGCAGCGCTTCACCATCGCCGACATCACGGCGTTCTGCGCGCTGGAGTTCGCGCGCGGCTTGATGAAGTTCCGGCCGTCCGCCGAAGGGATGCCGCATCTGCAGGCGTGGCGCGACCGCATCGCGGAGCGCCCCAGCGCGTCGACCAGGTTTTAATTAAGCTTGCTAAACCACCCGCTTGTACCAGGGCTGGCGCGGGAAAACCTGTTTGTACTGGCGCGCCAGCGGTTCGTCGTCGTCGAACGGGCGGTCCAGCACCAGCATGCCCGATTGCGCCAGGCTGTCGTCGAACAGGCGCAGCACGCGCTCCCGCAGCGGCGGGCCGAAATCCGGCAGCGCGCGATCGGCCACGATCATCTGGAATTCGTTGAACGAGGCGTCCGTCACCAGGTTGTATTGCGCCCAGGTGATGCGGCTGCGCAGATGCGGCAGCGGCACGGCGCGCGTGCCTTCCGCGTTCACTTCGAAATAGTCGATCAGTCGGCCGACGCCGCCGCTCTTGATGTAGTTACCCTGCAGTTCACCCAGGCGCGCCATTGGCAGGCTCGCTTGCAGCGCTTCGTCCAGCAGCGCGTCGCTGGCGACGGTGGCGTAGATCTCCGTGCGTGGACCCAGTTGTTCCTGCTCCAGCAGGATGGCCAGGGTCCACGCCTGCTGGGCGCCGGCGCAATCGGCCAGCCAGACGCGCGGCAACGCGGCGCCGTGCAGGCAGACGCCCAGCGACATGCGCAGCAGCGCGGTTTCCGAGGCGTTGTCGAACATCAGCGCCGGTTCGACGTAGAGCGCTTTGAGAAACGCGTCGTGGGCGGCCGGTTCGTGCAGCACCTTCGCTTGCAGCGCCGAGATGCTCGTCGCGGACATTTCCGTCATGAGGCGCCGCACCTTGCGACGCACCTGGTCGCGCCGATAGCCACGATAGTCGTAGCCGTGGCATTGGAACAGCGCTTCCAGGAGCAACTCCAGTTCCAGCTCCTCGACCGAGGACGGGGAGTGGCGCCGCGCCGATGGCATCATGTCGCCCATCAGTGCAGCCACACCCGCATCAGCGACAGCAGTTGTGCCACGTCCACCGGCTTGGTGATGTAGTCGGACGCACCGGCGGCGATACACTTATCCCGGTCGCCCTTCATCGCCTTGGCCGTCAACGTGATGATCGGCAGCGACTTGAACTTGGGGATGCGCCGGATCGCGCGCATGGTGTCGTAGCCGTCCATCTCCGGCATCATGATGTCCATCAGGACGATCTCGATGGTCGGATCCTTTTCCAGCACCTCGATGCCATCGCGGCCATTTTCGGCGAACGACACTTGCATCTGCTGGCGCTCGAGCAGCGACGACAGCGCGAAGATGTTGCGCAGGTCATCGTCGACGATCAGCACCTTGCGCCCGGCCAGGCCGCCATCGGCCGCGTGGATTTCCTCGAGCATGCGGCGTTGCGCCTCCGGCAGGCTGGCCTGGGAGCGGTGCAGGAACAGCGCCGTCTCGTCGAGCAGGCGTTCCGGCGAGCGCGCATCCTTGATGACGATGGTCTTGGCGTAGCGTTTTAGCTTGGCCACTTCCTTGCGGTTCAAGTCTTTGGCGGTGTTGATGACGATCGGCAGGTCGCGCAGCGATTCGTCCTTGCCGATGATGTCGAGCAGGTCGAAGCCTGAGATGTCCGGCAAGGTCAGGTCGAGCACCATGCAGTCGAAGCGCTGTTCGCGCAGCGCTTCCAGCGCGGCCTTGCCGGTGTCGACGGCGACGATGTGCAGGTCGGCGTCGCCGATCAGCGCGACGATGGAATCGCGCTGCGCCGGTTCGTCGTCGACCACCAGCAGGCTGCGTTTTCCGCCCAACAGGAATTTCTGTATCCGCGCGAATTCCTCCTGCAGCGCCGCCTTGCTGACCGGCTTGTTCAGGTAGGAGATCGCGCCCAGGCGCAGCGCGCGTTCGCGTTCGCGCAGGCTGGACATCACGTGCACCGGGATGTGGCGCGTGCTCGGGTCGCGTTTGAGGCGGTCGAGCACCGTGAAGCCGTCGATGTCCGGCAGGTCGAGGTCGAGCAGGATCGCCGACGGCAGGTAATCGCGCGCCAGGCTCAGGGCGGAATCGCCCTGCATGGTGACGACGCCTTTGAAGTTCTTCTCGCGCGCGAAGCCCAGCACGATCTTGGCGAAGCGTTCGTCGTCCTCGATGATCAGCACCGACGGATCGCCCGGCGCCACCAGGCCGCGGTCGTCGCTGGTGCTGTACTCGCTGATATCGGCATCGAGCTCGCCGGCGGCGGCGGCGCTGTCATGTTCCGGCATCGACAATTCGCTGTAGTGCGGCGCGGAGTAGACGATGTGCGGCGCCGGCGCGGCAGGCATCGGCAGGCGCACCTGCGGCTGGCGGCCCATGTCATAGTTGATGAAGCCCGCGCGGTTGTAAGGCAGGAACAGCGTGAACGTGGAGCCGTTGCCGACCACCGATTCGACGCGGATTTCACCGCCCAGGAGTCGCGCCAGTTCGCGCGAGATCGACAGACCCAGGCCGGTGCCGCCGTATTTGCGGGCGGTCGAGCCGTCGGCCTGCTGGAACGCTTCGAAAATCAACTGCAGTTTGTCGGACGCGATACCGACGCCGGTGTCGCTGACGGCAAAGGACAATACCGCGTCGGCGTGGATCAGGTTGGGGTGGTCGTTGGAGAAGCCGCTGTTCACAAGGCTGATGACCAGCGAGACCTGGCCGTGCGTGGTGAACTTGAACGCATTCGACAGCAGGTTTTTCAGCACCTGCTGCAGGCGCGTGGTGTCGGTCATCATCGCGGTCGGCAGGTTTTCGCGCAGGTCGACCGAGAAGCCCAGGTGCTTGGCTTCTGCCATGTGGCGGAAGGTGCGGTCGACGTAGTTGCGCAGATTCTGGAAGCGGTATTCGGAAACGTCCAGGGTGACCGTGCCCGACTCGATCTTCGACAGGTCCAGAATATCGTTAATCAGCGTAAGCAAGTCGGAGCCGGAGCCGTGGATGGTCTTGGCGAATTCCACCTGCTTGCCCGACAGGTTGCCGTCCGGGTTGTCGCCCAGTTGCTGCGCCAGGATCAGCAGCGAATTCAATGGGGTGCGCAGCTCGTGCGACATATTGGCCAGGAACTCGGATTTGTACTTGGACGACAGCGCCAGCTGGGTGGCTTTTTCCTCCAGCGCCAGCTTGGCCTGTTCCACCTCGCGGTTTTTGCGTTCCACCTCGATGTTCTGCTCCGACAGCAGGCGGGCTTTTTCGGCCAGTTCCTGGTTGGTCTGTTGCAGTTCCTGCGCCAGCGACTGCGATTGCGTCAGCAGCGATTCGGTGCGGCTGTTCGCCTCGATGGTGTTGAGCACCACGCCGATCGATTCCATCAGCTGGTCGAGGAAGGACAGGTGGGTTTCGGTGAAGCGGTCCAGCGAGGCGATCTCGATGACCGCCTTGACCTGCTGCTCGAACAGAATCGGCAGCACGACGATGTTGGTCGGCGGCGCCGCGCCCAGGCCCGACGAGACGACGATGTAGTCGCGCGGCACGTCGGTCAGCCAGATGCGCACCTTCTCCAACGCGCACTGGCCCACCAGGCCTTCGCCCGGCAGGAAGGAGGTCGGCAGCTTGCGGCTGGAACGGTAGCCGTAGCTGGCGATCATGCGCAGGCGGGCGTCCGATTCCTGCGAGTCCATCATGTAGAACACGCCGTGGTGGGCCGACACCAGCGGCGCCAGCTCGGACAGAATCAGCTTGGTCACGGCCTGCAAGTCGCGCTGGCCCTGCAGCAGGCGGGTGAAACGCGCCAGGTTGGTCTTGAGCCAATCCTGCTGCGCGTTCTTGAGCGTCGTATCCTTCAGGTTGCGGATCATCTCGTTGATGTTGTCCTTCAGGTAGGATACCTCGCCGCGCGCTTCCACCTGGATGGAGCGCGACAAGTCGCCGCGCGTCACCGCGGTCGCCACCTCGGCGATCGCGCGCACCTGGTTGGTCAGGTTCGCCGCCAGCTGGTTGACGTTCTCGGTCAAGTCCTTCCACGTACCGGCCACGCCTGACACGTTGGCCTGGCCGCCCAGCTTACCCTCGGTGCCGACCTCGCGCGCCACCCGCGTCACTTCCGACGCGAACGACGACAGTTGGTCCACCATGACGTTGATGGTGTCTTTCAGCTCCAAAATCTCGCCCTTGACGTCCACCGTGATCTTTTTCGACAGGTCGCCGCGCGCCACGGCGGTGGTCACCGCCGCGATGTTACGCACCTGGCCCGTCAGGTTGGACGCCATGAAGTTGACGTTGTCGGTCAAGTCCTTCCAGGTGCCGCCGACGCCGGGCACATACGCCTGGCCGCCCAGCTTACCTTCCGTACCCACCTCGCGCGCCACCCGCGTCACCTCCGACGCGAACGAGGACAATTGATCCACCATCACGTTGATGGTGTTTTTCAGTTCCAGGATCTCGCCCTTGACGTCCACCGTGATCTTTTTAGACAGGTCGCCGTTGGCCACGGCGGTGGTCACGTCGGCGATGTTACGCACCTGGCCCGTGAGGTTACCCGCCATCGAGTTCACGCCGTCGGTCAAGTCCTTCCACGTGCCGGCGACACCGGGCACGTTGGCCTGGCCGCCCAGCTTTCCCTCGGTGCCGACCTCGCGCGCCACCCGCGTCACTTCCGACGCAAAGGAGTTCAACTGGTCGACCATCACGTTGATGGTGTTCTTCAGTTCCAGGATCTCGCCCTTGACGTCCACCGTGATCTTTTTCGACAAGTCGCCGTTGGCCACGGCGGTGGTCACGTCGGCGATGTTACGCACCTGACCCGTCAAGTTACCCGCCATCGAGTTAACCGAGTCGGTCAAGTCCTTCCAGGTGCCGGCCACGCCTTTCACCTGCGCTTGTCCGCCCAGCTTGCCCTCGGTGCCGACCTCCCGCGCCACGCGCGTGACCTCCGATGCGAACGAGGACAATTGGTCCACCATCACGTTGATGGTATTTTTCAGTTCGAGAATCTCGCCCTTGACGTCCACCGTGATCTTTTTCGACAAGTCGCCGTTGGCCACCGCCGTCGTCACCGCCGCGATGTTACGCACCTGGCCCGTCAGGTTGGACGCCATGAAGTTGACGTTGTCGGTCAAGTCCTTCCAGGTGCCGCCGACGCCCGGCACATACGCCTGTCCGCCCAGCTTACCCTCGGTGCCTACCTCGCGCGCCACCCGCGTCACCTCCGACGCGAAGGAGCGCAGCTGGTCCACCATGACGTTGATGGTGTCCTTCAGCTGCAGGATCTCGCCGCGCACATCGACCGTGATCTTCTTGGACAAGTCGCCGTTGGCCACGGCGGTGGTCACTTCGGCGATGTTACGCACCTGCGAGGTCAGGTTGCCCGCCATCGAGTTGACCGAGTCGGTCAAGTCCTTCCAGGTGCCGGCCACGCCTTTCACCTGCGCCTGGCCGCCCAGCTTACCCTCGGTGCCGACCTCGCGCGCCACGCGGGTAACCTCCGAGGAGAACGACGACAGCTGTTCCACCATCGTGTTGGCGGTGGTCGCCGCCCGCAGGTACTGCCCCTTGAGCGGATGGCCGTCGACCTCCAGCGCCATCGTCTGCGACAGGTCGCCTTTCGCCACCGCGCCGATGACGCGCGCCATTTCCGTGGTCGGGCGAACCAGGTCGTCGATCAGCGCATTGACCGCGCTGATGATGGTGGCCCAGCCGCCGGCCATGTTGGGCACCTGCGCGCGCTGCGTCAAACGGCCTTCGCGGCCGACCACGCGGCTCACGTCCGTGACCACGTGGACCATCTTTTCCTTGGTCTCGATAATGTCGTTCAGCGTGTCCGCTATTTTGCCGGACATGCCGGTCCAGTCGGAGGGCATGCGGGCGGAGAAGTCGCCTTTTTTCAGGGCCATCAGCGTCGCCAGCAGGATTTTCAGATCCAGCTGTTCGCCCAGGTCGGTCATGTTATTCATCGGCTTAATCCTCGTTGTTCAGGAGGGAATTGGTGGTGGATAGGGTTGAGAGGGTTGAAACGGGGAAGGGCGCGCCCGGCGCGACGTGCCGCAGCACGTCGCCGGCCGCCTGCGGCGGCGCAAAGAGCTCGCCCTGGCAGCTGTCGCAGCGCAGCTTGCGCAGTACCTCAAGTTGCTGGCGCTGGTCCACGCCCAGCGCCACGACGCGCATCGACAGGGCGCGCGCGAGGTGGATCACGGCGGCGACGATGTCGGTGCCGCCCTGGTCGTTGCCGATGGCGTGGATGAACACCGGGTCGATCTTCAGCACCTCGAGCTGCCAGCGCTTGCAGGCGGCCAGCGACGAGCGCGCGCTGCCGAAATCGTCCAGCGCGCCGCGCACGCCGGCCGCCTGCAGTTGCGCCAGCACCTGTTCGAGCGGGCCGGCGGCGCCCTGGAGCAGTTTTTCATTGAGTTCGATGCCGATGCTGCCAGGCGCCAGGCCGTGCATGCGCATCGCCGGCAGCAGCACCTGCAGCAGTTCGCCGTGCAGCTGCGGCGTGGCCAGGTTGATCCAGATGCACAGCGGCGCGGCGGGCTGGCCATCGTCGCCCGGCACCGCCCGCTGCCACAGCGCCGATTGCGAACACGCCTGGGCGATGACCCAGACATCGACCCGGTCCAGCAGCACGCGGTCCTGCACGTGCGGCAGGAACTGCGACGCCTCCAGCTCGCCCCGTTCGGGATGGTGCCAGTACAGACGCGCCTCGGCGGCGACGGTGCGGCCGCTGCGGATTTCGATTTGCGGCTGATAGCGCAGTTCCAGCTCGCCGCCGCTCATCGCCTGGCGCAGCTCCAGCGTCCATTGCGTGCGTTCGCGCTCGCGTACGTTCAGGCCTTCGTGGAAGAACTGCACCGGCGCCGCCGGATTCTGCTTGGCGTGATACATCGCGGTATCGGCGTGCTTCATCAGCAGCTGGGCGTTGGCGCCGTCCTGCGGGTACAGCGCGATGCCGATGCTGGACGCCGTTTTCAGGCGTTGGCCGCCGATCTCGAAGGGCAGGGCGCAGGCCATTTCGATCTTGCGCGCCACGCGGGCGGCGTTGGCCGAGGCGGCGCGCCCTTCGATCAGCACGACGAATTCGTCGCCGCCCAGGCGCGCGACGATGTCGGCCACGCGCACCGCCGCCGACAAGCGCGCCGACACCTGGCGCAGCAGCTCGTCGCCGGCTTCATGGCCGTAGTTGTCGTTGATTTGCTTGAATTTGTCGAGGTCCAGGAACAGCAACGCGAAGCCGATGCCGTTGCGGTCGGAGACGGCAACGGCGTGTTCCAGGTGCTGGATCAGCGCGCGGCGGTTGACCAGGTTGGTCAGCACGTCGCGCGTGGACAGGTCGTGCGCGCGCTGCTCGGCCACCTTGCGCTCTTTGATCTCCAGTTCCAGCTCGCCGTTGATGCGCTGCAGATCCTGCATGCGCTGCACGCGCAAATCCTGGTTGAGGCGCACCAGCTCCTCGGTCTTGCTTTGCAACTCCATGTTTTTCACCGCCATATCGACGAACACCGCCACCTTGGCCTGCAGGATCTGCGGGATCACCGGCGTAAACAGGTAGTCGGCGGCGCCGGCCTGGTAGGCGCGCAGCCGGTTCATTTCGTCGGCGTAGTGGGCGGTGATGAAGATGATCGGCACGCCGGCCGAGCGGGGATGCGAGTGGATCGCCTCGGCCGTCTCGAAACCGTCCATGCCCGGCATGCTGACGTCGAGCAAAATCACGGCGAATTCGTGCAGCAGCACGTGGCGCAGCGCTTCCTTGCCCGACGCTGCGGTGATCAGCTCGTATATCTGCTGTTCGACCGCATTTGTGAGCAAGCTTTCCAGCGCGTACAAGCTTGCCGGATCGTCATTGACGAGAAGAACTTTCGGGATCTGCACGGCGGGCTGTGTGGTTGTCGGGTTACGGTCCGGGGATGGAGTCTGGAAGGTAAAAGATACTCCTGTGTATCTGGGAGTCAAGCAATATTGTGCAATGCCGCAACATGGCGGTTTCGGTTATTGTATCTATCTGACAAGGTAGTTGGCAACGTTTTCACCCGGCTCGTAGAGTACAGGAAAGATATGCTCCCGCGCGCACGGTTAGCCTGAATGTTTTGTCGGTGTTTGTACGGTACAACAGGTGCGCGTTAGCGCCGGCGCTGGTTGATCCAGACCGGTGCGCTCCACAGCATTTTCCCATCGTTCTGCGTCACGCGCGCATAGTAAAAATGCGCGCCGGCCTTGGGGGTGAACACGGCCCTTGCCTTACGGCTGAGAACCTTCACCTCGCCGTTTCTTCGTGGCACGCCGGCAAACAGCTTGATAGCGGCCGGGCGCTGGCCTCGCTTGCCGGTGTAGCGTACCTGCAAGGTCAGCTTGCCGATGTTGTCGAAACGCTCACCCATCATGCGCCCGTTGGCCGTTAAAATCAGTTCGGCATGCTTGTCCATCGTCGCGTAGACGCGGCGGGCCTGGAGGGCGGCCAGGAAGGTGCCGGCGGTGAGCGGGTGGCCACGCTCGATCAGCACGCCCGTGCGATTCGGCGACGACGCGCCCCAGTTGGCGCAATGGTTGTCCTGGTTGCTGCTGAAGGCGATGTGATAGCCGGCTTCGAGCAGCTTGTTGCAACCGGCTTCGTAGGTGCTGTGCTGCGGCTCGGATTCGTCGTCGCGGCGGGAGAAGGCGTTGCTGTTCATCACCTCGCACAACACCATGGCGGCATCGCCGTCCGGGGTCCAGGCCAGCGGTTTGCCGCCGATGGCGAACTGGTCGGCCCTGGGGTGGTTGAACTGGCCGAGCCAGCCGCGCTGGCGCATCTGCGCGTACAGGCTGGCGTAATCGCTCCGGGGTGTGGCGGTGTCGGCCAGCAACGCGCCGGCGGCGTTGCGCTCCCATCCGAGCAGCTCGGCGCTGTTGAGGATGTTCAAATGGCCGCCGTTGTTGATCACACCCCATTCCTGTCCATAAACGGCGAGGAATCCGGGATGGGCCAGGTTCCAGGTGCTGGCCGCGCGCAGGCCGCTCTGGTAGAGCGCCTTGACGGCCGTCGGGTCGGCGCCGGCGTTGGTGCCGTCGGACCCGTCGAACATGTGGTTGTGCTCGGACGTCATCAGGAAATCGAGGCCGTGCCGCTGCGCGTAACCGAAGGCCTCGGTGGGCCCGAGCGCCGCGCTCTGCGGCGCTTGCGAGCCGGTGCAGTGGTCGAGCGCGCCGCCGCCGTCGCTGTGGTTGGTCTGGCTGTGCAGGTTGCCGAGGTAGGTCGTGTAGCGCGTCGCGCGGGGGCCGGCCGGCGCCGGAGCGGTGGAAAATGCCGGTAGACGGGCGATCGATGGCGTCGGGGCGGGCAGACCCACGGCCACGTCCCAAGTTTGTTCTACATCAATATCGTTATCGAGTGTGTTGCCGATACTCATTTCAATGCCGGCGCGCAAGCGCAGGTGGTAGATGCCCGACCGCATGCGGGCAGCCCGCCCGACGCGCGCGGCCGTGCTCCAGCGGATCGCCACCTGCACCGGGGCGGCGGCGAGCGTTTGCCGTCCGTTCCAATGCTTGAGTACGTGTCCATCGTCACGCAATAATTCCAGGCGCCAACGCACTTGTTGCGTTCGCTCACTATCCGGGTAGTGGAAATGCAGTGTAATGGTCCGGATACCTTTGTTGTCCGCATGAAAGGGTGTTTGTAGCACGGCCTCGAATTCGCGATGGTCCGACGTCGAGGCCTTGCTGTCTCCTGGCATGGCCCCGCAGGCGCAGCAGAAGACCGCCAGGACAGTGACGGATACAACAGATGTGGCGGGCATGGCGTGCTCCTCTGATGTGTATTCTTACAGACTCATCAATTAGAGCGCCCGTTATGGCGTAAGGTTCCGTTAAAATTCTCACCAAATCTATCAAATTCTTTCGCTGGTTACTCGACGGCATTAATAGTATGCTGCTGTGATGCAAAAGTTTTTATGATTTGTTGTCTATCCCGAAAGAATTGAGTGATGGCGCATGCTTAAATCGGCTAACAGCAGAAAGACCGCCGTCCGGTCGCGCGCGCTGTTCTGGGCGGCGGGCTGGACCCTGGCGATGGCGATGGGCGCGACCTTGTATGGCGTCGCCACGCGGATTGTCGAGGCCGACGCCGGCCAGCGTTTCGAGAACCTGGCCCGCAGCACGCAGTACGCGATCTCGGCGCGCATCAAGGCGTATTCCGACCTGACGCGGGGCCTGGTCGCGCTGTTCCAGACCAGCGACAACCTGAGCCGCCAGCAGTTCCACCAATACGTGTCGGGACTCGATTTGCCGCGCCAGTTTCCGGCCATCGCGATGCTCAGCTGGGCGCCGGTGGTCACCGACGCCGAGCGCGACGCCTTTGTCGCGGCGGTGCGCGCCGACCGCAGCCTGTCGCCGCAGGGCTATCCCCGCTTCGACATCCGGCCGGCCGGGCGCCGCCCGTCCTACGCGCCGCTGACCTACGTCGAACCGAACAACTTGCTTGACGAGAAAATGGGCCTCGATCTGGCGACCAATGCGGTGGTTGAACGATTGAACGCGGCGGCGCGCGACAGCGGCCAGGTCAGCGCCTCGGGCCAGCCCTTCGTGATCGAACAGCCGCAGCGGCAGATCGCGCTGGGCATGCGCTTGCCGGTGTACCGGCGCAATATGCCGCTGGCCGACGTCACCGAGCGCCGCGCAGCCTACCTGGGATCGGTGGGGCTGGGCTTCAGCGTGGCCAAGCTGGTGCAGGGCGCCATCGACGAGATGACGGTGCGCCAGGTGCATTTGACCTTGTACGCCGACGGCAGCACCGACGTCGAGCAGCGCCGCCTGGTGATCGAAAAACAGGACCGCCTGCTGTTCACCGATACCGGCGCGACCACGGTGACGCCGTTGTCGGCGGCCGAACGCGGCGACTATCTGGAGTCGGTGCTGCCGATCGATTTCAATGGCAGCTTGTGGAAGGCCCACTTCCAGGTGAAGAAATCGCAGCTGCTGACCGGCTTCGATGTCTACTTCCCCTGGCTGGCGGGGTTGACCGGGTTCGCCGGCACCTTGCTGCTATATAGCTATCTGGCGGTGCTGTATTCGTCGCGCCGGCGCGCCGTCAAGCACCGGGTGCTGCTCGACACGGTGCTTAACAACGTCGACGCCCACGTCTACATGAAGGACCAGAACCGCCGCTTCATCTATGTCAACGCCCGCATGGCGCACAGCCTGGGCATGCCGGTGCAGGACATCGTCGGCAAACTCGATAGCGAGTTGATGCCGGCCGCCGCCGCCGACGCCGCGTGGGCGCTGGAGCAGCCCGTGTTCCAGGAAAACGTCAAGCGCTCCGGCGAGACCCAGTTCGTCGGCGCCGACGGCGAGGTGCAGTACCACTGGACCGTCAGGGCGCCGGTGGAGATCGGCCGCTCGGTGACGGCGGTGATCGGCATGTCGACCGACGTCACCGAGCTCCATCAACTCAAGGAAAAGGCCGATACCGCCAACCAGGCCAAGAGCGATTTCCTGTCCAATATGAGCCACGAGATCCGCACGCCGATGAACAGTATCATCGGCATGGCCCACCTGGCGCTGAAATCGGTCACGCATCCGAAGCAGCGCGACTATCTGCTGAAGATTTATCACTCCGGCCAGCACCTGCTGGGCATCATCAACGATATCCTGGACTTCTCCAAGATCGAAGCGGGCAAGATGGATCTGGAGATGCTCGACTTCACGCTCGACGCGCTGCTGGCCAACATCACCAGTCAGCTCGGCGAGAGCGCGCGCGCCAAGGGATTGGAGCTGGTGTACGAGGTCAATCCCGGCTTGTCGCGCCAGTTGCGCGGCGATCCGCTGCGGCTCGAGCAGGTGCTGCTCAACTTCACCAGCAACGCGATCAAATTCTCGGAGAACGGCAAGGTCTTCGTGCGCGCGCGCCAGCTGGAAGATAACGACTGCCATATCCTGGTGCGCTTCGAGGTCGCCGACCGCGGCATCGGCATGACGCCGGACCAGATGTCGCAGCTGTTCCAGTCGTTCCACCAGGCCGACACCTCCACCACGCGGCGCTACGGCGGCACCGGCCTGGGACTGGTCATCAGCAAGCAGCTGGCCGAGTTGATGGGCGGCGGCGTCGGTGTCGACAGCCATCCGGGCGAGGGCAGCACCTTTTGGTTCACGGCGCGCCTGGCCAAGGGCACGCAATTGCTGCAGCCCAGCGTGGAGGCGGTGCAGCCGGAAGTGCTCGACAGCATACGCGGCGCATCCATCCTGCTGGTCGAGGACAATATCTTCAGCCAGCAGGTCGGGCAGGAGCTGCTGGAGGACGCCGGCGCCACCGTTTGCGTGGCCAATAACGGCAAGGAGGCGATCGACCTGCTGCTCAAGGAGCGCTTCGATTGCGTGCTGATGGACGTGCAGATGCCGGTGATGGACGGCTACGAGACCACGCGCCTGATCCGCGCGCATCCCAAGCTGTCGGCCACCTTGATCATCGCGATGACCGCCAACGCCGGGCGCGGCGACCAGGAGCGCTGCCTGGAGGCGGGCATGGACGAATTCGTGACCAAGCCGATCGCGCCCAAGGTGCTGTTTAATATGCTGTCGAAGTGGATGAGTCAACGCGCCAGGGGCGCCGCCGGCGTGGCGCGGCCGGTGTCGCCGCCGCCGCCGTCGTACTTCACGATGGCCGATGGCACGGCGTCGGCCGCAATGGCCGCGTCCAGCGCGATCGGAGCGCTGGCGCCTCCACAGCCGCCGGTGCGGACGATGACGGAAGCGGACGTGGAAATACGCGCGCATGGCATCGTGCAAACGAGGTTGCAAACGATGCCACAGCTTGCGCTGCCGGAACCTGAACGCGAATCGGAACCCGTGCCGCATCCAATGCCGGTCGACGGCGAGTTGTTCGACCTGGCCGCGCTGGCGCAGACCTTCGGCGGCAAGCCTGACAAGATGCGTAAATACGCGCTGCTGTTTGTCGAATCGGCGCGCGACGGCATGCGCGAAGTCGACGCCGCACTGGCACAGAACGACCTGGTGGCGCTGTCGGAATTGGGCCACCGCATCAAATCGTCTGCCCGCGCGGTGGGTGCGATGCAATTCGGGGATCTTTGCCTGGCGCTGGAACGGGTGCGCGCCGATCCCGATACGGCCAACGCGCGCCGCCTGGTGGCGCAGATGCACGCCATGCTGGTGGTGCTGGACCGGCACATCGCACAGGAGTTGCTGGCCTACGCGCCGGGCTAGATGAGCGATAATAGGGTTTTCACGGCGGCGTTTCGACCCGTTTGGTCCCTATAAAGAGTCTTATGCAACCCAGCATCACCCCCGGCTTGTTGATTTTGCACGGCAATCAGATGGAGCAGCTGCGCGCCGCTGTGTTCCAGTGGCTGCGCAATCACTCGCTTGGGGCGCTGGAATCGGATATCTTCCTTGTCCAGTCCAACGGCGTGGCCGAGTGGCTGAAGATCGCGCTGGCCGAGGAAATGGGCGTGTGCGCCGCCACCCGCGTGGCGCTGCCGGCCCGCTTCCTCTGGGAAACCTATCGCGGCATGCTGGGGCGCGACCGGGTGCCGGTCCGTTCCGCCTTCGACAAGGGGCCGCTGACCTGGCGCCTGATGCGCCTGCTGCCCACCTTGCTGGCCGATCCCGTGTTCACGCCATTGCGCCACTTCCTCGCCGACGGCGAAGCGGAGCGGCGCCTGCAACTGGCCGAGCGGCTGGCCGACTTGTTCGACCAGTACCAGGTGTACCGCGCCGATTGGCTCGACGACTGGGCGCATGGCCGCGATCAGCTGCGCAACGCCCGCAACGAGGCCGTGCCGCTGCCGGACGACCAGCGCTGGCAAGGCCAGTTATGGCGTGCCGTGATCGCCGACGTCGATCCGCAGGAACGTGACCTGGGCCGCGCGACGGTGCACACGGAGTTCGTGCGCGCGGCCGCCGCCGGCGAAGCGCCGCTCGGACGTCTGCCGCGCCGCATCGTCATTTTCGGCGTCTCTGCGCTGCCGTATCAAAGCCTGCAGGCGCTCGCCTCGCTGGCGCGTTATGCGCAAGTGGTGCTGGCCGTGCCCAATCCGTGCCAGTTCTATTGGGGCGACATCATCGAAGGGCGCGACCTGCTGCGCTCCGCGCACCGCCGCCAGCAACTGCGCAACGGCCAGGACCTGGGCCAGATCCCGCTCGAGGAACTGCATGCGCACAGCCATCCGCTGCTGGCCAGCTGGGGGCGTCAGGGACGCGACTTCGTCCGCATGCTCGACGAATTCGACGAGGCTTCGGCCAGCGCCGCCGCCATCGCCAGCGAGGCGGGCGACGACGACCACGTGGCGCCGCTGCGCATCGATTTGTTCAGCGAGGGCGATGGCGGAACACTGTTGTCGCAGGTGCAGGCGGCGGTGCGCGACTTACTTCCGTTGTCCGAGCATCCGCACGTGCCGCCGCCGGACGACGACCGTTCTATCGAATTCCACGTCACCCACAGCGTGCAGCGCGAGGTGGAGGTGCTGCACGATCAGCTGCTGAAGATGTTCGCCGGCTCAGAGAGTGGCGGGCAGCCGTTGCGTCCGCGCGACGTGGTGGTGATGGTGCCGGACATCGACACCTTCTCGGCCGCCATCCACGCGGTCTTCGCGCAGCACCGGCGCAGCGATGCGCGCTACATTCCTTTCGAGATCGGCGACGTCAATGACCGCAGCGTCAATCCGCTGCTGGTGGCGCTGGAGTGGCTGTTGCGATTGCCGCAGCAGCGCTGCCGCCAGAGCGAGATCCGCGATCTGCTGGACGTGCCGGCGCTGGCCGCGCGCTTCGGCCTTGGCGAGGAAGATTTGCCGACCCTCGGACTGTGGATCGAAGGCGCCGGCGTGCGCTGGGGCCTGGACCAGGAGCACCGCAGCGGCCTGGGACTCGGCCCGGCGGGTGAGCAGAATGCCTGGATCTTCGGCGTGCGCCGCATGCTGCTCGGCTATGCCAGTGGCGGCGGTGGCGATGTCGGCGCCAGCTTCGCGGGCATCGAACCGTTTTCGGAAGTCGGCGGCCTCGATGCCGCGCTGGCCGGCTCGCTGGCGCAACTGGTCGAGGCGCTGCTGCACTGGCGCGCGGTGCTGGCGCAGGCGCGCTCGCCGGCCGATTGGGGCGTGCAGGCGCGCGCCTTGCTGGCGGCGTTCTTCGATGCCGGCGAGGAGGGCGACCGACTGACCTTGGCGCAGCTGGACGATGCCCTCAGCAACTGGCTGGAAACCTGCGAAGGCGCGCAGTTCGACGAAGCGGTACCGCTGGCGGTGCTGCGCGAGGCGTGGCTGGGATTGATGGACGAGCCGACCTTGAACCACCAATTCGTCTCCGGTGGGGTGACCTTCTGCACTTTGATGCCGATGCGCGCCGTGCCGTTCCGCGTGGTGTGCCTGCTCGGCATGAACGACGGCGACTTCCCGCGCCGCGCGCCGAAGGCCGATTTCGATCTGCTGGCGCAGCCGGGCATGGCGCGTCCCGGCGACCGCTCGCGCCGCGACGACGACCGTTACCTGATGCTGGAGGCGCTGCTGGCGGCGCGCGACAAGCTGTATATCAGCTGGGTCGGCCGCAATGTGCGCGACAACAGCGAGCAGCCGGCGTCGGTGCTGGTGTCGCAGTTGCGCGATTACCTGGTCAACGGCTGGCAACTCGATCTGCACGCGCGCACCACCGAGCATGCGTTGCAGCCGTTCAGCCGCCGCTATTTCGAGGCCGGCGGTTTGCTGACCTATGCGCGGGAATGGCGCGAGGCGCATAAAGCGGGGGAGGATGGCGAGGCGCCTGTATCGTCCGAGCTGCCGCCGTTCGACATCGACGACAAATTCAGCCTCAAACTCATTAGCCTGAATAACTTCGTGCGCCAGCCGGTGCGCTTCTTCTTCCGCCAGCGGCTGGGCGTGATGTTCGGCGAGTCGGCGCTGGTGGGCGAGGACGAGGAACCGTTCTCGCTGAACGCGCTGGAACGCTATCTGCTCGAAGACACGATGCTCGACGACGGCGCCGACGCGGAGCAGATCGAGGAAGTCTACGACAAGCTGACCGAACGCGCGGAACGGCTGGCGCGCGAAGGCGTGCTGCCGATCGGGTTGATCGGGCAGCAGTATCAACGCCAGCTGGTCGAGGCGCTGGTCCCGGTGCGTTGCGCCTGGCTCACGTTGCGCGAGCACTATCCGCAACCCGCCGCGAAGGTGGCATTGAGCCTGGTGCTGGCTGGCGTACGGGTGGACGACTGGATCGACCAGCTGCGCAGCAACGGCCTGGAGACGGTGTGGCTGACGCAGATGTCGTCCAAGGTGACGGACAAGCAGGGCAAGCCGCGCGGCGATAAATTGATCGCCATGTGGCTGCGGCAGTTGGCCGCCGCCGCTGCCGGCATGCCGGTCACCGGGTATTTGGTGGCGCGCGACGCCATCGTGACGATGAAGGCGTTGCCGGGCGACGAGGCGCTGGAAGCGCTGCGCGAGCTGGTATGCCTGTGGCGCGACGGCATGAACCGTCCTTTGCCGACCGCATGCAAAACCGCGCTGGCACTTGCGCAGGGCGGCGACCCGCGCGCGGTCTACGACGGCGGCTTCGAAATCTCCGGCGAAAACGAGGAGCTGTGCCTGGCCCGCCTGTGGCCCGACTTCGCGGCGCTGAGCGCGCAGCCGGACTTCGCCGATGTCTCCGATGCCTTGTACGGACCATTGGCGAACTGGCTGGAACATCACATCACGATCGAAGCCATCGAGGCGGGGAGCCCGGCATGAACAACGTCGCCAATCAACTCGCGCCGCTGACGTTCCCGCTGCACGGTTCGCGCCTGATCGAGGCCAGCGCCGGCACCGGCAAGACCTGGACCATCGCCGCGCTGTATGTGCGGCTGGTGCTCGGGCATGGCGGCGAGAACGGCTACCGCCGGCCGCTGCTGCCGGCCGATATCCTGGTGATGACCTTCACCCGCGCCGCCACGCGGGAGTTGTCGAACCGGGTGCGCGAGCGGCTGGTGGAGGCCGCGGCCTACGTGCGCCGCTTCGAGGACATGAGCGACGACGACGCGCGTGACGATTATCTGGACGCGATCCTGGAGTCGTACCCGAGCCACGCCGAGCGCCAGCAGGCCGCGCACCGCCTGATGCTGGCGGCGGAGACGATGGACGAAGCGGCCATCTTCACCATCGACGCCTGGTGCCAGCGCATGCTGCGCGAGCACGCCTTCGACAGCGGCAGTTTGTTCGACGAGGAACTGGTCAGCGACGAGCAGGCGCTGTTCGAGGACGCCGCCCACGACTACTGGCGCCAGCAGGTCTATCCGCTCAACGCTGTGTCGCTGGAGGCGCTGCTGTCCTGCTGGAGCGACGTCGGCGTGATGAAGAAGTCGATCCGCGAACTGGTCAAGCGCGCCGATATCATCGGCGACGTCGACGCGACGCAGTCGCTGGGGGCGCTGATCGGCGCGGTCCAGCGCGAGCAACTGGCGCAGCTGGCCGGTTTGAAGGCCGGCTGGCACGAACGCGCCAACCGCATGGAACAGTGGATCGCCCAGCACCGCGAGATGTCGCCCAAGTGCTTCAACGGTAACAAGATGCGGCCCGATTCGCTGGCCGGCTGGTTCAACGGCCTGCGCGCCTGGGCGCTTGACCCCGGCGCGGTGCTGCCCGAGATTACCGACACGGCTTGGAAGCGGCTCACGCCCTGGGGCATCGAGGACGCCTTCTCCAAGGGCTTCAGCGCGGCCATCCCGGAAGACTTCGACGCCACCGAGGTGCTCAAGCAGGCGCTCGACCAGCTGGAGCCGATGGCGCACGCGCTGTACCGCCACGCCGCCGCGTCGGTCGCCAAGCGCATGGACGAACTGAAAAAGCGCAACCGCCAGTTCGGTTTCGCCGACATGCTGGACCGCCTGAACGCGGCGCTCCAGGGCGAGAATGCGGACGCGCTGCGCAAGCGCATCACCGAGCAGTATCCGGTGGCGATGGTCGACGAGTTCCAGGATACGGCGCCGAACCAGTACCAGATCTTCAACCTGCTGTACCGCGTGGCGGACAACGATGCGGAGACGGGGCTGTTCCTGATCGGCGACCCGAAGCAGTCGATCTACGGTTTCCGTGGCGCCGACATCCACAGCTATCTGTCGGCGCGCAAGGCCACCACCGGGCGCCATTATCAATTGGGCACCAACTACCGCTCCACCAAGCCGGTGGTCGAAGCGGTCAACCATTTGTTCATGATCGCCGAGGGCGAGGCGGCGCAGGGCGGTTTCGGACGCGGCGCGTTCCGCTTCCGCGATCCAGGCACGCGCGTCAATCCGCTGCCGTTCGAGGCGGTCGGCGCCAAGGGCCGCAAGGAACGCATGGTCGACGCCGACGGCGACGTGCCCGCGCTGGTGGTCGCGTGCAGCGCCGCGCAGGATCTGAAAGCCGACAGCTACCGCGAGTTCTTCGCCCATCACTGCGCCGAGGACATCGTCGCGAAGCTCAACGACGAACGGGCAGGCTTCGACGGCCCGGATGGATTCGAGCGTTTGAAGCCGGCCGATATCGCGGTGCTGGTGCGCGACCGCAAGGAAGCGGCGGCGATCCGCCGCGCGCTGCAACGGCGTCAGATCGCCAGCGTCTACCTGTCCGACAAGGATTCGGTCACCGACAGCGAGGAAGCGGCCGACGTACTGCGCTGGCTGTCGGCGGTCGCCAATCCGCTCGATGGCGCGCTGGCGCGGGCCGCTTACGCCACCCGTACGGCGGGACTGGAACTGGCGCAACTGGCGCTGATGACATCGGACGAACTGGCATGGGAAGAGCGCGTCGAGCAGTTGAAGGCGCTGCACATCATCTGGCAGCGCCAGGGCGTGCTGGCGATGCTGCGCCGCTTCATCCACGAGCTGCAATTGCCGGCGGCCTTGCTGCGCCAGCCGGGCGGCGAGCGGCGTTTGACCAATCTGCTGCATCTGGCGGAGCTGCTGCAATCGGCCAGCCGCCAACTGGATGGCGAACAGGCGCTGATACGCTGGCTCGCGGAGCAGATCGAAGGCGGCGAGGGTGCCGGCGACGAGCGCGTGCTGCGTCTGGAAAGCGACGCCGAACTGGTGAAGGTCGTCACGGTCCATAAATCGAAAGGGCTGGAGTATCCGCTGGTGTATCTGCCGTTTGCTGTTACCGCGCGCAAGGTGGAACGGCGCAACCGCAGCTTCTTCGAATTCAGCGACGACGACGGCGTGCGCCGGATCGACATGGCGCTGACCGAAACGGCGATGGAACTGGTCGAGCGCGCGCGTCTGCAAGAGGACTTGCGCCTGCTGTACGTGGCGCTGACGCGGGCGCGCCACTTCCTGTGGCTGGGTGTGACGGCGCTGGCCAGCCGCAAGGCCGGCGACAACACCTTGCACGAATCGGCGCTCGGCTACCTGCTCACCGGCGGCGAAGCGCTGCCGTCCGACCTGGTGATGGAGCGTTGGGAGCACACGTGCAAAGGCTGCGCATCGATCAGTATCGTCCCCCTGGACATGACGCCGCAGCCGCCGACGCGCTTGAGCCGAATCGAACACCGCCCGCCGTTGCTGGAGCCGCTGCATTACACCGGCCGTTTCGAGCGCGATTGGTCGGTCGGCAGTTTCAGCTCGCTGGCGCGGCGCACCGGGCCGACCGGCATGATCGGCTCTTCCGATAACATCGGCGCGGCGCCGGTGCCGCGCGACGGATCGCAGGCCACCTTGCTCGAAGACGGCGACGTGCCGGGCATCGTGCTGCCGGTGCGGGTGGAGGACGCGCCATGGCATCGCTTCCCGCGCGGCTCGGTGCCCGGTAACTTCCTGCACGAGCAGCTGGAGTGGATGGGCGAGGAGGGCTTCGCCATCGTCGAGCAGGAGAACTTCGAGGCGCGCCTGACGCGGCGTGTCGAGCGTGCGGGCTGGGGCAACCGGCTGGCCGACACGCTGGCGTGGCTGCGCGAGATCGCCACCACCGAGCTGCCGTATGTGAACGCGCCGCTCAGCCGCATCGAGGCGCCGCTGCCGGAAATGGAATTCTGGTTCCCCAGCGAGCGGCTCGACACCGGCGCGTTGGACCAGTTGTGCGTCGCGCATTTGCTGGACGGCGCGGCGCGGCCATCGCTGCCGGAGCGCCAGCTGCACGGCATGCTCAAAGGCTTCGCCGACCTGGTGTTCGAGCATGAGGGCAAATTCTGGGTGCTCGATTACAAGTCGAACGCGCTGGGCGCGGGCGACGCGGCCTATCACGAGCCGGCGCTGATCGCCGCGATCGCCGAGCATCGCTACGATATCCAGGGCGCCATCTATATGTTGGCGCTGCACCGGCTGCTGCAAAGCCGCCTTGGCCGGCGCTACGATCCAACCGAGCACTTGGGCGGCGCCGTGTTCCTGTTCCTGCGCGGCATCGCCAATACGCAAACGCGGGGGTGTTACTGGATGGCGCCGGACCCGGCGCTATTGAACGGATTGGATGAACTGCTCGGCTACACATCCGCAGCGAATGGCGAGGTCCACGATGACTATTGAAACCCGGCTGGCCTCCGAAGCGTCCGCGCCATTGTTCGCACAGATCGACGCGTTGACCGAAAGCGGCCATCTGCGCCGGCTAAGCGGCGCCTTTGCGCGCTTTATCGCCTCCGTTGGAAGCAGTTCGCCGCAGTTGATGGCCGCTTGCGTACTGTTGTCGGAACTGGAAGGGCGCGGCCACAGCTGTCTGCTGCTGGAGGAATTGTCGGCCGACCCCGCCGCATTACTGGGCTGGGCGGGCGACGAGTGGCGCGAACTGCGCGACACGGTGGGCGCCTGGCCGAAAAACGCCGCCGCTTGGCGAGCCCTGCTGGCTGGTTGCGACCAGGTGTGGCCGGTTGGCGATCTCGATTTCCAGCAGCCGCTGGTGCTGGAGGGCGAGCGGCTGTATCTGCGCCGCTATTGGCGCGACGAAACGCTGGTCGCCCAAGCGGTGCGCAGCCGCTCGCTTGGCGGCGTCATCGCCATCGACGCCGACGACGAAGTGGCCGGCGTGCGCCGCTGGCTCGATATCCTGTTCCCCCACGCAGCGCGCGGCGGCGGTGTCGACTGGCAAAAAGTCGCGTGCGCCGTGGCCATGCGTGGCAAGCTCGGCATCATTACGGGCGGCCCCGGCACCGGCAAAACCTACACGGTGGCACGCTTGTTGGCACTGTTGTTCGCCACCAGCGGCGGCCGGCATTCCGATCTGCGCGTCGCCCTGGCGGCGCCAACCGGCAAGGCGGCGGCCCGGCTGAAGCAATCGATCGACGTCGCGCTTGCCGGCCTGGACCAGCGGGTGCGCGAAGTGATGCCGGAGCGTGAACTGGGCGCGGCCCGGACCTTGCACAGCTTGCTGGGCGCGCGCCCGGACACGCGCGCGTTCCAGCACCACGCCGGCAACCAGCTGGATGTCGACGTGCTGATTGTTGATGAAGCGTCAATGATTCACTTGGAGATGATGTCGGCGCTGCTGGCCGCGCTGCCGCCAACCGCCACCTTGATACTGCTGGGTGACAAGGATCAGCTTGCGTCTGTGGAAGCCGGCGCGGTGCTGGGCGACCTGTGCCACAACGCCGAAGCCGGCGACTACGGCGCGGAAACGTTGACATATGTACTCGAAAGCACGGGCCAGCAATTGCCTGCCAGCTTCGCCGGCGACGGCGGCCCGATCGCCCAGCAAACGGTCATGCTGCGCGAAAGCCGTCGTTTTGGCGGTCCGATCGGCGCGTTGGCGCTTGCGGTCAATGCCGGCGACGCTGCCGCCGCGGTCAATGTCCTGCGCGAGAGCGAGGAAGAAAAGGTGGCCTGGATCGATCCGGCGCAAGCGGCGGACCTGTTGCAACTCGCTTTGGCAGGCCGCCACGGCGCCGCCGGCGGTTATCAGGATTACCTCAAAATGATCGCGGCAGGCGCTCCGGAAGGCGAGGAGATCGTACGACTTGCCTGGGTGAAATCTGTGCTGAACAGCTTCGAAACCTTCCGCATCTTGTGCGCGGTCCGAGAAGGCGAATGGGGCGTGACCGGTTTGAATGATGCAATCGAGAAGACGTTGCAGTCGGCCGGCCTGCTGAAAAGGACCGGCGAATGGTACGTCGGGCGACCGGTCATGGTCACCCGCAACGACTACGGCACCGGCGTTTTCAACGGCGACATCGGCCTGACTTTGCCTGACCCGGCGCGTCCCGGAGCGCTGCGCGTGTATTTCTCGGAGGGCGAAAACGTCCGCAGCGTGCTCGCCACGCGGCTGCGGAATGTGGAAACCGCGTTCGCCATGACGGTGCATAAATCACAAGGTTCCGAGTTCAAGCACACCGTGCTGGTGCTGCCGAAAGACAGCGGCGGCATGCTCGCGCGCGAGCTGATTTATACCGGCATCACCCGCGCCCGTGACTACTTTACGTTACTGACTCCGAACGGCCAAGTCTTGCTGGACGCCATCGCCCAACGCACGCAACGCGCGAGCGGCCTGCGCAACCTCCTCGACAACTGAACGATCAAAACGAACTGGCGCAGGGCTAGTCCACGCTCCCAATAAGCCAAAAATTAGCACGAAAACACCAAAATCCGGCATGGTGAGGGCGCGTAATAACGAAAACACGTAGGGCGGATTAGGCGGCACGCCGTAATCCGCCAAGCGTCGCCACCACCGCCAGCGTCGGCCCCCATCCACCAGACGAAAAAAAACCGGACCCAAAGTCCGGTTTTCAGCATCCCAAAACAGCAAAAAATCACATTGCCCGACGATTCCGCTTGCTCGCCTTGATAACCTTCTTCTTGGTTTTCGCCGCCGCCTTCAATACTTTTGGTTTCTCGATCGGACCCGAAATAAAGCGGCGGATATTGAACGCATCCATCAACCTAGCCGAATTTGCTTTCGCATTCAACAACACCAAAGTATTGTCCTTACCACCAGACTTAAAGCGCATGATCAGGCAGCGACCAGCCTCTTCGGTGTAGCCGGTTTTCGACAAACCGACATCCCAACCCTTGGCGCCGACCAAGCGGTTGGTGTTGTGATACTCCACCTGCCGACCCTTGATCTTGATGATGTCCTTGGTGTCGGTGGTGATGCGGGCGATCTCCGGATAGGCCGAAGCGGCCTTTGCCATTTTGACCAGATCGGTTGCGGTCGAGCGGTTATGCGGCGACAAACCGGTCGGCTCCTCGATCACCGTCTGGGTCAGCCCCAGCGCGCGGATCTTGGCGTTGACCGCCGCCTTGAACGCGGCAGGACCACCCGGATAGGTACGCGCCAGCGACGCGGCGGCACGGTTGTCTGACGACATCAGTGCCAACTGCAGCACGTCGCCACGCGGGATTTCCGCGCCGACCGGCACGCGCGAGGTGCTGTGCTTCAGCATATCGACGTCGGCCTGGTCGATGCTGATGGGCGCCGACATGTCCGGTTTGGAGTCGAGCACCACCATCGCCGTCATCAGCTTGGTCAGCGACGCGATCGGGACTTGAACGTTGGAATTCTTTTCGACGAGGACCTTGCCAGTGGCGTCTTCGACGACCAGCACGGACTGAGAGCCGAGCGGCACTGCGAGCGCGGCCGCAGTGAACGTACTCAGCAATACAGCGACAATTTTCTTGAGCATGTTAGGTATTCTTGGGAGTGAGGAGTGAAACGGGCGCCTGACGAAGGCGCAGCGCAAAGCTAAGACTAGCTATACGGCAATACGAAGGATAGACGATAACATTAAAGTGGTTTCTCGTCTATTGTATGTAACCTACGGATTCTATTATTTTGTATCAAGCAGAAATAAAGCCCCGAGGCGGGGGGAGCGCTCGGGGCTTTATCGGTGTCCGGCGGCGGCGGCGGCCGGTTGCGGGTGCTGCGGCGGTTGGACGGCTCAGCTACTGATCTTGGCGATCGAGACCTCGGTGGATTTGACCAGGGCGATCACTTCGCTGCCCACTTTCAGGTCCAGGTCGTGGATGGAGCGCGACGTGATCACCGAGGTGACGATGCCGTGCTGGGTTTCCACATCGACTTCCGAGACCACAGGCCCGAAGATGATTTCCTTGATCTTGCCACGGAACTGGTTACGTACGTTAATTTCAGAAATGGCCATCGTGCATCCTTTGTCTGGTTAGTTACTACACGTCCAGATTAAGGGCATTCACGGCCTTTGCAAACGAATCGATCCGTATAACCTTATTTGTTCTGGTAGATCTTGTCGAATTCGCCGCCGTCGTCAAAGTGCTTTTTCTGGGCCGCTTTCCAGCCGCCGAAGACGTCATCCACCGTGAACATGGTGATTTGACGGAAGTTGGCGCTGTATTTCTTGAAAGCCTTTTCCGAGCGCGGACGGAAATAGTGCTTGGCGATGATGTCCTGCGCCGCCTCGGTGTAGAGGAAGTTCAGGTAGCCGGTGGCCTGCTTGCGCAAACCGCGACGGTCGACCACCTTGTCGACCACCGCCACCGGCGATTCGGCCAGGATGGAGATCGAAGGATAGACCACCTCGAAGTTGTCGCCGAACTCGGCGCGCACCATGTTGACCTCGTTTTCGAAGGTCACCAGCACATCGCCGATGTCGCGCTGGGTGAAGGTCGTGGTGGCGCCGCGTCCGCCCGCGTCGAGCACCGGCACATTCTTGAAGATCTTGGCGACCAGGTCGCGCGCTTGCGCTTCGGTGCCACCTTTTTTCACTACCGAGCCCCACGCTGCCAGATAGGTATAGCGGCCGTTGCCGGCGGTTTTGGGATTCGGGATGACAACCTTGACGCCGGGCTTGGCCAGGTCGGCCCAATCCTTGATCTGTTTCGGATTGCCCTTGCGGACGAGGTATACCATCGTCGAGTAGAACGGCGCGGCGTTGTTGGGGAACTTCTTGGCCCAGTCCTGCACCACCAAGCCGCGATCGGCCAGCATATCGATGTCATTGGCCTGGTTCATGCTGACAACGGCCGCTTCCATGCCGTCGGCGACGGAGCGGGCCTGCTTCGACGAGCCGCCGTGCGACTGGTTGACGCTGACGGTCTCGCCGGTGGTCTTCTTCCAGTCAGCAACGAATACGGGATTGATGTCCTTGAACAGTTCGCGCGCGACGTCGTAGGAGGCGTTCAGCAGCACAGGCTCGGCGGCGGCGCTGGCATGCAGCGGCAGGCCCATCAAGAGCGCCGAGGCGGCCAGGAACGAGGTGACAACGAGGCGGCGAGCAGGATTTTTGTTGGTCATAATGAGCTTTCGTAATAACAGACGCCCATGGTGTAAAATTTCGCCCGGAAAAGATACGAATTTTTCGTAATATGCTTAGACCGTATGGATTTCGCGAAGTTTTCGTTAAAAACCGTATAACGATTTTTGAAAACATTCGTGGGCAAAAGCAGGGCCAGCCACTAGGCTGTCATAGGGGAAACCGGTGCGTCCGCAACGGCTTTGGCAGCTTGGTGTATAGTCGAATCAGGCACTGAGAAGGCGACTTCATTTTGCTATCGGGAATATTTGTGAGCGTACATGAGTCTTGAAATTCGGAGTCTTGAAGTCCGCATTGCTGTTTCGACAGATGCGGACGCGGCGTGCAACGTCTTGCGCCGTTCTATCTCGGAGTGCTGTGCGCTCGACCACAAAAACGATCCGGCGATCCTGGATGCGTGGTTGGGCAACAAAACGCCGCAGATGGTGGCCAACTGGTTCAGTTCGCCCACCAATTTTTCGCTGGTCGCGGTCAGCGAAGGCATCGTGGTCGGCGTCGCTTTGCTGACCGGGGCAGGGAAGTTGGCTTTATGCTATCTATTGCCGGAAGCACGGGGGCACGGGGTCGGCACGGCCCTGCTGGCGCGCGTCGAGGAGCAGGCTTGCAGTTGGGGCGTCAAGGCCCTGCAGCTGCACAGCACGGCCACCGGCCAGGCGTTTTTCGCGCGGCGCGGCTATGTGGATGCTGGCAAGGTCCGCTCGCCCTATGGCGTCGAGACGGTGTTCTTCTGGAAGCAGCTCGACGAGGCCGGCGTGCCGGACGCGGCCAAGCGTAAACGGTTTTGTAACTGTAATTCAGCGTAAATCAAAGCCGGCCTTGGCCGGCTTTACTTTAATAGCACACGGCCAGTTGCCACGCCTCGCGCCTTGCCGGCGCAGCGCCCACCTCCTCACCCCCAACGAACAGCTTGAGCTCGCCCGGCGCCAGCCTGGTCCACGTCTCGTTCGACGTCAGCGGCTGGGTGGCGATCACGGCGATCCGGTCGTCGAGATGGTTGTGCTTGCTGAAATCGATGCTGAGGTCGCAATCGATCAGTTTGGCGACCGAAAACGGATACTCCCTCACCACGAAATGCAAATCCGTACTGCAATGCGCGAACAGCAGCTCGCCATTGGACAAAATGAAGTTGAAGGTACCGTAATCGGCGATCTCGCCGGCCAGCGTTTCCAGCGTTTGATACAGCAGGTGGCGCGGCGGCGCCTGCTCGAAGCGCAGCGCCAGGCCCGATAGCAGGTGGCAGAAAGCCCGCTCGCTGTCGGTATCGCCCCATGGCGCGTACAGGCTGGGGTTGGGGTTGAACAGTTTCAAATCGCCATTGTGGGCGAACGACCAGGTCTGGCCCCACAGCTCCCGCGTGAACGGGTGGCTGTTTTCCAGCGAGATGCGGCCTTGCGTGGCCTTGCGGATATGCGCGACGACGTTTTTCGCCTTGATCGGGTTTTGCTTGAACTGCGCCGCCAGCGGCGAATCGATCGACGGCAGGAAGTCGGTGTACAGGCGGCAGCCGGTGCTGGTGTGCAGCGCGATGCCCCAGCCGTCCTTGTGTTCGCCCGTGCGTCCGCCCCGTTCGGCAAAGCCCGCGAACGAAAAATCCACGGCGGCAGGCTTGCTGCTGTTCATAGCGAGTAGTTGGCACATGGGTCTGGGGAGTTGGTTGACGATGCCCCACAATAGCCGCGCCCCCATGGGAGCGGAAGGAATGTTTTGGCATATCCATAGGTGAAAGCATTCGTTCTGGTTTTCCCGGGGCGCGCATACGCTGTCGACATTGCCTGTATCCGTCGAGGAACCCATGTCATTTCCCGTTCTACAAAAATACCTGGCGCGTTTATCCGACGCGACCGGCGCCGCCACCAGCATCTGGCTCGATCACGAGGGCAAGGCGCAGGGGCGGTTTTTCAATTGCACCATGAGCAGCGCCTTCCAGCCGGTGCGCCAGCTCGAAACCGGCACGATCCACGCGTACGAGGGGCTGGCGCGCAGCGTGTCGGCGCAGGACATGGGCCTGTCGCTGTGGAAGCTGCTCGACCATGCGGCCAGCGACGACGAGTCCATCGAGCTCGACCGGCTGTGCCGCATGCTGCACTCGATCAATTTCTTCCGCCAGGCCGACACGGCGCCCAATGCCGACGCCGATCTGTACCTGAACGTGCACGACCGCCTGCTCAGCGCCGTCAGCAGCAACCACGGGCACGCATTCCGGCGCATCCTCGACGCGCTGGAGTTGCCGTTGTCGCGCATCGTGCTGCAACTGCCGGCGGCCACGCCGCAGCAGGGCTGGCTGTTGAATTATGTGTCCGACAATTACCGGCGCAACGGTTTCCGTTTCGCCGTCAACGTGGCCAGCGCGCAGGACGGCTTGCAGGTGTTGGACCGTCTGCGTCCGGACGTGTTCAAGCTCGATGCGCGCGAGCTGCACGACACCGAAAATTTGCTGATCTTGCTGCGTCGCTCGGCCGCCGCCAACGTGTCGGTGCTGTTCAAACGGGTGGAAGCGCCGCAGACGCTGACGGTGCTGCGGCAGCTGGGCGAGGCCGCCGGCGTGCCGCTGCTGGCCCAGGGCTATCTGCTCGATGAGCCGCGCGCGGCCTTGCTGCCGCCGCAGTCGGCGCCGCAGCGGGTGGCCGCCGCCGCGTAATCGTCCATCGTGCCCGAACGGGCGGCGCGGCAGGCGCTTTACTAGCGCGATGGCGTTACGCAGCGCCTGCCGTGTTTTTCATTTCCCCCTGCTTACGCTATAGTATCCCTATCGAGTTTTACGGAATAGCTATGGCATCGCGCAGAGAGTTTTTACAGCAGGGCTTGGGGTTGACGGCGGCGGGGTTCTTGTCCGTGCCGTTGATAGGATGTGCATCGGACGGCGCCGCGCGCAAAACCGCCGCGGCCGCCAAGCCGCCGGCGGCGCGAGTGGCGGCCCCGGCTGTTGTCACGCAGTCGCGCACGGCGGGCAGCATGCCGTCGGCATCGACGCAATCGGCGCCGTCGGGCCTCGGTTCGGGCTCGGGCGAGATCGAGCCGCCGCCGGACATCTTCGACGCCCAGCTGCTCGACATGGAATTCTGGCTCAAGCCGCGCACCATCGAGGTCTTCCGTCCGGCCAGCAACGAGCGCGCCAAGCTGCTGTACTGGCGCGACGGCGAGATCATCGAGTCCGCCTACCAGGACTTGTGCCACCTGCTGCGCGACGTCAACGGCAAGGAAACCGCGCGCATCGATCCCAAACTGTTCGAAACCTTGTGGGGCACCCAGGCTTTCGTGCAGCGCTACGGCATCGATACGCCGCTGGAGATCCTGTCGGGCTACCGCACCTCGGCGTCCAACAACAAGCTGCGCGAGGCCGGCGTGCCCGCCGCGCGCCAGTCGCTGCACATCGAAGGCCGCGCCGCCGACATCCGCATCGCCAACCTGAACGCCGAAGTGCTCGGCGGCTTGGTCAAGAGCTTCCGCCAGGGCGGCGTCGGCTTTTACTACCGCGCCGGCCCGCGCGGCGGGTGGATCCACGCGGATACCGGCCTCAAGCGCACCTGGAAGGGTTGACCCGGGCCGCCATCGACGGCGTCTACTCGTAATAGTAGGAGTGGTAGGCGGTCGGCTTCAGGTTGGCCTGCCGCTCGCGGTCGATCGCGCGCGGGTCCACCGGGCGCTCCCACCAGATACGCCAGCCGAGTTCCTGGTCGCGCTTGACTTCGGGATGCTCGTCCATGAACTGGTTCAGAAACTGGCCGAAGTCAGAGACATATTCCCTCCGGCGGGGGGCGAATAAAGATTTGAATTTCATCGTCGATTCCTCCTATCGAGTAAACTGGCGGCTTGGCCAGTCAATGGGATGAGTATGCAAGATAAGAATGAGCCGCCGCGTTTCAAGCCGGTGCCGTGGCAGGGGCTCGAGAGCCCGGCCGATGTCGAACTGTGGATCGAGGAACATAACCTCAGCCTGCAGCAACATATCGGCAAGAACGAAACCGGTTACGGCGTCTGCTTCACGCTGGCCGAGGGCGGCGAGATCTATATGCAGACCACCCAGGACGGCGCGCTGATATTGGATGTTACGCCCGAAGCGCAATGGGTGGCGCCACTGATCATGGCGGCCGCGCGCACCGACGAGGCGCCGCAGGGCTCGCTGTGGGTGCTACCGGACGATAAGCTGGTACAGTTGATGATCGGGCTGAGCGGACTGATCGCCACCTCGATGCTGGTCGTGCGCCACAATTTCGGCCTGCGCCGCCGTATGGGCGCCTGGTAGCGCCTGCCACTATGAGGAATTCCATGCAGACACAGTTCAGTATCGCTTCCGCCATCAAACCCGGGCGCCGCCGCGCGCTGCGGACCGTGGCCATGACCTTGGTGCTCGCGGCCGGCCTGGCGGCGGCTTGGGCGCCGACGACGGCGTCGGCGGCGGACCTGCTGGCCACCGTCAAGGCGCGCGGCACGCTGAAGGTGGCGCTGGAGGGAACGTATCCGCCGTTCAACTACAAGGACCAGAAGACGGGTCAGCTGGCCGGCTACGACGTCGATGTGGCGCGCCTGCTGGCGGCGAAGTTGGGCGTGAAGGTGGAGTTTGTCAGCAGCGAATGGGCCAGCATCCTGGCCGGGCTGTCGGCCAACAAATACGATGTGATCATTTCGCAGGTCGGCATCAATCCCAAGCGCGAGCAGGCGTTCGACT
The DNA here is from genome assembly GCA_024123955.1 of Oxalobacteraceae bacterium OTU3CINTB1. Classification (NCBI taxonomy): domain Bacteria; kingdom Pseudomonadati; phylum Pseudomonadota; class Betaproteobacteria; order Burkholderiales; family Oxalobacteraceae; species Oxalobacteraceae bacterium OTU3CINTB1. The sequence continues at coordinate 3,073,842 of CP099652.1, forward strand.
TTTCCACCCCATATATCTATTCGATGCCGCAACTGATCGTGCGCAAGGACGAGAAGGCCGCCTACGCTTCGCTGGCCGATCTGAAGGGCAAGAAGCTCGGCGTGGGGCAGGGCAGCGTCTACGAGCAGCAGGCCAGGGCGGTGCCCGGCATCGACGTGCGCAGCTACGCGGCCGCGCCCGACACCATGTCGGACCTGGCCAGCGGCCGGCTCGACGCCGCGCTCAACGACAGCCTGATGTCGGCCTATCTGCTGAAAATCTCCAAGTTGCCGATCAAGGCCGGCGCCCGGGTCGGCGCGGTCGAGCGCATGGGCATTCCCTTCCACAAGGGCAATCCCGAGTTCAAGGCCGCGCTCAACAAGGCGCTGGCCGACGTCGCCGCCGACGGCAGCCTGAAGGCGATTTCGATCAAATGGTTCGGTACTGACGTCAGCAAGGCGCCCTGAGCATGGCGTGGCAGGACGTGCTGGAGCTGCGCACGCTGCTGGCGGAGGCGGCGCCGGTCATGTTGCGCGGCGCCGGCTACACGGTGATCTTCGCGCTGGCCTCGATGCTGGGCGGGTTGCTGATCGGCTTCCCGGTGGCGGTGATGCGCATCCTGCCGTACCGGCTGCTGCGCTGGCCGGCCACCGTGTATGTCAGCCTGTTCCGGGGCACGCCGCTGCTGGTGCAGATGTTCGTCATCTATTACGGCCTGCCCAGCGTCGGCATCGAATTCACGCCGGTGACGGCCGGCATCCTGGCGCTGAGCCTGAACTCGGGCGCGTTCCTGTCCGAAAGCCTGCGCGGCGCCATCGGCGCGGTCAGCCAGGGGCAGTGGGCGGCCAGCTACAGCCTCGGACTCGGTTACTGGAGCACCTTGCGCCACGTGGTGTTGCCGCAGGCGCTAAGGATCGCGGTGCCGGCGATGAGCAACACCTTGATCAGCCTGATCAAGGACACCTCGCTGGTGTCGGTCATCACCATGACCGAGCTGATGCTCTCGACCAAGGAAGTGATCGCCACCACGTTCCGGCCGTTGCCGCTGTACCTGGCCGCGGCGCTGATCTACTGGGCGCTGAGCCTGCTGTTTGAGGCGCTGCAACGACGCGCCGAACAACGTTTGAACCGTGCACATCGCTAACTTCCCGTGTTTTCTCGACATCGCCACCCGTAAATGCTAGTCTAACCCCATACCCCCAAGCGGGGGTCAGTGCCGACATTCGGACACGAGCTCCGCCAACGTCTGCATGGCGGCGCCGGGCTCCGGGCCAGATTCGCCATTGAAGCATGAGTCCGTGTCCGAATGTCGGCACTGACCCCGGAGTTGCGGAGTTGGGGTTACGCAAAGGGAGGGTATGGAGAAGCAAACGTCCGGTACCGAGTCGCTGGGCCGCGGGCAGCCGATCACCGAGGAGCGCCTCGGCGGGCTGGCGTCCCTGGCGCCCTATGAGGCCATGATGGCCACCATCGGCGAGTCCACCGTGCCCGCCGCCGGCTTCGCCGAGACCGGCACGGCCGTCGTCGAGACCTCCTATTTCAACGATATCTATCTGCTGGCGCCGGTCGGCTATTTCGTGCTCGGCTTCGACACCGCCATCCTGCAGATGAACGTGGTCGGCGCCGATTTGCTGGGCTTGTCACGCGGGCATCCCGAGCAGGCGTCGTTCCGCCAGTTCGTCGCGCCACGCTTCCACGAGGACTTCGACCGCTTCGTGCGGCACGCCCTCAACAGTGCGCAGCCCGAGCAGTGCGACCTGCAGATGGTGCGCGGGCGCAACCAGCAGGGCTTCCCCGTCACCCTGCGCGCCAGCGCCGACGCCAGCGGCCAGGCGCTGCGGGTGGTGGTCGAGCTGGCCGAGGGCAAGACCGCCGCGCTCGAACGCAGCGAGGAGCGCTTCCGCCGCATCGTCCATTGCGCCGAGGAGGGCATCTGGGAAATCGATGCCAGCGCGCGCACCAGCTTTGTCAATCCGAAGATGGCGCAGATGCTCGGCTATACGATCGAGGAAATGCTCGACCAGCCGCTGGTGGCGTTCATGGACGACGAGGGCCGCGCCATCCTCGAGCGCAACATCGCGCGGCGCCAGCGCGGCGTGGCCGAGCGCCACGAGTTCAAGTTCCTGCGCAAGGACCGCGCCGAGCTGTGGGTGACCCTGGCGACCAATCCCATCTTCGATGGCGAAGGCGGCTACCTGGGCGCGCTGGCGCTGGTGAGCGACATCACGGCGACCCGCGCCTCGACCGAACTGATCTGGCAGCAGGCCAACTTCGACAGCCTGACCGCCTTGCCCAACCGCCACATGTTCCACGACCGGCTGGCGCAGGAGGTCAAGAAGGCGCGCCGCGAGGGCGTGCTGCTGGGACTGCTTTTCATCGACCTCGACGGCTTCAAGCGGGTCAACGACACCCTGGGCCACGACCAGGGCGATGTGTTGCTGGTCGAAGCGGCGCACCGCATCGGCGCCTGCGTGCGTACCTCCGACACGGTAGCGCGCCTGGGCGGCGACGAGTTCACCGTCATCCTGACGGGACTGGAGCAGATCAGCGCCATCGAACGCATCGCGCAGACCATCCTGGCGCGGCTGAACCGGCCGTTTACCCTGGGCGTGGCCCATCCGTCGGTGTCGGCCAGCATCGGCATTTCGGTGTTCCCGGCCGACGCCAATTCCCCCGAGGCGCTGCTGCGCAACGCCGACCAGGCCATGTACGCGGCCAAGCAGAGCGGGCGCAACCGCTATAGCTATTTCACGCCGGAACTGCAAAAGGCGGCGCAGGCGCGCCAGCAGGTCACCGTCGACTTGCGAACGGCGCTGTCGGGCCAGCAGTTCGAGTTGCATTACCAGCCCATCGTCAACCTGCGCAGCGGCCAGATCGAGCGCGCCGAGGCGCTGCTGCGCTGGCGCCATCCGCGCCGCGGCCTGCTGGCGCCGGCCGAGTTCCTGCCGTTCGCCGAATCGGGCGGGCTGATGATGGAGATCGGCGACTGGGTGTTCCGCCAGGCCGCCAGGCAGGCCCGGCAGTGGCAGGACGAGCTCGGTTCGGGCTTTCAGGTGGGCATCAACCAGTCGTCGGCGCAGTTTCGCGGCGACACGGCGCTGTATGTCGGCTGGCTCGAGCACGCGGCCGCGCTGGGCCTGTCGCCGCGCAGCCTGATCATCGAGATCACCGAGGGCGTGCTGCTCGACGGCGCCGCCCAGGTCGGCGACCGCCTGCGCGAGTTGCGCGAGATGGGCTTGCAGGTGGCGCTGGACAACTTCGGCACCGGCTATTCGTCGCTGGCCCACCTCAAGCATTTCGGCATCGACCTGCTCAAGCTCGATCACAGCTTCATCCAGCACCTGGCCAACGACAGCGGCGACCTGGCCATGTGCGAGGCGCTGATCCTGATGGCCCACAAGCTGGGGCTGCGGGTGGTGGCGGAGGGTGTCGAGACGGTGGCCCAGAGCAATCTGCTGGAGCTGGCAGGCTGCGATTTCGCGCAGGGCTATGTGTACGCACAGCCGATGCCGGCCGAGGCGTTCAGCGCGCTGGCGCGCCAGGGACTACCGAGGCTGAATTGATTGTGTAGGGCGGACTAGCGGGTGAGGCCCGCCAATCCGCCCCGGGGGCCCACAGGAGGAGGCGGCCTACCTGCCGGTAGACCTTAAGAGGCGGCACGCCGTAATCCGCCAAGCTTCGTCGGCGGCGCATGGATGGCGGATTACGCTGCGCTAATCCGCCCTACGTGTTGCAGATGGTAAATTGGCGCGCTGGATTAGCGCAGACTCAGCAGCGAAACCACGCGCTCGCGGCTGATGCCGGCCAGCGCCGACGTGATCGACAGCAGCGACTGGTAGCCGGGCTGCCTGGCGGTCGTCACGAAGTTCTGCGCGACCTGCTCCATGCCGTCGGTGGTGCCGGACGGCACCGCGTTCTTGACCCGCGCGGCGGCCTGGTTGAGCGCCGTTTGCACCGAGGCGATCGAGCGTTCCACCTGCGCCAGCGCCTGCAGCACTTGCTGCAAGGTGGTGCGGATCGATTCGACATCGGCCGTCTGCCAGTTGTCCGGGTCGACCACCGGCGCCTGCGCCTCGGCCTTGACGCGGTTCAACTGGCCGGTGGGGAAGCGCTGTCCGCCGCCCTGCACGGCGATGGTGTCGCGGATATTGCCCCATTGCGATTCGGCGACGGAAAATTCCAGCTGGCCGTCCTCGCCCAAGGCGGCGCGCACGCCGCTTGGCGCCAGCGCCGTGTCGAAGCGCTGGGCGATCTGCTGGTCGGTCAGGCCCGGCTCGAGCACCACCGAACTGAGGTTTTGCCCGCCCAGCGAGATGGCCAGCACCTCGCGCCCGCCGGGGCGCAGGTTGGTCAGGTTCATGCCGCGCACGTTGAAGCGCGTGTTGGTGGCCTGGTTGCTGAAGTTGAGCTGGGAGTCGAGGGTGCCGCCGGACGCCTGCGAACGGTTGCGCCAGCTGTTGCTGAACTGGCGCACCCGCGCCTCCAGGGTGCCGTCGGCGCGCTGGCGGTTGGCCAGGCGCGCGCTCAGGTCGGCCTTGAGGTTGCGCAGCTGGGCCGCGCTTTGTTCGAGGAAGTCGAGCGCTTGCTGGGCGCCGGAGATTTCGCCCTGCAGCGGCTGGTCCATATTGGTCAGGCCGCGGCGCAACGGCGCCGCCGAGGTCGGCGTCGGGTTGACCGGGGTGGCCGTGGCCGCGTTCTCGCCGTTCAGCCCGAGCGCGGTGCCGTCCACCGCGCTGGCATTGCCGGCGCCGCCGGGGACAATGACGGTGGGAGCGGGTTGGGGCGAGATTTGCATACGCTAGGATGGTGACGTGGTGACGCGGTTACAGGATGCTGAACAACGACAGGTTGCTCACCTTGGAATAGGCCTTGTACGATGCTTCGAGCGACAGATTATACCCGGACAGCTCGGTGGCGGCCTCGGCGTAATCGAGCTGTGACAGGTCCACGATGGCGGTCTTGTTGGACAGGCTGACGTTGGCGTGGTTGTCGTCGAGCGTGCTCATGATGTTCTGGGCGCCCCCCAGTTCGGCGATCTTACCGGCCAGCAGGTCGAGCGTGGCCGTGGCGCTGTCCATGTTGTCGGTCAGCGTGGTGCGCAGCCCCGGGTCGCCGGCGGACATGGCGGGATCGGACAGCGCGGCGATGGTGGCGCTCAGCTTGGTCAGCAAGTGCTGCAAGCCGTCGACGTTGACGTTGACGGTCTGCGTGATGCCGTTGCCGATGACGGTCTTTTGCTGGCCCGGATTGCCCATGTAGGCGTAGGTCGCCGGCGGGCCGGCCGTGGCCTGCATCGGCTCGATGTCCGTTGCGGTGCCGGAAAAGATGTAGCGGCCTTCCTGGTCCTTCTGGTTGGCGGTGTAAAGCAGGCTGTCGCGCAACGCGCTCAGCGAGGTGACGGTCGCCTTCAGGTCGGCCGTCGAGTTGCTGCCGTCCGTGGCCTGCACCAGCAGGTCGTTGAGCGAGGTGATGTCGCGCGTCATGCTGCTCAGGTATTCTTCGTTGCTGTTCAAGCGGATCTTGGAGGCGGCGATGTTGTCGCGGTACTGTCCGACGATGGCTTCCTCGCGCGTCAGGCGCGAAATGCGCACCGCGCCGATCGGATCGTCCGACGGCACCATGATGCGGGTGCGCGCGGCCATCTGCTCGGTCAGCTTGGAGACCCAGCTTTGGTTTTCCTGCAGGCCACGGTTCATGGTGGCCTGGAATTGACTGGAGGCGATACGCATGACGTTTCCTTAATTAAACATTTGCAAGGTGGCGTCGAACAGGTTGTTCGCCACCGAGATGACCTTCATATTGGCCTGGTACATGTTCTGGAACTCGATCAGGTTGATCGCTTCCTCGTCGCGGTTGACGGCGCTGGTGGACTTCCAGTCGTCTTCGGACTGCTGACGGATGGTGGTGGCGGTCTTGAGCAGCGCCTGGTTTTGCTGGCTTTCGACGGCCAGCTTGCCGACCACCTGGGTATCGGCGTCGTTGAGCAGCACGCTGCCCAGGCCGGTCAACGTGATCGGCTGGCTCTTGATATCGATGAGCACCTGCAAATTGCTGCTGTCGCCCGGGGTGCCGTCGTTGGAGAAGGCCAGGCCGGCCGCCGTGATGGTCGGATCGATGCCCAGCAGGCCGGTGGCGCTGGATGGGTTGAACACGAACAGGTCCGTGCCGTGCACGCCGGGCGCGGTGTAGCCCAGTTTGAGCTGGTCGTTGACCAATGTCGACATCTGCTCGGCGATCTCGGAGATCGATGTTTGCAGCGGCTCGAGGGTTTTTTTCAGGAAATCTCCCAGGCCGCCCAACTGGCCGCCGACCTTGGTGTCGTCGAGCTTGAACTTGGTGCCGGCGAAGGTCAGGTTCAGCGTTTGCGTGCCCGACAGCGTCTCGAAACCGAGCGTGGCCGCCATGTCGGTGATCACCAGCGGCTGGCCGCTCTTGAGCGACACGCTGACGCTGCCGTCGGGATTGTTGAGCACTTCCACCGCCACCTGCGCCGACACGTCGTCGATCAGCTGTTCGCGCTGGTCGATCAGGCCAGAGGTGCTGGTGCCGGCGGAGCCGACCTGGATGATTTGCTTGTTGAGCGCGGCGATGCCGGCCAGCGATTCGTTGATCGACGGCAGCATCGTGGTGCGCTGCTGGTCGACCGAGACGCGCTGGGTCGCGGTCAGGTTGTAGATGCTGTTGATCTGTTGCGACATCGCGTTGGCCATCGTGATGACCTGCTGGCGCAGCGGCGTCGAGGTCGGATCGACGGCGGCCGCGTTGAGCGCCTTGAAGAAGTTGTCGACCCCGTAGCTGATGCTCGAGGTCTTGTCGGCCATCACCTTTTCCAGCTGGGTCAGGTAGGGCTGGATCTGCCCGCGCTGGCCAAGGTCCGAGTTGGCGCGCCACATCTGCTGCGACTTGTAGGAATCGCTAAAGCGCAGCAGCGCGCCGACCTGCACACCGTTGCCCGGGCTGTTGACGCCGGGATCGGAACCGATCGACTGCAACAGCACGCCCTGGCGGGTGTAGCCCTTGGTCTGCAGGTTGGCGACGTTCTGGCTGGCGGTGTTGATGGCGGCTTGGGCGGCCAGGGCGCCGGACAATGCATTGTATGAGATGCTCATGGTGCTGGGTCTTTCCTGGTGAAGGCCGAAGGAGCGGTCGCTTGCAGCGCTAACGCTGGCACGAGCGCTCCGTTATCAGTACAAGGCGACAGCGAAGCGGCCAGGATTAAGCGCTGCCCGCATAAAATTTCCGTTCGGGAAGTTTTCCCGGCTCAGGCGGCCGGTGCGGCGCCGTTCACGCCGGCCGGGGAGGCCGGAGCGGCGTCGGCTTTCGGCGCCGCCGCCACCGGGGCCGCCGCCGGCAGCAACTGGCGCAGGATGACGTCGGCCACGCCGAAGGCGCGGCGGCCGGCCATCTGGTCGGCCACCAGGTTGTCGGCCATGTCCAGCATGTCCTGGTTGACCTTGTTTTTGAAGACGCTGTCCTCGGCCGACAGTTCGCGCGTGCCCGAGCGCATCTGGTGCAGCATGTGGCTGATGAAGAAACTCTCGAACTTGACGGCCGCCTGCGTGACCTTGGCGCGGTAGGCCGGATCGACCGTGTCGCCCGGCTGGGCCGCCGCCGGCGCCACATGCACGTCGCTCAGCTTGTCGGCGATGCCGGGAATCAGCTTGCTGGGATCGAAAGGGGCTTGGATGCTCATGGGGCGCTTTCAGTGACGATTAGATGACGACCAGTTCGCCTTCGATGGCACCGGCGTGGTCGAGCGCCTGCAGGATCGCCATGATGTCGTCGGGCGAGGCGCCCAGGCTGTTGATGACGTCGATGATGCCTTGCAGCTTGGCGCCGGCCGGCCAGTTGAACATCTGGCCCGAGCCCTGGTCGACGCTGACCTGCGATTGCGGCGTGGCCACGGTGTTGCCGGCGGCCAGGGCGTTCGGCTGGCTGACCTTGGTGCTCTCGGAGATCACCACCTTGAGCGAGCCGTGGGTGACGGCGGCCGCGCGCACGCGCAGGCCCTCGGCGATGACCACGGTGCCGGTGCGCGAATTGAACACTACTTTCGGCGAATCGTCGCCGACGTCGATCGACAGCGCTTCGAGCTTGGCCATGAACGCGATGCGCTGGGTCGGGTTGGCCGGGGCCACCACGTCGACGCTGGTGGCGTCGCTGGCGGTGGCGATGTCGCCGAAGCGCTTGTTGATCGAATCGACAATATTGATGGCGGTCTGGAAGTGCGGGTGGCGCAGCGACAGGCGCACGCTTGGCTTGGTGGCGAAATCGGTGGCGATCTCGCGTTCGATCGCCGCGCCGCTCGGGATGCGGCCCGAGGTCGGGGTGTTGACGGTCACCGACGAGCCGCTCTTGCCCTGGGCGCTGAAGCCGCCGACCACCACGTTGCCCTGGGCCAGCGCGTAGACTTCGTTGTCGGCCGCGCGCAGCGGGGTCAGCAGCAGGGCGCCGCCGCGCAGGCTCTTGGCGTCGCCCATCGACGACACCACCACGTCGATGTTCTGGCCCTTGCGGTAGCCGGGCGGGAACACCGCCGACACCATCACGGTGGCGACGTTTTTCGATTTGGCGTCGGTGCCGTCGGGCACCTTGACGCCGAACTGCTTGAGCATGTTGATGACGGACTGGCTGGCGAACTTGACCTGGGTCGAGTCGCCGCTGCCGTTCAGGCCCACCACCAGGCCGTAGCCGACCAGCGGATTGTCACGCATGCCTTCGACGGCGACCAGGTTGCGCAGCACTTGCGCGGCCTGCGCCGGCACCGTCGCGGTCAGCGTCAGGCACAGCGTCAAGGGCAGGGCGAGAATGCGGTGCAGCTTGCGGAAGTTCATGATGTTCATCCAGGTAATTAAAACGGCCGCCGTTAAAACGGCATATATGGACCGGTGAAGAAACGCGACAGCCAGCCGGCCGATTGCGTGTCGGCCAAGGTGCCCTGGGCCGAGTAGGCGATGCGGGCGTTGGCGATGCGCAGCGACGACACCTGGTTGTTGGCGTCGATGTCGGCCGCGCGCAGGTAGCCGCGCAGGCGGACGAATTCCTCGCCCTGGTTCAGGGTCAGCGTTTTTTCGCCGGACACGCGCAGCAGGCCGTTGGGCAGCACTTCCTGCACGATCACGGTGATGGCGCCGGTCAAAGCGTTCTGCTGGGTGCTGGTGGCGTCGCCGGCGAAGTTGGTCGACGAGCCCAGGCCGATGGATGCTTTGGGGAACACCTTGCCCAACAGGCTGGGGGCGTTGATGTTGTTGTCCGAATCCTTGGAATAGCTGGTGCCGGCCTTCTTGCTGGCCTGCGTGGTTTCCTGCAGGCTCACGGTGACGACGTCGCCGACGCGGAAGGCGCGGCTGTCGGAGGTCAGCGACAGGCCGACGTCGGGACTGTAGACGCCGCCCGAGCTGCCCTTCGGTCCCATCACGCGCGAGATCGTCGGCGCCTCGTCGGACGGACCGGGGCGCACCGGCGGCGGTTGGATCGCGGCACACCCGGCCAGCAGCGAGGCCGCGACCACCAGTGCCAGGGTGTGCGATGCGGCTTTCATCAGCGTGCCGCCTGCGCCAGGTATTGCAGCATGTTGTCGGCGGCCGACAGCACCTTGGTGTTCATTTCGTAGGTGCGCTGGGCGGCGATCATGTCGACCATTTCCTCGACCACTTGCACATTCGAGCCTTCCAGGGTGCCTTGCTTGAGCTTGCCCCACTGGGCGGTGCCCGGCGCGCCTTCGGTCGGTGTGCCGCTCGAGGCGGTTTCGGCGAACAGGTTCTCGCCCAGCGCCATCAGGCCGGTCGGGTTGATGAAGCTGGTCAGGGTCAGCTGGCCCAGCTGGCTCGGGGTGGCGGTGCCGGCGATGGTGGCCGAGACGGTGCCGTCCTCGCCGATGGTCAGCGCGGTGGCGGTCGGCGGCACGGTGATCTGCGGGATTAGCGGCAGGCCGTGGGCGTTGACCAGGATGCCGTTGGCGTCGACCTGCAACTGGCCGGCGCGGGTGTAGGCGGTCTCGCCGTTGGGCTGGCGCACGGCCATGAAACCGTTGCCCATGACGGCGACGTCGAGGTCGCGGCCGGTCGTTTGCAGGCTGCCGTTGGTGAACACTTTTTGCGTGCCGACCATGTGCACGCCGTTACCGAGCTGCACGCCCGACGGCGCCAGCGTGTTGTTGTCGGCCACTTGCGCGCCCGGCTGCTGTTCGATCGAGTAGAACAGGTCCTCGAACACCACGCGGTCGCGCTTGAAGCCGACGGTGTTGGCGTTGGCGAGGTTGTTGGCGATGGCTTGCAGTTTCTGGTCTTGCGCCTGCACACCGGTCTTGCTGATCCACATTGCTGGATTCATGAATTGCTCCTGTTAATAGTACGAGAGTACGAGGTACTTGGATCAGCTTAGCCGCTAATCAGGCGGTTACCGGTTTCGGCCATCGAATCGCTGGCCTTGAATAATTTCATCTGGATCTCGAACGTGCGGTTCAGGCTCATGGTGGCGACCATTTCCTCCACCGCCGAGACGTTGCTGCCCTCGAGGTGGCCGGCGCGGATCACCACGGTCGGATCGGTGGCCAGCGGGATGCCGTCGCGCGCGATCAGCAGGCCCGCTTCGTTCTTGGTCAGCTCGGACGCTTCGGCCTTGACCAGGCGCAGCTTGTCGACCGTTTGCATGGTCGTCGTGCCCGGATTCTGGATCGAGATGGTGCCGTCGGCGCCGATGTCGATCTTGCTGTACTCGGGCAGGGTGATCGGACCGCCTTCGCCCAGCACCACGTTGCCGTTGATGCGCAGGGTGCCGTTTTCGTCGAGCGCCATGTTGCCGGCGCGGGTGTAGGCCTCCCCGGTCGGGCCGTCGACGGCCAGGAAACCGGCGCCGGAGACGGCCACGTCGAGCTCGCGGCCGGTGGCCTTGAGCGTGCCCTGGCGGGTCGACACCGAATTCGCCTGCAGCTGCGACATGTGGCGGTCGTCGTAGCCGTAGCCTTGCACGGTTTGCGCCGTCGCCAGCTCCATATTGGCGCGGAAGCCGCCCGTGTCGATGTTGGCCAGGTTGTTGGCCCGCACCTGTTGTCCGCGCAGGGCCCGTTCGGCCCCGCTCACCGCTGTGTAAAGCAACGCGTCCATGGCTCAGTCGTTCCTTAGATCGCTTGCATCAGCGATTGCAGCATCGTGCTCTCGGTCTGGATGACCTTCGAGTTGGCCTGGTAGTTGCGCTGCGAGGTCATCAGGCCGACCAGTTCGGACGTGATGTCGACGTTGGACTGCTCCAGCGACGAGGTGTTGATGTTGCCGCCCTGGCCGATGCCCGGGGCGTTGACCAGCGGCGTGCCGGAATTGACCGACTCGATCCAGCTGGTGCCGTCGATGGCCTGCAGCGAGCCCTCGTCCGGGAACGTGGCGATCGCCAGGCGGCCGACGGCCTGCTTCTGGCCGTTGTTGTAGCTGGCGATGACGGAGCCGTCGGTGGCCAGCGCGATGCCGGTGAAGGTGCCGGCCGCGTAGCCGTCGGCGGCGTTGGTGCTGGTGGTCGCTTCGCCGGCGAAACCGGTGGTGCCGGCGTAGTCGATGTCGAGCGGGCCGTACTGGCCGCCGTTGGGGGCGGTAGCCGGCAGCGTCACCGTGAACTTGCCGGTGGCCGGGGCGGTCATCTGGCCGGTGGCGGCGTTGAACGTCAGGGTGGCGGTGCCGCCCACGCTCACGCCGTCCAGCACGTAGTGGACGCTGATGGAGTTGGCGGTCGCGTCCTGCGCGAAATACTGGGTCATGGTGTGCTTGCCGCCCAGGGTGTCGTAGATCACCGAGGCCTTGGACATGTTGAAGGTCGACGGGTCGGGCGGCGCGGCGACGGTGGCCGGCACCCAGGTGGCGGCCGGCGTCCAGTCGGCCGACATGTTGCCGACGTAATCCATGTTTTTCGAGACCACGGCCGGGATCGAACCGGTCGGGATCGGCACGTCGCCCAGCGCGCCCAGCGTGGTGCTGCCTTGCTTGATCGGATAGCCCTGCACCTTGCGGCCGGTGGCGTCGACCAGGAAGCCGTCCTTGGAGGCGTCGAAGATGCCGACGCGGGTGTATTCGGTCTGGCCGGTGTTCTGGTCCTTGGTGACGAAGAAGCCGCGGCCGTTGATCGAGGCGTCGAGCGCGCGGCCGGTGTTGAGCACGCCGCCCTGTTTGCTGATGCTCTGCGTGGTCGAACCGATCATGACGCCGGTCTGGACGTCGCCCGAGACCAGCGACGAGAAGTTGGCGCGCGACGACTTGTAGCCGTAGGTGCCGGCGTTGGCGATGTTCTGGCTGGTGCTGTTCAGCGATTCGTTGATGGCCTGGATGCCAGACAATGCGATATCGAAACTCATGATGGAGTCCTTCCTAAGTAAAGATTATTGAATGGCAGAGGCGGATTTGCCGTTGAAGGCGGTGATCGAGGTCGGCGCGATTTCGCCGATGTTGCTGACGTTGAGCACGACGCCGCCGTTGGCCGACAGGCGCACGCTGTTGAGGCGGCCCTGGACGTCAACCGGCGGGACTTCCTTGGAACTGGTCTCGACCGACAGCTTGTAGGTGCCGGCCGGAATCTTCAGGCCGGCCGTATCGATCGTGAACGGCACCGTGCCGGCCGCCTGCGTGCCCAGCTTGACGGTGTACTTTGTGCCGTCGTCGCCGGTCAGCACGACGCTGGTCGCGGTGCTGGAGGCGGCCAGGGTGGTCTGGCCGCTGACGGGCGTCTTGCCATCGATCTTGACGGAGCTGCTCTCGGCCATGACGTCCGAGCCGACCTGGGCGCCCAGCGAGATCACTTGCATGCTTTGCAGCACGCTCGAGTTGGCGCTGGTGAGCTGCGACAGGTTCTGCAGCGCCTCGGTCTGCGACAGCTGGGTCAGCTGCTGGACGAACTGCGACGGATCGGTCGGCGACAACGGGTCCTGGTTCTGGATCTGCGCCACCAGCAATTTGGTGAACATGTCCGACGAGGCGCTGGCGGCGTTGCCGGTCACGCTGGTGCCGCCGTTGCCGGTGCTGGCGCTGCTGTTGTTGAGTAGACTGACTGCCATGGCTTAACCTTCAGCGAGTTTGAGGAGGGATTGCTGCATGCCGCGGATGCGGCCCAGGACTTCGACATTGGTTTCGAAGGCGCGCGAGGCCGACATCATGTCGGCCATCTCCGCCACTTCGTTGACGTTGGGGTAGAACACCATGCCCTCGGCGTTGGCCATCGGATGGCCCGGCTCGTAGACCTTGCGCAGCGGCTCGGCCGACTGGACCACGTCGAGCACTTGCACCTTGCCGCCGGCCTGCATGTCGCCGTCGAAGCTGTCGCCCATGACGGCCGAGAACACGGGCTTGCGCGCGCGGTAGGTGTCGGCTTCGTTGCCGTTGACCGAATCGGCGTTGGCCAGGTTGCTGGCGATGGTATTGAGGCGCACGGTCTGGGCCGACATGGCCGATCCTGCGATCTCGGAAATATTTTTAAAGGACATGGCTTACTCCGTGGTGGATGCGGGCGCTGCTGCGGTTGTTGCGGCCGGGATCATGGCGGCGGCGTGCTCACTGGCCATTGATGGCTTTGGCGAGACCGCGCAGACGCATCGTCACGAACGTCAGGCTGGTCTGGAAGTCGGAGGCGTTTTGCGAGAACGCGGCCTGCTCGACGCCGATCTCGACGGTGTTGCCGTCGCGGGTCGGGTGGTAGGGCACGCGGTACATCGACGCGGCACCGTCGTCGCCGCCGATGTCGCCGGCCGCCTCGGCCTGGGTGTTGGCCAGGGTGGCGGCGAAGTCCATGTCGCGCGCCTGGAAGCCCGGCGTGTTCTCGTTGGCCAGGTTGGTGGCCAGGATGCGGGTGCGTTCGGCGCGCAACTGGAGCGCGTCGGCGTGGACCCCTGCCGCTTCTTTGAAGTTGATGCCCATAGTCTTCCCCTGTCCAAATTCAGGCTGCGTTGCTAAAAAACGGTGTTGCATGAGTGCAAAACGTTACCGTCAATGTAAAATGACGGCACAGCGGTTTAACTACCATCGCTCTCCGCATCATAGTAGAGGTATTGCCCATGTTCAACAAAAGTATTGTAACTGGTTTAGGTGGAATGTTGCTGCTTAGCACAACAATTTTTAACACTTTAGCCGCCTCCAGCCCCACAAACGCCGAACAAGTCCCCGTTTTGGTGGAGGCTGCGGCGCGTCAATATGTGTTGCGCTGGGCAGACAGTAGCGGTTTGATAGAGCCTCAATTCGCGTTGAATGTGTTGCGCGGCAGCCGCCCTTTGGCCGCGTGCGGGCAGGGCGTGACGGTCGAGGCGGTCGATACGCGCTCGCCGGGCCGCATGAAATTCGCCGCGTCGTGTGCGGCCGGCGCCGGCGCGCCGGGCTGGCGCTACGAGTTCGTGGTGCGGGCGCAGGTGTCGGCGCGGATCGCCATCGTGGCCAGCGACGTGCCGGCCGGGAAAGTTATTGCGGACGAAGATGTGTTACTTGAACGCCACGATATTTCCAACATCACGGACCCGGTCTCCGATCCGCAGGACGTGGTGGGCATGAGCGGCAAGCGCGCGCTGCGCAGTGGTGAGGTGCTGCGCTTGGCGCTGCTGGCTTCGCCGACCCTGGTCAAGCGCGGGGAGGCGGTGCGCATCGTCGCGCGCAACGACCAGGTGGAGGTGAGCATGGCCGGCGAGGCGCTCGACGCCGGCGCGCGCGGCTCGCTGGTGCGGGTGCGCAATGCCAGCGGCACCATCATCCGCGCCAAGGTGACCGGCGCCGGCACGGTGCAGCCGGCCGACATGCCGGTGACGATCAAGCCCTAGCGCGTTCCGAACAGCTGCTTACGCACGTTACAAAGGGTAACAGCTTGATGTCCGGGTGATTGTTAATCTAGTTCCATACTTTTAGCGTGGAAGGATGTCAATCATGGGTACGCCGTCGAAGAACATGAGGACCGTGGTGTCCTCGGCGCTGTTGCTGAGTCTGCTGGCTGTTGCCGGATGTAACAAGCCTTCCGACCCCGTGCAGCCGAAGACGGCGGACACGCCGGCCGCCGCGCAGGCCGCGCCCTACACGCCGCCGACGGCCGACCAGCTGTCGCAGATGGTCGCGCCGATCGCACTGTTTCCGGACAAGCTGGTCGGCCAAGTGCTGGCGGGGGCGACCTATCCGGAGCAAATCTCCGCCGCCAACCAGTGGCTGGCGCAAAATCCATCGCTGAAGGGCGACGCGCTGCAGAGTGCCGAAGCCGGCCAGCCGTGGGATGTCAGCGTCAAGGCGCTGACCACCTTCCCAAGTGTGCTGAATCAGATGGCCGGCAATCTCCAGTGGACCACGGCGCTGGGCGAGGCCTATGTCAACGATCCGAACGATGTGATGAACGCGATCCAGGCCATGCGCTTGCGCGCGCAGCAGGCGGGCAACCTGAAATCCTCGCCGCATCTGCGGGTATCGACCACCGCGCGCGCCGCGCCGCCGCCCAATTACGTCGAGCAATCGCCTGTGGAACCGCTGGTCTATTCGGGGCCGGCGGTGATTCCGCCGCCGCCCCAAACCATCGTCATCGAGCCGGCCGAGCCCGATGTGGTGTATGTCCCGCGCTACGATCCGGCGGTGGTCTATGGCGCGCCGGTGCCGGTATACCGCAGCTACCGTCAGCCGGCCTATTCCGGCGAGAACCTGGTCGCGACCGGCGTGATTTCGTTCGGTGTCGGGGTGCTGGTGGGCGCGGCCGCCAGCCATCACCATGACTGGGGATGGAATGCCTGGGACGTCAACTGGGGCGCGCCGCGCCACTACGACGGCGGCTGGCAGCGTCCGGCGGTGGTGTACAACAACGCGACCTATATCTCGAAATCGGTGACGGTCGTGAATCATGTCAACAATATAAACGTCGTCAACAATAACTACCGAACGACTAACAACGTTGTCAATCGCACCCAGAACGTCGCGATTCACAACGCTCCGCAGCCGCCTGCCGGGATCCCCGGCGCGGCCCGTTTCCAGCCGAATTATGCGCCCCTGGGAACGTCGTTGGCGGCCCATCCACCGGCACAGCGTCCGGTCGGCGCGATGACGGTGCCGCATTTCAACGCCCACGACACGGTGCCCGGCACGCGCCCGTCCTTTGGCTCCCCGGCGATGTCGTTACAGGAGCGCGGCGGCGGCATGCATATGCCGCTGGTCCGGCATGCCGAGTCCTCGACGACGCCCACCCCTCACGCCGAAGCCCCGATGCCGCCCGTCCATCACGCCGAGGCGCCGATGAGAGCCTTCCAGCACCCGGAGACCGCGCCGGTCCTGCGCGCCGAGGTGCCGGTACGGCCCGTCGAGCACGCAGAGGCTCCCATGCGGCCGGTCCAGCACGCCGAGGCTCCCATGCGACCGGTCCAGCACGCCGAGGCTTTCCTGCCGCGCGGCACGCCGTCCAACCACGACGTCAACGATTTTGAGCGGGCGCATGCCAACGGCGCACGCCAGGAGATGCTCGCCATGCACAATGAGCGCCCTCATGCGTCACCGCCGGCGCCGGTCAAGCACGTGGCGGCGAAGCACGAAGACAACCATCATCACGACAAGCACGACGGACAGGAGCGTCACGGCTAGCGTGCCGTCCACCAGCTGGAAAGCGAAAAGCCAACCCGAGGGGTTGGCTTTTCGTTGTTTTGCCTGACGATCTGACTTAAGGCTTGGAATCGAGCGCTGCGCTGGCGCCACGCTGGACTTGCGCCGCCAGCTTGCTCAGCTTGTCGGCATAGGCGGGGTCGGTGGCGTAGCCGCCGCGCGCCAGGCCTGTGGCGAAGGCGTGGGCGTCGTTGCCGGTGTTGAGCGCGGCCTGGTAGCGCGGATTGCTCGACAGCATATCGGCGTAGTCGCGGAAGGCGCTGGCGGCATCCGGGTAGCTGCGGAAGCGCTCGGTCTTCTTGACCATCGCGCCCTGTTCGTATTCGGTGGTGGTGGCCGCCGCCACGGCACCTTGCCAGTTGCCGCCGGCCTTGATGCCGAACAGGTTGTTGGTGTCGGCACCGCCCTTGCGCAGCGGTTGCTGACCCCAGCCCGATTCGAGCGCGGCGTGGGCGGCGACCACGTCCGCCGAGACGCCCAGCTTCTGGCCGGTTTCCTCGGCCCAAGGCTTGATGGAGGCCAGGAATTGATTTTTGAGATCGTTGTCGATGCCGCCGCCGTTTGCCCCCGCGCTGACCCCATCGATGGCGCCGCTCGAGCGCTGCAACGCCATCGCCTGCAGGCTCATCGCTTGTGACGCGGAAGGCGAGGGCGACGGATCGCCGAAGCCGCCGCCGCCGTGGCTGATGAACGTGGCGACATCCTGCTGCACCTGGCGGAAGGTCGAGGCGAAGTTGCCGGAGGACGAGGACGAAGGCGAAGACGAGAAAGCGCCCACAGCCGCGACGGGGCGGCTGGAGGTCATGTTCGATACGGTGGCGGCGGTCGGCGCCGTCGCGGGCATAAAGTTAAGCTGGCGCATAAAGTTGGTCCTCGCCATGCAGCACGCGCTGCATGATGCTGTGCTGTTCTAACAGCAAGTCGCTATTGCGCTTGCCGAGACGCTTGCATTCAACCACCATGGTTTCCAGCGTCTTCCAGTCGGACTCTATTTTCTCTCGGGCAGCATTTTTCAGCAAGGCAAACGCCTGGTCCATGTTGGCAGTTGGACCAAGTAAACGTTGCGCAAGCGCAACGCGTTGGGCGCGGCGCGCCTGCAAGACGTCCACCAGGGCCGAAATGGCCTCGGCCGCCTGGCCCAGCTCCGCAGCCTGGTGGCGCAGCGCGGCATGGAATTGCTGTTCCAGCAAATCCTGCAACGCGGGGTAGGCGCGCAAGTCGTCGGCGATGCCGGCCAGCAGCACGCGCATGGCGTCCTGGCGCGTCATGGCGGCGATGTTCACGGCTCGCTCCCGTGGAAGCGCTGGATCAGGCCGGCGAGCTTGGCCGGGTCGAACGGCAATTCGCCCTTGGCCAGCGCGTCGCGCAGCATGTCGACCTTTTCCTGGTCGATTTCGGGCATGTCGCGCATCGCCTGCAGCGCCGGCTGCATGACGGCCGACTGCAACGGCGCGGCGGCCGGCGCCGGCGCGGCGGCTTCGCCGGCGTCGACCGGCGCGGCGTCGGCCACGCGTTGGACGGTCATGCCGTCCGGGGTGGAGGTCGTGATTCTCATACGTGTGCCTCTGCTTGGCTTGGTTTCCATACGATATCTTTAATGTTACCGCTTAATTGTGGCCGCTGCTGTTACCGCTGCGGCGCGGATCGGCCGGCGCCGGCGCGGGCTGGCGCTGGGCGCCGCCGCCGAGCGAGTCGCGCAGCTTTTCCAGCAGGCCGCGGTCGGGCAGGGCGGTGTGGATCTCGTCGGTCAGCGGCACCGAGTTGTCCGGCATGCCGAACATGGCGGCGATGATCTTCGCTTGCGTCGTGGTCAGGATCAGCAGCTCGATGCGGCGGTTGACGCCGGCGTCGACGCGCTTGGTGTCGAGCGGCGCGCGGTCGGCCATGCCGACCACCTGCAGCACCGATTCCGGATTCATGGTGCCGGCCAGCAGCTGGGCGCGGGCCGACATGGCGCGGTTCGACGACAAGGTCCAGTTCGAGAAGGCGGCGTAGCTGGTGTCGGCGTACTGCAGCGAGTCGGTGTGGCCGACGATCAGCATCTGGTTTTCCATCTTCTTGAACAGCGGCCCCATCTTGCGCAGCAGCGCGCTGAACTTGTCGGTCGGCACGGCGCTGCCGCGCACGAACATGCCCTGGCGGTCGGTGTCGTGCAGCATCACGCGCAGGCCGTAGGGCGTGATGATGGCCTCCAGGTTGGACGTCAGGCCGAAATCGGCGCTCATCTTGGTCAGCGCCTTCGACAGCGCGGCCAGGTCGGCTTGCGACTCGTACTTGACCTTGTCCTGCTTGAGCGGCGGCACCGGGTCCGGCTCGCCCTGGGCGTTGGTTTTCTCGCCGGGCGCGTCGCTGGTGCCGAAGTGCGGCATCGGGTAGCGGTCGATCAGGCTGCCGCGCGGGCCGCCGACCTGCTGCGGCATGACGCCCTTGCCCTGGTCGGTCTTGGCGCCGTTGGCCTCGGTGAGGATTTGTTCGAGCGATTCCGTGTTGCGCGCGGCCATCAGCCACAGCACCAGGAACAAACACATCAGTGCCAGGCAGAAGTCGGCGAACGCCACCTTCCAGGCGCCGCCGTGGTCGTCGTGCTTGTGCTTGCCGCCACCGCGCTTGACGATGGTCTGGTCATGCCCCTTGTCATGCGGCTTTAGCACCACGACCTCCCCTGGCGTTGTCGGCTGGTTCGCTGTCGCGGCCCTCGAGGTCGTTGATCCAGCGTTCCAGCTGGGCAAAGCTCGGTTTGATGTTCAGCGCCACCAGGCGGCGCCCGGCGTCGATCGCCAGCAGCGGCGGTTTGCCGGCCACGTGCGTGACCAGCACCACCTTGACGGTTTCCTTGTTCGAGCCTTCCGAGTTGACCAGCTGCTTCATCATGTTGCACAGCGGGTCGATCAGGCCGTAGCACAGGAAAATACCGATGAAGGTACCGACCATGGCCGCGCCGACGTGCTCGGCGATCTCGCCCGAGGTCGCACCTTCGCTCACGGTGCTCATGGTGATCACGATGCCCAGCACGGCGGCCAGAATGCCGAAGCCCGGCATCGCCTCGCCGATCTTGCCGAGCGACTTGGCCGGCTGCTCGAGCTCGGTGTGGATCGCTTCCAGTTCCTGTTCCAGCACGCCTTCCAGCTCGTGGGCGTTGATCTTGCCCATGGCCATCAGGCGGAAGTTGTCGACGATGAAGGCCAGCAATTTGGGTTCTTCCAGCACGCGCGGATAGCGCTGGAACAGCGGACTGTCCTTGGGCGCCTCGACGTGGGCGTCGAGCGCCTTGAGGCCGCCGGCGGCCAGTTGCAGCAGTTCGTACATCAGCAACAGCAGCTGGCGCTGGAATTCGGAGTCGTACTTTTTCTTGGTGACGATTTTTTTAATTTGCGTCATCATTTCCTTGAGCACGTGGGTCGGGTTGCCGATGACCAGCGCGCCCAGGCCCGAGCCGGCGATGACGATCAACTCGATCGGCTGCCAGATTTGATGGAACGAGCCGCCCATCATGAAGAAGCCGCCGAAGACGCTGCCTAAAACGATGAGGATGCCGACTATTTGCTGCATGATGATTCGCCTTTCCGCGTCATTGACTAATTCCTGGTGCAGTCCCGAACGATTCAGGCCTGCAGCACGGCTTTCATTTTGCCCAGCGCCGCCTTGTTGAGCTGACAGACGCGGGCGTCGGTCAGGTCCAGCACGGCAGCGATTTCCTTGTAGCTGAGCTCAAATTCGTAATACATTTGCACCACCCGCTGTTCGCGCTCGTCGAGCCCGCGCAGCGCCTGTTCCAGGCTGCGGCGCACCATCAGCTGGTCTTCCGGGCTGGGCGCGCTCTCGTTGCTGACGCTGTCCTGCAGGATCTCGTCGAAACTGGCGATCAGCTCGGCGTTCTCGTCGAGCTGGTAGGCTTGGTAGGCCTCGGCCGTCAGGCCCAGGCCGGTCGTGATCTCCTGCTCGCTCGGCTCGCGGCCGAGCTTGCGGGTCAGCGCGCGCACCGCGTCGCGCAGCTTATGGCTTTGCTGGCGCACCGCGCGCGGGCGCCAGTCCTGGCGCCGCAATTCGTCGAGGATGGCGCCGCGGATGCGCAGGCTGGCGTAGCTGCCGAAGCCGCCGTCGGGCTCGCCGTAACGGCGCAGCGCCTCCAGCAGGCCCATCAGCCCGATCTGCTCCATGTCGTCGCGGTCGATGGCGCCGGCGACCTGCGAATTGAGCTGGCGCACGATGCGCTTGACCAGCGGCGCATAGGCGAGCAGATACTTTTGCTCGTCGGCCGCACTGTGCATGACCGGCGCCTTGCCGTCTTCACTGTAGCCTTCGGCATAAGTTTCCGCATACTGCTCTGTGTAGGCCATGCCCGCTCCGCTTGTGTTCATGCCCGGTCCGGCTTACTCAATGATGAGTTTGCCGATCATGACTTCGGAAAATGGTTTTTCCCGGCCTTCCTGCTCGTACGTTTCGTCGAAGGCCTTGTTCAATTCGTTGGCGAACTGGTCGATCGTCATCACTTGCGCGGTCGCCATCGGCAAATTCGACAGGGTGCGCACGGCAACGCTGCGCAGCATCGGCAAGTGTTCCTTGGCTTCCTTCTCCAGCTTGGCGTTGGTGGTGATCACCAGGTCGGCCGACATGTAGTGGGCCGAGGTGTCGGTCGGCACCCGCTTGAGCATGATGATGACCTTGTCGACCGTCAGGTACTTCGGCGGCGTTTCATCCTTTTTCTCTTCCTTCTTGGCCTTCTTGGCCTTGGCTTCCTTGCCGTCCTTGCCGCCCTTGGCGTCGTGTTCCTCGGCGGCGGCCTCGTCGCCCTTGGACATGTACCACACCGCGCCGCCGGCGACGGCGGCGCCGACCACCGCCACTAGGGCGAACGCGACAATCATTTTCATGTTCTTCATCTACTGATTACTCCTGCTCGGACGTCATGGCAAAGAGGGAGGCGGCGCCGTCCTCGGACAGCGCGCGGCCCGGCGCGCGGCCGTTGTCCTGGTCGCGCTGCTGGCCGTTGCGTCCGCCGCCGTCGGCCTGGGCTTGCGCGCGGCTCGACGACACCGTCACGGCGACGTCGCCGAACTGGCGCGTGGACAGGTCCTGGCGCACGCTGTCGCCGATGGTGTTGAGCTGGCGTAGCACTTCGCTGTTGTTGGCCGACAGGTTCACTTGCAGCGAACCGGCGCTGTGGCGGATGGAGATCTCGATGCTGCCCATGTTGGGCGGTTCCAGGCGGATCACCGCGTGGTCGTTGTTGCGCTGGAGGTTGAGCTGCAGGCGGTCGCCCAGCGCCTGGCGCAGCGGCTGCTGCCACTGTTCCGGCGTGCCGGCGAGCTTGACGGTGGCGCCGGCGGCGGACGGGGCGGCGGGCGCGCCCGCCGTCAAGCCGGCGCCGGCGGTGGTGGCCGCCGGCGTGGCGGCCGTGGCGCGGGTCTCGTCTTTCGTTACGGCGGCGTTGGCCATTGGCGCGGCGGCGCTGTCTGCGCGCTGGCCGGCTGCCGCTTCGGCGCCACGCGGCAGTGCGCGCGGTGCCGGACCGGCGTTGGCCGTTTGTGGGACGGCCGCGTCGATCGCCGGCGCAGGAGCGGCATCGGCGCCGGGCGCGTCCGCCTTGGTTTGCTGGGCAATGGCGGGCAGGGCGGCGCCGTTGGGCAAGCCCTGGGCGGTGGCGCCGGCCGTGGCTTGCAGCTGGGCGGCGGCCAGCGCGGCGGCGGCATCGGCGGCCGGCTGCGGCGCGACGACGTTGACGGCCACGCTGGCGGCGGCCAGGTTCAGGCGCGTGGCCGAGTTGCTCAGCGTGGAGACGGCGCTGACCGTCTCGCCGCGGGCGTCGGCGGCCATGGCCAGCGTGCCGCCGGGGGCGGCGCCGGCGTTGAGCATCGAGGCGAGCATGGCCGGCAGCGTGTCGGCGCCCGTCGCGGCGGCGTGGTCGGCGCTTGCGCTGGCGGTTGTGTCGCTTGCAGCGGCGGCCGGCGCGGCGGCATCGTCCTGGCTGGCGGCGGCCGGGTCACCCATATTGAGCAGGTAGGCGAACGGCGCCACCACCGGGGTGTCGGCGCTGGGCTCGTCGGTCGGTTCGGCGGCCTGGCCGGTCTTGCCGGATTGCGTGGTCTTGGCCGCTTGCGTGCCCGCGCCGGACTGGGCGCTTTTGGCCGGGGCCGGGCCGGACGGCGATCTGGCCGGCCCGGCCTGGCCCGTCGTTGCGTTGGACGCGGTCGCGTTGCGCTGGGCCGGCTGCCTGGCGGGGGGGGCGCTGTTGCCGGCGCGCTCCTGCTGGCCGCGATTGGCGGCGACCGGCGCGGCGAAATCGGCTTTGGCGGCCTGGTCGGCGGCGCTGGCGTGGTTGACGCGGTTCATAGTGATGCTCATGCTTGAATTCCGTTTTCTGCTTGTTCGCTGTCGAGGGCGTAGGCCAGCCACCCCTCCTTGTTTGCCTGCATTTCGTTCAGACGACGCCCCAGGTCTTCGGTGGCGAGGTCGCAACGCTGTACCGCTTCCTGATGCATTTCATGCAAGGCCGACAGGGCGGCCCGTTCGGCGCCGCTCCATTTGCCCTGCGCCGCCATGTGCGGCAAGGTCGACGCCACCAGCGTGTTGATCGCCGCCAGCAGCTTCCAATCCTCGGCGGCGATGGCGGCGTTCATTTTCTTTGCCATCTGCAGCAATGTCGCTTGCCTATCCATTTTTGGCCTGCACGCCCAGCCAGCCTTTTTTGATGGTCGTCAGTAAAGTGGTCACCTCGTCGATGACGGCCGGGTCCAGGCTGACGCCGGCGGTGTAGAGGCGGCCCGCGCAGTAGTCGTACAGGCGGCCGAGGTTTTCGACCACCTCGCCGCCGTTGTCGAAGTCCAGCGAGCTCGACAGACCATTGATGATGTCGGTGCACTTGTTCAGGCTGACAGCCTTGAGCTCGTAGCGCTTGCCGACGATGTGGCCGCGCGCGCGCGCCAGCTCCTCGAGCAAGCCGTCGGTCAGCACCAGCACCAGTTCGATCGGCGACGCCCGTGCCACCTGGGCGTCCAGATTGGTGGAGTGGTAACTGCTATAAGCTTCATGGTTCAACATGGGATTCACCGTACGGGTAAGTATCCGCGGCACGATTGCCGCGGCGATAAGTGGGTTGCTAGCTATTGCTGTCCGACGAGAACATCGCCGTGAACATGTTCGACGTCGACGTCATTGACGCCTGCAGCGTCTGCAGCGCGGTAAATTGCGCCAGGTAGCGCTCGTAGGCGTTGGTGAACTGGTTTTCCAGCGTCGCCAGGCGGTCCGTGACGGCGTTTTGCTCCTTGGTCGTCTGCTGCTGGCGGGCGCCGATGAAGCCGTTGGTGGCGTTGGTCCAGCTCGACACGAGCTTGTTCATCGTGCCCAGCACGCCGGTGCCGGCGTTGGTGCCGACGCCGGTCTTGCCGAACAGCGTGTCGAGCGCGGCCGGATTGTTGCCGACGGCCTTGTTCAGGCGGGCGGTGTCGAGCGTGAGCATGCCGTCGCGTCCGGCCGCGATGCCGAAGGTGACCAGCGACTGGCCGCCGGTGGCCGAGCGCAGCGCCGCGCCGAGGCGGTCGCGCAGCGAGGCCAGCCCGGCGTCGCCGTGCAGCGCGGCGTCCGCGCCCTGGGCGCCCTCGGCGCCCGAGCTGGTCAGCGTGTTCATCACGCCCAGCAGGGTGTTGTAGGCGGTCACGAAGGTCTGGACGTTGGCGGCGGTGCCGCCGCTGTCGGCGCCCACGGTGAGGGTCACCGGCGCGGCGTTGGCCGCTTGCGCCTGCGCCACCGTGAAGCTGATGTCGTCGATGGCGGTGATGGTGTTCGAGGCCTGCTCGATCTTGGTGCCGTTCTGGCCGCCGATCCAGACGATGGCGTTGCTGGCGGCGCGCAGCACCGTCTTGGCCGACAGGTCGGACTGCAGCGCCGAGTCGCCCAGGCCGGCGACGTCGATCGACGCGACGGCGTTGTCGGCGCCGGTCTTGGTCGACGTCAGCACCAGCTTGGAGACGCCGTTGATCGTCATCGTCGATGCCGAGATGCGCGAGTTGTTGGTGGCGGCGACGTTGACGGCGGCGGCGATTTCCCTGGCGGTGAGCTTGCCGTCCATGTCGCTGTCGGCGCTGGTCAGCGTGACCTGGAAGCTCGAGCCGTCGGCCAGCGCGATCTTGAGCGAGCCGGCATTGGTGGCGGTGCTGTCGGCAACGTTATAGGAGACCTGGCCGGCCGTGGCCAGCTGTTCGACGTAGAACGAATAGGTGCCGGCGACGGCCTTCGAGTTGGCGCTGGCGGTGGCGACCGCCGTGTTGCTCATGGTCGCTGTGTTGGCCGTCACCGTCTTGGTGCCCGAGGTCAGGCCGGACAGCGCGCCCTGGAACGCGCTCAGCGCCGAACCGAGGGCCGACAGCGCGCTCGAGGTGGCCTTGGCCTCGGCCGCCTGCGCGTCGAGGATCGCCTTGGTCGGGCCGACGTAGGCGTTGGCCAGGTTGGTGGCGGTGGTTTTCGGGTCGTAGGTCGGACTGCTGATGACTGCCATGATCTTGCTCCTGGAAAGGATGAATGAAGTGTACCTTGATACAAGGCGACCCTAATCGTTTCCGTATGAAAATATTTCTAACTTTTTTTTTGGTGTTGCAAATGTGTCGCGCAGCGCTGGAATGTGTCCTGAAGGCTATCGATGACGCGGCGACAACAGAGCTGACAAGGCGTCAAGATTACCCGGGGATTTTTTGCCCGCGCAGCCAGGCCTGGGTTGCCAGGTCGTCATGCTGCTTGCGCTCCTTGGCGTCCTTTTCCTTGAGCACCACCTTCTGTTGCGTCACCAGCACCTTGCCCAGCACCTCGCGCTTGGCCCAGGCGGCGTTGAGCGCCTGTTGCGACACCGCCATGTCGGCCTCGTGCATGTGCAGGTCGAGCCGGTGGCTGTCGACCATTTGCATCACGGCCTGCTTGTAGTCGCCGCAATTGCCGGCCAGGGCCGGGTGCAGGTTGCCGCTGGCGCCGCTATTCGTATACAGCCCGGTCAGGCGGTCGAGGTTTTTCTGGTAGCGGTCGCGCAAGTTTTGCTTTTCGGCCATCTCGGTCTGCAGCTTCTCGACCTCGGTGTTGCGCAGCGCGACCAGGGTGGTCAGGTTACGGATGTTGTTGTGGCTCATGTCATCAGCTTTTCAAGTTCACTTACGCACGGCGCGAACGGCGCTTCTTCCTTGGTGCCCTGGCACAGAAAATCTTCCACTTTCGGGTGCAGCATGACCGCCTTGTCGGTGATCGGATCGGCGCCGGGCACGTAGGCGCCCAGCGGGATCAGGTCGCGCACGCGGTTGTGGCGCGCCATGCTCGACTTGAGCGCGCGCGCGGCCAGCATGTGTTCCTGCGTGATAACCTGGCTCATGCAGCGGCTGATGGAGGCGCCGATGTCGATCGCCGGATAGTGGCCGCGCTCGGCCAGCTCGCGGGTGAGCACGATATGGCCGTCGAGCACGGCGCGGGCGGTGTCGACCACCGGGTCCTGCTGGTCGTCGCCCTCGGCCAGCACGGTGTAGATCGCGCTCATCGAGCCGGTCTGGTTCTCGCCGTTGCCGGCCGATTCGACCAATTGCGGCAGCGCCGAGAACACCGACGGCGGATAGCCCTTGGTGGCCGGCGGCTCGCCCAGCGCCAGCGCCACCTCGCGCATCGCCATCGCGTAGCGCGTGAGCGAATCGACCAGCAGCAGCACGTTCTTGCCCTGGTCGCGGTAGTGGGCCGCGATCGAATGGCACAATTCGGTGGCCATGATGCGCATCAGCGGGCTTTCGTCGGCCGGGGCGATCACCAGCACCGCCTTGGCCAGGCCGTCCTTGCCGAGCGACATGTCGACAAATTCGCGCACCTCGCGCGAACGCTCGCCGATCAGGCCCACCACCACCACGTCGGCCACGGTCTGGCGGGTCATCAGGCCCAGCAGCACGGACTTGCCGACGCCGGAACCGGCCATCAGGCCGACCCGCTGGCCCTTGCCCAGGGTCAGCATGGAGTTGATGGCGCGCACGCCGACGTCGAGCGGCTCGGTGACCGGTTTTTTCTTCAGGGGATGCACGCGCGGCGGCTGCGACTCGAGCGGAAAGTCGCCGGTCAGCTTGCCCAGGCCGTCGATCGGTTCGCCCAGGCCGTTGACCATGCGCCCGAGCCAACTCGAGCCGATTTGCAGGCTGATTTTTTCGGGGGAGGGCAGCACGCGGGCGCCGGTGGTCAGCCCGACCGCTTTTTTGAACGGCATCAAAAAGGAAAGCTTGTCGCGAAAGCCAACGACTTGCGCGTCGAGCCATTCGCCGCTGACTGTCTCGATTTGGCAACGCTGGCCGGTGTGCAGCGGGCACCCGGCGGCCTCGAGCAGCAAGCCGGACGCGCCCACCAGGCGGCCCGTCGGGGTCGCCATGGGCACGGAGCCCAGCTCAAGGTTGCGTAACGCGTCAGCGATCACTCTTCCGTCTCCGTTTCGTCGCCGCCGTCGGCCGCCTGCAATTGATTATCGACCTGTTCCATGACAGCGGCAAGACGTTGATGACATCCGGCATCGACTTCGTTATCGCCAGCCTTGATGCGGCACTCGCCCACTTCCAGGCGGGCGTCGGGGATCAGGTTCCAGCGCTTGGAGCGTTTCGGATCGAGCTCGGCGATGCGTTTCAATTCCTCCGGGTTGAGGAAGACGTCGATCTCTTCGCGCGTCGGTGGCATCGATGCCAACGTTTCCTCGACCAGGGCCATCAGCTGCACCGGCTGCAGGGCCAGTTCGGCGCGGATCACCTGGCGCGCCACCTTGGCCACCAGGTCGACCACTTCCTTGCGCTGGGCGGCGCGGTAGTCCGAGCGCAGCTTCTTCAAACTTTTGAGCATGGCGTCGACCGGGCGCGCCATCTGGTCGTAGGCGACCAGGGTTTCGTGGCGGCCTTCCTCGCGGCCCTGTTCCTGGCCGGCGGTGCGGCCGGCCTCGAAGCCGTCCTCCTGGCCGCGCGCCATGCCGATCTCGTAACCGTCGCGCTGGCCTTGTTCAAAACCCTCGCTGACCGACGCCGCCCACTGGGCGCCGCCGTCGCCGCCCTGGCCGTGGCTTTGCGCCACGGCGCGCTGGTGGGCGAGGTTGGTGAACTGGGCCAGCGGCGGAAAGCGGTAGGCACGGAACTGCTTCATTCGACCACCTGTTCTGCGAACAATTGAATTTCGATCTCGCCGCCGTCGGCCAGGGCCTTGACGGTGGCCATGATCTCCTGGCGGGTTTGCTCGATGCGCGACATCGGCATCGGGCCGGCGCGGCGCATCATGTCCTCGAAGGCCTGGGCCTGGCGTTTCGGCATGGTCTTGAGCACGGCGTCGCGGATCGACACTTCGGCGCCCTTGAGCGCGATCGCCCATTGCTCCAGCGGCACTTCCTCGATGATGCGGGTGATCGCCACTTCGGACTGGTTGCCGAGGATGAAGAAGTCGTACATCGACAGCTCGATCTGCGCCACCACCTCCGGATCATGGGCGCGCAGCAGCTCGACCATCTGGGCGCGGTTGCCCGGCAGGCGGTTGAGGATCTCGGCGGCCTGGCGGATGCCTTCGACGCTGGTGCTTTGCGAGTCGAACGAGCTCAGGCATCGCACCACCAGTTCGTCGAGCTCCTGCAGCAGGTCGCGGTCGATCTCGTCGAGGCGCGCCAGGTTCAGCAGCACCAGGTCGCGGCCTTCCTGGGGCAGGGCGTCGATGATCTGGCCGGCCAGCGCCGGCGGCAGGAAGGCCAGGAACACCGACTGCATCTGCACGTGTTCGTTGGAGATGTATTCGGCCAGCCACTTCGGCGAGGCCCACTGCAGGCGCGCCATTTTCGGGCGCAGCTCGTCGCCGTAGATGTTGTTGAGGACGGTGTTGGCGAGGTCGCCGCCGAGCGCCAGGTCCAGCGAGCGCTTGAGGTAGCTGCGCGAGGCGCCATGCACGCCGGACTGTTCGCGGTAGTCGTCGAAGAAGGTCTGCATTGCCGATTTGACGGACTCGACCTTGATGCCGCTCATGCGCGACATCACCTGCGTCACCTCCAGCAATTCCTCGCGGCTCAGGCAGCGCAGCACGGCGGCGGCGGGCTCCTCGCCAATGCTCAGCAAGACGATCGCGGCCTGCTCGACCGGCGACAGCTTGGGCGCCGCGTGGGCGTAGTCGGAATCGTCCTGGTCCTGCGGTTTATTGAGTTCGGCCATTTTTCTGCATCCATTGTTTAACGACTTCGGCTACGCGTTCCGGTTCCTTGGCGGCCAGCACCTTGAGGTGGTCGACCATGACGTCGACCGCCGAGCCCGGTGGCGGCAGATCGTAGTTCTCCAGCAGCGGCACCACCGGCATGCCCGGCTGTCCGGCGGCGCCCGGCAGGGCCGGGGCCGCGCCCGGCGTGCCCGGCGCGGCGGCGCCCGCCAGCGCCGGCAGCACGCCGTCCTTGGCGTCCTTGGCTTCCTTGGCGGCCGCCACGGCGGCGGCCTCGGCGGCGCGGCGTTCGGCGGCCACGCGCTGCAATTCCTTCGGATCGGGCGTGAAGCGCACCGTCACCAGGCGCATCAGCGGACGCAGGATCAACAGGTAGCCCAGCAGCAGGCCGACGCCGTAGATCACGTAGGAGCTGATGTCGACGATGTTGTCGCGCTCTTCCCACCATGGCGTCACGGCCGCCCTCGGCGGGAAGTTCATGGCCGACACCACCAGCTGGTCGCCGCGCTCGGCGTTGATGCCCAGGCCGTTGCGCAGGATTTTGTCGATGTTGGCGATCTCGGCGGCGCTCCAGCCGGTCTTCGGCGTCGGCGCGGCGGCCTGCGCCAGGACCACGGCCACGCTGAGTTTTTGCAGGCGGCCACGGCTGCGCTTGGTCTGGACGATGCTGCGGTCGTAGGCGTACTGGCGGGTGGTGGCGTTCTTGCGCGCCGTGCCGTCGCCGGCGCTGGCCGGGTCGGTGGCCGGCTTGGCGGCGTCGGCCGGATTCGGGTTGGCCGGCGGCGGCCGGTTCGACAGCGTGCCGGGCACGCCCATGGTCATGCGGTTGCGGTCCTGCTCCTCGCGCATGGCCTCGCTCGTCACTTTCGGGTCGGCGCCGAATTTCTCCACCGTCTCTTCGATCTTGTCGTTGTCGACGGCGGCCATCACGCTCAGGCGGAAGTTGTCGTCGCCGATCACCGGGCCCAGCAGGTTCTTGACGTTGGCCTTGACCTCGTCCTGGATGCGCTTGCCGTTTTCGTTGCCGGCGCTGCCGGCGTCGAAGCCGTCGGTCAGGTCGATGTGCGACGACAGCAGGTTGCCGGTCTGGTCGACCAGGCTGACCCGCTGCGGGCTGAGGCTGGCGACGCTGCCGGCCACCATGTTGACCACGGCGGCGATCGCTTCAGGCTGCAGGGTGCGGCCCGGCTTGAGCGCCACCACCACCGAGGCCGACGACTTGTCGCCGTCGGACGAGACGAACGAGGTCGACTTGGCGATCGACAGGTGCACGCGGGCGTGCGCGATGGCGTCCATGGTCATGATCGACTGCGCCAGCTCGCCTTCGAGGCCGCGGCGGAAGCGCACGTCCTGGACGAACTGCGACACGCCCAGCGGGTCGTTCTTGTCCATCAATTCGAGGCCGGCCGGCAGCTGGGCGGTGACGCCCTTGGCCGCCAGCAGCATGCGCACCTTGCCCAGCATCGACGCCGGCACCAGCACCTGGCCGCTCTCGGGATGCAGGCGGTAGGGGATGTGGTCGGTGTCGAGCACGGTCATCATGTCGGACGCCGAGACTTTCTCGCGCGCGCCGAAGACCGGCTTGTAGCCGGACTGGTCGTTCCAAAGGTACATCAGCACCAGGGCCGTCACGCCGATCGCCAGCAGCAGCAGCGGATACAGGTTCTTGAGCAGGTTAGGTGGCAGCGACATGGCGGCCGGGCTGGTGCGCCAGCGACCAAAGGCGGTCTTGATGGTGTTGATCACGTTGATTGCTTTCGCGTTGTGGGTGCGCGGTGGTGGGGTGGTGTTTGCTTGGTCCGCTGGGTTGCCTGATTAACGGCGCTTACAGCGGCAACTTGATGAGCTCGTCGACGGCGCCCATCACTTTGTTGCGCACTTGCATCAGCATCGAGAACGACAGGCTCGCTTCCTGGCTGGCCAGCATGGCGCCGACCAGGTCGTCGCTCTTGCCGGCGTCGACGTCGGCCATCTTCTGGCCGGCGGCGGCGTCGCCGTCGTTGACCTTGCCGATCGCGTCCTTCATCGACTGGGCGAACGAAAAGCCGGCGTTGGCGTCGGCGGCGCCGAACTGGCCCGCGTGGCCGCCGAACTGGGCCGCCGGCGCGATGGCGCTGTTGCCCAGCGTTTGCGCGGCGTTGGTCAGGGACGCCAGGTCGGCCTGAATCAGGCTGGAGAATCCGTTACTCATGCTTGTTACCTCCTGTTGCGTGCAACTGTGCGGCTTGCATGCCGCGTCTGTCCCACGTGTCTACCATATCCAGATTGCCGGTATGCAGCAAGCTCGGCGTCCATCGCCGGGCTGTGCCGCCTCGTCTCTATCGCATTCGTGCTACACATTCATCTTGCATGTCACAGTCTTGTAGTAATGACAGTGAGGGCAATGACCAACCCTGGTGAATTGCTTGAAAGCAATTGTGTCGGGCGGTATGGTGTGGCGGGAAAATGTCACGTTTTGAGCGTACCCTGATTAAATGTTTGCGCCGCGAATCTCGGATCTCCTGAAAAGTGTTTTCCTGGAGTAAATACCGTTATAAATCATTCACTAAGGGTCGTTTGTTAAGGTTGTTGCATTGCAGCGTTTCCTCTATGAGGCTGCGTTTAGCTTACCGACTGGCAATATTCTTGTAAAGGTTTATTTGCCCACCGTAAACATCCTGCGACAAAAACTTGTTCCATAGCAATAATGTGAATTATCCTGTAGACTCTGGCTAGCGATCCGGAGCTACTTTCCGTTATGCTGTTGCACGGAGCCAAATTTTGCGCTGGAAGTAACCAGTTTTTAGCTGGATAGTGCGATGATGGAGCGTATGAAGAATTATCCGACCCGGCCCTAACACCCGACCTGGCCCTAACATGACAACCACAAAACCGACCGCGCCCCATCAGGTTCTGGACCCTTGCTTGCTGGGGCGTCCCGTGCACCTGCTGCACATTTTCGCGGCCCAGTTGCGCGACGACCTGACGCAGGCCATGCGCCTGAACATGAACCGCCGCTACTGGGGCGGGTTCCGGGTCGACGACGTGCAGTTCACCCGCTTCGACGGCGAACAGCGCGGCCGCTGGTTGAGTTTTGCGGCCCCGGCCGGCCACATCTCTTTCTCGCTCGAACGCAAGGTGTTGCTCAGCGTACTCAATTCCCGCTACGGCAGCCCCGGCAAGTCCGACACCAGTCCGGCCCCGGTCGACGAGAGCGCGGTGCGCGTGACCGCCACCGAGGAGCGCCTCGCTGTGGTTTTGGGGCAACAGTTGGCCGGCACCCTGGCCGGCCGCATCGAGCTGAACCTGCCGGTGATCGACAAGGCGCCGGCCGGCGACGGCGAAGAGGGCGTCGATACCGAATTCAAACCGGCGCCCGGCGCACCGCCGCCCAAGGGCAATTGGACCATCACCGTCACCCTGGCCGACAACGCCAGCGGCGCCACCGGCCAGTTCTGGTTTGCGCTGGACAAGGCGCTGATGGCCAGCGTGCTGCGCGGCCTGTTGCGCGACCGCGACGGCGCCAAGAAGCCGCAGGCCGCCAGTCCGCTGGCGCAGCGCCTGCAGGTCGGCCTGACGGGCCGCCTGGCCAGCAAGGAAGTGATGCTGGGAACCTTGTACGATTTGCAGGTGGGCGATGTCATCCCCATCAGCCTGAGCAGAGCCGACGTCCTGCTCGAGGATTCCCGGCTGTTCACCGCGGCCGTGACCGAGCACAAGGGCAAACTCTGTCTAACCTCCTTTGAAGATGTTGAATAAACATGATGAACATGAACGTAGCCAACCCCACCGACGCCCTGCTGGAAGACTTGTCCGAGGAAATGATCATCGACCAGGTCGGCACCGAGCTGGCCGACGTGCCGGCCGTCGCGCCGCGCCGCGACCTGCCGGCGATGATGCGCAAGATCCCGGTGACGCTGACCCTGGAGGTCGGCTCGGCGCGCATCTCGCTGCAGGAGTTGATGGCGATCGGCCCGGACAGCGTGGTCGAGCTCGACGTGCTGGCCGGCGAGCCGCTGGTCATCAAGGTCAACGGCACCGCCATCGGCCGCGCCGAGGTGGTGGTGGCCGGTGAGAACTACGGCCTCAAAGTCATCGACCTGGACGGCCTCAATCTCGACATGATGACTTCATGACCCGGAGTGCGACGACGCGGTGGCGCCGGCCCGGCCTGGCCGCCGCCGGCGTGGCGGCGCTCGCGGCCGGCATGACCCTGGCGCTGGCGCCGGGCGCGGCCCAGGCGGTCGACCTGCTGGCCAACGTGGTGCCGGGCGCCAAGACCGAGCTGACGGTCAAGATGCAAATCCTGATCATCATGACCTTGCTGGGTTTGCTCCCGGTGATGGTCATGATGATGACCAGCTTTACCCGCTTCGTCATTGTGCTGTCTCTGCTGCGCCAGGCGCTGGGCCTGCAGCAGGGCTTGCCCAACCGGGTGATCACCGGGGTCGCCCTGATTCTGACCTTGCTGGTGATGCGCCCGATCGGCGACCAGATCTGGACCGACGCCTTCGTGCCCTACGACCAGGACAAGATCAGCCTGGAGACGGCGCTGCAAATCGCCGAAAAACCCATTTCCCGCTTCATGCTGGCGCAAACCAGCAAGGCCGCGCTGCAGCAGATCGCCCACCTGGCCGGCGAGGACAAAATCACCGTGCCGGCCGAGCACGCGTTCACCGTCAAGCTGGCCGCGTTCGTGCTGTCGGAGCTCAAGACCGCGTTCCAGATCGGCTGCATGCTGTTCATCCCGTTCCTGGTGATCGACCTGGTGGTGTCGTCGGTGCTGATGGCGATGGGCATGATGATGCTCTCGCCGCTGGTTATTTCGCTGCCGTTCAAGCTGCTGCTGTTCGTGCTGGTCGACGGCTGGACCCTGACCGTCAACACGCTCGTCACCAGCGTGCAGGCGTATTAGATAGATAGTAGATAGAGATAAAGATAGGCTAGCCCCATGCTGACTCCCGAAGTTGCCGTCGACCTGGTGGTCGAATCGCTGCACATCGTCATGCTGCTGGTGATCCTGCTGGTGGTGCCCGGCCTGATCATGGGCCTGCTGGTGGCGCTGGTGCAGGCGGCCACGCAAATCAACGAACAGACGCTCAGTTTCCTGCCCAGGTTGCTGGTCACCCTGCTGGCCATCATTTTGATGGGCCGCTGGATGGCCGGCTACCTGATGGACTTCTGCGTCTCCATTTTCACCCGCGCCGCCACGCTGGTCGGCTAGCCGCGCGCCGACCCGCGACATGGAACCGGTCCTGGCCCAGCTGCTGCCGATGCTCACCGCCATCTGGTGGCCGTTCTGCCGCATCCTGGCGATGTTCATCGGCGCCCCGGTGCTGGGCGAGGCCGTCACGCCGGTAACGGTGCGCATCCTGATCGCGCTGGTGCTGGCGGTGCTGATGCTGCCGGCCACTGGCGGCGTCGGCGGGTACCAGATCGACCCGTTCTCGATGCACGGCGTGGTCGCCACCATCGAGCAGGCGCTGATCGGCTTCGTGCTGGGGCTGGCGTTCCACTTCGCCATGTCGGTCATCGGCGTGCTCGGCTTTATGGTGTCGTCGCAGATGGGCTTTTCGATGGCGGTGATGAACGACCCGATGAACGGCCAGTCGTCGGACGTGGTCTCGGCGCTGTTGTCGGTGCTGTCGATCATCGTGTTCTTCGCCATCGACGGCCACCTGGTGATCTCCAACATCATCGGCCAGAGCTTCCGCGCCTGGCCGCTGGGGCACGGCTACGCGCCGATCCTGCTCAACGCGGTGGCCTACAATGTCGCCTGGATCTTCTCGGCGGCGATGCTGCTGGCGATCCCGATCGTGTTTTCCACGCTGGTGGTGCAGCTCGGCTTCGGCTTTTTGAACCGGGTCGCCCCCAGCCTGAACCTGTTCGCGCTGGGCTTTTCGGTGATCACCATCTTTGGGCTGATGATGCTGGCCGAGGTGGTGCGCTTCATTCCCGAGCATTACGTGCGCATGACCAACCAGGTGCTCGAGCTGATCCGCCAGCAGATGCAGGTGGCCGCCAATGGCTGACAATAGCAGCGGCGACAAAACAGAAAAGGCTTCCCAACAGAAGCTGAAAAAGTCGCGCGACGAAGGGCAGGTGGTCCGCTCGCGCGACCTGTCGACGGCGATCGGCATCCTGGTGAGCCTGAAGCTGTTTGTTTACCTGTTGCCGACCTATATGGCCGAGTTCCACGAAATCTTCCACCAGAGCTTTGCGCCGTTCGACAGCACCGGGTCGATCGACAACGCGATGTCGACCGTGTTCGGCAGCGCCATGTGGCTGTTCATCAAGATGGTGCTGCCGCTATTCGTGGTGCCCTTGTTCATCGTGCTGGGCGCGATGGTGCCGGGCGGCTGGGTGATGAGCACCAAGCACTGGGCGCCCAAGCTGAGCCGCATGAGCCCGGCCGCCAACCTGGGCCGGCTGTTCGGCGGCAAGCACGCCTTCGAGCTGCTGGTGTCGATCGCTAAGGCCGGCGTGCTGATTTCCGTGCTGATCCACGTTGCCCGCTCGACGGTCAAGGATTACACGCAGCTGCAGCACATGCCGATGGGGCTGGCGATGATGAACGGCTCGAACCTGATGCTTGACGGCCTGATGGCGTTGATCGCCGTGTTCGTCATCTTCGCGTTGATCGACGTGCCGGCGCAGGCCTTCTTCTTCGCCAAGCAGCAGCGCATGAGCAAGCAGGACCAGAAGGAGGAGCACAAGTCGACCGAGGGCCGCCCCGAGGTGAAAGGCCGGATCCGCCAGTTGCAGCGCGCGCTGGCGCGCAACAGCGCTCGCAAGACCGTGCCCAGCGCCGACGTCGTCATCGTCAATCCGGAACACTACGCGGTTGCGCTGAAGTACGACCACGACCGCGCCGAGGCGCCGTACGTGGTGGCCAAGGGCGTCGACGAGATGGCGCTCTACATCCGCCAGATCGCCACCGAACACAAGATCGAAGTAATGGCGCTGGCGCCGCTGGCGCGCGCCATCTACAACACCAGCCAGGTCAACCAGCAGATCCCGGTGCAGCTGTACCAGGCGGTCTCGCAGGTGCTGAACTATGTGCTGCAATTGAAAGCATTCCGTACCGGGCGGCGCGCCGCCGAGCCGGCGTATCCGAATGAAGTCGTCGTCCCAACATCCATGAGCGAGGTTAAGCAGTCATGAATTTATTCCAGCGGTTGATCGCCGAAGCGCGTCGCCACAAGTTCGCCACACCGATATTCCTGTTGGTGATCCTGGCGATGATCATCCTGCCGTTGCCGCCTATCCTGCTGGACGTGATGTTCACGTTCAACATCGTGCTGGCGCTGATCGTCATCATGGTGGCCGTCTCGGCCAAGCGGCCGCTGGACTTCTCGGTGTTCCCGACGGTGATCCTGGCCACCACCATGCTCAGGCTGACGTTGAACGTGGCCTCGACCCGGGTGGTGCTGCTGCACGGCCACCAGGGCACGGCCGCGGCCGGCGAGGTGATCGAGGCCTTCGGCGAGGTCGTCATCGGCGGCAACTACGTGGTCGGTATCGTCGTGTTCGTCATTTTGATGATCATCAACTTCATGGTGGTGACCAAGGGCGCCGAGCGCATTTCCGAGGTCTCCGCGCGCTTCACCCTGGACGCCTTGCCGGGCAAGCAGATGGCGATCGACGCCGACCTCAACGCCGGCCTGATCAACCAGGAGAAGGCCCAGGCGCGGCGCAAGGACGTCGCCGCCGAGGCCGACTTCTACGGCGCCATGGACGGCGCCTCCAAGTTCGTGCGCGGCGACGCCGTCGCCAGCATCCTGATTTTGATCATCAACATGGTCGGCGGCGTGGCGATCGGCTCGATCATGCAGGACATGTCGTTCGGCGACGCCTTCAAGCAATACGCGCTGCTGACCATCGGTGACGGCCTGGTGGCGCAGATTCCGGCGCTGCTGCTGTCGGCCGCCTCGGCCATCCTGGTGACCCGCATTTCCGACTCGGGCGACTTCGAGAAGCAGGTCGGCGACCAGGTGCTGACGTCGCCGCAGGTGATGTTTAGCGCGGCCGGCATGATGCTGATCCTGGCCCTGGTGCCGGGCATGCCGTGGCAGATGTTCGCGCCCTTCGCCATCGTGCTGGCCTATGTCGGCTGGAAGCTGGGGCAGGTGGTCAAGGCGCCCGACACCTCCGGCATCGACGCCATCGAGGCGGCGCTGCGCGACGACCGCGCG
This sequence comes from Oxalobacteraceae bacterium OTU3CINTB1, assembly GCA_024123955.1. NCBI lineage: Bacteria > Pseudomonadati > Pseudomonadota > Betaproteobacteria > Burkholderiales > Oxalobacteraceae > Oxalobacteraceae bacterium OTU3CINTB1. The sequence goes on from CP099652.1 coordinate 3,110,740, forward strand.
CCCGAGCTCGACTGGCACAGCCTGCCGGCGGTGCAGCAGTTGCAGCTGGCGCTGGGCTACAAGCTCGTCGGCCTGATCGACAAGACCCACGGCGAGCCGCTGACCAAGCGGGTGCGCGGCGTGCGCCAGAGCCTGTCCGAATCGATGGGCCTGCTGCTGCCGCCGATCGTCGTGCGCGACGACCTCGGGCTCAAGCCGTCGCAATATTCCGTGATGCTCTCGGGCAGCGTGGTGGCCCAGGCCGAGGTGTTCGCCGACCGCCTGATGGCGATCCCGTCGCCGAATGTTTACGGCCAGATCGACGGCATTCCCGGCATCGAGCCGGCCTACGGCATGCCGGTGACGTGGATCGAAACCAGCGAGAAGGCCAACGCGCTGGGGCTGGGCTACCAGGTGGTGGAGGCGCCGAGCGCGATCGCCACCCACCTGTCCAAGCTGATCCGCGAATACCTGCCGGAACTGTTCCGCCACGAGGACGTGCCGGCGCTGATGGACCGGCTCACGGCCTTGTCGCCCAAGCTGGCCGCCTCGCTCGACAAGGCGCTGACGCACACGCAGATGCTGCGCGTGTTCCGCGTGCTGCTGGCCGAGAACGTCTCGCTGAAGGATATCGTGCCAATCGCCACCACCCTGGTCGACAGCTCGGAGACCACCAAGGATCCGATCCTGCTGGCGGCCGAGGTGCGCTGCGCGCTGCGGCGCCAGATCGTCACCGGGCTGTTCGGGCAAAAGACCGAGATGCTGGCTTTCAACCTCGGCGGCGACCTGGAGAACATGCTGCTTGGCTCGCTGAACCAGGCGCGCCAGGGCGGCAAGGTGGTGTTGGACAATTACCCGATCGACCCGCACCTGCTGGCGCAGCTGCAAGTGAACATGCCGGTGGCGCGCGAGCAGATGAAGCAGCAGGCCACGCCACCGCTGCTGCTGGTGCTGCCGCAGATCCGGCCGCTGCTGGCGCGCTACGCCAGGTTGTTCGCGCCCGGCCTGCACGTGCTGTCGTACAACGAGATCCCCGAGAACCGCGAAGTGAGCATCATCGGCACGGTGGGATAGACCGGGCGGAGCGGGCTGAACGCCCGTATGCGCCTAGCCGCCGAGCAGTTTCATTGCCCAGCTTGGCACGCGATTGAAGATGCAGTGGGTGACGCTGTTGAAGCTGCCGAACTGCAGTGCGTGGCGCTCGGCCAGCAGCACCAGGCTGCGCTTTGAAAACAGGCTGATGTGCCCGTTGCGCGGTGAGGCATACCACCAGGTCAGCCGGCTGTTGGGCGTGATGTGCCCGTCCGATAGCAATGTTGAAAAAATGACCACGCACTCGTCCTCCATCAGGGAAGTGATGTTGCGCATTAATTCAGACACGTCGGGCACATGTTCAAACACCTCGAACGCGGTGATGAGATTGAATTTGCCCAGATCTTCGATCCGCCGCTCATTGCGCGGAAACGGATCGTACGTGGTCGAGTTCCAGCCCTGCGAGCGCAGGTCTTTCGACAGCACGCCACTGCCGCCGCCGTAATCGAGGTGGCGGATCTGCTTGCGGCTTTCCCCGAACAACTTTTTCAGGAATTCGGCGTTGCCCCGGGGGCGTATGCTGACGTAGTCGGGATCGATGTCGATGTAGCGATCATTGTAGATGTGGTCCTGGAACTCCTGGTCCGACCACTGGCCGAACTCCGGCGCCAGCGTGAAAGCGCAGCCCGGACAGCGATTGTAATAGATAGGCCGTCCCGATAGCGGCAGGAAGAATTGACGCGCTTCTTCGCAGCTTTTGTTGAAATCGACGACGTCGTGGATGACCGTCTCGGTGTTGCATACTGGGCAGAGTGGATGGGTGGTCATGGCAATTCCGGTTAAGTCCTCAGTTCGCATGGCAGGTATTGGCGGGGTAGAAGTAAAAGTTGGCCAGGGCGATGAACGGTGTGGCCGGCGCGACCCTGTAGGTCAGCTCGCGGCGCTGCGCGTTGTAGCCGGTCAGCGCGCCGATCTTGCTGCGCAGTTGTACCTTCGTCAGATCCGTCGGGAATGGTTCGGTGCCGCCCAGGGTCAGCGTCAGAATGCCGGTGCCGGCATCCTGACGCCATGTGCCGGGCTGGTAGAACCGCAGGCCGCCCTTGAACGCCAGCGTGCCGTCCTCCAGCATCAGCATGCAGAGCGCCGGATACTCGGCGGCCGGGCTTTCCCAGGTCTGCACCGCCTTCGGTGCCGGCTTGAGCAGGGTGCAGCCGCCCAGCGCGGCCAGGATCACTGCGGAATATAAATGTGCTTTCATGTGCCTCATTTGAGTAGGAGCGTCCAGGCCAGGCCGGCCAGTCCGCAGGCTGCCACGACCGGGATCACGCCGCGTTTGTAACGGAACAGGGCCGCACCCGCCGCCAGCCCGATCAGCGCCGACGGCCACTCGAAGGCGCCGGTCCAGCCGTCGGGCCAGAGGGTGTGCCAGGCGAAAAACAGTGCCAGGTTGAGTATCACGCCGACCACGGCGGCGGTGATGCCGGTCAGCGGCGCGGTGAACTTGAGGTTGCCGTGCGTCGATTCGATGAACGGTCCGCCCAGCAGAATGAACAGGAACGACGGCAGGAAGGTAAAGCAGGTGACCACCGCCGCCGCCACCGCGCCCGACAGCAGCAAAGCGTCGGCGCCGAAGATTGCCGTGTTCCAGCCGCCGGCGAAGCCGACATACGAGACCACCATGATCAGCGGTCCCGGCGTGGTCTCGCCCAGCGCCAGGCCGTCGATCATCTGCGCCGCGCTGAGCCAGTGATGGTGCTCGACCGCGCCCTGGAACACATAAGGCAGCACCGCGTACGCCCCGCCAAAGGTCAGCAGCGCGGCCTTGGTGAAGAACCAGGCCATGCGTGTGAGCACCGCGTCGGTGCCGAACACGGCGACCAGCGCGCCGATGCCGCCCAGCCACAGGGCCAGGTGCGCCAGCAGCACGATGCCGCAGCGCCGCCAGCTGAATTGCGCGTGGGCCGGGGGCGGCGTGTGGTCGTCGATCAGCGCCGGGCCCGCGGGCGCGGCGGCCTTGCCGTGGCCGCCCGCGCTGTTAAAGCGCTGCGGCGCGTAGCGCCCGCCCAGGTAGCCGGCCAGGCCGGCCGCCAGCACGATCAGCGGGAACGGGATCGCCAGCAGGAAGATGGCCAGGAAGGCGGCCGTGGCGATCGCCCACAGCCAGCCGTTTTTCAGCGTGCGCGAACCGACCCGCCAGGCCGCGTGCAACACCAGCGCGGTGACGGCCGGCTTGATGCCGTAGAACAGTCCCGCCATGGCCGGCGTGTGGCCATAGGCCATATACATCCACGACAGGCCGATCAGGATCAACAGCGACGGCAGCACGAACAGCACGCCGGCGGCGATGCCGCCCCGGGTGCGGTGCATCAGCCAGCCGATGTAGATCGCCAGCTGCTGCGCCTCGGGGCCGGGCAGCACCATGCAGTAGTTGAGCGCGTGCAGGAAGCGTCGTTCGGAAATCCAGCGGCGCCGCTCGACCAGCTCCTGGTGCATGATGGCGATCTGGCCGGCCGGTCCGCCGAAGCTGATAAAGCCGAGCTTGAGCCAATACAGAAAAGCGGCGCCGAAGCTGACCGCTTCCGGCGCCGCCTGGGCGGTATGGTGTCCGATGTCTTTTGCACTCATGCGCGCGAGTTTATCATGCCGCTATCAGGCGGTTTCCACAAAAACGTCGTCCGGCGGCAGCGGCTGCGACAGCATGACAGCCATCTCGGCCATGGCCTTGAACACGGCCGCCGTCAGCGCCGCCGTGTGGGCCCGGGTGGGGTAGGGGTGCTCGCTGCTGGTCGGCGGCAGTTCGCGCCGCAGGCGGCAGCGCAGGATCGTCAGGCCGCAGCGGCCGACCATCGCCGCCAGGTGCGGCAGGATTTCGCGCATGTGCTGCATGGCCGAGGTGTGGGCCGCGCCCACCTCCATGAACACGCCGTTGCCGCCCGCCGGTTCCATCTGGATCACGATCCGGCCCAGGCCGGGCAGCATCAGTTCGAGCCGCAGCGCCACGCGCGCGCGCTTGCGGCGCGGTGGCACGGGCTCCTCGTCGTCGTTGACGACCACGCGCAGCACCAGCCGTTCCGCCCCCCAGGCGAACACGGCGAAGCGCCACGGTTCCATTTCCGTCACCAGCGGCAGGCCGGGGCGGCCCTCGCGCAGCGCCGATGGCGTGTGCTCGGCCATGAACAGGCTCGACGGGACGTGCTTGCCGGCGGCCTGTTCCAGCCAGGCGGCGCGCTGCTCACCGTAGGCGCGCACCATGGTTTGCCACGAGCCGGCCATCATGGCCGTGTCGGGCGGCTGCCACACCATCTGGCGCGACAGGAAGACCTGGTTGGGCCGCATCGCCGACGGCTCGGCCGCGTTGGGCAGGTCGGCCAGCGCGGCGGCCAGGGCCTCGAGCCCGGACTGCTGCAGCGGCTGGGCGTCGGGGCCGTCGAAGGGCATGCCGACCTGGCCCGGCGCGGTCGGCGCCTGCGGCGTGACCGGGTAGGGGGCGTTGCTGTCGCGCGCGTCGAGTGGTCCGCGCACGGCCGGCCCCGGCTGCCCGGACTGCCGCTCTGGAATGCCCAGCGGGCGCAATGTGGCGCCGACGCGGTCTACGGCCATCTCGCTGCCTCTCCGAATGATTGCCGGCCGCTGCCGGATGTGCGGCCGGCGGGATTATTCACACCCGTCGACCCCCGCAACCCCGTTCGCCGCTTCCCTGGCCAAGTCCGCCGCTACGGCGGCGATCACCGGCTCCCAGGCGCCGATGCGTTCCTGGCGGTACAGCGTGGCCGTTGGATACCACGGGCTGGTCGCGCCCTCTTGCAGCCAGCGCCATTCGAACGGCGTCGGCAGCAGGATCCAGACCCGCTTGCCGAGCGCCCCGGCCAAGTGGGCGACGCTGGTGTCGACCGTGATCACCACGTCCATCACGTCGCACAGCGCGGCGGTGTCGCCGAAGTCAAGCAGCAGTTCGCTGACCTGGCGCACCGGCAGCGTGGCCAGCAGCGGCTGGTCGTCGGCCCGGATTTCTTTCTGCAAACAGATGAATTCGTAGCGGTCCGACAGGGCCTTGGCCAGCACGGACAGCGGCAAAGTGCGGTTGTGGTCGTTTCCATGGGTGGCGCTGCCGCTCCACACCAGGCCCACGCGCAGCTTGGTCTTGGGGCCGAGGACCGCATTCCACTGCTCGCGCTTGGCCGCGTCGCTGCTCAGGTAGGACGGCGCCGATGGAATCGTGTCGACCCGGGTCTTGAAGGCGAAAGGCAAGCTCATCAGCGGGATGTGGAAATCGAAGGCCGGCAAGCTGCTGCCGGCGGCGACGATCTGGTCCACGCCGGCCAGCGTGCCCATCAGCGGCACCAGCGTTTTCGGCACTTCCAGCACCACCCGCGCGCCGCGCTGCTTGGCCAGCGCCGCGTAACGGCAAAACTGCAGCGAGTCGCCGAAACCCTGCTCGGCGTGCAGCAGGATGGTCTTGCCCTGCAACGGCTCGCGACCGCTCCATTGCGGCTTGAGGAAGTGGCGCTTGTGCTTGTAGAGCGGCAGCTCCGGAGTTTTCCAGCGCCACTCATAGGCCGCCCAGCCGCGCTCGTAGTCGCCGCGGGCGAGCAGCATCAGCGCGCGGTTCCAGTTGCCCAGCGGTGAGTTCGGGGCGACCGCCAGCGCGCGATCGTAATTCTCCATGGCCAGATCGTCGAGGCCGAGCTTTTGCAAAATGCTGCCGAGGTTGATGTAAGCGCGCGGATTGCTCGGCGCCAGCTTGGTCAGTTTCTCGAAGGCGATGCGCGCCGACTCGTAGTCGCGGTCCTGGTCCGTGTTTTCCAGCACTTCGCGGGCGCCGTGCAGGGCCGCGCGTTCCATCTTCAGTTCCAGCGCCTGGCGCAGGCTGGTGAGCACCTGTTCCTGCTGGCGGCTGTTGCCGAGCGCGCGCGCGTGGTCCCGGCGCAGCGTGTCGTCCTCGGGATCGAACTCGAGCGCGGAGGCGTACAGCGCGGCGGCCGATTCGTGTTGCCTGAGTTGTTCGAGCTCCCCGGCGCGCTTGCGGTAGGCCGCCACCAGCCCGGCTTGCAGCGCCAGCACCTGGGTCTCGGCGTGCCCGGCCTCGTCGGTCCGGTCCAGCCGCCGCAGCGCCTGCGCCCGCTGCCGCTGGGCCTGCAGGAATTGCGGATGCAGGGCGATGGCCTGTTCGTGGCAGGCCAGCGCCTCGGCGTCGCGCCCGGCCGCCAGCAGCAGGCGGCCCAGGTTGTAATGGGCGTCGGCGTAGTCCGGCAGCATGGCCAGCGCCTGGCGGTAGCTTTGTTCGGCCCCGTCCGGCTGGCCCAGATCCTGCAGGATGTTGCCGAGGTTGTTGTGCGCCTCGATATTGTCCGGATTGATCGCCAGCGCCTGCTCGACGTTGATCTGCGCCAATTCATATTGTTTGGTTTGCCACAGCAGCAGCGCGCGGTTGTTCCAGGCCTGGTCGTCGCCGGCATCGAGCGCCAGCGCCTGGTCGTAGCCTTGCAGCGCTTCGTCGACCCGCATCAGCGACTGCAGCGTGACGGCGCGGTTGAAGTGCGTGTGGGCATCGTCGGCGTCGAGCGCCAGCGCCTTGTCGTAGCAGCGCAGCGCATCTTCCAGCAGTTGCAGCTCGCGCAGCGCGTTGCCGAGGTTGTTCTGCGCGGCCGCGTGGCCGGCGTCGACCGCCAGCGCCGAGCGGATAAAGCTGGCGGCCATTTCGAAGTTTCCGTTCTGGAAGGCCGCGATGCCGGTGTGGTGCAGCGCGTCGAAGTGCTGGGGCGCGAGCCGCAACACCTGCTCGTACACTTGCAAGGCCTGGGGCAGATTGCCTTCGCTGTGCAACTGAACGCCCTGGGCGAACAACTGGTCGACGTTGGATGAAGTTGACATAGATGAGAGAGGAAAGAGAAATCGGGACGGGACGGTGTACTGATCATACCTGAGCAACATTCCTTCTGGCTAGTGAAGGCGGCGAGTAAGGGTCACTAAGGATTACCAGGGGCGTCGCGCGTTGCGTGCCCCTGGGCGGGTGGGCGCGACAGCAGCGTCGCCACTTCGGCCATGGCGCGGAAGAGCGCCGGACTGAGCGCGCCCGCCTGCGCGCGGCTCGGCTGCAGCGCGCAGGCCGGCGCCAGCGCGCCCCGCAGCCGGCAGCGCACGATGGTCAGGCCGCAGCCGTTGATACGCAGCGCCAGGCGCGGCAGCGTGCCGCGCAAATGCCGCATGGCCGAGGCGTGGACGGTGGCCAGCTCGAGCAGCACGCCGTTGCCGGCCGCCGTCTCGAGCTGAACCAGCACCCGGCCCTGGCCGGGCAGCACCAGCTCCAGGCGCAGCGCGGCGCGCCCGTGCCGGCGCTGGCCATGCCCGGGCTGCTCGTCCTCGATCACCACCTTGAGCACCAGCCGCTGGTTACCCCGGGCGAACACGGCGAAGCGCCACGGTTCGATCTCGGTGACCAGCGGCGGTGGCTGCCGGCCATCGCGCATGGCGGCCGGCGTGTGGTCGGCCATGAACAGGCTCGACGGCACATGCCGGCCGCTGGCCTGTTCCAGCCACGCCGCGCGCCGCTCGCCGTAGGCGCGCACCATGGTGTGCCACGACGCTGCCATGGCCGCGCTGTCGGGGGTCTGCCAGACCAGTTGGCGCGACAGGAACACCTGGTTGGCGCGCATGGCCGACGGCTCGTCCTCCTGCTGCGGCGCGGCGGCCAGCGCGGCGGCCAGCGTCTCGAGGCCCGACAGCGGCAGCGGCAGCGCTTCCGCGGCGTCGGCGCCCAGGGCCGATGCCGCGCCGGCGGCGAGCGGCGGCGTGCCGGCGGCCACGCCCGGCCTTGCGGCGGCGCGCGCCGCTGGGCGCTGGATACGCCCGGAGGCGCTGACGCGGTCGACGGCCATCGGGCTCGCCCTTCACGAATATTCGGTGAAAAAAAAGCCAACCGCATACCCGGTTGGCTCCCGTTCGCACTGTTCCGTCGCCGGAACAGGCAAGACTATTATTGCAGCAGGGACATGACCAGCGACGAGGTGCTGTTCGACTGCTTGAGCATCGCGGTGCCCGCTTGCAGCAGCATCTGCTGCGACGTCATGTTCGACGATTCGGCGGCGAAGTCGGTGTCCATGATGCGGCCTGCGGCGGCCTTGGTATTGGTCGAGACGTTGGCCAGGTTGTTGTAGACGTGTTCCAGGCGGTTCGAGGTCGCACCCAGGGTCGAACGCAGGTTCGAGACGGAGTCGATGGCGCTGGCCAGCAGGTTGATGGCGCTGTTGGCGCCGTTGGCGGCGGTCAGTTCGGTGCCGACGGCGGTCGAGGCGGTGCCCGAGCTGCTGTAGCCGGCGGTGGCCGAGGCGATCGCGGCGTGCATGGAACCGACCATCGAGCTCATGTCGACGGTCAGTTTTTCGCTCGACGAGGCGCCGATCTGGAACGTCAGGCTGGCGTTCTGGAACGTGGCGGTGGTGCTGCTGGTGTCGGCGTTGAACAGTTTCTGGCCGCCGAACGAGGTGTTGCCGACGATGTTGGTCAGTTCGTTGGTCAGGGCGTCGAATTCGGCTTGCATCGACGTTTGGTCGGCGCTGCTCGAGGAGCCGTCGGCGGCCTGGGTGGCCAGGTCTTTCATGCGCACCAGGATGTTGGTGGTTTCGTCGAGGGCGCCTTCACCGGTTTGCATCAGCGAAATCGAGTTTTGGGTGTTGCGCATGGCGACGGTCATGCCGCTGGTCTGGTATTTCAGGCGCGTGGCGATCTGCAAGCCGGCGGCGTCGTCCATGGCGGAGTTGACGCGGAAGCCGGTCGACAGGCGGGTTTGCGAAGTCGACAGCGACGATTGCGTGCGCGAGATCGAGTTCTGTGCCGACAGGGCGGCGGCGTTGGTGTGAAGGCTCAGCATCTAAATACTCCTGGTAGGTGGATTCGGTCGGAGCGACGCTGTTCTGCGCTCTCCTAATGACAAGACGACCAACGCCGTGGAGATATTAAATGCTTTGTGGAAATTTGTTGAAATAAGTGCCGGAAAGGGCGGTGACGGGCGGAACGGGCGTAAAAAAGCCCGCAGTGCCGTCGGCACTGCGGGCGCGATACCCAATTACTTTGCAGATTACTATTATTGCAGCAGCGACATGACCAGCGACGAGGTGCTGTTCGACTGCTTGAGCATGGCGGTGCCCGCCTGCAGCAGCATCTGTTGCGATGTCATGTTGGACGATTCGGCAGCGAAGTCGGTGTCCATGATGCGTCCCGCCGCGGCCTTGGTGTTGGTCGAGACATTGGCCAGGTTGTTGTACACGTGTTCCAATCGGTTCGACGTCGCGCCCAGGGTCGAACGCAGGTTCGAGACGGAGTCGATGGCGCTGGCCAGCAGGTTGATGGCGCTGTTGGCGGCGGTGCCGGTGGTGATTTGGGTGCCAGACGTGGTCGGTGCCGTGCCGGCATCGCTGTATTCGGCGGCGGCGGCCGAGATCGCGGTGTGCATCGAGCCAACCATCGAGGTCATGTCGATGGTCAGTTTTTCGCTCGACGAGGCGCCGATCTGGAACGTCAGGCTGGCGTTCTGGAACGTGGCGCTGCCGCCGGTGGCGAACAGTTTCTGGCCGCCGAACGAGGTGTTGCCGACGATGTTGGTCAGTTCGGCGGTCAGGGCGTCGAATTCGGACTGCATCGAGGCCTGGTCGGCGGTGCTCGAGGAGCCGTCGGCCGCTTGGGTGGCCAGGTCTTTCATGCGGACCAGGATATTGGTGGTCTCATCGAGCGCGCCTTCGGCGGTTTGCATCAGCGAAATCGAGTTTTGGGTGTTGCGCATGGCCACGGTCATGCCGCTGGTCTGGTATTTCAGGCGCGTGGCGATCTGCAAGCCGGCGGCGTCGTCCATGGCGGAGTTGACGCGGAAGCCGGTCGACAGGCGGGTTTGCGAAGTCGACAGCGACGATTGCGTGCGCGAGATCGAGTTCTGTGCCGACAGGGCGGCGGCGTTGGTGTGAAGGCTCAGCATCTAAATACTCCTGGTAGGTGGATTCGGTCGGAGCGACGCTGTTCCGCGCTCTCCTAATGACAAGACGACCAACGCCGTGAAGATATTAAATGCTTTGTGGAAATTTGTTGAGGGAGGGGCCCGAAGGGGCGGGGATGGGCGTAAAAAAGCCCGCAGTGCCGTCGGCGCTGCGGGCGCGGTACCCAATTACTTTGTAAATTAGTATTATTGCAGCAGCGACATGACCAGCGACGAGGTGCTGTTCGACTGCTTGAGCATCGCGGTGCCCGCTTGCAGCAGCATCTGTTGCGATGTCATGTTGGACGATTCGGCAGCGAAGTCGGTGTCCATGATGCGTCCCGCCGCGGCCTTGGTGTTGGTCGAGACGTTGGCCAGGTTGTTGAACACGTGTTCCAGGCGGTTCGAGGTCGCACCCAGGGTCGAACGCAGGTTCGACACCGAGTCGATGGCGCTGGCCAGCAGGTTGATGGCGCTGTTGGCGGCGCCGGTGGCCGTCAGTTCGGTACCGATCGCGGTCGACGCGGTGCCGGCGGCGCTGTAGGCGGTAGCGGCAGCGGCAATGGCGCTGTGCATCGAACCAACCATCGAGGACATGTCGACGGTCAGTTTTTCGCTCGACGAGGCGCCGATCTGGAACGTCAGCGAGGCGTTCTGGAAGGTCGAGGTGCCGGTGCTCGTGTCGGTGCTGAACAGTTTCTGGCCGCCGAACGAGGTGTTGCCGACGATGTTGGTCAGTTCGTTGGTCAGGGCGTCGAATTCGGACTGCATCGAGGCCTGGTCGGCGCTGCTCGAGGAGCCGTCGGCGGCCTGGGTGGCCAGGTCTTTCATGCGCACCAGGATGTTGGTGGTCTCGTCGAGCGCGCCTTCGCCGGTTTGCATCAGCGAAATCGAGTTTTGGGTGTTGCGCATGGCGACGGTCATGCCGCTGGTCTGGTACTTCAGGCGCGTGGCGATCTGCAGGCCGGCGGCGTCGTCCATGGCCGAGTTGACGCGGAAGCCGGTCGACAGACGGGTCTGCGAGGTCGACAGCGACGCTTGCGTGCGCGAGATCGAGTTCTGTGCCGACAGGGCGGCGGAGTTGGTGTGAAGGCTTAACATCGAATGACTCCTGGTAGGTGGTTTCAGCGTAAGCGCAGCTATCCTGCGCCCACCCAAGGACAAGACGACCGTAGCCCCGAAGTAATTAAATGCTTTGTGGAAATTTCTTGAAATATGTTCGATCACAGGACCGACATAAAAAAACACAAGCCGAAGCTTGTGTTTTTGGAACTGCTCGCCCGATCACATATTCGGATAATTCGGCCCGCCGCCGCCTTCCGGCGTGACCCAGACGATGTTCTGGGTCGGGTCCTTGATATCGCAGGTTTTACAGTGTACGCAGTTTTGCGCGTTGATCTGCAGGCGGTCGGCGCCGGCGTCGGTCTTGACGAACTCGTACACGCCGGCCGGACAGTAGCGCGCCTCCGGCCCGGCGTACTGGGCCAGGTTGACGTCGACCGGCACGCTCGGGTTCTTCAACGTCAGGTGGATCGGCTGGTCCTCGGCGTGGTTGGTGTTGGAGATGAACACCGACGACAGCCGGTCGAAGGTCAGCTTGCCGTCCGGCTTCGGATACACAATCGGCGCGAACTGCGAGGCCGGCTTCAGGCACTCGTGGTCGGCGTGGGTGTGGTGCAAGGTCCATGGCGCCTTGCCGCGGAAGACGATCTGGTCGATGCCCGTCATCAGCGAACCCAGCACCAGGCCCTTGTTGAGCCACGGCTTGACGTTGCGCGCCACGTGCAGCTCCTCGTGCAGCCACGATTTTTCGAACGCGGCCGGGAAGGCGGCCAGCTCGTCGTGCTGGCGGCCGGCGCCGAGCGCCTCGAACGCCGCCTCGGCCGCCAGCATGCCGGTCTTGATGGCGGCGTGGCTGCCCTTGATGCGGCTCATGTTCAGGAAGCCGGCGTCGCAGCCGATCAGCGCGCCGCCCGGGAAGACCAGCTTCGGCAGGGATTGCAACCCCCCTGCGGTGATCGCGCGCGCGCCATAGGAAATGCGCTTGGCGCCCTCGAAGAACGGTTTGATGGCCGGGTGGGTCTTGTAGCGCTGGAATTCCTCGTACGGCGACAGGTAGGGATTTTCATAATTGAGCCCGACCACATAGCCGACCACGACCTGGTTGTTCTCCATGTGGTAGAGGAACGAGCCGCCGTAGGTCTTGTTGTCCAGCGGCCAGCCGGTGGTGTGGACCACCAGGCCGGGCTGGTGCTTGGCCGGGTCGATTTCCCACAGTTCCTTGATGCCGATGCCGTACGACTGCGGGTCCTTGCCCTTGTTGAGGTCGTACTTGGCCATCAGTTGCCGGCCCAGGTGGCCGCGCGAGCCTTCGGCGAACAAGGTGTATTTGCCGTGCAGCTCCATGCCCAGCTGGAAATCCGAGCCGGCCTCGCCGTCGCGCTTGACGCCCATGTTGCCGGTGGCGACGCCCTTGACGGAACCGTCGTCGTTGTACAGGATCTCGGCGGCAGGGAAGCCGGGGAAGATCTCCACGCCCAGCGCCTCGGCCTGCTGGCCCAGCCAGCGCACCACGTTGCCCAGCGAGATGACGTAGTTGCCGTGGTTTTCAAAGCAGGCCGGCAGCGCGAAGCCCGGCGTCTTGAAGGACTTGGTTTCGGTCAGGAACAGCACGCGGTCCTCGGTGACGGCGGTGTTGAGCGGCGCGCCTTTTTCCTTCCAGTCGGGGATCAGCTCGGTCAGCGCCTTCGGGTCCATGACGGCGCCCGACAGGATGTGCGCGCCCAGCTCGCCGCCTTTTTCCAGCACGACGACCGAGACTTCCTGGCCTTTGTCGGCCGCCAGCTGCTTGATGCGGATCGCCGCCGACAAGCCGGCGGGGCCGCCGCCGACGATGACGACGTCGTACTCCATCGCGTCGCGCGGGCCGTACTGTTCTACGAGATTTTGAGGCTGTGTCATGGTCTTTTTATAGTGGTTATGAGGTGTTTAATAGGGGGACGGCTACGTGATGGGAAAATTTTAGCACGAGTGTGCTTCTTTTTCCGTCCGAATGCAACTTTGGCGCCATTTTGAGGGACATTATTAGACACCGCAATCTAATACTGGCGATTTGTGTAATGATTACGTTTCGACAGCCGGGGCGGTCACCTGGGGTGCGACCCGGCCATCAAGAATTCGTCACCAATAAAATCTAGGAGTAGCTCGTGGGCATAGAAGTCAACTTTGAGGGAAAAATCGCGCTGATCACCGGCGCCTCCAGCGGTCTGGGAGCCCGGTTCGCCAAAGTGCTGGCCCAGGCCGGCGCCCAGGTGGTGCTGGCATCGCGCCGCACCGAGCGGCTCAAGGAGCTGCGCGCCGAGATCGAGGCCGACGGCGGCGCCGCGCACGTGGTCAGCCTGGACGTGACCGACTTCGCCAGCATCAAGTCGGCCATCGCCCATGCCGAGACGGAAGCCGGTCCGATCGACATCCTGGTCAACAATTCGGGCGTGTCGACCACGCAGCGGCTGGTCGATGTCACCCCCGAGGACTATGCCTTCGTGATGGACACCAACCTGCGCGGCGCGTTTTTTGTTGCGCAGCAGACCGCCAAGCGCATGATCGCGCGCGCCAAGGGCGACCCGAGCAAGAAGCACCGCATCATCAACATCGCCTCGGTGGCTGGCTTGCGCGTGCTGCCGCAGATCGGCGTCTATTGCATGAGCAAGGCCGGCGTGGTGCAGATGACCAAGGCGATGGCGGTGGAATGGGGCAAGTACGGCATCAACACCAACGCCATTTGTCCCGGCTACATCTCGACCGAGATCAACGAGGACTATTTCGCCAGCGAGCAGGGCCAAAAGCTGATCAACATGCTGCCGCGCAAGCGTCCAGGCACGCCGGAGGATCTGGATGGTTTGCTGTTGCTGCTGGCGGGGGAAGATTCGAATTTCATCAACGGCGCCATCATATCGGCCGATGATGGCATGACGGCTATGTAGTGAGCTGGATGCCGACCAGCTTGTGCACCAGTTCCGAAGAGGTCGAAGCCGAGAATTTACGCATCAGTTTGGCGCGGTGCATTTCCACCGTGCGCGGGCTGAGGTCGATCTGGCGGGCGATGCTTTTGCTGGTCTTGCCCTCGACCAGCAGGGCGGCGATCTCCCGCTCGCGCGGGGTCAGCTCGGCGGTGACGGGACGTTTTTCGCTGACGTCCTCGAAGGTCCAGATGCCGGGGCCGAGCGGGTCCTGGGCCTTCATCGAATGGCCGGTGACGTGGCACCAGAACAGTTCGCCATTGGCGCGCCGCATGATGCGCTCGTCCGAGTAGCGGCCCTTGGCGTTCATGATCGGAATGATGCGGTCGCCGGTGCGCAGGAACTCGTCCATCGTCGGATACAGCGACAGGAAGGACAGGCCTTCGAGCTGGGCGCGGGTGTAGCCGAACATCGACGCCAGCGCGTCGTTGCAGCGCTGGATGACGCGACTTTCCGAGATGCACATGCCCACCGGCGCGTGCAGGAAAATGGATTCGTAGTCGATGACGGGGGCGGCGTTCATGGTGAAAGTGGCAGGTAGTTCTACGGTATTGTGCTTTTAGAGAGCGTATTCTATGCTGAGACGCCGCATCAGTAGCACAGTTAACAACGTTATCAACTGATTTGGCAACAGAGACGAACAATCGACTTCGATAGATAAGAGACTTCGATACATAAGAGACTTCGATACATAAGACCAGCACCACTTAAATACAAGAGTTAAGGGACAACATGAACAAAATCTATCCGGATGCCGCCGCAGCCTTGGCGGGCGTCGTTCAAAACGGTCAAACGATCGCCGTCGGCGGCTTCGGTTTGTGCGGCATACCCGAAGCGCTGATCGGCGCCTTGCGCGATTCCGGCGTGACCGGCTTGACCGCCATCTCCAACAACGCCGGCGTCGACGGCTTCGGCCTGGGCCAGCTGCTGGAAACGCGCCAGATCAAGAAGATGATCGCATCCTACGTCGGGGAAAACAAGGAATTCGCGCGCCAGTACCTGGCCGGCGAACTGGAACTGGAATTCACGCCGCAGGGCACCCTGGCCGAGAAGCTGCGCGCCGGCGGCGCCGGCATTCCCGCCTTCTTCACCAAGACCGGCGTCGGCACCATCGTCGCCGACGGCAAGGAAATCCGCGAATTCGACGGCGAGCAATATGTGATGGAACGTAGCCTGGTGGCCGACGTGGCGCTGGTCAAGGCGTGGAAGGCCGACAAGGCCGGCAACCTGGTGTTCCGCAAGACGGCGCGCAACTTCAATCCGAACGCGGCGATGGCCGGCAAGATCACCATCGTCGAAGTCGAGCACCTGGTCGAGATCGGCGAGATCGATCCGGACGCCGTGCACCTGCCAAGCATTTTCGTGCACCGCATCGTCGTCAACGCGACGCCGGAAAAACGCATCGAGCAGCGCACCGTGCGCGCCAACTAAGAACATCGGAGACAACTATCATGGCATGGACACGTGACGAAATGGCCGCGCGCGCGGCGAAGGAATTGCAGGACGGGTTTTACGTCAACCTGGGCATCGGCTTGCCGACCCTGGTGGCGAACTATGTGCCGCCCGGTATCGAAGTGTATCTGCAATCGGAAAACGGCTTGCTGGGCATTGGCCCGTTCCCGACCGAGGATGAGATCGACGCGGACCTGATCAACGCCGGCAAGCAGACCGTGACGGCGCTGCCGGGCGCGGCCTACTTCAGCTCGGCCGATTCGTTCGGCATGATCCGCGGCGGCAAGATCAACCTGGCGATCCTGGGCGCGATGCAGGTGTCGGAGCGGGGCGACCTGGCCAACTGGATGATCCCGGGCAAAATGGTCAAGGGCATGGGCGGCGCGATGGACCTGGTGGCCGGCGTCAAGCGGGTGGTGGTGCTGATGGAGCACGTCGCCACCGCCAAGGATGGCACGACGTCGCACAAGCTGCTGCCGAAATGCGACCTGCCGCTGACCGGCGTCGGCGTGGTTGACCTGATCGTCACCGATCTTGGCGTCATGGAAGTGACCGACGCCGGCCTGAAGGTGACCGAGCTGGCGCCGGGTGTGAGCCGGGAGCAGATCCAGGCCGCCACGGGCGTCGAGCTGGATATGTCGGCGCTGTGACGTTTGCGGTAGCCGTATGAAAAAATAGCACGCCTCGGCGTGCTATTTTTTTGCCTGGTATCGGATCAGGCCGACGGGTTGCGGCGGCGGGCGAGGGCGCCGATCAGCGCCAGCCCACCCAGCAGCATCGCATAGGTCGCCGGCTCCGGCACCGCCGAGACGGTCGTCAGGCTCCAGCGGCTGGCCGAGTAGTCGCCGTCGCCTTCGCCATTGAACGGCAGGCCGGCTATGTTGTAGTTGATGGCGTCGGTGTCGCCGCCGTTGAACGCGCCGATGATAAAGCTGGATGTCCAGACACCGGTGACAGGGCCGTCAAACGCCAGCAGCGAGGTGGCCAGGCCGTCGAAGGAGATTCTGGCGTCACCTTGGACGTATCCGCCATCGGTGGCATAGGCGTAGAGGTTGCCGCTGTTCGGCATGGCGAAGCCGTTGACCGCGATCGCCAGCTTGCTGATGCCTTCGACCAGATTGCCGTTGGCCGTGCCGTCGAAGCTGCCGGTGATGCGGGTGTTGTCGAGCATGGTGTATTCAAAGGCGAAGCTGCCGGCTTGGGCGGCGGCGCTGCCGGCGAGCAGGGCGGCGCAGGCGAAGGTGCGTGTAATTTTGTTCATTTAAGATTCCTGTTGGATAACTTTGATTGTCTCATAGGCTATTAAGTTATACAAAAGAAAAATGTGGCCCAGCTTCGCATGGCGCATATCAGCAAAGAAAAAAGCCCCGGGCATCGCTGCGCGGGGCTCCTTGCGAACTGGATGCCGGCTTAGTGCGCTGGCACGATGATCGCCGGTTTCACTTCGGTGTCCACGGCGACCACGGTCGAACCCGGATTGTTCAGCTCCGCGTTCATCTTGGCCACGTCAAGTTCGTTTTCCCATTTCGACACCACCACCGTCGCCACGCCGTTGCCGATGAAGTTGGTCAGCGCGCGGCATTCGCTCATGAAGCGGTCGATACCCAGGATCAGCGCCATGCCGGCCACCGGGATCGTCGGCACCACGGCCAGGGTCGCGGCCAGGGTGATGAAGCCGGCGCCGGTGATGCCGGAGGCGCCCTTGGAGGTCAGCATCGCCACGCCCAGGATGGTCAGTTCCTGCCACAAGGTCAGCTCGGTGTTGGTCGCCTGGGCAACGAACAGCGCGGCCATCGTCATGTAGATGTTGGTGCCGTCCAGGTTGAACGAGTAGCCGGTTGGGACCACCAGGCCGACCACCGGTTTAGCGCAGCCGAGGCGCTCCAGTTTGGTCATCAGCGAAGGCAGCGCGCTTTCCGACGAGCTGGTGCCCAGCACGATCAGCAGCTCTTCCTTGATGTACTTGATGAACTTGAAGATCGAGAAGCCGGTGTAGCGGGCGATCAGGCCCAGCACGACGAACACGAACAGGCCGCAGGTCAGGTAGAACGAACCCATCAGTTTTGCCAGCGGGATCAGCGAGGCCAGGCCGTATTTACCGATGGTGAAGGCCATCGCGCCGAACGCGCCGATCGGAGCGACTTTCATGATGATGTTGACCACGCCAAAGATGGCGTGCGACAGCTCGTCGATCAGCTTGGTGATCGGACGGCCGCGCTCACCGAGCAGCGACAGCGAGAAGCCGAACAGGATGGCGATCAGCAGCACTTGCAGGATGTCGCCCTTGGCGAACGCGTCCACGAAGGTCTTCGGGATGATGTTCATCAGGAAGTCGGTGGTGGTCAGGCCTTCGGCGTGCGTGTATTGCGCGATCGACTTGGCGTCCAGGTGGGCCGGATCGGCGTTGAAGCCGGCGCCCGGTTTGAGCACGTTGGCCACGACCAGGCCGATGGCCAGGGCGAAGGTGGAGACTACTTCGAAGTAGATCAGGGCCTTGCCGCCGACGCGGCCGATTTTCTTGACGTCTTGCATGCCGGCGATGCCGGAGACCACCGTACAGAAGATCACCGGGGCGATGATCATCTTGATCAGCTTGATGAAGCCGTCGCCCAGGGGTTTCATGGCGACCGCGTCGGCAGGCAGGAAGATGCCGAGCAGGATACCGCAGGCGATGGCGAACAGCACCTGGATATATAGGATTTTATAGAATGGCTTTTTCACGGGGTCTCCTCGCGTTCATTTGAGGAGTTCATGATGTCCCAACTGGAGAGTTATCACTATTGTGGAAACCCGCAAATCACTGGCTGTGATAACTCTCCCATATGAGGGATAACACGTACCCGGAAAAATTACTGTGCGACCCAGCCGCCGTCCATGTTCCACGCCACGCCGCGCACCTGCTTGGCGGCGTCGCTGCACAGAAACACCGCCAGCGCGCCCAGTTCCTCGGGCGTGACGAACTCTCCCGACGGCTGCTTGTCGGCCAGCAGCGCCTTTTTCGCCTCGTCGTTGCTGATGCCGTCCTTGGCAGCGCGGGCGTCGACCTGCTTTTGCACCAGCGGCGTGAGCACGAAGCCGGGGCAGATGGCGTTGACGGTGACACCGGTGCTGGCCGTTTCCAGCGCGCCGGCCTTGGTCAGGCCGATCAGGCCGTGCTTGGCCGCGACGTAGGCCGACTTGCCGGCCGACGCCACCAGGCCGTGGGTAGAGGCCAGGTTGATGATGCGGCCCCAGTTGTTGGCGCGCATGCGCGGCAGCACCAGGCGCGACGTATGGAATGCCGAGGTCAGGTTGATGGCGATGATCGCGTCCCATTTCTCGACCGGGAAATCCTCGATGTTGGCCACGTGCTGGATGCCCGCGTTATTGACCAGCACGTCGACGCCGCCGAACTTGTCGCCGGCGAAGGCGATCATGCTTTCGATCTCGGCCGGCTTGGACATGTCGGCGTTGTGATAGGCGACCTGGACGCCGAATTCCTTGGCCAGATCCTGCTGCAACTTGTCGATCTCGGCGGCGTCGCCGAAACCGTTCAGCACCACGTTGGCGCCCTCGGCCGCCAGGGTGCGCGCGATGCCCAATCCGATGCCGGATGTGGAACCGGTGACCAATGCTGTTTTACCGCTCAAAGTCTGGTTTGTCATGGTGTTCTCTGCGGGGTTGGAGATAAAAGGCTGGCTGCGCTACACTTCGGTAGGATTTTAAGCGCAACGCCCGGTAAAATGGTATTTCAGAACATCATTACATAAAAACCATCAAGGAAGCCGCATGCTCGAAGCGAAAATAAAGTCTGTTCAGTGCCTGTCGTTGGCTGGCTTGCACCGGATGGCATATAAGGAATGGGGCGACGCGGCCAACCCTAACGTGCTCGTCTGCGTCCACGGCGTGACCCGCGTCTCCGACGATTTCGACAACATGGCGCGCGCGCTGGCTTCCGACTACCGCGTGATCTGCCCGGACGTTGTCGGCCGGGGCCGCTCCGACTGGCTCAGGAATCCGCAGCTGTACCGCATTCCCCAATATGTCAGCGACATGGTGACGTTGCTGGCACGTGTGTTGGACCAGGGTCCGGCGCAAAAGATCGATTGGTTCGGCACCTCGATGGGCGGCCTGATCGGCCTGGGCCTGGCGTCGCTGCCGGACAACCCGGTCCGCAAGCTGGTGCTCAACGATATCGGCCCGGTGCTGGCGCCGGCGGCGCTGCAGCGCATCGGCGACTACATCGGCCAGGACTTGCGCTTCGACACGTTCGAGGATGGCGCCAAGTTCGTGCGCGACGTCTCGGCGTCCTTCGGCGAGCACACCGAGCAGGAATGGCATAAACTGGCCACCGATGTGCTGCGCCAGGATAAGGACGGCAAGTGGGTGCGCCATTACGATATGGGGCTGTCGTTGCCGTTCCGCTCGGCCACACCGGAGTCGGCCGGCGCCGACGAGGCGATGCTGTGGGCCGCCTACGACGCCATCACTTGCCCGACCCTGCTGGTGCGCGGCGCCGATTCCGATCTGCTGACGCGCGAGACGGCGGCCATGATGGCGCAGCGCGGTCCGAAAGCCACCCTGGTGGAAATCCCGAACGTCGGCCACGCGCCGACCTTCACCCACGACGATCAGATTGCGATCGCCCGGAAATTCCTGCTGGGCTGATGAGCCCGGCGTATGACATCAAGCCTCAAATTAAGTAAAGAAGAAAAAGTATGGAAATCAAACGACTGCACGTAGGCAAACGATTGTCCGAAGTGGCAATTCACAATGGCACCGTCTATCTGGCGGGCCAGATCGCCGAAGAAACCAGTCTCGATATCAAGGGTCAAACCCGTGAAGTCCTCGGTCACGTCGACCGCCTGCTGGCCGAATCGGGCAGCGACAAAACCTGCATCCTCAGCTGCCAGATCTACATCGCCGACATGGCCGATTTCGAGGGCATGAACGAAGAGTACGACGCCTGGGTGCCGAGCGGCCACACGCCGCCGCGTGCCACGGTCGAAGCCAAACTGGCCAATCCGGAAGTCCTGGTCGAGATCGTCATCGTCGCCGCGCAGCGTTAGGAACATCATGGTTTCAATCACCGCGCTCACCAGCGCCACGTCGGAACAACTGGTGCAGGGGCTCACGCCGGACGACAGCGCGCGCATGCTGTCGGCGCTCGACTTCGCCAGCACCGCGTACGGCGACCTGGTCAGCACCAGCGGCCAGTCGGCGCTGGACTTTTCCATCGGCGTGGCCGGCACCTTGTCGTTCATGCGCACCGACGTCGAGACCCGCATCGCCGGCCTGATGTTCGAGCTGACCTTGCTCGACACCACGCAGGCGGCGGTGATCGAACCGCGTTTCGGCCAGGAGGTCGGCGACCTGGTGGCCGGCGTGCGCCAGCTGATACGCCTGCGCGAATTGACGCAGGCGCCCGGTGGACACGGCGGCGTGGCGCCGGTGGCGGTGGGACGCGGGCGCAACGCCGCGCAGATGGCGGTGGCGCAGGTTGAAACCTTGCGCAAGATGTTGCTGGCGATGGCCTCGGACATGCGCGTGGTGCTGGTGCGCCTCGCCTCGTGCGTGACGACCTTGCGCTACTTCGCCGACATCAAGCTGTTCAACGACATGACGTGCGCCTACGGCCGCGAGACCCTGGACCTGTACGCGCCGCTGGCCAACCGGCTGGGGATCTGGCAGCTGAAGTGGGAGCTGGAGGATTTGTCGTTCCGCTTCATCGAACCGGAGGCGTACAAGCGCATCGCCAAGATGCTGGAAGAAAAGCGCATGATGCGCGAAGGCTTCGTCACCAACGCCATCGCGCGGCTGCAATCGGAAATGGCGGCCGCCGGCATCCAGGCCGAGGTGTTCGGCCGACCCAAGCACATCTACTCCATCTGGAGCAAGATGAAGGGCAAGGAGCTCGACTTCACCGACCTGTACGACGTGCGCGCCTTCCGCGTCATCGTCGCCGACGTCAAGACTTGCTACACGGTGCTGGGCGTGGTGCACAACATCTGGACGCCGATCCCCAAGGAATTCGACGATTACATTTCCCGTCCGAAGCCCAACGGCTACCAGTCGCTGCACACGGTGGTGACGGCCGAGGACGGCCGGCCGCTGGAGGTGCAGATCCGCACGCAAGAGATGCACAGCTTCGCCGAGTACGGCGTGGCGGCGCACTGGCGCTACAAGGAGGAGGGCGGCTCCAATTTCGCCGGGCAAAAGTACGACGAAAAGATCGCCTGGCTGCGCCAGCTGCTGGCGTGGAAAACCGACGTCGCCGACGCCGTCGTCGGGCAGGAGGAGCAGCAGCGCGAATGGGTGGAGAAGCTCAAGTCGGCGGCGCTGGACGACCGCATTTTCGTGCTCACGCCGCAGGCGCGGGTGCTGGAGTTGCCGGTCGGCGCCACGCCGGTCGATTTCGCCTATCACCTGCACAGCGACGTGGGCCACCGTTGCCGCGGCGCGCGCGTCGACGGCGTCATGGTGCCGCTGAACACGCCGCTGAAAAACGGCCAGACCTGCGAAATCATCACCGCCAAGGGCGCGCCCGGCACGGCCGGTCCGTCGCGCGACTGGCTCAGCGACGAATACACGGTTGCCACACGCACGCGTTCGAAGATCCGTGCCTGGTTCCACGCCATCGACATGCAGGAAACCTTGTCGCACGGGCGCGCGATGGTGGAAAAATCATTGCAGCGCGAAGGCAAGACGGCGGTCAACCTGGAAGCGCTGGCCAACAAGCTGGGCTTCGCCAAGGTCGACGACCTGTTCCTGTCGGTGGGCAAGGATGAATTCAGCCTGCGCCATGTCGAGCACGCGCTGCACGACACGGGCGAGCCGGTCGAGCAGGAAGACGCGGTGGTCCTCGGCAAGAGCAAGGCGTCGAGCGTGGACCAGGGTGCCAAGTCGGGCGTGCTGGTGGTTGGCACCGACGGTTTGATGACGCAGCTGGCCAAGTGCTGCAAGCCGGCGCCGCCGGACGGCATCGTCGGCTTCGTCACGCGCGGCAAGGGCGTCTCGATTCACCGCGCCACGTGCAAGAACTTCGCCGAAATGCGGGCCAAGGCGCCGGAGCGGGTGATCGTCACCGAATGGGGGCGTGCCGTCTCGGACACGGTTTATCCGGTCGACATCTTCATCCTGGCGGGCGACCGCCAGGGCCTGCTGCGGGATATTTCGGAGATCTTCTCGCGTGAAAAGATCAACGTCGTCGGCGTCAACACGCAAAGCGCCAAAGGCTACGCGCGCATGACGTTCACGGCCGAAATCGGCGCCACCGCGCAACTGCAAAAAGCGCTCAACGCCATCGCCGAAGTCACCGGCGTGCAAGAAGCCCGCCGCGCCTAAAAGCAACTCCGGGGTCAGGTCCACCATTTCTACACGGCCTGATCCATTGGCGCCAACGTGGGCGTCGGCGCACCCTAAAATGGCGCGTGATGACACATTTTTGCCGTGTAGCGTCCAGCTCGTGTAGAAATGGTGGACCTGACCCCGGAGTTAGCTTTGGGGAATGCGCGAGGCGTGCGACGATACCAGCAGCCAACTGTCGCCAGACCATTGCCAGACGCGGGTGATGCGCTGGCGTTCCGTCCACGGGGCGCCGTCGCGCGTCCCCGATTGCGTGCTGACGTTGTTGATGATCGCCATGTCGCCGTAGAACCGCGTGCTTGATTCCTCGTTGAGGATGGCGTTGCTGAGGCTAGGTCGCGCGGCCAGGTACATCAGATAGTCGAGCTTTCGCTGGACCGCGCCATCCGCGTTCACCAGCACGAAGTCCTCCGCCATGAGCTGGCCCAATTGTTCGACGCGCGCTTGCTGACGCAGTGTGTTCCACGCGTCGTCGACGACCGTCAGCGACTCCCGCTGCGCTTCGGCGGCCACCACCGGCAGCGATGCACCCAAGGCCATGGCCAGCGATGCCGCGAGCAGGCCACGGCGCATCATTTCTCTTTTGGATATCCCGGCGATCATGCTTCGATGATCCCCGCCACGCGCGCGGCGATGGTTTCTGCCAGCAAGTGAATGTGGTAGCCGTCGACAAAGCCGTGGTGCGCCTGCACCGAGAACGGTACCGTCATCTTGCCGTTGTCGGTGTCGCCGAACTTGCCCCAGGCCAGCGAGGGAATGTCATAGCCGCCGTGCCGGTAGATCGGGTGCTCGATCGAGGTCAGCTTGAACCACGGCATGCAGGTGATGTGGACGTTGTTCTTTTGGTCGCGCTCCGATTGTTCCTTGGCCGAGTTGATCATCTCGCTGCTGGCCTCGGCGGTCGCTTTCGCTTCCAGGCTGCGGGCGATGAACTCCCGCAAGTCCGTCGACATGGCGAAACAAGCGAAGTTGAGATTCTTGTCCTTGTTGAGCACGGTGTACGACGCCCAGAACTCCTCGATCTTGATCACTTCGCCGTCGTGGATGCGGTACATGAAGTTGTCGATCTCCTTGATCGAATTCAGTATGCAATACAGGAAGAAGTGGAACGGCGGCAGCTTGTGCTCCTTGCAATAATGCCGGAAGTCGGGCAGGGCCATCTCAAAGCTGACGTTGACGAGCGGCTTTTCAAACGCGGCGAACAGGTTGTAGCGGTCGCGGCGTTTTTCGAAATTGTGCATGGTGTTCCAGGACTGTTGTTAAAGGGATGCCTGCGGCGCGACTTCGGCCTGCAAGGTGATATGGTCGATGCCGTGCTTGTCGAGCAGCATGGCCTTGATCGCGTGCAGGATCTCGGGCCAGCGCCCGAGGTCGACGATCTCGACGTGGCCGATCAGCGCCGGCTCGCCCGGCGACATGTCCCACACGTGCAGGTCGTGCACCGAGCAGACGCCGTCGATCTGTTCGAGGTCGGCGCCCACCTTCAGATAGTCGATCGGCTCGGGCACGCCGCCCATCAGGAAGTGGTAGGACTCGCGCAGCACACTGACGGTCGACTTTAAAATCAGCAGCGCGACAAAAATCGACAGCAGCGGGTCGATCATCATCCAGCCGGTGTAATAGATGACGGCGCCGGCGACCAGCGCGGCCACCGATCCCAGCAAGTCGCCCATGACGTTGACCAGCGCCGCGCGCGTGTTCATGTTGCTGTCGCCGCGCGACAACATATAGGCGAGCACGATATTAATGACGAGGCCGATGCCGGCGACGATGAACACCGTCGCACCATGCACCTGCTCGGGATGCGAGAAGCGTTGCGCGGCTTCGAACACGATCCACGCGACCAGCACCAGCAGCACCAAGCTGTTGACGAACGCTGCCAATGCCTCGGCGCGGCCGAAGCCGAACGAGTGGCGCGCCGACGGCGGCCGCTTGGCGATCAACTGCGCCAGCAACGCCAGGCCCAGTGCGGCGGCGTCGGTGACCATGTGGCCGGCGTCGGAAATCAGCGCCAGCGAATTGGACATGAAGCCGGTAATCACCTCGACCACGGCGAAGCCCAAGGTCAACGCCAGCGACCACGCCAGCACCGATTGGCTGCGCTGCAACGTGAAGTGCGCGTGCTTGGCGTCGCCATCGCGGTGTTCGTGCAGATGGGCGGAAGGCGAGGCGGGCGGCTCGGCGCTAGCGTTGATGCGGGTTTCAGCTTGCATGAGGTCTGTCGGTGATGAGAATAGACCACAGTTTAATGGATGCCGCCCTGCGCGTCTTGCGCTGTCATAGTGCGTTTCGTAAATGTTTCCTATGAATACCCTTGTTTTTCTCCGAATCGCTCTCTATAATGCTGGTCTTCGGGCGGTTAGTTCAGCTGGTTAGAATACTTGGTCGACATCCAAGGGGTCGCAGATTCGAATTCTGCACCGCCCACCAGATTACGTAGTACGGTTGTAAATGAGCAGTAAAGAGTAGTAAAAGGCGGTAAAATGGCAGCACAGTAGCAAAGTTAAGAAGTACCTCGGGCGGTTAGTTCAGCTGGTTAGAATACTTGGTCGACATCCAAGGGGTCGCAGATTCGAATTCTGCACCGCCCACCAGAACATATGTAAGAGCGAGAAAGGCAATCCGGTTATGACACCGCGAACTACTACCAAGCTTTGGGAGTGACGCTAGTCGATCGGGATTCTTTTGCTCAAAAAAAGAGAAAACGCGGCTAGCCCGCGTTTTTTTTCGTCCGCGTTTTTATTATCACATTCCGCTGTAACTACACCGGCCTTGCGCCAACAGGAGATCACTATGCTTTCAGTCCGCCTTCCAGATGGTTCTGCCCGTGAATTCGACGGCCCAGTCACCGTGGCTCAAGTGGCGACCAGCATTGCCACCAGCCTGGGCAAAGCCGCGCTGGCCGGCAAGGTCGATGGCAAAGTGGTGGATACCTCTTTCCTGATCGAAAAAGATTCCGATCTGGCCATCATCACCGACAAGGATCCGGAAGGCCTCGACGTGATCCGTCACTCGACCGCCCACTTGCTGGCCTACGCCGTCAAGGAATTGTTCCCTGACGCGCAAGTGACCATCGGCCCGGTGATCGAAAACGGCTTTTACTACGACTTCTCGTACAAGCGCCCGTTCACCCCGGACGATCTGGTCGCGATCGAAAAGAAAATGACCGAACTGGCCAAGAAGGACGAGCCGGTCACCCGCAAGGTGTTGCCGCGTGACGAAGCCGTCGCCTACTTCAAGTCGATTGGCGAAGACTACAAAGCCGAGATCATTTCGTCGATTCCGGCCGACCAGGACGTGTCGCTGTACTCCGAAGGCAAGTTCACCGACTTGTGCCGTGGGCCGCACGTGCCGTCGACCGGCAAGATCAAGGTGTTCAAGCTGATGAAGCTGGCCGGCGCCTACTGGCGCGGCGACAGCAAGAACGAAATGCTGCAGCGTGTCTACGGCACCGCCTGGACCAAGAAGGAAGATCAAGAGCAGTACCTGTTCCAGCTGGAAGAGGCGGAAAAGCGCGACCACCGCAAGCTGGGCAAGCAGCTGGACTTCTTCCACTTCCAGGACGAGGCCCCGGGCCTGGTGTTCTGGCATCCGAAGGGCTGGACCATCTGGCAGCAAGTTGAGCAATACATGCGCAACAAGTACCAGGTCAACGGCTACCAGGAAGTGAAGGCGCCGCAGATCCTGGATTCCAGCCTGTGGGGCAAGACCGGTCACTGGGACAACTATCGCGAAAACATGTTCGTGACGGAATCGGAAAACCGTTCCTACGCGCTCAAGCCGATGAACTGCCCGGGCCACGTGCAGATCTTCAACAGCAATATGCGCAGCTACCGCGACCTGCCGCTGCGCTACGGCGAGTTCGGCCAGTGCCACCGCAACGAGCCGTCCGGCGCGCTGCACGGCATCATGCGCGTGCGCGGTTTCACCCAGGATGACGGTCACATCTTCTGCACCGAAGAGCAGATCGAGCCGGAAGTGGTGTCGTTCCACACGCAGGCGATGGAAGTCTACAAGGACTTCGATTTCCACAACATCGACGTCAAGCTGGCGCTGCGTCCGGACAACCGTATCGGCACCGACGAAGTCTGGGACGAGGCCGAGGACGCGCTGCGCTCCGGCCTGCGCGCCTGCGGCGTGACCTGGACCGAGTTGCCGGGCGAGGGCGCGTTCTACGGTCCGAAGATCGAGTACCACCTGAAGGATTCGCTGGGCCGCCCATGGCAGGTCGGCACGATGCAGGTCGACTTCTTCATGCCGGAGCGTCTGGGCGCGGAATATGTCGCGGCTGACAACACCCGCCAGGTGCCGGTCATGCTGCACCGTGCGATCGTCGGTTCGATGGAGCGCTTCATCGGCATCCTGATCGAGAACTACGCCGGCGCGTTGCCGACCTGGCTTGCGCCAGTGCAAGTTTCGGTGCTCAACATCTCCGATGCGCAGGCCGATTATGTGAACCAGGTCACGGAAAAGCTGCGCCGGAGCGGGTTCCGCGTGCAGAGCGATTTGCGCAACGAGAAAATAACCTATAAAATACGTGAACATTCCGTCCAAAAACTGCCTTACATCCTTGTAATCGGCGATAAAGAGCGGGATGCCAACACCGTGGCCGTGCGGGCACGGGGCAATGTCGATCTGGGCGTCATGTCCGTCGATGCCCTGATCGAGCGACTCCAGCAAGACGTCGCCAATAAAGCCTGATCGCACTGGCCTTACCATTAGATTTTAAAAGGAATCACCATAGCTACTGACAAGTCGCATCGCATCAACGGCGAAATCACTGCCCCTGAAATGCGTTTAAGTGGGGTCGAGAACGAGCCGCTCGGGATCGTCACTTTGGCCGAAGCCTTCCGCCTGGCGGAAGAGGCCAATGTCGACCTGGTCGAGATCGCGCCAACGGCGGTACCGCCGGTTTGCCGTTTGATGGACTACGGCAAATTCAAGTATTCGGAGCAGAAGAAGGCTCACGAAGCTAAATTGAAACAGAAGATCATCGCCGTGAAGGAAGTCAAATTCCGTCCGGGTACCGATGACGGTGACTACAATATCAAGCTGCGTAACCTCATCAAGTTCCTTGATGAAGGCGACAAAACCAAGATCACGCTGCGTTTCCGCGGTCGTGAGATGGCGCACCAGGATATTGGCTTCCGCATGCTGGAACGTTTGAAAGCCGATCTGGAGCCGTACGGCCAGGTCGAGCAGTTCCCGAAGATGGAAGGCCGCCAGATGATCATGGTGCTGTCTCCTAAGAAAAAGAAGTAAATCCGTCTAGTGTGGATCGACTGGGGGCGCTTTCGGGCGCCCCTAGTAATTTGTGGTGCAGATTTGCCGCAACTGGTCTATAATTGCCGGCTGTTGTAAATGTAGTGGACTCGCATCTGCTGCAAAAACAAGTGAAAGCAGGCATCTAAGTGTGACGTCGTGTCACCACCTGCAATCCTGTTTGATATGGAGCTACCCTGAGGGTAGATTGCTATGCCAAAAATGAAAACCAAAAGCTCCGCGAAGAAACGTTTTCGCGTGCGTCCAGGTGGTACTGTTAAGAGTGGTCACGCGTTCAAACGCCACATTCTGACCAAGAAAACCACCAAGTCGAAGCGCCAATTGCGCGGTATCACGAATGTCGATGCGGCTGACGTGAAATCCGTCCTGCGCATGATGCCATCCGCTTAATCTCACACTCAATTTAAGGAGTTACTATGCCTAGAGTAAAACGTGGGGTTACAGCTCGTGCCCGTCATAAAAAAGTCTTAAACCTGGCCAAAGGTTACCGTGGTCGTCGCAGCAAGGTTTACCGTGTTGCCAAGCAAGCAGTTATGCGCGCTGGCCAATACGCCTACCGCGACCGTCGTAACAAGAAGCGCGTCTTCCGCCGCCTGTGGATCGCTCGTATCAACGCCGCTTCCCGTGAGCATGGCGTGACGTACAGCGTCTTCATGAACGGTCTGAAAAAAGCTTCGATCGAACTGGACCGTAAGGTTCTGGCCGATATGGCAGTGATGGACAAGCCGGCCTTCGCCGCGATTGTCAACGCTGTGAAAGCAAAAATCGCTGCGTAAGCATTGATTGTTGATCGCTGGCCCCTTACCGGGCCGGTGGTGGGAACGGGGCAAAGGTCTAGACCTCTGCCCCGTTTTTGATTGAGGATAAGAAAAACGCATGGACTCCCTGGAACAACTCGTCGCCTCAGCAGTGCAGGATTTCACGGCCGCGCAAGATGACGCCGCCGCGCTGGAAAATGCCAAAGCCAAATATCTGGGCAAGACCGGCCAGATTACCGAATTGATGAAGGGTCTGGGCAAGCTCGACCCCGAGGCACGCAAGGCGCAGGGCGCCCTGATCAACGCGGCCAAGGGTCAAATTGAAGCGGCCTTGACGGCCCGGCGCGACGCGCTGGCCGACGCCCAGATGCAAACCCGTTTGAACGCCGAGGCCATCGATGTCTCGCTGCCTGGCCGCGGACGCGCCGGCGGCGGCCTGCATCCGGTCATGCGCACCTGGGAGCGCGTGGAGGAAATCTTCCGCTCGATCGGTTTCGACGTGGCCGACGGCCCCGAGATCGAAAACGACTGGACCAACTTTACCGCCTTGAACAGCCCGGAAAACCATCCGGCCCGTTCGATGCAGGACACTTTCTACATCGAAGGCAACGACAGCGAAGGCAAGCCGCTGCTGCTGCGCACGCACACCAGCCCGATGCAGGTGCGCTACGCCCGCAGCCACACGCCGCCGATCAAGGTGATCGCGCCGGGCCGCACCTACCGCGTCGACAGCGACGCCACGCACTCGCCGATGTTCCACCAGGTCGAGGGCCTGTGGATCGCCGAGAACATCAGCTTCGCCGACCTCAAGGGCGTGTACCTGAACTTCGTCAAGGCCTTCTTCGAGACCGACGACTTGCAGGTGCGTTTCCGTCCGTCGTATTTCCCGTTCACCGAACCGTCGGCCGAGATCGATATCGCCTTCGGCTCCGGACCGCTGAAGGGCCGCTGGCTGGAGATTTCCGGCTCTGGCCAGGTGCATCCGTCGGTGGTGCGCAACTTCGGCCTGGACCCGGAAAAGTACATCGGCTTCGCGTTCGGCTCCGGCCTCGAGCGCCTGACGATGCTGCGCTACGGCGTCAGCGACCTGCGCCTGTTCTACGAAGGCGACCTGCGCTTCCTGAAGCAGTTCAACTAACGGTTCAGTACACACACGCGGTCGAGCGCGGCCTTTTAGGCATTGCGCTCCCGCTGGACACTCTTTGAAGGCTTGATTATGCAATTCTCCGAAAACTGGCTCCGCACCATGGTCGATCCGAAGATGACTTCGGACGAACTGGCCCACCTGCTGACAATGTCCGGCCTGGAAGTGGAAGAAGTCGAAGCGGTCGCGCCGCCGTTCTCCAACGTGGTGGTCGGTCTGGTGCGCGACATGGCCAAGCATCCGAACGCGGACCGCCTCAACGTTTGCCAGGTCGATGTCGGCACCGGCACCTTGCTCAACATCGTCTGCGGCGCGCCGAACGTGCGTCCGGGCCTGAAGGTCGTGTGCGCCATGGCCGGCGCCGTGCTGCCACCGGGCGCCGACGGCAAGCCGTTCGAGATCAAGGTCGGCCAGCTGCGCGGCGTCGAGTCGCAGGGCATGCTGTGCTCGGCCAAGGAACTGAAATTGTCGGAAGAGGGCAGCGGCCTGCTGGAGCTGCCGGACGACGCGCCGGTCGGCAAGAACTTCCGCGACTACTACGCGCTCAACGACCTCAAATTCACCATCAAGCTGACCCCGAACAAGGCGGATTGCCTGTCGGTGCTGGGCGTGGCGCGCGAAGTGTCGGCGCTGACCGGCGTCGCGCTGCACGCGCCGCAGTTCCGCAACGCCGCCGTCAACAGCGACGAAGTGCTGCCGGTGAAAATCTCGGCGCCGGACCTGTGCGGCCGTTTCTCCGGCCGCGTGATCCGCAACCTGAACGCCAAGGCCGCCACCCCGGACTGGATGAAGCAGCGCCTCGAGCGCAGCGGCCAGCGCTCGGTGTCGGCACTGGTGGACATCTCCAACTATGTGATGCTCGAACTGGGCCGTCCGACCCACGTGTTCGACCTGGCCAAGATCCACGGCGGCCTCGACGTCCGCTGGGGCAAGGCCGGCGAAACCTTGAAGCTGTTGAACGGCAACACCGTCAACATCGACGAGTGGGTCGGCGTGATCGCCGACGACAAGGAAATCGAATCGCTGGCCGGCATCATGGGTGGCGACGCCACCGCCGTGTCGCTGGAGACCGAATCGATCTACCTGGAAGCGGCGTTCTGGTGGCCGAACGCCATTCAGGGCCGCGCCCGCAAGTACAATTTCTCGACCGACGCGGCGCACCGCTTCGAGCGCGGCGTCGACTACGCGACCACGGTCGAGCATATCGAGCGCATCACCTCGCTGCTGATCGAAATCTGCGGCACGGCGGCGACCAAGGTCGGTCCGGTCGACGACCAGATCGTCAACATTCCGCAACGCCAGCCGGTCAAGATGCGCACCGCGCGCGCGCAGAAAGTCATCGGCGTGGCGCTGGACGACAAGGTCGTGGCCGACATCTTCACCCGCCTGGCGCTGCCGTTCACGCTGGAAGACGGCGTGTTTTCGGTCACTTCGCCAAGCTACCGCTTCGACATCGAAATCGAGGAAGACCTGATCGAGGAAGTCGCGCGCGTCTACGGCTTCGAGAACATCCCAACGGTTGCCCCGGTGGCCGCCAACACGATGATCATCGCGCCGGAAAACACCCGTTCGCTGTTCGCCGTGCGCCACCAGTTGGCCGACCTGGGCTTCCAGGAAGTGGTCAACATGAGCTTTGTGGAAGCGGCGTGGGAGCAGGACTTCGGCGGCAACACCAATCCGATCAAGCTGCAAAACCCGATCGCCAGCCAGATGAGCGTGATGCGCTCGACGCTGGTCGGCAGCCTGGTCGCCAACGTGCGCTACAACCTCAACCGCAAAACCAACCGCGTGCGCGTGTTCGAAGTCGGCGCGATCTACCAGCGCGACGACAGCGTGCCCGACGGCCCGCTGACGGTGGCCGGCTACAACCAGCCTAAACGCGTCGCCGCGATCGCCTACGGCACCGTGGCGGACGAGCAGTGGGGCCAGGACAGCCGCGCGGTCGACTTCTTCGACCTGAAGGCGGACCTGGAACACCTGTTCGCGCCGTTGTCACTGCGCTTCGTCAAGGCCGAACATCCGGCGCTGCATCCTGGCCGCTCGGCGCAGGTGCTCCTCGACGGTAAGGTGATCGGCTTCATCGGCGAGCTGCATCCGCGCTGGATGCAGAAGTACGAGCTGCCGCAGGCGCCGGTCGTGTTCGAGGTCGATGCGGTTGCTTTGCAGCAACGATCCGTGCCAGAATACGCAGAGATCTCGAAGTTCCCCGGCGCCACGCGCGATCTGGCCGTCGTGGTCAAGCAAGACGTCCCGGCGCAGGATTTGGTGGACGCGTTTAATGCTGCCGTGCAAGCAAGTCCGCAAGGAAAAATCGTGCAAGCCATTGTTTTGTTTGATGAATATCGTGGCAAAGGTTTGGAACAGGACGAGAAATCGCTTGCTTTCCGCTTTAGCTTGCAAGATACTCAAAACACGCTGCAGGACGATGTTGTCGAGGCCGTCATGGCCGCGGTAGGCGATGCGGCGAAGCAAAAACACGGCGCGCGCTTACGGTCTTGATCGGCCGATAAAGTCCGTTCCGTTTTCTTTTTTTGATCATTCGGGAGTCCGGCAAAGGCCGGACTCATTCGTTCTTTGATAAGGCAGGGCAGGAAAATTAATAACAACGACGTTGATTCCGCCGTACTCCAATCCGCATTGGCTGCCGATTTGCATCGCGCCATGCAGGTCGCCAAGGTACGCCAGGATGCGGAAAAAGATTTGCCCACGCTGACCAAGGCGGAGCTGGCCGAACTGCTGTTCGAACAGGTCGGTCTGAACAAGCGCGAAGCCAAGGACATGGTGGAAACCTTCTTCGACGAGATCCGCAACGCGCTCGAGCGTGGCGAAGCCGTCAAGCTGTCCGGGTTCGGCAACTTCCAGCTGCGCGACAAGCCGCAGCGTCCGGGCCGCAACCCCAAGACCGGCGAGGAAATCCCGATCACCGCGCGCCGCGTGGTGACCTTCCATGCGAGCCAAAAACTCAAGGGCATGGTCGAAGAGACCAACCCGATGGCGCGTGCCGCCTGAGTAGGAGCGAGTGATGAACGATCGTCTCGCCAAGTCCGAACTGGTCGTCCTGCCACCAATACCGGCCAAGCGCTACTTCACCATCGGTGAAGTCAGCGAGCTGTGCGGCGTCAAGCCGCATGTGCTGCGCTACTGGGAGCAGGAATTCACCCAGCTCAAGCCCGTCAAACGGCGCGGCAACCGGCGCTATTACCAGCACCACGAAGTGCTGCTGATACGCCGCATCCGCGAGCTGTTGTATGAGCAAGGCTTCACCATCAGCGGGGCACGCAATAAACTCGATAGCCGTGCTGTCGATGGCGCGGCGGCGGAGTATGATGGCGGTTTCGGCGAAGAGGCGCGGGACGTGCCCCCGCCGTTGGACCGCGAAATGATACGCAGCGAACTGCTTTCCATCCTGAGTCTGCTCCAGCAAGACTAGCGCGCACACCACTGCGCAGGGCGTGGCAAGAAGCTAATTCCTGATATACTTTCAATATTATTCAATTATCAGCGACGCTGATATACACGGTGGCGTGAAGTCCGGCGTGCCCGAGGGGCGCGGGCCGGACAAGACGAGGGGAAACAATGATACGCGTTGCCATTTGTGACGACCATCAGATAGTAAGAGCAGGATTTAAACAGATTTTTTCGGCGTCGGACGATTTCGACGTGGTCGCGGAAGCCGGTACGGGGCGTGAAGCGCTCGATATCGCTCGCCGTGAGATTTGCGACGTGTTGCTGCTCGATATCGCCATGCCCGACCAGAGCGGCATCGATACTTTGCGCACCATACGCCAGGGGCAGCCTGATCTGCCGGTGCTGATTTTGTCGGGCTATCCGGCCCAGCAGTACGCGCTGAACCTGTTCAAGATGGGCGCCAACGGCTATCTGAACAAAGAGTGCGAGGCCGACGAGCTGATCACCGCCGTGCGCACCGTGTACCAAGGCCGCCGTTACGTCAGCTCGACCGTCGGCGAACTGCTGGCGCAAAGCTTCGACCGCGATCCGAACACGGCGCTGCACACCGAGTTGTCCGACCGCGAGTTCCAGGTCTTCCTGCGGCTGGCGCGCGGCGCAACGGTGTCCGATATCGGCGTGGCGCTGTCCCTAAGCATCAAAACCGTCAGCACTTACCGCACCCGCATCATGGAAAAGATGGGGATGCAGTCGAACAGCGATTTAACATATTACGCAATGAAAAATAACTTGCTGGACTGAAATTTTGCAAGCCGGTCTCGTCCTGAGACCAATTGCTTAATGGATACAGTTGCGCACTCTTGCGGTGCGCCGCTGCTGCATCTATTTCCCTAACGGACTATAATGAGCCAGCCTGGCGTGTTGCCGGCTGGACTTAACTCTCCCCCGCGAAGGAAGTGGATGTATTTCACCGCCGAAACAGCGCCGCATCACCGCCTGCCGCTGTACAAGACCGTCTTGTGCGTGACCTGCGCGTTGTTGCTGATCGTGAACGGCTTCAGCCTGTTTTACAATTTGCAGGCCCTGCGCGGCGCGCAAGTGCTGCTGGGGCAGAGCGCGCGCGTGGCCGACCGCCTGCAATATCTCAACGTGCTGGTGCTCGATGCCGAAAGCAGCATGCGCGGCTATTTCCTGTCCGGCAGCGACGCCTATCTCGGTCCGACGCGCACCGCCCTGGTCGACAGCGAACATGAATTCAAGGAATTGCAAAAGCTGCTGGCCGATAATCCGACCCAGCTCAAGAACCTGACCCAGCTGCAGACCCTGGTGCGCCGCCGCCTGACCACCGTCAGCCAGGCGATCGACGTCTACCGCGAGGGCGGGCTGGACGAGATCGTTAAAATCGCCAAACTGAGCGACGGCCGCGGCAGCATGGACGAGATCCGCCTGCAGGTGGTCATCATGGAGCAGGAGCAGAACGAGACCATGGCCACGCGCAGCGCCATGTTCTATCAGGAATATCAAAAGGCGGTGTTGCTCGGCATGAGCATCAACGCCGTCGCCATCGTGGTGTTGATCATGTTCTACCAGCTGGTGCGGCGCAGCTTCGCCAACCGGGCCCAGGTCGAGCACGCGCTGCAGGCTGCCAATGAAACCCTGGAAACGCAGGTCGAACAGCGCACCGAGCAGCTATCGGTGCTGTCGCGCCACCTGATCAGTATCAGCGAGGAGGAGAAGGTCCGGCTATCGCGCGAGCTGCACGACGAGATGGGCGCCTTCCTGACCTCGATCAGCATGGACATCGCGGCCGTCACGCAGCAGTTGCAAAAGAATCAGCCCGAGATGGCCGCCCAGCTCAAGCGCGCGCGCGGCACCCTGATGGAAGCGGTCGAAATGAAGCGCCGCATCGTCGAGAACTTGCGGCCTAGCCTGTTGGACAATCTGGGCCTGTGCGCGGCCATCGAAAGCTATTGCGACGAGTTCAGCCGCATGTCGCAAGTGCGCTGCGATTGCGACGTCGCCGCCGACATCGAGGCGCTGGGCCGTGATTCGGGCGACCTGTCGATCGCCTTGTTCCGCATCGTGCAGGAATCGCTGACCAATATCCGCAAGTACGCCAAGGCCAGCCGCGTGACGGTCACCTTGAACCGCAATGAGGAAGCGCTGATGCTGCGCATTATCGATGACGGCATCGGCATCGCTGCCAACAACATCGTCAAGCCGATGTCGCACGGTTTGCTGGGCATGCGCGAACGCGCCTTGCTGCTGGGCGGGACCATGACGATACGGCGGGGACGCAACGATACGGGGACTTGCATCGAAGTGGCCATTCCGCTGCGTAAGAGCGATGGCCGTAGCGGCGTGGCGACCAATGCCGCGCCAGCGCCGGGACAGGAGCGCCGCATGCAGCCGCAGACGGTGGATGCGATGATGACCGCGACGGCCGTCACGGCGGCGCCATTGCCGCCGCTGCCGTCCGCCATCACGGACGTACTTCACCGCGCCGACGCGCTTAACAGCGCGCTACATCAATCAGCAGACGGTCATACTCCGTCTTCGCAACCTTATAGCACTCACCCGCATAATCCTCCAAGCCTGAGCGATCAAGCACGGTGATGTTGCCGCGGCGGTAGGTGATCAAGCCGTCTTCCTGCAGCTTGCCGGCGGCGGCGGTGATGCTCTCGCGGCGCACACCCAGCATGATCGAAATCATTTCCTGCGTAACTTTCAGTTCGTTCGATGGCGAGCGGTCCAGGCGGTCCAGCAGCCAGCGGCACAGCTTTTGCTCGATCGAGCTGTGGCGGCCGCCGACGGCGTTTTGCGCCATCTGCGCGAACAGCGCGGTGTTGTAGCGCATCAGCAGCGCGGGCAGGGCGCCGCCCTGGTTGAAGGCGTCGCGCAGGTGCTGGGCCTTCATGCGATAGCCGTAACCGGCGGCCTGCACCACGGCGCTGCACATGGCGCGCTCGCCGTCGAACAGCGACACGCCGACCACGCCTTCGTGGCCGACCACGGCGATCTCGGTGGTGGCGCCGTCTTCCATTACATACAGCAGCGACACGATGGCGGTGGTGGGGAAATGAACGTAGTCCATCGCGCCGCCGAATTCAAACAGTTCTTTGCCAAAGGGCAGGGTGACGAGTTCCAGGTGTTCAAACAAGGATTCGAGCACGTCACGTGGAAGCGCGGCCAGCAGTTCGTTTTGCTGGGTGCCGCTGTAGCTGACAACAGGCCGCGACGCAACCTTAAACTCTTTCGAATCGACCGCCATGGTGCCGGATACGGTGGATTTCTCGGTTGCGTTGACTTGGGTGTTGTTCATATTTTCCTCACTAATCTCTGGCTATACAAAACACGTCGGGGTTATCTGACGTGCTGGTAGCACTTTATGGGGAATGTTAGTTTGCGAACATAAGAGGAGTAGACGCACAAATGTAGGCTTGCAACATGGTTGGATGTAGGCCTGCTCCTACAGAGTGACTATGTTTCTACTTATCGCCGGTGCATAATGCACAAATCCCAGTCGGAGGGCGCACAACATGCATGTACTTGTGGTGGAAGACGACGCCGTCCTCGCAGACGGCCTGAGCCGTGTGTTGGGCGGCCACGGCATGGTGGTGGAAGTGGTGGCCGACGGCGCCCAGGCCGACGCGCTGCTGCAGCGTGCCGCGCAGGCGGAGGTGATCGTGCTCGACATCGGCCTGCCGGGCGTCGACGGCTTCGAGGTAGTGCGCCGGCTGCGCGCGCGCGGCAGCCAGGTGCCGGTGCTGTTGCTCACGGCGCGCGACGCCATCGAGGACCGGGTGCGCGGGCTGGAGTTGGGCGCCGACGATTACCTGGTCAAGCCCTTCGCCACCGCCGAGTTGGTTGCGCGGCTAAAGGCGCTGGCGCGCCGCAACGCGCCCAAGCCGACCGTGCTGGCGCTGGGCAACCTGGCGCTCGACCTGTCGGCCAAGCGGGCGCGGGTGCGCGACAAAACCGTCGAGCTGTCGGTGCGCGAATGGGCCGTGCTCGAATATCTGCTGCAGCACGGCGCGCGGGTGGTGTCCAAGCAGCAGATCATCGAAGCCATCCTGCCGTGGGGCGACGATTTGACCTTGAACGCGGTGGAGGTCTATATCTCGCGGCTGCGCTTGAAGATCGCCGACGCGGGCGTCTCGATCCGCACAATCCGCGGCTTTGGCTACATGCTGGAGCTGACTGCCGCGCGGGGCACGGATGACTAGCATCAGGCTACGGCTGCTCAAAACGCTGATCGTGCCTATCCTGCTGATCAATCTGGCGGGCGGCGCGTTGGCCTACATGCTGGCATGGCTGCCGGCGCAGATCGCCTTCGACCAAAGCCGGGGCGAGCCGGCGACGCCTCAAGTTCCGTCCACGGACGGCGCCGTCGTTGCGTCCCCGGCAGGGAAAATCGTGCTCGGCCAGGCACCGAACAAGCACGTGCAGATGCGGCAAGCCGTGGTGCGCGGGCTGGTGCTGTTGGAGGTATTGATCGCGCTCGCATGTATCGGCTTGATCTGGTTCTCGGTCAGCAACGGACTGCGGCCGCTGAACCGCCTGCGTGCCGGCCTCAACGCGCGCGACGGTGACGACCTCGCACCGATCGCCATCGCCGACGTGCCGTACGAACTGGAGCCGGTGGTGTCGGCCTTCAACGGCCTGCTGGACAAGGTGGGCGAGGGCGCCAGGGCGCGCCAGGACTTCCTGGCCAACGTCGCGCATCAGCTGCGCACGCCGCTGGCGGGCTTGAAGACGCAGCTCGAATGGCTGGGCGCGCGCCACGCCGAGCCGGACACGGCGCACTCGGTCAAGCTGATGCTGTTGGCCACCGAGCGCATGATCCGGCAAACCAACCAGTTGCTGGCGCTGGCTCGCGCCGAACCGAACCATTTTGAAAAGACCCGGCTCGAAGCGGTGGCGTTGAACGAGCTGGTCGAGGACGCGATTCAATCCTTCGTCGACCAGGCCACGGGCAAGGGGATCGACATCGGATTCGATTTGCGGCCGGTGGAGATCAACGGCGACCGTTTCCTGCTGCGCGACCTGATCGACAATGTCATTGACAACGCCATCCGCTACACGCCGACGGGCGGCACGGTGACGGTCGCGTGCCGGGCGGACGAGGGCGGCGGTGTGCTGACGGTCGAGGACAGCGGCCCCGGCATCCCGGCGGCCAAGCGCGGGCAAGTCTTCAGCCGCTATGTCCGGCTCGACGACAAAACCCACGGCAGCGGCCTCGGCCTTGCCATCGTGCGCGACATCGCCATCGTCCACGGCGCCACGCTGAGCATCGGCGACGCCGCTGGCGGCCACGGCGCACTGTTCACGGTCCGCTTCCCCAACAGCAACTCCGGGGTCAGGTCCACCAATTCTACACAAGCTCTGCCCTAGGCCGCCCAAATCGCGGTTAACGGCCGGGCTCGTGTAGAAAAAGTGGACCTGACCCCGGAGTTGTTGTTTGTCAGGTGTTTGTCAGCATTTCCTCAGGGAAATGCAAGCTTGCGGGCGTAGACTGGTTCCAGCAGATAACATACCTGGAGCCGGCCATGAAAAAACGACTACCTAAGGGCTTTACGCTGATCGAGGTCATGGTCACTGTCGCCATCGTCGGCATCCTGCTGGCCGTGGCCATCCCCGCCTACAGCGATTACGTGGTGCGCGGCCGCTTGAGCGAGGCCTTCACCGCGCTCGGCGGCGCCCAACCGGCCGCCGAGCAGTTTTGGTCGAACAACCGCACCTATGTCGGCTTTGGCGCCGCCAACACCTTCCCGGCCAATACCGCTTACTTCACCTACGCGCTCAGCGGCGAGTCGGCCTCGACCTATACCCTGACCGCGACCGGCACCGGCAAGACGGCCGGCTTCGTCTACACCATCGACCAGAACGGCACCCATGCCACCACCGGCAGTCCGGCCGGCTGGGGCATTAGCGCTTCATGCTGGGTCGATCACAAGGGTGGCGCATGCACCAATTGACGCGGCCGCCCCGGCGCGGCCGGCGTCGCCAAAGCGGCGTGACGCTGATCGAGCTGCTGGTGACCATCACTATCTTCGGCATCATGCTGGCGGTCGGCATTCCCAACGCCAGCCGCTGGCTGCTGGCCAACCGCGCGCGCGGCGCCAGCGAGTTCTACGCCGACGGGTTCAGCCTGGCACGCCGCCAGGCCGTCGCCCACAACGCCTTCAGCCGCATTTCGCTCACGCCCAACGTCAACACCGGCCAGATGGATTGGCAGGTCGATATCTGCTTCGTCAGCCAGGACGCCCAGTGCACCGATGCCCAGGGCGCGTGGTCGACCACCGATGCGCCCTCGGCCAGCGACCCGGAAGGCGCCGCCGGCTGGAAATCCGTGTTCCGCGCGGCCGATGCGCTGCCGCCGGCCGAGATCCTGCTGCCGACCACGCAGCCCGCCGGCAGCAGCCAGGTGTACTACACGCCGCTCGGCTGGGTCGATCCGCAGATCGCCAATCGCCTCGGCAGTCTGCGCCTCGATCCATCGACGGCCTTCGCCGACGAGGTGCAGCCGGTGGCGCTGGTGGTGACCCTGGCCGGTATGGCCACCAAATGCAATCCGACCTTGCCAAGCACTGATAACAGGGGCTGTCCGCCATGAAAACCATTCCCGTCCGCCGTCAGGCCGGTATCGCGCTGCTGGAGGCGATGCTGGCCATCGTGATCCTGGGCATCGGCCTGCTGGGCACGGTCGGCCTGCAGGCGCGCGCCTATTCGGCGCTGTCGGACGCCGGCATGCGCGCCGAGGCCACCATCGCCGGCGAGAAACTGCTGGGCGTGATGACGGCCGACACGGCCAACCTTGCCGCTTATAACCTGGCCGAGAACGGCACGCCGGGCCCGGTCATCGCGCCGTGGGTGGCCGAGACGCGCGCGGCGATCCCCGGCGCCGTCGTCTCCGTCACCGTGACCCGCCAGGTGTTCCAGACCCAGGTCGATATCGCGATCCGCTGGCAGCGCAAGGCGAATACCGAGCAGAACCGGCATTTCCTCACCTCCTATATCGCGAACTGAGATGGGCGCCCAACTTGCTCCCGTCCTGGCCGCGCGGCACCGTCGCGGCCGCGGTTTTTCGCTGGTCGAGCTGATGGTCAGCGTGGTGATCGGCCTGCTGGCGCTGGTGTTCGCCACGCGGCTGGTCGTCAGCGGCGAACAGAACAAGGATGCCGCCGTCGGCGGTTCCGACTCCATGCAAAACGGCATGCTGGCGCTGTTCTCCCTCAGTGGCGACGCCGCCGACGCCGGCTGGGGCTTGAACGATACGATGCTGGCCGGCTGCGACACCGTGTTCTCCGACGCCAACGGCTACCAGCTGGCGGCGGCGCAGCGCGGCGGCGGCGCCATTACGCCGCTGGCGCCGGTGGTGATCCAGTCCAACGGCGCCAACAGCGACGTCGTGTCGTTCTATAGCGGCACCTCGCAGGCCGGCGTCGGCTCGACCAAGCTGGTGAGCAATTACGTCCCCGGCGAGGGCACGCTCACCGTCGACAGCCGCAATCCTTACGACTTCAATGTCGGCGACGTGCTGGTGGTGGCGCCCGCCACACCCGGCGCGCGGCCATGCACCGTATTCCAGTTGTCCGGCTTCGGCATCGGCGTCAACGGCAACCAGTTGCAGGTCGCCAGCGGCGCGGATTTCCCGTTCAATCCGCAGGCCGGGCTGACCACGGCGTACCCGCTCAACGTCAGCTATGTCTACAACCTGGGCAGCGCCGCGCGGCTGCATTTCCACACCTGGTCGGTCAACAACGGCATCCTGCTGCTGCGCTCGACCGACATGCCCGGCTCGGCGCAGCAGGGCGCGTCGGTGATCGACAACGTGGTGGCGCTCAAGGCGCAGTACGGCTTCGACAACCGCGCGCTGGCGGAGTACGACCCCAACACGCCCGGCAACAGCACGGTGCCGGTGTCGACCGCCAGCGGCATGCGGATCGGCGTCTGGAGTTCGACCATGATCGACGCCGACCACGACGGCGTCGTCGGCAGCGCCGGCGATTATCAGCGCATCGGTTCGGTGCGGCTGGCGGTGGTGGCGCGCAGCAAAAGCGCCGAAAAGCCCAACAGCGCCGGCCAGTGCGGCGCCACCACCGTGCAGTCGACCGTGTTCGCCGGCAATGCACCGGCCACGGTAGCGGCCGCGCCGGTGCAGGTGAACGTGGCGGTGGCCGGCGACACGCTCGATTGGAAATGCTATCGCTACCGCGTGTTCGAGACGATCGTGCCGATCCGTAACGCCCAATGGAGGCCATGATGATCCCGCTCCCACCGCCATCGCCGTCGCCTTTCCGCCGCCGCCGGCTCCAGCGCGGCATCGCGTTGCCGGTCATGCTGATCATGCTGACGGTGATGATGGTGAGCAGCATCTACCTGCTCAAGTCGAGCACGTCGACGACGATGACCGCCGCCAACCTGGCCTACGACTCGGCATTGAGCAAGTCGGCCGACGCCGGCCTGCACGCCGGCTTCGCCTATCTGCGCTCGGTGGTAAACCGTTCCGATTTGCTGGTCAACCAGCCCGCCCAAGGTTATGTGGCGACCCTGACGCCGACCTGGACCGTGAGCAACGCCAACTTCTGGCTCGGCGCCGTCACCATGGCAGCCAATCCGGCCACCGGCGACCAGGTGCAGTACGTGATCCACCGCATGTGCACCTTCCCGGGACCGTACAACGGCAACAACAACCGCTGCCGGACCACGTCGGCGCGGCCCAACAGCCAGGCGCCGCAGCCGTTCGGCACCTCGTTGGCGCTGGGCGGGCCGAAATTCCTGCTGCAGCCGCAGATCCACTATGTGGTGACGGCGCGCATCACCGGCGCGCGCGGGGCCAACGTGGTGACGCAAGCCGTGGTCTTGAAGGGGCCGTAATCATGAACAAGCAAATGAACAAGCACATGAGCAAGCACATCTTCCCGTCGCCGGCGTCGCTGTTGGCCGTAGTGCAGTCTGCGGCGCTGGCTGTGATGATGGCCTTGGCGCCATCCGCCGTCATCGCCGCCGCCACCCAGATCGCCCAGGTGCCGCTGCTCAATATCACCGGCACCGGCACGGTCAAACCCAATCTGATGCTGCTGTTCGATAATTCCGGCTCGATGGAGCAGACCTACACCCCGGATTACGTCAACGACAGCCTGTGCCGCAGCGGCGCCACCTTGCAGTCCGGCACGACCGTGTGCGCGGTCGGCCACCCGCCGTTCATGAGCCCGGATTTCAACAAGCAATACTACAACCCGGCGATACGCTATCTGGTGCCGATCAAGGCCGACGGCAGCTTTTATCCCGAGCAAAACCGCGCCAACACCACCGACTGGACCTCGGTCAGCGGCGACGGTTTCGGCGCCAGCAAGCGCGACCTGGCCGGCGCCACCGTCACCGCCAACCTCAACCTGGTGACCGGCTTTCCGGACCTGCGCTGGTGCGCCGGCGGCACCTGCCGGGCCAACACCTCCAGCTATACCTATCCGGACGCGACCTACCAGACCGCCAGCGCCGTCACCACCGGGCCTTACTACTACACCATCGGCGTCGGCCAGTTCTGCACCGACGACACGATGAAGGTGTGCCAATCGACCGCCGTCGGGGCGACGGCGCCGGCCGGCTATCCGGTGCCGGTCAAGGTGCGCTGGTGCAGCGACCGGCTGTTGACCCAGTGCCAGGGCAAGCGGGTCGGCGCCTTCATTTATCCCGGCTATTCGGCGCCGGCCGGCGCGGTGGCCGCCTACGGCACCATCGCCATCGGCGCCTCGG
Source organism: Oxalobacteraceae bacterium OTU3CINTB1 (assembly GCA_024123955.1). NCBI lineage: Bacteria > Pseudomonadati > Pseudomonadota > Betaproteobacteria > Burkholderiales > Oxalobacteraceae > Oxalobacteraceae bacterium OTU3CINTB1. The sequence goes on from CP099652.1 coordinate 3,153,880, forward strand.
CCACGGCGACCTCGATGACCATCACCGGCGTGACGCTGACCGATGCCGGCGGCGTCCAGACCAGCCTGACCAATACCACCATCACCGCCGCCGCCGGCACCAACAGCGCCACCAAGCAGCAGACGGTGGCCAGCGCGCTGGCCGCCAACATCATCGCCACCAGCAACCCCACGCAAAAGCAGATGTTGGCCTGCGTGCGCACGCCCACCAGCCAGTCCAACGTGCCCGCCTGCAGTGTGTTCGGCATCACCCTGGCCTCCGACAACATCGTCGCGGTGGTGCCGGTGAACTGCACGGGCACGCCGAAGAGCGTCGCCGGCTGCGTCGTCGTCAGCGACGGCTCGCGCGCCGGCTGGGGCCTGTCAGTGACCGCGCCGCAGGCGGTGGTCACCGCGATGGTGCCGGCCAAGTCGGTGATCACCTTCGCCGGGACCAATACGGCCAACGGCTCCGGCCAGAACGCCATCCTGCGCAACCTGTCGCTGGGGACGACCGTGCTGGTTGGCGGCAGCAGCGGCGGCAACCCGCCTTACCTGAACATGGGCCGCAACCGCAGTCCCAGCTATGTGGCCGGCGCGCTGGCCGGCGAGATCGGCGTGACCGGCGCCATCCGCGCCTATCTGGGCGGCCACGCGCTGTGCCCGGGGCTGACGGACGCCAGCGTCTGCCTGCTGGATTACGGCGCCACGTCCAACGCCGCCGCGATCAGCAATTTCACGATGGACAACCAGGGCGGCGTGACGTGGACGCGCGGTGCGACCGGCGGTTACCAGGCCGCCGTCAACGACGGCATTCCGACCTCGACGGCGGCCATCTCGGCCGGATCGAGCGCGCCCAATCCCTTCGTGCGGGTCGACATCGTCAGCGGCCGGACCTATCCGAAGAGCGCCGACCGCGTCGATTGCGCCGGCGCCAGTTGCAGCTACGACGAGGAGATGACCAATTTCGCCAACTGGTACGTCTACTATAAAAGCCGGCTGCAAATGATGAAGACGTCGGTCGGCCTGGCCTTCGCGGCCATCACCGGCAACTACAAGGTCGGCTACGTCAAACTGTCGAACGCCGGCTCCGGCCAGGCGATCGACCAGAAGCCGGCCGACTTCACCGGCACCGCCCGCACCAACTGGTACACCAATCTGTACACCACCACCACCTCCGGCTCGACGCCGATCCGCACCGCGATGGACAACGTCGGCCGCATGTTCGGCAACCTGGCGCCCTACAACTACGGCACCGGCCAGGAGGTCGTGCAATATCCCTGCCAGCAAAACTTCCTGATCCTGACCACCGACGGCTACTGGAACGGCAGCACCACCAACAACGTGGTCAACAACGACAACGTGGAGAACCCGGCGCGTTTCTGCACCCAGGCGCGCGGCTGCGTCGACGGCAGGACGCAAGGGCAGCCATCGATCGCCGACGTCGCGCTGCACTGGTACAACGGCGGCTCCAGCACCACCACGGTGTCGCTGCGCCCGGCGCTGGAGCCGGACATGACGCGCCCCGGCTCGGTGCCGGCCGGCCCCGGCGAGAACACCCACCTGCACATGAATACCTACACGCTCGGCCTTGGCGTGGACGGCGTCATGACTTACGAGCGCAATTACGACACTGCGGCCAGGCCCGGCGGCGATTTCTACAACCTGGTCACCGGCCTCACCACCGGCTGTCCGTGGAACGGCAACGGCGCCTACGTCTGGCCCGATCCGGCCACCGCCAGCACCGCCAACACGGTGCAGGAGCGGGTCGACGATTTGTGGCACGCGGCCATCAACGGTCACGGCAAGTACTTCAGCGCGCAGGAGCCCAAGGAGGTCATCAGCGGCCTGAGCGAGGCGCTGTCGAACATGCAGGTGCGCAGCGGCGCGGCGGCGGCGGCCGCCACCTCGACGCCGAACATCACCCGCACCGATAACGATATCTTCTCCGACACCTTCACCACGGTGAAATGGTACGGCGAGCTGTCCAATCAGAAGATCGACATCACCAACGGCGACGTCATCCCGACGCCGGTCTGGACCACCAGCAGTACCCTGGGCAAGCGCGTGGCAGGCGGCACCGACACGCGCCGCATCTACATGATGAATCCGGCGGGCGCGCCCGGCGGCGACCTGCTCGATTTCCGCTTCGCCAACATGACCGGCATCACCGCCGGCTGGTTCAGCAACAAATGCGCGGCGCTGGCCCAGTGCACCTTGCTGTCGGCCCCCGACCGGGCCATCGTCAACGACGGCAACAACCTGGTCAACTGGCTGCGGGGGCAGCAGCAGCACGCCGACGACAACCTGTTCCGCGCCTATACGATGACGCCGGACGATCCGGGCGCGCCCTCGACGCCGATTCCTATCGTGCTGGGCGACATCGCCTCGTCCAAGCCGGCCTTCGTGCGCGCGCCGCTGGCCGAGTATCCGGATAGCGACTACGACGCCTACAAGGACAAATACGGCAATCCGGCCAGTCCGGGCTACCGCGCCGGCACGGTGTACACCGCCGCCAACGATGGCATGCTGCATGCGTTCAACGCCCAAAACGGCGAGGAGGTGTGGGCCTACGTGCCGCGCATCACGATGAAAAAGCTGCACGCGCAGGCCAGCACCACCTACGGCACCAACCACCAGTACACCACCGACGGCTCGCCCGAGGTGGCCGACGTCAAGGTGGACACGCCGTCAGGCAAGCAGTGGCGCACCATCCTGGTGGCCGGCCTGAACGGCGGCGGCCGCGGCTACTACGCGCTCGATGTCACCGACACAGGCGCCGCGCCCAGGCAGTTGTGGGAGTTTTGCGCCGATCCGGCCGTCTGCGCGCTCAACGATCCCGATTTGGGGCTGACCTTCGGCAACCCGCAGTTCGGCACCTTGGCCGACGGCCGCTGGGTGGTGTTCGTCACCTCCGGCTACAACAACATCACCGGCACGGACGGCGTCAGCGGCGGCGACGGCAAGGGCTACCTGTACATCCTGGACGCCTACACCGGCCAGTTGCTGAAAAAGGTCGGCACCAATTCCGGCGATGCCGTGACGCCGTCCGGGCTGGCCAAGATCACCGCCATTTCCGACGACCCGGGTTCGGACCCTAAGGCGACCTATATCTATGGCGGCGACAACCAGGGCCAGATGTGGCGCTTCGACCTGACGGCCGCCAGCGGAGCGGTGTCGGTGATCAAGATGGGCGACGCCGGCGTCACCAAGCCGATCACCACCCGTCCCGACGTGACCATGTGCGGCGTGCAGACGACCAGCACCGCCGGCGGCGTGACCACCACCAGCATGCGGGGCGTGCGGGTGGTGCTGTACGGCACCGGGCGCCTGCTCGATATTCCGGACACGTCCAGCACCGCGATCCAGAGCCTGTACCTGCTCAAGGACAGCGGCGTGCCGATCAGCAATGTGCGCGGCGCGACCATGGTGCAACAGACGCTCAGCCTGCTCGGTTCGAGCAGCAACACCAGCAACTATGCGATCACCAGCAACCCGGTCGACCTGTCGCAGAAGGACGGCTGGTTCTTCGACTGGTCGCTGGTCCCCGGCGAGCGCATGAACCTGGACCCGCAGATCGTCAGCGGCGTGGCCAACGTGGTGACCAACCTGCCGACGTCCTCGTCGTCTTGTTCCGTAGGCGGTTCGAGCAACCTGTACCAGGTTAATGTCTGCAACGGCCACGCGATCGGCACCCAGCCGGCCGGCATCACGTTATCGAGCACCTCGGCGGCGGTCGGCTTCATCATCGTGCGCCTGCCGAGCGGCCAGCTCAAGCTGATCTCGACGCTGGCCGACGGCCGCAAGGTGGTCAACGAGGGGCAGGAGGAGGCCGCCGCCGAGGCGCACCGGGTGGGCTGGCGCCGGGTCCGGGGCGAATAATCGCCGGCCGGAGCGGGGCGGCGGCAGCCGCAGTGGCCCCGCCGGCCCGTGAAACAATTCACACGGCAGAGCCAAGTGCCGGTAAAATCGAGGGTTTTGCAGAACCGCCTTAGATCGCGAACAAATGGTCAACGATATCGAAACCGCAATACCCGAAAATAACGACGACGCGGCCCCGGCGGCCAGCGCCAAAACGCCTGCGCTGATCGCGCGCGAAGTGCAGCGCCGCCGCACCTTCGGCATCATTTCCCACCCCGACGCGGGTAAGACCACGCTGACCGAAAAGCTGCTGCTGTTCTCGGGCGCGATCCAGATGGCCGGTACCGTCAAGGCCCGTAAATCGGGCCGCCACGCGACCTCGGACTGGATGGAGATCGAGAAGCAGCGCGGCATTTCGGTGGCCTCGTCGGTGATGCAGTTCGAATTCCGCGACCACGTGGTCAACCTGCTCGACACCCCGGGTCACCAGGACTTCTCGGAAGATACCTACCGCGTGCTGACGGCGGTCGACTCGGCGCTGATGGTGATCGACGCCGCCAAGGGTGTGGAGGCGCAGACCATCAAGCTGCTGGCCGTCTGCCGCATGCGCAATACGCCGATCGTCACCTTCATGAACAAGATGGACCGCGAGACGCGCGATCCGCTGGAACTGCTCGACGAGCTGGAATCGGTGCTCAAGATCCAGTGCGCGCCGGTGACCTGGCCTATCGGCATGGGCAAGAACTTCCGCGGCGTGTACCACCTGCTGAACGACGAGATCATGCTGTTCAAGGCGGGTGAAGAGAAGGCCGACGGCGCCTTCGAGATCATCAAGGGCATCGACAATCCGCGCCTGCAGGAGATGTTCCCGCTGGAGATGGACCAGTTGCGCATGGAAGTGGAGCTGGTCAACGGCGCCTCGCATCCGTTCGACCTGGAGCAGTTCCTGTCGGGCGTGCAGACGCCGGTGTTCTTCGGCTCCGCGATCAACAACTTCGGCGTGCGCGAGATTCTGTCGGCGCTGGTCGACTGGGCCCCGGCGCCGCGCGAGCGCGACGCCACGGTGCGTTCGGTCGATCCGAAGGAGCAGCCGTTCACCGGTTTCGTGTTCAAGATCCAGGCCAATATGGACCCGGCCCACCGCGACCGCATCGCCTTCCTGCGCGTCTGCTCGGGACGTTTCGAGCGCGGCATGAAGGTCAAACATTTGCGCCTCGGGCGCGAGATCAAGGTGTCGTCGGTGGTGACGTTCATGGCGTCGTCGCGCGAGCAGGTGGAAGAGGCGTACGCCGGCGACATCATCGGCCTGCCGAACCACGGCAATATGCAGATCGGCGACTCGTTCTCCGAGGGCGAGCTGTTGACCTTCACCGGGATTCCTTACTTCGCGCCGGACTTCTTCCGTTCGGTGCGGATCCGTAATCCGCTCAAGATCAAGCAGCTGCACAAGGGTTTGCAGCAGCTGGGCGAGGAGGGAGCGGTACAGGTCTTCAAGCCGGTGCAGGGCGGCGAGCTGGTCCTGGGCGCGGTCGGCGTGCTGCAGTTCGAGGTGGTGGCGAGTCGTCTGCTCAACGAGTACGGCGTCGACGCCGTATTCGAAGGCACCAGCATCAGCAGCGCGCGCTGGATTTCCAGCGACGACAAGAAGGCGCTGGCCGACTTCGAGAACGCGCTGGGCCACAACGTCGCCTACGACGCCGCCGGCAACATGGCCTACCTGGCCACGTCCAGCGTCAATCTGCGCTTGACCGAGGAGCGCTGGCCTAAGCTGAAGTTCCACGCCACGCGCGAGCACTCGGCCAAGCTGGTGTAATACTAATGCGCCGCGAGGGCCCGCAACAGCGCGGGCACCTCGCCGCTGATCTCGCGCGCCAGATAGCCCAGCGGTCCATGCCGCAGCGACAGCTGTTCCCCGGCCATCGCATGCAAGGCCACGCCCCAGGCGGCGGCTTGCTCCAACGCCGCGCCGCGCGCCGCCAGGCCCGCGATCAACCCCGCCAGCACATCGCCCGATCCCGAAATCGCCAACCCCGTATTGCCGCCCTCATGGCGCCAGCGTTTGCCCGACGGCGCGACGATCGTGGTGACCGCGCCCTTGAGCGCCACCACCGCTCCCCAATTGTCCGCCGCCTGCTGCGCCGCCAGTTCCGGCTGCGTGGCGATATCCTCTTTCTTCTCGCCTGTCAGCCCCGCCAGTTCGCCCGCGTGGGGCGTCAGCAGCACCGGACTATCGAAGCGGAAGCCGTCACGCACCAGGCACATGGCGCCGGCATCCAATACAAGCGGCGCGTGTGCGCAATGCGGAAGCAGCGACCGCACCAGCGCCGCGCTGGCCGCTTCGTCCTGCATGCCCGGACCGATCAACACCGCGCTGGCGCGCTCACAGGCCTTGTACAGACTTGCGCAACCGTCGGCCACCAGCCCGCCGTCGGGCGTCTCGCCCAAGCCGATCACGCGCGCCTCCGGCAGCGCCACGCCGAGCGCCGGCGCCACGCTGACCGCGGTCGCGATGGTCAGCTTGCCGGCCCCCGCCCGCAGCGCGGCGGTCGCCGCCAGCAATAGCGCGCCGGGCATCTCCCGTGACCCGGCCACGATCAGCACATGGCCGCGCACCTCCTTGTCGGCATCCGGCCCCGGCATCGGCAACTTCCAGTCGCGCAACGACCCAGCGGTAATAGCAACTCCGGGGTCAGGTCCACCAATGCTACACGGGCTCGTCCCTACAGACTCGATACCCTCGGGCTCGTGTAGAAATGGTGGACCTGACCCCGGATTGGAATTGGTGGTATTCATGATTTCGGGGCGGCCGGCATGTCCGGCTGGTGGGTGACCGGCGTGCCGCTGTCTTCCAGCGGCGCGACGAAGTTGGCTTGCACCAGCGTCAGCTTGCCGTGCTTGCCGGCCTTGGGGTCGAAGCGGTATTCGGTGATGCCGCAGTTGGGCACGTCGCCCATGCGGTCGATCGCCAGGATGCCTTCCTCGTCGAGCCGCTCGAGCAGGTAGCGGAAGCAGTTGACGATCACCTGGTGGGCGACGATCAGCACCCGCTCGCCCCGGTATTCGCGGCTGATGGTGTCGAGCGTACTGCGCAGGCGCAGGATGACGTCGCACCAGCTTTCGCCGCCCGGCGGACGGAAATAGAATTTGCCCACGTGCTGGCGCTGCTCGGCCAGCTCCGGGTATTTGTCGCGGATGCCCAGCGGCGTGAGGCGGTCGAGGATGCCGAACTCCTTTTCGCGCAGGCGCTCGTCGGCCACCACGGTGCTCAGGTTCTCGCGGCCCAGCTGATCGAGCACCGCGCTGGCGGTGGCGCGCGCGCGGATGTACGGCGAGAACAGCACCACCGTCGGCTGGCCGTCCGGTCCGAGCGCGCGGAACCAGCCGCCCAGCGCCTGCGCCTGGCGTTCGCCCAATGGCGACAACGGTACGTCGACGTCGCGCTCGGCGATGTCGATCAGGAACTGCGACGCGGCTTCGGCGGCGTCGCGCGCGACGTTGCCGGCGCTTTGGCCGTGCCGCACCAGCCAGATTTGATCAGGCCATTTTTGTTCGCGCTCCATCACTTGCCTCCGTCGATATCGAGCTCGATCCACACCGGCGCGTGGTCGCTGGGTTTTTCGCGCCCGCGCACGTCGCGGTCGACCTCCGCCGCCTTCAACGACGGCGCCAGGTCGGGGCTGAGCAGCAGGTGGTCGATGCGCAGGCCGGCGTTGCGTCCATAGGCGTTGCGGAAGTAGTCCCAGAACGTGTAGATTGTCTCGCCCGGATGCATGGTGCGCAGCGCGTCGGTCCAGCCCTGCGCCAGCAGCCGGTGGAAGGCTTCGCGCACCTCGGGCCGGAACAGCGCGTCGTCGCCCCAGCGTTCCGGCTTGTAGACATCGAGCTCGGTGGGCATGACGTTGAAGTCGCCGGCGATCACCGTCGGCGTGCCGCTGTCGAGCAGGCGCGCCGAGTGCGTGATCAGCCGCTCGAACCATTTGAGCTTGTAGTCGAATTTGGGGCCGGGGGCGGGATTGCCGTTGGGGAGGTACAGCCCGGCGATCAGCACCCCGTTGACCACCGCTTCGATGTAGCGGCTTTGTTCGTCCTCGGGATCGCCCGGCAGGCCGCGCCCAACTTCGATCGGCGCCACGCCGCGCGCCAGGATGGCGACGCCGTTCCAGCTCTTTTGGCCGTGCCAGACTGCCTGGTAGCCGGCTTCGTTGATCGCCGCCTCGGGGAATTTTTCCTGCGGCGCTTTGAGCTCCTGCAGGCAGACGGCGTCCGGCTGCGTCTCTTGCAGCCATTGGAGCAGGGCGGGCAGGCGGCTGCCGATGCCGTTGACGTTGAAGGTGGCGATACGCATGGATCTCCTTGTGTTTGGTTTGACTACTCGTCGTGGAGCACGGTGATCTGGCCGTTCGCCTCCAGGAATATGCATTTCATTTCATCTAGCGAGCAGTTGGCCTCGCGCAGCGCCTGGTCGACGTCGCCCTTGGCCACGTGGTTGCGGCGCATCGCGTCATGGAATACCTTGCCGTCGCGTCCCAGCAGCACCGCTTCGCCGTCGATGATGGCCGCGATCTTTTCGCTGCGCGAGGTGGCGACGGCGATCGCCACATTGAGCACGATCAAGGTCAGCGCCAGGATCAGCGCGCCCGGGATGGAATCGTCGCCGCCCGACAGCGAAGACGATACCGCCTCGCTCAGCAGCATGACCACCAGCAGGTCGAACGGCGTGAACTGGCCCACGGTGCGCTTGCCGGAAAAGCGCATCATGACCAGCAAGGCGATATACACGATACTCGCGCGCAAGACGAATTCCCACCATGGCAATTCCATGTCGAACATACATTTCTCCAGTACGATTCTTCGAGCGATTTCATTGCATTATATGCAGCGCGCCACGGGCGTGGCGCGCCGGTGCGGGGCCAAATCGCGGCGGCGGTGAAGCAACGCACATAGCGTGGGCGGCCTCGCCACTAAGCTGTGCGCATGCCCGATTGGATCGATTTCTTGCAATGGCCAGCGATGGCGGTGACCGTGCTTGCCGCCTGGCTGGTCGCGTCCACCCGGCACACCCGGCGCAAGGCCGGGTTCTGGTGTTTTCTCGCCAGTAATGTGTTGTGGGTGGTGTGGGGGCTGCACGACGAGGCCTACGCGCTGATCGCGCTACAGCTGTGCCTGGTCGCCACGAATATCCGCGGCGCTTTCAAGAACGAAGACAAGCCCGCCGAAGAAAAATAAGCCGGTAAAAAAAGCAACATCGGGTTGCGGCTTGGTGTATTATCCGACTAATGCACCAATACATAGAGCGATACAGCCTGCGATGACCTCCCATTCCGCCACACTTTTTACGATCGCCGTCGGATCGTCCGACCCGATCTACCGGCAGTTGATCGAGCAAACGCGCCGGCTTGTCGCCGCCGGCGTGCTGGCGCCCGGCGACGTGCTGCCGTCGGTGCGCGAGGTCGCGCTGGCCCTGGCGGTCAACCCCATGACCGTCTCCAAGGCCTACAACATGCTCGAAACCGAGGGCGTGCTGTCGCGCGCACGCGGCATCGGCATGCTGGTGGCCGAGCGCCCGGCGCAGGCGCACAGCCGGCGCGACCGCGAAGACCTGCTGCGACCCACCTTGCAACGTGCGGCGGCCGAGGCCCGCCAGCTCGAACTCGATCCCGATGCCGTCCTCGCCCTTTTCAAGAAAATTCTCAAGGAAGAACCATGAAATCATCCATCGTCGATGTCGCCGGCCTGCATAAAACCTTCGACGGCCAGCCGGTGCTCCAAGGCGTGAACTGGTCGATCGAACCGGGCAAGGTGATCGGCCTGCTGGGGCGCAACGGCGCCGGCAAATCGACCTTGCTGGCCTGTCTGCTCGGGCTGCGCGAAGCCGATAGCGGCGCCGTCACGCTGTTCGGCGAACACGTGCCCGAGTTGAGCGACACGGTGCGCGCGAAGATCGGCTACGTGCCGCAAAAGTCCGACCTGTTCGAGTGGATGACGCCCGTGCAGATGCTCGACTACTTCAAGGCGCTCTATCCGCGCTGGAACGCCGACAAGGTGGCGGGCCTGATGCGGCGCTGGAGCCTGGACGGGCAGGCCGCTGGGCAGCAGATCGGCAAGCTGTCCGGCGGCGAGAAGCAGCGCCTGTCGATCATCCGCGCGCTGGCCCACGATCCCGAACTGCTGGTGCTCGACGAGCCGGTCGCCAGCCTCGACCCGGTCGGCCGCCGCGACTTCCTGCACGAGCTGGTGGACGACGTCATCGAACGCGATACGACGGTGATTTTCTCGACCCATATCTTGTCCGATCTGGAGCGGGTGGCGCTGGACGTGGCGTTTCTACAGGGCGGCAAGATCACCTTGCAGGCGCCGCTCGACGAGCTGCTGGAAAGCGCCCACAGGATCAGCGGCAGCGACGCGATCATGGCGGGTATGCGCTTCGGAGACGAGATCCGGCGCATGCGCAACGGCGGTGACGGCGCTTCCGTGCTGGCGCGCCTGACCGGCGCCGAGGCGGCGGCATTGAGCGCCAGCCCAGGATTGCGCGTCGAATCACTCAGCCTGGAAGACTTGTTCGTCGAGGTGACCAAATGAACGCTGTTTTCCGCGCCTATGCGCCCTTGTTCCACCAAATGCTCGGCGATCGTGGCGGCCGCCGCACGCTGTTGTGGGTCAGCGGCGTACTGGTGGTCGTCGCCGTCGTGGGGGCGTGGCTGTCGCTCGCGGTCAAACACTCGTCAGATGGCGCCGGTGCCTTCTGCTGCGTGGCGCTGGCTCTGTTCCTGTGGCTCTGGTCCAGCGTTTTCGTGAGCACCGCCATGCTCCAGAATCATCCGGCCAACGCCTGTCTGGTGCCGCATTTGCGGCGACGCCTCATTACGGCCTGCGTTGCGATGTTCGTCGTCAGCAGCGTCGTGCTGGCTGTCGCGGTCAGCCTGTTTTTCGGCCACTTCGGCTACGCGGTGGCCGGCGCCGGCTTGCTGGTTCCTTACGTGCTGCTGGCGCAGCGCTTTGTCTATCTCGCAATGCTACCGGTGTATGCCTCGCCGCTGTCCCAGTTGGTGCCGGCGGCGTGGACCGACAGGCTGACAGCTTTGCTGGCGTCGATCAACGAGCCCACGTTGTCGTTGTTCGGTGTCGCCGCCGATATTGCGTTGCTGGCCTGGGGGATAAGCATTGCGCTGCCGCGAGGCGGCGACCGGCACTTCGCGCTGAACGCGCGACGCACGTTGTGGCGGACCGCCGGTACGGACGGCGCGGCGCTGCGGGAATTGCAGCGCCGCCGTGTGTGGCGTTGGGGCTACGCGCGCGTTCTGCGCCGCGATAGCGTGCGGGCAGGGGCCCCGGGGCATAAACTGATGCACACGATGGGGACGACCGTGAACGAAGGGAGCACCGTTTTCGGGGTGGTCGTCTGCACGCTGCTGGCGGTACTGGCGGCACTGGCAAACGTCCCCGATGTGAAGATTTTTGGACCGATTGCCATCTTTGATCTTGCCCAGGTCTTCATGTTGCTGTCGGTTTCTTCGTACACGGTGGCGGTGCTGTTGGCCGCAGTGACACATAACGCCGAGCAGGGGCTGTATCGGCTGGCACCAGGGGCGCCATCCGCGCGTGAATTGAACCGCGTGTTTGCCAAAGCCATCGTGCTGCGGTTCCTGAAGATTTGGCTGGTGGTGCTGGCGGGCCTGGTGGCGATCGACTGCGCGCGGCGAGGCAGCCTGGAACTTCGCGCTTATCCGCTGGCGCTGGCATCGCTAACGCTGCCGTTCATTTGCTTCCTGCTGCCGGACTATGCGCGCCTGCGCGCCGCCCCGCGCTGGGGTGTGAGCTTCGGCTTTCTGGTGGCGCTGATCCTGGGATACCTGTTTTTTGCGGCGCTCGCCGCGAGTCCAGGCTTTCCCTGGCTGGTGCTGGTGTGCCCGATCGTCGCCGGCTCCCTGCTGACGTTGTGGGTGCGGTGGATATCGATGACCAGGATGCCACCGGCATTCCCCGCCGGCCGTTTGGCCGCCTGACGATGACGACCGCGCGCGGCCGCCGCCAATTCTACGCCTGTCCGCGCCGCCCCAGCCAATAAGCGTCGACCACCGACCCGATCCAGCACAGCAGGATCACCAGCGAGGCGGCGTTGGTGGCCGGATTGTCAACGCCGGTGGCGTGGATGCGGGCGATGATGTCGATCGGATCGAGCGCCAGCTTGCCGCTGTTGATCTCATCGACCAGCGTATTGGCCAGCTCCAGCGTGGTGCGCAGCAGGAAGCCGATGGCCAGCAGCGCCGGCACGACGAACAGGCAGCCCCGCAGCGGCCGTTTCAGCACCAGGTGGCCGAGGCCGGGGAAGATCAGCGCCGACACCAGGGCCGCCTTGGTAGTGGGTTTCATCATGCGTGCGTGTTTCCGTTCGTTATCGCTGTTGTTTATTGGTAGGGCTGGCGCCAAGTTGAGACAGCGCAAGATTGCGTAAGGGTACGGGGCGTAGATTACAGCATGTTACCTGCGGGGGAAAATCATGCGCGCCATATTCGGAATCGTCACATTGTTAAGCTGTTTATCGGTCAACGTCGCCGCCAACGCCGATCCGGGCGAGAAGGATGCCGTCGCGCTGGCCGAGCGGGGCGCCTTGTTCATCAAAACCTACGGCAAGGCGGAAATGATCGCCCGCATCAACCGCAAGGACCCGCTGTTCAACCAGGGCGCGCTGTACCTGGCCATGCGCGACATGCGCGGCATCACCATCGCCCATCCCACCAACGCTTTGATCGGCAAGGATTTCCTCGACGTGCCGGACGCCGACGGCAAGGCCTTCCGCCATGAGATGGTGGCCGTCGCCCAAGGCAGCGGCAAAGGTTGGGTCGACTACAAATTCCGCAATCCCGCAACCGGCAAGGTCGCACCCAAGAGCACCTATGTGCTGCGGGTGGACGACGTGGCGCTGGAAGCCGGCATCTATAAACACTGACCGGTCAACGTCATGCTCAGCAAACTTCGTATAGGTCCCAAACTGTTGTTGGCGCCCGGTGTGGTGTTGATCCTGCTGATTTGCCTGTCGGCCGGGGCTTATCTCGGCATGGTGCGGCAGAACGAGTCGCTCGAAAACATGGTGCAGCAGCGCGCGGTGCGCCTGAAGGCCACGGCCGACCTGGTGGCCGGCGCCAATCGCGCGCACACCGAAATCTACCAGCTGCTCACCTGGATCAATGCCAGCTTCGCGCCGCCGCGCATCGACGCGCTGGTGCGCGACATCCATACCCGCCACGCGGCGCTGGACCGGCAATTCGCGCAGCTCGAAATGGTCACCCAATCGAATCCCGCCGAGCGCCGCTTCGTGGTGCAGTCGCAGGCCGCGCATAGCCAGTATGTCAAGGCGATCGCCGATGTGATCGAGCTGGGGATGGCCGATCATTCGATGGCCGCCAACGCCATGTTCAAGGCCGAACGCGCGTTCGATGTGGTGTCCCAGCGGCTCGACGAGCTGTCCAGGCTCGAACAATCGCTCAGCGAGCGCGCTTTCACGGAGGCCGAATCGGAGTTCACCAGCGTGTCGGTCTGGATGCCGATCATGGTAGCGATATCAATTATTTTGTCGCTACTGGTGACGATGGCGGTGCGTAACGCGCTACTGAAGGAGGTACGCGAGATCGGCTCGGCGGCCATCGATCTGGCCGAGGGCAACCTGACGGTCAAGAACCGCGTCTATGGCCGCGACGAGATCTCCGAGACCTCGCGCGCGCTCGACACCAGCATCCGCAACCTGAACACGACGCTCAAGACGATACTGGCGTCGGCCGAATCGATGGACTCGGCGTCGCGCTCCGTGGTTCAAGGCAGCGTGGATCTGACGCAGCGCGCCGAAAGGCAGGCGACCTCGCTGGGGGAGACCAGCGGCGCGATGCGTGAGCTCAGCTCCACGGTCGCGCAGACGGCGAACAACGCCCAATTGGCCAATCAACTGGTGCGCTGCGCCACCAACATCGCGGTGCGCGGCGGCAGCGTGGTGCAGCGGCTGGTGGGGACGATGGCGTCGATCCGCGGCAGCTCGCGCAAGGTGGTGGACATCGTCGGCGTCATCGACGGCCTGGCGTTCCAGACCAATCTGGTGGCCTTGAACGCGGCGGTGGAGGCGGCGCGCGCCGGCGCCCAGGGCGAAGCGTTCGCACAGGTGGCCAGCGAGGTGCTGGTCCTGGCGCAGCGCTCGGCGACGGCGGCGCACGAGATCAAGGCCTTGATCGCCGAGTCGGTGGCCGAGATCGAGGGCGGCGCGCGCTCGGTGGAGGAGGCCGGCGACAGCATGGCGGAGATCGTGGCCTCGGTGCAGCAGGTGGGCGACATCATCGGCCAGATCAGCGAGGCCAGCGCCGAGCAGGCCGAGGGTTTGCAGGGCGCGCACATGGCGATCCTCGAGATGGATCAGGTGACGCAGCAGAACCTGGCGCTGGTGCGGCAGGCGGCGGCGGCGTCCACGGGGTTGCAGCGGCAGGCGCTCAATCTGTCCGAGGCGGTGGCGATGTTCAAGCTGGAGGATGGTCAGGAGCCGAACGTCCCCCAGCAACCCGGCTCGCCGCGGGTGGTGCGCCTGCGGCTGGCGTCGATTAGGAATTGAGCGCACACCCGCAACCATCGCTGCACCGGATTGGATAATAAAAAAGCAGGCAAACCGTGAGGCTTGCCTGCTTTTTTGTTTGCGCGGCGTGCCGCGCAAACTGTCGCTTACTCGTAGTCGCTCATTGGCGCGCAGCCGCAGAACAGGTTGCGGTCGCCGTAGACGTTGTCGGCACGGCCGACCGGCGGCCAGTACTTCTGCTTGCGCAGCGACGGCACGGGGTAGGCCGCCACTTCGCGGCTGTACTTGTGCTCCCACTTGTCTGCGGTCAGCACCTCGGCGGTGTGCGGCGCGAACTTCAACGGATTATCCAGCTTGTCGAATTCGCCGCTCTCCACTTTGGCGATCTCGCCGCGGATGGCGATCATGGCGTCGATGAAGCGGTCCATCTCGGCCTTCGATTCGCTTTCGGTCGGCTCGATCATCAAGGTGCCCGGTACCGGGAAGCTCATGGTCGGCGCGTGGAAGCCGAAGTCCATCAGGCGCTTGGCGACATCCTCGTTGCTGATGCCGGTGGCGTCCTGCAGCTGGCGCAGGTCGATGATGCACTCGTGCGCCACCAGGCCGTCGTGGCCCGAATACAGCACCGGATAGTGCGGCGACAGGCGGCGCGCGATGTAGTTGGCGCTCAGGATCGCGGTTTCGGTCGCGGCGGTCAGGCCTTCGGCGCCCATCATCGCGATATACATCCACGAAATCGGCAGGATGCTGGCCGAGCCGTACGGCGCGGCGCTGACCGAACCGATGCCGGCGTTGTCGCGGATGTAGCCATTCGAACGCTGGTTCGGCAGGAACTTGGCCAGGTGCGCGCCAACGCCGATCGGGCCGACGCCCGGGCCGCCGCCGCCGTGCGGAATGCAGAAGGTCTTGTGCAGGTTCAGGTGCGAGACGTCGCCGCCGAACGCGCCCGGCGCGGCCACGCCGACCAGCGCGTTCATGTTGGCGCCGTCGATGTAGACCTGGCCGCCATGGCTATGGACGATCTCGCACAGCTCCTGGATGCCTTCCTCGAACACGCCGTGGGTCGAAGGGTAGGTCACCATGACGGCGGCCAGGTTCTTCGAGTGCAGTTCGGCCTTGGCCTTCAGATCGGCCAGGTCGACGTTGCCGTTGGCGTCGCAGGCGGTGACCACCACCTGCATGCCGACCATGTTGGCCGACGCCGGGTTGGTGCCGTGCGCCGACGATGGAATCAGGCAGATGTTGCGGTGGCCTTCGCCACGCGACTGGTGGTAGGCCTGGATTACCAGCAGGCCGGCGTACTCGCCCTGCGAGCCGGCGTTCGGCTGCAGCGAGATGGCGGCGTAGCCGGTCACCGCGCACAGCATCTCTTCCAGCTGCGCGATCATTTCGCGGTAGCCGATGGTCTGGCTGTCCGGCGCGAACGGGTGGATGTTGGAGAACTCGGGCCAGGTGACCGGGATCATCTCGCTGGTGGCGTTCAGCTTCATGGTGCATGAACCCAGCGGGATCATGGTGCGGTCCAGCGCCAGGTCCTTGTCCGCCAGGCTGCGCAGGTAGCGCAGCATTTCGGTTTCGGAGTGGTAGCGGTTGAAGACCGGGTGCGTCAGGTAATCGCTCGAACGCGCCAGCGATGCCGGGAACGATTCGGCGACGGCCGCTTCGACGGTGTCGAAATCCGGGCCGTGGGCCGGGCCGCCGACAGGGTGGGCGAACACGGTCCACAGCAGGGCGATGTCTTCGCGCGTGGTGGTCTCGTCGAGCGAGACGCCGACGTGCGAGGCGTCGATCACGCGCAGGTTGACGCCGTGCGAGTGGGCCGACGCGTGCAGCTGTTCGGCGTTGGCGGTGGCGACGGTCAGGGTGTCGAAGAAGCTGTCGTTGGTGACGGTGTAGCCGAGCGTCTTCAGGTTAGCCGCCAGCACGCCGGTGTAGCGGTGCACGCGCTGGGCGATCTGCAGCAGTCCTTTGGGACCGTGGTAGACGGCGTACATCGACGCCATCACCGCCAGCAGCACCTGCGCGGTGCAGATGTTGGAGGTGGCTTTTTCGCGGCGGATGTGCTGCTCGCGGGTTTGCAGCGCCAGGCGGTAGGCCTTGTTGCCCTGGGCGTCGATGGTGACGCCGACCAGACGGCCGGACATGCTGCGTTTGAATTCGTCGCGGGTCGACAGGTAGCCGGCGTGCGGGCCGCCGAATCCCAGCGGGACGCCGAAGCGCTGGCTGTTACCGACGACCACGTCCGCACCCCATTCGCCCGGTGGCGTGAGCATGGTCAGCGCCAGCAGGTCGGCGGCGACAACCACCATCGCGCCCTTGGCCTTGACCGCCTCGACGCCGGCCTTGTAGTCGCGCACCACGCCGTTGACGCCGGGGTATTGCAGCAGCACGCCGAAGGCGTCACCGATGCCGGAAAGTTCGGCAGGGTGGAAGCCCTTGACTTCGATGCCCAGCGGTTTGGCGCGGGTCTCGACCACTTCGCGCGTTTGCGGCAGCACGTCGTCGGCGACGTAGAACACGTTCGACTTCGACTTGCCCACGCGCTGGATCAGGGTCATCGCTTCGGCGGCGGCGGTGCCTTCGTCGAGCATCGAGGCGTTGGCGATGCCCATGCCGGTCAGGTCGGTGATGGTCTGCTGGAAGTTCAGGATTGCTTCCAGGCGGCCTTGCGAGATCTCCGGCTGGTACGGCGTGTAGGCGGTGTACCAGGCTGGGTTTTCGAAGATGTTACGCAGCACCACGCCCGGGGTCAGCGTGTTGTAGTAGCCCTGGCCGATCATCGACTTCAGGACCTTGTTCTTGCCGGCGATTTTTTTCAGCTTGTTCAACGCTTCCTGCTCCGGCATCGGCTGCGTGTATGCGCCGAGCGGCAGGGTGGCCTTGTTGCGGATGTTGGCAGGAACGATGGTGTCGATCAGGGCGGCGCGCGAGGCGTAGCCGAGGACCGCCAGCATGGCTTCCTGTTCTGCGGCGTCAGGGCCGATGTGGCGTGCGATGAAAGCGTCGCGTGCTTCGAGTTGGGTCAGGCTTGAACGGGTCATAATTTACGCTTCGGTGGTCTTGCCGTAGGCGGCTGCGTCCAGCAGGCCGTCGATCGCGCCGGCGTCGGTCGGCTTGATCTTGAACAGCCAGGCGGCGTAGGCGTCGGTGTTGATCGATTCCGGGGCGCTGGCCACGTCTTCGTTGACGGCGATGACTTCGCCCGACACCGGTGCGTAGATGTCGCTGGCCGCCTTGACCGATTCCACCACGGCGGCGTCGTCGCCGGCCGTGTAGCTCTTGCCGACCTTCGGCAGTTCGACGAAGACGATGTCGCCCAGCGCGTCCTGCGCGTACTCGGTGATGCCGACGGTGACGGTGCCGTCCGACTCAGCGCGTACCCATTCGTGGGATTCGGTGTACTTCAGGTCTGCAGGAATATTCATGTAAGGCTCCAGATGGGTAGGGGGCTAGTCGGGGTGCTAATCAGGGTACGAAGCAGGATACTAAATCAATTTAAACAGCGAGGATTTTACCGTTGCGGACGAACGGCAGCTTGACCACCGAGGCGGCCAGCTTCTTGTCGCGGATCTCGACGTGCACGGTGTCGCCGACGGCCACGCCGTTGGGCACGCGCGCCAGCGCGATGGCCTGCTGCATGGTCGGGCTGAAGGTGCCGCTGGTGATCTCGCCGACGGCGTCGGTGCCGGCTACGATGACTTTCTGGTGGGCGCGCAGCACGCCGCCTTTTTCGCGCAGGATCAAGCCGACGAATTGGGCGTTCTGGCCCATCGCCTGCAAGGCAGCTTTGCCGATGAAATCGCGCTCGGACACCAGGTCGATGGTCCACGCCAGGCCGGCGTCGAGCGGGTTGACGGTTTCGTCCATGTCCTGGCCGTACAGGTTCATGCCCGCTTCCAGACGCAGCGTGTCGCGGGCGCCCAGGCCGGCCGGCTTGACGCCGGCGGCGGCCAGCGTGTTCCACAGCTTCTCGGCCTGGTCGGCGGCGACACCGATCTCGAAGCCGTCTTCGCCGGTGTAGCCGGTGCGGGCGATCATCGCCTCGCCGAAGGCGGCGCTGTGCGCGAAGGCGACGTTGAACGGTTTCATGTCGGCGGTGCCTGCCTTCGATTCGGGGATCACGTCCCACACCTTGGCGCGCGCGTTCGGGCCCTGCACGGCGATCAGCGCCATGGCGTTATCACCATCCCGGCGCTGCGTGATCGTCACGCCGCTGTTGGTGGCGGCGTTCTGCGCCTGCATCCACGCCACGTCTTTTTCGGCGGTGCCGGCGTTGACGACCAGGCGGAACCAGCTTTCGTCGATGAAGTAGACGATCAAGTCGTCGATGACAAAGCCCTGCGGATTGAGCATGCACGAGTACAGCGCCTTGCCCGACACCTGCAGCTTGTCGACGTTGTTGGCCAGCAGGCCGCGCAGGAAGGCGCGCACGTTGGCGCCCTTGATGTCGACCACGCACATGTGGGCGACGTCGAACATGCCGACGTCGGTGCGCACGGCGTTGTGTTCTTCGATCTGCGATCCGTAGTTGACGGGCATGTCCCAACCGCCGAAATCGACCATCTTGGCGCCGGCGGCGCGGTGTGCGTTATTGAGTGGGGTGGCTTTGAGCGTCATAATTCCTCGGTCCATATCGAAAAGGGGTTAACAGAACATACAAGGAACGGCTAAAAAGCTGTTTCCACAATGATCGCAGACCCCTCTGTCCTTGGTACCTGAGAGATTACGGGCGAATCGACGCGAAGTCGAACTCGATTCCCGTGCGCCCCTTCGGTGGGCCGCCGGCGTGTGCCGCGGCCGCTCTCCAGAGTTGGACCAGTTGGCATCCCGCCGCGATAGATTATCGAACGGCGGCCGCGCTGGTCCCTTGATCGGTCCTTTTGCCTGAGAGTTTTTGGGTAGTGCCCCTTCGGCGGCTGCGTTGGCGTATCGCCCGCAACCCTCTCCCGATCAAGACTCGGGAATATATGTCAGAAGGGCCTGAATGTCAATCTTGCGGGCAGGGCTGGACGGGGTGGTGGGCGGGGGCGCGCACGAATGGCGTGCAATAAAAACGCTATATAAACAACTATTTGCTAGAATAAATCACACTTATTCGAGAGCCCACCCATGAGCCAAGATCCAAATTCCTACGAGGGCCACGCGTGGTTCACCCTGTCAGGCGACGTCAACAGTGACATGGTGCGCCGTGTCTTCGACGCCGTTGCCGATATGACGGAGGACCGCATCACCACCGCCCACATCCTGATCCAGTCCAACGGCGGCTATGTCAGCGACGGCATCTGTCTGTACAACTACCTGAGCAAGTTGCCGATCAAGATCGTCACCTACAACGCCGGCGCGGTGGCGTCCATCGCCGTGATCCTGTTCCTGTCCGGCGAGGAGCGTTATGCCAGCGACACGGCGCGCTTCATGGTGCACAAATCGCACGCCAGCGCGCCGCACGGCGCCCGGCCGGACGCGTTGCGCATCATCGTCGAAGGCTTGCAAGCCGACGACGCCCGCACCGAGCAGATCCTGCGCGAACACGTCAAGCTCACCGAGGAGCACTGGCGTACGCACGCGTACTCCGACCTGCACCTGACGGCGGCCGAGGGCGTGGCGGTGGGGATGGTCAACGCGGTGAAGGACTTTGTGCCGCCGCGCGGACAGCGCGTGGCCAATATTTGATTGCAGGATGAAACGGGAGCGGCGCCAGGGAGGCGCCGCCGATGCCGCTAATTATGGTGGAGCCTGATTAGCGGTTTTTGTTGCCCGTCTGTTTGTTGCCGTCGTTTTTATGGCTTTGCCGGCCGGCTTCCACATGCTGCTCATGGGTGCCGCCCTGGGTGCCGGAGCGCGAGCCGCTGGACGACCCTTTGTCGCCCGATTGCTTGCTGCTGCCTTGACTGGAGCCTTGCTTGCTGCCACCGCTTTTTTGATTCGAGTTCATTTTAGTTCCTTTGTGAAAGTGAAAGAACGTACTCGCCACAAGCGCGCCGTGCTGACTGGAAAAACGGTGACACCGTGCGCGTTTCTGGTAGAGCAATGATGCGTTTTCGCTCAGGCACTTGCTATCGGAGTGCGTCTTGGGGGGCTGTAGGAACATGCCTCGCACTCGTCATTAAAACTCTTCCCATTCGACCTCACTGTTGAGCTTGCCGGATGCCTTACCCAGTCCGCTGGCGGCGCCGGCGCGGGCGGGCGGACGGCGTGGCGCGACCGTGCGTTTTCCCGGCAAGGGCAGTGCCGGCTTGATCCGTTCGCGGCGCGCGCCGGCGGTGGCGAGCGCCGGCGGCGTCTCCTCGTCGTCGCGCATGTCCGCCGCGCCTGTCATCCCGGCGGTGCCGCGCGTTTTGAGCGGCTCGGCGGCGCGCAGCGGCTGCCGCGCCCGCGCGTCCCGGTCCGCGCCGTCGTGCACGGCGAACGCACCGATCGCCTCGTTCAGCTTGCCCGTTTCGTCGCGCATCGACGACGCTGCGGCGGCCGCCTGCTCGACCAGCGCGGCGTTTTGCTGTGTCACCTGATCCATCGCCGCGATCGCCCGGTTGACTTGTTCCAGGCCGGCCGTTTGCTCGGCGCTGGCGTCGGCGATCTCTCCGATCAGCCCGGTTACCCGCTGGACGCTGCCCACCACCTCGTCCATCGTCAAGCGTGCCTGGTCGGCCAGCTGCGTGCCGCGCACCACCTTGTCGACCGAGTCGTCGATCAGGCTTTTGATCTCCTTGGCGGCCGCCGCGCTGCGCTGGGCCAGGTTGCGCACCTCGGAGGCGACGACGGCGAAGCCGCGTCCTTGCTCGCCGGCACGGGCCGCTTCCACCGCAGCGTTAAGCGCCAGGATATTGGTCTGGAACGCGATCCCGTCGATGACGCCGATGATTTCCGCGATTTTCTTCGAGCTGTCGTTGATCGACGCCATCGTGCCGACCACTTGGCCGACATCGCTGCCGCCGCGCACCGCCACCGCCGACGCCGACACGGCAAGCTTGTTGGCCTGCACCGCGTGCTCGGCGTTTTGTTTGACGGTGGCCGTCAGCTGCTCCATCGACGAGGCGGTCTCTTCCAGCGAGGCGGCCTGCTGCTCGGTGCGGCTCGACAAGTCCAGATTGCCCTCGGCGATCTCGGCCGACGCCTGGCCGATCGCCCGCGCGCCGCTTTGCACCTGGGCGATCATCGTCATCAGGCTGTCGTTCATATGTTGCATCGCCTGCAGCAGCTTGCCGGTTTCATTGTTCGACCGTATCTCGATGCGGGTGCTCAAGTCGCCGTCGGCAATGCGCTGCGCCACCAGCATCACTTGCTGCAGCGGCGCCGAGATCGAGCGCGCCAGCCACAACGCCAGCAGCACGCCAAAGCCGATCGCGGCCGAGAGCAGGGCCAGCGTGACGATGCGCCCGGCCAGGTACGCCTGGTCGGCGCCGCGCGCCGCCTGCCGGCCGCCTTCGAGATTGCTGGACAGTAATTTGTCGAGCTGGCCGCTGACGGCGTCGAACGCCGGCAGCGACGAGCCCTTGAGCACCGCGACCGCCTCGTCCTTTTTACCGTCGTTGGCCAGCGCCATCATTTTGTCGTGCTCGAGCAGGTAGGAAGCGGCCATCCGTTGTAATTCCGCCGCCTGCGGCATGAGGTTTGCATCGTTGATGGTCTTGCCGAGCTTGTCAGCATTGTCACGGAACGCGGATAGTGCGAGACTTAGTTTTTGCTCGGAACCGTCGATGCTGGCCTTGTCGCTGATCACCACGTGTTCGAGCTTGCGCAATTCCTGCACATTGTTTTTGAGCGACAGCACGGCGATCGATTGCGGCAGCCAAGTGTCGGACAGCTGCGTCGACGCGCGGTCGATGTCGCCCATGCGCGCGAGTGAACTCAGGCCCAGCAGCACGGTCAGGACCAGCACGGTGGCGAAGGCAATCAGCAATTTGCTGGAGGTTTCCAGGTTATGCAGGAATTTCATGGATGTCCTTGGTGAGGGAAGCGACGGCGAGGGCGGGAGCGGGGCGGACCAGATAATGATGTTAAGCAAAGTCCAAGCTTGTTCATTGCGCCTCGTCAAAGCAGTTGTTGGAACGAGGAAAGTGGTACACAGCCCGCAAGGGGCAAAAAAAATCGCCGATTCTTTCACTGCTGGTATTGCCATGAGGAAATACTGTGTAAGAATGGGGTCTACGGATCGATCACCAGCGGGCCGACACGATGGCGAATACTTCAACCACCCCGAGCACCAGCGGCGCGCCGATAAAGACGGTAACGCCGCGGCATGGCTTGCTGGAGGACTTGATCGGCATCGCCGTCAAGCACGCGGGCGATCAATATCTGGCACTGGCGGCCAAGCTGGCCGGCGCGCTGATCGACGCCACCGACGGCGATACACGGGCCATCCAGCAACGGCTGCGCGCCGGCAATTTGCTGCGTAACCGCCATTTCGCGTTCTTGCATCTGGCGACGGAGGCATTGGAAAACACGCTGCGCCAGGAGATCGCCCAGTTGGCGCCGGCCGCCAAAGACAAACGTAGCGGCGCCGGGCAGCCGATGTCGCTGGTGCCGTTCGACGAAATGGACAAAAGGGTGGCGCTCGGCGGCGCCAGCAAACCGTTCGAATCGCTGCATTCGGACGCGTTGCAGACGCTCAATGTGCGGCTGGCGTTCTTGCTGGGCCGCGATATCTTGCGCGTGAGCCAGAATCCGTTTCGTCCCGAGGTGTTCCTGGCGGCCTTGCAGCGGGCCTGGCTGCAATTCGATCCCGAGCCGGAGTCGGCGCCGTTGTTGCAACCGCTTGTCAAACCCGGCATGTTTATCGAACTGGGACCGATGCTCGAAGCGCTGAACCTGGCATTGCAGGGCAAGGGCGTAATGCCGGGCTTTGTGGATGGCTACAAGGGCCGCAAGGCCGACGCTGCCAAGCAAGCGGCGGGCGCCCGCGCGCGCGGCAACCAGGCGGCTTTGGCCCAGCAACTGCGCCAGTTCTTCGCCTCCAGCGACGTCGCCGGTTCGGCCGCCGGCCAGATCGTCGACAACATCGCCGGCGGCCTGCTGCAAGGCGCCGGCGTTATCGATCCGGGCATTCCGGATGTGCCGATGCCGGCGCTGAACGCGGGCGGCGTCTGGGTCCAGGGGGCGGCACAAGGTTTCCAGTCGCGCGGCGTTAGCAACGAGCAGGCGCAGCGGCAGTCGCAGATCGGCGCCAGGCAGCCGCTGTTCGCCTATCTGGCGCAGTTGCAGGCGACGGCGGCGACCGCGGCGGGCAAGCACGGATCGGACGGCGAGCCGGCCGCAAGCGCCGCCGCCATGCCGGCCAACGTTTTCTACCTGCCCAACATCAAGCAAAGCATGCCGCAAGGCAGCCTGACGCGCGCCGACGAAAGCACCTTCGATTTGCTGACAGCGATCTTCGACACCGTTTTCCGCGACCAGAACATTTCGCAGGAGATACGCGACCTGATCCGTTTCCTGCAGATTCCCGTGCTCAAGGCCGCGCTGGTCGACAAGAACTTCTTCTTCCAGGAGGAACACCCGGCGCGCCGCATGATCGATCTGCTGTCGCGCATGGGCTGGGAGCAGCGCAATGGGCCGGAAGATCCGTTGTTCAAGGCGATGCAGCGCAGCGTCGACCGCGTCGGCCGCGACTACGACCATGAACTGTCGGTATTCGCCCAGGCCGTCAACGAGCTGGAAGCGTCGATCCTGGCCGAAGAACGGGTCGCCGCGGCCACCATCGCCGAGCCGATCGCCGCCGCGCTGAAGCAGGAAAAGATGGCGGAAGCGGGCAAGCTGGCGAAAAACGCCGTGGCCCTGCGCATCGGCACCGGCGAGGTCATCGCGGTGGTGGAAGCGTTCCTCGAACAGCGCTGGGTCTCGGTGCTGACCGTCGCCTACAGCATCGAGGACGGCAAGCCGGGCGCCGTCAACAACGCCACCAGGGCCATGGACGAACTGATCTGGAGCGTGCGCCCCAAGCTGAACGCCGACGACCGCAAGCTGCTGATCTCCAAACTGCCCGGGATGCTGGCCACATTGAACAAGTGGCTCGACGCGATCAAGTGGCAGGACGCCGACCGCCTGCAATTCTTTGCCGAGCTGGCCGAGTGCCACGCGTCCATCGTGCGCGCGCCGCTGGACCTGTCGCCGGAACGTCAGCTGGACATATCGGTGCAGGTGGCGAAGCAGGCCGCCGAGCGGCGTCTGGAACTGCAGGCGAAGGCCGAGGCGGCCGACCAAGCCGAAGCCGAGACGCGCGCCAGCCAGCCGGAGCTCGAAGCGGCCGAGGAGGAGGCCGCCATCGAAGTCGAGGGGCTCAGGCGCGGCATGTGGCTGGAGTTCGCGCAGCCGGACGGCGGCCGGCGCCAGGTCAAGCTTGCATGGATCAGTCCGCTTCGCACGCTGTATATTTTCTCGACCGCGTCGCGGCAGGAGGCTTTTTCGCTATCGGGCGAGCAATTGGCGCGGCAATTCCGGGATGCCACCGCGCGGGTGGTGCGCAACGACGGCGTGGTGGCCATGGCGCTGTCCGAAGCGCTGGCGCGCGGCGCCGTCAACGACGCCTCGGCCGATCCGGCTCGGCGCGCGTCCACTTCAGGCTGACCTCGGTCCGACGCGTCTGTTTACTTGACGGTCAGCAGCGCGCCGCCCATGCCGATGAACAAGGCGCCGGTGGTGCGCTTGGTGAAGCGCGAACGGGCCGCGCTCTGGCGCACCCGGCGCTTCATCCACGACGCGCACACCACATAAAAGAAGTGCGACAGCAGGCTGCACGCGGTGAAGGTCGACGTCAGCAGCAGGAAGCGCATCGGGTCGATATGGTCCGGCGGCATGAATTGGGGGAACACGGCGGTGAAGAACAGGATCGCCTTGGGATTGCTGATCGCCACCAGCAGGCCGGAGCGGAACGTGCTCCAGCGGCTGGCCAGCGCCACCGGCGCCGCCTGGGCCGCGTCATCGGCCTGGGCCGGCGCCTTCGACGCCTGGCGCCAGGTTTTCACGCCGAGATAGATCAGATAGGCGGCGCCGGCCACCTTGACCGCGCCAAAAGCCAGCGCCGAGGTCTTGAGCACCAGGCCGAGGCCGGCGACGGCGGTGGTGGCGACGATGAACACACCGAGTGCGTTGCCCAGCGAGCTATACAAGGCGCGCCGCGCGCCTTGCGTGGCGGCCGTCGAGATGGCCATCAGCACGCCCGGCCCCGGACTGAAGGCCGCCGCCAGGGAAACGGAGAGGAATAACAGCCAGGTCGAGAGTGTCATAAAGCGTATCCGATCAAACAACAGTGAGCATAGGCAACAGTATGCCACGCCGCCGCCGAAGCTGCCGGCGGCCCTCTTTATCCGCCTGCCGGCACGCATTTTGCGTGCTTATCTTTTGCCTTATTCAAGTTGATTGACGGCAATTGTTCGGTCAAATACGGCTGGGTGTGTTTTAATGATGGTGCAGTGCAAAAAAATTGAAAGGCGGTGATTGGATGATGTGGTGGCATGCTTTAAGCGTAGCGGGTAGTTTGGCGGTAACGGGACCCATCGGGGTGGCGATCGGCGTATGGCTGCTTGCGGGCAAGTCGTGGAGACTTTCCTGGATGTGGGCGCTGTTGTTCGGCATCGGCATGACCCTGGTGGTCGTGACCAAAATGGCGTTCGTGGGCTGGGGGATCGGCGTCGCGTCGGTCGAGTTCGCGGGCTTTAGCGGCCACGCGATGCGCGCCGCAGCCGTCTATCCGGTCGCCGCCTTCCTTGCCTTCCGTAGCTCCAGCAGTAACGCCAGGTATGCGGCCACCGCCGCCGGGGTCGTCTTCGCCATCCTGATCGCCATTTCGCGCGTGCCCATGATGGCGCATTCGGTCTCCGAATCGGTCACCGGCAGCATCCTGGGGCTGGCGGTCGCCGCCGCCTTCATCCGCTTCGCCAGCACCGAGCAGCACTGGGCGCTCAGCCGCATGCTGGTCGTGCTGTGCCTGCCGATCGTATTGATCGCGCCGCGTGTCGAACCGGTGCCGGCGGAGCAATGGATCACCGAGGCCGCGCTGTATCTCTCCGGCCGCGACCAGCCCTACACCCGCGCCATGTGGGCCGAGTCCAAGCACCGCGCGCACCAGTAGGGCGCCACGCCGGGCGTGGGTCCCGGCTGCGGCTGGGGTCCGTCCCTCAACCGGGGTTTCAACCTTATTTAATGCGCTAAATGGTATTATTGTGATCTTTTACAGCCCATAGCCCAGATAATCACGTGCGTCTATCTTCCATTAAATTGTCGGGATTCAAGTCTTTCGTTGATCCCACCAATTTCCAGGTGCCGGGCCAGCTGGTTGGCGTGGTGGGACCGAATGGTTGCGGCAAGTCGAATATCATCGATGCCGTGCGTTGGGTGCTGGGGGAATCGAAGGCCTCGGAATTGCGCGGCGAATCGATGCAGGACGTCATTTTCAACGGCTCGACGCATCGCAAGCCGGCCGGGCGGGCTTCCGTCGAACTGGTCTTCGACAACAACGACGGCAAGGCCGCCGGCCAATGGGGCCAGTATGCGGAGATCGCCGTCAAGCGCACCTTGACGCGCGACGGCACCTCTACTTATTACATCAACGGCCAGCCGGTGCGCCGGCGCGACATCCAGGACATCTTCCTCGGCACCGGCCTCGGTCCGCGCGCCTACGCCATCATCGGCCAGGGCATGATCAGCCGTATCATCGAATCGCGTCCCGAAGAATTGCGCGTGTTCCTCGAGGAGGCTGCGGGCGTTTCCAAGTACAAGGAACGCCGCCGGGAAACCGAGAACCGTCTGCACGATACCCGTGAAAACCTACTGCGCGTTGAAGATATCCTGCGGGAGCTGAATTCGAATCTGGAAAAACTGGAAGGGCAGGCCGCCGTCGCGACCAAATTCCACCAGCTGCAATCGGACCAGGAAGAGAAGCAAAAGCTGCTTTGGCTGCTGCGCAAGGTCGAAGCCGAGAACGAGCAGAAAAAGTACTTCCGCGAGGTGGAGCAGGCGCAAAACGATCTGGAAGAACAGACCGCGAAGCTGCGCAACGTCGAGGCGACCCTGGAGCACATGCGCCAGGCGCATTTTGCCGCCGGCGACCGCCTGCACACGGCGCAGGGCAGCCTGTATCAGACCAACGCCGAAATCGGCAGCCTGGAAGCGCAGATCAAGTTCGTCATCGAATCGCGCGGCCGCCTGCAATCGCAGCTGGCGGCGCTGACCGCGCAGCGCGACCAGTGGCAGAACCAGGCCACCGAATACGGCGGCCAGATTGAGGAAGCCGAATTCACGCTGGAAGAACTGTCGGCCAAGGTCGAACAATCGCAGATGATGGCCGAGCAAAAAGGCGAGTCGTTGCCGACGCTGGAGCAGGCCTGGCGCGAGGCGCAGACCAGGAGCACCGAATCGCGCGCCCGCATCATGCAGGCGCAGCAGCAGCTGGAACTGGAATCGGCGCACCAGCGCAACGCCAACAACATCCTTAACGGCCTCGCCGTGCGTCGCGAGCGCCTGCAGCAGGAAAAGAGCGGTCTGAGTCTGCCGGACAGCGCGCACCTGACCAATATGCGCATGCAGCTGGAGGAAAAGCAGCAGGCGCTGGAGGAACAAAGCTTCCTGCTGGAGGAGGCGCTGGAGCAGCAGCCGCGCCTTGAAGAGGAACGCCAGGCCGCGCAGCAGCAGGTCAATAGCGAAACCGCCGCCAACGCCCAACTGGAAGCGCGCCTGAACGCGCTGCGCCAGTTGCAGGAACGCGTGCAGACCCAGGGCAAGGTGACGCCGTGGCTGCAAAAGCACGAGCTGGATTCGCTGCCGCGCCTGTGGCAAAAACTGAATATCGAATCCGGTTGGGAGACGGCGCTGGAATCGGTGCTGCGCGAGCGCACCTCGGCGCTACAAATGTCGAACATCGAATGGGCCAAGGCCTTCTTCGGCGACGCGCCGCCGGCCAAGCTGGCGTTGTTCGCGCCGTCGACGGCGGTGCCGCCGGCGCCGGTGGAAGCGCCGGGCCTGAAGCCGTTCCTGAATCTGCTCAAACTCAACGACCCGTCGCTGCGCGGCCTGCTGCAGGACTGGCTGCACAACGCCTACCACGCCGAGGACGCGGCCGAAGCCTTCGCCGAACGCGCCAGGTTGCCGGCCGGCGGCTACTTCGTCACCCGCCAGGGCCACGTCGTCACCCAGAACAGCGTGCGCTTCTACGCGGCCGACTCGGAGCAGGACGGCATGCTGGGACGGCAGCAGGAAATCGAGAACATCACCAAGCAGCTGCGCGCGCAGCAGATGCTGGCCGACGAAGCGCGGGCCCGTTCGGTGCGCGCCGAGGCGGCGCTGTCGGAACACACGCGCCGCCTGACCGAATACCGCGCCAAGCTGCAAAGCCTGCAGCAATCGGTGCACACCTTGCAGCTCGATGTCGTCAAGCTGTCGGAGATCGAGGCGCGCTTCAACCAGCGCAGCAACCAGATCGAAACCGACCTCGCCGAAATCGCCGCGCAGGAGGAAGAACAGACCCACATCAAGATGGAGTCCGAGGAAAAGTTCGAGCAGCTCGATATGGAGCTCGGCAACCTGCAGGGCGACCACGAGGACGGCCAGACCGTCTTCCTGGAAAAGGAACAGCGCCTGGCCGACGCCCGCGAAGCCTTGCGCGATCTGGAGCGCGCCGCGCAGGAGGCGCAGTTCGCGGAAAAATCCCAGCGCAACAAGATCGAGGAATTGCGCCGCTCGATCGCCACCGCGACCGCGCAGGTGGCGCAGGTGACGCAAAGCCTGGAGGCGGGCCAGCATGAACTGGCGACGATGGAATCCGGTTCCGCCAACGACGGCCTGCAGGACCTGCTGGACCGCCGCACCGATCAGGAGAAGGCACTGTCGGACGCGCGCCATGAACTGGACCAGATCACGCAGCAGCTGCGCCAGTTCGAGGAAGGGCGCATGTCGACCGAGCGCGCGCTGCAACCGCAACGCGACAAGATCATGGAAATGCAGCTCAAGGAGCAGGCCGCGCGCCTGAACCAGGAGCAGTTCGCCGCGCAGCTGGCCGAGGTGCAGGCCGACGAGGCGACGCTAGCGGAGAAGCTGCATCCGGATATGAAGGCGTCGTATTTGCAGGGCGAGGTGACGCGCCTGACCAACGCCATCTCGATGCTGGGCGCGGTCAACCTGGCGGCGCTGGACGAACTGGCGACGGCGTCCGAGCGCAAGAACTTCCTCGATTCGCAGAACGCCGACTTGAACGAGGCGATCAACACGCTGCAAGACGCCATCGCCCGGATCGACAAGGAAACGCGCGATCTGCTGCAGGACACTTTCGACCGCGTCAACGGTCACTTCTCCGAGCTGTTCCCGATCCTGTTCGGCGGCGGCCAGGCCAAGTTGATCATGACCGGCGACGAAATCCTCGACTCCGGCGTGCAGGTCATGGCGCAGCCGCCGGGTAAAAAGAACGCCACCATCCACCTGCTGTCCGGCGGCGAAAAAGCGCTGACGGCGACGGCGCTGGTGTTCTCCATGTTCCGACTTAACCCGGCGCCGTTTTGCCTGCTCGACGAGGTCGACGCACCGCTGGACGACGCCAATACCGAACGATTCTGCCGGATGGTCAAACGGATGTCCGACCATACCCAATTCCTCTTCATCTCGCACAATAAGATTGCGATGGAGATGGCCAATCAACTAATCGGTGTGACGATGCAGGAGCAGGGCGTATCGCGCATCGTGGCGGTGGATATGCAATCCGCCGCCAATTTCGCTTCAGAGGCACAAGCAGCATGACAGACCTTCAAATGAGTTTGATCGGGATCGCCGGCGTATTCGTCGCCGGTGTCTTCACCTACAACAAAATCCAGGAATACAAGGCCAAGAAGAGCGTCGAACGCGCCTTCGCGACCGATCATGACGATGTGCTGATGCGCACCGGCGAGGCGCCTTCGCCCGCCGCGGCGCGTCCCGAGCCGCGTCTGGAACCGCGCGTCGACCCGGTCGGCGGCACGCGCCAGGAACCGAGCTTCTCGCTCGACGGCGCAACGCCCGCGCCGGGCGTTGCGGCGGGCTCCGAGGCTGCCGTCGCCGCGTCGCTGGGCGCCGTCGGCGGCGACTTCAGCACCGACCCTATCGATCCGTCCTCGTCGACCGAGGCGGCAGAAGCGGCCATGATCGCGCGCGCCAACGCGGCATCGGCGGCCGCCGCCGAACAAGCCACGGCGCTGGTCGACCCATTGATCGACTGCCTGCTGCCGCTGGCGCTGGAAGGCGCGGCGCGTGGCGACAAGCTGCTGCCGGTGCTGCAAACCCTGCGCATGGTCGGCAACAAGCCGGTGCACTACATCGGCCTGGCCGTCAGCGGCGACTGGGAACCGATCGTCCACGGCGGCGTCTACACCAAGCTGCAAGGCGGCGTGCAACTGGCCAGCCGCAGCACCGCGCTGAACGAACTGGAATACTCGGAACTGGTGACGCGCCTGCGCGCCATGGCCGACGAAATCGGCGCCGAGCCGGAAATTCCGGACATGATCGAAGTGATGGCCGAGGCGCGCAATCTGCACCGCTTCGTCGCCGGCCATGACGCGCAGCTGGGCGTCAACCTGCAATCGAACGGCGCGCCGTGGGCCATTTCGACCCTCATCGGCGCGCTGGAAAAGCAGGGCTTCGACGTGCGTCCGGACGGCCGTTTCGTCATGCCGGACGGCGACGGCGGCTTCCTGTTCTCGCTGTCGACCAACGTCACGCTGGCCGAGGAAACCACTTCGCGTTTGACGTTGCTGCTGGACGTGCCATGCGTGGCGCCGGCGCGCGACGGCTTCGGCGCCATGGTGGCCTGCGCCAAATCGCTGGTGGGACGCCTGGACGGAACCATCGTCGACGATTACAACCAGCCGCTGACCGATGCCGCGCTGGGCGAGATCGCCACGCAGGTACAGGACTTCTACACCGAGATGAACGAGGCCGATATTCCGGCCGGTTCCACCCGCGCACTGCGTTTGTTTAGCTGATTCTGGAAGTAGCAATGACTGAAGTGGATTACAAGGCGCGTATAGAATCGCTGAGCGCTGAGCTGAACCGGCACCTGCACGCCTATCATGTGGAGGACGCGCCCACCATCCCGGACGCGGAGTACGACAAGTTGTTCATGGAGTTGCAGGCGCTGGAGCTCGAGCACCCCGAGTTGGCGCTGGCCGACTCGCCGACCAGGCGCGTGGGCGCGGCGCCGCTGCCGCAGTTCGACCAGGTCACGCATTCGGTGCCGATGCTGTCGCTGAATAATGGCTTCGCCGACGAGGATGTCGAAAACTTCGACCGCCGCGTGCGCGAGGGCCTGGACGCGGCTGGCGCCGTGGAATACGCGGCCGAAGTCAAATACGACGGACTGGCCATCAACCTGCGCTACGAGAACGGCATACTGGTGCAAGCGGCCACGCGCGGCGACGGCTACACCGGCGAGGACGTGACGGCCAATATCCGCACCATCCGCACCATTCCGCTGCGCCTCAAAACGTCCAATCCGCCCGCCGTCCTCGACGTGCGCGGCGAGGTGCTGATGTTCAAAGCCGATTTCGACGCCATGAACGCGCGCCAGCGCGAAGCGGGGCAGAAGGAGTTCGTCAACCCGCGCAACGCGGCGGCGGGCAGCCTGCGCCAGCTCGATTCGCGCATCACCTCCGCGCGCAAGCTCAGTTTCTTCTGCTACGGGATCGGCATGCTCGATGGCGCCGACATGCCGCCGTCCCATTCCGCGCTGCTGGAGTGGTACCGCACGATGGGCCTGCCGGTCGCCAAAGAAGGCGCGGTGGTGCGCGGCTACGAAGGCCTGATGAAGTATTACAAGCAGATCGGCGAAGCCCGTCCGACCATGCCGTACGAGATCGACGGCGTGGTCTACAAAACCAATCTGCTGCAGGACCAGCGCACCCTGGGCTTCGTCTCGCGCGCGCCGCGTTTCGCGCTGGCGCACAAGTTCCCGGCCGAAGAGGCGCTGACCACCGTGCAGGCGATCGAAGTGCAGGTCGGCCGCACCGGCGCCATCACGCCGGTGGCGCGGCTGGCGTCCGTGTTCGTTGGTGGCGTCAACGTCACCAACGCGACGCTGCATAACGAAGATGAAGTGCGCCGCAAGGACGTGCGCGTCGGCGACACGGTGATCGTGCGCCGCGCCGGCGACGTCATTCCGGAAGTGCTGGCCGTGGTGCTGGAGCGCCGTCCAACGCCGGAACCGGCGATGTACGAACTGCCTAAAACCTGCCCGGTGTGCGGCTCGCATGTGGTGCGGGAAGAGGGCGAGGCCATCGCCCGCTGCTCCGGCGGTTTGTTCTGCTCCGCCCAGCGCAAGGAGGCGATCCGCCACTTCGCCGGCCGCAAGATGATGGACATCGAAGGACTGGGCGACCGCTACATCGACAGCCTGGTTGAATGGGGCAAGGTGCAGCGCGTGGCCGACCTCTACTCGCTTAAGCTCGACGACCTGCTGGAGATGAAGCGCCTGGCCGACGAGCGTGATGCAGGTGTGACAAAAGCGACCCCCGAGACTGTCGCCAAGGGCAAGATCGCCACCAAGTGGGCCGACAATCTGCTGGAGGCCATCGCCGCCAGCAAAAATCCGCCGCTGGAACGGCTGCTGTTCGCGCTCGGCATCCGCCACGTCGGCGAATCCACCGCCAAGACCCTGGCCGAGTGGCTGGGACGCTTCGACCTGATACGCCGCGTGCCGGCCGCGCTGCTGCGCGTGCTGCCCGACATCGGCGGCACGGTGGCGCTGTCGATCGCCGAATTCTTCGCCGAGCCGAAAAACCAGGAAGCCATCGACGCCTTGCTGGCCGCCGGCGTGACGCCGAAAGGCGAGCATCCGCCCAGCGCCAAGCTGCGCGAGAAGCTCGACACCGTCAAGCTGATGGCGGCGCTGGGGATCCCGAAACTGACCGAGCCGCGCAGCAAGCAGCTGGTCGATCAGGGCATGAACCTGAAGGCGATGTCCAATCTGCCGATCTTCACCGTGTTCGGGCTCCCGGCTGCCGTCGGAGAATCGCTGACGGAATGGATGGCCGAACCGGGCAACCGCGAACTGGTCGCCTCGCTGCACCAGTTGCGTGAGGACCTGCTGGCGCAATTGCCGGAGGAAGCCGCCGAAGGCCCGCTGACCGGCAAGACCTTCGTGCTGACCGGGACCTTGCCGAACCTGAGCCGCGACGAGGCGGCCGCGATGATCGAGGCGCAGGGTGGCAAGGTTTCCGGTTCGGTGTCGAAGAAGACGCACTATCTGGTCGCGGGCGCCGATGCCGGCAGCAAGCTGGCCAAGGCGCAGGAGCTGGAAGTGACCATCCTCGACGAGGCGGGCCTGCAGCAACTGCTGGCGAAATAAAGAAAGAAGGGTGGCGAGATGACCGTACGTGAAATCCTGAAGATGGGCGACCCGCGCCTGCTGCGCGTGGCAGAACCGGTGACCGAATTCGGCACGCCGGAGATGAACCAGCTGATCGCCGACATGTTCGACACCATGCACGCGGCCAATGGCGCCGGCCTGGCGGCGCCGCAGATCGGCGTCAACCTGCAGCTGGTGATCTACGGCTTCAAGCAAAATCCGCGTTATCCGGACGCGCCGCAGGTGCCGGAAACGGTGCTGATCAATCCCGTCCTGACGCCGCTGTCGGACGAAAAGGAAGAGGGTTTCGAGGGCTGCCTCTCGGTGCCGGGGCTGCGCGGCAGCGTGCCGCGATGGACCAAACTGCGCTACGAGGGCGTGGACCAATTCAACCAGCCGATCTCGCGCGACGTCGACGGTTTTCACGCGCGCGTGGTGCAGCATGAAGTCGACCATCTGCTCGGCATGCTGTACCCGATGCGCATCACCGATTTCTCCAAATTCGGCTTCACCGAGGTGATGTTCCCGGACCTCGATCCCAACGACGACGATTGACGAGTGTTGTTGTCCGGCGGCGCCGCTGCGGCGATTGTTAGGTGGCGTACGCGGGCGTAGTGCGGCTTCGCCTATGATATGAAACTAGATCATCATTCAAATAACTATAAACATGCCACAATTCTCGTTCCAACAAAAAATATTCCTGGCCCTGCTGGGCTTGGTCACCATTGCCTTCGTCTGGATACTCGCCCCTTACGGCGGCGCCATTTTCTGGGGCATCGTGCTGGCGATCCTGTTCGCGCCGATCTACCGCTGGCTGCTCCAGCGCACGCGCAACAAATCCGGCCTCGCCGCGCTTCTGACGCTGCTGTTGATCATCGTGATCGTCATCCTGCCGCTCACACTCGTTTCGATATCGATCGTCAACCAGGCCGCCTCGGTGGTGGAACTGGTGCGCTCGGGCGACATTTCGGTCGGCATGTACTTCAACAAGCTCATGGCCGCGTTGCCGAACTGGTTGATCAGCCTGCTTGACCGCTTCCACCTGACCAGCCTGGCCTATCTGCAGGACAAGCTTACCGAAGCGGCCTCGCAGGTCAGCCAGGAGGTCGCCACGCGCGCCATCAACGCCGGCCTGTACACGGTCGACTTCCTGACCAGCCTGTGTATTTTGCTGTACTTGCTGTTCTTCCTGCTGCGCGACGGCGACAAACTGTCGAAGAAGATCAGGTCGGCCGTGCCGCTGAGTCCGAAATACAAGCAACGCCTGTTCCAGAATTTCACCACCGTGATCCGCGCCACCGTCAAGGGCAACATCCTGGTCGCGATCGCGCAAGGCGCCCTCGGCGGGCTCATCTTCTGGTTCCTCGACGTGCGCGCGCCGGTGTTGTGGGGCGTATTGATGGCCTTCCTGTCGTTGCTGCCGGCCATCGGCGCGGCGATCGTCTGGGCGCCTGTCGCGATTTACTTCCTGGCGACAGGGGACGTGTGGCAGGGCGCCACCCTGGCTGCCTTCGGCGTGTTCGTCATCGGCCTGGTCGACAATTTCCTGCGTCCGGTGCTGGTCGGCCAGGACACCAAGATGCCCGATTACGTGGTGTTGCTGTCGACGGTGGGCGGTATGGCCTTGTTCGGGCTGAACGGCTTCGTCATCGGCCCGGTGATCGCCGCGCTGTTCATCGCCGCCTGGGACCTGTTCGCCACCGCCCCCGAGTTTCATCCCGAGTGAGGCCTACGCAAGAGCGCGTGTCCGAATGTCAGACTTGACCCCGAAGCGTCGGTCGCGAATACGCCTTACGCGGAGCAGGCGCTTCCCGGTCGTCCAGCCTGAACACGCCGACAACGCGCGCCAGATTGGCGGCTTGCGTTTCCAGCGCGTCGGCGGCCGCTGCCGCCTGCTCGACCAGCGCCGCGTTTTGCTGCGTCACCGCGTCCATCGTGCCGATCGCCACGTTGACCTGCTCGATGCCGGAGGTCTGCTCCGCGCTGGCGGCCGAGATCTCGCTCATGATGTCGGTGACACGCTTGACGCTGTCGACGATGTCGAGCATCGTCGCGCCGGCTTCGTTGACCAGTTTGGTGCCGGTGTCGATCTTGTCGACCGAGTCGCCGATCAGCGTTTTGATTTCCTTGGCGGCGGCCGCCGAGCGTTGCGCCAGGTTACGCACCTCGCTTGCGACAACCGCGAAGCCGCGACCCTGTTCGCCGGCCCGCGCCGCTTCGACGGCGGCGTTGAGCGCGAGGATGTTGGTCTGGAAGGCGATACCGTCGATGACGCCGATGATGTCGACGATGCGCTTCGACGAGTCGTTGATCGAGCTCATCGTTGTGACCACTTCGGCCACCACGTCGCCGCCCTTGACGGCCACCCGCGATGCCGACAGCGCCAACTGGTTGGCCTGGCGCGCGTGTTCGGCGTTTTTCTTTACGGTACCGGTTAACTCTTCCATCGACGAGGCGGTTTCTTCAAGCGTGCCGGCCTGCTGCTCGGTGCGGCCGGACAGGTCCAGGTTGCCCGCCGCGATCTCGGCGGAGGCCTGCGCGATGGTCTTGCTGCCGGCGCGCACCTGGCCGATGATGTCGACCAGGCTGTCGCGCATGACGCGCATCGCATGCAGCAGGCTGCCGTGGTCGCCGGCCTTGGTGTCGATGACGACGGCCAGGTTGCCGGCCGCGATGCTGCCGACGATGTCGGCCGCGTAGGACGGTTCGCCGCCCAGTTCGCGCAGCAGGCCGCGGCTGATGCGCCAGGCCGCGAACATGCCCACCACGATGGCGATGGCGCACAGCACCACCATGAAGACGAAGAAGCTGGAAGCGACGTGGCGTGCCTGCGCCGCTTCCTCCCGGCTCATTTTTTCTTCCAGATCGATCATGGTGTTGATCGAGGCCAGCCAATCGACGAACGCCGGCGCCGCCTTGGTCTGCAATACGGTGGTGGCCTCGGCGATATTGTCGGCTTTGCGCAGCGCGATCACCTGGTTCAACAGGGCCACGGTGCGGGTCTCGCTGGCCTTGATGCCGGCCAGCGCCGCGCGCTCCTCGGTCGTCAGGTCAGCGGCGGTGGCGAAAATCTGGTCGAGCGGCGTGGCCGACTTCGTGTAGGCGTCAGCCAACGTGGCGATTTTGTCGAGTTCGATCTGCAAGGCGGCCGGGTTGGCGGACAGGACGACGTCTCGTGCGGCGATCGAACGGTCGTGCACGCTGCCACGGAAATTAATGGCGTAGCGCTGTTTGACGTTGTTGACGTCGCTGATATGGGTGAGCATGCGGTCGATGCTCGACACGCGGCCGATGCCCAAGCCGGTAAGGGCTATCATCAGCACGAACACGGCGCCAAAGCCCATCGCCAGACGCGTGCCGATCTTCATTCCCTTGAACTTCATGATGTCCTCTGTTGCAGTTGTTGTATGGATAACGACTGTTATTATTGTCGCACGGCAATTTATGACTGTAACACAGCCGGTTTATTATTGCTTGCGGGTAAAATATTTGGCGTTGGGGGAACAGCCTGGTCCGGCTGGACCGGCCGTCGGGCGGCATCCCCGACCAGGATGTGCGTCAGTCCTGTTCGGCGGCCAGCAGGTCGCGTGCGTTCAGCAGCGCGTAGATGATCTCGGGATGCTGGCCGAAACAACGGCGTATCGCGGCGGGAATGTTTTCGCGGGTGCGGCGGCACAGGCCGGGTTGGTCGGCAAGCTTGATCTGCAAACCCATAACGGTGCGCACGCCGTTGGCGCTGGGCGTGATCGTCAACCGGATGCCCAGCAGTTCCTGCATGCGCTGCTCGATGCGGCCCAGCGCTTCGTAGCTGTCGATCGCTTCGATGCGGGCGATCAGCGCTTTTTCCTCTTCACGCGTCAGCCGCAACACGCGAATGTCGGTCTGGCCGTCGCGCTCCCATGCGTCCAGCAGCTCGCCATGCCGGCATTCGCAGGCGCCGGGCGGGCACTCTTTGCGGATGGGAAATGGCAGGGCAGAAGGCATGGACGGACTCGCGACAAAGGGAGTTCGATTCTACTCCGAAGGCGGGTGCAACGCGACCATCGCACAACCCGGCATGTGGCCGATATGTTAAGATTTTCCTCCCGCCAATAACCGATTTTTCTATGCGTTCGATATTTGCAGTGCTGCTCGCATGTTCCTTGCCATGCGCGGCCCACGCGGCCGATTGGCATCCGTTCCGTTGGTATATGGCCAGCATCGGCGGCGGTCCCGTCGAACGGGTGGCGATGTTGTTGCCGGTGAAGGTCAACGGTGTCGATTGCCGGGTGCAGCTCGACACCGCCGTCGGCCAGGAGTTGATTTGGACCCGACAGTCGCCGGCGGTACAGCCGCAGCAGCCCGCTGCTTCTGCCCAGCCGGCGCTGATCGAACTGGCCGGCATCCGCAAGTCCGTTTCCGCGCAAGCGGCCAACCTCGAACCGCTGACAGCGGAAAATTGTTCGGCGGGGACCATCGCCACCGTAGGCAGCGCCTTTTTCGAGCACGGCACGCTGACGCTGGACCTGGGCCGCGCGCGCTTCGCGTTCGCGGCGTCTGCCAGGCTGGCCGACGAGCCGGCGGCCAGGCCATTCCGCTACACGCGCTTGGCCGAGGGCGGCGGCCCGCCGCTGGTGGAACTCAAACGTCCTGGCGGCAAGACCGGCTACGCGGTGCTGGACACCGGGTCGGCGCGTTTTGACCTGGCGGCTCTCACGCGCCAGCAGTGGGACGACCTGTCCGGTGGTTTGCCGCCGGAAGCGGGGCCGAAGGTCAGGGCATTTTCGGTACCGAGTTGGGGCCGGCAACTGCCTTGTTACGAGACGATGCTCGACGGCGGCTTCGAGGTCGGCGGCGCATCGGTCCCGCAAGCGAACGTCTCATACTGCATCGACGAAGGCTTCCGGCCACCTGCCGACACGCTCGGCGTATTAGGTATGCGTCCGTTTGGCGACCGCGTGATCACGCTCGACTTCCTGTCGCAGCGCTGGCGCCTGTCGGACCGGCCATCCTCAAGCGGCCTGTAGCCGCTGCTGCAACAAGGCCAGCACGGCCGCTTCCTCTGGACGCAGCGCGTGCAGGTCTTCCTTCAACTCTTCCTTGGCGCGCTGGCGCAGCGCCGTCAGCATCGTGCCGTCGAGATACGACTCAATTACCGCCGGATGCACATAGCATTTGCGGCAGATGGTCGGCGTGTTGCCGAGCTTTTTGGCCACCGATTCGATGGCCTGCACGATGTTCTTCTTGGCCTGCGCCTCGGAGTCGTACTTTTCATACTCCAGCAGCGCCACCGCCGCCAGCACCGTGCCCGACCAGGTGCGGAAGTCCTTGGCGGTATAGTCCTCGCCGGCGATCGATTGCAAATATTCGTTGACGTCGGCCGAGCCCACCGTGTGCGGGTTGCCGTCGTCGTCGACGTACTGGAACAGCTCCTGGCCCGGCAGGTCCAGGGTGCGGCGGATGGTGTTGGCCAGGCGCCGGTCCTGCACCTGCACGGTGTGGTTGACGCCGCTCTTGCCCCGGAAGCGGAATTCGACCTTGGTGCCGTCGAGCCGCACGTGGCGGTCGCGCAAGGTGGTCAGGCCGAACGATTTGTTCTCGCGCGCGTATTCCTCGTTCCCGATGCGCATCATCGTCGCTTCCAGTAGGTAGACGATGGTGGCGAGCACCTTTTCACGCGGCAGGCCCGGCAGCTTGAGCGCGGCGTCGACGGCCTTGCGGATGGCCGGCAGCGCCTTGCCGAATTTGAGCATGCGCTCGTACTTGGACTCGTCGCGCACAGACCGCCAGCGCGGGTGGTAGCGGTACTGCTTGCGGCCGCGCGCGTCGCGTCCCGTCGCTTGCAGGTGGCCCAGCGGCTGCTTGCAGATCCAGACGTCAGTCCAGGCCGGCGGTATCACCAGCGACTTGATGCGCGCAAGCATGTCGGCGTCCTTGATCTTGTCGCCATCTGCGTCGACATAGTAGAAGGTCTTGCCGCGCTTGCGGCGCGCGATGCCGGGCTGGTCGTCGTGCACATAACGCAGGCCGGCCGATTTGGCCGCCGCCGACGCTTCCGCCGCCGCGTCGGCCGTCGCGGGTATCGCGGCCGGGGTGTTTGCCGCTGGGTGATCGCGCTTCATTACTGTCCTCGTCTCTCAGGTTAGGAAATAATCCTACCTCTTGAAACAGGGCAATGATGTGCGATAGCGCACGGTTTAATCCATGCGTTTGAGGCGCTGGCCAACGATGCTCCACTTACATGGCGTGCCGTCGACGGTGCCGCACAATACCCAGCCGGTGCCGATCTTTTCGACGCCGATCTCGCACTCCAGTTCCTTGGCCAGCTTCTCGGCCCAGCCGCGCGCCGCGCCCTGGCCTTTGAACAGTTCGTTGCCTTCGTAGATCACGGTGGCGTCGAATACGGGGGCGGCAAAGATGGTCATGATGGGGCTTTCTTGAAATCTGAAAGCGACATTGTGCACCAAATCGCCATGTCTGCGACCATGTCCCGGCTTTACCACTACGTCATTCGACGTATTCCCCGCCTTGCCCCCGCTGGCTAAAGTTGCAACATTAGTTCAACAATAGTCCAACCAAGGGGAAACACGATGCGTCTGAAACGGGGAAGCCGGCATGTGCTGCTGGCGGCGGCGGTGGCGGCGGTGGCAGCGGGTATGTCCAACCCGGCTTGCGCCGGCGCGACGATCAACATGGGCGACGACAAGTCGGTCAGCGTCGGCTTCGGCCTGCGCGAGAGCTTCACCAGCGCGGAAGACGCGGCGCCCAACGGCAGCGGGCGTTCGCAGGACTTCAACCTCGATAGCGGCCGCCTGTACTTCGGCGCCTCGCTGAACAAGAACATCAAGGGCATGTTCAACACGGAGTGGGACGGCGACAAGATCCGCGTGCTGGACGCCGCCGGCCAGTTCGCCATCTCCCCCGAATTCAATATCTGGGCCGGCCGCCTGCTGTCGCCGAGCGACCGCGCCAACATGGCCGGTCCTTACTACTCGATGGGCGGCGGCTACTGGGCCGGCGTGGCCTCGCGCTACGGCTACAACGGCGGCATCTTCCGCGGCCGCGACGACGGCGTCGTCGTCTGGGGCAAGGTCGCCGACGGCAAGCTCGGTTACTCCTTCGGCGCCTTCGAGGGCCACACCTTCGGCATCGGTTCGCTGACGCAGTCGCAGGCCAAGGCGGCCGGCGTCAAGGCAGACGACTCGCTGATGTACGCGGGCCGCCTTCAGTACGACTTCTGGGACGCGGAACCGGGCTACTACGGCACCGGCAATTTCCTCGGCAACGCCGACATCCTGTCGATCGGCGTGGCGGGACGCTATCAGAAGGACGGCATCCTGACCGTCGCCAAGAGCGGCAAATACAGCTCCTACAACGTCGACTTCCTGAT
Source organism: Oxalobacteraceae bacterium OTU3CINTB1 (assembly GCA_024123955.1). Lineage (NCBI taxonomy): Bacteria > Pseudomonadati > Pseudomonadota > Betaproteobacteria > Burkholderiales > Oxalobacteraceae > Oxalobacteraceae bacterium OTU3CINTB1. The sequence goes on from CP099652.1 coordinate 3,194,928, forward strand.
GGAAAAGCGCATCAAGGGCTCCGGCGCGGTGGCGGTGGAAGCGGCCTACTACGACTATGACACCGACAATATCGTCCTCGCGGAGCAGGGCAAGGCCTATTCGGCCGGCGTCTCGTACATCTTCGAGCAGAAAGTCGGCTGGGGCAAGGTCCAGCCGTTCGCGCACTGGCAAAAATTCTCCGCCGATACCAACATCGACACCAAGCAGCTCGACGCCGGCGTGAATTACGTCATCGACGGCTATAACGCCCAGGTCAGCGCCTTCTACTCGAAGACCAAGGTCACCAGCGTGGCCAGCCAGGACAAGTTCTCGGTCACTTTGCAGCTGCAATACTAATCTCGCCACCCACGGAGTTATCACATGCAAAATCGTCGCAATTTCATCGGCACCATCAGCCGCATCGCCGCCGCCACGTCCCTGCTGGCCGCCGGTGTCAACGCTTACGCCGCCGACACCATCAAGGTCGGCATCCTGCACTCGCTGTCCGGCACCATGGCCATTTCCGAGACGTCGCTCAAGGATGTCGCCTTGATGACCATCGACGAGATCAACGCCAAGGGCGGCGTGATGGGCAAGCAGCTTGAGGCGGTGGTCGTCGATCCGGCCTCCAACTGGCCGCTGTTCGCCGAAAAGGCGCGCGGCCTGATCGCCCAGAACAAGGTGGCCGCGGTCTTCGGCTGCTGGACCTCGGTGTCGCGCAAGTCCGTGCTGCCGGTCTTCAAAGAGTTGAATAGCCTGTTGTTCTACCCGGTGCAGTACGAGGGCGAAGAACTGGAAAAGAACGTCTTCTACACCGGCGCGGCGCCGAACCAGCAGGCGATTCCCGCCGTCGAATACCTGATGAGCAAGGACGGCGGCGGCGCCAAGCGCTTCGTGCTGCTGGGGACCGACTACGTTTATCCACGCACCACCAACAAGATCCTGCGCGCTTTCCTGAAAAGCAAAGGCGTGAAAGATAGCGATATCGACGAGGTGTACACCCCGTTCGGCCATTCCGACTACCAGACCATCGTCGCCAACATCAAGAAGTTCTCGGCCGGCGGCAAGACGGCGGTGATCTCGACCATCAACGGCGACTCCAACGTGCCGTTCTACAAAGAGCTGGGCAACGCCGGCCTGAAGGCGACCGACGTGCCGGTGGTGGCGTTCTCGGTGGGCGAGGAGGAACTGCGCGGCGTCGACACCAAGCCGCTTCTGGGCCACCTGGCGGCATGGAACTACTTCGAATCGGTGAAGAATCCAGTGAACACGGACTTCATCAAGAAGTGGAAAGCCTACGCCGTCGCCAAGAAGCTGCCGAACGCGAAAACGGTCGTGACCAACGACCCGATGGAAGCGACCTACGTCGGCATCCACTTGTGGGCGCAGGCGGTGGAGAAGGCCAAGTCGACCGATACCGACAAGGTGATCGCGGCGATGGGCGGCCAGACCTTCAAGGCGCCGTCGGGCTTCACCCTGACGATGGACGCGACCAACCACCATCTGCACAAGCCTGTGTTCATCGGCGAGATCCGTGCCGACGGCCAGTTCAACGTCGTATGGAAAACGCCGGGTCCGGTGCGCGCGCAGCCTTGGAGCCCGTACATCCAGGGTAACGAGGGCAAGCAAAAGCTGTAATCGGGAGCCGGCCGCCGTCCGGCGGCCGGCTTCATTAGAGGAAGACGTATCTTGAAAAAACTCCTGCTTATCGCCGCACTGCTGCTCACCGGGGCGGCACAGGCGGCCATCGACAGCGCCTTGCTGGCGCCATTAACCGGCGACGACGCCGACGCCCGCATCGTGGCGGTCGGCCGGATCGGCGCCCTGGCCAATGACGACGCCACCCGCCTGCTGATGGCGATGAAAAACGGCGACGCCTACGCGACGCCGGACGGCCAGGTCCTGATCGTCACCGACGACAAGGCCTACAACCCTGCCACCGGCGCCACCGGGCCGCTGCCCGAGGGGATCGATGGCCTGATGATCAACAACCGGCTGCGCGGCGCCATCGACGACGCGCTGTCGGCGCTCAAACTCCTGTCCCCCGACCGCACCGAACGCCTGGCGGCCGTCACCGAGCTTCAAAAAAGCGTGACCCTGGCGCAGGCGCCGCTGATCGACAAGGCGCTCGCCAAGGAAACCGACGCGGATATCCGCCCCTTGCTGCAACTGGTCGCGGCCACCGCCAACCTGCAATCGCCCGATGCCGTCAAGCGCAAAGCGGCGGTGGAGGCACTGGCCGACAGCAGCAACGCCAACCTGCGCCCGACACTGCAGGTGATGCTGAACAAAAACGCCGACGGCACGCCGGCCGAACCGGATGAAGGCGTGCGCGTCGCCGCCGCACGCACCCTGGCCGCCATCGACAGCCGCCTGGCGCGCACCGAATTTATCGGTAATGTCTTCTACGGTATCTCGCTGGGCAGTGTATTGCTGCTCACGGCCTTGGGCCTGGCCATCACTTTTGGCCTGATGGGCATCATCAATATGGCGCACGGCGAGCTGCTGATGATCGGCGCCTACACCACTTATCTTTGCCAGACGGCCTTCCGCCAATATTTCCCGTCGGCGGTGGACGCCTACCTGATCGCCGCGCTGCCGGCCGCCTTTCTGGTGACGGCGGCGGTGGGTGTGGCGATGGAGCGCACGGTGATCCGGTGGCTCTACGGCCGTCCGCTGGAAACGCTGCTGGCCACCTGGGGCATCAGCCTGATATTGATGCAGGGCGTGCGCACCATCTTCGGCGCGCAAAACGTCGAAGTTGCCAATCCATCGTGGATGTCGGGCGGCGTGACGGTGCTCGGCAACCTGGTGCTGGCCTATAACCGCATCGCCATCATCGTCTTCGCCATGATCGTGGTGGCCGGCGTGTGGCTGATCCTGAACAAGACGCGACTGGGCCTGTTCGTGCGCGCCGTGATGCAGAACCGCCGCATGGCCGGCTGCGTCGGCGTCTCGACCGCCAAGATCGACATGATGACCTTCGGCCTGGGCTCCGGCATCGCCGGCCTTGGTGGCGTGGCGCTGTCGCAGCTGGGTAACGTTGGCCCGGATTTGGGCCAGGGTTACATCGTCGATTCGTTCATGGTGGTGGTGCTGGGCGGCGTGGGTCAGCTGGCCGGCACCATCATCGCCGCGATCGGCCTCGGTGAGGCTAACAAATTCCTCGAGCCGGTGGCGGGCGCGGTGCTGGCCAAGATCGCCATCCTGATCTTCATTATCATCTTTATCCAGAAGCGGCCGCAGGGTCTGTTCGCCATGAAAGGCAGGAGCGCTGAATGATTCATAACTCGCCGGTTCAAAGTTCATTGTTCTCGCGCCGGGCGTGGAGCGGCATCGTGGCGACCTGCGTGGTGCTGGCGGCGCTGCCGTTGCTAAACCTGGTTTTCCCGGACGGCCACGCGCTGCACGTGCCAAGTTACATGGTCAGCCTGATCGGAAAATTCATGTGCTACGCGCTGGCCGCGCTGGCGTTAGACATGGTGTGGGGCTACGCCGGCATCCTGTCGCTGGGCCACGGCGTGTTCTTCGCGCTGGGCGCCTATGCGCACGGCATGTACCTGATGCGCGCCATCGGCAGGGACGGCGTGTATCAAAGCGATCTGCCCGACTTCATGGTTTTCCTCGACTGGAAAACCTATCCATGGTACTGGACCGCGACCGACAGCTTTTGGTACTGCCTGGCGCTGGTGGTGCTGGTGCCCGGCGTGCTGGCGTTCGTGTTCGGCTTCTTCGCCTTCCGCTCGCGCATCAAGGGCGTGTACTTCTCCATCATCACACAGGCGATGACGTATGCCTTCATGCTGCTGTTCTTCCGTAACGACACCGGTTTTGGTGGTAACAACGGCTTCACGGACTTCAAGCGCATCCTCGGGTATGCGATCAGCGCGCCGGGCACCAAGGCGACCCTGTACCTGGTGACCCTGGCGGTGCTGGCCGGCTCGCTGCTGCTATGCCGCGCGATCGTGCAATCGAAGCTGGGAAGGGTGCTGCAGGCGGTGCGCGATTCGGAGTCCCGCTTGATGTTCATCGGGTATAACCCGCTGTGGTTCAAATTATTCGTGTGGACCCTGTCGGCGGTGCTGTGCGGGATCGCCGGCGCCTTGTATGTGCCGCAGGTTGGCATCATCAACCCGTCCGAGATGTCGCCGGCGAATTCGATCGAGATGGTGATCTGGGCAGCCGTCGGCGGGCGCGGCACGCTGATCGGTCCTATCATCGGCGCGTTCTCGGTCAACGGTTTGAAGAGCTGGTTCACCGGCGCCTTCCCGGACCTGTGGTTGTTCGCATTGGGGTTAATATTTATTTTAGTGACGCGCTATCTGCCGCAGGGCATCGCCGGTCTGGCGGCGCGTTGGGGCAACGGTTCGGGCAAGGCCAAGGAGGAGGCGGCATGAGCGGAAACGAGAGCTATGACCGCGTTGCAGGCCAGGGACTGGATACGACGCACGGCGCGATCCTGTACCTGGAGGAGATCACTGTCTCGTTCGACGGCTTCCGGGCGCTGAATAAACTGAGCCTGGATATTTCGGTCGGCGAGCTACGATGCATCATCGGACCCAATGGCGCCGGCAAAACGACCATGATGGATGTCATTACCGGCAAGACGCGGCCGACGTCGGGCACCGCCTGGTTCGGCCAGACGATGGATTTGAGCCGCATGACCGAGTACCAGATCGCGCACGCGGGCATCGGCCGCAAGTTCCAGCGCCCGACCATCTTCGAGCAGCACACGGTGTTCGAAAACCTGGAACTGGCGATGAAGACCGACAAGCGGGTGCGGCCGACGTTATTCGCGCGGCTGAACTCCGAGCAGCGCGGCAAGATCGACGAGATCCTCAAGCTGATACGCCTGCACGGCAGCGAGGCGCGCTTGGCCGGCCTGCTGTCGCACGGCCAGAAGCAGTGGCTGGAGATCGGCATGCTGCTGATGCAGGAGCCGCAGCTGATTTTGCTCGACGAGCCGGTGGCCGGCATGTCGGACGCCGAGACGGCGCGCACGGCGGAACTGCTGAACGAATTGCGCGGCAAGCATTCGATCATGGTGGTCGAGCATGACATGGCGTTCGTGACGGAGATCGCGCAGCAGGGCGTGGTGACGGTGCTGCACGAGGGCTCGGTGCTGGCGCAGGGAACAATGGCGCAGGTGCAGTCCGACGAGCGGGTGATCGAAGTCTATCTGGGACGCTGAAGAATATGCTGCAAGTTGAAAAAATCAATCAGTACTACGGTTCCTCGCATACCTTGCGGGGCGTGTCGCTGGAGCTGGAACGCGGCAAGTGCATGGCGCTGTTGGGCCGCAACGGCGTGGGCAAGACCACCTTGTTGAAGTGTTTGATGGGTGTGTTGCCGGTGTCGGCGGGCAGTGTGAAGCTGGAGGGACGCGACATCACGCGCATGGCGCCGCACCAGCGGGCGAGGGCGGGCATCGCCTACGTGCCGCAGGGACGCGAGATATTTGCGCGCCTGACGGTGGAGGAAAATCTGCTGATGGGGCTTGCCACGCATAACGGCAAGAAGGCCGGCATCATCAAGGGCGAGGTGTACGAGCTGTTTCCGGTGCTGAAGGATATGCTGCACCGGCGCGGCGGCGATTTGTCCGGCGGCCAGCAGCAGCAACTGGCGATCGCGCGCGCCTTGCTGGCGGAGCCGAAGCTGATCATCCTCGACGAGCCGACGGAGGGTATCCAGCCGTCGATCATCAAGGACATCGGCAATGTGATCCGGCTGTTGCGCCAGCGCGGCGACATGGCGATTCTGCTGTGCGAGCAGTATTTCGATTTCGCGCACGAGCTGGCGGACCAGTTCATGGTGCTTTCGCGCGGCGAGGTGGTGGCGTCGGGCGCGCAGGCGACGATGGGCGATCCGGACGTCAAACGCCATCTGGCGGTTTGATACGGGATATTCCCGCTATTGAGAAAGCAAATACGCCGCCATGTCGCGCGCGTCCGATTCGGTAACGTCCATCGCCGGCATCGCCGTCTCCGGATTGATTTGCCGGGGATCGCGTATCCACCGCGCCAGGTTGGCGGCGCTGTTGGGCAGGTGGCCGGCGATGTATTTGCGCGCCGCCAGGTCTTTCAGCGGTGGACCGACAAAGGTATCCGGCCCGGTCACGCCAGGAATCACATGACAGGCGTTGCACGCGTATTGACTGAGCGCGAGCCGCCCACGCAAGGCGTCCGCGTGGGCGCGCTCGGGACGGGGTGCGCGCGGCTGCGCGCCGGCCTGTTTGGTAATGGCCGCATACGCCTGCGGCGACATCTCCGGCAGCGCGACCAGGAAACCGACCACCGCCCACAAATCCTCGTCCGCCAGATGGAATTCCCACGCGGGCATGCCACTCATCTTGATGCCGTGGCGGGTGATCCAATACAGTTCATTCGGACGCCAGCGGCGCGAGGCGTCTGCCAGAGGTCCCGGCACCGGCTGCATGCTCTTGCCGATATCGTCCTGGGCGACGCCCGGCGCGCCGTGGCACACCACACAATTGTCCCGATATAGTCCGGCTCCGCGCAGCAGTGCGGGCGAAGATGACATGCCGCCCGACGGCGCCCGCGCCTTGGCTAGCGCCACGAACGTTGGCGTTTGGATGTCGCGCGCATAGTGCCGCACCGATTCGCGCATGCCCTGTTCAAGCACCGTGTGCACCGGCTGGAAGTGCAGCTTGGTCGAGGAAATGTCGTAATAGCCGCCGAAGAAAACCACCGCGCCCACGGCCGCGCCCAGCGCTCCGAGCGTCGCCAGCGTGGCGGCGACGGTGATCAAAACGAGTCGTCGGCGGTGCATCGTCATCGTTCGAGCCCTTCCCCGAACGGGCCGACAACGCCGCGCCGGCTGGTGTTCTGTTGAAAATAGCGAAATGATATGTTTCTTGTATTATAGCCATTCAACTGGCTTGAGCAGGTTCCAATCGTGCGCATCCTTTCCTTCTCCCTACTGGCGTTGTTGGCCGCCTGCGATACCGGCGAGCAGGCGCGTTCGCCGGTGCCGGGAGGCGATGTCGGACGTGGCAAGCTGCTGCTGGCGCAGTACCAATGCGGCTCTTGCCACCAAATCCCGGACGTGGCGGCGGCGCGCGGCACGCTTGGACCGGCACTGGAGAGCTATGGCCGCCGCAGTTATATCGCCGGCCAAATTCCCAATCGTCCCGATGCGCTGGCGCGCTGGATCGTCGATCCGGCGTCCCTGAAGCCCGGCACCGCGATGCCCGCCATGGGCGTCTCGGAGGCGGACGCCCGCGACATGGCAGCCTACCTGTACGCGTTGCCATGAGCGTATCCAAGAGTCCAACCGAGTGGCTGCAATCGGCGCTGCACCCGGCCGGACCGGATGCCGCCGTCATCGCGCAACTGACATGGATATTGTTCATCGGCGGCACGCTGCTCTTCATCGGCGTGATGATCCTGTGCGCGATGAGCCTTCGCGGCGGGCGCCCGGTACGGCCGATGGTCTGGATCGTCGGCGGCGGCGTGTTGCTGCCGCTGGTGCTGCTGTCGGCGTTGCTGGTGTTCGGCACCTGGCGCAGCGCCCAATTGAGCCAGCCGACGTCCCAGCACGCGATCAAGATATCGGTGATCGCGCGCATGTGGTGGTGGGAGGTGCGCTACACCGATCCCGCCGGCGGCGAGGATATCGTGCTGGCCAACGAGATCCGCGTGCCGCTCGGCCAGCCCGTGTATCTGGGCCTGAGCAGCGCCGACGTGATCCACAGCTTTTGGGTGCCGGCGCTGGCGGGCAAGGTGGACATGGTGCCGGGCCGCGTGCACGGCATGAGCTTGCAGGCGGATCGCGCCGGCGTGTACCGCGCGCAGTGCGCCGAATACTGCGGCGAGCAGCACGCGCGCATGGCCTTGCATGTCGTGGCGCAGTCTCCGGCCGAATTTTCCGCGTGGCTGGCTGCGCAGGCGCGGCCTGCCGGCATCGTGGTACAAGGAGGCGAAGTCGAACGCGGGCGGCGCGCCTTCGACGAACAGCGTTGCGCCGCCTGCCATACGATACGCACGGGACCAAACAGGAGCGCGACGTCGGACAACGGCGTCGCCGCCCTGGGCCCGGACCTGACGCACGTCGGCAGCCGCCTGTATCTGGGCGCGGGCACCTTGCGCAACGGGCAGGGTGCGCTGGCGGCGTGGATCGCCGATCCGCACGTCGCCAAGCCCGGTGTGCGCATGCCCGCCAGCGCCGACATGGACGGCGCCACCCTGCGCGCGCTGGCCGCTTACCTGGAGCAGCTCAAATGACGGCGGTACGCGATCTCCCCAGCTCCCTGCCAAGGCCGGCGGGAGAGCTCGAACAACTTGAACGGGTCTGGCGCACGCCGCGCGGCCTCGCCTTCCTCACTTCAGTCAACAACACCACTATCGGGCTGCTTTACATCGGCACCGCGCTGCTGTTCTTTATTCTCGCCGGTATCCTGGGGTTGATGATCAGGGCGCAGCTGGCGGTTCCGGAGAACGCGCTGCTCAGCGCCGGCACCTACAACCAGGTGTTCACCATGCACGGCACGGTGATGATGTTCCTGTTCGCCATTCCCGTGGTCGAGGCGATCGCCGTGTTCCTGTTGCCCGGCATGCTGGGCGCGCGCGACCTGCCATTTCCGCGCCTGTCGGCCTACGCGTTCTGGGCCTACGCGGTCGGCGGCCTCGGTTTTTTCATCAGCCTGTTCTGGGGTCTGGCGCCGGACGGCGGCTGGTTCATGTATCCGCCGCTGACGGGCAAAGAGTATTCGCCCGGCCTGAACGCCGACTTCTGGTTGCTGGGCATAGGCTTCATCGAGATCTCGGCGATCGCCGGCGCCATCGAGCTGATTGTCGGCATCTTGTTTACGCGGGCGCCTGGCATGACCCTGGGCCGCATGCCGGTGTACGCGTGGGCCATGCTGGTGGTGGGCGTGATGATCGTGTTCGCGTTCCCGGCGGTGATCGCCGGCACCACCTTGCTGGAACTGGAGCGCGCCTACGACTGGCCTTTCTTCATTCCCGCGCGCGGCGGCGACCCGCTGCTGTGGCAGCACCTGTTCTGGTTCTTCGGCCACCCTGAGGTGTACATCATCTTCCTGCCGGCCGCCGGCATGGTGTCGACGATGATCCCGGCGCTGGCCGGCACGCCGCTGGTGGGGCACCGCTCGATCGTCGCCGCGCTGGTGGCGGTGGGCTTCTTCAGTTTCGCGCTGTGGGCGCACCATATGTTCACCGCCGGCCTCGGGCTGCTTGAAACGAGCCTGGTGTCGGCGGCCAGCATGGCGGTGGCGATACCCACCGGCGTGCAGGTGTTCGCGTGGATCGCTACGCTGTGGCGCGGGCAGGTGCGCATCAACGCGCCGACCTTGTTCCTGCTCGGTTTCATGTTCATCTTCGTGCTGGGCGGCCTGACCGGCGTGATGGTGGCGGTGCTGCCGTTCGACTGGCAGGTGCACGACACCTATTTCATCGTCGCCCACCTGCACTATGTGCTGATCGGCGGCCTGGTGTTCCCGATGTTCGCGGCGCTGTATTACTGGATGCCGCTGGTGAACGGCAACCGCATGTCGGAGCCAGCCGCGCGCTGGGTGTTCGGGTTGATGTTCGGCGGGATGAATTTGGCGTTCTTCCCGATGCATATCACCGGTTTGCTCGGCATGCCGCGCCGGGTGTACACATACTCGCCCGAGATGGGATGGGACCTTCTGAACCTTGTATCCAGCATCGGCGCCTTCGCGCTGGCGCTGGGTGTGCTGGTGTTTATCGTCGACGCGGTGCGCACCTTGCGCCTGCCGGAGCGCGAGCATGGCAATCCGTGGAACGCGTCCACGCTCGAATGGCTGCCGGCCGACGATTACGCCACGCGCAGCATTCCGCAGGTGGAGTCGCGCGAGCCTTTGTGGGACAGGCCGCAACTGGCGCGGGAGGTGGAAGAGGGCGCGCACTGGCTGCCCGGCACCGCGACCGGGCGGCGCGAGTCCATCGTCACCAGTCCGGTGGCCGCGCGCCCGCTGTATCTGCTGGTGCTCCCGGGCGACAGTTGGTGGCCGTTCGCCGCCGCAGTCGGCACGGCCGGCTTCTTCCTGCTGCTGACGATCAAAATGACCTTGGTCGCGTGGGCCTGCGGCATCGTGGCAGTGGCCTCGGTGCTGGCGTGGATGTGGCAGTCGGACACGCCGCCCGTGCAGCGCACGGCCAACGTCTCCGACGACGTGTCGTTGCCGGTCGGTGTCACCGGCACGGCCTCGCATTCGTGGTGGGGCACGGTCATCATGCTGGTGGTGGACGGCACCATCTTCGCCGCCTTCCTGTTCGCCCATATCCACATATCGATGCGGCTGGAGGTATGCCCGCCGCCGGGCAGCCGCCTGCCCGAACCGTTTTGGCCGCTGCTGTCGTGTGGTTTGCTGCTGGCCGGGTCGCTGCTGATCGAATGGACCCGGCGCACCTGCGCCGTCGTGCCGGACAAGGCGCGCAAGGCGCCACGCCGGGGGCAGGGCTGGCAGCGGCTGGCGATCGCACTGGCGTTGGCGTGCATGCTGGGCTCCTTCGGACTCGATCTGCGCGGCCAGGCGCTGGCGGGTCTCGATCCGACCGGGCACGCCTGGGGCGCGACGGTGGCGGCGATGCTGGCCTATCAGGGCCTGCACGCGGTGCTGCTGTTCATCCTGGCGGGTTATCTGTTGGTCCGTTCCTGGAGCGGCAGGCTGACGCCGCCCGCCCGCGCGACCCTCGACAACTGTGCGCTGGTGTGGCACTACGCCACGCTGCAAGGCATCGTCATCGCGGCGGCGGTGCAGTGGCTGCCCAAACTGATGGGATGATCATGCGCACCCAAGACCGGCTTTTGAGTAAAATGACGCTGGCGGTGGCGCCGCTGCTGATCTGGGCGGCGCACTTCTTTTTTTGCTATGCGTGGACGGCTGCGGCCTGCCAGCGCGGTGCCGATCCAGGCTTGGCGCTGACGGTGGCGTCGGTGCTGGCGCTGGGCGCGGCGGCCCTTCTGCTGGCGCGGGCGGTACGGCCGGCATGCCGCGCGTCGCAGCCTGTGCGCCTGGTCGTCTGGGTCCATTTGGCGTCGGCGGCGCTGGCGCTGGCGGCCATCGTGTGGACTTGCGTGCCCATGTTGATGCTGGAGATGTGCACCGCGCCTTGAGCCTCCCTGGCTGGTTTTTCGGCCGTCGGCGCGGCAACGTTTTGTGACAAAGCGCGCATTTTCGCTGTTAAATATTGTGCTACATTGCTTTGTTTTCTTTTTGAGTGGCGCCCGCGCCGCGTCGTCACATGCAAGTAAAGCATTCGCTGTACGCGTTCCTGTTGTTGATGTTCGCGCTGTTCGCATTGTATTTTTACTCCAGCTTTCCACGGCCTGCGAGAGCGCCGGCGTCGCCGCATCGCCCCGCAGACGCCTGGCTGGCCAATCCGCGCGCCGCGCACCATGCGCCATCGGCCGATACGGTCCGTGTCAATCTTCCAGCCGTCGCCACGGCCGTGCCGCTGGCGACCCAAATCGATCTTCTGGTCTCCACCGGCGTGCCGGCCGACGCGTTGCGCGCTTACTGGCTGGCGCAGGGCTGCATCGACTTCGCGGAGAAGGGCATAGCACTGACGGAGGATCCACAAAGCCAAACGTTTTTGCGTGGGCTGACCGACGAGGAATATCGGGCGCAGACGGCACTTTGTGCCGGTCTCACGGAGCGGATCAAGATGTCGCGCCTTGACCATCTGGCGATCGCCGCCAGGGCAGGGGTGAGCGGGGCGGACGACGCGTTCCTGCGTGTCGGTCCGTTCGGCGATCGCAGCGCGCTGAAGACGCGGCCGGACGATCCGTTGGTGAAGGCGTGGCGCGTGGAGGCGGAGAAGTTGTTGACGGCCCACGCGGAGGCGGGCGACATGATAAGCATGCTGACCTTGATGCAGGAGTACAGCTATGGCGGGACGCTGGACGCCGATCCGGCGCTGGCGCTGCGCTATACCTACGCGGTGAGCGATATATTCGATCGGATGCTGGCACGGAGCGACCCGAATTTCCCCAATCCTTACAAGACCCAGGTGGAAATGGCGTTGAAGGGGCCACTATCGACGCAGCAGGTCACCACGGCGATTGCCGCCGGCAAGGACATGGCGGAGAAGGCGGCCGAGCAGCAGGCGAAGAATCGCGCCGCCGCCGGCCAGTGAGCGCCGGTTAGTCGACAGGAGCGCAGACCTACGATGGGCAAGCCGAATATCTCCAGTGCCGTCGCCCCCGAGTTGCTGGCGGGTTGGCTTGCCGCACGGTCGGTCGCGCGCGGCTTGCCGCTGCCGGTAGCCGACAGTGGCGGGCTGCGCGTCGACACGGGATCGGACATCGAAGTTCGGCGCTATGTGTTCGCCGGACCGGTGCAGGAAATACGCGAGCTGGCCAGGTCGATTACGCAACCGCGCACCTTCATCAAAATGATCGGGCCAGCCGAACAACTGCTGGAACTCGTGCCGGCCGCATGGCAATTGCAGCCCGGCGCCCACGTCATGGTCCACGATGGCGCACAGGATGCGCGACCCGCCTTGCCTACAGGGTATCGGCTGGAATTGGTCATGGAAGGCTGCACCACCCTGGCCCGTATTTTCAGCGTCGGTGGCGACCTGGCCGCCAGCGGCTATGCGGCCGAATACGGCGGGACATTCATTTTCGACCGCATCATCGTCGAGGAAGCGCATCAGCGACGAGGGTTGGGCAGGGCGATGATGGCGGCGCTGGGTTCCGCGCAACGCTCAGGCGCCACGCGGCGGGTTCTCGTGGCGACCGATGCTGGGCGTGCCCTGTATTCGACGTTAGGCTGGACTGTTATTGCGCCTTATTCCACGGTGGCGACTTAGCACGCTTCATTTCGCCTCCGTGTGGTCATGCAATAGCGCGTCCAGTGCATCGAAACGCTGTTCCCACATCCGCCGGTTGACCGCTACCCAGTGCGCGAGAACATCAAGTCCGTGGCCGTCGAGCTCGCACATGCGAACGCGCCCCACCTTGCGCGTCTGCAGAATTCCGCAGGTTTGCAGTACGCGAAGATGCTGGGAGATAGCGGTAAGCGTGACATTCAGCGCCGCAGCCAGGGCGCTGACCGATTGCGGCCCCTGGGCGACCAGCTTAACGATCGCGCGGCGGGTGGCGTCTCCGAGCGCGGCGAAAACCTGGTCCGCCGCGTCCGTGTGCATTGCCTGTACTTGGTTCATGCGAGTCCTTTAGTTGGCCGCTACGGCAGCATGCAATTGACCCAACAGTTTCTGCCAGCCGGCCCGTCGCAGCTCCGGGCCGTCCGCACCGTCGCCGTACATCGCCTGATGGGTAAAGACCAGGCGTGTAGCGCCGGACTCGTCGCTGAAGAACTCGAACGTGTGCAAGGACGCGGAAAAACGCCGTCCGCCCATCGCCATCGTGGCGGCGGCGACGATGCGTTGTTGCGGAACGATATCAAGGATGTATCCGTCCGATTCCAGCGTCACGCCGGCGAAGGGCGTACCGGGCTTGAATCGGTAGCGCGCCAGTTCGCGTCCGCCAACTTCGAATTGCATGTCGTAGTGCTCGATCTCATGCTGGACGCCTTCGGCAAACCAGCGCTTCTTCTGATGCGGATCGCTGAACGCTTGAAACACGCGCGCCAGCGGGGCGGCGAAGCTACGTTCCATGGTGAAGGTATCAAATTGCGCTGACTGAGCCATAATCTTTCTCCGATAGTGAAGTTGAGGCTTCAGTTTATGTGGATTGAATAGTGAAGTCAAGACTTCACTGATGTGGCATCGGACCGCGTGCCAAGCGGGATGGGCCGTGCGTGCTGCCGATTGGATGGGGTAGCAGGGATGTTACGCAGGCGGCAGTGTGACAATCCGTGTCTTTCTACTGCATTGCATTACTGTATGCTCCACAATAATTGTCCGATAACGGTTTTGAGGAGGGTGAATTGGGCGCTCGCGGTGCAGTCATTATGGGATTTTTCGGTGCGGTCTTCGCTGCGCTGACTATGCATTTGCAATGGCGGGTCCTGGGCCTCATGCTGGCCTTACCTTTTGTGGTTTTTCTTGCCATCGCAGCTGCTGCTTTACACACGATGCGCCTGAAGGGCAACGGTGTCGTCCTTTCCGAATCAACTAAAAAGGCGCTGATGTGGAGTAGCATCGGCGAGGGCATCGGTGTCTTTCTCGCTTCGAACGTGCTAGCCAACCTGCATCGTGACGACTTGCTTTTGCCGGCGATTGCTCTTGTCGTCGGCCTTCATTTCCTCCCGATAGCCCGCGCTGCTTCTTTCCGTCCTTTTTATGTGCTCGGCGCTGTACTGCTGGCGTCTGCCATCATCGGCTTCCTCGTCGCCGCACCGGTCGGCGGCGAGATAGCCGGAATCGCAGCGGCATTGAGTTTGTGGCTCGCATCGCTGGCGGCCATTCGAAGGGACTGGCAAGAGAAACGGGCATCGTTGAGTTTTGGCTGATGCATGTGCGCGTTGCAACGTCGGCCATGAGCTGTCCTTTCAATGGGCACTCGGGGTTTAGAAAGCTGAGATTCACTAAACGTAGGAGATGGAATGCGTCTAGCTGCATTCGCGTTATCTGTACTCGCCTTATTAGTCGCGGGTCGTTCCTTTGCGGCGCAAGTCTTCTCTTGCGATGGTGCAGAGGTTCGCATCGAGGTGGTTGCGCGTGAAAGTCCAGTGTGGGAAGAACGTCTAGAGGCGGTCGTTACCGTCTCGCGTGACGAAGCAATTACTGTATTGCGCTATCGGAATATTGACTTTGTTGGTGGCCAGTGTTTGGTCAAAGACACGTCCCAATCGCTAGTCATTTTTCAAGCATTTTGCGGTGGCACGGGCTGCAAGGACCTCGCCAATTGGGGCGTAGTGAACCCGAAAACCCTTCGGGTCCTAACCGTCCCAAGCGATACGAATCGCGAGGAAGTGCTGAGGCTAGTCGGCGATAGTGCTCTTCCGCGACTGGAATTGCTGAATGTTCTTGCCGAGGCCCGTAAGCAAGGTATTAGAATGCCTGATTAACAGGATATAGTATTGTTTTCGAAAAACGAACGCGTTAGGCCACAGAGGGCAACCGGCCACTAACGGACCTATTGGGTTAAAGCCTCATCTACTCGCGGAGGAAGCACGTTGTGAAACTAATCTTTCTAAGCATTTTGGTGTTTTCCATGGCGGCTAATTCTGCCGAGAACGTTAAAGAGCTATCGGATGATGCCGGCACATCAGACGTGCGCTGGACGGCGATGCTGGGGCACGTGGATCCCTCGATAAGTAAAGCAGTCGCTGAAACGCAAAAAAACGAAGCGACACCGCCGCCGCATTATCAAAGCGCCATAGCGTTCAGCTCAACTAATACGAACATTATGACTGCTGCTTTTATTGAAGCGAAGGTGCCGGATTGTCTTCACTCAGAAGGACTAAAGCGTCAACCTACATTTCTTCTCGGCGGATATCTAGCGCTGCCGTTCATAGCTGTCGCCAAGGTGCGCGGGAAGTGTATCTAATGTTTCGACAGCAACCGGCCAGAAGCGGACGACCGTATTTTTAGGAGCGAATGAATGTTTTCAAAACCACGCTGACCCAATGACGCAGATGGAGATGTTTTTCGTAGAATGCAGAAAAGTGGGTTTGACTTCGATAAGGCTGTGGATATCGACTTTAATATGGATTTTGATTCGTGGCCACCTTCCGAAGAACTAGTGAGTATGCTTCGTTCGCAATTTGAGCATGTGAAGATTTATTCCCCTGATTCAAGTGGAGACGGATATGTACAATTCGTTTTAAATGCTTTGCCGACGTACGAATTAGTTATTTTTATCCAAAAATCCGTCTCCGAAATGGCGGCCCGGTTCGGCGGCGTGTGTGAATCATGGGGCGTGTTGCACTGAGTCTGATAGCGGCAACAAGCCGACGTTGGCAATTCACACGATTGAAACTGTAGAGGAAGAATTTTTTGAATAAGAATACATCAATTAAACTGCTTGGATTGATATTTTGCATTACGATTTTAGTCGAGATTCTGACTTGGGTAATGGGTGCGCCTCCAGAGAAAAGTATAGTCCGGTTGATAGCCTTAACAGGATTGTTTTTGTGGTTGCTGAAGGGGGCCCGCTTTGCGCGCTACACGTTGAGTGTCGTGTATTCGCTGAGTGCGCTCTTGGCCGTCTTGTCGGCCGTCCGGTCGGGCGAGGCGCCAGCATTTATCGCAGTATTCTGGTGCTTTAGCATATTCTCGGTGGTTGCTGCCGTCTTCTTTATTCGGTCAAGTGTCTTGTGCGCATTGACTGCCCCAGTACGTGTAATAACAGACTAACGCTGCGTCGGGCCACAGCCTGACGTTCGCAATCCCGCCTCCACTTACTAATTTTCCTACTTATGAAAATTGGCCTGGATGGAAACCATATAGAAATCATCGAATTAGAACGCGCGCCGAAGGGAGTTCCAAACGAAGGCGACGTGCGCGTGCTTATTCAGGTGGTGCTCGGTGAGTTCAGTGGAAAATACGATTCCGTTTGGCTAGAAGAACTAGCCCTTCGCGAATTCATCGCTTGCTTTGAGCGGGTTGAAAACGAGCGCTTCAGGAAGCGTAACGTTGGAAAGCTGTAGCCCAGAAGAGTTTATTCTGACGCTGCGTTCACGAGATGCCCTTGGACATTTTTCTGTGGATATTTCGTTGTGCCGTTACCGTTATTTTGGCGGCAGTTCTTGGCCGACACGCGTCTCTGGTGGATTTGAAATTGACCCTACTAAATTACCGGCAATGCTGAGTGATTTTAGGGAGCTGCATCGTCCGAACGTTTAACAGCGCTTATCGCGAACTTCCGCTATGGGGCGGAAGCTACCGTTGGCCGTTCGACCGTCGTGTGGAAGTTTAAGTTGAGCTGGCCCGACATTGCGAAGTCGTCGCTCCTCCCGCAAGCAGTGCTGGTATCACGAGCGTTCAAGCTCCTCGTTTCTGCCGCCGGCGCGCAGTTTGGTCATGGCGACAGCCGCCGCCGAGGTGCGCGTCTCCACCCCAAGCTTTACGAACACATGCTCCAGGTGCTTGTTGATCGTGCGCGGGCTGGTGCCGAGAATCTCGCCGATATCGCGGTTGGTCTTGCCCTTGATTAGCCAATTCAGCACCTCCGATTCACGCTGCGTCAGTTTGAAGGCCGCCATCAGCTTTTCGATCTGCGCAACGTCGGACTCCTCACGCAGCACGATCATCCATTGCTCGTCCTCGCTGAACTCCGCCGCCGAGAAGATCAACCTGCGCGCGCCGCGCGCCAGCGTCAAGGGCGGGTGCGACTGTCCCTGGCTGTGCGCGGCCTGCGTCGCCGCCAGCCACGTTGGTAACTCGGCGTCGACCAGATACCCCTGCATCAAGGTGCGCGCCAGAGGCGTCTGCCAAACGATCTTGCCGTCGCGCGGCGACATCGCGATGACCGCATTGCCGAAGGCGTCCAGCGCGCTGCGGGCCTGGTCCATCAGGCGCGCCGTCTGCATGTGGGCGGCGATCCTGGCCAGCACCTCGCCGGTGCGCAGCGGCTTGGTGACGTAGTCGTTGCCGCCGGCCTCGAAGGCGGCCACCACATGCTCGGCCTCCGTCAGGCCGGTCATGAACACCACCGGAATATGACGCGTGGCCAGATTGGCTTTCAGCCGGCGGCACGCTTCGAAGCCGTCCATGCCGGGCATGATGGCGTCGAGCAGGATGATGTCCGGCTGCGCTTCGGCGGCGCGCTGCAACGCCGCCTCGCCGTTGTTCGCCACCAGCACTGTGAAACCCGATTCGTCCAGCGCGTCGTGCAGCACGGCGAGGTTTTCCGGGACGTCGTCGACCACCAGTACCAGGTTGCCGCGCGCGGGTTCAATGTTGAAGTTCATCGCTCTTATTCTTTCGGACAAAGTCGGCCATCGCATCCAGCTGGAAGCGTTTGGCAAAATCGCGCATGGTGTGGGTGAAGCGGGAGTACTGGGCATCAAGCGCGTCGATCTCGTCGAGTTTGGACTGGATGCCACGTACATAGCCGATGCGTATCAGTTCCTCCAGCGCCGCCATCTGCGCGGCCGGCGGCATCGCGATTGCCGCAGCACCGGCGGCAGCCGGCATCTCGCTGCTGATCGCCTCCGCGCGCGGCTGCGTGATCCAATCCAGCGCGAGGCGTCGGCCGATCCAGTCCAGCAGCTCGCCGACGTTGACCGGTTTGATGATGAAGTCTTCGGCCTTGATGCCGGCGGCGTTCTCCATGCCCTTGTCGAAGGCGTTGGCCGAGACGATGGCGATCGGCACCGATGACAACTGGCGGCGGCGCAGGATGTAGCTTGCCTCCCAGCCGTCCATGCCCGGCATGGCCAGGTCCATCAAAATCAGGTCCGGCTGGAACGCGGCGTGCAGGTCGAGGCATTCGAGGCCCGACGCCGCCTGTGCGATCTCGAATCCCAGCGGCGCGAGGATGTTGAGCAGCAGTTCGCGGTCGACCCGTTCGTTGTCGACGACCAAGATGCGCCGGCGCGGGCCGCGATAGCCGGTGCGCTGCTGAGCCGGCGCCTCCAGTTCCCGCAGCGCCTTGCCTGTGACGTGCACGCTGGGCAGGAACAGGCGGATGTGGAACAAGCTGCCCTGCAAAGGCGCGCTGCGGATTTTCATTTCACCGCCCATCAGCTGCGTCAGCATTTTGCTGATCGGCAGACCGAGGCCGGTGCCGCTGGCGTTGGCGTGCGCGCTGGCGCTGCCGCGCGTGAACGGTTCGAAGATGTGGTCCAGTTCTTCCTGCAGGATGCCGGGGCCCGAGTCCTCGATCTCGAACGAGGCGATCTCGCGCGCGTACTTCAACCGCAGCACGACGCCGCCCTCGCTGGTGAACTTGACGGCGTTGCCGAGGATGTTGATGAGTATCTGGCCCAGGCGTTTGCGGTCGGCGCGCACGATGCGCGGCAGCGCGCCGGTCAACTCGTAGCGGAAGGTCAGGCCCTTGTTGGCCGCCTGCAGTTCGAACATGCGCACCAGCTGGCCGATGAAGTCGGGGAAGTTGATTTCCTTGGTGTCGAAGGTCAGCTTGCCGCCCTCGATGCGGGCGATATCGAGCGTGCCCTCGATCAGCGACAGCAGGTGCTCGCCGCTGCTGCGGATCACGCGGATGGCCTGCTGGCGGTGCTCGGGGATCGACGGGTCGTTGTCGAGCAGCTGGGCGTAGCCGAGTATCGAATTCAAAGGCGTCCGGATCTCGTGGCTGATGCCGGCGATGTAGCGGCTCTTGGCCTGGTTGGCCAGGTCGGCGGTCTTCTTGGCCTGCTGCAGCTGGGCGTCGGTCTGGCTATGCAATTCGATCTCGCGCGTCAGCAGGCCGGTTTGGCGGTTCGATTCCTCCTGTGCCACGCGGCGGCTTTCGCTGGTGAGCACCAGCCACCAGGCGACGATGCCGCTGGTGATCAAGAGCGCGGCAAAGATCTTGAGGAACACCAGCCGCAGTTGCGGCAGCAGCGCGGCGTCGCCGGCCGGCAGCACCGATTGCTCGTGGTAGTAGATCAATCCGAGCAGGGCGCCGAGGAACAGCACCGTGACGATCATCAGCAGCAGATAGTGTCCCAGTCCGCTGCCCAGATAGCGCCACAGCGATTTGGGCAAGAGGGCCTGCATCGCCTGCTGCCACTGCGCCGACACCTTGGCGTGCGGCTTGCAGACGTCATTGCAGCGCGCGTCCAGGCAGCAGCACAGGGAACAGATCGAACCCTGATAGGCCGGGCAGTGCGCCATGTCCTCGGCCTCGTACTCCTTTTCGCAGATCACGCAGGTCTTCTGCACCACGCCGGGCTGGCGGGCGATATAGTATTTGCCCTTGGTGGCGATGGCGATCAGCGGCGCGGCCACCAGCGCCGTGAGCAGCGCGATGAAGGCGGAGAAGGCCTGCGCCTGGTGGCCGAACACGCCCATGAAGGTGGCCACCGACAGCGCCGACGCCAGCACCATGGCGCCGACGCCGACCGGGTTGATGTCGTACAAATAGGCGCGGCGGAATTCGATGCCCTTGGGGCTCAGGCCCAGCGGCTTGTTGACCACCAAGTCGGCCACCACCGCCGTGATCCAGGAGATGGCGATGCACGAGTACAGCCCGAGCACCTGGTCGAGCGCCTGGAACACGTCGAGCTCCATGAGCAGCACGGCGATCAGCGCGTTGAACACGGCCCACACCACGCGGCCCGGATGGCTGTGCGTCAGGCGCGCGAAGAAGTTCGACCACGCCAGCGAGCCGGCGTAGGCGTTGGTCATGTTGATCTTGACCTGTGAGATCACCACCAGCAGCGCGGTGGCCAGCAGCGCCCAGCGCGGATCCGCGAACACCTGGCTATAGCCGGCCAGGTACATATGCGTGGGGTTGACCGCCAGATCCAGCGGCACGGCGCTGCTGATGGCGAGGAAAGCCAGCAGCGCGCCGCCGAGCATCTTGACGATGCCCAGCAAGATCCAGCCCGGCCCCGCGATCAGTACGCCCATGTGCCAGCGCACGCGGTTTTGGTCGGTCTTGGGTGGCATGAAGCGCAGGAAGTCGACCTGCTCGCCGATCTGCGTAATCAGCGCCACGCCGACGGCGGTGGCGGCGCCGAACATCAGCACATTGAACTGGCCGTTCTGGCCGGAGCGGCCGGCGTAGTCCATCAGCTGCGGCAGCAATTCCGGCTGCTTGTGCAGGGTGGCGACGAAGGGCAGGGCCATCAGGATCAGCCATACGGGCTGGGTCAGCATCTGGATGCGGCTGATCAGGGTTACGCCGTGCGTCACCAGCGGGATGACGGCCAGCGCGCTGACCATGTAGCCCAGATAGAGCGGCAGGCCGAAATACAGTTCCAGCGCGTAGGCCATGATGGCCGCCTCCAGCGCGAACAAGATAAACGTGAACGAGGCGTAGACGAAGGAGGAGATGGTCGAGCCGATGTAGCCGAAGCCGGCGCCGCGCGTGAGCAGGTCCATGTCGACGCCGTATTTTGCGGCGTAGTAGCTGATCGGCAGGCCGGTGAGGAAGATGATCAGGCCGACGGCCATGATGGCCCACAGTGCGTTGATGAAGCCGTAGTTGACGGTAATGGTGCCGCCGATCGCTTCGAGCACCAAAAAAGAGATGGCGCCGAAGGCGGTGTTGGAGACGCGGAACACCGACCATTTGCGGAACGAGCGCGGGGTGTAGCGCAGCGCGTAATCCTCGATCGTTTCGTTGGCCACCCAGGTGTTGTAGTCGCGCCGGATCTTGACGATGCGCTGGGGCGGTTCGGTCTCTGCCGCGGTGGTGCTCATGTGCTCCCTGTCTGGCTTATCGTTATACTCCTGACTTTCAAGCAAGAAATATGCCGATAAACAAACATGGGGAGTGCGATGCTGGCGGGCGTGGCGCCCCATCGCGGTGCGGCCGTCGGCGGCCGCACCATTGTGGTGCTGCGGCTAGCGGTGCCGGCTGGCGTTGAGCTTGTCGAGCAGGCGGGTCAGCTCGTCCTGCATGGCCGGCGACAGATTGGTGAACTGGCAACCGATCTGCACCTGTTCGCCCAGCAGGAAGGAGCGGAAGGTGCGCGACAGCCGCACCTCGAGGTCGGCGATCATGACCGAATCGGGACCGAGCTCGAGCCGTACGCGCTGCAGCTTGCGTCCCACGTGCAGGCCGACGCAGTCGCGTGGCGGTGCGCGCATGCCGACGCCGCCCGACGAGAAGTCGTACAGCTGCAATTCGTACGGTTTGCCGTTCAACACGAATGAGGCCATGTAGTAGATGCCCAGCGGCGTTTCGAGCCGGGTCGAGGCGCGCCGGTTCAGTACCATGCACTTGAGTGGGAAGCCCAGCGGGATCAGGGTCGGCGTGCCGGGCAGGCAGGCCCAGTCGTCGGACGTCAGCTTGAACTGGATCTTCGCCGAGCGCAGCCAGGCGACAAAGGTCGCCTCGCCGGGCGGCAGGAACTCTCCATCGTTCAGTTCGAGCACGAAGTGCGGATTTTCCGGGTCCACCGAGCGGATGCGCGCCATCACCACGTTGTTGGAGCTGGCCGGGTAGATCGAGACCGGGTCGCCGTTGTCGGCGAGCAGGGTCAGCGAGTCGCCGATGTCATGCTCATCGGTGATGTCATGCGGCTTCGAACCCGCCGGTATGGGCTCCACAGCGTCTTTTAGGCTGGGTGGGCCGCGGCGAATTTCATTGGGTATTGGATCGTTCACGACGGCATATCTCTTTGATTATGACTTCAGCAATGCGAGGTCGGTTCGAACAGTTTACAAGTTATTCGCGCACTTGGCTTGCTAAATAGCAATAACCGGTGAGAATATTTCGCCGAATGTGCGGTTTGATCCACGCGCGGCTCGGGGGAGGGGGGCCGTCGGCGCCCCCGCACGCCGCTTAAAACTGTTCTTCGGGACGCAGGTAGCGCCATTGGCCGACCGGCAGGTCGCCCAGTTTGACTTTGCCGATCCTAACCCTTTTCAAACCGATCACTTTCAGGCCGACCATGTCGCACATGCGGCGGATCTGGCGCTTTTTGCCTTCGCGCAGCGTAAAACTGAGCTGGTCGTCGTTTTGCCAGCGCACCTTGGCCGGCAGTAGCGGCTTGCCGTCCATCCACAGGCCGTGGTTGAGCTTTTTCAGGTCGCTGTCGGGCAGCTTGCCCGGCTTGGTGTACTCGACGCGCACCAGGTATTCCTTGTCCACGCTGGTGGTCTCGCCGATCAGGTGCTTGGCCACGCGGCCGTCCTGGGTCAGCACCAGCAGGCCGACGGAGTCGATGTCGAGGCGGCCGGCCGGCACCAGCGAGCGCAGCTGGGTAGGGTGGAACAGTTCCGGCGACGGATCGTCCGGCCAGCGGTTCTCCGGCTTGACCAGCACCACGGCCGGCTGGTAGCCGTCCTCGGCCTGGCCGCTGACGTAGCCCATCGGCTTGTTGATCAGCACGGTCACGCGCTTCGATTGTTCGGCGGCGGCCTGGCGCTCGACGGTGACTTTCTGGCTCGGGTAAACCTTGCTGCCGAGCTCGGAGATGACCTGGCCGTCGACACGGACCCAGCCGCGCGCTATCCACTCGTCGGCTTCGCGGCGCGAGCACAGGCCCAGTTCGGACATGCGTTTGGACAGGCGTAATAATTCTTCTGACATGATGCTTTTCTATAATGGTGAACGGTGTGGTTTAAACCTTGATCGCTTCAAGCAAATCGGTTTCCAGCTGCAGCTGGCTGCGCGCATTGCCCAGCGCCGCGCCGTCGATCAAAAACACGTCCTCGACCCGCTCGCCCAGGGTCATGACCTTGGCCGTATGCAGGTTGACCCGGTACTTGGCCAGCACGTTGGCGATCGAATAGAGCAGCCCGGTGCGGTCGTTGGCGGCGATCGACAGCAGGTAGTACTGTCCGCGCTCGTCCGGCCGCAAGTCCACCGTCGGCTGCATCGGGAAGGTGCGCGACAGGCGCGACAGCCGGCCCTTGCCCGGCATCGACAGCGGCTCGGGATGGGTCAGCGCGCCGCACAGCTCGTGCTCGATCAGGTTGATGATGTCGCGGTAGCTCTTGGCGAAGTTCTGCTCGGTCACCAAGAAGGTGTCGAGCGCGTAGCCGTGGCGCGTGGTGTGGATCTTGGCGTCGAGGATGCTGAAGTTCTTGCGGTCGAAATAGCTGCAGATGCGCGCGAACAGGTCCGGCTGGTCGCGGATGTAGACGGCCACCTGCAAGCCTTCGCCGATCGGCGCCAGGCGGCATTTGACCACCGGCTTGTCGCTGGTGAAGCGGTCGTACAGCGCGCGCGTCTGCCAGGCGATGTCGGAGGCGTCGTGGCGCAGGAAGTAGGCGACGTCGAGCTGGCGCCAGAAGGCTTCGTGCGCGTCCGGCCCCAGGCCATACAGGCGCAGCGTGGCCAGCGCCTCCTGCTGGCGGTTCTTCAGTTCATGGTCGGCGCTGTGCGGCTCGCCGCCCAGCACGCGCAAGGTGATGCGGTACAGGTCTTCGAGCAGCTTGGCCTTCCACGCGTTCCACACCTTGGGGCTGGTGCCGCGGATGTCGGCCACCGTCAGCAGGTACAGCGCGGTCAGGTGGCGCTCGTCGCCCACCGTCTTGGCGAAGGCGGCGATGACGTCCGGGTCCGACAGGTCCTGCTTCTGCGCCACCTGCGACATGGCCAGGTGCTGCTCGACCAGGAATACCACCAGCTCGGTGTCCTCGGCGCTCATGCCGTGCTCGGTGCAGAACTGCCGGGCGTCGACCGTGCCCAGTTTGGAGTGGTCGCCGCCACGCCCCTTGGCGATGTCGTGGAACAGCGCGCCCAGGTACAGCAGCCACGGTTGCGCGAAGTTGGCCATCAGCTGGCTGCAGAACGGGTACTCGTGCGCGTGCTCGGCCATCGTGAAGCGGCGCATGTTGCGCACCACCATCAGGATGTGCTGGTCCACCGTGTAGACGTGGAACAGGTCGTGCTGCATCTGGCCGACGATCTTGCGGAAGTTCGGCAGGTAGCGGCCGAGGATCGACAAATCGTTCATGCGGCGCAGCGCGTGGATGATGCCTTGCGGCGCCTGCAGGATGCGCAGGAACAGCGCGCGGTTGGCCGGATCGGCGCGGAACGCCGTGTCGATCAGGAAGCGGTCGTGCCACAGCGCGCGCATGGTGCGGGAGGTCATGCCCTTGAGCGACGGGCGCTCGGTCATCAGCACGAAGATTTCCAGGATGGCCGATGGCCGCCGGGCGAAGGTGTCGTCCTCGCGCATGTCGATCAAGCCGTTCAGGTCGTTGAAGCGCTCGTTGATCGGCACGGCCAGCTCTTCCTGCGGGAACAGCCGTTCCTCGATGTTTTGCAGCAGGATGGTGTTGAGCTGGGTGACGGTTTTTGCGGCCCAGTAGTAGCGCTGCATCAGGTATTCGCTGGCACGGCGCATGCCCGGGCCGCTGCCGGTGGCCTGCAAGCCCAGCGACTCGGCAATCGCGGTCTGGATGTCGAACACCAGGCGGTCCTCGCGCCGGCCGGCGTGCAAATGCAGGCGCACGCGGATGTCCTTGAAGGCGCGCTCCTTTTCCATCAGCTGCTTGGCCTCGGTTTGCGTGATCAGGCCGCTGGTGGCCAGGGTGCGCCAGGAGTTGGCCAGGCCGGCGGCCTTGACCAGCCACAGGATCACCTGCAGGTCGCGCAGGCCGCCCGGGCTTTCCTTGCAGTTCGGCTCCAGGCTGAAGGCGGTGTCCTCGTACTTGGCGTGCCGCTGGCGCATCTCCAGCAGCTTGGCGTGGTAGAAGGCGCGCGGGTCCATGGCGGCGTCGTAGCGGCGCTGCAGCTGTTCGAACAATTGTTCGTCGCCGCAGATCACGCGCGCCTCGAGCAGGCTGGTTTGCACGGTGATGTCGGCGGCCGACTCGGTCAGGCATTCATCGACGGTGCGGATGCTGTGGCCGATCTCCAGGCCCAGGTCCCACAGCAGCTGCACCAGTTCTTCCAGTTTTTCGGTGGTGGGGGCGTCCGGCGCTTCTTCCAGCAGGATCAGCAGGTCGACGTCGGAATAGGGGAACAGCTCGCCGCGGCCGTAGCCGCCGACGCCGACCAGCGCCGTGTTGGCCGGCAGGCGCGCCTCGTGCCAGGCCGTCGTCAAGACCGCGTCGACGCTCTGGCGCAGGCTGCGCAGCAGCTTTTCCGGCATGCCGTCGGCCTGGAAGCCGGCGATGACGATCTGGCGTTCGGCCTTGAGCTGGCGCTTGAGCTGCTCGCGCAGCTCGTTCTTCATGACGGCCGACATGCGCTGTTACGCCGCGACGGCCGGCGTGGCCGACGCCGCAGTGCCGGCGTTCGTGATAAACGCCGGCGGCGGCGGGCTGCCGGCCGACAAGGTCAGCACCTCGTAGCCGGTCTCGGTGACCAGGATGGTGTGTTCCCACTGCGCCGACAGGCTGCGGTCCTTGGTTTTGATGGTCCAGCCGTCGCCCATTTCGCGGATTTCGCGCTTGCCGGCGTTGATCATCGGCTCGATGGTGAAGATCATGCCCGGCTTGAGCTCGTCGAGCGTGCCCGGACGGCCGTAGTGCAGCACCTGCGGTTCCTCGTGGAAGATCTTGCCGATGCCGTGGCCGCAGAACTCGCGCACCACGCTGTAGCCGGCTTTTTCGGCGTGCTGCTGGATGGCGTGGCCGATGTCGCCCAGGTGCGCGCCCGGCTTGACCTTGGCGATACCCAGCCACATGCATTCATAGGTGATGTCGGACAGGCGCTTGGTCATGATCGACGGCTCGCCGATCAGGAACATGCGGCTGTTGTCGCCGTGATAACCATCCTTGATGACGGTGATGTCGAGGTTGACCGAGTCGCCGCTTTTGAGCACCTTGTCGCCCGGGATGCCGTGGCAGATGACGTCGTTGACCGAGGTGCAAATCGCCTTCGGATAGGGCGTGTAGCCGGGCGGGCAGTAGTTCAGCGGCGCCGGGATGGTGCCCTGGACGTTGACCATGTATTCGTGGCAGAGGCGATCCAGCTCGCCGGTGGTCACGCCGGCCTTGACGAAGGGGGTGATGTAGTCGAGCACTTCGGAGCCAAGGCGGCCGGCCACGCGCATGCCGGCGATATCTTCGGCGGATTTGATGGAGATAGACATAGAGGATCGCAATCAGCAAGGTAAACGGTAAAAACGCAGGCGGCGAGCGGACTTTCGTCCCTCGCGGCGTGCAAATATGCTGAAATTATAAACGACGCGGGGGGCGTCGCGTGCGGCAATGACCGGCCTGTGGCGTAATCGGCCCCGCGCCGCCCGCTCTGAGGCTCAGGCGGCCTTGCCGGCGGCTGCCGCAGCGGCGGCGCGGTGCTTGCGGCGGGCCGCGAAGCCCAGCAGGCCCAGGCCGGCCAGCAGCATGGCGTAGGTTTCCGGTTCCGGCACCGGGGCGACCGGCGATCCGGGCAGCGGCGGCGGACGCACGCCAGTGCCCGGATAGATCGGCTGGTTGACTGGCACGGGCGGCGCCGTGAAGCCCCGTTCGACCGGGCGTTCCTCGACCGGCGCGCGCACCACTAGCGGCGGCGGCAGGAAGCCGGCAGTGCGCAGGGTGGGCACGTCTTCGATGATGGGCGCATCCAGCAGACCAAGATCGCTGTCACCGACACGCTCGTTAAAGTTCGGCGGCGTCAAGGCGGCCGGCGGCGGCACTTGCGCCACGGCCGGACGAGGGCGCACGATGCGGCTGACGTTTCCGCAGATTTTCGGCACCAGGATGCAATGTTGATCTGCGCAATAAACAGCGCCTGGTTCGCTGCGGCTGGCTGCCCACTTGCTGCGCGTGACGGTATGGCAGACGGAGGCCGCGCCGAAGTGCATGTCGCGGATCTGCGCGTCGTAGACGTATTTGCCGGTGATCGCGTCGCGTGTGATGTTGACGGTCTCGTCCGGATTGCCGTAGGTGATGCGGTACTTCAGCTTGACACGCGTGCGTTCCGGGATGTCGGTGTAACGGTCGATGGCGGCGTCGGTGTTGCCGGTATACGGATTGGCGCCCGGCCGGTCCCAGGAACAGCTGGGTTGCACGGTGGTCGCCGCCGCGAGGGCGATGGCAAAGAGGGTAGACATTCAGGCATCTCCGAAACGCAATATTGCAATATTAACAGATCTTACGTAAAAGCAAGTGTCTTATTGCTAAGGCACTAAACTTTTGCAAATGATATTACAGATTGGCTACGATTCGCTTGACTGCGAACAATTAATTGTCGATTGTTACAATTTAACGTTTGGTCCGTTGTATCGGCGATGACATCGATATGTTTTTGTCCATGACAATGAGGTGGGAATCGTCGGTGCCTGTCCGTCATGCGGCGCCGCAGACGTCTTCTTTTTCGCGCCGCGACAGACATGGTGTCTGGTCTATTCAGATGGCGACTCCCTGTATTCCATCTTATCGCCGGACTTGCCTAAGTGGCTGTTTTCAGGGTAGAATCTCGGGTTGCTTGGATTTGACTTTCGGTTCAGGCAATAAAGTAGTCAATATTGTTTATTCATAAACGCGAATCCGATCGACAAGGGTGCCTATATGGTGACTGATCGGATTCCAGACCCAACCCTGGAGTTAAATATGTCCGTAACGATGCGCGAAATGCTGGAAGCCGGTGTCCACTTTGGTCACCAAACCCGTTTCTGGAACCCAAAGATGGCACCGTTCATCTTCGGTCACCGCAACAAGATCCATATCATCAACTTGGAAAAGACGATGGGTATGTATCAAGAAGCGATGAAACACGTGAAGCAGGTTGCTTCGAACCGCGGCACCATCCTGATGGTCGGCACCAAGCGTCAAGCGCGCGAAATCATCGCGGCTGAAGCGGCACGCGCAGGCGTTCCTTTCGTCGATCAGCGTTGGCTCGGCGGCATGCTGACCAACTTCAAAACCATCAAGACCTCGATCAAGCGCCTGAAAGACATGGAAGCCCAGATCGAAGACGGTTCGGTTGAGAAGCTGTCGAAAAAAGAAGCGCTGATGTTCCAACGCGAAATGATCAAGCTGCAAAAATCGATCGGCGGTATCAAGGACATGGGCGGCGTTCCTGACGCAATCTTCGTCGTTGACGTTGGCTACCATAAAGGCGCCATCACCGAAGCCGCTAAACTGGGCATCCCGGTCATCGGCGTGGTCGATACCAACCACTCGCCAGAAGGCGTTCAGTACGTCATTCCAGGCAACGACGACTCGTCGAAAGCCATCACGCTGTACGCCCGTGGCGTTGCAGATGCGATCCTGGAAGGCCGTGCAGCCGCCGGTAACGAAGTAGTTGAAATGGTCAAAGCCGCAGCTGGCGACGAATTCGTCGAAGTGAACGAACAGGCTTAATTGTTCTTTACTAGCTGAAGGAAAAAGGGGTGGCCAACAGCTCCCCCTTTTTTTTAACGTAAATGGGTAGAGCAGGGCTGACCGGCCGCTCCCCTTCCACCGAATACCGAATACAGGAGAAACACTATGGCAGCGATTACTGCAGCAATGGTAGGCGAACTGCGCGCCAAGACGGACGCGCCAATGATGGAATGCAAAAAAGCACTGACCGAAGCCGAAGGCGACATGGGCCGTGCTGAAGAGATCCTGCGCGTCAAGCTGGGCGGCAAGGCTTCGAAAGCGTCGTCGCGCGTGACCGCCGAAGGCGTGGTCGCCACCTACATCGCCAACGGCGTGGGCGCGCTGATCGAAGTGAACTCGGAAACCGACTTCGTCGCCAAGAACGACGACTTCCTGAACCTGGCCAACACCGCCGCCAAGCTGGTCGCGGAAAACAACCCGGCCGACGTCGCCGCGCTGCTGGCCCTGCCAGCTGGCAACGGCCAGACCCTGGACGAGGTGCGTGCCGCCTTGATCGGTAAAATCGGCGAAAACATGTCGATCCGCCGCTTCCAGCGCTTCGAAACGACCGCCAAGCTGGCCTCGTACCTGCACGGCACCCGCATCGGTGTTGTGGTCGAGTTCGACGGCGCCGACGAGCAAGTCGGTAAAGACGTCGCCATGCACATCGCCGCGATGAAGCCGGTGTCGCTGTCGGCCGACCAGGTTCCTGCCGAACTGATCGAAAAAGAGCGCTCGGTCGCCCAGTTGAAGGCTGACGAGGATGCTGCCACCGCCGCCGCCGCCGGCAAGCCTGCGCAGTCGCCGGAAATCGTCGCCAAGCGCCTCGAAGGCTCGGTCCAGAAGTATCTGAAGGAAGTGTCGCTGCTGAACCAGGCGTTCGTCAAGAACGACAAGCAGTCGATCGAGCAGATGCTGAAAGAAAAAGCGACCACCGTGAAATCGTTCACGATGTACGTCGTCGGTGAAGGCATCGAGAAGAAGGTCGATGACTTCGCCGCAGAAGTGGCCGCTCAAATGGCCGCTTCCCAGGGTTAATAGTGAAAACGGGCCGCGAGGCCCGTTTTTTTAGCCCGACAAGATAATCTTGTCTGTAACACCAGTTGTCCCCGGCGGCCGTCGCGCCTATCTCAAGGTATGATAGGCGCCGGCAGCCTTCCCTGAATCAACCCCACATACACACTTTAGGAGCCCCGTCTCATGTCCAAACCAGCCTACAAGCGCGTCCTCCTCAAACTGTCCGGCGAAGCCCTGATGGGCGATGATCCTTACGGCATCAACCGCGGCACGATCGAACGGATGGTCGCCGATGTGGCCGAGGTCGCGAAAATGGGCGTGGAACTGGCGATCGTCATTGGCGGCGGCAACATCTTCCGCGGCGTCGCCCCCGGCGCCCAAGGCATGGACCGCGCCACCGCCGACTACATGGGCATGCTCGCCACCGTCATGAACGCGCTGGCGCTGGCCGACGCGATGCGCCATGTCGGCATCACCGCGCGCGTGATGTCGGCCATCGGCATCGAACAGGTGGTCGAGCCGTACGTGCGCCCGAAGGCGCTGCAGTACCTGGAAGAGGGCAAGGTCGTGGTGTTCGCGGCCGGCACCGGCAACCCGTTCTTCACCACCGACACGGCCGCCGCGCTGCGCGGTTCCGAGATCAGCGCCGAGATCGTGCTGAAGGCCACCAAGGTCGACGGCGTCTACACGGCCGATCCGAAGAAGGACCCGAACGCCACCCTGTACCACTCGATCACCTTCGACGAGGCGATCGCCAAGCACCTCCAAGTCATGGACGCGACCGCTTTTGCGCTGTGCCGCGACCAGAAATTGCCGATCAAGGTGTTCTCCATCACCAAGCCAGGCGCGCTCGCACGCGTCATCATGGGCGAGGATGAGGGTACACTGGTCCACGTGTAACGTCTTTAATACCATCATCATTTATATCCGATCACAGGAGAGCAGCAATGTCCGTAGCTGACGTTAAAAAGAATGCGCAAGAACGCATGACCAAATCGCTGGAAACCTTGCGCGCCGATCTGGCCAAGGTCCGCACCGGCCGCGCCCATACCGGGATCCTCGACCACGTGATGGTCGAGTACTACGGTTCGCCGACGGCGTTGACCCAGGTGGCCAACGTCACCCTGATGGACGCGCGCACCATCGGCGTGCAGCCGTTCGAAAAGAAAATGGCCTCGACCATCGAAAAAGCCATTCGCGACGCCGACCTGGGCCTGAACCCGTCGTCGCAGGGCGACATGATCCGCGTGCCGACCCCGCCGCTGACCGAGGAACGCCGCAAGGAAATGGTCAAGCTGGTCAAGAGCGAAGCCGAGGACGCCAAAATCGCGGTGCGCAACATCCGCCGCGACGGCAATGAATCGCTCAAAAAGCTGGTCAAGGACAAGGCCATCTCCGAAGACGACGAGCGCCGCGCCTCCGACGACGTGCAAAAACTGACCGACAAGTTCATCGCCGACATCGACAAGATGGTTGTCGAAAAAGAAAAAGAAGTGCTGACGGTCTAAACCCTCAAGGCGCCAGCTGTCGACCCGCAGTCCCCGGCTTAGGGGTCGGACCCCGTACGGGGTCCGACCCCGTACGGGGTCGGACCCCGTACGGGGTCCGACCCCGTCACGCTTTTGGGGTGCGGGTTACCGTGCTACCTTGTTTTTTTGCGTCACACCTGCAATACTTTATACTTTGGCACCAAAGTTTTCATGAAATATACGAGTTCGACTACTGAGGTTCCGGAAGCCCCGAATGTTCCGCGTCACGTCGCGATCATTATGGATGGCAATGGCCGCTGGGCGACCAAACGCTTTCTGCCGCGCGTCGCCGGCCACGTCAAAGGCGTGGAAGCGGTGCGCACCGTGGTCGAGGCCTGCGCCCGCCGCGGCGTCGAATACCTGACCCTGTTCGCCTTCAGCTCGGAAAACTGGCGCCGCCCGGAAGAGGAAGTGTCGCTGCTGATGCGCCTGTTCGTCACGGCGCTCGACCGCGAGGTCTCCAAACTGCACGCCAATAATATCCGCCTGAAGGTCGTCGGCGACCTGAGCCGCTTTGACGCCAAGCTGCAGGGCATGATCGCCAACGCCGAGCGCAAGACCGCCAACAATACCCGCATGACCGTCACCGTCTGCGCCAACTACGGCGGGCGCTGGGACATCATGCAGGCGGTCGGCAAGATGGTGGCGGCCCATCCTGGTAGCGGCGATTTCACCGAAGAACAGCTGGCGCCGCACCTGGCGATGGCCTACGCGCCCGAGCCGGACCTGTTCATCCGCACCGGCGGCGAGCAGCGCATCTCCAATTTCCTGCTGTGGCAGCTCGCCTATACCGAACTGTTCTTCACCGAGACGTACTGGCCCGATTTCACCATCGAATGCCTCGACGAGGCGATCGCCTCCTACCAGCACCGCGAGCGCCGTTTCGGCCGCACCGGCGCGCAACTGGCCGAAAAGACAAACTAATGCTGAAAACACGGATTATTACCGCGGTGCTCTTGCTGGCGGTGTTGCTGCCGGTCCTGTTCTTCAATTATTTCCCCGCGTTCGCCGTGGTCGTCACCTTGTTCGTCGGCGCCGCGATGTGGGAGGGCGCGCGCCTGTTCGGCCTGTCGCCCACCGCCGCCAAGGTCACCGGCGTGGTCAGCTGCGGCCTGTTCGTGCTGCTGATGTACAGCGCCAAGCCGGGCGCCGTCACCGCGCTGTACGGCGTGGCCGCGCTGCTGTGGCTGATCCGCTATGCGCCGACCCTGGGCCTGGGGCTGCCGCCGCTCAAGGGCGCGGCCAACTGGTCGATGGCCATCACCTTCAGCTTCGCCATTTTCGCCTGCTTCTTCGCCATCGTCGGCCTGTACATGGTATCGCCGCTGTACCTGCTGTCGGTGCTGGCCCTGGTGTGGATCGCCGACATCGGCGCCTATTTCTCCGGCAAGGCCTTCGGCAAGCGCAAGCTGGCGCCGACCATCTCCCCCGGTAAATCGTGGGAGGGCGCCATCGGTGGCGGCATCGCCGTGCTGGCGATCGCTTCGCTGACCATCGTGCTGGCCGCTTCCGTTCCGTGGTTGCAGGACACCTTCGCCGTGCGCCTGCAGGCGCGCTTCGGCTGGGCGCTGACCCTGCTGGCGCTCCTGGTCGTCGTCGCCGCCTCCGTCATCGGCGACCTGTTCGAATCCCAACTCAAGCGCCGCGCCGCCATCAAGGACAGCAGCAACCTGCTGCCGGGCCACGGCGGCGTGCTCGACCGTGTCGACGCGCTGATCCCCGTGCTGCCGCTGGCCGCGCTGCTGACCGCCTGGCTCTGAAAGACATTCCTATGCAACGCATCACCATCCTTGGCGCCACCGGTTCGATCGGCGTGTCCACGCTGGACGTGCTCGCCCGCCATCCCGAACGCTATTCGGTCTACGCGCTGTCCGCGCACAGCCGCGTCGACGAACTGGCCGCCCAGTGCGTCCAATTCCGTCCGCTGCGCGCCGTTGTCGGCACGGCCGACGCCGCCGAGCGCCTGGGCGCGCTGCTGCGCGCGGCCGGCGTCGCCACCGAGGTCGAATACGGCGAGACAGCCCTGTGCGCCATCGCCAGCGCTCCCGAGGTCGACAGCGTCATGGCCGCCATCGTCGGCGCCGCCGGCCTGGCGCCGACCCTGGCCGCCGCCCGCGCGGGGAAGAAAGTGCTGCTGGCGAACAAGGAAGCGCTGGTCATGTCCGGCCAGCTGTTCATCGACGCGGCCGCCGAAGCCGGCGCCGTGCTGCTGCCGATCGACAGCGAACACAACGCGATTTTCCAGTGCCTGCCGTCGTCGTACGGCCGCCAGCCGGGCGCCAGCGGCGTCGCCAAGATCCTGCTGACCGCTTCCGGCGGTCCGTTCCTGACGCGCGCCGTCGAGACCCTGGAAGACGTCACGCCGGAGCAGGCCTGCAAGCATCCCAACTGGTCGATGGGCCGCAAGATCTCGGTCGACTCGGCCACGATGATGAACAAGGGCCTGGAAGTGATCGAGGCGCACTGGCTGTTCGGCGCCCCGGCCGACCAGATCGACGTAGTCATCCACCCGCAGTCGGTGATCCATTCGATGGTGTCGTATGTCGACGGCTCGGTGCTGGCGCAACTGGGCAACCCCGACATGCGCACGCCGATCGCCCACGCGCTGGCCTACCCGGAGCGCATCGACTCCGGCGTCGCCCAGCTCGACCTGACCCAGATCGCCACCTTGCAGTTCGAGCGTCCCGACTTCGCCCGCTTCCCCTGCCTGGCGCTGGCCTTCGACGCCCTGCGCGCCGGCGGCACGGCGCCCGCGCTGCTCAACGCCGCCAATGAGATCGCGGTGCAAGCCTTCCTCGACCTGAAGATCGGCTTCCGCCAGATCGACCGCGTGATCGCGCAGGTGATGGAAAAGCTGCCGCACGGCGCAGCCGATAGCATCGAGGCTGTCATGGCGCAGGACGCGCTGGCGCGCGACGCCGCCGAAACCATCATCGCCGGGATGGCAAAATGAATTTCCTGCAAACCGTGCTGGCGTTTGTCGTCTGCCTCGGCTCCCTGATCGTCTTCCACGAATTGGGGCACTACCTGGTGGCGCGCTGGTGCGGCGTCAAGGTGCTGCGCTTCTCGGTCGGCATGGGCAAGGTCGTGTGGTCGCGCCGCTTCGGCCCCGACCAGACCGAATGGGCCGTGTCGGCGCTGCCGCTGGGCGGCTACGTCAAGATGCTCGACGCCCGCGAGGGCGACCTGACGCACCTTCCGCCGCAGGACCTGAAGCGCGAGTTCACGCGCCAGAACGTGTGGAAGCGCATCGCTATCGTCGCCGCCGGCCCGCTGGCCAATTTCCTGATCGCGATCGTGCTGTTCGCCGGCCTGTACATGTATGGCGTGGAAGAGCCGGTCAGCAAGATCAGCGTGCGCGCCAGCGAGGTGGCCGTGCTGGCGACCGACGCTACGGTGGCAACGAACGACGCCGATGCGGGGCAGGGCAAGCAGGCCGCCTCCGCCACGCCCGCGTGGCAGGCCGGCCTGCGCAGCGGCGACCTGGTCACCGCCATCAACGAACAACCGGTGACCGTCTGGTCCGAGCTGCGCTGGAACCTGATGCAGTCGGCCATCGACAAGAAAGAAGCGCGCCTGACGGTCGAACGTCCGGGCGAGGGCCGCCGCCACTTCGTGCTGCCGGCCGACGTGCTGGCCGCGCTCGACCTCGACGGCGACGTGCTCGGCAAGCTGGGCCTGGGCGTGGCGCGGCCGGCGCCGGTGGTGCAGCAGGTGCTGCCGGGCGGCGCGGCCGAGCGCGCCGGCCTGCGGATCGGCGACCTGCTGCTGTCGGTCGGCGGCACGCCGGTGGCCGACGGCATCGCCTTCATCGACATCATCCGCGCCTCGGCCGGCAAGACGGTGGACGTGGTGGTGCGGCGCGCCGGCCAGCCGGTCACACTGGCCGTCACGCCCCAGGCCGAGCAGGCAAAAAGCGGCAAAGGAACTGTAACAGTCGGTAAGATCAGCGCTTACGTCGCTTTGCAGCCGGATATGATCGTCGTGCCATCGTCGCCGCTCGAGGCGGTGGGCAAGGCCATGGCCCGCGTCTGGGACACTTGTACGATGACGCTGAAGATGATCGGCAAGATGATCGTCGGCGAGGTCTCGCTCAAGAACGTCACCGGCCCGATCACGATCGCCGATTACGCCGGCCAGACCGCGCGCATGGGCGTGGTCAGTTATTTAAGCTTTATCGCCTTCATCAGCATCAGTTTAGGGGTCATGAATTTGCTACCGATTCCGGTTCTAGATGGGGGGCATTTGCTGTATTATTCGCTGGAAGTTTTAACTGGGCGTCCTGTGCCGGAACGTTTTAACGAGATTGCACAGCGAGTTGGCATCGGTTTGCTGATGACGTTAATGCTGTTGGCGGTATTTAACGACGTCGCCCGGCTTTTATAAAGTAGTTCGTTGATTTAGCCATTGAATAACCCCAATGAAATTATATTCTGACCGTATTACTTCACCTTCTTTACGCCGCAGCCTGATCGGCGCCGCCGTCCTGGCGCTGTGCGCCGGCCGTGCCATGGCGATCGAACCGTTCGTCATCAAGGACATCCGCGTCGAAGGTATTCAGCGTACGGAGGCCGGCACCGTGTTCAGCTACCTGCCGGTGCGGGTGGGCGAGACCTTCAACGACGACAAGAGCGTCACCGCCATCAAGGCGCTGTACGCCACCGGTTTCTTCAAGGACGTCAAGCTCGAAGCCGACGGCCAGGTGCTGGTGGTGCTGGTCGAGGAACGCCCGGCCATCTCCAAGGTGGAGTTCACCGGCACCAAGGAATTTGAAAAAGACACGCTGGTCAAGGCGCTGAAGGACATCGGCGTCGGCGAGGCCAAGATTTTCGACAAGGCCTCGGTTGACCGCGCCGAGCAGGAATTGAAGCGCCAGTACCTGTCGCACGGCCTGTACGGCGTCAAGATCGTCACCACCGTCACGCCGATCGAGCGTAACCGCGTCAACATCACGTTCGCGGTCGACGAGGGCGACGTCGCCAAGATCAAGCAGATCAACATCGTCGGCAACAAGGTGTTCGACGATAAGGAATTGAAGCAGCAGCTCGCGCTCAACACCGGCGGCTGGTTCAGCTGGTACACCAAGGCCGACCAGTACTCCAAGACCAAGCTGACCGGCGACATCGAGTCGCTCAAGTCCTTCTACCTCGACCGCGGCTACATCGAGATGAACATCGACTCGACGCAGGTGTCGATCACGCCGGACAAGAAGGACATCTACATCACGATCAACATCACCGAAGGCGAGAAGTACACCGTCTCCGGCATCAAGTTCGAAGGCGAGACCTTCGGCCGCGAAGAGGAACTGCGCTCGCTGGTCCTGCTGCGCAACGGCGAGACCTATTCCGGCGCGCGCCTGACCGCGACCAACAAGCTTATCTCCGACCGCCTCGGCACCTTCGGCTACGCCTTCGCCAACGTCAACGCCAATCCGGACATCAACCGCGAAAAACGCGAAGTGGCGTTCACCTTCTTCATCGATCCGGGCAAGCGCGCCTACGTGCGCCACATGAACATCGCCGGCAACACCACCTCGCGCGACGAAGTGATACGCCGCGAGTTCCGCCAGTTCGAATCGTCCTGGTACGACGCCAACAAGATCAAGCTGTCGCGCGACCGCGTCGACCGCCTGGGCTACTTCAAGGACGTCACCGTCGACACGCCGGAGGCGCAAGGCACCTCCGACCAGGTCGACGTCAACCTGACCGTGGTCGAAAAGCCGACCGGTAACTTCCAGATCGGCGGCGCGTTCTCGCAGTCGGAGAAGTTCACCTTCCAGGCGGCGATCCAGCAGGCCAACTTCGCCGGCTCGGGCACCACCGTCGGCATGGAACTGAACACGTCCAAGTACAGCCGCACGATTTCGTTCTCGCAGACCGACCCGTATTACACCGACGACGGCGTTTCGCGCTCGTACGAAATCTATCTGCGCACGCAAAAACCGCCGGCGCTCAACACCGGTTACTACACGATCAAACAGCAGGGTGGACGCGTCAGCTACGGCGTACCGTTCTCCGAAGTCGATACGGTCTTCTTCGGCATCGGCCTGGAACGCTCGAACATCGAGACCGACGCCACGTCGCCGACCCGCTTCCAGCAGTACGTGCGCGACATCACCGGCATCCAGAGCGGCATCGGCAGCGCCAAGACCAACGCCGTGCCGCTGACGATGGCGTGGGCGCGCGACAGCCGCGATTCGGCGCTGACGCCGACGGTGGGCCGCTACCAGCGCGCCAACCTGGAACTGGACATCATCGGCCAGCAGAAGTACTACCGCGCGGTCTACGAGCAGCAGTGGTACAAGCCGCTGTTCTCGAAGGTGACGCTGGCGCTCAAGGGCGAGATCGACTACGGCCGCGGGCTGCGCGACAGCTCGTATCCGGTGTTTAAAAACTTCTACGGCGGCGGTATCGGTTCGGTGCGCGGCTACCTGAGCTCTTCGCTGGGCGCGGTCGATCCGCGTTACGGCGACGCGCTGGGCGGCGCCTCGCGCTTGATCGGCAACGCCGAGCTGCAGATGCCGTTCCCAGGCTCCGGCCAGGACCGCAGCCTGCGCTGGTTCGCCTTCCTCGACGGCGGCCAGGTCTACCAGGAAGGCGAGAAGATGCGCCTGCAGCAGCTGCGCTATTCCTCCGGCCTGGGCATCAGCTGGATTTCGCCGGTGGGCCCGCTCAAGTTGAGTTATGCTAAGCCTTTGAACGCCAAGGAAGGCGACCGCCTGGAACGCTTCCAGTTCCAGATGGGTAGCGGCTTCTGATGCGGGCGGGTGCGACTTTGCAGCGAACCCACAGCGTACACCGTACCAATATTTACCTCGGAGAAACAAGTTGAAGACTGCATCCGCTAATCTGACCAAATATCTCGCCGTGCTTGCGCTGGGGTGGAGTGCATTGGCGCCGGTGCAGGCCCAGACCTCGGCCTCGCGCATCGCCTGGCTGAGCCCTGAGCGTATCTACAACGAGTCCAAGCTGGCCAAGCTGGCCAGCGAGAAGCTGCAGGAAGAGTTCAAGAGCCGCGAGAAGGCCATGCAGGACATGGCAGGGCGCCTGAAGACGGCGTCCGACAAGCTGGAGAAGGAAGGGCCGGCGCTGTCCGAGGCCGACCGCGTCAAGCGCCAGCGCGACGTGTTCGAACTCGATAAGGAATACCAGCGCCGCCAGCGCGAGTTCCGCGAGGACCTGAGCCAGCGCACCAACGAGGAGCGCCAGGCCATCTCGGACCGCGCCACCAAGATCATCCGCCAGATGGCCAATGTCGAAGGTTTCGACATCGTGCTGCAGGACGCGGTATGGGCGAGCCCGCGCATCGACATCACCGACAAGGTGCTGGCGGCGCTCGATAAAGACAAATAAATCACACAAGATTGGATACCCCGATGGGCACTCGACTGGGAGAATTGGTCGAACGCTTCGGCGGGCAGTTGATGGGTGACGCGAACCTGGAAGTGTCCGGGATCGCGCCATTGACCGACGCCGGCGTTTCGCACATCAGCTTTCTGAGCAACAGCAAACTGCGCGCACAGGCGCTGCAGACGGCGGCGGCGGCATTGATCGT
This sequence comes from Oxalobacteraceae bacterium OTU3CINTB1, assembly GCA_024123955.1. Classification (NCBI taxonomy): domain Bacteria; kingdom Pseudomonadati; phylum Pseudomonadota; class Betaproteobacteria; order Burkholderiales; family Oxalobacteraceae; species Oxalobacteraceae bacterium OTU3CINTB1. Next base: position 3,233,750 of record CP099652.1, read on the forward strand.
CTCGCCCGCCGATGACGAATTCATCGCCGCCGGCTACACCGGCGCGCGCATCGTCACCCCCAACCCGTATGTATATTTCGCCAAGGCGGCGCAGTATTTCCACTCGCTGACGGCCATCGTGCCGCCGGCGGGCATCCACCCGACCGCCTTCATCGGCGAGGGCGCGCAGATCGCCGCCACCGCCCACATCGGACCGAAGGTGGTGGTGGAGCCGGGCGCCGTCATCGGCGAGCACGCCGTCATCGACGCCGGCTGCTACATCGGACGCGAAGCGGTGATCGGCGAGGGCACGCACTTCTTCGCCAACGTCACCTTCCACGCCTACTGCCAGATCGGCGCGCGCGGCATCATCCACTCGGGCGCCGTGATCGGCACCGACGGTTTCGGCTTCGCCAACGAGAAGGGCGTCTACATCAAGATCCCGCAGACCGGCCGCGTGATGATCGGCGACGACGTCGACATCGGCGCCAACACCACGGTCGACCGCGGCGCATTGGCCGACACGGTGATCGAGGACGGCGTCAAGCTCGACAACCTGATCCAGATCGCCCACAACTGCCATATCGGCGCGCACACGGCGATGGCCGGCTGCGTCGGCATGGCCGGCAGCACCACGGTGGGCAAGTACTGCACCTTCGGCGGCGCCGCCATGATCAACGGCCATATCACCATCGCCGACCACGTGAACGTCGGTCCGTCGACGATGATCCCGCGCTCGCTGACGGAACCAGGCACCTACATCGGCTACTACCCGATGTCGCGCCCGGCCGAATGGGAAAAGTCGGCCGTCATCGTGCGTAACCTGTCGGCCATGCGCGACAAGGTGCGGGCGCTGGAAAAAACAATTAAAACACTGACGAATCAAGAAGAGAAATAATTATGACCACCACTCCGGAAACCACCGAATCGTCCTGCACCAAAAAGTGCCTGGATATTCACGCGATCAAACAGTACCTGCCGCACCGTTATCCGATGCTGCTGGTCGACCGCGTGCTGGATTGGGAGGCCAACAAGCGCATCACGGCGATCAAGAACGTCACCGTCAACGAGGAATTCTTCAACGGCCACTTCCCGCACAAGCCGGTCATGCCGGGTGTGCTGATGATCGAGGCGATGGCGCAAACGGCGGCCATCCTGTCGTTCCTGTCGATCGGCGTCAAGCCGGACGAGAACTCGGTGGTCTACTTCGTCGGCATCGACAACGCGCGCTTCAAGCGTCCGGTCGAACCGGGCGACCAGCTGGTGATGAACGTCGAGATCCTGCGCCACGCGCGCGGCATCTGGAAGTACAAGGCCGTGGGCACGGTCGACGGCCAGCTCGCGCTCGAGGCGGAACTGATGTGCACCATCCGCAGCGCCGTCGACGCCAGCCAGCCTATGGGGAAGTAAGCATGTCGAAGATTCACGCCACCGCCATCGTCGATCCCAAAGCGGAACTCGACAGCAGCGTCGAAGTCGGGCCGTACTCGGTCATCGGTCCGAACGTGCGCATCGGTTCGGGCACGGTCGTCGGCCCGCACGTGGTCATCGAAGGCCACACCAGCATCGGCAGCGACAACAAGTTTTTCCAGTTCTCGTCGATCGGCGCCGCGCCGCAGGACAAGAAGTGGTCGGGCGAACCGACCCGCCTGACCATCGGCGACCGCAACACCATCCGCGAATTCTGCACCTTCAACACCGGCACGGTGCAGGACAAGGGCGTCACCTCGCTCGGCAACGACAACTGGATTTCCGCCTACGTGCACCTGGCGCACGACTGCCAGGTCGGCAGCAACACGATCTTCTCGAACAACGCGCAGATCGCCGGCCACGTCGAAATCGGCGACTGGGTGATCATGAGCGGCTTTGCCAACGTCCACCAGTTCTGCAAGATCGGCGCGCACGCCTTCGTCGGCATGAGCACCTCGCTGACCCAGGACGTGCCGCCGTTCGTGCTGTTGAACGGTAACCCGGCGCAGGCGCACGGCGTCAATATCGAGGGTCTGAAGCGGCGCGGTTTCACGCGCGAGCAGATCAACGGCATCCGCACCGCGTACAAGCTGATTTACCGTTCCGGCTTGACCCTGGAAGAAGCCAAGGCGGCGCTGTTGGCGGAGGAAGAGGCGTCGCCGGCGGCGGTGGCCGAGCACATCCGGTCGATGCGCGAATTCCTCGGCGTCGCCAGCCGTGGCATCGTCCGCTGACATGACGCAGCCGGAACGACCGCCACTATCGCTGGCGGTTGTCGCCGGCGAGCCTTCGGGCGACGTGCTGGCCGCGCGCCTGTTATCGGGACTGCGCCCGCATCTGCCGGACGCGCGTTTCCACGGCATCGGCGGCGAGCAGATGATCGCGCAGGGTTTCGAATCGCACTACCCGCTGGACACGCTGACGGTGCGCGGCCTGCTGGCCGTGATCCCGCGCTACCCCGAGATCAAACGCATCCAGAACGAATTGCGCGACCGCCTGCTGGCCGAGCGGCCGGCGGCCTTCATCGGCGCCGACTATCCCGGTTTTAACCTGGGACTGGAGATGCAGCTCAAGGAGGCGGGCATTCCGACCATCCACTACATCGGGCCGCAGATCTGGGCCTGGCGCGGTGGCCGCATCAAGAAAATCATCAAGGCGGTGTCGCACATGCTGGTGGTCTTCCCGTTCGAGGAGGAGATCTACCGCAAGGCGGGAGTGCCGGTCAGCTATGTCGGCCATCCGCTGGCCGAGCTGATACCGATGGCGCCGGACGAAGCGGGCGCGCGCCGCGTTCTGGGCCTGCCGGAAGATGCCAACGTCGTGACCATCATGCCCGGCAGCCGCATGTCGGAATTGAAGTACAACACGGCGGCCTTCATCGGCGCCGCCAAGCTGCTCAAGGAGCGCGACCGCTCGTTGCGCTTCGTCGCGCCGATGGCGGGCGAACGCCAGCGCCGGTACTTCCTCGAACTGGTGGCGCAGGCCGGCCTGCAGGACGTGGAAGTGCAGCTGCTGGACGGCCAGTCGCACACCGCCATCGCCGCGGCCGACGCCGTGCTGGTGGCGTCGGGAACGGCGTCGCTGGAGGTGGCGCTGTTCAAGAAGCCGATGGTCATTGCATACAAGATGATGGCGGCCGAATACCAGATCCTGCGCCACTTCGGCTACCAGCCGTGGATCGGATTGCCGAACATCCTGGCGCGCGAATTCCTGGTGCCGGAAATGGTGCAGCATGAGGCCAGCCCGCAGGGGCTGGCCGACGCCATGTGGAAGCAACTGAGCGACGTGCCGCATCGCCTCAAGCTGGTGCAGCGCTTCAGCGACATGCATCACAGCCTGCTGCGCAACAGCGCGGTGGAGAGCGCGGCGGCCGTGCTCAAGGTCATTTCAAGATAGAGAATCAACGTGAAAAATCAACATCCCGGTCTGTTCGACGATCTGCCCGATTCGGCCGACGAGATCATTTGCGGCGTCGATGAAGCCGGCCGCGGCCCGCTGGCCGGGCCGGTGTTCGCCGCCGCCGTCATCCTCGACGTCTCGCGGCCCATCGTCGGCTTGCGCGACTCGAAAAAGCTGACCGAAGCCAAACGCGATTTGCTCGCGCCGCTGATCAAGGCGCAGGCGCTGGCCTGGGCCATCGCCGAGGCGTCGGAAGAGGAAATCGACAAGCTCAATATCCTGCAGGCGTCGATGCTGGCGATGCGGCGCGCGGTGGAGGCGCTGAAGACCGTGCCGACCTTGGCCCTGATCGACGGTAACCGCTGCCCGGTCATGAAAATCCAGAGCATCGCCGTCATCGGCGGCGACGACAAGGTGGACGCGATTTCGGCGGCGTCGATCCTGGCCAAGACAGCGCGCGACGCCGCGCTGGTTGCGCTGCACGCGCAGTATCCGCATTACTGCTTCGACCAGCACAAGGGCTACGGCACGGCGCTGCACATGGAGCGCCTGCGCGAGCACGGCGCCTCGCCGGTGCACCGCCGCTCGTTCGCGCCGGTGCGCGAGGTGCTGGAGCTGCACGCGATGCGCAATGGCGTCGTCGTCGAGACCGTGAAAGTGACGCAAACGGTGCAAACCGCGTACACCATGGACTTGCTGCCCGCCGGAGGTTTCGCATGAAGACCATCACCTCGCGCGGCAACGCGCAATACAAGGAACTGGTCAAGCTGGCCGGCAGTTCGCAGGCGCGGCGCAAGTCCGGGCGCACCTTGCTGGACGGCGTGCATTTGTGCCAGGCCTATTTGCAGCTGCGCGGCCTGCCGGAGCAGTGTATCGTCAGCGAGACCGCCTTGCAGAACCCCGAAGTGATGGACATCGTCGGCCAGCTCGAGGCGAAGCACGCGCACGTGCTGGCGCTGCCCGATGCGTTGTACAACGCCGTCAGCCAGGTAGAACACGGCGTCGGCGTGATGTTCTCGGTGCAGACGCCGGAGCGCGCCGTCACCGAGCCGCTGGCCGTATCGGCGGTGCTGCTCGATAACGTGCAAGACCCCGGCAACGTCGGCTCCATCCTGCGCAGCGCGGCGGCGGCTGGCATCAAACAAGTCTACTGCAGCGCCGGCACCGCGTTCTGCTGGTCGCCGAAAGTGCTGCGAGCGGCGATGGGGGCGCACTTCGTGCTCGATATATTCGAGAACGTCGACCTGGCCTCGTTGGTGTCCACGTCGAAGGTGACGTCGCTTGCGACCAGCGGCTACGCCACGCAGCGCCTGTACGACGTCGATCTGCGGCAGCCGGTCGCGTGGCTGTTCGGCCATGAGGGGCAGGGCGTGGCGGACGATCTGCTATCGATGGCGACGCACCAGGTGGTGATCCCGCATTTAGGCCAGGTGGAGTCGCTGAACGTCGCCGCATGCGCGGCGGTATGCTTTTTCGAACAAGTCAGGCAGAATCAACTGTAGAACGTTTGATCGGAGCCGTCATGGATATCGCGCAGTTGCACTTTCTTGTAGCGGAAGGGGATCAAGTACAACGACACGCGCTGGCCGATATCCTGGTTCACCTGGGCGTGGGCCGGATCACGCAGGCGCCCGACGGCTACACGGCACTGCGCCATTTCAGCGCCGGCATCACGCCTCCGGTTGATATCGCCATCCTCGACCTGGCGCTGCCGGGCATGGACGCGCTGGAGCTCATACGCCGGCTGGGTGAGGCGAAAAGCACGGCCGGCATCATCATCGTCGGCGCGCAAACCAACGCGGTGCTGTTCTCGGTCGAGACCATGGCCGACGCCTACGGTGTCAATGTTCTCGGCGCGATCGGCAAGCCGGTCATCGGCAGCCGCCTCGAAGCGCTGGTAGCCAACTATTTGCATCGCCCGGAACCCCACGCCGCCACCGCCAAGGTGCATCCGATGTCGTTCGCCGAAGTGGGCGCCGGATTGCAGGCGCGCGAATTCGATCCCCACTTCCAGCCCAAGATAGAACTGGAAACGGGGCAGGTCCAGGGCCTGGAAATGTTCGCGCGCTGGCGCCATCCGCTGCATGGCGTACTGGGGCCGGCATCGTTCATGCCGGCGCTGGAGCAGAACCGGCGCATCGACTTTCTTGACTGGAGCATGATCGAAAAGTCGGTCGGCGCCTGCCGCACCCTGCACGACCAAGGCATCCCGATCTCGTTTTCGATCAACGTCGATCAAAGCACGCTAGCGCACCCTCAATTCATGGAGCAGATCGCGGCGTGCCTTACGCGGCACAGCATCCTGCCCGACTACATCACCTTCGAGATGACCGAATCGTCGGTGCTGACCACCGACCCGCACTTCCTCGAGCGGCTGCTGCGGCTGCGGATGAAAGGCTTCGGCCTTGCCATCGACGATTACGGCACGGGGCGCAGCAATTTGCAGCTGCTGGCGCGCATCCCGTTCTCCGAACTGAAGATCGACCGCAGCTTCGTCGACGGCGCCTCCAAGAAGCAAGCGATAGGAACGGTGCTGCGCTCCTGCCTCGGCCTGGCGCGCAGCCTGGACCGGCGCTCGGTGGCAGTCGGCGTCGAAACCAAGCAGGACTGGGACTTCCTGCAAGGGCTGGGCTGCACCTACGCCCAAGGTTACTACATCGCCAAACCGATGCCGGTCGAAGAATTCCCCGCCTGGCTCGCCGACTGGCAGCACTTCTTCTAGAACGGCTATTTCGCGGCGTTGAGCATGCCGGTGAACGCCGGCTTGGGCTTTTGCTGGCGGTCGAACAGCAGCGGCGAGTCGTGGCGGCCTTCGTACTCGCCGTGATTGAGCCAGGTGTGGCTGTCGGAGATGCCCCACAGCGTCACCGCGCGCAGGTCGGGATGCGCCAGGAAGACCTTCATCAGCGCCGCATAGCGTTCGCCCTGCAATTGCAGCAGTTTTTCCTCGGTGTCCGACAGCGACTTGGCTTGATACCGGTACAAGCTCACATCCAGCTCGGTGACCTGGTTCTCCAGGCCTAACTGAGCGAAGCTGGTCAGCGATTTATCGATCGATTCCCCTGACGGGCTGAATACCGAAACGTGCATCTGATGCCCGACACCGTGCACCGGCACGCCTCGTTCGAGCAATCCCTTGACGATCCGTTCCAGGCACTGGCGCTTGGCCGGTTCCTCGGTCGAATAGTCATTGATATACAGCCGCGCCTTCGGATCGGCCGCATGGGCGTAGCGGAAGGCCTGCTCGATATACGCGTCACCTGTCGCGGCAAACCATTTGTCCTTGCGCAGGCAGTTGGGCTGCTTCTCGTCGATGACTTCATTGACCACATCCCAGGCGTACACCGCGCCTTTGTAGCGGCCGACGACCGTGTCGATATGCGACTTCAAACGCGCCAGCACCAGATCGCGCGACGCCGGTTTGCCTTCCCTGTCGGTCCACATCCATTCTGGCGTGCGCAGATGCCACAGCAGCGTGTGGCCGCGCATCGCCATGCCGCGTCCCTGCGCGTAGGCCACCAGCTTGTCGGCGGGCGCGAAATTGTATGCGCCTTCCTTGGGCTGGATATCGGCCGGCTTCATGACGTTTTCGGCGACGATGCTGTTGAAGTGCGCCGCCAGCAGCGGCGCTTCGGTGGACGTCAATTGCGACGGCTCGATGGCGGCGCCGATCGTCAGCCGGCCCGCGTAGGCTTTCGCCAAAGAGGGCGTCTCCTGCGCGGCCCCGTTTAAAACAACAGTCCCCAACAGCATGGTCAACGCGGCGCGGCCGATCATGTCAGTACTCCCGACGGTTAGGTTTGATCTCTTGCAGGATCGTGGTCGAAATCTCCTCGATCGACTTGGTGGTCGACGACAGCCAGCGGATGCCTTCGCGCTTCATCATCATTTCCGCCTCGTTGACCTCATAGCGGCAGTTCTCGATCGACGCGTACTTGCTGCCGGCGCGGCGTTCGTTGCGGATCTCGGCCAGGCGCTCCGGCGTGATCGTCAGGCCGAAAATCTTCGGCTTGAAGTCGTACAACGACGACGGCAGCTTGCCGCGCTCGAAATCGTCCGGGATCAGCGGATAGTTGGCCGCCTTGATCCCGTACTGCATGGCCAGATACAAACTGGTTGGCGTCTTGCCCGAGCGCGAAACGCCCACCAGGATCACGTCGGCCGAGGCCAGGTTCTTGTGCGATTGGCCGTCGTCGTGCGCCAGCGAGAAGTTGATCGCCTCGATGCGGTTTTTGTATTCTTCGCTGTCGACGATGTTATGCGAACGGCCGATGGTGTGCGTCGATTTGACATTCAATTCTTGTTCCAGCGGGGCAACAAAAGTCTGGAACAAGTCCATATACATGCCTTTGCAGGCGCGGATCACGTCCGACAACTGCGTCTGCACCAGGGTCGAAAAAATGATCGGACGTTGACCGTCGGTTGCAAAAGCCTCGTTGATCTTGCGCGCCGCGTCGTGCGCCTTGTCCAGGGTATCGATGAACGGCAGGCGCACCTGGCGGAAGCGCAGCTCGAACTGGGTCAGGACCGAGTGACCAAAAGTTTCAGCCGTGATGCCGGTGCCGTCCGAGACGAAGAACACGGTGCGGGCGGACGACGGCAGGGGAGGACGTTGTTCTTGTGTCATGTGATGTAAGCCTGTCAGGATTGTGAATCGTCAATTTGGGCCGCAAGCTGTAGAATGGACGCCATAGGTAAGATTGTGCTGCACGACGACCAGAATAACAAGAATGAAACACTGTACCGGGAAGGTACACGTCTGCGCACCGCCGCAAGATTTCTATCATCAAAAGGTGTCAATATGTCTAACGCAGCATTGAAGGAGCAAAATAACGAAGCGGTTTACGTCGCATCGTTCGAAAATTTGCGCATGACGGATGTCGAATCCGTCGGCGGCAAAAACGCCTCGCTGGGCGAAATGATCAGCCAACTGGCGGAAGCCGGTGTGCGTGTTCCGGGCGGCTTCGCCACCACGGCGCAGGCGTTCCGTGACTTCCTGTCGCATAGCGTCGACGGCGGCAAGCCGCTGGCCGAGCGCATCGCCGACCGCCTCGCCGATTTGAACATCGACGACGTGCGCTCGCTGGCGCAAGCGGGCGCCGAGATCCGTCAATGGATCGTCGAAACCCCGTTCCAGCCACGCCTGCAGCAGGAAATCGAGACCTTCTACGACAAACTGGTGGCCGATTCGAGCACCGAAATGTCGTTTGCCGTGCGTTCGTCGGCCACCGCCGAGGATTTGCCGGACGCCTCGTTCGCCGGCCAGCAGGAGACCTTCCTCAACGTCGTCGGCATCGACAATGTGCTCGACGCGATGAAGCACGTCTTCGCTTCGCTGTACAACGACCGCGCGATTTCGTACCGTGTCCACAAAGGCTTCACCCACGCCGAAGTGGCCTTGTCGGCCGGCGTGCAGCGCATGGTCCGTTCCGACCTGGGCGCGGCCGGCGTGATGTTCACCATCGATACCGAATCCGGCTTCAAGGACGTGGTCTTCGTCACCTCCAGCTATGGCCTGGGCGAGACGGTGGTGCAGGGCGCGGTCAATCCGGATGAATTCTACGTCCACAAACCGATGCTGGAAAAAGGCAAATCGCCGGTCATCCGCCGCAACATCGGCTCCAAGCTGCTGAAGATGGAGTTCACCAACGAAGCCAAGGCTGGCCGCTCGGTCAAGACCGTTGACGTTCCTGTCGAAATGCGCAACCGCTACTCGCTGAACGACACCGAAGTGGTGGAACTGGCCAAGTACGCCGTCATCATCGAGAACCACTACGGCCGTCCGATGGACATCGAGTGGGGCAAGGATGGCCGCGACGGCAAACTGTATATCCTGCAGGCGCGTCCTGAAACCGTTAAATCGCAGCAGAAGGCGACCGACGTGCAGCAGCGCTTCAAACTGAAATCGAGCGGCACCGTGCTGACCTCGGGCCGCGCGATCGGCCAGAAGATCGGCGCCGGTCCCGTGCGCGTGATCCACGACCCGGCCGACATGGAACGCGTGCAGCCGGGCGACGTGCTGGTGGCCGACATGACCGATCCTAATTGGGAACCGGTCATGAAGCGCGCCTCGGCGATCGTCACCAATCGCGGCGGCCGTACCTGCCACGCGGCGATCATCGCCCGCGAGCTGGGCGTGCCCGCGGTCGTCGGTTGCGGCGACGCCACCGAGATCCTGAAAGATGGCACCTTCGTCACCGTGTCCTGCGCCGAAGGCGACGAGGGCAAGATCTACGACGGCCTGCTGGAAACGGAAGTTTCCGAAGTGGCGCGCGGCGAACTGCCCAAGCTGTCGACCAAGATCATGCTCAACGTCGGCAATCCGCAGCTGGCGTTCGACTTCCAGTCGGTGCCGAACGCCGGCGTCGGCCTGGCGCGTCTGGAATTCATCATCAACAACAACATCGGCGTTCACCCGAAAGCGATTCTGGAATACCCGAACATCGATGCGGACCTGAAAAAAGCGGTGGAGTCGGTCGCGCGCGGCCACGCCTCGCCGAAGGCCTTCTACGTCGACAAGCTGGCCGAGGGTATCGCCACCATCGCCGCCGCGTTCTGGCCAAAACCGGTGATCGTGCGCCTGTCCGACTTCAAGTCGAACGAGTACAAAAAGCTGATCGGCGGTTCGCGCTACGAGCCGGACGAGGAAAATCCGATGCTGGGCTTCCGCGGCGCGGCGCGTTACCTGGCCGAGGACTTCGCCGGCGCGTTCGAAATGGAATGCCAGGCGATGAAGCGCGTGCGTAACGACATGGGCCTGACCAACGTCGAGATCATGGTGCCGTTCGTGCGTACGCTGGGCCAGGCCGAGAAGGTCGTCAACCTGCTGGCCAAGAACGGTTTGGTTCGCGGCGAAAACGAACTGCGTCTGATCATGATGTGCGAAGTGCCGTCCAACGCGATCCTCGCCGACCAGTTCCTGGAGCACTTCGACGGCTTCTCGATCGGTTCCAACGATCTGACCCAGCTGACCCTGGGCCTGGACCGCGACTCGGGCATGGCGCTGCTGGCGGCGGACTTCGACGAGCGCGATCCGGCCGTCAAAGCGCTGCTGTCGCTGGCGATCAAGGCGTGCCGCGCGCAGGGCAAATACATCGGCATTTGCGGCCAGGGTCCTTCCGACCATCCGGACTTCGCGGTCTGGCTGATGGAGCAGGGCATCGAGTCGATGTCGTTGAATCCGGACTCGGTGATCGACACGTGGCAGAAGCTGGCCGCGCTGCAGAAATAAGAATAAAGTTTGACGCAGGCTGAAAATGGTATAGACTGGAGTTGTCGAATTTAGTTGCAAAATACTCTATCAATACATTCTGTCCTGCTGCAAAAACCCTCGTGTCCCACTCCGGGAAGCGGGGGTTTTTGCATTTTTCAACCGTCTTTGATGTACGCACAGAAGGAGATCATCATGGCTGAGTGGAGTTACTGGCTCGTCGCCGCCGGCGCGGCCGTCATCGTGGAACTGTTCATCGGCACGTTCTATCTGCTGATGATCGCGATCGGCCTTGCCGCCGGCGCGCTGGTGGCGCTGTTGGGCCTTGGCGTGGCCGCGCAGACGCTGGTGGCAGCGCTGGTGGGCGTGGGCGCCACCGTCGCCCTGCGCCGCAGCCGTTTCGGCCGAACCGGCGGCCAGGTGCGCGCCGAGCGCGATCCCAACGTCAATATGGATATCGGCCAGACGGTCAATGTGCCGGCATGGCAGGATGGTTCGGCGCGCGTGATGTATCGCGGCGCCTTGTGGGACGTGGAGCTCGATCGCAGCGCGTCGGGTCCCAACCCCGCGCCGGGCCAATACAAAATATGCGAAGTGCGCGGCAGCCGGCTGATTGTGGCCGGCTAAGATTCATTCACTGGAGAGTTTAGATGGATATCAGTTTTGGTAACGTAAGCCTGGTCCTGTTTGTCCTGGCGTTGGTGTTCGTATTCAAGACCATCAATGTGGTGCCGCAGCAGCACGCGTGGGTGGTCGAGCGGCTTGGCAAATATCACGCGACGCTGGGGCCGGGCCTCAACATCGTGATCCCGTTCGTCGACCGCATCGCCTACAAGCATGTACTCAAGGAGATCCCGCTGGACGTGCCGCCGCAGGTCTGCATCACCAAGGACAACACGCAGTTGCAGGTGGACGGCATCCTGTACTTCCAGATCACCGACGCAATGCGCGCCTCCTACGGTTCGTCGAACTACATCGCCGCCATCACGCAGCTGGCGCAGACGACCTTGCGCTCGGTGATCGGCCGCATGGAGCTGGACAAGACCTTCGAGGAGCGTGACCACATCAACACCACGGTGGTCAACGCCATCGATGAATCGGCCGCCAACTGGGGCGTGAAGGTGCTGCGCTACGAGATCAAGGACCTGACGCCGCCGAAGGAGATCCTGCACGCGATGCAGGCGCAGATCACCGCCGAGCGTGAAAAGCGCGCACTGATCGCCGCTTCCGAAGGCCGCAAGCAGGAGCAGATCAACATCGCCAACGGCGAACGCGAAGCGCAGATCGCCCGCTCGGAAGGCGACAAGCAGGCCGCCATCAACCGCGCCGAGGGCCAGGCCGCCGCCATCGTCGCGCTGGCGGAAGCGAATGCGTCGGCGCTGCGCCAGGTCGGCGCGGCGATCCGCGAGCCGGGTGGCGAGGACGCGGTCAATCTGAAAGTGGCGGAGCAGTATGTCGGCGCTTTCAGTCAGCTTGCCAAAACCAATAATTCGATTATCATCCCGGCCAATTTGGGTGAGATGAGCGGCTTGATCGCGACCGCGATGCAAGTGGTGAAGACGCAGAAGGACGCGTCGCTGATCAAACCCGCCAAAGCATAAGGAGCGGATGATGGGTACATGGGCGGTGGACGCCTTCGGCAACGACTACGCGCAGGACTGGGCGCAGGATTTGCAGGAGATTAGTAATCTGGACGCGGTCGAAGACACGCTGAACACGGCGCTCGACACCGGCGCCGGCGAGCTGGAAGCGCCGTTCGCGGCGGAGGCGCTGGTGGCCATCGAAGTCCTCGCGCGGCTTCAGGGCAAGGGCGGCGCGGCCAGCGAGGACAGCGCAGCGGTGGACGAATGGGTCGAGGCGCGCAAGCCGAAAGCGCGCCGGCGCGCGGATCTGGAGGAGAAGGCCTTGCAGGCCATCGCCCGCATCCTGTCCGACCAATCGGAACTGCGCGAGCTGTGGGCCGAGAGCGAACATTACGAGGCATGGCGCGCGTCCGTCGAGGAATTGCGCGCGCGCGTGCAGCCCTGAAAGCGCCGCCTTAAAACGCGTAGGTCAGCCCAAGGCTCCAGGATCTGGGCGGGTGCACCGGATAAAGTGCATAGCGCCGGCCGTCATCCTGCACATATTCGCGGGCGATCTGCACCGTCCAGTTACCGAACGGGATGCCGACGCCAAGGCGCGCGTCGATGCGCGAGGACGTCGGAATGCCGGGCCAGTAGCCGCCGCTGATGTTATGCAGCACGCCCGCGTGGGCGATCAGGTTGAAGCGCGGATGCACCGGGTAGAAGGCGCTGACCTCCGCATACACGGTCTTCACCGGAAAGCCCAGGTACTTCGGCGAGTAATAGATCCGCGTGCTGCCGCGCTCGAAGCTCAAGCCGGCGTAGCATTCCGAGAAGTCGTTCTGGTGCGCCTGCGTGTAGGTGATGCGGCTGCAACCGGCCTCCCAGCTACCACCCGACTGCAGGCGTCGCGCATAGCCGGCGTAGCCTTGCAGCTTGTAGCCTTCGGCGTCGCCGATGGTCATGGCGCTGGCGAACCCGCCCAGATACCATCCCGCCACGCCGTCGATATTGACCGTGACCTGCGGCACGGCGTTGCCCTTGCCGGGGTTCTGTCCGCGATACCGGTACTCCGACTGCAGCGCCACGCTGCCGCTGATATCCATCTCCGCCTGCGCGCGCGCCGGCGGCGCCAGCGCGCAGAGGCAGGCGAGGGCGAAGGCCGCGCCGGGTAACGTCACTGGGTGGCGCCGCGCTGGGTCAGTTTGGCTGGGCAGCGGCAGCTGCAATGGTCGATAAGATGGGAGATGGTGGCGCATGCGTCAATATTAACAGCGTTCAACACTTCTGGCGGTTGCAGCATACGCCGCAACTGGGCGGGCGTGGCGCCCGGTTGCAACTCACCCAGCAGCGCCAGCATGCCGGAAACGTGGGCCGCCGCGTACGAGCTGCCGCTGACGAAGGACCAGCGCGCGCCCGGCGCGGTGGTCGGCACGTCGTTGCCCGGCGCGAATAGCGGCCGCTCCAGGCCGGCCGCCGCCGCCGTCTGCTCCATCAGCGCGGCCGCGCTCACCGGCGCGAAATTGCCGGATACCTTTACGCTCGGCTGCGAGGCCACGGCCAGCACGCCGCGATGACTGGCAGGGAAGGTCGGCGCGCTCGCCTGCGCGTCCACCGCCCCGACCACGCCGATGCCGCGCTGGAGCGCGACGTCCAGTAAACGGTCCAAAAGCCTGTCGGGCGGACCGGACAGGCTCAGGTTGATGACTTTGGCGCCGTTGAGGATCGCGTAGTTGAGCGCCTTGCTCAAGGTGAAGCTGTTGCAGCGGGTGCTTTGGTTGGGCAGTTGCCAACAGGCCCGCAAGCCCATCAATCTGGCCTTGGGCGCCACGCCGAGGATGCCGCCGTTGCCGCTGCGCGCCGCGATGATGCCGGCCACGGCGGTGCCGTGGATTTCCGGCGGCGGCTCGCCATTGTCGACGAAGTTGGCGTTGACCGCCAGTTGCCCCTGCAGATCCGGGTGGCTGCCGTCGATGCCGCTGTCGATCACCGCGACCCGGACTTCGCGGCCGGTGGTGTAGCGGTGCAGGTCGGAGACATGCCAGTAGCGCGCGGCTGGTTGCACCGGATACAGCACGTCGGCGGCGCCGGCCCCTGCGCCGGGCGGCAAACCTGCCACCGGCACGACCGGATTCGTCGATGCGGCCGGTGCGACCTGCGGCCCGGCGTTGCCGCCGGGAGCTCCGCGGGGCGCCTGTTCGGCCATGCCTTCGAACCTGGCCACCGGTTGCGCCCATTCAACCTGGGGATCGCGCGACAGCTGCTCGATGATCAGGCCGGCGTCGGCGTCGTCCTTGTAGCGCATCACGTAGCAATCGATGCCGAGCAGCGACATGGCCCAGCCTTCGACCACCGTCATGCCGTGCTGTTGCGCCAGCGCTTCGGCGCGGCGCCGGCGTCCGCCGCTGCCGCTGTCGTCCATGTAGCGGCCGCCGTAGGTGGCGTCCGGACGGTAGTGCGTGGCGGGCAGGCGCAGCATCACCAGCAGCTGGTTGGCGCCCGGATCATGGGCGCCGTCGTCGGCGGGCGGCAGGATGCGTTCGTCGCCCGCCGGCGGCGCGGCGCTGGCTGCGGGAGCGGCTGCTTGCGGCTCACCGGCGCGTGCCAGGACGGTGCCCGCCGCCGCCGGTGCCAGCACGGCGGCGAGCAAGGCGGCCAGCACGATGGCGCGCGCGTTCAAGGTGTGCCGCCGTCGTCGAGCGCCTCGGCCAATTTGACGGCAGGATCGGCGCGCAGCGCTTGCAGCGCGCGGTCGCGGTTTTCTTGCGGCACGCTGATCAGGTAAGCGTCGGTCACGGTCGGGCCGTCGACCACGCGCGCGCCTTGTGCTTGCAGGATGCGCCGCAGTTCGCGTTCGGTGGTGGTGGGCTGGAACATCACCACCAGGTTGCCGACCGGACTGGCGCCGATACTGTTGCCCAGCACGCGATACGCGGGCGGGGCCTCGTCCGGACGCGCCAGCAGCGCGACCAGGCCGATGATCAGCACCCATTGCGCGGCCACCGCCCAGCGCAGCCAGATCGGCTGGTTGGCCGCGCCCATGGCCCACCAGCGCCGCGGCACCACCGGCGCAGGCGCAGGCGCATCGGCCAGCGGCTTGGCATCGGCGGCTGGCGCGATCGTGGCACTGCCCGTCGGCGCCGGGTTGGCGCGCAGCGGGGCATCGTCAATCTCGTCCACCGGGCCCAGCGCGGGCAAGATCCGCGCCCACGCACGCTCCATGTCCACACCCGGCGGCAGGGCGGTGTCGGCGCTCCCTTGGTCCAGCATCTCGCGCTCCCATTGCAAATCCTGACGGCATTGCTCGCACGTGTGCAGATGCGCTTCCACGCGGTGCGCGTCGTCCGGTTCCAGTTGCGATGACGCATACCACGGCAGCAGCTCCTGCACCGCCTGGTGAGCCGGGACATCCAGTCTGAAGACTCGCCCGTTCATCGCCCGTTCTCTCTCTCGTTCCACAACAAATCCTTCAATCTGTGCCGCGCGTGAAACATCCGGGTTTTGACCGTGTTCACCGGACAATCGACCACTTCAGCGATGTCGCTGTAGGCCATCTCATGATAATAGGTTAGCACCATCACCGCGCGCTGTGCGGCGGGCAACTGATCCAACGCCTCGGCGACCGTGTTCTGCAGTTGCAGGCGGGTGATCGTCTGCTCCGGCTGGTTGCCGCTTTCATCCTCGTACAGCGACGCATCGGACTCCACCGGATCGTCGCTGCCGCGCAAGCCCTTGAGGGTCTTGCGGTAGGCGATGGCGAAAATCCATGTGGAAGGTTTGCAACTGCCGTCGAAGGTCTCGGCTTTTTGCCAGACCACCAACATGGTGTCGTTGACAATTTCCTCGATCAGTGTGGCATTGCGGGTCATCCTTCCGATAAAGCGCGACAGGCGCGAAAAATAACTTCGGTACAACTGTTCGAACGCGGCACGATCCCCGCCCGCTATCCTGCCCAGCAGGCACGCCTCGTTCGCATCCGGTAATGAGCCCGTCGACAGGCCCTGTGATTGACGCATCCGCCATCCTCCATTGTTTGCCGTAGATGCCGTTCCGCCGACAAATGGTTCTACTAAACAGTAAATATATATGCGCAACAAGCGGTAAGCGGCGATGCCGGGTCAAAACCTGTCCATCCCGCATGCTACCACCCGGATTCGGCTACCATGGCATTCATGAACCTGAACGCCCACATCGACCAGCTGCAAACGTTTTTACACCAGCACCGGCGCGTGCTGGTCCTGACCGGGGCCGGCCTCAGCACCGACTCCGGCATCCCCGACTACCGCGACAAGGATGGCGTCCGGCGCGGCCGCACGCCGATCCAGGGCCCGGATTTCCGCCGCGACGAAAGCGTGCGCCGCCGTTACTGGGCGCGCAGCATGGTCGGCTGGCCAACATTGGCGCAGGCCGCGCCCAACGTCGGCCACCGCGCGCTGGCCGCGCTGGAGGAGGCCGGCCGCATCGACGGCTTGATCACGCAAAACGTCGACGGCCTGCACCAGCGCGCCGGCAGCCGCAATGTGATCGAGCTGCACGGCAATATCCACGGTGTTGTCTGTCTGGACTGCCGGCGGGTCGTCGAACGCGCCGCGATCCAGACGGAGTTGCTGGAAGCGAATCCCGGCCTGTTCGCGGTCGACGCCGAGGTGCGGCCCGACGGCGACGCCGAGGTCGAGCTCCAGGCGTTGCAGCACTTCCATGTGCCGGTGTGCGCACATTGCGGCGGCACCCTGCAGCCGGATGTGATCTTCTTTGGGGATAATATTCCGGCAGAGCGCACCGCCAACGCGCTAGCCATGATGGAGCACGCCGACGCCTTGCTGGTGGTCGGTTCGTCGCTGATGGTATTTTCGGGCTACCGCTTTTGCAAGCTGGCGGCCGCTGCGGGCAAGCCCATCGCGGCGATCAACCTGGGCAAGACCCGCGCGGACGACCTGATCGGACTGAAGGTGGAGGCGGCCGCGGCGGACGTGCTGCCGCGCCTGGTGTAAGCTCGGGGCGAGTTAGTTCCGCTGCAACATCGAGCGGACGATGGCTTCCTTGGCCAGCACATAGTCCTGGCCGGCCAGCACCAGGTTGGAGTTCGGCTGGATCACCTTGACGTTGATGAACACCATGTCGCTGGTTTCCGCATAGGAACCGACCACGATCGCCTGGGCATTGTGCGCGGTGGCCACTTCGCCGATTTCGCGGGTGAGCATCAATTCGCCCTGATTGCGCTTCAAATAGACGTTGTTGCGCAGTTTCATCTCGATCATGCGCATGCCGCCCTGCGCCAGGCGGGTCGACACCTGCTCCGACACCAGCCGGCCCAAGGTCGTGGTCTGCTCCAGCGCGTCGATGTTGACGATGGTTGCCATGATCAGCGGCTTGTCGGCGGTCAGCTTGCCGCTGAGTTGATGCATCAGCGAATCGGCGGCCTTGTAGTTGGCGTCGATGAACTGGTTGGACGAGATCGTCGAATAATTGCCTTCCTCCTTGGTGGCGGTGGAAGAGCAGGCCGCCAGCAGCAACGGCAGCGCCAGCGCGGCGGCGCGGGCCAGGGATGTCATCAGCATTACATGTCTCCGCGTACTTTGAAGGTACGGGTCAATTTGGTGAGTTCGGCGTCCGGCTCGAGGACGCCGTACAGTTCGCGGTCGGAATCGGCCACGTAATAGGCCGACGTGGTGCGCGCCAGATAGCGGTACTGGTCGGACACGGACAGGGTGACGATGATCTCGGTCTTCGGCGTTTGGCCGGGGGCGAACTGGGCGTTATTGAGGTCGTACGGGTCCCAGCCGGCGTTGATCGCGTCCTCGTCGGACATCGGCGCCGGCGACAGCTCGGCCATCGACACGCCGCCGGGCAGGGCGGTGCGCTCGCCGATGGGACGGTATTGCGGACGGTGGGCGGCGAAGGTGACGGCCTGGATGTCCAGATCGATCTTGAGCGAACCGGCCGGCGTGCGCGTGACGACATAGCCGTCGTTCACCAGCGAGGTCGTCAGCTGGGTGACCAGCGCGCGCTGGAAGGCGTTGGAATCGGCGGGCTCGTTGATGAAGACCGGGCGGGGCGGGCTCTTTTTGAGCTGGGCCACCAGGCGTTTTTCGATGCTGTTCGACACCACGCCCCAATGGTAGGCCGCTTGCAGCTTGGCCTGCTTGGTGACGGGGAAGTTCGCGGCCAGCGGCGTGGGCGTGTAGCGCGCCGCACATCCTGACAGGACCAGTCCGGCTGCCAGAGCCATTGCAGTTTTCAGCGCCATTGTTGCCTCATCGTCAAAAGTCCACCGTTATCCGGGACCGCGAAAGGTGAGCGGCGGCCGCGAATGTAAAATCATCCAGCGTCCAGTTTAGCATGGATGTTTCCGATTAGAAATTCTGAAGGCGATAAAAAACCCGGTTAGGGACCGGGTTGTGTACGGAGCGCGCAACAGTTTTGGCGGTTTTAGCGGCTGTGGGTCTTCATCGCGGCCGCCACTTCGCGTTTGCCGTCGCGATCTTTCTCGGTGGCGCGCTTGTCGTGCATTTTTTTACCCTTGGCCAGGCCGATTTCACATTTGACCCTGCCGCCCTTGTAATGCAGGTTGAGCGGCACCAAGGTGTAGCCGGAGCGCTCGACCTTGCTGATCAGCTTGTCCATCTCCTGGCGGTGCAGCAGCAGCTTGCGGGTGCGCACGGCCTCCGGGCTGATGTGGGTCGACGCGGTGGGCAGGGCGCTGATGTGGGCGCCGAACAGGAACAGCTCGTCGCCACGGATGGTGACGTAGGCTTCCTTGATCTGCACGCGGGCGTCGCGGATCGCCTTCACTTCCCAGCCTTCGAGCACGATGCCCGCTTCGTAGCGGTCCTCGATGAAGTAGTCAAAAAAGGCTTTTTTGTTATCGGCTATGGTCATGGGGTTCGTAAATCAGCTGAAAACCCGTGCGGGTCGGTTAAACTACTGCTTCGCGTCAAAAAACGCGACTAATTCAACATCATAGCAAATGGTTAGCCAATGGCAGTAGTGCACAAATCAGTTTTCCTCGGTTACAGCGCCCAGCAGATGTTCGACCTGGTGGCCAACATCGATGACTATCCCAAGTTTCTGCCGTGGTGCAGCGGCGTCGAGATCCGCGAGCGCCGCGACAACGTGGTGGTGGCCAGCATCGGCATCAACTATCACGGCGTCAAGCAAAGCTTCACGACCTCCAACGAGAACACGGCGCCGACCGCCATCAAAATGAAGCTGGTCGACGGTCCTTTCAAGTGCCTCGACGGCGTGTGGACGTTCAAGGCGCTGCGCGAGGACGCCTGTAAAATCGAGCTCGACATGCGCTACGAATTCTCCGGCACCCTGCTGGACAAGCTGGTCGGGCCGGTGTTCGGCATGATCGCCAACAGCATGGTCGATTCCTTCTGCAAACGGGCGGAAACCGTCTATGGCGGCTGAACTGATCGACGTACAAGTGTGCTACGCCAGCGACGCGCTGCAGTTCCTGCGCGATTTACGGGTCCCTGTGGGCACCACGCTGGAGCAGGCCATCGCCGCCAGCGGCGTGCTGGCCGAGGTGCCGGCGATCGACCTCACCACGATGCAGGTCGGCATCTACGCCAAGAAGAAGCCGCTGGACACGGTGCTGCGAGAGCACGACCGCGTTGAAATCTACCGCCCGCTGATCGCCGATCCCAAGAACGCCCGCCGCCGCCGAAAGGCCGCCGCCTGACAGCCCGGGGTCAAGTCTGTCATTCGGACACGGCCTGGTCAGTTAGCAGTTCGGTGATGACAGAATTCGACGCTGTGCTTGCCCAAACGCCGTATGTCGGCGGCGCGGCAAGCCGCGACGCCGACTGGCATCAGCTACAATGTTGGCTCACTGTAAATACTGCGGAGCCAATGATCGAAACGCACACCGCACCACAAATCCTGCACCGGGCCGGCGTTGTGCTGCTGGTCGTCGGGGCAGTCGATATCGCCTACATGATCTGGTGCCTGTCCACCGGCGCCAGCTATTCCTACAGCATGACCATTCCCGCCGTGATCGCCGGCGTGCTGCTGATGCGCGGCAGTCTCAGGGCCGCCTCCGCGCTGATCTGGATCGCCGCCATCCTGCTGCCGATGGCCCTTGCCAGCGGCGCGATGTCGCTCATGCAGCCGCTCGACCTGACCTTGACCCAACTGCGCGTGGCGCCCGCCGCGCATTTCGGCGCGGCGCTGCCGCTGGTGATCTTCTGCGGCCTGCTGTATTGGCTGCTGCAACAGCTCGGCCGCCAGCCCGTGCAGGCGGCGATCCAGTCGTCGGGCCGCCGCAAGCCCGCCGTCAACGTCGCGCTCACCGTCGGTGTCGGGCTGGCGATGCTGGCGCTAACCGGCAAACAACTGAGCCACAACGGCGATTTGAGCCGCAAGGCGGAACAGCTGGCGCTGGAAAAGCACGGAGACCAGTTCCGCTACCATGCCACCAGCGTGACGCCGCGCGCCGACATGGAAGGCACCTTCGTCGAGGCCAAGGTGCAGGCCTGGCGCGCCGACCGCGTCGACACGGTCGACGTGTTCTGGAAAGAAAAATAACCAACCGCGAGGTACGCCTTGAATCAACCGGATTTCTCCCGTTACGACGAGGAACAGCTGCGCCAGGTGCGCAGCCGTATCGACGCCGACCGTTTTCCCGAGCGTATCGCGCAAATCGATGCGCGCCTGGCCGAATTGGCGAACGCGCCGCCGCAGCCACCTGCGGACGCTAAACGCCACGTCGCCGACCGCGCCAGCTATCTGCCGCCGATGCGCCGCGCGGGAATGCTATGGCTGGCGCTGGCCATCGCGACGCTCGGCTTCGGCTTCTGGAGCGCGCCGCCGGGGGCGGCACTTTCTCAATTGAATATTTCCGGGATTATCGTCGCCGCGTTCCTGATGGGCGGCAGCCTGCGCGTGGCGGTGGTGATGCGCTGGCTGATGTGGCTGGGCGTGGCGGCGGCGGTCATGATGGTGCCGCTGACCTTCAGCCAGCCGCTCGACCTGAGCCTGACCCAGCTGCGGCTGGCGCCGGCGCTGTATCTGGGCACCGTGTTGCTGACGGTGGCCCAGGCTGCCTTGATGATCTATTCGCTGCGCCTGCTGGGCGATCCCGCCATTCAAGCCGCGCGCGATCTGGAGGGCCGCCGACGCTTCGACATGCGCGTTCCGTTTGCGCTCGGCGTGGTGCTGGGCGCGGCCATGCTGTTTTTCCTCAACGGCCAACTATGGGGCGAGCGTGGCCGGCACGCGGAGCAGCTGGCGATGGCGCAGGGCGGGCCCGGCTACCGCTACCACGCCCACTATATCTTCATCAACTACAACCAGAACGGTGCGTTCGTGACGGCGAACGTCACCGCATGGAATGAACAGACTGTCGGCAACGTCGCGGTCAACTGGAAAGAGTAGAGCCGCGACGCCGCCGGCGCCGCTCGGTTTCCGCTGCTTGGCTGCCGCTACTTAGCTTCCGCTTATTAACGTCCGCTGATGTTCAGCGTACGCGCGTCCAGCTTGACCTTGACGGTGGCCGCAGGCTTGGCGCCCGCCGATTCGGCCAGGGTCACGATGTACTCGCCGCCGGCGATCTTCCAGGTCTTGCTGGCGCTGTCGTACATGGCCAGCAGGCGCGGATCGATCTTCACCTTGGCCTTGCCGCTGGCGCCGGCCTTCACCGCCACCTTGTCCCAGCCGCCCAGGCGCTTCGGCGCTTCCCAGCCGCCGGCCGCCGGCGACACATACACCTGGCCAACCGCCTTGCCGTCGCGCTTGCCGGTGTTCTGCACGCTGAAGCTGACGTCGATGCCGGCGCCGTCGGACGACTTGTTCGCGCTCAGGTCCGCATAGGCGAAGCTGGTGTACGACAGGCCGTAACCGAACGGGAACAGCGGCTTGTGGCCTTTCAGGTCGAACCACTTGTAGCCGACCGCCGCGCCTTCGATGTTGTAGTCGGTGGTGATCTTCTCGATGATGTTTTCATCCTTGGTCACCGCGTCGCCGTCCATCACCGGACGTGGCAACTGCGTCACCGAAGCCGGGAAGGTGGCCGGCAGGCGTCCCGACGGATTGACTTCGCCGGTCAGCACGCGCGCGATCGCCGCGCCGCCGCTGGTGCCCGGATACCAGGCTTCGACCACGGCGCCGACGTTGTTCAGCCACGGCATGACGACCGGGCCGCCGGTTTGCAGCACCACGACGGTCTTGGCGTTGGCCTTGGCCACGGCCGCGATCAGCGCGTCCTGCTTGTTCGGCAGGTTCAGGTCCGGCGCGTCGATGGCTTCGGCCATCCACTGGTTGCCGAACACGATGGCGACATCGCTCGCCGCCGCCAGCTTGGCGGCGGCGGCGGCGTCCTTGCCGTCGTTGTAGACGATTTTGGCGCCCGTGCGCGTGCTCAGTTCCTGCAGCGGCGACGAGCGGTGGTAGACCATCGGTCCTGGGAAGAAGGCCGGGCCTTCGTTGGCGACCGGCGACAGGCCGACCGGATAGACCTGGGCCGAGCCGCCGCCCGACAGAACGCCGACGTTGGCATGGCCACCGATGATGGCGATGGTGCGCACGTTGGCGCCCAGTGGCAGCAGGTCGTTGCTGTTCTTGAGCAGGACGATGGCTTCCTCGGCGTCCGATTGCGAGATCTTGCCGTTGGCGGCGAAGTCGATGCCCGCTTCGTCGGTGGTCGGCGTGACCACGGGATGCTCGATCAAGCCGTTGGCGAACATGGCGCGGGTGATGCGCTTGACCATGTCGTCCAGGCGCGCCTGCGGCACGTGGCCGTTGACCACCGCCTCCTTCAGCGCTTCGTTGAAGTAGGCCGATTTGTCGAACGGGTGGCCCGATTGCTGATCCAGTCCGTGCATCGCGGCCGGAACGGTGGAGTGGGTCGCGCCCCAGTCGGACATGACATAGCCCTTGAAGCCCCAGTCCTGCTTCAGCACCTGGTTCAGCAGGTAGTCGCTCTCGCAGGCGTAGGAACCGTTGACGCGGTTGTACGCGCACATCACGGAACCCGGATCGCCGCGCTCCATGGCGATCTGCAACGCCAGCAGGTCCGACATGCGGCCGGCGGTGTCGTCGATCTTGACGTTGATGTTATTGCGGTTGGTTTCCTGGTCGTTGAAGGCGAAGTGCTTCAAGGTCGAGACCATGTGGTTCGACTGGATGCCGCGAATCTGCTCGCCGACCATGACGCCGGCCAGCAGCGGATCTTCGCCGCCGTATTCGAAGTTACGGCCGTTGCGAGGCTCGCGCAGCAGGTTGACGCCACCGGCGAGCATGATGTTGAAGCCCGTCTTGCGCGCCTCGCTGCCGATCATCGCGCCGCCGGCGAACGCCAGTTCCGGATTCCAGGTGGCCGTGGTGGCCAGGCCGGAGGGCAGGGAAGTGCGCTGGTAGGGTTTTTTGGATGCGGCCTGGGTGGCGACGCCGACGCCGGCGTCGGCCTGCCATTGCGGCGGCAGGCCCAGACGCTCGATGCCCGGAATGAAGCCGGCCGAATCCTTGCGGCCTTCCTTTGGCGCGATGTGTTTTTTGGACTCGAAATCGGTGGAGAAGTAGCCGAACACGGTCTGGATTTTTTCATCCAGCGTCATCGCCTTGACCAGCTGCTCGGCGCGCGCGTCGGGCGTCAGCTTTTTGTCGAGCCATGGACGCTTGGCGTCGGCGGCATGGGCCGCTCCGCTTAACGTGGAAGACAGCATGAGGGGATAAACCAGTGCCAGTGACAGCCAGAGACGCTTCTTCATACGATTACGATGTCCTTATATTTCGATTTATAGGTCCGCGCGCGGGATTAAAACCTCGAGCGCGTATACTCCACCCGCAACGATACCGGTCACGCGCGGTTCAGGCAATCGTTTTCCGTCCAGCGTGACCTGAATTTCGCCCACGTCGCCGCGGCGGATCGACACCTCGAACGTCGCGTAGCGGAAGTGGCGGGTGACCTTGATGCCGTCCCAGTGCTTGGGAAGCTGCGGATCGACCAGCAAACCGTCGGTATCGCCTTTCAAGCCGCACAGCCCCTCGATGAAGCAGCGGTACGCCCACGACACGGTGCCGGTGTTGAACAACTGGCTGGAACGGCCGGCCGTGCGCGGATACTGGTGGTAGGCGCCGCGATAATAATTCGGGATGAACACCGGCAGCTGGCCGCGCTGCAGGTAATCGGCCTCGCTCGGGCCGGGGATCATCTGGCGCAGCAGCTTGTAGGCGCGGTCGCCTTCGCCGACCGTGTACAGGCTATAGATGTAGAAGATCGAGGCGTGGTTGTAGACCGCGCCGTTTTCGGCCGAACCGGGGTGCTTTTGCGTCACGCGGCCCACATCGTCGCGCATGGCGCTGTAGGGCGGCGCGAACATCGCCACGCCGTACGGCGTGTCCAGCTGCTGCTCGACCTGCGCCATCATCGCCGCGCGCTTGCCGGCATCGGCCGCGCCGCCCAGCATCGCCCAGGCCTGCGGGTTCAGATAGATGCGGCCTTCCTTGTCCTTGCTGATGCCGAAGGTGACGTTGTCGTCGGTGATGCCGCGCGCGTACCAGTCGCCGTCCCACAGGTGCTCGTTGGCCGCGCGGTTGACCGTCACGGCGCCGGCGCGGAAGTGTTTCGCGCTTTCCGCCAGCGAGGCGTTGGCCGTGGCGCTTTTTTCGCAGATTTCGGCCCACAGGTTCAGCGCGTAGGCGGTGGCCACCGTCAGCCAGCCCGACACGCCGCGTCCCTTGTAGCCGACCATGTTCATCGGATCGCACCAGTCGCCCTGGGCGATGTAGCTCAAGCCGCGCTTGTCGCGCGCCTGCAGCAGCCAGTCCATCGCGCTGCTCATGCGCTCGGAGACGGTGATGGCGACGCCGCTGTCGTGGCCGACGACGTCCTCGTTGAGGATGTCGTAGTCGCCGGTTTCGTCCAGGTACACCTTGAGCGCCACCGGCAGCCACACGCAATGGTCGGTGTGCGGCACCTGGTTGATGTATTTGAGCTCCGCGCCCTCGGCCAGCAGGATCCCGTCCGGCATCGCGCCGCTGGCCTCCTGCTGCGACAGCGCATGCAGGAAGGCCGCGCGCATCACGCCGGGCTTGATGAAGCTCATGCCCATATTGTCCTGCAGGTAGTTGCGGGTCTGCGGATCGGTGCTGAGGCGATTGACGTCGCCGTGGTAGAACACCTGGCGCGGCAGCCAGTTGTTGACGAAGTTATCGAGTTCCTTGTCGGGCGTCTCGATGCGCAGGCATCCGCGACCGCCGGCGATGTAGTCGGCGTAGTCCTTGCGCGCGTTGTCGAAGGCGGCGGCGCCCAGGTATTTCTCGCGCATGGCGATGATTTCCGCGTCGTCGAAGGCCGGGCCGAAGATGAAGCGGTAGTCGTGCGACTGGCCTTCCGCCAGCGCCAGGCGGTATTGCACCACGGCGGCCGGGGTTTCATAGCGCGCGTCGCCATTGGCCAGCAGCGGCTCCTGGATCGCGCTTGGATAATGCAGGCCGCCTTCGCCCTCGAACGCCTGTTGCTGCACTTCCCACGCCTCCGGCGCCTGCTCGCACAGGAAGTAGGTCTTGTCCTTGAAATCCTTCTGCTTGAAGTAGTCGGTGACTTTTTGATACGGCGTCACGCTGCTCGCCACCACGCCGCCCAGGTCGGCGCGATATTCGCCCGACTGGTTCATCCACGACATGTAACCGATCGGGAAGTAGGGATAGACACTCAGTTTGCGCGCGCGGCCGGACAGATTGGTCACGCGCAGCGACCACAGTTCCACCACGTCGGTGGTCGGAATGCTCAACGTCAGTTCCACGCGAAGGCCCAGGTGCTCGATGGTCCATTCGATGTCGCTTTTGCCGACCGAGAAATTGAAGCTGTCGACCGGCGTGCGCACCGGTTCATACGGCGCCGAGAACAACTCGCCCGTTTCCTCGTCCTTGATGTAGAAGAAGCGGCCCGGATGATGGGCGTAGTAGTTCTGCTCGGGTTGCATGAAGGTCTTGGCCTCCAGGTTCGGCGCGTAGGCGTACTTGGCGGGTTCCGGCTGCATGTACTGGGCGACGGCGTAACCCCGGCAGGTCACCTGGATCATCATTTTCTGGTTCCACAGGAAGCCGGCGGCGCGCGGCATGGCCGTGGCGCTGGTCAGTTCGAAGCGGTCGCCATTGTGGGTTGGGCGTAGCATGAGACGGTCTCCGTAATAAAGCTTAAACTAAATGGAATGTGGGGTTATGCCGGCTTGGCCTTGCGTTGTTCCAGCTCGGCCTGGAGCTCAACCAGCTTTGTGTTGTCGAGGTTATAGAAGAACATGACCACGACGGCCAGCACCGCGAAGGCGGCCGGGATGAACGACATCAGCCAGACGATGCCGGCCTGCGAGCCGACCGACTGCGCCGCGTTGGCGACATACCCGAGCTGCGTGAACAGCGAGCCGATGACGGCGACGGCGATCGCGGTGCCCAGCTTTTGCGAGAAGGTGGCGGCGGCGAAGGTCATCGCGGTGGCGCGGCGGCCGGTGCGCCATTCGTTGTAGTCGGCGGTGTCGGCGTACATCGAGAAGGCCAGCGGCGACTTCGGTCCCAGCGCCAGGCCCATGCCGATCTGCAGCGCGAACATCAACGTCACCTGGTCCTTCGGCACGAAGAAGAAGGCCGATGACAGCACGGCGGTGATGCTCATCAAAATCATCATCAGCTTTTTCTTGTCGACGAAGCGCGTAAGGAAGGGCGTGATCGAGGCGCCGACGGCGGCCGAGATCATATATGCCGGCACGAAGCCCTGCATCAGTTCCGGGCGCCCCACCACGTACTTGAAGTAGTAGGCCGCGCTGGTGGTGCGCAAGGTGATGGTGATCATGATGATCAGCGCCAGGAAGAACAGCACCACCCACGGCCGGTTGCGCGACAGGTCGCGGATGTCCTGGGCGACGTTGGATTTTTGCGAGGGCGGCGGCGCGATGCGTTCGCGCGTGTTCAGGAACGTCAGCACGAACAGGCCGGAGGCGAATATGCTCCACACCAGCATCGTCAACTGCCATCCAAGTTTATCGTCGCCGGCGCCCAGCCACGATACCATCGCCGGCGTGGCGGCGGTGACCAGGGTGCCGCCGGCGAAGGCGAAGATGAAGCGCAGGCCGTTGACGGTGGAGCGCTCCTGCGGATCGGCCGACAGCACGCCGGACAGCGCGTTGTACGGGATGTTGATGCAGGTGTAGCAGACCATCATCAGCAGATAGGTGCCGTAGGCCCAGACGATCTTGCCGTCGTGGCCCAGGTCGGGCGTGGTGTAGGTGAGGATGGCCGCGCAGGCCAGCGGCACCGGCACCCAGACCAGGTAGGGGCGGAATTTGCCGAAGCGTGTGCTGGTGCGGTCGGCGGCGGCGCCGATCATCGGGTCGGTGAAGGCGTTGATGATTTTGATCGTGAACATCATCGACGCCGCCGCGCCGGCCGAGATGCCGAAGACGTCGGTGTAGTAGATCAGCAGGAAGGTCGCGATATTGGTCCAATAAAAATTGAAGCCCATATCGGCGATGCCGTAGCTGATCTTTTCACGCCAGGTCAGTTGTTTATTCACAGTCGCCTTGTCTTAACGATACCCGACAGTTTAACGCCGTCGATTCTTGCACATGTAAAAACAGGCAGTGGAGCCGGAACTCCACTGCCCGAACAGGGCGGAACGCCGGGACCGTACCTATGCGCGCATGCATACGCACGGTCCAGCGCGGCGGGAGACGCCACCCCGAGAGAGCTCGGTTTGCGGCCGTCAGCAGGGGGCTGGCGGCGCGAATTGGGGGGTAATGCTGATAGCGGTAACCGGGATGGATGTCATCATGTCTCCTGCTTGTTGGTTTTTAAGATCTCCCGCACCAGTTCGGACGGGTCCTTGCTAATGTCGAGCACGATGCCGGCTTCGTCGGCCTGCAACGGTTCCAGCGCCGCCAGCTGGCTGTCCAGCAGCGAGGTGGGCATGTAGTGGCCGGGGCGCGCCGTCATGCGCGCGGCGATCAGCTCGCGCGGCCCGTGCAGATGGGCGAAACGCAGTTGCGGGTCGGCGCCGCGCAGCAGATCGCGGTAGCGGCGCTTCAAGGCCGAGCACGACAGTACCAGGCCTGAATGGCGGTCGCGCGCCGCGACAATCTCGGCGTGCAGCGCCTTGAGCCAGTCGGCGCGGTCGTCGTCGGTCAGCGCCATGCCTGCCGACATCTTGGCGACGTTGGCGTACGAGTGATAGGTGTCGCCCTCGAGGAAGGGCGCCCCCAGCGCGGTGGCCAGTTGCAGCCCGACCGAGCTCTTGCCGCAGCCGCTCACGCCCATGACGACCCAGCGGACCTGCGTTGTTTGATTACTCATAGTTATGGGTGCATGTTAGCGCTAACAGATTGTTTGTAGTGTAAGCTTTTGACGGGATTTGTAAACAAGATTCTATGGTGCGCCGCATCAAGGCAAGGGTGTGTGGGGCTCCGCAGCAATGCGGCGCCCGGCCGGCTACCCTGGCTCAGGCGCTTTCCCTGGCCATCAGCGTGAAGCCCAGGTCGATTTGGCGGTTGGGCGGCGCCTCGCCTTTGATGACGGCGCGCAGCAGGGTGGCCGCCTCGAAGCCGATGCGGTAGCGCGGCGTGCCGATCGTGGTCAGCGACGGGTTCATCCAGGCAGAGGCGGGCAGGTCGTTGAAGCCGCAGATCGCCAGCTGGGTCGGCACGGAGATGCCGCGCCGCTGGCATTGATAGATGGCGCCGTGCGCCAAGTCGTCGTTGCAGCAGAAGATGGCGTCGCAGTCCGGCGACTGGGCCAGCATACGCCCCAGCAGCTCGGCGCCGAGCGCGATGGTCGACGGCTCGGCCACCATGACCTCCAGCCGCACGTCGGCCAGGCCGGCCTCGTTCATGGCCTGGCGATAGCCTTCGGCGCGGCGCAGCGTACGCTCGTCGAGCTGCGCGCCGATGAAGCCGATGCGCTTGTGGCCCTTGTCGAGCAGGTAGCGCGTCATCGCCTGGCCCGCCTGGAACTGGGAGAAGCCCACCGTCAGCTGGGCTGGATCGGTGGACATGTCCATCATCGACACCACCGGCACGCGCGAATTGGTCAGGATTTGCTGCACCCGGTCGCTGTGCGACAGCCCCGACAGCAGCATGCCGTCCGGATTCGACTGCAGGTAGGTGCCGATCAGTTTTTCCTCTTCCTGGTCCGAATAGCGGGTGTTGCCGATCAGGATCTGGTAGTCGTCGGCGTCGAGCGCGTCCTGGATGCCGGCCAGCACCTCGGTGAACACGGCGTTCGACAACGACGGCACCAGCACGGCGATCACCTTCGATTGCGACGAGGCCAGCGCGCGGGCGGCGCGGTTGGGCACGTAGCCCAGTTCGATCACCGCCTTGTCGACCCGGTCGCGCAGCGCCTGGGACACCATGTCCGGCTGGGTGATCGCGCGCGAGGCGGTCATGGTCGCCACGCCGGCGTGTTTCGCCACCATCGCCAGGGTGATGCGGCCGCTGGCGCGGCTCCTGCCCGCTTGTGATTTCGTCATCGGTAATACTTATAGTGGTATTGATAGCGATATCATACGGCAGCTTACGCCGAAAGGAAGAGGGGGAAAGTGCTTATTGGCAGCCAGCCAACACTTTTTGATTCTTTTTACCGAATTCGGCGCGCTCCTGGTCGCCCATGATGCCACGTTCACCGTTTTTGTCGACATTGGCCATGCGCACGCCGTCCTCGAGCATGCGCTGGTTTTGCCGGGCAAGATCGCAATTGGCGGCGATATCGGCTTTTTGGCGGACGTCGTCGGCGGCTTTACGCTCGGCGGCGGCGGCATCGGCGCGGCGTTTGTTGAACGCCTCGTTGCGCGCGGCCAGCGTCGGCGCCGGCCTGGGGCCCGCGTTGGCGGCGCCGGATTCGGCAGGCGATCCCGCCGCCCCGTCCGCATCGGCCGGCGCCGGTTCGGCGTTGGGATTGAACAAGGGCTTGCCGGGCGCCTTGAGGATGCGCTTGGCCGGCACCGACGGCGGCGGCGGGCGGTCGGACAGCTGTTTGACGCCCTTGTCGTCGATCCACAGATATTGGCCGAACGCCGCCGGCACGGCTGCGGACAGCGCGCTTGCCAGCAGGGCAAGGGAAGTGAGACGAAAACGCATGGCGTGCTCCACGGGTGCAGGCACAGATTTCGCCACGAATAGTGCTTGGTGTCAATCAATACCGCGCGCTGGCGGCCGATGCTGCCAGGCGCGGCCCCCGCATGTCGCGGCCGCCGCGTGGCGGAGATGGTACCGGGACGGCCCGGCGGCACCGGTTGCAGCGTGAACCTTGTCGGTTACGCCTCAACGGCCCGTCGTGCCTTGACGTAGCGCACGCGCATCGCCAAGGCCGCCAGGCCCAGGCTCAGCATCGCCACCGGCGGTAATTCGGGCACCGGGCTCGCTTGCGGCACGGTCTCGAACGACAGCGTGAACGAGGTAAGGTTTACGGAACCGTAGCTGGTATTCAGGTTGTAGTAGTTGAACGCATACGCGAACAAGGTGTCGTAGTTGCCGGCGGCGCCGGTGAAACTGGCCGATCCGGTGAGCGTGCCGCCGGTTGGCAGGGTCGACTGCGCCCCGTCGCCGGCGTAAATCTGGCCGAGGTGCACGGAATCGAAGGGTCCGCAACTGTCGCAGTTGGGCTTAAGTACGTCGATGGTGGACGAGAATGAACCCGTGTAATCGCCCTGGTAAGGCCATGGCAGCGGTGGCGCGGCGAGTTGATAGCTGGCCTGGAACGACATGCTCATATTACCGGTCAGCGCTTTGCCCTCGTGCGCACTGACGATGAACAGGTCCTTGTAAATGCCCGGGGTCCAGTTGCCGTCCGGCGCGTAGGGGCCAGCGCTTGCAAAGGTGAATGAATTACCGGAGTTCGACACGGCGACGTAGTTCGGGTTGTAATAAAGGTCCACATCGGCGCCATTGGCGACCTGGGCGACGGCCGGCGCCGCCATGGCGGCCAGCAGCGCCGCCACTGAAAGGACATGAAATATCGATTTACCCACGTTATTTTCCCCTTAGATGATGAAATGCATCTTATTTCGCAATAATATCAATATGCCAAAACCGCATGTCACTATACCGAAGCGCTGTGACGCCAATCTCTCCGAATGTCACAATGTAGAAATATTTATAACAAATCAAGGCCTAGTGCTAATGGCGCCCGGCGTTTTCAATGCAAGTGCAGCAAAAAATTAAACAGATGATATTTTAATTAGCAAAAATATAATATAATGTTGGTGCACTTTTGCGACTTTCGATAGGATGACGATGAAGATGATGAGAATGCTAGGCGCTTTGCTTTTGTTTGCCTGTGCCAGCGGCATGGCCGTCGCTACCACGGTGACGCTGGACTTCGAGGGCTTGGTGCCGCAGCCGCGGCTCTTTCAGGGCACCCATGGCATCGGCGGATTTTATAATGGCGGCCAAAGCGGCTATGGCACCGCCGGCCAGAATTACGGGGTGGGATTTTCCGGCGCTGCGGTTGGCATCTGCCTGAGCACCGCCAGCGACCCGTGCACCAACGGCTCGCATGGCGGCCACGGCGATCCGGCATCTGCCTATACCGCGCTGGGATTCCAAAGCGATGACGCGTACGTCAATGTCGCCGACGGGTTTGTCGGCACCTTGTACTTCAACTACGCTTCGCCGTTCGTGGTGCAGACCGTCAATGTCTGGGAGGGCTACGGCGCCAGCGGCAACCTGCTGGCTTCGCTGACGCTGGCGCGGACCCCGGACGGGCGCGTGGTGGCGGAATGCGGTTTCGGTAATCGTTACTGTCCCTTTGTCGCGGCCGACCTGTCGTTCACCGGCGTAGGCCATTCGTTCAGTTTCACGGGCGCCGGCCGCAACATCGTCGTCGACGACATCACCTTCACGGTCGCCCCGGTACCGGAGCCGGAAACCTATGCCTTGCTGCTGGGAGGCCTCGGGTTGCTGGGACTGACGGCGCGCCGCCGCAAGGTTCGCGCTTAAGCCAGCGCACGCCGAGACACCGCCTTCGGGCGGCTTTTTCATTGGCGGGCGGGGCCGCGAACCGCGCCGGGGAAACGCTGCAATAAGTTCCAGACAGAACGGCTCAAAATCTGTATAATCTGCTTTTGCGCCTATAGGAATTGCTATGCGTCTTCTCCAAAAAGCACTCACGTTCGATGACGTGCTTCTCGTCCCAGCGTACTCGAATGTTCTGCCTGCCGATACGTCCCTCAAAACTCGTCTGACCCGCAATATCACGTTGAACATTCCGCTGCTGTCTGCCGCGATGGACACCGTGACCGAAGGCCGTCTGGCGATCGCCATGGCGCAAGAGGGTGGCATCGGCATCATTCACAAGAACCTCAATCCGAAGGACCAGGCGCGCGAAGTGGCCAAGGTCAAGCGTTTCGAGGCCGGCGTGCTGCGCGATCCGATCACGATCCCGCCGACGATGAAAATCCGCGACGTCATCAAACTGACCGAGCAGTACGGCATCTCCGGCTTCCCGGTGGTCGAAGGCAAGGAAGTGGTCGGCATCATCACCAACCGCGACCTGCGCTTTGAACAGGAACTCGACGCCGAAGCGCGCGCCAAGATGACCCCGCGCGAAAAGCTGGTGTTCATCAAGGAAAGCGGCGACGGCGCCGACCGCGACGAAGCCAAGCGCCTGATGAACAAGCACCGCCTCGAGCGCGTACTGGTCGTCAACGACGCGTTCGAGTTGCGCGGCCTGATCACCGTCAAGGATATCCAGAAGTCCACCGAGCACCCGAACGCCTCCAAGGACCAGCACGGCAAACTGCTGGTGGGCGCCGCCGTCGGCGTCGGCGCCAAGGATGAGGAACGCATCGAGCTGCTGGTCGCCGCCGGCGTCGACGTGCTGGTGGTCGACACCGCCCACGGCCACTCGCAAGGCATCCTCGACCGCGTGAAATGGATCAAGACCAAGTTCCCGCACGTGGACGTCATCGGCGGCAACATCGCCACCGCCGCCGCCGCCAAGGCGCTGGTCGAATACGGCGCCGACGCGGTCAAGGTCGGCATCGGCCCCGGCTCGATCTGCACCACCCGTATCGTCGCCGGCGTCGGCGTGCCGCAGATCACCGCCATCTCCAATGTCGCCGAGGCGCTGGAAGGCACCGGCGTGCCCTGTATCGCCGACGGCGGCATCCGCTTCTCGGGCGACATCTCCAAGGCGCTGGCCGCCGGCGCGTCGACCGTGATGATGGGTTCGATGTTCGCGGGCACCGAAGAGGCGCCGGGCGAAGTGATCCTGTACCAGGGCCGCTCGTACAAGTCGTATCGCGGCATGGGTTCGCTGGGCGCGATGTCGGACGGTTCGGCCGACCGCTACTTCCAGGACGCCACGATGAAGGCCGACAAGTTCGTGCCCGAAGGTATCGAAGGCCGCGTCGCCTACAAGGGCAGCGTGCTGGCGATCATCTTCCAGCTGGTCGGCGGCGTGCGCCAATCGATGGGTTACTGCGGCTGCGCCACCATCGACGAGCTGCGCAACAAAGCCGAGTTCGTCGAGATCACCTCGGCCGGCATGCGCGAATCGCATGTGCACGACGTGCAAATCACCAAGGAAGCGCCGAACTACCGTTCCGGCGACTAAGCAGTCCTTGCAACGCCGGCTAGCAAGCCGGCGTTTTTCCATTCCAGACCTCTTCTGTAGACATCCATGCATTCTAAAATCCTCATTCTCGATTTCGGCTCCCAAGTCACCCAACTGATCGCCCGCCGTGTGCGCGACTCCGGCGTGTTTTCGGAAGTGTTCCCGTACGACGTCAGCGACGAGTTCGTGCGCAACTACGGCGCCGCCGGCGTGATCCTGTCGGGCAGCCACAACTCCACCTTGGACGGCGACTCGCCGCGCGCGCCGCAGGCCGTGTTCGAGCTGGGCGTGCCGGTGCTAGGGATCTGCTACGGCATGCAGACGATGGCGGCGCAGCTGGGCGGTAAAGTGGAGAACGGCCTGGTGCGCGAATTCGGCTATGCCGAAGTGCGCGCGCGCAGCCACACTAAACTGCTCGACGGCATCAACGACTTCGTCACCGACGAAGGCCACGGCATGCTGAAGGTGTGGATGAGCCACGGCGACAAGGTGCTGGAAATGCCGCCGGGCTTCGTCCTGATGGGCAACACGCCAAGCTGCCCGATCGCCGCGATGGCCAACGAAGAGAAGCATTTCTACGGCGTGCAATGGCACCCGGAAGTGACGCACACGGTGCAGGGCAAGGCCATGCTGGGTCGCTTCGTGCACGAGATCTGCGGCTGCAAATCGGACTGGAACATGCCGGACTACATCAGCGAAGCGGTCGAGAAGATCCGCGCGCAAGTGGGCACCGACGAGGTCATCCTCGGCCTGTCCGGCGGCGTCGACTCGTCCGTGGCCGCCGCGCTGATCCACCGCGCCATCGGCGACCAGCTCACCTGCGTGTTCGTCGACCACGGCCTGCTGCGCCTGGACGAGGGCAAGATGGTCATGGACATGTTCGCCAAGAACCTGGGCGTCAAGGTCATCCGCGTGGACGCCGAGGACCAGTTCATGGGCCACCTGGCCGGCGTCGCCGACCCGGAGCAAAAGCGCAAGATCATCGGCCGCGAATTCGTCGAAGTGTTCCAGGTCGAATCGGGCAAGCTGGTCAACGCCAAATGGCTGGCGCAGGGCACCATCTACCCGGACGTGATCGAATCGGCCGGCAAGGGCAAGAAGGGCCAGACCATCAAGAGCCACCACAACGTCGGCGGCCTGCCGGAGACGATGAAGCTCAAGCTGCTCGAGCCGTTGCGCGAACTGTTCAAGGACGAGGTGCGCAAGCTGGGCGTGGCGCTGGGCCTGCCGCATGACATGGTTTATCGTCATCCGTTCCCGGGTCCCGGCCTTGGCGTGCGCATCCTGGGCGAGGTGAAGAAGGATTTCGCCGACCTGCTGCGCCGCGCCGACGCCATCTTCATCGAAGAGCTGCGCAACACGCCGTACGAAGCGGTGGTGGTGCCGGGCTTCGATCAGGACAGCGTGCCGACCAACTGGTACGAAGCGACCAGCCAGGCGTTTGCCGTCTTCCTGCCGGTCAAATCGGTGGGCGTGATGGGCGATGGCCGCACGTATGAATACGTCGTCGCCCTGCGCGCGGTGCAGACGCAGGACTTCATGACGGCGCACTGGGCGCACCTGCCACACGCGCTGCTGGGCAAGGTGTCGAACCGCATCATCAACGAGGTGCGCGGGATCAACCGGGTGGTGTACGACATCTCGGGCAAGCCGCCGGCGACGATCGAGTGGGAATGATGTTTAGCCCGGTAGCCGCTGGCAACGTCGCGTAGATGGATGAGACCAGGCCCCTAACTCTCAGGGGCTTTTTCATTTTGGATGCAGTTGCATCGTCCGGTAAATGAGTGGTCGATAGTTTCGGCTGGAGTATTAGTGGAATTTACGGGCCGCCTCTGCCACCGACTGCGGCATACACCTGGCCGGTCGCATAGCTCGATTCGTTCGAAGCGAGCAGCACGTAGATGCCCGCCAGTTCCGCCGGCTGGCCCGGCCGTTTCATTGGCGTATCGGCGCCGAATTCCGGCAATTTATC
Organism: Oxalobacteraceae bacterium OTU3CINTB1; assembly: GCA_024123955.1. Classification (NCBI taxonomy): domain Bacteria; kingdom Pseudomonadati; phylum Pseudomonadota; class Betaproteobacteria; order Burkholderiales; family Oxalobacteraceae; species Oxalobacteraceae bacterium OTU3CINTB1. The sequence continues at coordinate 3,269,388 of CP099652.1, forward strand.
CGGCGGCTGGCCGCCCGTGACCTGCAGCGGCGTCCAGAAGGGGCCGGGCGCGACCGCGTTGACGCGGATGCCTTTCGGCGCCAGCTGCTTGGCCAGTCCCTTGCTGAAAATCATGATCGCGCCCTTGGTGGCCGCATAGTCGATCAGGTTTTCGCTCGGCTCGTAGGCGTTTACCGAGGCGGTGTTGATGATCGTGGCGCCAGGCTTGAGCAGCGGCACGGCGGCCTTGGTGATCCAGAACATCGCGTACACATTCGTCTTGAAGGTCTCGTCGAACTGTGCGGTGGTCATGTCGAGGATGGAGTCGCGCGAGAATTGGCGCGCGGCGTTGTTGACGAGGATGTCGAGGCCGCCCAGCTCGCGCGCGGCATCGGCCACGAGCTTTTTGCAGAACGCCTCATCCTTGATGTCGCCCGGGATGGCGACCGCCTTGCGGCCCTCGGCACGTATCAGCGCTACCACTTCGCGCGCATCCGCTTCCTCCGCCGGCAGGTAGTTGATGGCCACGTCCGCGCCCTCGCGCGCGTAGGCGATCGCGGCGGCGCGCCCGATGCCGGAATCGCCACCCGTGAGCAGCGCCTTGCGGCCCTTGAGCCGCCCCGAACCCTTATAGCTGGTTTCGCCATGGTCGGGGCGTGGATTCATCTTGCTGGTCAAGCCAGGCCAGGGCTGCTGCTGTTTCGGAAACGGTGGCGCGGGATAGGCGGTGAGCGGATCTTTCGGCGGCACATCGGCGCCGGCGTCAGCCCCGCTCTTGGCAAGCGATGGCGCCATCGCCGCGCCGAGAAGACCGGTTGCCGCCGCGCCAACGACCGCGCGCCTGCTTGAATTTGGTTTATCCATCATGGCTCCTTTCCAATGGGTGTGACGTCATCTTTCCGGCTTTTCCGGAGGCGTACTGTGCGTTGTCTCGCATAACGTCGTTCTCCGTGCAAATCGCATGGCGAACCCGCTGGCCCCCATTTTTATGCCGGAAAATGTGCGGCACTTCGCATACAGCCGGCACGCCAAAAAGTATCCTGAATTTCATTTTCAAAGGAGAGCGTCATGCCTACAGGTGCCAATGCGAAGCGCGAACGGGAATACAAAAAGATCGAACGCAAATTTAAGAAGGAGGGCCGTTACAAGGGCCGGGAGGAGGAGGTCGCTTCGCGTATCGTCAATAAACAGCGCGCCGAAGCGGGCGAGACGAAGAAACACACGCACAAGCCTGCCCGCCGGTCCGCCTCGCGGCGCAAAAGCAGCGGCGCGCGGGCCGCTTCCCGTCGCGGAAAATGATCAAAGGGAGGGGCATTGGTCATGGCTCAGCTACCCATCTTACACCGCGTGTCCGCAGGTGTCCTGGATGTCGCGTATTACGAGGCGGGTCCTGCGGATGGCGTGCCGACCGTTCTTCTCCATGGCTTTCCCTATGATGCTCATGCCTTTGACGAGGTGACGGCCAGTCTCGCCGGTGCAGGGCACCGTTGCATCGTCCCGTTTTTGCGTGGCTATGGCGCGACCCGGTTTCTGTCGCCCGATACGCCGCGCTCGGGTGAGCAGGCGGCGCTTGGCGCGGATCTGCTGGCATTGATGGATGCCCTCCATATTCAAAAAGCCATTCTCGGTGGTTACGACTGGGGTGGCAGGGCTGCCTGTATCGTGGCTGCGTTATGGCCGCAGCGGGTCGTCGGTTTGGTCAGCGCCGGCAAGGGCTACAACATTCAGGACATCTCAGCCGCCGCCGAGCCAGGTATGCCGGAACAGGAAGCACGCGACTGGTATCAATACTACTTTCACACCGAGCGGGGCCGCAGAGGCCTGGATACGAACCGGCGCGAGATCTGCCGGCTGCTCTGGAAGACATGGTCACCATCCTGGTCCTTTGATGAGGACACATTTGAGCGGACCGCAGTCTCTTTCGATAATCCCGACTTCGTCGATGTGGTGATTCATTCCTACCGGCATCGGTATGGCGTCATCGAAGGCGATCCGGCCTATGCAGGGATCGAAGCGAGATTGGCACGCCAACCCGATATTTCGGTTCCGAGCATCGTGCTGCTGGGCGCGGACGATGGCGTCGATCCTCCGCCTCGGGAAGACGAGGATGCTGGGAAATTCAGCGGAGTCTATGCGCGCCGCGTACTGCCTGGCGTTGGGCACAACGTGCCGCAGGAAGCGCCGATCAGTTTTGCTGTCGCAATTCGGGAACTGGTCGAGCGGAGCTGATCAGCACCTTGGTTTGCGCCTATCCCTTGATCTCCGTCGGCGGCGTCACGTTCGTGGGCATTTTCATTCCCTGGTCGTGCAGGTAATTCGCGAGATCGAGGGAATGGTCGGCGATGTCCCAGCGGACGACCATCCCGTTTTCAATCCGCAGCATAAAGCTCTCGACCGAGGTGCCGCCCTTGCCGGTTGGCGCAATGCCGTTGAAGGGTCCGCCGTCATGCTTCCAGTGCAGATTGATGGTGACCAGGCCCCGGTCGCCGGCGACGAAATGATCGATGAGGTCGATTCGCGGGCGGAACGCGAGCCCGAACGATTTCTGCCATCGCTTCAGGTTCTGCAGGCCGACGATATTGCGCCCGGCGGGACTGTTGGCGACCACGTCGGGGTGGACCACTGCGTCCCACCGGTCGAGCTCATCTGCCGCGAGCGCTTTGTAAATTTCTAGTGCAATATTGGCCTCGGGCGCCGATGCGGGGCGCGGTATGGCCGCCGGTTGCGTTGCAGCCCGCCCGATATTGAGCAGGCCCGTCGCGGCAATCGCACCGCTGGCAAGCATGACGCGGCGTGCCAGGGATACCGCACTTTGAGATTTCAGCTGATTCATTTTTCCTCCGGTGTAGGTAAGTGGAAAACATAGTAGCCGCCGCAAGCGCCGCTGATAATGGACCTATGTCGAATAACCTTGATTCGATCCCGGAATAGATCGGATCGGCGTGCCGTTCAGGAGGAGGTGGCCGCGCCGGCCTGGAGCGCGGCGGCGAAGTAGTCGGTAACGCAGCGTACGCGCGAAGAGACCAACCGGCGATTTGCCCAGATCAGGCTGATGTCCAGGGCTTGTTTCGAAAAATCATCGAGTACCGTGATGATGTCGGGATGGCGCAATTCGTCGCAAAGCGACATGCGCGTGAACAGCCCGATTCCAACTCCGGCCAGCACCCCGGCCCGTATCGTTTCGATGCTGTTCGACCGGAGGTTGCCGGAGACGGGAACGCTATATTGCCCTTGCGGTCCGACAAACGGCCAGGTTTCGGCATTGCCCGTGCCTTCGTAGACCAGGCAATTATGGTGGGCCAGATCCGCAGGGGTGGCAGGGATGCCGTGCTGGTCGAAGTAGCGGCGGGCTCCGACGCAAACCAGGCTGGAGGTCGCCACGCGCCGCACCACTGCATCGAGTTCATTGACAGCGCCGACGCGGATGGCAAGGTCGATGCGGTCGTCGACCATGTCGCGTACGGAGTCCGACAGGACAAGATCGACTTTCAGCTTCGGATAACGGGACAGCAGATCCGGTAGGAGGGGCAGGATATGAAGGCGGCCGAAAGTTGCCGCCACCGCGATTCTGATTTGGCCTGCGACATTCAAGGTCCGGTTGGTAAGTTCGCGGTCGGCCGAATCGATCTCCTCGAGCAGTGGCTTGGTCCGCTGGTAATAACTCTGTCCATCGTCGGTCAACGTCACGCTGCGGGTGCTTCGGTTAAATAACTTCACCCCCAGTCTTTTTTCCAGCGAGCCGACGAGCTTGCTGATCGAGGACTGCGTGTCGCCCGTCCGGCGTGCGGCGGCGGAGAAGCCCCCGGTTTCGACGACCGCGACAAACGCAGCCATTTCATGAAAACGGTCCATGGTTCCTTGCCGTGAAAGTTGAATAGCGGGACGGAACGAGGATATTCATTCCATTCCAGAATCTATCTCATTCAAAATATCGCAATTATCATCCTGTGACAATGGAATTATGATGGCGCTCGTTATCAATCATTAAGCAATGTGAGAAAAACCATGAGCACATCGGAAAATGGAAGCGAACCCTTCGCGAACTCGCCACTAAGCCTTGCCGAGAAAAAGGTCGTGGTCGTCGGCGGAAAAACCGGCATTGGTTTGGGCGTCGCGCGTGCGGCGCACGCGGCGGGCGCGTCCGTGACGGTCGCCAGCCGGCGGACCGCGTCGGACGCCGAACGTCCGCAACTTGCTGATTTCAACCAGGTGGTGCTGGATATCAGCGACGAACCGGCGGTGCGCGACGCATTCGACGCCATCGGACCGTTCGATCATTTGGTTGTCACGTCGGGGCCGGCCTTCGGAACCTGGGAAACGTTCATGGCGGACGATATGCGCGGCGTGCGCAGCTACATGGACACCAAGTTCATGGGCAGCTGGGCCTGCGCGCGTTACGCTGCGCCCCATCTGAAGGCGGGCGGTTCGATTACTTTCCTCACCGGCGGCTTGGCGGCGCGGGCAAAAAAAGGCCTGGCGGCGGTGGTTGCCGCGTTTGCGGCGGTGGAATCGCTGTCCGGTTCACTGGCGCTCGAGCTGGCGCCGATCCGCGTCAACACGATACGTCCCGGCTACGTCGACACGGACCTGTGGAGTGGCTTATCCGCTAGCGAGCGCATTGATCTGAAAGAAAGGGTGCGGAACACTTTTCCGGCGCGCCGGGTGGGTACGGCGGAGGATATCGGGCACGCCGCGCTGTTTCTCATGTCCAATCCTTATGTCACAGGTACCGTCATCGAGGTATCAGGCGGGGAAAACCTGGTGCCCAGCGTGTTCTAACGGGCCTGGCCGGGAGGCAGGTTCAGGCGCAGCCGGCCGTTCAGCTGTAGCGCCCTGATATCGGCACCGAACGTTTCCTCGATCAGGCGCGCTTTGAGTCCGGTAATTTCGGCTTGCCTCAAGGCCCGCTCCAGAATCGGCCGATAGCGCGCGGCCGTTGCGTCGAGATAGAAAATGAAGTCGGCTTGATACGCCAACAGCAAATGCTGCTCCACAACCAATTCCTGATGCGCGCGCGCCTCTTCCAACACCTCGGTGACGCCGCGCGGAAGATAGTCGACGCGGCGGTTTCCCGCAGCGACCATCGCGTAAATCGTACTCCATGGCGCGGTGTGCTCGTAGAGCGGCAAATCCGACGCCTTGAACACCTTGGCATCGTGCCAGCCGGCACCTAGCCCGGCTATGAGTCTGGTGCGCTTCAGATCGCCTACGGATCGGACCCGTGCGAACGCTTCGGCATCGGTTCGACGGATGAGCAGGACACGCTGGCCGATCAGCCCATTGGTCAGCGCGTTACGCACCGGGACGAGCTCCTTGCTGCCATCCTTGTCCTTCGACTGGATGCCGTAAAAAAGATTGATATCACCCTGGCCCAGCATCCACCACATGCGGCGGGCGGGGATGTCCTTGACGTATTGGATATTGTAGGGTTGTTTGATCAGCTTCAATGACTCTTCGAGCAGGCGGACGAAGTAGTCCGCGCGGCCATCGGACACCACGGCGACCCGTAATTCGAGCGGTGCGACGCCTGAAACCGGCACGGGCGCCGACGTCGATGAGGCCGATAAGCACAGGGCGCATGCGGCAAGGAAAATGGAGCGTAGCGCACGTATCATTGTCGGGACGCCGCCGACGCGTCGGGACTGTCGCCTGTCAGTAATTTGCCATCCGCCGCGCGGGCGTAGCGGGAGAAGAACTTCCACATGGCTTCCTCATCGGCAAGCCATGTATGGCCGCCTCCCTCGGTGATATAGGCGGTGACCATGGCGCCGTCCTGGCAGCCATCGTAGAGCTCCTGGTAGACGTTTGCCGAGATCCGTCGTGTGACAGGGCGGCGCTCGCAGCGATTGAGTCCGGCCCATCGCATTTCAGCGGCATGCATGGAGTACTGCCAATATTTGGCGCCACCGCCGGCAATCGGGTTGGTCGTATCGCTGTCGCCGGCAAACGTCACAACGGGAACAGCGGATTCCGGCCGGCAGCTGTCCGGGTCGGGCTGTCGCGGGTCCGACGCAAGCGGCGCGCCCGCGCGCAGGCCTACCACCGGAGCGATGGCGGCGAAGCGTGTCGACGCGACGCATCCCAGCCAGCTTGCCATGCGGCCGCCACCGGAAAAGCCTGTCGCGTAGACGCGGCTGCGGTCGACCAGTCCTTGTTCGGCAAGCAAATCGAGGATCGACAGCAGATATTTCACGTCATCCCGGTCGCCAGCGCCGGGCGCCGCGCCGCCAGCGGTCACCACGCCGGGTATATTCCACGCGAATCCCTGGGCGAGCCGTATCGCGCCGGTCGGCGCCGCGATGATAAAGCCGTGCTTGTCGGCCAAGGTTTTGAGGTTGGAGCGGCGCAGTATGGATGCTCCTTCGCCCGAGCTCCCGTGCAGCAAGAACACTAGCGGGGCCGGCGCTCCCGCTTTGACCGTCTCGGGACGATACACGACGAACGGCGATGCGCCGGGGACGTCGATTTGATGCTCGGCCTGTTGAGCCTCCCTTGCTTGCGCTGCCGACAAGCCGCCCGTCAGGCAGAGCGCGGCAACGCCTGCGGATATCAATGCATTGATTGTGGGCAGGCGGTCGGCAACGGTCATTCGGTCTCTCCAGGCGCGGTCGGGAAAACTCGCAGATTACTCGATTGTAGTCGGAAGTGCGCTCCGGATGGGCGTCGTCGTCTATCCAGGCGACTCGGGGGAGGGCGGTCTATCTCGCGATTTTTGAAATTAAAGTTTGACTCGCTGTCACGTGTAAGATATTGTTGACACATGAAACTGAAAACGCCATCCCCAACCGGAGACCAGCTGCTGGAAATGCTGTCGGCGCTATCGAACCCGCACCGGTTGCGCATCGTGGCGGCACTCACGTCTGGCGGCCGCAATTACGTCAGCCAGCTGGCGCGCGAACTCGGTATCAGCCGCCCGTTGCTGCATCTGCATCTGAAAAAACTGGAAGACGCCGGCCTGGTCACCAGCAAACTGGAATTGTCCGCCGACGGCAAGGCGCTGAATTATTTTGAAGTGCCCGATTTCAGCGTCCAGCTCACGCCGTCCGCGATCGCCGAGGCGGCGCAGTCCTTGTCCACCCATCTCGAAACCTAGAGGCTTTTATGTCCGAACCTATCTATTTGCTGACGATATTCCTGCTACCAATGACGGTGCTGCTGATTTTCGGCATGCGCTTCATTGTGCAGCTCAAGCAAGCCAAGTTGCGCCAGCAAAGCGACAACGACTACCGCCTGCTGGCCGAACGCAGCGTGGCCGCGCAGGCTGAAACGGCCGCCGCGCTGGCGGATTTGAAGTCCCGCGTCATCGCCATCGAAAAAATTCTGAAAGAAGTCGAGTAATCCAATCTCAAGGAGCTTCGCCATGCAAGCAGTATCGCTGACCCGTCTGTATATGTTGAGAATCGTGTACCTGATCATCGCCGTCGGACTGGGCTTGGTGATCTGGCCCGGCGTGATCCACCACGCGCAGCCATGGGGCGTGGCGCAAGGCTTCGTCAACTGCATGCTGGCGGCGTTCGGCTTGCTGTGTGCGCTGGGCATCCGTTACCCGCTGCAAATGCTGCCCGTGTTGTTGTGGGAACTGACCTGGAAAACCATCTGGCTGCTGGTGGTCGCGCTGCCGGCGTGGCGCGCCGGCCCGCTGGACCAGTCGATGCTGGAAAACCTGTTCGCGGTCGGACTGGTCGTCATCATCCCGATCGCCATGCCGTGGGGCTACGTGGCCGCCAGGTACTGGAAGCAACCGGGCGACCGCTGGAGCCGTTCAGTGTCGCACTGAGCGCGAGCGCGGCCGGACGGCTCGCGGCGAGTCGCCGGCCGCGAGCGCTTACGCCTTGGCGGCGAGCACACGGATGGCGGCAACCAGCCGGTCCAGGTCCGACGTGCGGGTGAAGAAGGCCGGCGTCACGCGGATGCAGGCGCCGCCCACCGGGCCGCTGCGCGCGACGGTGAAAATGCCATGCTCGTCCATCAGCCGTTTGGCCAGCGCCACGTTGTCCTCGAAACTGGTCTTGCCGCGCAGGCGGAAGGAGGTCACCGCGCCGTACATGCCGGGCTCCTCGGGCGTGAGGATCTGCACGCCCGGCACGTCCAGCACGCGCCGCACCCAGTAGTCGCGCAGTTCGCGCAGTCGGGCGCTGCGCTCGGCCAGCGGAATCTGGCCGTGGTATTTCAGCGCGGCGGGGATGGTCATGACGCTGGCGGCGTTGACCGTGCCGGAATGGACGCGCGCGCGGATGTCGGTGGCCGGGTAGCTGCTGTTGCCCAGCTGGATATCGATGTCTTGCAGGCGCGATTCGCGGATGTACAGGAAGCCCAGCCCCAGCGGCGCCCCTATCCATTTGTGCAGGTTGGCGCCGACGAAATCGGCGCCGAGGTCCGGGATGCGGAAATCGAGCTGGCCCCAGGACTGCGCGATGTCGACGATGACGTCGACGTTGCGGCGCTTGGCCAGCGCGACGATCTCGGCCACCGGTATCACCAGGCCGGTGCGGTGGCTGATGTGCGTCAGCAGCAGCAGGCGGGTGCGCGGATGCTGCCGCAACGCCTGTTCGTAAGTGTCGATCACCACATGGCGCGTGGCCGGTTCGGGAATGCGCACCGTCGCGACATTGGCGCCGCGACGGCGCGCCAGGTCGTTCATCGCGTCGATCATGGTGTCGTAGTCGAGGTTGCCGACCATGACGGTGTCGCCGGCCTTGAGCGGCCGGTAATTGGCGATCAGGTTTTGCAGCGACTCGCTGGCGCCCCGGGTGATGGCGATTTCCCCGGTGGCGACGCCGGCATGCGCGGCCAGGCTGGCGCGGATGGCTTCGATTCCGTCGCGGTCGAACTGGCTGCGCAGATAGCGCGAGTTCTGCCGGTTCAAGGTGTCGATGTTGCGTTTGAAGTCGTCGGCCACCGGCGTCGGCATGATGCCGTAGTAGGCGTTCTCCAGATTGATGAAGTCGGGCGCCACATCGTAATGCGCGGCCAGGCTCTCCCATTTGCCGGAGGCTTCGGTTGCGGCGGCGCCGCGCGGTGCGGCGGCGAGGCCGACACCGCCAAGGGCCAGGCCGGCGACATCGCGCAACCAGTGACGTCGGTTTCGGGGGAGGGTGATCATCATGCTCCTTGATTTCGATTATTGGTTACTCGAAATTATTGCACTATTGGCCCGTAGTTGCAATATAGTTGCATTTAGATTTTTCCGACGGATCGGACCCTCCCACCAACGTTGTCTGTCATGGGAGGGCTACGGAAACACCTATGGTTTCGCAGGGCCGCCCAGGCGCAACATCAGCACGCTGTGCGGCGCCAGCCTCGCTCGCAGCGTGCCGCTGGTGTCGCCCGTCTTTTTGCTCCACAGGTCGGACCAGCGGTAGACGTTCTCCTTGAAATCGACCGACCGCTTGCTCAGGTCATCGGTCAGCACTTGCTTCTTCCAGTCATGTTGAACGTCGGCCGCCTGGTTGGAACGGTTCAGGAACATCAGTGCCCATTCGCCACCGTCGAGCGGCTTGGCATAGACCTCCAGCGGACCGTCGGCCAATACGCGCAGCGCTTGAATACCCAGCTTGTCCTGGCTCACCGCGATCACGCCGGGGTTGGTCAGGATGCGGCGGGTCGACTCCGACATGGAACGCAGGTCGTTGCCCAGGATCAGGGGCGAGGCCATCATGGCCCAGATCGACAGATGGGCGCGGTCTTCATCTTCGCTCATGCCGTTGCCCACTTCGAGCATGTCCATGTCGTTCCAGCGGCCGGGCCCGGCGAACTTGCGCAGGTTGTCGTCGGCATGCTTGTCGAGGATGCGCAGCACGCCCAGGCCGGTCGAAAAGCCGGGACTGAACTGGCAGTCGAAGCAATTATAGATATCGGGCGTGGTGCGCCACGAATGGCCGACCTGGCCGGCCCATTCCCACGGCTTGCTCATGCCCCATTCGCAGATGCTGAACACCATCGGACGGCCGGCCTTGGCGATCGCGTCGCGCATCGTCGTGTAGGCCGCTTCGGCGTTCAAGCCCGGGGTGTCGCACCAGTCGTACTTGACGTAATCGATGCCCCAGCGCGCATAGCTCCGCGCATCCTGGTACTCGTGGCCGCGGCTGCCGGGACGGCCGCCGCAGGTGGTCGCGCCGGCGTCCGAGTAGATGCCCAGTTTGAGTCCCTTGCCATGCACATAGTCCGCCAGCGCTTTCATGCCGGACGGGAAGCGCTTGGCAACCGGTCTCTCAACGATGAACTGCATTCTGCCGGCCTTGTGCATGGGCCGCAATTCTCAAAATCATCAATGTGGGGAGTCATTTTTCGTGCGCGGGTGAGGCTAAATCGCACAAATGCGACATTCACATGAAAAAAACGCAAGATGCTTTGAGTCGAACGAGGTTTTGCGATAAAGTGAGCCACTTCAAAGCTTTCTTTTCCTTGCGTTTGGCTTTCGAAATATGTTTAAAGCGAGCTTTGGGTCAAGATCATGCGGTGCGAAATAAAACGAAAGTGTCAATCAGGTCAGCGCACGCCAGCGGTTGCAGGGTTCCATCCCCTGAGGTGTAGGCGCGTTCGGACAGTCTTTTGGTTTGCCCCGCATCGCCTTCGCTGCTCCGACAACTTAAAGGAACCGTTTAATGAGTCACCTGCACCGCCGCGCGCACGCCGCCACTCATCCTCGCCTGGTACTGAATCCACTCACTTCCGCCTGCTTGCTCGCACTGGCGGCGGTCGCCGCGCCGGCGCGCGCCCAGCAGGATGCCGTCACCCCCGATGGCGAGGAGGTTGCCAAGGTTGTCGTGACCGGCGCCCGCGCCAGCCTGCAGCAGTCGCTGGCGCTCAAGCGCAACTCCGCCGTCGTGCAGGACAGCATCAGCGCGACCGAACTTGGCCGCTTCCCCGACAACAACGTGGCCGATTCGCTGAGCCATATCACCGGCGTTTCGATCTCCCGCACGGCCGGCGGTGAAGGGCAAAAGGTCAGCATTCGCGGTCTGGGTCCCGACTACACCATCACCACCTTCAACGGCCGCCTGCTGGGCACCGACAGCGCGGGCCGCTACTTTGCCTTCGACGTCTTGCCGGCCGACGTCATCAGCGGCGCGGATGTCGTCAAGTCGACCCAGGCGCAGTTGATCGAAGGCGCCATCGGCGGCCTCGTGAACCTGCGCTCCGCCAGCCCGTTCGACCAGAAAGGCCAGCGCGGCCTGCTGCGCGCGGAAGCCGACCGCAACCAGATGAGCAGCCTGAACGGCAAGAAGCTGTCCGGCACCTACAGCAACACTTTCGGCGACCAGCTCGGCGTGCTGCTCGGCGTCGTCTACGCCAAGCGCGACGTGCGCACCGATACGGCCGGCAACGACGGCGGCTGGTCGCGCAATCCGATCCCCAGCGACCCGAGCCAGTTCTGGGAGTCGGGCAATACCTGGGGCGGCGCCATCGATCCCAACGGCAACGGCATCCTCGACCGCGACGAAGAAGGCCTGATCGGACCCGGCCAGTTCCGTTTCGGCTCCATCATGGAGAAGAAGGAGCGCTTGGCGTTCTCGGGCAAGGTGGAGTGGCGGCCCAGCAGCGACGTCAAAGTGGTTGTCGACGGTTTCAAGACCCGGCTCGACTCGCCCCAGGTCGGCTACCAGCTGTCGTTCTACCCGCTGTTCGCGCCGGGCCGCTGGTCGGACATGAAGGTCAGCAACGGCGTCGTGTCTGACCTCACCTTGTCGGGTGCCGACCCGGAAATGCGGCTCAACCCGGAGATACTCAACAAGACCGAGTACCGCGTGGTCGATACGGCGATGGTTGGCGCCAAGGCGGACTGGAAGATTTCGCCGGCGCTCAAAGTCACGGGCGACATCTACGAGTCCACGTCCAAGCGCCATTCCGGCGGCAAGGACAGCTACGTCGTGCTGCGCATGAACCAGCCCAACGTCACGCGCATCCGGCTCACCGGCGCCGCCGTGCCCGATGTGACGACCACCTTCGCCGACGGCCGCGACCTGCAGAGCGGCCTGGCGCAGGGCCTGTTCAAGGCCAGCGATTTCAACACCCACTTTTACAGCCGGGCGGGCGACAACATCGACGACCGCATCCGTGGCGCAACGGCAAGCGCCGAGTGGAAGCTGGATCGCTTTAACATCAGCCAGCTGAATTTCGGCCTGAGCCAGACCAATCGCAAGAAGTCGCGCGACATGGTCAACAACGCCTTCAATGGCGGCCAGGATCATTACTCGGGACAGAACGCGATCGACGTGGGGACCCTGGGCGGCAACGTCATCAACCAGACCCTGACCCCCAAGGGATTCCTGTCTGGCGTGGGCGGCAACTTTCCGCGCAGCTTCCTCGGCTTTGACATCGCCAACTATGCGCAGGCATTGCAGGCCTACGACGGCAAGCCGCGTCCGGGCGGCGGCGTCTACAGCTCGGCCTTGTCGGCGCCTGCCTGGAACCCGCTGGAAAGCTACCGCGTCGGCGAGAAGACCACTGCGGCCTACGTGCAAGCGGATCTGGCCGGCGACAGCTGGAACGCCGACCTCGGCGTGCGCTTGGTGCACACCAAAACCACCGCGCAGGCCTGGGACGCGAAGATCACCGACATCATTGAAAATGGCGCCTTCAACTACACGGCCGTCTACGCCACGCCGTCGGCTGTCGAACAGGATTCCAGCTACACTTTCGCGCTGCCGGCGGCCAACTTCACCTACATGCTCACCGACGCCCTCCAGTTGCGGCTCGGCGCCGCCAAGACGATGGCGCGCCCGTCGGTGGACAAGCTCGCTCCTTCCAGTACCACCGCCAGCATTTCCTGGGGCGACTTCACGCAGATCTACGGCGGCAATGCCGAGCTCAAGCCGTACACCGCGCGCCAGGCCGACGTCTCGCTGGAGTGGTATTTCGCCAAGGACTCCGCGTTTACGGTCGCCGTCTACCAGAAGAACATCAAGAACCAGATCACCAGCCTCTGGTTGTCGGGCCAGGACATCGGCGCGCCCGGCGGCCGGTTGTTCAACGTGCAGCGTCCCGTCAACGGCGACAAGGCCACCGCGCGCGGCGTCGAGATCGGCCTGCAATACCTGTTCGACAATGGCTTCGGCGTACGCGCGCAGTACACGCGCAACCGCTCGCGCAGCTGGGTGAACGGTACCGAACGCCCGCTCGAGGGCATCGCGCCAGCGACCGCGTCGTTGGGCTTGCTGTACGAACGGGGCCCGTGGAGCATGAGCACCACGGCCGACTACACCGATGCCTTCGTCACCGCCACCAATGTGATCGGCGCCGGCTTCAACGAGACGGCCAACGCCGTGACGTGGCTGACCGCCCAATTGGCCTACGAGGTTAACAAGTCGCTGCGCATCAGCATCGAAGGCAACAACCTGACCGATGCGGTGCAGAAGCCTACGCTGGGCAACGGCACCATCAGCCTTCCCAACGGCTATTACCGCTACGGCCGATCCATCACCTTGGGTGCAAGCTTGAAGTTTTGACTATCTCAATGAAAACAAGTAAAGGGTTACGCATGCCAGATTGCCGGTCCAATAACGGAAAATTACACCGGCCCGCTGTCGTTCGCGGGCTGCTGGCGGCGGCGCTGGCCATGCTGGTCATGCCGGGCGTCGCCATGTCCGGCGACGATCCACTGGCGCCGGCGGCGCGGTGGGAAGGACGCGCAGGGGGAGGGGCGGCCACGCCGCCGATGGGCTGGAACAGCTGGAATGCGTTTCGTACCGAAGTCGACGAGGACAAGGTCATCGGCGCCGCCCGGGTGCTGGTCGACAGCGGGTTGGCGGCGCTCGGCTACCGGTATGTCAACGTCGACGATGGCTGGTGGCTCAAGCGACGCCAGGGCGATGGACGTTTGCAGATACGCACGAATATCTTCCCGTCGGCAGCCACCGGAGGCAAGGATGGGACCAGTTTCAAACCGTTTACGGACAAGCTGCACGCCATGGGCCTGAAAGCCGGCATTTATACCGACATCGGTCGCAATGCCTGTTCGCAGGCCTATGACCTGCACTCGCCCAATCTGCCGCAAGGCACGACCGCCGAGCGCGAAATTGGACTCGATGGGCATGTCGAGCAGGACATCGAACTGTATTTCAAGGAATGGGGCTTCGATTACATCAAGATCGACGCTTGCGGCCTCGCCGACTTCGTGCCCGGCTCGCCGTTGGTGGCACAGCAGCAGTACCGCGCTGTCGCCCCGCTGATCGACCGCGGCGCGATCAACCGCACCGATAGCGACGCGGTGCGGGCCCGGTACGAGGCGGTTGCCGCGGCCCTCAAGGCCGCCAATGCGGACGACGACTACATCCTGTCGATCTGCGCCTGGGGCATGGCGAATGTCCGTTCGTGGGGCAAGGACGTCGGCAACCTGTGGCGCACGAGCAGCGACATCACGCCCAGCTGGACCAGCATGCTGCATAACTTCGACAGCGCGGCGAAGCGCGCGCTCTACGCCGGCCCCGGCCACTGGAACGATCCGGACATCCTGCACATCGGGCACGAGGCTTTCGATGCGGACCATTTGGTGGAAGCGCGCTCGCACTTTACCTTGTGGGCGATGATCAACGCGCCGCTGCTGATCAGCTACGACCTGCGCACTGGACCGGCTTCGCTGCTGGGCGTGCTGGGCAACGCGGATCTGGTTCGCCTCAACCAGGACAAGGCGGGACACCAGGCGGTGGTGGCCTACGACTCCGACGATGCGCAGATCATCGTCAAGACGCTGGGCGAGGGCGACCGCAAGGCCGTGGCGCTGTTCAACCGTGGCGCGACGCCGACCCCGGTGGTCTTGCTCGCCAGTCATCTGAAGTTGGCCGACGATGCGCCGGTCGTCCTGCGGGACCTTTGGACCAAGGAGCGGTCGACCTTCAGCGGCGAACAGGCGTTCACGTTGGCCCCGCACGAAACGCGCGTGTTCGAAGCGACCGGCAAGCGGCGCTTGTCGAACGGCGTCTACCTGTCCGAAATTCCCGGCGCGATCAACGTCGCCGTCGATGGCACCCGGCAGCCGGAGCTCGACCCGACCATCCATCGCATGATCGACCCCTGGACCGGCACGCGCTCCGGTGGAACGCGACCCCAGTACGCGGGCTGGGGCGGCGCGCAGGCGGACACCACGCCTTTCGGCCAGACGCTGCAGATTGCCGGACAGCCGTTCGAATCCGGCCTCGGCGTGCTGTCCAATTCACGGCTTCAAGTCCGCAACGACGCTGGCCATGCGCTGCTGATGGCGTCGGTGGGCGTGGATGATTCCTCCGGCAAGGCGAGTCCGGGCGTACGGTTTTTTGTCTATGGCGATGGCAAGCTGCTTGCCGAAAGCCCGGTGACGGTCTGGGGCGGCAAGGCGGCCCCGATCAGGGCCGATATCAAGGGCGTCAAGCTCATCGAGTTGGTGGCGCGGAACACGAAGCGGGAACCGGTGCAGCCGACGGTGGCGACCTGGGGCGATGTGCGTCTGGTCACCGACGCCGCTGCGGCGCGTTGATGCTGCGCCGTCCTGCCGCTGCGGTCCCTTAACCGGCCGGCTGCGCGGCCAGCCATTGAACCAGCGCGGCGCTCTCGAGCGGCCGGCTGTACAGGTAGCCCTGGCCCTTGTCGCAGCCCTGGCCATGGGCCACGCCGGCCTGTTCGACGGTTTCGATCCCTTCGGCCACCGTGTTCATGCCCAGGCTGCGCGCCACCAGCACCGTCGCTTCGATCAATACCTTGTGGTGGGCGCTGCCGGCCGCCAGGGTGATAAACGAGCGGTCGATCTTGACGGTGTCGACGGGCAGCAGGTGCAGGCTCGACAGCGATGAATAACCGGTGCCGAAATCGTCGAGCGCCAGCTTCACGCCCAGCCTTTTCAGGCCGAGCAGTTGCTGCTGGATGTCGGCGCCTTGCGCCGCCAGGCTCTCGGTGATCTCGAGCTGCAACTGCTGCGCCGGCATGCCGCTGGCGGCGAGGATGGCGGCGACCTTGTCGCACAGGTCGGACTCGGCCAGCTGCGCGCGCGACAGGTTGACCGCCAGCAGACGGGGCGCACCGGCGCCCAGCTGGCCTTGCCATGCGACGAAATCGCGGCAGGCCGTGGCCAGCACCTGCTCGCCGATCGCATGGATCATGCCGGTCGATTCGGCAACGCCGATGAACTCGATCGGCGCGACCAGGCCGCGCACCGGGTGGCGCCAGCGCACCAGCGCCTCGACGCCGGCGGCGGGATCGATCCGGCCGTCGTCCATCAGGCCGACCACGGGCTGGTACACATTGAACAGTTCGCCGCGCTCGACCGCCGTGCGCAAATCCGCCTCCAGGCTGCTGCGCAACAAGGCTTGATCGCGCATGTCCTGCTCGAACCGCACCATGCGGTGGCCGCCCTGCGACTTGGCCACCGTCATCGCGATCGCCGCGTCGCGCAGCAGGTCGTCGGCATCGCGCGAGCCCCCCTCCAGCATCACCATGCCCAGGCTGCAGGTCAGGGCCAGTTCGCGGTCGCCGACGCGATAGGGCTGGCCGAGGCGTTCGAGCAGGCGGGCGGCGATGCGCCCGACCACCGCCGGTTCCGGCAAGCCGTCGAGCAGCACGGTGAATTCGTCGCCGCCCAGGTGGGTGGCGGTTTCGGTGGCGATGCCGTCGTCGCTGACGCGGCCGCCGGCGCGCAGCGTCGTGCGCAGCCGCTCGGCAACCAGCGCGATCACCTGGTTGCCCACCGCATTGCCCAGCGTATCGTTGACTTGCCTGAAGCGGTCCAGGTTGAGCAACAGCAGCGCGCCGTGGTCGCCGCTGGCGTCCCGCCCGCGCGCGGCCATCTTGCGCAGCAAGGCCAGCGTCCCGGCCCGGTTGGGCAACTGCGTGAGCGTGTCCACCTGCGCCGCGCGCGCCAGCATGCTGCGTTCGCGCACCACCTCCTGGGTGGCGTCCAGCAGCACCGCCATCAGGCGGTTGTTGTCGAGTTTGAGCAGGCCGAGCGAGAGCACGGCTGGGGCCTCGGCGTGGTTGCCGGCGTCGTCGACGCCGATGCGCAGGCCCTCGCAAATGACGCCCTGCGGCGCGGCGAAGTCCGCGCACCGCTGCGGCAAATCGGGCGCGTGGCGGCGCAGCACGTGGAAAAAGTTGTCCATCTCGCCGTCCGGCGCGAGCGGCATCAGCAGGCGCGCCGCCATCGGGTTGAGCATTTCGATGGCGCCGTCCTGCTGCAGCTGGATCAGCGCCACCGGCGCCCGATACAGGAACTGGATCAGCGCCTCGTAGGCGAGGTCGGTGTCGCCGCTCATGCCGGCGCTGGCGCTTGCCACGCGGCCACCCGGTTGCGTCCGCCCCGCTTGGCCGCGTACAAGGCCTCGTCGGCGCGCTTCATCAGGTCGTCGAAGCCGGCCAGCGTGTCGTCCATGACGGCCACCCCCAGACTGATCGAGTACGCGATCGGCTGCTGCGCGTAGGTGACCGGCGCCGAGGCCACCTCGGCGCGCAGGCGCTCGGCGATGGCCAGCGCGTCGTCCAGCGCGACGGAAGGCAGGATGATGGCGAATTCCTCGCCGCCGATGCGCGCCAGCACGTCCACCTGGCGGCACACGCGGCGCATGGTTTGCGCCAGATGGGCCAGCACCGCATCGCCGGCCGGGTGGCCGTGGCCATCGTTGACGGCCTTGAAATGGTCGGCGTCGATCACGATCAGCGCCACCGGGCGCACCGCCTTCTTGCGGCGCGTCAGCTCCAGCTCGGCCGCCTCGAAGAACGCGCGCCGGTTCGACAGGCCGGTCAGGTGGTCGCTGTAAGTGGCCTTGCGCAGGTTGTCGCTGGCGTCGCGGCAGTCGGAAATGTCGCGGATGATCATGCAATAGGCCGGCTCGTCGTCGGCTGCCGGGCCGCCGGCGGGAACGTCCTCGTCGCCGCGCAGCGGCAGCGGCGAAATCATGGCGCTGCCCCAGAACTCGCTGCCGTCGGCGCGCCGCCGCAGGCCCTCGTCCAGGGTCCAGCCGTTTTCGTCGGCCTCGCGCAGGCGGTCCAGTTGCTGCGCCTCGGTGGTGGCGCCGTCGGGATAGAAACGCGCGTAGTTTTGGCCTTTGATGCCGGCCGAGTCATAGCCGGTGACGCGCTCGATGCTTTCGTTCCAGGACTCGACCCGTCCCTGGCGATCCAGGCTGACCAGCGCATAGTCGGTGATGTTGGTGATGATGGCATTGAGCCAGGCGTCGGTCTTGCGCAGTTGGCGCTCGCGGCGGTCCTGCACGGTGACGTCGGTGAGCACCGCCATCAAGCGATCGGCGTTCAGTTTTAAAACGCTGAGCGACATGACCTGCGGTCCGGCGCCGTTGTCGTCCGCATGCAAATACAGGCGAACGGCGTCGCACACCTGTCCCTGCGGGGCGGCGAAACTGGCGCATTGCGAGCGCAGGTCGGGCGCCACCGGCGCCAGCGCCTCGAACAGGTTGGTCAGCCCGCCATCGCGGCTGAGCGGCATGAGCAGCTGCGCCGACAAGGGATTGAGCATCTGGATGGCGCCGTCGGCCGCCAGCTGCACCAGGCCCACCGGCGCCAGGTACAGGAACTGCAACAGCGCCTCGTATTCCTGCGCGTCCGGATGTTCGGCGAGGGCGCTCACGGCCGCTGCACCAGCACGTATGCCAGCGCCGCGCCGGGCTGGTACAGCAGCCGCAGCTTGACCTTGGTCGGGCGCATGCGCAAGGTCAGCACGTAGTTGATGGTGTCGTCGAGCGGCGCGCCCTCGGCGCGCGCGTCGGTGAAGCGCTGGGCCACCATGAAGTTGTTCATGCACGGTGCGACGGCCACGAACAGGTCTTCCCCCACGACCCGCTGCGCCCGCAGCCCGGCAGCTTGCGATTCGAAAGCGTTGTAGCGTTGGACGCGGTCGTCATGGTCGAAACCGATGACGCCGAATCCCAGGGCGTCCAGCCCTTCGGCGTCGCTGTGTTCCAGCAAGGCGGCCAGATCGGGCTGGTCGAACGGTGTTTCTGCATGCAATGTCATTTTTGGCTATTCCTTCGGTGGCGGACAGGAAGAAGCATAACATTGGCTCACAGCAATTCGCCAGCGCCGATGCGCGGCGTGCGGGCTTTAATGGGACATTTGTGGGCGGAAGGCATCAACGCGCAAGGAATGTGCCCTCATGCTCCTGTAAGCAAGCGCAGCAGTTGTCCGGCTATCCAGCCGCCGTACGTGCCCAGCGCATAGCCGAGCACGGCCAGCAGCACGCCCACCGGCGCCAGCGCCGGGTGGAAGGCGCTGGCCACCACCGGCGCGCTGGCCGCGCCGCCCACGTTGGCCTGGCTGCCCACGGCCATGTAGAACACGGGCGCCTTGATCAGCCAGGCCATGCCCAGCATCAGCGCACCGTGGAAGCTGATCCAGATCAAGCCCAGCACGAACAGCTCGGGGTCCGAGAAGATGGCGGCCAGGTTCATCTGCATGCCGATGGTGGCCACCAGCACATAGATCGCCACCGAGCCGACCTTGGACGCGCCCGCGCCTTCGAGCTTTTTGGCGCGGGTGAACGAGAGCAGCAGGCCGAAGGTGGTGGCCAGCACCGTCACCCAGAAAAAGTTGGCCGTCAGGCTGAAGCGCTCCAGGTGCGGCGCGTGGGTCTTGATGAAGGGCACGATGTAGCCGGCCATCCAGTGCGCCAGGCCGGTGGCGCCCAGACCGTACGCCAGGATCAGCACCATGTCGTAGGAACCGGCGATGCGCGCGCTTTCCAGCTGCACTTTCTCGACCTTGATCCGCAGCGCGTCGAGCGCGCTGGTGTCGGCGCCGCGCCAGGCGTCGATGCGGGCGCCGCGGCTGGCCAGGAACAGCAGGAAAGCCATCCAGATGTTGGCGCAGATGACATCGACGGCGACGAATTTGCCGAACACGTCCGCCCCCACGCCGTACACTTCCTTCATGGCCGCCTGGTTGGCGCCGCCGCCGATCCAGGCGCCGGCGGTGGTGGTCATGCCGCGCCAGATGGCGTTCGGGCCTTCCGGGTTCAGCAGTGACGGGTCGAATGCGCCCATGATCGCCAGCGCCACCGGCGCGCCGACGATGACGCCGGTGGTTCCGGTCAGGAACAGGATGATGGCTTTGGGTCCGAGCCGCGCGATCGCGCTGAGATCGCAGGCCAGGGTCAGCAGCACCAGCGCCATCGGCAGCAGGTAGTCGCGCGCCATCGGATACAGGCGCGAGGTTTCGCCGTCGATCACGCCGAAGGTGTTGAGCAGGCCGGGGATGAAATAGCACAGCAGCAGCGCCGGCACCACCGCGTAGAACTTGCGCCAGAACGGGTGCGTCGAGCGTTCGCTGGCCATCACCAGCGCAAGAATCGTGACCAGAATGCCGAGCACCACGGGATCGGAGGCGATGAGCGGGGCGGAGGCGGGGACGGTTGCGCTGGAGACGGCCATGGATTTCCTGTAGTGGGACGGATGAGTCGGCGATATTACCACCCCCCGAAGCTGATACATAACAGAAACAATTGGTAATCAGACAGTAATCGCAAGGCGGCTAAAATCGGTTCACTGATGTAGCAACCAACGTAGCAACCAACGTAGCAACCAACGAAAGCCAACATGCCCACCCCCACGCCCACACCGCAGCGCAGCGCCATGCTTCTGCTGCTACCGATCGCTTTGATCCTGGCCGTCCTCGCCGCGCTGTTCGCGTGGGTGGGCGGCTGGTTCGGCAATCACGACCTGACGCCGCAAAAAATGATGGACTTCGCCGAGACGTCGGGCAAGCAGGCGGCCGGTTTCCGGCGCGCGCACAGCAAGGGCGTGTGCTTTGCCGGCACGTTCGCACCGGCGCCGGAAGCGGCCAAACTATCGACTGCGCGCGCGTTCTCGCAGCCGTCGATCGCCGTCATCGGCCGCTTTTCCGCCTCCTCCAACAATCCGTACGCGCCGGACGGCGCGTCCCCGGTGCGCGGCATGGCCGTGCAGCTGAAAACGGACGACGGCCAGGAGTGGCGCATCGCGATGAACAGTTTTCCGTTCTTCGCCGCCGCCACGCCGCAGGCATTCCAGGCCATGAACGAGGCCGGCGCGCCGGATCCCGCCACCGGCAAGCCCAACCCGGACAAGATGAAGGCCGTGCTGGCGGCCAACCCGGAGATCGCCGCGTTCCAGGCCTGGGCCAAATCGGCGCCCCGGTCGGACAGCCTGGGCAGCACCCGCTTTAACGGCGTCAACGCGTTCCGCCTGACGGACGCGCAGGGCACCGAGCGCATGGTGCGCTGGTCGATGCGTCCGCGCGCGCCGTTCGTGGCGCTGACGCCGGAGCAATTGAAGGCGGCCGATCCCAATTTCCTGATCGACGACCTGAACCGGCGCCTCGCCACCGGCCCTTTGCTCTGGGACCTGGTGGTGCAAATCGCCGCGCCTGGCGATCCGATCACCGATCCATCCAAGGCCTGGCCCGACACGCGGCCGGAGGCCACCATCGGCACATTGACGCTGGTCCATGCCGAGCCGCAAGCGACCGGACCTTGCCGCGACCTCAATTTCGATCCTTTGATACTGCCGACCGGCATCGCCGCCAGCGACGATCCGGTGCTGCATGCGCGCTCGGCGGCGTACTCGGTGTCGTTCAACCGTCGCGAGCGTGAAATCAGCCAGGGCAAGACCGCCCAACCTATCGGCCAGAACGGGAGCGCACGATGAACCGCCCACGCCACTTCAACCTCCTTGCCCGGGTGCTGCACTGGTCCATGGCCCTGGCCATCCTCGCCATGCTGTTCGTCGGCGCCGGCATGGTCGTCTCGCTGCGCTACCGCGACCAGCTTCTGGACCTGCACCGTCCGCTTGGCATCGCCATTTTGCTGCTGGCCCTTGTGCGCCTGGTCAACCGCCTGGCGCGGCCGACGCCGGCGCTGCCGGCCGACTTGCCGGCCATCCAGAAATTCGCCGCGCACGCGTCGCACTGGCTGTTGTATGGGCTGATGCTGGCGATGCCGCTGATCGGCTGGGCCATGCTGTCGGCCGGCGGCTATCCGATACCGATGTTCGGCGGCGTCCACCTGCCGGCCATCCTGCCGCACAGCCCCGAGGTGTACGGCATCTTGCGCCCGCTACACGGCGCCCTGGCTTATTTGCTGTTCCTGACCATCCTGGCGCACCTCGGCGCGGCGCTGTTCCACGCCTGGGTGCGGCGCGACGAAGTGTTCGGCCAGATGGCCAAGGGATCAGGCGGCATCGACATCGGTCGATAAGGTCACCGCCTTGTTCGCCTCAAGCTGCGCCAGTCGCGCTTCGAGCGCGGCGCGCACGCCCCGGTAGCTGCTGGCACCCAGCGTCAGGCGTAGCGGAGCAGGGGAGTGCGACGCCGAATCGATCATGGCGCGTGCCATTTTTCGCGGGTCGCCATCGATGGCGAAGGCGCCGCTGTCGAATGCGCGCCGTAGAGCACCCACGGGCGTGTCGTCGTAGATATCCATGGGCAGCGCGCGCTCGATGCCGGCCGCGAAGGCGGTGCGGGCCGGGCCGGGTTCGGCGAGCGTGAATTCGATGCCGAACGGCGCGACCTCCTGGCTCACCGCATCGACAAAGCCTTCGATGCCCCATTTGGTCGCGTGGTAGAGGCTAAATGCCGGATAGCTCAGTTGCCCGCCTTCCGACGAGACCTGGATGATCCGTCCGCCTCCCTGCGCCCGCAAAGCGGGGATGGCGGCCCGGATGACCCCGATCGAGCCGGTCAGGTTGGTCTGGATCTGGCGTGCGATCTGGTCGTCGGTGAGTTCCTCGGCCGCGCCGACCAACCCGTAGCCGGCATTGCTGACGACGACGTCGATCCGGCCCCAGGCCGCAAACGCCTGCGCCATCACCTCGCGGATCGCCACCATGTCGGTGACGTCCAGCACCGCCACCCGCAACCGGTCGCCGTACTGCTCCTCAAGATCGGCCAGCGCGTCGCGGCGCCGCACGGTGGCAAATACATGCGCGCCGCCGTGCAGCAATTGCTCGGTCATTTCGCGTCCCAGCCCGCTGGATGTACCGGTGATAAACCAATGACGTTGTTTCATCTTAACCCCCTCCGTTTGTGTGAAAAGACAGCATAACGTTGCAGGTTGTTGAGATAAACTAGGTAATCATTTAAACGGTATCAACCAGAGGTTAATAATCATGGGCGTGCACGACCTTTTCGATGGCATCAGCGTGTTCCTCGCGGTGGCCGAACACAAGAGCTTCACCACTGCGGCACAGGTCTTGGGCGTCAGCACGGCGGCGGTCAGCAAAAGCGTGCGCCAGCTCGAGCAGCGCCACGCCGTCGTGTTGTTCCAGCGGACCACCCGGCGCGTCGGGTTGACCGAAACCGGGGCCGCGCTATATGAGCGCCTGCGTCCGGCGAGTCTCGACATCGCCGATGCGCTGACGAGTTTGCACGATCATCGCGAGCGGCCCAGCGGGACGCTGCGCATCACCGCCTCGCACGTGGTCAACGAGCGCGTCCTGGCCGGGCTGGTGCCGCGCTTCCGGCTTGCGTATCCCGACGTCACGCTCGACATCGACAGCAATGACGGATTCGTGGACCTGATCGCAGAGGGGTACGACGCCGGAATACGCCTGGACAGCGCGGTAGAAAAAGACATGCTGGCGGTGCGCATGACACCGCCGGTGACGTGGTCGGTCGTCGCCACGCCGGGCTATTTCGCGGGGCATGGGCGCCCGTCGACGCCAGCCGAGTTGACCGGTCACGAAGCCATCCGCTATCGTTTCGCCGCCTCCGGGCGCATGCACCACTGGGAGTTCCGAGAAGGCCGGCGCCACTTCACGGTCGATGTCACGGGCCGCGTGGTCGTCAACAGCCGTGCGATGCTCGTCGCCATGGCCCGTCAGGGAATGGGGCTGGCGTTTGTCTCCGACATGGAAGTTGGCGCCCATGTGGCGGCCGGGGAGCTGGAGGCCACTCTGCAAAGCTTCATTCCGCCCGATCAGGGCCTGTACCTGTATTTTCCGGCCCGGTCGCAGTCGCAGCCGAAAATGAAGGCGCTGCTCGACACGATCAACCAGTGGCGTGACGCCACGGCCATGTAGCGCGTCTTTAGCGCACCGATATGAAGGCGGCCAGCTCTTCCGGCGTGCCGGCAGGAAAAGCTTCCCTTAAATAGCCGAGGAAAGCGGACACGCGGGCACTCATCAATCGCCTTGAAGGGTAGAGCACCCACAGGGCGACATCCGGTCCATCGACATCGCCCCAGGCCACCAGAGAGCCTGAGGCCAGGTCACCGATCACCAATGACAATGGCAGGCGTGCGGCGCCGGCGCCCAGCCGAACGGCGTCGCGCACCATGAAGTGCGATGACAAGCGCAGGACCGTTTCCATGGCGACGGTGGATTTCCCCGTCGGCGCCGCCAGACTCCAGACTTCGCTCCTGTCGGCCGTGCCGCGCACCACGGCGGGGACGGTTGACTTGTCCTGCGGCCGATGCAGATCCGGGTGCGCCACCACCACCAGTCGATCTCGCAGGAAGATCCGGCCAACCAGACTTTCATCGGGGTCCGGGTTGACGCGGATCACCAGGTCGTAGCCTTCCTCGACCATGTCGACGGGACGGTCTTCCGTCGTCACCTCCAGCCGTACCCGGGGATATTTCATCGCGAAGCCGGCGGCCAGCTTGCCCATCGCTGCGTGTGAAAAAAGCAGCGGCGCGCTGATCCGCAACCTGCCTTGCGGCGTCTCGCCGCCCGATACGATCGCCGCCACCGTTTCATCGACCTCCGCCAGTAAAGCCCAGGTGCGCTCATGCAGCGCGCGACCCTCCTCAGTCAGTTTCAGCGAATTCGCGCCGCGTTCGAGCAGGCGCAGGCCGAGACCGGCCTCCAGTTCCGCGACCCGCCGCGACAGCGTGGCTTTCGGGCGGCCGGTGGCGCGGGCGGCCCGTCCAAATCCTCCATGGCGGACGACAAGGTTGAAATCGGTGAGTGCAAGCAAGTCCATGTGTTCCACCAGTGAGACGAGGTGTCCCATTATGGCATCTATCGGGCCATGTGCGGTACGACTACTATGGAACTGTCTTCCAAACAAAGCCTTTCAACCCAACCAAGGAGCAATACCATGACTATCCTCGTTACCGGCGCCACCGGCCGTGTCGGCCGCCAAGTTGTCCAGCAACTCGTTTCCCGTGGCGCCGACGTGCGCGTCCTCGTCCGCGATCCGTCGAAGGCCGTTTTCCCCTCCAGCGTGGAGATCGTCAAAGGCGACCTGCTCGACATCGACTCGCTGCGCAGCGCCTTCAAGGGCGTCGGCACGCTGTTCCTGCTCAACGCGGTGGCCGGCGACGAATTCACCCAGGCGCTGATCACCTTGAACATTGCCCGCGAATCGGGCGTCGAGCGGCTGGTCTACCTGTCGGTGCTGCACAGCGACCGCTTCGTCAACGTGCCGCACTTCGCGGTCAAGCTGGGCGCGGAGCGGATGATCGAACAGATGGGCTTTAGCGCCACCATCCTGCGGCCGTCGTATTTCATCGACAACGAGCACATGGTCAAGGACGTTATCTTCGAGCACGGCGTGTACCCGATGCCGGTCGGCGGCAAAGGCGTTGCCATGGTCGATGCCCGCGACATCGCCGAAGTCGCCGCGATCGAGTTGATCCGCCGCGACCGGGCGCCTGGCAAGCTGCCGATCGACACCATCAACCTGGTCGGGCCGGACACTCTTACCGGCGAGGGCGTGGCGGCGATCTGGTCGGAGGTGCTGGGCCGTCCCGTGGTCTACGGCGGCGACGACCCGACCGGCTTCGAGCAGAACCTGGCGACCTTCATGCCGAAATGGATGGCCTACGAAATGCGTCTGATGGCGGAGCGTTATGTCAGCGATGGCATGATTCCCGAGGCTGGCGACGTCGAGCGCCTGACCAAGCTGCTGGGCCGTCCGCTGCATTCCTACCGCAACTTCGCCCGGGAAATCGCGCCGGCAGCATGATCGCCGGCCGGGTTGCCGGGCCGCTGTGCTCCAGGGCGGTCCGGTTCTTCAGCGGCCAGTGCCAGCCCGATGCGCCCATCCGCACGGGTACCTTGATACATAGTAGAAACAATTCTTGGACCGTGAATAACAATAAAACGGCTAAAATTGATTCACTAATGTAGCATTGTCCGGCCTTCGTGGCCGGCCGGTCGTCCCTGGGGGTGTTGTGTTAATCGATATTGTCCGCGTGGCGCTTCGGCGTCCCTATACGTTTGTGGTCATGGCCTTGCTGCTGCTGATCGCCGGTCCGCTGGCGGCGCTGCGCACGCCGACCGACATTTTCCCCGATATCAAGATCCCGGTGATCGCGGTGGCGTGGCAGTACACCGGCCAGCCGCCCGACCAGATGGCCGGCCGCGTGTCGACCCTGTTCCAGCGCGCGCTGACGACCACCGTCAACGACATCGAGCACATCGAGGCCAACACCTACACCGGTGTGAGCATCGTCAAGATCTTTTTCCAGCCCGGCGTCAACGTGGCGGTGGCCAACGCCCAGGTGACGGCGATCTCGCAGGCGCTGCTCAAGCAGATGCCGGCCGGGATCACGCCGCCGCTGATCATCAACTACAACGCCGCCACCGTGCCGATCCTGCAGGTGGCGCTGTCGGGCAAGGGCCTGTCGGAACAGCAGCTGTCCGACCTGGGCACCAACACCGTGCGCACGCCGCTCGTCAGCGTGCCGGGCGCGGCCATTCCGCTGCCGTATGGCGGCAAGCAGCGGCAAGTGCAGATCGACGTCGACCCGGCGCTGCTGCAGGCGCGCGGGCTGTCGGCGCAGGACATCGCCAACGCGCTGGCGGCGCAAAACGTGCTGACCCCGGTCGGCACGCAGAAAATCGATACGCTCGAATACACGATCCAGCTCAACAGCGCGCCGTCGGCCATCGCCGACCTGGCGCGCCTGCCGGTCAAGGTGGTCAACGGCGCCACCATCTACCTGGGCGACATCGCCAACGTCCACGACGGCAATGCGCCGCAGACCAACGTGGTGCACGTCGACGGCAGCCGCTCGGTGCTGATGTCGGTGCTCAAGAACGGTTCGGCGTCGACCCTGGCCATCGTCGACGGCGTGCGCGCGAAAATCGATACGCTCAAGGCCGGCTGGCCGGACGCGCTGACGGCCACGCCGATCAACGACCAGTCGGTGTTCGTGCGCGCCGCCATCAAGGGTGTTGCCTCGGAAGGCGTGATCGCCGCCGCGCTGACGTCGCTGATGATCCTGCTGTTCCTCGGCAGCTGGCGCTCGACCATCATCATCGCCGTGTCGATTCCGCTGTCGATCCTCGGCTCCATCGTGGCGCTGTCGGCCATCGGCGAGTCGCTCAACCTGATGACCCTGGGCGGGCTGGCGCTGGCCGTCGGCATCCTGGTCGACGACGCCACCGTCACCATCGAAAACATCAACTGGCACCTGGAGCAGGGCAAGTCGGTGGAAAACGCCATCCTCGACGGCGCCGCGCAAATCGTCACGCCGGCCTTCGTTTCGCTGCTGTGCATCTGCATCGTGTTCGTGCCGATGTTCTTCCTCGACGGCGTGTCGCGCTTCCTGTTCGTGCCGATGGCCGAGGCGGTGATCTTCGCCATGGTCTGCTCGTTCATCCTGTCGCGCACCCTGGTGCCGACCATGGCCAACTACCTGCTCACGCCGCACGACACCGGCGAGGGCCATGCCCACGCCCACGGCGGCCACGGCGCGCCGCCGCCGTCGGGCAATCCGCTGGTGCGCTTCCAGCGCGGCTTCGAGGCGCGCTTCGAAAAGGTGCGCGCCGGCTATATGGACATCCTGCAGTCGGCCGTCGGCAACCGGCCGCCGTTCGTCATCGGCTTCCTGCTGGTGGTGGCCGCGTCGTTCGTGCTGGTGCCTTTCCTGGGCAGTAACTTCTTCCCGTCGGTCGATTCCGGCCAGGTGCTGATCCACGCGCGCGTGCCGGTCGGCACCCGCATCGAGGAAACCGCCGCGCGCTTCGCCCGCATCGACCAGGCGATTCGCCGCGTGATTCCGGCCAGCGAGATCGTCACCATGACCGACAACATCGGCATGCCGGCCAGCTCGATCAACATGGTCTACAACAACACCGGCATGATGGGCGCGCAGGACGGCGACTTCCAGATCGCGCTGGGCGAAGGGCACGCACCCACCGCCGGATACGTGCGCACGCTGCGCAAGGTACTGCCGGAGGAATTCCCTGACACCACGTTCTCGTTCCCGCCGGCCGATATCGTCGGCCAGATCCTGAATTTCGGTTCGCCGGCGCCGATCGATGTGCAGATACGCGGCGGTAAGATCGCCGACAACTACGTCTACGCCGAGAAGCTGCTGAAGCGCATCCGCGCCATTCCCGGCGTGGCCGACGCCCGCATCCAGCAATCGAACAAGGCGCCGGTGTTCAATGTCGAGGTCGACCGGGGGCAGGCGCAGCAGCTGGGCCTGACCACGCGCGACGTCACCAACAGCATGGTGGTCAACCTGGCCGGCTCGTCGCAGGTGGCGCCGACCTTCTGGCTCAATCCGGCCAACGGCGTCAGCTACCCGATCGTCATGCAGACGCCGCAACCGCAGCTCGATTCGCTGTCGGCGCTGGCCAACCTGCCGGTCGGCAACGGCGCCACCACCGGCGGCGCCACCCTGGGCGGCGTGGCCCGCTTCGAGCGTGGCACGGCGTCGGCGCTGGTGAGCCAGTACGACATCGCGCCGATGGTGCAGATCTACGCCACCACGCAGGACCGCGACCTCGGCGCCGTCGCCAAGGACATCAACCAGCTGCTGGCCGAGACCAAGGCCGAGCTGCCGAAAGGCGCGTCGGCGCAGATGCTGGGCCAGGTCAAGACCATGGACCGGGCCTTCTCCGGCTTGCTGTTCGGTCTGCTCGGCGCGGTGGTGCTGATTTACTTCCTGATCGTCGTCAACTTCCAGTCGTGGCTCGACCCGGCGGTGATCGTCTCGGCATTGCCGGCGGCGCTGGCCGGCATCGTCTGGATGCTGTTCGCCACCAACACCACGCTGTCGGTGCCGGCGCTGACCGGCGCCATCATGTGCATGGGCGTGGCCACCGCCAACTCGGTGTTGGTGATCTCTTTCGCGCGCGAACGCCTCGACGAACTGGGCGACGCCACCGCCGCCGCCCTGGAGGCGGGCTCGGTGCGCTTCCGTCCGGTGCTGATGACCGCGCTGTCGATGATCATCGGCATGCTGCCGATGGCGCTTGGGCTGGGCGACGGCGGCGAGCAGAACGCGCCGCTGGGGCGTGCCGTCATCGGCGGCCTGATCTTCGCCACCACCGCCACCTTGCTGTTCGTGCCGGTCGTGTTCAGCATCGTGCACAAAAAACACGCGCCCGGGACCAAGGCCTCGCCGACCCCGCCGCCGCACCATGACCAACCTGTTTCCGGAGCACCCGTCCATGCCAACTAAAACCACCCGTATGGGGCACAAGCCAATGTTCTTCGGGCTGATCGTGCTGGCCGCCGCGCTGGTCGCGGCCGGCGTCATCAGCCGCCGTTCGGAAGCGCAACAAGTCAAGGAAGCCAGCGCGCCGCTGGTGCCGGCCGTCAGCATCCTGCCGGCAGGGCAAATGGCCGGCGCCTCGATCGACCTGTCGGCCCGCATCGAGCCGTGGGCGAGGGCGCCGATCTATGCGCGCGTCAGCGGCTATCTGAAAAACTGGAAGGTCGACATCGGCGCGCCGGTCAAGGCCGGCCAGACGCTGGCCGACATCGAAACCCCGGACCTCGACCAGCAGCTGCTGCAGGCGAAGGCCGAACTGGCCAGCGCGCGCAGCAACCTGACCCTGGCCACCAGCACCGCCAAGCGCTGGCAGGGATTGCTGGAGGCGGACGCCGTCTCGCGCCAGGAATCCGATGAAAAGGCCGGCGACCTGGCGGCCAAGCGCTCGGCCGTCAACGCCATGCAGGCCAACGTCGACCGCGTGCAGGCGCTGCAGCGCTATACCCGCCTGGTGGCGCCGTTCGACGGCGTGGTCACCGCGCGCAACACCGACGTCGGCGCGCTGATCAACGTCGGCGGCACGCCCGGCAGCGAGCTGTTCGTGGTATCCGACATCAGCCGCCTGCGCGTGTACGTCAACGTGCCGCAGCGCCAGGTGGCCGCCATCAAGGTCGGTGACCAGGCCGAGCTGACGGTGCCCGAGCGCGCCGGCAAGGTCTACACGGCAACCGTGCAGTCGCTGTCGCAGGCCATCAACGCCAACTCCGGCGCCATGCTGGTGCAGTTGGCGGTGCGCAACGATAGCCGTGAACTGCTGCCGGGCGGCTATGCGTCGATCCATTTCGACGCGCCGCTGTCGAGCGGCGCGCTGAGCATTCCACCGAGCGCGCTGATCTTCAACAAGGGCGGCACCCAGGTGGCCGTGCTGGGCAAGGACAATCGCGTGGTGGTCAAACGGATCACCGTCGGCCGCGACCTCGGCAACGCGGTCGAAGTCGCAGCCGGCCTCGACAAGGGGGAGCAGGTGATCGCCAACCCGCCCGACGGCGTCGCCACCGGCGACGTGGTGCGCGTGGCGGCCACCGCCGGTCCTACCAACAACGCCAAGGCCAAGCCGTGAAGATCCTCTACGCCACCACCCTGACGCTAGCACTAGCGGCGTGCGCCGAGGCGCCGTTGCAGGCGCCGCCGGCGGTGCCGATGGCAGCCACCTTCCGCGACGTGCCGCCCGGCTGGTCCGCCGCCGGTGACCCGGCGCCTGCCTTGCCGGCCGACTGGTGGACCATGTACGCCGATCCTCAGCTGGACCAGCTCGAACGGCAACTGATCGCCAACAGCCCGGACCTGGCCAGCGCGCTGGCGCGCTACCGCCAGGCGCAGGCCGCCACCGGCGTGTTGCGCGCGGCGCAATCGCCTACCTTGGGCGCGTCGCTCAATGGCCAGCGCTTGCGCCAGTCCGATATGAAACCGCTGCGCGGCGCCACCTCGCCCAGCCAGTACGACAGCGGCACGCTGGAACTCGACCTCGGCTACGAAGTTGACCTGTGGGGCCGCATTGGCAAGCAGGTCAGCGCCGGCGTGGCGCAGGAGCGCGCCGCAGACGCCGACCTGGCCGCCGCGCGCCTGTCGCTGCAGGTGCAACTGGCCGACACGCTGCTGGCCCTGCGTGGCGCCGACGCCGACCTCAAGCTGCTGCGCGAGACCGAAGTGGCCTACCAGCGCCAGGCCGATCTCATCACGCGGCGCCACGACGGCGGCAGCGCCTCCGGCCTGGATCTGGCGCGCGCCGAGACCCAGCTCGAATCGGCCCGTTCATTGCTGCGCCAGCGCCAGGCGCAGCGCAATGTACAGGAGCACGCGATCGCCGCGCTGGTCGGCGCCAACGCCGCCGACTTCGCGGTGGCGCCGGCCGGCGACGGCTTCGCCACCCCGGCGCTACCGCTGGGCCTGCCTTCGCAGTTGCTGCAACGCCGGCCGGACATCGCCGCCGCCGCAGCGCGCGTGGCCGCCGCCAGCGACCAGGTGGGCGTGGCGCGCGCGGCGCTGTTCCCGTCGCTGACCCTGAACGCGGCGGGCGGCTTCCAGTCCAGCGATTTCGGCCGCTTCGCGCAGGCCTCGAACCTGTTCTGGGCGGTCGGTCCCACCTTGGCGGTCAGCCTGCTCGACGGCGGCAAACGCAAGGCGCAGATCGGCAACGCCGAGGCGGTGCTCGACGAAGCGGGGCAGCGCTACCGCTCGGTGGTGCTGACCGCGTTCCAGCAGGTGCAAGACCAGCTGTCATTGCTGACCAACTACGACGAGGCGGCCAAGTCCGACCACTTGGCGGCGGCCGCCGCCAAACGCGCGCTGGACCTGGCCAAGAAACGCTACGACCAGGGCGCGGCCAGCTACCTCGATGTGGTGACGGCGCAAACCGCCTATCTGCAGTCGGCCCGCAGCGAACTGGATTTGACGACACGCTACCGCCAGGCCGGCGTGCAGCTCGTCAAAGCGATCGGCGGCGGCTGGTCGGCGGGCCAAGTGCTGGACAGGAAGTCGCGCGGCGGATCATAAGCCGGCGGGATCATCAACAGGGGGAAGTCGCGCTTATTGCAAAAGACTTGCAATAGTGCAGCGTGC
Source organism: Oxalobacteraceae bacterium OTU3CINTB1 (assembly GCA_024123955.1). Lineage (NCBI taxonomy): Bacteria > Pseudomonadati > Pseudomonadota > Betaproteobacteria > Burkholderiales > Oxalobacteraceae > Oxalobacteraceae bacterium OTU3CINTB1. The sequence goes on from CP099652.1 coordinate 3,301,333, forward strand.
GTGTATACTTCCACGCGGCGCCGCCTTTGTGATTTCTCCACTGAAGATTCTTATGAAACGAAAACTCCTGCCGCTGGCCATCGCCTCGGCCATGCCCTTTATGAGCGCCAGCGCCCAGTCCGACGACACCGCCATCACGATCGGCCAAGTCCACATCAGCGGGCAGCGGCTCGCCGGGCCGCTGCTGAGCAATCGGGTGCTGACGTCGGTCGACATCCTCGGCGCCGACAAGGTCGAGGACAAGAACGTGGGCAACAGCTGGGAGCTGGTCGGCCAGCTGCCGGGCGTCCAGCTCACCGAAACCCGCATGGGCGCCGAGTCCGGCAAGGCCACGTTCCGGGCCTTCAACGGCGAGGGCTACATCAACGGCATCAAGGTGTTGATCGACGGCGTGCCGAGCAACGTCAACAGCGGCAACCAGCGCTTCATCGACATGATCTTCCCGCTCGAGGTCGACTATATCGAAGTGGTGCGCGGCACCAACGACCCGCGTTACGGCCTGCACAATATTGGCGGCAACATCAACTTCGCCACCCGCCAGGGCGGCAATTACGTCGATAGCCGGTTCACCTACGGCAGCTTCGACACCCGCGAGGCGCAGGTGGCGATCGGCCGCGAGAGCGACGGCTTCGCCCAAAACTATATGCTGGCCAGGCAGGATTCGGGCGGCTACCGCGATCATAGCGATAGCGACAAGTACTCGCTCGGCGCCAAGTGGTTCCTGACGTCGCCCGGCAAGGAGGTCAAGGCCGGACTGATCGTGCGTGCCTACAAGCACGACGCCGAAGAGCCGGGGTTCCTGACCGCTAAACAAATGGCCGAGGACCGCCGCCAGTCCCCTGCCAAGAACGCCAACGACACCACCGAGCGCGAGATGCGCCATGCCAGCGCACACCTCGACTGGCAGATGACGCCGGATGCTTTCCTGAGCAGCAAGCTTTACTACAACAGCTATGCGGACGATCGCCGCGTGACCTTCACCAGCAATCCCGCCGGCACCGCGCCCCGGCAGCGCCGCCTGTGGGACGAGGACCAGTACGGTTTCCTGAGCACGCTGACCTGGCGCGCCGACGACAAGCTCGTCATCGACGGCGGCGTCAACGCGGAACACCAGGACAACCGCTACCGCCGCCAGCGCTACAGCTTCGCCGTGCCCACCAACTTCGGCACGCCGGCCCAGATCCAGAACAACGACATCTATACGCTCGATAACTTTGGCGCCTACGTCCAGGCGATTATCAAGCCGTTCGAGTCGCTCAAGATCGTGCCCGGCTTCCGCACCGACAAATTCTCCGGCAGCTCGAAAGTCAGGACGGTGGGCGTCAAGTCCGACCTGCAGGACTATGGCTGGATCGAACAACCGAAGTTGAGCATGGTGTACAACCCGGCCGCCAATGTCAGCCTGTACGGCAATTGGGGACGCACGTTCCAGGTCCTGACCGGCTCGGGCGCCCCGGCCTATCTGGTCGCCAACCAGGCCACCTTCGCGCCGTCGATCAACACCGGCAAGGAAGTCGGCATCAAGTTCAAGCCGCTGCAAGGGTCGGAAATGCGCCTGGCCGTCTGGCGCCAGGACGCCACCGGCGAAGTCGCCAACATGCCGGCCACCGGCACCACGGTCGGCCTGGGAGAAACCCGCAGGCAGGGCGTCGACATCCAGCTATCCACGCGCGCGACCGACAAGCTCGATTTCTGGCTTTCGCACTCGCTGCAAAAGGCCGAAGTGACCAGCGCGTTCACGGCCGATGGCGTATCGCTGGCCGGCAAGGAAGTGTTTTCCACGCCGCGCCATATCAGCAACGCCGGCGCCGAGTATCGCCCCTCGGACAAATGGCGTGTGGGTCTGCAGGGCAGGGCGCAGGGCGACTACTTCATCGACAGCCCGAACACGCGCGGCAAGTTCGGCGGCTTCGTCCTGTTCGACGCCAGTGTGCGCTACGCGGTGTCCAAGCGCGTGAGCATCGATGTCCAGGTCAAAAACCTGGCCGATCGCCAGTATGCGTATGCGTGGTACGACAATTTCTTTTGGCCGGCCGCCGACGCGCAACCGATGTTTTCTCCGGGACCCGGGCGCGCCGCGTATATTTCGCTCAACCTGAAGATGTAAGGCTCAAGGTTATAGATGGCACTTAAGTCTCCCTGCACCGGCGTGTGCGAATTCGACGGTCGAACCGGGTACTGCTCGGAGTGCCTGCGCACGCTCGAGGAGGCGCGCGACTGGAAGAAAATGACGGATCACAAGCGTCACCAGATCGTCAACGACAAGGCGCGGCGCGTGAAAAAACTGGCGAAGGTGGCCGGCGCGGCCAAGGACGAGTGACGTCGCGTCGAAGACCCTTGTATTTTTGATGGAATCCGTGTTTTTGCAGTTCCCGGAGCTCGGATTGATACCATTTTCTGCTACCATCTTGCTATGAGACGCAAGCACCAACGCACTTTGGAGTTGGTTTTCGCACGGCCAACATCGGCGAATGTCCGTTGGGCCGATGTCGAAGCTTTGTTCGTCGAATTGGGTGCCAGTGTTGAAGAGCGCGAAGGTTCGCGCGTTCTGGTGCGCTTATTCGACGAGCGGCGCGTTTTTCACCGGCCACATCCAGAACCCGTGACGGACAAGGGAGCACTTGTATCCATCCGAAAATGGTTCGAAGAGAACGGAGTTAAGCCATGAGTATGCAGAATACGATGACCATCGGCGGCTACCAAGCTGTGATTGCTTTCGATCCTGAAATTCAAATGTTCCGCGGCGAATTTCTTGGGCTCAACGGAGGAGCGGACTTTTACGCTAAGGATGTCGAGGGACTGCAAAGGGAGGGTATGATTTCCCTAAATGTTTTTCTCGAGGCTTGCGCTGCGGACGGCGTCGAACCGCGCAAACAATTTTCCGGCAAGTTCTCCCTGCGCGTCGATCCTTCGCTGCACGAGGCCGCGGCGCTCGCAGCCGCCGCCCACGGCAAGAGCCTGAATCAATGGGTCGAGGACGTGCTGCGTCGGGCCGCGTTGGCCTGAACTGCGCGGATCACAAGGAACTTGTTCGGAATGGATGCCACCTGGCTGGAAGATTTTATCGCCGTCGTGCGCGAAGGCGGATTTTCCCGCGCCGCCGAGCGGCGCGCCATCAGCCAGCCGGCCTTCAGCCGGCGCATCGGCTGCCTGGAGGAGTGGGTCGGCACGCCGCTGTTCGAGCGCGCCGGCCGCGCGGTGCGGCTGACCGCCGCCGGCGAGCGCTTTACACCCTTCGCCGAGGAAATCCTGCGCCAGCTGGACACCGGCCGGCGCGACGCGCTCGGCGCCGCCCAGGCGTGCGTCGAGACGCTGCGCTTCGCCTCGACGCAGGCGTTGTCGATGACCTTCTTTCCGCCATGGTTGCGCGCGCTCGAGGACAGGGAGCCGCTGGCGTCGCCGATCCAGCTGACCGCCGACACCATGCAGGGCTGCGAGCGCCTGATGATCGACGGCGCGGCGCAATTCCTGCTGTGCCACGCGCATCCGGCGGCGCCGGGCAAGCTGTCGCCGGATCGCTTCCGCTCGGTGGTGCTGGGCGGGGACGCGCTGGTGCCGGTGGCCGCGCCGTCGCTGGCCGGCGCCGGCGCGTTGCGCGACGGGCCGCACCTGGCGTACACGCCGTCGTCGGGCATGGGCCGCATCCTGCGCGCGGCGTGGGACGAGGGGCGCCGCGCGCCGCTGGGCGAGCCGGTGTTTTCGTCGCACCTGGCGACCGTGCTGGTGATGATGGCGCGCGAGGGACGCGGCGTGTCGTGGTCGCCGCTGAGCCTGGTGGCCGACGACCTCGCGAGCGGCCGGCTGGTCAGGCTGGGCGGTGCCGCCGACGAGGTGCGCATCGAAATCCACTTGTTCCGGCCGCGCGCGCGGCAGGTGCGCGCCGCCGAGCGCTTCTGGGAGCAGGTCGTCGCGCACGGTTGCTGGGCGCCGCCGGCGCCGTGATCGCCACCGCCCCAGTGCGCAGCGCACTGGGGCGCTTTTAGTCCGGGTCCGCCAGGAACCGCTCCAGCTCCTCCAGCACTTCCAGCGGCCGCTCCTCCTGCAGCGTGTGGCCGCAGTCGAGCGCGCGCCCGCGCACGTCGAGCGCTTTCTCGCGCCACGTCGCCAGCACGTCGTACAGGGCGCCGACGGTGCCTTTGCCCCCCCACAGGGCCAGCACCGGCACGGCCAGCCTTGCGTCGGCGTCGGCGGCGTCATGCTCCAGGTCAATGTCGGCCGCCGCCCGGTAGTCCTCGCAGATCGCGTGGCGGGTGCGCGGATCGCGGTAGCAGCGCAGGTATTCGGCGAAAGCCGCCGGCTCGGTGGCGCCGGCCGTCTTGTTCTGGCCGTCGATGTGCGTGCGCAGGAAGAACTCCGGATCGGCGTCGATCAGCCGTTCCGGCAGCGGATACGGCTGGATCAGGAAGAACCACCAGAAATAGCGGGTGGCGAAGGCCTTGTCGGTGCGCGCGTACATGGTGGCGGTGGGAGCGATGTCGAACAGCGCCAAGCGGGTGACGGCCTGTGGGAAGTCCAGCGCCAGCCGGTGGCCGACCCTGCCGCCCCGGTCGTGGCCGGCGAGCGCGAACCGTTCCAGGCCGAGCGCCGTCATCAGCGCGACCAGGTCGGCCGCCATGGCCCGCTTGGAATAGTTGACATGGCGCTCGCCGCCATCGGGCTTGCCGCTGTCGCCGTAGCCGCGCAGGTCCGGCGCGACCACCGTGTGGCGCCGCGCCAGCGCCGGCGCCACCTTGCGCCACGTGACATGGGTTTGCGGATGGCCGTGCACCAGCAGCAGCGCCGGGCCGGCACCGGCGATGGCGAAGCGGATCGTCACGCCCGACGGGGCGGCGAAGTCGTAGAGCGCGTGGCCGTCGAGGAACGGCGACGGGCCGCGTGGCGTGAAGGGCGCCGACGTCAAAGAAACCATGGATGTGCCTTGAAATGTCTGTTTTGGAACGCGACGATCTCGTCGCGCAGGGTCAACGTTTGGCCGACGGCGTCCAGCCCGCGCATCAGCGCCTCCCTGCGCACGGCGTCGATCTCGAAGCCGATTTTAACGTTGCCCGCGCTGATGGTCTGCCGTTCGAGGTCGACCGTCAACAGATTTGTCGCGGCGTCTTCGGCCAGGGCCGTCAGCATGGCGACGACGTCGGCCGGCAGGGAGAGCGCCAGCAGCCCGTTGCGCGCGCAATTGTCGAAGAAGATGCCGGCGAAGGTGGTGCCGATGACGGCGCGCACGCCGTATTGCATCAAGCCCCAGACTGCGTGCTCGCGTCTCGAGCCGCAGCCGAGCGATGGATCGTGATCGACGCCATCGCCTGGCCCGCCTGCAGCCCCATGTAGTCGAGCGCGCGCTGCATGTCGCGCCGGCGTGCCGGGTCCGCAGCCTCGGCGGGGTCGGGCACGCGTTCGTCGATGCGCACCGCCTGGTCCGGGCTGGTGCCCCAGGTGACCATCGGCGCGATGTCGGCGGCCGGCAGGACGACCTCGGCGTCGAATTTGGCCCCGGGGTCGCTGTGCAGGCCTTTCCAGGAGTCCTGGGCGGCGTCCCACAGTGCGCCTTGCGGCGCGCGCGGGCGCCCGCGCAGATATTCGACGACCTTCTCGTCGGGCGCGATCAGCGCGCCGCGCGCGCCGCACTCGACGGCCATGTTACAGATGGTCATGCGCGCCTCGACGCTGAGCGCACGGATCGCCGTGCCCTCGAACTCGATGGCGTAGCCGGTGGCGCCCGAGGCGCCGATGCGCTCGACCAGCGCCATGATCACGTCCTTGGAGCGCACGCCCGGCCCCAGGCGGCCGTCCACCGTCACGCGCATGGTCTTGAGGCGTTTGTAGGCCAGCGTTTGGGTGGCCAGATAATGCTCGATGTCGGAGGTGCCGATGCCGAAGCCGAGCACACCGAGGGCGCCGTAGGTGGTGGTGTGGCTGTCGCCGGCGGCGATCACCATGCCCGGCAGCACCGCGCCGATCTCCGGCATGACGACATGTTCGATGCCCTGCAGCGGATGCAGCACGTCGAACAGCTCGATGCCGAAGTCGCGGCAGTTTTCCGCGAAATACGCGGCCTGGCGCGCCGCGCCGGCGTCGGGCATCAAGGCGGTGCGCCGCGCCGCCGTCGGGTTGACGTGGTCGACCGTTCCCAGCGCCGCCTCTGGGCGGAAGACCGCGCGGCCGGCCTGCCGCAGTCCGGTGAACGCCTGCGGCGAGGTGTATTCGTTGAGCACGGTCCTGTCGACGTACAGCAGCACCTGGCTGCCGTCGGCGTCGAGCGGTCGCACCGTGTGGCTGTCGACCAGCTTGTCGTAGAGCGTTCTTACCATGATGGTTATCTTGGCCTTGTTGTTGGTGGTAGGGATGAGCAGCAATTCTAACGACGCCGCCCGCCGTCATCCCATGCAAAGATCGAATCCAACCATCCGATTATTGCAACGTTTAATTTTTTTAAAATAGTTGTAGACGACCGGTCTAATCAATGATAAAGTTCTTCACATGGACGGACCAAACGGCAAACAGAAACGCCCCCAGGTCTGTTTTTTTTAAAACTGCCCCTAGACGACTGGTCTATTAGCTCAAATGAGATGTAACGTAAATTAACTTAACTCTGGAGAACTAACATGAAAAAAGTACTGATGGTTTTGACGTCGCACGACACCCTGGGCAACACCGGCCGTAAAACCGGCTTCTGGCTCGAGGAACTGGCCGCGCCGTATTACACCTTCAAGGACGCTGGCGTTGAAGTCGTGCTGGCATCGCCACTGGGCGGCCAGCCGCCGCTGGACCCGAAGAGCAACGAGCCATCGTTCCAGACCGAGCAGACGCGCCGCTTCGAAGCCGACGCCGCCGCGACCGCCCAACTGGCGGCCACCGTGCGCCTCGACAGCGTCAACCAGGCCGACTTCGATACCGTCTTCTATCCGGGCGGCCACGGCCCGCTGTGGGATCTGGCGGAAGACCGCAACTCGATCGCCTTGATCGAATCGTTCCTGGCCGCCAACAAGCCCGTCGCGCTGGTCTGCCATGCGCCCGGCGTACTGCGTCATGTTCAAACGCCGGCTGGCCGTCCGCTGGTCGAGGGCAAAAAGGTCACCGGCTTCACCAACACCGAGGAAGACGGCGTCGGACTGACCAATGTGGTGCCGTTCCTGGTCGAGGATGAACTGGTCGCCAAGGGCGGCGTCTACTCCAAAGGCCCGGACTGGGGTTCGTACGTGGTCCGCGACGGCCTGCTGATCACCGGCCAGAACCCGGCCTCGTCGGCGGAAGCGGCAGCCCTGTTGCTCACGCAAATCGCTTAAGCGGCATTGCGGCGCGACGGCCACTCGGCCGCGCGTCGCCAGTGCGGCGGTCGCCATAACACCTTGAACGCTATGACCTTCCTTTTATTTCTATTTCCTTTTGGAGACGCACCATGAAAACCGTTACCCGCATCGCCGCTGCACTCGCCATCGCTTTCGCCGCCGGCACCGGCACCGCCGCCATGGCCGCGCCGGTCAAGCCGCCGGTCAAGAACATCGTTTTAGTCCATGGCTTCTTCGCCGATGGTTCCGGCTGGCAGGGCGTGGCCGACATCCTCACCAGGGACGGCTACAACGTCGCCGTCGTGCAACAGCCGGAAACGTCGCTGGCCGACGACGTCAAGGCGACGGCGCGCGCGGTCGACGCCATGAACGGCGATAGCATCCTGGTCGGCCACAGCTACGGCGGTGTGGTCATCACCGAGGCGGGCAACAATCCAAAGGTCGCGGGCCTGGTGTATGTGGCCGGTTTCGCGCCGGACGCCGGCGAAAGCCTGCTCGATCTGGTCAAGAAAACGCCGCCGGCCAGCGAGGCGATCAAGGCCAGCGCCGACGGTCATCTGTATTTCGAGCCATCGCTGTTCCACGCGGACTTCGCCGCCGATCTGCCGGCCGCCACCGCGCGCTTCATGGCCATGTCGCAGGTGATGCCGGCTGTGCAAACGGCCGGGACGGCGGTCACGCAGGCCGCCTGGAAAACCAAGCCGAGCTGGGCGATCGTGTCGACCGCCGACCGCACCGTCAACCCGGACCTGGAACGCACCATGGCCAAGCGCGCCGGTAGCACGACCGTGGAGATCAACGGCAGCCACGCGGCTTTTATCGCCCGTCCCGCCGACGTCGCCAAGGTGATCGAGCAGGCCGCCGCCAAGGTTGGGCACTGATCGCGTGGACTACAACCTGGCCTGCGCCGTTGAGGCGATCGACCAGCGCGCGGCGGCGATGCTTTGCGCGACGAGGTCGATCGCGACCCGCGTCCGGGTGGGCAGATGCGGTGATTCCGGCCAGATCAGATGAATTTCCTCAAGCCTGCTTGCCAGCCCGGGCATCAGATTGACCAGCTCGTTTCTCTCGAGCGCTTCGGCCACCAGCCATTCGGGTAGCCATGCGACTCCTTGCCCGGCCAGCGCCGCGTTGAGCATGGCGCCGAGATCGTTCAGGCCTAATCTGGCCGGCGGCACCAATTCCATCGGCGTGCCGTCGGCACGAAGAAATTGCCAAATGTGCAAATGGCCATCGCGGCTGTAGACGATCGCTTCATGCCGGGCGAGATCGTCGGGCGTGACCGGCACGCCGTGCCGTTCGACATAGGCAGGCGAAGCACAGACGACGTAACGGCTCAGGGCGATGCGCTGCGTTTGCAGGCCGGTGACGACGCCGACGGGGCCATTTCGGATGGCCAGGTCCATGCCGGCGTCGATGAGATCGACAACGTGGTCCCGAAAATCGAGTTCGAGCGAGAGTTCGGGATTGGCGGCCGCCAGGCCCATCAAGATCGGCGCGACCCACATGCGCCCGAACAGCACCGGCATGGTCACCCGCAGGCGGCCACTGACGGTTTTGCGCCCCGTTTCCAGCCGGGCTTTCCCGGACTGCAACGCGGCAATCGCGTGTTGGCAGTGCTCGTAAAAAATCTGGCCGTCGTCGGTCAGGCTCTTGCTGCGGGTGGTCCGCTGGAACAGCCTGACGTTCAGGCGCTCCTCGAGCCGCGCCACCGCCTTGCCCACGGCCGAGCGCGACAAGTGCAAGCGCCTGGCCGCGTCGGCGAAGCTGCCGGCTTCCACCACCGCCACAAAGGCGGGCACATCGTTAAACAAATCGATCGTGGTCATTGTAGATTTTGAGGAGACAATAAGGGGAAATAATATCATTAGCGTCGCCTGTGGGTAGCGTTATACAGTGGCGACAGCTGGCAACCGCCAGTATGTCATCCACCAAACAGGAGAATTACCCATGAAGGCTTATGAACTGACATCAGGCAAGGGCGTCGACTCGCTGCGCATGGTCGACCGGGCGGAAGGCCCGCTGGGACCGCACGAAGTGCGCGTCAAGTTGGCCGCGGCGGCGCTCAACTACCGGGATGTGATGATCGCCGAAGGCACTTATTATTCGGCCGGCGAGGTCGTGGTGCCGCTCAGCGATGGCGTCGGGCGGGTCGTCGAAACCGGCTCGGCGGTGACGCGGGTGAAGAACGGTGATCGCGTCATCCTCGGTTTCTGGCCCGACTGGCTCGACGGCCCGATCACGCCCGGTAAGGTGGCGCGCTCGTTCGGCGCGCAGCTTGCCGGCACGCTGGCCGAGGCGGTGGTCGCCGATGAACACGCACTCGTCATCGCGCCGGACAGCTTGTCGGACCGCGAGGCGGCAACCGTCGCCTGCGCCGGGCTGACCGCCTGGAACGCGTTGTTCGCGCGCGGCGCGCTCAAGCCGGGGGCGACGGTGCTGCTGCTGGGCACCGGCGGCGTCTCCTTGTGGGCGCTGCAATTGGCGCTCGCGGCGCGCTTACGGCCGATCATCATCTCCTCGAGCGATGAAAAGCTGGCGCGTGCGAAAAAAATGGGCGCTGTCGCCACGATTAACTACAGCGCCACGCCCGAGTGGCAGCAAGAGGTCCGGCGCCTCACCGATGGGGTTGGCGTTGATCTGGTGATCGAGGTCGGTGGGCAGGGCACCATGCGCCGTTCGGTTGAGGCGACACGGATGGGCGGCGCCGTGGTGGTGGTGGGCGCCAGGGCCGGTGCGGCCGGGGACGGCGTCGAACCGGGCGCGCTGATCGGCGGCGCCAAGACGCTCGCCGGCATCATGGTGGGCAGCCGGGCGATGCTGGAGGACCTGGTGCGCTTTATCGACGTCGCCGGCGTGCGTCCCGTGATTGACTCGAGCTTTGCGTTCGAGCAGGCGGGCGACGCTTTCCGCCGCGTGCAGGCAGGCGCGTTCGGCAAGGTTGTCATCGATATCACTCAGTAAAGCGTGGTGCGCTGGCGGGCCGGCAACTCGGCGTCGTACTTGCCGCCATCGATAGCGTTGTCGCTGAGGGCGGCAAGGATGGCGCCGGGGCTCGGCAGCGCGGTGTCGCGCATGGCCGCCGCCGGATCCCACAGGCGCGAGCGCAAGACCGCGCGGGCGCATTGAAAGAAGACCGACTCCACCTTGATCACCAGCACGCATTTTGGCGGATTGCCGTTGACGGCGAACCGCTCCAGCAATGCGGGCTCGGCGACGATGCTCGCGCGGCCCTGAACGCGCAACGTTTCGCCGTGCCCGGGAATGAGAAACAGCAGCGCGACGCGCGGATCGACGACCAGGTTGCGCAGGCTGTCGATGCGGTTGTTGCCGCGCCGCTCGGGCAGCAGCAGCGTCGTGTCGTCTTCCACGACAACGAAACCCGGGGCGTCGCCACGCGGCGACACATCAAGGCCGTCCGGGCCGTTGGTCGCCAGCACCGCGAAGGGCGAGGCGGCGATTAAAGTCGCGTAGTGGGAATGGATGTAAGCGGCTTCCTTGGCGATCGATGGCGCCGCCGGCGGCGCGAACAGGGCCTCGAGGTCGGCGATGGTCGTGATGGCGTGATGTGGCGGGTAGGCTGGCATGGGTCGTCCGGTCCGAGAAGGGCTCTCCATGGTCTCACAACGCCGCGATCGACGCGACGGCTAAACCGTTAAAAACAACTCGACGACGCTGCGGGGCGCCTCGGGTCCGAAAAAGCGTTGATGGTTGCGCGCCGTTTGCGCGGCCACCGCTGCGCTGCGCGGGAACAGGGCCTGCTCGTAGCTTGCCAGCGCGGCCTCGATATCGTCGCGATGGGCGCAGATCGCCTTGCCCAGCTCGGCGCCGTCATGGATCGCCAGGTTGGCGCCTTCGCCGGCAAAGGGCGACATCAAGTGGGCGGCATCGCCCAGCAGCGTGACACCGGCGACACGCTCCCACCGGTGGACGACGGGCAGCGCGTGGATCGGCCTGACAACCGGCGCGGCCTCGCCGTCGGTGATCAGCGCCCGCAGCGGCGCGGCCCAGTCCTTGAACTCGTCGGCGATGCGCGCCAGCGCTGCGGAGGGGTCACTAAAATCGATCATGTCGATCCATGCCTCGGCCCTGTTCAGCGCGATATAGGCATGCAAGGTCCCGTTGGCGTAACGGTGCGCCAGAATGCCTTGCCCTGGCGCGACCGCCATCAGCGTTCCCCGGCCGACCGCCTCCGCGGTGGCCGGGTGCCGGGTATCGCCGTCGATCAGGCTGGTCTCGATGAACGTGGTGCCGGTGTACGCCGGCAAGGCCGCCGAGAGCAGGGGACGCACGCGCGACCACGCGCCATCGGCCCCCACCACCACGTCGCACATCGCCGACGATCCATCGGTGAACACCAACGCCGGTCGCGCGCCACCCGGACGCGCCGTCCTGGCGAGTTTGCGCCCCCAGCGGATGGCATCGGGCGGCAGCGATTCGATCAGGAGGCGGCGCAGCTCGCCCCTGGCCACCTCGGGTCTGGCGAGGCTGACCAGCCCTGGTCTGTCGAGCAGGACATTGCCGTGTTTATCGACCACCCGCTTGGCGTCCTCGGCCGGCAGCACGATCCCGAGAAATTCCTCGTAAAGGCCGGCGTCCCTGAGTCCTTGCTGGCCGTTGTACTCGTGGATGTCCAGCAGGCCGCCCTGGGTACGGGCCCCGGGCGAGGCCTCGGCTTCGTAGATGGTCGAGGCGATGCCGTTGCGGTGTAAAACCCGGGCGAGCGTCAAGCCACCCAGGCCGGCGCCGACGATGGCGATGCGGGCATGCGTACAGGACTTTGATTTGGTGGGGAATGTGTTCATGGCGCGTTCCAATAAATACGTGCAGTCCCGGCAGGGACTGTTCGCAATACATTCCGACGGATGTCGGGGGAAACGCTGGCCGAGCCGGCAGGATCGCCGGTCGGCGTGTGCGCGGCCGCCTTTCCCAGCGGCGCGTGGGCCACTCGGTTCGGACGGCCGTTTTTCGCGGTCTTCGAGCGGCGATTATGGCATAGCTTGCGGCGATGGCAAAGCCGGGCGTCGCCATGTGAGGCACTTTCCCGGCTTGCCAATCCGGTCATAATGTTGTCACATTGAGTTGCTACTATGCATCTTTACTTGATTGGGTGAACTGTGGAATTCGACGCCTCCCGCCAGCATCTGCCGCGCTTCCGCCAATCGACGGCGGGCGACCTGTGCCGTGAGACGGCGGCCGTCGTCGCCGACGCTTGCAACGCCGAGGTGCAGCAACTGTTCACCGACCGCCGCGACCTCATGAGTCTGCCGGTGCTGGACGGCGCCCGCCCGATCGGGCTCATCAGCCGCAACATCTTCATGTCGCAGATGTCCAAGCCCTTTTACCAGGAGTTGTACGGCAAGAAGAGCTGCATCGCCTTCATGGACAAGGAACCGCTGATCGTCGAGGCGTCGCTGAGCATCGAGGAGCTGACGTTCCGCGCCGTGGCCTCGGGCGAGAAGGCGCTGGCCGACGGCTTCATCATCACGCGCGGCGGCGAGCTGGCCGGCGTCGGCTTCGGGCTGCAGCTGATGAACGTGGTCGCCACCATGCAGGCCGAGCGCAACCGCCAGATCATGCACAGCATCGAATACGCCAGCGTCATCCAGCGCGCGGTGCTGCGGCCCTCGCGCGACGCGCTTGCCGCCATGGCCGACGCCCATCTCGAATGGCAGCCGCGCGACATCGTCGGCGGCGACTTTTACCTGGTCGAGCGGCATGCCGACGGCTGGTTCGTCGGGCTCGGCGACTGCACCGGCCACGGCGTGCCCGGCGCCTTCATGACCTTGATCGCCTCGCAGGTGCTCAACCAGGCCTTGCCGCGCGTGGGCGCGCGCGATCCCGGCCGCCTGCTGCGGGAGGTCAGCGCCGGCGTCAAGGCCTTGCTGGGCCAGACGCACACGGGCCAGCGGCGCGCGGTGGCCGAATCGGACGACGGCCTCGACGCCGCCTTCCTGTGGTTCGAGCCGGCCAGCCGCCGGCTGCACTTCGCCGGCGCCCGCATCGCGCTGCACGTGCTGGCGCCGGGCGAGCCGCTGCGGGTGGTGGAGGGCGAACGGGCCGGCCTCGGCTACGTCGACACCGACCCGTCCCAGGAATGGCCGACCCACGTGCTGACCTTGGCGCCGGACAGCCTGCTGTTCGTCGCCAGCGACGGCTTGACCGACCAGATCGGCGGCGCCAAGGCGATCGCCTTCGGCAAGCGGCGCGTGCGCGAGTTGCTCGCCGCGTACGCTGGCGAGACCGCGCCACGCTTGGCCGCGTTGTTGCTGGAGGCGCTGGCGGAGTGGCAGGGCGAGCAGCCGCGCCGCGACGACCTGACTTTCTTTTGTTGCCGTCCTTGAGGAGTAGCGCCGTGTTGTACGAGGAGTTCGATGAGTTGTGGCAGGTGGCGCAAAAGCGCCACGTGATCTTTTTCTATGCCGGGTATTTCTCCCAGCCGGTGGTGGCGGCCGTTTCCGAGACGATCCGCGCGCGCCTCGACAGCGCCGGCGCGGCCGGGCCGACCAGCCGCCGCATCTTCTCGGCCTTCGTCGAGATGGCGCAGAACATCATGCACTATTCGTCCGAGGCGCTGACCCCGGCCGACCAGCGCGACCGCCAGATGCGGCGCGGCTCGTTTTGCATCGGCGCCAGCGGCGACCAGTTCTTCCTGCTGTGCGCCAATCCGGTCATGAGCAATCAGGCGTTGGCGATCCAGACGCGGCTCGAATCGCTGCGCACCATGACGGTCGAGCAGCTCAAGGCCGCCTACAAGCAGGCGCTGCGCGCCGAAACGCCGGCCGACAGCAAAGGCGCGGGACTGGGCTTTCTGACGATGGCGCGCGAAGCGAGCGAACCGCTCGAATTCGAGTTCGTGCCGGCGGCGAACGACCCCGACACGACTATTTTTTGTATCAAAGCCATCATTTGAATGCCATGGACCCCTTATTTATCGCCGCCACGCCCACCTCGCCCGAAGTCGACTTCCGCTTCGCCGAGCACACCCTGTCGCTGAAAGGCGAGTCCTATCCTGAAAACGCGGCCGCTTTCTACGGCCCGGTGATCGAACAGTTGCGCCACTATCTGGCCGGGTGCGACGGCAGCAGCATCACCGTGCACGTCTCGCTGGCCTACTTCAACAGCTCGTCGACCAAGATGCTGTTCGCGCTGTTCGAGGCGCTCAACGACACGGCGCTGGCCGGCAACGAGGTGCTGCTCAACTGGTACCGCGACCCGGAGGATGACACCATCCTCGAATTCGGCGAGGAGCTGCGCGACGATTTCGCCGCGCTGCGCTTCCGCGACTGCCCGATATGATCAGCGCACCCACGGCGGCGGCCGAAGCCGCGCCCGATCTATTCGGCGCGGAGCAGCGCGCGCTCGACGCCGCGCGGCGCGCCTGCCATAGCCCGGGCGGCCACCTGTTGGCGCTGGGCGAGCTGGCCGCGCACTATGAGCGGCTGTTGCGCGAGAGCCGCCGCCTGGTCCAGCGCAGCGACCGCGCCGAGCGGCACCTGACCCAGCTCAACGCGCGCTTGCAGGAGATGGCCAGCCAGCTGGAATACCGCGCCAGCCACGATCCGCTGACCGGCGCGCTCAATCGCGGCGCCGTGATCGAACAGGCGCGCCGCTGCCTGGCGCAAGAGGACATGGTCCTGATCGTGCTCGACATTGATTTTTTCAAGCAGGTCAACGACACCTACGGCCATCCGGCCGGCGACACGGTGATTCAAACGGTGGTGCGTTGCCTAAAGACGCTGGCCGGCAGCCAAGCGGTCATCGGCCGCGTCGGCGGCGAGGAGTTCTCGGTCGTGTGGCCGGGGCTGACGCCGGTGCAGGGCCTGGCGCTGGGCGAACGGTTGCGCCAGGCCATCGAGGCGACCGCCTGGCCGGCGCCCATCGAGGTGGCCGTGACGGCCAGCGTCGGCGTCAGCTGGAACGCGCGCGGCAGCACGTTCGAGCAGGCCTACAGCCGCGCCGACCAGGCACTGTACCGCGCCAAGCGCCAGGGCCGCAACTGCGTGCGCATGGCCGACTGAAGGGGCGCGCTCTAGCGGCGCCATTGATTACTGCGTTTGTGGAAGCGGAATTCCTCTACCGCGTCATCTTCATTCGGTCAATGGCGTGCAATGACCGTCCTAAATGCCGGCTTTCCTTTTCCGCCGCCGCCGTCACGTAGCCCCGCGCGTACTGCACGTATGGCGCCGCGTCGGCCGCGTCGATCTGCGCCAGCAGCTCCTGCGCGACCGCAAGGTCGTTCAAGTGGCCGAGTTTCCCCTGCAAATCTTCCAGCGTGCGGAGATAAGACTTGATCTGTTTTGGCGGCAAAAGATCGCGGAAAAACTCGGCGGCGTAGCGCGTTTTCTTGGCGGCGATGCGGATGCGGTGACGCGACGGCGCATCGTTCTGGTCCAGCGTGTCGATGCGCTTGTGCAGGCGGCGCTGCGCCTTGCGCAACAGGGGCGCCATGGCCTCGTGCGCGGGACGCGCCAGCGACGAACCTTTCGGCAGCTTTCCTTCGGCACGCCATAGCCGCGCATGGAACCATCCGTTCAGCTGGAGGATCAGTTCTGTATAGCGTGGCTCGTGGAGCTTGTCCAGCATGTCGCGGTGTAATTGCTGCGAGCGCTGGTGCGCGATCTCTCGCAAGCCCGACACATCCGCCCCCTGTATGCCCGCCAGGGTCGATCCCGCCAGCACGTCCCAGTCGCGGGTGGCGCCCAGTTCCCCCGCCAGCCATTCCAGGCTGTCGCGTGTTTGCGCCGGCAACGGCGCCATCTCCTCGAACATATCCAGCAGGGCGCGCAGACGCCGCAAGCCCACGCGCATCTGGTGCAGGCTTTCCACGCTTTTCTTCAGCACGCCGGGGACGTTTGCCTCCATCTGCGCCAGACAGTTCAGGCCCATGCTTTGCAGCGCATCCTCCAGCGACATCTTCTTCGTCAGCCTCACCGCCGTGGCCTTGACCGGCTTGATCGGCTCGCTGTGGAGCAGCGCATAGCCACGGGCCGCCTTGCTGTCGTTGGCGATCTCGAAGGGGATGTCGGCGTGCAGCGCCAGCGCCAGCTCGAACAGGCTGGCGGGATTGCCCCGTTTGAGTTCAAATTCAAGTTCGCCGATCGCCGCGTTGCGGCTGCCGACATGCAGGTCGCCCGCGTCCAGCGCGCACTCGACCTTGCGCCCGTCCGGCAGCACGATGCGCCAGCTGGTGCGGCGGGTGGTGTTGTTGAATATCGGCGCGAGGTGCTTGCCGATCTCCGGCGAGCGCAGCAGCTCGGCGATGCGGCTCCGCTTGATCTGTTTGGCCAGTGTGGCCGGTTCCGGCGCCGGTCCGTCAAGAACGGATTCCCATTCGCCACGCTGGTGCAAGCCGTTTGAACTCTGCGCGGCCGTCTTGACGGTCTGCGTCCAGCCACCTGCTTCGGCGCGCACGCGCAACGTCAATCCGTTTTGCCACAAATCCAAATTCGGGGTGTCGTAGTAAACATCGTGCAATTCGTGTTCCACCGGCGCCGTCGCAGGCGAGCCGGTCAGCAAATGATGTTCACGCAGCCGTGCCAGATCGGGCTGGGCGACCTTCAGTTTGAGTTCGGTTTCCATTCGCATTTCCTTGCTAGTTTCCTGAGGCTTAATTAGAACCTTTTTGCAACCCGACGGGAGTAGGACTAAGAGCAACTTCAGTGTAGGGTTCGACCGCATGGCTGAGCATCGTAACGGCCTGTCGGCGGCCACGCTGTCATTCCTGGGTAATTTTCCGTAGATAAACTTTGCCTGGTGTGACAAACCTGGAAAGTAGACGCAATGGCGGTGTGGCAGAGTGATTTGTATCTGATATCGGGGGTGGAACACCTGCCCGATATCACCCTGGATGGGTGGTTGCCACCGGTCCTGGACCAGAACCGGGTACTGCGGGCGCAGCAGATCGTGTCCGGCTACCTTGGGCCATCGTGGTCGGTCGCCAATGACTGGTTTGTTTTCGGGCCGGAAAACGGCAATCGCATTGACGTCATCTTCTCGAACGGGTCTACGGCGTCCATCGTGGCGCGCTTCGACAGAAGAAACGATAGCGTTCAGTTTCACGGACTGGTCTGCCGCTTGGCCGCCGAACTGGTCTGCCTGTTGTTTTCGCCGGACCTCAACGCCATCATCGAGCCCGATTACAAGGTGCTGCGCATGGCGTTGGCCGACATCCAGACGGACGTGACGCTGTAGAAGCCCCTGACCTTGCGAGACCGCGACCGGCGATAGGCGATGCCGGCCGGTCAAATATCCTACAATCGCGTCTTGATCCTTTTTACACGAGTCGCGATTGAACCAACGTGCCGAACCTGGTAGACCGAACAAGGCGCCGCAGCACGACGTACTGCTGGCCGCCGCTTGCCAAATCGTCGGCGACGGCGGGCTGGCCGCCCTGACGCTGCGCAGCCTGGCGGGGGAGCTGGACGTGTCGGTCACAGTGTTGACCCATCATTACGGTGCGCGCGCCGGCGTCATCGCCGCCATTTGTCAGGCCGCCGCGCAACACGATGCGCGCATGCTCGACGGCTGGCGCGCCATGCTGGACCAGGAGCCGCCCGTGCCGATGCCGATGGGGCTTGCCGCGGACTTGGCCGAAGCGATCCTTGAGGAGCAGGCGAGCGGTCAACGCGGACTGACGGTGCTTTTTCTTGAAATGCTGCACGCCTGCACCTGGGACGCATCGCTGCGGCCGGCAATGGTCGACTGGATCGGCGTGCGGCGCGACTTCTGGCACGCCTTCGCCAAGCAGGCGCAAGTGGCGCCGGCGTTGATCGCCTGCGGCTGGTGGCATGGTTATGTGATCGCCGAACATGCCTATGGCGTGGTGCTCGACGGCATGGGGCCGTATCGCATGCTGCGCCGTTTGTGCTTGCAGCGCTTGCTCGGCGGTGGCGTCGCGCCAACCCCGGACGCGGCGGATGCCCGGCTGTTCGCGGCGGTGGCGCAACGGATGGCATTGCCGTCCGTGGGGCAGCCGGCAGGTGCGAGCTCGGCGCGCGTGCCGGCGTGGTCCGTTGCGGCGGCGCGGGTGTGCGGCATCCGGCTGGCGGCGCAGGGCGTCGGCGGCCTGACCCATCGCGCCATCGCGGCCGAAGTCGGTATCCCGTCCAGCACGCTGAGTTACCGTTATCCCGCCCAGCGCGATCTGGTGCTGGCCGGGCTGGAGTCGATCGTCGCCCATATCTCGGCCGCCGTCGATGCGGACGACCTCGACAAGTTACAGCGCTTGCGTACCGACGGCGACGGCGAAAAACTCGACCTGGCGCGCGCCAGCCTGGCCGTCGCCATCGCCGCCACGCGCATGCCGGAGCTGGCCGGATGCGTCGCCGACATGCGCGCGCGCCGGGGCGCCAACCTGGTCAAGGTGTTCGGCAAATACCTGCCGCAGGCGCGCGGCATCGACGCGCTGGCGGCCCAGGTGGTGTCCATGGGACTGACCGGGCTGACCATCACCGAACCGCCCGGTGAGGCCTCCGACAAGTCGGTCGCCACGGCGTTTGCGGCGGCGGGCCGATGGCTTGCCACTTACTCCGGGTAGGCCCACAGATCGACCGGCCCGCCGGCGCCCGAGGTGATCAGGCGGAACGCGGCCGGCGCATAGTCGTCGTCGGCGACCAGCAACCCCTCCGATTGCGCGGCAAGGTCGCCGCAGCCGCTGGCGGCCAACGACAGCTTGAGCGCGTTCGGCAAGCTCGATGTCGCCAGCTTGCCCGACAGTTTGCAAGGGCTGGCGCCGGCCGTGATCTCGCCGCCGGCGCCGATCGAAAAGAGCGCGGCGCTGCCGTTGTCCAGCCGCGCGGCGTAACTGCCGGCCAGTGGCGCGGTGGCGAGCGCCTTGGTGGGAATGGCGCTGCTGTGGAGCAGGTCGAGCGCGGTGTCCGCCTTGGCTTCCGGCGAGCGCAGCCAGGCGCCATTGGCGTCCCGGCGGTAGGTGGCGCTGGCCCGCTGGGCGCTGTTGTTGAGCACAAGCAGGCGGCTGCCATCGGCCGCCGCATAGTATTTGCCAGCGGTGGGATCGGCGGCGTCTCCGGCGCTGACGGCGTAGGCGCCGGCGCTCAATTCGGTCACCTTGACGACGGGTGCGGGCGGGCTCGCCGGGGCGTCGTCATGGTTGCCAAAGCAAGCGGACAGCAGCGACACCAATACGAGCGGGGCTCCGGTACGTGAGAGGAAACGCGATGTCATGGCGCGGCTCATTGGGCAAACAGGTCGCGCAGGCGCAGGCGCAGCCATTGCTGGCCGGCGGGGCGCTGTTCATAGCCGACCTGGAACGCGGTTACCGCCACCTTGGTCCGGTACAGCAACGCTTCATCCTCGGCCTGTTCGGCGGTCGGCGACCCCGGCGCCGTGCCGCTCAGCCCCCATGGCGCGGCGCTGCTGAACTTCAGGCGATAGCTGTCGTAGGTGCCCTGGCGCGAGAAAGCCCAGCCGGTGTTGGCGGCCGGAGTGTCCGGGAAATTCACGTTCAACGCCAGTCCGCCTGGCAGCAGCGGGGACGCGCCCGCCTTCGATTGCAGCGCGGCGATCAGTTTGACGGTCAGTTGCGCCACCACGCGCGACTTTGGATTGGCCAGGCCGCTGTTGTCGGCGCTGTCGGCGCTGGCGCTCAGGGCGATGGCGGGAATGCCGCGCCCTGCGGCGAACTGCACGTTGCCGATGGTGCCGGAGTTGATCGCCAGCTTGCCGACGTTTTGTCCCTCATTGGGCCCGGACAATACCAGGTCCGGCGCCTTGCCCCAGCGCGCCGTGGCCAGAACGTCGAGCCCGTACATGGTGGCCATGACCGGCGTTCCATGCACATAGTTGTAATCGCCTCCCGTGTAGCCGCTCTTGGTGAACGCGCCCACCGCCGGTGCGCCGACCGGCGCCGCGCCGTTGTGGCAGCCGCCCTCGGCTTCGATCTGGGTCTTGTCGTTGTCGGCCACAATGGTCGTGGTGCTGTACATGACGATGGCGGCGCTGCGCCCGCTCTGGCCCGTGCAGGGCACCGAGACGATGACGGAATGGCCGGCGGCCTTGAGCTCGTCGTACAGGGCCTTGACGTTGCTGGTCAGGCCGTCGTCGTTGGCAACCAGGATGTTCAGTGCTAACGCCGGGCTGGCACAGACGGCCAGACCGACGCCGGCCATCAAACGGTGATTCATGTTCTACCTCTTGTGCTCGGGATGGAAGCACGAATCATATTCAAAGTTTGTGACATCATTATGACGATCGTGCGGATATCATCGCTTAATAAATGCCATCTATGCGAAATAAAAATACAGATGTGCGAGACACGCTGACTCCTGAATCATTGCTGCACCTCATACTGGAATCGAAAAACGGGCCGTTGCTCGTCTAAGGACAGGCGGGTGCTTGCGTACAGGCCGTCGTTATAACGTTTGCCGGAGTTGCGCGCCGATTGCAGCAGGTTGGCCACTGTCAGCCGCAAGCGGCCACCGGCGGCCGGCCAGGTCGCGTAGGCTTCCAGCTCGCGGACGACGCCGGTTTCCTGGACCAGGGATTGGGCCGTTCGCGCCCGCCAGCCGCCGACAAAGCGGAGGTTCGCGCCGGCGCCGCGCCCCTGCGGCATGCGCCAGTCCATGCCCAGGTTGGCGGTCAGCGGCGCCTGGTTGCCAAGCCGATTGTCGGGGCCGGCCACACCTTCGACGCGCGACCAGTTGCGGCTGAGATTTGTCCGCAACTCGACCGTGGTGCCGCCGGCCCACGCCAGCTTGAGCGGGACGCGTGCGTCAATCTCCACGCCGCGCACATCGGCGACGCCGCCATTGGCCGGGCTGCTGACCCAAACGCCGTTTTCCTGCCAAAGCCTGAGCTGGACCACGTCCTGTATGCGCCGCACATACGCCGAGACACTGACCATCGCGTCACGTGCAAAATACGATTCCAGCGCGGCGTCCAGGCCCCAGGCCAGCTCCGGGCGCAGCGACGGATTGCCTTGGTAGTCCGGCTGCGTCGGTCCGTTGTCGTTGTTGATCGTATAGCGGCGCGGCACCAGATCGCGTGGCTGCGGCGCCTTGTAGGTGCGCGCGAGCGCGAGGCGCAGCTGGTCGCGCGCGCTGTCGGGAAGCTTCCAGGCCACTTGGGCCACCGGACTCCAGACGCGCGAGGCTGTCGCGGCCTTGCCCGGCCCCCAGGTGCGCGTTTCCAGTCCTTCCCAACGCAAGCCAAGATACGCTTGCAGGCGCGGCGTGACGCTCCACTCGTCCTGGGCGAACAGCGCCACTTGCTCGACGCTGGCGTTGTAGTCTTGATCCAGGGTGTACGAGGGCGCGGCGTCCGGCTGCCGCGGGTTGGTGTCGCGCTGGTGGCGGCTTTCTTCGCGTCGCACCTGGGACGCGTCCCAGCCGATCACGACGTCATGGCCGGCGGCCAGCGGTGTCAGGTATTTTCCGCTGGTGTTGGCGCGGCGCTGGTAGGCGCGCGACAGGACGGCGCGATTCAGCCAGGGCGTGCCGCCCGCGTCGATGCCGTGGAAAAGGTAGTCGCCGTCCCGGTTGCCGGCCTCCACGCCCGCCTTGAGCGTGAGACTGCCGGCATCGAAGCGCTGCATCCAAGCCAGGTCCGACTTCACCAGCCAGTTTTTAGACAGCGATCGCCAGTTGGAGTCGGGCGACGCGGTGGGGGATCCCTGCAGCGTGTCCTCCGACTGCGCGCCGCGCGCATCGATATGGGACAGATCGACCAGTCCTTGCCATGTCAACGTGTTGCCGCCGTCGAGCTTGACGTCGGCGCGTGGGGCGGCGCTGAGGCGACGGGTGCGGGTGTAACCCTCATCCTCCAGGCGGCGCACGGCGGTGACGCCGGCATCGCTGGTTTGTTCGCCGGTGGCGATGCGGTCGCGCCGCCGCGTCTCGCTGGCGGTTGTGGTCAGGCCATAGCCGACCGCGCCGCTGCGTGCGATCCATTGGACGGTCGCGGTAGGGCTGGTTTCGCCGGCCTGCCGCTCGGCGCTGATTTTTGCGGTGCTCCGCGCGGCGCCCGCCGCCTTGCGCAATACGATGTTGAGCGAGCCGGCGACCGATTGCGCGCTGGCATCGACTTGCGCGCTGCGCTGGATTTCGACGCGCTCGATCAGCTCCGGCGACAAGGTGGCGATGTCAAAGTTGGCGGGCGCGGGCTGGCCGTCGATGAGGATTTGGGTGTAGCCTGCGCCGAGGCCGCGCATGCGTATCTCGCCGCCGACGACGCTCAGGCCGGGCTGCCGCTTCAGCGCGTCCGCCAATGTCGTCTCGCCATAGCGCTGCAGGTCGTCGCGGCCGATCACGATGCGGCCGACGGCTTCGTCACGCCGCAGTTGACTGCTCCCCGGCCCGCGCACCTCGACTTGCTGCAACGGGGCTGTGTCGTCGCTGGCCGCGGCGGCGAGACTCAAGGCAAGCAGCGGGATTGGTCGCAATATGGAAAGGCGCATGATGAAGGTAGACCGAAAGTTGGAAAGCGGCCAGCGTAGCCCAAGGCCAGCCGCAGCCACAGCGGGGTGTGACGAGTGCCTGTATCTGCGGGACGAGCGGGCCAGGAGCGGGCGGGGGCGGCTGTTATACTTTGCCAACTAGATCAACAATATTCGCTGCCCATGTCCGCTAATTTGCGTGCCTTTTTGATTAACTTCGGCCTCTGGACGCTGCTATGCGCGGTAGCGGGAATCAGCACCTATGGCGATGCGGCGCATCATCTCGACGCCCGCAGCTATTGGATGATGACATTGGGCTGGTGGTGCGGCTACGCGGTGATGATGGTGCAAAGCTATGTGCTCTACCTGGTTTATCAGCGCCATCCCGACTGGCTGGCCACGCGCCGGCGCATCGTGCGCGGTTACCTGTTGTACCTGGCGGTGTGTTGGCCGGTCGCGATGCTCGGCCTTGCCTATCGGCGCTGCTTCAAGGTTGACCTGGTCCCGAATCTTTCAAACGCCTGGCGCTACTGGCTCTCGATGGGGAAATTCGAGTGGTTCGTGGTGTTCGTGTTGCTGACCCTGGCGTTTGGCGTGGTGGTGGCGGGCTTGCTGTGGCAGCAGCGGCAGCAGCAGACACGCGAACTGGCCGACATGCGATTGGCGCTTGAGCGGCAACGCCTGGCGGCGTTGCGCGGACAGCTGGAGCCGCACTTCGTCTTCAACACGCTCAGCGCGATCGGCGCCATGGTGCGCACCGATGACAAGCCCCTGGCGCTGGAAGGGCTGTCGCGCTTCGGCGACTTGCTGCCATATGCCTTGTCAAGCAGTGAGCGCGACTGGGTCAGCGTGGCACAGGAGCTGCAATTCGTGCGGGATTATCTGGACCTGCAACACCTGCGTTTCGGGCCGCGTTTGCGCGTCATCATCGAGGGCGCCGACTTGCTGGACGAGGAGGTGGAGTGTCCGCCGATGCTGCTGCAGCCATTGGTCGAAAACGCGCTGCGGCATGATCTGGAATGTCACGCAGACAGCAGCGATATCAGTGTGACGTTTGCGCGGCAGGGCATGTTCCTGCTGGTCCGGGTGAGCAACCCGATCTTCCCGCAGGCGGCGCCGGCGGCGGGGTTGGGGATCGGCCTGCGGGGAATCCGGGCCCGCCTGGCGCTTGCCTACGGCGGCCAGGCGTCGCTGGAGATCGCGCGGGTCGATGGCCGTTTCGTTGCCGAACTGCGGCTGCCATGGCAAGTGATGGATTGACGATGGCTTTTACAGTACTGATCGTCGACGACGAGGCGCACGCGCGCACCAATTTGAGGCTGGCGCTGGCGCCGCTCGGCGATTGGACGGTGGCAGCCGAATGTCCCGGCGCGGCCGCCGCGCGCAGCTTCCTGCAATCGAATGACGTGGACCTGGTGCTGCTCGATGTCCAGATGCCGCAGGAGTCCGGGCTGGAGATGGCCCGTTCCCTGAGCCAGCTGGAGCAACCGCCGCTCATCGTATTCGCCACCGCGCACCGGGGACACGCGCTCGACGCCTTTGACGCCCATGCGCTGGACTACATCGTCAAGCCCGTCGACGAGCGGCGCCTGCACCAGGCCATGGCCCGCGCCCAGGTGTTGCTGGAGCAGCGCGCCCTCTACACAAAGGCTTTGCGCCAATTCACCGACCCTGCTCCCGGGTTCTGGCGTGAACTGATCGTCAGGTCGGTGGGGCGGATGGATAAAGTCGCGTTGGAGGATGTGTTGTGGATCGAGACGGCTGGCAATTACGTCGAACTGCATCTGGCGCAGCGCACCCTGTTGCATCGGACGACGCTGACGGAACTGGTGCAATACCTGGACCCGGACGAATTCCTGCGCGTTCATCGCCGCATACTGGCCAGGCGTGATGAGGTGCTAGGACTGCGTCAGGTGCCGGAGGGCGGCTACGTCGTCGCGCTCCGCGGCGGCCAGTCGCTGCCGGTCAGTGAGCGCTATTGGGCGACCGTCAAGTCCGCGCTGGAAGGCGGGATAGCCAAGCTGCCGTGATATTCTTGCGCGAATCAATTTTTTTAAATGTCGATCATGAATTTGCGAATGAATGGTTTGTTGCGTCGTCTGACCGTATTTTGGCTCGCGGGCGCGGCGGCATCCGCGCACGCGGCCAACCCAGTCGTTCCCGGCTGGTACGCCGATCCGGAGATTCGTATTTTCAATGGGAAATACTGGATTTACCCGACCTACTCGGCCGACCAGGGCGCGCCGGACAGGTCGAAGGCCTTCACGCCCGCGCAGCAACGCATGCGGGCGCAGTCGGAGCTGATCTGGGAGCCTTTCCTCAAGAGCACCTTCTTCAATGCCTTCTCGTCGCCGGATCTGGTGCACTGGACCAAGCATCCGCATGTGCTCGATGTAGAGAACGTGTCGTGGGCCGCCTATGCGGTGTGGGCGCCGTCGGCGATCGAGCACAAGGGAAAGTACTATCTGTTCTTCGGCGCCAATGACATCAAAACCGACGCGCAGCTCGGCGGCATCGGCGTGGCCGTCAGCGACCGGCCGGAGGGACCGTTCAAGGACGCGCTGGGGCGGCCCCTGATCGGGAAAATCCACAACGGCGCCCAGCCCATCGACCAGATGGTGTTCAAGGACGACGATGGCCAGTTCTATATGTATTACGGCGGCTGGAAGCACGCCAACGTGGTCAAGCTGGCGCCGGATCTGCTCAGCGTGGTGCCATTCCCCGACGGCACGACCTTCAAGGAAATCACGCCGGACCCGGCATACGTCGAAGGCTCGTTCATGGCCAAGCGCAAGGGCGTGTACTACTTCATGTGGTCGGAGGGGGAGTGGACCGGGCCTGGGTACAGCGTCGCCTATGCGATGAGCAACTCGCCGTTGGGACCGTTCAAACGTATCGGTAAAATCCTGCAACAGGACGAGCGCGTCGCCCGTGGCGCGGGCCATCACTCGGTGGTCAATGTTCCGGGAACCGACGAGTGGTACATCGCCTACCATCGCCGTCCATTGACGGAGGTCGACGGCAATCATCGCGAACTGGCGATCGAGCAGATGGTCTTCAACGACGACGGCACGATCCGGCCGGTCGTCATGACGACCGAGGGCGTGGCGCCAAGGCCTCCGTCGCGTTGAATGCTTACCCCTATTAAGTTCTGTCCATTCGTCCAAACTATGACATCATGCTGGCCCCTGTGCACTAGACTCACATTCCATGTCCTCCGCTCCCACGCCACCTGTGCCCCTCACTCCACCGCATCCCGTGCCTGATGTCAGGTTCCAGGCGCTGTTCGAACAGGCGCCCGTCAGCATCCAGATCTTGTCGCCGGACGGCCGCACGATTCGGGTGAACAAGGCGTGGGAGAACTTGTGGCAGATTTACGAGGGCTCGCCACTGAAGGCGTTCGTCTTCAGCGCCGAGTACAACGTGCTGCGCGATCCGCAATTGGTCAAGACCGGCATCTCGCTGCTGCTCCAGCGAGCATTTGACGGCGAATCGGTCGAAATCCCATCGGCCCTCTACGACGTCACCGCGCTCGGCGGTAGCGGACCGGCGCGCTGGGTGACGGCGCGGGCGCATCCGATCAAGGACGGCGCGGGCAAGGTGCTGGAAGTGATGCTGATACATGAGGACATCACCGAACGGGTGCACAACGAAACCGCGCTGCGCATCCGCGAAGAGCGCTTCCGGTCGCTGGTGATGGCGACGTCCCAGATCGTCTGGTCCAACACGCCGGACGGCCGCGTGCTGGAAGACTCGCCGTCCTGGCGCGCGTTCACCGGCCAGACTTACGACGAATGGAAGGAGTTCGGCTGGCTCGACGCCTTGCATCCGGACGACCGCGCGCCGACCGAGACGCTGTGGCTGGCCTGCGTGGCGTCGCGGTCCGTGTTCGAGACCAAATACCGCATCCGTTGCCCGGACGGCGCCTACCGCTGGACCGCCGTCAAGGGCGTGCCGATCGTCACCGCCGACGGCACGATCCGCGAATGGATCGGTGCCAACACGGACATCCATGACATGGTCATGGCCGAAATCGAACTGGCCCAGCGCCTGGAGTACGAAAAGCGCACCAGCGCGCTGCTGGCGAAGGTGGCGCAAGCGGCGCGTACCTTGCACACGGTGTTGTCGAGCGACGAAATTGCCAAGGCGCTGGTGGCCGAGGCGCGCGGCATCCTGCAGGCGCACCAGGCGGTGGTCTCTCTGACCGAGAATGGCAGCTGGTCGCAGGCGATCAACGCGGTGTCCTTGTCCGAAAAGTATGCCCACTTCGGCGACTACGCGGTCAAGACCGACGGTTCCGGCATTTACGCCCAGGTGTGCCGCGACAACCGCGTCATGCGCCTGACGCAGCAGGAACTGGAGGCGCACCCGGCCTGGAAGGGCTTTGGAAGCCAGGCCCATGCGCATCCGCCGATGCGCGGCTGGCTGGCCGTACCGCTGATCGACCGCAAGGGTAACAACATCGGGCTGATCCAGGTCTCGGACAAGTTCGAGGGCGATTTCACCCAGGAGGACGAGGCCATTCTCGTGCAGCTCGCCTCGATCGCCGCCACCGGCTTCGAGAACGCGCGCCTCTATGGTTCGCTGCGCGAGCAGGACCGCCGCAAGGATGAATTCCTGGCGATGCTGGCGCACGAGTTGCGCAATCCGCTGGCGCCTATCATGTCGGCCGCCCAGCTGCTGCAGTTCAAGGCGGGCGACGAGCAGCAGGTGCGCCGGTCGAGCGACATCATCAGCCGCCAGGCGCGTCACATGACGTCGCTGGTGGACGACCTGCTCGACGTCTCGCGCGTCACCCACGGCCTGATCCAGCTCGATAAGGCGGTGCTCGATCCGATGGCGATCGTGGCCGGCGCCGTCGAGCAGTCACAGCCGCTTGTCGCCGCGAAAAAGCATGAACTGGTCGTCGAGGGCGATGCAGGCGGCGCGGTCATCGTTGGCGATCAGGTCCGCTTGACGCAGGTCCTGGTCAACCTGTTGAACAACGCGGCGAAATACACACCGGCCGGCGGCCGGATCGGCCTAACGGTGTCGTCGCGAGATTCCGAGGTGTCGATCAGCGTGCGCGACAACGGCATCGGCATCGACGCGCGCCTTCTGCCGCAGGTATTCGACCTGTTCACGCAGGCCGAGCGCTCGCCAGACCGCGCGCAAAGCGGTTTGGGCATCGGCCTGGCGCTGGCGCGCGAGATCGTCGTGCTGCACGGCGGGCAGGTGACGGCGGAGAGCGACGGGCAGGGGACCGGCAGCCGGTTTACCGTCACATTGCGCGCATCATCTGGCGGGCGCGACGATCCCCAGCTCGCGTAGAAAATCACGCATCGCCAAGTAGGCTTGCTGGTCCTGCGCGGGGGTGAAGCCGCCGTGGCCGCCGCCCTTGATCGTCAGCAGCCGGTTCTTCTGGCCGGCCTTGTCCATTGCCTGCCGCAGGCGCAGCGCGTGCGCGTAAGGCACAAGCGGATCGGCGTCGCCGTGGATGGTCAGCACTGCGGGACCGTCCTTGCGCACATAGCTCAGCGGGGAGAGGCTGCGCGCCAGCTCCTTGCGGCCCTCCGTGGCGCCGAACCACGCCACCGCATACGAGCGCACGTTCGGCCCTTCCAGCATGTCAGCCACGTCGGTGATGCCGAACCAGTTGATCACCGCCGCCACTTTCGGCGCCGGGTTGACGTACGGCCCGCTCCACGAGCCGTGCAGCGCGCACTGGTTGGTGAGCGGCGAATCGGAGGGGATCATCGCCGTCGCCAGCGCCAGATGTCCGCCAGCCGAGCCGCCCGTCGCCACCACCTTGGACAGGTCGAAGTTGTACTCCTTGGCGTTGCGGCCGACCCATTGCAGCGCGCACAACGTGTCTTCCACGGCGGCAGGCGCCAGCGCGGTTTTGCCAAGCCGGTATTCGACATTGACCACCGCGAAGCCCATCTGCATATAAGGCAGTAGCTTCAGCAAGCTCCCTTCACGCGAGCCCGCCACCCAGCCGCCGCCGTGGAAGTTGATCACCACCGGGACGGCCGATGTGGCCGGCGAAGGCTGATAAACGTCGAGCTTGAGGTCGCGTCCGCTGGCGGTCAGGTAGGTCACGTTCGCCTTCACGTTGTAGCCGTTGCCGATCTGGACGGCGCCAGCGAAGCCGTCGTCGGCGGCGCTCTGCGCCAAGGTTGGCGCCGGCGGCAGCAGGCACAGGGTGGAGCACAGCAGTATTAGCGGAAGTCTCATCGTTCGGTCTCATCCTGGTTGAATTGGCAAACGCTCAGACTATCACGCGCAGCAGGGCGGAGCCGTGCGGAACCAGTTTCTGGCGGATGACGCCGCGCGCGGGTGGCAGATCCTGACGCGTCCACAGGTCGCGCAGCTTGACCGTCTTGTCGCCCAGGTTCAGGCGCGACAGGTCGAATTCGATGTCCACCGGTGTGTCCTCGGTGTTGAACAACGCCAGGTAGTGGGCCGCTTGGGCGCCGTCGGCCCGCGCGCTCCAGATGCGCGTGCCCGGATCGGCGCGGTGCGGCCGGTTGTGGTGGCTCTTTTGATTGACCGCGATCACTTCCGGATTGGTCAGCAGGGCCAGCGTGTTCGTGTCCAGGCGCCGCAGGTCGCCGCCCATGATCAGCGGCGAGCGGGCGATGGACCATAACGTCATCAGCGTCTGCTGCTCGTCCGGGGTGAACTTGGTGTCGCGCTCGCCCATCGCCAGGCGCCCGAGCGGCAGCATGTCGGCGTCCGGCCAGGCGTTTTCCGCCATCGTCGGGTTCCAGTTTTCCAGGCGCTGGAACTGCTCCTTGAGTAATTTCCACTCGTCCCAGAAATCGTCCGAGATGCGCCACAGCTGCGCGTAATGCGGCACGTGCCCGGCCCATTTGAGATCGGTTTCGCCGGGCGACAGGCTCAGCGTTATCGCCCGGCCCGACTCCTGGATGGCCTTGTGCGCCGCCTCGACCTCGCGCCAGTTCTTTTCATACGGACGCGACATGTCGTCCATCTTGACGAAGTCGACGCCCCACGAAGCGTACAGCTTGAAGATCGAGTTGTAGTACTCCTGCGCGCCGGGCTTGGTCATGTCGACGCCGTACATGTCGCCGTTCCATGTACAGATGGAATTGGTGTCGGCGATATCGCGCGCGCACAAGTTGGTGCCCAGGATCGGGGTGTTCATCCTTACCGCCTGGCGTGGAATGCCGCGCATGACGTGAATGCCGAATTTCATGCCCATGCGATGGATTTGATCGGCAAGCGCTTTGAACCCCTTCTCATTGGCGGCCGAGGGAAAGCGGTTCGGCGCCGGATGCAGTCGGCCATGCGCATCCATGGTCAGTTCGGCGTCCTTGCGATAGTCGTAGCCGGTGGCGTTCGGCTCGTACCACTGGATGTCCACGGTAAAGATGTCGTAGCCCGACGGGAGCAACTTCTGCGCCATGATGCGCGCGTTTTCCAGCGCCTGGGCCTCGGTGATGGTGGTGGCGAACGAATTCCAGCTATTCCAGCCCATCGGCGGCGTCGGCGCCAGCGACGTCCGGCCGGCGGGTTGGTCGCTGGCGGCAAGCGCCGCGCCGGGCAGGGCTGTGGCCGCTGCGGCGGTGGCGAGGGAGGCGGTCAGAAGGTGGCGGCGCGGTAAGTTGATCATGGAATCCTGAGCGGGACGAGTCGGGGGGATATTTCGGTGCGGAATAGCATTGCACAACTCGCAATTCTTATCAATTGTGAATTTCGCCAAAACGGCAACCAAAATGCGTCAGCCTGCGTGCCGACAAGCCGCTGGCGCACAAGCTGCGCCTGCCTGCTAGGGAGAAGGCGTTTGCCGTTCAACGTCTCGATCAGTCGATACGTCAGCCCTTGTCCGGGGCGGCGTACACACGCCGGGGCGGCAACTGGATCGTCGCCAGAGCCGTGTAAAGGGGCGGGCTCAGCACGCGCGAGACGGTGCTGGCGATGACCGCGCACGCCATCAGGCTGAGCACCATGCCGTGGCCGTCCACCATTTCCATGACGATGATGAACGCGGTCAGTGGCGCCTGGGTCGCGGCGGCCAGGAAGCCGACCATGCCCAGCGCGATGACGGCCGGGGCGTTCGGATAACCGGTCAGCGCGGCGACGTCGTGCCCGAGCGCCGCACCGATCGACAACGACGGCGCGAAGATGCCGGCCGGTACACCCGACCAGGCCGTCAACCAGGTCGCGGTGAACTTGAACAGCGCGAACCCGGTCGGGACGTGGCCGTTATTGTCGAGTAAGGCGCGCGTGGCTTCGTTGCCGCTGCCATACGTGGCGCCGCCGGTGACGACGCCGATCAGCGCCACCGCCAGTCCGCAGCCGATGGCGAAGCGGATCGGAAAGCGCTGCCGCCAGCGGCTGGGCCGGTCGGGCGAGGTGCCGCGCAGCGACGCGAGCAGCAGGCGGGCGAACAGACCGCCAGCCAGCCCGGCGACCAGGGTCACCAGCAGTCCCGGCCCCAGCAGGGGCAGGCCGATCGGCCCCGGGTGGATAACGCCGAAATGCGTGCCGTTGCCATACACCGAGACGGCGATCAGGCCTGCCAGCACGATGCCAGAGACGATCAGACCGCTATTGCGTTGTTCGGGCGTGCGCGACAGTTCTTCGATGGCGAACATGACCCCGGCCAGCGGCGTGTTGAACGCCGCCGCGATGCCGGCCGCGCCGCCGGCCACCAGCAGGGAATGGGCGCTCACGCCGCTGCCGCGCGGCAACCAGCGTCGCGCGGCGAGCATCACGCCGGCCGCGATTTGCACCGACGGTCCCTCGCGTCCCAGCGACAGGCCGCCCAGCAGGCCGGCCGACGTCAGTCCGATCTTGGCGACGCTCAGACGCAGCGAGACAAGCAGCGGCCGCCTGCCGCCGGACACTTCCGGGTCGAGCGCGGCCATCACTTGCGGAATGCCGGAGCCGCCCGCGCCGCGCGCATAGCGCCGGGTGAGCCAGACGATGACGCCGCAGCAAAGCGGTGTCCACAGCAGCGGCAGCCACCACGCGGCGTTGGCCAGTTGGAGGAACATGCCCAGCGCGCGCTCGGCCAGCCAGGTGAAGCCCACCACCACCAGACCGGCGACGGCGGCCGCGCCCACCACCACGGTGCGCACCATCCACACTTGTGGCGAAGCGAACTCGCGCCGGAAGGCGCTGCGCATGTCGTGGGGAGACTTGTCGGGCGGATGCATGGGTGGGCTCGGAAGACGGAAACCTATTATATATGCGGGGGAAGGGCAGCCGTGCCCGGCAGGATGTATGCACCGGACACCGGCCTTGTCCCGGCCCCTATTTGGATAACAACTCGCGCACCCGCTTGCGCATCTCACGCTCGCGTTTGTTCTCCGCGTCCCAGTCTTCGCGCAGCGCGCGCCACAGCGCCACGACCATCAGCACGATCACGACAGCGAACGGCAGCGCGAACAGGATGGTGGCCGTCTGCACCGCCTCCAGTCCGCCGGCCAGCAGCAGGCTGACGGCGATGCCGGCCACCAGCACGCCCCACAGCACCTTGACCTTGTTAGGCGGGTTGGGATTGCCATTGGTGCTCATCATGCCTAGCACGAGCACGGCGGAGTCGCCCGATGTAATGAAAAACACCAACACCAGCATGGTCGCGACCACCGACATGATCAGGCCGAATGGCATGGCCGCGAACATGGCGAACAGCGCTGTCGCGACGTCCGCCTTGACTGCTGCCGACAGCGGCACATGTTGCCAGATTTCCATGTGCAGCGCGGTGCCGCCGAACACCGAGAACCAGACGAACGCCGCCAGTGAAGGTGCGACGACGGTGCCCACGATAAACTCCCGGATCGTGCGGCCGCGCGAGACGCGGGCGATGAACAGGCCGACGAAAGGCGACCAGGAGATCCACCAGGCCCAGTAGAAAATCGTCCAGTTGCCCACCCATTCGCTGTCGCGGAACGGCGTTGACCTCAGGCTCATGCGCACGATATCGGTCAGGTAGCTGCCAAGGGTGTTGCTGAAGGTGTCGATGATGGCCACCGTGGGTCCCAGCACGAACACGGTGGCGGCCAGCAGCACGGCCACGACGATATTAAAGTTCGACAGATATTTGATGCCTTTTTCGACGCCCGTCACGGCCGACGTCATGAACACGGCGGCCGTTACCACGATGATGACGATCTGCCAGGTCTTGCTGACGTCGAGGCCGAAGACGGCGTGCATGCCGGTATTGATCTGCAGCGCGCCCACCCCCAGCGATGCGGCCACGCCGAAGGCCGTCGCGACAATCGCGAGGCCGTTGAAAACGCCCGACAGCGACCGCACCCAGCGCCACGGCAGGCTGCCGGTTACGGTGCTGATCATGGGAAGGCCGCCGCGCCGGTACTGGAAGAAGGCGATCGCCAGCGCGACGATGCTGTAGACCGCCCACGGGTGTATGCCCCAGTGGAAGAAGACGTAGCGCATCGCCGCGTTGGCCGCCTCCGGCGTGCCGGCGGTGATGCCCGGTGGCGGTGTGACGTAATGGGAAACCGGTTCGGCCACGCCCCAGAACACCAGGCCGATGCCCATGCCGGCGGCGAATAGCATGGCGAACCAGCTGCCGACGCTGAATTCCGGCTCATCGTCCTCGTTGCCCAGTTTAAGATTGCCGTAGCGGCTGAAGGCGACGTAGGCGGCGAAAAATACGAGGCCGAGGACGACCCACAAATACAGCCAGCCGAAGTTTTTGGTCAGTAGCGACAGCGCGGCGCCGAACACGGTGGCCATCGTCGCGGGAGAGAAAATTCCCCACAAAACGACGAGCATGATTAAACATGCGGGGAATAAAATTTGCATTGGAACTCCTTAACTCATGGCAAATTATGCCGTAGCAAATTTGCTATCATTTTCAGGCGTGCGTCGGTACCGTGCGCCGCAAGTCGTTACCTTCTGTTATCATCCTAATTGGGTGTCCACACATGTCGTGTGGCAGGGAATGCGTCAGGTCGGGCCGCCGCGCGGTTTTTACGCGTCCTTATGAATATCATTCCAACGCCTCTCTCCAACACCTTCAACCGTTTCGTCGAATCGGAAAAAGCCGGCGGTATCCTGCTGATCGGGTGCACCATCATCTCCCTGTGCCTGGCCAACTCGCCGTTGGCCGAGCGCTATCTGCATTTTTGGCATGCCAAGGTCGCCGGCCTGTCCGTGGAATTGTGGATCAATGACGCCTTGATGGCGATCTTCTTCCTGTTGATCGGCCTTGAGCTCGAGCGGGAGATCCACAATGGCGAGCTGTCGAGCATACGCAGTGCGCTGTTGCCGATGGTGGCGGCGGCCGGCGGCATCGCCGTGCCGGCGCTGATCCACTTCCTGTTCAATGGCGGTACGCCTAGCCAGGCCGGCATGGGCATTCCCATGGCCACCGACATCGCCTTCGCGCTGGCAGTGCTGATGCTGCTCGGCAGCGCCGTGCCCACCTCGTTGAAAGTGTTCCTGACGGCGCTGGCGGTGATGGACGATCTTGGCGCGATCATCGTCATCGCCGTTTTCTACACCTCGACCCTGGCGCCGCTCTACCTGCTGGGAGCGCTGCTGGTGTTCGCCGGCCTGCTGTGCATGAACCGCGTGTTGCGCGTGGTTGCGCTCGCGCCGTACCTGGTCGGCGGCGTGCTCATGTGGTTTTTGATGTTCAAATCCGGTGTGCACGCCACCATCGCCGGCGTGCTGCTGGCGTTCGCCATTCCCTATTCGGCCAAGGGAGAGGACGTCGCCTCGCCGTCGCACCGCTTGGAGCATGCGCTGCACATGCCGGTGGCGTTTGTCATCCTGCCCATCTTCGCGTTGGCAAATACGGGGATTGTCATCGGCTCCGGGTGGATGGGCGAGCTGCTGTCGTCCAACAGCATCGGCATTCTTGCCGGCCTGGTATTGGGGAAGCCGTTGGGCATCACGCTCGCGTGCATGGGGGCGGTGGCGCTGGGCGTTTGCGCCTTGCCCGCCGATTTGAAATGGCGTCACGTCATCGGCGCCGGCCTGCTCGGGGGAATTGGATTTACGATGTCGATATTCATCACCAATCTTGCGTTCAGCAACGATGCGGCGCTGATCAACGCGTCCAAAATGGCGATTTTGTTGGCCTCGCTGGTGGCCGGCATCGCGGGTTTTGTCTGGTTGAAGATGTTCGGCAAGCCCGTTGCCGAACATCCGTGACCGACGCTTACTTCTTCATCGCGTCTTTCGCCATGTCATCCTTTTTCATGTCGTCCTTCTTCATCTCGTCCTTGGCCATGCCGTCTTTCTTCATGCCGTCCTTGGCCATTTTGTCCTGATGCATGGGCTTTTTCATGGCGTCCTTCTTCATGCCATCCTTCGCCATGCCGTCCTTGGCCATGGCGTCCTTGGACATGTCGTCTTTCTTCATCGCATCCTGGGCGTAGGCGGCGCCGGACATCATCAGGCAGGCGATCAGGGTGGAGGTCATTTTGTTCATGGTGGTTCCTTTTAGTTTAACAACGGTTTTAACAACGAGATTAACAACGTGGATACCGGTCAGCTGCCGCCGAACCAGTTATACCCCTGGTCTTCCCAATAGCCGCCAGGGTGGGTATTCGTGATAAAAATGGCTTGTACATGCTTGGGATTCTTGTAACCGAGCTTGGTCGGCATGCGCAGCTTCATCGGGAAGCCGTAGCGCGGCGGCAGCGGCTGGTCGTTGAAGCTGAGCGCCATCAGCGTTTGCGGATGCAGGGCGGTCGGCATGTCGATGCTGGTGTGGTAGTCGTCGCCGCATTTGAAGCCGACATATTTCGCGCTTAAATCGGCGCCGATGTGGCGCAGGAAGTGGGAGAAGGGCACGCCGCCCCATTTGCCGATCGCGCTCCAGCCCTCGACGCAGATGTGGCGCGTGATGTGCGATTGCTGCGGCAGCGCGCGCAAGGCGGCCAGCGTCCACGGTTTGCGGTCGGCGACCATGCCGCTCAGCTCCAGGCGCCAATCGTCGCCGTCGATGTCGCGGATCTCCTCCTCGCCGTAATAGGCGTTGAAGGGAAACGGTTGCGTGATCATCGATGCCGGATAGGTCGGCGCCAGCCGGGCGGGATCGAACAGCATCCCCTGCACCCGGTCATTGAAACGGGAAACCTGGTTCAGCGCCGCCTCGATGCTTTCCTCGCCGCCGAGGGAGCAACCGGTCAGCAGGGTCAATCCGCCCAGGGTGACGCTGCGCTGCAGGAAGGCGCGGCGCGACGGCTCCGGCACACGGGCGATGGCGTCGGCCAGCATCGCGGCGCCTTCGGTCGGCAATACGATCTCGCGTTTTTTGAAGAGTTTTATCATGGTGTGTCCAGTCGGCGATCAGCGGCCGCGTAACATGGCAAGCAGTGTGCGCGGCACCAGGGCCACCATCACCACATGAATAACGATGAAGGCCGACAGGCCCGCCATCGCGAAAAAGTGCACCAGGCGCGCGCCTTCGTAGCCGCCCATCAGTGCGCGCAGCAGCGGAAACTGCACCGACTTCCACAGCACCAGCCCGGACAGCACGATGACGACGCTGGCGACCATCACAAACAGATACGCCAGCCGCTGCACGCTGTTGTAATGGCGCGGATCGGCGTGCGTCAGCTTGCCGCGCAAGGCCCGGCCCACGTCATGCAGCAGCTGGCGTGGCGCGACCGGGAAAAACTGTCGCCGCAACCTGCCCGAGGCGACATTGATCAGCAAATACAGGACGCCGTTGGCGACCAGCAGCCACATGGCGGCGAAGTGCCACTGCAAGGCGCCGCCGAGCCAGCCGCCCAGGGTCAGGCCCGGCGGTATGGCGAAATCGAAAAACCGCGTGGCGTTGTAGATGCGCCAGCCGCTTGTCAGCAGTATCACGACGGCGACGGCGTTGAGCCAATGTGTCAGCCGCAGCCATATTGGGTGGATAATCGCTGTTGCCCGGTGCGCTGGCATAACTGTGGGTTTCATGATGAGCGTTCTCGATGTCGGTAACAGTGAGTTCGCGGCGGCCGGCGGATTGGTTACAGGCCGGATCAAAATATTCGCAAAAAAATTTATTTGCAGGACGATGTAACCAAAGGCCGCGATGCGACGAATAGAAGAGGTGGACCACCTTCGCATGACCGAATTACGCCTCCATGCCCTGTTTTTACAGGGCAGGGATGGTGACGCCCTGGCTTATCGCCGCTTTCTGACGGCGACGGCGACGCATTTGCGCGCCTTCCTGCGCCGGCGCCTGAGCCGCTGGCCGGACGAAGTGGAGGATCTGGTGCAGGAGGCGCTGCTGGCGATCCACAACCAGCGCCTCAGCTATGACACGGCAGTGCCGCTGACGGCGTGGGTCTACACCATCGCCAAGTACAAGCTGATCGACTGGCTGCGGCGGCACGCGCGGCGCGACAGCCTGCACGATTCGCTCGACGACGTCGACGAGGGCGAGAGCGCGCTGTTCTCCAGCGCGGAGGAGGCGGCGGGCGAAGCGCGGCGCGACCTCGCGAAGCTACTTGGCCTGCTGCCGGACAAGCAGCGCGACGCCATCGTCCACACCAAGCTCGACGGCTTGTCGACCCGCGAGGCCGCCGCGGTGCTGAAGATGTCGGAGGCGGCGGTCAAGGTATCCGTGCATCGTGGAATGAAGACGTTGGCCACTATCCTGAGAGGTTCGCCATGAAGACAGACGATTTGATCACCATGTTGTCCAGCGGCCCGGATGTGGCGCTGGCCGCGCGGCCGCTACGCGCCACGGCGCTGCCGCTGCTCGGCGGGCTGCTCGCCAGCGCCGCGCTGATGCTGGCGATACTGGGCCTGCGCCCGGATCTGGACCTGGAGATGACCTGGCCGAAATTCTGGCTGAAGCTGGTGTTTTCGCTGGCGCTCGCGGGCGCGGGCGCGCTGGCGGTCAAGCGCCTGGCCGCGCCGGGCGCCAGCACGCGCGCGCTGCCGTTGTTTATCGCCGCCCCGGTGCTGGCGCTGTGGACGGCGGCGGCCGCTTCGCTATGGCTGGCGGCGCCCGAAGCGCGTTCGGAGCTGTTCTGGGGCAGCACGTGGCGCTATTGCCCGCTGCTCATCGCGGTGTTGTCGCTGCCGCTGCTGGCGGCAGCGCTGCATATCCTGCGCGGGCGGGCGCCCACCCGCCTGCGCCTGGCGGGCGCCGCCGCAGGTTTCGCGGCCGGCGGCGCGGCGGCGGTCGTGTATTGCCTGCACTGCCCGGAAATGAGTCCGGTATTCGTTGGTTTCTGGTATCTGCTGGGGATGCTGATTC
Organism: Oxalobacteraceae bacterium OTU3CINTB1; assembly: GCA_024123955.1. Classification (NCBI taxonomy): domain Bacteria; kingdom Pseudomonadati; phylum Pseudomonadota; class Betaproteobacteria; order Burkholderiales; family Oxalobacteraceae; species Oxalobacteraceae bacterium OTU3CINTB1. The sequence continues at coordinate 3,339,203 of CP099652.1, forward strand.
CGACCGCCTTGGGAGCGGCGCTCGGCCCGCGCGCGCTGGCCTGGTAGGGCTGTCGGATCGCGGGGGCGTTGAGGGTCACCCCTGGCGGTCGTCGGAGTAATACTTTTTGAAGCCCTGCCAGCATTGGTAATAGTCCGGCTGCAATTGCGGCGACGCCAGCGCGTGGGCGGTGGGGCGGATCACGTCGCGCGTCTCGAACATGAAGGCCATCGTGTTGTCGACCTTGTGCGGCAACTTGGTGTCGGCAGCGCTGGCCTTGTCGAACGTGGGCGCGTCCGGGCCGTGGCCGCTCATGCAGTTGTGCAGGCTGGCGCCGCCTGGCCGGAAGCCTTCCGACTTGGCGTCGTACTGGCCCTCGATCAAGCCCATGAACTCGCTGGCGACGTTGCGGTGGAACCAGGGCGGACGGAACGTGTCCTCGGCCGCCAGCCAGCGCGGCGGGAAGATCACGAAGTCGAGCGTGTCGACCCCGGGCGTGTCGGACGGCGCCTGCAGCACCAGGAAAATCGACGGGTCCGGATGGTCGTAGCTGATCGAGCCGATCGCGTTGAAATGGCGCAGGTCGTATTTGTAGGGCGCGTAGTTGCCGTGCCAGGCCACCACGTCCAGCGGCGAATGGCCGATGCGTGCGCTCCACAGGTTGCCGGCGAACTTGGCCACCAGCTCGAAGTCGCCCTCGCGGTCTTCGAAAGCGGCGCGCGGGGTGAGGAAATCGCGCGGATTGGCCAGGCCGTTGGAACCGATCGGCCCCATGTCCGGCAGGCGCAGCAAGGCGCCGAAGTTTTCGCAGATATAGCCGCGCGCCTCGCCGTCGGGCAGCGCCACCTGGAAGCGCACGCCGCGCGGGACCACGGCGATCTCCTGCGGTTCGATCTCGATCAGTCCCAGTTCGGTGGCGATGCGCAGGCGGCCCTGTTGGGGCACGATCAGCAGCTCGCCGTCCGCGCTGTAGAAGTAGCGGTCTTCCATGTCGCGGTTAGCGGCGTACAGATGGATCGCGCAACCCGATTGCGACTCGACCGAACCGTTGCCCGCCATGGTGACCCAGCCGTCGAGGAAATCGGTGGGCGTTGGCGGCATCGGCAGCGGGTCCCAGCGCAGCTGGTTGGGCGGCGCGGCGACCTGGTCGAAGCGGCTGACGATGCGGCCGTTGCCCACTTGGCGGAACGGTTGGTGCATGGCCGCCGGGCGGATGCGGTACAGCCAGCTGCGCCGGTTGTGGGCGCGGGGCGCCGTGAACGCGGTGCCGGAAAGTTGTTCGGCGTACAAGCCGTACGGGGCGCGCTGTGGTGAATTCCGGTGCGGCGGCAGGGCGCCGGGGCGCGCCTCGGTGGCGAATTCGTTGCCGAAGCCGGTTTGATAGCCGGTGGGAGGATGTCGAACGTTCATGCTGGATCCTTTTGCAGATGGTATCGGCACAATGTAGTGCAGCCGCGCCGATTTTGCGATATAAATAGATAAATGAAGACTATTTACAATGTAAATAAAGGATCGCATGGACCTGCGCGAACTCGACCTGAATCTGTTGTTGGTGTTCCATGAAGTGTTCCGCGAGCGGCAGATTTCCGCCGCCGCCAAGCGCATGCGGCTGACGCAGTCGGCCGTCAGCAACGCGCTGGCGCGGCTGCGCCGCAGCGTCGGCGACGAACTGTTCGTGCGCACCAGCGACGGCATGCAGCCCACCCCGTACGCCGAGCGCATGGCCGGGCCGGTGGCCGAGGCGCTGTCGCATGTCGAGCGCGCGCTGCGGCCGGAGGCCGCGTTCGATCCCGCCGTCAGCCGGCGCCGCTTCACCCTGGCCATGACGGATGTCGGCGAAACCTATTTCATGCCCCGGCTGATCGACGCCTGCGCTGGTGTGGCGCCGGGGGTGGCGCTGGACACGGTGCGCGCCGGAACCACCGACCTGCGCGCGGCGCTCGAGGCGGGAAGGGTGGACCTGGCGATCGGCGCCTTCGACGACGCGCCGGAGGTCTTGGTCCAGCGCCGCCTGTTCCGCCAGCACTTCGTCAGCCTGTACCGGCGCGGCCATGCGCTGGGCGAGGGGGAGCACACGCTGTCGCGGCTGGCGGCGATGCGGCACTTGCGGGTCAGTTCGATGGAAAGTCCGTACGACGGCATCAACCTGGCGCTGGAGCAGGCCGGCATTGCCGTCGACGGCGGTTTCAGCGTGCCGCATTTTGCCGCCGTGCCATACATCCTGGCCGGCACCGATCTGGTGGCCACCGTGCCGCTCAAGCTGGCCGAGCGCGCGGCCGGGCCGTTCGGCCTGGCCTACAGCGACTCGCCGTTGCCGTTGCCGGTGCTGCAAACAAATATGTTCTGGCACCGCCGTTACCACCAGGACGAGGGCGGCCGCTGGTTGCGGGCGCTGGTGGCCGCGCTGTTCGCCGAGCCGGGGTGACGCCACAGGGAATGTCTACTCTGGATTGCGCATGGCGTTAAACCTTGGTGGCAATTGACCGCGTTGATGGAGGTTTGCATCGTCCCTGGGCATCAAGCGTGAAGCTGTTTCCTTCGGCTGTCCACGTTTTGCAGCAATCCAAGGGCACGACATAGCCGTTGGGCAGCAGTCCTGCGGGCAGCTTGGTTGTTGCGGTGTCGATGCAGGTTTCGGTCACTTGCTTCTTGGTCAAACCGCGGACACTGGATAGGTTTGCGCTTGCTAGGTTCGCTCCTGATAAATCGGCGTTCATCAATTGAGTCCGCTCCAGCGTCACCCCTTCAAGATTTGCGGATATCAGGCGGGCATTGGACAGATCAGTTTCCGTCCAGTTGGTCCCTGCGAGGAAGGTGGCGTTCAATTCGGCGCCTTGCAAGTTTGCCCCGGTAAAATCGACGCCGCTCAGATTGGCGCGATTAAAGGTGGCGCGTGGTAAAAAGGAATGTGCCAAACTGGCTGGTTTTGATAGGTCCGGGCCGGGCAATCCGCCAAGTTGAATCTCATTAAATCGCGCGCCGGGCGCATATATGCGTTCGAATGTGGCGTTGTAGGCTGACAGCGGCCGAATATCAAAACGCAATGCGTGCAGGTTGACCAGAATTAGGCCTCGCTCGGGGCTATACCTCTTTGCGGTGAGAATGGGCAGCTGAAGTTCGATGTGCCCCTTGCGGCCTGGTTCCATCGCAGATGAACCGAAAGCGGCATCAAAAACCGAACGAATGCGCTGCACGGTGGCGAACATAAGACCATCGCCGTTCGGTATGAGTAGCGCGTTGCCGTCGATCGACGTGTCGACCCAGCGATACGGCTGGAATGTCTGAGTCAGCACAGCGATGCGGATGGACAGGTTGTCGAAGCCGCTGTCGGACGCCGGCACCTGGCCGGGAATAGCGTCGCGACGCTGTGCGTTTATTTTGAACTGCCGGACCTCTTCGATTATCGGTGGGATGAGCTGTGCAAATTGGGAGTTTCGTTGTGCTTCAGCGATTTCGCTGGCGACCACCGATAGGTGGTTCTGGAGATCGAGCTTGCGATTTTGGTCAGCCAGCATGAAGCTCGCATGCAGCGCCAGTAGGCCGCCCAGGCTGATACCAAGCACCACCATGGCCCTACCCAGTAGCATGTACCGTATCAAAGCCGCTCCTGCTTCGAGCCTACGCGCGGTCGTCCAACCTTGGCGTTGCGTCGCGGCCCAATATGCGTTGCGCACCACTTGAATCAAACGATGTTCGATGCCGGTCACATCATGTCGCATCGCTTCAATATCTGCGCGCATCTCTGCCAACGCGGTTTCGGTATCCAAGTTACCTCCTCATTGATGGGCGATGCAGGGTCTTAGACTCTCGGGCCGGGCGGCATACTTGGCAACGCTGCAGCACTTGGTTGAGCGCGCGGCGGCGTCGCGCTTTGTTCAATGAATTTCTTGCCGACCGCCTGCGCGACGCCGCTCAGGCCCAAGAACTGCAACCAGCTAGGATCGAAGGTGGGATAGCCCAGCGTTTGCACGACGTATACGATACCAACCGTCAGCAGCAGCGTGTTGACCAAGATGGCTTGGTAGCGGTGAATTTGCGGCGTGTCATCCCAACTCGTTGTTATGTCGAACAGGAACCCGTGTGAGAATTGTTCCGAACTTGTGGCATTGTGGGAATCCGCCATCACCGATGCGGTAGCGGTGGCGGTACTGATCGCGACCAAGGCCAGCGTGGATGACTCCAGTTCGGGAAAACTGCCGTATATCGTCCAAAGAAACAACGCAGCGGTTGTGGCGAACACCATCCACATTCCCACCTGCACGCGGGATAAGCTATACGGCTTTCGTCGTTGCTGGCGATGCTCTTGGATGGCACTCTTGCCGGTGCGAAAGGTGTCCGTGCAACGAAGTGACCAACCGAAGAAAACCAGGACCGCGGTTCCCAGAAGGAACGCGCCGGCGACAGCTGCGAACGTGCTCACCCGGATCGCATTACCGGGTTGCCCTCCCGAACTGCCCACATCCGGTTGAATGAAGTACGGTTCGCCACGAGACCCCACTGCCGCGTGAAGTTCCATCAGACCTGTCAGTCCCACCTGCTGGTAAACGGCTGCCCACAGAGGTTTGCTATCCTTTGCCGGTGCGACGCGAAAGGTTAGCGCGATCCGGCCATCGACGCGTTTGCTTGCCACCAGCTTTGCGTCATTTCCGAGGGGGTAGCCGTTGATGATCAGTTCAGGCAAGACTAGGACTGGTATTACTGCCGCGCGTGCAATGTCTGCGGATTTGGGCGATAAAGCGCTCTTCGCCCATTTCTCGTATTCGGCCGCGTCTAGCGTCACTTCCACATCGCCGCCCCCTGACAGCAGGGTGCCGGTAGCAGTTGCTGGAGTTTGCGCGCGCTCGGCCCCGATAGGACATTGTGGTGCAGTGTTATCACCTCCCCGCGAGGCGACGCATTGCCATATTGACGACAGAGAGGGGAATGTACGGTTGTCCGATACCGCGACCCTATAAATCACATTCGCCGGCCTCGCTTCAGGCACAGCTTTTGGGGCCGCAGGCAACGGCTGGCACCAAGTGGCGAGATGAGGCATGCAGGCCAGCAAGACAATCGCGCACCGCCGTTTTAGAAGTCTCATTTTTCTCTCTCAAATGGAATGACCGGGATTTCGGCGGGCGAGCAGCCGATAGTCACTTTCCGGGCAGATTAAGAAACGCTGCGCCGATGCGCAGGTTGGTGGTCAGCGCCGTACGATCCTTCCCATCCGAGAAACCGCGTTCCCGTACACTGCCCAGTTGCAGCCACATGTCGTCACCCAGTGCCAATTTGAATTCACCCCCGACGGCGGTGTGTCGGATCTTCTCCGTCATGTCCCCCTCAAGCTTGACTCGACGTCGGCCCAATTCGAAGTATCCGTGCCACTTGCTTCGTCCCGTGCGCAACCGCAGAATCGCCTCGGTGGAGTTTTGCTGCAGAAGCGTGTCCGGCGTACTTTCCCGGACGTAGCGGTCGTTGAGACGACGGGACAGATGGCCTTGTATCAGAGTGCGATAGCCGTCTCCGGATTCCCCGCCTTCTCCTTCCCGAACTATTCCCTGCGAGTAGGTCAACCACAAGACCTTGTTGTCGGATTCCCGTTGCGTGACCTTCCCGGTACGGGAATACCAGGATCTGCCGATGCCAGCGTAAAGGGCCGGCCTCGCCCAGAGGGCCAATGCCGTATCCTTGGCCGGATCGCACAGGTTGATGGCCGCATCGGCGGGAACGACGGTTGCCGTCGGTCCAGCCGGGATGGATTCCATTGGCGTATTTCGCAGACATCTGGAGACCTGATCGGCGAACAAGCCCGGGTCGCCGCTGTCAATCAAGCCGACCCTGAGTCCGAACGCCACTTTGGAGGCGCCGGTGCTGTCCGCTTCGGTGGTGCCGAGTGATACGGTGGTGCGTGCCAGCACCCTGGTCGGCCAGTTTTTCCATTGGAAGTCGCTGTGGTCGCCAGGTTCGCCGCCGTAGTTGGTGCCGCCGGTAATCAATTTTCTGAAGAATACCGTCGCCGGCGACATATCGACCGCAATCCCATTGACAAGCTTGCCGTCCGCTCCCAGTGCACGGATCACCGAGCCAACGAAGTCCCGGGTCATGCCCGGGCGCTGAATTTTTTCAGGGCTTAAGCCCAGTGCTGCGAAAGCCGGGCTGGCTGGCACCGCCAGATCGGCCTGCGTCAGCGCCGCGATTTTTTCAAAAGCGTTGCTTGTATTCGAAACGGCTTTGCTGGGCTGGTCCGATGTGTCGGCGTCGCCGCCCGCCTGGCAAAGTAGAGGTGTCGTGAGGCAAAAAGCCACTAGTCTCTTGATCATGCGGCCGCCCCCGCCGGCATCGGCGCGGTAAGTGGTGCGATGATCGAAATGCCATCGTACACAATGTCATCTGCCCAGCTGCCGTCCGCAATCGAGGCGGAAAACTGGCTTGTCGCTAAGACGTTGCCGTTCGCTTCGCGGACCTTCGCGGTGACGCTATAGTCGCCGAGATTGTTGGCGCTGCGCACCGCTTGCACCCCCCATTTGATGTAAGCGGCGTCGCTGTTGAGAACCGGAGGCGTCTTTGACATGAATCGAGGATTGAAACTTGATGCGTGCATCGACAGAAAAGTCAGCCATAGAAATCTCCTTCGTCGGTTAGCTGCCGAACGGGCGGCGGGGTTTTTTATTGCAAAACGATGAAGTCCTTTTTCACCGCAGATCGGGTCAGGTCGCATACCTCGAATCCATCCCGGCTACCCTCGTTGTTGGAGTTGCCTTCGATGGTATCGAATGAATGGTGGGTGCCGCCGAAACCGAAGCCCGTGTGGGTCCAATCGCCGGCGGTGCGGCGGGCGAGAAATATGTATGCTTTACCCAGATGGTTCCAGTTGGAATTTCCGCTCGACAGATCCCTCTCGGTAACGAACAGTTTGGCCGCTTGGGCCTGCGCCGCAAGAGTGTCGCACGATAAGCTGCCCTTGATCGGCATTGGCAGGCCGAGCTCTACGCAGGCCTGGCGAAGAACGGAGGTCACAAATCCAGCGCACCACGCCCAATCGGCGCCATCGTGTCCCCCCGTGTAGATCCTGACCCATGGTCCGCAATTGTTTCCCCCCAGCTCGACTGGACGTATATTGAGATGCTGTTGCGCAATCGTGCGGACGCGTTCGCCTAGCGTATCGCCGCTACCGTCCTTAAAGGCTTCATGAATTGGTGCCGTGAGACGCTGCCAAGTCGCCTGATCGACTTCCCCGGTCTGGCTCAATTGCTTTTGCTTTTGAAACTTGCGCACAGCTGCGGCAGTGGCGGAACCGTAGGCGCCGTCGATGCCGGTTCTGCAGCTATGGAAAGCCAACCATTCCTGTACCCGCTGGACGGCCATGCCTCTGGCTCCCTCGGCGAGCGGATTTTTTAAGCTGAGTTCTGCGTTGACGGCTGCGGAATAGTCACTCGATTTCATCGTATAACTCCAGCAAGGCGATCTTTTTAGGGAGGGTTTTTCGTCTTCCACTTTGCGCCAGAACAACAGTGCGACATATTTATGTGGAATATGCTAAGGATATCTCAAGTAAATTTAACTGAGATAAGTTCCAATGCAAAAAATATAACTGTTGTAATTATGAAAATACCTTCCTTGCACTTCGCAATCTCTGATAAATTGACATGCCGACGGGCCTTTGCCCAATCTGCGACGTGAAGCGGCGCCGAGAGCTCCATGCGGCATCGCGATGCTGGTTTGGCTATCAAAGCCGCGTAAAAGGTCATTAGACACATTGTTTTCCCCGCGATATCGTGCATGGCCGCCAGTGGAGTTCCAACCGCTGGCGGCTAAAACGATAAAAATATCAACGGAGACAGACATGACCAAATCCTTCTCGCTGTGGGGAGCCGCCGCTGTAGTGGCCTCATCCATGCTTTCCCTCAACGTCGCCGCGCAGGCGCCCACCGCGCCGGTGACCTTCCTGAACGCCTCGGTCCACGATCCTTCCGTGATCAAAACGGACGGCACTTATTACGTCTTCGGCTCCCATCTGGCGTCAGCCAAGAGCAAGGATTTGATGCGCTGGACCCCGATCACCGATTCCGTCAGCGCCACCAACAAGTTATTCCTGAACGGTGCCAACAACGTCTACACGGAACTGGCGGAGACCTTCAGCTGGGCGCAGACGACCACGCTGTGGGCGCCGGACGTGATCCGCCTCGCCGATGGCAAGTTCTACATGTATTACAACGCCTGCAAGGGCGATTCCCCGCGCTCGGCCATGGGCATCGCGGTTGCCGACAAGATCGAAGGCCCATACGTGAACAAGGGCGTCTTCCTCAAATCCGGCATGTGGGGCCAGGCCAGCTATGACGGCACGGTCTACGACGCGCTCAAGCATCCAAACACCGTCGATCCGAACGTGTTTTTCGATAACGGCGGCCGGCTGTGGATGATTTATGGCTCGTATTCCGGCGGCATCTTCATCATGCGGATGAACCCGGTCAACGGCATGCCGCTGCCGGGGCAAGGGTACGGCAAGCGCTTGATGGGCGGCAATCACAGCCGGATCGAAGGCGCCTACGTGATGTTCAGCCCCGTCACGCAGTATTACTACATGTTCACCTCGTTCGGCGGCCTCGACGCGGCCGGCGGCTACAACATGCGCGTGGCCCGCGCGACGTCCCCCGACGGCCCGTACTACGACGCCCAGGGCGTGGACATGGCCAACGTCAAGGCCGATCCGTCCAAACCCCTGTTCGACGACGCCTCGATCGCGCCGTACGGCGTGAAGATCATGGGTAACTTCCTGTTCGAACGCAAGCTGGGCGAGCCGGGCACGGGCATCGGTACCGGCTATGTCTCGGCCGGCCACAACTCGGCCTATTACGATGCGGCCACCGGCAAGCATTTCCTGATCTTCCATACCCGCTTCCCGGAGCGCGGCGAACAGCATCAGGTGCGCGTGCACCAGATGTTCATGAACGCCGATGGCTGGCCGGTGGTGGCGCCGTACCGTAATTCCAACGAGACGCTGGAGGCGGTCCAGCGCGGATTCGTGTTCGGCGACTATATGTTCGTCAACCACGGCAAGGATATTTCGGCCACCATCAAAAAATCCCGCTTCATCACGCTCAACGCCAACGGCACGATCAGTGGTGCCGTCTCCGGCTCGTGGGCGCTGGTGGGCGCCAACCAGGCCGAGATCAATCTGCCCGGCTCGCCGCCATTCAAGGGCGTGTTCCTCAAACAGTGGGATGAAACCTCGCAAAGCCATGTGATGACGTTTACGGCGACTTCGCGCGACGGCGTCTCCATCATGGGCAGCCGCCTGGCGCCGCGCAGCGACATGCAGGCGGTGAATGCCATCGCCGACCAGCTCACGCTGGGCAACACCAACGCCGTCACCGGCGACATGGCCCTGCCGACCAGTGGCGCGCGCGATGCCGTGATCACGTGGACCTCGTCCAACCCGCAGGTATTGAGCAATACCGGACAGGTCACCAGCCCGGCCAGCGATGTGACCGTCACCTTGACGGCGACTATCATCAAGGGGCAGGCGCGGGTGGTCAAGTCGTTCGTCGTGACGGTCCGCAAGGTGGGCGGCATGATCGCCCACTACACCTTCGATGGCAACCTGGGCGATGCGACCGGCGCGTTCGGCGCCGGCACCGTGATCGGGGCGAAAATCGATGTCGGCGGCGGCAGCCTGGGCTACGAGCCGGGCATGAAGGGCAGCGCCGCCGTGTTCAACGGCGCCAGCGGTGTGCGCCTGCCGAACGGCCTGATCTCCAGCAATACCTACACGGTGGCGATGTGGCTCAAGCCGGCCCAGTTGACCGCGTTCTCCACCACGTTCTTTGGCGCCCGCAACGGCGAGTCCTGGATCAGCCTGCTGCCGAAGGGCCATGACGGCGTCGGCGGCGCGACCATGCTGTGGTCGGGCACCGCGTGGTACGACGCCGGGCTGGGCATGAATATCCCGGCCGGACAGTGGTCGCACGTGGCGTTCAGCGTCAAGAACGGCGCCGTCAACATCTACGTCAACGGCGCCAAGCGCTACAGCGGCGTGAACTTCCCCAACGTGTTCACCACCACCACCGGCGTGTTCGCGCTGGGCGTGAACTGGTGGGATGCGCCGTACAAAGGGTCGATGGACGACCTGCGCATCTACGGCTCGGCGTTGACGGACGGCGAGATTTCCAGCATCGCGCGCTAGGCCTGGGACTTTTTTATGCTGAGCCTGCCCTCCCGGGCGCCGAATGGCCGGCTCAGCAATTATCATAGGCATGGCCGGCACCCGCCGGCCGCCTCCTTTTTAACGGACACATCACCTACACATGACTATTTCCACCAGACCCGCCAAGATTTTCCTGCTCAGTACCCTGGTCGGCCTCAGCGCCTGCAGCCAGACGCCATCCCGCGACGACGCCGCTGCTTCGGGCGTATCGCTGTCGCGCATGCCCTTCGGCACGCTGTCCAATGGCGCCAAGGTTGAAGCCATCACCCTGAAGAACGCCGGCGGGCTGTCGGCCACGCTCATTTCCTACGGCGCCACCGTGCAGAGCCTGCGCTTCCCGGACAAGCAGGGCAACGCCGCCGATGTGGCGGTCGGCTACGACACCCTGGCCGGCTACGAGACGACCCCGGGCTTCACCAACGTGACCGTGGGCCGCTACGCCAACCGCATCGCCAACGGCACGTTCGCCATCGACGGCAAGAAGTTCGCGCTGGCGGTCAACGAGGCGCCCAATACGCTGCACGGTGGCGCGATCGGCTGGGACAAGCGCAACTGGGTGGTCAAGAGTGTCGAACAGACGGCTGAAAAAGCGTCGGTGACGTTCACCTTGACGTCGCCCGATGGCGACCAGGGCTTCCCGGGTACCGTCGTCGCCGACGTGACGTACGAACTCAATAACAAGAACGACCTGACCATCCGCTACGGCGCCAAGACCGACAAGCCGACGGTGGTCAACCTGACCTGGCACAGCATGCTCAACCTGTCTGGCATCCCGGCCACGCGCCTGGCCACCGACGCCGAGGTGACCATCGAATCGGACGCCATCCTGCCGGTGAATAAAACGCTGATCCCGACCGGACAGCCGTTGCCGGTGGCCGGCACGCCGTTCGACTTCCGCACCCCCGGCGTTGTGACCGAGCGCGTGCGCATGCAGCACCCGCAGCTGGCGCTGGCCAACGGCGGCATCGACCACAACTACATCCTGCGCGGCGGAAAGACGGCCGAACCCAAGCCGGCCGTCAAGATCGAGGACCGCGCCTCCGGACGTGGCCTGACCATCGCCACCACCGAGCCGGGCATGCAGGTCTACACCGGCAATTTCCTGAAGGGCGAGATCACCGGCAAGGGCGGCCAGAAGCTGACCAAGTACCAGTCGATCAGCTTCGAGGCGCAGGGCTATCCCGACAGCCCGAACCAGCCGGCGTTCCCGACCACCCGCGTGGACCCGGGCCGCGACTATGCGCAGACCACGGTGCTGCATTTCTATACCCTCGGTAAGTAAACCCAACGGGGCGCCGCCATCCGGCGGCGCGCCCCTGAACGGGGCGCCGCCATCCGGCGGCGCGCCCCTGTCTACCGGTGACTTACAGCTGGCTCATGCCGCCGTCGATGATCAGCTCGGTGCCGACGACGAAGGCGGCCTCGGGCGACGAGAGGTAGAGCACCGCGCCGGCGATCTCGTCCGCCGTACCGAAACGTTTCAACGGGATCTGTTGCGCGATGCCAGCGGCCATGTCGTTCAGTTGCGCGTCGGGCAGGCCGAGGCGGCCATACAAAGGCGTCGACACCGGCCCGGGGCTGATCACGTTGACGCGCGCGCCACGCTGGATCAGCTCGGCCGACAGCGTCTTGGCGAACGAGATCAGGGCGGCCTTGCTGGCGGCGTAGACCGACGAGTTGGGCATGCCGATGTGGGCGTTGATCGAACCGTTCAGCACTACCGCGGCGCCGCGATTGAACAGCGGCGTCAACGCCTGGATCGTGAAATAGGCGCCTTTGACATTGACGTTGAAGGTGTTGTCCCACAGCGCTTCGTCGATGTCGTCGAACGGCGCGAATTTGGCCACACCCGCGTTAAGGAACAGCGCGTCGAGCGTGATGCCTTTTTCCTTTAGCGTGGCGGCCAGCAGTGCGGCATCCTTGATATCGCCCTGGTCGTTACGCACGGCGATCGCGGCGCCGCCCAACTGCTGGCGAGCCGCTTCCAGCGTGACCGGATCGCGTCCGGTGATGACAACGCGCGCGCCTTCATTGGCAAATTGCAGGGCAGTCGCTAAGCCGATGCCGCTATTGCCGCCGGTGACGAGGACTGTTTTGTTTTCAAAGCGTTTCATGGTGGTTCTCCAAAAGAGTGGGTGTGAAATCACTATAGGATTAATGATCCGAGCAATCAAAGCCTTGCTTGTTGGTGATATATTCAGGTTTTCTGAAGATTGGAGGCGCTATGGACAGGTTGCGAGCGATGGAAGTGTTCGTGGAGGTGGTGCGCAAGAACGGCTTCGCGCGGGCGGCCGACGCGCTCGATACATCGCCGGCGAATGTCACGCGCATCATCGCCGATCTGGAAAGCCACCTCGGCACGCGGCTGCTGAACCGCAGTTCGCGCAAGATGTCGCTGACCGAGAGCGGCGACGCGCTCTACGAGCGTGCCAAGACCATCGTCGAGGATATGGCCGAGGTCGAAGCGATCGCGTCGTCGACGTCGATGACGCCGCGCGGCCTGCTGCGGCTGAACGCGCCGCTCAGTTTTGGCGTGCTGCAGCTGGCGCCGCTGTGGGGCAAGTTCATGGACCTGCATCCCGGCGTCGAACTGGAGGTGGCCTTGAGCGACCGCGTGGTCGATATCGTCGAGGAGGGCTATGACCTGGCGATTCGCATCTCGCGCTCCGGCTCGGCGTCGCATGCGGCGCGCAAGCTGGCCACGTCGCAAAATATCTGCTGCGCCGCGCCGGCCTACCTCGAAAAACACGGCGTGCCCAAGGTGCCGCAAGACTTGGCCGCGCACCGCTGCATCGGCTACCGTTACGCGGCAACCGCCGACGAGTGGCACTTCAGCAATCCGCAGGGACAGCCGGACATGGTCAAGGTCAGTTGCGCGTTGCATACCAATAACGGTGACACGGCCCGCTCTGTGGCGGTCGCCGGCGGCGGCGTCATCTGGCAGCCGACCTTTTTGATCGGCGCGGACTTGAAGGCCGGGAGGTTGGTGCGCGTCTTGCCGGACTATTCTTTGCCCGACATCGACGTGCTGGCGGTGTATCCCAGCCGGCGCCACCTGAGCGCCAAAGTGCGCGTGATGATCGACTTCCTGGCGGGCGAATTTTCAGGCATCCCACCTTGGGATCGATAAGCCGATCGCAGGAATTCCTATAAAAATCAAAGACTTGAAGGAACTTCGCTTACCCGTGATTTTTAAGATTGTATAAAATATCCAAAAGGATTATGATTCGTGGGTCCGTTTTACCCACTCCCAACGCCTATCTAAAGGAAGCACCATGAGCGACAACATCTTCACCGGCACCATTCCGGCCCTGATGACCCCATGCACCCCCGAGCGCACCCCCGACTTCGACGCGCTGGTGAAGAAGGGCCGCGAGCTGGTCGACCTCGGCATGAGCGCGGTGGTGTATTGCGGTTCGATGGGCGACTGGCCGCTGCTTACCGAAGCGCAGCGCCAGGAAGGCGTGGCGCGCCTGGTCGCGGCCGGCGTTCCGACCATCGTCGGCACCGGCGCGGTCAACTCGAAAGAAGCGGTGTCGCACGCAGCGCACGCGGCCAAGGTGGGCGCGAGCGGCCTGATGGTGATTCCACGCGTGCTGTCGCGCGGCGCCTCGCCGGCCGCGCAGAAGGCGCACTTCGAAGCCGTCCTGTCGGCCGCGCCGAAGCTGCCGAGCGTGATCTACAACAGCCCGTACTACGGTTTCGCCACGCGCGCCGACCTGTTCTTCGAACTGCGCGCCAAGCATTCCAACCTGATCGGCTTCAAGGAATTCGGCGGCGCGGTCGATCTGCGCTACGCGGCCGAGCACATCACCAGCCAGGACGAGAACGTCACGCTGATGGCCGGCGTCGACACCCAGGTGTTCCACGGCTTCGTCAATTGCGGCGCCACCGGAGCGATCACCGGCATCGGCAACGCGCTTCCGCGCGAAGTGCTGCAACTGGTCGCGCTGTGCCGCAAGGCTGCCGAGGGCGACGTTACGGCACGGCGCCAGGCGCGCGAGCTGGAATCGGCGCTGGCCGTGCTGTCGTCGTTCGACGAAGGCACCGACCTTGTGCTGTTCTACAAGTATCTGATGGTGCTCAACGGCGACAAGGAATACACCTTGCACTTCAACGAGACCGATGTGCTGAGCGACAGCCAGCGCCGCTACGCCGAGATCCAGTACGGCCTGTTCCGCACCTGGTACGCCGGCTGGTCGAAAGAGGTCGCCGCCTGAGGTTTCCAACGGCGCGCGCCGGTAATTTACGGCGGGGCGACAATATAATTTATACTGCCGCCTGCAAAGTCCGGCGCCTGCCCGGATAGCTGACCGAAAGCCCGCCATGAGTTCCACCGCCACTGCCGCCAACAAGGCCGCCGCCCCGCGTTTTGCGGTGACCACCGTCGCCGAGCAGGCGGCGGACGCGTTGCGCCGCAAGATCATGGCCGGCGACCTGCCGGAAGGATTCCAGCTGCGCCAGGACGCGCTGGCGGCCGAATTCGGCATCAGCCGGATTCCCGTGCGCGAAGCGCTGGTGCAACTCGAGGGCGAGGGCCTGGTCAGGATCGTTCCCCACAAGGGGGCGGTGGTGTCCGAACTGTCGATCGCCGAGATCAATGAATTATTCATGTTGCGCGGCTTGCTCGAGCCGCTGCTGCTGAAAAAGTCCGCGCCCAAGCTCACCGCCGCCGACTTTGCGGAAATCGACGCCATCCTCGCCGAGTACAAACAAGAATTACACACGCAACATCCGACCCGCTGGGGCGAGCTGAACACGCGGCTGCACGACTTGCTGATGTCGCGCGCCGAACAGCCGCGCACCTTGGCCATCGTCACCAGCCTGTTGCAGCAGACCGACCGCTACACGCGACTGCAATTGTCGCTGAGCGCCGAAAGCTGCCGGCGCGCGGAGGAAGAGCACGCCGAACTCGTGCGCCTATGCAAAGTCGGCGAGGTGAGGGCGGCGGCTAGCCTGTTGAAGCGGCACATCGAGCACGCCGCCGCCGAGCTGGAGCGCTTCATCGTCTCGCGCCGGCGGGTGTAGGGCGACAAAAGTCGCCCGAGCGGCATCCATTTGATTCTGTCTCAACCTGCGCGTCATCACATTGACTCAAAATCCCGTATAGGCTGTGCGAAAACCCATGCTTGCAATGAGGTTGTCACTTGACAACCTCATTGCAAGTCTTATACTGGAGACCACTAATGGTCCGTCCGTCCCATCCCAAAAATGAAATTGAGCGTGCTCTTCGGCACGCTGAAAGGCAAGGATGGCGGGTTGAGGTTGGCCGCGGCCATGCTTGGGGACGCATTTACTGTCCGTACAACGATCGCGAGTGCCGCTGCGGCGAATTCTGTATCACATCCGTATGGAGCACGCCGAAGAATCCTGGCAATCACGCGCGTGCCCTGCGGCGTGTCGTCGATGGTTGCACGGCGCGCCGCAAGGAACAGCAAGCCACCAACGATGCCGAGGATTGACAAATGGAATATATCTTTACGTTGAAGTATCAGCTGGCAGATGATGATCGTGATGCCGATGGGTTGGTCGAGCGCCTGGGCCAGCAGGGCTGCGACGATGCCTTGGTCGGGATCGGTCAGCCGGGCCGGCTGGCGCTGGAATTCACACGCGACGCGGACAACGCGGAGGCTGCCGTGCGTAGCGCACTGGCCGACGTGCGCAGAGCTATCCCTTCGGCGACGTTGACCGAGGTCGCTCCGGATCTGGTTGGATTGACGGACGTGGCTGAATTAGTGGGTGTGTCGCGGCAAAACATGCGCAAGCTGATGTTGACCTACCCGGGCAGTTTCCCGGCACCGGTACATGAAGGTAGTTCTTCGATCTGGCATTTAGCGGACGTGTTGGCTTGGCTGCATACCAAGGGCGGCTACTCGTTGACGCAAGATGTGCTCGAAGTGGCAAACGTCGCGCTGCAGGTCAACGTGGCGAAGGAAGGGAAGCGGTTATTGCGCTGCGGTTGCCAGGATTCTGATATGGCATGATTGGAGTTCTATCAATTCTCTAAGGCCAGGCATGACCATCACCCACCTCATCTCCGACTGCGACGGCGTGCTGGTCGACAGCGAAGCCATCGCCCTGCAGGCATTGGCCGACTTTCTGGCGCCGATCGCCGGCGACCGCGAGCGCGTGTTGCCGCTGATTCGTCCCCGGCTGGGCCTGAAACTCGAAGCGCTGGTGCTGGGCGTTTGCGCCGAGTTGGTCCTGCCGGAACCGAGCGTCGCCGACCTGGCCGTCATGCGCGGCGTGGTCGAGGCCGAATGCGACCGCAAGGCCGAGCCGGTGCCCGGCGTCGAGGCCGCGTTGCGCGCCATCGCGCTGCCCAAGGCCGTCGCCAGCAACAGCCGCCTGGTGCGCGTGCAGGGTTTGCTGGAGCGCACCGGATTGATCTCCTTGTTCGACGGCGGCCTCTACACGGCCGATATCGCCGGCCGGCCGAAACCCGATCCGGCGGTCTACCTGTTGGCGGCGGCCGGCATGGGCGCCCGCGCGGCCGACTGCGTCGTCGTCGAGGACAGCATCACCGGTGTGCACGCGGCCGTGGCGGCCGGCGCCGTTGTACTGGGCTTCACCGGCGGCCCGCACAGCCCGCCGGACCAGGCCGATCGGCTGCGCGCGGCGGGCGCCCGGCTCGTGTTCGGTTCGATGGCGGAATTGCCGGGTTTGGTGGAGGGATTGCGTCGGCAGTCTTGAGCACGCCCGCGCGCTCAACCGCCCGTTCCCATCCGTTCACCCGGCGACACGCCCGTCAGCAGGCCCGCGATCGTATGCTCCTGCACGATCGGATCGAGCGTATCGACCACGCGGCAGGCGATGCGGCTGCGCACTTCTTCCGGCAAGCTGTCGTAGTAGCCGCGCGTCAGCTGTAGATCGTGCTTGTCGGCGTTGCGGGCGTCCGGCGCGTCCACGCCCAGCACGAACACCGGGCGCGATTTGTCGGACTGGTTGGCGGTGCCGCGATGGATGGTCAACGCCGAGCGCGCCGAAATGTCGCCCATTTTTGCCAGCTTGCGCTGCGCCAGCGCCTCGTAGCGCGGCCATAATTCGCGTGCCGGGAACATCGGGTCGCCGCCGGCCAGGTCGTCCCACTGCGTGCCGGGTGCGATCTCGAAGGGGCCCATGTCCTCGGTCACGTCCACCGTCGTGATGTTGAACGCGAGCGAGTTGAGGCGCCGGCCTTTCAGCGTCGCCTCCGGCGTCGGGAAGTCGCGATGCCAGGGCTGGTGCAGCGCGCCGGGGCCGGGCACGTCGAAGCCGGCTTCGACGATACGGTAATCGGGTCCCAGGATGGCGCGGCAGACCGCCACCACCCAAGGGTGCGTGACGATGTCGAGGAAGCCGCCCAGGCGCTCCGGGTGGATCTCGACGTAATAGCGGTTCGGCCCGCGCCCCAGGGCGCCGCCCGGCCGTGCCAGCGCCTCCTGGAAGAGCGCGGCGATATCCGCGCCTAGTTGACCCACCCACTCGCGGGTGAAGGCGCCCTTGCAGGCGATAAAGCCGTCTCCGTACAGCCCGCCCATGATGGCGGCTTCGCTGTAATCGGCCGGCGCCGGGGACTTGAGCTTGTCTGGATCCATGGTGGCCTCCTGGTTTCGATGCGGTCAGGGATGATTGTAGACAATCGCGCCAATCGGCGCGGCACGGCTGAACCGCGCATCCCGCAGGACGGTGCGCTTTGTGCGGTAGCGAACGGAGCATCGTCGAAGAGACTTTTATCATTGACGGCCCATATGGTGGTCTTGCGGCAGTTTTGCGCTGCCATGTAACAGGCATAGGAGTCGTTCTCAGCATGCGTTTTATTCCCACCTTCCTGATCTGGCTGATGCTCGCGCTGGCTGCGCCCCTCGCCGCCGCGATACCGCCCACCAAGCCCGCCGCCGAGGCGCCATCGGTTCCCTCCGATACGCTCGGCCGCGAGACCCCGCGTTCCATGGTCGCCGGGCTCATCGGCGCGCTGGCCGAACTCGATTACGACCGCGCCGCCCAATTCTTCGATCTGCCGGCGCCGACCAGCAACCGGCAGCAGCGGACCGCCGCCAGCCAGGCGCGCGCGTTCCATGCGCTGCTCGACGACAGCGGCTCGCTCAAGCCTTTCGCCGCCCTGTCCAACGTCGACACGGGCAGGTTGGACGACGATCTGCCGGCCGACGAGGAAAACATCGGTGAAATCAAATTGCAGGGCAAGGAAGTGCCCATACTGCTCACGCGCGGCCAGGACGGCGACCGGCAGGTGTGGCGCATCTCGAAAGAGACGCTGGCGCTGACGTCGGCGGCGATCAAGCTGGCGCCGGTGGCGCAGACGCCGCCGAAAAACGAATGGTTTGTCGCCGGCGCGCCGCTCAAGGACTGGGGCGTGCTGCTCGGGCTGGGCGTCGTGGTGTTCGGCGGCTTGTGGCTGGTTTCGGTCATTTGCGTGACCGTCATCCGCCGGCTGGTCGCCGATCCGGCCGCCAGCAGCGGCTACCGCTTCGCCGAGGCGGCGCTGCCGCCACTGAGCCTGCTCATTGCCGTCGCCGTGTTCTACAACTGGGCCGACGCGCTGCCCGTGTCCATCGTCGCGCGCCAGAATCTGCTGCGCTACACCGGCGTCATCACCGCCATCGCGGTGGTGTGGTTCGGTCTGCGCCTGGTCGACGGCATCGCCGACCTCGCCGTCGCGCGCATGCAGCGGCATCAGCGCCGCCAGATCGTCTCCGTCATCATCCTGGCGCGGCGCACGGTCAAGTTCCTGCTGCTCGCGTTCGCCGGCATCGGCATCCTCGGCACCTTCGGCATCGATGTGACCACCGGGATCGCGGCGCTGGGGATCGGCGGTATCGCGCTGGCGCTGGGCGCCCAGAAGACCGTGGAGAACCTGGTCGGCAGCGTCACCATCATCGCCGACCGTCCGCTGCAGGTGGGCGACTTCGTCAAGGTCGGCGACGTGGTCGGCACGGTGGAGGACGTCGGCATCCGTTCGTCGCGCATCCGCACCGGCGAGCGCACCGTGGTGACCGTGCCCAACGGCGACCTGTCGGCGCGCCAGATCGAGAACTACGCCGAGCGCGACCGATTCCTGTTCAATCCGGTCATCGCCATTTCCTACGGCACCACGTCGGCCAAGCTGCGCGAGGCCATCACCATCGTCCAGCAGGTGCTCGCCACCCATGACAAGATGGCGGAGGGCGCCCGCGCGCGGTTGGGCAACATCACCGACCGCGCTTTCAATATCGAGGTGTTCTCGTACATCGACGTGCCCGACTTCGACACCCAGGTGGTGATCCGGGAAGAATTGCTTCTGACGATATACGAGCGGCTCGAAGCGGCCGGCATCGGCCTGGCGTTCCCGACCCAGACCGTTTTCTACGCCCCGCAACGCGCGGCGGCGACGGAGATGCCGACGCCGGTGGGCATTGGCGTCACCGCTTCCCGCAACAGCTTCGCCAAGTCAGCGATGTAAAAAGAGGAAGCGCTTAAGCCGCCGGGGCCGGTGGAACGGCCAACACCTTGTCGATGCGCTTGTCGTCCATGTCGACCACCTCCAGCCGCCAGCCTTCCCACTCCGCGTAGTCGCCGGGTACGGGGATTTCCCCCAGCAGCAGCATCATCATGCCGCCGAGCGTGTGGTAGCGCGCCTTGTCCTCTTCCGGCGCCGTCTTCAGCGCTAGCCGGTCTTTCATCTCCGGAATTGGGATGGAACCGTCCAGCAGCCACGAGCCATCCTCGCGCCGGACCGCCCACGCGGCGTCGGCGCTGCGCGGGGTGAACTCGCCGGTCACCGCTACCAGCAGGTCGTGCAAGGTCACGATGCCTTGGACTTCGCCGTACTCATCGATCACAAAAACCATCTGCGCCTGGTTGCCACGGAACTGGTCGAGCAATTCCATGCCGGTCAGCGTTTCCGGCACGTGGATGGCGGGGCGACGATTGGCCGTGTAATCGGGCGCCCGGCCTTGTGCGACGGCGGCGAGCGCCTGCTTGGCGTGGATCACGCCCAGTATTTTGTCCAGGCCGCCCTCGCAGACCGGGAAGCGCGTGTGCTCCGATTCGATCAGGCGGCGCAGATTCTCGTCCGGCGGCAGATTGATGTCGATGAAGACGACGTCGGCGCGGGGCACCATCAGCGAGCCGAGCTGGCGGGCGTCGAGGCGGAAGACATTGCGCAGCATCTCGTGTTCGTGTTGCTCGATGACGCCGGCCGCCGAACCTTCCTCCAGCACGTCGTGGATCTCCTCCGGGGTCACGCCGGGCTCGGCGTTTTGATTCACGCCCATCAGGCGCAGCAGGAAGCGGGTCGATAGCGACAGCAGGGCGACGAATGGGCGCGTCGCCATCGACAGTATCCGCATCGGCCGGGCGACCAGCCGCGCGACCGGCTCGGCTGCGATCTGCCCCAGGCGCTTGGGCACCAGTTCGCCGACGACGATGGAGATATAGGTCACCACCACAACCACTGCGGCGGTGGCGCCGATGTTGGCCGTGCCTGCGGCCAGGCCCAGGGAGCGCAGCCACTGCGCCAGCGGGGCGGCCAGCACGGCTTCGCCGACGATGCCGTTGAGCAGGCCGATGGAGGTGATGCCGATCTGAACGGTGGACATGAGATCGGTGGGATCGCCGCCCAGTTCGAGGGCGGTGGTGGCGGCATTGTCGCCTTCGGACGCCAGCTTTTTCAAGCGGGCTTTACGGACAGTGACCAGGGCGATCTCGGACATCGCGAACACGCCGTTGAGCACGCTGAGGCCGATCAGTATCAGGATTTCCATGGCACCTCCCGCTTCGAGCATACCAAAAAGGGCGGGGCGCGGGAGCCGCCATGGACGAAGCAGGGGCCAGCTAGACCAGCACTTGCGCGACCATGAAAACACACGCCTTGACGATGCCCCAGATGACGCCGGAAACCAAAACGGCCGAAGCGGTGGCCGCCACCACCCCGGTCGCGATCGCGAAGCCGTCGCGTTCCAGCAGTCCCAGCGCAAGCAGACTGATGGAAAGGGCCGGCAACATGTTTCCCAGCGGGATGGGGAGCACCAACACCAATGCCAGCAACAGGCAGACAAGACCGATCAGGTATTCGCATGGCGGCAGCGCCAGGACGCTGATGCGTGGACGCAGCAGTTTCTCGGCGCGCTCCAGCCATGGAATGACGCGCCGCATCATGCCATGGAAATCCGCGCGCGCCATGGAACGCCGGCTGATGATCCCCGGCAGCCAAGGCCGCATGCCGAATGTCAGCTGGGCGGCGAGGAACACAAGGGGAGCGCCCAAGATGGCGGACGTTCCCGGCGGCACCGGCAAGATGTTTGGAAAAGCGAAAATGAACAGCAGGGCGCCGGTGGCGCGGTCGCCCAGGGCGTGCAACAGGTCGCCCACGGCGATCCGGTCCCGCGACGTATCGTCGGCCAGTTGGCGCAATAGTTGGGAAAGTGCGGGGCCGTCGCCTGCGCAACTCATTTGTTAGGCTTCATTATTCACGGGAAGGCGGAGTGGACTCGCCTCGATTGTGGCCCTGCAACCTTAAGACCCTATTAACGGCATGGAGAAGTCCGCCGTTGTGACAAATTCCAACCGCGCCGGCAGGGCGTGAAGGCCGCTTCCCCGATTTTTGACTTGCCGATTTTGTTATAAATTTTTCCGATTTTTTATTACTTTCCCGGCATTGTCGATGCTACCATTCTCGCCAGACTAGCGAATGGCAGAGGCGATGAGCACGAGGATGATCAGGATGGGCATGGTGGTGGCCACCAGCGATACCGAAAAGGAAAAGCACCAAAATTTCCTGGCCGGTGACGGCGGCGCGTCCAGCTCCGATTGCACCGACTTTTTCTACCGCCACGGCATTTCCACCCCCAGCGTGCTGTTCGACGATCTGCAGGATACCTACTATTTCGCCAAGAACCGCGCCGGCCAGTTCGTCTGGGGCAACCGGCTGCTGCAAGAGCAGCATTCCCTGTCCAGCGTCAAAGACATCATCGGCAAGTCCGACCATGACTTCTTCCGCCGCGACATCGCCGACCGCATCCGCGCCGACGATCTGCAGGTGATGGAAAGCGGCGTCGCCGTCAAGAACAAGCTGGAGGTCATTGACGGCAATAGCGGCGCCTTGACCTGGCTGTTCACCACCAAGGCGCCGGTGCGCGACCGCCATGGCGAGATTGTCGGCGTCGAAGGCTTCAGCCGCGACGCCCAGCGCTCGCAGGAGGCCATCGCGCCGTTCCACGTTTTCAAGAGCTGCATCGAATACCTGCAAGCGCACCTGACCGAGGATATCGGCATCGAACATCTGGCCAGCCTGTCGTGCATGTCGCTGTCCACCTTCGAGCGCAAGTTCAAGCAGCACTTTTCGCTGACGCCCAAGCAATACATCCTGCGCATGAAGATCCACGAGGCGTGCCGCTTGCTGCCGGGCGCGCAAAGCATCGCCCGCGTGGCGGTGGAGACCGGCTTTGGCGGGCAGAGTTATTTCACCAAGATTTTCCGTAGTGTGGTCGGTATCACGCCCAAACAATATCAGCTGTCCTTGCTGGCCTCCGGGCGGGCGGGAACGGTCCGAAGGAGTAGTTGAACCAAAGAAGCATTGGAGGAGACATGTTGCACGCTGAACGAGAGATAGACGGACGCAGATCCGCTCTCATCAAGTTAGCCGGCCTGTGCGGCCTGGCATTGTCCGGCGACGCCCTGGCGGCGCTGGCGGTTTCCGGCAAGGCACCCGCCGCGCCGGAGTTGTTGTCGGCCGACGCGCTGGCGCTGACGGCCGTGATGGCCGAGCACATCATTCCCGCGACCGATACGCCCGGCGCGCTGGCGGTCGGCGCGCACCGCACCATCGACCATATGTTGAAGGTGTGCGCCACCGCGTCCGAGCAGCAGGGCTTTATCACCGGCCTCGAGCGGGTGGACGCCGTCGCGCTGGCGGCCGACGGCAAACGCTTCCGCGCGTTGCCGGCCAAGCGCCGCATCGCGCTGCTGCACGCCCTCGATGGCGGCACCGCGCCGTTCACCGCCGACGATCAACGGTTTTTCCGAAAGATGAAGTCCTACACGCTGTTCGCCTACTACACCTCGGAGGGCGGCTCGACGCTCGAACTGGCCTACCTGCCGGTGCCGGGAGGCTTCAAGGGCAACTTCCCCGTTCGTAAAAACACCAGGACCTGGGCGATCTGACATGAGCCAAACTTCATCGTTTTATATCAAGCAAAGCGCCGAGCAATTCGACGCCATCGTGGTCGGCTCCGGCATCACCGGCGGCTGGGCCGCCAAGGAAATGTGCGAGCGCGGCCTGCGCACCCTCATGGTCGAGCGCGGCCGTCCGGTCGAGCACCGCAGCGACTACATCGGCGAAGGCGTCGACGAGTGGAACCTGCCCAACCGCGGCCTGGTCGACGAAAAGCTCGCGGCCGACCAGTTCGCCGAGCAGCGCAAATGCTACGCCTTCGACGACCATACCAAGCATTTCTTCAACAACGACCGCGACATGCCTTACAGCACGCCGGAGGGCAAGCCCTTCAGCTGGATACGCGGCAACCAGCTGGGCGGCAAGTCGTTGATGTGGGCGCGCCAGTCCTACCGCTGGAGCGACCTCGACTTCGAAGCCAACGCCAAGGACGGCCACGGCGTCGACTGGCCGATCCGTTATGCGGACCTGGAATCCTGGTACGGCCACGTCGAGCGCCACGTCGGCATCAGCGGCGCCAAGGAAAACCTGGCGGTGCTGCCGGACAGCGAATTCCTGCCGCCGTTCGAATTCAATGCCGTCGAAGCGGCGATGAAAAAGAAGTTCGACGCCAGTTTCGCGCCGGCGCGCATGATCATGGGCCGCTGCGCCCATTTGACCAAGCCCAACGAAAAGCATCTGGAGATGGGACGCGGCAGCTGCATGGCGCGCAGCATGTGCCATCGGGGCTGCTCCTTCGGCGCGTATTTCTCGACGCAGAGTTCGACCTTGCCGGCCGCCGCCGCGACCGGACGCCTGAGCGTGGCCACCAACGCCATCGTCCACAGCGTGCTGTACGACGCCAAGACCAACCGCGCCACCGGCGTGCGCGTGATCGACGCCGAGACCATGGAAACCCGCGAGTTTTACGCCAAGGTGGTGTTCCTGTGCGCGTCGACCCTGGGCAGCACGCAGGTCTTGCTGAATTCGACCTCCGAGGCCTTCCCGACCGGACTGGGCAACTCGTCCGGCGTGCTGGGTCACTACTTGATGGACCACCTGTTCGGCGCCGGCGCCTCCGGCCGTGTCGAAGGCTACGAGAACGATTATTACTCCGGCCGCCGTCCGACCGCGCCTTACATTCCGCGCTTCCGCAACGTGACGGATCAGCACCCCGGCTTCCTGCGCGGCTATGCGCTGGCGGGCGCCGCCGGACGCGAGGGCTGGGCGCAGCAGGGCAACAAGCCGGGCTTCGGCAAGGATTACAAGGCCATGATACGCAAGCCCGGACCATGGCACTTCGGCCTGCACGGCCAGGGCGAGATGCTGCCGCGCTACGAAAACATGGTCAGCCTGCATCCGACCAAGAAGGACAAATGGGGCATGCCGCAGCTGCACATCGACTGCACCTATTCGGCCAATGACGACAAGATGCGCGAAGATATGGCCGACACCGCCGCCAACATCCTCGAATCGCTGGGCGTGAAGGATGTCCAGAAATCGATCAGGACCACGGAGCAGTGGGCGCCGGGCTTGTCGATCCACGAAATGGGCACGGCACGCATGGGGCGCGATCCGAAGACCTCGATGCTCAACGGCTACAACCAGGCGCACGACGTGCCGAACCTGTTTGTGACCGATGGTGCCAGCATGTGCTCCAGCGCCTGGCAGAACCCGTCGCTGACCTTCATGGCGCTCACCGTGCGCGCCTGTGCTTACGCGGCTGAACAACTCAAACTTGGCAAACTCTAAGGAATAATAATGAAAACATATCAACGCAAGGCCCTCTCCCTGTCGCTTACCCTGTCCCTGACGCTGTGCTTCACCCTGGGCGCCGCGTCGTCCCAGGCCGCCACCAGCCCGCTGCTGGGCGTGCAACTGTGGTCGGTCAAGGACGAGGTCAAGCAGGACTTCGAGGGCACCCTCGACAAACTGGCGAAGCTGGGCTTCCAGGGCGTGGAATTCGCCGGCGAGTTTGGCAAGTACAAGGCCGATCCGGCAGGGTTGAAAGCATTTTTGCGGAAGAAGGGGCTGCAATGCGCCGGCGCCCACATGCGTGTCGACCAACTCAACGCCGCCAATTTCAAACCCACCACCGACTTCTACAAAACGCTCGGCTGCAACCGCCTGATCATTTCGATGGACGAGCGCGCCGCCAGCAAAGAGGGTTCGACCGAACTGGCCAAGGAACTGAGCGCGTTGTCGGCCAAGCTGGACGCGCAGGGGATGAAGCTGGGCTATCACAACCACGAAGCGGAAATGTTGGGCGACAAGGGACAGACCAACTGGGACCTGCTGGCCAAGAACACGCCCAAAAACTTCATCCTGCAGCAGGACGTGGGCTGGACCACCTACGCCGGCAAGGATCCGATCGATTTCGTCAAAGAGTATCCGGGCCGCACCGTGACGACGCATTACAAGGCGAAGTTCGTCAAGGGCACCGAAGGCACCAGCATCATCGGCCAGGACAAGACCGACTGGACCGGCCTGACCAAGGCGGTGCGCAGCGTCGGCGGCACCGAGTGGATTATCGTCGAGCAGGAGGAGTATCCGAACGGCATGGGCCAGCTGGAATCGGTGGCGGCGTCGATGCGCGGCCTGCAAGCCATCTTGTCCAAGATGCCGGCGCCATAAGGTCCAGGGAACTCCATGAGCTTGTCAGTACATTTTCAACACATCGTCAAGGAGTTCGGCCCGGTGCGCGTGCTGCACGGGGTCGACTTTGCGCTCGAGCCGGGCCGCGTCTACGGCCTGCTGGGCGAGAACGGCGCCGGCAAGTCGACCTTGATGAAAATCCTGGCCGGCTACGAACGGCCCACCGGCGGCCAGTTGCTGATCGACGGCACGGCGCGCGACTTCGCCGACGCGCGCCAGGCGGAGGCGCTGGGCATCGCGCTGATCCACCAGGAATTCAACCTGGCCGAGCATTTGACGATCACGCAGAACATCTTCCTCGGCCATGAGAAAACCAGCGGCTGGCTGCTGGACACCAAGGCGATGCGCGCCGCAGCCGCCGCCTGCCTGGAGCAGGTGGGGCTCAACGTCAGTCCCGATACCAAGGTGGCCGACCTGATCGTCGCGGAGAAGCAATTGGTGGAGATCGCCAAGGCGCTCAGCCGCAAGGCGCGCCTGCTGATCATGGACGAGCCGACCGCCAGCCTGTCGTCCGGCGAGACGCGCAAGCTGTTCGAGCTGATGGCGCGGCTCAAGTCCGAGGGCGTGACCATCGTCTACATCTCGCACAAGCTCGACGAGATGGAAGCCAACACCGACGAGGTGGTGGTGATGCGCGACGGCCGCTTCGTCACCCGCGCCGTGACCGCCGACATCGACCGCCATCAGATGGCGAATTTGATGGTGGGACGCGACGTGTCCGACATGTTCGCCGCCAAGCAGTTGCCTGCGCCCGACGCCAGGCCGCTGCTCAAGGTCGGGGGCCTGAACGTTCCCGGCTGGGTGCGCGACCTGAGCTTCGAGGTGCGCGCCGGCGAAATCCTCGGTTTCGGCGGCCTGGTCGGCGCCGGCCGCACCGAGGCTTTCGAAGCCTTGCTGGGCCTGCGCCCGCGCTCGTCGGCGCGGATCGAAATCGACGGCAAGCCCGTCGATATCCGCAACCCGCGCCAGGCCATGCTGCACGGCTTGACCTACCTGAGCGAGGACCGCAAGGGCAAGGGCTTGCACGTCGACCTCGGCTTGCGTGAAAACCTCACCATGATGACGCTGGAGCGGGACTCCAAACCGTGGCTGGACCTGAAAGGCGGCCGCGCCGCGCTGGACAAGGCGATCACCGATTTCGGCATCCGCCTGCGCGACATCGATTGCAAGGCCGGCTCCCTGTCCGGCGGCAACCAGCAAAAACTGGCGCTGGCCAAATACCTGCACAGCGATCCCCGCGTGGTGGTGCTCGACGAGCCGACCCGTGGCGTCGATGTCGGCGCCAAGCGCGACATTTATCAACTGATCCACCGCCTGGCGGCCGAGGGCAGGGCCGTCATCGTCATCTCGTCCGAGCTGATCGAGCTGATCGGCCTGTGCCACCGCGTGGCCATCCTGCACGGCGGCAAGCTGCAAGCGATGCTGGACCACGACCATCTCACCGAAGAAGAATTGATCTCCCATGCAACCGACACCCACCACTAAGATTCCTTTCGCCCTGCCGGGACTGTCGCGCTTCCGTGGCTACGGCCCGGTTTTGGCGCTGATCCTGCTGTGCATCGCTGGCGGCCTGCTGAACCCGGATTTCGCCACCGTCGAAAACATGATGAACGTGCTCACTCGCACCGCTTTCATCGGCATCATCGCGGTCGGCATGACCTTCGTCATCGTCTCCGGCGGCATCGACCTGTCCGTCGGCTCGATGGCGGCGCTGATCGCCGGCGCCATGATCATGGTGATGAACGCGGCCGCCGCTTCGGCGCAACCGCTCGACCCGGTGACGACCGTGATGCTGGGCTGCGCGCTGGCGTTGCTGATGGGCGGCGTGCTGGGCGGCGCCCACGGCTTGCTGGTCACGCGCGGACGCATCGAGCCGTTCATCGCCACGTTGGGCACGCTTGGCATCTTCCGCGCCACCTTGACCTACCTGTCCGACGGCGGCGCGCTGACCCTGGACAGCACCGTCTCCGATGTGTATAGCCCGGTCTACTATCAGAGCGTGCTGGGCGTGCCGATTCCGGTGCTGGTGTTCCTGTTGGTAGCCGTCGGCGGCGCGGTGATCTTGAACCGTACCGCCTTCGGCCAGCACGTGCAGGCCATCGGCTCCAACGAGCAGGTCGCCAGCTACGCCGCCATCCGCGTCGACAAGATCAAGGTGCTGACCTATTTGCTGCTGGGCGTGTGCGTGGCGATCGCCACCATCCTGTACGTGCCGCGCCTGGGCTCGGCCACGCCGACCACCGGCATCCTGTGGGAGCTAGAGGCGATCGCCGCCGTGGTCGTTGGCGGCACCTCGCTCAAGGGCGGATCGGGACGCATCATGGGCACCGTCATCGGCGCCATCCTGCTGTCGGTCATCGGCAATATCGTCAACCTGACCAGCATCATCAGCGTCCACCTGAACGCCGCCGTCCAGGGCGTGGTCATCATCACCGTCGCCTACATGCAGCGCGGCCGCCGTTAATTTTTTTTGAATAGGGAACACAATGATCACAATGAAACGCATCGTTGGCGCATGCCTGCTGGCAGTGACAGCTGGCTCGGCCATCTCCGCTGAAAAAGTCACGCTCGGCGTCGCGATCCCGACCGCGACCCACGGCTTCACCGGCGGCATCGTCTGGTGGGCCAACCAGGCCAAGAAGGAACTGGAGGCGGCCAACCCGACGCTCAAGGTCATCATCAAGACGGCCGCCAGCACGCCGGACCAAGCCAACCAGCTGCAGGACATGCTGGTGGTGAACAAGATCAACGCGCTGGTGATCTTCCCGCTGGAGTCGGCCTCGCTGACGCAGCCGGTGACCCAACTGAAAAACAAGGGCGTGTATGTCACCGTGGTCGATCGCGGCCTGACCAATCCGGCGGCGCAGAACGCTTATGTGGCGGGCGATAACACCGCCTTCGGCAAACTGCCGGCCGAATACCTGGCCAAGAAACTGGGCGGCAAGGGCAATATCGTCATCCTGCGCGGCATGCCCAGCACCCTGGACAACGAGCGGGTGGACGCGTTCAACGCCGCGTTGAAAGCCAATCCCGGCATCAAGGTGCTCGACACCAAATACGGCAACTGGAACCGCGACGACGCCTTCAAGGTCATGCAAGATTACCTGACCCGCTTCAAGCAGATCGACGCCGTCTGGGCGGCCGACGACGACATGGCCATCGGCGTGGTCAAAGCCATCGAGCAAGCCAAGCGCACCGACATCAAGGAAGTGTTCGGCGGCGCCGGCGCCAAGACCGCCGTCAAGAAAATCATCGATGGCGACAAGCTGATCCAGGCCAACGTCTCGTATTCGCCGAAGTTCATCTACGACGCCATCAAGATGACCGCCACCGCGCGCCTCAAAGGCGAAGCCTTGCCGGCCAAGACCGTCATTCCATCGGTACTGATCACGCGTGAGAACGCCAAGCAGTTCTATTTCGCCGATTCGCCGTACTAAGTAGGAGTTCAGCATGAAAACCATCAAGGGGCCGGCCATCTTCCTGGCGCAGTTCATGGGCGATGACGTCCCGTTCGACAGCCTCGAGAACCTGGCCGGCTGGGCGTCCGGCTTAGGCTACAAAGCCATCCAGCTGCCGTGCGATCCGCGCCTGTTCGACCTGGAGCAGGCCGCCGACAGCCAGGATTATTGCGATGGCGTCGTCGCTCTGCTGGCCTCGCACGGCTTGCAGATCTCCGAGCTGTCGACCCATTTGCAGGGTCAACTGGTCGCCGTTCACCCGGCTTACGACGCGCTGTTCGACGGCTTCGCGCCGGCGCATGTGCGGGGCGATCCGGTCGCGCGCCAGGCCTGGGCGGTCGACCAGTTGCTGCGCGCCGCGCGCGCGTCGAAGCGGCTGGGCCTGGCGGCCCACGTCAGCTTTTCCGGCGCCCTGGCCTGGCCCTACCTGTATCCGTGGCCGCAGCGCCCGGCCGGATTGGTCGAGGAGGCGTTCGCCGAGCTGGGCCGCCGCTGGCTGCCGATCCTTAACGCCTTCGAGGATGC
This sequence comes from Oxalobacteraceae bacterium OTU3CINTB1, assembly GCA_024123955.1. NCBI lineage: Bacteria > Pseudomonadati > Pseudomonadota > Betaproteobacteria > Burkholderiales > Oxalobacteraceae > Oxalobacteraceae bacterium OTU3CINTB1. Next base: position 3,369,132 of record CP099652.1, read on the forward strand.
CGGTGTCGACATCTGCTACGAGCTGCATCCCGGAGAAGATTTGCACGACGGCGTGACCTTCGAGCGCTTCCTCGACGCGGTGGGCGGCCACAAGCGCGCCAACATCCTGTACGACCCCAGCCACTTCGTGCTGCAACAGCTGGACTACCTGGCCTTCATCGACATCTACCACGAGCGGATCAAGGCCTTCCACGTCAAGGACGCCGAGTTCCGTCCCAACGGGCGCCAGGGGGTGTACGGCAGCTATCTGGGTTGGCAGGAGCGGGCAGGGCGCTTCCGCTCGCTGGGAGACGGCCAGATCGACTTCAAGGCGATCTTCTCGAAGATGGCGCAATACGATTATCCTGGCTGGGCGGTGTTGGAATGGGAATGCGCGCTCAAGCATCCCGAGGACGGCGCGCGCGAAGGCGCGGACTTTATCCGCAGCCACATCATCCGTGTGGCTAGCCGGGCGTTTGACGATTTCGCCGGCAGCGGCGCGGACCTGCAACAGGTGCGCGCGCTGATGGGACTGGAGAATTGATATGAGTGTGCAACGACGACTTCGGCTCGGCATGGTGGGCGGCGGCGACGGCGCCTTTATCGGCGCGGTGCACCGCATCGCCGGCCGGCTGGACGACTGCTACGAACTGGTGGCGGCCAACCTGTCCAGCAATCCGGAAAAAGCTGCGGCCAGCGCCGCCGGCCTGCGGCTCGGCTCGGCGCGCAGCTACGCGGACTACAAGGAGATGGCGCGGGCCGAAGCGGCGCGGCCGGACGGTATCGACGCGGTCGCCATCGTCACGCCGAACTATCTGCATGCGCCGATGGCGACGGCCTTCCTGGAGGCGGGCATCCACGTCATTTGCGACAAGCCGCTGGCGATTTCACTTGCCGAAGGCGAGGCGCTGGCCGCGTTGGCGCGTGAACGCAACAAAATCTTCGCGCTGACCCACGTCTACGCCGGCTATCCGATGGTGCGGCACGCGCGCGCCATGGTCGCGGCCGGCGAGATCGGCGAGATCCGGCTGGTGCACGTGGAATACCCTCAGGACTGGCTGGCCGATGCAACCAACCAGAGCGAGGACTACCAGCGCAACAACTGGCACAACGATCCGCTGCGCGCCGGTCCGAACGGCTGCCTGGGCGATATCGGCAGCCATGCCTATCACCTGGCCGGCTATGTCAGCGGCATGCTGCCGAACGAGATCCTCGCCGAGCTGCACGCATTCACGCCCGGACGCAAGCTGGACGACCACGTGCAGGTTATGCTGCGCTACGCCAACGGCGCGCGCGGCATGCTGTGGAGCAGCCAGATGGCGACCGGCTGCGAGAACGGTCTGCGTCTGCGCGTGTATGGCACCAAGGCCAGCCTCAGCTTCGAGCAGGAGAACCCGAACGAACTGTTGCTCACGCCGCAGGGCGGTTGCGCCCAGCGCCTGACGCGCGGACGGGTGCGCAGCGCGGCAGCCGATGCGGCGACCCGCGTGCCGTCCGGTCATCCGGAAGGCTATCTGGAAGCGTTCGCGCAGCTGTATCGCGACGCTGCGGCGCAAATCCATGCAATCGATGCCGGGCAGCCCATTCCCGAGCTAACTCAGGGCATGCCAGATGTCGGCGACGGCGTGGCCGGCCTCAAGTTCATGGACGCGGCGATGGAAAGCAGCCGGCAGGGTTCGCGCTGGATCAGAATCTCAGATTAGTGGCGGTGACACAGCCGGCTGTGGCCGGCGATTACCATGCGTCTGTCATATGTCTCTTTTCGTGATTGGCTTGGTTCCCGCTGCGCCTGAATACCTTGCGATGTAATGAAAACGTATATACTTAGTTCATACATTTAGTGGGGAGTCGACTTATGGCAAAGGAAGCTGTCTTTACGATGAAGCTTGAGCCGGAACTACGCGCCGACTTCATGGCCGAGGCGGAGGCCGCCCACCGGCCTGCCTCGCAAATTCTGCGCGAGCTGATGCGGGACTTTGTCCAACGTCAGCGGGAGGCGAGGGAATATGACGAGTTCTTGCAGCGCAAGGTTGATGCGGGGCGCCAATCGATGCGCGCAGGTGTGGGACATTCCAACGACGAGGTTGAGGCGATGTTCGCCGCTCGGCGCGCACGCGGCAAGAGCCAGGTGTGAATGTCGTTTGGACTCCCGAAGCGCTGCAGGATCGCGCTGATATTTGGGATTACATTGCGGCAGACAATCTACGCGCCGCCATCCATATGGATGAACTTTTCAGTGTTGCTGCTGGCAGGTTTGCCGATCACCCGGAGCTGGGACGGCCGGGAAAGATCCAAGGAACGCGGCAGCTGGTGCCGCACGAAAGCTACTGCCTCGTTTATGAAATCAATGGCGAAACTGTGTGGGTGCTGGCTTTGGTCCACACTGCGCGTCAATGGCCATTGATCCGTGATTGATTCCCCCCTGGGACAGCGCAACGCCGGTTCGCTAGAACTTCACCGACACCGGTTTGCCCGCATAGGTGATCGACTTGGTGGCGTCGGCCGGTTTGATCGCGGTGGCGTTCTTCGGGCTCACCAACACAATATTCAGTTTGCGCGTCTTGACCAGGCCGTTATAGTTGCCTTTGCGGGCGCCGACGGTGAGCGATTTGGCGGCGTCGTTCCAGGTCAGGTCGTAAGTCGCGTAACGTCCCTTTTCGTAATCGTAGGTTTCGTTGTCGTCCTCGTAGACGGTGAATTTGCCGTCGGCGCCGGGATAGACGCGGATCTCGTACGGCGCGTCCGGACGCTCGGTCGCGTATTGCACCACCGGTCCCATCGGCACGATCGACCCGGCGCGCACGTACAGCGGGAACACATCGAGCGGCACGTCCTTGCCAACCGTCTTGCCGCCGGCAAAACGTTCATGCGTCCAGAAGTCGTACCAGTCGGCGCCGGCGGGCAGGTAGGTTTGCATTAGGGTGTCCGGCTTGCCGCTATCCTTGGCCGCGCTGGCGATTTGCGACGGTGTGCGCCACACCAGCCGCAGGTTGCGCTCGTTGCCGCCCTGGAAGTACTCCAAGGTGACCGGCAGGCTTTGACCCTGTTTCAACGTGACCTTGGTCCCTGCGTAGCGCTTGCCGCCATTCTTCCAGTCCTCGGCGGCGAGCTTGCCGTCCAAGAACAGGCGGAAGCCGTCGTCGCCCTCCAGTCCCAGTTCGTACTCGCCGTCTTCCGGCGCCACGATGGACCCGTTCCAGCGGGCCGAGAAGTTGTCCAGGCTGGTGAGCCCGCCCGGGATATCCGCCAGTGGTGGCCCCGGCCATTGGAAGTCGATGGTGGCGTCGACGGTCTTGCCCTTGGGCGTTTCGAAGGCGGTCCCTTCGAAGTACTGTCCGGCCAGTCCGGGCTTGCCGTCGGCGGTGCGCAGGGCGCTGGCCGGAATGGTGGCCGGCGGAGGTGGCTGGAAACGGTACATCTGGCGCGTGACCGGATGGACCAGGAACGACGGCCCGAACTGGAAGGCGTCGTTGATGCTGCGCACACCCTTGTCATCGGGGAAGTCCATCGGCAGCGGGCGCATCATCGTGTAGCCGTCGTGGGTCACTTTCCAGCTCAGGCTGTAGATGTAGGGCAGCAGCCGGTAGCGCAGGTGGACGGCGTCGCGCAGCGACTTGTACATCTCCGGATCGGATTGCTTGAACAGATAGGGCTCGCGCTCGATGTCGGTGCCGTGGATGCGCATCAGCGGATTGAAGGCAGCGTATTGCAGCCAGCGCGCGTACAGCTCGCGGTACGAGGCGTTCTTTTCACCGCCCGGGAATCCGCTGACGAAGAAGCCGCCGGTGTCCTGGGTCCAGTACGGGTTGCCGGTGACGGTGACGTTGACGCCGCCGTTGATCTGTTCCTGCAAGGTTTTCCAGCTGGCGCGCGTGTCGCCGGACCACGAGGTGGCGGCGGTCCGTTGCGCGCCGGCCCAGGCCGAGCGCGTCAAGGTCATGGCGCGCTGGTTGCTGGTGGCACGCTGGCCTTCGTACGTGCCCAGGGTGGTCATCAGCGAATAGGGATTGAGGTAGCGGGTGAAATCGCCCATGGCGTTGTTGCCGAGACCCTTGATGTCACGCTCGGTTTCGCCGGCGTCGTGGACGGCCGTGCCGACTTCCACCTCGGTGCCGTCCATCCACAGCGCGTCGACGCCGACGTCGAGCAAGCCCTTCTTGACGTGCTTGAAGTAGATCTTGCGGCCCTCGGGGCTGAAGGCGTCGTAGATGCGCGCCTTCTTGGAAATCCAGTGCAGCGGTTCGAAGCGCAGGCCCTTCTGGTCGAGTTCCTTGGCCAGCGCGGTGTCGTTGCCGATCGACGGCCAGATCGACACCATCAGCTTGAGGTTCATGTCGTGGATCGCCTTGGTCATGCCCTTCGGATCGGGGAAGCGCTCGGGATTCCAGATCATGCCGCTCCAGGTGCCGTCCTTGTCGCTGCCCCAGTACTGCCAGTCCTGCACGATGTAGTCGAGCGGGAACTGCTCCTTGCGGAAGGTTTGCGCCACCTCCAGCAGGCGCGCCTGCGTCTGGTAGCGCTCCTTGCTCATGAACAGACCGAAGGCCTGCTTCGCGTACATCGGCGCCGCGCCGGTGAGGTCGCGGTAGCCGGCGACGACCTCGTCCAGCGTGCCGCCGCCCATGAAGTAATAGTCGACGCCGCCCGGCGCGCTCTCCGCCCACAGCGTGGCGCCTTCGGGCGTGTCCTTGAAGCGCATCTTCGAATAGGTGTCCCACAGGATGCCGTAGCGCTCCGACGACATCATGACCGGGATGACGATGCCGACGTTGGTCTGTACCAGCAGCAATTCCTTGTTGCGGCGATTGAGTTCGCCCTGGCCCACGAAGCCGAAGCCGTAAATGCCTTCATCCGGCTTGAGCGTGAGGGTGTTTTGGGCCTCATAAGTCGGTGCGCCGGAGATGTCGATTTTTTTCAGGGTCTGCGGCGCGGCCTGGTTTTCCCGCGTGTAGACCTTGCCCCTGGCGTCCTTGAAGGTAAGGGCGCCGCTCGATTTGTCGATGACGATGTGCAGCAGTTTGCTTTCCAGGGTCAAGGTGTCGGCGTTGTCGCGCGTCTTGAAGGCGACGGCGGCCGGCTTGCCGGTGACGACGATGCTCGGATGGCGCCAGAAATTCCCGGCCAGCGTGGTGTTGACGCGCACCGTCGCCGGGCCGTAGAAGATCACGTTTTTGGTCATGCCGCCGACGCGGACCTGCACACCGTGTTCGATCTGCGAATACGAAAACGCCGGTGAAGGTGCGCCAGCCGCGACCGGTATCATGTGGCCGTTGGCGTCGAGGCCGACGGGTGGTTTCTCGTCCGCGTTGGCGTAGGCGTTTGCGGCGAGAATGGCGAGTAGCGTCAATGCCGCTGGCGCGGTAGGTCGGTTCATGTGGATTTGTCTCCCCTGCTCGGTGGATGGTCTGGCTCTTGTACGCGGCCAGGATAAGACTCGAAACTAGCAGAGGAGCTCGACAGGCGCCAATTCCAAATTTCGCGCTGTCGATAGCAAAATCGGTATCAGTCCGTGTTGGACGATTACCAGTCGCGGCGCACGCGCAGCATGGCGAAGGGTTGGGTACGGGTGAGGTTGTGTTCGACGAAGTCGACGCCGCCCGCCAGCCGGTCGCCGGTGTAGTGCGTGCGGTCGTAGGCGATGGTGCGGCTGGTGAGGTTGTTCAATTCCAGGGTCACCATCATGTTCGGCGCCGGCCGGTAGTTGACGAAGGCGCGCGCCCAGCCGCTGCCGCTGCTGGAGGCGCGGTCGGCGATCTGCCAGCTGTCGTTGCTCCAGCCGTTGTCGACCGAGAAGCCCCAGGCGGTGCGCTGCCGTGGCAAGTCTTGCGAGAATTCGATCCGCCACGCCAGCGGCTGCTCGCCGGACAGGCGGCGCGTCTCCTGCGTGGTGGGGTCGGTGACCGACGACGAGCGCCACGTGGTCGACAGCTTGAGCAGGCCCTGCGGCAGGGCCCAGTCGTCGGTGGGCAGGTTCAGCACGCCGGTGACGCTGTCGGCGCTGGCGTCGCCGATATTGCCGGCGGCGTCGTAATTGGCGTTCGCCGCGCGCATCGGCATGCGGTCGATGACATCGCTGATATGCGATTGCGTGTAGCTCAGCACGGCAGCGCCCCGGTCCCAGAAACGGTATTCCAGCGCGCCTTCGCACAGCCAGGTCTTCGCCGGCACCAGCTCCGGGTAATCGGAGCGCAGCGACTCGTCGGCGATGCCGAAGTACGCCGCCGCGTCGCCGAAATTGAGCTGGCTGACCTCGCGTTCCAGGCGCAGGCGCAATTGCAGCGATGGCGTCGGCGACATCGACAGCCGCAGTCGCGGCTTGGGGTAGAAGTGGGCCTTGCCTTCGGGCTGGTCGGCGCCCACGCTCAAGCTGGCGTGCGAAATTTTCAGGCCGGCTTCGGCGTTGATCGAATTGTCGAGCTGCCAGACCGACGACAGCTGGCCCTCGATGCGCTCCTCCTGCACCCAGGCGCTGCCGGTCGGCACGGCGGCCGCGCCGGCGCTGGCCTGGTAGGTGTTGGCGCTGTCGTTGGTGTTGACGGCCCGCTCGACGCCGCCGCGCAGCACCACGCCGTTCGGCGCCTGCCAACTCATTTGCGCGGCGAGGATCTGTTCGGTGGCGTTGGCGGTCGTGACCGCATAAGAGGTGTTGCCGCTGGAGGAGAATGTCGACTCTGCGTCCACCTCGGAGGTGCGGAACAGCGCCTTGAGGTCCAGGCTGGTCCCGGGCGCCAGGTCGCGCGTGTAGGTCAGGCCCTGTTCAATCGTGCGTCCGGCGTTGTCGTTGCTGTTCAGGGCGCCGGTCTCGGTGTCGAAGCGTGCCTGCGACTGGTAGGTCCAGGGATTGACGGCGCCGTTCCAGGTCAGCTGGCCGTCGAGGAGGTCTTGCCCGTAGTTCCACTTCGCCACCTTGTTGCCGGAAGTGCCAGCGCCGGCCATCGTCACCTCGGTGGCCGGCACCTGGCCGGCGTACACGGTGGTCTTGCGTGCCTGGCCCTGCGAGGTGTCCGGCGAGCGCGTCCAGCCGAACGTGAGGTTGATGCTCTTGTCGGCGCGTTTCAGGCTGTAGTTGCCTTCCAGCGAAGGCGTCAGGTCGCCGTCGGCCGTCAGGTAGCTCGACGCGGTGGTGCTGGCCGACACCAGGTCCATCTGCTTGATCACCAGGTTGGCGACGGTCGGGTAGCCCTGCATGTCGATGCCGCCCGCGCCGCCGTTGATGACGTCGATGCGTTCGACCGCCGCCGCCGGGATTCGTCCCAGCACGTCGCCGAGCGGTTCGGTCTTGGACGCCGGGCGCTTGCCGTTGATCAGGACGTTGCCGGCCACCCCGCGCGACGCATTGCCGCCATCGAAGACGAAGCCGGGCAGGCGGGTGGCCATGTCCATCGCCGTCGTGGCCTGGAATTGCTTGAAATAGTCGGGAGGGTAGGACTGCGGCGGCGCTCCATCGGCGGCGGCTGCCGGCCCGGCGGCAGCAATGGCGCAGGCCAGCAGGACGGCGGAGCGGATGGAGGACGGGGTTGTCATCCCGATATTTTACCGGTATCCGGCCTGCCCACCTAGATGAAATCGTGTTCAAGCCATGTCGTTTTTGCATGGCAAATCATCGTGCGCTGCCGCCGCCGAGGCGTGGGATCCTGCGGGCCGACGCGCCGACCTCTCGCGGGCGAGGCAAATTTGCCACAATTTACGATTGTTTATCAAATTTAGTAAACGTCACTAAACAAACTATTGGCGAAAACGCCACGCCGCAGGTAAGGTCCGGTGAGGTTGAAAACGGTTTCATGCCGTAAATACGACCTCTAAAACCAACAGGAGACAAACATGAACATGACGATACGGCCAACCCTGGCCGCGATATTGATATTGTGTGGCGCCGTCCAGGCCGCCAACGCGCAGGTCAATCCGGCGTTATACGCCGACCCCAATTCGAGCGCAGCGGTCTGGGCCCGCAACAACCCGTCCGACGGCCGCGCCACCGATATCCGCAACCGCATCGCCAACCAGCCCGGCGCCCGTTGGTTCGGCAACTGGAGTGGCGAGATCGGCGCCGCCGTCGGCAACTACGTCGGCACGGCCGCGTCCAACAACCGCACGCCGGTCCTGGTGGCCTACAACATCCCGGCGCGCGACTGCGGCCAGTACAGCGCCGGCGGCGCCGGCTCGGTGCAGGGCTACCGCGACTGGATACGCGCGTTCGCCGCCGCCGTCGGCAACCGTCCGGCCATCGTGGTGCTGGAGCCGGACGCGCTGCCGCAACTCGACTGCCTGGACGCGGCCGGCAAGACGGCGCGCCTGGACCTGTTCAAGTACGCGGTGTCGCAGTTCACCGCGCTGGCGCCGCGCGCCTATCTGTACCTCGATATCGGCAACAGCGCCTGGCTGGCGCCGGCCGAAGCGGCCACGCGGCTGGTCAACGCCGGCGTGGCCAACGCCCGCGGCTTCTCGCTCAACGTGTCGAACTACCGCACCGACGCCGAAAGCAATCCGTACGGCGTGGCCGTGGCCGACGCGCTGCGCCAGCGCGGCGTGAACAAAACCTTCGTCGTCGACACCAGCCGCAACGGCAACGGCCCGAACGGGACGCAGTGGTGCGACCCGGCCGGGCGCAAGCTTGGCGTGACGCCGCGCGTCAACGCCGCCGGCAGCCAGCCGGAGATGGCGCTGTGGATCAAGTCGCCGGGCGAGTCGGACGGGTGTGCCGGGCCGGCCGGAACCTTCGTGCCCGAGCTGGCCTATAAGATGATCTACGGCTTCTAGGGAGGGCGGTGCGGGCGGCGCGCGACGATCTGAATGGAATCGTTTCCGATCCCGGCAAAAACCGCTTAGCCCGCATCCTGTTTGCGTGTATATTTGCGTAACTTTTTCGCACACTACGCTCACTACGCTCACTAAACGACAAATAGCACGGAGACACGCATGACACGGAACTTGATCGCACGCTCGGTCGCAACGGCGCTGCTTGCATTGATCGCCAACGGAGCCTGGGCGGCCCAGGGCGCTCCCGTCCCCGAACGGGTCGAGTCGCTGCTGCGCCAGATGACCCTGGAAGAGAAGGTCGGCCAGCTGAACCAGATATCGGACAAGGAATTCATCACCGGCCCGGAATCCGAACTGCGCCGCAACCTCGAGAGCGACCTGCGCGCCGGCAAGGTCGGCTCCATGCTCAACGTCAAGGGCGCGGCCGATACGCGCGCCGTGCAGGCCATCGCCATGCAGTCGCGGCTGAAGATACCGCTGCTGTTCGGGCTGGACGTCATCCACGGCTACGAGACCGTCTTTCCGGTGCCGCTGGGCGAAGCGGCGTCGTGGGACCTGGAGGCCATCGAGCAGGCCGCGCGCATTGCCGCGCGCGAGGCATCGGCCTCCGGCATTCACTGGACCTTCGCGCCGATGGTCGACATCGGCCGCGATCCGCGCTGGGGCAGGGTGATGGAGGGCGCCGGCGAAGACGCCTTCCTCGGCGGCCGCATCGCCGAGGCGCGCGTGCGCGGCTTCCAGGGCGCCAAGCTGGGCGGCACGAGCTCGGTGATGGCCACCGCCAAGCACTTCGCCGCCTATGGCGCCGCCATCGCCGGGCGCGATTACAACGCCGTCGACATGAGCGACCAGCTGTTGTACGAGACCTACCTGCCGCCGTTCAAGGCGGCGCTCGATGCCGGCGCGGCGACGTTCATGAATTCGTTTAATACGCTCAACGGCGTGCCGGCCACCGGCAGCGCCTTCCTGCAGCGCGACATCCTCAAGGGCGCCTGGGGCTTCAAGGGCTTTGTCGTCAGCGACTGGAACTCGATCGGCGAGATGGTCCCGCACGGTTATGCCGGCGACCTGTCCGACGCGGCGGCCAAGGCGATCAACGCCGGCAGCGACATGGACATGGAAAGCAACGCCTATTCCGGCTCGTTGGCGCAACTGGTCGGCGCCGGCAAGGTCGACGTCAAGCTGGTGGACGACGCCGTGCGGCGCGTGCTGACCAAGAAATTCGAACTGGGCCTGTTCGACGACCCTTACCGCTACTCCGACGTGCAGCGTGAAAAGCAGGCCATCAACGACCCCGCGCACCGTGCCGCCGCGCGCGCCACCGCCGCCAAGTCCATGGTGCTGCTGAAAAACGATGACGCCACCTTGCCGATCAGGCGTGGCGTCAAATCGATCGCCGTCATCGGTCCGCTGGCCGACGCCCGCCGCGACCTGGAGGGCGGCTGGATCGTCAAGTCGAACGCGGCGCGCGTGGTCAACCTGGTCGACGCCATCCGCGCGCAGGCCGGAGCGGGCACGCGCGTGAGCTTTGCCGCCGGCTGCGATATCGCCTGCGCCACCGATGGCGGTTTCGCGGCCGCCGTGGCGGCGGCGCGCGATGCCGACGTCGTGGTGCTGGCCGTCGGCGAGTCGTGGGAGATGAGCGGCGAAGCCAAGTCGCGCGCCGATATCGGCCTGCCCGGACGTCAGGGCCAATTGTTCGACGCGCTCAAGGCGGCCGGCAAGACGCCGGTGGTGGTGGTCCTGGCCGGCCGTCCGCTGATCTTCGAGAACGTGGCCGAACAGGCCAAGGCCATCCTGTACGCGTGGCTGCCGGGCAGCGAGGGCGGCAACGCGATCGCCGACGTACTGTTTGGCGCCGTCAACCCGTCCGCCAAGGTGCCGATGACCTTCCCGCGCCATCAGGGGCAGATCCCGATCACCTACCAGCAATACCGGACCGGCCGTCCGGTGACCGATCCGCGCGACGTGCTGTACAAGTCCGGCTACATCGACATGCCGAACACGCCGCGCTACGCCTTCGGCCATGGCCTGAGCTACACCACGTTCGCCTATCGCGATATGAAGGTGAGCCAGAACGCGCTGAAGGCCGACGGCAAGGTTACGCTGTCGTTCACGCTGGCGAACACCGGCAAGGTGGCCGGCACCGAAATCGTGCAGCTGTACCTGCACGACCCGGTCGCCTCCACCGTGCGTCCGCTGCAAGAGCTCAAGGGATTCCAGAAAGTCGCCCTGGCGCCCGGCCAGCAGCAACAGGTCAGTTTTACGCTGAATCGCGACAGCCTTTCATTCTTCAACCGCAAGCTGCAGTGGGTCGCTGAACCGGGCCGGTTCGAGCTGATGGTGGGGGCGGCCTCGGATGACATCCGGCTGCGCACCAGCATCGAGCTGGTGGAATAAGCGCTTCCCCTTTACCCAGTCGGCGAAGGCCGGGCCGTGGTCTGCGCCGCGCTGGCGGCGTGATGGTCAGCCCGCGCTGTGGGCCAGATGGCGGGCGGCGAAGTCTTCCGGCGGCATTGGCTTTCCGAGCAGGAAGCCCTGGACGATGTCGCAGCCGGCCTCGCGCAGCCAGTCGAGCTGCGGCTGCTCCTCGACGCCTTCGGCAACGACCGCCAGGCCGAAGCCGCGCGCCAGCGCCAGAATGGCGTGGACGATGGTTTCGCCGCGCTTGGGCAGCACTTGCACGAAGCTGCGGTCGATCTTGAGCTGATTGAGCGGGAAGCACTGCAGGTAGGCCAGCGACGAGTAGCCGGTGCCGAAATCGTCGATCGCCAGCCGCACGCCGAGCGCGCGCACCGCCCGCATGAAGGCGGTGGCGCCGTCGACATCCTCCATCAGCACACTTTCGGTCAGTTCCAGTTCCAGCCGCTCCGGCGCCAGGCCGCTGGTGGCCAGCGCGCGCCTGACGTCGTCGATGAAGCACGGCTCGCGCAGCTGGCGGGCCGACATGTTCACCGCGATCATCAACGCCGGCGCGCCGGCGCGCTCCCAGGCGGCCACCTGCGCACAGGCGCGGTCGAGCACCCAGCGGCCCAGTTGCACGATCAAACCGCTGTCCTCGGCGATCGGGATGAATTCGGCCGGCGAAACCTGTCCGAACTCGGGATGATGCCAACGCAGCAGGGCCTCGACGCCGACCAGCGCGCCGCCGGCGCAGGCGAATTGCGGCTGGTAGTGCACCGACAGCCGGTCCTGCTCGATGGCGTGGCGCAGCTCCCGTTCCAGCGCGGCGCGGCGCTGGGTGGCGGCGGTCATGGCCGGCACGAACTCGGCGAGCCGGTTGCGTCCGCCGTGCTTGGCGTGATACAGGGCGGTGTCGGCGCTGCTCATCAGCTCGTCCATGGTCGGGGCGTCTTCCGGATACAGGCAAAAGCCGACGCTGGCGGTGGCGAAGAATTCGCCCTGTTTGAGCTGGAACGGCGCCTGCAACGCCTGCGTGACGCCCGCCGCCAGCGCCAGCGCGGCCGCGCGGTCGGGCACGGGACCGGCGATGATGGCGAATTCGTCGCCGCCGATGCGGCCCACCAGGTCCGAGCCGCGCACCGCGCCGGACAGGGCGGCGGCGACGTGCTGGAGCAACTCGTCGCCGGCGGCGTGGCCGGCGCTGTCGTTGACCAGTTTGAAGTTGTCCAGATCGACCAGCAGCAATGCCAGCTGCTGCCCGCTCGCCCGCGCGCTGTCGATGTCCGACGCGAGGCGGGCGTAGGTGGCGTGGCGGTTGGGCAGGCCGGTGACGTGGTCGGTATGGGCCATGTAATCGAGCTTGCGTTCGGCGGCGGCGACCCGGGCGCGCGTCTTGCGGCTGAGCGCCGCCACCCCCAGCATGGCCAGCAGCGAGGCCACCGTCAGCAGCGCGAGGTAGCGCAGCATGGCCGCGCGCAGCTTGCCGGTGCTGGTGTGCGTGACCGTGTGGCCGAGTGTGACGCCGCGGTGGCGCACCGTGTCGGTGGCGTTGACCACGCCGGCGGGGGGCGCGTCGGCCGCTGGCAGGCGCGCCGGCAAGCGGCTGTCGGGATAGGAAAACTCGGCGAACAGATTGCCCTGCGCGTCGTAGACGCCGACCGCCCGCAGGCCGGGTGCGAAGCGGAACGCGCGCAGGGCGTCGGCGGCGGCCTCGCGGTCGCCGAACATCAGCGGCGCCGTCACGCTGTCGGCCACGATCGCCGCCTGCACCCGGGCGCCTTCGGTCAGCGCGTGGCGCATGTCGAGCAGCTGATAGGCGATCAGCACGGCGCCGGCGATCACCAGGGCGGCGGCGGCGGCGATGACCTGGCCGGCGCCGAGCGCGCTGGAGATCGGCGCCGCTGTCGCAGGCGATGGCGGTTTCATCGGACGTTCCTCGCCAGCTTCAACAGGCGCGAGCTGAAACGGAGGCCGGCGCGCGCGGCTTCCTCGGTGTCGATGTCGAAGCGCAGGTGCTGGTCCTCCTCGACCAGCGCGACGGCGCCGCCGTAGCCGTTCTTGGGCTCGTCGACGATGGCGAGGATGCCGTTGGCCGCGCCGGCCGGACGCGCGGCGCCGGCGCGCAACACGGCGACGTCGCACTGGACGCCCGGACCCGGTTCGAGCACGGCCAGCTTGCGCTCGCCGACCGGCTTGCCCTGCAACTTGCGCAGGCTGTCCCACAAGGCGTGCGCGCTGCTCAGGCAAACGGTCAGCGGCCGCGCGCCCGCCGCCGCCGGCCAACTGGTGAATTGGGCGATGTTGTAGACGTAGGCCGCCTTGAGCGCGGCGTCGTCGGACTGGGCCCAGGCGCTGCGCGCCAACAGCGCCAACATCAGCAGGGCCAGCGCGCCGCTCGACAGCACCAGCAGCGTCACGCTGTGCGGTTCAGAACGCATAACCGATCTTGGCGGTCACGGTGCGCCCTTCGCGCGGAATCGATTCCTGCACAAACGCGGGACCGGCCGGGTCGGCGTAGCGGCGGTCGGCGGCATTGTAGAAGCTGACGGACCAATCCAGGCCGCCGGTGCGCCGGCTTGCTGGCGTAACGGTCAGATTCACGGTGCAGAAGCCGGCGGTGGCGGCGTTTTGGGTGAGCCGGCCCGCCATGCATTGTCCCTCCACGCCCAGTGCCAGCGCGCCGCCGGTGCCCGGCAGCGGCCAGGTGCCATTGAGCTTGGCCATGTGGCGGGGCGAGTTGACCGGCCGCGCGCCGTCGCCGTTGCGCACCTGCTGCCACGCGTAGCTGGCGCGCAGCCGCGCGCCGCCGGCGTACAGGCGCTCGGCCGCCAGCTCGGCGCCGTTGGCCGATGCGCGCTCGGTGTTGTCGAACACCAGCAGGCCGTCCTCGCGCAAGGTCTCGGTGATCAGTCCGTCGAGGCGGTAGTGGAACATCGCCAGCGACAATTTGCTGTAGGCGTCGGGCCGGCGCTCCCACACCAGTTCGTGGGTGGCGATTTCCTCGGCGCGCAGGTGCGTGTTGGCCGCCTGGCCGCCTTCGCCCACGCCCACCGCGTAGTAGGACTCGTAGGCGTTGGGCGAGCGGTAGGCGGTGCCGTAGATCAGTTTGAACGTGTCGGCCGGCGTCGCGTGCCAGATCAGCGCCGCGCGCGGATTGAAGCGGGTGCCGGTGATGCTGTCGCGGTCGAAGCGCAGTCCGGCGTTGACGATCACCGTCGGCGCCAGACGCATCTCGTCTTCGAGATAGGCGCCCAGGCGGCTGTCGGCGCGGCGGTCGTCCAATTTGACCTGGTACGGATCGGGATCGAAATTGAACTGGTCGCGCCGGGCGTTGCGTTGCGCGTCCAGGCCGGCCACCAGCTTGTGTCCGGCGATGCCGGTGAGCGTGGCGTTGACGTTCAGGCCGTACCAGGCGGCGTGGTCGCCGTCGACATTGACGCGCGGCCGGCCCTGATCGTCCGGATACAGGCCGACGCCCAGGTAATCGGCGCGGCCCCAGTCGATGCGGGTCGACACCGCCACCGTTTCGCTGGGGGCGGCGTTGTAGGACAGGCTGGCGAAGCTTTGGGCGTCGCGCGTGTAGTTGGGGGTGTTGAACACGGCGCCGAAGGACGCCGTCGGCACGCCCTTGACGCGCGTGACATGGCCGGCGCTGATGCCCCAGCCGTCGCGGCCGGCCTTGATGAAGGCGCCGCGCGCCCGTTGGTAGTCCAAGCCCTCGGCAAGGCCGTTGTTCTGTTCAGGCGTGTCGAACTCGGGCGCGTACAGGGCGCCGCCGCGCCGGGTGGAGGCGTTGACGGAAAACAGTACGTCGGTGCCGTCCTGGGCGTGGTAGCCGTAGCTGGCGCGCGCGCGCCGTTCGCCCTTGCCGCCGACCGAAATCGTCCCCTGCGGACCGGCCATGGCGCTGCCGGTCTTGGTGACGACGTTGATGACGCCGAACAGCGCGTTCGAGCCGTAGACCGCCGCGCCCGGGCCGGGCACGTATTCGATGCGCTCGACCAGGTCCATGTCGACCAGGCTGTCCTGGCCGATGGAGGCCTGGTCGTAGACGCTGTCGTTGACCCGAACGCCGTCGATCAGCAGCAGGAAACGGCTGTCGTAGTCGCCCGGGCGCAGGAAGCCGCGCGCGCCTAGGTAGTCGTAGTTGCGGTCGCTCGAGACGTACAGGCCGGGCAGGGAGGCCAGGGCCGCGCCCAGGGTGCGCCAGCCATGCTCGCGCACATCCTGCGAGGTCAGCACGGAGACCGCGGACGGCGCTTCGCTGACACGCTGGGCGAAGCGGGAGGCGGAAGTCACCATGGTGACCTCCATCAGGCTTTCGAGCGACAGGGTGCTCAATTCCTCCGCCTCGGAAGGCGGGGCGGACTGGGTTGTTTCAACGGCCAGGGCGCGGCTTGCCTGCAGCGCCAGGAGTACTAACAGCGTGACGCAGCGGAAGCGCGGTGCACGGCGATCTGATGAGTTCACGGTATGCAATGATTTATTGGTTTGTAGAAAGTATGTTACTCCTTGTAATGGCTGGAAACGCCGTTTTTTAGTATTTTGAAAATGTTCCTGTGCGTGCTTGCAACAGCACAGCAACGGCGCGCGTGGCTGAGCTCGCTTAGGTCGCGAGCGCTTAGACCTGGACCGCTTCGATCAGCAATGCATGCTCGAACCGGAGCGTCACTTTCGGGTTGCCGCCGCCATGCACCTCGCCCAGGTCGCGGCCGTCGATATAGTCGCGCAGGCGCCAGCGGCCGGCGCCCAGGCCGCGTATCTCGACCGGCCCGTCCCAGCGCGGCGCGTAGAATGCGAAATACAGCCTGCCGTCCTTTTCCACCGCGTGGCCTTCCGGCTTGTCGAAGCCGATGTCGTACAGCTCGCCCCGGTAGATGCCCTTGGGCAGCATCTTGTCGCGGTAGATGCCGATCCACTTGCGCCACTTGTCCTCGCGCTGCGGCGTCAGCAGGAAGCTGTCCTTCGGCTTGGGATCGACCGGCCAGGTGAACTTGGTCGACAGCACCGCACCGATGCCGATGGTGGAGGCGAAATCCTCGCCGCCGTCGCTCAGTTCGACGTGGTCGCCGGCGTATGGCGCGGACGGCCCCATCAGCGCCTTCAGGGTCTTGCCCTTGTGGCGGACCTGCCACGACGACAACGGGTCGGCGGCCGGCGCCTGGTTCATGTACGGCATGTTGTGGAATGAGTACGAGGTGCCGCAGGGGCACAGCTCGACCACGGCCTTGGGGTTGATTTCCATCGCGGTGTCGTACACCATCTTCCAGAAATCCTGCAGCTTCTCGACCGATTCCTCAGGGCGGGCGTGCTTGTGGGCCGGGTTGTAGCAGGGCGCCACGCCGTTCAGATGCTGGCCGTCGAGCTTGAGGCCCTGGTAGCCCCATTCGCCGAGGATCTTGCGCACCAGGTCGCGCGTCATGTCGATGGTGGGCTGGTAGGCCGGGCACAGGTACAGGCTGTTCCACCAGGTGACCAGCTGCGGCGCGCCGTCCTTATCGAGCAACAGCATGTCGGTGTGATCGTGCAGCAGGTCCGAGCCGGGGTCGACCGCCAGCGGCGTGATCCACAGGCGCGCCTTCAGGCCGGCTTCCTTGATCGAGCCGACCAGGCCGCGCATGTCGGCCTCGCCGCCCGGGAATTTCTTGGTGTCGATCTTCCAGTCGCCCTCGTTGGTCTGCCAGCCGTCGTCGAGGACCGCCCATTCCAGCCCCAGTTCCTTGGCTTTCTTCAAGGTGCCGACCATTAGCGGCACCGTGAAATCGCGCTCGTAACCCCAGGCGCACCAGATCGGCTCGTAGCATTCATCCGGGCAGTCGGGCGAGCGCAGACCGCGTTCGGCCATCACCTGGCGGTAGCGGTCCAGCGCGCCGAAGTAGTCGCCCGTGTGCAGCGCCAGGAAGGTGTCGAGCGTGGTGAGCGATTCACCCGGTTGCAAAGTGAGATCGAGCTCGCATTCGACCGCCAGCGCCGCGCCGCCCTTGACCTCGCGCACCGGCAGTGCCACCAGGCGCGGGACGGTGTCGATGTGGCCGACGGCCAGGCCGCAGTCGCGCTGCCAGACGTCGGCCGCCGGCGTGCCGCTGCCGTAATCGGACGCGTTCATGCCCATGAAGTTGCGCTGGTCGAAGCCGGCTTTGAGTGGCTGGACCCAGTCGCGCCGGTCCAGGTGGCTGGCACCGGAAAAGGTCCAGAATTCGGCTGTGCGGCCGGCGGCGGGTTGCAAGGTGTGTCCGCTGTTGCTCCAGGCGGTGACGGGGAGCGGGGCGGCCCCGGTGTTGCGGTAGCCGACGCGGATGATGGCGAAGCCGGGATGGCGCTCGTAGAAGGTGACGTTGACGGTCTTCTCGACGCCTTCGGCGGCCACGCCGGTGAAGCGGTGGCGCACGCCGGCGCCGTGCGGACCGTCGACGCGGTCGGCCGCCTGCGCGGTCAGCGCGAAGTGTTCGATCCAGCGGCCGGTTTTCAGGCGCAGCCGTTCGCTCGGCGCGAAGGCGGTGACGGCGGTGACGGCGGTGGGGTTGGGGCGGGGCGCATGTTTCGAGAGCACGCGGCAGCGCAACTGGCCGTCGAATTCCAGCGCCATGGCGGCGTCGCCGATGCGGGCGACGTTCTTGCCGCCGGCCTTGGCGGCCGCCATCGTGGCCGCTTCGGCGGCCCAGGCGGCGGAGGCCACCGGCACGGCCACGGCCGTTCCGGCCAGCCATCCGAGCAGCGTGCGGCGCCGCTGGTCGTGTCCGTTGTCGATGAGCTTGTCGTGTTGCTGTGGCTGGTCCCGGTCGCTGGCTTTTTGATGCGCTTGCTTCATACATCTCCTCGTCTGTCTTGTAGGTGGACTGCATGGCCGGCGCACGGCGGCCGCAGCGACCGCCTACACCAGCACGACTTGCGCGCCGCGTGCCCGCAGCGCTTCGACCGTCTCCGGCGCCGCGCCGGCGTCGGTGATGATGCGGTCGACTTGTTCGATCTTCGCGATCACGGACAGGCTGCGCCGTCCAAGCTTGGACGAGTCGCCCACCGCGACCACGCTGCGCGCGATCTCCAGCATGCGCGAGTTCAAACGCGCCTCCAGCAGGTGCGGCGTCATTACGCCGATCTCCGGATCGAGGCCGTCGAAGCCGAGGAACAGGATGTCGGCGTGCAGACCCTGCAACGCCGCCTCGGCCTGCGGCCCGCCCAATGAATACGAACTGGGCCGCAGCACGCCGCCCAGCATGATCAACGTCACGTGCGGCGCGCCGGCCAGCAGCACCGCGATGTTGAGCGCGTTGGTGATGACGTTGATCGACTGCAGCTTCAGGCCGCGTATCTGCTTGGCGATTTCCGCCGTCGTCGTCCCCGAATCGAGCACGATGGTTTGTCCCTCGCCGATCAACTGCACGGCCGCCTCGGCGATGCGCATCTTCTCGGCCCGGCGCAAGGTTTGCTTGACGCCGATCGGCAGGTCTTCATCGGCCCGCTGGGCCAGGGCGCCGCCGCGCGTGCGGACCACCGCGCCGATCTCGGCCAGCGCATTCAGGTCGCTGCGCACGGTCACTTGCGAGATGTCGAACATCGTCACCAGTTCGGCCACGGTGATCCGGCCGCGCTCGGCGACCAGCTCGCGGATGTGGCGGCGCCGTTCTTCCACCAGCAGGTTGTTGTCGGCTGGCGCTTCCTTTGCTATCGCTTTCGCTTCCGTCTTCTGGGTTGTTTTCATTGCCGGTCTTTCCAATTTTGCGCGAATAAAGAGTGTTCCCGATGATACAGGACGCCCGGCGCGAAAAGAATCGAAAGTTCGGCGTTATCCTTTTTTCAGTCTTTTTTGGCCTTCGCCGGGGCGTTTTCCCACGCGTTCGGGAAGGTTTTTTCGGCGTTTTCCCGGAACAGCTTGTCGATCACCGCGCGCGGCAGCTCAAGACCGGGCACCGGCGTGTCCAGTTCCGGCACCGTCTGGCTCTCGGCGGTGGCGAAGTAGCGCCAGTCGCGCCGCCAGACAGTGTCCAGGTCCCTGGCGAAATCGGCGTCGGGCTGGGCGGACGATTGGGCCAGGTCGGAGCCGTACATCAGGCGGTTCTGGTATTTGATGAAGAATGCGCGCACGCGCTCGCGATCGCGCTGCGATTGGTACTGCAATTGGCCGATGCGGGCGGCGACATCGACGTTGACGGCGGGGTGCGCGTCCAGAAAACGCGCCAGCAGGTCGATGTCCCATTCGAGCGAGGCCAGGTGAACGCCGGTGAAGCGGAGCGTCGGATGCTTGGCGAGCAGGCGGTCGCGTGCGGCCATCTGCTGCTCGTAGCTGGGCATTTCCGGGTGCCGGTACATGTGGTAGGCCGGATGGGCTTTGAAATATTCGCGGTCGCTGTTGACCGTCATTTTTTCGAGCGGCAGCCAGCAGTTGTGCGGTTCGCCCTGGTGGCCGAGCACCATGGCGCCGCGTTGGGCCAGGCCGTCGAACAGGCGGTCGAAGCGGGCGTCGTCCACCATCACCAGTTTGCCGGAGGCGTCGCGCAGGTCCATGCCGATGTTTTTCCAGACCTTGACGCCGACGGCGCCGTCGGCCAGGGCGGTGTCGAGGTCTTTGAGGGTGGCTTCGGTCCATCCGGGGCGCTCGAAGTCCTTGGTGGAGAACGTCGCGACCCAGGCGACATCCTTCGGGTTGGCGTGCGCCAGTTTGCTGGCGACTTGCCGTTGACGCGCCGGAGGAGGGAAGTCGCCGTAGTCGACGTTGATGGTCAGCGCGCGGAAGTTGTCCTTGCGGGCTTGCTTCAGATAGGCGGTTTGGCTGTCGCCATGCAGGTGCAGGTGGGCGTCGATCTTCGCTACCTTTTCGAAGTCGGCCATGGTGTAATTGCTTTGTGCGGCTTGCGCCGACAAGGCCGGCAGCATCGCCAGCATGAGACGGATGAGGGTGGAGCGCATCGGACTTCCTCTTGAATTGGTGGTTCAGCTGTTGTCGGACAAGCGATGCAGCGCGATGGCGTCGAGCGGCGTGCCGGCGTTGCGGGCGGCGTACAAGGCCGCGCCGATGACCGGTGCGAACAGCGGCGGCGATACCAGATACGGTCGCGCGCGGCCAGCCAGCACCCTGGTGAGCGGTGTCCGCAACGGCCCGTCCGGTCCAACCAGTCCGCCGGTGAACGACACCGCGACGTCGACATCGTCGGCCACGTTCAGCGCGGCGCGCACCGCATCGACCAGGTCGGCGAGCTCCCCTGCGGCGGCGTCGATGATCGCCATGGCCTGGCGGTCGCCCAGCGCGGCGGCTTCGCTCACCAGCCGCGATAATCGCGCGATCCCGCTGCGTTCGCGCTTCAAATCGCCATAGACCACGCCGCACAAGTCCAAATTCTCCTCCAGCGACAGGCGCTCGCGCACCAGCGCATACAGCTCGCCGCGCGGCGCGCGGCCGTCGCTCATGCGCGAAAACAAAGCCAGTCCGGCGCGAGCGATCCAGTGGGCCGAGCCCTCGTCGCTGAACAATTCACCCCAGCCGCCCGCGCGTGCCTGCTTGCCGGCGTATTCGCCGTAAGCCATCGAGCCGGTGCCGGCGATGATGCTGATGCCGTCCGCGCAAGCCAGCGAGCCGGCCCAGCTGCATACCATGTCGTTGTTGCAGCGGTAGCGGTCGTGGCCGAGGATGGCGCGCGGCAGCGCGTCGAGCGCGGGCACGACGGCGCGGTCCTCGCCATAGGCGGGCAGGCCGAAGAAGGCCTGCGCGATGTCTTCGGCCCGCACGCCTGCGTTGGCGAACAGCGCGCGGCAGCCGCGCTCCAGCATCGCGGCGGCGCCTTCCATTCCGACCTCGAGATAGTAGGCGCTGCCTTCCTCGTGGCGCGCGCGCACGTTGCCGTCCGCGTCCACCAGTGCGAACGCGGTCTTGGTGCCGCCGCCGTCAACGCCCAGAAACATCGTCTTTTCCTTCGCATGGATAAATCGTCACGCCGCGCACCACCCGGTTGACGGTGCCGGAGACGCTGGGCGTGTCCGGGCGCAGGCCGAGGTCGAGCGATTGCAGCAGCGCGTAGCTTTGGCAGAATACGATATACGGCAGCGCCAGCGCCAGTTCGTTGGCCTTGTCCACGCCGTCCAGCAGCACGCAATCGTCACCCAGCGTCGGTTCGGCGATGCCGCTCAGGGCCAGCACGCGGCCGGCGCGGCCGTCGTTGCGCAGTTCGCGCAAGAGGTCGAGATCGTAGCGGCGCGCGTGCGCGTCGTTCGACAGCATGACCACCACCAAGGTGCGGTCGTTGACGATGGTCTTCGGTCCGTGGCGGAAGCCCAGCGGCGAATCGAACAGCGCCACCACCTGGCCGTCGGTCAGTTCCAGCAGTTTCAGCGCGGCTTCGCGCGCCAAGCCGCGCAGCTCGTTGCTGCCGAGGTAGACGACGCGGTTGAAGCGCTGCGCCACCAGTTGGTTCAGCAGCGGCAGGGCGCTATGCAGCAATTGTCGCGCGGCGGCCGATGGCGCTTGCACGGCTTCGTCAGCGACCGCGCCGAAGGCCAGCGCGGCCGACAGCAGCATCGAGGTGAAGCTGGTGGTCATGGCGAAGCCGCGGTCGTGCGTCGCCTCCGGCAGCAGGATCGCCAGTGCGCTGGCGCGGCCCTCGGCCATGCTATACAGCTCGCCGTCGGCGTTGCAGGTGATGACCAGGTGGTGCACGTCGGCCACCAGCTGGTCGGCCAGCGCCACCGCCGCCACGCTTTCAGGGCTGCTGCCGGAGCGGCCGAACGAGACCAGCAAGGTCGGCACGGCCGGTTGCAGGAACGACTGCGGGCCCGATACCAGGTCGGTGGTCGGCACGGCTTCGGCGCGCAGTCCTTGGCGCAGCAGCGCGGGGACCAGGCATTCGCCGATGAAGGCCGAGGTGCCGGCGCCGGTCAGCACGATGCGCAGGTCCGGCCGCGCCAGCAGCGGGGCGAGGAAGGCGTCGACGTCGGCGCGCCGGCTTTTCAGCAGTTCGGCGATGGCCGGCCAGACGGCGCTTTGTTGGGCGACTTCGCGCGCCGTCAGGCCCGCGCCGGCCGCGTCCAGCGTATCCTCGTCGATGCCGATGATGCTTGTTTTGGTATCCACTACTAACATGTTTCCAACTCCTTTGTTGCGGCGCCTGCCGTGCAGGCGTCCATATATTGGCGCAGCACTTTGGCCACGCCTTCCTTGAGCAAGTCGGCCGGACGGTTGCGCAGGCGGCCTTCGCGCACCGCCTCGTACTGGGCCGGCAGGTACTGGCTCAGCAAGGTCAGTGGCGGCGCGTTGCGTTCCAGGTAATCGATCAATGCGGTTTGTGCTTGCTGGATCGCCGGGTGCGGCCAGTAGTAGCGAATTCGGTCGCTCAGGCTGTACTGCTGGTCGAAGCGCACGCGCACCGGATCGCCGTAGTATTTGAGCCAGTAGCCCGGTTCGGCGCGCATGGTCTCCAGCACCACGTTCTTGAAGTTGGAACCGGGACGGCCGTCGAGCATTTCCTCTTCGATGTCGGCCAGGGCCCACAGCGTCTCGCGCAGCGCGAAGGTCAGGCCGGGGCCGACCTTGAGGATGGCGAAGTGGTCGCGCACCAGCGCCGCCAGGCTGTCGCGGATCTGGTAGTCGGTCGAATGGGCTTCGTAAACCAGGGTGGATTCGCCCTCGATGAAGCGGCTCAACTCGCGTGCTTTTTCCGGGCGGTAGTCGATCACCTTGTGGTGGTCGAATTCGACGCCGGGCTGCACCACCAGGCCGATCACGCGCGGCCAAGCCGTTTGCAAGCCGGCTTCGGCAAAGGCGGCGCGGTGCACGGCGCTGGTGGCGGCGGCCGCCTGCGGCGTGGTGACCGCCAGTTCGTCGAGGTCTTCGTGGGCGCCGCCGGGCACCGGCACTTCGGTGCCGACGATGTAGACCGGGGCCTCGCCGCCGGCCTGCTGCCAGGCTGTTTCGGCGACCGCGCACAGGCGGGCCGCGCGGCGGGCGACGATGGCGTCTGGCAGGGGTACCGGATCGCCGGCGCACGACATCGAGCAGTCGAGGTGGATCTTGCGGAAGCCGGCCAGTACGTATTGTTCGATCAGCAGCTCGGCCTTCGCCATGGCGTCGTCGGCCGGCTGGTCCTGCCAGGCGTTCGGTCCGAGGTGGTCGCCGCCGAGCAGCACGCTGTCGCGCGCCAGTCCGACCTTGTCGGCGATGCCGTGCACGAAGTCGCGGAAACTGGCCGGCGTCATGCCGGTGTAGCCGCCATCCTGGTTGACCTGGTTGGAGGTGGCTTCGATCAGCACCGGCTCGCCGGCGGCGGCCGCCACTTCCATGGCCGCTTCGATCACCAGCGGATGGGCCGAGCACACCGAATAGATGCCGGCCGCTTCGCCGGCCTTGTGGCGCCGCACCAGATTGAGAAGATATTGCATGTCAGGTTCCTTGAAGTCTGTGTATTCAGGCGGTTGGGTTGTCGTCCGGTTGCAGCGCCAGGCAGAGCGCCGCGGCCAGCGACAGCGCGATGCCGGCCAGCTTGTAGCCGCTCGGCAGCGTGGCCGCCACGGTCATGGCGATGACGGTGGTCAGCAGCGGCGCGCCGGCATTGACCAGCGGCGAGACCACCAGCGCCTTGCCGTGCCGGAAGGCGTGCACCAGCGTGAGGGCGCCGACCGCGTTGAGGATTTGCGTGACGGCGGCCAGCAGCGGTCCGCCCGGGCCGTAGTTGATCGGCTGCGAGAAGTCCGTCATGGCCAGCGCCACCGGGATGAACAGCAGCGCGCTGGCGGTCATGTAGAAGAAGATGCTCTCGGCGTCCATGCTGGCGTTGGCCAGTTTCATGAAGTAGGCCTGCAAGCCCCAGGCCAGCAGCACGCCGATGGCCAGCACGAACCACAGGCCGTATTGGCGAGGCGCGCCGCCGGGCGTGAAGTCGAACAGCGGCAGCGCGCACACCGCCAGGATGATGCCGGCCACGCCGAGCATGCCCGTGCGTTCGCGCAGGAACAGGTAGGACAGCGCAATGGTGATCACCGGCGACAGCGAGATCAGCGGGAAGATCAGATAGGTCGGCCCGGCCTTGACGGCGTAAAACAGGATCATCTGGCCGCCGGCGCCCAGCAGGCCGATGGTCAGGCCGAAGGCAACTGAGCGGCCGTCGCGCCGCACGCGCCAGCCATTGCGCGCCAGCACCAGCAGGGCCGGCGGCACCATCGTCAGCGCCCACACCACGTAGATCAGCGTTTCGGGAAAGCCGTTCTGCCCGGGCAGGCCGGCGAAGGCGCCCCACACGCCCCACAACAAGGTGGTGGTCAGCGCGTAGCCGAGCCAGCCGGTGGGGCGGGCGCCGGCTTTGCTGGTCATCGTTATAGAATTGGTCATGTTTAGAACTTCACGCTCATGCCAGCGACGTAGGTGCGGCCCCAGGTTTCGAAGCCGTATTGCGCGTCGGCGCGGCCCAGGTTTGAGCGCATGACCGCGTCGCCGAGGTTCTTGCCTTCGACGAACAGCGTGATCGCCGGCGTGATGTCCCACGAGGCCGAGGCGGTGATCCAGGTCAGCGAATCGACCTTGTTCGGGAAGCCGGCAATCACATTGGTGCTCTGCGTGTACTCGCCGGTGTAGTCGAACGAGATGGACGCGTTGACGCCGCTTTTCTCATACAGGAAGCCGATCGACGAGGCGGTAGGCGCCACGCCTTCGAGCTGGCCGACGTATTGGCCGCCCTGATAGGCCTTGGTCCAGGTCTTGGCGAATTTGGCGTTGATGCCGAAGCCATTGTCGAACAGGTGCTGGACGCCGATCTCCATGCCGCGCACGCGCGCCTTATCGCCGTTGACCGGATGCGTGACCGTGTACAGGTAGCCCGGCACGCCGATGTCGACTTTTTCGTCGGTCTGGTAGGTGACGAAATTCTTGATCTGCTTGGCGAAGACGGCCGCCGTGATCGCCGATTTCGGCCGGTAATACCATTCGACCGACAGGTCTTGCTGCACCGCCGTGGTCGGTTTCAGGTTCGGGTCGCCGACGATGTTGAGCACATAGCTGCGGTCGAGCGTATTGTCGGTGCGGGTCGGCGCCAGCTTGTCGAGCGACGGCCGGGCCATGACCTTGGCCAGCGCGCCGCGCACCACGAAGTCGTCGCGCGCCCACCAGCTCAGATTGGCCGACGGCAGCAGCTTGGTGTAGCTGCCGTCCTGCGACACCGGCACGGCCGGGCTGTAGGTGATGTCCGGGCTGCTGGTCGGGATGTCCGGCGTCGGGTCGTTGATCGCCAGGATCTGGTCGATCGCGCTGTGCGACGTGGTCCGCGTGCGCACCAGGCGCGCGCCGACATTGCCGTTCCAGTTCTCGCCCGACAGTTCCAGTTGACTGAACAGGGTCGCGGTCTTTTCGCTCACCGCATAAGAGTCGGTCGGCACCAGCACCGGCTGCGACAGGCTGGCGTTGAAGGTTTGGCCGTCCGGATTGACCTGGCTGCCGGGATTGGGCCGGCCGTCGAGCTTTTTGAGCGCGGCCAGATAGGCCGGCACGTCGAACTTGACGAAGCTGCCCGGGAAGCTGCCGCCGGCGTTGCGCATGTAGTTCGGCAGTGTCATCGGGCTGACCACGTCGGCGCCGAGCGAGGCGAAGGTGGTCGAATACATGTCGCAGTACTGGCAGGCGCCGCCGCTTTTTTCGTTGCCGATCGAGTTGCGGTCCTTTTGCCGGCGGGTGCCGCTCACGCCGAACTGCAGGCCGTCCATATGCCACGCGCCGCCCAGCGCCAGGCGGCCCTCGAAGGTGGCGCCGTCGACGGTGTCCTTGATGTCGGTGCCGGTCAGGCCGACAAAATGGAGGCCGTAATCCTTGTTGCCGAGACGGCCGGCCGCCAGTTCGGTGGCCAGGTCGCGGCCATCTTCCAGGGTGACGCGGATGTCGGGCAGGCGGCCGTTGTTGGCGCGGTAGTAGCCGGTGTTGTGGCCGGCGATGCCGGCGACGACGAAGCTGTCCTTGCCGCCGGAGTTGCGCTCGGACGTCGAACGGTACAAGTCGCCCGAGAGCTTGAGGTCGGGGCTGGCCTTCCAGTCGCCGTGCCAGCCGAGCTGCCTGGTGTCGACCACGCGGTCGGTGGTGACGTTGCTCATTTCCGGCACCAGGTCCTTGACCGTCATGCTGGTGATCAGATGGTCCTTGATCACCACGTCCGACCAGCGGCCCGGCGCGTGTTCGACGTAGTACGACTGCTGGTAACCGACCTGTGGCGAATCGAGCCGGGTGGCGAGGGCGTCGACGGTCATGCGCAATTGTGGCGTGACCTTCCACTCGAACGCGCCGGACAGCGCGGTGCGCTTCTTTTCCTCGAAAATGGAGCCGAAGGAGGTGCAGCATGGCGCCAGCAGGCTGCTTTCGCCGCTGCCGATGGCGCCGTCGCCGTTGGCGTCGAAGCTGCCCGGCGAATCGGCGTTGAAGGTTTGGTAGCCGAGCGAATCGGTGCGCACGTTGCGCTTGGAAAGCACGGCGCCGACGATCACGCCCATGGTGTTGTTATTGAAAGTGTTGCTGACCACGCCGGAGAGTTTGCCGCCGTTCTTGCGCGACAGGTCGTTGCGGTCGCCCTCGAAGCGCACCGACGCGTGGTAGCCGGGATTGTCCATCGGCCGCGCCGAGCGCAGGTTGACCGAGCCGCCGATGCTGCCTTCCATCTGGGCCGCTTCGGCCGATTTCATCACGTCGGCGCCGCTGATCACCTCCGACGGCAGCACGTCGAAGGCGAAGTCGCGGCCGTCGCCGTCGGTTGCGAGGATGCGCTTGTTCAGGGTGACGATGTTGTAGCCCGAACCCAGGCCGCGCACGTTGATGTACTGGCCTTCGCCGCCGCGCGTGCGGGAAACCGAGATGCCGGAGATGTGGGTCAGCGAGTCGGCCACGTTATCGTCGGGGAAGCGGCCCAGTTCCGTCGCCGAGATCGAATCCTGGATCACGTCGGCGTTGCGTTTCAGTTCCAGCGACCTGGCCAGCGCGGCGCGCGCGCCGGTCACGACGACGACCGGCGGCGCTTCCTGCACCGCGCCGGTTTGATCCTTGGCCGGCGCGGCGGGCGCTTCCGGTTGAACCTGCGCATACGCCATACCGCATAAAGCCATCTCCACCGCCACCGCCATCAAGGTGCGCCGAAGTCCCTTGCCGATTGCTCCATCCATGCCATTCTCCTGTTTTTTTGTCGTCTGGTACCGATAGTAATAAAACGAAATCGGAAATGCAAGTAACTTTCGAAAACTTTCGCTAGATGTTGTATCTTGCGGTGAAAAAGCCATCGAAAGCCGCTGTTGCCCTAAAAAGAAATACTTCGAAAGTTTCTTGTCTTTTCTTTGTTTGCTTACTACTATTCTTTCCACGACCCGGATGAGATGGCTGGTCGCTTAACCCAACTGGAGAAAAAGCCTATGAACTGTGTCAAAACTACCGTGAGCCGCGTGGCTGCCGGACTTCTGCTGTCCACCTGCGTCGGCGCCGCGCTTGCCGCCAGCGTGACCGTCAACCCGGGCCAGTCGATCCAGGCCGCAGTGAACCAGGCCAAGGCCGGCGATACCATCCGCGTGCTGGCTGGCACGTACGAGCAAAAAGTGCTGATCGAAGAAAAATCCGGCACCGCCAGCGCGTTTATCACGTTGAAAGGCGATCCGGGGGCCATCATCAGCGGCAAGGGATTGAGCCCGTCCGACCGCGAGGGGCTGGTGACGATCAGGAACGCCAACTATGTGCGGGTGGAGGGTTTCGACATCAACGGCCTGACCTCGGGCGCCAACGCGACCCCGGTCGGTATCCTGGTGGAGGGCAACGGCAAACGCCTGCAGATCGTCAACAACAAGATCCACGGCATCATCAATACGGACACCTGCACGGATCCTTGCGAAGTAGGCGCGCATGGCCTGGCGGTGTTCGGCACCGACGCCACCGGCGTGACCGACTTGCTGGTGCAGGGCAACGAGGTGTACGGCAACGTGTTGCAGGCAAGCGAGGCGCTGGTTATCAACGGCAATGTCGACCGCTTCGAGGTGCTCAACAACAACGTCCACGACAACAACAACATCGGCTTCGACTTCATCGGCTACGAGGGAACGTGCGAGGGTTGCGGCGAGAAGGACCGGGTGCGCAACGGCATGGTGCGCGACAATATCGCCAAAAACAATTCGAGCAAGACCAACCCCTGGTACAGCGGGGAAGGATCTGCCGGCGGCTTTTATGTGGACGGCGGGCGCAATATCATTTTCGATCGCAACATCTCGAGCGGCAATGACATCGGCTTCGAATTTGCCAGCGAACATGGCGGCAAGGCCACCGAAGACATTCTGATGACGAATAATTTCGTTTACAACAACCGCGAGGCCGGCTTGGCGGTGGGCGGCTATAAGTCGGCCGCTGGCCAGGCGCGCCGCATCTATGTGAACAACAATTCCTTCTACAAGAACAAGGGTTGGGGGACCGAGGTGGTGTTCCAGTACAAGGTGATCGATTCCCGCTTCAGCAACAACATCTTCTTCGGCAAAGGGACGATCGCGGAGAACTACAAGGTGCAGGGCAGCGGCAATACGGGCAACGTCTGGGGTGTCAACCTTTGGTGGGGCAGCGCGTCCGGTTCGACCAATCTGCCGGGCACCCAGGTCAAGGCCGATCCGCGTTATGTCGCGCCGCAGAGCGGTAATCTGAACCTTCAGCAAACCTCGCCAGCCATCAATGTGGGCAACCCCGGCACGGCGCTGACCACCTGGACCTCGCCGCTGTGGGCGACCTATTTCCCGTCGGGCGCGATCCCGGTCAACGGCGTCAAGGACATCAACGGCCAGGCGCGCGCGGAGGGCGTGATCGATCTGGGCGCGGACGAATACGGTACCGCCCCTTAACCGAAGTGTATGGCTTTAGAATCCCGGCGCCGGCACCTCCGGGATTTGATTGTGCAAACTGGCGTTGATCAGGTTCCAACCACGGATCACCGCGATCGCGTAGCTCAGCTCGGCGATCGCGGTCTCGTTGAAATGTTCTTTGAGCCGGGCGAAATCGGCGTCGCTTGGCTGTTGGTGCGGCAGCGCGTTGACGGCTTCGGCCCAGTTGAGGGCTGCGCGTTCGCTGTCGCTGAAGAACGACGAAGGCGCCTCGCGCCAGCCGGCGATGGCGTTCAGGTGGCGTGGATCGGCGCCTTGCTTGATCAAGTCGCGCCAGTGCATGTCGATGCACACGCCGCAGCCGTTGATCTGCGACACGCGCAGGTTGACAAGTTCGACCAGGCGGATGCCCAACGAGCTTTTCTTGACCGACGCCGACAGCGCGATCATGGCTTGCAGGTTGGCCGGGGCCACCGAGTAGAAGGAGGAAATACGGGCGGTTTGCGTCATGTTGATGCCTCTCGAAGGGGAGGGGCGCACCATTGCGCCGCTCATACCTTGTTAGACGGACCACCCGTGCCGCCTGTGACTGCTTTTAGAAAATAGTTTGCGGAATCCCCGTCAGTTTGTCGGGATTGCGCACCACCAGCACGGCGGCGATGCGCCCGTCCTCGATCACGAACGATTGCGCCGACTCCAGCTTGCCTTCGACATAGCGCAGCAACCCCGGCTCGCCGTTGACCCTGGCCTGACGGTAAACGACATCGAGCGGATACTGGTGCTCCAGCGACCAGAACACGCCCGCCACCCGGCCGGCGCCGCGCAGGATGCGCAGGAACGATTTGATCTTGCCGCCGCCGTCGGACACCAACTGCACGTCGTCGGCCATCATGGTCTTCATGGCGGCGCGGTCCCCGGCCTGGGCGGCGGCCATGAAGCGTCCCAGCAGGGCGCGATGCGTGTCTTTGGGCACGTCGAAGCGGGGTGTTTGCTGGCGCACCCGCTCTTGGGCGCGGTGCACCATCTGCCGGCAGGCGGCTTCGCTTTTGCCGAGCATGTCGGCGATGTCGGCGTAGTCGTGATCGAAGACCTGGCGCATCAGGAACGCCGCGCGCTCTTCGGCTGACAAGCGTTCGAGCACCCATAAAAAGGCCATGGATACCTCGCTGGCCATTTCCGCGCTGCTTTCGGGCGTGCGCTCGTCCAGCTCGACGATGGGCTCGGGCAGCCACCAGCCGACGTAGGTTTCGCGCTCGGCCTGGCGGGCGCGCAGGCGGTCGATGGCGAGGCGGGTGCTGAGGGTGACCAGCCAGGCCTCGGCGGATTGCACCGCCAGCTGGTCGCTGCCGTGCCAGCGCAGCCAGGCGTCCTGGACCACATCCTCGGCGTCGGCGCGCACGCCGAGCATGCGGTAGGCGATGGCGAACAGGCGGGGCCTGAGGGCGGTGAAGGCGGCGGAGTCGGTCATGGTGTCTGCGAACGGAGTGGTCTTCCCTGCTAGACGTGCGACTGGCACGTTTTGTGACATGCTACCGGAAGCTTGTCCGCAAAAGATTCCAGCGGTCCTAAACTTGTATTGCTAGTTTTCTAGTGCAATAATGATGCATAATTGTTGCATCAAGGAGCAGCGATGTTTAGCCTTCCTGTCGACACGGTCCCGGTTTTTGAGCGGGATTTCGATCTGTTTTTGGATTTCCTGAATGGCGATAGCAAGCGGCCGTCGATCTCGCCCAAGAGTTTTGCTCTGGTCTTTAACTTTGATATGCAAAGTCTGGCCGCAGCAGCCAATGTTCATCGCAATACTGTCACTCGCGCGCCCGAGTCCGAGAATGTGCAGCGCTATTTACGTGAATCCATACGCATCGTAAGGGCTGCCGCTGACACATCTCACAGTATTGAGAAGGCGATTTACTGGTACAAAAATCATCCTATTCCAACCTTTGATTACAAGACTGGACAGCAGCTGGTCTCGGAAGGGCGCTCTGAAGACTTGATCCGGTATCTGCAGTCTTTGCGGGCGGGGTTCGCTGGATGATCTTGACTTCGCTGGCTTCGAAGGCGTTTCGCATACATGACCCCAAGTGGTCGTTCGCGCCAGTCTCGGGCGCTGGCGCCGCCCGGTATGGCGGTCGCGTGAACCGCAAGGGCGTGAATGCCCTTTATCTCTCACTTGAGTTGGAAACGGCTCTGGCCGAATACAGGCGGGTTGACGCGCTCATGCCGCCGGCGTTGATGGTGAGCTATGACGTCAAGGTTGACTCTGTTGTCGACTTTCGTGGCGGCTACACCAGCGCATGGGATTCCATCTGGCAGTACTTCAATTGCGACTGGCGCAGTATGCTTTTTAACGACAAGATCGAGCCGCCATCATGGCTGATCGGCGACGTGGTCTTGGCGGCAGGGGCGAAAGGCATCTTGTTCGATTCGGTGGTCAGCGATGGTTCGAACCTGGTGCTCTACAACGATACTCTCGAAGCAACTGACTTTGTGCGGCCATACGACCCTGGTCACGCGCTACCGCGCGACCAGTCGTCATGGCGTTAGCCGCTGGCGTTAACCCGTCTTCCCGAGGCGGATTCAATGATCGGTATGCAGATACGACGGCGTCTTAGGCAGCCGCATGCTGAACAGGAAGGCGATCGCCATCATCACCGTGACATAGATGAAGAACCAGTTCTCGTGGCCCAGGTTCTTGAACGTGAGGCCGACGAATTCCGCCGAGCCGCCGAAGATGGCGTTGGCGATGGCGTACGAGAACCCCACGCCCAGGGCGCGCACTTCCGGCGGGAACATTTCGGCCTTCACCAGCCCGCCGATCGAGGTGTACAGGCTGATGATCGCCAGCGCCACCGTGATCAGCGCGAAGGCGATGTACGGGCTGGTGTTGCCGCGCAGGATAGCCAGGATCGGGTAGGTCGCCAACGCTCCCAGCGCGCCGAACAGCATCATCGAGTGCCGGCGGCCGATGCGGTCGGCCAGCATGCCGAACAGCGGCTGCATGCACATATACAGGAACAGCGCGCCGGTCATGACCACGCTGGCGGTCTTGGCGGGCATGCCGGAGGTGTTGACCAGATACTTTTGCATGTAGGTGGTGAAGGTGTAGAAGATCAGCGAGCCGCCGGCGGTGTAGCCGAGCACGGTGATGAAGGCCGCACGGTGGTTCTTGAAGATGCCCGCCAGGGTGCCGGCATCCTTGTTCTTGCTGTCTTCCGGCTTGATGGTTTCGTGCAGCGTCCGGCGCAGCATCAGCGACACCACGGCGGCAATCGCGCCGATCACGAATGGAATGCGCCAGCCCCACGACTTGAGCTCGGCATCGCTTAGGAACTGCTCCAGCACCACCACGGTCAACACCGCCAGCAACTGGCCGCCGATCAGGGTCACATACTGGAACGAGGAGAAGAAGCCGCGCTGGCCGCGCAACGCCACTTCGCTCATGTAGGTGGCGGTGGTGCCGTATTCGCCGCCGACGGACAGGCCCTGGAACATGCGGATGATCAGCAGCAGGATCGGCGCGGCGACGCCGATGGTGGCGTAGGTCGGCAGCACGGCGATGGCCAGCGAGCCGCCGCACATCATCAGCACCGAGATGACCATCGACTTTTTGCGGCCGACCCGGTCGGCGATGCGGCCGAACATCCAGCCGCCGATCGGGCGCATCAGGAAGCCGACCGCGAAAACGGCGGCCGCCTTCAGGAATTCGGCGGTGGAGTTTCCGCTCGGGAAGAACTGGCTGGCGAAGTAGATCGATGCGAACGAGTAGACATAGAAGTCGAACCATTCGACCAGATTGCCGGACGACGCGCTGATGATGGCGAATACCCGCTTGCGTTTTTCTTCTGCGGTGTAGTGGGGGTGGTCAGTGGCGGCCATGGGTTTCCTTGCGAGAGTGTTGGATGCTTTTCAGTGCGGCGCACTATGGATGGGGCCGCAATATGGGTTGCGATTGTAAAGTATCCTGGCTGAAACCGCTGGCGCGTTAGGTTCGGGGCCGACCCCACGCCGCCAACGCCCGGCCTAAGCGCCATCTGCGCCATCTGCGCCTTCCGCGCCGTCTGCCTCGCGCCGCCAGAGGCACAGCGTGGCGATGTGCGTGGCGTCCAGTATCCGGAAGCGGACCTCGCAGCGGCCGCCGCGCCGCAAGCGGGGCGTGAGGTCTTCGCACACGCGGAAGCGCATGCTCTGCGCGGCCACATCGATGTGCTCAAGCTCGATCGCGTCGAAGTTGAAGTAGCGCCGCACCTCGCCGTGGACCGCTTTGAAGAAGCTTTCCTTGGCGGAAAAAACCAGGGTCAGCGGGACGTCTGGACCCAGCGTGTCTTCAAATCCGGCCAGGTAGCGTAATTCGCCGTCGTTGGCCACGATGGCGCGCACCTCGCGCGCGCCTTGGCCGTCGAGGATATTCTCGATGTCGATGCCCACGCCGTGATAGCCCATGGACAGGGGCAGCACCAGCGCCGCCGCCATGTCGGCCGCGTGGGTGATGCTGCCGATCAGGTCGGCCGGCCACAGCGGTTCGCGCATGCGGCCGGTGCCGATCTGGGGGAGGTCGCGGCGCAGCGGCCCCATCGCCGATCTTGCGCACAGGCGGCCGTAGAAGAATTCCCGTTGCCGCTTGGGCGCGGCGGCGCCGATGTGGGCGGGGCAATCGATACCGGCTGAACGGAAGCTGTCGGCGTCGATTGTCGTCGGCTGGAAGCGGATGCAGGCCACAGGGAGCGTGGTCGCGCTGTCGATAGGCCAATCCAGGCAATACACGTGCTCTTGCAATAAGACGCTCATTAACATTTAACCTTGTGCGGTCGGTGCCGATGGCCGGTGCCGATGGTCGGTGCCGATATCTTACCGGAGGATCGGCCCTGCCGGGGGAGGGATGGGCGTGGTATCGTGTTCGTTTTACATCACGCATAACGTCGAAGGAATCCCATGTATCGCAACCCGCTCGGAGTACAACCATGACGCTGCGCGTCCGGACGAATTCAGCGTTGGCGCCGCTGGCCATGGCGGCGCTCATGGCGTCGGCAGCCGCCCAGCAGCTGGCGCCGACGCCGGACCCCGATTTACCGCTGTGGGAGGTCGGCCTGTTCGGCGGCGCCGCCTCCACCCCGGCCTATCCCGGCTCCGAAGACCGGTCCACGCGCGCGCTGGCGCTGCCAATGGTGATCTATCGCGGCAAGGTGCTGCGCGCCGACCGCTCCGGCGTGGGCGCCCGCCTGATCAACACCGAGCGGGTCGAGCTTGACCTCGGCTTCGCGCTGTCGCTGCCGGCGCGCTCCGACGACGTCGCCGCGCGCGCCGGCATGCCGGATCTGCGTTCGCTGCTGGAATTCGGCCCGCGCGTGAAGGTGTTGCTGGCCGAGCCGACGGCGACGAGCCGCGTGCGACTGGAGTTGCCGCTGCGGGTGCCGATCGAGCTGAAAAGCGGTTTTCGACGCCAGGGTCTGGTGTTTGAACCGCGCCTGGTGTTGGAGGCCGGCGACGGCACCGGCAAGTGGCAGGCCGACGCCAATGTCGGCGCGGTGTTCGGCAACGCCCGCCTGCACCAGTATTTCTATGAGGTCGAACCGCAGTACGCGACGGCGACCCGCCCGGCCTACCACGCGGCATCGGGCGGCTTGCTGATGACCAGGCTGGGCCTGAGCCTGTCGCGCCGGCTGTCGCCGGACTGGCGCGTGTTCGGATTCACCCGCTACGACAATTACAGCCACGCGCGCAACCGCGACAGCCCGCTGTTCCTGCGCAACAGCGGCCTGTCGGTCGGCGCCGGCTTCACGTGGACGATACACCGCTCGGCGGCGCGGGCCTGGGAATAAGCGCCGCCGGGCTTGCCGGTTTATTGTCCGTCGTCAATAATCGGCGTTAATTGCCGCATTACAATAGTCTCTCTACCATGTGTCGCTCGACGGTCCGCCAGGCCCGTCGCGGACGGAGGCCAATTGTATGAAGCGTGGCGTCAACAGCAAGATCCGGCAGCGCGGCGCCATCGCCATCGTCTTCGGACTGATGCTCGCCTGCCTGATCGGCTTCCTCGGCATCGCGCTCGATCTGTCGCGGGTGTACAACCGCCGGGCCGAGTTGCAGGCGGTGGCCAACGTGGCGGCGCTGACGGCGGCGCGCCAGTTGAACGGCACTTTGGCCGGCATCGATGCCGCCACCGCGCAGGCGCTGGCCGCGATGGCGGTGCTCAGGTATCAATACAACCAGCGGGCCATCGCATGGGACGCGAAGGCGCTGTCGTTCAGCGCCTCGCCGAACGGTGGCTGGGTCGATGCCGACACCGCCCGCGCCGCGCCCAACGGCTTGATCTACGCGCGCGCCGCCACCGCCGATCTGGCCGGCGCCATGGGAAGGATCGAGCTGTTTTTCCTGCGCTTGCTGTCCGCGTCGCTGGCGTCGATGGACGTGGCGGTGACGGCGGTGGCCGGACGCTCGACGATCGGCGTCGTGCCGCTGGCGGTGTGCGCGCTGTCCAACGTCGAGGCAGCCCCGCGCGCCAACCCGGGTCCGCCCGCCAACGTCGAGCTGGTGCAATACGGTTTCCGCCGCGGCGTCGCCTACGACCTGATGCAGCTCAATCCCAACGGCACCGCCGCCGAGAACTTCGTCATCGACCCGTTTGCGCCGCCCGGTGTCGCCGGCGCCGCGGCCAACGTCGCGCCGGGCCGGGTCGGGCCCTATGTCTGCACCGGCCAACTGGCCATGGCGCGCGTGACCGGGGGCGCGCTGACGGTGGGCCGGCCGTTCCCGCTGGCGTCGCTGTTCAATCATTTCAATTCCCGCTTCGATTACCTCGGCACGCCCTGCGCCTATGCCAGCGCGCCGCCCGACACCAATATCCGGCAGTACACCTTCGGCGGCGCCGGTAGCGGTACGCCATGGATGAGTGTGGCCCCGGCCGGGCAGGTGGCGCAGGCGAGCACCGCCAGCGGCAAGTTGTGGACCGTCGCCGATCCCGCCACGCAGCCAGCCGGCACCACCGGGCCGATGTACGGGCCGCTGTGGGCCTACGCCAGGGCCGTGCCCTACAGCTCCTATGTGGCGGGGACGGCCGAACCGGCAGCCGGCTATGCGGCGTTCGCCACCAGCGCCTGGAGCACGCTGTACGGACCGGCCGCGCCGACGGCCGGCTCGTCTTATCCGGCCGGGACGTTGTTGACGCCCTACCGGACCACGGGCAGCCCCAATGCCGTGCAGCCGCCGGCGGCGCGCCGGGGTGTGGCGGGACGCCGCGTGCTGAATGTGGCGCTGCTGGCCTGCCCGGTGCCGGCCGGCGCGCTGGCGGCGGCCACGGTGCTCGGCGTCGGCAAGTTTCTGATGACGGTGCCGGCCACCGCCACCAGCGTGCGCGCCGAGTTCGGCGGTCTGGTTTCCGACCAGGCATTGGGCGGCGCGGTGGAGCTCCAACCATGAGGCGCGCCGGCCAACGCGGCGCCCGGCGCCAGCGCGGCATTGCCGCCGTCGAACTGGCGCTGGTGATGCCGGTGCTGGTGCTGTTGCTGGTGTTTCCCTTGTATCTGGGGCGGGTGTTCTGGCATTACACGGCCGTCCAGTACGCGGCGCAGGATGCCGCGCGCTATTTGTCCAAGGCGCCGGCCAGCGAGCTGGGCAATCCGACGCGGGCTGGCGCGGTGGCCGCGATGGCGGAGGCGCTCGTGGAGAAGGAGTTGGCCGAGTTGGCGCCCGGGGAATTCGGCTACGCGATCGATGTGACCTGCAACAACGTGCCGTGCGTGGGCTTCGGCACGACCACGGTGGTGCGCGTCACTATCACGATGTTGATGGAGGATATCTTTTTTGCCAGCTACACGGGTTTGAATCTACAGCTGATCGTCAGCGTCACCCATCCCTACGTTGGAGAATAATGCATGTCGCGACGCCAATCCCCACGCTTCCGTGCCGGCGCGGTGACCGCCGAATTCGCTATCGTGATCATCGTGTTCCTGGCGATCGTCTGCGGCGTCGTCGAGGTCGCGCGCTTGTTGTACATTTTCAATACGCTGCAGGTTGTCACGCAGCGGGCGGCGGCGGCGGCGGCGAACACCGACTTCACCGATGCCGCCGCCATGAACGGTGTGCGCCAGCGCGCCATCTTTCGCGGTTCCGCCGGCACCCTGGCCCTCGGCACGCCGGTGACGGACGCGCACGTGCGCATCGACTACCTCTCGCTGGCGGACGCCGGCGGCACCGTCATCACCGAGATCCCGAACGCGCAGATGCCGTCATGCCCGGCCAACAACCGCGTCAACTGCATGGAAAACCCGTACGGCCAGAGCTGCATCCGGCTGGTGCGGGCGCGCATCTGCGATCCGGCCGACACCAGCCAATGCGCCAGGGTCGCCTACCAGCCGCTGTTTTCCTTCATCGCCATACCGCTGCGCTTGTCGAGGGCGCCGGCGCTCAGGCCGGTCGAGACGCTGGGAGCGCCCCCGGGGCAGGCGCCGTGTCCGTGAGCGGCGGCGGTTGATCGGCGCGGATCTTGAACCAGATCGAATACATCGCCGGCAGGAACACCAGCGTCAATATCGTTCCGGCGAAGGTGCCGCCGATCAAGGTGTAGGCGAGGGTGCCCCAGAACACCGAATGGGTCAGCGGGATGAAGGCCAGGATCGCCGCCAGCGCGGTCAGCACAACCGGCCGGGCGCGCTGCACGGTGGCTTCGACCACCGCCTGCAACGGCGCCAACCCCGCCTGTTCGTTGTGGTGGATCTGGCCGATCAGGATCAGCGTGTTGCGCATCAGGATGCCCGACAGCGCGATCAACCCCACCAGCGCGTTGATGCCGAACGGCTGCGCGAACAGCAGCAGGGTCGGCACCACGCCGATCAGGCCTAACGGACTGGTCAGGAAGACCATCACCATCGCCGACATCGAGCGCACCTGGAAGATCAGGATCAGCAGGGTCGCCGCCAGCATGATCGGGAACAGCGGCAACATCGCTTGCATCGCCTTGCCCGATTCCTCGATGGCGCCGGCCTCGTCGAGGCGATAGCCGGCCGGCAGCTTGTCCTTGATCGGCTGCAGTTGCGCGGTCATGGCGGCCGAGACGTCCGGCGGCTGCAAGCCCTCGGCGATGTCGCCGCGCACCGTGATGGTCGGCACGCGGTCGCGCCGGCGCATGACCGGCTCCTCGGCGCGCACCTCGACGGTGCCCACCTGCGACAGCGGAATGCGCTGGCCGTTGGCGCCGCTCAGAGTGAAGTCGGCGATCCTGGCCGGGTCCAGCCGCAGGTCGCCGGCCGAGCGGGCCACCACCTGCACGGTGCGGATGTCTTCGCGCACGGCGGTCAGCGGTATGCCGCTGAGCAGGAATTGCAGCTGCTGCGCCACCGCGCTCGAGCTCAGGCCGACGGCCTGCAAACGATCCTGCTGCAACGTGAAATGCAAGGTCGGCGCGCGCGTGCCCCAGTCGTTGTTTACGGTGCGCATCATCGGGCTGGCGTTCATTACGTGCTGCACCTCGGCGGCGATGGCGCGCAGCTTGTCCGGATCAGGCCCGCTGACGCGGTAGGCGACCGGGAAGGGCGAGTAGGGACCGAATACGAGCTGGGTGACGCGCACCCGCGCCTCCGGCGCGATGCCGTCGGCAACGGCCTGGCGCAGGCGGTGCTTGAGCGACTCGCGCTGTTCCTGGCTGTCGGTGCGCACGACGATCTTGGCGAACGACGGGTCGGGCAGTTCCGGTCCCATCGCCAGGTAGAAGCGCGGCGCGCCCTGGCCGATGTAGGCGGTGACGATCTTCGCCTCCGGCTGCTTCGCCAGCCAGGCTTCGACCCTGGCGGCGCTGGCGCTGGTCTGCGCGATCGAGGCCCCATACGGCAGTTGCACCTCGACCAGCACCTCGGGTCGGTCGGAGATCGGGAAGAACTGCTTCTTGACCACGGCCATGCCCGCCACCGACAGCGCGAACAGGCCGACCACCGCGCCGGCGACCAGCCACTTGCGGGCGATGACGCGCGCCAGCACCCGGCGGAAGCGGTTGTAGCGGGGCGTGTCGTACAGCGCCTCGTGGCCGCCTTCGACTTGTTTGAGCTCGGGCAGCAGCTTGACGCCGAGATAGGGCGTGAACACCACGGCCACCACCCACGAGGCGATCAGGGCGATGCCGACGATCCAGAACATATTGCTGGTGTATTCGCCGGCGCTGGAGCGGGCGAAGCCGTTGGGCATGAAGCCGACCGCCGTCACCAGGGTGCCCGAGAGCATAGGCGCGGCCGTGTGGCTCCAGGCATAGGCCGAGGCGGCGATGCGGCTGTAGCCTTCCTCCATCTTGACCACCATCATTTCGATGGCGATGATGGCATCGTCCACCAGCAAGCCCAGGCCCAGGATCAGCGAGCCGAGGGTGATGCGGTCGAAGTTCTTGCCGGTCGCGGCCATGACGATGAACACTACCGCCAGGGTCAGCGGCACGGCTGCGGCGACCACGATGCCCACGCGCCAGCCCATGCTGACGAAGCACACCACCATCACCACCAGCAGCGCGACGAAGAACTTGACCATGAATTCATCGACGGCCGAGCTGATATTGACGGCCTGGTCGGTGACCTTGGTCAGCGCCATGCCCAGCGGCATGTTGGCGTTGATGGCGCCGACTTCCTTGTCGAGCGCCTTGCCCAGGTCGAGGCCGTTCCAGCCGTCGCGCATGATGATGCCCAGCAGCTGGGCAGGTTCGCCGCCGTTGCGGATCATGAAGGTGGCCGGGTCCTCGTAGCCGCGCTTGACGGTGGCGATGTCCGACAGTTTCAGGGTTCGGCCCTGGGCCACCACAGGCGTGTCGCGGATCTTCTGCAATTCGTCGAAGGCGCCGTCGAGGCGCAGGAACACCGACGGCCCCTTGGTGTCCACCGAGCCGGCCGGCGTGAGCACGTTCTGGGCGTTGAGCGCGGCGAATACTTCCTGCGGGCCGATGCCCAGTGTCGCCAGCCGCTCGTGCGAAAACTCGACGAAGATGCGTTCTGGCTGCTCGCCGACGATGTTGACCTTTTTGACACCGGGCACGTGCAGCAGGCGCTGGCGAAGCGCCTCGGCGTCGCGCACCAGCAGGCGTTGCGGCTCGCCCCTGGCCTTGAGCGCGAACAGGGCGAAGGTGACGTCGGCGTATTCGTCGTTGACCATCGGTCCGATCACGCCCGAGGGCAGGTTGGCGGCCTCGTCGCCGACCTTTTTGCGGGCCTGGTAGAACTGTTCCTGCACCTCGGCCGGTGGCGTGCTGTCGAGCAGGGTCAAGGTGGTGAAGGCCAGGCCGGGCCGTGTATAAGTTTCCGCCCGTTCATACCAGCGCAGCTCCTGCAGCCGCTTTTCGAGCTTCTCGGCGACCTGGTCCTGCATTTCCTTCGCGGTGGCGCCGGGCCAGGCGGTGATCACGGTCATCACCTTGACCGTGAAGGCGGGGTCTTCCGCCCGCCCGAGTTTGAAGAAGGAGACGACGCCCGCCAAGGTGATCAGGCAGATCAGGAAAAGGGTGACGGAGCGCTCGCGCACGGCAAGCGCCGACAGGTTGAAACGACCTGCGCTCATGGCCGCGCTCCCGCCGTGGCGGCTGTCGCCGCTGCGGCCGGCTGGCCGGCCAAACGCACCGCCTCGCCCTCGCGCAGCATGTGCGCGCCCAGCGCGACCACCCGCTCGCCTTGCTTGAACTGCCCCGCGATACGCGCGCTGTCATCGCTAATGCGCTGGACAGTCACCGGCCGCCAGCCTACCTTTGCCGGCTGGCCCTGGACCACCCAGACGCCGGGTCCCTTGCCCTGGTCGAACAGGGCGCCGATCGGCACCGACCAGCCGGCCTGGGCGTCCGCCTGGCCATCCGGTATCCGGATGGCGACCGTGGTGCCCAGCGGCGCGCCGGACAGCTCGCCGTCGAGCACATAACGCGCCTCGAAGGTGCGGGTCTGGCGGTCGGCTGTGTTGGAGAGCTGCCGCAGCCTGGCGGGAACGGGGGCGCCTTCCTTGCCGTACAGCGTGGCAAGGCCGGTCGAGCCCAGCGCCGGGCGCAAGGTTTCCGGCAACTGGATGACGGCCTCGCGCTGGCCGGCGCGGGCGAGGCGCACGACGACTTGGCCGGCGGCGACCACCTGGCCGGGCTCGACCAGCGTTTCCATGACGACGCCGTCGGCGTCGGCCAGCAGTTCGCCGTAGCGGCTGGCGTTACGGGCCACCTCGGCCTGGGATTCGGCCGCGTTGAGCTGGGCCTTGGCGGCGTCTGCGGCCGCCTTGACCTGGTCGTAGGCGGAGGCCGAAATCGCGCCGGTGCCGCGCAGGTCGCGGTAGCGCGCTTCCTCGTCGGCCGTTTGCCGTGCGCGTGCGCGGGCGGCGGCGACCGTCGCGAGCTGCGCGTTGGCCGCCAGCTTCAGGTCGACGGGATCGATCCGCATCAATGTCTGTCCGCGCTTGACGTGTTGCCCGGCGTCGACCAACCGCTCCAGGACTTTGCCGGAGACCCGGAAGCCCAGATCGCTTTGCACCCGCGCGGCGACGGTGCCGGTGAAACTGCGCGAGGCTGCGTCATCCGTCCCCTGGACGATGGCCGTGCGCACCAGTGG
This sequence comes from Oxalobacteraceae bacterium OTU3CINTB1, assembly GCA_024123955.1. Taxonomy (NCBI): domain Bacteria; kingdom Pseudomonadati; phylum Pseudomonadota; class Betaproteobacteria; order Burkholderiales; family Oxalobacteraceae; species Oxalobacteraceae bacterium OTU3CINTB1. The sequence continues at coordinate 3,410,603 of CP099652.1, forward strand.
TGCGGCGGTGCGCGGGTCGGGCGGCGTCTTGTCGCCGCAGGCGGCGAGCGCGAGCGGCAAGACGGCGAAGACGGTGGAGAGAGCGAAGCGATGGCCGAGCATGGGAATCCCGTGGAGAACTGAACAGGGTCCCATTTTGTAACCAGTGACCAAATTTGTCAATGGTCACATCAAATTGGCGGTAGGTTTACGGCGACAGGCTGCGCAGCACCAGGCTGGAAAGCAGCGCCGGCGCCTCGGCGGTGTGATCCAGACTGTGCTGTAAGAGCAGGGGGTTCAGATACGGACGCATCACCAGATGGATCGCCGCCGCCGCCTCGTCGAGTGGGGTCTTGCGCTCGAAATCCTCGCTCTCCCGGCCTTGGCGCAGCACGTCCTGCAGCAGCATCCGGATACGTTCCTCGTAGGCGCGCGCCGCCGGCCATTGCTCCGTCGCGGCCGAGGCGGCGATGTCGTACAGCTTGCGGTCCTCGAAGAACAGGCGCAGGCTCGATTCGACAGCGGTCTTGAACAGGCGCCGCAGCTTCTCGGGCGGCCGGTCGGCGCCGTCGACGGCGGTCCGGATATCGGCTTCGATCTCGCGCAGGCAATTGGCGCAGATCTGCTCCCCGATGGCCTGCTTCGATTCGAAGAACTTGTAGATATACGCCTTGGAAAAACCGATGGCCTTGGCGAGGTCGGAGACGGCGGTTTTTTCGTAGCCGTACAGACGGAAATGGTCGGTCGCGGCGGCGACGATCTGGTCGCGCACGTCGTGGTCGGCGGGGCCGCGCGCGTTGGCCGAAGGGGTGCTTGGTTTGGTCATGTGGTTTAGCTTACTCGGTGTTTCAAGATTGTACAACGAGTGACGATTTGGTGATATAGTCACCAAATCGTCACTCGTCGTGGAAAACCCCATGCTGCTCAAACGCTCTCTCCTGATCATTGTCGCCGCCGGTGCGGCCGGTTGCGCCGTCGGACCGGATTACACCCGTCCCGCCACGCCTTTGCCGGAGCGCTACCTTGGACAAGCTGCCGTCGAGCAGCGCCCGGCCGCCGCCAGCGCCGACCTCATCGCCTGGTGGGACGGCTTTGGCGATGCGCAGCTGACCCGCTACGTGACGCTGGCGCTTGCGCAGAACCTGGATCTGGCGCAGGCGGCGGCCCGGGTGGCCCAGGCGCGGGCCGGTGTCGGCGCGGCGAACGCGGCGCTGCTGCCGTCCGGCACCGTCAGCGCGCAAGGCGCGCGCGCCTACCAGTCGGTGGAAACACCGTTGGGGCGGGTCTTGAATTCGCAGCCGGATTTTGATCGTCACGGCAGCTCCTACGAGGCCAATCTGGGTGTGGGCTGGGAATTGGACGCGTTCGGCGGCCTGCGCCGGGGGCGCGAGGCGGCACTGGCCGACTATCAAGCCTCGGAGGCCGGCGCGGTCGCGACCCGTTTGGCGGTGGCGGCGCAAACCGCCGATATCTATATTGGTATCCGCGGCCTCCAAACCCGCCTCGACATCGCGCGCGGGCAGGTGAGGACGCAGCAGGAACTGCTGTCAACGCTCAACCTGCTATACGGCAAAGGATTGGCCGCCGAACTGCAGGTGCGGCAGGTCGAGGGCGCGCTGGCCCAGGTGCGCGCCTCGGTGCCGGTGCTCGAAGCGGCGCTGGACACGGCCATGAACGCGCTCGACGTGATGCTCGGCACGGCGCCGGGTACCCATCGGGAAGAGCTGGCGCAGCAGGGGGCGGCGACACCGGCCCCGATACCGGCCGCACCACGTATCGCGGCCGCCGGTTCGCCGGGCGACCTGCTGCGGCGCCGGCCCGATCTGATCGTGGCCGAGCGCCGCCTGGCGGCGTCGAACGCGCGCATTGGCGTTTCCATCGCCGAGTACTATCCCAAGCTGTCGTTGAGCGGATTGATCGGCAGCGCCACCTCTGTGTCCGGCGGCAACCTGTTCTCCAGCGGCGCCAGTCAGGCGGCTGGGGTGCTGGGCTTGCGCTGGCGCTTGTTCGACTTCGGCCGCATCAACGCCCAGATCGACTTGGCCAAGGGCCAGGAGGCCGAGTCCCTGGCCGCCTACCGCCTCGCCGTGCTGCGCGCCACCGAAGAGGTGGAGAACGCCTTTTCGGCGCTGGTCAAACGCGAGGACCAGGCCGGCGTGCTGGCGCAGGGCGTGGACTCGCTCGCCAAGGCCAGGGGCGCCTCTTTCGCGGCCTATCAGAAAGGCGTCGTCAGCCTGATCGAGGTGCTGCAAGCGGACGAAAACCTGCTGCGCGCCACCGATATGCGAGCCCAGGCGCGAACCGAGTCCGCCCGCGCGGCGGTGGCGGCCTTCAAGGCGCTCGGCGGCGGCTGGCAGGCGGAGCCAGCAGAACCAGCAGAACCAGCGAAGGCGGTCGCCGCCAGATAAGCCGGTTGGGCGCCTCACCGACGGGGCGCCCGTTTGACTTTTCCCTCAAAGCGCGAGACTATATTGTGAAAACGTTTTCACAATAAAGAGGAGCACAGTTGAGACCAGCCCCAATCCGCCTAGCCGCCGCGCGCGCAATCAACGCCATGATGGTATCGCTGTCGTTGTCTGCTGCCGCCGGCCACGTCCATGCGGCGCCCGCCGCATCGCCCGGCAACCTGGAGATCAAGCTCGACCAGATCGGTTATCTCCCCGGATCGGCCAAAGTCGCCGTGGTCCCGAACGTGGACGGCGCCGCCTTCACCGTCGTCAAGGCGGGCAGCGACACCGTGGTGATGCGCGGCACGCTGGGCGCGGCGGCGGCCTACGCGCCGGCCGCCGAGACCGTTCGCCTGGCCGACTTTAGCGCGCTGGCGACGCCGGGACGCTATCAGTTGCGTGTGGCCGGCGTGCCGGATTCGGCGCCGTTCACAGTCGGCGCCGATGTCTACCAGGCGCTCAACGCCGCCGCCATCAAGGCCTATTACCTCAACCGCGCCGGCATCGCCTTGCCCGAGAAGCATGCCGGGATCTTCTCCAGGAAGGCCGGCCATACGGACACCAACGTTCTGATCCATGAATCGGCCGCCAGCGCCGCGCGTCCGGCCGGCACCGTCATTTCCAGTCCCAAGGGCTGGTACGACGCCGGCGACTACAATAAATACATCGTCAACTCGGGCATCACCACTTATACATTGCTGGCGGCCTACGAAGACTTCCCGCAGTTTTACAAGACGCAGAACCTCAACATCCCCGAGAGCGGCAACGGCATTCCCGACCTCCTCAACGAGGTGTTGTGGAACCTGGACTGGATGCTCACCATGCAAGACCCGGCCGATGGCGGCGTCTACCACAAGCTGACCGACAAGTCGTTCGACGGCATGGTGATGCCCGACCAGGCCAGGCAGCAGCGCTACGTGGTGCAGAAGACCACCGCTGCCGCGCTCGACTTCGCCGCCGTCATGGCGACCGCCAGCCGGGTGCTGAAACCGTACGACGCCAAGCTGAACGGGATCTCGGCGCGCGCACTGGCCGCGTCCAAGGCCGCCTGGCAGTGGGCGCAGAAAAACCCGGCTGTCCCGTATCGCCAGCCCAAGGACATCCGCACCGGCGAGTACGGCGACGCCAACGTGAGCGACGAGTTCGGATGGGCGGCGGCCGAACTGTATATCACCACCGGCGAAGACGCCTATTACAAGGCGATGTCGGCGCCCGCGCTGAAGGCGACCATTCCCTCGTGGAGCGACGTCGGCGGGTTGGCCTGGATGTCGCTGGCGCGCCACCGCAAGCAGCTGACGCCAGCCGCCGACCAGGCGCTGATCGCCGCCAGGATCGACGGCCTGGCCGACGGTCTGGCCAAGGTGTGGAAGGACTCGGCCTACGGCATCACCATGCAAACCGGCGACTTTGTCTGGGGCAGCAGCGCGGTGGTGTTGAACCAGTCGATGATGCTGCTGCAAGGCTACCGCCTGAACGGCAAGCGCGAGTATCTGCAGGCGGCGCAGTCCGGATTGGACTATGTGCTTGGCCGCAACGCGGTCGGCACCTCCTTCGTCACCGGCTATGGTTCCCGGTCGGCGCAGCACCCGCATCACCGGCCGTCGGTGGCGGACGGCGTCGTCGCGCCCGTACCCGGCTTCCTGGTCGGCGGGCCTCAGCCGGGCCAGCAGGACAAGGGCGATTGCCCCGCGTCCTATCCGTCGGCGGTGCCGGCCAAGTCCTGGCTGGACCACGCCTGCTCCTACGCCAGCAATGAAATCGCCATCAACTGGAACGCGCCGCTGGTGTATGTGTCGGGGGCGATCCAGGTGTTGACGCCGGCGCCGGCGAAGCCGTAGCGGGCCGCCAGCGCGCATGTGGTGTGCGGTGGCGCACATACTGGGAAAATGCAAGGCGCGTACTACTTGTGTGGGATTCGATGGCGTGGGATTTCGATTATGATGGGCTTCGTTGCTAGTGTGTCATGCCCGGATAATGAAAATACGCCCAAACCCATTCCTGTTGTCGAGTCTTCTTCTCTGCTCCGTGCTTTCCTCCGCGCCGGTGAGCGCGGAGGAGGGCCATCTTTCCCTCATGGTGCAAAACGATGTGTTCGTCGGCAGCGATGGCGGCGGTTACACCAGTGGCATCACGCTGTCGCGCCTGCGCAGCGTGTCTCCCGGTGAGATGTCCATCGCGCCGCTGCCGGTGGTTGGAACGGTGGCGCCGTGGCTCGGCGTCGGTCCGGCTGCGCTGACCCGGTTTTCGCTCAGCCAGATCCTGGTGACGCCGCGCGATATCACCCGCAAGGAGCCCGATCCGTTCGACGCGCCTTATCTGGGCGCGCTGTGGCTGGGCGCGGGGCAGGTGTCGGTCGACGGCGACGTGGCGGACATGCTCGGCATGCGCCTCGGCGTCATCGGGCCGGCGGCCGGCGGGCGCCGCGCGCAAACGCTGATCCACCGCGTGATCGGCTCGGATCGTCCGGAAGGCTGGGATTCGCAGGGGCCGACGCGCCTGCTGCTTGGTGTGGAGCGCTACAGGGCGTGGCGCCTGGCTTCGGCCGGCGCCGACGACGGGCGGCCGCATGCGGACGCGATCGTGTCCGCCGGCGCCACCGCCGGCAACCTGCAGTCGTCGATCGGCGCCAGCGTTCTGCTGCGCTACGGCACTGGACTTCAACGCAACTTCCCCAGCGCCATCCACCAGGAAATACGCGGCGGCGATCCGGTTTTCCTGGGCAACGGCTGGTTCGTGTATGCGGGCTTGATCGGCGACAGGGTGTTTACGCACGCGGGGATCGGCAGGAACCACTATCCGGAAAACAATATCGCTGAACTGCGCCGTAACCAGACCGTGGCGCTGGCGGGCATCGCCTACGGCTTCAAGAGCGCGTCGGTATCGTTCTCGTTACAAGACGCCAGTCCGCTGATCACCTCCAACGGCAAGCGCGAACCCTACGGGTCGCTGACCTTGACTATACCGTGGTGATGCGGGCGCGTCGCGTCAGGCGGTCGTCTGGCGCAGCATCGTCAGCAGCTCGGTCAACACCACCGGCTTGAGCAAATGGTGGTCGAAGCCGGCGGCGCGCGAACGGGCGCGGTCTTCGGCGGCTCCCCAGCCGGTGAGCGCGGCGAGGGTGACGTTTTCCATGCCCGCGAGCTGGCGCATGGCGCGCGCCGTGGCGTAGCCGTCCATGCCGGGCATGCCGATGTCGAGCAGCACCACCTGCGGCTGGAACTCCCCGGCGATGGCCAGCGCGGCGGCGCCGTCGTAGGCGACGCGAGTGACATGGCCGTCACCTTCCAGTAAATCGCGCAAGGTGTCGGCGGCGTCGTGGTTGTCGTCGGTGATCAGAACGCGCAGCGGGGCTGCCGGGTTCCTTTGGCTTGTGGCCGGCGGCTGCGTTGCCGGTAGCGGCAGGTTGTCAATGGCGGCCAGCGGCAGCCGGATCGAAAACGTGCTGCCCAGGCCGATGCCGGGACTGGCCGCCTTGACAGTGCCGCCGTGCAATTCGAGCAGCTTGCGCACCAGCGAGAGTCCGATACCCAGTCCGCCTTTGGAGTGGCCGATGCTGCGGCCGACCTGGGTAAACATTTCGAAAACGCTGTCGATCGATTCGGGCGGGATGCCGATGCCATTGTCGGCCACGTCGATCATGAGCCCGCCGTCCGCCACGCGCGCCGAGATGGCGATGCGTCCGCCGTTCGGCGTGTACTTCGCCGCGTTCGACAACAGGTTGCTGAGCACTTGGCTGAGCCTGACGACATCGACATCGACAATGGCCGCCTCGGCGGGCAGGCTGATCGCCAGCGTATGGCCGGCCGCGTCGAGCAGCGGCTGGCTGGTCTCGACCGCCGAGGCGACCAGCGTCTTGAGCTCCGCGTGCTCCTTCTTCAGCACCAGCTTGCCGCTGGAGACGCGCGCGATGTCGAGCAGGTCGTTAATCAGATGCACCATGTGCGATACCTGGCGCTCCATCATCGCGCGCACGTTGGTCATGGCGACCGGATCGCCGCCGGCCAGTTTCATCAGTTCCAGGCCGTTGCGCACCGGCGCCAGCGGGTTGCGCAGCTCGTGGGCGAGGGTGGCCAGGAATTCGGATTTGTGGCGGTCGGCCTCGCGCAACGCCTCGGTCGAGCGAACCCGCTCGATGTGCGCCCAGCAGCGCTCCACCACGTCCTCCACCAGCGCCACCTCGTCGGCCGACCAGGCGCGCGGTTGTTGCTGGTGCACGGCCATCATCGCCACCAGCTTGCCGCCCTTGACCAGCGGACAGCAAATGATGGCCTTGATGCCGATCTGGTTGAACATCTCGTAGCCGTCCCCGGAGGCCACTTCGGTGTCGACGTTGTTGATCTGCAGGGTTTTGCCCACCCGCAGATTGCCGGTGGCGCGGCTGCCGAACAGGTCGAGCGAATACACGCCGACGGTGCTAAAGGCGCCCTCGACGGTCCAGTCGTGGCGGATCGTGAAGCGGTCGTTGTCGGCCTCCAGGTCGGCGTAGGCCACGCGGGTGACGTCCAGGTGCTGACCCAGCAGACGGGTCGTCTCAGCCATGATGGTCTTGGCATCGGCGGCGATGCTGGTGGCCTTGCCGATGGTGTCGAGCAGGCGCAGGCGCTCCTCGACGCGCTTCTTGCCTGTGGTCTCCGAGCAGACGCAGAAGACGCCGGCCACCGCGCCCGCCTCGTCGCGCACCGGGCTGACCGAGAACGTCGCGTACATCTGCTCCGGGTAGCCGTGGCGGTGCAGCAGGAAGGGCTGGTCCTCCGCGTAAGTGCAGGCGCCGGCCATGGCGCCATTCAACATCGGGCCGACCACGTGCCAGATGTCGCTCCAGACCTCGTTGAACGGCTTGCCCAATATTAACTCGGGCTGATCGCCGAGGCCGCCGAGGATGGGCCGGTAGGCGTCATTGAACAGGAAGTGCAGCCCCGGGCCCCAGGCGATGTACATCGGATGGCTGGAGCCGAGCATGATGCTGACCGTGGTGCGCAACGCTGGCGGCCAGGCCTCCAGCGGACCTAGTGGCGTCGCCGCCCAGTCGAACGAGCGCAGCAACTCTCCCATGGTCCCGCCCCCGGCGGCGAAGGCGATGCTGTGGGCGGGGTGGGGCGAGGACTGGTGAGGCGACATGGGCAAACGTTCCGGTGGCGGTGGCTGGTGGCGGGCTTGTTATGGACAAACCCATCCCGAAAGGCGAACGATAGCATTTCCTGTCGCCCGAAGAGGGGTTTGTACCGTGCCGTGCGCCCTTCCTGGCTCAAGTATTGAGCGGCCTTTCCTTGATGAACAGCGCGGTGACCAGACCGATGCCGCACAGCGCCATGACGTAGTACGCGGGCGCCAGCGGCTGGGTTTTCAGCATCAACGTCACCATGATAGGTGTCAGGCCGCCGAAGATCGCATACGCCACATTGTAGGAGAACGATAAGCCGGAAAAACGCACCGGCGCCGGGAAGGCCCGCACCATCGCGCTCGGCACCACGCCGACCACGCCGACGCTCAGCCCCAGCAGCGCGTACAGCGGCAGCAGCAACTGCGGCTGGGTCTTGAGCGTCGTATAGAAGACGTAAGTGCAAATGGCCAGCAGCACGGCGCCACCGATCAGCATGCGGCGCGCGCCGAAGCGGTCGGCCAGCACGCCGTAGATCACGCACCCGACAGCCAGCGACAAGGTCGCCACCGTGTTGGCGGGCAATGCGGTGCGGGCGTCGAAACCGTAGACCTTTTGCAGCAGCGCCGGGGTCATCAGGATAACGACGACGATGGCGGCCGACAGCATCCACGTCAGCAGCATCGACAGCGCGACCGCCCTGCGGTGCTCGCGCAGCACGGCCTTCAGCGGCATCTCGGCGGCCAGCGCCTTGCGTTGTTGCAGTTCGACAAAGACCGGCGTCTCGTGCAGCCAGCGCCGCAGATACATCGCGCCCAGGCCGAACACGCCGCCCAGCACGAACGGCAGGCGCCAGCCGTAGTCCAGCACCTCCGCCGGCGTGAACACGCTGTTGATGCCGGTGGCCACCAGCGAGCCGAGCAGGATGCCGAAGGTCAGGCCGGCGGTCAAGGTGCCGCAGGCGTAGCCTATGCGGCTAGCCGGCACGTGTTCCGACACGAACACCCACGCGCCCGGCACCTCGCCGCCGACGGCGGCGCCCTGGCACACGCGCAGGAACAGCAGCATCAGGGGAGCGGCCAGGCCGATGCTGGCGTAGGTCGGCAGCAGGCCGATCAGCAAGGTCGGCACCGCCATCAGCAGGATCGACAGGTTGAACATCTTCTTGCGCCCCAGCAGGTCGCCGAAGTGGGCCATGACCATACCGCCAAGAGGGCGCACCACGTAGCCGGCGGCGAAGATGCCGAAGGTCTGGAACAGCCGCAGCCAATCGGGCATCGTCGGCGGGAAGAACAGCGCGCCGATCGAGGTGGCGAAAAAGACGAAGATGATGAAGTCGTAGAATTCCAGCGCGCCGCCGAGCGCGGCCAGCGACAGGGTTTTGTAGTCCTGTCGGGTAAGCGGTCGTTCGGGGGCGCTTTGGCCTGATGCGGCCTTGGCGAGCGATGCTTTGTTGTTTTCTTTATTTTGCATAAGGTTTCGCCTCGTTGGTGTGTTCGATAGCCAGCTTTTCTTTACCTCGCGGTGACCGGCCGGGCAAAAGCATTATACAAAGAGAAAGTCGATCGTAGGGGTAGGGCGCATGCCCGAGGAGGCTATTTGCGGGTGTCGGCACACGTTTTTCCAGACCTGCTCCCGGCGCCGTTTTAAGGAGCAGGCCGCGTAGATTGGGGAGCATGTCTGGTCATCTTGTTGGCCACCGATGGCTGGCTAGGGTAACGCCCCAGCGACTCGCTCGTGATCGCGAGCTTGGTTCAGTCGTCCCTGATGACGCGCTTAAGAGACCTGATGCTTTGTAGGGAAGGAAGTTGTGAATGATTCTATCAAACCTTCTTTTTGCTACTGCTGTAACTGACAGATCATCTTTATTGTGTAGTCCCGTGGCCGATATTCCCAACATTGGGAAAAATAATATCCCGGCATACTCCAGTGGGGAATCGATTTTGCTCAGCTTGCTTAATGCCGTCGTATCGTGAAATATGTCAATATCATTGAGCATCAGCTCGATATTTGGGCGAAACGAAATTTCCAATATTTCAGAGCCGTCCATAGGAAAAATGAACTCAAATTTGGCATAGACAAGTTTAAGTTCATTTTTCAGAGTCTTGGTGCGGCGCATTGGCTCTCCCAATGTCTTTTCACATTCGATCTGTGACGTGGAAAATGACAGGCGCTCTGTCCCGATGTACGGTATAAGAATAACGGGTTTCATTATTTGCTCAGGTGACGTGGGAGGCTGCCGTACGTGTTTAACCGTTGGCTATAGCATTCGTGAAATTAGTGGTAACTGCGATTTTGAAATTGGAAGCCGATCCGACGAGCGCTAAAAACTTCCGCCAACATCCAGGTGTAAGACTTCTACGTCGCCGAGCTGCTCCAACAGAACTCGTTGTTCAACCGTCGAGCGGTCGAAAACTGCAGAGAGCGCAATCACTCGACGAAATTATTTTGCTGAGGATCGTAGACTACTATTCCTCTTATTTCCCGCAGAAAATCCATTAGATAAATTATCTGATTGGTATAGTGCTGCTCGTCATCATTGCCAAAAACCATTCTAATCCTGCGATTAATTATGGAGCGATCTGATGAGTTGAAAGATTTTGTCCGTTCCTGAATTTCTAACGAATCGGCTTCAACCGCATCACCTTCTTCGTAGCTAACCCGAGCAAGCCAATTGTCCCATTTCAGGACTAATGTCTCGTTTTTGCGAATGGCAACTTCTCCCGCTGCAACGAAAAATTTTCATTCTTGAGATGGTTTTTTAAATCCTTTGCAAGGGATTCAATTGAGGACCTCCGGCGCCTCATTGGTTAATAATCCATATAGCGCAAATGTCACAATTATTCCCCCCCAGGAGAAGCTGTCTGATTATAAAAAATTGGTTATTCTGCGGAAAAAGAGTGCGTTCTAGTAATTCTAGAGATACCATACTAATGGATTTACCCGCGCCGATCGGGTCCAAGGTCGTGTTGCTCTGCCAGCCCAGCTAAGTCGGCCGCACCGCCGGCGATGTCCAGCTTTAACAATCTCCAGCTTTAAGTCCATGTCCGCTTTGGCCGAAACCGCCGGGCATTTTGCTGTGTTCAGTGTCAGAGTTACTGATTAGGAATGCCAGAGCCGCCGTCTGCAAGGCTTATCTGCCACTTTTCCATATCTTTATACTCGAACTCGATTTCATAGTCAAAATCCTTATCTATCGTCAAAAGTAGTAGAGCAGGATTCTTTCCCATCTCCGCCAATAATTCCAGAGATATTTTGTTCATCTCATCGAAAAACTCATCTTGCATAAGTGCGCTGACGATAAATACATCAGATGAGGTTGTATAAGACGAGCAAGATTCATACATTTGTTCTTCAGCATGAAATCTGAAGAAAGCACGTTCGAACTCAGGCTCCAGTTCTTGTACCTCCTCGATGAACCGTTTAGCTAGAGCGATAATCAAATCTGTTTCACGTTCTTTCATTTTCCTGCCTTTCTAGTATAAACTTGGCCTGCTTCATTTAAAAATTTCTTGGCGAAAGAGTTGACAACTTACCCTGCTTGGTTGACCACCTCGTATTTTACGTCGACACTCCCGGGTCGGCCTGCGCTATCAAAATCCCCTAATACGTGACTGAAGTTCACTGTATCGCCTTGCTGGGTGAACCTGGCATAATCGTTTTCTAAGGAAGCACTGATTTATTCATCGGCCGCCGTTCCGTGCAGCAGGCCGACCTGAGACAATAACGGCATCCCCACTGTCCGCCATCGACCATGCAAAAGAGCTTTTCCGACCTCGAATACGCCGCCAAGAAGAAGTTGACGCGGCGCGACCGCGTCCTTGCTGAGATCGACAGCGTGACGCCATGGGGCAAGCTGCATCAAGCCGTCGAGCCGTTCTATCCGAAGGTCGAAGGCGCCGGTCGGCCACCGATAGGACTCGCTCATGTTGCGCATGTACGTGGCCCAGCAGTGCTTTGGTTTGTCGGACGAAGGCATTGAAGATGCGATCTACGACAGCCAATCCATTCGCGCTTTTGTCGGCATGATCTGGGCCGCGAGTCGGCGCCGGACGCGACGACCTTGCTGAAGTTCCGCTACTTGCTTGAAGCCAAAGGGCTCACACGCGGATGCGCGAAGGCACCATCGTCGACGCCACCCTGATCGCCGCGCCGCCGTCGACAAAAACAAGGACGGCGAGCGCGATCCCGAAATGCACCAGTCTAAGAAAGGCAATGACTGGCACTTCGGCATGAAGGCCCACGTCGGCGTGGATGCTGCTTCGGGCTTGGTACACACGGTCATCGGCACGGCGGGAAATGTCGCCGACGTGACGCACGCGCACGCGCTGCTGCACGGCGACGAGAGCGCTGCGGTCGGTGACGCCAGCTACCAGGGTGTGGAAAAGCGGCCGGAGAACGTCGGCAAATCGGTGACGTGGCACGTGGCCATGAAACGCTCCAAACGCAAGGCGCTGCCCAAGAATAAATTGGGACGAATTACCGAGAAGCTGGTTCATCTGAAGGCCAGTGTTCGCGCAAAAGTCGAGCATCCGTTCCATGTCATCAAGAACCTGTTCCGTCATCGTAAAACGCGATCGCGGCCTGGGCAGAACACTGCACAGCTCTTTACATTGTTCGCCTTGGCCAATCTGGTGCTCGCCGGCAGGCGCTTTAAGATCACTGAATCGCGCAGTCCGTCCTGATTAGCGGAAGGCGCCAAGCATCACACCAAATCGGCCGAAAACGCGCTTATTCGACTCGCAATTCGAGCATTTCGCGCGCCGATCAGGCTCAGAAAGCTAATTGATCAGCGTTTCCCTAGAATCAGGACAGATTCAAATAGGGATAGCGACGACGCAGTCTAAGATATCATTTCTCCTCTAAGTGATCAATGTTCAGCTGGCGAGGTTTTATATCTGCCATGATTATTTTTCGCAATAACCCCATTTTCTTTCTTAATGATAGGGCCCGCATTGCAAATATGGGAGAAAACTGCAGATTTTCGATCCTTGTATGATTGATTATGACCGGCGTGTTGAAATAAATATTTTTTGGATCTTCGAGAGAGAGGTTCCATTTTCCATTGAAAGTCTCTCTGACGATTTCCCCGACATACCGTGAAAATGTCACTATCCAACCCTGCTTTTCATCTTCACTGCAATTCTCCGTCACTTGGAAAAAAAGTTTCTCTAAATTTTCCAAACACTCCATATCGACGGCGAGCGGAATATCTCTTTTTCCAGCCTCTGAATCGACAGCTTCAAGTTGGTCATCCATGATCAACAGAAAATCATCAAATTTCTCCTTGGCTTCATCTTTGCCAAACATCTTGCACTCCTAGACTGGGATTGGAAGCGGGCCCGATTAGCATTAATTGTCCGCTAACCATATGCGTACTCCGCAGCAGTCAGAACTTCTCCACAATCACTGCCCGCAGATGCAATCAAATCTATTTTTCTTCCAAATGATCGATCTCGAACGGCCTTGGGCTCGACCTGCGACATCACCGCCTACGTAACAGACCAGGTTCGCTGATGAATCTAGATCAGGAGACCTGCCCGCCGACGTCGATAGGAATGATTTCTATTTCCCCCAGTTGTTCGAGCAACAAGAGATGTTCATGCATCTTGACCTTTACAAGATTTTCCAGGCGAGGCATACCACCTATGCACAATGCTGGTTCAAAGCTATACATTTCATCCGCTTTTAATTTCCCAAGCTTTTTTACGGCCTTTTTAAATAAAGGTCTTTCGTTTTCGTCTTCGAAATCGAGACCTTCGGGATCCTGATCGCTAAAAAATGACGCAATCGCAGAATCCGGGCGAGTTAGTAATCTTTTGTCATCTGGATACGAGTACATGGTGGCGTCCAGTGGGGTTACGGTGATGGTCTGGCCACTTTTTTCACCCCACAGAAATAGTTCACCGAAAGCAGTGCGAGCAACAGTGTGATAGGAATCACGATCTTCTGCACCTGATCCCGCGAGCCATTCTTCGACAATTGGCTCGAACTCCGCTGGATTAACTATCCAAAACAGCCCGTCCTTATAGCCCCCCCAACCATAATTTTTCCAATATTCCAATAAGCGTGCTGGCAGTTTACCTTTGTACTTCTCAATGTCGCTAGCCTGCGGTTGCTCTGGGTCTTGGACTGCTGCGCCAAAGGTTTTTAAGAAATAATCAAAATCTTCATCCATCCCTAAATCTCCTATTTCCTACATTTCGGTAATTTTGCGTTCATTTTTGTATTGGCTTGTTCAGCTTCGGGGATTTTTGAGGTGGCTTCATCCAGCTCCTTCACCCGGCTCTTCCATTGGCTACCAATAGATGAGTTCACACTCTTGTCTCCCAACCTCACGGCTTCATCTTTGCCACCGGCGATCATGTCTGGTTCATGCAAAGCAGCAAGCGATTTCATTGTGTTTTTCGCTTCGGTCTGCGCGGCTGCTTTCGCATCGTCCAGCGACATCTTCTTTAAATTTCTGTTTTCGTCGGTCAACTTACTAACCAAAGCTTTTTTATATTTCTCACGAGCTTTTTTCTGCGCCAGGCCTGAGCCAGCGCGACCATTTTTTTTGAAAAAGGCTCTTGCATCGTTGTACTGTTTAACCGTCAAATTATTTAAGGCTTCTTCTTGACGTTTGAGTTGTTCAGCAAATTCTTTAGACTTGGAAGGATCAAGATTTTTTGAGCTGAAGCAAGTCACACGCTTCTTAGGCATTATCTTCGTTGGCTTCCCACCTTTAGCACAATCCTCGCAGTCTTTGTCTTTAGCCTTTGCGGCCGCTTTTTCTTGCTCCGCAGCGGCCTTTTCCGCATCCTTCGCTTTTTTCGCGTCTACTGCGATTTTAGCTTCTTTGGCCGCCAGTTCCGCTGCTTCCTCTTTCTTTTTCAACGCGTTGAGGTCGGCCAATTCCTTGGTCAACAAGGTCGCTTTTTCTTTGAGCGCGAGAACTCGCTTGGCGACACGCGTCGCCTTGATCGGTTTCGCCACCGCGTCACCGAGGTAGGGGATCATACCCACTACGTTCAAGCCAGCGCCGAGGAAGTCGCCGTTGCGTATCGCAATGCCGGCACCGACCGCGTCCGAGATCGGCGTCGGGTCGACCATCCCCGCCACGTCCGCAGCAGTGCCGGCCGCTTCCCACGCCATCTCAGCGTTGACGTCGGCCAGCTTTTTGGTGACGGTCTGTATCCGCTCGGTTAGATTAAATCCGCCAGTCATAAGTTCTCGTTTTGCGTAAGTTGTGTCATGCCGGTAGTGCGTGTTGGAACAGCGCTTCGTAGCGTTTTTGCTCGCCGATCTGACGCCAGATCGCATCCGGCAATTCGTCGATCATTTGGCTCAGCCGCTCTTCGGGCGCTATTTCTTCGTCGCGCAGGTAGCTGCGCACCATCGGATGGGCGTCGAACGACGGCGATACGCGCATCATCAAGCCCGCAAAAAGATGCTGGTCGTCGGCGTTGTAAATGCCGTAACCGGCGCAGCGCGCCACGGCGGCAATAGCTATGTTACGCAGCATGTCGGCTTCCATTCCCTCGATCGCTTCGGGGCTGTTTTCCTCCCAGTGCGCGATGATGCTGTCGTACAGTGCTTCCTTGTCGTAGTACATCAGTTGCTCGCGCTGGCGCTCGTCGAGACTGATGGGAACGACCGCGAACGCGGCGATTTCCGCAGGGGTGGCCGGCTCGGGATCGATGCCGTAGTACGCCTCCCGCCGAGGTTCCCAAGCGGTCCAACTGCTGACCGGCGCGAAGAAGAATTTTTTTTGCGGCCCCGTCAGCGCCGAGGACAGGCCCAACAGAATGCGTGGGTCGTAGAAACGAAGCACGACATGTTCGTCGTCGTTGATCCGGCATTGCAGCCGGCGTGTCAGCATCATGGCCAAGGTGGGCAGGCCGAAGTGACTTTTGATCCAGGTGACGCTCGGATGCGCGCGTTCCTTCTCAATCAGCCACATGAAGATGGATTTGTCCTCTGCGGTTGGGTCGAGCGCGATCAGCAGCGGCGCGGCAGATTGCAGATGCGCCTCCGGTGTGTCGGCGAACAGCGAGCGCCACTGCGCATCAGGAAAGCGCGTCGTCAGCTGCGCGAACGCGTCATCGTGCGCGGCGCAGTCGATCAACGCGTACGTGTTGTCGACTTTTTGGCCCTCGTCGGGCGCGGAGGAATGGCTGTTCATCGTAAGATTTTCCGTGCGAGTAGGGCGTCAGCGGCGCAAGAAGCTGCTGCCTTGCAGTGCCGCTTTCTTCAAACATTCAAGGCAGATCGTGGTGCTCGCACTAGGCAGGCCAGGTAAGGAGGCGGCGCTGCTGCTGCCGCCCTGGAAGATATGCTGCCCGCCCTTGACCGTGAAATTTCCCGGACAGGCAAAGGTGATGTTTCCACCCTCCAGCGTCACCGACGATTGCCCGGCCTGCAGCACGATCTTCTGGTTGGCCTTGACTTCGATGACGTCGTTGACCGATACGATCGTGATCGCCTTGTCGCCCAAAATCTCCAATTGATCCGTATGCGCCTGCAACGACACCGGCCCGTTGGCCGCGATCGCCTGGATGCCGCCGGCGTGCGTGAACAACCCGGTCGCGTTGGCCGACACCGACGCCACCGTGAAGGCGGCGGCCATGTGCATGTCGGACTGCGTGGTCCACTGCAACTGCCCACCGGCGAACAGCACCGTGGAAGCGGGCGTGGCCCAGTTGATGCTGGCCGGCGCTTCCATCAGCACCACCGGCTGGCCGAATTTCTCCACCGGCGCGCCGCTGTCGAGATCGCGCGCTCCTGCCGTGGCCTTCAACGGATCGTGCCCGCCGACGGCGCCCTCGAACTTCCCTTTTTGCTCCGGATCGATCTGCGTGATGAAGTCGATCTGCGCTTGGTTGGCGTCCTTGCTGACGAGCGCGTTTTGCTGCGCGGCGGCGTCGGCCAGATTCTTGCTCAATTCGGAGGCGGCGCGCAGCAGGCCGGTGGCCTCGGCGCTGTCGAGCTGGGTCGAGGTGACGCCCGCGCCTTGTTGCGCGCGCGCGGTGGCCGAGATCAGCATGCCTTCGCCCGAGCGCAGCACGCCCCAGGCGTCGGTGCGCAGCTCGAACCCTTGGCCGCGATAGTTGCCGCGCTGGGCCGAGCCCGGCGTCTGCTGCACCAGGTAGCCGAGGTTCAGCTGCGTGGCGGCACTCGACGTGGCCAGGCGCGTGCGCAGCTGGCCCGGCGTGTCGTCTACCACCCACTGGTTGTAGCCGCCGCCGTCGAAGTTATTGCTGTGCATGCCGGAGATGACGCCGGCGTGGTTGATGTCGGTGTCGACGCCGGCCGAGTAGGGCGGGGTGTCGGCGCCGGTGTAGAGTTGCGCGACCACCAGCGGGCGGTCCATGTCGCCTTCGATGAAGTCGACCAGCACTTCGGTGCCGATGCGCGGCGTGAATTGCGAGCCCCAGTTGGGGCCGGCCAGCGCCTCGGCCACGCGCACCCAGGTACCGGAGCCGTCGTTGCCGGGCGCGTTGCCCTTGTCGTCGGTGTTGTGCGGCAGGCCGCCTGCGTTGGCGCCGGCGCCGCGTTGCCAGGCGAACTGGATGCGCACCTGGTGCTCGCGCGTGGTGGTGTTGATGGCGTCGGGCAGGCCGACCACCAGCGCCGTTTGCGGTCCCAGCGAGGCGCCGCTGAAGCGTTCGGCAGCCGCACGCGGGACGATGGCGACCGTGTCGCGCACGCAGGCGAAGCGGTTGCGGTAGGTGCCTGCCTCCAGTTGCGCGCCGGCGAACTTGGCCAGGGTGGCGAGGCCGGCCTTGGCGGCGCCGATCAGCTTGCCAAGGCCGCCCAGCGCCGGTTCGACGTTGTTGCGTCCCTCGTGCTCGACCCACAGCGTGGTGAACTTGTTGGCGCCGTCGGCATAGTGCTCGTGCTGGGTCAGCTGGAAACCGTGGCCGGCGGCCAGGCGGCGCACTGAACCCTGGCCTTCGAACAGTTTGTTGTCGAGCTCGAGCGCTTGCAGCATCAGGCGGCTGTGCGGATCGGCGGCGGCGCTGTCGGCGTGGCGCCGCTCGGCGCTGCCGTCGTAGATCGACAAGGCCGGCAGTTCGCCGATGTCCAGGCTGGTCGCTTGCTCGGCGGCCGGGGCCACCAGTTGCGCCGGGTCCCAGCTGCTGATGGTGACGGCGTTGGCCTGGATGCGGCGCAGCGCGTTGAATTCGTCGATGGCGTCGTCGCTGTCGGTGGCGCGCACGCCGTGGAAACGCAATTCGGCGCCGCCAACCGTCTCGGGCGCGACGGCCTTGCTGTCGAAGAAAACGACCTTATGCTTGGCTTGCTGCTGGCCGCCAGCTTCGGCATCGGCCGCGCCTTCTTCCTGGTCGTGCTCGAAGCGCCAGCTCAGGCCTTCGGAGGCCAGCACGCGTTGCAGGAATTCGAGGTCGCTTTCGCGGTATTGGGTCCAGATCGGCCGCGCCACCAGGGTTTGCGTGACGTCGAACTCGAACCGCACCTGCTTGTAATCGGCCAGCAGTTCGGTGATCAGGTCTTGCGCGTTTTTGTCCTGGAAGATGTAGCTGTCGCGGCGCAGGCCCAGCAGGGCCAGGCCGGGTTCCAGCCGCAGCCGGTAGCGCGCCAGGCCGCCGTCGGCGCCCAGCCAGGCGGCGTCGGTGCAGATGCCGTGCCAGGCGCGGCGCGTGCCGTCGGCCTGCAGCAGCTTGAGCGTGATTTCCTCGCCGATGAAGTCGGCCAGTTCCAGATCGGTCGAGGTGCTGAGCGCGTCGATGTCGAAGCGGAACAGCTCGTTGACAGCCTCGCGTCCCGTGAAACGCTCGGGCATCAGCGACTCGGGCAGCGTGGAGTCCTGCGCGCTGGCCAGCGTGATCAGGCGCGCATGCTGGCTCAGGCCGGTTCCGAACAGCCCGTCCACCAAGGACGAGCCCGGCAGGTCGGGCAGGCTCATCACGGCAACGTGATGGTCAGGTTGGCTTGCTTGGGCGCGAGCTTGACCACGTCGTTGTACGCGGCCATGCTGGTTTCGGTGCCATGGCCGAGCATGCTGCGCAAACCGATGTAGCCAAGCGCGCCGATCAGCGCGAACACCGAGCACAGCACCCACAGCGGGACGTCGTTGCGCAGCTTGTGGATAATCTGGTCGGGGCGCTCGGCGTGCGGCGCGAAGCCCGATTTCTTGCCCTTCATGTGGGCGATCTCGTCGCCCAGGCGCGCCGTCAGGTAGGCCAGCTTTTCCGAGCCTTCGATGATGTAGCGGCCCTGGAAACCCAGCAGCAGGCACATGTGGAACACTTCGAGCGCCTGCAGGTGGGCGCTGCCGCGCGCGCGCAGGCTTTCGAGACGGTTGAAGAAGTTCTCGCCGGCCAGCTGGTCGCCGAACAGCACCAGTTGCAGCGGGCGGCGCTCCCAGGCGTCGCGGATGCCGTACGGTGAGCGCAGGATGATCTCGTCGACCGCCGCGCAGAAGGCGTACTTGGCGTTGTCGATGTCGTCGGCCGAGGCGCCTTGCTTCTTGGCGCCACGGCTGAAGTCGTCGAGGAACTGCGTCATCTTGTTGATGAAGTCGGCGTTGGCTTGCGGGCCGTTGCCGTTCTTGAGCATGAACAGGGCGTAGAAACCGTCGTACATCAGGTCCATCAGCGTGTGTTCGGTGCCGGGGCCGGCGGCGATGGCCGGCGAAAACGCCGGCTGGCCGCCGGGGATCAGGGAAGGAGGGGCGCTAGTAGTCATGGGTTGGTCTTCAGGAAGTGACGGCGACGAGGTCCAGTTTCAGGTCGCGCATGCCGGCGGGAACGTAGATCGAGATCGATTGCGCCTGCAGCATGCGCTCGTACATCTGACCTTTGGCTTCGAGGGCGAAATAATAGGTGTCGGGGCGCACCGGCACGGCCGCCGGCACTTGCGGCGCGTGCGTCAGGCGCACGCCCGGCATGGCCGAAAGCACGAACTTTTCGACGTCGTCCGGGGCGCCGATCTTGAAGCGCAGCGGCACCACGTCGACCATTTCGACGCCGGACAAATCGGCCGAGACGCCGAGGTAGAAGGTCGTCTGGGCGTCGATCTTGCCCGAGTCGAGCATGCCGTGGTGGTACGACGGCTTGACCTCGTTGAGCGCGATGGCGAAGTATTTCGACGAAATCACCGTGTCGAGCAACTCGCGGATGATGCCGTGCAGGCGGGCGAAGCCGGGACCGGGGTCGAGGTGGTCGTACTGCGGCAGGTCGCTGAGCGAAATGCCCTTCGAGAAGGTCATCAGCGCGCCCGACAGGCCCAGCAGTTGTTCGTACAGCCGCTCGGGGTGCAGGGTCGGATGGTGGAAATAATGGCTCAGCGACGCATACGCCGAACTGGCCGTGTGCAGCAGCCAGAACGACGACATGTCGCCGGAGCGGAATTCGATGACGTGCTTGCTCGGCTCGCGATGGTGGCCGTACAGCGCGTTGACCTTGGCCTGCAGCGCGTCCAGCAGGCGGCGCAGTTGCAGGAACAGCAGCGGCGCGCTGCGGATCGACAGGCTCGGCGGGATGAACGACGGGTCCTGCTCGAAGCCGCCGGTCGACAGCCGGCGCAGGCGCAGCAGCGGCAAGCTGACGTAGGAGTCGCGCGGTTCCGATTCGGACACCAGGCGCAGCGTTTTCTTCAGGTACGTCAGTTGCGCGTGCGCGGCCTGGGTGTACAGGTCGGGCGTGTCGAGGTTGCTCTGGGCGTAACGGGCGGCGTTGCTGGGCTGGCCCTCGGGGGCGAAGTTGCCGCCGAAATGCTTGAACGCGGGCAGGGCGGCGTAGAACGTCAGCGCCTGCTGCGACTGCGGAATATTGCTCAGGTCGATCTCGGCCGGCAGCTCGTCGGCGCCGGGCGCGTTGTAGATCTCGCCGTCCTGGAACACCAGCGCCAGGTCGAGCAGGCGCAAGGTGTTGTTGTGCAGGGCGTCGCGGTCGAGCTGCAACTGGCTGACGCCCCAGGCGTAAGGGTGCAGCGCCTTGACGCTGTCGTGCAGCCGCTGCTCGTGGTAGCGGTCCTGCTGCTGAAAATGCTGGGGACGCAGGAACAGTCCCTCGCCCCATAAAAGTTTTCCCGTGATGCTCATCGAATGCCTTATCGCCTCATGCCTGCGGACCGTCAAAAATTAGTGCCCAATCACAACTGCCAGAACAATAACATTTTCTGGCGCACTGTGAGTGTTTCTTCTGCGTAACGTGCTAAGCTTTATAATCTTTCTTCTCGGTAACGGTGTACGGTTCAGTTCGTATTGTACGAGGTAAAGAATTAAATTTATGATATTCTGCCGAAAAATGAGAAATTGGCAACAGTTTATAGCAACTGTTCCCGCCTTTAACACCCCTGACTTTTGAGGAACACATGAGTACATCGATCCATCTTCGCCGCCTGTTGGGCGGTGCCGCCTGCATCCTGGCCCTGAGCGCCTGTACCACCGCGCCGGTGGTCAAGGTGCCCGTGGCCCCACCCACCATCGCCGAAGTCATGGGCAAGGCCGCCGCCGCCGACAGCGCCGGCCAGAAGGAAGCGGCGATCGCGCTGTGGAAGCAGGCCGCCGCCGCCTATCCCGCCGACAAGGACCCGTGGACCCGCATGGCGCAGACCAAGTACGAGGCCGGCCAGTACGGCGAAGCCATCGTCAACGCCCAGGAAATCCTGGTGCGCGACCCCAACGACCAGCTGGCCAACAGCATCATCGCCATCAGCGGCCTGCGCCTGTCGACCCGCGCGCTTGCCGACCTGAGCCGTCAGAACAACTTGTCCGGTTCGCTGCGCACCGAGTCGCAGGACCTGGCCAAGCTGCTGCGCGAGAGCCTGGGCGAGCAGGTGCTGGTGCCGCCGGCCAAGCCGGTTGCGCCGGCGCAGCGCGCCGTGACGCCAGCCAAAAAGGGCGCCAAGCAGCCGGCCCGCGAACCGAAGGCCGACCCCTTCGACGCGCTGAAGTAAGTTTTTAAGTAATTCCACCCGGTGGCGTCGCCGCGACGCCGCTGTTTATTTTTGAAATGGGGATGTCATGTCGAAAAAAGAGAGTGTTCAGAAGCGCCTGCAGAAGGTGCGCCCGCCACGGGTCCAGATGACCTATGACGTCGAGATCGGCGATGCGATCGAAAATAAAGAGCTGCCGTTCGTGATGGGCGTGGTGGGCGATTTCGGCGGCAACTCCGAAGTCGAACAGAAGCGCTTGAAGGAGCGCAAGTTCGTCAACATCGACCGCGACAACTTCGACGAGGTGCTCAAGGGCGTCGAGCCGCGCGCCGCCTTCCGCGTGGCCAACGAGCTGGGCGAGGGCGGCGGCGAGTTCGCCGTCGACCTGAAGTTCAAGTCGATGGACGATTTCCGTCCCGAGGCGGTCGTCGAACAAGTCGAGCCGCTGCGCAAGCTGCTCGAGGCGCGCACCAAGCTGGCCGACCTGCGCAACAAGCTGGCCGGCAACGACAAGCTCGAAGACATCCTCAACGACGTCCTGCACAGCACCGAGAAGCTGGCCGAACTGGGCCAGCAAACCACCCCGAAGAAAGATTGAGCCATGTCCGTCCAAACTTCCCCAACGTCGGCCGGCGCGGCCACCACCGAACTGGCCCTGCTCGACCAGATCGTTGAGCAGAGCAAGGTCGCCAAGTCGAGCGTCGAGCACGCCCGCGCCAAGGACATCATCTCCGAGCTGGTCAGCCAGGTCATGGAAGGCACCGTCGTGGTGTCGGACAACCTGGCCGCCACCATCGACGCCCGCGTCGCCGAGCTCGACAGCCTGATCTCCAAGCAGCTCAGCGCCATCATGCACGCGCCGGAATTCCAGAAGCTCGAATCGAGCTGGACCGGCCTGAACTACCTGGTCAAGAATTCCTCGACCGGCCAGAACCTCAAGATCAAGATGCTCAACGCGACCAAGAAGGAATTGGTCAAGGATTTCCAGAGCGCGCTCGAGTTCGACCAGTCGACCATGTTCAAGAAGGTCTACGAGGAGGAGTTCGGCACGTTCGGCGGCGCGCCGTTCGGCTCGCTGATCGGCGACTTCGAAATCACCCGCCAGCCGGAAGACATGTACTTCATCGAGCAGATGTCGCACGTGGCCGCCGCCTCGCACGCGCCGTTCATCTCGGCCGCCTCGCCGGAGCTGTTCGGCCTGGAGACCTACAGCGACCTGGGCAAGCCGCGCGACCTGTCGAAGGTGTTCGACACCGTCGAGTACGCCAAGTGGAAATCGTTCCGCGAGTCCGAGGATTCGCGCTACGTCGGCCTGACGCTGCCGCGCTTCCTGGGCCGCCAGCCGTTCAACCCGGCCGACGGCATGACCGTCGAGGGCTTCAATTTCGTCGAGGACGTCGACGGCACCGACCACCACAAATACCTGTGGTGCAACGCCGCCTACGCCTTCGGCACCAAGCTGACCAACGCGTTCGAGGACTACGGCTGGTGCGCCGCCATCCGCGGCGTCGAAGGCGGCGGCCTGGTCGAGGACCTGCCGACCCACACCTTCAAGACCGACGAAGGCGAAGTGGCGCTCAAGTGCCCGACCGAGATCGCCATCACCGACCGCCGCGAGAAGGAGTTGAGCGACCTCGGCTTCATCTCGCTGGTGCACTGCAAGAACACCGACTACGCCGCCTTCTTCGGCGCGCAGTCGACGCAAAAGGCCAAGAAGTACAACACCGACGCGGCCAATGCCAACGCCGTGCTGTCGGCCCAGCTGCAATACATCTTCGCCGTCTCGCGCATCGCCCACTACATGAAGGCGATGATGCGCGACAAGATCGGCAGCTTTGCCGCCGCCTCCAACGTCGAGGACTTCCTCAACCGTTGGTTGACCCAATACGTGCTACTCGACGACAACGCCAGCCAGGAACAGAAAGCCCAGTTCCCGCTGCGTGAGGCGTCGGTGCAAGTATCCGAAGTGCCGGGACGTCCTGGCGTGTACCGCGCCGTGTCGTTCCTGCGCCCGCACTTCCAGCTCGACGAGCTGTCCGTTTCACTCCGTCTGGTCGCGGAGCTGCCTCAATCGACCAAGTCTTAATGTTTTAATTTTTAGTTGTTCAATCCAAAACCGAAAGGAATACCATGGCAATCGACGTATATCTGCAAATCGACGGCATCAAAGGCGAGTCCGCCGACAGCACCCACAAAGATTGGATCGAGTGCAAATCGGTCCAGTGGGAAGTGCTGCAGCCTAAATCGGCGACCGCCTCGTCGGCCGGCGGCCACACCGCCGAGCGCACCGAGCACAAAGAGATCGTGATCGCCAAGCTGGCCGACCTGTCGACTCCTCTGCTGCTGCAGACGTGCTCCTCGGGTAAAACCATTCCTAAGGCCAAGTTCGAGTTCCTGCGCGCCGATGGCCAGGGCGAGCGCATCAAGTACTTCGAAATCGAACTGGAAAACGTGCTGATCAGCAGCGTCGCTCCGCAAGTGCAGCCAGGCGACATCCTGTCCGAGCACGTGTCGATCAAGTACTCGAAAGTGAAGTGGAAGTACACCCAGCAGAAGATCGGTGGCGGTTCGGGTGGCAACACCTCGGGCGGTTGGGATCTGTCGGCCAACAAGACGGCCTAAGTTACCCCAATACGCTGTGAATTCCACGGTGTCGTCGGGACGCTGCGGAATTGACGCCGGCGATACGGGACGACGCGCGTGCGCCATGACGCTCGCCGCGCCCCGTTCGCCATCGCGCCCGCTCCCCTTGTGACGGCTTCATGCCGCCGCGAACGGGTAGGGGACGGACGCGAAAGCTGGACTTATTGTGGCAACCGCCCCGCCCGACGCGGTGGCGGCCGCCGCACTATTTCCGACATCGAGTTTTAACACTGATATTCAGGATGCACATGAAGGGTTTTTCGCCGGGACTGTTCGACCGCCTGATGGACGCGCCCGTCCACGGCGCCACCAGTGCCACCGTGTCCCGGATGTCGATCGAGGACTTGAAGGACACCGTCGCCCGCGACCTCGAAGCGCTGCTCAACACGCGCACCGTCATCAGCGAGGAGCTGATCAAAAAATTCCCCGAGTGCGGCCGCTCGATCCTGACCTACGGCTTGAACGATTTTGCCGGCCTCAGCCTGTCGAGCGCCGACGACCGCGCCTACATCTGCACCTGCCTGGAAAAGGCCATCGGCCGCCACGAGCCGCGCCTGCGCAACGTGCGCGCCTCGCTCGAGATCCAGGAGGGCACGATCAACCGCCTCAACTTCGCCATCACCGCGCTGCTGGTGGTGAGCGCGGCGCAAGAGCCGGTCAATTTCGACGCCGTCCTGCAGCCGTCGAGCCTACATTACACTATTAGCAAGGCGCGCCGCCTGGCGTCGCCGGGAGTCTGACTTGGAAGAACTGTTACCGTACTACGAACGGGAGCTGGGTTTTCTGCGCCGCTATTCGCGCGAATTTTCCGAGCGCTATCCTAAAATCGCCGGCCGCCTGTTGATGGGCGGCGAGGTGTGCGAAGACCCGCACATCGAGCGCATGATCCAGTCGTTCGCGCTGCTCAACTCGCGCATCTCCAAGCGGCTCGACGACGACTACCCCGAATTCACCGAGGCGCTGTTCGAGGTGCTGTATCCGCACTACCTGCGGCCGTTCCCGTCGTGCTCGATCGCGCGCATGGACTACAGCGCCGCCGCCGCGCAGCTGACCACGGCCACCGAGATCGCCCGTGGCACCGAGCTCGACACCCGCCCGGTCAAGGGCGTCGCCTGCACTTTCCGCACCGCCTATCCGGTCACCGTGGCGCCGATCGCGCTGTCGCACGCATCGTTCGCCGCCATCATCGACGCGCCCGAGGCGGTGATGCTGCCGCCCAACGTCACCTCCGGCCTCAGCATCACCATCGAAACGACCGCCGCGCAGGTCACGCTGTCGCAGCTGGGCATCAAAATGCTGCGCGTGTTCATCGACGGCGAGCCGTCGTTTTGCGCCGCGCTGCGCGACGCGCTGTTCCTGCGCACCGTCAAGGCCTGGGTCGAACCGGAGCAAAACGGCCGCTGGACGTCGCTGGCGGCGGTGCCCGTATGGCCGGCCGGCTTCGGCGAGGACGAATCGCTGATCCCGTTCTCGGCCCGCTCGCATCCGGCCTACCGGCTGCTGACCGAGTATTTCTGCTTCCCTGAAAAATTCAATTTCATCGACATCGACCTGTCGGCGATCGGCGTGTCGCTGCCGGCCGGCTGCAAGCGTTTCACCTTGCACCTTGGCATGAGCGGCCTGCGCACCGATTCCAACACCGCCCGCATGCTGGGCACCATGTCGACCAACAACCTGCTGCTGGGCTGCACGCCGGTGGTCAACCTGTTCCGCCAGCGTGGCGAGCCGATCCGCGTCACCCACACCACCGCCAGTTATCCTGTGCTGGCCGACGCCCGCCGCGCCTATGCCTTCGAGGTGCAATCGATCGACTCGGTCAAGCTGGTGCGGCAGACGCCGCAGGGCGAATCGGTGATCGAATTCCGGCCGTTTTATTCGCTGCGCCACGGCGAGACGCCGGAAAAGAATGGCCACTACTGGGTCATGCGGCGCGACGAGGTGATCGCCCGCAAGAGCCCCGGCTACGAGACGGAAATATCGATCGTCGACATCGACTTCGATCCGGCCGCCATCGAGACCGACACCCTGAGCCTGGAGTTGACCTGCACCAACCGCGACCTGCCGGCGTCGCTGACCTACGGCATGCGCGGCGGCGACCTGTTCCTCGAGGGCGGATCGAGCGTGCGCAGCATCACCTTCCTGCGGCGGCCGACCGACTCGCACCGTTTCGAGCGCGGCCGTGGCGCCCACTGGCGCCTGATCTCGCACCTGTCGCTCAACCACCTGTCGCTGGCCGGCAGCGGCGTCGACGCCTTCCAGGAGATGCTGACCCTGTACGATTTGCCGCGTTCGCCAACGTCGCAGCGCCAGATCCGCGGCATCCACGCGATCGCCAGCAAGGCCGCCAACCACTGGCTGCCGGGCAATCCGTTCGCCTGCCTGGTGCGCGGCACCGAGGTCAGCATCACCATCGACGAGGAAGCCTTCGTCGGCAGCGGCATCCACGCCTTCACCCATATCGTCGAGCGCTTCCTCGGCTTGTACGTGCACGCCAACAGCTTCACGCAATTGGTGGTCGTATCCAAGAAATCAGGGGAGGAGCTGTTGCGATGCACACCACGAAGCGGCGATTTGAACCTAGTGTAATCGAGCGCCTGTTCGAGCAGCCGTACCGCTTCCAGTTCTTCCAGGCGGTGCGCATGCTCGAGCTTTGGCTCAAGCGCAACGGCCTGCCGCACGACCAGGCCGTGGCCAGCTTTCTGCGCTTCCAGAACTCGCTGTCGCTCAATTTTCCGGCCAGCCAGCTCGAATCGATGCAGACCGAGCCTCGCGAGATCGGCCGCGACAGCCTGGCGCTGGGCGAGGCGCTGCGCAACGGCGAACTGAAATATATCCGCATCACGCCGGCCTTCATGGGCTTTCTCGGCACGGCCGGTTCCTTGCCGGCGCATTACACCGAGCGCGTGGCCGCGCATGCGCTGTACGAAAAGGACGACGGCCCGCGCGCTTTCCTGGACACCTTCTCCAACCGGGCGCTGGCCCTGTTCTATGAATCGTGGCGCAAGTACCGGCTGGAGCTGAAATATCAGATCGACGGCAAGGACCGCTTTTTGCCATTGCTGCTGTCGCTGGCCGGCGTCGGCAACGAATCGCTCAAACACCGCCTGTCCGACGGCGGCAAGGGCGTGCTCGACGAATCGATCGGCTATTTCGCGGCGGCCATGCGGCATCGGCCGGCGTCGGCGGTGTCGATCGGCCACGTGTTGAGCGAGTACTTCCGCCAGCGCATCACGGTGACGCAATTCATCGGCGCCTGGTACGACGTGCCGCCGGGCCAGCAGAGCGCCCTGGGCGGCGCCAACGCCCAGCTGGGCACCAGCGCGCTGGTGGGCCAGCGGGTCTGGCAGCGCGACCTGCGCATGCTGCTGACGGTCGGTCCGCTGCCGCGCGCCAGCTTCGATTCCTTCCTGCCCGGTGGCAGGGCCGCCAAGGCGCTGGAAAAGATGCTGACCATGTTCACCGGCCTGTCCCTCGAATACGAGGTGCAACTGGTGCTGCGCGCGGCCGACGTCGAGGGCGTGACCCTCAGCGACGAGCGCGCCGGCGGCCGTCTGGGCTGGGACAGTTTCCTCATCACCGGGGGCGAGGCGCGCGACCGCGCCGACGTGCGTTACGAAATTCATACGCTGTAAAACTTCATTCTGCAAATCCGAACTTAATTAATCGAACAAGGAAAATCGCGCTATGAGCATCAACCTGAAGACGCTGATCGGCAAGCTGAACGACACCAGCCGCACCGCCGCCACGCGCGCGGCCAGCATTTGCGTGGGCCTCGGCCAATTCGAGGTCGACCTCGAACACCTGTTCCTGGCGCTGCTGGAACAGCCGAAGAGCGACTTCGTCGTCATCGCCCGCAAGAACGGCATCAGCATTCCGATGCTGGAAGCGGACCTGCAAGCCGAGGTGTCGCGCCTGAAGACCGGCAACACGCGCACGCCGGTGTTCTCGGCGCGCCTGCCGAAGCTGTTTGAAAACGCATGGCTGATCGCCTCGCTCGACATCCAGGCCGGCCGCCAGAGCAGCATCCGCAGCGGCCACCTGTTGCAGGCATTGCTGACCGACAGCGAACTGGCGCAGCTGGCGTATCGCGGCTCCAAATTGTTCAATAAATTCAATGTCGACGAGATCAAGCACAAGCTCGACTACCTGACCGAGGGCTCGCAGGAAGCCGTGGCGGCCGGCGAGGGCGCGCCGGCCGGCGAGCAGGACGCCGGCGGCGACCCGGTCGGCGAACTGGCCGGCCAGGCCGCATCGAAGACCCCGGCGCTGGACCAGTTCACCACCAACCTGACGCAGCGCGCGCGCGACGGCAAGGTCGACCCGGTGATCGGCCGCGACATGGAAATCCGCCAGGCGATCGACATCCTGATGCGCCGCCGCCAGAACAACCCGATACTGACCGGCGAGGCCGGCGTCGGCAAGACCGCCGTGGTCGAGGGCCTGGCGCTGCGCATTTCGCAGGACGACGTGCCCGACGTGCTGAAAGGCGTGGAGATCCACACCTTGGACATGGGCCTGCTGCAAGCGGGCGCCAGCGTCAAGGGCGAGTTCGAGAACCGCCTGAAAAACGTCATCGACGAAGTCAAGAAAAGCCCGCACGCCATCATCCTGTTCATCGACGAGGCGCACACGATGATCGGCGCCGGCGGCACGGCCGGCCAGAACGACGCCGCCAACCTGCTGAAACCGGCGCTGGCGCGTGGCGAGCTGCGCACCATCGCCGCCACCACCTGGGGCGAGTACAAGAAATACTTCGAGAAGGATGCCGCGCTGGCGCGCCGTTTCCAGGTCATCAAGGTCGAGGAGCCGAGCGAGGAACTGGCCTGCGCCATGTTGCGCGGCATGGCGCCGCTGATGGAAAAACACTTCAACGTGCGCGTCTACGACGAGGCCATCACCGAGGCGGTGCGCCTGTCGCACCGCTACATCATGGGCCGCCAGCTGCCGGACAAGGCCATCAGTGTGCTCGATACCGCCTGCGCGAAAGTCGCGCTGGGCCAGAACGCCACGCCGGCCCTGATCGAAAACCTGGTCAAAAAGCTGGACCGCATCGACGCCGAGATCGCCTCGCTCGCACGGGAGGAAAGCGGCGGCGGCAGCCATGCGGCGCGCCTGACCGAACTGCGCTCGGAGCGTGCCAAGGCCAGCGACGAACACGGCACCCTGGCCGCGCGCTGGGAGCTGGAGAAGGGCCTGACCGAAAAGATCAAGGCGGCGCGCCTGGAACTGGAAACAGCCGGCGCCGAGAAAGCCCCAGCCAAGAACGCGGCTGCCGGCGTGCAGGCGCTGATCAAGGAATTGAAGGCCTTGCAGGGCGAGGCGCCGATGGTGCCGGTGCAGGTCGACGGCCACGTGGTGGCCGAGATCGTTGCCGGCTGGACCGGCATCCCGCTGGGCAAGATGGTCAAGGACGAGATCAAGACCGTGCTCAAGCTGAACGAAATGCTGGAAGAACGCGTGCTGGGCCAACCGCATGCGATCGAAGCGGTGGCGCAGCGCGTGCGCACTTCGCGCGCCAATCTGGACGATCCGAACAAGCCGAAGGGCGTGTTCCTGTTCGTCGGCCCGTCGGGCATCGGCAAGACCGAGACCGCGCTGGCGCTGGCCGATGTGCTGTACGGCGGCGAGCGCAAGCTGATCACCATCAACATGAGCGAGTATCAGGAAGCGCACAGCGTGTCGGGCCTGAAGGGCTCTCCACCGGGTTATGTGGGCTACGGCGAGGGCGGCGTGCTGACCGAGGCCGTACGCCGCAATCCGTACAGCGTGGTGCTGCTCGACGAAGTCGAGAAGGCGCACCCGGATGTGATGGAGTTGTTCTTCCAGGTGTTCGACAAGGGCGTGATGGATGACGCCGAGGGCCGCGAGATCGACTTCAAGAACACCATCATCATTCTGACGTCGAACGTGGCGTCGAGCACGATGATGCAGGCTTGCCTGAACAAGGAGCCGAAGGACATGCCGACGCCGGAGCAGCTGGAGCAGGTGATCCGTCCGCATCTGATGAAGGTGTTCAAGCCAGCCTTCCTGGGGCGTTTGAAGGTGATTCCGTACTATCCGATCGCCGATGACGTGCTGGTCAAGATCATCGAGCTCAAGCTGGGCAAGATCGCGCGCCGGATTTCCGAGAACCACAAGGCGGAGTTGACGTACGACGAGGCGCTGGTGGAAGCGGTGCTGGCGCGTTGCACCGAGGTGGATTCGGGGGCGCGCAATGTCGACAATATTCTGAACGGAAGTTTGTTGCCGGAAGTCGCCGAATCGGTGTTGGCGAAGATGGCCGAGGGCGCCACGATCTCCAAGATCAAGGTCAGCGCGGACAAGAAGGGGCAGTTCAAGTACACCATCAAGTGATGGGAGGTGGGGCGCGGCCATTGGCCGCGTCTTGCTTTTGTGGTGGCTCATGCATGGCGGATTACGCTACGCTAATCCGCCCTACGTGTATCCGCGTGGGCGGCGTGGTCCAAGGCCGCCGCATCCGCATTTACCCATGTGGTGCGCGTTTACGAGGAGACACGTAGGGCGGATTAGGCGGAACGCCGTAATCCGCCATGTGTAAGCCGCCGGCGGCCCTATCTTATTCCGCCGGTTTCACGCCCAACAACTCTTCGATGTGCGCCATCGAATTCGGATCCTTGACCACCGACCGCAACCAATCGTGCAACGACTGCTCGCCGGCATCGGCGGCCTTGTCGGCGAAATACGATACCGGGCTATGCGGCTCCGTGCGGCGGAAGAACGCCGCCACCGCGCGCAACTGCGCCAAGGCCTGTGCGCGCGTCTGGATCGCGCCAGGCGGGCCGGACGGCGCCGGCGCCGCCACCTGGCCGCCATCGTGTGTGAAATCGACCGCCGCCGACCCGACGTAGGCGTTGTCCGCCAATTCAGTCTCTGGCGCGCCACCGCCGGCGACCGGCGCCGGCACCATCCGCTGCAACGTCTGCAAGGCATCGCGCGCCGTCGAGAATCCCGGGCTGTCCACGCCCAGGCGCTCATCGGCCACCAGCTCCAGCTCCTTCAACGCATCCAGGCACATTTGCGCATCGGCCGCGAACGCGCTGGCGAACTGCGCCGAATTACTCTTGCGCGCCGTTTCCATCTCCGCCAGCTTGGCGCCCGGATTGCCCGAGGAGCTGTTGCTGTTGGTGGCGGCGGCCAGCTTGCGCGCCACCTCGAAATCGATGGTCGAATACGCAGTGCCGCGGCCCTCGGTCAGCGGAATCTCGCGCAGCAGCGCCGGCACACGTCCCAAGATCCAGCTCAGGTTACCGATACGCTGGTCGTGGTCGTCGCCATCCGATTCCGGATACAAACCCTGGTCCCAGTAATCCCGGCACAGCCCGGCCAGCAGCTTGAAACCTTCGCCCAAGGCCCCCAGGCCAGCCGTCTTGGCGCCGGCCTCGGTCAGCCAGACGGCCAGCCGCAAATCCTTGCTCTTTTCCTGCAACAAGGCGGCGCAGCGGCGCACCACGAAGTCCCAGTCCGCTTCCTTCAGCTCGGTAATCCATTCGCCCTGGTCGAGCGACGGGTCGTCGAAACGGCGCGCCTGGGCGATGGCGTCCAGATCCGGCGAGAACGACAGATCCTGGCCGGCGGGCGCGCCAGGGCTGATCGGGGCGAGCAATTGTTCTGCTGAAAACATACGTTACCTTTGAATGTGGTGGCCCGGTTACTGGGCGATACGGAACTCGATGCGGCGGTTGCGCGCGCGGCCATCCGGCGTGTCGTTGCTGGCGATCGGCCGGTCCGAACCCTGGCCCGACGCGGTCAGCATGTCGCCGTTCAGGCCCTTGCCGGTCAGGTAGGTTTTGACCGCTTCGGCGCGCGCCTGGCTCAGATTCTGGTTGCTGGCCTTCAAGCCCTGATTGTCGGTGTGGCCGATGATTTCCACCTTGCGGCCTTGCAGCTTTTGCATCGCCGCCCCCATCTGATCGAGGATGGCCTGGCCGGTTGGCGTCAACGTCGCTTTGCCGCTTTCGAATTCGACGATGCGGTTGCCCAGCGTGTTGTCGAGGATGTTCTGCTCGGCGGCCGAGACGCGCAAGCCGTTATTCACCACGTAGGTCGGATTGAGGCTGGTGGCGAAGTCGCTGGCGATCTTTTGCCGTTGCGCTTCGTTGGCCACTTCGCCGCGCACGCTGACGGTGCTGCCGTCGATCTTGAGCTGGCCCCGGCTGATCTGCTTGAGGTTGGGCGTGATCAGCTTTTGCACGTAGTTGTTCCAGTTGGCCGGCTGCGCCACCTGGCCGACGGCGATCTGGTCGACCACCTTGTCGGCGCCGTAGACGTCGCGCAGGCGCGCCAGCACGGCGGCCTTGGTGGCTTCGTCGGGCACGGTGCCGCTGGCCAGCACCTGGCCGGGCTGCGGCGTGGCCGCCGCCGGCACCGCCTGCGCGGCCGCCGTGCCAACAAAGCCGGCGGCGAGACCGACTGTGAGACCCGCAGTCATACTAATTAATACAGCTGTCCGGATAAAACGCATGATCAAGTTCCGATAAAGGCCGCGCGCACGGAGTCGCAGGCCGATTTGAGTGAAAGGTTGGGCTGGGCCAGGTAGGTCGAGACCTTTTTGATCGCGTAGTCGGCGTCGACCTGCTCCTCGACCCAGTCGAGCTCGTCGAAGGCGATGTGGTGCTCGAGGCCGGCCTGCGGGTCCATGATCGCTTGCAGCGTCAGCGCCGAGGCGCCGCTAAACCCCAGCACCAGCGCCGGACGCCCGCCCAGGCGGGTGGTGAACAGCGACAGTTCGAAGTCGGCGCGCATCAGGAACGGCGTGATCAGGTGCATCCAGAACGCGCCCACCAAATTGCGGTACATCGGGTCGGACGGCAGCGGCAGCACCAGGCTTTTCTCCAGCCGGCTCGAGCTGCTGGCCATGACCGGCTGTAGCAGCAGGCCGAGCGCGAGCAGCACTTGCCGCACCGAGCCGGGGAAGCCGGTCTGCGCCAGCATGGCGTCGAGGCCGCCAACCGTTTGCAGGTCGAGGAAATCGTTGAAGGCGGCCTCGTAGGCGGCGCTGCGCAAGTCGACGTCGATGGTGGTGGCGGCGGCCGCCTGCAGCGCGCCGGCCGGCTCGGGCGCGGCCAGCACGCCGGCGCTGAGCGACTCGAACCGGTTCCACAGGCGCGACAGCACCAGCGGGCTGTTGGGCACGAAGCCGGCCGGGTCTTCCACATCCATCGTGCTCATCATGAGAAACGGGAAGCGCCGTTTCGACTGGTCGCTGCTGGCGACGATGTGGCCGGCGATGGCGCGTCCCCGGCGCGGGCCGATGAAGGCGAAATGCAGTGGCGCGAGGGCGTCGTAGGTCAGCTTCCAGCGCGTGTCGGCGCTCAGCAGGTCCATCGCTTGCGCCAGCCAGGCGTCGAGGATGTTGATCAGGGCCGGATTTTCGCTGGCCTTGACGAAGTCGCCCCGGCTGGGAATCTTGCCGAAGTAACCGATGGAGATCGGGGTGGCACGGCTCATGGCTGGCTCCTTGGTGCGGCCGGGGCCGCCGCCGGCGCGGCTGCCGCCGGGCTGGCGGCTGCGGCAGGGGCTACGGGAGCGGCGACCGGCGCCGGCGCGGTGATCGTCTCCGGCAGGCGCATGCGGCGGAAGCCGGCGGCTGCGCCCGGTGGCGGCGCGGCGGCAGGGGCCGCCTGCGTGGTGCCGACGATCTTCAGGTTGGCGCGCACGACCACATTGCTGTTCTCCCAGCTGAGCTCGAACACGCCGCTATCCTTGCGGGTGCGCTTGGCGGCGTCGATCATCTTCTTCAGGCCGAAATGGCCCGGCTCGTTGAGCAGCACCACGGTACGGCCTTCCGGCGTGATGGCGGTAATGCGCGAGCCCGGCGTGCCTTGCGGATTCGGCCACACCATGTGGACGAACGGCTGCGGCTGGCCGCGCCAGCGCAGCGCCTGGCCGTCGATCTCGATGGTGAACTCGGTGGCGCCGGTCGCGCCCAGCGCCTGTACGTCGAAGCGCGTCTGCGACTCGGCCGCGCCGGCCTGGGCGGCAACGCCGCCGGCCGACAATGGCGCCACCCAGCTCGGGAAGCTGTTGATCACGCCCGGCGCCAGGTTGATGCCCATGTTGGCCCAGGTCTTGGCGCTCAGCGTGTCGCCACGGCGCACCACCAACGGTCCGATGGTGGTGTTGAAGTACTTGGCGATGGCGCCGTCCGGGCCGAACATCTGGCCGATTTCGGCGTCGGTCGCTTCGACCCGCGATTCCGGCGCGAACGGATACTTGAGCGCCAGGCTGCGGGTGAACGGTTCCAGCACCTGCGCGGTCCACACCTTGTTGACCTCGGTCTCGGTCGGACGCACGATCACGGCGAAGGTTTGCATCAGCGGCCGCACCAGCAGCGGACGGATGGCCTGGCGTTGCTGGTCGGTCATGCCCACCAGCATTTGTTCGTCGACGTACTTGAGTGCCTCGGCCAGTTCGGAGCCGGTGCCGTCGAGCGTCTGCTGCATGAATTGCTTGGCGCCGGGGCCGGTGTCGCCCTGGTTCTTGATCTGGTTGAAGCGGCCGCGCAGCTTGGACAGCGCGTCCATGTAGCCGCCCATCAGGGTCGCGCCCTTGTCCTTGCTGACCACCAGCTTGGCGACGCCGGAGAACTCGCGACCGACCGGGCCCATCGGGATCGGTGCGGCGCCAGGGGCCGCGCTGGTGTTGATGTTGACGTCTATGCCGGACGGCTTCTGGCGCAGGATGGTTTGCTTGAACCACTCGACCACGCCGCGCTGGGCGCGCTGGAGGCCGGCGTCGATCAGCGACGGGTTGTCCCACGAGGTTTGCTCGTAGACTGTTTTGATCAGCTTGTCGATCGGCGACGCTTGCGGATCGCCCAGGCGGTTCATGGCGCTGGCGGCCTGGTCGAAGCCGTTCAGTTCGCGGATGCTGACGCCCTGGATGAACTTCTGCCATTCCTTGGCGTAGTCGTTCTTATACAGCTCGACCAGCGCCTTTTGGATCTGCTCCGGGCTGCCTTCCAGGGTCAGGTCGTCCTTGGCGGCGGTTTTGAGCACCCAGTCCGAGCTTTGCAGCTCGCGGTTGGCGGCGTCGCGGAAAGCTTCCTGGATGAACTTGTCCCACGCTTCGCGGGTGAAGGTGCCCGGGATCGCGTAGCTGCCCACCACCAGTTCCTTGTCCTGCTCGCCGACAATGCGGGCCACCGTCATCGACGGGAAGCGGGTGGCGGCGCGCGCCTTGACGTCGGCGTAGACGCGTTCGCGCGCCGGCAGGCCGCGCACCACTTTGCGAAGGTTGTCGCGGCTCTGGTCGACCAGGGCCAATTTAGGTTCGATGGTCGGCCACGACGGGTCGCTCATCTGGCTCAGGTAGAACGAGATCATGCGCTCGGCGCTGCGTATCATTTGCTCGCGCGGCATGGTGCCGCGATTGCTGTCGAGCCAGACGCGCCAGAAGCGGGTCAGCTGGTCGTTCAGGTGGCTCGCTTCGGCGCGCGACTTGTCGGTCAGCATCAGGTAGGTCTTGAGCGCGTTGTAGGCGTCCTCGACGTTGGCCGGGTTGGCATCCTTGAATTGCAGCGCGCCGAAGTTGACGGCGGCGGCCGGCGACAGCGCGACCGTGCCGGGCAGCGCGCCAGGCGCGGCGCCGGGGGCGACGGCGGGCAGCACGCTGCCGGCTGCGGCTGCGGCAGGCGCACCGGCCACCGCGCCAGCCACCGGCGCGGCGGCGGCGGCGTTGACGGCGCCCGATTGCGGCGGACGCGACATCGGCTCGAGCTTGTCGGCGCCGCTGTTGACTTCGCCCAGGAAGGCTTCGATCGATTGGCCGACAGGTTTGAGCATCACTTCCTTCAGGCCGGAGAAGTATTCCTCACGCAGCTTACGCTCCAGGAACTCGCCCTGGTACAGGCCGAAGCCCAGCGACAGCGGACGGTCGGTACGATACGACTCGAGCTGCTCGATGCGGTCTTGCAGGATTTCCAGCGCCTCGAAGCGCGAGGCCAGGTCCAGGCGTTTTTCCTGCACCTTGACGGCCTGCGCCAGATCGGCCTGGACGTTGTTGACCAGCTGGCGGTTGGCCAGGTAGGACCAGCTCCAGCCGCCCAGCGCCAGGCCGACCAGCGCCATGGCGCCAAAGAAGGTGGCGTAGCGCATGCGCGTCTTGGCAGGGCTGGCGTACTGCGCCACCAGGTCCTTGTCGGCGAAGATCACTTTGCGGAACAGGTTGAGCAGGAAGTAGCCGTGCTGGTCGTGCACCTCGGACTGGGCCGCCGGCAGCATCTGCAAATCGAAACGGTGGGCGACGCGCTCGGACGAGGCGGAAACGGATTCGCCCTCCTGCAGCGCGCTGGTGAAGTAGAACCCGCGGAACACCGGCTTGAACTGGAACGGGTTTTCCTCGAACAGGGTGGCGATGAAGGTGCGCAGCGGCCCCTTGATCGAGCTGAACTCCAGCGGGAAGGTGAATACGCCCGGCGGCATGCGCTCGCGCCACTGCAAGGCCATGTTGGCCAGGCTCAGGTCCTTGAGGCCGTCGTACAGTTCGTCGAAGCGCTGGTCGAACTGTTCCAGCACGTCCTGCTTGGAACTGGTCTGGCTGTAGGGCAGCGTGGCGCCCCAGACTTTGTCGCGCTCGCCGCGTTCGGCGTCCTGGAAGAATTCGTTGAAGCCGGTGATCAGGTCGGCCTTGGTAAACACCACGTAGACCGGCGCGTGCACTTCCAGCTTTTCGGTCAGCTCCTGCACGCGCTGGCGCAGGTTCTTGGCCAGGTTGATGGCGAACTCCGGACGGCTGCCGGTCAGCTCGGCAACGCTGACGGCGATGATGATGCCGTTGATCGGCGCGCGCTTGCGGTATTTCTTCAGCAGGCCGAGAAAGCCCAGCCATTCGCCACGGTCCTCCTCGCCGACCGAGTAGCGGCCGGCGGTGTCGAGCAGGATGCCGTCGGTGGTGAAAAACCAGTCGCAGTTACGGGTGCCGCCCACGCCCTGGACGATCTTGCTGTCGGCGAAGGGGAACTGCAGGCCCGAGCTGGCAATCGCCGTGCTCTTGCCGGCGGCCGGGTTGCCGATCACCATGTACCAAGGCAGCTCGTACAACGCGGCGTCGCCCGAGAGCTGGCCCAGCTTGGAGGTTTTGATGGTGCCGATGGCGTCGAGCATGCGCTTGCGCAGCGCCTCGTTTTCTTCGCGCTGGGCCGCGTCGGCCTTGGGGGCGCCGGTCTGCTGCTCGAGCATGCCGCCAAAGGCGGCGCCGGAGCGCTGGCGGCGATAGCGCTTGAACAGCCAGACGGCGCCGTATAGCAGCAGCGCGCCCAACAGCACGATCAATACCCATTTAAAGGAAATCTCGAAGACGGCGGCGGCGATCAGCAGCGCGGCGGCAAAGGCCGCGAAGCCGATCACGGCCAGGCTGAAACGAGCGGTGAGAAAGAGCCAGAATCGTTGCATCATAGTGGGGCTAAAGGGGCTAAGGCGTACTTGGGTTGAGTGAAATGGTTCATGCCGTGGCTGTTTCCGGCGGAGCCGCTTGCGGCGCCAGCAGCACGGCGCCGCGGTGGAATGGATCGAGATTGGTCACGCACAGCGCCGGGCCTTTGCCGTCGCGAACCTGCTGCTGCGCCAGCACCAGCGCGGCAATGATCGAGACGCTGCCGGCGTCGCCGCAAGCCGCGCCGACCGACAGCACCTGGCTGCCCAGGTCGAGCTCGGGCAGGGTGGCGCTCGCCATGCCCAGCAATTCGGTCATGCGG
Organism: Oxalobacteraceae bacterium OTU3CINTB1; assembly: GCA_024123955.1. Classification (NCBI taxonomy): domain Bacteria; kingdom Pseudomonadati; phylum Pseudomonadota; class Betaproteobacteria; order Burkholderiales; family Oxalobacteraceae; species Oxalobacteraceae bacterium OTU3CINTB1. Next base: position 3,448,368 of record CP099652.1, read on the forward strand.
CCGACGCGCTGGTCGCTGTCGGCGGCCAGCACGCCGATGTCGGCGGCGTTGACGCCGGCCGTGGCGATCGCCTGCGTGGCCAGTTCGGCCAGCAGGTTGGTGTCGCCACGCGGCTTGAGGTCGGCCGAGGCGGCGCGCAATGCGCTACTGGCGGGATATAACAACGCGGCGTCGGCGGCGTCGAACAGGGCGCCCTGGGCGGCGTCGGCCAGCAGCAGGCCGGCCGCGCCTTCGCCGGGGATGCGTCCCTGCGGATGGTTGCTGTCGAACAGCATGAAATTGTCTGCCCAGTCCTGCACGCTGGCCGCGCCGATGCGCGAGCCGCACGCCATCACCAGGCACAGCAACGGTTGCTCCTCCTGCCGCGCCTGGATTGCCAATTGGCGGATCAGCTGCAGCGCCGGCTGGGCGTGCGCGGCCACCAGCGGCGGCGCCAGGCGGGCTTGCGGCCAGCCGTGGCGGGCGACAATGTGCCGCAGCCACCCGGACGCGGCGGCACGCTGGGTGTCCGTCCATTCGGACGGCAGCAGGGTGACGACGTGCAGCGCCGGCAGCGGCGGCAACGGTTTGCCGTCGGCGACCGCGTCCAGGTAGGCGGGCAGGGCCGGATGGGGGCCCAGTTCGGCGGCCAGGTCGGCGGCCACCGCGCTGCCGAGCGCCAGCGCGCGCCATTGCTCGTCGACGAAGTCGAGTTCCGGATGGTGGGCGCGCAGCCAGTCGGCCATTTCGTCTTGCTGGGCGGCGACATCGACGTCGTCGATCCGGCCGCTTAGGATGGGGTAGCCGCTCTCGTCGACCAGTTCCGGGTCGAGGGCGAGGTTGGCCTTGCGCGACAACAGCGCGTCGGCCAGCCGGGCGGCGCTGTCGCCATGGGGCATGCGCAGCGCGCCGGCCAGCACCGTCAGCGCGGCGACCGGGAGCGCGGCCGGGGCGCTTTGCGCGGCGGCGTCGGCGGCGCTGGCCGCAGCGGCGGCGGATGCGGCGGCCGCACCGGCGCCGGCGGCGGCCAATAGCTTGCGTCCGCCCCACACCAGCAGCAACAGCAGCAGCGGCAACAGCAGCAGATAGATCACCAGATCGTCGGTGCCGGGCATGCGGCGCGTCTCGCGCCAGTACCATACCGCGCCCAGCCAGCAGGCGGCGAAGGTGGCGGCGACGATCAGGCTACGACTGAGCCAGGGGCGCATCAGCGGCGCCCGTCCATGTGAATACTGTGCATGCGTCTAGACCTGGTCCTTGGTTGCCTGCTGGCTGGCGATCAGGCTGGCGCCGCAACTGGTTTTGTCGCCGTCGCGGGCGACCGGCATACCGTCGACGATCATGGTCGAGTCGCCGCTGACGATCACGCCCGGCGTATGGCCGGGAATCGGGCACACCACCATGTCGCCGACGCGGGCGATCGGAATGCCGCCGCTGTCGCTCAACATCGACGCGCTCACCACCACGCCGCCGTGCGACGTCTTGTCTCCCAACCGTATCACCGGACCAGCCATGTCGTCTCCTTAACCTTTTCGTTTCATTACGCCGGGCACGCGCAACTCGGTGTGCCCGAAATCCATCATCTTCCAGCGGCCGCCCCAAGTCAGGCCGACCGACTCGGCCACCTGGCCGTACAGTTCGTATCCGCGCATGGCCCACGGATCCTTCTCCGAGATCACCAGCTTGCCGTCGCGCAGGAAGGCGCAGTCGGCAGCCAGGCCATACTGGTGCCAGCTCTGGAAGGCTGCCGCGTTGGTGACATTGCTGCCCATCCCAGCCAGCATGTTCTGACGCTCGGGACTGCGGTAGCCCTCCAGAATCGCCATATCATAACCGTGTTGCTCTTTCATTATCTTAAATACTGTTAACAAACGTTGCGTGTACTCTTGATTCATCAGCGACCAGTTGCGGCTGGCCGAGACCAGCATCGGACGCTCGCGCTCGATTTCGGCCGTGGCGAACACGGTCGGCGGCAGCGCCACCGGCGGCACCAGTTCCTCGCCCTGCAACAATTCCGCCACCTGTGTGTTGACCTCGCGCGTCGAGACGTCGTAGCCGCCCAGCATATTCTTGCCGCTCACCAGGAAGGCCAGGGTCGGTGGCAGGCTGAGCAGCAAGAGTCCTGCCAAACACAGCAGGTAGTGGCGCTTGGCGAAGGCTGCCACGCCCTGCGCCGAGGCGGCGCCCGACTGCAGCAACACCTCGGCGCCAGCCGTCTGCCGACGCTTCATGCCGGCAAAGCGCCGCTGCAGCGCGGATTCGGCTTGCGCCGCGCGCTGCAACACGTAGGCACGGCCGGCCGGGAACAGCACCAGCCAGCTGATCAGGCAAGCCAGCAGAAAATAGAGCACCACCGCCAGTAAAAACACGACTACCTCAACCCGGACAACGTTCATCGGCGCCTTGCGGCGGCCACTTTTATAAACTTTCTTTACCGCTAGATTAATTATTGCTTGAGAGTATATCTTACTAGTCTGATAATGGGATGACTATTCCGTTCAATTGTGCGCAGGTTGAGTGCGCGTTCAGTTAACGTTCTAACATGCGTCGCATCGCTGTTGAATATAGTAAAGTATTGCAATAACTGACAGGAGTTCGTATTTTGCAACGAAAAGATGAGAGTCCCAAGTCCTCGCGGCCGAGTTTGTTGACGCCGGCGCAGCAGGAAGAGGCGGACCGCAACCGCATATTATCCACGCTTGAGTCCGGCAGTGGCGCAGCCAAGCCGGCCGCCAAGCGCGGTCGCACGCGCCCGGTGGTGGTGGGATTGGGCGTCGCCTTGCTGGCGGCGGCGGTAGGCATGGGCATATGGGTGACGCGCGAGACCGCGAACAACGAAGTGATGACGTCGGTCGCGGCGGCCAGCAAGGATCAGCCGCCGGCGCCAGCGCCAGCATCCGCAGCCGCGCCCGCGCCGGCCGCCGCCGCCGAGGTGTCGGCCGACGAAGTGTTGGCGTCCGCCGCGCCGGCGGCCGTCATCAACGACGACAAAGCCGCCCAGCAGGCGCCCGTGAAGCAGGAAAGCCTGAGCGAAATGCTCAACGCCGGTGGACAGCCGGCCGCCAAGCCGGGCCACGATGTGCTCAGCAAAGCGCTGGAGACGCCGTCGGGCGCATCCCCGGCGCCAGCGAAAAGCGCGGCCAAGCCGGTGCCCAAGCCCAAGCCTAAGCCGGCGCCCAAGGAAGCCAAGAAGGCCCCGGCCGAACCGGCCACCACGCCCGAACAGGAAAGCGATATCGCCCTGCTGTCGGCACTGGTCGCGCACGCACAGGCCGCCGAGAAGGCCGAAGCGCCCAAGAAGCCCAAGCTCAGCGTGAAAGAACAGCTGGCCCAGTGCAAAAAGTTCGGCAAGACCAAGGCTGCAGAATGCCGCGCGCGCATTTGCGAAGGCCGTACCAAAACCGGCGACTGCAAGGTGGCGCGATGAGCTTTTCGTTGGTGGACCAGGTTGTCGGCGCGCTGGCGGAGTTCACCAGCGCCACCCGGCTGTACGAACTCAGCTTCGGCGACGACGGCCCGAACCTGATGGTCGAGGCATTTGCCGCCGACGAGGGCTTGCAGGCGATCGGCGCGCGCGACATCATCGCGCTGTCGACCGACGCCCACATCGACCTGGCGCCCTTGCTGGGCAAGCCGGCCACTCTGGAAACCAGTCTGGCCGACGGCACCCGCGCCCGCTTTGGCGGCCTGGTCAGCGAAGCGGCGATGCTGGGCAGCTTCGGCGGCCTGGCGCGCTACCGCCTGCGCCTGACGCCGTGGTTGTGGCGCCTGAGCCAGGTACGCAACAGCCGCGTATGGCAAGACAAAACCGTCATCGAGATCGTCGAGGCGGTGTTCCAGGAGCACGCGCCGCTGGCGGTGTGGCGCTGGAGCGACGAGACGGCGCCGTTCATGGCCGCCGCCGGCGCGCGCAGTTATTGCTGCCAGTACCGCGAATCCGATTTCGACTTCATCACCCGGCTGCTGACCGAAGAAGGCCTGGCCTGGCGCTTCGAGGAAACCGGCGAGGGCCACGGCATGGTGCTGTTCGCCAATAGCGTCGAAACCAGCGCCACGCCCGAGGACGCCAGTAGCGCGGCCGGCGGCGGCATCCGCTTCCACGGCGCACGCGTCGGTGAATCGTCCGACACCATCCAGGCGCTGCGCGCCCACCGCAGCCTGCGCGCCGCGCTCAGCACCGTTCTGAGCTACGACTACAAGGCCAAGAGCGCCGTCAGCGCCAGCGTGCCAACGAATCAGCCGATCGGCGGCGCCAACGCGCCAATGCTGGAAAGCTACGACACGCCCGGCCAGTATTTCTTTGCCGACGGCGCGCAGGCGCAGCGCTACGCCCTGTTGCAAATGGAAGCCAACGAAGCGCGCCGCCACCTGTGGGACGCGCGCTCGACGGTGCGCACATTGCGCCCCGGCACCCGCTTCACGTTGACGCAAGGCCCGCTGGCCGGCGGCGAAGCCGAGGCGGCCTACGTGGTGTTGCGCGTGGTCAGCGTGGGCGTGAACAATCTGCCGACGCCGGCCAAACAGGGCCTGGAGGAATTGTTCGGGCCGATACCGGAATTGCTGGAGGAATCGCTGCGCGAGCAGCCGGAGAACTTTGCCGCCGTCATCGCGCAGGCCAGCGACAGCGGCTACGCCAACCACTTCGAGGCGATCGCCGCCGACACGCCATGGCGTCCTGTGGTGGGCGAGAACGGCTTGCGCCACCACCCGAAACCGACCGCGCACGGCAGCCAGAGCGCCATCGTCGTCGGCGTTGACGGCAGCAGCAGCGCCAACGGCGCCGACGAGATCTATTGCGACAAGCTGGGCCGGGTACGCATCCGCTACCACTGGCAGCAGGACGCCAGCGCCACCTGCTGGGTGCGCGTGGCGCAGCGTTCGGCCGGCGGCGGCATGGGCAGCCAGTTCCTGCCGCGCATCGGCCAGGAAGTGCTGGTGCAATTCCTCGAAAACGACATCGACCGGCCCATCATCGTCGGCGCGCTCTACAACGGGCAGGGCGAGGGCGGCCAAGCGCCCACGCCGGGCGGCAAGAGCGACCGCGACAGCGACACCGCCGTGTTCCAGTCGGCGCACGACCATGGCGTCTCGGGGCAGGGCAACGTCGCCGGCGGCAACAGCCCGCTGTGGCACGGCGCTGCCGCCGACACCGCCGGCCACCGCAACAGCGCCGCGCAATGGGGTATTCGCAGCAAGGAATTCGGCGGCGCCGGCTACAACCAGCTACTGTTCGACGACACCGACAACCAAGGGCGCATCCAGCTCAAGAGCAGCCACGCGGCCAGTGAACTGAACCTCGGCCACCTGATCCATTCGGCCGACAACTATCGCGGCAGCCTGCGCGGCACGGGCGCCGAGTTGCGCACCGACGGCTATGGCGCGGTGCGCGCCGGCGCCGGCTTGTTGGTGTCGAGCTACAAGATCACGCACGCGGCCGACGCGCGCGAGCCGGCCGGCGACAACGTCGCCGGCATGGCGTTGCTCAAGCAGGCCGTCAAGCTGGGCGAGACCTTCAGCGGCGCGGCCAAGACGCACGAGACGGTGGCGTACGCCAGCCATCTGGGCGCGGCCAAGGCCGATACCAGCAAGCTCGACGAGAAGGCCGCGCCATTGAAGGCGATGCTGACGGCCGCCTCGGGCATGTTGAGCCAGGAGAGCATCGAGGCGGCCCAGGCCGACGCGCCGGACAAGCCGGTCGCGCCGGCCGACGACAAGCTGCCGCACACGAGCGGTGCCATCATCGCCATCGCCGCCAAGGCGGGGCTGGGGGTGTTGGCGGGGCAGAATTTGCAGATGGCCAACGGCGAAACCATAACCTTGATGAGCGGGCAGGACACGCAGTTCGTCACCGGCGGCCAGATGCGCGTGCATAGCGGTCAGGCCATCGGTATGCTGGGCGGGGCCGTCAAGGCCGGCGAGAACAACATGGGGCTGCAACTGATCGCGGCCAAGGATGCGATCGATCTGCAGGCGCAGGGCGACGTGCTCAACGTGCAGGCGCGCGACGACGTCAACATCGTCAGCGCCAATGCGCACATCGACTGGGCGGCGGCCAAAAGCATCAGCCTGTCTACGGCGGGCGGGGCGAATATCACCATCACCGGCGGCAACATCACGATCCAATGCCCGGGCAAGATCACGATTCACGCGGCGAAGAAGAGTTTCTCCGGCGGCCAGGAGGTCAACTATAAGTTGCCGATTTTGCCGCAATCCGTGTGCGTGGAATGTCTTGCAAAGCGGGCCGCGCAGCGTACCGCGTTCATTAACAAGGGGTCGTAGGCATGATCCAGGCATCTAAACGGCTTACCCGGCGCGTGCTATTGGGCGCGGCCGGTTGTCTATTATTCGTGTTTGGCGTCGGAAAGAAGAACGTTTCTGCGGGCGAGGGTGACAGCGTTGCCAAGCCGGCGCCCGCGCCCGCGCCACAGGAGCTGTGCATCGAATGTCTGGCCAAGCGTGCAAAGCAGCGCACGGCCTTTATAAATAAGTGGGTGTAAGTATGGAAAAGTATCCGCATGTCGATGCGCTCGTCACAGTGGCTTCAAATAATCCCCAGTGGAATTGGTACGCCATCGCTGACAGCGCGCAGAATAGTGACTTGCCGGGTGCGCTGACGGCAGCCGGCGGTGAGGTGAAATGTCTGCTTGGCGCCACGCAGGGCAGTCCGCTGGCGGAAAAGTCGCCCCATCTGGCCGCGCTGCCCAGTCCTGCGCGAGGCGGCGGTGCCTGGGAGTGGATCGGCCACACAGCCAAGCGCCAGCCTTGTGTGACCGTGGTCGCTAGCCGGTTGCCGTTCGATGTGCTTTTCGAGCAGTTAAAACAGTTTGCCGAGATCCGCCTGCCCGACGGCACCGAAATGTTCTTCGCCTTCTGGGACCCGGCCATCCTCGGCACGCTGATCGGCCAAAAGGACGATGCCACCTTGCATGTACCAGGCCCGGTGCTTGATGAGGAACAGCGCAAGATGTTGTTTGGCGGCTTGGCTGGTTGGTGGTATTGGGACCGCGACGGCACCCAGCATTCCGTCGAAATCGGTGGCGAGGCGCCCACAGTCCGCCTGGCAAAGCCCTTGATGCTGGCGCAAGGACAAGTGGATGACTTGGTCGAGGCCAGCTTGCCCGACCACGTGTTGTTCTATGTAGATTTGAACCAGCCATTCTTATTGAACGACATTCCGCCGAAAGAACACTATTCCTATGTGGCGAGGGCTTTAACCGGCGCGCGGGACATTGGCCTGGAGACCATGAAGGATCTGGTGAACTATGTTTCCGTGTCGCTTATCTATGGCGCTCGGCTGCGGGAAGATAAAGATCTCGTAGCGCTGTTGGCTCGGGTGAAAAGCGGCGAAATGCGGTTCTCCGCCGCGATGAGTCTGATGCCTGAATAGTAGGTGCGCATCGACCAATGATCTTGGTCCCCATTGAATAATGGATTGGAATATGTTGAAAACAAAAATGGCGAAAGTTACCGGAGCAAAGCGGCGCGACATCATGCTTGCCGCTTGCGGTTTTCTTTTACTTAACGCTTGCGAGGCTAAAGATATGCGTGTCGTACTGGATTTGGTGTTGTTCAACTACTTGGACAGACCGATTTTCGCGGTAAATGTGGATGGCATCGGCTACGAGGTGTCTGGCGCCTATCCTGAAACAGGCAAAAGTACGACAACAGGCTTTGCATTAACTCTGGGTCCCAAAATCGTCACCTGGAAGCTTGATGGGCCAAAAGGAACGCCCCGGAACGGCGAAACGGTTCAGAATAAAAACGCTTTGGCGTTGACCCAAAGTCAGATCGTGCCCGGTGCGAAGTATATCTCCGTTCACATCTATCCTGATGATACTGTCGAGCTCGTAACATCGGCCCACTTCCCACGCGCCACCGCGCGCGGTGAAAAGGAAGCCGCAAAAATGGACGATCGGCATGGCAAATGAAGCGATACCTGCGGCAGAGGCCGCGTCCCGCGATGTTCCCGATGAACCGGCAGGTCCCTTCCAGGACTGCCGCGATGTCGTGCATATCAGTCTGTTCTTCGATGGCACCGGCAACAATTTCGAAGCAGATATGTCGGAACAGAAGTGGAGCAATGTAGGACGGTTGATGGGGGCGATGCGCCAACAGGACAACGTGTACCCGATATATGTATCGGGCGTCGGTACCAAGTTCAACGGCACAGCCGGCAACTGGCTCGATGCGGCCGGGATATGGATTGAAGATCACATCGAAGGATTGGGCTTCGGCGGCGGTGGCGAGCGCAGGCTTCGACATGGCGAGGATGGGGTGAATGAGCGTTTGTTCGACGCGCTACTGGTTCAAGCGAAAGCGCAGGGACTCGAGGTGGAACAATATGCCGCAGCGGGAACCGCCAAGGGCATGGCCAAAGTCCACGAAGCGCTTGCGAAACACCGTTTGATCAAAATGATCGACATGTCCTTCTTCGGTTTTTCCCGCGGCGCGGCGCTGGCCCGGGCTTTTTCGCATCGTATCATCACGAAGTGCAAGCAAAACGGCACCGATTTGTTGCTTGAGAACTATCCGATGCGACCGAGTTTTCTTGGTATTTTCGATACGGTCGCGTCGTTCGGCATTCCTGCGCACAATGTCCAGTTGCCATTCCGTGATCGTGAACTGGTCGTGTCGCCTTTGGTCGAACGCTGTGTCCACTATGTGGCGGCGCACGAAGTGCGCGTCGCGTTTCCGGTCGATCTAATCAGGAAGAACGGAAAGTTGGCTGGTGAATGGGTGGAGAATGTCTATCCTGGCGTGCACTCCGACGTGGGCGGCGGCTACGCTAAAAAAGACCAGCAGGTCAGTAACAATTACGCGCGCATTCCGATGCGCGACATGTTACGTGAGGCCGTTTTCAACGGCGTCAGAATGAAGAGCTATCGAGAAATTGAAAAGACCACGTATGCGCTCTTCCAGGAACGATTCGAATGTTTGCCTGAGACGGAGGCTGCCTATCGCGACTATATGGCCGCTTGCGGTGCCATGAGCGGCACTGTCGAAAATCAGATGAAACGTCACCTCGAAGTTTTTTATAGCGCTAGTGGAACCATCGATCGTCGAGGCATCGAAACTCCAGGCGATCGTAGCCGCGCGGACAGTACCTTCAAGTCGCTGGGTCCGAGGGGCATGGCATGGGAGGTAAACCGTTATCGCGAAGTGGCGAAAGCCGGGGAATGGATGCGGATCGGCGGTGTTTCCGTGAATAGCTACGCGCAATATCTCAAACTTGAAGACTGGCAGTTGTCAGCTTGGGATAAGCCGGCAAGCAACGGCGTGGTGAACTTCGTGTCGCAGTTCATCCACGATTCCAAAGTCGACTTCATCGGCAATATTGAGCCATTTAGCTACTTCAAGCCCAGGGGCGTGTGGGAATCGAACGTCAGTGTCTGGACCGAATGGGGTAACTGGGTCGTCGTCAAGAGCGATGCCGTGAGCAAAACGGTGGGCGACGCCTACGAGTCTGGCAAACAGCAGGTCGGCGAAGCGGTCGACGCCACCACCAAGGCCGCCAAGGACACCGCTGCGGCAGCCCAGCGCAAGGCCGAAGAGGCGGCGGAGTACACTAAACGTAAGGCGGAGGAGGCTGCAGCTTACACCCAGCGCAAAGCGAAGGAAGCGGCCGACTATGCGCGGCAAAAGGCCGATGAGGCGGCAGCAGCCGCCAAGCGGGCGTATGACGCCACCGCCAAGGCAGCGAATGACGCCGCCGAGGCCGCCCAGCACCAGGCGCAGGAGGCTGCCGCCTATGCGCGTCGGAAAGCGCAGGAGGCATCCGACGCGGTGGAGGGCGCCTATAACGCCACAACCAAGGCCGGCAGGGATGCGGCCGCTGCTGGGGCTAAGAAAATTGGTGATATCGAGGACGGAGCTGAGAGGTTGTATGACCGGGGTATGAACTGGATTAAGCGGACAGTTAAGGGACAGTAGGGTGGTCTTCAACCTTCATAGGATATGGGCCACTACCCATCGATGAGCATATCGATTTGGCAAACTAAAGGTTGTGCCGCGTGCCGACATCTGTGGGAATCGGGCGGTCGGCCTCCGCAGTTAGCCACCAATTTAGAGCTCCACTCGCGTCTTTACCGTTGTACGACATGCCGGAGTTATTGGGAAGAGAACGAGCGTTACGCGGATGTGGTGCCGGAAAGCACAGTACTGGCCGACTATCCGGATCTGATCCGAAAGTTGTGATGAACTTTGACTGCGACAGGCACGGTACTTCTATATTGGCCTTACGGCGCGCTCGAGATGCTGTCCAAGTGGGCTGTGCCTGAATTATTGTAGTCAGCTAAATATGCCGCAGTTCTTGGGGCTCAAACCTTGAAACCCGTCCCTAAATAATCCCAAGCCTTGCGTTTTCGGACACTTCTTCAAAGCCTCGTCATCGGTATGATTTCGTTGCAGATAATACACTCCGATCGGTAGGTATGTTCGTTTGCTGGCTGGATTGACCCTCTCAGATTGCCCCTCTCTCCAAGTCCTCGCGAGCGCCGCCACCCTGTCGTAAGACCCCTCGAACCCCAATTCTTTTAGGTCCTCATGGATCTGTTTCAGCGTGCGCCGCTGCTTACGCGACTTGGCCGCCCCGGTCTTGAGGAGCGCAGAAAGCTGGAACGCGTATTTGTCGATGGCGCGGGTGGAGCGCCGCTCAGTGTAGGCTGGCTCTATGGTTTCCAAGTGCAGGTAGCGCCGGACGGTATTTCTGGAGATGCCCAACCGCCTGGCTATCTCTCTCAATTGGATCTGGTCGCGAATGTGCCAGCGTCGAATAATGCCTAGTAGTGCCACGTCATCACTCCGATTCCCCGCTCAATGTCATGAGCAGGATTGTGTCTTAAACGTGGGTCAGATTCGTTTGCAAATTATGCGGCAAAGTGGGTCAGATTTCGCTACAAATCGACAGCCGATCCCCCATAGGGTGCGGTGCGCACTATGTACTCGATGAAAGTAACGGGTCTTTTAGAGACCGACAAGTCTCACCAAGTGATGAGCGTCTGGACGCGGCTTATACTCCAGCCTTTAGCCTAGGCTAAATTGCTTGGAATTCTATAGATTTTCCTGTCCTCACGGTCGAAAATGATCGGCTCGTCCTCGGGTCGACAGAGTTCCATGCTACGACAGAGCTCCGATATTTAATCTGAGGTAGGTAGCCCGACCGCCGCGTGAACCTCGCTCGACCAACTAATGGGACTTGATGTGATATAACTCAGCCATGAAAAAATCCCGAGCAGCGTTACGATAGGGAAGGAAACCGGAAATATAAGAAATCCCAAAATGGTTACAAAGCGCGCATTTTTCCACCATTTTTTAAGATTGTCGCCATAAGGGCCTGTTCTGACCATGCACTCCAAAAACGTGGCAGGCTTTTGACTTACAGATACTGATTCTCCCGGCGGTAAATAAGGACCGCCATCTTCCATAAACCTTCGGATATGTTCATACATTGCAGGAACGGTAACTTCGCCTAATTCCATACTATTGCCAATTGTAAAACTCTCCACGACGGCCGGATCTGTCCGGCTCTTCCGGGCATTGAAGACAAGCGCATGAACACGACTGATAGTGGATGTGTTCGCAGTCACTACCGCGTGGTGTTCAGCTTCAATCCGGTCCCAGTCATAGGACGCTGAGGCCAACGGCCAGCTCTTCAGTAGCCCGTTCCACCCTGGTTCAACTACGCGATATATCCTATACACGCGTCTGTTCTTTCGATCAAATATAATTGGTTCGTCATAGGGGCGAAATAGTTCCATGCGAATGCAGCGGAGAAAAAAATATATTGAAAATGTTCCGAACGAAAAAATAAAAATCAGGGACGAAATGAATATGAGTGGCTCTTTCATTCCTTCTGCGATAACGGGTAATAAGTCGAACGTAATGAAGGCCATAAAGGACAAGCACGTCAACCCTATCAGCGTGAGGACGCCGCGGCTGCCATCAGTGATTCCTTTGTATTCAATCGCATCCTTATAGATGTTTTTGATAAGGCCGAACGCGATTGCGGATTGACTCGCTGGCTGGTTTTTCGCAAAACGTTCAACTACATTAGACACATTTTTTGATACTGAAGAATCCAAGATAACTTATTCCTTTGTTGTGCTCATGAGTAATGGCGATTCTTTGCGTTAGGAACACGCATTGTGGCGCAACTTGGTGCTTTACATTGGCTAATCACAATCCTTCTCCGACTCCTTGGTGTCCTTCGGTATCTTTGTAATAACCTCCTCTAGCGCTTTTTTTTCAGCTTGCCAATCTCCTTTGGGGAACATGTCATCACGTTTTCCGGTAAAAATAATGCCGCCGTCCAGCCCAAAATAGCTCCTGCCCAGCCAAGCTTGGAGATCGTCGGGGGTAAGTAAAATAGCACCAACCTGGAAAGCTACACCTGCACCAAGCAAAATTAGGCCAATTCCCGAGACCGTTAGGGCCACCCCACCAACGGTTGCTAACACCATATTCGCCCCCACCCGGACTGCGACCGTGCGAACGATAGCACCACCTACACCCCGTGCAACAAGTACTTCGGCAGCCGCACCACTTGTCAGTACAAATGACGTGAGTCCAGTACCCGCTGATGCTAGAGCCGATAAAAAATATAGATCGCGTGACGTAGAGTTGCCCGAATCCTTCTGATCTCCGCTTTTCTTCATTGATGCGATGTAATTGATAGCACCACCGGCAAGACCAGTTGCAGCACCTAAGATTTTCAGGGCACCAATGCCCAAACTTTGTGCTACCGCAGCGGTGGCTGCTTGCTCACCAACCTTTCGAACCAGCCGGAGCTCGGCAAATACGGCGCCCATCTGTAAGGCTCCGCCGCTGAATCCGACCACACTGTCTAAGATCCCATAAGTCGCGTCAAGTTTGGCGCTATCTGAGCGGGCTCTTTTATGCGCTTCCATACCATTCCAAATGCCTATCGCTTGGATTACCATGCTTCCTAGGGCGAGCCGTGCATCCAAAGTCTTCGATAGCTCAACCAAATTAGCGCCGGCAGCAGTACGGTTTAAGGCTGGCAGCGCGTCGCGAATCAGATTTGTCGCTTTCCCGGCCAGCGTCGCCTGCTTCTGATAGAGAGTCAGAAAAGCTTCTTTGGATAAGACCGGGGCTTTACCCAGTGCCGCTGCCGCAGCCGTGGTTGTAGCCGCAGTGCCGATTTTTACTGCTCCATTTGTTGAGCTATGTGCGATGTCCGAGACGTTGCCGCCGGCCGCTTTAATTGCATCCGTATCCGTTAGCAAGGTTAGCGTGACCATCCTGCCGGCAGCTCGATGCTGCTTGATTCTGCTTTTGCTGGCGCCAAGATCTTGGCCCGATCGCGCTGACATTATGGCCAGCGCTTCGTCCGCACCCACTCTGAGCTTGATCAGCACAGGAAGTTTCGGCGCGTTTCCTTTTAACGCGCCCTCCACGGCTGTCTCCAACATCCTTTGAAACATTGTCAACGTTTGCAGTTTGGCCGCGACCTTGGTTGTGACAGGATTATCTGCCGCAATGGACAAGGCCGCGCCCGTCAATGCGCTGAGCTGACCAACACTGTAGAGTGCTAAGGCATGACCAATCCAGCCATAGGATTGCATGTGTGGTGCCGATCTGGCGAGCTCACTGTACCCTTTCAGTATGTCGAAGGTCTTGTCACGCATGCCGTCGGCACCGGGATCGCCTGTCAATTGCACGTGAGCGTCAGCGATCATACTGCTTTTGTTGCAGACAAACTTACGTAGCACAATAGCGTCATCGCTCGTAATCGGTTTCTCAAGCATAGCCACGTAGCGCTCTGTAACCTGGCCCGCAGTCATCGGCGCTGGGACATGAATCAGATTGCTTTCACGTGAGTAAGTCACCCGATCAATGGGAGGCTTCGATGGTGAGGCTTGTGAATCCGGGTCAAAATGGCGCTTGAAGTAGGTAACAGTGTGAACATCTTCGGCGGCGCTGAACCAGTCTTCTTCCATTTTCCGGAGGGGATCGTAGTGCTCCTGCTTCATCCGGTTTTCGAAATTTTTGACCCATGCCGCGCGAGCTTCTTCGTCATGGTATTTCGCGAATTTGGACCAACTTGATGCTGCCTTCCGCTTTGTCCATTCCTGCGCCCGTTCCTCATGATCCGGGAAAAAGACCCATACCATCGGGACTGTTTTATCTCGGATTTGCATGCGCCGATTGATCGGCAAAATCACGCTGCGATCCTTTAATAGCTCAGCACCTTCCTCTGGGGTCATTTGTCTGTAGGTAGTGCCGGGCGGCCATTTCGTCTGTTGATATTCGGTTAGCGATCTGACTGGTGTGACCTGTTCGAAGCTAGCAGCATCGGCAGCATCGACATGGGATTTTTTTAATCCCAGAACCACATTGGAGCTATTCAGCGGATGAACGATCTCCGGTTTGGCAAATTCTCTTTTGATGGCCTCGTTCCTCCGCACGCGCAGTGAATTGAGTTCCGCAGCGATGCCTACCGGATCGCGTAACACCACCGCAACTTCTTTGCCGGCAGTTTTTGGATGCTTCGCAGCAGCAGCCGTCAATCCAGCCGCCAATTCATCAATGCTCTGCGCCACACTATTAAACGCAAAATCCTGCTCTGTCGAGCCGTCCATGGTGTAAGACTTCAATGCGCATTCGAGCACCTGTGCCTTAAGTTTTTGCGCGGTGGGCGTGAAAGTGTTCGGTCCGTTCCCTCTGAGGGAGACGTGCTGCATCACCGTTGCATCGCCACCGTTTTTCTTGCGCAAAGTGTCGTTCCAAAGGTTGGCGCTGTATGCGATCCAGATCTCAGCGATCTTGTCAGCTTGAGGGATGCTCAGTACCTTCATGCCTGTCGCGATGTGGACCGGTCGCTCGCAGGCGAAGGGCTCGCTCGGCTGGTCAAACAACGCATGTTCCTGCGGGAGGATATCGGCCTGCTCGGTCACCCGGTAGACCCGCCAGTGCGTCATTCGGGGTGGAGGGTTGGGAATGTAGACGTGCACATAGCCCGCGCGCAGCAGGCGCAGTCCGAAGCGGGCTTCGGTTGGCAGGCGAGAGGGCAACAGACCGGCGACAGACGCCGGTTCGGCGGCAACGCTTTGCGAGCCAGGGGCGAGTAGCAGCGGGCTTTTGGAGATGGGGCTAGGGCGCAGCAGCAGCAGCGAGAGCGAGCTTTTTTTGCATACGTCGCAACCGGTAGTCGTGGCCATGTGTATCTAAATCCTTAGTTCAATCAAATCGGGCGGTTTTCTCCGCCTGTTGTATTAATGTGATGAGGTCGCGGTGCAAAAAGCTCACCGGCTCGGCAGGCTCGCTTTCCGAACCTGGGTCGTCCAGCAGTTCTTGGATCGCCCGCAGCTTCGCCATCGATGGCCGCCACATCGCCAGCGCACCCCATACGGTGTCATCGACGTCGCTCTTGAAACGATGCGGCCATCGGAGCGCAGCATCCGCGGCGAGGAGGCGCGCCGTTTCGGCGGAGGAGTAGGTCGGCGGCGCTATCATGACATCGGTAAAGGTCGTCTCTCCGAGGTAGTGGGCCATCGCTCGATGCAGCATTTCGCCGGTAAGCATCCTTTGCCATTCAGTCTCGTCCAGGCGCAGTCGCTCGCGATGTTCGCCAGGCGACTGCAGCCGACACAGATCGCCACTGGGTTTTAAATAGGTCCAGCTCTGAAGGCGCCCGAATTGCACGGCAACACGGGTTTGGCCGGCGACGTGGCATAAGAGATCAAGCACCCGGCGATCGCCCAGGCGCAAGTAAGTCGCCTTGGTATTCGCATCGGTGTTGACTCGGCACATTTCCGCAACAAGCGTTCCGAGCTCCGTCCAGCGCATGCTGCTTTGCAGCCAGCCGCCGATGCGATGGGCTGAGCGGCCTGTTCCATCCAGGCCGCCAGACTGCGACGAGAGGCGCTCTTCTTCTGCGATGGCGAGTGTGACCTCCAGCAGCGGGTCGTCCGGTCCCAGCAGTTGAATCAGGTAAGGATGTTGATGCGCGGGCAGCGCAATGCTCTTGGCAAGCTCCACCGGGACGATGTCGCGCCCCCAACCTTGCATGCGTTGATCAGTCGCGTCTGATCGAGGCGCGGAGGTGCTGATGCCGGGCAGGGGCTCGCCAACCATCGGATCGACCAGCACAAACAGCGGTGTAACAGGATCGATGCTCGCACGTAGCTGAGCGAGCTTAGATTGCACTTGCGCCCCCCGTGGCGGCATCCGACTGTGCTGATGAGCATTCAGCCAGCTTGCCGACGGCCGGCAACTTCAACTTGCTGGACGAACTTGATGGCCCGGTCAGCTCCTTGCTGCTTGCTTTAAAGGTGATCGTACCCGGGCCGTGAAGCATAATATTGCCACCCTCCATCTTCAGGCTAGCACCTTGGGAGGTCAGCGCAAGATATTGCTTGGCGCTGGCAGTGATGCTTTTCCCCACACTGGTCACGGTCACCGCTTTGTCGGCAGTGAGCTTCGTTTCGTCCGACTGGCTTTGAGCGCTGACCTTGCCGCTGGCCGCGTGCAAACGAATACCGAGTTCCTTGTTTGGTTTTTCAGCGTTGGTCGCCTTGCCATAAGTGAATAGGCCGATGCCTGCTGCCACCGCATGGAATTTATTGCCCTGGGCCGCGAAGTTGATGTCGTGGCCGGCGCTCAGATTGCCGGTTTTGCCGGAGGCGAGCAGGGCGTTGGCCGGCGTCGCCGCCACGATCCCGGTCGGGCTCGAAAGTTGCGCATGGGCCTCGGTGTATGCGGCGGCCTTGAGCGCTTCGGATTGGCCGCCGGAGTCGGAGGACGATCCGCCATCCGTTCCACTCAGCACTTCACCTACATGCTTCACCTGTTTGATCGACAGCAGTTCCGCCGGTGCCGGTTCGTCCTTAAGTTTCGCGTTATGTTTCTGCGCCATCTCGACCAAATCGGTTTGCAGCTGAAAACTCTCTTCCAGCTGTGTGATGGCTTCCTTCGAATCCATCTGGCTGCCGGTCGCACTGCCGCGCGCGTCGCTTGAAAGCAGCACGCCTTTGCCGGCGCGCACGGCGATGCTGTGCTCGGTCTTGAGCTCGGCGCCGAAGCCGGCCGCCTTAAGGCGCTGGTTGTCGCTCTGGTGCAGCAGGTGGCCGAGGTTCAACTCGGCGGTGCCTTGGTGCGCGGTGGCGTGGCGCTGCAGCCCAAGGCGCGATTGCCCTGGACTGTCATCGAACACCAACTGGTTGTAAGCGCCGCTTCCGCCCTGGCTGGACTGGGCCGCCTGTGTCTTGATGCCCGACAGCGCCGCCGGGTGCGCGTGCCCGCCGGCCTCGCCGGGAAACCACGCCGGGGCGTTGCCGGTTGCCACGCCCGCGCCACCTGCGACCTGATTATGCTGGGCGTCGGCCTGGCCACGTCCGTTGTACACGGTGCCGAGCACCACCGGCCGGTCGATGTTCCCCTCCAGGAAATCGATCAGCACTTCCTGCCCGATACGGGGCAGGGCGCTGCTGCCCCAGTTGGCGCCGGCCACCGGCGCCATCGGCGTTGCCACGCGCACCCACGTGCCCGCCTGGTCGTCGCCGGGCGCGCCGGTGTGGCCGTCGGGCATCGGATGCTGAAGTCGGCTATGGCTTTGCGCGCCGCGCTGCCAGTGAAACTGCACTTTGACACGATGGTCACGGTCGGTGTGGATAGGCGCGCCGGGCGGGCCGACCACGATGGCGGTCTGCTGTCCGTGGATGGTCGGACGCGGATGGAGCAATTGGCCGTGCGCGTCCGTGCCGCTGGAGCGGTATGGAATGTTGCTGCGGATGGCGTCGATGCGGTTGCGGTACAAAGGCCGCTCGCCCATGGCTTTGCCAACCGCGTGCAGGCTGGTCTTTTCCTCCTCGCCGATCAACGCGTCGAGCAGGCCCTGGCCGATCCGCTGCATCAGGCTCGACTTCAGGTCGGCGCTCAGGTTGTTGTGCATCAGGTGCACGGTGCGCACCACCAGGAAGCTGCGCTCATCGTCGCTGCCGGCCAAGTCGAACTGCGCCTGACCGGTGAGGGCGAACGTGGTGCCGGGCGCGAGCGTGCGCACGGTGCCGGCGCCGACGTGGATTTCCTTGCTGGCTTCGAACGCCTGCAACTGGTTGTCGGCGATGCGCTGGCCTTGTTCGCGCGACTGGTAGGCGTAGGCCCCGGGCGCGTCGCGGCTGACCAGCGGCGCGCCGTCGCCGCCGTCCGCGCTGGCTGCGCCAACCGGACGGGTGTCGAGCGAGCGGTAGTCCCAGCTGCTTATCTCGATGGCGTTGGTTTGCAGGCGCAGCTCGGTGCGCCAGCGGTCCAGCGTATCTTGCTGCATGGTCGCGCCGGGCTGGCTGAAGGCGATGCTGGCCTGGGCATTGGGCTTGAAGCTGCCGTTGTGGTCGGCGATGACCATCGTGTGGCTGCCCAGGCCAGGACTGGCAGCATCGCCGCTGTGTTCGAAATAATCGAACAGGCCTTCCTCGTGCATAAGCCGCCGGGCGAAGGCGAGGTCGCTTTCCTGGTACTGCGTGGTGATGCTGCGCTTGGGATAGACCGCGCGGTCGAGGATGTCGAAGCGCCACGCCGGCGCCAGCTTGCCCTGGCCCTGGTAGGCGGCGAAAATGGTGTCGAGGATATCGAACACCGTCATATCCTGGAAGATGCGGCTGTCGCGCCCGCGTGCGAGGAAGGCGGTCCACGGTTCTAGCGTAAGGTTGTAACGGGCGAAGCCGCCGTTGGCGCCGGCCATGTCGACGGCGGTGACGTGGCCGTGGAAAGGCCGCAGCTGGTCGCGGCTCGCGGCGGTCATCAACTCCAGCAGCACCGGCTGGCCGATCAGCGACTTGAGCGAAATGGCGGCGTCGGTCGACAGCGCGGCGATCTTGAAGCTGAAGCCGGTGCCGATGCCTTCCTCGCCGCGCACGCACTCGGCCAGCAGCACGTCCGCGCCCAGCGGCGTGGTGAGCTTAAGTATCCGCGTGCTTTGCGTGAAGCCCGCGAGCAGTGAGGCGGGCGAGCTGTTTTGCGACGAAACCGGTTCTGACATGTTACTTCCACTCCAGATATGCCGCGCTGGGACCGCCAACGCCGGGCTAGATATAATCCATGCAAGATTACACCCTAGAAAGTACTGTTTGACAAGAGCGATTCGATTGGCGGCCCAATCGGAGGGCGCGCAACACAAGTCAAAGCACCGCAGCCGCCCGGCGGGGCCGCCGTGAGAAGTGCCATGCTCTAACATTTCTTTCGTGTTTTCATGTACGATACCGGATTCGTCAATGCATTCGCGGCGAAATCATGGTAGTGCTTGCCGCCCGCCGCAAGGCGAGCGCGGAGGGTTGTTAATTTAGGGCAAGAGGATCATTGCACGTGCTTCCTTCATGTCCCGATCTCTTGGAGACGGAATGGGAGCTTCGCGCCCACCTTTACAGCGGGCAGCCGGTCTGGTCATACTGGCATGTGTCCTGGCCGTGACCACCGCGGTGGCGGCCGAAGCCTGGCGCTGGTCGCACACAGCCCAGTCCGGCGGCAAGCCGGTAGCCAGCCGCTCCGCGGCCGCGCCGACCGATCCGACCCTGACCGAATTGTCCCGCGCCATCATTCCGATGCCCAAGGGCGTGCCGTCCGCGCACGCGAGCGCGCTGGCCAGCCTGCCCGGCGGCGATCTGCTTTCCTTCTGGTGGGCCGGCAGCCGCGAGAGCGGTCCGGACGTCAAAGTCTACGCCTCGCGCTGGTCCAACGGCAAATGGAGCGATAACTGGGAAGTGGCCAGCCGCGCGTCGCTCGGCGCCGTGCTCGGCCACGGCGTGCGCCGCATCGGCAACCCGGTCGCCTGGACCGCCACCGACGGCACCGTCCACCTGTACGTGGTCGCCACCGGCCTGGGCGGCTGGGCCGCCTCGCGCATCGTGCAGATGGAGTCGCGCGACCAGGGCGCCAGCTTCACCGTGCGCCGCGTGCTGCCGATGTCTCCCGTCTTCAATACCAGCGTGCTGGTGCGCTCGGCGCCCATCGGGCTGGCCGATGGCGGCTGGTGGCTGCCGGCCTATTTTGAAATCGGCAACAAATATCCGATGCTGATGGCGTTCGACGCCAGCGGCGCGCCGCAGCGCCTGACGCGCATCGGCGCGCGCACGCAATCGCTGCAGCCGACCCTGGTGCCGGTGTCGGCCACCGAGGTGCGCGCGTGGATGCGCGACGCCGGCGAGGACCGGCGCGTGCAGCAAGCCTTCAGCCGCGACGGCGGCAACAGCTGGCACGACATGGACGCGACGCCGATGTCCAACCATGGCACCGCACTGGCGGTGCTGCGCCTGACCAACGGCAGCTTCCTGATGCTGCGCAACGACGGCGCCGCCGGCAAAATGGCGCGCAGCATCTTGTCCCTGTCGATCTCGACCGACGCGCACGCGTGGCGCCCGCTGACCGATATCGTCAGCGGCAAGCCCGGCGACGAGTTTTCGTATCCGGCGATGTATCAAGTCGGCGATGAACTGCATATCACCTACACTTATCAGCGGCGCGCGATCGCGCACCACCGCCTGAAAATCAATCCCGGGAAGGACCCGTTATGAGCTTGCCTGATCTCGCCCTGCAGATCGTGTACGGGCGCCTGGCCTGGGCGCTGGTCGCCGCCGCGATGCTGCTGGCGATCTTGCCGGTGTTAAAGCCGGCGCTGTTTTCGACGTGGCTGTCCAAGCTGTCCCCCAAGCCGTCTCCGGTGGTGTTCGCGCTGCGCCCGCGCCGCTCGATGGCCAACGCGGCCTTCGTTCCCGGCGTGGTCATCGTCATGCTGGTGGTGATGGCCTTGCCCGACGCGGCGTCGCCGGCCTACTGGCTGACCCTGGTATTCCAATATCCGAGCGCGCTGCTGGCCGGCTTCAGCCTGGTGTCGCTGCACGCGCGCTGGCAGGGCCGGCCGGTCCTGCTGGTCATGCCGCCGGCCCTCGCGGTGCCGCTGGTCGTCGCCGGCCTGGTGCTGTATCTGGAGGCCTTCGGCGTGCTTGCCCTTGGCCTGTATTCCAGCGGCTTCGGCGCCGTCGCCGCGCCCCTGGTCGCGTGCGCGGTCGCCATCGCCTGCGCGGTGGCCATCGTGCGCGACCGGGCCGTCGCCGGCGCTGCCGCGCTGCTGGTCGCCGTGCTGCTGTTTTCGGTGCTGCGCCTGCCGTCCGGCAACCTGTGGGATGCGCTGCTCGACCCGCTGCTGTGGTCGTGGGCGCTGGGGTCGACGATGGTGTCGCTGGTGCGCCAGCGCGCCGCCCGCCGCGCCGAGCTGGTGTCGCCGTTGGCCGAGCCGGACAGCTCGCCGATCCCGGAACCGGTGCTCGCGCACGCGGCCGGCAATGAACAAATTTAATCAGCAATGGAGCAATGCATGGTAAAGAACAAGTGGTATGTTCATCCGGTGATCGCGGTCGGGGTCGTCGTCAATATCTTCGTGATGGCGCTGGCGATCCTGTGGAAGGGCGACCAGAGCGCGCTGTGGCGCCTGGTGGTGGAGGATGGCATCGTAGAGTGGATGCAGTTCCTGTGCTTCACCGTCACCGCCGGCATGCTCGGCTTCCTCGCCGTCGAACAATGGCAGCGCACGCCGAAGATCAACCTGCAACTGCTGGCCTTCGTCGGCCTGACGGCGCTGGTGGCGCTTGCCGCGCTGGAGGAAATCAGCTGGTTCCAGCGCATCCTGCACATCGCCTCGCCGGAATACTTCCTGGCCCATAACCGCCAGTCCGAGACCAATCTGCACAACCTTGCCGTCGGCAACGCCAGCCTGCACAAGGCCGTGCTGCTGAAGGTCATCGCCATCGTCGGCCTGACCCACAACATCATCCTGCCGCTGCTGGCGCGCAAGCGTCCGGGCATCCAGCGCTTTGTTGAAAGCTTCGGCCTGTACCTGCCGCCGCTGTCGGCGTCGGTGATCTACATCGCCCTGGTGGCGCTGTCTCACCTGGTCATCGACCACCCGCGCAAGGGTGAGCTGGGCGAGATGTTCGGCGCCGTCCATTACATGACCACCGTGTTTGCCGCCTATTACATCGGCGTGGGCTACGGCAAGCCGCCGGTGTTCGAGCAGCCGGCCGACAGCCGCCGCGTATCGACCTTGTTCGCGATGGTGGTGGTGTTCCTGCTGTTCACCGCCTGGCTGATGAGCGCCGGAGCGGGCGCCCCGCAGTACATGGCCTCGCATCCGATCGTCGCCGGCGCCGCCGCCGACTGACCCGTCGACAGGGACCGTTATGACACTACCTTCGAATAGCCTGTTGAACCGCTGCGCGGCCAAACTCGAAAGGCTGACCGCCTGGGCCGGTCCGTTCTCCAGCCTGCTGCAATTGCTGCTGCTCGGGCTGCTCATCCTGTCGCTGTCGCGCGCCGGCCTGGTTGCCTGGCAATGGAGCCGGGTGGCGCCTACCGGCATTCCGCTGCGGATCTTCGTCCAGGGTGTGCGGGCCGATCTGATTTTGCTCGGCTATTTCCTGGCGATCCCGCTGGTGCTGGCGCCGCTGCTGGCGCACCAGCGCACGCAGCGCCTGTGGCGTCTGTTGTCGGTCGGCTGGGCAACGTTCGCGTTGATCTTCATCGTCTTCATGGAAGTGTCCACGCCGCAGTTCATCATGCAGTTCGACGTGCGGCCGAACCGTCTGTTTATCGAGTACCTGTCCTACCCGCACGAGGTCATCGCCACCCTGTGGAACGGCTTCCGCATCGCCCTGGTGCTGGGCGTGATCGCCACCATCTTGCTGGGCGTCGGACTGTACCGGCTGCTCAAGGCCGCCTCCGCCAACATGACCACTTGGCGTCCGCTGAAGTTGTTGTTGGTGTGGCCGCTGCTGGTGTGCCTGGTGTTCGTCCAGGTCCGCTCGACCACCGCGCACCGGCCGGCCAATCCGGCGCTGTTCGCGCTGACCGGCGATTCGATGGTCAATTCGCTCATCATCAATTCGCCCTGGTCAGTGTTCGACGCGCTGAACTCGATGAGCAAGGAAGCCAATTCTTCCGAGATCTACGGCAAGTACCCACGCGAGAAAGTGTTCCAGGTCGTCAAGAGTGCACCGTGGCTCAAGGATGCGCAGTTCACCTCCACCGAGTTGCCGACCCTGCACAAGCAAGTCGCCACCGCGCAGCGTGAGCGTCCGCTCAATCTGGTCATCGTGCTCGAGGAAAGCCTGGGCGCGACCTTCGTCGAATCGCTCGGCGGCGTGCCGGTCACCCCCGAGCTGGAAAAGTTGAAGAAGGAAGGCTGGTGGTTCGAGCAGCTGTACGCCACCGGCACCCGCTCGGTGCGCGGCATCGAGGCGGTCGTCGCCGGTTACGGCCCGACCCCGGCGCGGAGCGTCGTCAAGCTGTCGCTGGCGCAGCAAAACTTCTACACGCTGGCGCTTGGCCTGGGTCAGAAGGGCTACCACACCGAATTCGTCTACGGCGGCGAAGCGCACTTCGACAATATGCGCGGCTTCTTCACCGGCAACGGTTTCCAGAAGGTGGTCGACCGCCGCGACATGAAGCCGGTGTTCGAAGGCAGCTGGGGCGCCTCCGACGAGGACTTGTTCGACAAGTCGCTCGAACGCCTCAAGGCGCTGCACGCGGCCAACAAGCCGTTCTTCAGCCTGATCTTCACCTCGTCCAACCACGAGCCGTTCCAGTTCCCGGACGGCCGCATCCAGTTGCACGACGCCGAGAAGCAGACGGTGAACAACGCCGTCAAGTATGCCGACTATGCGCTGGGCCGTTTCATCGCCCAGGCCAAGAAAGAGGCCTACTGGAAGGACACCGTGTTCCTGATCGTCGCCGACCACGACAACCGGGTCTACGGCGACAGCCTGGTGCCGATCAATAAGTTCCACATCCCCGGCCTGATCATGGGCGCGGACATCCAGCCCAAGGTCATCAAGACCATCGCCAGCCAGATCGACCTGGCGCCGACGATGTTGTCGCTGATGGGCGTGTCGAGCGAGCATCCGATGATCGGCCGCGACTTCGCGCGCGACAGCGACACCCCGGGGCGGGCCTTGATCCAGTTCGACAATTACTTCGCGTGGCTGGAGGGGTCGTCGGCGACAATCCTGCGGCCGGGCCAGGAGCCGTTGCTGGGCAAGTACGACGCCGCCACCAAGACGCTGACCACGAGTTCGACGCCCGCCGATCCGCAACTGGTGGACAAGGCCATGTCGCACGTGGTGCTGCCGTCGATCCTCTATCGCGAACAGCGCTACAAGTTGCAGAAGTAACTCACCGCGGCGGCGCGGTCTTTCCGTGGCCGCCGCGAGCAATACAGCTGGAAGTCCGCATCACGCCGGATGCTCAACACCCAGCAGCATGCATCCGGCCGCCCCAGCCGCCCGGCCCGGCGGCGTAGCTATCGTGGAGGTAGTTACCAACAGAAAATTAGTGTTGTTACAATTTACGTATTTTGGCAATTTTTGATCTGCTATCTTGTCCTCAGTGATCTAAACGGCGCGCAGTTTCCGGCTCGCCCAACCGCTGATGTTCGAGGACCAGATGCCACAGCTACCGCCAGCAGCACTGAGTTTGACCTCCGAATGGTTTTCCCGGCCCGGACACGAACGCCAACTTTTCCCCATCCTTGACAGGCTGGTCGCCGACATCCATGCCGGCGAGCCGGATACCCTGATCTACTTTGTGCACCAACCCTTGCCGTCCGCGCCGGGGTTGCAATTCCTGCCGCCGCCGGCGCCCAATTCAATGCTGTTCCCATCCCACTCTTCGCAGAAAGGCCAGCCGCTATAGCGTCACCCATTTGTCCGACGATCTTCCTCCAATAATTCAATAAGATAGGAAAGAACATGCAACTGAGCCGACTATTCCTCTTCACCGCCTGCACCTGCGTGGCCCTGGGCGCCGCGGCGCAAACCCCGAATCCGTTCGGCAACTCCGCCAATCCGTCGCCGCCGCCGTCCGAGTATTCGGGGCCGATGTTCAAGCTGAGCTACGCCTATCCGGCCAGCGCACTCAAGCCGCCGATGCCGTGGCAAGCGGCGATCAAGAATCAGCCCATTTCCGTGGCCAACGCCAGCGCATACGCCGAAGCACTGAAGGCGTCGATCGGCGACGACATGCGGGTGCTGCTGCAAGACTACAAGAACTGGGACGCCGGCAAGCGTGGGTGGTACAACGAGCCTTGGATGGCCTCGGTGAAGGGGGACGGCACACGTGAACCGATACACGGCATGTATGTCGGATCAAGTGACCTGGACGTTTCATTGTTTCAAAAAAGCGGATTGAACAAGTCTTTCACCACTTACGTGCTGACCTACTACGACCGGACCGCCGCCGTCACCTTGAACAAGATCTGGGGCAGTAGCGGGATGCAACCGGTAATGACGAAAGAAGCTACGCAGTTCCCCGAAGGTGCGATCATCGTCAAGGCGGCATTTACCACCGTCAGCGCCAAGGATTGGCCTGTCATGAAAGGCGCCTTGTCCTGGCCTGCGTACATCACGACGAACGTGACCGATTATCCGCCGCCGCCGAACAATCCGAACTTTTCGCCGGCCCGGAAGCTCACAGACACTTATCTGATGCAGTTCGACATTATCGTCAAGGACAGCGTATCCGCGCCCGCGACCGGCTGGGTGTTCACCACCCTGGTATACGACAGCCGGATCACCTCGCCTGACGTCTGGAAAAAAATGGTGGTGATGGGCGCGCAGTGGGGTAACGATCCAGTGCAGAAATACGTTCCGGGCCCTCAGCCACCTCTGGTGCAGAATTGGGTCAATCCGCAGGCCCCGCCATACGCGAGCGAGACGTTGGGGTGGGGCGGGCGCTTGTCCGGCCCCAACGATGGCGCGATGAATGACATCGTCTATCCCTACGGCGAGAACAAGTCCGCACCATTTTCAAATACGAAATTCAAGTCTGTCAAAAACGCTCAAAATTCGTCTTGCATGAGTTGTCACAGTTCGGCGCAATGGAGCGTCGCAGCCAATACCAGCCCGTCCTTCCTGCTGCCGGCGCTGGCGAATCCGCTCCTTCAAGCATCCACCCTTAATGAAACGACCGACTTTGTCTCCCCCGAACCGGGGTCGGAGTTATGGCTGAAATGGTTTCAGAATCGCAAGGGCGATGACCCCATGGATGCCGGCAACATCGCTGCCGACTTCGATATGGTGCTGACATTCAAGTCGCTTCCCGCCTGGCATAAAGCGACGCACCCCAATCCCACGCGCGGCGCCCTGCAATTTGACCTGAGGGGCAAACGCGTCGTGCCGCTGACCCAATCGACACCCGCCAAGTGAGGAGCGATCATGAGCCACAACTACAAGCGCTTCCTGGCCGGGCCGCATGCCGGGTCCGGCGGTAACAAGCAGGGCTACCCGGTCCCCGGCGCGCAAACGGCCGATGCCGACCGCGTCGCCGGCGCCGCCTTCTTCACCGGCCACGGCGACTGGGACGCCGTCGCCAACGCCAACTACGACTTCATCGTCATCGGCACCGGGCCGACCGCCGTGGCCTTCGTCGAGCAAAGCCTCAAGCACAATCGGCACGCCCGCATACTGATGCTCGAACGGGGCGGCTTCTGGCTGCCGACGCACTACCAGATGCTGCCGGCCGCGTTCCAGGCCACCACGTCGGCGCAAACCACCTACCCGTGGTCGCGCACCACCGACATGGCGACCACCGGCATGAAGTTTTTCCAGGCCGGCTACATTCCGGTCCTGGGCGGACGCTCGACCTATTGGAGCGCCTGGTGCCCCGCGCCCGATCCCGGGCTGATGCGCGACTGGCCGCAAGCGCTGATCGACGTCACCTTGCAACCGGGCTTCTGGGAGCGCGCCAAGACCTTCCTGCACGTGCAATCGATGAGTGACATGCGCGACGGCGTCTACGGCGAACTGCAGCGGCAACTGGACGACAACTTGCGCGAGAACTACCAGCGCCACGTGCCGACGGCGCAACATGCGTATCCGGCGCCGATCGCGGTGGGCAATCCGGATTGGAAGGGAGTGAAGTTCTACAAGTACTCCACCGTCGGCACGCTGCTCGACCTGCAGCAGCATCAGCAGGGCCTGGCGCAGCACGGCCATGGCGCGCCGCTGAGCATTGTCGACCGCTGCCCCGTCAACCGCTTGCTGCATGACCACCAGGGCGGCGTGACCGCGATCGACACCGGGCGCGGCGTCGTCACGGTCGGCGCGGCGCGCATCATCCTGGCGATGGGGACGATCCCACCGGCGACGCTGCTGATGAACTCCTTCGGCGACCTGCTGCCCAACGCCGGGCGGCGCTACACGGGCCACTTCATGTCGCACGTGACCGCGCGCGTGAGCAGGTCCGCATTCAAGGATTTGTCGGCGCTGGAAATCGCCGCGCTCTACCTCGACGGCAAGGATGCCGCCGGCTTCCAGTACCACGTCCAGGCCAGCGCCTTCGCGGTTGCCGATCCGGCCGCCGACGCCGGCACGATCGCGCACGAGGCGCCCGACGCGGCAGCGATCGCGTCGCCGCAGCAACTGGCCGGTTCGGAGGGGTATGTGGTGTTCGTCTGCGCGACCCTGGGCGAGGTGAACGAAAAGAATTCGCGCAACTGGATCCGGCGCAATAGCGGCGCCGACCCGACGACCAACATTAGCGTTCAACTGGAAACCGGACCGGAGGAGCTGGCGTTGTGGGACGTGCTCGACGAGGCGACCTATCAAACCATCGGCGCCATGGTCAACCGGGGCGGGACGGCGCCGTCGGTCGAATACTGGACCGACGCGGACGAGGGCGACGGCGGCGCATGGGGACCGGCGCGGCCCCCGCGCGGGAAAATCCGTCTCAATGTGATCGTGCACGAGGCGTCGGCATTGTGGATGGGCGAGGACCCGGCGAGCTCGGTGGTCGGCCTCGACTACCGTCCGCACGGCGTGCGCAACGTTTATGTCACCGGTGGCGCGATTTTTCCCACGTCGGGCTCCTGGAATCCCACGCTGACCATGTGCGGACTGGCCCAGGACCTGGCGGACAAGTTGCGTTAGCGCGGCGTCACCCCGCCGTCACCCGCCGCCGTCCGCCACGCGAGAACACGCGTGGCGGGCGCCGGCCGGGGGCCGGCAGCGCCGGCGCGCGCGTCCGCACTCCTTGA
This sequence comes from Oxalobacteraceae bacterium OTU3CINTB1, assembly GCA_024123955.1. NCBI lineage: Bacteria > Pseudomonadati > Pseudomonadota > Betaproteobacteria > Burkholderiales > Oxalobacteraceae > Oxalobacteraceae bacterium OTU3CINTB1. The sequence continues at coordinate 3,476,383 of CP099652.1, forward strand.
AAGTCTCTTCGCTTCATTTCCTTCCTCTCCGCAGTCCGCATTACCACTTCCCGGGTCCGGCCGATAGCTTTTCGCCGTCATCATTTATGGGGACAGACGTCCCCGATCCTCCTGACTAATATGTACACATTACAAATATAACCATGTGCCAGCCGGCGGCGAAACGCGGCCGCCCGGCACGTCCGACCCGGTCCAATTGCCATGTCCGTCATCGACTTTGATTTGCTGCTGCAAGACGTCAACGCAGACGATCCGTGCGGACCGAACCTTGAGTACGATCCCGATTTCGTCGCGCTCGAGTCGGAGGTGGCGGGCAAGCCCGAGGTGCAGTACGGCGCGACCATCACCGCCGCCGTGCCGCCGGACTGGAAGGCGATCGACCGCACCGCGCGCGCCTTGCTGCTGCGTAGCCGCGACCTGCGCCTGGCCGTGCATTTGCTGCGCGCCGGCCTGGCGCTGCATGGGGTGGCGGGGCTGGCCGACGGCCTGCGCCTGATCCAGCGCTTGCTCGAGGAGCAGTGGGACGGCGTCCATCCGCAGCTCGACGCCGACGACGACATGGACCCGACATTGCGCATCAATTCCCTGCTGATCCTGAACGACCACGCCACCGTGCTGCGCGACCTGAAGGAAGCCTGTCTGATCGTGCTGCCCGGACTGGGACGGCTGACCCTGAAGATGCTGGAGATCGCCACCGGCGAGCTGGCGCCACCGCCGGGCGTCGAGAAAGTGGCGCTCGCGTCGATCGAGCTGGCGATGCGCGACGCCGACGCCGCCGCCCTGACGGCGGCGCGCCAGGCCATCGCGCTTGCATGCGACAGCGCGGCCGGCATCGAGGCGGCGCTGGAGCGCCGGGTCGGCGCCGCCCAGTCGCTCAGCCTTGCCAGCCTGACCCGCTTGCTCCGGCGCGGCCGCGAGTTTCTTGGGGTCGAAGCGGTCGCCTTGCCCGACGATCCAGCGGCCGCCGTCGATGCAGAGGGCGCCGTAGGCGCCGACGGCGGCCGCCGCGCCACGCCGATCAGCGGCGAGATCGCCAACCGCGCCGACGTCGAGCGCGTGCTCGACAAACTGATCGGCTATTACGAACAGCATGAGCCGTCCAGTCCCTTGCCCATGCTGCTGCTGCGCGCCAAGCGCCTGGTGGCCATGAGCTTCATGGAAATCCTGGAGGACCTGGCGCCCGATGGCGTAAAGCAGGCCAGTTTGATCCGGGGGCCGCAGGGCGCACCGGAGTAATCAGTCGCCGGCAAGACGGCAATCGTGTTGTTCAATCATGGAGGAAGTATCGTGGCCAAAGAGAGTAGTCAGAAATTCATCGCGCGCAACCGCGCCCCGCGCGTGCAGATCGAGTACGACGTCGAGGTCTACGGCGCCGAGAAAAAGGTGCAACTGCCGTTCGTGATGGGCGTGCTGGCCGACCTGTCGGGCCAGCCGGCCGACCCGCTGGCCCCGGTGGCCGACCGCAAGTTCCTCGAAATCGACGTCGACAACTTCGACGACCGCCTCAAGGCGATGAAGCCGCGCGTGGCGGTGCAGGTGCCCAACACCTTGAGCGGCGAGGGCAACCTGAGCGTGGAGATGACGTTCGAGAACATGGACGACTTCACGCCGGCGGCGATCGCCCGCAAGGTCGGCCCGCTCAACAAGCTGCTCGAGGCGCGCGGCCAGCTGTCGAACCTGCTGACCTACATGGACGGCAAGACCGGCGCCGAGGACCTGATCGCCAAACTGCTGAGCGAACCGGCGCTGATGCAGGCGCTGACGTCGGCCCCGAAACCGCAAGAATAATATCTGACCGTCCTGGAGAAACACTATGGCTGAATTGAACGAAGCAGAAGCACCCCTTGCCGTCGCCACGCTCGAGATGAGCGACTTCGGCAGCCTGCTGCAAAAGGAATTCAAACCGCAGTCGGACAAGGCCAAGGAGGCCGTCGAGAGCGCGGTGCGCACCCTGGCCGAGCAGGCACTGGTGGGCAGCAACATCATCTCGGGCGACGTGCTGGCTACCATCGAGGGCCTGATCGCGGCGTTGGATTTGAAGCTCAGCGAGCAGATCAACCTGATCCTGCACACGCCGGAGTTCCAGGCCGTCGAGGGCGCCTGGCGCGGCCTGCACCACCTGGTTAACAACACCGAGACCGACGAGATGCTCAAGATCCGCGTGCTCAACATCTCGAAGAACGAGCTGGGCAAAACGATCAAGAAATTCAAGGGCACGGCCTGGGATCAGAGCCCGATCTTCAAGAAAATGTACGAGCAGGAGTTTGGCCAGTTCGGCGGCGAGCCGTTCGGCGCCATCGTCGCCGACTACTACTTCGACAACAGCGCGCCGGACGTCGAGCTGCTGACCGGCATGGCCAAGGTGGCCGCCGCCGCCCACGCGCCATTCATCTCGGCGGCCGCGCCGTCGGTAATGCTGATGGAATCGTGGCAGGAGTTGTCCAATCCGCGCGACCTGACCAAGATCTTCCAGACGCCGGAGCATGCCGCCTGGCGCTCGTTCCGCGAGTCCGAGGATTCGCGCTACGTCGGCCTGGCCATGCCGCGCTTCCTGGCGCGCCAGCCCTACGGCGCCAAGACCGACCCGGTCGAGGCGTTCGACTTCGAGGAGGATACCTCGGCGCCCGGCAGCAAGAACTACACCTGGGCCAACGCGGCCTACGCGATGGCGGTCAACATCAACCGCTCGTTCAAGGAGTACGGCTGGTGCTCGCGCATCCGCGGCATCGAGTCCGGCGGCGCGGTCGAAGGCTTGCCGGTGCATACCTTCCCGACCGACGATGGTGGCGTCGACATGCAGTGTCCGACAGAGATCGCCATCTCGGACCGGCGCGAGGCGGAGCTGGCCGCCAATGGCTTCATGCCGCTGGTGCACAAGAAAAACACCGACTTCGCCGCCTTCATCGGTGCCCAGTCGCTGCACAAGCCGGCCGAGTATGACGATCCGGACGCCACCGCCAATGCCAACCTGGCCGCGCGGCTGCCGTACCTGTTTGCCACCTGCCGCTTCGCGCACTACCTCAAGTGCATTGTGCGCGACAAGATCGGCTCGTTCAAGGAGCGCGACGAGATGCAGCGCTGGCTGACCAAATGGATCAACCAGTATGTAGACGGCGATCCGGTCAACTCCAGCGAAGGCACCAAGGCGCGCAAACCATTGTCGGCCGCCGAGGTGGTTCTGGAGGAGGTCGAGGGCAACCCCGGCTACTACACCTCGAAGTTTTATCTGCGCCCGCATTACCAGCTTGAGGGTTTGACCGTGTCGCTGCGTTTGGTCTCCAAGCTGCCATCGGCGAAGGCCGGCTAAGCTTCGCTTTTTCACATAAAACCGCCGGCATGGCGCCGGCACACAGGAGAAAATCATGGCATTAGATATGTTCATCAATATGGGCAAAGGCATCGAGGGCGAGTCGGCCGACAAAGTCCAAGGGGGCAAAGGCGACATCGACGTGCTGGCCTGGAGCTGGGGCCTTTCGCAGTCGGGCACCACCCACATGGGCAAGGGCGGCGGCGCCGGCAAGGCCAATTTCCAGGATCTGTCGTTCACCAAATACATCGACTCGGCCACTAACGCGTTGATGATCCACTTGTCCAAAGGCACGCACATTCCCAAGGTGTCGCTGCTGGCACGCAAGGCTGGCTCAGGCCAGATTGCCTATATCAACATGATCATGGAAGAAGTGATGGTCACGTCGGTGTCGACCGGCGGCAGCGGGGGCGAGGACCGTCTGACGGAAAATGTGACCTTGAATTTTGCCAAGGTGACGTTCTCCTACACGCCGCAGACTGGCGCAGGCGCCGAGGATAAGAAGAAGGACTTCGCATGGGATATCGCCGGCAACGCCGAGGGTACGGCCGCGACTGCATAGATGCACGGTACCGGCCTGCGGAAGTGCCGCGGCCGGTTTCTGTCGGCCGCAGGCCCCGGCAGGGTTTAGAGCTGGCGCCGCAATGCTGCCGGGACGCTCGCTATCCGATCGTCCACTGAACTTTTGAATTGGAACATCATGACTCCGCAAGAGCTGATACAAGAAGGTAAGCTGGTCGCCGCCCTATCCGCACTGCAGGAGCAGGTGCGCAAGGACGCGGCGAATCCAAAATACCGGATTTTCCTGTTTCAGTTGCTCTGCGTGCTAGGCCAGTGGAACCGTGCCCTGACGCAATTGAATGTGGCCGGCGAGTTGGACGCCGACAATCTGCCCATGGTGCAGACCTACCGCGAGGCGATCCAATGCGAGGCGCTGCGCGGCGACATTTTCGGCGGCGCGCGCGCGCCGCTCATCTTCGGCCAGCCGCAACTCTGGCAGGCGCTGCTGCTGGAGGCGCTCAAGGCCGACGCCGCAGGGGATGCGGAACGCTCCACCTCGGCCCGCGCCCAGGCCTTCGAACTGGCGCCGGCCGTCGGCGGCAACATCGACGGCCAGCGTTTCGAATGGCTGGCCGACGCCGATCAGCGCCTCGGGCCGGTGCTTGAGGCGCTGGTCAACGGCCGCTATTTCTGGATACCGCTGCAACGCATCAGCCGCATCGAACTCGATGCACCGGTGGACCTGCGTGACGCCGTCTGGACGCCGGCCTCGTTCACCTGGACCAACGGCGCGCAAACCGTCGGCCTGATACCCACTAGATATAACGGCACGGCGGCCAGCGACGACGAGGCGCTGCTGCTGGCGCGCCGCACCGAATGGATCGGGGAGGGCGGCTCCGCCGGCCAGGGCCTGGGCCAGCGCATGCTGGTCTCGGACGCTGGCGACTACCCGTTGATGGACGTGCGTCTGATCGAGTTCGACGCCCAAGCGGATACCGACGCCGACGCGGTTGGCGCCGAAGGAGCCGTCGATGGCTGAGCTGGCGCCACGCGAACGCCTGCAGCCATCGCTGCTGGACCGCCTCAGCGACGACGAGCCTGGCAGCGCGGTCGAATCGCGCGAGCGCCGCGTGCTGTCGCTGCGCACGCTGCGCGAGGGTGTGCTGCGCGACCTCGCCTGGCTGCTCAATAGCACCAACCTGTTGTCCGTGCTGGATGCGGCCAAGCTGCCGTACGTCGCCAGTTCGGTCATCAACTACGGTGTGCCGGACATCTCGGGTATCCCGGTCTCGGGCCTGAACCTGAACCAGCTGGAACGCGGCATCCGCCAAGCCATCTGGGACTTCGAGCCACGCCTGATCCGTTCGTCGGTGAGCGTGCGCGCGCTGGCGACCGCCCAGGTCGGCCACAACAAGATGATCTTCGAAATCGAGGCCGACCTGTGGGCCCAGCCTTATCCTGAGCGGCTGTACCTCAAAACCGAGCTGGACCTGGACCGCGCCGCGGTCGTGCTCACCGAAACCGATGCTCGGAGCGCGTCATGAACCCGCGCTTCCTCCGTTACTACAGCCAGGAGCTGCAACACCTGCGAGAAGTGGGCGGCGAGTTCGCCCGCGACTATCCGAAGATCGCCGGCCGCCTCGGCCTGGACGGCTTCGAATGCGCCGATCCGTACGTCGAACGGCTGCTCGAAGGCTTCAGCTTCCTGGCCGCGCGGGTGCAGATGAAGATCGACGCCGAGTTCCCGCGCTTCACCCAGCACCTTTCTGAGTTGGTGTATCCGCAGTTCCTGGCGCCGACGCCGTCGATGGCGGTGGTGCAGTTGCAGCCGGACCTGAGCAACCCCAGCCTGAAGGAAGGCTACCTCGTGCCGCGCGGCAGCGCCCTGCGCAGCGTGCTGGGAGCCGGCGACAACACGGCCTGCGAATACCGCAGCGGCCACGCCGTCACACTGTGGCCGATCGAGCTGGTGGAAGCCAAGTTCTTCACCCATGGCGGCCACCAGGCCGGCTTGAACGTGGTATTGCCGCCCGCCGTCAAGGCCGGCATCCGGTTGCGCCTGCGTACCTGCGGCGGCGTCGCCTTCAAGGACCTACCGCTCGATAGCTTGAGCCTTCACCTGCGCGGCGCCGAGGACATGCCGGTGCGCATATACGAAAAATTGCTTGGCCATGCCGTCGGAGTGCTGGCCACTCCGATCGGCCGGCCGGCCGCCTGGCACCGGCTGCTACCAAAAAGCGCCGTGCGTCCGCTCGGTTTCGCCGAGGACGAGGCGCTGCTGCCCAGCGGCGATCAAACTTTTCAGGGCTATCGCCTGCTGCGCGAGTATTTCGCCTTCCCGCAGCGCTACCATTTCGTTGAGCTGGGCGGGCTGGGCGAGGCGCTGCGCCAGTGCGCCGACACAGAAGTCGAACTCACCGTCCTGCTGGACCAGGCCGACGCGCAGTTGGAGAAAACGCTCGACGCCTCCCATTTCGCGCTGCACTGCACGCCGGTGGTGAACCTGTTCCAGCGCCGCGCCGACCGCATCAACGTCACCGGCGAGCAGTTCGAGTACCACGTGCTGGTGGACCGCACCCGGCCGATGGACTACGAGGTGTACCAAGTCGATTCGGTGACCGGCTACGGCAGCGGCAACCAGGCCGAGCAGGCGTTCCGGCCCTTCTACACGGCCAAGGATATCGCCGGCGCCCGGCAGGAGCGGGCGTTTTTCCAGATCCGCCGTGAGCCGCGCACCATCTCGCAGCGCCAGCGCCGCGACGGCCCGCGTTCGAGCTACATCGGCAGCGAAGCGTTCATCTCCATCGTCGACGCGGCAGAGGCGCCGTACCGCGCCGAACTGCGCCAACTGGGCCTGTCGGTGTGGTGCACCAACCGCGACCTGCCGCTGTCGATGCCGATCGGCGTCGGCAAGACCGACTTCATTCTCGACTCGGGCGCGCCGCTGCTGGCGGCGCGCTGCCTGGCCGGCCCCAGCCAGCCGCACCCGTCGATCGCCGAGGGCAGCGTCGCCTGGCGCTTGCTGAACCACCTGTCGCTTAACTACCTGTCGCTGGTCGACAGCGACGCCGCGCAAGGCGCCGCCGCGCTGCGCGAGATGCTGTCGCTGTACTGTCCGCCCACCGACGTGAACGCCCAGCGCCAGGTCGACGGTGTACGCTCTGTCGCCTCGCGCGCGGTCACGCGGCGCATGCCGTCGCCGGGCCCGATCACCTTCGGGCGCGGCGTCGAAATCAGCGTCACGCTCGACGACGCCGCCTTCGAAGGCAGCGGCGCCTTCCTGCTGGGCGCCGTGTTGAGCCGGTTCTTCAGCCAGTACGTCTCGATCAACACCTTCACCGAAACCGTGGTGAAGACGCTCGCACGCGGCGACATCATGCGTTGGCAGGCAAGGGAGGGCGTATGCGCGATCCTGTAGAACTCGATCTCCAACTCGAACGGCACGCCGCGCGCATGGACTTCTTCCAGACGCTGCGGCTGATTGAAAACGCCCACCCGGAGCTGCCGCGCATCGGCGCCTCCCTGCGCCCGCGCGACGACGCGGTGCGCTTCGGCCAGGACCCGGAGCTGATTTTCCACGCCGCCGCGCTGGGCCAGTTCAAGCGCGCCTCGGGCGAGTCGCGCGCCCGGCTGGCGGTCAATTTCTTCGGACTGCTGGGCGCCAACGGTCCGCTGCCGACGCATTTGACCGAATACGTGCGCGGACGCCTGCGCAACGGCGGCGACAGCACGATGCTCGCCTTCCTCGACGTCTTCCACCACCGCATGCTCGCGCTGTTCTACCGTGCACGCGCCAGCGCCGAACCGACCATCAGTCTTGATCGGGCGGACGCGGACCGCTACTCGATGTTTGTCGGCAGCCTGTTCGGCATCGGCGCGCCGGCGCTGCGCGAGCGTGACGACCTGAGCGACTTCGCCAAGCTGCATTTCGCCGGCCTGATGGCCAGCCGCAACCGGCCGGCATCGGGGCTGGTGTCGATCCTGCGCGCCTATTTCAAGCTGCCTCTGCACGTCGAGCAATTCGTCGGCCATTGGATGCGGCTGCCGGCCGACGCCTACAGCCGCATCGGCCAGGCCGAGCAGGGCAACCGGCTGGGCGGCTCGATGGTGCTGGGGCGCGGCGTCTGGGATTGTCAGACCAAGTTCCGCATCGTCATCGGGCCGATTCCGTATGCAGATTATCAGCGGCTGCTGCCCGGTGGCGACAGCTTGCGCCGCCTGCAGGCATGGGTGCGCAGTTACGCCGGCCTGGCGCTCGACTGGGACCTGCGGCTGGTGTTGGACAAACACGAGCGGCCGCCGTTACGACTGGGCGCCGCCACGGGAGGCACCCGGCTTGGCTGGACCAGCTGGCTGGCCAGCGCCGCGCCGCAGGGGCATCACGACCAGTTATTGATACACCCACGTTAAAGGAAAATCATGGCCGACATCAGCCGTGTTGCATTGTTTGGCAAACTGAATAGCCTGTGTTACCGGGCGATCGAAAGCAGCACCGTGTTCTGCAAGCTGCGCGGCAACCCATACGTGGAGCTGGTGCACTGGCTGCACCAGATTTTGCAGCTGCAGGATTCCGACCTGGTGCGCGTCATCCGGCAGTACGACCTCGATCCTGCGGCGCTGGCGCGCGACCTGACGGCGGCGCTTGACCGCCTGCCGCGCGGCTCGACATCCGTCACCGACCTGTCGTCCCAGCTGGAGGAGTCTGTCGAACGGGCCTGGGTGTACGGCACCTTGATGTTCGGCGAATCGCAGGTGCGCTCCGGGCACCTGATCATCGGCTTGTTGAAAACCACCGGCCTGCGCAACGCGCTGTATGGCATGTCGAAGCAGTTCGAGAAAATCAAGCTCGAACACCTGACCGACAACTTCGCCAGCCTCCTGCGCGAATCGCCTGAAGCGAAGATGGTCGCCACCGACGGCTTCTCGGGCGGCGGTGCGTCGCCCGGCGAAGCCTCCGGCGCCATCGCCCCGGCAGCGATGGGCAAGCAGGAAGCGTTGAAGAAATTCACCGTCGACCTGACCGAACAGGCGCGCAGCGGAAAGATGGACCCGATCGTCGGCCGCGACGACGAAATCCGCCAGATGGTCGACATCCTGATGCGCCGCCGCCAAAACAACCCGATCATGATCGGCGAGGCCGGCGTCGGCAAGACGGCGGTGGTGGAAGGCTTCGCCCAGCGCATCGCGCGCGGCGATGTGCCGCCGTCGCTCAAGGAAGTGCAGTTGCTGACGTTGGACGTCGGCCTGCTGCAGGCCGGCGCCAGCATGAAGGGCGAGTTCGAACAACGGCTGCGCTCCGTCATCGACGAGGTACAAGCCAGCCAGAAGCCCATCATCCTGTTCATCGATGAAACGCACACGCTGGTCGGCGCAGGCGGCGCGGCCGGCACGGGCGACGCAGCCAACCTGCTGAAACCGGCCCTGGCGCGCGGCACACTGCGCACCATCGGCGCCACCACCTTCGCCGAATATAAGAAGCACATAGAAAAAGACCCGGCGTTGACGCGCCGCTTCCAATCGATCCAGGTCGACGAGCCGAGCGAGGAACGCGCCATCCTGATGATGCGGGGAGTCGCCTCGACGATGGAAAAACACCACAAGGTGCAAATCCTCGACGAAGCGCTGGAAGCGGCCGTGAAGCTGTCGCACCGTTACATCCCGGCGCGCCAGTTGCCCGACAAATCGGTCAGCCTGATCGACACCGCCTGCGCGCGCGTGGCCGTCAGCCTGCACGCCACGCCGGCCGAAGTGGACGACAGCCGCAAGCGCATCGAAGCGCTGGAGGTCGAACTGGGCATCATCGGCCGCGAAGGCGCGATCGGCATCGACACGGGCAAGCGCGCCGCCGACGCGAACGAATTGCTCCGCGCCGAACGCGAACGCCTGGCCGGCCTGGAAACGCGCTGGAACGACGAACGAGCGCTGGTCGACCAGTTGCTGTCGCTGCGCGCGCGGTTGCGCGACGGCGCCCAACCGGTGGAAGGCACCGGCAGCAAGCTCGAAGCGGCTGCCGGCACCGAAGCGCCGCCGGCGCCGCTGAGCGACGGCCAGCGCGACGACCTTAAAGCGCAACTGCAGGACGTGCAGGCCAGGCTGTCCGCGCTGCAGGGCGAAAGCCCGCTGATCCTGCCGACGGTCGACTATCAGGCGGTGGCCGCCGTGGTCGGCGACTGGACCGGCATCCCGGTCGGCCGCATGGCCAAGAACGAGATGGAAACCATCCTGACGATTGCCTCGTCCTTGGCCAAGCGCGTCATCGGCCAGGACCACGCGATGGAGATGATCGCCAAGCGCATCCAGACCTCGCGCGCGGGCCTCGACAACCCGAGCAAGCCGATCGGCGTGTTCATGCTGGCCGGTACATCTGGCGTCGGCAAGACCGAGACCGCGCTGGCGCTGGCCGAGGCGTTGTACGGCGGCGAGCAAAACCTCATCACCATCAACATGAGCGAATACCAGGAAGCGCACACGGTATCGACCCTGAAAGGCGCGCCGCCGGGCTACGTCGGCTACGGCGAAGGCGGCGTGCTGACCGAAGCGGTGCGCCGCAAGCCGTACTCCGTGGTGCTGCTCGACGAGGTCGAGAAAGCCCACCCGGACGTGCACGAGATGTTCTTCCAGGTCTTCGACAAGGGCTTTATGGAGGATGGGGAAGGGCGTTTCATCGATTTCAAGAACACGCTGATCATCCTGACGACAAACGCCGGCACAGAACTCATCGCTGGTTTGTGCAAAGACCCGGACCTGATGCCGGCGCCGGACGACATGGCCAAGGCACTGCGTCCGGCGCTGCTGAAGGTTTTCCCGCCGGCGCTGCTGGGCCGGATGGTGGCCATTCCCTACTACCCGCTGTCGGACGCGATGCTGGGCGAAATTGTCAAGCTGCAGCTGGACCGCATCAAGAAGCGTGTCGAGGTGCGCTACAAGATCCCGTTCAATTACAGCGCGGACGTCGTTCACTTAGTCGTGTCGCGCTGCACTGAGGGCGAATCGGGTGGCCGGATGATCGACGCGATTCTGACCAACACGATGCTGCCGGACATGTCGAAGGAGTTCCTGCACCGGATGATGAAGGGGCGGCCGGTCGAGGGAGTGACTGTCGGCGTGGCCGATGGCGAGTTCGACTATGCATTTACGGTCTGAGACCCGGAGTGTTCTTTGCGCGTCTCCCGACGGGCAGACCGCACAATCTTTTTTTGCGAGGAATTATGACAAAGGCAAGGGACCTGCTAGTTGGCGACATCCTTATCTATAACGCTGGGCATACTGCCATCGTGGTCAAGCCAGGGATGAAAGTACATGCGCCAGGAACCGGTGATATCGTCGTGCATGACCCCATCTTGCCGCCAGAGGAAAAAGGTGAATTGCGCGCCTTCAGGCTGACCCGCGACCGAGGTCAGGTGCGGCACATTGCGGCAGCGTTTGCCTTTCAATGGTCCAAGCCAGCAGGCACGGTGAAGGGGCCTGGCACGACCCCCTATAGCGAAGATCGGGCGCGCGCGATCAAGGCGTTGCAGCAAACGCCTCTTTCGATTGCCACGACCAAATCCCGGCCGTTCGAGTTCGACGCGCTTTACCGTGCAGTCAAATGGGCACACCGCGCAATCAATGAAAGCAAGCCGTTCTCGGAACGGCACGGCACCACTTGCTGTGCCTTCGTGACTGCCTGCTATCACGCCGCGTTCATCTCCGATATCGCAAAAGGGGATCCTGCCAACATACAGATTACCTATGAATATCTGTCAGGAGAACGCACCGACAAGCGCAGTCCGGAATCGAAAACGGCCCGCAAAAATACGGAGATACAAGTGCATAACAAACTGGGAGCGTCGTATCCGCAGACTGGTGGATTTCATCATGCTGTGTCCAACGTCGGCTCTGACCGGAATAAGCAAACCAGCATATTTTCGATCGAGGACTGGATCGATGTGGCGCTGTTTGGCCTGGCGGATATCGACCTGCCCGAAGGCAAGGTCGTTACGCCAGCAGAGATTGTCACCCCGGGACTTGCCTACGACGCGAAATTCTATTTCTCCGCCGACCTGTTGAAAAATCTGGGCAAGTCTGATAGCGGCTGGACGGCGATCGACGTCGATGTCGAACCCTCCACACCTTGAGACATGCGAGGACATCGTGATTTGCTTTTTGGAAGAATGGACAAGGTCCGGTCTGACATTCGCAGGTGGGCGGGGTCTCGGGGTCCGGCCTGGCATTCGGACCCGACCTAGGCCTAGTATCGCCCGGAATATCAGACTACCCCCTTTCCTCCGTAGTGGTTTATTCGATCATGTCAAATCGAATCGCGCTTACGAAACGCATATATTTATATAGGAATACATGAATGAAAGTGAAATGGTTCAATAAAAATATCCGGGTTGTTGGTGCGCAGGTCACGCAGATCAATGACGCGGCAGGGCTTCGGGGTCAGGTCCGACATTCGGACACGTACTCAACAGCGAAATCGCCAAATTGGCGGGTGGGCAGCTCGTCGGTGACGGAGTTCGCCATGTCCGGCACCGTCAAACCAGGTAGAACCGATGAATGCGGGTGGGGTCAAGTCTGACATTCGGACACGTACTCAGCAAAGGGGGCTAGATGTTTTCGCTGCTGCCGGCTTGAGTTGAGCACCTGTCTCAATGTCAGACTTGACCCCGGGTAGGGATGTCGTGATCTTATTTCCAAAGGATCTTGTATGCCGAATATTACGTTTCAAGCATGGATTGGACACTCGCCAAGCGACTCCGGCCATATGGTGATGGTCGAACATGATCCGAATGGCTCTATCGCGTCCGACACCTGCTATGAGTTTGAGGGACCACCTGGAGTCAAAGAGTCCGCTGCGGTGTTTCCAAATGCAGCGGGACCGTATGATGTCGGGACAGTTGTCAAGTATATAAATAGCGATACGAATACCGAAGCCACTGCGAGAACTGTAAAGTTAAAGGCGACAGTGCGAAGTAGTCTTGATAACATGAAATATCAATTACAAAAGAAAAGGGAAGGCATAACGAGATTTACGCATTGGCGAATGTTGACAGTTTTTATTAGCGACGACGAGCATGAGCAGTTAAGAGCCCAGATTGCGATTCGTATGGCCGTTGGTGTGTATTGCTTTGCTCGAGAGGCAAAAGCCACATCGCCGATTTTTCCCGAAAATACTAAGGGCATCGGGAGATTTCCATTTTTAACTGAACTGATTTTTGCTACGCGGTGCATGACGCCTTTGGAGGACTTAGCCTTGATGCGCCGTATATGCCTGCCAACGGGCTCAGCCGAATACGTTATGAGGGCTTTTCATTATTTCAATAGGGACGGTTCAAGCACCCTATCGGAGAAACTCAAAATTTAGTTTTCAGCCGGGCGCGTGATCCGCGCCGTAGGCCATCTTTTCCACGATGCGAGGAACCGCTATGCAAACCGATCTCGGAAAAAATGTGTTGTTGATTCACCCCAAGGAAGTCGGAGTGACGGAATTGAAGACCTTCTTCCTTGTCGCACACGGAAAACAGTTAACGACGCAGTTCGGACTCGATAAGCGTACGACACTTTTTTATCCTTGGGGTGTCGGGCAATTTGGATGGTACAAAAAGAACGTCGGATTTCCGTTGCACGAAATCCTGCGGAACGAACATTCAGGCGTCAAGCAGGGCTTGACGGTGGCTGGCCGCGTCGTATCGAAAGCCATGCCCGGAAAGGGAGGCGCACGGTTATGTCGAGATCAAGTAATCAATCGTTCCTTTGTGAGAGATTTTTAATAAAATGAAATTTTACCTCCAACAAAATGACGAAAACGGTCGCCCGGCTTATCGTATCTATAAAAAAATAGATGACAACTTCGTCTTGCATGATGAGCAGTACTACCGATATATTTTGTCAAGCGGAACATCGCCCAGGGACCGGGTGTTCGTGCGGACAGTGGGCGAAACTATCGAATTTTGTCGATTTTTTCCCACACAGGGAAAGATGAAAGATTTCAGGCCGGGAGCATATGAATTAGATAACTATGTAGCGGCTGCGAAAGAGCCCAAGAGCTTTCGCGCACGCCAGTCGAGAGGATATGGATCGAGGGGATTGAAGAAACCCGTGCGGCTCTGGCACGTCAGCGGCAGCGCTGAGGCCGCTAAGGCATCTGAAGCTTTTCGCCAGAAGGTAGCGGCTGATAAAGCGGATGAGGGCGATTTGGAAATGGAGATCGTCGATAAAGAGACATTAAGCATGGCACAGACATCGCTGACGCGTGGTCAATCATTTGTATATTTGCCAAACGTGGAGAGTGGGGTTATAAAAGATAATGTATTAATGGCCATTCCCTCCGCGCTGGGCTCATCCACGTGTGTCAAAACCGATGTGGCTCGCGTTACCGTCGGCGTGAATCCGCTGGTGCAGAAAGGAGAGCATCTGTTTTCTTTTACGTCGACTCAAGCCGCAATGAAGGATTGCAACGCATTCACTCACGCGGTGGAGCACGCACGAGAAACAGCGAGCAATCCGAAAGGATCGTGGGAGTGGTTGCACATCCGAGGAAAGCAGATGGGTGGCGATTTCATACAAACAAATTTGGTTGCGGGAACCTATCACGGTAACTCTTCCATGATCGATTTTGAAAATTCGCTCACCGAGCACGCCCGTTTCTTCGCGGCGAATGCCACTTTGAGTTCCTATTTTGAAGTGACATGGAGCGCGGAGTGTGAACCTGCGAAGTCGCATGTCGGGCGGTGGATTCTGATCGAGTGGGAGGTTAGTTACTGTACTCCAAATGAACAGGCTGATTTCGAAGCCAACGCGAAATTCAAGGTGTTCACCAAGCGCGGTCGATTTGCGTTCGATGCGCGACGTACTGATGATTGGACCATGTTTCATGGTCAACACATGGTCAGATATTGCCAAGGTTTGCCCACGTAATTTGGGTCGCGCTCGGCGCGCGGCTCATTGAGATAAGAGAAAAATCATGCCAAATCAAGTGTCGATGGGCGCGCTGATGACTTGTACCTTCGGCGTCGCGCCGTCGTCGCTGGTGGTGCTACCGAAGAACAAGGTGCTGGCCGAAGGTCCACCGGCGGCCAACATCATGGACCACATCCCCATGGTGAACATCATGCCGTTTGGAATGTGCAACTCCGTGGCCAATCCGATGGTCGCCGCCGCGACTGCCGCCGCGCTGGGCGTCCTGACGCCGATGCCGTGCATCCCGGCCACCAGCGCGCCGTGGGTGCCCGGCGCGTCGACCGTGTTGATCGCCAATATGCCGGCGCTCGACAACGTTTCGAAATGTATGTGCAACTGGGGTGGCGTGATCGCCTTCAGCATGGCCGGCACTGTCAAGACCATGATTCCTTAACACGCAAGAAACCGAGATTCCGATGCCCGCAACGCAAGCCAACCGCGACATATCCGTGACCTCCGCCTTGGCGGACGACACGCTGCTATTCCATTCGATGAGCGGCACAGAGCAGCTGGGTCGGCTGTCGGAATACCGCGTCCAGATGAGCAGCGCCAAAAAGGATATCAAGATCGGTGACGTGCTGGGCAAGCCGATGGGCATCCATGTCAACCTGGCCGACGGCGGTGTGCGGCATTTTAACGGCGTCGTCACGCGCTTTCGCAGCAACGGCTGGGATGGCGACGCGGCGGCCTACGAGGCCATCGTCCATCCGTGGCTGTGGCTGTTGACGCGCGCCTCGAACTGCCGCATCTTCCAGGACCTGTCGGTGCCCGACATCGTCGCCGAGGTGTGCGGCGCCCCCGCGTACGGTGGCCTGGTCGATCTGTCGGCCGGCGCGCTCAGTGGCAGCTACGCCAAGCTGCCTTACTGCGTGCAGTATCGCGAGACCGATTTCAATTTCGTCTGCCGCCTGCTGGAGGGTGCCGGCATTTACTTCTTCTTCACGCACGATGCGGACAAGCACACGATGGTGCTGGCCGATTCCTATGGCGCGCACGTGCCCATTCCCGGCGATGCGCTGAAGTTTTCCAGCGAGGACCGGCGCCTGAGCACCGATGATGAGATGGTCTATGCATGGTCGGCGTCGGGCGAAATCGAGTCAAGCGCCTTCGCGCTCAATGATTTCGATTTCGAGAAGGCCGCCGCCAGCAACAGCGGCGGCTTGCTGGTGAAGTCGACGATTGCGGCGCCTTTCGAGCAGTCCGCGTTCGAGATGTTCGATTACCCGGGCGGCTATACGCTGGCCGCCGACGGCACCGCGCTGGCGCGCGGGCGCATGGAAAGCCTGCACGGCCAGGGCGAACGCATCGACGCCACCAGCAACGCGCGCGCGCTGTGCACTGGCCGGCTGTTCACGCTGGCCGAGCATCCGCGCGAGGACCAGAACCGCAGCTATCTGGTGACGGAGGCCGGTTACGCGATCAAGGGCGCCGATTACCGCAGCGGCGGCGGGGGCGTCGAGTTCCAGGTGACGCTGGCGGCGATCGGCACGGCCTTTGCGTTTCGGCCGCTGCCGGTGGCGCGCAAGCCGGTGGTGCAGGGGCCGCAAACGGCGATGGTGGTCGGCAAGGCGGGCGAGGAGATCTGGACCGACAAGTACGGCCGCGTCAAGGTGCAGTTCCATTGGGACCGCCTGGGCAAGGACGATGAAAAAAGCTCGTGCTGGGTGCGCGTGTCGCAAAGCTGGGCGGGCAAGGGCTGGGGCACGATGTTCATTCCGCGCATCGGCATGGAGGTGGTGGTCGAGTTCCTGGAGGGCGACCCAGACCGCCCGCTGATCACCGGCTGCGTCTATAACTCGGATGCGCTGCCGCCGTACGCGTTGCCGGCCGAGCAAACCAAGTCCACCCTCAAATCGAATTCGTCGAAGGGCGGAGAGGGCTTCAACGAGGTGCGCTTCGAGGACAAGAAGGGCAGCGAGGAAGTGTTTGTCCAGGCCGAGAAAGACTACAACCGCGTCGTCAAGAACAACGACACGCTGAAGGTCGGTTTTGAGAAGGCCGACAAGGGCGACCAGACCATCGACATCAAGAACGATCAAGCCCTCACGATCGGGAACGATCAACGGGAGACCGTCAAGAACGACCAGACCATCGACATCGGCAACGATCAAAAGGAGACCGTTAAAAACAACCAGACCGTCGCCATCGGCGGCGAGCAGAAGGTCGATGTCGACGGCGCGCAGAAGATCAAGGTGGGCACCACCATCGCGATCGAGGCCGGCACGTCGATCGAGTTGAAGGTGGGCGGCAGCAGCATCAAGATCGAGGCGGCCAAGATCACCATCAAGTCGGCCCAGATCGAGATCGCCGCCGACGCCAATATTGAAGCCAAGGCTGGAGCGATGATGGTGATCAATGGCGGCGCCATGGTCAAGATAAATTGATGTCTACCCGAACGATTAACCGATGATGCTGACCCTGAATGTACTCACGTATCGCAACCAGCCAACGCCATATGCGCTGGCGGGGCGCTTTTCCGACGCGGGCGGCGCCTTGGGGCGGGGACCCGACAACCTGCTGGTGCTCGACGATCCGGGCAAATACATCTCGCGCACGCACGCGCGGGTGAGTTGCCGCGACGGCACGTATTTTCTGGAGGACGTCGGCAGCAATCCCAGCGTGGTCAACGACCGCCCGCTGGGCAAGGGCCGCGAGATCATGCTGGCCGACGGCGACCGTATCGTCATCGGCGACTATCAGCTCGAGGCGCGCGTGGTCGCCGCAGCGCCGGCCTTGCCCTGGCTGCCGCCGGCGCCGTTGAACGATCCGGCGCTGCCGTTGTTCGAGCCGCCCCCGGTTGCCGCGCCGGTGCCGCAGCCGGCGCTGGAATCGCCGTCCGTCGTCGCCGCGCCCGCGTACCAAGGCGCGCCCTTCGATGCCCTAGCCGGGGCGCGCATCCTCGATGTCGCTCCCGCCGACGGAGGCGCACTGGCCATCGATGATCCGCTAGGACTGAACCTGTTCGCGGCGCCCCCGCCGACGCCGGTCGTGCCGGGTGATTTCGGACTCAATCTGGCGACGCAATACCGCGCAGCCGAGAGCGATCATGTGTCGCCCGAGCTGGTGCCGTTCCGTATGCCGGCGGCCGATACGCCGAAGCCTGCGGCAAGCGGCTTCGCGATTCCGCATGATTACGATCCGTTGGCGGACTTTTTGCCGCCCGTGCTCGCGCCCGCGCCCACGCCACCGGAACCTGCGGCGCCTCCGCCATCGCCCGAGAGCGAGCCGGTAGCCGTGCGCGCCGAGCTTATACAACCCGTGACCACGCCGCAAGCTTCGGCAGCCATCGCTCCAGCGACAAAACCGGCATCCTCCCCGGCCGCCAGCGACAGCGAGATACTCCAAGCGCTGCTGCGCGGCCTGGGCTTGCCCGATTTGCAGCTCAACCGCTCCGGCGTGCAGGTGGCCGAAACCGTCGGTGCGATGCTGCGCGAGGCGACCACCGGCACCATGGATGTGCTGATGGCGCGCGCGCTGACCAAGAAGGAGAGCCGCATCGACATGACGATGATCTCCGTCAGCGCCAACAACCCGCTCAAGTTCTTCCCCAATCCGGACAGCGCGCTGACGCAGATGCTGACCAACACCATGGCCGGCTACATGCCGCCGGTGCAGGCGATCCGCGGCGCCTACGACGATTTGAAGGCGCACGAACTGGCCGTCATCGCCGGCATGCGCGCGGCGCTGGCGGCGGTGCTGCAGCGCTTCGATCCGGCGCGCATCGAAAGCCGCCTCGCCGCGCCGAGCGTGATGGACAAGATGCTAGCCGCGCACCGCAAGGCCAAGCTGTGGGATCGCCTGGTGGTGCTGTACGGCGAGATCGCGCGCGAGGCCGACGACGATCTGCAGCGCCTGTACGGCGAAAAATTCTCGGAGGCGTACGAAGAGCAGGTCGCGCGCCTGCGCCAGGCACGCAAATAGACGCGGCTTCCACAATCAATGAGCAATCGATGAGGCATCATGGCTTGGAAAAATAAAGTGGTCTGGTCGGAGGGTATGCTGCTGCAGCCGCAGCACCTGCAGCAGCACGACCGTTACTGGCAAAGCCAGCTCGAGGCGCGGGTGGCCGCGTTGACGCCATACGGCTACGGCTTCGCCGACCTGCGGCTCGACGAGCAGCAACTGGCGCTGGGCAAGCTGTCGTTGCTGTCCTGCCGAGCGGTGCTGCCCGACGGTACGCCGTTCGATTTGCCGGCCGAGGACGATCTGCCGCTTCCGCTCGACGTGCCGGCCGACGCCCGCAACGTACTGGTGGTGCTGGCGTTGCCGTTGCGCCGGCACGGCGTGGCCGAAGTGGGCAACCAGGACGGCCCGGACAACTTCGCCCGCCACCGCGTGGACGACTACGAGGTCTGGGACAGCAACGGCCTGGATAACAGCGCGCTGATGCAGGTCGGTAAGCTGCGCCTGCGCCTCGCGCTGGAGAGTGAAGTCGCCAACGCTTACGCGACACTGGGCATCGCCCGCATCGTCGAGCGGCGCGCCGACAACCGCGTGGTGCTCGATCCCGAATATTGTCCGCCATGCCTGGACTTCCGCGCCGCGCCGCGCCTGGCCGGTTTCGCCGACGAATTGGTCGGCCTGCTGCACCAGCGTGGCGACGCGCTCGCCGCACGCCTTTCGCAGCCTGGTGCCAGCGGCGCTGCAGAAATCGCCGACTTCCTGCTGCTGCAATTGCTGAACCGCGCCGAGCCTCAGTTCACGCACCTCGCCGGCGCCACCGGAGTGCATCCGGAGCGGTTGTATAGCGCGATGCTGCAACTGGCCGGCGAGCTGGCTACCTTTACCGAGGCGGGCAAGCGCGCGGCGGCGTATGCGCAGTATCGTCATGACCATCTGGCCGAGAGCTTTTCGCCGGTGATCGCCGATCTGCGCCGCGCCTTGTCGACCGTGATGGACGCGCAGGCCGTGGCGATCCCGCTCGAGGAGCGCCAGTTCGGCATCCGCGTGGCAGTGTTGCCGGACAAGGAGCTGCTGCGCGCGGCTTCGTTCGTGCTGGCGGTGAACGCGCAGATGCCGGCCGAGATGGTGCGCAACGCCTTCCCGGCACAGGTCAAGATCGGCTCCGTGGAGAAGATCCGCGACCTGGTCAACCTTCAGCTGCCGGGCATCGGCCTGCGCGCCTTGCCGGTGGCGCCGCGCCAACTGCCGTTTTACGCCGGCCACACCTATTTTGAACTGGATCGTAGCAGCGAGTACTTCCAGCACCTCGCCAACTCGGCCGGCTTCGCGCTACACGTGGCAGGCGATTTCCCGGGATTGCAGATGCAGTTCTGGGCCATCAGAAGGTAGGCGGGCGTGAGCGCGCAAGATCCCCGCGACCCCAACCCGGACCCTGACGCCACGATGATGGTGCCGCGCCCGGGCGGACGCCGGCCCGCGTCGACGGCGACGACGGCGACGGCGCCAGTCGAAACCACTGCTGTCACGCCCATAGCGGCGACGCCGCAGCCGGCCGCGCCAAGCTTTGCGGCGGTATCGCCGCCGTCGCCGTCCGCAGCGACGGTTCCCGTGTCGCTCGGCGGCGGACTCAATCCGCTGGTGCGCGCCGCCAATCCCTTGCTCGACCTGGTGGTCCCGCTACGCACCACGGCGCAGCCACCCGATTTACAGCAGTTGCGCGAACGTCTGGCGCAGGCGCTCAAAACCTTTGAAGTCGAGGCCCGCGCGGGTGGTGTCGATAGCGAAGCCATGGCCGCCGCGCGCTATGCGCTTTGCACGCTGCTCGATGAAACCATCGCCAGCACTGCCTGGGGCAGCGGGGTGTGGAACACGCGCAGCCTGCTGGTGGCCTTCCATAATGAGGCGTCCGGCGGCGAGAAGGTGTTCCTGATCCTGCAAAGGCTAAGCCAGAATCCCGCCGCCAACCTCGATCTGCTGGAATTGATGTATCTGTGCCTGGCTCTTGGCCTGGAAGGCCGCTACCGCATGCTGGAACAGGGCCAGGCGCAACTGGCGACGCTGCGCGAACGCCTGCTGCAGCTGATCCGCCAGCACCGTGGCAGCTATGAGGCCGACCTGTCGCCATCCTGGCGCGGCGAGACCATGCGCGCCACGTCGCCGCTGCGTCGGGTCCCGCTATGGGTGCTGGTCGCCGCCGCCGCCGTGGTCCTGCTGATCGTGCAACTGGTCTGCGGCGTCCTGCTGAACCGCGCGTCCGACCCTGTATTTGCCGAATTGTCGGCTATCCGCGTGCTGCGCACCACACCGGCGCCACCGCGCGCGCCGCCGCCGGCCGCGCCGCCCCGCATTGCCGGCTTCCTGACACCGGAAATCGCCCAAGGCCTGGTGAGCGTGCGCGAGACGGCGGAACGTTGCGTCATCACCGTGCGCGGCGACGGCATGTTCGGCTCCGGCAGCGCCGAGGTGCGCGACACGGTGTCGCCACTGCTGGCGCGCATCGGCGAGGCACTGAACACACTGCCGGGCAAGGTGGTCGTCATTGGCCACACCGACAACACCAAGCCGGGGCTGTCGGCGCGCCTGCCGTCCAACTATGACCTGTCCAAGGCGCGCGCCGCCGGCGTGATGACGGCGCTGGCGGGGCGCGCTGGCCCGGTGTCGCGCTACACCGCCGAGGGACGTGGCGATACCGAGCCGCTGGTCGCAAACGACAGTCCGATCAACCGCGCGCGCAACCGCCGGGTGGACATCGTCGTGTTGACACCGGCGCCTGCGCCATGACGGTCAAAACATTGACAACTTTTGTGGGCCGCCCGGGCGGAAGATTATGAAACGACTATTCTCCTGGCTGATGAAGCGCTGGGTGCTGTCCCTGCTCGGCGTGCTGCTGGTGTCCCTGCTGGTGTGGTTCGAGGGGCCGCTGTTCGCCTTCGACGGCAATGCGCCGCTGGAGCCGGCCGGCGCGCGCTGGTTCATCATCTTGTTGTTGCTGTCCATCTGGGCTGCCTACTTCCTCTGGAAGTTGATCGCCGCCAGGCTGGCCAACCGGCGCTTGATGGCCAGCCTCGCGCCGCCGGAGGAAAACAAGGCCGGCGACACCACGCAGCCGCCGGAAGCGCTGCGCGAACAGGCCTTGCTGGCGACGCGCATGCGCCAGGCGATGGACGCCCTGCGCAAGGCCGCGCCGGGCAAGAAGCAGTGGAACGGCCAGTATCTATACCAGCTGCCGTGGTATATGTTCGTCGGCGCGCCGGGCAGCGGCAAGACCACCACCTTGCTGCACTCCGGATTGCAGTTTCCGTTGGCCGACACCCTGGGGCCCGGCGCGATCGGCGGCGTGGGCGGCACGCGCCATTGCGACTGGTGGTTCACCGACGAGGCGGTGCTGCTGGACACGGCGGGCCGCTACACCACCCAGGACAGCGACGGCGCGCTCGACCAGGCCGGCTGGAGCGGCTTTCTCGGTCTGCTCAAAAAGCACCGGCCACGGCGTCCGATCAATGGCGTCATCGTCGCGCTGAGCGTGGCCGATCTTTTGCAGCAGGGGCCCGCCGGACGGCAGTCGCAGGCGCTGGCGATCCGCGCCCGCATCAAGGAGTTGCATGAGCGCCTGGGCAGCAGCTTCCCGATCTATGTCACCGTCACCAAATGCGATCTGCTGGCCGGCTTCGTCGAGTTTTTCGATGGCCTTGGCCGGGAAGAACGCGCACAGGTCTGGGGCATGACGTTTGCGGCGGGTGTGGAGGACCAAACCGGCCGTGCCCTGGCCAGTTTCCCGCAGCGTTTCCAGGCGCTGGAGCGGCAATTGCAGGTGCGTGTGCTCGAACGCGTGCAGCATGAGCGCGACTTGCAGCGGCGCGCGCTGGTCTACCGCTTCCCGCAGCAGTTCGCCGCCATCGGCGAGGTGTTGGGCGGCTTTCTCAACGAGGTGTTCCAGTCGACGCGCTTCGAGCAGGCGGCCCTGCTGCGCGGTGTGTACTTCACCAGCGGCACGCAGGAGGGCAGTCCGATCGACCGCGTGATGGTGTCGCTGGCGTCGGCGTTCGGACTCGATCGCAAGGTGCTGGCGCCCAACGCGGCCAGCGGCCGCAGTTATTTCATCACCAATCTGCTGCGGGAATTGATGTTCAAGGAGGCCGGGCTGGCCGGCACCGACCGTGACTTCGAGCGCCGTCGCCGGCGCCTGCGCTGGCTGGCCGGCGGACTGGCGGGCGTGCTGCTGGTGTTGACGGCCGCCGGCCTGGCCACCAGCTATGTGCGCAACCAGCGCTATGTCGACGAGATGGCGGTGCGCGCGGCACAACTGGAGAAAATGGCGCAATCGGCGCCGCCGCAGGGCAGTGTGGTGGCGCTGCTGCCGCTGTTGCACGCGGCGCGCGATCTGCCGGGCGGCTATGCCCAGCGCGGCGACGGCGTGCCGCTGCTGAACCGTTTTGGGCTCAATCAGGCCGACAAGCTCGGGGCGGGCGCCCGTACCGTCTACCTGCGCCTGCTGCGCGCCACGCTGCTGCCGCGCGTCGCCAGCCGTCTCGAAGATGTGCTGCGCCGCGGCGACGCCAACAACCAGGAACTGCTGTACGAAACCTTGCGGGTCTACCTGATGCTGGGCCAGCCGAGTCACCTGGATGCCGAGTCGGTGCAGGCCTGGCTGGGCTTCGACTGGAGCCGCAACCTGCCCGACGCCGGCGCCGAGCAGCGCGACCAGCTGGCGGCCCACGTCGCCGCGATGCTTGATGCCGATGGCGCCGACAGTGCCGAGCCGCCCGTGCTCGATGCCGCGCTGATCGCCCAGACGCGACTGACCCTGGCGATGATGCCATTGCCGCAGCGCGTCTACAACCGGATCAAACGACAGGTGGCGCAGGCGCGCCTGCCGGAGTTCAGCGTCAATCGGGCGGCGGGACGCGACGTCTCGCCGCTGCTGGCGCGCGGCAGCGGCGAGCCGCTCACGCGCGGCATCCCCGGTGTGTACAGCGTCGCCGGTTACCGCGAGCTGCTCAAACAGCTGCCGCAGGCCATGCTCGATATCGCCAAGGACAGCTGGGTGCTGGACCGGCGCGAGGCCGAGGGCGCGCTGGCGGCCGCCGGCGGCGAGCAAATGCGCGCGGCGGTGCTGCAGCTGTACTACGCCGACTACATCCGGCAATGGGACGGCTTGCTGGCCGATGTGCGCATCGTGCCATTTTCGAGCCTTGAGCAGGGCGCGCGTGTCACCAACGCGCTGGCGTTGCCCGATTCGCCGCTGCGGGCCCTGTTGCAGGCGGCCGCGCGCGAGACCCGGCTCGATGGCGCCGGCGCCAAGCCGACGGCCGCCGCGCTCGACGAAGCGGTGCGCGGCAAACTGGCCGCCGCGCGCCGCAAGCTCGAATCGGCGCTGGGCGCCGAGGATACGCCGCCGCCCGAGGCCAAGGCGGCCAATCCGGTCGACCAGCATTTTGAGGCGCTGCACAAGCTGGTCGGCGCCCCGGGCGCGGCCGGCCCGGCGCCGCTCGATGCGTTGCTGGCGATGCTGAAGGACGCGTCGCAGTACTTCGATGCCGCCGATGGCGCGCGCCGGGCGGGAACGCCGCCGCCGCCGGCCGATGTCATGCAGCGCCTCAAGCGCGAGGCCGACGGCAAGCCGGCGCCGCTGGGCGGCATGCTGAAAAATATCGACAGCGCCGGCGCCGGCCTCACCGTGGGCGGCGAGCGGGCGCGCTTGCAATCGCTGTGGAACGCGGACGGCGGACCGTTCTGCCAGGATGCCATCGCCGGCCGTTATCCGCTGGCGCGCGGCGCGGCCAAGGAGGTGACGCCGGACGATTTCGGGCGGTTTTTTGGTCCGGGTGGGGTGATGGATGATTTCTTCGCCAAGAATTTGGCGGCCCAGGTGGATATGGGCGGGGCGCAGTGGAAATGGCGCGATGGCGGCGCGGCGGCGGGATTGCCGCAGGAGGTGCTGAACCAGTTCCAGCGCGCGGCGCGGGTGCGGGAAACGTTTTTTGTCGCGGGCGGGCGGCAGCCGTCGCTGCGGTTCGAGCTGGCGGCGCTGGGCGCGGATGCGGCGTTTAGCAAGATCAGTTTTGATATCGATGGTCAGCCGGTGTTGTACGCCGCCGGCGCGGTGGGGCGGCCGGTGCCTGTTTCGCTTCCGAGTGGTAAGGCCGGAGGGCAGATGCACCTGGAGGCGACGCCGGCGTTGAAGGCGGATTTGCGTAGCGATGGGCCTTGGGCATGGTTTCGCATGCTCGACAAGGGCGTGCTGGAGCCGAGCGCGCAGGGGGAGCGGTACAAACTGACCTTCGACCTTGAGGGCCGCAAGGTTGTGTATCAACTGACAGCGAGCAGTGTTGTGAATCCGTTCAGGCGGGAGGCGCTGGAGCAGTTCCGGTGCCCGGCGGGGTGGTGAAGCTTGAGAAAATCTAAAACACGTAGGGCGGATTAGGCGGAACGCCGTAATCCGCCATCTTTGAGCCGCCGACGGCGCGTGCATGGCGGATTACGCTTCGCTAATCCGCCCTACGTGTTTCAGAAAGAAGCACGCCGCTCACCTGAAAGCGTATTTCGCCAGGGGCGTCCCCGGGCGTCGTTTCGATGTGCAACTGGCGGATGCCGTGTCGGTGCGCCTGCTGCGCGAGGCCGGCCACCACTTCGGCCAAGTCGGCCGGCATCGGCGCCGGCGCCACCGGCGGCTCGTCGCCAAAAAACTGCTCCACCATCGAGCCGAATTCGCGCCGCGTGGTCACGCACCATACAGGCCGCACGCCGGGAAAGGCGCGGGCGACGGCGCCGTCGGCGCGCGCCTGGTCCGGATCGACCGCGAGCACGAACAGGCCGTTGCCGCCGTCGACGATGGGCATCCATTGTTGCCGCAGCACGTCGGCGCGCTGGAACTGCTCCAGCAGCCGCACCGGGCGCCGGTGGGCGCGGTCGAAGGTGAAGTAGGGCATGGAGTAGAAGTCGGCCAGCGCCCGTCCCACCAGCACTGTCTTGATGCCGAAGTCGTCGATCAGCACATCCTCGATGTCGCGCCCGGCGACGGTCAGCCGCATTGCCTGGTCGAGTTGGGCGCGCGACAACAACGCTTCCGGGATCAGCGCGGCGAAGCGTCCGCGCTCGCGCCGCGCGGCCTTGCCGCCGCCTCCATTGGCGAACGCGCCCGCCAGCAGGCGCGCCAGCTCGCGCACGCCGTCTTCGATCAGTGGCGGGAACGGCCCGCCGTGGCGGTTGTTGATCAGCTGGACCACGCCCAGCACGGCGCCGCCGCCGTCGACGATGGGCGCGACCAGCATTTCGCGTGTGCGGTAGCCGGTGCGCCGGTCCACACCCAACTGAAAACGCAGCGCCGGAGCGTGGCTGCGCAGCTCCTCCTCGTCGTAGACATCGCGCAGGTTCAGCGTGCGCCCGGACAGCGCCGCGTAGCCGGCGATGCTGTCGGCCGAAATCGGCAATTTGAGCTGCTTGAACGACGCCAGGCCGGTCTTGAGCTTGGACACCAGGCTGGCCTTGTCCTCGCCCAGCGCGTAGATGCTCAGGCGGTCCGCGCCAAACAGCTCGCAGATGCCGGCCGACAGGTTGAGCATGATGTCGTCGATGTCGCCGGTGGCGCCGATACTGTCGCCGACACTGCGCAGTTGCGGCAAGAAGGCGGCGCGGCGCGCGGCGTCGTCGGTGGGTCCTGCGCTCATGGCGAGCGTCCCCGCGGTGGCGCCACGATGGTGGCGTCGGCGTCATTGGCTTGCGTCGCCAGTAGCGTGGCCTCAAGGTCGGTGCGTGGCGTCGTCGGCGCCGTCGGCGGCGTTGCCTCGGGCCGGTCGCGCGCCGGCGGCGCCTCCACCGTCTGGTCCTCGTCCGGCGCCGTCAGGAAGGGGTTGACGCCGTGCAGGCGCGGCGGAATGGTGGCGTTGGCGGCGATGCGCTCGCCGTTGAGCGCGCGCTGCAGGTCTTCGCGGAAGGCGCGGGCGTCCGGGTAGCGGTCGTGCGGGCGTTTGGCCAGCGCGCGCAGCACGATGCGGTCGAAAACCGGATCGAGCGCGGGACTGAGCATGCTTGGCAACACGGGCTGTTCGTGCAGGATGTTCTGCTGCAGCGCGAACAGGCCCTGGCCGCGAAACGGTTTTTGCGCTGTCAGGAACTGGTACAGGATGATGCCGACGGCGAAAATGTCCGAGCTCGGACCGGCGCCCTGGCCGGCGATCTGCTCTGGCGACATGTAGCTGGGAGTGCCGACCAGCGTGCCGACTTCGTCGACCGCCGCGCTTTCCAGGCAGGCCACGCCGAAGTCGGTGAGCTTTACGCGCAGCTGGGCGCCGAGCATGATGTTGGCGGGCTTGATGTCGCGGTGGATCACACCGTTCTGGTGCGCGTAGGCCACCGCGTCGAGCAGCTCGCACGTCATGCGCACCGCGTCGGCCAAGGTGAATTCGAGCGAAAAGGACTGGTTCTCGTCGAAGTAGTCGCCCAGCTCCTCGCCGGCGATCAGCTCCATCACAAGGTAGGCGATGCCGTTTTCCTCGCCGAAGTCGTACACGGTGACGATGTTCGGATGGTTCAGGCGCGCCACCGCACGCGCCTCCCGCACGAAGCGCTCCGAATAGTCGGCACGCTGTTCGGCGTCGAGGTGGGTGGTTTCGACGACCTTGATGGCGACGCGCCGGTTCAGCTTTGGATCGAGGCCCAGGTACACCAGGCCCATGGCGCCGCGCCCGAGCAAGCGTTGTAGTTCATACCGGCCAAGTTGCTTTAATTCGTTCATGGACGTTGCCCTATCGGGTATAGTGGTCGGGACCAAACCAAGCGGTTTGCCACATGGGCCGCGGCGTTTCAACCATCAACGGGGCATCATGGCTTGGGAAAATAATGTAGAGCGTACGGGCTTCTTCGGCAAGGTCACCAGCCATGGCGACTTCGTCACGCGCCGGCTGGCGCCGG
Source organism: Oxalobacteraceae bacterium OTU3CINTB1 (assembly GCA_024123955.1). Taxonomy (NCBI): domain Bacteria; kingdom Pseudomonadati; phylum Pseudomonadota; class Betaproteobacteria; order Burkholderiales; family Oxalobacteraceae; species Oxalobacteraceae bacterium OTU3CINTB1. The sequence goes on from CP099652.1 coordinate 3,503,948, forward strand.
AGTTCCAGCAGCCCTGGGACGCCTGGTTGCAAGCGGGACTTCAACACAGCAAGGCGGCGCTGGGCACCGGCTGGCTGGCCACTTATCTCAGTAGTCCGATCTGGCGCTTCGCGCTGGCGCCGGGCGTATGCGGCGTGCAGGCGCAGGCCGGCCTGCTGATGCCCAGCGTGGACCGGGTCGGGCGCCATTTTCCGCTGACGCTGGCGCGCGCGCTCGATACCGCCACGCCGCTGGCCGATTGCGTGACGGCGCATCATCGCTGGTATGCGGAACTGGAGTCGCTGGCGCTGTCGTCGCTGGAGGAAGACTTTTCGCTCGATGCGTTCGACGCCGCCGTCGAGGCGCTGGCGCCACCACCGGCATTGGCCGGGGCGCCGGGGACCACGGTGGTTGCGCTGGACGGTATCGCGCCGCCCGCGCTCGCGCAGACGCGGGCCGATGGCGGCGGCGTGGTCGCGGCCATCGCCGCCGCCGCGCTGTCGGGACACTGCCTGTGGTGGACCGACGGCTCGCCCCAGGTGGCGCCTTGCCTGGTTCTCAGCCGCGGCCTGCCGCCCGCCGGCGCCTTCGCGGCGCTGCTCGATGGCGACTGGCGCGGCCACGGCTGGCCCGGCGCCTGACGGATGGCCACTGATATTGTGCATGACGGTGATGACGTTCATGGCGGGCAGCAGGTGAGCAGCACGGTGACGTTGTCACGCCCGCCGTAACGCGTGGCCAGCGCGATCAGGCGCGCGCAGTCGGCATCGAGCGTGGCGGCGCTGGCGCCGGCCAGCACCTGTTCGATTTCCCCGTGCGGCACGGCGCCGTGCAAGCCGTCGCTGCACAGCATCAGCACATCGCCCGGGCGCACCACCTGCGAGCGCACCTCCGGCGACACCCGTTGCGACGGTCCCACCGCCTGCAGCAGCAGGTTCCTGGCCGGCAGGTTGTCGAACATGCCCGAGTCGAGCGCTTGCTGGTACAAGGTCTGGTCGCGCGTCAGCTGTTCGAGCCGGCCGCCGCGCTGGAGGTACAAGCGGCTGTCGCCAACGTTGAACAGCACCAGCGCGACCGCTCCGGGCGGATACCAGTAGCCGCACAAGGTGGTGCCCATGCCGCCGCCGTCGGCGCAGTTGCGCTCCAGGTTGCGGGCGTACAGCGCGTGGTTGGCGGCGTCGATGGCGTCGTGCAGCAAGGCCACCGCGCGCATATCGAGGTCCGACCACGTCGCGTCGGCGTCGGCGCTGTCGAACGGCGTTCCCTGGCCGCCGTGCCGGCGCAGATAGTCGCGCAGCGCCGTCAGCGCGCCGGCGCTGGCCACTTCGCCGGCCTGGTGGCCGCCCATGCCGTCGGCGACCATCGCCAGACCCAGTTCGGCGTCGATCAGGAAGTTGTCCTCGTTGCTGTCGCGTACCGGGCCGATGTCGGTGGCGCCCAGCGCCACGCCGATCGCCATCCGGTGCGGCCGGGTGTCTGACAGTGGCGTCCGCGCGCTCATGCCGCGACGCCGTTCGCGGCGAGGAAGCGGGCACGCTCGGACGGCGTTTCGATATGCGCGGCCACCAGGCGCAGGAAATCGTCGCGGTCGACGGTCTCCCGGGATGCCCGTCTGACCACCACCCTGGCGATCGGACCGATGATCGCCGTGAGCGTTTGCGCCGTGGCGTCGACGAAGGCCGCGTCGAAGGCGACCGGCGGAACGATCGCCGAGCGGCCTGCCGCAGCGCCGGTGCCGCCGCCGGTTCCGATGCCCATTGTCGCAGCCGTGCGCAATCCCGCCGACGATGCGCCGGCGCCCATGGTGGCACGCGAGCTGCCGGTCCCGGTGCCGCTGGCGGCAAGCTTGCGCTTCACCAGCGTCACGCCTTGCTGGAATTCGACTTTGCCCAGCTCGGACGGGATGTGCAGCAGCAGCAGGTCGCACAGCTCGTCGATGCCGTCCGCCCTGGTCGCGACTTTCTTGAGCAGGAATTTCGCCATCGGCCCGATCTGGCGCGACAGGATGGTTTCCAGCTCGGGAAAGGCTTCCAGCTTCCATGGGGTCATCGTGGGGCTGCCCGTGCCCGTGCCCGTGCTCCCGTCGCCGCCGGGCACAGACACCGGCGGCGGGACCCAGTTGGCGCGCACGTCGGAGGCCAGCACCGTGCGGTCGGCATCGGCCAGCGCTGCGGCGTCCGGGGAGGCGGCGCCGGCGCGCCCCAGGGCGGACAGGTCGTCGAGAAAAGCGCGCGCCGAAGGATAGCGCTCGTCCGGCGCCTTGGCCATGGCCCGTTCGACGAGACGGTCGTAGCCTGTGCCGAGCGTCGCCACCAGTTGCGACGGCGGCGCCGGTATCTCATTGAGAATCTGCTGCATCACGATGGTGGGCGAGCCGACGAACGGCCGCACCCCCGTCAGCAGCTGGTACAGCAGCACCCCGGCCGAGAACACGTCGGAGCGGCCGTCCACGGTCTCGCCGCGAAACTGCTCGGGCGACATGTAGCTGGGCGTGCCGATCATCGATCCGGTCTGCGTCAGCGTCGACGATTCGATGCGCGCCACGCCAAAGTCGCCCACCTTGACCTGGGCGCTGGACGTGATCAGCAGGTTGGCCGGCTTGATGTCGCGATGGACCACGCCGCGCGCGTGCGCATAGTCGAGCGCCAGCAGCAGGTCGCCCATCCAGGCGTCCACGCGCGCCAGCGCGGTGGGCTGGCCGGCGACCATCAAGGTATTGAGCGGCGTGCCGTCGACGAATTCCATGGCGATGTAGGCGGCGTCGGCGTCCTCGCCGTACTCGTACACGCTGACGATGTTGGGATGCTGCAGGCGCCCGGCGGCCTGCGCCTCGTTCTTGAAACGGCTGATCAGCTCGGCCTGACGGGTGTCGCCGAACAACTCCTTGCGGATCGTCTTGAGCGCGACCACCCGCTCGATGTGCGGATCGAAGGCCTTGTAGACCACCCCCATGGCGCCCTTGCCGAGGGTGGCGTCGATCCGGTATTTCCCCAATTGCGCAAGCATGTCGCGCTTACTCTTCGAGCATTTTCATCGCGCTCGCCAGGCTGGTGCGCATGCGGCCGAAGGAGCGCGCCAGCACCGACAATTCGTCGCTGCCCTTGACGTCGAGCTCCCCGGCGCTGAACTCGCCCATGCTGACCTGGTCGGCCAGGCACGACATCTGCGTGATGCGGCGCGTGACGAACAGGTGCACCATCACGTTGAGGGCGATGAACAGGAACACGAAGATGCCCAGCATCGACACCATGTAACTGCGCAGCATGACGCTGGCGCGGCGCAGCGGCACCTCCATCGGCACCGACACCACCTGGGCGCCGATGATCTCCATGTGCTTCCAGCCGAAGCCGTTGTTGCGGCCGTAAATGTCGAGCATGGTCTTGGGGGCGTTGTCGGGCACGCTGTGGCAGCGCAGGCAGGCCGCGTTGGTGATCTGTAGCGGCCGCGCCACATACAGCGCCGGGCCGATCGGCGTGCCGCGCTCGCCCACCATTTCCTTCAGCTCCGGTTTGGCGCGCAAGGTGTTGACGACGTCGGCCTCCCAGTCGGAGGCGCGGTCGCGCAGGTTGGTCGGGTTCAGCGTCGCTTCCTTGTAGCTGAAATCCGGGTAGGACTTGAGCAGATGGTTCAGGTGCTCGGTGGCGGCGTACGAGGGGATCGACTGCGGCAGGAATTCGTACTTGAGCTGCATGTCGAGCAGCGGGGCGATCTGGCCCGAGGTGTAGCTGCGCGCGGCGGTGGCCGCTTGCATCAGCACGCGGGCGCTTTCCAGCGTCTCTTCGCGCGCGTTTTGCTGCAGCAAGTGGTTGGTGACGGCGCTGGCGGCGCCGAAGCCGATCGCGAAAATGGTGAGAAAGACGATATTGAATTTCGCGGCGAGCGACAGTTTCATGGTGAGGGCCTCGTTGACATCGACCACTCTACCTCTGAAGCGCCAACCGCGCTGTCACCAGAATTGGGGACAGACCGCGATGTTTAAATTGTGGACATTAATGTTACGATTAAGAATAACATTAATATTTTTTTAATAGTCACTTTTGCCCGGCGTGCAAGCGCTGTTCGAGGCGAACGGGGACTGGGGTCTTTTCATCGGGCGGGGCCAGATTGTATCCACGCACAGCACTATCGCGGCCGCCTCGCCGACGCATCGCCATGCCGCCAGGCAGGCTGGCGGCTTGCCTCTGCATGCTGCTTTTGGGCATGGCCGGTGCCTGCGCCGGGCCCCTGCACCTGACGAAAGCCGAGATGCAGGAAGTCGCAGGCGAGCGCCCCACGCCGGCCGCGGACAAGGTCGACAGCGCCACGTTGCCGGCGGCCTGGCGCACCGTGACGCTGCCCTACGCCCACCCGTCGGACGTGCTCGGCCAAGCGCGCGCGGCGCAGGCCGCCAGCGGCGCCAGCGCGCACGACACGCCCGATGCCCCGAGCCCCCCCAGCGCCGCAGGCCGCTTGAACGTATCTGGCGCCCCCATCGTCACCACCTGGTTCCGCCTGACCTTGCCGGCCGCCGAATCCGGCGCGGGGCGGATGCTGTACTCGGCGCGGGTCAAGGCCTACGGCCCGATCGCCGTCTACGTCGATGGCCGGCTGCGCCACCAACGCCAGCTCGACGGGCCGACCTGGTACTGGCCGCCATTGTGGCTGGAACTGGGCGGCGACCCGCGCAGCACGCCGCCGCGCGAGATCCTGTTCCGCATTCAGCACCCGCCCAGCAGCCGCGCGGCGCTCGCCTCGGTGTGGCTGGGAACGACCGACGATATCGGCTGGCGCTACCACGGACGGCAGTGGCTGCAATTGTATCTGCCGCTCATGTGCATCGGCGCCTTCGTCGCCGTCGGCGTGTTTTCCGCCTTTGTCTGGCTGTGGCGCGGCGTCGGCCTGGGCTACGGGCTGTTCACCTTGCTGGCGGCGGCCCAGTTCACGCGCTCGCTGAGCTTTTTCTGCGAGGCGCGGCTGGACAACGACTGGTTCGCCTGGCTCATGCTCAATTCGCTGTTCTGGATGCTGACGCTGGTGCACGCGTTCCAGGAGATGGTGCACGGGCAACGCCAGCGCTGGCTGAGCCGCAGCTTGCTGGCGGTCAACCTGTTTGTCGCCGTGTGCTCGTCGCCGTCGTTGGCGGGCTGGAACACGCCGCTGGTCACGCCGCTGATCTACCTGCTCGCCATCGTGGCCGGCAGCGCCATCACCGTTGCCGGCGTACGGGCGTCATGGCGCCGTTCGCCGGACGCCATGCTGATGTCGGTCGGCGTCGGCCTTTGCGTGTTGTACGGTCTTAACGATTGGGCGCTGCAAAGCAATTTCCTCGGGCCGGAGCACTGGTATCTGGGACCGTATATCAATCTGCAAAATTTCGGCATGCTGTGCTACCTGATGTACCGCCGTTATATCGGCGCGCTGGCGCATGTCGAGCAGAGCAACCTGCAACTGGCGTCGCGCCTGCGCGAGCGCGAGGCCGAGCTGGCATTGAGCTACCAGCGCCTCATCGAGATCGAGCACAGGCAAACGCTCGCCGGCGAACGCCTGCGCCTGATGCAGGACATGCACGACGGCCTCGGCTCGTCGTTGCAAAGCGCGCTGTGGGCGGTCGAGCGCGGCCAGCTCGAGGAGAACGCCATCCCCGACATCCTGCGCGCCTGCATCGACGACCTGCACCTGACGATCGACTCGCTCGAGCCGGTCGAGGCCGATTTGCTGCTGTTGCTGGCGACCTTGCGCTACCGGCTGGGCGAGCGCCTGCGACTGGCCGGCATGCGCCTGCACTGGGCCGTGGCCGACGTGCCGCCGCTCGAATGGATCGATCCGCGCACCGCGCTGCACATCCTGCGCATCTTGCAGGAAGCGTTGAGCAATATCGTCAAGCACACCAACGCCACTGAAATCCGTGTCGCCACCGCGTTCGACGACGACGGCGTGACGGTGTCGATCGCCGACAACGGTCCCGGCTTCGATCTGGCGGCGGCGCGGCAGCGCGGCGGCAAGGGCTTGCTGAACCAACAGCGCCGCGCCGCCGCCATCGGCGGCGCCATCGATTGGGAGACGGTCGTCGGCGGCGGCACCCGCGTGCTGCTGTGGCTGCCGCTAACGCAACCGCAACCCCAGCCGCAGCCGCAGCCGCTCTCGCAACCGCAACCGGCACTGCCAACGCACTCGCAACCGACCCTGGCGCCGCCGCGGGTCGCCACACTCCACTGAGACAACCCATGATGACCACCACTTCGATCCACCCCATCCGCGTCGGTATCGTCGAGGACGATATGGACTTCCTGCATGCGCTGGAGGGGACCGTGGCCGGCGCGGCCGACATGGTGCTGGCGGCGGCCGCCAGCACGCGCCATGCCGGGCTGCAAATGCTCGACGGACGGGCCTGCGACGTGCTGGTGGTGGACCTGGGCCTGCCGGACGGTTCCGGCATCGATGTCATCGGCGCGGCCGCGTCCCACTGGCCCGATTGCGCGGTCATGGTCAGCACCAATTTCGGCGACGAACTGCATGTGATGCGCGCGATCGAGGCCGGCGCCGCCGGGTATCTGCTCAAGCACACCAAGCCGGGCGGCCTGGCCGACGAGATCCGCAGCATTTTTCAGGGGGGCAGCCCGATCAGCCCGATCATCGCCCGGCAAATGCTGACCCGTTTCCGCCACCTGCCGCCGGTGCGGCAGGCGCTGGCCAGGAGCGCGGCGGACGCCGACACGCAACCGTTGCGCACCCAGTTGTCGCCCCGCGAGCAGCAGGTGCTGGAGCTGATCACCAAGGGCTTCACCACGGAGGAGATCGCCGGCTTGATGGCGGTGTCGAGCCACACCGTGCTGACCTTCATCCGGCGCACCTACCGCAAGCTCAAGGTCAACTCGCGCGCCGAGGCGATCTACGAGGCCAAAATGCTCGGCTTGCTCGACTGAGGCCGGGCCGGCGTCACGCGGGTGGACGGCAAGCCGGGCTGGAACGACTCGAGCGGCCGATGCGGGCATAATGCGGTGTTACCCGCACCGAAGAGAATCATATGTCCGATTTGTTAATGCGCTTGAACGGCAACCCGATCACCGGCGCCATCGCCAGGGCCATCGGCCTGCCGAACCCGGTGCCGCTGTCGCGCGAGGCGGGACCGTATGTGGACCGGCCGTTCGATGGCAAACGCGTTTTGTTGTGCCGGACGGCCGGCGGCTATGCGGCCGAGGCGATGGCGGCGGCTTTTGCCCGCGCCGGCACGGCGGCGTTGGGCGCTTCGGCCGCCGGCGCCGGGCCGCTCGATATCGTCGCGATGGACGCCACCGGTTGCGTGGCGCCGCAGGACTATCGGGCGTTGTATGACGGCTTGCATCCCGTCGTGCGGCGGCTGGTTCGCAATGGCCGGGTGCTGATACTGGCGGCCGATCCCGGCGCTGCGGCCACGCCGGCCGCCGCCGCCGTTGCCCGTGGCGTTGAAGGATTTGTGCGCTCGCTGGCAAAGGAAATCGGCGCCAAAGGTATTACGGTCAATCTCGGCTATGTGGTGCGCGACGCGCTCGACCGCCTGGACGGCCCGCTGCGGTTCTTTTGCGGCGCCCGCACCACCTACGTGACAGGGCAGGCGTTCCACCTGGCGGCCAACGTGGCTGCGCCCGCCAGCATGTCGTCGACGCAGGCCTTGTCCGGCAAGATCGCGCTGGTGACCGGCGCCGCCAGGGGCATCGGCCTGGCCGTGGTCGAGCGGCTGGCGCAAGAGGGCGCCACCGTCGTCGCGCTCGATGTGCCGGGCGCGGCGGATGCGTTGCACCAGGCCTGCGAGCGCTTCGCCGCCGTGCCCTTCCTCGCCGATATCGCCGCGCCGGACAGCGCCGGGCGTCTTGCCGACTTTTTGCTCGAGCGCTTCGGCGGCGTCGACGTCGTGGTCCACAACGCCGGCATCACGCGCGACCGCACGCTGGCCAATATGCAGGAGCATTTCTGGGATCTGGTGGTGCAGGTCAACCTGGCCGCCGTGATCGCGATCGACCAGCGCTTGCTGGAGCGGCGCGTGCTGCGCGACGATGGCCGGATTGTCTGCCTGTCGTCGGTCAGCGGCGTGGCGGGCAATTTCGGGCAGACCAACTACGCCGCGTCCAAGGCCGCGCTGATCGGCTATGTCGCCGCCCAGGCGCCGCTGCTGGCGCCGCGCGGCATCTGCATCAACGCCGTGGCGCCCGGCTTCATCGATACGCCGATGACCGACGCCATGCCCATGGTCGTGCGGGAGATCGGCCGGCGCCTCAATGCCGTCAAGCAGAGCGGGCAGCCGCGCGACGTCGCCGAACTGATCGCGTTCCTCAGCACCCCGGCCGCGTTCGGCATCAGCGGCGCGACCCTGCGCGTGTGCGGTCAAGGCCTGATCGGGGCGTGAGGGGCGGGAGGGACGGGTCGGGGTCGCCGCAGCGTGGCTTACAGGTTTTTTTCGGCCAGCAGCGCTGCCGTGTCCTTCGCGCCCATCGTCTGCGCCAGCGAGATCGCCGTCATGCCCCGGCTGTCGACCGCATCGACGGCCGCGCCGCGCTCGATCAACAGCTTGAGGATATCGGTGCGGTTGAACATGGCCGCCATCATCAGCGGCGTCTTGCCGTCCGGGCTGGCGCCTTCGATGTCGGCGCCATGGGCCAGCAGCAGCTCGGCGATGTCCAGATAGCCTTTGTAGGCCACGCCCGCCAGCGGCGTCTGGCCCTGGTCGTTCGGCACGTTCGGGTCGGCGCCGGCTTCGAGCAGCACGCGCGCCGTGTCCAGGTGGCCGTGATAGCAGGCCAGCATGATCAGGCTGTCGCCTTTCTCATTGCGGAAACTGACGGGCAAGCCCTTGGCCACCATGCCGGCCAGACGTTCCGCGTCGCCGCCGCGCACCAGCGTGAACACGCCGCGTATGAACTCCAGGGTTTCCGCATCCATCACCGGGGCGGGCGACGCCGCCTTTTCATTCTCTGCCATGTCTCGCTTTCATCAAGTTATTTCGGGGTAACGATAAGTATGCCTAAGTTCGATTTTAAGCGATGTACGCTGTCGCACGCGCAGGGCAGGCGCGGGGCATGGCGGATCGCGGCGGGCACAACCCGGCGTGCCGATTGCCGGTGCCGTGCCGGGTCAAGCTGATGGCGGGTTGGGGCCGGGGAGGCGGACGAAGTCGATCAGTGCCCGCAGCGCTGCCGGCGTTTGCCGGCGTGACGAGAAGTACAAGTGGAATCCGGGGAAGGGCGCGCACCACTCCTCCAGCATGCGTACCAGCCGCCCGGCGGCCAGATGTTCGGCGACCGTTGTATCGATCGCGCTGGCGACACCCACGCCGGCCAGGGCGGCGTCCACCATCAGTTCCGGCGTACCGAGGATCATCGAGCCCGACGCCTGGACCGTCAGCGGCCGGCCGTCCTTTTCAAATTCCCACCGGCATATGTTACCGCTGGCGACCTCGCGGTAGCCGATGCAATTATGCGCGGTCAAATGGTGCGGCGTGAGTGGCGCCGCGTGGCGCGCCAGGTAGGCCGGCGAGGCGACGATGGCCAAGCGCAGATCCTGCGTGACGCGCACCGCGCTCATGTCCTGTTCCACGCTTTCGCCCAGGCGGATGCCGGCGTCGTAGCCGTCGCGCGCGATATCGACGAAGCCGTCGTTGATCGCCACCTCCAGCGTGATGTCGGGGTAGGCCGCCGCGAAGCCGCCCAGATGTGGCGCCAGCGCCATCTTCGCGCCCAGCAGCGAGGAATTGATGCGCACCGTGCCCTGCGGCCGGTCGCGGAAGCTGTTGACGTCCTCGATGGCGCTGGTGATGCGCGAAAACGCCGGCGCCACCTGGTCCAGCAAGGCTTGGCCGGCCTCGGTCACCGAGACGGAGCGGGTGGTGCGGTTCAGCAGGCGCACGCCCAGGCGTTGCTCCAGCGCGCGCAGCGAGTGGCTCAAGGTCGACGGTGTCAGGTTCAGGGCGGCGGCGGCCTTGCGGAAGCTGCGCGCTTCGGCAACCGCGACAAAGTTGCTCAGTTCGGCGAAATCATTGGCGCGCATATTGGTGGCCGTGGTTCATCAGATTAATGAATATAACACGGCTTATCAACAACAATGCGGCTGCCTATACTGGTTCGCATCTTCTCAACCTAAGGATGGACATGACAACAGCTCAACGATTCGCGGGACGCGCCGTGCTGGTGACCGGTGGCGGCAGCGGCATCGGCCGCGCCGCCGCGCTGGCTTACGCAGGCGAGGGCGCGATGGTGGCCGTCGCCGGCCGCAGGGTGGCCGAGCTGGACGAGACCGTGCGCATGATCGGCGCGGCAGGGGGCCGGGCGCTGGCGATCCGCTGCGATGTCGCAGTCGCCGAAGAAGTGGCGGCGATGGTGGCGCGTGTAATCGCCGAGTTCGGAAGGCTGGACGCGGCGTTCAACAATGCCGGCGTCGAAGGCAAATTCGCGCCGATCGGCGAGCTGTCGGAGAAGGATTTCGACCATGTCGTCGGCATCAACCTCAAAGGCGTCTGGCTGTCGATCAAGCACCAGGCGGCGGCGATGAAGGAGCGGGGCGGCGCCATCGTCAACACCGCGTCGTGGTTGGCCGACCGTTCGGTGGGCGGCTCGTCCGCCTATGCGGCCAGCAAGGGCGCCCTGCTGGCGATGACGCGGGCGCTGGCTGTCGAGCTGGGACCGCAAGGGATCCGCATCAATACGGTCCTGCCGGGCATCATCGCCACGCCGATGTTCGACCGGCTGGGCGGCAACGACGATCTGAGCGCGAGCTTCGCCGCCGCAACGCCGTTGCGCCGCGTCGGCGAACCGGCCGAGGTGGGCGATGTCGCGGTGTGGCTGGCGAGCGACGAGGCGCGCTTCGTCACCGGCCAGAATGTGCTGGTCGACGGCGGCTATACGATCACCGCGATGCCGTAAACGGCTGCTGCTCCGGGGCTAGGGCGTGGCCTGGGGCGGCGGCGCGGCGCCGGCGGCCGGGCGTTCGGCGCAGACGCCGTACAAGGCCGCAATTTTTCAGGTAAGCTATGCCCGTTGTGGCCAAAAGCCACCGCCGTATCGGGAGAGACTGTTCCAGCATCGTGCTGACGGACAGCGCCGAAGGAGCAACCGCCCCGGAAACTCTCAGGCAAAAGGACCGATACAGCACTTTAAACTCTGAAGAGCGGCAGGACTCGGACGTCGTCCACCCGCACCGAAGGAGCAAGCGCTGCCGCCATCGCGGCCCGGCGTGAATCTCTCAGGTCCAGAACAGAGGGGGTGTCTTTGCGCATGTGCGCCGAGACCATCCCCTTTGACGGTCTGGATTCTCCATGAAAACCATCGCAATCATCGGCGGCGGCATCACCGGCGTCACCACCGCCTACGCCCTCGCCAAACGCGGCTTCGCCGTCACCCTGCTCGAACGCCACCGCTACGCGGCGATGGAAACCTCGTTCGCCAACGGCGGCCAGCTGTCCGCCTCCAACGCGGAAGTGTGGAATCACCGGTCCACCATCGCCAAGGGCCTGAAGTGGATGCTGAGGAACGACGCGCCGCTGCTGGTCAATCCCAAGCCGGGCTGGCACAAGCTGTCGTGGTTCGCCGAATTCATCGCCGCCATCCCGCACTACCGCGACAACACGATCGCCACCGCGCAGCTGGCGCTGGCGACGCGCGAACACCTGTTCCAGTGGGCCAGGGACGAAGACATCGCCTTCGACCTCAAGCGCGAAGGCATCCTGCACATCTACCGCGACCGCGCCGGATTCGAGCACGCGGCGGGCGTGTCGAAGCTGTTGATGCAGGGCGGGCTGGCGCGCCGCGCCGTCACGCCGGAGGAGATGCGCGCCATCGAGCCGACCCTTCGCGGCGACTACTACGGCGGCCATTACACCGTCAGCGACAGCACCGGCGATATCCACAAATTCACCACCGGGCTGGCGCGGGCGGCGCAACGGCTGGGCGCCGAACTGCGCTTCGGCCAGCAGGTGACGGCCATGCGCGCTGGCGCCGACGGCGTCGACATCACCGTCGAGGAGGACGGTTTCAGCACCACCCGCCGCTACGACGCGGTGGTCGTTTGCGCCGGCACCGCCAGCCGCGCGATGGCGGCGATGCTGGGCGACCGCGTCAACGTCTATCCGGTCAAGGGCTATTCGATCACGGTGCACCTGAACGACGCCGCCAGCCAGGCCGCCGCGCCGACCGTCAGCCTGCTCGACGACGAGACCAAGCTGGTGACCAGCCGGCTGGGCGACGACCGCTTCCGCGTGGCCGGCACGGCGGAGTTCAATGGGTTCAACCGCGATATCCGGGCCGACCGCATCGCCCCGCTGGTGAAGTGGGTGCAGCAATGCTTCCCGGGGGTGAGCACGCGCAGCGTGACGCCATGGGCCGGGCTGCGGCCGATGATGCCCAATCTGATGCCGCGCGTGGGGCGCGGCAAGGCGCCGACGGTCTTCTACAACACCGGCCATGGGCACCTGGGCTGGACGCTGTCGGCGGCGACGGCGGACATCATCGCCGAGACCATCTTCGCCGCGTCGGGGCGGGAGGGCGGCCGGCAGGCGCCCGCGCGGGTCGCGCAAGTAGCCTGACGGCCTTTACATGCGCTCGCCGGGCAACCGGCTGGCTTGCCGCACCCACTCGGCGAATTGCGCTTCGTCGAGCGGGTCGTCCTCGCGCAGGTCGAGATGTCGCACGCCGGCGGTTTTGGACGCCCCCGGCGGCAGCGGATCGAGAAAACCGCCGTTGAAGAAGGTGACTTTGACATACTTGGTGAAACAATGAAAACCCAGGAACCAGCCTTGGTCGGCGATCCCGTATAGCGGCGTGTTCCATTTCACCGCCTTGTTCACGCCGGGCACGGTGTGGACGATGATTTCGTCCAGGCGGCGTCCGAGATCGCTTTTCCAGCCCGGCATCGCGGCGATGTAGGCCTGCACCGGCGCGTCGCCATAGGCCTTGGGGATTTGCGGATTGCCGCCCGATAGCAGGACCGTTTCGGCTTTGGTAACTGGTTTTGTCGCCATGGCGTGCGCTCTGCGGTAGATGTGTGAACAGTCTAGGATACGCGATTTTCGTGAGCTTCCGTGCGGCGCTGATCCGCGCTGGCCGCCTCCGGGGCCAGCGCCCGGACGACGCGGTTTCTGCCGTCACGCTTGGCCTGGTACAGCGCCTTGTCGGCCGCCTGGAACAGTGCCGCCGGCTCGGCGCCGTGTTCCGGGTATCCGGCCACGCCCAGCGACGCCGTCGTGCGCACCGTGTGGCCGCCATGCGCGACCTGGAGCGCCTCGATCAACCCGCGAAAGAGCTGCGCGCGCTCGGCCGCCAGGTCGATGTCGCAATCTGGCAGCAGAACCACCATCTCCTCGCCGCCGAAGCGGCACGCCACGTCGCACGCGCGAATATTCGTCAATAGCACCTGCGCCACCCGCTTCAGGATGGCGTCGCCGCCGTCATGGCCGTAGGTGTCGTTGGTGCGCTTGAAGTGGTCCAGATCGAGCATGATGATCGCCAGCGGCTTTGCGTTCCGCTGCGAGCGTATCAGCTCACGCCGCAGCGTCTCGTCCATGTAGCGGCGGTTGTACAACTCGGTCAGCGGATCGATGATCGATTGCAGGCGCAAGGTCTCGCGCAATTTGATGTTACTCATCGACATGGATATCTCTTCGCTCAGCGTTGCCAGCAACTCGCGCTGGCGTTCGAAGATGTCGTGCTGCTCGGGCGCCGCGTACAGGGTCAGGCATCCCAGCACGGCGTCCTGCGTCACCAGCGGCATGCAGACGCGCGGACCGGCGCCGGTGTCGCCCGCGCTGCCATGCCGGCACTGCAAATCGCCGTCACCGGCGCAGACGTGGACGGTGCCGCGCCGCACCGCCCAGCACTGTTCCGGCTCGATGCCATCGGCGTCGTCGGCAATGTCGCCCCACCTGGCCTTGCGCTCCAGCGTGTCGCGCGAGTTGCGATACAGGTAAAGGCTGCCGGATACGCCGGGCACCAGCTTTTTGCAGAACGTGGAGACGATCAGCGAGGCCTCTTCGACGGTGGATACGCATTCGAGCGCGTGCAGCATGTCGGCGCTGACCGCCAGCTGCTGGTTGCGCAGCTCCGACGCCGCAGCGGCGCGGCGCAGCGCCTCGGTGTTTTCCGCCGCCAGCCTTTCGGCGTTGGCGCGCGCGCGCAGCGAGCGCAGACCGACCAGCAACGCCACCGCCAGCAGTATCATCTCGGCGATGTTGACCGCCGCGCTGATGTACATGGCCTTGCGGGCGCCGTGCGTCAGCTGCTCGCGCAACTCGTCGCGGTGGATCGACAGCGAGGACAGCTCGCCGCCGATCAGATTGCGCAGGATGTCCATGTGCGCGCGGCCGGCGCCGGCGGCGACGACCTTTTCGGCGGCTGCGAATCCCTGCTCGCGCCGCATCGCGATCGTCTCGGCCATCAAGCCTAGCTTGAGGTCCATGGAGACCTTGACGTCGGCCAGCGCTTTGCGCTCGCGCGGGTCGGCGCTTTCCTGCCACAGCGTCGCCCGCAGCGGCTCGATCATGTTGACCGCCGCATGGTAGGGCTGCAAAAACTCCTCCTTGCCGGTCAGGATGAAGCCGCGCTGGCCGGTTTCGGCGTCCACCAGCAACCCCAGGATCGACTGGTAGTGGCGTTCCCTGGCCGAAGTGGCTTTCAACTGCGCCATGGTGTGCTGGACGCTGCGGTTGGTCAGGAAGGGCAGCGTGCCGACGCCACCCATGAAGACGAGCAGTATGAAAGCCACCCACTTCAGGCGTGTTTCGTTGGAGATCATTGTGGTTCGCAGGGTCAGTCGGTAACCGAGAATATCATGCCATAAAGAAACTATAGCTTATCCCGGACGGCGAGTCTTCGTTTCGTCGTGTGGTTGCCACAATTCGCGGTGCCGGTCGGCTGTTTTCGATAGAAAAGGGGCGCCCACCCGCCGCGATAAGTCCGCTAAGATATTGGCACTTGACCAACCTGAGGAGTTTGAATGCATCGCCACACCGTCCCCGCAGCCGCCTTGCTGCTCGTTTTTACCGCGTTCGGTTGCAGCGCCAGCGAATCGGCCAATGGCAGTTTCACCGCCACCCAAAGCTGCGAGGCTTACACATCCTTCGCCAAACAGAACAACCCGGGTGCGCAGAAAATCGTGCCGGGGACCGAGTACACGGTCCGCGAAATCAACAAGGTCGATTACGACTGGATCAGGGTCGAGGTGCCGGGCGCCCAGCCGGCATTGCGCTGGGTGCGCAAGGAATGCGGCACGCCGGAGTTGAGCGATAAGCCGACCAAGGCGCAGCGCGGGCGCGAGATCGCTGCCGCCGGAGGGGTGTGCAACATCGCCAACAAGCAGGATAGCTATCTGCTGGCGATCACTTGGCAGCCGGGTTTTTGCGAGCATGTGAAATACAACGGCAAAAAGCCGGAATGCGACGCCATGAACGGCGGCAAACTGGAGGCGAAGAACCTGAACCTGCACGGCCTGTGGCCGAACAAGAAGGAGTGCGGCACCAATTATGGCAGCTGCAAGGGCGAGCAGTTCTCACTGAAGCAGGAAACCATCGACAAGATCGCGCCATGGATGCCCAACTTCTTCTACGAGCGCACCTTCGGCGCCTACGAGTGGAACAAGCATGGCAAATGCCAATCGCTGTCGCCGGACGACTACTTCATCAAGGCCGTGTCGGCGGTGCGGGTGGTGAATGATTCGGAGGTGGGCAAGATCGTGTTGGGCAGCGTGGGCAAGTCGTTCCGCGTCAACGAGTTCTTCGAGCGGGTCAAGACCAGCTACGGCGCCCAGGTGGCCGACAGCATCACCCTGATTTGCACGCAGCGTAAGTACCTGCAGGAGATCCGCCTGTCGCTGCCGCTCGAATTCAGCACCGACGGTGAGTTGAAGCAGATGGTGGGCAACGCCGCCCCGGTACGCGTGCGCGCGGTGGGCTGCGGCGACGAGGTGTATGTGGAAGGCGCCGGCCGCGATTGACCGGCCCCTGGCCGACTTGGCCGACTTGGCCGACGCTAGTCGATCGTGAGGGCGCGCGCTTTTTTGCGCTCCGCCTTGCACTTGTACATGGCATCGTCGGCGCACGCGATCAAGTCGTCGGCGGTGCTGGCCGACTGCGGATAGATGGCCACCCCGATGCTGGCGCCGGCCAGCAGTTCGTGGCCGTCTATCTCGTAGGGCATGGCCAGACGGCGCGAAAGCTTCTCGACGACGCCGGCCGCGTCGTCGTCGCCGCTGGCGACCAGCACCACCGCGAACTCGTCGCCCCCCAGCCTTGCGGCCATGTCGGATTTCCGCAGTTCCGAGCGCAGGCGGTCGGCCGCATCTTTCAACAACACGTCGCCGGCGCCATGGCCGTAGGTGTCGTTGATGAATTTGAAGTTGTCCAGATCCAGGTACAGCACCGCCATCGGTTGCTGATTGCGCTCGCTCAGATTCAGCTGGCGGGCCAGGAACTCGGTGAACATGGCGCGGTTGGCCAGGCCGGTCAGCGGATCGTGCGTGGCCTGGTGCTTGGCCAGAGCGTGCATTCTCGACGCCTTGACCAGCGCCTGTCCCACTTCGTTCGCCTCGCGCAGGCCGTAGGTTGCCGGCTCGATGCTGTCGCCGGCGCCAAGGGCGAGCGCCGGCGCCACCAGGTCGCGGATCGAACGGCTGATGCGGTTGCCGATGTGCCAGGCGAACAGCAGCCCGCCGCCCAGCAGCAGGATGGTCGACAGCACCAGCGTCCACAGTTTGGCAAGCAGCTCTGAGTTCAACACTTCGATGGGAATGCCGATGGCCACCGTCCACTGCGAATTGGGGGCTTTGGCCAGCACGGCCAGGATGGGCTTGCCGTCGAGCGTTTTGGTGTCGAAAACGCCTTCCGGCAGTTCCTTCAGGCGTTCCAGCACCTCGGGAATCGCGTGCTGCCCGACGTAGCGCTGCATGTCGCTGGTGCGCGCGACCACCGTGCCCTTGTTATCGAGGATGGTGGCGATCCAGTGTTCGGGATATTGCTGCTGTTTGAGGATGGTGCCGAAGCGCTCCACCGTCACCACCGCGCTCAGCGCGTTGAAGCCGTTCGACTTCCTGGTGACCGGAACGGCGACGGCGACGATGTAGCGCTTCGACAGGGGACCCATGGATACCTGTGAAATGGCGGTGGTGTCGTTGTCCCGCATGTAGGTCAACAGGTGGTCGATGCTCGTGCTGGGCAGCGCGGCGCCGTAGGGCTTGAAGGTGTTGATCAGCTGCTGGCCGGCGCCGTCTTCGAGCACGATGTTGAAAATATCCTGGCTGGCGCAGATGGCGCGCGCCTGATCGTAGAACGGCTTGAGGTCCTCGCCCAGCAGGCTGGGGGAGGTGGCGAGCACCTTGAGCGTCGATTCGATGACGGCGAATTCCTTGTCGATCGCCATGGCGTTGGCGTGGGCGGTCGTCATGGCGCTGCGGATGAAAGCGGCGCGCGCGAACTCGTAGTCGGAGGCGATCATCTTCACCACCATCAGCGACGCGGGGACGACGCAAACCACCACCAGCCAGATCAGCCGGGTCCGAATAGACGGCGCATGCGCTAATTTCATGATTGATGCTACCTCGCTCTATTATTATTGGTGAGGCGCGATACCCATTTTTCGTGATATTACAACATGGAAAGTACTTTCGTCAGCCAGTCTATTCCTTTGTCCTAATTTTCTGTACGAAAATGTCTCGATGACAGGGATGGCCGTTGGAAGGCTTGAGATTTATCGTCTATCATGTTGAGCAGTCTCAATCCAAGCCTTTATTTCGGAGCCTCAATGCAACTCGTCAGCTGTACGGAAGAGCGTCACGCGCCAGCCATCCTCGCCATCTTCAACGACGCCATCGCCAACTCGACCGCGCTCTACGAATACCATCCGCGCACGATGGAAACGATGAAGAACTGGTTCGCGGCCAAGCGCGCCGGCGGCTATCCCGTCATCGGGCTGGAGGACGGCGCGGGCGAGTTGCTGGGATTCGCCAGTTACGGCGCGTTTCGGGGCTTTCCGGCCAATAAATACTCGGTCGAGCACTCGGTCTATGTGCGCGGCGACCAGCGCGGCAAAGGCTTGGGGCGCACTTTGCTAAGCGCCATCATCGACGCCGCGCGGCAGGCCGACCTGCACATCCTGGTCGGCGGCATCGACGCCGCCAACGCCGCCAGCATCGCCCTGCATGAACAGGCGGGATTCGTGCATGCAGGCACTATTCGCCATGCCGCCTTCAAGTTCGGCCGCTGGCTGGACCTGGCGTTCTATCAGCTGATGCTGGATACGCCGGCGCATCCGGTGGACGGCTGACGCCCAGGCCATTCTTCACCGGCGCGCACACGATGGCATGATCGTCTTGCAATTCCGCAGTCGCAGACCTATACTGCGCCGGTAGTCAGCTTCTGGTATCTGCAAATGATCGTTTGCAGATTTAAATGGGAAGCCGGTGCGCCGTTCCGCTGGAACGGCAATGCCGGCGCTGCCCCCGCAACGGTAAGCGAGGTTAAGGATTTGTACGATGCCACTGTGCGACAGCATGGGAAGGCGCAAATCCAGGTGTATCCACACGGATGCCCACTCGCCAGCCCGGAAACCAGCCAGTAGCGGTAAACACGTTTGTATTGCGGAGGGCGATACGGGTGGAGAACTGTCATGGTTTGATCCGCGCACCTTCGTTCCGGTTCTTCCTGGCGCCGCATTCCTCTCTCCCCTGGTCCATCTTCCGATACGAGCTTTCCGACCCCGTGGTCGCCGCTGCTTTTCGGAGAAACCGATATGTCCATCAACACCATCCACGCCGGCCAGGCCCAGGCCCCTCTGCATGCCCGTCCCGTCGCACTGAAAGACAAGCTGATTGCCGCCACGATGGCCGCCGGGCTTGGCGCGGTACTGCTGTTCGGCGCGGGATTCGCGTCGATGGAAGCGCTGCATAACGCCGCCCACGACAGCCGCCACTCGGCGGGCTTCCCGTGTCATTGAGCCGTACCGGGGCCGGTGCGGGCACCGGCATGTTCAATCGGATGGTGCGCACCGCCGCGGCGGCGGGCCTGCTGGCAGGCTTGATGCTGACCGGCGTGCAGCACTTGCAGGTGACGCGCATCATCGCGCAGGCCGAGGTGCTGGAATCGGCGGGCGAGGTGGCGCCGGTGGTGCATACGCACGCCGACGGCGCGCAGCATGCGCACGAAGCGGCGCATGAGCATGGCGGCTGGCAGCCGGAGGACGGCGTCGAGCGCACGCTGTACACCGCGCTGGCAGACGTCAGCATGGCGGTCGGTTATGGATTGCTGCTGGCGGCTGCCATCGGGCTGCGCGGACGGCCGGTCGACTGGCGATCCGGCCTGCTCTGGGGCGTCGCCGGTTACGCGGTGTTCTTCCTGGCGCCGTCGATCGGTTTGCCACCGGAGCTGCCCGGCACCGCCGCCGCGCCGGTGGCCGCGCGCCAGGGCTGGTGGATCGCAACCGCAATGTCGACCGCCACCGCGCTGGCGCTGCTGGCCTTTGGACGCCATTGGGCGCTAAAGCTGGCGGCCGTCGCGCTGCTGATGGTGCCGCATCTTGTCGGCGCGCCGCAGCCGTTGGTTCATGCCAGCGTCGCGCCGGAGCATTTGCAGCGTTCCTTCGTCTATGCCACCGCGCTCGCCAACGGCGTGTTCTGGCTGGCGCTGGGCGCGCTGACATGCTTCTTCCACAAGCGTTTCGCCGATCGATGAGAACCCACCACCGTCACATCTTCATGTGCGTCGGTCCGCGTTGCGCTCCCGCCGAGGGGCGCGCGCAGGCCGTGTTCGAGCGCATGGGCGAAATGATCGACGCCCATCCGGAACTTGCCGTCAAGCGCACGCGCACCCATTGCATGGTCGCCTGCCGCTACGAGGGGCCGGTGATGGTGGTCTATCCGGAAGGCGTGTGGTACCAGCGGGTGAACGAGGCCAATGCGGAACGCATCGTCAACGAACACCTGATCGGCGGACGCGAAGTCGGCGACCTGATATTCCATCGCCTTGGTGAAGGCGATACCTGCGCACCGGACCCCAAAGATGCTTGACACAACAACCGGCCCGGCGCACATCGCGCTGCTGACCCATGCCTCCAACGATTTGACGGTGCTGCATCAGGCGCGGGCGCAGCTGCCTTCGGGCTTCGGCGCGGTGGCGGGCGTGAATCTGCAATCGCTCGATGCGGATACCTCGATGGCCGGGCTGCTGGAGGGGGATTTGCGCGCGGCGCGTGTGATCATCGTGCGCGTGTTGGGCCGGCTTGGCGGCGTTCCCGGATTTTCGGAACTGGTGGACCACGCGCGCCGCCGTGGCCGGCATTTGATCGTCGTCAGCGGCACCGGCGAGCCGGATCCTGAACTGGCCGCGGTGTCGGCGGCGTCGGCGGACGTGCTGCAGATGACGTTGAAGTACTTCCAGGCCGGCGGCAGCGCCAATCTGGCGCAACTGCTGCGCTATCTTTCCGACCACCTGCTATTGACCGGCTTCGGTTTCGAGCCGGCCCACCCGCTGCCGGAACACGGCATCTATCATCCGGATCTGGCGCCCGGCGCCGGCCTGGCCGATTGGCTGGCGCTGCGCGATCCGGCGCGTCCCAGCGTGGGCATCGTGTTTTACCGCGCCCACTGGATGAGCGGGAATACGCGTTTCATCGACGCCATGCTGGCCGCGCTGGAAGCGCGCGGCATGAACGTGCTGCCGGTGTTTACGTCGTCGCTGCGCGCCGGTGCCGGCGATGGCGGCAGCTTGCCCAGCGCGTTGCGCCATGTCGCCGATGCCTCGGGAGCGCATGTCGATGTACTGATCAACACCACCTCGTTCGCGATGGGCGAGATCACGCCGGGCGGCCCGACGCCGGCCGGATGGTCGGTCGGCGTGCTGGAGGCGCTCGACGTGCCGGTGCTGCAAGCCATCACCAGCGGCATGACGCTTGACCAGTGGGGCCAGTCGGCGCGCGGCCTCAATCCGCTCGATACGGCGATGAACGTGGTGCTGCCGGAATTCGATGGCCGCATTATCACGGTGCCGCTGTCGTTCAAGGCGCGCGCCGCCGGTTTGCCGAACGAGGCGGTCGAGTACGACCCGTTGCCGGACCGTGTGGCGCGCATCGCCGGCATCGCCGCACGTTTCGCGCGGCTGAAGCGGCTGCCGAACGCGGAGAAGCGCGTCGCCTTCATGTTCACCAATTCCAGCAGCAAGGCTTCGCAGATCGGCAACGCGGTCGGGCTGGATGCGCCGGCGTCGCTGATGCGCATCCTGGAAGCCATGCGGGCCGACGGCTACGATGCGGGCCAACCCGGTGGTGACGGCACCGCGTTGATCCATGACCTGATAGCGCGCTGCTCATACGACAATATTTACGTGACCGCCGAGCAGTTGCGGAACGCCGCCGGCCGCGTGCCGGCGGAGCGCTACGCGCAATGGTTTGCGGAGTTGCCGGCGTCGCTGCGGGACAAGATGACCAAGCAGTGGGGCGAGGCCCCGGGCGAGGCCTATGTCCACGACGGCCATGTGTCGCTGGCCGGAATCGAGATGGGCAACGTGTTCGTGGCGTTGCAGCCGCCGCGGGGCTATGGCATGGATCCGGATGCGATCTACCATCAGCCGGACCTGCCGCCGACGCATCACTACTACGCGCTGTATCGCTGGCTGCGGGACGAGTGGCACGCCGACGCTATCGTCCATGTCGGCAAGCATGGCACGATGGAGTGGCTGCCGGGGAAGGGTGTCGGCTTGTCCGAGGAGTGCTTTCCGGATGCGCTGCTGGGCGATTTGCCGCTGTTTTACCCGTTCATCATCAACGATCCGGGCGAAGGCTCGCAGGCAAAACGGCGCGGTCACGCGGTCGTCGTCGATCACCTGACGCCGCCGATGACCACCGCAGATACCTATGGCGCGCTGGCGCAGTTGACACAGCTGGTCGACGAGTACTATCAGGTTGAGGTGCTGGATCCGGCCAAGCTGCCGCTGTTGCAGCAGCAGATTTGGGAGCTGGTCAAACAAACCAATCTGAATGCGGATTTGCAGATGCGGCTACTGCATCACGACCATGATCACGATCACGGCCATGCGCACCATCACCATGACCATGACCATGACCACCATCACGGCCATGATCATGATCATGACCATGACCATGGCGGCGGCCTGCCGGCGGCATTGGCGGCGATGGGCGGCTCCGATGTGGCCCACCTGATCGAGGACCTGGACGGCTACCTGTGCGAACTGGGTTCGGCCCAGATACGCGACGGGCTGCACATCCTGGGCCGCTGCCCGGACGACGAACAAATGTCGGACATGCTGGTATCGCTTACGCGCTTGCCCAACCTCGACATCCCCGGTCTGCAATCGGAAGTGGCGCGGCTGTTCGGCCTGACGATGGACATGCTGCTGGACCAGCAGACGCGCCGTTTGAATGTGGTGCCGGCGCTGGCGCGGCTGGCCGATCGGGCCGTCGTCTCGCGCGCCAATGCATTGGACGCGGTGGACATACTGTGCCTGCGTCTTTACCAGGAACTGGCCGCCTGCCGGTACGATCCGGCACGCATCGATGCGGCGATCGACCGCGTCCTCGGTACGCTCGAAATCGCGGAAGCCGCCGCGCCTTTGCTGCAACCGGCCCTGCGTGCGAAAGCCAACGTCCTGTCTCGGATGGGGAAACCGCGCGCCAAACCGGCGGAGGCACGTCCACAATCGCCAGTTGCCGCCGTCGCAAGCGGCCCCGCGCGCTTCGACGCCATCCGCCGCATCCTCGGTTTCGCCTGCCGCGAGCTTGTGCCGAACCTGGTCCGCGCGACCGACGAAATCGACAATTTATTGAATGGCCTGTCGGGCCGCTACGTTCCGGCCGGCCCAAGCGGATCGCCGACGCGCGGCATGGCGCAGATTCTGCCGACCGGCCGCAATTTTTATTCGGTCGATCCGCGCAGTGTGCCTTCGCAGTCGGCTTGGCGGGTCGGCCAGCAGCTCGCGCGCGAGGTGCTTGAGCGGTATCAGCGCGAGAGCGGAGACTACCCGGAGAGTGTCGCCATCAGCATCTGGGGCACCAGCGCGATGCGCACCCACGGCGACGATGTGGCGCAGATCCTCGCGCTGCTGGGTGTGCGGCCGGTATGGCGGGCGGAGAGCCGTCAGGTCAGCGGGGTGGAGATCATTCCGCTGGACGAACTGAAACGTCCGCGTATCGACGTCACGACCCGCATCAGCGGATTTTTCCGCGACGCCTTCCCGCAACTGATCGATTTGATCGACGACGCCGTCAACCAGGTCATCGCGCTGGACGAACCGCCCACGCTTAATTTCGTGCGCAAGCACTATCTGGCCGAACTGGCGGACTGGCTGGGCCAGGGCATCGAGAAGGAAGAAGCCACGCTACGCGCGAGCTATCGCATCTTCGGCGCCAAGCCGGGCGCCTATGGAGCGGGTGTGCTGCCGCTGATCCAGCACCGCAACTGGGAGGCGGACGCCGATTTCGCAGAAGCCTACGTCAACTGGGGCGGCTACGCCTATGCGCGCGGCATGCAGGGCGCCGACCAGCGCGACGCGTTCCGCATGCGTCTGGGCGGCGTGCAGATCGCGCTGCACAACCAGGACAACCGCGAGCACGATATTTTCGACAGCGACGATTACCTGCAATTCCATGGCGGGATGATCGCCACCATCCGTGCGTTGAGCGGCCAACAGCCACGCCACTATTTCGGCGATAGCCACGATCCGTCGCGCGCACAGGTGCGCGACCTGAAGGAAGAGACGCTGCGCGTGTTCCGATCGCGCGTGGTCAATCCAAAATGGCTTGCCAGCATACAGCGGCACGGCTACAAGGGAGGCCTGGAGCTGACGGCGACCGTCGATTATTTGTTCGGCTACGACGCCACTGCCCAGGTCATGGACGACTGGATGTACGAGGATGTGGCGCAGTCCTATGCTTTCGATCCGGCGATGCGGCAGTTCCTGCAGGACGCCAATCCATGGGCGCAGAACGCGATCGCCGAGCGTTTGCTGGAGGCGGCCAGCCGGGGCATGTGGGCCGAGCCGCGCCCGGAGACGCTTGACCAGTTGCGTGAACTATATCTGCGCAGCGAAGAACTACTTGAGGAGCGCGGCGAGACGCCGCGCCATGGATAGGATGCGTCATATGAATTTCCCTTTCACCGCCATCGTCGGTCAATCGACTTTGCGTACGGCCCTGATGTTGTGCGCGGTCGATCCAAGCATAGGCGGCGTGTTGATAAGGGGCGACAAAGGCACCGCCAAGAGCACCGCCGCGCGCGCGCTGGCGGACGTCCTGCCGCGCATCGAGCGGGTAGCCGGATGCGCGTTCAATTGCGCCGCCGGTGCGCCTTGCGAGCATTGCGACGTGTGTGACGGGCGGGCGCCGGAATTGTCCACCGTGCCCTTCGTGACGTTGCCATTGGGCGCGACCGAGGACAGGGTGCTGGGCAGCCTCGATATATCGCGTGCGCTGCAAGGCGGGCAAAAGGAATTTCAACCGGGCTTGCTGGCGTCCGCGCATCGCGGCCTGCTGTATATCGACGAGGTCAACCTGCTGGCCGACCACCTGGTCGATGTGCTGCTGGACGTCGCCGCCATGGGGGTCAATAGCGTGCAAAGGGACGGGCTGTCGATCCTGCACGCGGCGCGCTTCACCCTGGTCGGAACGATGAATCTGGAAGAGGGCGACTTGCGCCCGCAACTGCTCGACCGTTTCGGTCTGATGGTCGAGGTGACGGCGCCGCGCGAGAAGGCGGAAAGGTCGGAAGTCGTAAGGCGCCGCATCGCCTTCGAGGCCGATCCGGCCGGCTACGTCGAGCAATGGCGCGAACAGCAGGACGCGCTGCAAGCCAGGCTCGCGACGGCGCAGGCACTGCTGCCGACGGTCGTCCTGGACGACACCATGCTGGATTTGATCAGCCACTTGTGCTGCGAGTTCGAGGTCGCCAGCTTGCGCGCCGATATCGTCATGCACAAGGCCGCGCGCGCGCTCGCCGCGCTGGAGGGCCGCGCGGTGGTGGATCTGCGCGACATACGCGGCGCCTCGGAGCTGGTGCTGCCGCATCGGCGCCGGCGCAAGCCTTTCGAGCAGCCAGGGTTGGACCAGCAGCGCCTCGATGATTTGATGCCGCAGGCGGCCAACGAGCCGCAATCGCCGGAGCAAACGTCCGGCGAGCATGGCGACGGTGCGCCGAACGACGCGCAGCCGGGCCAGTCCGACGATGAGCAGGTCTTCGCCGCCTCCGCCGGTGGCGCCGCGCCGCGCATTACGGTGGAAGCGACGACCGACTTTGCGCAAACACAGGGGCGCCGCAGCGCGGCCACCAACACGGCGCGGGGGCAGATGCTGCGCGCGGTGCCGAATGAGCAGCCGACCAGCCTCGCCATCGGCGCGACGTTGCGCAGCGCGGCGCTACGCGACCCGGCAAACATGCGCGTGGTCCGCGCCGACCTGCATCAGCAGGTCAGGGCCGGCACCAGCGGCAATTTGATTTTGTTCGTGGTGGACGCCTCAGGTTCGATGGCGGCGCAGCGCCGCATGGAGGCGCTCAAAGGCGCGGTGCTGAATCTTCTCACCGACGCCTACCAGCAACGCGATGAGGTGGCGGTGGTCGCCTTCCGTGGCCAGGACGCGCAAGTGCTGCTGGCGCCGACCCGCAGCGTCGACCTGGCCGAGCGGAATTTGCGGGAACTGCCGACCGGCGGCCGTACGCCGCTGCCGCATGCGCTACAACTGGCGCTGGAGGTGGTGGAGAGTGCGAAGAACGGTGCCCAAAGCGGTCCGCCGTTGCTGGTGCTGATGACCGATGGTAAAGCGAACGTGCCGCTGGCCGACGCCGGCGACCCATGGCGCGAGTCGCTGGCGCTGGCGGAATTGCTGTCCGAGCGCCGCATTCCATCGCTGGTGATCGACACCGAGAGCGGGTATACGCGGTTCGGCCGCGCCGCGCGCCTGGCTGAGGCGCTGAAGGCGGAGTGCCTGACATTGGAAGAGCTTTCCGCCGACAATCTGGCGCTGACCGTGCGCGCCCGGCTGGCCGGCGCATAAAGAGATAACTTAGGAGTGGTTGCATGATTATTTGTATAGGTGCCGGGCCGGGCGACATCGGCTATCTGACGCAGCGCGGCGCGCAGCTGATACGCGAGGCCGACGTCGTCGCCGGCTTCGAGGCCGTGCTCAATGTCGTGCGCAGCCTGATACCGCAGACGGCGAAAGTGGTCAGCATGGGTTACCGGGACCAGGTCGAACAGTTGGACAAGGTGGCGCTGGAACACCATGCCGGCAAGCGCTGTGTGGTTGTTTTCATGGGCGACATCCATTTCAGCGGCTTCCAGTACCTGGAGCGGGTCGAACGCGCCTGCGGCCATCCGGTCGAATCGCTGCCCGGCATATCGTCGGCGCAGATCCTCGCGTCGCGCGCCAAGGTCTGCTTCGACGAAACCACCTTCATCACATTCCACCGCCGTGGCGATCTGGAACCGTTCAAGCGCCATCTGGTGCATGTGCTGCAGGATCAGCGCAACGCCATCGTCATTCCATGTCCATGGGACGCGGCCCGCTCTTTCATGCCTTGGCATATCGCCGCCTACCTGATCGGGCAGGGCATTCCGGCGTCGCATCCCACAGAGGTGTGGGAGAACCTGACCCGGGGCGAGGCCGAGTGGCATGGCACGCTGGCCGAATGCGCGGAGCATCACTGCTCCGACATGAGCATCATGTTGATCCGTACGCTGGCGCCGATGGACAGCCAGATCGAAGCGGCGCCGCTGAAATGACGGCGAGCGAGAAGTTCGGTATCGTGATCGCCGGCCATGGCAGCCGCGATCCGGACGCCGTGCGCGAATTCGAAGCGCTGGTCGAACTGGTGCGCGAACGCGCGCCGCAGGACGCGGTCAGTCACGGCTATCTGGAATTCGCCAGTCCGACCATCGCCCAGGCGGTGGCGGACAATCTGGCGGCCGGAGCCCGGCAGGTGGCGGTGGTGCCGGGCGTGCTGTTGGCCGCACGCCACGCCAAGAACGACATGCCGGCCGAGATGCAGGCGGTCGCGCGCGACCATCCGGAGATCGACTTCCACTTCGGCGCGCCGATGAGCCTTGATCCCAAGCTGCTGCAGCTGGCGCAGGAACGCATCGTCGCCGCCGAGGCGACGTCGCCGCAGACGATCAGGCGTTCCGATACCTGCCTGGTGGTGGTGGGACGCGGCACGACCGACCCGGACGCCAACGGCGAAGTGGCCAAGCTGGCACGCATGCTGGAGGAAGGCATGGGCTTCGGCACCGCCTTCGTCTGCTACTCCGGTACGGCGCAGCCCTTGGTCGCCGATGGACTTCGCAGCGCGGCCAGGCTGGGCTACGCGCGTATCGTCGTGCTGCCGTTCTTCCTGTTCGACGGCGTGCTGGTGAAGCGCATTTATGCGGCGGCGGACGACTTGCGCGAGCGCGAGCCCGGGCTGGAGGTACTGAAGGCGGGCTATTTCGGCGTCCATCCACTGGTCGCCGACGTGATGATCGACCGCGCGCGCGAGGCAGTCGCCGGGCGGGCTGCGATGAACTGCTCGCTGTGCAAATACCGCGTGCAGATCGTCGGCTTCGAGCAGCAGGTCGGCGAGCCGCAACGCGCACACCATCTCGCCGTGCGCGGACTGCTCGCGCAGACGGATGCCGGCGGCGTACCGGCGAGCGCGGAACCGGTCTACAAACCTTACGATCCGCATCCGATCGAGGCGGAGAGCTTTCGCATCATCGCGGCCGGGCGTGACTGGTCGGCTTTCCCGCCGGACCAACTGACGGTGCTACAACGCCTGGTGCACACGAGCGGCGATTTCGACGCCGTCAACGACATCTATTTCTCGCCCGGCGCGGTCGACAGCGGCATCCGCGCGCTGTTGCGCTGCAAGCGCGTACTGACCGACGTGACGATGGTGCAGACCGGCCTGAAACGCGCTTTGCTGGAAGAACTGGGCATCGATACCTGGTGCGGCGTGCACGACCGCGAGACGCATTTGATGTCCGAACAATACGGCATCACGCGGTCGGCGGCCGGCATCCGGCGCGGCTGGGAAAAATTCGGCAACGACGTGGTGGTGGCGATCGGCGACGCGCCCACGGCGATCTTCGAGGCGGTGCGGCTGATCCGCGATCATGGCTGGCGTCCGCAGCTTGTGATCGCGCTGCCGGTCGGATTTGTCGGCACGCGCGAGAGCAAGGATGCGCTGCGGCGCTGCCTGCAGGTGCCGCGCATCACCAACAGCGGCACGCGCGGCGGTTCGCCGTGGGCGGCCAGCGTCGTCAATGGCTTGTTGATCGATGGGCTCAACCAGCTTGCGCGCGTTAGTGCTGGAGTTGGCGCCGGAGACGACGATGGATACGGCGCTGGCTGAACGCCAGGCTTTCGATCTGAGCGTGCCGGCCATGAATGGCCTGCGGCGCGGTCGCACAACGGGAAGTTGCGCCACGGCTGCCGTCAAGTCGGCATTGAAGCTGCTGCTGCACGGCGACCGTGACACGCAGGTCGATATCAGCCTGCCAGATGGCGTGCATTTTTTGACGGTCCCGATACAGCATGTCGATTGGCTGGACGGGCAGGCGGTCAGGTCGGAGGTGCTGAAGGATGGCGGCGACGATCCGGACAACACGCATGGCGCCACCATCTTCGCAGAGGTGCGACGCAACGCCGCCGGAGAGGTGCGCTTCTTCGCCGGGCGCGGCGTCGGCATCGCCACCGCCCCGGGTTTGCGGGTGGCGGTCGGCGAGCCGGCCATCAACCCGGTGCCGCGCCAGATGATGCGCCGCGCGGTGGAGGAGGTGCTGGCCGATGCGATGGCGGAACCGGCCGATGCGGGATTCGATCTGACGATCGGCTGCGAGGGCGGCGAGATCATCGCCAAAAAGACTTTCAATCCGAGGCTGGGCATCGTCGGCGGTATCTCGATCCTCGGCACTTCCGGCATCGTCGAGCCGATGTCGCTGTCGACCTGGATAGCCTCGGTCGAAGTGTATGTGCGGGTGGCGCTGGCGGGCGGCCAGCAATGCGTGGCCTACCTTCCGGGCAAGATAGGCCGGGAGTATGCGCGCGACGTGCTGCGGTTGCCGGAGCAGCGCACCGTGCAGATCGCGAATTTTCTGGGCGATGCGCTCGACTTCACGCAATCGGTGTTGGCCGAGGATGAACGCACGCTGGACGTCCTGTGGCTGGCCGGCCACCCCGGCAAGTTGGCCAAGGTGCTGGACGGCGCCTGGGACACCCATTCCAGCAAGAGCAACATGGCCATGGGTGGCGTGGCGCGGGTGGCCGCCCGGTGGGGCTATGGCCCGGAAGTAGTGAACGATATTGAAACAGCAAATACAGTGGAAGCGGCAATGGAAAGATTAAAGCGGGAACCCGGTGCGCCGGCATTTTGGCGCGAGATTGAGCGCCGCATCGGCGAATTGGCGCATGCGCGCGTCCCGTCGGTCAAACGGCTGGAGGTGCGCCTGTTCGACCTGGCGGGCAATCTGCTCGGAGAGCGCGCATGAGCGGCGTCGGCACGCTTTGGGGCATCGGCGTCGGTCCCGGTCCGGCCGGCTACCTGCCGCTGGCGGCGCTGGAGGCCTTGCGCCAGGCGGATCTGGTGTACGCGCCGCGTGCGCGCGGCGCGGCCGATTCGGTGGCGCTGCAATGCCTTGCCGGCACAGGTTTCGAGCCCGATGCCGGCAAGCTGCGCGAAATCGAATTCAATATGGACCCGGACCGGGCGGTGCTCAGCGAGCATTACGCGCAGCTGGCGGACATGATCGCCGTCGAACTGCGGTCCGGCCGCAATGTCGCCTACCTGACCATCGGCGACACGCTAACCTACTCGACCTACGGCTACGTGCTGGCGGCGCTGCGCGAGCGCATCCCGGGGCTGCCGCACCGCACCTTCCCGGGCGTGACCAGCTACGCGGCGGCGGCATCGGCCTTGTCATGGCCGCTGGGCGAGGGCAAGGAGCGCGTGCTGATACTGCCGTGCCCCGAAACCCCGGAGGAGCTGCGGCGTGACATCGAGAGCCACGATATCGTCGTGCTGATGAAAGTCGGCACCCGTCTGGGCTGGGTGCTCGACCTGCTGCGCGAGATGGGCATCGCCCGGCATTGCGCCTTCGCCCGCCGTATCGGCTTGCCGGGCGAGCTGCTGGCCTCCGGGGTCGGCGACCTGGTGGCCGACGAGGCGATGGGGTATCTCGCCACCTTGCTGGTCCGCCGATCACCGCGAAAGGAACGTTGAGATGAAAGTTTACTTTGTCGGAGCCGGACCCGGTGCGGCCGATCTGATCACCCTGCGCGGCGCGCGCCTGCTGGGCAGCGTCAATATGGTGCTGTACGCCGGCTCGCTGGTGCCGACCGAGATGCTGAACCACTGCGTGCCAGGCACCGAGTTGATCGACACCGCCGAACTGGATCTGGAACAGCAGCAGGCCTGCTACGTGCGTGCGCAGAAGGCCGGTACCGACGTGGTGCGGCTGCATTCCGGCGATCCGGCCATCTACGGCGCCACGGCGGAGCAGATGCGCCGCCTGGAGGCGCTGGGTATCGAGTACGAGATCGTGCCCGGCGTGTCGTCGTTCACGGCGGCCGCCGCCGCGATCCAGTCGGAACTGACCAAGCCTGAAGTGTCGCAGAGCGTGATACTGACGCGGGTCTCCGGCCGGGCGTCGGCGGTGCCGGAACTCGAATCGATCGCGCGGCTGGCGGAACATCGCGCCACCATGTGCATCTTCCTCTCCGGACCGCACCTGAAGAAGATCGTGGCCGACTTGTCGCTTCACTATCCGCAGGATACGCCGGTCAGCCTGGTTTACCGCGCCAGCTGGCCGCAGCAGAAGATCTACCAAGGCACGCTGGCAACGGTGCTGCAAGACACCAAGCGCGGTGCGTGGAACCTGACCACGATGATGCTGGTCGGCGCCGCGCTGGACAAGGGTGTCGCCGCCGAATCGAGCTTGTATTCGAAGGACTTCACCCATCTGTTCCGGGTGGTGAAGAAGAAGGACGCTGCATGACCGCGACCTCGAGCCTGGGCATATGGCTGGTGCGCGCGGAAGGCGAAGCGCTGGCGGCCGCGCTGCAAAGGAGTCTGGGCGGGGAAATACACCGCCCATGGCTGTCCCCGGACACCAGCCAGAAGGCGCAATTCGCCGCCGGCTACCGGCGCCATGCCCAATGGATCATGGTGGCGGCCAGCGGCATCGCGGTGCGCTTTCTCGACGGTCTGCCGGCGGACAAGCACACCGATCCTGCGGTCGTCGTGCTGGACGAGGCGGGACGTTTCGCCATCGCGCTGCTGGCCGGCCACGAGGGTGGCGGCAATGCGCTGGCCTACCGTGTGGCCGGGTTGGTTGGCGCGGTGCCGGTGGTGACGACGGCCACCGAGGCGCTCAAGCCGCTGACGGTGGGCCTAGGCTGCCGCAGGGGCGTCGCGGCCGAGCGCATCGAGGCTGCCGTGATGCAGGCGCTCAAAGCGGGTGGCGACTACGGCATCGGTGATGTGCGCGAAATGGCGACCGTCGACCTGAAGGCGGAGGAACCCGGCCTGCTCGAATTTTGCGCCCGGTACGATTTGCCGTTGCGCGTGTTCGCCCGGGCCGATCTGGCGGCCCGGCCCTGGGTTGGCAAGCCGTCCGACTGGGTGCGACAAAACGTGGGACTGGAAGGCGTGTGCGAGCCATGCGCCCTGGTGGCCAGTGCGCGCGGCGCTCTGCTGGTGCCGAAAACGAGCCTGGACGGCGTCGCCGTCGCAGTGGTACTGGATAAATGGATGGAAATCTGATGAGTGGTGTTTTGAATTTGGTATCGGTGGGACCTGGCTTCGACGACTTGATCGTGCCGCGCGCCATTGCGGCCTTGCGCGACAGCGATGTCATCGTGGCCTATGAATTGTATCTGCGCTGGATCGCGCCCCACATCGAGGGCAAGGAGATCCACACGCCGCCGCTGACGCAGGAGCGCGAACGCGCCATGCTGGCGATCGAACATGCGCGGGCGGGCGCCAAAGTCGCGTTGATTTCCAGCGGCGACATCGGCATTTACGCGATGGCCGCGCTGGCGTTCGAGGAGATGCGCGAGGACGACACCTACGAGGTGAATGTGGTGCCGGGCATCACGTCCGCCAATGCCTGCGCGTCCTTGCTGGGTTCTCCGCTGTCGCACGATTTCGCCACGCTCAGCCTCTCCGACCTGCTTTGCCCGTGGGAGTGGATCGAGCACCGCGCCCGCCATATCGCCCAGGCGGACCTGGCCTGCGTGATGTACAACGTGCAAAGCGCCAGCCGGCAGGAGGGCGTCTACCGCGTGCTGCAGTTGATGCTGGAATCGAAAGCCCCGCACACGCTGTGCGGCGTGGTCAAGAACGCCTATCGTCCCGGCCAGGAAGTGGCGATTTACCGGCTCGACGAGCTGCCATCGCTGAAGTTCGACATGCTGACCACCATCGTGGTCGGCAACCGCTTCACGATGCGCAAGCGTGGCAGCATCTTCACGCCGCGTGGCTACAACGACTGGGCGCAGCCGGAGGCGAACGACACGTCGCTGGAACAGGAATTGCCGGACAACGCGCTGTGGGTGTTCTCCGGCACCAGCGACGGCAACGCCCTGGCCGCGCAACTGGCGCAGGGGCAGGGCAGGAAAGTGGTGGTATCGGCGGCCAGCGACCATGGCGGCGACATGGCGCGCCAGGATTGTCCCGGCGTCAGCGTCTGGTCGGGCCGGCAGGGCGTGGAGGCGCGGCGCCGCGTGCTGACGCAAAAAAACGCCCGCGTGCTGCTCGACGCCACCCATCCCTACGCCAGCGGCATGTCGGAACAGCTGATCGGATTGTCGAAGGAGCTGGGCATCCCTTACCTGCGCTTTGAGCGCCCGAGCGAGTACCAGCCGCATGACGGTGAGCTGTGCGCTTCCATGGAACAGGCGGCCGAGCGCGCCGCCGCCCTGGGACTGCGTATCTTCCTGGCGACGGGATCGAAGGATCTGGCGACGTTCATGCGCACACCCGGCGCCGCCGGCAAGCAGTGGTTCGTGCGCCAGACCGCCGAACCGGAATTGATCGAACGGGCGCTGGCGCTCGGCATTCCGCGCGAACGCATTTGCGCGATGCAGGGACCGTTTTCCGCCGAGTTCAATGCGGCGCTGTGGCGCGATTGGGGCATCGATTGCGTCGTGACCAAGGATTCCGGCGGCGCGGGCGGTTATCAGGCCAAGGTGCGCGCCGCGAAGGCGTTGGGGATTCCATTGCTGGTGGTGGCGCGTCCAACGCTGGTGTATCCGGCGATGGTGGCGGATGCCGCCGACGCGATAAGGGAATGTGCGGCGTTATGAAGCAATTGATCCCCGTGACCATCGTCACCGGCTTTCTCGGCGCCGGCAAGACGACTTTGTTGCGCGGCCTGGTCGAACGGCGGCAAACGCGCCGTCTGGCCTTGCTGATCAACGAGTTCGGCGAGATTACCGTGGACGGCGCGTTGGTGCGCGACGGCGTCGGCGAGGATCCGCAGGTATGCATCCAGGATTTCCCCCATGGGTTGATCGCTTACGGCGACGATGTGCTGTTCGTGCCGGCCATGCGGGCAATCGCCGGGCGGCGCGCGCAGATCGACCATGTGCTGATCGAAACCTCCGGCCTCGCGCTGCCGACGGCGGTGATGGAACTGCTGCAAAGCGCGGAGCTGGCCGACGATTTCATCCTCGACGCGACGCTGGCGGTGGTGGACACGCCGTTGCTGCTGTCCGACCGCTTCGAGCACGGCCCGCAAGCGGGTGAGAACGCCGCCGCGACGATGTTCGACCAGCAGCTGGAATACGCCGACGTGGTCGTGCTGAACAAGATCGATGAGCTGGACGAGGCGGCATTGCTGCTGGCCGAGACGCGCGTGCGCCGGCGCGCGCCCAAAGTGCGCTTCCTGGAGCTGGCGTACCGCGCGCAGCTCGATATCCGCCTGGCGTTGGGCCTGCGGCTGCACCAGCCCACCCGCACCGAACATACCCACGTCTTCACCCCGCTGGCGACGATGCCCGGCGCGCAGGCAACGCCATTGGCGAGCCAGAACCGCCTGAACGGCCACGCGCATTCGGGCCTGGGCGCGCACAGCCACGGACTGGCCACCCACAAGCATTTTCACGAACAGGACCCGGGCTGGTTGTCTTTCGTGCTGCGCAGCGACGCGCCGCAGGACGGGGAACAGCTCACATCCGCGCTGCTCGAAGCTGCCCGCGCCGAACCTATCCTGCGCAGCAAAGGCTACATCCGCCTGCGCGACACGGACAACGCGGTGCTGGTCCAGGGCGTGCGGACGCGCCTGACCTTGCAGGCCGATGCCGCCAGGGTGGCGGCGCCGCGTTCGCAGCTGGTCTTCATCGGCTATCACATCGACCGCGTCAAGGTCGCCGCGCTGCTGACGGAGCGCACCGGCACCGCGTGGCGCTGAACCCAAAATTTTATTTTCTACCTGAAGGAGTACCTATGAAATCCAGATTGATCCCGACGTTGCTGGCGCTGACCTATGGCGGCGCCGCGCTGGCCCATCCCGGCCATTCCGATGGCGCGATGGCTGGCCTGATGCATCCTCTGACGGGTATCGACCACATTCTGGCGATGCTGGCCGTCGGCCTGTGGGGCGCGCAACTGGGCGGCCGCGCGCAATGGCTGCTGCCGGCCAGTTTCGTGGCCTTCCTTGCCGCCGGCGGCGCGCTGGGCATGGGCGGTGCGGCGCTGCCGCTGGTCGAAGCGGGTATCGTCACTTCGGTGCTGCTGCTTGGTTTGCTGATCGGCTTCGCTGTCAAGTTGAAGACCCTGCCGGCGGCGCTGATCGTCGGCGGCTTCGCCATTTTCCACGGTTACGCCCACGGCACCGAGATGCCGGCCATGGGCAACGCCTGGTTGTATGGCGTGGGCTTCGTCGCCGCCAGCGCCGCGCTGCACATCGCGGGGCTCGGACTGGGACGCGCGGTACGCCGTCACAGCGGCTGGTTGCGCACCGGCGGCGGATTGATTGCGCTGGCCGGCATGTGGCTCGGCATGGCCGTTTGACTGCTCGAACCCGGGCCAAGTAGCGTAAAATCTTAGTTATAAATTATTTTTTACGTGCGCTGCATCCAAAAGCAGCGGCCATGGGTAGTGTGTGGGTGCGCTCCTCGTCATCACGGCCTGGCGGCACGCCCACTCACTTTAAAAGAAGAGACCAACCATGCCACTGCCATTCAGCAAACTGTTATTGGTTTCCGCCATCGCCGCCTCGCTGGCGGCCTGCGGGTTCACCGAGGATATCGACAAGGACGACGACAAACCGCCCCAGGCCAGCGAGACGGGCGATGTGTTTGTCTTGACCGTCAGCAATAAGCTGTTGTCCTTCGACCGCGCCACCCCGGCCACCATCCGCACCACCGCCACCGTCACCGGCTTGCAGGCCGGCGAAAACCTGCTCGGTATCGACTATCGTCCCGCCGACGGCCAGCTGTATGGCGTCGGCAGCACCGGCCGGATTTACACGCTGAATGGCGCCACCGGCGCGGCCACGCTCAAATCGACGCTGGCCGCCGACAGCGGCGACACCAGCGCGCCGTTCACGGCGCTCGCCGGCACAGAATTCGGCGTCGATTTCAATCCGGCCGCCGACCGTTTGCGCATCGTCGGCAACACGGGCCAGAGCCTGCGCGTGAATGTGGACACGGGCGCCACCACCACCGACGGCTCGATCAACGGCGGCGCGGCCAACACTGCGGTCAACGCCGCGGCCTACACCAACAGTTTTGCGGGCACCGCCGGCACCACGCTGTTCGTCCTCGACGCCGTCAACGGCACGCTGTACACGCAGAACCCTCCCAACAACGGCACCCTGGCCAACCCGGTGCCGCTGGGCGTGGCCGCCACCAGCGTGGCAGGCTTCGACATCGATGCGCGCACCAACACCGGTTACGCCGTCATGACAGTCGGCGGCGCGCGCAATCTGTACACCATCAATTTGAGCGCGACAGC
This sequence comes from Oxalobacteraceae bacterium OTU3CINTB1, assembly GCA_024123955.1. Taxonomy (NCBI): domain Bacteria; kingdom Pseudomonadati; phylum Pseudomonadota; class Betaproteobacteria; order Burkholderiales; family Oxalobacteraceae; species Oxalobacteraceae bacterium OTU3CINTB1. Next base: position 3,539,846 of record CP099652.1, read on the forward strand.
CAATCCCGCCACGCTGGTCGCCGCCGTTGGCGTCAGCGAGGATTTGCGCGGCGTGGCCGTCCGCACTCCCGCCGCGCCGGTCGCCTACGGCCTGACATCCGACGGCCGTATCGTCTCGTTCAAGACTGCCACGCCGAACACGCTGGACACCAATGTGACGATCACCGGCCTGACCGGCAGCGAACGTCTGCTGGGCTTCGATATTCGTCCCAAGGATGGCCTGCTGTATGGCTTGTCCTCGACCGGGCGTATCGTGACCATCGATCCGGTGACGGGCGCCGTCACCGCCAAGGCGACGCTGGCCGCGGACACCGCCGACAGCTCGTCGCCATTCTCGAATCTGATCGGCACCGGCTTCGCGGTCGACTTCAATCCGGTCGCCGACCGCCTGCGGGTGATCAGCGATTCCGGACAAAACCTGCGCATCAACGTCGACAGCGGCGCCACCACGACCGACGGCCCGGTCAACAGCACCGGCGTGACGGCGGCGGCGTACACCAACAGCTACGCCGGCGCCACGACCACCGTGCTTTACGATATCAACACCAGCGGCGGCAACCTGGTGACGCAGAATCCACCCAACGACGGCATTCTGGTCAACGTGGGATCGCTGGGCGCGAATGCGGTGGGCGACGTGGCGATGGATATCGCCGGCGGCGCCAATGGACTGGCGCTGGCGGCTTTGCGTAGCTCCATCAACGGTGCCAGCGTGCTGTATCGGCTGGATCTGGCCACCGGCGCGGCGGTGCCGGTCAACGGCACCGGGACGATCGCGAATTCCGCGATCGGCAACGGCCAGGTGGGCTTGATCGACCTGGCGATCGCGCTGAAGTAAGGCTAGCTTCTACCCGCGATGTAGAGCAAGGTCTTGACGTCGTTTTCGCTCGCGATGGTCCTTCGCAGGATGTCCTGCCGATAGATCGCCGCGAGCGGATCCTCGCGGTAGTAGGTCATCAGTTCTATTTCTCCGGCTTGCGGATACGGCGGTGCGGCGGAAGCGATCCGTCCGAAGATTGAGGAGGTTCCCCCATGCCCCCAGGACCAGTGGATGCCGAATGCGCTGGTGAGGAAGGCGTGGCCGATTTCGTGCGCCGCCGTCATTGCGAACATGGCGTCGGCGTCGCCCTCGTGACGGGGTTCGTAATACAGATTTCCGCTCAAAAGAGGGTAGGGATTGCTGGAGCGGCTGCTCAATGGCCCCAGCAGCGGGCTGCCGGTGTGTGCCAGGATCAGCGGCAGGCCGTCCCGCGATTGTCGTGGCGAGACGGTCACCGCGTAGCCGACGCCATTCAAGGTGATGGTTCGGCTCCAGTATCTGCCCAAGCCGAGGTCCGCCAGTTGCGCGTAATAGGAGAAGCGGTCTTGCGGGACGCGCCTTGATTGGCCCAGAACCCGCGCCGCCAGCGGCGGCATACGGTAATGCATCGCCACTTCAATGACGATGGTGCGGTGATGATCATCGATGGAGGCGGTCGCGTAGCGGACCGGTCTGGCGCGGCCGGACAACAGCAGCGAGCAATCGAGCGAGGTAATCGGATGAAACGGCATTCGGACATGCAGTGGGGATGAGTTCAGCCCGAGGGCGGGAGTGCCGCCTTCGGGCCGGTGCTACATCATACTACGCCACAACGCGCGACAAGGGTGCCGCGCGGTGGTCGATTAGCGAGCCGGAGGAGTCGACTCCGGCGTGGTCGTTGCCGGTGGAGTGGCGGAGTCCGTTGGGGTCGTGCCGCCGGCGGCTGGTGGCGTGGTCGCGTCCGGTGCCGGGGTCGGCGTCGAAGGCGTTGCGCTAGGGGCCGGGGCCGGGGCGGTCGTGGCTTCTGGTGTCACTGGATCGGCTTCTTGCTTTTTGCAACCGGTAACAGCTGCGGCAGTCAGGATCAACGCAAAGGCGAACTTGGCGGGTACATTCAGATGTTTCATGGTGACCTCCTTGGTGTAGTGTTGAAACGTATCTTAGCTACACCTGAGGTCGCGCGGTATAGGCGTTCTCGCGGCCTGTTTGTAGGACTAGTCTTAAATCGTGTCGTGAAATCAAAACCTGGTTCACAGTGGGGCGCGCCGCTCGCGCCGACTCATGATAGGCTGGAGGAAATCATTTTTTTTCACACCCATGAGCATTCCCTCCAATCAAGTTGAAATTGCCGACACGTTCCTCGCTGCGGAAAGCGGGAGCGAGATGGCGCGCCTGATCGGCTCGCTCGACTGGTCGAGCACACCGCTGGGGCCCATCGCCGAATGGCCGCACAGCCTGCGCACAACAGTGAGTCTGTGTCTTGCATCTAACTTTCCAATCAATATCATCTGGGGGCCCGGGCACGTCCAGATCTACAACGACGGCTATCGAATCGTGTGTGGGGACAAGCATCCGTTCTCGCTCGGCATGGACTACCGCGAGTGCTGGAAGTCGGCGTGGCCGGCGATCGGCCAGCCGTTCGAGCGCGCCGTGGCGGGCGAAACCTCGTTTCTCGAGAATCAACGGATGTTTTTGCAGCGCAACGGCTACCTGGAAGAGACGTTTTTCACGTTCTCGCTGAGCCCGATTCGGGCGGACGGCGAGGTCTGCGGGCTGTTTCATCCGGTGACCGAAACCACGCGCACCATGCTCAGCGAGCGGCGCACGCGGGCGCTGCGCGATCTGACATCCGGCCTGGGGAGCGCCGAATCGGACGACGACGTCGTGCGCATGACCGTCGCCGCGCTGGCGCAGTTCGAGTTCGATATTCCATTCGTGCTGCTGTACGCGTTCGACAAGGCGTTCGGCGGCTATGTGCTGACGGGACACCATGGCGTGGCGCCGGCGAGCGCCATCAGTCCGGCGCTGCTGTCGGCCGGCGCCGAGGCCTGCTGGCAGGTCGACAAGCTGTCGCAGTCGCAGGCGGCGGTGCAGATATCGGGCTTGCGCGCGCTGATGGCCGGAGACCGGTGCGGTCCTTACGACGAAGCGCCCGATTACGCGCTTGCTCGTCCGACGCGCCAACAGCAGGACGGGCATCCGCGCATGCTGATGATGCTGGGCGCCAGCGCCAGGCTGCCGTGGGACGAGACGTACCAGGAATTCCAGCAGTTGCTGTTTGCCGCCATCGACGCCGCGATGGACCGCATCGCGACGCAGGAGCAGGAAAAAGCCAGGATCGAGGCGCTGGCCGCCGCCGACCGCGCCAAGACGCTGTTCTTTTCGAATGTCAGCCACGAGTTCCGCACGCCGCTGACATTGATGCTGGGGCCTTTGAGCGACGCGCTGGCGGAACCCATGCGCGACGGCCAGCGCGAACGCCTGCAGATCGCCGAGCGCAATGCGCACCGCCTGCTACGGCTGGTCAACTCGCTGCTCGATTTCTCGCGCATCGAGGCAGGGCGCACCCAGGCCACCTTCAGCGCCACCGACCTGACGTCGTTGACCGCGGAACTGGCGAGCCACTTCCAGTCGGCCTGCGCGCAAGCGGGGCTTGAGCTGATGGTCGACTGCGAACCGCTACCGGAGCCGGTGTATGTGGACCGGGCGATGTGGGAAAAGATCGTCCTCAACCTGTTGTCGAACGCCTTCAAGTTTACGCTGGAGGGCGGCATCAAGGTCACGCTGAAGGTGCGCGGGGACGGTGTCGAGTTGAAGGTAGCCGACAGCGGCGTCGGTATTCCGCAAGCCGATGCGGCGCTGGTGTTCGACCGCTTCCACCGGGTCGAGGGACAGCGTGGCCGATCGATGGAGGGCAGCGGCATCGGCCTGTCGCTGGTCAAGGAGATGGTCGCGCTGCATGGCGGCGCGGTGCGGGTGCGTAGCGCCGACGGCCGGGGTTCGGTTTTCAGCGTCCGGCTCAAATTCGGCTTCGCTCACCTGCCGCCGGGCCAGATCGTCGAGCAGCCGGCGCAAGCCGGGCGCTGGGCCGGCACCGCCAGCTATCTGGAAGAGGCGGTGGGGTGGCTCGACCGCAAGGGCGCGTCGTCCGAACCTGCGCCGGATCCAGCGCCGGCCGGCGCCATCAGCGCGCGTATTCTGCTGGCGGACGACAACGCCGACATGCGTTCCTATATCCAGCGTATTCTCGAGAAGAACGGCCACCAGGTCACGCTGGTCAAGAACGGCCGGGAGGCGCTCGAGGCCATCGCCGCCGGGCCGCTGCCAGATCTGGTGCTGACCGACGTGATGATGCCCGATACCGACGGCTTTACCTTGCTCAGGACGCTGCGCGCCGGCGAGGCCACGCGCGATATGGTGGTGATCCTGCTGTCGGCGCGCGCCGGTCCGGAAGCGCGGGTCGAGGGCCTGGCCGCCGGCGCCGACGACTACATGGTCAAGCCCTTCGATGCGCGCGAGCTGGTGGCGCGCATCGACGGCGCCATCAACTTGTCGCATCAGCGGCGCACTTCGGCCGCGCGCGAGGCGGCGCTGCAGGCGGAGGTGAAGGCCGAGGAGCGGGTGCGCGAACTCGATATCATCGCCCACAAACAGGCGGAGGAGGAACTGCGCGAGGCGAGCCGGCGCAAGGACGAATTCCTGGCCATGCTGGCGCACGAATTGCGCAATCCATTGGCGCCGATCAGCGCCGCCGCCCAGTTGATCGGCATGACGAAGCTGTCGGACGAGCGGCTGCGCCACACCAGCGGCGTGATCGCGCGCCAGGTCAGCCACATGACGGCGCTGGTCGACGATTTGCTGGACGTGTCGCGCGTGACGCGGGGACTGGTCGATATCGAACGCACGCCGCAGGATGTGCGCAACGTGGTGTTCCACGCGATCGAACAGGTGCGGCCGCTGATCGAGAGCAAGCGCCACCGGCTGGTCACCGACCTGGCGCCGGATGTCGGGTCGGTGTTGGGCGACCAGAAGCGGCTGGTGCAAATCATCAGCAACCTGCTGAACAACTCGGCCAAGTACACGCCCGACGGCGGCCGCATCACCGTGCGCACCGAGCTGGTAGGCGAGGACGTCGAACTGGTGGTGGAGGACAACGGCGCCGGTATCGCGCCGGCCTTGCAGTCGGCCGTGTTCGAGCTGTTCTCGCAGGCCGAGCGCACGCCGGACCGCACGCAGGGCGGGCTCGGTTTGGGCCTGGCGCTGGTGAAAAACCTGGTGGAGCTGCACGGCGGGACGGTGGGTTGTCACAGTGACGGTGTCGGCATGGGCAGCCGCTTCACGGTCACGCTGCCGCGCACCACCGCGCGCGTGGAAGCGGCCGCGCCGCTGCCGTCACGGCCGTCGGACGCGAAGGAGGGCGGCTTGAAGATCATGGTGGTCGACGACAATGTCGATGCGGCGGAGATGCTGGAGATTATGCTCGACGCGGTCGGACACCATGTCATCGCCGTGCACAATGCGGCCAATGCCCTGCTGCGCGCGCACGAGGGCGGAGGACTCGACGTCGCCATCCTCGACATCGGCCTGCCGGATCTGGATGGTTACGAACTGGCCAGGAGGCTGCGCGCCGACAGCCGCAGCGCCGGCATGGTGCTGGTGGCGCTGACCGGGTACGGGCAGGCGTCGGACCGCGACAAGGGCATCGCGGCGGGATTCGACCATTACCTGGTCAAGCCGGTGTCGCCGTCGACATTGATCAATTTGATGAGCGAAATCACGTAGAAGGTGGAACGCGTTAGCGCGCGTTGCGCTTGACGATCCTGGCCGGTGGGCGCATGCGCGGCGCGGCATCCGACTGGCGCCGTATCAGCGCGTAGTCCATCAGCGCATGCTCCGGCGCCTGCGGCGCGCCGCTGTGGCGGGCGCGGACCTGCTGCACCAGCGAGCGCAGCGCCGCTTCCGCCATGCCGGTGATGGGTTGCCGCACGGTGGTGAGCTCGGGCCAGATGGTCGTGGCCAGGGCGGTATCGTCGAAGCCGGCCACGGTCAGGTCGCCCGGCACGTCGAGGCCCAGCCTGTGCGCGATCGCCACCACGGCGGCGGCCATGTCGTCGTTGCTGGCGAAGATGGCGGTCGGACGCGGCTCCTGGGCGAGCAGGATCTCCGCCGCGTCCAATCCCGAACGATAGGTGAACATGCCCGGCACGATCAGCTCCGGGTCGGCCTGCGCGTGATGCTCGGCGATGGCGGCCTTGAAGCCGGCCAGCCGGCGCGCGCTCGCGCTCTGGTTCGGATGGCCGGCGACGAAGCCGATGCGCTGGTGGCCCAGCGCGATCAGATGGCAGGCCATCGCGTGGGCGGCAGCGTAGTCGTCGATGCTCACGCCGCTGACGCGCAGGTCCGGCTGGCCGCAGGCCACGGTCACGGTCGGGGTGCCGGCGTCGGTGATCAAGTCGATCAGCTGTTTGGAGTCGCACAGCGGCGGCGGCAGGATGATGCCGTCGACGCCATTGGCGATCAGGCGGCGCGCCTGCTCGACGCCGTGTTCATCGGCCTCGCATTTTTCCACCACCAGCTGGACGTTGTTCGGGCCGGCCTGGTTGAGCAGGCCGACCAGGAACTCGCTCAGGTAGCCGGCGCTCGGATTACTGTACAAGAAGCCGATGCGGATCGAGCGCGAACCGGCTAGGCGGCGCGCGGCCTGGTTGGGCACATAGCTCAGGGCGGCGACGGCGTCGGCCACGCGGTTGCGGGTCTTCTCGCTCACTTTGGCGTCGCCGTTCATCACGCGCGACACCGTCATCGGCGACACGCCGGCCAGCTTGGCGACATCGGTCATCGTCGGTGCTTGCGCCGGCGGATCCAGGGGGGCTTGCTCTCTACTTCTCATCTTCACTCCAGGGTCAGGTCCACCAATGCTACACGAGCTGGGCTACAGATGCGATTTTAGCAAAGGATTTACCTGTTATCCCCGGCCCGGCGCGTAAGGGAAGTGGATGGCCTTGTAGTAGTCCAGCGGTTTTGGCGGCGGCTGCACGCCCGGCGGCAGCGGCAAGACGTTCACCGACTGGAAGTAGGCGATGCAGGCATTGCGCCACAACTCGGCGTTGGCGACCTGGCGCTGCAGACGCTGCGCCACTTCCGCGTGGCGCCTTGCGTCGATCAGCGGCCGCAGCGCCATCCAGCGCGATTGCAGCTCGCGCGCGCCGCGCACGCCGGTGTCGTAGTGGTGTATCAGTTCGGCCCACAGCGTGCGGCCCGACGGCATCGCGTAATCCCACGGCAGATGGTGGAACCACAGCAGGAATTGCGGTGGCGTGGTGCGCGGATCGGCGTACTGGCGCGCGATCTCCGGCGCATACTGGGCCAGCGCGTTGGTGCCGCTGGCGGTGCGGTCGAAACCGATGCCGTCGCGGGCGGCGCGATGGTAGTAGACCGGATTCCAGTCCGGGCGTTCCAGATTGTCGATCCACGGCGCCGGGCCGTGGTGGTGCGAGGTGCCCATCATGTGGTGCAGGCCCAGTGGCGTCATGTAATCGACCACGGTTTCGCGCGACATCATCATGATGTCGACCACCGGGGCGGTCACGCGGACGTCGGGACCGAAGGTTTGGGCGGCCCATTCGACGGCGATATCGCGCGCGGACGCCTGCGGATTCCACGCCAGGCGGCCGTACGCGTACCAATTGGCCTGGTCGAAGTGGTGGCCGGTCCAGTTTCGGTCCGTGCCGATATTGGCCACGCCGGCCATGCCCGTAAGGCTTGGGCGCCCGGCCGAAGGCGCCGGCAGCGCCTTGCCCTCGACCACCTGCGCCACCGTCAGGCCTTGCGGTGCACGTTTGGTGTCGGCGTGCAGCGTCTCTTCGAACATCGTGCCCAGGTAGGCCAGGTCGGTGGAAAAGCCGAGATACTCCTTGGTGATCTGGAACTCCATCATCAGCGGCGTCTTCGGCATGCCGCCGAACAGCGGGTGGAACGGCTCGCGCGGCTGGAAGTCGATGGCGCCGTTCTTCACCTGAACGATGACGTTGGATGCGAACTTGCCGTCAAGCGGCGTGAACTCGTCGTAAGCCTGCTTGGCGCGGTCGGTGGCCTTGTCCGCGCCGTGCGCGTAGACGAAGGCGCGCCACATGACGATGCCCTTGTGGGGCGCCAAAGCGGCGGCCAGCATGTTGGCGCCGTCCACGTGGGTGCGGTTGTAGTCCTGCGGGCCTGGCTGGCCCTCCGAATTGGCCTTCACCAGGAAGCCGCCGAAGTCCGGGATCGCGCGATAGATCTCGTCGGCCTTCTTGCGCCACCATGCCTGCACCGCCGGCGAGAGCGGATCGGCGGTGTCGGTTTCCTTCAGTTCCAGCGGCGTGGAGAAGCGTGCCGACAGATATACCTTGATGCCATACGGGCGCAGGATGTCGGCGACGGCTGCGGCCTTGGCGATGAAGGCCGCGGTCAGCACTTCCGGCTTGGAGTTGACGTTGTTAAGCACCGTGCCGTTGATGCCCAGCGAGGCGTTGGCGCGCGCGTAGTCGGTGTAGCGGCGGTCGGCGATGTCCGGCAGCGCCCACCAGTCCCAGATCGAGAAGCCGGAGTAGCCGCGTTCCACCGTGCGGTCCAGGTTATCCCAGTGGTTCAGCAGGCGCAGTTGCAGCTTGGGCGCCGAACTTGCTTCCGGCGCCGCGCCGATTGCGGCGGCGCGCAGCCAGGCGAAAGACCCGTACAGCAGGCCGATGTCGCTGTTGGCGGCGATCAGCGTCACGTTGTGGCCTTGCAGGCGGGTTTTACGCAGCAGGTAGCCTTCCTGGCCCAGCGCCGCCAGCTCGGCGCGCAGCGGGGAGGAGGACGCGGCCAGTTCCGGCAGCCCCGCCGGCGTTGCCAGCACCAGCGAACCATCGCGTATCGCGGTCGATGTCGCCGGCGCGCCTCCCAGCATGCCTTGCAGTCCCTTTTGCAGTTCGCTCAGCGCCGCCTGCGTGGTTGGCGAGGGCTTGCCCGACAGGACCAGGGTGCGGGCCTGCGGCTGCAGTTTGGCCTGCGCCGCGCGCTCAAGTGGTTGGTAGCGCAGCCACAGGTCGTAGCCGTCTTCGTCGGCGGCGCATGCCGGCGCCGCGGCGGCCAACGACAACAGCACGGTCGCCATCAGCCTGATAAATATGTTTGCCATCTTGTCTCCGTTTATATTTTTTTAATCAGCGCGCGCGCGGGCTTTCCGGCGGCCCGAGATAGCTGTCGCGTTGGCCGCCGGTGTCGACCACCAGTTTTTGCAGCACCAGGGCGGGATCGATCACCCAGAATTTCAAGGTATGTTTGCCTTCGGTGTCGATCACGTGCCGGGACGTCATCGCCGTGGCGCCGTCCGAGACGCTGCGCTCCCATGCTTTTTCGGAGCCGTCCGCGTGCAGGTTGACGATCTGCGGCGCCTCGTCGTCGAATGAAATCGCGTAGCGCAGGCCGGGGCCCGGCTGGATCTTCTGGGTCGGCGCCAGGGTCGCGTGAACGTTGACCTTGCCTTTGGTGGTCAGCAGCATCTGGTACTCGAGCCGCATTTGCGGCACGCCGTCCGGTGGCGCGTCGACCGGCAGCGTCGTCATGCCCGACAGCGTGCGGCCATGGTCGGGAATGCGCAGCCACTCGCGTTTTTCGGGCGCCACCGCCCGGGTGTAGTGCTCCGCTTCCATCGACACGACACCGGCGGTTTCGATAAAGTCGCCCTTGGCGGCTTTCGGCAGTCCGGTGGAGCGGCGCAGCGGCACGGCCACCGTCGTCTTGGCGCCGTTTGGACCGGCAATGGTCAATGTCGCGCGATCAACGCCAGCCGGAACATCTTCCCAGCGCACGTCGACCATGACGCGCTGCTCGCGTTCCACCCGGCCCGCAGGTTTATCGAGCAAGACCCACGGCGCGCTGGCGCTTACCTTGTAGTCGAACGGCTGCTGGCCGCGATTGAAGATTTCGATGTGGCGCTGGCGTCCCTCGAACGGATCGAGGACTGGCAGCGCCAGCGTGTCGCCGGCGGGGCCGGGCCATACGTTGGCGCTGCCTTCGACGGCCACGCCCATGTCGCCTTCCTTCGGAACCTGTACCTCGGTCACCGGCGGCATCACGTTGCGGGGCGGCTGGTTCCAGTAGGTGTAGCCCAGGTGGGTCTGCGACATCATGTGGTTCCATTTGCCGCCGCTGATATCCTCATGATAGCGGCGTACCAGCTCCGCATCCTGCTGGAACAGCTGGCGGGTGCGCGCCGCCAGATCGTTGGTGGAGGTGCGGCCCTGCAGTCCGTAAAGGCGGTTCATGCCGGCTGTGACATACAGCTCGTTGACCACGGCGCTGGCCTGCACTGGGTATAGCACCAGCTGGAAGAAAGCGTCGCGCTTTGCTGCCGGCAGCGCGGCCGAAATGCGTTCGGCGCGCGCGGCGATGTCGCGGTACTCCTCGACGATGCGCGCCGCTTCGCCATAGTTGACCAGGCTGTAGGTGGTCGGCTCCAGCTGTTCCGGCTTGCGGCGGCCGTTGTACTTCGCATACCTGGCGACGATGTCGGCGATGTCGTCCGCATGTTCGGGTCCGAATTCGCGCGTGGCCCACAGCTTCAGGTAGTCCGGCAGGCGCTGCGCCGGCCATGCGGCAGGGTTCCACGCATAGGTCAGGAAGAATTCGATCGGCACTTCCATCGGTTTGAGGTCGCCCACGTTGACGATCCACATGCGGTTGGCCTGGTACTGCCATGCCAGATGCATCTGTTCCCATATTTTGGGCAGCGGTGTGACGTTGATCCACTTATAGGAGCGCGGCCCGCCGACATAGTCGAAATGGTAGTAGACACCGGCGCCGCCGGCGCGCTTGCGCTCCTCCTGCGTCGGAAGGCGGCGGATATTACCCCAGTTATCGTCACACCAAAGCAGCATCACGTCGTCGGGAACGCGCATGCCCCGCTCGTAGTATTCCTGGACCTCCTTGTACAGCGCCCAGGTTTGCGGCACCTTGGTCACGTCCGGGTTGATCTGCCTGGCGATGGCCTCGCGCTGGCGGCTGACGATGCGCTCCAGCAGCGAGACGTTGGATTCCTCCGACATCGGTTCGTCGCCGTCGCCGCGCATGCCGATGGTGATCATCTTTTCGTAGTCGCGCGTGTTGCGCAGGCCTTTGCTCCAGAAGTCGTCCAGCACGCCCTGGTTCTTGTTGTAGTCCCACGGGCCTTTGCCCTGGCGCTTCCATTCCTGCTGCGCGCGCATCATCGGCTCGTGGTGGGAGGTGCCCATGACGATGCCGTATTCGTCGGCCAGCTTGCCGTTCAATTTGTCGTCGTCGTAAAAGGCCGAATTCCACATCGCCGGCCACAGGTAGTTGGCGCGCAGGCGCAGCAGCAGCTCGAACACCTTGGTGTAGAACTCGTGGTTGTAGCCGCCGTAGCGCTGCTTCACCCAGCCGGTCAGCGCCGGTTGTTCATCGTTGAGGAAGATGCCGCGATATTGCACCACCGGGGCGTCGTTGACTGCGACGGGGGCGGAGGCGTAGATGCTGGCATGGCTTTGCGCCGGCACGTCGGCCCACCACTGCCACGGCGATACGCCGATCTGCTCGGAGATCTCGTAGATGCCGTAGATGGCGCCGCGCTTGTCGCTGCCGGCGATGACCAGGGCGCGCTCGACGCCGGGCAGCGGGTTGCGCAGCGTTTGCACTTGCCAGCCTTCCCATTTGCCTTTGATGGCGGTGACGTCCAGTTTGCCGGCCTTTACCAACTGGTCGATCAATGGGCTTTTGCCGATGGTGCCGATGATGACGACATCTGCGCCGGCGGGCTTGCCGCTTTGCTCCAGGGCGGGCCGCGCGGTGCTCACGCGGGCGATGTCTTCCTGCAGGTCGCGCGCGGCACGCAGCACGCCGGGGTGGTCGGCTTTGTCGACGTAGATGGTGGCGGCGCGGCCGGCGTTGGCCAGCGTGACGGCATCGGCGGCCGGTGTGTCGAATGTCGCCAGGCGTTTTTGGCCCAGCGCTTGGGCGGGGAGGGCGCAGGTTAGCAGCGCCAGGAGGGCCGCGCCTGCGAGGTAGAGTTGTCTCATTTTTTAATGGTTTTTGTGTTTATGGGTGTTGCGGGATGGTTATCTGCCGGGTGCGCATCTTTTTCGCAGCAGGTCGAGCGGGACCGCATCGGCCAGGGCGCGGTAGCCTGCCAGTGACGGGTGCAGGTGGTCGCCGGAGTCCAGCGGTTTGCTGATTTTTTTCGGGTCGGCGGGGTCGCGCAGGGCGGCGTCGAAGTCGACCACCGCGTCGAATACACCGGATTTGCGTATCCAGTCGTTCATTTCCTGGCGGTCGGCTTCGTTCTCCGGCTCCGGATGATAGTAGTCGCTGCCTGCGTACGGGGTGATGGTTGCGCCGATCATACAGATGCCGCGCGCCTTCGCCCGCTCGGCCAGTTGTCGATGCGCGAGGCGCAGATCGGCCAGCAGTTTTTTGCGGTCGGCCGGCAGGTCGGGCGTGTTGCGGTGCTGGCCGCCCAGGTCATTGACGCCGATGAACACCAGCGCGTGCGTGACGCCGGCGCGCGACAACACGTCGCGGTCGAAGCGGGACGCCAGATTTGGCCCCAGTCCGTCGCGAAGCATGCGGCCACCGCCGATGCCGGCGTTGACGATGCCCACTTGCTGGCTATCCTGGCGCAGACGCGCCGCCAGCAGGTCGGTCCAGCGGTTATTGCCGTCGGTGGTGACGCCGTAGCCGTCGGTGATCGAATCGCCGATGGCGACCAAGGCGCCGGCGCCGCGCGGGGCCTGCACGTCGACATCGCTCACCAGGAACCAGCGCCCGATGGTGCCGGCGCCGCTCCAGTCGGCGTCCATGATGCGGTTACCCTTGGTGAAAAAGCTGGTGGCGCGCGAGCCGGAATGGCTGGTCTGGCGCGGCGGCGCTTCCTTGAAATACAGCGAAACGGAGAGGTCGGCGGCCGGTTTGACTTCCAGCGCCACGGGGTCGCTATAATATTCGGCGCCGGCGGGAATCATCACCGAGGGGCTGCCGTCAAAAGTGAGCGCGCGCGTGGTGGCGCCGTCGACCTGCACTTTGCCCGGGGCCAGGGCAAGGGCGACACTGGCCGCCTCCACCGTCAATGGCGCGGTGCCGTGCACATTACTAAGCCGAACCCTCAGGCGGCTGCCACCGAGCGACAGACGCACCGTCTGGCGCAGGCTGCCGTCGCGCCAGTGAGCGGCGGGCAGCTCGTTCGCCGTGTCGGGAATCTGCTGCGCCGTGCCCCAGGAGGCGACCCAGCGGCTATCCGGCGCCGGGACTTCGCCGCCTGTGGCGGGACCGGTCAGCGATGCGCAGGCGGTAAGCGCCAGGGCGGGTACGATCGCCGCCAGGGCGGTGACTAACAAGCCGCCGAAGCGGACGTATGACGCGTGTTGACTTGGTCGCATAAATCCTTCACACTGGTTAAATGTTAGCGCTTATCATTTTAGGGTAAAGGCATGGTACAGGCAACAAATTTAGACAAGGCGGCCGCACCGGTGATCATCGAAATGCGCGTCATCCCGGTGGCTGGCCGCGACAGCATGCTGCTTAATTTGTGCGGCGCGCATGCGCCATACTTCACCCGCAATCTGGTGCTGTTGAAGGATAGCGCCGGACATACCGGCATCGGCGAGGTTCCCGGCGGCGCAGGCATATTGCGCGCGCTGGAAAACGCCGTCCCGCTGGTGGTCGGCACGCAGATCGGCCGCTACAACCGCACCCTCAACGGCATCCGCGATGCCATCGCCAACAAGCATGTCAGCGGCCAGCAGTACCAGGTGACGTCCGAGGCCGAGGCGCAGGTGCTGAAGCAGCCGCACGAGATCAACCTGCGGCTGGAGAACGTCGTCACCGCCGTCGAGGCGGCGCTGCTCGACCTGCTGGGACAACACCTTGGGGTGCCGGTTTGCGAGCTGCTGGGCGCGGGCCAGCAGCGCGACAGCGTGCCAATGCTGGCCTACCTGTTCTACATCGGCGACCGCAATCGTACCGACCTCGATTATCTGGCCGGGCATGGCGCAGCAAGCGACTGGTACCACATGCGCCACCAGGAAGCCATGACGCCCGCCGCCATCGCCAAACTGGCCGAGGCGACGGTTGAAAAATATGGCTTCCGCGATTTCAAGCTCAAAGGTGGCGTGATGCACGGCGCCGAGGAGATGGAAGCGGTGGCGGCGATCAAGGCGCGCTTCCCCGAGTCCCGCGTGACGCTGGACCCGAACGGCGCCTGGTCGCTGCGCGAGGCGATCGATATCTGTCGCGGCAAGGGCCACCTTTTGGCGTACGCCGAAGATCCCTGCGGCCCCGAGAACGGTTATTCCGGCCGCGAAATCATGGCGGAGTTCCGCCGCGCGACCGGCATCCCGACGGCTACCAACATGGTCGCCACCGACTGGCGCCAGATGGCCCATTCGCATTTACTCGGCGCGGTCGATATTCCGCTGGCCGATCCACACTTCTGGACCATGCAGGGCTCCGTGCGACTGGCGCAGCTTTGCCACGAATGGGGACTGACCTGGGGTTCGCATTCGAATAACCATTTCGACGTCTCGCTGGCGATGTTCACCCATGCTGCGGCCGCCGCACCGGGTAAAATCACCGCCATCGATACGCACTGGATCTGGCAGGAAGGACAGGAACGCCTGACGCGCGAGCCCCTGCAAATCGTCGGCGGCGAGGTCAAGGTGCCGCAGGCGCCGGGCCTGGGCATCGAGCCGGATATGGATCGTATCGAGGCGGCGCACGAACTGTATAAAAAGGTGGCGTCCACCGCGCGCGACGACGCGCTGGCGATGCGCTATCTGGTGCCCGGTTGGACGTATTACCCTAACAAACCGAGTCTGGGACGAACATGAAAAATCAATTGAAGCACGCGCCGACGGCGGTGCATTTACCTGCCGATCTGCCGCAGGCGCTGCTGGTCGGCCGCGTGTGGCGCGACGACGTCAATGGTCCGTGTGTGGTGGTGGTGCGCGATGGTGAAGTGTTCGACATCACCGCTGGCAGTGCCACGGTGGCGGATCTGCTGGACATGGACGATCCCGCCGGCTTCGCGCGCGCCGCGCAGGGCGAATCGCTGGGCCGCGTGGAGGCACTCATCGAGGGTGCGCTCAGCGCAGATGCCGCCTCGCGCAGTACGCGCCTGCTGGCGCCTTGCGATGTGCAGGCGGTCAAGGCGTGCGGTGTGACCTTCGCGGTCAGCCTGCTCGAACGCGTGATCGAAGAGCAGGCCGGTGGCGACGCGGCGCGCGCCGATGCGCTGCGCAGCACCCTGCTCAAGGACATCGGCGCCGACCTCTCGGCCATCAAACCCGGCTCGCCGGAAGCGGAAAAGCTCAAGCAGCAGTTCATCGAGCGCGGCGCCTGGTCGCAGTACATGGAAGTGGGCATCGGGCCGTATGCGGAAGTGTTCTCCAAGGCCCAGCCCATGTCGGCGGTCGGCTTTGGCGCCGATGTCGGCCTGCACCCGGATTCGAAGTGGAACAATCCGGAACCGGAGATCGTGCTGGCGGTGAACAGCCGCGCGCAGGCGGTCGGCGCCACGCTCGGCAACGACGTCAACCTGCGCGACATCGAAGGACGCAGCGCGCTTTTGCTGGGCAAGGCCAAGGATAACAATGGCTCGTGCGGCATGGGACCATTCATCCGGTTGTTCGACGCTTCCTTCACCATCGATACCGTGCGCAACGCCGAACTGCGGCTGCTGATCGAAGGCGCCGACGACGGCTTCCGCCTCGACGGCGAAAGCCGCATGCGCGAAATCAGCCGCGATCCGCTGGACCTGGTGGCGCAGACCGCCGGCGCGCACCACCAATATCCCGATGGATTCATGCTCTTCCTCGGCACTATGTTCTCGCCGATCAAAGACCGTGGCGCGCCTGGCGCCGGTTTCACCCACAAGCTGGGCGACCGGGTCAGCATCGCCAGCCCTGCGCTTGGCACGCTGGTCAACCACGTGCAGCGCAGCGACGCCATCGCGCCATGGACCTTCGGCGTGCGCGCGCTGTACCGCAATCTCGCGCAGCGCGGCTTGCTGGGGGATATGGCTTAAACGTCACAGCGGGATCAGGATCAAACCAATTACAATAAAGTGGAGATGAACAAGATGGTCCAAGCAACTTTCGGCCGCGATTACCTGGTCGATGCAGGGTGGTACGTCGCATGAGTACATTCCAGATTCAACCAGAGTGCATTTGGGCCCTGGGTGCGACCTTGGGCGAAGGTCCGGTGTGGCACGCCGAGAACAACGCCCTGTATTTTGTCGATATCAAGCAGCACAACGTGCACCGCTGCGGCGAGGACGGCGGCTTGCGCCAGAGCTGGAGCCTGCCCGATGAAGTGGGCTTTGCGCTGCCGATGCGCGGCGGCGACTTCGTTTGCGGCCTGCCGGGCCAGTTGATGCGGTTTTCGTTCGACAGCGGCGCCCTGGACCTGCTGCACGAAGTGGAAACGGATTTGCCGGGCAACCGTTTGAACGACGGGTACATCGACCGTCACGGCGCCTTGTGGTTCGGCTCCATGGACAACGCCGAGGTGCAAGCCAGCGGTTCGTTGTACCGGGTGCAGCGCAAGGGACAACCGCGCCGCAAGGACAAGGGCTACGTCATCACCAACGGGCCGGCCTGCAGCCCGGATGGCCGCACCTTCTATCACACCGATACGCTCGAGAAGACCATCTATGCCTTCGATATCGACGATGCCGGCCACCTGACCAACAAGCGCGTGTTCGTGCGCATCGCGGGTGAGGGCTACCCGGATGGTACGACCGTCGATTCCGACGGCGCTGTGTGGATCGCCTTGTTCGCCGGCGCGCGCATCGAGCGCTATTCGCCGCAGGGTGAATTGATTGCCACGGTGCCGATGCCTTGTTCGAACATCACCAAGATCGCTTTCGGCGGCCATGACCTGCGCACGGTGTTCGTCACCACGGCGCGCAAGGGTTTGTCGGAGGAGCAGTTGGCCACCCAACCGCTGGCCGGCGGCTTGTTCCGTTTCCGCGTGCCGACGCCCGGCCAGATCCAGCACCAGTTCTGAAAACGGGCTTTTCATACCCCTGAAATCGTTTTCATATTATAGTAACGCGAAATAGAAATGCAAGGCATCAGTAAAAGTAGCACCGGAACACCAACTAAAAACAATTGGAGACGTAGCACATGAAAAGTAACCGCAGGCAGTTCCTGTCCTCGATGACCGGCGTCGCCGGCTTGTCCGTGATGTCGGCGCCGATGGCGCTGGCGGCGGCCGCCCAGGCGCCTTACAAGAATCCTTCGCTGCCGCTGGAAAAGCGCGTGGACGATCTGCTGGGCCGCATGACGCTGGACGAGAAGATCGCCCAGCTGCAGTGCATCTGGCAGAAAAAGACCGAGATGCAGGATGCCGCCGGCGAGTTCTCCGCCGAAAAAGCCAAGAAGAACTACCCGAACGGCATGGGCATGTTGGGCCGTCCTTCCGACCGTCAGCTTGGCCAGGCGGCCGGCGCCGGCGACACCGGCGAAAAGGCCAACCGCAACGCGTTGGAGACCGCGAACTACGTCAATGCTGCGCAAAAATGGGCGGTCGAGCAGACCCGCCTTGGCATTCCGATGCTGACCCACGAGGAGGCGCTGCACGGCTACGTGGCGCGCGACGCCACCAGCTTCCCGCAGGCGATCGGCCTGGCGTCGTCGTTCGACCCGGAGATGGTTGAAAAAGTCTTCAGCGTGGCGGCGCGCGAGATGCGCGCGCGCGGCGCCAACCTGGCGCTGGCGCCGGTGGTCGACGTGGCGCGCGAGCCGCGCTGGGGCCGCATCGAAGAGACCTACGGCGAAGACCCGTATCTGAGCGGCGAAATCGGCAAGGCGGCGGTGATCGGCTTCGCCGGCAAAGACAAGGTGCTTGCCAAGGACAAGGTCTTCGTCACGCTCAAGCACATGACGGGCCACGGCCAGCCGGAGAGCGGCACCAACATCGGCCCGGCCGAAATCAGCGAGCGCACCTTGCGCGAGGATTTCTTCCCGCCGTTCGAAAAACTGATCAAGGAAACCAACGTCGGCGCGGTCATGCCCTCGTATAACGAGATCGGCGGCCTTCCGTCGCACGCCAATCACTGGCTGCTGCACAAGGTGCTGCGCGAGGAGTGGGGCTTCAAAGGCCTGACCGTATCCGATTATTTCGGCATCAAGGAACTGGTCACGCGCCACAAGCTGGCCGCCGATTCGAAAGAGGCGGGCTTGCTGGCGTTTAAAGCCGGCGTCGATGTCGAGACCCCGGACGGCGAGGGCTATCTGACGCTGGCGGCGCTGGTGAAGGAAAAGCGCATCAGCGAAAAAGAGATCGATGTCGTGGTGCGCCGCGTGCTGACCTTGAAGTTCCAGGCCGGCCTGTTCGAGCAGCCCTACGTTGATGCCAAGGCGGCCGACAGCCTGACCGCCACGCCCGACGCGATCGCGCTGGCGCGCCTGTCGGCGACGCGCACGCCGGTGCTGCTGAAGAACGACAAGGGTCTGCTGCCGCTGAACGCCAAGAAGGTCGGCAAGGTGCTGCTGCTGGGGACCCACGCCAAGGATACGCCGATCGGCGGTTATTCCGACATACCGCGCCATGTGGTCTCGATCTACGACGGCCTGCTCGCGGAGAGCAAGGCGCAAGGTTTCGAGCTGGCGTATTCGGAAGGCGTGCGCATCACCGAGGAGCGCATTTGGGGCAAGGACGAGATCAAGTTCGTCAAACCGGAAGTCAATGCGAAGCTGATCGCCGAGGCGGTGCAGGCTGCGAAATCGGCGGACACCATCATCATGGTCCTGGGCGACAACGAGCAGACCAGCCGCGAGGCGTGGGCCGACGAGCATTTGGGCGACCGCGCGAGCCTGGATTTGATGGGCCAGCAGAACGATCTGGCGGCGGCGATTTTCGCGCTGGGCAAGCCGACCGTGGTGTTCCTGCTGAACGGGCGTCCGTTGTCGGTCAACCTGCTGGCGGAGAAGGCCGATGCGCTGATCGAGGGCTGGTACATGGGGCAGGAGACCGGCCACGCCGCCGCCGATCTGCTGTTCGGCCGCGCCAACCCCGGTGGCAAGCTGCCGGTGTCCATCGCGCGCAATGTCGGTCAACTGCCGGTGTTTTATAACCATAAGCCGTCGGCTCGCCGCGGCTATATCGATGGCAGCACCAAGCCTTTGTATCCGTTCGGTTTTGGACTGAGCTACACGACGTTCGACATCTCGGCGCCGCGTTTAACCAAGGAGTCGATCGGCATTGCCGGTTCGACGTCGGTGCAGGTCGATGTGACCAATACCGGCAAGCTGGCGGGTGACGAGGTTGTGCAGATCTATATTCGGGACGACGTCAGTTCGGCGACGCGGGCGGTGCTGGAATTGAAGGCGTTCAAGCGCGTGACGTTGCAGCCGGGTGAGAAGCGTACGCTGACCTTCGAGATCAAGCCGTCGGATTTGTGGTTCTTTAATGCGCAGATGAAGCGGGTGGTGGAGCCGGGAAGCTTTACCATCCACGCCGGTCCGGATAGCGTGAAATTGAAGTCCGTGAAGTTGATGGTGGGGTAGTGGAGACAGGCCGCGTGCGGGCGTCGTTTTAACCCGCACGTCGGCAAACAAGGGTCGGACCCCGTATGGGGTCCGACCCTGCGGCTTAGGGTTGGCGGTCCGCTCAATCGACCGCCTCCAATCTTACCGATAACGGTACAATTTCACCTTCTGCATCGTAAAGTCGCCGGTCACCAGCATGATCTGCCGGCCCTGGTGGATCTCGTCGCCATTGAGCCAGCGGCCGTCTTTCCATTTGCCGTTCTCGTACGTCCCTTCGGTCACCTTCTCCAGCCCGACCAGGTCTCCGGCGCCGGTGGCGTCGGTGAACTTCACCGTTAGCCCTCTACCCGCCAGCAGGAACTCGTCGTCCGACAGTTTGATGATCAAACCGCCGCATCCTTCCAGGTCCTTGCTGTCGGTCTTGGCCCACGGGTTGCTGAAGCTGACCTGCAAGTTAAAGCCGCCCATCGTCACCTGCTGCGGCGATGCGTCCACCACACCGTCATACGACACCTTGGCCTTGAAACCGCGCATGTTGCCGCTGCCTTGCACCTGGTTGATCAAAGGCGTCAACTGGCGCAGCAGCCGATAAGCCTTCGGTAGCGGATCGGTGGGCTCGCTGTCCTCGACGCCGAACGGCGAAAAGCCGAACGCATCGAACTCGCCGATCGCATAGAACGCCTTGGCCGCCGCGTCATGCCGGCCGGCGTTGTCGGCCTCGGGGATGAACAGCGGATTGTCGGCCCGCTTGAACTGCGGCGCCCATTCGGTGAAGTTGGGGAAGTAGGTGTCGATCGCGAGCACGTCGAGCGACGGCGCGCCGGCCTTCCATATATCGAACAAATGCGGCAGCGGCCCGGCACTCGGATATTCGCCCGGCCGCTTGCCGGGCCGGTTCAGCGCGGCGTTGACGTACATCGGCAGCGGATAGGCCGCCTTGCCGGCGGCGGTCATGGTTTCCACAAAGGTGGCGTAACCCCAGGCCTGGAACACCTCTTCGGCGGCGGTGGACGTGCCGAATACCTCGGCCCAGGTGCCGCTGGTGCGGTGGCCGTTGGCGGCCCACAGCGCCTGCACCGACGTATGCAGCCTGGCGCGGTTGGCGCCCAGGTAGTCGGTCAAGGCCTTGGGCACCTGGCCGGCGATAGCGGCGTTGGCCAGCGGGCTGTAATCGCGCACGTCCGGCAGCATGCCGATCTCGTTCTCCACCTGCACCATGACGACGGTGCGCTCGGTGTCGGCCTGTTTCAGGTGCGCCAGCAGCGCGCGGTAGGCGGCGGTATCGGCGGCCAGCGTCTTGGGACTGAACGGCGTCAGCACCTCTTGCGGTGCGCCGTTGCGGGCGAGGGAGCGCGGGAAACGCTGTGCATCCCGCTTGACCCACGGCGGGACATAGGTCGACATCGAATTCTTCCAGGCGCCAAACCACAGCAGGATCAGTTTCTTGTCGTTGGCGCGCGCCTGTTTCAGCATCCCGTCGAGCACGGTGAAATCGAAGCGGCCCTCGACCGGCTCGATCTGGTCCCACTGCACCGGCGCCAGCACGGTGTTCAGTTCCGCGCCCTTGAGCGCCGGCCAAAGTTTGTTCAGGTAGGGCAGGTGCGATGCCGACGAATTATGCAGTTCGCCGCCGAGGACGAGGAAGGGCTGGTCGTTGACCATCAACTGCGTGGCCGTGCCTTGCTTGCGCAGGTAAGGGACGGAATTGGCGGCGAGCGCGGCGCCGCCTTCCAGCAGAAACAGCGCGAATGCGCAGGTTAGCGCTGCGCGTCGTGTCGGTGCTCGCATGGTGCTCCTGAAAATCCAGTTAAAAAAACACCGTCGCGGTAAAGCGACGGTGTACAAACTGCCCCGGGGGATGGGGCAGGAGAGCTAGAACCCGTTACAGAAAAATGCCACAAAATCGGTTGAATGATTGCGCGACCATTTCAGTGTAGGTTCGCCCTCCGGGCTTGTCAACATAAAGTTGTCAAAAAATGTTGACCGCAAACATTTGGTGTTGGAGGGGTGCTTATTTGACGAAATTGTCCTTGATCATGTCGACCACATCGCTACCCCGACCACTGAGCACCGCCTTGACCGAGTACAGCGCCGTGCCCAGGACCTGGGAAGCCTGTATGTTCGGCGGCATGACCAGTTCGAAGCGGTCGGTCGTCACGTCAAGCAAGGCCGGACCCGGGTGCGCCAGCCAGGCCTGCACCTCCGATTCGAGTTCGGCCGCCGATTCGACGCGGCGGCCGTAGATGCCGATCGCCTCCGCCACCGCCGCGAAGTTCGGATTTTTCAGCTCGGTGTAGGCGTCGAGCAGGCCCTCGACCTTTTGTTCCAGTTCGACGAAGCCCAGCGAGCCGTTGTTGTAGACGGCGACCTTGATGGCGATGTTCTCCTGTACCGCCGTGATCAAGTCGCCCATCATCATCGTCAGTCCACCGTCGCCGGACAGCGAGATCACCTGGCGCTGCGGGAACGCCTTCTTCGCGCCCAGCGCCTGCGGCATGGCGTTGGCCATGGTGCCGTGGGTCAGGCTGACCAGGGTGCGGCGCTTGCCGGTGGCACGGGTATGGCGCAGCACCCACACCATCGGCGAGCCGCCGTCGGCGGTGAAGATGCAGTCGTCGTCGGCGTGCTTGTCGATCATCGCGGTCAGGTACTGCGGGCGGATCGTGCCGCCGTCGCCCGGCGTGGCGCGCTCGTTCAGGTGTTCGACCGCCTTGTGGTGCCGTTCGACGCAGTGGTCGAGGAATTCGCGGTCGCCGCGCACCTGCACGCGCGGCAGCAGCGCCGCCAGGGTGGTGGCGATGTCGCCGACGGCGCCCACTTCCACCGGGTGGCGCCGTCCCAGGTGGGTGGGGTCGATGTCGATCTGGATGATGCGCGCGTGCGCGGGGTAGTACTGGCGCCAGGCGAAGTCGCATCCAAGCAGCAGCAGGGTGTCGCACTCGGTCACCGCGTGGTAGCCGGAGTCGATGCCGAAGATGCCGGTCATGCCGACGTTATAGGGATTGTTGTACTCGACGAAATCCTTGGCGCGCGAGGTGTGCGCGATCGGCGCCTTGATACGCTCGGCCAGCGCCATCAGCGGCCCGTGCGCGCCTTCGCAACCGGAACCCGCGTAGATCGCCACCTTTTTGCCGTCGTTGATGATTTCGGCGATGCGGTTCATTTCCGTGTCCGAGGGCCGGCTTTGCGGCTGCGGCAGGTGGACCGAGAAGTGCGGCTCGTCGACCGCCGATTCCTTGGACAGGTCGACCGGCAGGATGATCACCGCCACGCCGCCCTTGGTCATGGCCGCCTGCGCCGCCATGGTGGTGATGCGCCTGGCGTGGGCCGGCGTGCGGATCTCTTGGCAAAACACGCTGCATTGGTCGTAGATCGGCTTGTAGTCGACCTCCTGCGGGAAGTCGGTCCCCAGCTCGTCGCGGGTGATCTGGCTGGCGATCAGCACCACCGGCGAGCGGTTGCGGTGCGCCTCGAACAAGCCGTTGATGAAATGCAGGCTGCCCGGCCCGCAGGAGCCGGCGCACAAGGTCAGGCGGTTGGCGACGATGGCCTCGGCGCCGGCGGCGAAACCGCCTGCCTCCTCGTGCCGCACATGCACCCATTCGATCTCGCTGACGCGAATGGCGTCGGTGATGTAGTTCAGCGAATCGCCGGGAATGCCCCAGCAATGTTTGGCCCCGGCTTGCTGCAAGGTTTCGATAACGACTTCGGCGACTGTTTTGGCCATGATTGAATTCCTGTTTCAATGATTGGATCAGTGCAGTTTATCGCTGGTAACGGGGACGGAGCGCACGCGTCTTCCTAAGTCTTGTAGATTGGCAACGATGGCTCCAGTTGGCCATCCGGTACGTTGCCGTACATACTAATTTCCCGGAATCGATGATGCTGGGATAAATTACTATAGGAACGTTTTATGGCCAAGCACCGCCCTTCAAGCCCCGGCGAACAGACCCGCTCAGCCATCGAGACCGCCGACGCGGGCTACGTCCGCGTGCGCGGCGCGCGCGAGCACAATCTGCAGAACGTCGATGTCGATATTCCGCGCAACGCGCTGGTGGTGTTCACCGGCGTCTCCGGCTCCGGCAAATCGTCGCTGGCGTTCGGCACCTTGTATGCGGAAGCGCAGCGGCGCTATCTCGAATCGGTGTCGCCTTATGCGCGGCGCCTGTTCCATCAGATGGCGGTGCCGGAGGTCGACGCCATCGACGGCCTGCCGCCGGCGGTGGCGTTGCAGCAGCAGCGCGGCGCGCCGACGACCCGTTCATCGGTCGGCAGTGTCAGCACCTTGTCCAATTCGCTGCGCATGTTGTACTCGCGCGCCGGCGACTATCCGCCCGGCCAGGAGCTGCTGTACGCCGAATCGTTCTCGCCCAACACGCCGCAGGGAGCGTGTCCGCAGTGTCATGGACTGGGCCGGGTGTACGAGGCGACCGAGCGCTCGATGGTGCCGGACGATAGCCTGACGATACGCGAACGGGCGGTGGCTGCATGGCCCACCGCCTGGCACGGACAGAATCTGCGCGATATCCTGGTGACGCTCGGCTACGACGTCGACACCCCGTGGCGCGAGCTGCCCAAAAAGCAGCGTGACTGGATTTTGTTCACCGACGAGCAGCCCACCGTGCCGGTGTACGCGGGACTGACCCCGGCCGAGGCGCGGCGCGCGCACAAGCGCAAGGAGACGCCGAGCTACCAGGGCACCTTCACCGGTGCGCGCAAGTACGTGCTGCAGACGTTCGCCGGCACCGAGAGCGCGATCATGAAGAAGCGCGTGTCGCAGTACCTGGTGGGCATGGATTGCCCGACCTGCGACGGCAAGCGGCTGCGCACGGAATCGCTGTCGGTGACGTTCTGCGGCCACGATATCACCGAGATCGGGCGCCTGCCCTTGCAGCGGTTGGCGCAGTTGCTGGCGCCTTACGCGGAGGGCAAGCCGCCGGCCGCGAGGACCAAGGCCAAGGCGAAGGACGCCGAGCGCCATCCGGAAAAAGCGATCGTCACGCAGCGCATCGCCCAGGATCTGGTGGCGCGGCTCGCCGTGCTGCTGGACCTTGGATTGGGTTATTTGAGCCTCGAACGCGGCACGCCGACGTTGTCGCCCGGCGAGCTGCAAAGGCTGCGCCTGGCGACACAGGTGAGGTCCAGCTTATTCGGCGTGGTCTATGTGCTGGACGAGCCGTCGGCCGGCCTGCATCCGGTCGATACCGAGGCGCTGCTGCGGGCATTGGACCGGCTCAAGGCGGCCGGCAATTCGTTGTTCGTCGTCGAGCACGCGCTGGATGTGATACGGCACGCCGACTGGATTGTCGATGTCGGGCCAAAGGCGGGCCAACAGGGAGGCCGCATACTGTACAGCGGCGCGCCGGACGGACTGGCCGGCGTGGAAGAGTCGCGTACCGCGCGGTATCTGTTCGAGCGTGTCGAGCGCTCGCCGCGCACGGTGCGCGCCCCGGCCGACTGGTTGCGGTTGCGCGGTGTCGAGCGCAATAATCTGCATGGCGTCGACGCCGATTTTCCGCTGGGCGTGCTGACCAGCGTGAGCGGCGTTTCCGGCTCCGGAAAGTCAAGCCTCGTGAGTCAGGCGCTGGTTCAACTGGTGCTGGAACAGTTGGGGCAAAACGCGCCCGCCAGCGACGCCGACACCGATTTGGTCGAGGCGGCGCTGGACGATACGGCCGGCGGCGATGTGCGCGGCCGCATCGTCGCCGGCATGGAGGGTGTTCGAAGGCTGGTGCAGGTCGACCAGCGGCCCATCGGACGCACGCCGCGTTCCAACCTGGCCACGTATACCGGTTTGTTCGATCATGTGCGCAAGCTGTTTGCGGCCACCAAGTCGGCCCGCGCCCGGCATTACGACGCGGGGCGCTTCTCGTTCAATGTCGCCAAAGGCCGTTGTCCGAACTGCGCGGGCGAGGGGTTTGTCATGGTCGAATTGCTGTTCCTGCCGAGTGTCTATGCGCCGTGTCCGGAATGCGAGGGCGCGCGCTATAACCCGGATACGCTGGCGGTGCGCTACCGCGACCGCAATATCGCCGAGGTGTTACAGATGACGGTGGACGCGGCGTGGGAGTTCTTCGCCGAAGAGGCGCCGCTGCGACATGCGCTGGATGTGCTGCGCGCGGTGGGACTGGGCTATCTGCGTCTCGGGCAGCCGGCCACGGAGCTGTCCGGCGGCGAGGCGCAGCGCATCAAGCTGGCCACCGAACTACAGCGCGCCAGCCGTGGCGACACCTTGTACGTGCTGGATGAACCGACCACGGGTTTGCATCCGTCCGACATCGAGTTGCTGATGACGCAGTTGCATGGGCTGGTTGATGCCGGCAACACCGTGGTGGTGGTCGAGCACAATATGCAGGTGCTGGCCGACAGCGACTGGGTGATCGACGTCGGCCCGGGCGCGGGCGAGGAGGGCGGTGCGATCGTCGCCGCCGGCCCGCCGGACCAGTTGGCGAAGGACAAGCGTAGTCGCACGGCGCCGTACTTGTCACGGGCACTCAAGGCATCTACGAAGAACCGTGGGGCGGATTAGCGCGCAGCGCGTAATCCGCCGTACGTCACTTCTGATGGGGCGAAGCTCCCGAGCCGCGCCCCTTCCAAAGTATCACTCGCAGCTGAAGCTGGCGGCATCCTCGATGTTGCCGCTGCCTTTGTACTTGGCGGCCTTCGGATACGGGCACAGCGGACGGGTGCGGTTTGGCGACCAGTTGGCCGGCACGTCGGCATTGGCGCCTCCCGCATTGCCGGCGCCGCGCACGCTGGCGATGACGTTGTCCGGCGCCTGGCCGCGTTCGACCCACGCGACCAGCGGCGTCAGCATGTCGAACTGCTCCGCCGACGGGCCGCCGCTGCAGTGGTTCATGCCCGGCACGCGGAAGAAACGGGCGAAGTTCGAGGCGTCGCCGCCATTGGCCGCGCGCAAGCCGTCATACCAGGCGGTGGTGTCGTCGCTGGAAAAGATCGGATCGGCGGTGCCGTGGTACACCATCATCTTGCCGCCACGGCTTTTCAAGATGCCGAGGTTGGTCGGGTTGGGCGGCAGCATGAACGACAGCGCGCTTTCCGTGTACACGGAGGTAGTGGCGCCGACCCTGGCCAGCATGTTGTCGACGTTGCCGGTCAGCGCGAACTGCGGACCGTTGAAGGTCGCCAGGCTTTCCGGCGGCGCCTGCCAGATCAGTCCGACGGCGCCTGAGTCGCGGGTCAGCGGGCTGTTGAACTTCCAGTCGGCCCAGCCGCCCGTCGAGAGGCCGGCGTCGTACGGCCAGCTCGAATAGAACTTCGTCCCGGCACTGGTGGTCGCGCCCGAGAACAAGCCGCCGATGGTGGTTTTTTGCGCAGCGCTCAGGCAGCTGCCGTTGCGCGCGCCCGTGCAGGTCGGCACGTCGCGATCAAGGTTGAAGGCCGCCTGGCACGCCTGCGTGTTCTGGATCAAGCCGTCGGCGGCGCCGTCGAGCGCGTCGCATTTCGCCAGCACGGCGTTCTCGACTGTGGTGCGTTCGGCCTTGGTGAAACCGGTCGACAGGTCGCCCGGCGTGGTGGCGAGCGCATTGTAGGCCTGTGCGCCGGCAATGTTGGCGATCGCCGCCAGCGGCAGGCGGAAGCCCGGATTGCCGACCAGGAAGCCGTCGTATTGATCGGCGAAGCGGGCTGCGGCCACCATCGCATGTCGCCCGCCATTGGAGCAGCCGCCGTAGTAGGACCGCTCCGGCGCCTTGCCGTAAGCGATCTGGATCAGGTTCTTGGCCATCGGCGTCAGCTTGCCGGCCGCCTGGTAGCCGTAGTCGAGGCGCGCTTGCGGATCGATGCCGAAGGCGGGATTAGGCGCGCCGTGGCCGGCGTCGGAACTGATGACGGCAAAGCCCATGTTAAGCGCGCTGTCCAGCGGACCGCCGCCGCCGACCTGTCCGGTGGCGGGGACGATCGAGCCGTCCAGGCCGCCGTTGCCTTGATAGAAGAAGCGGCCGTTCCAGTTCAGCGGCAGGCGCATCTCGAAGCCGATCGCGTAGCGGGCGCCGTCGACGGTGCTGACGCGGTCGAACATGCGGCCGGTCACCTGGCAATGGGCCGGGACTGGTTTGCCGGCCACCCGCAGGGTGCCGGCGGCGATGCTGTTGGCGCCGGTGATGGTGGTGTTGGCGAGCTGGACCTTGGTGACCAGATCGGTGCAGGAGGGCAGCGCTGCGCCGGTGGCGGCCGCCAGACGCGGCAGGCCGGTACTGTCGAGGCTGTCGCCGCCGCCGGCGCATGCGCTTAGCAGCAATGCCGCCGCGATGGCGGTGGCGAGCGGCGGTATCGGGGCTGTGGTTGGGTTGGTGTCGCGGCTTTTCATGCGAGTTGTCTCCTCTGTTCTTGCAAAGCGATGGACGTGCGGGTCCCGCGCAGCGTTCTGATGGCTGCGTCGGGACCTGCCTGGGGGTGAAGCGGGGTGGTGCTGGGTGGAGCGGGTTGGAACGAAACCTAATTCGGCATCACGTCTTTGAGCGTGCTGATCGGCTGGTTGACCAGCTTGCCGTTGACCTTCTTGACCTCACGGACGTACATGTTCTGCACGATATCGCGCGAGGCCGGGTCGATGCTGATCGGGCCGCGCGGGCTGTCCAGCTTCATGCCCGACAATACCTTCATGGCGGTGTCGCCGGTGACCTTGCCGTTCAGCTTGCGGATGGTTTCGTACAGCATGGCCATCGTGTCGTACGCGGCCACGGTGACGAAGGTCGGCGGACGCGCGTTCGGCAGGGCGGCTGCGTAGGCGGTCAGGAAGGATTTGTTGGTGGCGTTGTCCAGCGCCGTCGAGTAGTTCAGCACCGTGATGGCGCCCAGCGCGCGGTCGCCCAGCGCTTCCAGCGTCGGATGGTCGCTGGTCATGTCGCCCACGCCCAGGAATTTGATGCCGGCCTTGTCCAGACCCTTGTCGCTGAAGGCCTTGAGCAGGGCGGTGCCGTCTTCGGCGCCGGGAGCGAAGAAGAACAGCGCGTCCGGCTTCTCGTCCTTGATGCGCTGTATGAACGGCGAGTAGTCCGGATTGGCCAACGGCACGCGCGACGCGCCAACCAGCTTGCCGCCGCCGGCGGTGAAACCCTTGCCGAAGCGGGCCTCGGCGTCGATGCCGGTGCTGTAGTCGCTCACCAGCGTGTAAACCTTGCCGACCTTGTTCTGGGCGGTCCAGGTGCCGAAAGGCTCGGTCATCTGCTGCATCGTCATACTGGTGCGCAGCATGTACGGCGACTTGGCGGTGATGCCGGTGGTGACGGCGTTCATGACGATCATCGGAATCTTGGCCTGGGTGGCGATCGGCGCCACCGCCAGCGCGCTAGGCGTCAGCGAGAAGCCGATCAGGAAGCTGACCTTGTCCCGAGAGATCAGCTCCTGGGCGGCGCGCTTGGACATGTCGGCGTTGGTGCCGCCGTCGTCGCGGTAGATGATCTCGATCTTCTTGCCCGCCACGGTGGCGCCGTACTGCTGCATATAGGTCTTGATGCCATCCTCGAACGGCTTGCCGGTGTTGGCGAAAGGCCCGGTCAGCGCGGCGATGACGCCGACCTTGATGGTGTCCTGAGCCTGCGCTACACCGGTGCCGATCAAGGCCACGCTGACGACGATGCCGATGTTGGCCAGTTTTTTAAGTTTCATTGCTTGTCTCCGTCTTTTTTGGTTTATGCCGCGATGATTACTTGTGGATCGGTGCCTTCATACAGCGCCTCGACGACCGCCGCGCGCCGTGTCAGCACCGCCGACTGGTTGATCGAACCCTTGTCGGTCATCTCGCGATGATCGACGGACGGCGGTTCGGGTAGCAGCAGCAGGCGGTCGATGCGCATCGACGAACCGCTGGCGTCCTGGTTCAACAACTTGAGCAGGCGCGCGAACCAGGCCCGCACCGGCGCGCTGGCCAGCACTTCGGCGGCGCTGGCGTCCGGGCCCAGTTCCGACAGCACCTGACAATGCTCCATGCGCGGGAACAGCAGCAGGCCGATGGCGTTGCGGTCGATGCCGGTGACCACCGCGTCCAGCACATACGGCGCGGCGGCACTGATCACCTTCGCGCGCAGCGGACCGACGCTGACGAAGGTGCCGGTACTGAGCTTGAAGTCCTCGGCGATGCGGCCGTCGAACATGAAGCCCAGTTCCGGCTTTTCCGGGTCGACGAAGCGCAGGGCGTCGCCGGTGCAGTAGTAGCCATCCTCGTCGAAGACGGCGGCGTTCAAGTCCGGCGCGCGCCAGTAGCCCGGCATCACGTGCGGGCCGCTGAAGCGCGCTTCCAGCTTGTCGCCGAACGGCACCAGCTTGACCTTGCAGCCCGGCGCCGGTACGCCGACATAGCCGGCCTTGATGATGGAGCCGGTGCCGAAGGTGCACGACGGCGACGTCTCCGTCATGCCCAAGCCCGTGATGATGCGTACAGACTCGCCGGTTTCGGCGATGGCGGCGTTGTCCAGCCTGTCCCAGGCCGCCTGCGACAGGCCGGCGCCGGCGCACAGGAACAGCTTCACGCGCGAGAAGAAGTTGGCGCTCAGTTGGGCGTCGGTCTTCATCGCGTCGGTCAGCATCTCGAACCCTTTCGGGATATTGAAATACATCGTCGGCGCGATCTCGCGCAGGTTCCTCAGGGTGGTGGGGAAGTCGCGCGGGGTCGGCTTGCCGTCGTCCAGGTACAGGGTGCCGCCGTTATACAGCACGATGCCGACATTGTGGCTGCCGCCGAAGGTGTGGTTCCATGGCAGCCAGTCCAGCAGCACCGGCGGTTCGTCGCCCATGAACGGAAAGGTTTGCAGCAGCATCTGCTGATTGCTGCACAACATACCGTGGGTGGTGGTGACCGCTTTCGGTTTTTTGATCGAGCCGGAGGTGAACAGGAACTTGGCGACCGTGTCGACGCCGACGGCGGCATGCGCCGCTTCGACGGTCGACGGCGCCGTGTCGAGCAGCGACTGGAAGCTGGTGGACTGCTGGCCCGGGACTTCGCCGTGGGCCAGTATCAGTTCCACGTCGGCCGGCATCACCGCCTGGATGGCGCGGGTGTAGGCGGCGCCATCGCAGGCGAACAGCGCGCCTGGCGTCAGCTTGGCCAGCATTTCCGACAGCTTGGTGAAATCGGTCGCCACCAGACAATACGATGGCGACACCGGTGCATAGGGAATGCCGGCGTACATGGCTCCCAGCGCGAGCTGGAAGTGTTCCAGGTCGTTACCGGACAGGATCACCAGCGGACGTTCGGCCGACAGGCCGCGATCGAGCAGCGCCTGGCCGATGCTGCGGGCGCGGCGCAGCACTTCGGCGTACGACAGCCGTATCCATTCGCCGGCGCCGTCGCCATCGGCCGCGCGGCGCGCGACCAGGGTACGCTCCGGGTGGGCGGCGGCGCCCGATTCCAGGCGGTCGGTAAAGCGCGACGGGAACGCCTCCAGCGGCGTGACGGCGTCCACGTGCCACAGGCCGTCGGCCTGGTAGGCCGCGATCTGCGGATTGCCCAATCTGACCGGGCGTCGCTTTGCCGTGCCGCCGGGCTGCTCCGCAATCAATGCTTGATTCATGCGGAGCTCCTGTCAGATCGGATAGTGGCGCGAGGTGGTCTGGATCGTGATCCAGCGCAGCTCCGTGAACTCGGCGATGGCCGCCTTGCCGCCGAAACGCCCGTAGCCACTACCTTTGACGCCGCCGAACGGCATTTGCGCCTCATCGTGCACGGTCGGACCATTGATGTGGCAGATGCCCGATTCGATGCGGCGCGCGACGGCCATCGCGCGGCCGATGTCGCGGCTGAAGACCGCCGACGACAGGCCGTACTCGCTGTCGTTGGCCAGCGCGATGGCTTCCTCGTCGGTGTCGAAGCGCAGGATCGAGACGATAGGGCCGAACGACTCCTCCTGATAGACCTTCATTTCGGGCGTGACGCCGTCGACGATGGCCGGCTGCATGATGTTGCCGACCACTTCGGCCGAGCTTTGCGTGACCTTGGCGCCGCGATCGCGGGCGTCCTGCAGCATGGCGGCAACGCGGGTGGTGGCCGATGGATCGATCATGCCGGACAGCGGCGCGTCGCTTTGCGCCGCTTTCAACGTCGCGGTCTTGGCGGCTAGTTTTTCCAGGAAGGCCGGCGCCACTTTGTTGTCGACCAAAATGCGGTCGGCCGACATGCAGATCTGGCCCTGGTTGAAGAAGGCGCTGAACGCGGCCGCTTCCACGGCTTCGTCCAGGTCCGCGTCGTCCAGGATCAGCAGAGGGTTCTTGCCGCCCAGTTCCAGCAAAACGGGTTTCAGGTGGCGGGCGCAATGCTGGGCGATGATGCGGCCGACATTGGTCGAACCGGTGAAGTTGACGCGGCGGACGGCCGGCGCGGCGATCAAACGCTCCACTACCTGCGGCGCATCCTGCGGCGCGTTGGTGAGGATGTTGACGACGCCCGGCGCGAACCCTGCTTCCTCGAACACGGTGCCGATCAGGCGGTGCAGCGCCGGGCACAATTCGGAAGCTTTGAGGATCACGGTATTGCCGCAGGCGAGCGGCATGGCGATAGCGCGGGTGCCCAGGATGATCGGGGCGTTCCACGGCGCCAGGCCGACCACCACGCCGCACGCCTGGCGCAGGCCCATGGCCATCGAGCCGGGGACGTCGGACGGAATGACCTCGCCGCTGATCTGGGTGGTCATCGACGCCGCCTCGCGCAGCATGTTCCCCGCGAGCGTGACATTGAACTGGTACCACATCGGGCTGCCGCCGGCTTCGGCG
Source organism: Oxalobacteraceae bacterium OTU3CINTB1 (assembly GCA_024123955.1). Classification (NCBI taxonomy): domain Bacteria; kingdom Pseudomonadati; phylum Pseudomonadota; class Betaproteobacteria; order Burkholderiales; family Oxalobacteraceae; species Oxalobacteraceae bacterium OTU3CINTB1. Next base: position 3,571,892 of record CP099652.1, read on the forward strand.
ACGCCGCGCGCGACGAATTCGGCGCGGTATTTTTCCATCGTGTCGGCGGCTTTAAGCAGCAGGGCGCGGCGGGCGCCGGGCGCCATCGCAGACCATGCGGGAAAGGCTTCCTGCGCGGCCTTCACTGCGCGGTCGACATCGGCCAGTTGGGCGGCTGCGGCGCGGGTGACCACTTCGCCGGTGGCGGGGCTGCGCCGTTCGAAGCTTGCTTTGTCCTGGGCGGCGGCGCCTTGGCCGCCGATCAGCAGATCGGTGTCAAACATGGTTGTCTCCTTTATTTTTATTGTAGAGTTTAGCCGCGTTTGAAAGTCTGCAGACCTGGCTTGATCGTCTTATCATCCAGGAACTGCTTGAGGCCTTGCGCGCGTCCTTTTTCCGGATCGCGGTAGTTGGACTGGTCGACCTTTGCGTACAGGTAGTCTTCGTTCTGGTCCCAATTCAGTTCGCGGCAGCGCTTGAAGCCGTTCTTGGCGATGCGCAGCACGGTCGGCGCCTTGGCCAGCAGTTTTTCGGCCAGCGCGATGACTTCGTCGCGCAGCTGGGCGCGTGGCACGCTCTTGTTGATCAGGCCCATGGCGGCCGCTTCCTGGCCGGTGAAGGTGTCGCCGGTCATGATGTAGTGCAGCGCCTGGCGATGGCCCATGGTGTCGGCGACGGCTTTGCTGACCAGGTTACCGGGCGGGATGCCCCAGTTGATCTCGGACAGGCCGAACACCGCTTCGTCGGCGGCGATGGCCAGGTCGCACGCGACCAGCGGCGAGAACGCGCCGCCGAAGCACCAGCCGTTGACCATGGCGATGGTCGGCTTGCTGTACATGCGCAGCAGCTTCCATTGCCACTGCGAGCAGTCGCGGCGCAGGCGCTCCTGGAAAATCTCCGGCTTGCCGTCGTTCTCGCGGAAGTATTCTTTCAGGTCCATGCCGGCGGTCCAGGCGTCGCCGGCGCCGGTCAGCACAATCACTTGCGCCTCCTCGTCCAGTTCCAGCGTTTCCAGAACGTCGATCATCTCGCGGTTCAGGGTCGGGCTCATGGCGTTGCGCTTGTCGGGGCGGTTCAGGGTGATCCAGCCGATACCTTTTTCAACATCGACCTTGACGGTTTCCCAGCGGGCTTCATATTTGGACATACAATGTGTCTCCTTTTAGTTCGCTAATGTTTGGTTTTAAGTATCAGGCTACCTGATATGTGACTTATACTATACCCACCTCTTTTGTTTTACAAGAAAATTTTTATGGTCAAAGCAGATTTTTCCGATAGCACTAAACCGTTGGGGCTGGCCTACCTTGTGGGGCGTCTCGATCACGTGTTGAACAAGCGCCTGCGCGATTGTTGCGCGCCGGCCGGCGTGACGGTGCCGCAGTACACGGCGTTGTCGGTGTTCCGGGCGCAGGGTGCGTTATCGAATGCGCAGCTGGCGGTGCGGACGATGGTGTCGCCGCAATCGGCCAACGAGATGGTGAAGTCGATTGAAGCGAAGGGCTGGATCGAGCGCACGCCCGATCCCTCGCACGGCCGCATCATCCAGATCCAGCTGACGGAAGCCGGGCACGCGATCCTGGCGCAATGCGACGGCAAGGTGAGGGAAGTGGAGATGCAGATGTTCCCCGACATGGATCACGAGGAACGCGTGCGCCTGCATGGGCTGCTGCGCGGCGCGGTGCGCGCGCTTAGTCTCGAAGGTATTTGAGTAGGCCGCTCACTGGCGCCGGGGCCACACGCTTTCCATCAACGGCTTGACGCTCAAGCCATGGACCACGATCGACAGCATGATGACGAACAGCGAAATGTGCGTCAGGCGTTGCGCCAGGTCCGGTGCCAACCCCTGTTCGATCGCGTACATCAGGTAGTAGATGGAGCCGATGCCGCGCACGCCGAACCACGCCGTCATCGCGCGTAGCCGCATGCTGGTGTCGCCGCCCGCCAGGCCGAGGAATACGCTGGCCGGACGCGCGATGAAGAACAGGAAGGCGGCCATCCAGACCGCATCCCAATCCATGTTATGCAGCGAGATCATGCCGCCCAGTAGCAGCACCAGGGTCAGTTCGGACAGGCGTTCCAGGTGCTCCTTGAATACCAGCGACTCGGTGCTGACGGTCATCGGCACTTCGTGCGTTTCGCTGCTCCTGGCGGCGGCCGATTTGGCCACGTCCTGCTCCAGCAAGCCTTGACGGTCCTTGGGCGCGCCGGCCAGCACCAACTCGGTCTGGCGCAGCGCCACGGCGGCGAAGAACACCGCCAGGAAGCCCCACGCGTGTATCAGGCTGGAGACGCCGTAGACCACCGCGATCAGGCCCAGTCCCACCAGGTCGTCCATGATTTCGTGCTGCGGTTTGATGATGCGCAGGCGCCAGCCCAGGCGCGCCGTCAGGGTGCCGCCCAGGTAGCCCACGGCGATTGCCGCCCCGGTCGCCCAGACCACGTCGACCAGGAACCAGCGCCAGTGATACGCGCCGGTGTCGTCGCCCATGCCCAGCATGGCCAGACCGAGGAACACGAATGGGAAGGCGCTGCCGTCGTTCATGCCGGCCTCGCAGGTGAGCGTGAAGCGCAGCTGGTCCTTGTCGCCCGCGTGGCGCACCTGGACGTCGGTGGCCAGCACCGGATCGGTCGGTGCCAATATGCCGCCCAACAGGATGCCGGCGCCCAGCGGCAGGCCGAGGACGAAGAAGCCGAAGGCAGCCACCAGCGCCACCGTCAACGTCATCGAGACCCAGGCCAGCCGCAGCGGCGCGTCCCAGTGGCGCAGCTTGAACGGCACCGGCATCTTGATACCGGCGGAGAACAGCGAAATCAGGATGGCAATCTCGGTCAGTACCTCCAGCAGGTCCGATTGCAGCATCGGGTCGAAGTCGAGGATGTTGAACACGGTCGGTCCGAGCAGGATGCCGAAGCCGAGATAGACCATCGCCGATGTGAACGGCGAGCGCGAGATGGTGGTCGCCGCCAGGCCGCGCGCGAGCATCAGCAGGCCGACCAGCAGGAACCAGTGGTTGGTGTTCACGCGGTCTCCGGGCTTGGGCCGAGCGGACGCCAGATGTTGGCTGGATCGAAAGGTTGCTTGCGGTATTTTTTCATTGGGGGCGATACTCCTCGGATAAGAATAGGAAGATCGTCCGCGACTGTCTGTGGGCTAGTGCACACGTAAGCGAACTACAACGCCGGCGGCACGCTTTTTTCTCCCCACCACTTGCGGTAATTGACGGCGTAGTCGCCCGTCTTGACGTAATCGGCAACGAAGCCATTGACGAACTTGAGCAGCTCCGGATCGCCCTTCGCCATGGCGATGCCGATCGGGGTCTGGCCGTGGATCCCCGGCAGCACGCCGAGCTGGTCGTTCTTGCTGGCGAGGTAATCGAGCAGCGACGAATCCTCTATCCCGGCGTCGACGCGCTTTTGCTTGAGCAGCAGCACGCCGTCCGGCGCGAAATTGTCGGTATAGACGAATATCGCCTGCGGCGCCGACTGCTTCAGGAAGGCGTCCGCCGTGGTGCCGCGACCGACCACCACACGTTTGCCCGTCAGATCCGCCAATGTCCTGATCCCGGCGCTTTTCTGCACAATCACGCGCAGCCCGGCCATGTTGTATGGCTTGGAAAAGTCGACCACGCGCGCCCGTTGCGGCGTGATCGATACGTTGGCCACCACCAGGTCCAGCTGCTTCGACATCAGCATCGAGATGCGCGCGTCCGCCGAAACGTCCGAGAACCGCACCGGCACGCCGAGCCTGGCCGCGAGCTGCGTGGCGACATCGACGTCGTACCCGACCGGCTCATTCTTCCCGTTGCGGAATCCAACCGGCTCGCCACCGAGCGAAACCCCGATCCGCACGTAGCCGCGCGCTTTGATCTCTTCGATGCGGCCGGCGACGGCGGAACCGGCGATCATGGTCAGGACCGCGATGGCGGCGATGCGTTTCAATTGCGGCATGTCGATTCCTTATTTAGGTTTTTTACACAGCGCTGGCGACGCGTAGTTCCGGCGCGGCCATGCGTTCGTCCCAATACCAGTAACGTATCTCCTCGTCGCAGCGGAAGCTGACAACCTTGTGATCGCCCGTCGCGTCCATGGCGTGGATGACGACTCCCGCCAGGAAGCCGGTCTTCAACTCGCCTAGTTCCTCGACCGCCAGCTTGACGGCGTCGTCGAGCGAGTGGCCGAGCCGCAGTGCCAGCACGATGCTGCGCGAAGTCCCGCAGCGCATCGTCATCTCGCCGGTGTGGGTGCAGGCGGCAGCGCCGTACCGGCTATCGGCGTAGAATCCGGCGCCGACGATGGGCGAGTCGCCCAGACGGCCCGGATACTTCCACGCCCAGCCGGAGGTCGAGGTAACCACGCCCAGTCCCTGCGAGGCGTCGCGGGCGAGGAAAACGGTGGTGTCGCGCACCCGTTCCGGGTCGGTGATCGTGTTGCTGAGCGGGGCGAGGGCGATGTCGGGGAAGGCGGCCAGCTGCTCCGGCGTCATTTCCTTCTGCAGGCGTTCCCACCATACGCGCTTGCTGTCCGGGTGCAGCGTGTCGTCGACCGCGAATCCGCGCTCGGTGGCGAAACGGCGCGCGCCGGCGCCCGTCAGCATCACGTGCGGCAGGTGCTTCATGACCTCGTGCGCGAGCGCGGACACGGGCAACGTGGCAGGCACGGCGCCGACCGCGCCGACGTCGCGCGTGGTGCCGTCCATGACGCCGGCGTCGAACTCCATCTCGCCCAGCATATTGGGCCAGCCGCCGTAGCCGACGCTGCGCACCTTGGCTTCGCGTTCGACCTTGGCGATGCCGGCGATCATGGCGTCGATGCCGGCGCCGTCTCGTTTGAGCAGATCTACGGTGGTGTCGAAGCCGGGCCAGGCCTCGGCGTTGGCAAGCAGCATTTTCATCAATGGTCTTTCTTCATCTTGGAGAGGAATTGGGCGATGCGCGGGTGCGCCAGTCCGCCGTCGGCGGCGAAGAATTCCGCCGTCGGCAGGTCGGCCAGCAGGCGGCCCTGTTCGAGGAAGACGATGCGGTTGGAGATCTGGCGGGCGAAGTCGATTTCGTGGGTGACGAACAGCATCGTCGTGCCGGCCGCCGCCAGCCTGGCGAGGATGTCCAGCACCTCGGCGGTCATCTCGGGATCGAGCGCGCTGGTGACTTCGTCGAGTAGCAGGTAGCGCGGCTTCATGGCCAGCGCGCGGCAGATGCCGACGCGCTGGCGCTGGCCGCCGGATAATTGTGCGGGGTAGGCGTCCGCGCGGTCCGACAGGCCGACGGAGGCCAGCAGCTCGCGGGCGGCGTCTTCGGCCTCGCGCCGCGGCACCTTCAGCACTTCGACCGGCGCCAGCGTGATGTTTTGCAGCGCCGTCATGTGCGGGTACAGGTGGAACAACTGGAACACGGTGCCCGAGCAGCGGCGCGCCTGTTGCAGTTGTTTGGGATCGTCGACGCGGAAGCCGTCGATGGCGATGCTGCCCTTGTCCAGTTTCTCCAACCCGTTGATGCAGCGGATCAGCGTGGACTTGCCCGAACCGCTGGCGCCCAGTATGGAGACCACTTCGCCCGGCGCGACGCGCAGATTGACGCCATCGAGCACCTTGGTCTGGCCGAAGCTTTTGCCGACGCCTTCGATTTGAATCATGCTACAAACCTTTCCATTGGCTGTGGGCGCGCAGCCGGTTTTCCAGGCGCGCGCAGGTGGTGGCGATCAGCTTCGCCATCAGGTAGTACAGCAGGCCGACCACCGTCCAGACGATGAACGGCTTGAGCGTGCGCAGGTTCAGGATGGCGCCGACCTTGGTCAGATCGAGCACGCCGATCACGGAGATCAGCGACGTCACCTGCAACTGGTTCACAAGTAAGCCGGTCAGCGGTCCGAGGCCGAAGGCCGCCGCCTGGGGGGCGACCACCTTGCGCAGGATTTGCCAGCGGCTCAAGCCGAACACGCGCGCGGTTTCCAGCTGTTCGCGGCCGATCGATTCAATCGCGGATACCGCGATGACGTAGACGAAGGCGGCCGTATTGCCGGATAAGGTGATGACTGCGGCCTGCACCGGCGTGATGTCCGTCTCCAGCAGCACCGGCAAGCCAAAGAAGACGAGGAACAGCTGTACCAGCACCGGCGAATTTTTCAGCAGTTCCGCGACGGCGGCGAAGAAGGGCGACAGCACCGGCGTGCGGTAATAGCGCAGCACCGCCCAGCTCAAACCGATAATCAGGCCAATCAGCGTGGTGGCGGCGAACAGTGCGACCGAGACGCCGGCGCCTTGCAGCATCAACAGGATGTCGTGGACGGTGAACTCGGTATAACGCATCAGTTGACGCCCAGCGCGCGCTCGCGGTTAAGGCGGCGGTGCAGCGCGCCGGCGGTCAGCGACACCAGATAGGTGAGCGTGACGTAGGCCACCAGCAGCAGGGCGTAGACTTCGAACGGCGCGAAGGTGTCGGCGGCGACGATCTTGGCCGCTCCCGTCAATTCGTTGAGGGTGATGGCGGACAGGATGGACGACGTCAGTATCAGGTTGACGAACACGGAGCCGAGCGGCCGCACCGAGGTGCGCAAGGCGATCGGCAGCACGATCTTCTGGTAGATGACGCGGCGCGACAGGCCGCTGACCTGCGCCGCTTCGATTACGCCGGGATCGATGGCGAGGATGCCGGAGCGGATAACGTCGGACGTGAAGGCGCCGCCGGCCAGCGACAGCGCCAGCACGCCGGTGCTGAAGGCGTCGAGCTCAATGCCGAGTTCCGGCAGGCCATAAAACAGGAAGAACAGCTGGACGATGAAGGGGACGTTGCGGAAGATGTCGACGTAGATATCGGCCAGCCGTCGCGGAAGCGGGGCGGCCGAGGCCCGCAGCAGGGCGACCGCGACGCCCACCGCCAGTCCGCCGGCCAGGGCGAGCGCGCAAGCGAGCGCCGTCAGGCGTGCGCCGGCCGCGAGGTCGGGGAGATAGGGCGCCAGGAGCGTGGGGTCGAACGTCAAACAGTGAGCTCCAACCTGAAAAGCGATACCGGTTTCACATCAATAGTCACGAGTGTCACACAAAGCGCGGCACGTTTCAAGCGGCGCTACGCGGTGCGTAAGTACATTATTTGGTGCGCAGCGCGGCCTTCAGCGCCGCCACCCGTGTCACACTGGTTTGCCGCCGCGCGCCGGTGTCGAAGCCGAAGGCCAGCACCGGCGGCGTGCTGGCAGCCACCGGCGCGGAGCAGGAGGCATGCACTTCACGCACCGGCAGCGTGTCGAGCAGCCGGCCGACGTTGTCGGCGCCGATGCCGGCGCCGGGCATGATGGTGATGCGGTCGCCGGCGGCGTCGAAGCAGCGCTGCAAGCCGCGCAGGCCCTCCAGCGCGCGTGGCGCGCCGCCGGACGTGAGGATGCGCGCGAAACCCAGGTCGATGGCCAATCTGGTCGCCACCGCCAGATCGGGGCACAGGTCTATTGCCCGGTGCAGCGTGCTTTCAAGCCCGTGGTCGCGCGCGCGCCGCACCAGCCGTTCCAGCGTTTGATGATCCAGCTCGCCGTTGCGCAGCGAGGCGCCGAGCACCACGCCTTGCAGACCGATCGCGGCCACCGCGTCGATCTCGTTGAGCATCAGCTGGATCTCGACGTCGTCGAAACAGAAGTCGCCGCCGCGCGGACGTATCATCGCCACCACCGGCAGCGGACTGGCCGCCGCCACGCGCAGCAGGCCGGAAGTGGGCGTCAGACCGCCGACTTCCAAAGCGCCGCATAGCTCGATGCGGTCGGCGCCGCCCGCGATCGCGGCCGACAGGCCCTCGACGTTGTCGACGCAGACTTCCAGCGCGATGGGGGCGGCGATATCGATCATGGTTCTTTTCGAGATTCGGCGAGCCCCAGCCAGGCGGCGCCGATCAATCCCGGTTCGGCGCCGGATTGTCCTTGCACGATGATCGCGGCGCCGGTCTTGCGCAGGATGCGCGCGCGCACCGCCTGATCGAGCATGGCGATCAGCGGCGCGCTGTTGGACAGGCCACCGCCGACCGGCAGCACGGACGCGCCAATCGTGTTGACCAGCATCGCCAGCGGGCCGGAGAGAATGTCGACGAAGCAGTCGATGGTGCGGGCGGCGTTGGCGTCGCCGTCCTGCCAGGCGTCGATGATTTGACGGCTGTCGAGCGGCGAGGCGCCTGGATGCAGCGCGGCGTGCACCCGTTCCAGTCCGCGCGCGCCGCCGATGGCGTCCAGGCAGCCGGTCTGGCCGCAGCCGCAGGCGAAGCGCGGGATCGCCTGCGGCGGCGTGCCGGCGAAGTGGGGCGCGACCGGCCCGTGTCCCCATTCGCCGGCGAAGCCGCCCGGCCCGCCGATCAGTCGGCCGTCGATCACCAGGCCGCCGCCGACGCCGGTGCCGAGGATCAGCCCGAAGACGTTGGCGTGGCCGCGACCCGCGCCGGCATGGGCCTCGGCCAGCGCGAAGCAATCGGCGTCGTTGGCGATCCAGACCGGCAGGTTCAGTTCGGCGGCGAGGTCTGCGGCCAGCGCGCGGCCGTCGATGCAGGGGATGTTGGCGCATTTGATGCGGCCGTCGGCGGGATCGATGACGCCGGCAATGGAGATGGCCACGCCGCGCGACGGGCCGCCGGCGGCGATCAGCTCTTTCATGGCGGCGCTGAAGGCGGCGAAGTCGTGCGCGGGTGTGGGGATGCGGCGCAGTTCGCCGATCTGGCCGTCGGCGCTGGCGCCGGCGGATTTGATGGCGCTGCCGCCGATGTCAAAGCAAGTGATCATGGTTCCAACGTAACTATTTATATAGCGTCAGGATGCACTTTCCGTTGGCGTTTGACAATACCTGCTTAAAACATCGTCACAATGAAATGGATCACGACACCCACCAGCCCGCCGACCAAAGTGCCGTTGATGCGGATAAACTGCAAGTCGCGCCCGATCGACAGCTCGATCCGGTTGCTCATTTCTTCCTTGGTCCACGTTGCCAGTTGCGCCTCGATGAACAGGCCGACCTCACCGCGATACTTTTTCACCAGCTGCGCGCTGCCGGCTTCGATTGCGCGGTTCAGGCTGTCGCCCACCGCCGGATTGTCGGTCAGCAGCTTGCCGGCATTCTCGACCAGCCGCCGGGCGCTGGCGGGAATGCTTGGCGTCTCGCTGCGCAAGTCGTCCAGCAGCCGCGCGCGCAAGGTATCCCAGATGCCGTCGAACATGTGTTGCACCGTGTCGCTGGTCAGCGCCTGTTGTTGATAGCGGCCGATGGCCTCCTGCCAGGCCGGATCGCCCTTGAGCCGCAGCGCGCTGTTGGCGATCCACACGCCCAGCCGCTGGCGCACCTCGTGCGAGCGGTTGAGCCGCATCTCGGCCACTTTCTCGGTGGTCGAACGGATAATCCGGGGCATGGCCTTGCGCAACGCATACTTGAGTACCGAGCTTTCGGTGTTGACCGCGCTCTGCACCATCGCCTCGATGGTCGGGTGGTTGGCCGGATCGGACAGATAGACGGCGAATTGGTCGAGCGCCGCGTCCACCAGCTGCTGCGGCTGGTCCTCGGCGACCAGCGCCTCGACACAGTCGCCCGCCAGCCCGGACAGGTCGATGCGCGCGAGTTCGCGCGTTGCCACGTCGCGCAGCATGCGGCGGATCTTGTCGTGGTCGGCCATCTGCAGCAGCTTTTCCAGCGCCGGCCCGACCCAGGCGCTCAGCTGCGCGGCGTTGGTCTGCATGTAACGGCCGGCGCGGCCGGCGATATCGACCTGGCGGATGCGCCGGCCGATGCCTTCCTCGGTGATGAAGTGGTTTTCGACAAAGTTGCCCAGACTTTTGCCGATGCTGTCCTTGCTGTTGGGGATGATCGCGGTGTGCCACAGCGGAATGCCGAGCGGGTGGCGGAACAGCGCGGTGACGGCGAACCAATCGGCGATGGCGCCCACCATGGCCGCCTCGGAGAACGCCTCCAGATAACCCCAGGCCGGATGGCTGCCGTGTTGCGAGCGCGCCAGCGCGAACAGCAGGGCGGCGAGCACCAGCAAACCCAGCGCGACCGCTTGCATGGTGCGCAGCCGGGCGCGCTTGATAGCGTCCTCGGTGTCGTCCAGCTGGCGGATGATGTCGATATCACGTTTCATGCGTTCGCTTCTGATAAAATTCTGCCTGATGATACATGACAACTCTACGATTTCCGGCGTCACGCTCGACAGGGCGGAACTTGAACACCACCTGTCGCAAGCGGTGCGCCGCTTCGACGGTTGCACCTTCGACGACGCCGACCTGTCGCGGCTCGATTTGCAGGGGTGCACCTTCGAACGCTGCACCTTCCTTGGCTCGATATTATTCGCTAGCAAGATGGCCCGCACCAGCTGGCTGCGCTGCCGTGCCGGTGGCGCCGATTTCGAATCGGCCGACGCCGTCGACGCGCGCTTCGAAGGCTGCGACCTGAACAATACCAAGTGGCGGCGCGCCAAGCTGGCATCGGCATCGTATCGTGGCTGCAAGCTGACCGGCGCTTCGTTCGAGGAGGTGTCGCATCTGGGCATCCATTTCGAGGAGAGCCTGCTGGTCGGCACCGACATGCGCGGCTTTTCGTTCCGCAAGGCGACCCTGAAGGAACTGGATCTGTCCGACGCTTATCTGGCCGGCTGCGATTTCCGCGACGCCGTCTTCGAAGGAGGCAGTTTGCGCAACGCGGTGCTGAAGTTGGCCAAGTTCCAGGGCGCGGACCTGCGCGGCACCGACATCGAGGGCGTGAAGCTGTCCGACGCCGGCATGTTCAAGGGCGCCGTCATCTCCCACGCGCAAGCGGCAAGCTTCCTTCGCGAGTTGGGATTCATCGTCAGCTAGTCGCCAGTCCCGTTCGCGGATTGCACCGTGCAAGCCTGAGTTCACGAAAAAACAACTACTGAAAAACTTGACTTGTCATACCCCTTGCGATTGAGATATGATTTCTCTAGGGAAATCTTCGGCCTTAATCAAGACCTTCAGAGCCTCCCCAAGCGCCCCGACACCGCCGGGGCGTGACTATAAGCGCTTTATAATCAAGGGCTTATCACGGCGGCGCCAAACTCCTCCCGGGCGCAGTACTGCTGCACAGCAAATCGAGTTATTTCCGACAGACAGCCCAAGCTAGTCATACGATATCGGATGACCTTCTAAATAATCAAGCGCTTGATTATTTGAATCGCCGAGGTATCAGCCAGCACAGGCTGCTAATCTTAATTTTCATTTTGGCATCTTTGCGGATGCTGTGAATGACATAAGCGACCTTTTTAAAGGTCCGACACCGACCATTAAGGACACACCCATGGCACCGAAGTACTCACTGTTATGCGCCGCATTGGCGGCAATTTGCTCCACCGGCGCGTTGGCCGCAGACGCCACGCTCGACACGGCGCCGACCACCGGCTTTGCCGGCACCAATGGCGGCACCTTCGGCGGCGCGGCCGCGCCGTCGACCGCGATCTACAAGGTCAGCTCGGCGGCGCAACTGATGGCCGCGCTTAAAGCGCAGGGCGATAAACCGAAAATCATCAAGCTGTACGGCACCATCGATCCGACCGATGCCGACAACGGCGGCCCGTTTAAAAGCGTTGCCGATCAAAAGGCGCGCCTGGAGATCCAACTGGGCAGCAATACGACTTTGATCGGCGTGGGCGGCGATGCCAAGCTGGTCAACGCCAATCTGGTCGTCAACGGCAAGAAGAACGTCATCATCCGCAACCTGAACATCAATCTGCCGTGCGATCTGTTTCCGGTCTGGGACCCCAAGGATGGCCCCGTCGGCAACTGGAATTCGGAGTATGACGGGGTGACCATCCTGGCCTCGACCAACGTCTGGGTCGATCACAACGTGTTCACCGACGCGCCCAAGACCGATGACAAGTCGCCCGTCGAGAACGGCAAGATCAAGCAGTGCCACGACGGCGCGCTTGACGTCAAGAACGCGTCGGATTATGTGACCGTGTCGAACAATCGGTTTGAGCTGCATGAGAAGAACAACTTGGTCGGCTCGAGCGACGAGAGGACCACCGACGAGGGACACCTGACGGTGACCTTCAACAACAACCACTATCTGAACATCGGCGAGCGGGCGCCGCGCGTACGCTTCGGCAAGGTGCACATCTATAACAACTACTTCCAGGGCTCGCGCACCCACGCGATTTACCGGCACCAGTACAGCATCGGCGTTGCCTACAAAGCCAAGATTATCTCGAGCAACAACGCGTTCGAGATCGCCGGCGCCAGCAGCTGCCCGGACATCGTCAAGAATCCCGGCTCGTCGAGCAAGCCGGGCGCGATCACCGACACCGGCTCGCTGCTGAACGGCAATCCGCTGAATGTGGCGGGTGCGTGTAGCGAGAGCAGCGCGGTCGGCTGGACCGTGCCGTACACCGCGCCGCAGCTTGCGGCATCGGCGGTGAAGGCATCCGTGCTGAGCAACGCGGGCACCGGCAAGCTGACCGTCGATTAACACCATTGAAGCAATCCACGCCCCGCTATGACAGGGGCGTTCCTTTTAGCCTGTCCCACAGGCTACCACGGTGGCGCCAAGATTTCTCCCCGGGCGCGGTTCTGTTGCAGTTGTCCATCCAAGTGGCCTGTTTGAAGGCCCGTAACTTACCCGTTAGGAGACAAAAATCATGGCACCAAAATATTCCGTAATGTGTGCGGCGCTGGCAGCGCTGTTTTCAACCAGCGCCTACGCCGCCGATTGGCCCACCGGCTTTTCGAAATGCGCCGATGAGGGCGGGACTTGCAAGGCGGGAACCACGAGCCGCCAGGTCTCGTTCGGCTTGAAGGATAAGTGGGTGATCAAAACCCTGTCCGGCAATGTGGCGTGCACCACGGCGACTTTCGGTTCTGATCCGAATGCGGGGGTGGCTGAAAAGTGTGCGGTTGGTCCGCTGTCGTCGACGCCCACCCCGACACCTACGCCAACCCCGACGCCAACCCCGACGCCGACCCCGACGCCAACTCCCACGCCGACGCCGACGCCTACGCCTACGCCTACGCCAACTCCGGGCGACGCCACCTATCAGTCGGCGCCTGCATCGGGCTGGGCCGGCACCAACGGCGGCACCACCGGCGGCGCGGCCGCGCCATCGACCGCGATCTACAAGGTCAGTTCCGCCTCGCAGCTGATGGCGGCGATCAAGGCCCAGGGCGACAATCCGAAGATCATCAAACTGTACGGCACCATCGATCCGACCTCGTCGGACAACGGCGGCCCGTACACCAGCAAGGACGACCAGGCCGCACGCCTGCAGATCAAGCTCGGCAGCAATACCACTTTGATCGGCGTGGGCAGCGATGCCAAGCTGGTCAACGCCAATCTGGTCGTCAACGGCAAGAAGAATGTCATCATCCGCAACTTGAACATCAGCCTGCCATGCGACAAATATCCGTTGTGGGATCCGAACGATGGCGCCAACGGCAACTGGAACTCGGAGTATGACGGCGTCACCATCCTGGCCTCGACCAATGTCTGGGTGGACCACAACGTCTTCACCGACGCACCCAAGACCGATGACCAGTTGCCGACGGAGAACGGCATGCTCAAGCAGTGCCACGACGGCGCGCTGGACGTCAAGAACGCCTCGGACTATGTGACGGTGTCGAACAACCGATTCGAGCTGCACGCCAAGAACAACCTGGTGGGTTCTTCCGACAGCCGGACCACGGACGATGGCCATTTGACGGTTACCTTCAACAACAACCACTACCTGAACATCAGCGACCGCGCGCCGCGTGTGCGTTTCGGTAAGGTTCACGTCTACAACAATTACTTCGAGGGTTCGCGCAGCCATCCGGTGTACAAGCATCAGTACAGCATCGGCGTGGCTTACCTGGCGAAGGTGATTTCGACCAACAATGCGTTCGAGATCGCCGGCGCCAGCAGCTGCCCGGACATCGTCAAGAATCCGGGCTCGTCGAGCAAGACCGGCGCGATTGTCGATACCGGTTCGCTGTTGAACGGCAGCGCGTTGAACGTGGCCGGTGCGTGCAGCTTCAGCAACGCTGTCGGTTGGACCGTGCCGTATTCGTATTCGCCGCTGGGGGCGTCGGCGGTGAAAGCGTCGGTGCTGAGTAACGCGGGGACGGGGAAATTGACCGTGAATTAAGGCAGGGGGAGTAAGCAAAAAAATCCGGCGCAACCTGATGGTCGCGCCGGATTTTTTTCAAGTCTGAGGCTTTCAGTTCATCGCCGAATGCTTGCGCGCGTAACCAAAATAAATCAGCAGGCCGATCGCCATCCAGATGATGAACGCGACCCAGGTATGCCAGCTCAGGTAAGTCATCAGCATGACGCAGAAAATCACTGCCAGCGCGGGGATCACCGGCACCCAAGGGCAACGGAAGGCGCGCTTCAGATCGGGGCGCTTCTTGCGCAGGATAACCACGGCGATCGCCACCAGGCTGAACGCGGCCAGGGTGCCGATGTTGATCAGCTCGGTCAGGATATTCAGCGGCACAACGGCCGCGATCAGGCCGAAGACGATACCCACCAGCCAGGTCGCGAAGAACGGGGTATGGAAACGTGGATGCACGGTCGACAGGCGCTTCGGCAGCAGGCCGTCGCGCGACATGGCGTAGATCACGCGGGTCTGTCCGTAAGCCATCACCAGAATCACCGTGGTCATGCCCAGAATGGCGCCGAGGTCGACGAAGGCGGCGACCCAGTTTTCGCCGGCGTACTTGAGCGCGAGGGTGACAGGGTGGTCGACGCCAAGGAATTGCTGGTAAGGCACGATGCCGGTCATGATCGCGGACACGACCACATACAGGATCGTGCACGCCGCCAGCGACCCGATGATGCCGATCGGCAGGTCGCGCTCGGGACGCTTGACTTCCTCGGCGGCCGAGGTCACCGCATCGAAACCGATGAAGGCGAAGAACACCAGCGCGGCCGCGCTCAGCATGCCGTTGTAGCCGTAGGGCATGAACGGCTGCCAGTTGGCCGGCTGCACATGGCGCGCGCCAACGACGATGAACAGCAGCACCACGCCGACCTTGATGGCGACCATGATGTTGTTCAGGCGGGCAGATTCGCGCACGCCCCAGCTCAGCATGGCCGTCAGGATCAGCATGATGATCAGCGCCGGCAGGTTGATCCAGGTGGTCACGCCGGGCAGGGCGCCGGGCGCCGCGGTGAGCACCGTGGGCAACTGCAGGCCGAAGCCGGAGATCAGCGACTGGAAGTAGCCGGACCAGCCGACCGAGACCGCCGACGTCGCCAGTCCGTATTCAAGCAGCAAGTCCCAGCCGATCATCCAGGCGGCCAGTTCGCCCAGGGTGGCGTAGGTATAGGTATAGATCGAGCCGGCGACCGGTACGGTGGAGGCGAATTCGGCGTAACACAGCGCGGCGAAGCCGCAGGCGACGGCGGCGACGATGAAGGACAAGGTCAGGGCGGGGCCGGCGGTGACGGCGCCGGTGCCGGTCAGCACGAAAATGCCGGTGCCGACGATGGCGCCGATGCCCATCAATATCAGGTCGAAAGGACCAAGCACCTTGGCCAAGCCGCCCGGTTTTCGCGCGTTGGCGATCATGTCATCCAGATTCTTCGTTCTAAAAAGGCTCAAAATTGGGCTCCATTTATTTTTGTGTTTGTCTGTATCTATGGTGTGGGGTTCTGCCCCTCGCGCCGGATCGCGGCGCCGCCAAATGATACAGGAACTTGGTATGAATTAATGGTTTGCTTTGTTGCAAGACTACGTATGAATGATCAGGTCGTGTACGAATGTCAGACTTGACCCCCGTCGGTTTATCGGTCTGTCAGCAGCGCGGAGACGTACAGCAGGAAGCGATCTTCGAGCTTGCCGAGGTCAAGTCCGGTAATCTCGCCGATGCGGCGCAGGCGGTAGTCGAGCGTGTTGCGGTGGATGTGCAGCGCTTCGGCCGTCGCGGCCGGGTGGCCGTCGTGCGTAAACCAGGCTTCGAGCGTGCGCTGGAGCAGCTCTTTGTTCTTGTCCTGCGCGCGCAGGCGGGCGATCGGGAGCTTCAGTTGCGCCGCTTGCCAACCGGAGCCGAGGCCGGACAGCAGTACCGGCAGCGCCTGCTCGTAGTAGCTGAAGCGGGTGCCGCGCGGCTGGCGCGCGCGGCCGATGCGGGCTGTCGTTCGCGCGCTTTGGTAGGAGATGGCGACGCCTTCTATGCCGGTCAGCGCGATGCCCATCGTCAGCGTGTGGGCGTCGCCGCCTTCCTCCTTCAGGATCGCAGAGAGCGATTGCAGCCGCTTTTGCGCCCGCGCCTGGGCGTCCTGGGGCGGGACGGACGCGTGGGTTTTGGCGTCGCTTGGCGCATTGTGGAAGTCGAGGATGACCATTTCATGTGAGCTGGCCGCCGCAGTCAGCGCCGTTGGCTGGCGCGTCAGCATGCGCATTTGCAGGCGCTGGATTTCGGTCAGGGCTTCGACGGTGCCGGCCGCCTTGTCGTCCACTTCCAACACGAAGACCCCATGAGTACGGCCGAAATCGACGCCCAGCCGCCGCGCCCACGCTTCCAGTCCGGCGTGGTCGGTGCCGTCATCGTTGATCAGTTTGAGCACGAACGCTTCACGATAGCGGCTGTCGCGCTGCAGTTCACCCGCCAACTGCGCCTGCTCGAGGATCATCTCGGCCGTGAGGCGCACCAGTTCGCCAAATTGACGCACGTCGTCGGGCGCGCCGCTCAGGCCGACCGCACCGCACAGCTGGCCGTTGACCGTCAGCGGGAGGTTGATGCCGGGCTGGGCGCCGTGCATGTTGCGCGCGCTGGCGCTGTCGATCTCCACCGCCAGCTTCTTTGCCAGCGCTAGCATTGCCCCCGTGTGCAGTTCGCCGATACGCGCCGGATTGCCGCTGGCGATGATGCTGCCGCTGACATCCATCACATTCACGTTGTAGGGGATGATTTTCATCGTGCGGGTGACGATGTCCTGCGCCAGCTGGGTGCTTAGTATGCTCATGGTAGTTTCTGCTGTAATAATTTCCCAAGGATGAGGGCGATTCTAACCTTTTAATGGGGAAATATTTGTGCGGTTGCCCAATAATTGCAGTTTCAGCCCGCCGATTCTCGTGCGTTTGGCCGATGTTTTTTATTGGGCGATTCCACATAATCAGCTCCACTATAAAAACTTAGGAGACCTGGAATGAGCAATCCGTCGATCGCCGCGCAAGCGCCTGCGGCGTCCGTCCTCGAGGGGGCGTACAAAAAGGCGACGTGGCACCTGATACCGTTTATCTTCGTCTGCTACTTCTTTAACTACCTCGACCGCGTCAACGTCGGCTTCGCCAAACTGGAAATGCTCGACGCGCTCAAGCTGAGTAACACCGTCTACGGCCTTGGCGCCGGCATCTTCTTCATCGGCTACGTGCTGAGCGGCGTGCCGAGCAACCTTATCCTTCACAAGCTGGGCGCGCGGCGCTGGATCGCGGTGATGATGGTGGCATGGGGCGCCTTGTCGGCGTGCATGCTGTTCGTGACGACGCCGCTGTCGTTCTACGTGCTGCGCTTCTTCACCGGCGTGGCCGAGGCCGGCTTCTTCCCGGGCATGGTGCTGTACTTTACGCATTGGTTCCCTTCTCAGAAACGCGGCCAGGTGATGGCGCTGTTCATGTCGGCGATTCCCATTTCCGGCCTGATCGGCGGCCCGCTGTCGGGCTGGATGCTGGCGCACTTTTCGGCCGGCCAAGGGGGCATGATGGGCTGGCAGTGGCTGTTCCTGCTGCAGGGCGTGCCGACGGTGCTGCTCGGCATTGGCGTGTATTTCTACCTGAACGATGGCATTTCGCAGGCCAAATGGCTCGACGCCGACGAGAAGCGCGCGATGCAGGACGCGCTGGCGGCCGATGAAAAGCAGCGCCAGTCCACCAGCACGGTCGGCCAGTCGTTCTCCGACGTGCTGCGCAACGGCAGCGTGTGGATGCTGGGCGTGATTTACTTCTGTATCCAGATGGGCGTCTATGCGATCAACTTCTGGCTGCCGTCGATCATCAAGTCCCTCGGCTACCAGAGCGCGGTCACGGTCGGCTGGTTGAGCGCCGTGCCTTATCTGTTCGCCGCCGTGTTCATGATCTGGGCCGGACGGTCGGCCGACCGCCACGGCGAGCGCCGTTGGCACGTCACCGCGCCGATGCTGATGGGCCTTGTCGGCCTGACCCTGGCGGCCAATTTCTCCAGCAATCCGGTGATCGTCATCGCTGGTTTGAGCATGGCGACCATGGGCGCGCTGGCGGCGTTGTCGATGTTCTGGGCGCTGCCGGCGGCCTTCCTCGGCAGCGCGGCGGCGGCCGGCGGCCTGGCCCTGATTAATTCGCTGGGCCAGATCGCAGGTTTCGTCAGCCCGTTCCTGGTCGGCTGGATCAAGGATGCGACCCAGAGCACCGACGTGGCGCTGTATATTCTGTCCAGCGTGATGCTGCTTGGTGCGATACTGGTGCTGCGTGTGCCGGCCAAGCTGGTTAATCGATGATGGGATCGAGAGTTGGAGTACCAATGAAAATCGTCATAGCGCCTGATTCGTATAAAGAGAGCCTGTCGGCGATGGCCGTCGCCAACGAGATCGAGGCCGGCTTCCGCGAGATTTTCCCCGATGCCGAGTACCTCAAGGTGCCGGTTGCCGATGGCGGCGAGGGCACCGTGCAGGCGATGATCGACGCCAGCGGCGGGCGCCTGGTGGAATTGCGCGTGCGCGGCCCGCTCGGCGAGCCGGTGCCGGCGTTCTACGGCATGATGGGCGATGGCGAGACGGCGGTGATCGAGATGGCCGCCGCCAGCGGCCTGGAACTGGTGCCGGTGGCGCTGCGCGATCCACTGCGCACCACCAGCTACGGCACGGGGGAATTGATACGCGATGCCCTCGATGCGGGCGCGCGGCGCTTCGTGCTGGGTGTCGGCGGCAGCGCCACCAACGACGGCGGCGCCGGCATGCTGCAGGCCCTGGGCGGTCGCCTGCTGGACGGCGCGGGCAAGGACCTGGCGGCAGGCGGCGGCGCGCTGGCGACGCTGGCCAGGATCGATCTGTCGGGACTCGACGCCCGCATCGCCGATTGCGCGTTCGATGTCGCTTGCGACGTCAGTAATCCGCTGGTCGGGCCGCAGGGCGCGTCGCACATCTTCGGGCCGCAAAAAGGCGCGACGCCGGAGATGATCGAACTGCTGGACGCCGGCTTGCGCCACTACGCCGACATCATCGCCCGCGATCTGGGACGGCCGGTGGCCGACGTGCCGGGCGCCGGCGCCGGTGGCGGCATCGGCGCGGCGATGCTGGTGTTCCTCGGCGGCCGGCTGCGCCCCGGCAGCGAGATCGTCACCGCCGCCGTGGGCCTGGACGCGGCCGTGGCGGACGCCGATCTGGTGGTCACCGGCGAGGGCCGCATCGACAGCCAGACCATCCACGGCAAAACGCCGGTCGGCGTGGCGCGGGTGGCGCAGCGCCACGGCAAACCGGTGATCGCCATCGCCGGCGGTCTGGCCCCCGGCGCGGCGGCGGTGCACGAGCACGGGATCGACGCGGTGTTCGGTGCGGTCAGCCGTCCATGCACGGTGGAGCAAGCGCTGGCCGACGCGGCACGCAACGTGCGCGTGTCGGCGCGCAACATCGCCGCCGTATTGCGCTTGGGGAGCAAGCTGGGGTTGTGATAAAGTTGTTCCCTGAGTAAGACACCGGTCGGGAAGGACTTTTATGGCGCAGGACCGAGGGAACCTGGCATACGTGGCCGCGTTGCCGACCATCAGATCGCAGATTTATAGTCTGGTGTGGGCCTGCGCATTGCCAGCCATCATAGGGTTCGCGCTGCTGACCGATAACTTTTACGAGCGTGAGCGCACGCAGATCCAGCAGGACACCCTGATCACCGCCCGCGCGCTGATCCAGGCGGTGGACCGGGACCTGAACACCGGCATCACCGTGGCGCTGGCGCTGGCCAACTCGCCCAGTCTCGATAGCGGCGACATCGCCGCGTTCTACAAACAGGCCTCCAACGTGCTGCGGCCTGAATTCCCCGGTTTTAATTTCGTCCTGAGCGACCGCGATTCGGTGCAGTTGATGAACACCGCGCGGCCCTACGGTCCGTTGTTGGCCGATCCGGGCAGCGCGGAGCGGATCGACAAGGTGTTCGAGACCGGCAAGCCGGTGATCTCCGACCTGTTCATCGGCGGCGCACTGAAACGGCCGCTGGTGGCGATCCACGTGCCGGTGCTGCGCGAAGGTAAAGTCCTCTACGTGATTTCGACCGCTTATCTTCCCGAGCGTCTCGGGCAGGTGCTCAAGGAGCAGCGGCTGCCGCCGGACCGTGTGATCGCCATCTTCGATTCGACCGGCGTGGTGGTCGCGCGCACGCACGAAGCGGCCAGGTTCGTCGGCCATAAGGGCTCGCCGTCGTTGCTGGCCAAGCTGCCTTACAAGCTGGAGGACGCGATCGAGGCGGTCACGCTTGAAGGCATACCCGTGTATTCGATGTTCAGCCGCTCGGTGACCAGCAATTGGACCGTCGTCATCGGCGTGCCGAGAAGCGTGGTGCTGTCCGAAATGCTGGCGTCGATCAAGTGGATCACCGCTTTCCTGCTGGTTTTGCTGGCTGCGGGCCTTGGCGTGGCGTGGTACTTCGCCCGCAACATCGCCCGTTCCGTCAGTGCCTTGTCGTCCGCCGTGGTCAGGCTGGCAGGCAAAGGCGGCATGCCGCCGCCGCCCCAGCGCCTCAGCTTCCGCGAAGCCGACGACGCGATCGTGACACTGCACACGGTCGAAGCGGAATTGCTGCGCTACCGCCACCACCTGGAAAACCTGATCGAGCAGCGCACGCTCCAGCTGCAGTTGGCGGTCAAACAGGCGCAGACCGCCAATGCGGCCAAGGACGTTTTCGTCGCCAATATGAGCCACGAATTGCGCACGCCGATGAACGCGGTGCTGGGCATGGCTCACCTGCTTGGCACCACCGGTCTGTCGCCGGAGCAGCGCCGCTACCTGGAAATGATACGGGCGTCCGGCCAGTCGCTGCTGGGCATCCTGAACGACATCCTCGATTTCTCCAAGATGCAGGCCGGGAAGGTGGAGATGCATCCGGTGCGCTTCCATCTGGACGAGGTGCTGCACGAGCTGGCGACCATCATGAGCGTGAGCGCCGGCGACAAGGATCTGGAATTGTGTATCGGTGTCGAACCGGATGTGCCGCGCGCGCTGGTCGGCGATGCGTTGCGCCTGCAGCAGGTGCTGGTCAACCTGGCCGGAAACGCGATCAAGTTCACGGAAAACGGGGAAGTGTCGGTGCGGGTCGAGCTGGCGGCGCGCCTGCCGTTGACGCTGGGTTTTGTCGTCCGCGATACCGGCATCGGCATGAGCGAGGAGCAGCTGGCCCGCTTGTTCTCGCCCTTCACGCAGGGCGACTTGTCGACCACGCGGCGTTTCGGCGGCACCGGCCTGGGACTGACCATTTCCAAGGGATTGATCGAAATGCTGGGTGGCGCTATCGAGGTGCGCAGTACGCCCGGCGCCGGCAGCGAGTTCCGCTTCACATTGCCGATGATGGCTGGCGACGAGACGACGATGCTGGCTGGCCGCTCGGCGCCCGCCGGCCTGCGCCTTCTGGTGGTGGATGATAACCAGACCAGCCGCTCGTTCATCTGCAAGACCATCGAGGCCTGGAACTGGGTGTGCGACAGCGTGGCGTCCGGGCCGGAGGCGCTTGAGCGTTTGCGCGGCGGCGCCGTCTACGACGTGGTGCTGGTCGACTGGCATATGCCCGGCATGGACGGCGTCGAAACGATCAAGGCGATCCAGTCGCAGACGGCCGATGCGAGCGTGCCGGTGGTTTGCATGGTCAACGCCTATGGGCGTGGAAAGCTGATGGAAGACCTGGCGGAGGTTTCCACCTCGGCCTATCTGACCAAGCCGGTGACATCTTCCAGCCTGTTCGATGCGGTGCAGACGGCGCTCGCGCAGCGCGAGCCAGGCGCCGTCGGCGAGGCGGAGGCGCCCGCATCACCGGGGCTGGCGGGCGTTCGCCTGTTGCTTGTCGAGGACAATCCGATCAATCAGAACGTCGCCAGAGGCATTCTTGAACAGGCCGGGGCGACGGTGGCCGTGGCGGAAAATGGCGCGGTGGCGGTGGAGCTGCTGCGCGGCGAGCGCTACGAGCTGGTGCTGATGGATGTGCAAATGCCGGTGATGGACGGCTTTACCGCGACCCGCCTGATACGTGAGGAGTTGCACCTGCAACTGCCGGTGATCGCCATGACGGCGGGGGTGATGGAGTCCGAGCGCGAGCAATGCATCGCCGCCGGCATGGACGACTTCATCGCCAAGCCTATCGATGTCGAGCAGATGTTCGCGACGATCCGGCGTCATTTGGCCATGCTGGAAGGCGGGCTGCCGCGATAACCAAAATGGACGCCGCGATCAGCTTTCGTGATCGGTTTTTCTCCCCGGCGTCACGCGACGGTTTCCGAATAAGCTAGATCGGAATTGTTCGTTTTATTACGCAAGCCGCCCGTTTATATTGGCGGCCATGAGTACCGTTTCCTTCGTTTCCGCCGCGCGCGACACCTTTCTGGGCAGTGAATTCCGTCGCAGCTACGGCTGGCTGACCGCCAGCATGCAGCGGCTGGTCGGCTCGCGCAACGATGCCGAGGACCTGGCGGCATCGGCCTTCACCGAACTGGCCGGACTCGATGATGTGAGCCATATCCGCCAACCGCGCGCGTTGTTGACGACCATCGCCCGGCGCCTGACCTACGAGTTCTGGCGCCGCCGCGATCTGGAGCGCGATTATCTGGCCGAGCTGGCGCTGGTCCCCGAGCAGTTCGATGCCTCGCCGGAGCAGGTGTGCCTGGCGGTCGACGAATTGCTGCGCATCGATGCGGCGCTGGAGCGCGTCAGCGCCAAGGCGCGCGAGGCGTTCATCCTCAGCCAGTTCGAGGAAATGGGATACGCGGAGATCGCGCAGCGTCTTGGCGTATCGGTCAGCATGGTCCGCAAATATGTCGCACAGGCCTTGACGGCTTGCTGCGAGTGCGTTTGATGGCTGCGCCAGCGTCTGCACTACAACAAGCAGTGATGTGGGAGGTGCGCCTGCGCGAAGGCGACGCCGATGATGCCGAACTGCGCGCATTCGAGCGCTGGCGCGGCGCCACGGCGGAGAATGCGCATGCCTGGGACGCGTTACAGGAGCGGCTGGCGCGGATGGGCGGTGACGGGGCGGGCGGGGCGCTAGGTTCTTCGGCGATGGCGCATGCGCTGCGGACGCCGTCCGCGGAAAGGCGGCGTGCCCTGCGCGGCGCCTTTGCGCTGCTGGCGCTGGGCGTCGGCGCCTGGGGAGTGCGCGAGGGCGCGCATGGACTGGGACTGGACGCCGACTGGCGCAGCGCCGTGGGCGAGCGGGGCGAGGGCGTTTTGGCGGACGGCACGCCGCTGGCCTACGATGCCGACAGCCGTATCTACCTTGCCGGCGGCGCCACCGCGCCCGTGCTGGATCTGCGACAGGGGCAGCTCTTGGTGAGGCCTTCAACTCCATCGGGAGGCACCGTTACTGTCGCCACCGCGCACGGCGCCGTCTTCTCCAGCGGCGCGATATTCAATGTGGGGCGGCTGCGGGAGCGCAGCGTGGTGTCTGTGGGCGCTGGCAGCGCGCTGCTCCGGCCCGTGGGAGGAACCGCCGTGCCGATCGAGGCCGGCCAGACTTTCTACTTCGATCACGATGGCGCCCGGGCCAGCGAGCTGTCGTTCGCCGCCGCCAGCGCCTGGACGCGCGGCGTCTTTGTCGCAGACCGCCTTCCGTTGGCGGAGCTGCTGGAGGTCTTCGGCCGCTATCGTACCGGGTTGCTGCGGGCCAGCGGCAAAGCCGCGATGCATCAGATCAGCGGCGTATTCCGTCTCGACGATATTGACGGCGCGCTGCGGCAGGTGGCCGCCGCGTTGCCTGTCAAGTTGACGCGTTATGGCCGCTATGTAGTTGTTTTCAGCTGACCGCTCGCTGCCAGAAAAATATTTTCGCAACGTGCTGACGCTTTTGGATTCTCGCTGCACATGTGTTGTGAAGCCCCTCGGTTGAGGTGCACAACCACTCTAGTGAGGCACGTTTTGAAGAATCCACACCACATGCTGGCGATGTTGGCCGCCACCCAGTTACTCGCCTTGCCGGCCGCGCTGGCGCAGGACGCGACACGCCAGCCGTATCAGCTGGCCGGGGCGCCGCTGGACAAAACCCTGTTGCGCATTGCCGCCGAAAGCGGTGTGGCGCTGGCGTACGACCCGAAGCTGGTTGAGACGGCGCGCTCGGCGCCCGTCAGCGGCAATTTCAGCGCCACCGAGGCGATCACCCGCGCTTTGGAGGGTACCGGCTTCGAGCTCGCCACCAGCGGCGGCGGGCGCGCGCTGACCATCCGCCGCGCTCCGGCTCCCGCAGCGCCGGCGCGTCCGGCCACGCCGATTCAGGCGCCGATCGTGCAGACCTCGTTGCGGCAGCCCGTTTCCGCCGCCGCCGCCGCCGTGGCGCCGGCAACCGAAGTGCTGGCGCGCGTGACGGTCAAAGGCGCCCGCCGCAACAGCGCCGATCAGGAGACCGACAACATCCAGCGCGCGCCGACATCGTCGTACCGTGTGACCGGCGACGAGGCCGAGCAGCAGAACCTGACGACGCTCGAGGATTTGCAGCAGCTGATTCCGGGCCTGGTGATACAGAGCACCGATCCGTCCGATACCCAGATTAGCATTCGTGGCGTCGGCGACGGCGGAGGGCAGGCGAGCGGCGACGCCAATATCGGCATGCCAAGCAGCGTGGCGATCTACGTCGACAACGTGTACCTTGCGCGCGCCGGCATGTTGGGGAATGGACTGGGCGATATCGCCTATGCCGAGGTGCTCAGCGGCGCGCAGGGCGCGGCCTTCGGCGCCAACGCCACCGGCGGCGTGTTGAATATCCATACGCGGGAGCCGTCGTTCACGCCGGAGGCATCGGCCACGGTGTCGATCGGGGAGAATGGTTACGCGCGCGGACGGGTGATGGTCTCCGGCCCTCTGGATGACAATTGGGCGGGTCGCTTGAATCTGGTCTACAGCAATAACGATGGCGCGGTCACCAATGTCCGCAACGGCAATCGCCTGAACGGAGCTTCCAGCACCGGCGCGCGCGGACAACTGTTATATAAGCAGGGCGACGCGTTCCGATTGCGGCTAAGCGCCGACTACAGCAATACCAACAGCAAGCCGACGCCGGTGCTGCTGGCCACCAATGTCTTCAGCGGCACCGACGGCTACTTGGCGAAGTCCAAGGCGATCGGGAACAACATCGTGTTCGGCCCGCAGGTCGATCTGGACGATGAAAACCGGGTACATGTGGTGCAGGGCGGCGCTTCCGCCGTCGCCGATTGGCAGCTCGAGAGCGGCTACAAGCTGCGCTCAGTGACATCGGTGCGCTACTTCCGCACAAATCCGGTAATGGCCGACGGCTTTAGCGTCAACATCTACAACAACACCGGCACCCAGGTGCGCGATCATACATGGTCACAGGAATTGCGCCTGGAATCGCCGGTCGGCGAGGACTACGACTATGCGGTCGGCCTGAATTATCTTGGCCAGAATCTGGACACGGTGGCGCATACCCGCTACGCCGCCGGTACGCTGGCCGGCGTGTATTACGCTTCGGCGTCGTACAACAACCTCGACGTGATCCGGTTCGGGAAACTGCGCGACCATATGCTGTCGCCTTACGCGCAAGGCACCTGGCACATCGCTTCGGGCTGGGATTTGAACGCTGGCCTGCGCTTCAATTACGAGGAGAAGAGTGGCCAGTTTGTGCGCCTCAATCGCGTGCCCTTCAATTCGGGCAACCTGAAGGAATACCATCAACTGCCATCGGGGACGCTGGTGCTGAAGTATCAATTGACGCCGGAGTGGAACAGCTATCTGGCTGGCTCCTATGGCGAAAAGTCCGGTGGCCTGAATGTCTCCGCCGGCGCCGCGCGACAGGCCGGCAACGATTCGCTGTACATCAAACCCGAGAAGACCAGAACCGCCGAATTGGGTGTGAAAGGCTCGCTGTGGGACGACAAGGTGACGGTGAAGGCAGACCTGTTCCTGACCGAGATCAGCGACTTCCAAACCCAAGGCTACAATCCCGACGACCAACAAACCTACTTGATGAACGCCGGGAGCTTCCGCTCGCGCGGCGCCGAAACCAGTATCCGTGCCGCGCTAACGCGCAATCTGCAGGTCGATTTCGCCGCCGTGTATAACGACGCCACCTACACGGACTATGACAATGCGCGCTGCGCGCCGGAGGTGACGTTGTCGCCGAAACCGCCGCCATCCTGCAACCTGACCGGCCAGCGCGTGTTCAATGCGCCGAAGGTGACGTGGAACGCCAGCGCGCGCTATAGCTGGCGCAGCGAAAATGGCCTGAACAACTTCGTCGGCGCGCGCTACGCCTATCGCGGCTGGATGTACGGCACGGTGGACAATTCTTCGCTCACCCGCGTGAGTAGTTATGGCCTGGCCTCGTTTTCGGCCGGCACCGGTGGTAAGCTCCAACGCGGCGACTGGAGCGCCTCGCTCTGGATCAACAACGCCTTCGACAAAACGTACTACCGCCGTCTCTCCAGCGGCGACTACGGCACGGTCTGGGGCTGGCTGGGCGAGTCGCGCACGATCGGCGCGACCCTGGCTTACAAATATTGAGTACGGAGCGGCGGCAAATGAGCGATACACTGGAACGGCGTCAATTTCTTAAACTGGCGTCCTTGCTGACGGGCGGCGTCGCCGTGCTGGCCGACGTCCTGCCCGCGCAGGCGTTCGCCGCGCACAGCGCGGATGCCGGCGCTCCCGTCCCGGCGCCGGCCGGCGAAACGGTCCTGCATTGGCTCGAAGGCGCGCCCGCCAGTTTCAGTGGCGCGACTTGGGGCGTTCCATGGCCGCAGGGGCGGGTGCCCGGGAATGCGGCGTTCGAGTTGCGTGGCGCCGCCGCTGGTGCCGGTGCCGGTGCCAGCAAAGGCGCCGTGAAGGCGGTGCAATCCTGGCCGCTGGCCTACTGGCCCGATGGCACGCTCAAATGGTCGGCGCACGCGCTGCCGCCCGAAGCCGGCGGCGGCAAGCCGGAAGCCGGCTACACGCTGCATCCGCTGATCGGCGCCGAAGCCTCCAGCGCCGGCCCGGCCGGCGCCACGCTGGCAAAGGAAGGTTCCGGCGGCATCGACATCGATACGGGCGTGCTGCAATGCGCGCTTCCCCGCTCGGGCGCGGTGCTGGTGACGGCGATGAAGCGGTCGGGAAAGCCGCTGCTGCGCGATGGCCGGCTGTTGCTGCTGGTGGACGATACGATCGACGACGAATCGGCGGGCGCCGGGCGCCGCTCCTACGATGGTGCGATCGACAAGGTGACGCTCGAGCAGAACGGACCGCTGCGCGCGGTGGTTCGTGTCGATGGCAGCCACCGGCACGCGGACGGCGCCAGGCTGCTGCCGTTCGTGGTTCGCCTGTACTTCTACAAGAACTCGGACACGGTTCGCCTGGTGCACACGCTGGTGTACGACGCCGATCCGGCCCAAGCGTATATCCGCGGCGTCGGGCTGCGCTTCGGCGTGCCGCTGTCCAGCCCTCTGCACGACCGCCACATCCGCTTCGTCGGCGATAACGGCGGCGTCTTCGGCGAGGCGGTGCGCGGCCTGACCGGCTTGCGCCGCGATGCCGGTCAAAGCGTCTACGATGCCCAATTGTCCGGCCGGGCGGTGCCGCTGAAGGAAATGTCGGCGGCGGTCACCAAGGGACTGCCTTACGTCCCGGCGTTCGGCCACTACACGCTGCTGCAATCGCATCCGGATGGCTTCTCGATCAGCAAGCGCACCAAGGCCGGCCAGGGCTGGATCCATGCCGCCACCGGCGCGCGCGCCAGTGGCACCGGCTATGTCGGCACGCCGGACGGCGGTGTCGCTTTCGGCGTGCGCAATTTCTGGCAAAGCTATCCCGGCCAGATCGATATCAGTGGCGCGGAAACCTCGCTCGCCACGGTCACCATGTGGCTGTGGGCGCCCAAGGCTTCGGCGATGGACCTGCGCTTCTACCATGACGGCATGGGCGAGGACACGTTCGAGAAGCAGCGCGCCGCGCTCGACATCACCTACGAGGACTACGAGCCGGAATTCGGCACGCCGTACGGCGTCGCCCGCACCAGCGAGCTGGAATGGCAACTGCTGCCGGCGACGCCTTCGGCCGATGAACTGGTGGCGATCAGCCGCCGTATCCAGTCGCCGCCCCAGTTGCTGGCGACGCCAGCGCGGCTGCATCAAGCCGGCGTGTTCAGCGAATACTGGAGTCCCGCGCCGGAACGGCCGTCGCCGGAGGCGGCCAAGCTGGAAAAGCAGCTGGCGTGGAGTTTCGACTTTTATCGCAACCAGGTCGAGTACCGCAAATGGTACGGCTTCTGGGATTACGGCGATGTGATGCACACGTATGACGAGCAGCGTCATGTCTGGCGCTATGACGTGGGCGGCTACGCGTGGGACAACTCGGAGTTGAGCACCGATATCTGGTTGTGGCACTACTTCCTGCACAGCGGCCGCGCCGACGTGTTCCGCATGGCCGAGGCGATGACGCGCCACACCGGCGAGGTCGATGTCCACCATATCGGTCCGTTCGCGCCGCTCGGTTCGCGCCACAGCGTTCAGCACTGGGGCGACAGCGCCAAGCAGTTGCGCATCTCGACCGCCGTCAACCGCCGCTTCATGTACTACCTGACCGCCGACGAACGCATCGGCGATCTGCTCACCGAGCAAGTCGACGCGGTGGAGCGCCTGCGCACCGTCATCCCGGGCCGGAAGATCGGCCAGGTGGCGCCGGCGGACGATCCGAAAAACTACGCGAGCGTTGCCTTTGGCACCGACTGGGGCGCGGTGGCGGCGGCCTGGTTCACCGAATGGGAACGCAGCGGCAAACCCAAGTACCGCGACAAGCTGTTGGCCAGCATGGCCAGTATCGCCGCGCAGCCGCTCGGGTTCCTGGCCGGCGGCGGCGTGATGGACCTGCGCACCGGCGCGTACGTCGTCGATCGCGAGAAAAAAATCAGTGTGTCGCATCTGAGCGCTGTCTTCGGGCTGCCGGAGATTTGCAGCGAATTGATACGCACCGTGCCGCAGCCGGGGTTCCGCGATGCGTGGCTGCGCTACTGCCGCTTGTATAACGCCAGCGAGAAGGAGCAGAAGGCGGAACTCGGCCAGGACCTCGGCAAGCTGAATCTGGGACAGGGCCACGCGCGCCTGCTGGCCTATGCGGCGGTGGAATGGCAGGACCGCGCGATGCTCAAACGCGCCTGGGCGCAGTTTTATGAGGGCCGGGCGGGCCTGGTGGAGAAGGACCTGGTATCGCGCCGCGTGAAGCCGCCCGTGGTGCTGACGGAAGTGGAGGAGGCGCCGAGGATTTCGACCAATTCGATCGCCCAGTGGGGCCTCGGCGCCTTGGGCATGATGGCGCTCGACGCGACCAGTGCCGTCGTCTGCAAGGATGACTTCCAGCGCTTCGATCCGCAGGCATGGGCGGTGGAGGCGGAGGCCGGCGACGCAGGCGAGGCCGCGCAGGCGGTATCGCGTGCGCTGGTGCTGGACGCGAGCCGTGGCCTGACGGTCTGGCTGCGCAAGCGGTTGATCGGTCACTATGAGATCAGCTTCACGCGGACCGTACTGGCCGAGGGAAAACCGAACGAGCGCTTGTCGGATTTGAACTTCTTCTGGGAGGCGCAACTGGCGGGGGGCGGCACTCCGAAGCCGTTCCGCCGTTCGGGCAAGCTGGAAGAATACGACAACGTGCCGATGTTCTATGCCGGCATCGGCGGCAACACGAATACGACATCGCGTTTCCGCTATTACGACGGCAGCGGCGAGCGCAAGCTGCTGCAGGAATACCTGGCGCCGGAGTATCTGCTCAAGTCGAATCACCCATACCGTATTCGCATCGTGGTCGATGCCAAGGGGACGCGTTTGTATGTCGACGATCGCGAGTTCTTCTCGGCGCCCGGGCCGCTGGCGGGCGGCGGCTACTTCGGCTTCCGCACCACGCAGTCGCGCCAGAAGATCGAGAACTTCGAGGTGCGGCGCGTGGGTTGACCGGTCACAGTACCAGGATGCCCTGGAGCGAGGAGATCTTGTGCGGATCGGACCAACTGCCAAGCAGTTTTCCGCCCGCGCTGAACTCCAGCAGCTGGCGACCTTTGTGGCCGTTTTCCGACCCGTGGCCCTGCCAGTTGGCGACCATGACGCGGCCGTCTTCCAGCACCTGGAACGTCGCGTAGAAGAATGGCGAGACTTCCCCGGGCATGAGATTGGCGCCGCCGAAGGTGGCGATCAGATTGCCGCGCCGGTCGAAGCGCGCCATGAAGGCGCCGTAGCCGGCCGAGACCAGCGTGGAGCCGTCGTCCATGCGCTCGGCCTTCCACGCGTGCTCGAAGCCCGGCGCGCGCATGGCGTTCAATGCGATCAGCGAGGTGTCGGTTTCCAGAATGTGGTCGTTCATGCAGAACAGGTAGGTGCCAAGGTCGGTGGTGCGCATCAGGCGCACGTAGTCGCCATCGCGGCGCACGCTGGATACCTGGCGGTACTCGCGGTCGAGGGTGAGCACGTTGATGCCGCCGGCGCCGGCGAGGTTTTGGCCGGTGACGAGGGTGGCGCCATTGACCATGCGGCGGGCGGAGGTGACGTTGTCCCAGCGGTCGCAGGCGGCCAGTACTTCGCCGGAGGAGATGGAGAGTTCGAAGAAGCCGCGTTCGAAGCCGATCAGGGCGCGGTTCGGGCCGATGCGCTGCATATCGCGGGCGGAGGGGAAGTCTTCCAGGCTGCGCGTCCAGCCGTAGCGGGGATTGGTGGTATCGATCAGCGACAGCTTCTGGAGGCCCTCGTCGATGGCCAGGAATTGGTGCTTCATTCGTCTCCTTCGTGGCTTTTTGCAGATCGTATCATGGCGGGGCGGACGATGGAGATGATAGCGGAGAATGAGCCCAACATTGTGGCCATGGATGCTGGCGCACCCCAGAGCCACGTAGGGCGGATTAGCCGAAGGCGTAATCCGCCAACTCACGCGCCCCACACCAATCCACCGGATAAACCCCGGCTGCGACATAACGGTGAAAACTCGACCAAGGCCAATCCTGGACCCGATTTACCAGGCTGTGTTTAAGGGGATTCCAATGAAGATAATCCAAATGAAGGCTTAAATCATGCTCATCGCGGATGGCATGCTCCCAATATCGCGCTTGCCAAAGGCGTTTTCCCTGACCTGCATACCGAGTCATATGCGTTTTGATCAAGCGCCAACGGATTGAAAAATCACTATCGCCTGCCGGCAAGCGCCATAGCGCGTGCATGTGATCTGGCAAGAGCACCATGCCGACAATCTCGAAAGGATGACGACATCGGACCTTCTGTATCGCGGTGCGTAGTAGTAGCCTTGCCTCCGGGTTGACGAAGATCGGCGCACGTCGCGCGGTGACGAGCGTAAAGAAGTAGGTGCCGCCTTCGATGTAGATCCGCTTGTAGTCGGGCATATGTCCTCCTTGGGGAAGCAGTCAGCCTATCCGTGCGCTTTGAGATGCTGTTGTGCGGGCGCAAACAGTTTTATCAAAGTCGATATTGATAATGTACGATATTTTCTTCCGGTATTTTGCGCGCGGGTTGGCGGCTCTTGGCGGATTACGCCTTCGGCTAATCCGCCCTACGTGTTTCCGTAGCGTTCGAAGTTTCAGGTATGAGACGGGCCGGCTTGCCGTGGGCGCTAGCCCAATACCGAGGGGTTGCGTTGCCAGATGCTGTAGCACAGTGCCGTGGCGTAGCTGACCCACAGGATATAGGGCACCAGCAACAGCCCGGCGATCCTGTCGCGGCGCCCGAACGCGCGGATCGTGGCGGCGATCAGTAGCCATAGCACAAGAATTTCCACGAACGCCCAAGCGCCCTGGCGCCAGGCGAAAAATAACCATGTCCACAAGGCGTTCAACGCCAGTTGAACCACATACAGCGTCATCTCCGTCCGCACGCCGCCTTGATCGTCGGTGCGCTGCACGCGCCAGGCGGCGATGCCCATTAACAGATACAGCACGCTCCACGCGGGACCGAACAGCCACGCCGGCGGCGCCCAGGAGGGCCGGTCCAGCTGCATGTAGAACGCGCCCGCCTGCGCCGATGCAAAGGCGCCGATGGCGGCGAAGGCGAACGTCAGCAGCAACCATCCGGCAAGCGCCGGCAGTCGCAGTGGTCTGGCGTGGGTTGGGGCGTTTGGCGTCATGACTCGGTCTGTTTAATTGTCGTGCAGAGAGTCTAACCCGCCGCCGATCAGATGTCTGTACGCGATCGTACTTTTTTCCGCCTGCTTCGCCACGCCAGCGCGATGCCGCCAGTCAGGCAAAGAACGCCGGCCGCCAGGACATAGGTCGCGGTGACCGATTGCGGCCGTTTTTCCTTCGGCGCCAGCGGGTTTTTCATCGAGGCGGGAAAGTCGCGCGGCCCTACCGGGATGATTTTCCAGTCGGCGCGGTCGGCCGGCGCGCGCTTTTGATATTCATTCAGCGACATCACCGGATCGGAGCCGAACGCGCGCGAGGAGGGAAACTGCGGGATGCGCACGAAGACGATCGCCTCCAGATCATCCGCCAGTTGTGCCTCGATCGCGCTGCGCGCGCCGCCCTTGTCCGTCAGACGATTTAACAAGTCCTCGCCGATCGTGTTGAAGGCGACGAAGGGCATCAATTCCGTGCGCTCGGTTGTGAGGTAGTCGTAGGCGCTTTGGCCGCTGGCGAGACTGACCTCCTTGAGCGCCATGTACGGCAACGCGAGTGCGGCCTTCAACGGACTTTCGCCACCCAGGCGCGGAATTTCCCAGCCGAGGGTGCGCAGCGTTTCGACGTTGATGCCGGCGCAGTTGGTGCCCGCGTGGCGGTAATGGAAGTCCTGGCTATAGAAATGGTTGAAGACGCGGCTGATCGCTTCCTGGTAGAGCGCGGGCACCCGCTGGTCTTTCATGACGGCGACCAGCATGTAGGAGGGCCGGTACCAGGATTGGCCGCTGTTCAAGTCCGCCATGTAGGCGTCCATTGGCAAGGTCGAGGCGATGATACCTTTTTCGCTGACCGATCCGAGATTGTAGAAGTTGTTGACCAACCAGTTGTCCCAGCCGCCATGCGGGTCGAAGCGGCCGGTGGCCACCGCGAAGTGGCCGCCGTAGGCTTCGTCGTCGTCGCCCTGCGCGCCGTTGAGGATAAAGGCCAGCGCCGGTCTTCCGGCCAGTGGGAATTCCCCGGCGCTGGCGCCGTCGCGGCGCCACAAGGTGCGCGCGGCGAGCGGATCGCGCGCGCCGCCGCCGTTGATACGCACCAGGCTTTCGATGGATTCGCCGTTCTTCAGCGGGGACAGGACGGGGAGTGCGGGCATGGCGTAGTCCTTCGGCCATAAGGTGCGCGCGTGGAAGGTACCGTCCTTGAACATCCCGCGCGCCTTCATCTCCCGTCCGGCGAAGTAGGCCTGGCTGCTGGCGTCGAAGTACGAGCGGTTGCTGGCAAGTCTCGCGGTTAGCGCCACGGGCAGCGCGGAGCTGGCGCCGGTCAGCGATGCGGCGTCGGCGGCGAGGCGTCCTTCGACGACCTGTGGAGAGCCGATCCAGATCAGTTGGGGCGGTTTGCCCTGAGCCTTGGAGGCAGTGGAGGAGAGCCAGGCGCGGACATCGTCCTGCGCGCGCAGACGGGGCGTCGAACCGACTGCGTCTCCACTCGCGACGGCGACGGTGTCGTCGCCGAAATACCAGCGGGCCTGCGGGGAGGCGGCACAGTCCTTGCAGTCGGCTCTGGTAACGCGGAAATCGGTTCCTGGATTAAGGCCTATGGAGCTTGCGGCCAATGCGTCGCGGGGTAGGCCGGCCGCGGCTTCGGGATGCGCGGCCGGTGCGGTGGAGATCAGATAAAAAGCGACAGCGGCCATGGTCAGGGCCAGGCGTGCGCGATGCGGCTGAAGGCGGGATTGCGGCATGTGGCGCTCCATATCTGTGGACGCGCGATCGCTGCCCTGCGTTGGCCGGCATCGCGAGTGACCACTGTACGGGAGTTACCTTCAGACATTCTTAACATCCATCAAGAGTCAGACTGGACCATGATGCCATGTTTTGACAGATGTCGGGAAGGCGGGACGACTGGCTGGCAGGACTGCAGCCTCGACCGCGTCATCTTTTCCGGTTCGATTCCGCTCGGAATTGAACGTCGGGCCGGTGGCAAGCTTGGTAGCATGGAGTCGATCTGGCGGTGACGCCGTCGCTTTCACACGCGGGGAGTTGCATGAGTTTGACTGAGCCTCTGTTTGAGTATCCGCGCCCGCAACTGGTGCGCGACGACTGGCAATCGCTGAACGGCGAATGGGAGTTCGCCTTCGACGGCGACCGCCGCCGCGGCATGGCGGGCGAGGGGGTCGAGTGGACCCACCGCATCAACGTGCCGTTCGCGCCGGAGTCCGGCGCCAGCGGGTTGGGCGACCGATCGTTTCACTGCGTTTGCTGGTACCGCCGCCGTGTCGAGCTGGCCCGGCGCGGCCAGCGCACGATGCTGCATTTCGGCGCGGTCGACTACCATGCGCGGGTGTGGGTCAACGGCATGCTGGTGGCCGACCACGAGGGCGGCCACACGCCGTTTTGCGCCGACATCACCGACGTGCTGGTCGAGGGGCCGGCGCAGACCATCGTGGTGCGGGCCGAGGACGATCCGGCCGACCTCGCCAAGCCGCGCGGCAAGCAGGATTGGCAGCTCGAGCCGCATTCGATCTGGTATCCGCGCACCACCGGCATCTGGCAGAGCGTCTGGCTCGAACCGGTGCCGGCCACCTACATCCGCGCGCTGCGCTGGACGCCGGTGTTCGACGGTTTCGAGATCGGCTGCGAGGTGCTGGCCGGTGGCGATCCGCGCGCCGACCTGTCGGTCGAGGTGCGCGTCACCCACGGCGACACGCTGCTGGCGGCCGACCGCTATCTGATGGTCGGCATGGAGGCGACCCGCAAGATCGTGCTGTCGGACCCCGGCATCGACGATTCGCGCAACGACCTGCTGTGGAGCCCGGAGAGTCCGACCCTGCTCGACGCCGAGCTGACCTTGTACCACGGCGACCAGGTCATCGACCGGGTGCGCTCGTACACCGCAATGCGGTCGGTGGCGATCAACCGCGACCGCTTCATGCTCAACGGCCGGCCATATCCGCTGCGGCTGGTGCTCGACCAGGGCTACTGGCCCGACACGCTGATGACGGCGCCGTCGGACGCGGCGCTGCGCCGCGATGTCGAGCTGGCCAAGGAAATGGGCTTTAACGGCGTGCGCAAGCACCAGAAGATCGAGGACCCGCGCTACCTGTACTGGGCGGACAAGCTCGGCCTGCTGGTGTGGGGCGAGATGCCGTCCGGCTATGCGTTCAGCGCGCGTGCCATCACCCGGCTGCTGAAGGAATGGACCGAGGCCATCGAGCGCGACTACAGCCATCCGTGCCTGATCGTCTGGGTGCCGTTCAACGAATCGTGGGGCGTGCCGAACCTGACGTCGATGCAGGCGCACCGCAACGCCGTCGAGGCCTTGTACCACCTGACGCGCATGCTCGATTCGACCCGGCCGGTGATCGGCAACGACGGCTGGGAGGCGTCGGCCACCGACATCCTGGGCATCCACGACTACGACGCCGATCCGTTGCGGCTGCGCCAGCGCTACGAGGTGGCCGATCCGGTGCGCACCTTGTTCGACCAGCGCCGCCCCGGCGGGCGCATCCTGACGCTGGACGGCTTCCCGCATCGCGGCCAGCCCATCGTGCTGACCGAGTTCGGCGGCATCGCCTACGACACCCGGGCCACCGGCAACCGCACCTGGGGTTATTCCCGCGCGACCGACGATGAGTCTTTCCTGGCGCAATACACCGAGCTGCTCAAGGCGGTGTCGGAGACGACGATGTTCAGCGGTTTTTGCTACACGCAGTTCACCGATACCTTCCAGGAGACCAACGGCCTGCTCAACGCCGACCGCAGTCCCAAGGTGGCGCTCGCGGAGATTTGCAGGGCGACCTGCCATGGCGCCAACCTGTTTCCACTGCCGGGAGTGTGAATGAGCGATATCCAGCCATCAAAAAGTCCGCCCGAGCTCATCGGTACCGATTACCACGACCGGCCGCAGGACCTGCCGCCGGTGGCGGGGCAGTTGCTCGCGCTGCGCGATCGGCTGATGGCCGATTGGACCGCCGCGATCCTGGCCGACATCCAGCGTGCCAACCAGTTGCTGCCGCCAATACTGATCAATACCTTGCCGACGTTTTATGACAACCTGGTGCAGGCGCTGGCGCCGGGCTACCCGCGCCGCAACGCGGTCGTGGGCACGTCGATCGCCTCGGCCCACGGCGACGAGCGGGCCCGCATGACCAACTACCAGCCGCACGAGCTGATCGCCGAGTACCAGATCTTCAAGCGCGTCTTCCTGCGCATGGTCGAGCGGGAACGGGTGCCGCTAACGCCCGAGCAACTGATACAAGTGCACGAATCGGTCGATGCGGCCGTGCTCGAGGCGATCGCCGCCTACACGGCGACGCAGGAGCGGTTGCGCCAGGACTATGTGGCGACGCTGGCGCACGATCTGCGCACGCCGCTCAGCACGATAGGCATGGCGGCGACGTTGCTGGCCAGGCGCCCGGAGCCGCAACAGGCGGCCGATTTGGTCGCCCGCGTCCAGTCCAATGTCGAGCACATCGATGCGATGGTGCGCGAGCTGCTCGACACGGCGGCGCTGAACAGCGCCCAAAAGCTGCCGCTCGATATCAGCTGCTTCCGCCTGCGCGAGCTGGCCGAGGAGGTGCTGGCGGACGCGCCCCAGCGGTCCGGCCCGTACGAACTGGAAGGCGACGCGCCGCCCGGCCACTGGAGCCGGCGCCTGCTCAAGCGCGCGCTGGAGAACCTGCTGCGCAACGCTTGGAAGTACGGCGATGGGGAGCGGCCTTTGCGGATCGCGATCTCCACCGCGCCGGGCCGCGCCAGCATCGCCGTCAGCAACAGCGGCGAGCCGATACCCGAGGAGCGCATCGCCGACGTGTTCCTGATGTTTCGCCGTCATGCGCGCAACGGCGTGCAGGGTTGGGGACTGGGCCTGCCGTTCGTCCGGCATGTGGCCGAGTCGCACGGCGGCAGCGTGCTGATCGACAGTTCGGCCGAGCGCGGCACGACCGTGACGATCGACCTGCCGGCCGATGCGCGGCCGTTCTCGACGCAGCTCCAAGGCCAGCAACCCGGTCGGCAAGCTCAGCAAAATGGCCGTCAAGCGAGCTAGGATCAGTCCCACGCCGGGGCGGCGTGAGAGCCGATAGCAGCGGTGTCCCAGGCTTCGGATAATCACTCGACCGGCCGCCCGGCCGGCTTTTACCAACAAGGGGGATGCGATGAATCTGATACTTTGGATAGTCATAGGCGGCATACTGGGCTGGCTCGCCAGCCTGGTCATGAAGACGGACGCGCAGCAAGGGTTGTTATTGAACGTCGTGGTCGGCATCGTTGGCGCGTTGCTGAGCGGCTGGCTGCTGGCGCCGATGCTCGGGACCGGCACCATCAATTCCGACGACTTCAGCCTGGCGTCGCTGGGGGTGTCGTTTATTGGCGCGCTCATCCTGCTGGCGATAGTCAATCTGGTGCGGCGCGGCCGGGTGCGCTGAAGGATGGTGACCGCGCCCACGGCGCGGCGTGGACGTGTGGATAAGCAAAAGGGCTCCGGGGGAGCCCTTTGTACTATCGGGCGCGGTGTGTGGCGCTAGTGCGCGGACGAGCTGTTCTTGCCGGCGATGTTCTGGCCGATGCCCATGCCCAGCTCGGCGCCTGTCAGCGGCTCGGTCTCGGGGTCGGACATGGTGCGCACCGCCATCTGGTCGAGCAGCGCGCGCTCCTCGTTGGTGACCTGGACCGTCGCCAGGCCGTCGCCGCCATCGACCGCCATTTGCCGGTCGCGGTCGCTAACGACGGTCCAGTCGCCGCCTTCGTTCCACGGCCCTTGCACCTCCGGTCCGCCCTGGGACATGTTGAAGTAGACGCTGGTGAAGGCGGGCTGGCCCGGCAGTTTCCCCGGCGGGAAGTTGGGCTGGATCGCGTACAGCGCCTTCTCGAACGACTTCTGGTGGGCGATCTCGCGCGTCATCAGGAAGCCCAGCGCCTCCTTGACGCCGGGATCGTCGGTCAGGTTGATGAGCCGCTCGTAGACGATTTTGGCGCGCGCCTCGGCGGCGATGTTCGAACGCAGGTCGGCCGTCGGCTCGCCGATGGTGTCGATATAGGCCGCCGTCCACGGCACGCCGCCCGAGTTGGTCAGCGGCGCGCCGGCGCCGTACAGCACCTGCGTCACATGGCTGTCGTTGCCGGCGCCGCTGATCTTGCGATACAGCTCGCCGGCCTGGTCGACGCCCTCGGCCAGTTCGGCCTTGGAGCCCTTGTTGAGCATGACGACGATATTACCGATGACCTCCAGGTGGCTGAGCTCCTCGGTGGCGATATCGTAGAGCATGTCGCGCCGGCCGGGATCGTCCTCGGCGACCGCCTGCGTGAAGTAGCGCATGGCGGCGGCCAGCTCGCCTTGCGGTCCGCCGAATTGTTCCAGCATCAGATTGGCCAGGCCGGGATTGGTTTCACCGACGCGCACCGTGTATTGCAGCCTTTTGTTGTGGGCAAACATGTGGGTCACTCCTCATTGGTGTGGTTGAGCACGAGGCGGCACGGCCTTCCGCGACGCCCGTCGGAGGATGGTGCGCGTTTGGCAAACACGGTGACATAGGAATACCGCGTCGCGGCATGTAGGAGGGCTGGCCGTCAACCGGCCAGCGGTTAGCGAGACGCGAGCGTTATCGCTTAGGGGTCGTACCCCGCACGGGGTACGACGCCGCTTGGGGGCGGGTTAAAGCTGGCGCTGGCGCAACCAGTAGCCGGCGCTGAGCGCGATCAGCCACACAGGGATCAGATACACCGACAGTTGCAGGTCCGGCGTCAGGTACATGACCACCAGGATGCCGGCCAGGAAGGCCAGGCACAGGTAGTTGGTCAGCGGGTAGCCCAGGCTGCGGAACAGCGTGGTCTTGCCCTCCATTTTCTTTTGCGCGCGGAAGCGCAGATGGATCCAGCTGATCATGGCCCAGTTGATGATCAGCGCCGACACCACCAGCCCCATCAGGAAGCCGAACGCCTTGCCCGGCATGAAGTAATTGACGGCCACGCAGATGGCGGTCGCCAGCGCCGACACGCCCAGCGCCGCCAGCGGCACGCCGCGCCGGTTCACGGTCAGCAGCACGCGCGGCGCGTTGCCTTGCTTCGCCAGGCCGTACAGCATGCGGGTGTTGGCGTAGACGCAGCTGTTGTACACCGACAGCGCGGCCGTCAGCACCACGGCGTTGAGCACGTGCGCCACCATATTGCTGTTGAGCGCCTGAAAGATCAGCACGAACGGGCTGCCGCCGCTGACGACTTTTTGCCACGGGTACAGCGACAGCAGGATGCCCAGCGCGCCGATGTAGAAGATCAGGATGCGGTAGATGGCCTGGTTGGTGGCCTTCGGAATGGTGCGGGTCGGGTCGTCGGCCTCGGCGGCGGTGATGCCGATCAGTTCCAGGCCGCCGAACGAGAACATGATGACGGCCATGGCCATCACCAGGCCGCCGAAGCCGTTGGGGAAGAACCCGCCGTGCTGCCACAGATTGGCGATGGTGGCCTGCGGGCCGGCCTCGCCCGACAGCAGCAGGTAGCCGCCGAAACCGATCATGCCGACGATGGCCACCACCTTGATGATGGCGAACCAGAATTCCATCTCGCCGAAGGCCTTGACGTTGGCCAGGCTGATGCCGTTGATGATGACGAAGAACGCCAGCGCCGAGACCCAGGTCGGTATGCCCGGCCACCAGTACTGGACATAGATGCCGACCGCCGACAGTTCGGCCATGCTGACGAGCACATACAGCACCCAGTAGTTCCAGCCCGACAGGAAGCCCGCCATGTTGCCGCAGTATTTGTCGGCGAAGTGGCTGAACGAGCCGGCCACCGGCTCGTCGACCACCATCTCGCCGAGCTGGCGCATGATAAAGAAGGCGATGATGCCGGCCACGCCGTAACCCAGCAGCACCGACGGCCCGGCCATCTGTATCGTCTGCGCGATGCCGAGGAAAAGTCCGGTGCCGATGGCGCCGCCCAGCGCGATCAGCTGGATGTGGCGGCTTTTCAGGCCACGTTTGAGTTCATTATTATTATCGGCCACTTGATTCCCGGTCGCTGATGAAAGATTATTGATGAAAGAGTTTCATTTTGGCACAACTTCGGCCTGCCGTGCAGGGGGCGGATGACGGTGTCGGCCTGCCGCTATGGTAGTCTATGCCTGATTGTTCAGACAAGATTGATAATTTTTGCGCCACACATTCAAGGAATACGGTATGTCGATTTTCGTTCGCGCGGTGCGCCGCGTCGGCTTGGGGGTATTGATCGCGCTGGCGGTGGCGCCTTTGGGGAGCCTGGCGCAGGCCGCCGACGCCGCAAAAACCGCGCCGAAAGGGTCGCTGGTCATCGCCGGCGGCGCGGTGCGCGGGGATAACGCGGCCATCTGGCAGCGCGTGGTGCAACTGGCCGGGGGTCCCGGCGCGCGCATCGCCGTGCTGCCGAGTGCCTCGGCCAATCCGGCGCGGGCCGGCGCCTATCTTGTGGCCGGATTGAAGCAATACGGCGCCGAAGGCTTTGTCGTGCCGCTGGCCGTGCGGATGAAAGACCGCGACTACAAACGCGACGCCGAGGACGAAACCCTGGCGCGCTCGATCCGCGAAGCGGGCGGCGTCTACTTCTCCGGCGGCGACCAGGCCTTGATCACGCAGGCGCTGGTGCGTCCCGACGGCACGCGCACGGCGGTGCTGCAGGCGATCTGGGATGTGTATGAGCGCGGCGGCGTGATCGCCGGCACCAGCGCCGGCGCGGCCATCATGAGCAGCACCATGTTTTACGAGGCCAAGACCGTGTTCGGCACCTTGAGCGAAGGCGTCAACGGGCGCGAGCTGACCGCCGGCCTGGGGTTTATCGGCGACGAGATCTTCGTCGACCAGCACCTGCTGGCGCGCGGACGCTTCGCGCGCATGCTGCCGGCGATGCTGAAGAAGGGCTATAAGCTGGGCATCGGCATCGATGAAAACTCCGCCGTCATCATCACCGGACGGCGCCAGGTGGAGGTGGTCGGCTACCAGGGGGCGCTGCTGGTCGATCTGACGCAGGCCAAGGTCGACAAGGCGGTCAAGGACTTCAACCTGTCCAACGCGCGGCTCAGCTACCTGGACCGCGACGACCGCTACGACCTGGCCACGGGCATCTATACGCCGTCCGCCGACAAGGTCGAGGGCAAGGTCGATCCGGAGAAGCCGTATTTGAAGGAGCCGGTGTATTCGACCGAAGTCCTGGGCCACAACACCATCCTGATCCTGATGTCCAAGCTGGTCGACAACAGCGAGACGCAGGCGATCGGCATCGCCATCGCCGGCCCGCTGGATCCGCGCCAGGACCTCGGCTTCGAGTTCAAGCTGACGCGCGACGCCGGCACCACCGGCTACAGCTCGGCCACGATGGACGCCTACACCGTTTTGAATATGCGGCTCGACGTCAGGCCATTGCAGATCACCCGGCCCTGGTACAAGTAACGCAATCGTCTCGTCCGATCCCGCTTGTTTAGCGCATTTACTAAACAGCGCGTTGCGCACGCCGATTGTGTTGACCGGCGGTCACACTGGCGCTATAAAGTTGGTTTGTCTTCTTCCACGATGCCAGGAACCCGATGAACGCGACTACTTTACTGCCGGCCGGCGCGCTGGTGCTGTCCCTGTTGTTCCCCTCGCTTTCGGAAGCGCAAACAGCCCCAGGCACGCCCGCCGCTGCGGTGAACGTCTTCATCGGCACCGGCGGCGACGGCCACACCTTCCCCGGCGCGGCGCGCCCGTTCGGCATGATCCAATTGAGCCCGGACACGCAAGTGCGACCGTTCCGCCAGAGCTACCCCTGGGCCGCCGGCTATCGCTACGAGGACGACAGCATCCTCGGCTTCTCGCACACGCACTTTTCCGGCAGCGGCCACTCCGACCTGGGCGACGTGCTGCTGATGCCCTACAGCGGCGAGACCAAGCTGGAGCCGGGCTATCCCGAGCGTCCCTTCAGCGGTTACCGTTCGCGCTTCAGCCACAAGGACGAGCGCGCGGAGCCGGGCTACTACGCCGTCAAGCTGCTCGACAACGAGGTCGATGTCGAACTGACCGCTAGCGAGCGCGTGGGCCTGCACCGCTACCGCTACGCGCCCGGCGCGCAGGCCAAGGTGATCCTCGACCTGCGCAGCAGCATCTACGATTACAAGGCCAAGAACCTGTGGTCGCGCCTGCGCGTGCGCGACGACAAACTGATCACCGGCATGCGCGAGACGCGCGGCTGGGCGGCCGGCCGCCAGCTGTACTTCGCGATCGCGTTCTCGCAGCCGCTGACGGCGCGCGCGCTGCGCAACATGGAGTCCGATATCGAATACAAGGGCTTCGCCGGCCCCGGCAGCGGCCCGAATGCCGACCCGAACCTCAAACCCTTCGTCGAAGGCAAGGCGCTGGTCGGCGCGCTCGAATTCGGCGTGCCGGCCGACGGCAAGCTGCTGGTGAAGGTGGCGATATCGGCCGTCAGCGAGGAGGGCGCGATCGCCAACCTGGCCGAGATGCCGGGCTGGGACTTCGACGCCGAACGCGCCAGCGCTTCGGCCGCGTGGAACCAGGCGCTGGGCGCGGTGGCGATCGAGGCGCCGGCGCCTATGAAAACCATGGTCTACACGGCGCTGTACCACAGCATGCTGGCGCCCGGCCTGTTCATGGACCGCGACGGCCGCTATCGCGGGCCGGACAACGAGGTCCACCAGGCCGACGGCTTCCGTTTCCATTCGACCTTCTCGCTGTGGGACACCTACCGCGCGCTGCATCCGCTGCTGACCTTGATCCAGCCGGAGCAGCGCAACGTCGATTTCGTGCGCTCGCTGATCGCCTCGCAGAAGGCCAGCCCATATGGCATCCTGCCGGTGTGGCAGTACCACGGATTGGAGACGTGGTGCATGATCGGCTATCACGCGGTGCCGGTCATCGCCGACGCCTACATGAAGGGGATGAAGGGCTTCGACGCCGAGGAGGCGCTCAAGGCGATGACCAGCAGCGCCGAATACGGCCCCTACGGCGGCCTGGACCATTACATGAAGCTGGGCTACGTGCCGATCGACCTGGAGCCGGAGGCCGCGTCGAAGACGGTCGAGTACGCGTTCGACGACTGGACCATCGCCCGCATGGCGGAGAAAATGGGCAAGCAGGACGTCGCCGCGCGCTACTACAAACGGGCGCTGAACTACCGCAACTCGTTCGACACCAAGACCGGCTTCCTGCGGGCGAAAAAGTCGGACGGCAAGTTCCGCGAGCCGTTCGATCCGGTGCGTTCGAACTTCGGCAGCGATTACACCGAGGGCAGCGCCTGGCAATATTCCTGGTATTCGCCGCACGACAACGCCGGCCTGATCAAGATGCTCGGCGGCGATGCCGGCTTGCAAAAAAAGATCGACATGATGTTCGACGCCAAGGTCGACGACAACGTCTACGCCCACATGGAGGATATCTCCGGCCTGATCGGCCACTACGCGCACGGCAACGAACCTTCGCACCACGTGGCCTATCTGTACAACTACGCCGGCGCGCCGTGGAAGACCCAGCAGCGCCTGACGCAGGTGGTGGCGTCGCAGTACAACGCCACGCCTCAGGGCTTGTCGGGCAACGACGATCTGGGGCAGATGTCGGCCTGGCTGGCCTTCACGGCGCTGGGTTTCTATCCGGTGGCGCCGGGCAGCAACGAGTACGTGATCGGGCGTCCCTTCCTGGACAAGGCGGTGATGAATCTGCCGAACGGCAAGACCTTCACCATCCGCGCCGTCGGCCTGAGCGCCGATAACGCCTATGTCACCGGGGTTACCTTGAACGGCAAGCCGCTGGCGCAGACCTTCCTGCGCCACGAGCAAATCATGGCCGGCGGCGAGCTGGTGTTTACGATGGACAAGGAACCGAACAAGGCGTGGGGCAAGGGCGCGGCCGCGCGGCCGTACACGCAGACCGCGTACTGATCGGTCGACGAATAGCAGGCAATGTCGATCTGATCATATCGCTGTCCGTTGGGCTGGGTAAGCTGGACTTCTGCCATATCGGGCGGGAAGTTCTCTTCGTCACTATTGCTCGCGCTTGGTGACCACTCAACCTGGACGGAGGTTACGATGGATGAATTTGTCTACAGTCTGCTGTTGAAGGGTACGCAGGGATTGACCCTGCTCGGCACGTTGCGCTACCGCTTCACGGACCTTGCCGCCGACGCTGACGCCGGTGCCGGCGCCCGCGCCCGCGACATGCAGGCGCTGATGGGCGCCGCGCTCGATCGGCCCACCATCGAGTTGTTCATCCTGCCGGTGGAAGGGACGATTTCGGTGCCGCTGCTGACCGGTATGACGCCGGTGCC
The DNA here is from genome assembly GCA_024123955.1 of Oxalobacteraceae bacterium OTU3CINTB1. Taxonomy (NCBI): domain Bacteria; kingdom Pseudomonadati; phylum Pseudomonadota; class Betaproteobacteria; order Burkholderiales; family Oxalobacteraceae; species Oxalobacteraceae bacterium OTU3CINTB1. The sequence goes on from CP099652.1 coordinate 3,616,329, forward strand.
GCTCAGCGGCATCGGCTTCGGCAGTCCGGCGGGCCTGTTGACGGTGCTGTTCTTCAGTACCGATGAAACGCGCGGCGTCAGCATGCAAGTTAATCCGATCGACGCCACCCATATCGGCGGCGGCCTGACCTGGCAGCCGGGCCAGCCGGGCACATTGGTGTTCAGTGTGCTGGGCACGCAGCTCGCATTCCCCATGTGAAGCAGGGCGCGGAGGGGGAAGGGCGCCGCGGGAGTGGCGCCCTTGTTGCCTCCGGCGATGCTCAGGCGCGGCGTTTGCGCAGGGCCGCGCCGATCGCCCCCAGGCCTGCAAGCATCAGCAGGGCCGACTCCGGCTCGGGCACGGCGGAGACCTGGACCCGCTCGATGGAGGTGAGCGTGCCCCAGAAGGAGACGCTGGTTTCGTCGCTGGTGCGGTACCAGCCGCCCCCGATCCGTGAGACCAGGCCCGGGAACAGGGTGTCGATCGAGGCGGGCAGCGCCGTCGAGGTAAGGTAGGCGCCACTGGCATCGTCGAAAGCCAGCCCCGCGCCCCCGGTCAGATCAGGCGCCTGGCCCGGGTAGTAGTTGACGTTACCCAAGGCGAACGAGTCGAGGTCCGGTGTATTGGTCACGTCGGCAGAACCGGCATAGGCGCTGGCATAGTTATTCAGACCAGACTTGAAGCTGTATTCCAGGCTGAACGTGGGCAGGGTGCTCAGGCTGTAGTCGCCGTAATCGAAGAACCACGAAGGATTCGACGTGTCGAAGCTGATGCGACCGGTCAGCCGATCGTTCACGGCCATATGGTGTCCCTCCAGATTGGCGCTATCGACATAGCCTCCCTGAAAGTAATGGAGCTCCATCACCCGGTCGACCACGGCGGTGAAGGTGTACGTCACCGTTTCGGCTTGCGCCGCGCCCGCAGCCAACAATGTCAGCGTTACCGCAGCCACGCCCGCATTGATCTTACTTTTCCAAGTCGCCGTCATGTCAGTCTCCGTTATTAAATAATAAATTATTATAATAAGTGAATTGACTAACTGTAAACGCGAGATGTTAAAATGCGCGCCGTGACTGCAACATCGCTCTGCTCTGATGCCTCCGGATTCGAGCCCGCCGGGTGGAACAGCACACCTGCCAGATCTGCTGTTCAAACCTGCCCGATCTGCAACTAGTATATCTCCGGCACGATGATTTCCGACGGCACCGGGCGGCGCACGTAGTCGTCATGGTACTCGCGCTCCGGCAGTTGGATCGCCGGATGCTCGACTTCAACGTAGGGCATCTGTCCCAGCAGGTGGTGGATGCAGTTCAGCCGCGCCTTTTTCTTGTCCACGCCTTGCACCACCCACCATGGCGCCTCCGGAATGTGGGTGCGCTCGAGCATGATTTCCTTGGCCTTGGTGTATTCCTCCCAGCGGCGGCGCGATTCCAGGTCCATCGGGCTCAGTTTCCATTGCTTGAGCGGATCATGGATGCGGCCGAGGAAGCGCGCGTTCTGTTCCTCGTCCGAGATCGAGAACCAGTACTTGATCAGCTGGATGCCCGAGCGCGCCAGCATGCGCTCGAACTCCGGCACGGTCTGGAAAAACTCCTCGTATTGCTCGTCGCTGCAGAAACCCATCACGCGCTCTACGCCGGCGCGGTTGTACCAGCTGCGGTCGAACAGCACGATCTCGCCGGCGGCCGGCAGGTGCGAGGCGTAGCGCTGGAAATACCACTGCGTGCGTTCGCGGTTGTTGGGCGCTGGCAGCGCGGCGACCCGGCACACGCGCGGATTGAGCCGCTGCACGATGCGCTTGATGACGCCACCCTTGCCGGCGGCGTCGCGGCCTTCAAACAGGATCACCACCTTGTGGCCGGTGTGGACCACCCAGTCCTGCAGTTTGACCAGCTCGGCCTGCAGGCGGAACAGTTCGCGGAAGTAATGGCGGCGGGCGGCTTTCGCGCCCTCGCTGCGTTCCGTTTCGATGACCAGCTTGGTGACCGGATCGATCTCGCGATCCTCCAGCTCCATTTCCAGTTCCTCGTCGTAGCTGTCGGTGAGCTCGCGGTGCACGCGCTCCAGCAATTCTTGCTCGTTCAATTTCACGCAGTGCTCCTCAGTGTGGACCGGGCACAGCTTACGCGGGGAATGTGACCTGCCGATGACGGATCAATATCGCCCCGATGTCGATCCGATCATGGTGCCGTCCGCCCGGCTCGGTAAGCTGAAACCCTGGCTCGCTCGCGGGGCAGGCATGTTTGCGGTGACTTTACCTATGGAGGTTGTGATGGATGAGCTGGTCTATAACTTGTTATTGAAGAGTCCGCAGGGTCTGACGCTGCTGGGCACCTTGCGCTATCGCTATACGGACCTGGACGCGCTCAAGGCGGGGGAGCTGTCGGCGCTCATGGAGCAAGCGCAACAGGTGGATACCATCGAGTTGTCGCTGTTTAAGCTGGGTGGGACCTTGTCGGTGCCGCTGCTGACCGGCTTCGCGCCGGTGCCTGTCGAGGGGATCTCGTTCGTCAGCCTGCTGGGCCCGACGCTGACCAATTTGCTGGGCAGCACCGATCCCTCGCGCACACTCGAGATGCAGTTCAACTTCATCGATAACAACCACATCGGCGGTGGCCTGCTGTGGCGCCCCGGCTCGCTGCGCCAGCAGGCGTTCAGCATCCTGGGCACGCGTTTATCGCTGGGCATGTGAAGCGGCCGCTCCGGCCCGGTGACGGTATCCGGCATGGAGGACGACGGTCTGGCGCCCTCCAGTTCCATCTTCCCTCCCTCGTCGCGACCGTCCCTCAGCGCGCGGTGCGCATCCCGGTAACTCCCGTTACTGGTTGACGACCTTAAGGCCGATCAATGACCACATTGATCAATATCAAGTAAACCTCAAACAGAGCATGGTAGTGCCCACTTGGCTGGTTAAGCTGGGTGGCTGGCTCGATGTCGGGACAGCATGCTGATTTTCGTCACTGTTGTTGCTGTTGTGAATTTTTCAGCGCGATGACTTAACCTATGGGAGCTATAGATGGATGAAATTGTCTTTAATTTGCTGCTGAACAGCGTGTCGGGGTCGAGCTTGTCGGGCACCTTGAGCTACCGCTTTTCCGAGCTTGACACCGTTAAATCCGGCGAAGTGTCGTCGCTGGTGCAGCAGGCGCTGACGCAACAGACCATGGAATTGACCGTCTACAGGGTGGACGGCACACTCTCCGTGCCGGAGCTAACCGGGTCCTCGGCGGTGTCGATCAGCGGCATTTCCCTGGTGAGCCAGTTGGGCCCGCCGGTCGTGACGATCTTCAGCGGCACCGATCAGTCGTCCAACCTCGGCCTGCAGTTCAACGGGATCGACAGCGCCTTCTCCCACATCGGCGGCGGCCTGCTGTGGCGTTCCGGTGAGCAACAGCAGGAGTTCAGCGTGCTTGGCACGCGTCCGGCGTCGGGGCTCTGAGACGCCCCGGTCCTCTCGGTAATGCCCTGATGTACGGGCGCACCGGCCCGGCCCGGCCATTTTCCCGATGCGCCGGGCCACGTCCCACAGACTGTTAGTGCGGATACAGTCCGTGCACCCGGCCGAACAGCCGGGCCAGGCCGAGCAGGGCGTCGATGTGGGGCGTCGGCAGCTGCAGACGCTGGCCGATTTCCCGCACCGCGCCCACCAGCGCATCCAACTCCAGCACGCGGCCGGCGTCGGCGTCCTGCAGCATCGAACTCTTGAAAGCGCCCAGCTTGCGCGTGACCTCGTGGCGCTGTTCCGGCGTTTCGTCGATGTGGCAACCGATGCGGTCGCCGATCAGCGCCGCCTCGCGCATGGCCGCGCGGCAGAACTCGGCCACCAGCGGATCGTCGAGGATGCGGTCGGCGGTGGCGCCGGTGAGGGCCGACACCGGGTTCAAGGTCATGTTGCCCCACAGTTTGTACCAGATGTCGTAGCGGATGTTGTCGGAGACGGTGACGTCGAAGCCGGCGCCGCGCAGCAGCGTGCCGAGCTGGCGGGCGCGCGGCGAATCGCCGCCGTCCGGTTCGCCGATGATCAGGCCGTTGCCCATTTTGTGGGCCACCAGGCCCGGCTCGGGCGACGAGGTGCTGGCGTGGACCACGCAGCCGAGCACCTGGGCGTACGGCAGGGCGGCGGTGACCGTGCCTTCGGGATCGACGCTGGCCAGCGGCTGGTCGCCGATGGCGGGCACGCCCTGGCCGAACCACCACGGCACGCCGTTCATGGCCGGCAGGATCACCGTGTCCGGTCCGATCAGCGGGCCGATCTCGCGCGCGACGGCCGTCAAGCCCTGGCCCTTGACGGCGACGATGACCACGTCCTGGCCCCCGAGTTGCGAGGCGTCGTCGCTGGCGCGGGCCGGCGCCGTGGTCAGGACATCGCCCTGGCGCAGCCGCCAGCCGTGTTCTTGCAACGAAACGAGTGCTGCGCGGCGCGCCAGCACACTTAAATCACACGCGGCCGCAGCCGCCAGACGGGTGCCGATGAAACCGCCAATGGCCCCGGCGCCGACGATACATACTTTCATGTTGTCTCCTCTGAAAGAAAAGGGGCCGCGATGTGCGGCCCCACCTCCTGAAGCAGGTCTTATTGCATATTATTATTGTCTAACGTGTCGTTCAACGTCTTGATCGGCTACAGATCAGTTGCGGATATCCAGCCTGCGGTTCAGGCTCAGCGCGGCCAGCGACGCCACGGCGCCCGACAGCAGGTACAGGCCCACATACGCCAGGCCGAAGTGCGCCGACACGCCCAGCGCCACCAGCGGCGCGAAACCGGCGCCGACCAGCCAGGCGATATCCGACGTCAAGGCCGCGCCGGTATAGCGGAAGCGCTGCTCGAAGTTGGCGGTAACGGCGCCGGCGGCCTGGCCGTACGACAGGCCCAGCAGCGCGAAGCCCACCAGGATGAAGACGTCCTGGCCGATCTCGCCACCGTCGATGAGCGACGGCACGGCGGCGCTGAACACCGCGATCATGATGGCCAGCGTGCCCAGGGTGCGGCGGCGGCCGTAGCGGTCGGCCACCAGGCCCGAAATAATGATGCCGATCGTCATCAATACCACGCCGACCATCTGCACTTGCAGGAAGCCGGACACGGAGCGCGGCGAATACAGGCTGATCCAGGACAGCGGGAACACCGTCACCAGGTGGAACAGCGCATAGCTGGCCAGCGCGGCGAGGGCGCCGATCAGCACGTTGCGGCCCTGTTTGCTCAGCAGTTCGACCACGCTGACCGGTTCCAGCTGGCGCTCGTCGAGCAGGTGCGAGTATTCATGGGTGGTCACCAGGCGCAGGCGGGCAAACAGCGCGACCACGTTGATGGCGAAGGCCACATAGAACGGGAAGCGCCAGCCCCAGTCGAGGAAGTCCAGCGAACTGAGCGTGCCCATCATGTAGGCGAACAGGCCGGCGGCGATGATGAAGCCGATCGGCGCGCCCAGCTGGCCCAGCATGGCGTACCAGCCGCGCTTGTGCTCGGGCGCGTTCAGCGCCAGCAGCGACGGCAGGCCGTCCCACGAGCCGCCCTGGGCGATGCCCTGGCCGATGCGCAGCAGCGACAGGATGACGATCGAGGTGGTGCCCAGCGACGCGTAGTCGGGCAGGAAGGCGATGCCGGCGGTGGACACGCCCATCACCATCAGCGCGAGCATCAGCTTGGTTTCCCGGGTGAACCGGTGTTGCACTGCCATAAACGCCACAGTACCGAGCGGCCGGGCAATAAATGCTAGCGAGAAAATCGCGAAGGCGTATAGTGTTCCGTCAAGGCGGCTCTCGTAGGGGAAGAACACGGACGGGAACACCAGCGCCGAGGCGATCGCGTAGACGAAGAAGTCGAAGTATTCGGAGGCGCGGCCGATGACCACGCCGATGGCGATTTCGCCTGGTGAAATATCCCCATCCCGGGCATTGATGTTGCGTGCGCCTTGGCTGGTTTGATGCTCTGGGACGACGCCCGTTAATGTAGTCGTGTTGGCCATGGTCTCGTCTCGTAAGTAAATTAATTTTTATTACGATCATGTCCCTGGGCCACTAGGACAAAGTGTCCAATGGCAAGAACATTCCGTAATAGGTACAGTAGCATGTTATCCATAATCTGTGACGTAAATTACCGCATGATTCCTCCTATCGCACGTCGTGGGCTATTCCTCGCACCGTTGTTGTGGCTTGCTGGCTGCAACACGGTCGTGTTGAACCCGTCCGGAGATATCGCTGCTCAGCAGGGAAACCTTGTCATTGTTTCCACATTGCTGATGCTGTTGATTATCGTACCCGTTATGATTTTGATCTGTCTGTTCGCTTGGCGCTATAGGAAGGCAAATACTTCCGCCAAATACGAACCGAACTGGGATCACTCGACCAAGCTCGAATTGCTGATCTGGGGCGCGCCGCTGCTGATCATCATCGTGCTGGGCGCCATCACGTGGGTCTACACCCACTTGCTGGACCCGTACCGTCCGCTGAGCCGCCTCGACGAGCACCGTCCGATCGCCGCCGGCGTCAAGCCGCTGGAGATCCAGGTGGTGGCGATGGACTGGAAGTGGATGTTCATCTATCCGGAGCAGGGCATCGCCACCGTCAATGAACTGGTGACCCCGATCGACGTGCCGGTGCGCTTCAAGCTGACCTCGTCGACCGTGATGAACGCGTTCTATGTCCCCGCGCTGGCCGGCATGATCTACACCATGCCCGGCATGGAGACCCAGTTGAACGCGGTGATGAACAAGGTGGGCGTGTACGACGGCTTCTCGTCGAACTACAGCGGCGCCGGCTTCTCGCAGATGCGCTTCAAGTACCACGGCGTGAACCAGGGCGACTTCGACGCCTGGGTCGCCAAGACCAAGGCCAACACCGGTGCGCTCACCCGCGCCGAGTTCGTGACCCTGGACAAGCCGACCATCAAGCATCCGATCATGCACTTCGGCAATGTCGACAAGGGTCTGTACGACCTCGTGCTGAACCGTTGCGTCGTCGAAGGTTCGGTCTGCATGAACACCCTGATGCACCAGGACGCCACACGCATCAAGGCGGCGGCCGCAGTCAAAGCGCTGGACAAAGACGTCTGTGAGACCGACGTTGCCGCCACCGCCCAACCTATCCGTAAAGAATGACCATGTCCGAACATACCTTGACACCCAACCACCCGATCCTGGGTCGCCTGTCGTGGGAATCGATCCCGCTGCATGAGCCGATTCTGATCGGCACCTTCGCCATGGTGGCGATCGGAGGCCTGGCCTTCCTCGCCGTCATGTTCAAATTCCGCCTGTGGGGCCCGCTGTGGAAGAACTGGATCACCAGTATCGACCACAAGAAGATCGGTATCATGTACATGATCCTGGGTATCATCATGCTGCTGCGCGGCTTCGCCGACGCGCTGATGATGCGCGCCCAGCAAGCGATGGCCTTCGGCGACAACGCCGGCTTCCTGCCGCCGCACCACTACGACCAGGTCTTCACGGCCCACGGCACGATCATGATTTTCTTCGTGGCAATGCCTTTGGTCACCGGCCTGATGAACTACGTGGTGCCGCTGCAGATCGGCGCGCGCGACGTCTCGTTCCCGTTCCTGAACAACTTCTCGTTCTGGATGACCACCTTCGGCGCCATGCTGACAATGGTGTCGCTGTTCGTCGGCGAATTCGCCAAGACCGGCTGGCTGGCGTTCCCGCCGCTGTCGGGCATCATGGCCAGTCCGGACGTGGGGGTCGACTACTATATATGGTCATTACAGATTGCCGGGGTGGGGACGACCCTGTCCGGCGTCAACCTGATCGCCACCATCGTCAAGATGCGCGCGCCGGGCATGGACCTGATGAAGATGCCTGTCTTCACCTGGACCGCGCTGTGCACCAACGCCCTGATCGTCGCGACGTTCCCGATCCTGACCGTCACCCTGGCGATGTTGTCGCTCGACCGCATGGTCGGCACCAACTTCTTCACCAACGACCTCGGCGGCAACCCGATGTTGTACGTCAACCTGATCTGGATCTGGGGCCACCCTGAGGTCTACATTCTGATCCTGCCGGTGTTCGGCGTGTTCTCGGAAATCGTCTCGACCTTCAGCGCCAAGCGCCTGTTCGGCTACACTTCGATGGTGTACGCCACCGTCGTGATCACCATCCTGTCGTACCTGGTATGGCTGCACCACTTCTTCACCATGGGTTCCGGGGCCAGCGTCAACTCGTTCTTCGGCATCACGACGATGATCATCTCGATCCCGACCGGCGCGAAGATCTTCAACTGGCTGTTCACCATGTACAAGGGCCGCATCACCTTCGACGTGCCGATGCTGTGGACCGTGGGCTTCATGCTGACCTTCGTCATCGGCGGCATGACCGGCGTGATGCTGGCCGTGCCACCGGCCGACTTCGTGCTGCACAACTCGCTGTTCCTGATCGCCCACTTCCACAACGTCATCATCGGCGGCGTGGTGTTCGGCCTGTTCGCCGGCATGAACTACTGGTTCCCGAAAGCGTTCGGCTTCAAGCTGGACGAATTCTGGGGCAAGGTCTGCTTCTGGTGCTGGCTGGTCGGCTTCTGGGTCGCCTTCACGCCGCTGTACGTGATGGGCTTCATGGGCGTGACCCGCCGCATGAACCACTTCGAAGATCCGTCGCTGCAAATCTGGTTCGTCATCGCCGCCATCGGCGCGCTGATCATCGCCGGCGGTATCGGCGCCTTCCTGATGCAGATCTATGTGTCCTGGCGCGACCGCGAGAAACTGCGCGACGTCACCGGCGACCCATGGGGCGGCCGTACGCTGGAGTGGGCGACATCGTCGCCACCGCCGGACTACAACTTCGCGTTCACGCCAGTGGTGCATGACAGCGACAGCTGGGCCGACATGAAGGCGCACAACTACAAGCGTCCGACCAAGGGCTTCGTCGACATCCACATGCCGAAAAACACGGCGGCCGGCTTCATCATCTCGTCGCTGTCGTTCGTGATGGGCTTCGCCCTGGTCTGGCAGATGTGGGCGCTGGCCATCGTCGGCTTCGTCGCCATGATGGTCGCCATCATCAAGCACACCTTTAACTACAAGCGCGATTTCTACATCAAGGCGGAAGAAGTCATCCGTACCGAAGAAGCGCACACTCGTTTGCTGGAAAGCCATGTCTGATATTACCGCTAACGCCGCCCTGAGCGACGACCCAAGCGCGCGCTACTACGTAGCCGACCACCACCCGGAGAACGGCACACTGCTGGGCTTCTGGCTCTACCTGATGAGCGATTGCCTGCTGTTCGCCGGCCTGTTCGCCGCTTACGCCGTGCTCGGCCGCAATTACGCGGGCGGCCCGTCGGGCGCCGAGCTGTTCGAACTGGGCACCATCGCCCTGAACACGGCGTTCCTGCTGCTGTCGTCGATCACCTATGGCTTCGCCATGATCGCCGCCCAGCGCAAGAGCCTGAAGTTCGCCATCATCTGGCTCGGGATCACGGGCCTGTTCGGCCTGGCGTTCCTGTTCCTGGAGATCGAAGAGTTCATGCACCTGATACATATCGGTGCCGGTCCGCAGCGCAGCGCCTTCCTGACCTCGTTCTTCGCGCTGGTCGGCACCCACGGCCTGCACGTGACCTTCGGTACGATCTGGCTGGTCACCTTGATGTTCCAGCTCAAAAAGCACGGCCTGACGCCTGAGAACAACCGTCGCATGATGTGCCTGTCGATGTTCTGGCACTTCCTGGACGTGATCTGGATCGGTGTATTTACCTTTGTTTACCTGATGGGAGTTCTGCCATGAGCGCGCCAACCAACCATAGCCACGGCCACGGTCACGGTCATGACGACCACGGCAACGGCGCGGAAGGCGCCCACGGCAGCCTGAAGGATTACGCCATCGGCTTCGTGCTGTCGGTCATCCTGACGGCAATCCCGTTCTGGCTGGTGATGGCCAAGGTGTTCGACAAGTCCAGCACCACGGCTGCCGTGGTCCTGGCCTTCGCCGCCGTCCAGGTGGTCGTGCACATGGTCTACTTCCTGCACATGAACGGCAAGAACGAAGGCGGCTGGTCGCTGCTGGCGCTGATGTTCACGGCGGTGCTGCTGCTGATCGTCCTGGCCGGCTCGATCTGGGTCATGTACCACATGAACCTGAACATGATGCCTTCGATGGGTTCGGATGTGCACAGCATGCACGACATGAAATGACGACTGGCGCATCGCGCCAACGTTCCCGCGCCCTGCGCGTCATCCTGGCCCTCGTGGCCGGGGTGATGTTTGCAGGGTTTTTTGCTTTGGGAACGTGGCAAATATATAGGTTGCAATGGAAGCTGGCGCTGATCGAGCGGGTCGACCAGCGCGTGCACGCGGCGCCGGCGCCGGCGCCCGGCATCGCCGACTGGCCCAAGCTGAGCACCGAGGACGACGAATACCGCCGCGTGCGCATCAGCGGCGTGTACCTGCCTGCTTCGACCACGTGGACCCTGGCGTCGCTCGAGCGCGGCATCGGCTACTGGGTGCTGACGCCGCTGTGCACGCCGGATGGCGGCATCGTCATGGTCAATCGCGGCTTCGTGCCGGCCGGCACCGGCGGCTGGAGTCCACGTCCGTCGCCCGCGCCGGCCGCCGCCAACGCCTGCGCGGCGGCGGCCGGCGGCCCGGCGGTCACGGTCACCGGCTTGCTGCGCGTCAGCGAAAAGAGTAGCTCGCTGCGCGCGAACGAACCGGCGCGCAATTACTGGTACACGCGCGACCTGCAGGCGATCGCCAGGGCGCGCGGGCTGCCGACGGTGGCGCCGTACTATGTCGATGCGGACGCCGCCTCGGCGCAGATCGAACTGCCCGGCGACAGCGTCCGTCCGGTCGGCGGGCTGACGGTGATCTCCTTCGTTAACAACCACCTGGTCTATGCGATCACCTGGTTCGGCTTGGCGCTGATGGTTGCCGCCGCCGCATGGTGGGTTGCAAGGGATGCACGCAAGGGGCGTTGATCACGTAAAATAACAGGGATGGCGACAAAATATCCCAACCCTTTCGACCGCGGTCGTCCCAACGCTCCCGTGGTCGAACCGCTGGCCGCCGTGAAAGCGTCGGCCAACACCATCACGCACGCGGCCGGCCACAAGAACATGCAGCAGCTGATCCAGCTGCGCTGGATCGCCGTAATCGGCCAGATCACCACCATCGCCGCCGCCTCGCAGCTGCTCGACGTGCAGCTGCCGATGCCGGCCATGCTCAATGTGCTGGCCTGCCTGATCGCCTTCAACATCGCCAGCACCCTGCGCTGGCAGGAAAACCAGTTTGTTTCCAACAACGAACTACTGCTGGCCCTGACGGTGGACGTCGCCAGCCTGACCGCCCAGCTGTACCTGAGCGGCGGCGCCACCAACCCCTTCGTATTCCTCTACCTGCTGCATGTGATCCTGGGCGCGGTGCTGCTGGAGGCCTGGTCGACCTGGACCATCGTCGCCGTCACCGGCGCCTGCATCGCCTGGCTGGCGCTGTTCTCCGAACCGTTGCGCGTGCCGCAGGACCACGAGCGCGGCATCCTCAGCCTGTACGTGCAGGGGATGCTGGTGTGCTTCATCCTCGACGCCGCGCTGCTGGTGATCTTCATCAGCCGCATCACCCGCAATATGCGCACGACCGCCGCCAAGCTGGCCGCCTTGCATCAGCGCGCGGCCGAGGAAGAGCACATCATCCGCATGGGCCTGCTGGCCTCGGGCGCCGCGCACGAGCTGGGCACGCCGCTGGCCACCCTGGCCGTGATCTTGGGCGACTGGAAACACATGCCCGAGTTCAAGGGCAATCCGGTGCTGCTGGAAGAAATCGCCGAGATGCAGACGCAGCTCAAGCGCTGCAAATCCATCGTCAGCGGCATCCTGCTGTCGGCCGGCGAGACGCGCGGCGAATCGTCGGCCGCGACCACCATCAACACCTTCCTCGACGAGGTGGTCGCCGAGTGGCGCATCGGCCGTCCGGTGGTGGCGTTCGAGTTCGAAAACCGCATCGTCCCGGACCTGCCGGTGGTGTCCGATTCAACGCTGAAGCAAATGATCTGCAATGTGCTCGATAATGCGCTGGAGGCGTCGCCGCAGTGGCTGCGCATGGAGGCCTCGCGCGAGGACGACGCGCTGGTGCTGCAGGTGACCGACGCCGGTCCCGGCTTCGCCGAGGCGATGCTGGCGCAATTCGGCAAACCATACAATTCCAGTAAAGGACGGCCGGGCGGAGGGCTCGGGCTGTTCCTCGTGGTGAACGTGGCGCGCACCCTGGGCGGCGCCGTCACCGCCAGCAACCTGCAGCATGGTGGGGCGATGGTGCGGTTGACGCTGCCATTGTCGGCCATTGAAATCAAATCGGAACAAGTTAACCATGAGTACTGAAGAAACTGAAGAACGTTTACTGTTGCTGGTCGAAGACGACGCCGCTTTCGCCCGCACCTTGAGCCGCTCGTTCGAACGGCGCGGCTACAAGGTGTTGCTGGCCGAGAACGTCGACGAGACCAGCGCGGTGCTGGTGGACCACTCGCCCGGCTACGCCGTGGTGGATCTGAAACTGAAGGGCAACTCGTCCGGCCTGGCCTGCGTGCAGATGCTGCACCAGCACGATCCGGAGATGCTGATCGTGGTGCTGACGGGCTTTGCCAGCATCAACACGGCGGTCGAGGCGATCAAGCTGGGCGCGTGCCAGTACCTGGCCAAGCCGTCCAACACCGACGATATCGAGGCGGCGTTCGAGCACGTCGCCGGCTCGGCCGAGCTGGAGCTGACCAACCGGTCGACATCGATCAAAACGCTGGAGTGGGAGCATATCCACACGGTGCTGGCCGAGACCGACTTCAACATCTCGGAGGCGGCGCGCCGGCTCGGCATGCACCGTCGTACCCTGGCGCGCAAGCTGGAAAAGCAGCGGGTGAAATAATGACACAAGCTTCGTTTCCCGGCTTCGAGCCTGAACCGGAACTGACGGACCGGATATTTTTCGCAGTGATGCCGGATGAAGCTTGGCGCGCTGGCGGCTGGCTAGCTAGAGGCATTGGTTGCAAAAGGTTGTCTTTGGTGGCAGACTTGAATCAACCAACTTGTAAAGGTGCTTAGATGGCCATCGCTTTGAAATTATCAGCCGAGCTGCTTGAAATGGCTAAGCCACATGCGGCTGCGGAACACCGTTCGGTACCGAAGCAGATCGAATATTGGGCACGGCTGGGTAAGGCGGTGGACGACAATCCAACATTGCCGCTGCAGTTCATCAAGGATACCTTGCTCGCAGCACAGGAGGCTAAAGCCGGGATGCTTACGCCGTACAAATTCGGCGATTGATGATGCTTGAGGTCCTTGTCACTCCAACCTTTGCAAAAGCCCTCAAAAGGCTGCATCCCAAGCAAAAGATGGTTGTAGACAAGGCCGTAAAGGCTATTGCTACCGATCCTACAATCGGTGAAGAAAAAAAAGGCGACTTGGCCGCAATCTTTGTGCATAGATTCAAGCTTAACAAGCAAGAGGTTTTGCTGGCATATCAGCTTCGTCCCAATAGAATTGCCCCTGTCTCTGTTCTGTTGCTAAGTATCGGATCGCACGAGAATTTTTATACGGAATTGAAACGACAGAATTAACGAAAGTCCTGGAGCCCTGGCGCTGGCTGCTTGTTAAGAGATAAAACCACCATGCTGATCAGACGTTGCGCCGTGCTGTTTGTCGAGCCCCGCGAGGAGCTCGATATCGATTGGTCGTCGCTGTTCGCCGGCGAGAGCGCGCTGGGGGCGACCGGGCGCTGGATCGCGCTGGCGCCGCATCTGGGCGCCGAGGTGGAGATCGGCACCGACGAGATGCTGGCCCTGGGCTGTATCAGCCTGACGTTGTGGCAGGAGCGCGCGGCCTGCGAGCAGAAGTCGTCGGCCGACGTCATCGCGCGTTTGCTCGGACACGGGCTGCTGCTCAGCGATGCGCCCGAATGCGCGACCATGCGCGAGCGTGACGAGGTGCTGCGCTCGCAGCATTGGCGACCTTTGTCGGCCGCCGCGCATATGTTCAGCCGATGGGGCGATATGCGGGTGGACAAGGGCATGCAGTTTCCCAGCTTTGAGGAATTGGTCGAATCGTATGGCAGGCCGCCGGGACCGGCCATCGAACGCGGCCCCGCCATTGACGCGCTGATGCTGCCGGTTCCCGAGCGGGCCGGTTTGGACGAGACGCTGTTCAAACGCTACACCGGCCGTAACTTCGATCCCGGCGCCACGCTGCCGCTGACCACCGCCTCGCGGTTGCTGCAACGCGCCTTCGGGTCGCAGGGGGAGCGTGAGATGGCGCCGGATGCCTTCGTGCTGAAGAAGCTCAGTCCCTCCGCCGGCGGCCTGCATCCGACCGAGGCGTATGTGCTGGCGCAGCGTGTGGAAGGCGTGCCGCCCGGGCTGTATCACTACCACCCGGTGCGGCATGCGCTGGAGCCGCTGGTGGCGATGGACACCCGGCAGACGGCGGAGCTGGCGATGCGCATGGTGGCCGATCAGGACTGGTTTGTCGATGCGCCGATGATGGTGGTGCTGGCGGCGCGCGTGGAGCGCAATTTCTGGAAGTACCGCAATCACGCCAAGGCTTATCGGGCGTTACTGCTGGACGCGGGACATCTGTCGCAGACGTTTTATCTGCTGGCGACGGAGGCTGGCATGCCGGCCTTTGTGACCGCTGCCGTCAACGAGGTGGATATCGAGCGGGCCTTGGGGCTCGATCCGTTGAAGGATATGGTGGTGGCGGTTTGCGGGTGCGGCGCGGCGTCGGGCGCGCAGGATACGGTGGAGATGCGCTACGAGCCGTGATTCGCAGCGTGGTTGCGGACGGTGCATGCATGGCGGATTACGCTTCGCTAATCCGCCCTACGTGGTTATGATGTCGGTTCACTTAGACATCCTCCGCCCATGAAAACTCTTTTTTTGCTGCCGATTGTTTTTTTCGCCGGGTGCGCGTTTGCCGATGCGCCGTCAGTCACCTGGACCAAGCAGGCCAGCGGTGTCGCCGGCCGGTTGCGCGGCGTGAGCGCCGTCGATGACAACGTGGCCTGGGCCAGCGGCGCGGGCAATGCCGTGCTGCGTACCGCCGATGGCGGCGCCACCTGGCGCAGCCTGACACCGCCGGTCGACGCGCAGGCCACGCCGCTCGACTTCCGCGATATCGACGCCGTCGACGCCCACACCGCCTACCTGTTGAGCATTGGGCCTTCCAGCGCTTCGCGCATCTTCAAGACCACCGACGCCGGCGTCACCTGGACGCAGCAGTACGTCAATCCCGATGACAAAGGCTTCCTCGACGCGATGACGTTTTGGGATGCCGACAACGGCCTGGTGATCGGCGATTCGATCGATGGCCGTTTTCAGATTCTGCGCACCGCCGACGGCGGCGCGACATGGAACAAGATTCCCGCCGCCGCGCTGCCGCCGGCGTTGCCGAACGAGGGATCGTTCTCCGCCAGTGGTTCCAATATCGCCATGGTCGGCCGCGACCACGCCTGGATCGCCACCGGCAGCCGGGTGCTGCATACCGGCGATCGCGGCAAGACCTGGAGCGTGGTGCAGGCGCCGCTCGATAGCAGCGCGTCGGCGGGCATCTTCTCCATCACCTTCCGCGACGCGCTGCATGGCGTGATCGTCGGCGGCGACTACAAGCGGGAGGGCGCGGCCGTCAACAACGTCGCCGTCACCGGCGATGGCGGCAAGAGCTGGTCGCTGGTGCGCGAAAAGGGATTGTCCGGTTACCGCTCGGCGGTGAAATATGTGCCCGGCGGTGGGAACGGTGGCGAAAACGCGCTGGTGGCGGTGGGGCCGTCAGGCGCGGATGTGTCGCGGGACGATGGCAAGACGTGGACGCCGTTGGTCTATCCGGCAGCGGTGGCCGGTTTCGACGCGATCAGCTTTGCCGCCGGCCGCAAGACGGCTTGGGCCAGCGGCGATAAGGGAGCACTCGCGCGGGTGAAGTTCGACTGAGGTGCGTCGACCCAGGTGCTTTGACTGCGCGCGGCCGGTGTTCAGCGCTGGCCGGACAGGAAGAATGGAATCGCACCGGCGGCGTTTTCCAGTTTGCCTTTGATCGCGTGGCGATTAGCGGCAATGACCTCCCTGGACGGCAGGCTGCGCATGGCCGGAATTTGGGCGGCGTCGATGCGGATGCCCAGGCCACCGAGCGCGAGCTGCGGGTCGCTCAGGAAGCGCTGGCGGAAGCTGTCGTCGCCGGAGAGTTTGGACAGCAGCAGGTCGAGATCTTGCGGGGAATGCGAGGCCATGTCATTACCTTTCATGTGAGGGGGGGCGGGTTGACGCGTATCAATACGCAAGTCCATGCTAGGACAAAGCATGACCGACCTCAAGAGGTTTCAACATAGCAACATGCTAGTGGCTTTGCCCGGTGTTTTCCCTGGCCGCCGGCGGGCCCGAAGATTGTTTGGCGATCTCGTCGTGCGCGCTGTGCATGACGATCTCGAACGCCTGCTCGAAATTGCTCAATAGCTGCGGTAATGCCGACTCATGCTCTCTGAGACGTTGCTCCAGGGCCGTGGCGGCCTCAAACAGATCGGGCGCGGAAATGTTTCCGGCCGCGCCACGGATCTTGTGCACAAGTTCGGCCGCCCGCGCCAGGTCGCCGGCGTCGATTGCATCATGAATGTGTTGCAAAGTGGCGCCGAAATCCTGCGCGAACAGGCCCAGAAGCCGCGTCAGCAGCGCGCTGTGGCCGCCCAGGCGCTCCAGCGCGGCCTGCATGTCGATGCCCGGACGCGCGTTGGACTGCGCCGCCGGCGCCAGGCCCTGCGCGCGCGGCGCCGGCGTCGTCTCCTGCTCGTCCACCGGCGCGCGCGCGGCGTCGTGCCGCACCCAGGTGGCCAGCACCGCGTAGAGCGTGTCGGGATCGATAGGCTTGGTGACGTAATCGTTCATGTCCATGTCCAGGCATCGCTCGCGGTAGCCGGCCACCGCGTGCGCCGTCATGGCGATGATCGGCAGCGCGGCGTGGCGCTCGTCGGCGCGGATCAGCGCCGTGGCCTGGTAGCCGTCCATGTCGGGCATCTGGATGTCCATCAGCACCGCGTCGTAGCGGCGCGCCTGGACCATGCGCGCCGCCTCGTCGCCGCTGGCGGCCAGGTCGACCCGGACGCCGGCGCGCTGCAAAATTTCACTCGCCACCTGCTGGTTGATGCTATTGTCGTCGACCACCAGCACATGCGCGCCGCGTATGCGTTGGACCGCGAACGAGGGCGTCGCGGGCGCCTTGACGGCGGCTTGTCCGGCGTCCAGCCCGAGCGCCGTCAGGATCGCGCTGCGCAGCAGGTAAGGATTGGCCGGTTTGTCGATGAAAGGCATGCGGCGGGTTTGCGCGGCGGCGTCGGTATCGTGTTCGCGTGCGTAGGCGGTGACCATGAGGATCGCCGGAACGCGCGCCAGTTCCGGGTCGGCGCCGATGCGGTGCAGCGTTTCGATGCCGTCCAGGTCCGGCATGTCGGCGTCGATCAGCAGGATGTCGTAGGGCTCCAGCTGCAGGGCGGCCACCGCCGCCGCGCCCGAGGCCACGGCGCGCGTCCGCAGCCCGAGACCGCCCAGCTGGATCTTGAGCATGTGGCGCGCCGCTTCGCAGTCGTCGACCACCAGCACGCGCTTGCCCAGCACCTGCGCCGGCAGCGGCAGCAGGCGCGGGGTCTGGTCGGCGGCCGGGTGCAGCTGCACCGTGAAACTGAAGCTGCTGCCGACGCCGGGTTCGCTGTCGACCGCGATCACGCCGCCCATCTTGCGCACCAGTTGCTGCGAGATCGCCAGTCCCAGTCCGGTGCCGCCATAGAGCCGCGTGGTGCTGGCGTCGGCCTGGGCGAAGGCCTGGAACAGGCGCGCCTGCTGTTCGCCGCTGATGCCAAGGCCGCTGTCCTCGACCGTGAAGCGCAGCGCGTACGCGCCCGGGGCGACGTCGGCGGCGGCGATGTTCGGGTCCAGTTCCACACGCAGCTCGATGTGGCCGCGCGCGGTGAATTTGAGCGCGTTGCCGACCAGGTTGACCAGGATCTGGCTCAGGCGCAGCGGATCGCCCAGCAGGTTGGCCGGCACGTCCGGGGCCGACCAGATCACCAGTTCCAGCCCCCGTTCGGCGGCGCGCCAGGAGAACAGGTCGGCCAGCTGGTTGAGCGTGTCGGGCAGGTCGAAGGGCAGGGCCTCCAGTTCCAGCTTGCCCGATTCGATCTTCGAGAAGTCCAGCACGTCGTTGATGATCTCGAGCAGGCTTTGTCCGGCACGGCCGATCTTGCGGAAGTAGTCCAGCGGTTGCGGTGGCAGGTCGAGGTGGGTGCCCAGGCCGGCAAAGCCGAGGATGGCGTTCATCGGCGTGCGGATCTCGTGGCTGATGTTGGCCAGGAATTCGCTCTTGGCGCGCGTGGCCGCCTCCGCGTTGGCGCGCGCCTGCTCGATCATGCGCAGCGCCCGCGCCTTCTGGTACGCCGAAACGAATGGTTCCTTCAGCGCCTTGAGCAGATCGAGATCGCTCGCCTCGAACCTGGTCTGGTACTGGTAGTTCTCGAAAATCAGATAGCCCTCGACCTGGCCGTCGATCACCACGCGCACCGCCAGCATCGCGCAGACGTCGCCCGGCAGCGAATTGGGATGGTGGATCTCGAAGATGTCCGGCGCGATCATGGATTCCGGCGGGGCGTAGCGCAGCTCCGCCCGGCGCAGGTCGATGCTGTAGATGTCGGCGGCGGCGTCGATGCGGCCCCAGGCCGCGCGCAACGTCAGTGTCTCCGTGCCGGCTTCGCGCACCAGCGCAAGCGCCGTATCGATGCCCTTGATGACGGTCGATTCCTGCAGGATGGTCTGCAGCAGCGCGTCGAAGTCCAGCTGCTCGTTGATCGATTTGACGATGGCGTTGAGTTTTTCCAGATGCCGGGTGCGCGAGTAGACCAGCGCCTGCAGCGCCTCGCCCTTGTTGTGCAGCTGCCGGACGCGCCAGCGCACCAGCGCCCACGCCAGCAGGCCGGCGGCCAGCAGGTAGCCGGTCCTGGCCCACCAGGTCTGGTGCCAGGCCGGCAGCACCACCACCCGCAACGACAGCTCGTCGACATTCCACAAGCCCTCGCGGTTGCTGCCGCGCAGGCGCAGGCGGTAGGCGCCCGGCGGCAGCCTGTTGTAGCTGGCCACACGGCGGCTGGCGTCGGCCTCGGTCCAGCGGCGGTCGAAGCCTTCCAGTAGGTAGGCGTAGCGGTTGCGCTGCGGCGCGGAGTAGTCCAGCGCCGCCAGCTCCACCTCGAAGCTCTGGGTGTCCGGCGTCAAGGTGAGGGTCGGCCCCTCGGGCGCGCTGAGCTGCTCCGGCGTCAGCGCGCGCTGGTCGACCCGCACGGCGCTGATCACCAGCGGCGGACGGTAGCCCCAGTCGTTCAGGCGCCCGCTGTACACCACCGCCATGCCGGAGGTGGCGCCGAACAGCAGCTCGCGCTCGTTGGTGACGGTGCTGGCGCCGATGAAGAAGGTGCGGAACGCCAGGCCGTCGGCGCGGGCCAGCGCGCGCGCCTTGAGCGTGGTGGCGTCGACCACGGCGATGCTGTCGGAGGTGGCGGCCCAGATGCGGCCGGCGGGGTCCGACTGCAACGCCATGATGGTGCCGGTCGACAGCCCCTCGGCGACGCCGACGCGTTCGAACACCGGCGCGCCCCTGGCGTCGCGGCCCGTCATCACGCAGATGCCGCCGCCGTAGGTGCCCACCCACAGCCTGCCGCGGCCGTCGATCACCAGGGAACTGATGACGGCCTCCGAGAGCGCGGTGGGCAGGGCCGGCGCGGCGTGGATCTGCTCTATATTGCCGCTCCCCGGATCGAGTCGATTGAGGCCGTTGCGGGTGGCGATCCACAGCGCGCCGTCGGCGTCGGGGACCACCGCGTGGATACGGTTGTCGGTCAAGCCGCCGGCTTCCGGCGCGCCCTGGGCGTAGCGCTTGACAGTGCCGGCGGCGACATCGTAGCGCAGCAGCCCGTCGAAAGTGCCCAGCCAGAGCTGGCCGTCGCGTTTGAGGATGGTGCCGATGCGCGGATATCGACTCTCCTGCGGCAGCGCGACGCGCTTGACGGCGCGGCCACCGCCCCGGGTGCGGTACAAACCGAGCTGGGTGCCGATCCAGGCTTCGCCCGGCTCGGCCTCGGCCAGCGCCAGCACCACGCGGTTGGGCAGCGCCGTTTCCGGCTGGTGCGGGTCGGGCCGCAGCGCCGCGCGCCGCGCGCCGTCGGTGGCCACGATGTCGATGCCCTGGTCGGCCAGCGCGATCCATACCTCGCGGCGGCTGTCGGTCATCAGCGCGGTGACCGCCGCCTCCAGCTTGCCCTCGCCGCCGAACACCGAGTCGATGCTCTCGCTGTGCGGATCGTGGATGTCGACGCCGCGCTCCGTGCTGACCCAGATCATGCCGCTGCGGTCGCGCAGCAATGCGGCGGTGCGGTCGTTACTGAGGCTGAGCGGAACGGCCGGCTGGTGCAGTATGCGGTTCGCGCGGCCGGTGGCGGCGTGGTACTCGACGATGCCGCCGCCATAGGTGCCGGCCCACCAGTTACCGGGCGTGCTCTCGGCGAGCGACAGCACCATGTTCGATTCCATGTCCTTGACGCCTTTGAGCGCAAGCAGACGGCCGCGGTCGGCCAGCGGATCGACCGTGCCGACGCCGCTTTTGAGCGTGCCGAAGGCGATCTGCCCCCGGCTGTTTTCACCCAGCGCCATGACGGTGTCGCTCCAGCCACCCTGGCCGGCGGCGCCGACCGGAATAGCGGTGATGGCGCCGCCGGGTTTCATCCGCGCCAGCCCGGTGCCGGTGCCGATCCACAGGTTGCCGGCGCGGTCCACCAGCAGCGCGCGGACCTGGTTGTCCGGCAGGCCGGGCGCCGTTTCGCGGGTATGGCTGGTCACCGTGCCGGAGATGGCGTCGTAGAATTTGAGACCGGCGGGCGTGCCTATCCAGAGATTGCCCTTGGCGTCGCTGGCGATCGCGCTGACCAGGCCCTGGCCCAACTCCTCGTTGAAGCGGACGAAATGCTCCTTGCGATTGTCGTACATCGCCAGGCCGGCGGTGGCGGTGCCGACCCACAGGCGCCCGCGCGCGTCGACGTGCAGCGTTTGAATGAAATCGCCGGGAAGGCTGGTCGGGTCGCCGGCGTTGTGGTGGAAGCTGCGCACGCGGTAACCGTCCCAGCGCGCCAGGCCGCTCTGCGTGCCGATCCAGATGTAGCCGTCGCCATCCTGCGCCAGCGCCATGCCGACCGGATGCGGCAAGCCTTGTTCGAGGCCGAGATGTTCGAACAGCGGGGTGGCCAGTTTGTCCCAGCGCTCGGCGCCGGCCCTGGCGGGGCCGGAAAGCATGGCGCCGGCCAGAAGGCACACGCATGCCGCCGGCGCGAAGGCGACACGGGACAGCGGGACGACACGGCATAGCCGAACCAGCCGAACAAGTCGAACAAGCCGGAAAAGGGCGGCGATACAGGCATGCAGTGATAGGGCGTGGACGTTCAAATCAGGGCACTCTCCCGGCAAGTGATTATCAGCATACGGAATAGCAGGCCGAAAGTCCATGCTTGCGGCGCGAATTCGCGCCCGCTTGTACAATCGCCGTGAGCACGCCGTGAGCATCACTTTACAAGGAACCCCCGCATGAAACCTCAACTCCTGGTGCTGGCCGCCAGCCCGTCGGCCGCCGTCATGGAACAACTGGACGCCCACTTCGAATGCCACCATGCCTGGCGCCAGCCGCGCGAGCTGCAGCCGGAATATATCCGCAGCGTGGCCGCCGGCGTGCGCGGTCTGCTGACCACCGGCGCCATCGGCGTCGGCCCGGCGCTGCTGGACCAGTTGCCGGCGCTGGAAATCGTCGCCGTCAACGGCATCGGCACCGACGCCGTGGCGCTGGAGGCGACGCGCGCGCGCGGCATAGTCGTCACCAACACGCCCGGCGTGCTGACCGACGACGTGGCCGATCTGGCGCTGACGTTGTTGCTGGCGGCGGCGCGGCGCCTGCCCGCGCTGGACCGCTACGTGCGCAGCGGCGCCTGGGAGGCGGGGCAGCCGCTGTCGCCCACGCGCGCCCTGCGCGGCAAGGTCTGCGGCGTGTTCGGTTTCGGCCGCATCGGCCAGGCGGTGGCGGCGCGGGCCGAGGCGTTCGGCATGCGCGCGCTGTATTTCCAGCCGCGCGCGATCGCCGGCGTCGCGCAGGAGCGCAGCGCGTCCCTGCTGGAACTGGCGCGGGCCAGCGACTATCTGGTGGTGTGCGCGCCGGGCGGCGCGGCGACGCGGCATGCGGTGGACGCGCAGGTGCTGGCGGCGCTGGGGCCGGAGGGAACCCTGGTCAATATCGCGCGCGGTTCGCTGGTGGACCAGCAGGCGCTGATCGCGGCCCTGCGCGAGGGCGCGCTGGGGATGGCGGCGCTCGACGTGTTCGACGACGAACCGCGCGTGCCGGCCGCGCTGCGCGAGCTCGATAACGTGGTGCTGGCGCCGCACGTGGGCAGCCTGACGGTGGAGACCCGTCACGCGATGGGGCAGCTGGTGGTGGATAATCTTGTTGCCCACTTCGAGGGACGCGCACTCCTGACGCCCGTCGCATAAAATTGCCTCGAGGTAATTGTGGCGTCATATTCGTCGCGTATAGTGATTAATGTCGGTGTTATAACATTAATTACTCGGAAGAACTGTCGCGATGAAACTCCCTCAATTGAAGACCGGCGCGCGCGTGCTGGCGTCGTTCGCCATGCTGCTGTTGGCGATGGCCTGCATGTCGGCCGTGTCGCTGTGGCGCCTGCAGTCCGCCAACGACACCGCGTCCAATCTGGTCGATGAAAAGCTGGCCAAGCAGCAGTTGACGTCCGAGCTGCTCGGCGTGGCCGAGCTCAATGGCCTGCGGGCGATCTCCATCGCCCGCAGCGACAGCCTCGAAGTGGGCGACATCTTCCAAGCGCAACTGGTCGCCGGCGAGAAGGTGGCGGCGGGCATGGATCGCCGCCTGGCCGCGATGCCGGCCGACGGCGTGGAGCGCGAGCTGCTGCTGGCCGTTGGCGCGAGGCGCGCAGCGTATCTGGCCTTGCGTGCCGACTTGTTCAAGTTGAAGGACAGCGGACGGATACAGGAAGTGAGCGACTTGCTCGACACCCGCCTGGCCGGCGCCTTTGGCGCCTATACCGGCGCGCTGCAAAAACTGCTGGCGTATCAAACGCAGGAGGCCAGGACGATGGCCGCGCTGTCGGCCAGCCAGTATCGAAGCAGCCGCGCGCTGCTGATCGGGCTCGGACTGGCGACCCTGGCGCTGGGCGCGGTGCTGGCGCTGATGCTGACCCGCAGTATCGTGCGTCCGCTGACACGCGCGGTGGCGCTGGCCGAACAGGTCGCGGCCGGCCAACTGCACGTGGTCATCGAGCATGGACGCGGCGACGAGATCGGCCAGCTGTTCGACGCGCTGAGCCACATGACGGGCCGCCTGGCCGACACCGTCGGCCGGGTGCGCGACGGCGCGGTGGCGATCGATTCGGCCTCGCGCGAAATCGCCAACGGCAATATGGATCTGTCGCGCCGCACCGAGCATCAGGCCGGGGCGCTGCAGGAGACCGCGTCGGCGATGGTGCAACTGACGTCGGCGGTGCGCGCAAACAGCGGCAACGCGCGCCAGGCCAATGCGCTGGCCTTGTCGGCGTCGGAGGTCGCGGAAAAGGGCGGCAAGGTGGTGTCGGAGGTGGTGCGGACGATGGCCGGGATCAACGACTACGCGCACAAGATCGTCGACATCACCGGCGTGATCGACAGCATCGCCTTCCAGACCAATATCCTGGCGTTGAACGCCGCCGTCGAAGCGGCGCGCGCGGGCGAGCAGGGTCGCGGCTTCGCGGTGGTCGCTTCCGAAGTGCGCAATCTGGCGCAGCGTTCGGCGGCGGCGGCCAAGCAGATCAAACAACTGATCAACGACTCGGCCGGCCAAATCGCCAGCGGCAGCGCGCTTGCCGAAGACGCCGGCGCGACGATGGACGACATCGTGCTGAGCGTGCGCAAGGTCACCGCCATCATGGCCTCGATCAGCAGCGCCAGCGCCGAGCAGGAACACGGCATCGGCCAGGTGACGACCGCCATCGGCGAGATGGACGGCGTCACGCAGCAAAACGCCGCGCTGGTCGAGGAGGCGGCGGCGGCGGCGGCGGCGATGCAAGCGCAGGCGAAGGAACTGGCGCAACTGGTCGGCTCCTTCAAGATCGACGCCGCCGCGCCAAAGTCACCAATGCCAACGAAATCCAGCGTCCATCGGATCCACGTAGGTCGGATTAGCGCAGCGTAATCCGCCATGCATGCGTCGCGGCGGCCCATGCACCGACCGATATTGCTGTAAACTAACGGAGCTCAGCACTACTAACTATCCCGAACTCCCCATGTCCGCTCTCAAATCCCCCTCCGGCACCCCGCCCATGTTCAATCTGGCGTGGCCGCTGCTGGTCGAACTGGGATTGGCGATAGGCGCCGGCGTGGTCGGCACCGCGCTGGCCTCGCGCATCTCGGACGCCGCCGGCGGCGCCTTCGCGATCGCCAGCCAGGTCTCGGCCACCTTGTTCATCCTGTTTCGCATCATCGGCGCCGGCGTCAGCGTGGTCGTCACGCAAAATCTCGGCGGCGGCCAGCGTGACGCCGCCGACAAGGTCGCGCGCGCGGTGGTCGGCGCCAGCACCTGGCTCGGCGCGGTCGCCGCGCTGGCCGCGCTGGCCGGCGCCAACGGGCTGCTGCATCTGCTCAACGCGCCGCCCGAGGTATTCCCGCTGGCCGCGCCGCTGTTGATGGCGCTAGCGCCGTCGCTGCTGTTCGACGCCTGGAACGCCTCGATGGCCAGCGTGATGCGCGCCCATTTGCGCACCCGCGACACGTTGCTGGTGCTGATCGCCATGCACGTCAGCCACCTGGCGCTGGCCATCCCGCTGATGTACGGCTGGGGACCGCTGCCCGCCATGGGCCTGCCCGGCTTCGCGGTGGCGCTGGCGGTCAGCCGCGCCATCGGCCTGGCCCTGCATCTGTGGCTGTGGCGCATTCATCTCGGCGTCACCCTGGTGCGCAGCGACTGGTGGCGCCTGCCGCGCCGCGAGCTGGCGGCGGTGCTGCATATCGGCCTGCCCGGCGCGGCCGAGAACATCGCCTACCGCCTGGCCTTCATGTTCAGCGTGGCGACGGCGGCGCAACTGGGCGCCACCTCGCTGGCGACCCAGGCCTACGTGCTGCAGTTGATGGGCGGGGTGATGATGTTCAGTATCGCCACCGGCCTGGCGGTGGAAATCGTGGTCGGCTACCTGATCGGCGCGGGCGACCTGCGCGAGGCGCACGCCGTGGTGCGGCGCGCGCTGAAGATCGGCCTGGTGGCGTGCGTGGTGATCGCCGCCGCCGCCGCGCTGGGCGGCCGCTGGCTGCTAGGCTGGTTCACGCAGGACCAGCAGATCGTCGACGCCGGCATCACGCTACTGTGGATCACGGTGCTGCTGGAGCCGGGCCGCACCTTCAACCTGGTGGTGATCAACGCGCTGCGCGCGGCCGGCGACGCCCGTTTCCCGGTGATGGCGGGCGCCTTGTCGATGTTGCTGGTACTGGCCGGCGGCAGCTGGGTGCTGGGCGTGGTGCTGGGCTGGGGCCTGGTCAGCGTGTGGATCGCCTATGTCGCCGACGAATGGATACGCGGCTTGATCATGTGGCACCGCTGGCAAACCCACGCCTGGGTGCCGCACGCGCGGGCGTCGCGCAAGCGGCTGCGGCCCGCGATCGTGGTCGAGGGATGAAAAAACGCCCGGCGCGCGTTTGAGCTGTGGCCGGGCGTCGTATCGCACATCTTTCAGCGCATTTCGTTACTGCACGGTGAGGATCACTTTGACCGTGTCGTCGACCTGCGCTTTCTCGATGTAGCCGATGGCGGTCGGATCGGCCGCCACCGCCTTTTTCACTTCGGCGCTGGAGGCGTATTCCTTCGGCGCGCTGGCCTTGCCGGTGAAGACCAGCTTGGACCAGATGGCCTTGACTTGGGTCGCATCCTTGTCCAGCACCTTTTTATAGAACTCGTTGCGCAGCGCGCCGTCCGTGTGTTCGACGGGCGTGAACAAGGTCGATTTCCCGAGGAAGAACTGGCCGGCCTGTTCGCTGAACATGCGCGTGGCGGGGTTCTTCGGGCTGACGATGACCACGATCTCCGCCGCGAACGAAGGCGCGGCGAACGCGCAGACACCCGCCGCCAGCAGCAGCTTGCCGATAGTCGTTTTCATGTGGTTCTCCTTAGAAGACGAAATCGATGGCGGCGGCGTAGACATTCACCGTGCTGCCGGCAAAGCCGGGCTTGGGGGCGAGGAAGTAGCCGTTGCCGTCACGCGTCTTGACACGGTCCATCTGCACCTTGAACGCCGCCGATTTGTAGAAGTCCCAGCGCAAGCCGATCGCGGTGCTCGATTGCAGGCCCGCCTTGAGCGCGCTGTTCGCGCCGGCCGCCA
The DNA here is from genome assembly GCA_024123955.1 of Oxalobacteraceae bacterium OTU3CINTB1. NCBI lineage: Bacteria > Pseudomonadati > Pseudomonadota > Betaproteobacteria > Burkholderiales > Oxalobacteraceae > Oxalobacteraceae bacterium OTU3CINTB1. The sequence goes on from CP099652.1 coordinate 3,642,716, forward strand.
GCGGCGCCAGCGGACCGGTGGTCGGCAGCGTCGCGAAGCTGCGGATGCTGTCCTGCTTCACGTCCCCGTGCATCACGAACGGTACGAATTTTCCCCAACGGTAGCCCAGCATCACATACCAGGATGTGGTGTCATGCACCAGGCGGGTGTCGGTCTTGCGCTTGGCATATTCGGCCATGCCGATGATGTTGTGGTAGTCCATGCTGATGCCGGCCGAGTTGAAGGTGCCCGTGACGTCGCGCGACGGGATCTGCGCCAGGATGCCGGTCATTTTCAGCGCCGTGAAGGCGGTGGTGAGCGTTTGCACGTTCGGGCTGTCGTTGATGGTCAACTTGGTGCGCGAATGGCCAAGCCGGTAGGTGAACGGCCCGTTTTCAAGCAGCACCTGCGCCGCCATGGCCGGCTTGAAGTCCACTTGCACGCCGTCGTTGAGGCGCACGTTGGCCCTGCCGATCCCGAACTGCGCGGTCACGGTGCTGTCGCCGAACGCGTGCTGGTAGGTGATGTCGCCGCCGTCGGCGCTGTCGAATGGCACCTGGCGATACACCTCGGTCGGCGGGCGAAGCATGGTGTTGGCGTAGCCGACGTTGCGCACGTCCGAGATCATATAGACCGGCAGGCCGACGCGGCCCAGGCGCACGGAAAAGTCGTCGCTCAGCTTGATCTTGGCGAAGGCCCAGGTCAATTCGGCGCCGTAGCTGTCCTCGTCGCCGTATTTGCGCACCAGGCCTTGCGCGGTGAACGAGATGGTGTCGCTCAGTTTGCCGGTGACCTGCAGTCCAAGGTTGGAATCGACGCCGGTGCGCCAGTCCTTGCGCGCGCCGCTGGCCTGGTTGAGGCGTGAAAACTCCGCGTCATCGGTATCGGTCCGCGTCACCGCGCCGGTGCCGAAACCGCTGATGGTGATCGGCGGGCCGTCCTGTGCGTAGGCCGTCGCGCAAAAAGCGCCAAGGATGGCCAGCGCCGTCAGCGATTTCATCGCGGGATTAAAAACTGGGTTGCGAGCTAAAGTGCGGTTTGCAAGCCTCGTTTGTTTCATCGTGTACCCTCCGGTGGTTATGTAATGGCGCTATGTTTGTCTGCTTCGCCTTTATTTAGTGTGGCCCGGAAGGTGTTGATGCGGGTCAAATTTATACGAAAATGTCACAATTCCGTTGTGATGGGGCAACGACTTTCGATATGGGACCGCTATCAAGTGGCTCAAACGGCAAGCTTGCCTAAGCCATGTCTGCGATTTTTCGGGTGGTTTTACGGCTGTAAGCGGGCGCGGCCGTGACACACTTTCCGTGAGGGCGGCCCGGGTTCAGCGGCCGTCGGCGTGCGGTGTCGCGGGCAGGTTGCGCAGGATGGCGCGCAGCATTTCCTCAACGTCGATCGGCTTGGCGATGAAGTCGTTCATGCCGGACGCGATGCATTGTTCGCGTTCCGAGGCCATCACGCCGGCCGTCATCGCCAGCACGGGCAGCGTCAGCGCCAATTCCGAGCGTATCAACCGCGTCGCCTCGAAGCCGTCCATTTCCGGCATCTGCACGTCCATCAGCACCAGATCGTAGCGGTGCGATTCGGTGCGCAGCAGGTCGACCGCCGCGCGGCCGTTGTCGACCGAATCGATGGTGGCCCCGGCGTAATCGAGCATGCTCCGGGCGACCAGCTGATTGATCGGATTGTCCTCCACCAGCAGGATGCGCACGCCGTCGACGCGCAAGCCGGGAGGCGGCCCGGACGCGGGCGATTGCGCTTCCGTGGCGGGCGCGGAGTCCGCGACCGCCGGATCGCCGCCATTTTCCGAATTTTTTTGACTTGCCGCCGACGCGTCGCGCGCGCTGCGCGCCAGCCGCACGCTATCTTGCAGGCGTTGGCCGGTGACAGGTTTGAGCAGCACCGCGTCGGCGCTTTGCGCGCCGTCGGTGTCCAGCAGCTTGCCCTGGCCGAAGGCGCTGACCATCAGGACGATGGGCGGGGCGCCTGGGCCCGTGGCGCGTATGGCCTCCATGGTCGCCACGCCGTCCATGCCAGGCATGTTCCAGTCCACCAGCACGGCGCCATAACGGCTGCCCGACCCGCGCAGCACCGCCAACGCCTGCTCGCCGGAACCTGCGCAGTCGCAGCGCCAACCTAGCGCGCGGATGGTTTTGTATAAATAGCGGGCGCTGAGCGTGTCGTCGTCGACCACCAGCAGGTGCAGTGGCGGCAGGCCGGCAGCATCGTCGTCGGTGGGCGCGTCGGCGCGCAGCATCGGCACCGTCAGCATGAATTCACTGCCCACGCCCGGCGTGCTGCGCACCTCGATGGCCCCGCCCATCAAGGCGGCGATGCGGCGCGAGATCGCCAGTCCCAGGCCGGTGCCGCCGAAGCGGCGCGTCATCGAGGCGTCGGCCTGGGAGAAGGGCGCGAACAATTGCGCCAGGCTGTCGGCGTGGATGCCGATGCCGCTGTCGCTGACGGTGAAGCGCAGTTGCGCGGCCCGGGCGTCCGCCGGGGCCTGATCCCCGCCTGGCGTGCCGGGTGCGCCGGCCACCAGTTCCACCAGCACCGCCACCGAGCCTTTTTCGGTGAACTTGATGGCGTTGCCGACCAGGTTGACGAGTACCTGCTGCAGCCTGTGACCATCGCCGACCAGCGCCTGCGGCACGCCGGGCTCGATGCCGATCGCCAGCTCCAGGTCCTTCTCGCCGCCGTTGACGGTCATGATGTTGGCCAGCGTCTCCAGCACGGCGCCAAGCTGGAAGGGCGCGGGCGCCAGTTCCATGCGGCCCGCCTCGATCTTGGAGAAGTCCAGCACGTCGTTGAGGATCCCGAGCAGCGAGTTGCCCGAGCTGCGTATCATCTCCAGGTACTTTTGCTGGTCCGGCGAGAGCGGGGTGTTGTTCAACAAATGTGTCATGCCCAGCACGGCGTTGAGCGGGGTGCGGATCTCATGGCTCATGTTGGCGACGAACTCGGTCTTGGCGCGGCTGGCCGCTTCGGCCAGGTCGCGCGCGGCGATCAGCGAGCTTTCCGACTCGCGCAGCGCGCCGGTCATTTGCCGCGCCAGCGCGGTGGCATAGACGTGGCGCGCGGTCAGCGCCCGCACCACGCCGAAGAACAGCAGGCTGATAATGACGCCGGCCAGCAGCACGATGTGCGATTTCTGACGGTCGATGGAGCGCTCGAAGGCCGGCAGCGACGTGAAGCGCAAGGTCCAGCGATGCTGGAGCAGTTCGAGCGGCATCTCGCGCGCGAACGGATTCGGATAGTGCAGGCGGTCGTTCTCCGTGCGGTCGGCGGCGCTGGCGTACAGCCGTGCCCTGGCGTCGGTCTCGTCGCCGTCGAAGATCTCCAGCCGAATCGCGTGCGTTCCGGCGTGGTTGTCGGCCTGGCCGCCCGCGACGAGCAGATCGCGCATCAACTCCTCCGCCAGGATCGGGCTGTAGGCATAGCCTTGCAAGGCCGCCATGCGCTGCTCCGGCGTCGCGCCGGCCGGCAATCCCGCCTGTTTGCGGTAGACCGGGAAGTACATCAAGAAGCCCGGCTGGTGTCCGGCGCGTGCGCTCTGGACCAGCTCCACTTTGGCGCTGAGCGCCGGCATGCCCGAGCGCGCGGCATTGCGCATCGCGACCTTGCGGATCGGTTCGGAGAACATATCGTAGCCGAAGGCGCGGCGATTGCGCTCGTCGAACGGCTCAAGATAGTAGACCGGCGCCGACGAAGGCGGAGGCTGCGCGGCGTCCGCCGCATCGCGCGACAACGGATCCAGCGACCAAATGCGGAAATCCGGATAGCCTTCCTGGCGCACCTGGCGCTCCAACCCGGCGCGCTGGTCGTGGCGCAGGAAAACCGCGTAGCCCAGCCCCATCACGCCGGGGAAGTTGTTTACCAGGTCAAGGCCGGCGGCGAACTCGCGCCACTGCGCGCGCGTCGGCTCCGGCTCGGCCTTGAACAGCGCCTGGGCGCCGCGCAGGCCCGATTCGTACAGGTTCATACGCTGGACGATGCGCTGTGCGATCTCCTCGGCCTCCGCGTCGAACCGTTCGCGCGCACGCCGTTCGGTGTCCACCGCCACCAGGTGCCACACCAGCACCGTCAGGCCCACCCCGACCAGCAAGGTGCCCCATTGCGCGGCGCCGTGCTCCTTGACGGTCGTTTGCAGCCGTTGTCGTTCGCTGGCGTCGGCGCTCAGCACCAGGCCGATCAGGCAGCACAGCACGATGAAGCTGTCGAGCGAGATCAGCGCGTCGTTGAGGGTGCCGGCGGCGAACGGACCGAGGCCGTTGACGGTGCCCGGCACGGCGCCGGCGGCGGCGCACAGGCAGACGGCGCTGGCGCCGCGCAGGCCGTGGCGGTACGACGCCCAGGCTACGCACAGCACGAACAGATACGGCAGCCATCCGAGATGGTCGTCGGGCGAATAGGCGCGCAAGAAGACCGCGGCGGTCAGCGCCAGCAACGCCGCCAGGGACAGCGCAATCTCCAGCGCGCCGCGCCAGTTCCAGGCCCGCGGGCGGCCCAGCGACCAGACGATGATCGCCGGCGTCACCAGCAGCACGCCGGCGGTGTCGCCGACCCACCAGGTCAGCAGGACGGTGGCGTAGGTGTCGGCGCTGGCCAGGCCGAACAGCAAAAGGGTGGTGGCGCCGATGCCGGAGCTCACCAGGCACATGACCATGGCGACCAGCGCGAACTTGTAGACGTTCTGCAGCTGGCCTACCGGCTGCGTGACGTCGGCGTAGCGGCGTATCAGCCAGGTCCCGGCCAGCGCCTCGAGGGTGTTGCCGGCGGCGATGGCGCCCGAGGCCAGCGCTACGGCGCCGCCCAGCGCCAGGCCGTTGGCGTGGAAGGTGGCGAGGTTGGCGGCGAAGGCTCCCAGCATGATAGCCGGCCAGGCGCGGTATCCGATCAACAGGATGGCGGCGAAGGCGATGCCGGACGGCGGCCATACTGGCGTGGCGTTGGTGTTGGCGAACGCCAGCAGCAGGCTGGCGCGGGCCACCAGTGCATAGCAAAGCGCCAGCGCCGCCAGCTGCATCGGCCCGGCCAGCAGCTTTGGCGCCTTGCGGGCGCCGGCGTCCCCGATCCAGGCGGAGACCAGGGAGCGCTCGGAGGCGGCCGGGGAATCCGTATCGTGACCTACGCGCATGGCAGCATGTTTTGAATTATCCGAGTGGCACCCGGCCACTATATCGTATTTGCGCCGGGCTTTGCGCCGGGTTCATACATTTGGCGCCGGCGGCGTGCATTTCGCGCCGTTGGCGCGCCGTTCGTCGCATCGGCCGCCGGCGGGGACCGCGCCTGGCTACAGTGGACGCCTGTTTCATCCACCACAACCGCCGGAGCCCGACATGACATACCAGACCGCCACAGCCTTCCTTGCCTTCCTCTTCGCCGCGGCAGGCGTCAACGCCGGCGCCAGCGCGGCCGACCTCACCATCACGGTCGAAGGCGTGGCCAGCGCCGATGGCCGCTTGATGGTCGCCTTGTATAACGCCGCCGAGACTTTTCGCGGCAAGCCGTATCTGGCGCGGATGGCGCCCGCGTCGACCGGCGCCGTCACGCTGGCGTTCAAGGAACTGCCGGCCGGCGACTACGCGTTCGCGGTCTATCACGACGCCAACGGCAACGGCAAGCTCGATTTGAACGCGGTCGGCATGCCGGTCGAGGACTACGCCTTCAGCAACAACGCCATGGGCAATCGCAGCGCGCCGAGCTACGAGGATGCGCGCTTCCAGGTGCCGGCCGGCGGGGCCGCCGTCAGCGTCACCCTGCGCTGAGAGGGGGGAGATGATGAACCAACGCCGCCAGTTTCTTTCCCGTGGCATCGGCCTTGCCGCCCTGGGTGCGTCCGCCGGGCCGGCCTTTGCCGACAGCGAGACCTCGCGCCGCTTCCATCAGGCGCTTGAGCGCAATCCGCGTCTGTCCGTGTACGCCGATACCGGCGGCGAACAGACGGGCCTGGCGCTGGTTGGCGGCAGCATGCCGGCGGACCTGAACGGCGTGTTTTACCGCAACGGGCCGGGACGCTTCGAGTTGGGCGGCGAGCGCTATCACCATTGGTTTGACGGCGACGGCTTTGCCCAGCGCTGGCAGGTCGGTGGCGGCAAGGTCGCTCATCGCGGCCGTTTCGTGTTGACGAAAAAATTCGATGAGGAGAACAAGGCGGGCCGCTTCCTGTATCCGGCCTTCGGCACTGCGATCGCGCGCCGCGCGATGAAGAACAACGACAGCGTCAACGTCGCCAACACCAATCTGCTGCCGTTCAATGGCGCCTTGTACGCGCTGTGGGAGGGCGGCTCGGCGATCGAACTCGATCCGGAGACGCTGGCCACGCGCGGCGCCAAGACCTGGCGCGCCGACCTGAAGGCCATGCCTTTTTCCGCCCATCCCAAAATCGACCCTGATGGCGGCCTGTGGAACTTCGGCAATCCGCCCGGCGGCGACCAGTTGGTGATCTATCGCCTGAACGCCGCCGGCGAGGTGACGCGCACCGCCATGGTGCCGGTGCCGCGCCTGAACATGGTGCACGACTTCGTCGTCAGCGGCCGCCACCTGATCTTCCTGGTGCCGCCGTACGCCATGCGCGCCGATGCCGGTCTCAGTCTGGCCGAACGCATGCAATGGGACGGCGCTGCGCGGCCGCTGCGCGCGGTCGTCATCGACAAGAATACGCTGGAACTGCGCCGGGTGTTCGAACTGCCCGCGCGCTCCGTCTTCCACCTCGGGAACGCGTTCGAGGATGGCGCCTGCACACGTCTGGACGCGGTGCTGCACGAAGGCGACGTCCTGCCCGATCCCGCGCTGCCGATGCGCGGCGACATGCGCGCATACGGCGCGGGACGCAGCGCCACGGTGCAGATCACCCTGGACTACGCCACCGGCCAGGCGCGCGAGGCGCGGCTGTTCGGCGTCAGCGAGTTCCCGCGCGTGGCGCCGCAGGTGGTGTCGGCGCGCCACCGCCGGCTGGCGGTGCTCGGCGCCGACGGCGTCGGCAAGGATCTGATCCTCAATACCGTCAATCTGATCGACACCGACAGCGGCAAGGCCGATAGCTATGCTTTCGGCGCCGGCTGGCAGGTGGAGGAGCACGTGCTGGTGCCCCGGCGCGGAGCGCGTTCGGAGACCGACGGCTATCTGGTCGGCGTGGCGCAGGACACGCGGCGCGGCCAGACGGTGCTGACGGTGTTCGATGCGCACAACATCAAGGCCGGTCCAAGGGCGCTCGCGCGATTGTCTTATCGCGCGCCGGTTTGCTTTCATGGTAACTTTCTGCCGACATGAATACTATCCACGACACCATCCCGGGCGCCAAACCGCCGCCGATCGCGCATCCGCTCGAAGTCATCCCGTTTTTCCGGCGCTGGCCGCATTCGGTGCCCCGCAACGTTGTCTACACCGTCATCTTCAGCTGTGCGGTGGCGCTGGCGCTGACGGTGATCGACATGGCCGGCGGCGCGAGCGTCCAGAGGCTGCGCAGTGATTTTCCGACGACGCTGATCATCTCGAACTTGATCGGTGGGTTGGTGTATGGCGGTATGTTTGCGCTGAACCGCTCGCTGGACGGCTGGGTGGCGCGCCTGCGCGGTGCGCGGCGCATGCTGTTCTACGTCGCGCTGATGTCGTTCAGCGTGCCGGTCGGCATAGGCCTGGGCAATGTGCTGATGAACAGAACCAATCCCCTGCTGGTGCTGGGCCAGCGCGGCGTGTGGGTGTATTCGCTGGCGACGGGCGTGCTGGTCGCCGGATTCATGTACCTGGTTCATCGTAGCGGGGAGCGGCGGATGCAGCAGGCGATGGCGGCGGCGCGCGACAACGCATTGATCGCGTCGAGCCAGCGGCTGCTGGCGGAGGCGCGCCTGCGCGCGCTGCAGGCTCAGATCGAGCCGCACTTTTTGTACAACACGCTGGCCAACGTGGTCGGCCTGATCGGCACCCAGCCGGCCAAGGCGCAGCATATGCTGGAACGCTTCATCGACTATCTGCGCGCCAGCCTGGCGGCCAGCCGCGGCGACCAGGCGACGTTGGCCAGCGAGGCGGCCCTGCTGGCGGCCTACCTGGATGTGCTGGCGGTTCGCATGGGCGAGCGGCTGCGCTACCGTATCGACGTGCCGGATGACCTGCGCGGCTTCGCGATCGCCCCGATGCTGCTGCAGCCCGTGGTGGAGAACGCGATCACACACGGCCTGGAGCCGAAGGTGGAGGGCGGCGAAATCGTCATCGGCGCGCGTTTGCTGGGCGATCGCGTGTGCGTGGAGGTCAGCGACACCGGCGCCGGCCTGGCCGGCCAAGGGGCGGCGAAGAAGCCCGGCGGCGGCGTGGGCCTGAGCAATCTGCGCGAGCGCCTGGCCAGTTTGTACGGCGGCGCGGCTCGGGTAGAATTACTGGAAAATCAACCCAGCGGCATGACGGTGCGCCTGATGCTGCCTTTGAACGCGAGTCCGACATCGATACCTTCCACGCCCTGATAGCCGACGACGAGGCGCACCTGCGCGATTACCTGGAGGGACAGCTCAACACCGTGTGGCCGGAACTGCGGGTGGTCGCCAAAGCGGCCAACGGACTCGATGCGCTGCGCCTGATCGACGAGCAGGCGCCCGATGTGGTTTTCCTTGATATCCGCATGCCGGGCATGACGGGACTGGACGTGGCGGCGCGGCTGATGGAGGGGCCGAAGCCGCCGCACATCGTGTTCGTCACCGCTTTCGACCAGTACGCGGTGGAGGCTTTCGAGCATTCGGCGGTGGATTATTTGTTGAAGCCGGCCGGCCTGGATCGGTTGTCAAAGACGGTGGTTAAATTGAAGACCGGGTTGCAAGCACGACGCGACGCCGTGTGCGAGCCTTCGGTGGCGAGCGGTGTGACGGCGGCCGCTTTGCAGGCCTTGTTGACGCAGCTGGGCGGAGCGGTGGCGGCTCCCGTTGCGGCTGCGGAGCCGTTGCAGTGGATACGCGCCTCGCAGGGCGATCAGACCCGTTTGATCTCGATCGACGAGGTGATTTACTTCCAGAGCAATGACAAATATACGAGCGTGTTCCTGGCCGATGGCGAGAGTTTGATCCGCACGCCGATCAGCAAATTGCGCGAGCAGCTCGATGAGCGGCAATTCTGGCAGATACACCGCAGCGTGATCGTCGCGGCCCGGCATGTGGCGGGGACGCGGCAGGATTTTCGCGGGCGCTTGATGGTGCAGCTGAAGGGGCGCGACGAGCAACTGGTGGTCAGCCGGAATTACGTGGATTTGTTCAAACAAATGTAGGGCGGATTAGCGAAGCGTAATCCGCCATGCATGCGCCGCCAGCGGCTCGTAGATGGCGGATTACGGCGTCCCGCCTAATCCGCCCTACGTGTTTACTTGACGGGTCTTACCTTCGACGCCGCTTCCTTGGCGCGCGCGCGCGCCGTTTCCACATCGTCCGCCGTCGCCAGCGCCACGCCCATGCGGCGGCGCGCGAACGATTCCGGCTTGCCGAACAGGCGGATGTCGCTGCCCGGCACCCGCAACGCTTCGGCCACGCCCTCGAACGCGATGCCGGCCGCTTCGTGCTGGCCATAGATGACGGCCGAGGCGCCCGGCGCCTTGAGCGCGACATTGACCGGCAGGCCCAGGATCGCCTTGGCGTGCAGTTCGAACTCGCTTTGCACCTGGGTCGCCATGGTCACCATGCCGGTGTCGTGCGGGCGCGGGCTCACTTCCGAGAACCACACCATGTCGTCCTTGACGAACAGCTCGACGCCGAACAGGCCAAGGCCGCCCAGGTCGCCGGTCACCTTGCCGGCGATGTCGCGCGCGCGTTCCAGCGCCACCGGGTCCATGCGGCACGGCTGCCACGATTCGACGTAGTCGCCTTGCACCTGCACGTGGCCGATCGGGTCGCAGAACTGCGTTTCCACCTGGCCGTCGGCGCCGATCGAGCGCACCGTCAGCAAGGTGATCTCGTAGTCGAAGTCGATGAAGCCTTCAACGATCACGCGGCCGGAGTCGACCCGGCTGCCGGCGGCGGCGTAGTCCCACGCGGCCTTGACTTCGGCGGCGCTGTCGATCTTCGACTGGCCTTTGCCCGACGACGACATGACCGGCTTGATCACGCACGGGAAGCCGATGGCGGCGGTGGCCGCCTCCAGCTCCGCCAGGCTGCTGGCGAAGCGGTACGGCGACGTCGCCAGGCCGAGCGTCTCGGCGGCCAGGCAGCGGATGCCTTCGCGGTTCATCGTCAACTGCGCGGCGCGGGCGGTAGGAATGCAGGTGATCTTGTCGGCTTGTTCCAGCGCGGCCAGCGTGTCGGTGGCGATGGCTTCGATCTCCGGCACGATCAGGTCCGGCTTTTCCTGTTCGATCAGCGCAGCCAGCGCCGCGCCGTCGGTCATGTTGATGACGTGGGCGCGGTGCGCGACCTGGTGGCCCGGCGCGTTCGGATAGCGGTCGACGGCGATCACTTCCACGCCCAGGCGCTGCAGCGCGATGATGACTTCCTTGCCCAGCTCCCCGGAGCCGAGCAGCATGACTTTGGTGGCGGTGGGGGACAGCGGCGTGCCGAGGATGCGTGGAGTGTTCATGTTGGATTCAGAGAGAAGAGAAGTAAGGGCGTCAGAAAGAGTAGACCAGGGTCACCGAGGTTTGCGTGTCGGTGCTCTTTTTATCGTCCGGCACGTTGGTGTCGCTGCGGACGCTGAACGCGGCCTTCAACTGCATGGTGTTGTTGATTTTGGTGCGCAGCGACGTTTCCGCCTCCGAGTGCGTGTTCGAGGTGCCGCGTTCGACCATCAGCGTTTGCTGGAACAGTGCGTTTTCGCTCAGGCGCCATTTGAAGTTGCCCGCGCCGCGGATCGTCATGCCGTTCTCGGTCTCGCCGGTGTCGCGCGCGCCGCGGAAGTAGCCCGGACCGATCTCCACGTCCAGGGTCTTGGTCTCGGACTGGTAGACCTGGGTGCCGTAACCGACGCCGATGGTCGAGTAGCGGATGTAGGCGCCGAAGCGGTCGTCGACGTGGGTGGCGAGCGCGAACAGGCGGTCGCGGTCCTGCATCAGCTTATACGCGGCCTTGGCCGACAGCGAGTAGCGCTGCGCCGAACGCTCGCGCACTTTTTCGCCATCGTCGTTGGTGACCTGCTCGTCCTTGAAATAGCCGGCGGCGATGTACTCGTTGCTCCAGTCGGGAAGTTCCTGCTTGGAATCGATTTTGCCGGTGACGGAGGTACCGACGGTGTTGCCGGAGGTGGAGATCGCGCCCAGTTCGGCGGAGGTGCTCCAGCCGTACGGCGGGTCCAGATCGACGGCGGCGGCGTGGCCGCAGGTGAGTGATAGCGCGAGCGCGGGTACGAACAGCAATGGTTTCATAGGCATGGGACGGCGGGGCCGGGCATGGCCGGCGCTGCGTCATCTTGTTACGGAAGAAGGCGCTATTGTACCCGACACCGATTACGTGTGGTTCCGTACAGAGCGGGCGGTGGCAACGGAGGATCATTGCGCCATTAGCTGAACGGGGTAACGATCATGAAGACATCGCTGAAATTGACAAAAATGCTGCTGTGCGCCGGCCTGTTCGCCGCCACCGCCTCCGCCACCTCGTTCGCCAGCGCCGGCATCAACCGCTGCGTCGATGCCCAAGGTTCCGTGCTGTTGACCGATGCCGAATGCCCGCAGGGCAGCCGTGTCGCCAACGACGAGGCCGCCGTTAGCGACACCGGCGCCGAGGGCATCATCATCAACAGCGGTGTCGAACGCGTGGTTCCGGCCGTGCAGGGCGGCGCCGGTTTGCCGCGCAGCCGCTGGGCCGATCTGCCGCGCCCCTTGATGCGCAAGGCCGGCGGCACCGACGCGATGACTTTGCAGGCCGCCCGCAGCACCTTGCAGATGCAGGACGAGTTGCGTCGCCAGGGCCGCGTGGCGTCGCGCTGATTGACTAAGTGATGTCCCGGCCATTGGCGTAGCCGGATAATCCTTCGGCCAGCGCCGTGAATGCGGCGGCGCACGCGGGGTTGGCGCGCAGGTTCTCATGCATCGCCAGCCAGGTTTCGAGCGGAATATTCAACAGATCCGGCAGCACCCGCACCAGCGAGGGATCGCGGCCCGCCAGCCGCACCTGGCAAATGCCGATACCCAGCCCTGCGCGGATCGCCGCCAGGTGCACCAGGTCGCTGTCGCTGCGCAGCGCATACGCGCCGGCGTCCAATTGCTCCAGTTTGTGTGACAGCTTGCGGGTGAAGGCGTTTTCCGTCGCCACGCCGATCAAGCAATGCCCCTTCATTTCGGCCCAGCCATGCGGCGTTCCATGCCGTTCCAGATAATCCCGCCGCGCATGAAATCCCACTTCGATATCGCCGATGCGCTGGGCGATCAGCACATTCTGTTGCGGGCGCTGCATGCGCACGGCGATGTCGGCGTCGCGCTTGAGCAAATCCTCGATGCGGTTGGAGATCGCCAGTTCGATCGCGATGCCGGGATGGCTGTCTTTCAAGCGTGCCAGTATCGGCGGCAGCACTTCCACGCCGATCACTTCACTGGCCGTGACGCGCACGGTTCCCTGTATTGTCCCGGCGCCGTGGCCCAGCGACGACGCGGCGCGCAGTAGCGCAGTGGAGGCCGAGGCCAGCGCCTCGGCGTGCGGACGCAGCGCGCGGGCGTCGTCGGTGGCAATCAGGCCCGCCTGCGAGCGCGTGAACAGCGACAAGCCGAGCGCTTGCTCGAGGGCCTCGATATGCCTGCCGACCGTGGGCTGCGTCAAACCCAGCGCACGCGCCGCGCCGGACAGCGACCCTTCGCCCATCACGGCAAGGAAGGAGCGGTATAAATCCCAATTCGGTTCGCTGGTGGTCGCAGGGGTAGTCATACATAATTGTATAGCGACTATTCGGGTTTCTGTAATTTTCTTTTAGCGCGATCCGGTCCACACTGACTCCATCGATTACCCACAGGAGAACGGCATGGAACAGATCAACACGGCATTGGTACTGGGCGCCACGGGCGGCATTGGCGGCGAACTCGCGCGCTTGCTGCTGGCGCGCGGCTGGAAGGTCAAGGCGCTGCACCGCGCGCCGGAACGCGTGGCCGTCAGCGGCGACGGCATCGAATGGCTGTCCGGCGACGCCATGGAGCACGACGATGTGGTCGGCGCGGCGAAGGGCGTGTCGCTGATCGTCCATGCGGTCAACCCGCCCGGCTACCGCAACTGGGGCGCGCTGGTGCTGCCGATGATCGACAACACCATCGCCGCCGCCCGCGCCTGCGGTGCGCGCATCCTGCTGCCCGGGACCATCTACAACTACGGTCCCGATGCGTTTCCCCACCTGCGCGAGGACTCGCCACAGCATCCTGTCACGCGCAAGGGCGCGATCCGCGTCGCGCTGGAGGCGCGCCTGAAGGCCGCAGCGGCCGATGGCGTGCGCACCGTGATCGTGCGCGCCGGCGACTTCTTTGGACCCAAGGCGGGAAACAGCTGGCTGGCGCAAGGCTTGATCAAGCCTGGCAAGCCGGTGACGGCGATCAGCAACCCGTCCAGTTCCGGCGTCGGCCATCAATGGGCCTACCTGCCCGATGTCGCCGAGACGATGGTGCGGCTGGTGGAGCAGGGCGACGCGTTGCCGACGTTCGCGACTTACCATATGGAGGGCCATTGGGATCCGGACGGCACGCGGATGGTCGCCGCCATCGCGCGCGCCGCCGGCAGGCCGGAATTGAAGGCGGGGGCCTTCCCGTGGTGGCTTTTGACCGTGGCATCGCCTTTCGTGCCGGTGTTGCGGGAGCTGCGCGAGATGCGTTACCTGTGGCGGCAACCGTTGCGGATGTCGAACGCGCGGCTGCGCGCGGTGCTGGGCGGCGAGCCGCATACGCCGCTCGATACGGCGATGCGGGCGACGCTGATCGGCTTGGGCTGTTTGGAGGAACCGGAAGAGGCGCCGGATCGGCGTCAGGCGGCCGCCTCGCGCTGATCGTCCGCCACGACGTAGCGGTTTTTACCCGCGTGCTTGGCCGCATACAGCGCCCGGTCGGCAAGGCGGTAGCTGACCGAGAGGTCGGCCTGCTTGTCGAATTCGGCGATGCCGATGCTGATGGTCCGCGCCGGCACGCAGGCGGCCCGCACTTCGTCCAGCATGCGCCCGGCGAACGCGCACGCGTCTGCGAGGTTGCCGTGGAAGACGACGCCGAACTCCTCGCCGCCCAGCCGTCCGCACAGGTGGCTGGCGGACAGCTTGCCGATGACGGCGGCGGTTCTTTTCAGGACTTCGTCGCCGGCGTCGTGGCCGAGGGTGTCGTTGATCTTCTTGAAGTCGTCGATGTCGATCATCAGCAGATGCAGCGGACCGGCGGTTTGCTGGGCGGCGCGGGCGTCCAGGGTGAACTTGCGGCGGTTGCTCATGCCGGTCAGGCCGTCCTTGAACGCCAATACCGTCAACTCCTGCCTGGCGCGGAAATTGCCGACGCGTAAGGCCAGGAAGAAAATGTTGAGATAGACGCCGATGCACAGGCTGCCGCCGACGGCGACCAGCGCCAGGTTGAAGTCGAGCCGCCCCGGCTGCCCCGGGAAATTGCCGGCGCCGAGGACCAGCCAGATGACGATGACGGTGGCGACGTAGTTGATCAGCCCGCTAAACACCGGCGCCGCCGCCAGCGCCATGGCGATGCCGATCGGCAGGACCCAGAACACCGGATGCGCTGTCTGGTCGACGAACAGCCGGAACGCGACAGCGGTGGTGACGGCCCCGAGCACGCCGCTGACGATCAATTGGCGCAGCGAGCGCGCGCGGACGGTCATGAACAGGCTGGCCAGGATGCCCGGCGCGCCCAGCAGTACTTTCAAGTGGCCGTCGCCGTTCGAGCCGAACAGCAACGTGATGGCGCACAGCCAGGCGATCAGTCCGAAGGCCTGGGTCAGGATGACGACGGGACGGCCCTCGACAAAGAATTGTCGCTGCTGTTCCGGGTCGCCAATGAAATAGGAGTAAGCAAAGAGTTTTCGCATGCACGTTCACATTTAATTTCCCAAGAGTATAAATCTTGTGGTCGGGAAAAAATAGTGATTCTCGTGTAAATGTGGGCGAAATCGCAGGAGTTGCTACTGTTTATCAACAATTCTCTAAATGCAATAATAGCGGTGCTGCCTCATGGCGCGACCGAATAAGTGCGTTTCAGGCAGCGCAGCACGAACGTCGAGCGGCTGTGCCGCAAGCCCGGCAGCTTGTAGAGCTTGCGTCGCAGGAACTCCTCATAGCCCGCCGTCCCGGCCACCGCCACCTTGATCAGGTAGTCGTATTCGCCGGTCAGCAAATAGGCTTCCATCACCTCGGGCAGTTCGGCCAGCGCCTGGCCGAATTTGTCGAAGATGTCGTCGTCGTGGCGGTCCAGGGTGACCTCGATGATGACGGTGTCCGGGTAGCCCAGCGCCGTTTGGCTCAGCAGCGCGGTGTAGCCCTCGATCATGCCGCCTTCTTCCAGCGCCCGCACGCGGTTCCAGCACGGCGTGGTGGACAGGCCGACTTTCTCGGCCAGCTTGGTATTACTCAGTCGGCCATCCTGGCGCAATTCGCGCAAGATGCGGCGGTCGATCTCGTCGATGTCCACGTTTCGCTCCCATGAAGATGAATATTCCGTGGATTTTACATCTTCGGGGATGATCTTCTGCAAAATGGCCATATCGGCGGAAATTCAGGGAGCCTATTTCGCTCGACTATGGATATTCTGGTGGCATGAATACCACCCATAAAAGCTACCGTTTTTGCATCGAGCCGGATGCGCCCATCGCCACCCTCGAGGCCGCGCTGGCAGTCGTTCGCCGCCTGGGCATCGAGCTGCGCGGGTTGCGCACGACCGCCGGCGCCCACGGACTGGAGGTGCATTTGCGCCTGGCCGCGCCGGAGGAGGATCCGCTGGTGCTGTGCCGCATGCGCCTGCACAACGTGATCGGCGTGCAGGCGATCCGCGAGCTGGCCGAGATTACGTGACGCTGTATTTAATCAGGAAAACGATGGCGATGATCCACACCACCGGCTTGACCTGCCGCGCCTGTCCGGTCAGCAGCTTGAGGCCGGCGTAGGTGATGAAGCCGAAGGCGATCCCGTGGGCGATCGAGTAGGTGAACGGGATCACCAGCGCGGTGATCGCCGCCGGCACGCTTTCGGTGGTGTCGCTCCAGTCGACGTCGACCAGGTCGCGCAGCATCAGGCAGGCGACGAACAGCAGCGCCGGCGCGGTGGCGTAGGCCGGCACCACGCCGGCGATCGGCGCGAAAAACAGCGCCGCGAGGAACAGCAGCGCGACCACCAGCGCAGTGAGGCCGGTGCGGCCGCCGGCCTGCACGCCGGCCGCGCTTTCGAGATACGCGGTGGTGCTCGAGGTGCCAAGCACCGAGCCGGCCACGATGGCGCAGCTGTCGGCCAGCAGCGCCTTGTTCAGGCGTTCCATTTTGCCGTTGACCAGCAGGCCGGCGCGGCTGGCCACGCCCATCAAGGTGCCGGTGGCGTCGAACAGCTCCACCAGGAAGAACACCAGCACCACGTTGAACAGCCCCATCGAGATGGCGCCCGCCAGGTCGAAGTGGAACAAGGTCGGCGCGATCGACGGCGGCAGCGACATGAAGCCCTTGAAGGTATTGCCCCCAAAGAAAAAGCTCAGCACGGTGACGGCGACGATACCGATCAACAGCGCGCCCGGCACGCGCAGCCGGTCCAGCGTGACGATCAGCAGGAAGCCGAAGATGGCCATCAGGGTGTGCGGATTGTGCATGTCGCCGACGGTGACCAGCGTTTCCGGGTTGGCCACCACCAGGCCGGCGCTTTTCATCGCGATCAGCGCCAGGAACAAGCCCAGGCCGACGGTGATGGCGACCCGCAGCGAGTGCGGGATGCCGTTGACGATATGCTCGCGCACCTTGAACACGCTGACGACGATGAACAGGCAGCCGGAGATGAACACCGCGCCGAGCGCCGTTTGCCACGGCACGCCCATGCCGAGCACCACCGCGTAGGCGAAGTAGGCGTTCAAGCCCATGCCGGGCGCCATGCCGATCGGGTAGTTGGCGTACAGGCCCATGATCAGCGTGCCCAGCGCGGCGGCCAGGCAGGTGGCGACAAACACCGCGTCCTTCGGCAGGCCGGCGTCGCCCAGGATGGCCGGGTTGACGAAGATAATGTAGGCCATCGTCAGGAAGGTGGTGAGGCCGGCGACGACCTCGGTGCGCACGGTCGTGCCGTGCTCGGCGAGCTTGAAGAATTGCGTGAGTGACATGGGTGAAGTACGGTAGCGCGGGAGGGCGAAGAATAGCACGACCCCGGCGGGACACGAAGCAGGAGATCGCGCTGTAAGGCCTCAGTCGGCGATCGCGTAGCCGTCGCGGCCGTTGTGCTTGGCGGCGTACAGCGCGCTGTCGGCGCGCGCCACCAGTGCCGCCGCCGATTCCCCTTCGCCGTTGTGCAGCGCCAGGCCGATGCTGGTGGTGACCGCGATGTCGGCATCGGCCACGGCGAACGGGCGCCGGATCGCTTCGACAATCTTGAGCGCCATCCGCGCCGCCTCCTCGACATGAGCCACCTGTTCGAAAATGATGATGAATTCGTCGCCGGCGACGCGGGCGACGGTGTCCGAGGCGCGCACGTTGGCCGTCAGGCGCGCGGCGAACTCCTTGAGCACGTCGTCGCCGGCGCCGTGGCCGCGCGTGTCGTTGATGGCCTTGAAGTGGTCGATGTCCAGGTAAGCCAGCGCCAGCGGCTTGCGATGGCGCTTGGCGCGCACGATCGCCAGTTGCAGGATTTCCTCGAACATGCGGCGGTTGGCGATGCCGGTGAGGGTGTCGATGCGCGCCAGCTGCGTCAGGCGCTGCTCGATTTCCTTCATGCGCGTGGTGTCGTGGGTCAGCGTATAGATGCCGATGACGGCGCCGTCGGCCCCCAGTTCCGGCACGAAGGTGGTCTCCAGCGCGTGCTCGCCGCCGTCGATCCTGGCGGTGTGCTCGTAGGTGGCGTTGCGGCCCTGGTAGGCGCGGTCCAGGTGCGGTTGCGCCAGCGCGTACTGGGTTTTGCCGATGCCTTCGACCAGGTGGCGGCCGATCATCTTAACCGGGTCCATGCCGAACCAGTGCAGGAAGGTGGCGTTGAGGAACTGGAAGGTGCGCGCGTGGTCCAGGTAGGAGATCAGCACCGGCAGGTTGTCGGCCAGGGTGCGCAGGCGCTTTTCGCTGGCGGCGATCTGGCGCTCGTAGGCCACGCGCTCGGTGACGTCGTGCAGGAAGGCGGTGGCATAGTACGCCCCTTCGTGGCGCAGCGCGCCAAGCGACAGCTCGACCGGCACCTCGCCGCCGTCCTTGTGCAGCGCCGCCACCCGCACCCGCGAGTTGATCAGGCGCCCGGCGTGGCCGTCGGCGAAGGCGCGCATGCCGGCGCCGTGCTTGCCGCGCATCGCCGGCGGCACGATCAGCTCGGCGATGTCGCGGCCGATCGCCTCCTCGCGGGTCCAGCCGAAACTGCGCTCGGCGGCGGCGTTCCATTTGGTGATGATGCCGGTCGCCTCGCAGCTGACGAAGGCGTCCGGGGCGCGCTCGAGGATGCTGCTGATCAGCGCCTCGCTGTCGCGGATCGCCGTTTGCGCGGCCTCGCGCTCGGCCATCAGCTCGTGGAAGGCGATGCTCAGGGCGCCAATTTCGTCGGCGCGCCCGCGCTGCAGCACGCCGATGTCGGCGCGGCCGCCGCGGATGTCGTCGATGTGCCCGCGCAGGCGGCCCAGCGGCCGCAGCATCCACTGCACCGCGATCCACGCCATCAGCCCGGCCAGCGCGGCGAAGGCGGCAGCGCCCAGCATGGCCTTGTGGCGCATGGCGATCATCGGCGCGAACGCTTCGTCGACCGGGAAGCGGGCGCCGATGATCCAGTCGGTGGCCCGCAGCCGCTTGAACGAATAGATGGCCGGCACGACGTCGCGGCCGGTGGTCTCGGTCCAGCCCTCGAAGCCGGTCAGCGCCAGCGCGGTGGCCTTGCTGTGGCCCGGGCGCTGGTCGACGCGCTTGAGCAGGAAGGCCGGGTTGGGGTGGTGCAGCAGCACGCCGTCGGCGGTCATCATGTAGGTGTAGCCGGTCTTGCCCGGCTTCTGCGCCGCCACCTGCCCGGTGAACGAGGGGCTGCCCAGGTCGATGCTGCCGCACAGCAGCATGAGCGCGCGGCCGCCGGCGTCCAGCACCGGATGGACGATCATGATCGCCGGACGGCCCGTCAAGATGCTTTTGAAAGGCGGCGACACGGCCGGCTTGCCGGCCGCCAGCGCGCGTTCGAACCATGCGTGCGCGGCCTCGCCCGGGTCCAGCGCGGTAACTCCACCACCCGCGCCACTACCGGCGCCACCGCCGGCGCCGTCGGTGTTGAGCAGCGCGCCTTGCCGGTTGTAGATGTGCAGGTTGAGGAAGCGCGCGCGGGCCACCGGGTGGCGGGCGACGAACGCCTGCATGGCCGCCGGGCTGGCGCTGTCGCCCTCGACGACGGTGTCGGCCAGGCTGGCGAGCAGCACCTTCCTGGCGGTGAATTGGGCGTCGACCTGGGCGGCGGCCGACGACAGCAGCGCGTATTGCTGGTCGCCGATGACGCTTTTCATGTCGCGCTCGGCGAGCACCAGCGCGACCCAGGCCACGGTCATCGTCGCCCCCAGCACCAGCATCACGACGACCCCGGTCATGCGGAATTTGAGGCTGCGCGGAAGTCGTGCGAAAACGGCCATGTCGCTCCTGTATGTGTTGGGGGCAAGTATTGCATACCCTGACGGGCAAGGCCAGCGGGTACAATCGCCGCTGCCAGGGGGCGGAGGGGCGTCCGTGCTGGTCATCGCTCGGCCGCTCGGCGGCCTTTACAAGGAATGCGGAGTATGCTGCAAGCAATTTTGTGGGACAACGACGGCGTGCTGGTCGATACCGAACGGCTGTTTTACGAGGCCAACCGGGAGTTATTCAGGCCGCTTGGCCTCGGGTTGAGCGAACAGCACTTCTTCGACTGGTACCTGGCCGACAACCGTGGCGCCTGGCATTTGCTGGAACCGGCCATGGGCGAAGCGCAAATGGCGGAGCACCGCGCGCACCGCAACCGCAGTTACGCACTGCGGCTGGCGTCGGAGCACATTCCGGCCATCGACGGCGTGGCCGAGGTGCTGGCCAGCCTGGCGCCGCGCGTGCGCATGGCCGTCGTCACCAGTTCCATCCGCGAGCACTTCGACATCATCCACGCGCGTTTGCCGCTGCGGCGGCACTTCGAATTCGTGCTCACCCACGAATCCTGCGCCCACAGCAAACCGGCCCCGGACCCGTACCTGCTGGGACTGGCCCGGCTGGGCGTGGCGGCGACCGACGCGCTGGTGGTCGAGGATTCGCCGCGCGGCCTGCAAGCGGCGATGGCGGCCGGCATCCGCTGCATCATCCTGCGCAACGCGCTCACCCGCGGCCACGATTTCCCCGGCGCCTACCGGGTGGTCGACACGATGGCGCAGTTACTGGCGGAAATCGAGTTGCTGCTGTCGGTGGAAAGCTGACAAGCGAAACAGCGATTGCGGCGTAGCAGCCGTGCGACATCGCCGACGGGCTTTCAGTAGCATGGTTCGCGTAGATGCTGAACATGTTCTGAAGAAAGGAGTCCATCATGCCCCGAGGAGCAAGCCCCAAGCGCGAGCACGAGTACAAGCAGCTGGAACACAAATTCGAACAGGAAGGAAGATACCCCGGCCGAGAGGAGGAGGTGGCGGCCCGGATCGTCAACAAACAGCGGGCCGAGGCGGGCGAAGCCAAGCAGCCGCCCGGCCGCACCGGCACCGGCCACCGCCGCCGCAACACCACGCGGCGCAACAAACCGTCCTGACGGGCACTTGTCGGTGGTTGTCAAAATTTTCACCCACGTCGCGAAAAACAATGTAAAATGACAACCAGTGTTATTGCTATTGAAATATAAAACAAGGCCTCTGGTAGGGCGGATGTTTTGAAAAGGGTCGGATCCTGACGGATTCGGCCCTTTTTGTTTGGGGCGCGGTCCGCTAGAATGCCGCCTCCAAAATCTGCCCTAGGGAAATATGAACGTGTTTCAAAGAAGCGTGGCCGCAACGGCCATCGCTTGCGGCCTGATCATTGCGTCGGGCCTGTTGTCCCCCGCGTCGGCGCTTGAGGCCGGCGCTGTCAAAACCCGTTGCCCGGTTCACTATGTCGATGGCCGCCTGCCGGAGATCGCCAACCGCAAGCTGGGCGCCGCCACCACCGAACTGTGCTACGGC
This sequence comes from Oxalobacteraceae bacterium OTU3CINTB1, assembly GCA_024123955.1. Taxonomy (NCBI): domain Bacteria; kingdom Pseudomonadati; phylum Pseudomonadota; class Betaproteobacteria; order Burkholderiales; family Oxalobacteraceae; species Oxalobacteraceae bacterium OTU3CINTB1. The sequence continues at coordinate 3,663,906 of CP099652.1, forward strand.
GTGTTTGGCGTCATGCACTCCGGCATCACGCGCACGCCGCTGTGGTCGGCCGAGCACCTGACCGCCGACCATATCGCCGCCGCCAGGGATTTATCGCGCGAAGACAGCTTCCATGCGGAAAAGCGTTTGCCGCCAGGCGCCCGGGCCGAGCTGGACGACTACGCCCGCAGCGGCTACGACCGTGGCCACATGGCGCCCAACGGCGACATGCCGGACCGGCGCACCCAGCACGAAAGCTTCACCTTGGCCAACATGGTGCCGCAGGACGCCGAGAACAACCGCCACCTGTGGGCCGGCATCGAGGCGGTGGTGCGGAAACTGGCGCAAAAGGAGGGCGATCTGTATGTCATCACCGGTCCGGCCTTCATCGGCCGGGAAGTGCGCAAAGTCGGCGACGTGCTGGTGCCGACCCACTTGTACAAATTGGTCTACAGCCCGCGTCAGCGCGCCGGGGCCGCCTATTTCGTCGAAAACCGGGCCGGTGCGGAGTACGAGGTGCTCGGCGTCGCCGAACTGGAAAGCAGGATCGGCATCGATCTGTTACCGTCGTTGTCGGCGCAGCAAAAGCAGGCGCTGTTGCGGCTGCCCAATGTGCGTCAGCGCAAGGGCACGGGCAAGGAGAGGAGCAGGCAATGGGCCAATTGAAATTCGTTCCCTATGCGAACGAGTCGGACGTGTTGCATGTCGGCCGCCTGACGATCGAGAACCGGGTCGACCGGGTCACCGTGAGCGGCGATATCGACCTGACGGCCGACCAGGCCGGCTTGGCCGACGCCCGCCTGCTGCAGCGGCTGCTGGTCGATATCGTGGCGCGGCTGGAGGCCATGGCGCTGCCGGCCGCATTGCCGGCGCCGTCCGTTACGAAGGTGGTCAATCCTTTCGATTGACGGGCGGTGTTTGCACGGCATCGGCAATGGCCGCCGCCAGGTCGCTGTCGGCCGTGGGCAGGCTGATGCGGTTGCGGCCCATGTGCTTGGCGCGGTAGAGCGCCGAGTCGGCCGCCGCCACCAGCTGGCTCGAATCGTTGTCCGGCGCCGCCAGCGCGGTGGCCGCGCCGATGCTCACCGTTACCACGTGGCCCTGCGTGCCCAGGTTGGGCATGTGCAGCTGCTCGACCCGGCAGCGGATGCGCTCGGCCACGATGGCCGCGCCCTTGAGCGACTGGTTGGGCAGGATCACGGCGAACTCCTCGCCGCCGTAGCGCGCCACCAGGTCGTTGGTGCGCATTTCGCTGGCCACCGCCTTGGCGATGCGTTGCAGGCATTCGTCGCCGCCCAGGTGGCCGTAGGCATCGTTGTACTGCTTGAAATTGTCGACATCGACCATCAGCAGCGACAGCGGCTGTTGCTGGCGCAGCGCGCGCTGCCACTCGGCGTACAGCGTGTTGTCGAAGCAACGGCGGTTGGCCAGACCGGTCAGGCCGTCGCGCGTGGCCAGCTGTTCCAGCGCCACCTGCGCGCATTTTTCGTCCGTCACGTCGCGCAGCGTCTCGACCACCGCCAGCAGCTTGCCCTCGTTGTCGACGATGGGGCTGGCGTCGGCCGCCAGGTAGCGGCGCCGGCCGATGCGCGGCATGTCGCACCAGTTTTCCGCGCGCAGGTTGCCGTCGGGATCGGCGCGGCGCTGGCCGTGCGGGTCGGCGCCGCGGCCCTTGAGCACCAGGTCGGCCAGGGTGGTGCGTTGTTCATGGTAAAAGCCACGCCAGTGATCGCTGGTGCCCAGCACTTCCCAGGCGTCGACCGCCGTCAGGCGCTCGCAGGCGCGGTTCCAGATGATGACTTTGCCGTGGCAATCGAGCACGAAGGTCGGGATGACCAGCAATTCCATCATTTTGAGCGCGAATCCGTGCGGCTGCTCCGGCTGGGGGTACTCCATCACATGTTGAATCTTGGGCTTGCGGGTCATGACGGCGGCCTTTGGGGATATGGGGTGTGGTCTGGGAGGGAGGTGCGGTGCGGGCGCCGTGCTGGGCGCCCGGTGTGGCGTTATTGCAGCGGAAACGACATCGTCAGCGCCGTGCCCCGGCCGGGCGCGGTGGCGACATCGAAATCGCCGCCGGCCTCGGCGACCCGTTCGGCCATGCCGCGCAGGCCATGGCCATGGCAGGCGATGGTGGGATGGCCGCGTGGGACCGAAGGGTTTGCCGAAGCGCGGGCGGCGGCGATGCCGACGCCGTTGTCGCGCACCGTCAGGCTCAGCCGGTCCTGGGCGCGGCTGATGCCGACCGAGACCTGCGAAGCCTTGGCGTGCCTGGCGATGTTGCTGAGCGATTCCTGCAAAATCCGGTAGATGACCTTGTCCATGCCGCCATCGACGCGGCCGACCGCGGCGATGGCCTCGGCGTCGAGCTGGCAGGGGATGCCGCTGAGGCGCGAGAACTGCGCCACTTGTTCCTCGACCGCGCCGCGCAGGCCGTCGCGCAGGCCCTCGGGCTGCAAATCGCGTACGATGGAGCGCATCGAGCGCAAGGTCGAGGCGACCCGCTCGTCGACCTTTTGCAGCGCCTCTTTGAGCTCCGGATGGCGCGCGGCCAGCGCACCCAGCTCAAAACTCATCGCCAGCAGGTGCTGTCCCAGGTCGTCGTGCAGGTCGCGGGCGATGCGGCGGCGGTCGGCGTCGCGCAGCGATTGCTGGCATTTGCTCAGGTGGCAAACCTGGCGCCGGGTGTCGGTCAGCGCCTGCTCGGCCAGCGCGCGACGGCCGCGCTCGTGCGAGAGGCTGGCCTGCAGGCGCGCTTCGACGCGGGCGAACGCGCCGCGCTGACGCCGTTGTCGCCACACCAGCGCCATGGCGAGCCAGGCCAGCGCGCACACGCCGGTGACGATGAGATCGATCTGGATGACTTGCGGCGCGTAGTTCATGATGTTCGTCCCCTGTGGTCGGGCGCCGGTGCATACAGTCGGTCGCCACCCTGTGAAAGTACCTTGGTTGCCGCAGAGCAGCATTGTGCAAAGTCAAGTTGCGCCGGAAACCGCGAGAAAGTGTCGCGTGGGATATAATTGAGGGTTGTCCAATCAGGAATTATCGTGACTTACAGCATCAAAGAGATCTTTTACACCTTGCAAGGCGAGGGCGCGCACGCCGGTCGTCCGGCGGTTTTCTGCCGCTTTTCCGGCTGTAATCTGTGGACCGGCCGCGAGAGCGACCGCGCCGGCGCCGTGTGCCAGTTCTGCGATACCGATTTCGTCGGCACCGACGGCGAGGGCGGCGGCAAGTTCAAGACAGCGGAGGAGCTGGCAGCGACGATCGCCGCGCTGTGGCCGGCCGTCTATCCGGCCAGCAAGTACGTGGTGTTCACCGGCGGCGAGCCGCTGTTGCAACTGGACGCGGTGCTGATCGCCGCGATGCACGCGGCCGGCTTCACGATCGCCATCGAAACCAACGGCACCTTGCCGGTGCCCGAGGGTGTCGACTGGATCTGCGTCAGCCCGAAGATGGGTTCGACCCTGGTGGTGACCCGGGGCAGCGAGATCAAGGTCGTGATTCCGCAGACGGGACAGGACCTGGCGGCGTACGAACAGCTCGATTTCGAGCATTTCTATGTGCAGGCGATGGACGGTCCCTTGGCCGAATTCAACACCAAACTGGCGATCGAGACCTGCAAGCGCAATCCGAAATGGAAGCTGAGCCTGCAAACCCATAAACTTTTACAAATACCCTAAGAAAAGATGTCATGCTGACTATTACCCGCAAGCTGGAATTCGACGCCGGCCACCGCATCCCCGACCACAAGAGCCAGTGCCGCAACCTGCACGGGCATCGCTATACCCTGGAAATCACGCTGACCGGCAACATCATCACCGCCGAAGGCAATTCCGACAACGGCATGATCATGGATTTTTCCGACATCAAGGCGCTGGCCAAAGAGCATTTGGTCGATGTCTGGGACCACGCCTTCATCGTCTACGAGAAGGACGCGGCGGTGCGCGATTTCCTGGCGACCTTGCCAGGGCACAAGACGGTCGTCATCGACCGCATTCCGACGGTGGAAAACCTGGCGCATGTCGCCTTCGCCATCCTGAAATCGGCCTACAAGGACCGCTACGGCACCGGTTTGCACCTGCACAAGCTGGTGCTGCACGAGACGCCCAACTGCTGGGCAGAGATCACCGATGCCTGAAGATTTTATGCGGCAGGCGCTGGAACAGGCCAGGCACGCGTGGGATCTGGGCGAGGTGCCGGTCGGCGCCGTCGTCGTCAAGGACGGCGTGGTGATCGCGCGCGGCTACAACCAGCCGATCGGCAAGCACGATCCGACCGCGCACGCGGAAATCGTCGCCCTGCGCGCGGCCGCCGAGGTGCTGGGCAATTACCGCCTGCCGGGCTGCGAGCTGTATGTGACCTTGGAGCCGTGCGTGATGTGCTCGGGCGCGATGATGCACGCGCGCCTGTCCAAGGTGGTGTACGGCGCCACCGATCCGAAAACCGGCGCCTGCGGCTCGGTGGTCGATCTGTTCGGACAGGAACAGCTGAACCACCATACCGAGGTCAGCGGCGGAGTCATGGCCGAGGAGTGCGGCGCCATGCTCAAGAGTTTCTTCGCCGCCCGCCGCGCGGCGGCGGCCGCCGCCCGTCGGGCCGACGCCGCCGAATAGCGGTCTCCCCGGGCCCGCGTTTCCAGACGCGGGCAAAAATGGTATGCTGAAGCCACGATGCGCGGCGCATCGTCGGCATCGCCGCCCGCACCCTCCCGGAGACCGCTTTGGCTACCGCAAAAGCAAACGGCATTACGCTCACCTACGAAGCCAGCGGCAATCCGCAGGATACCCCCGTGTTGCTCATCATGGGCCTGGGCATGCAACTGATCTCCTGGCCACAGGACCTGGTCGACGGCCTGGTGGAGCAGGGCTATTATGTGATCCGCTACGACAACCGCGATATCGGCCTGTCGAGCAAATTCGACCAGTTCAAAAAGCCCAACCTGATGCTGGCCTACCTTAAATCCTTGGTCGGCTGGCCGCAGTCGCCCGCTTACACGCTCAACGATATGGCAAACGACGCGCTCGGCCTGCTCGACGGGCTGGGCATCGCCCGGGCCCACGTGGTGGGCGCCTCGATGGGCGGCATGATCGCGCAGATCTTCGCCGCGCGCTTCGGCGCCCGCACCTTGAGCCTGACGTCCATCATGTCGAGCAGCGGACGGCGCGGCTTGCCCGGGCCGACGGCGGCCGCGCGGGCGGCGCTGATGCGCGGCCCCGGCGACGCCAGCGACCGCAAGGCGGTGATCGACCATGCCGTCGGCGTGTTCCGCACCATCGGCAGCCCGTCGTTTCCGACGCCGGAACGCCAGTTGCGCGCCAATATCGAGCGCGCGCTCAACCGCAATGTCAATCCGGCCGGCGTCGCCCGGCAAATGGTGGCCGTGGTCGCCTCGGGCGACCGCACGCCGCTGCTGCGCAAGATCGCCTGTCCGGCGCTGGTCATCCACGGCGCCGCCGATCCGCTGGTGCCGTTGGCCTGCGGCGTCGACACGGCCGAGGCGATCCCCGGCGCCAAGCTCCATGTGATCGAGGGCATGGGCCACGATCTGCCGCCGCAACTGATCGAGCGCCTGCTCGCCTTGCTCGACAATCATCTGCGCGGTAATATGACGCCGGAACTGCCCGCGCTGATCGCGCGTCGCGCCGGCAGCGGCACCCCTCAACAATAGCGCTTCACAATTGAGCCTCGAAACAACTTGAACACCAAAAAAATCGGCATCGCCATTGTCGCGCCCGGTGGCGCCGCGCCCGATGCGGGCGCGCTCCAGGCCGGCATCGCCCGCCTCGAACAGCAGGGTTTCCTGGTCCACAATTATTACGAACACGACAAGCGGCACCTGCGCTTCGGCGGCACCGACGCCGGCCGCCTGGCGCAGCTCGACGCCGCCGCCGCCGATCCGGATGTGCGGATCGTCATCGCCCTGCGTGGTTCGTACGGCATGACGCGGCTGCTGCCGGCGATCGATTTCGCCGCCATGGCCGACAGCGGCAAGCTGTTTGTCGGCTATAGCGACTTCACCGCCTTCCAGATGGCGCTGATGAAGCAGACCGGGCGCATCAGCTTCGGCGGGCCGATGGTGTGCGCCGATTTTCTCCCGGAGCAGCCGGATGCCTATACGATGGGCCAATTCTGGGATTGCCTGCGCGGTCCGGCGCATGCCGTGCGCGGCGCGGTGGCCGACGGCGGCGCCGACAATCCGGTGGTCGATGTCGGCGGCAGGCTGTGGGGCGGCAACCTGGCGATGATGGTCAGCCTGCTGGGCACGCCATATTTCCACGCGCTGGACGACGGTATCGTGTTTATCGAGGATATCTCCGAACATCCCTACCGGATCGAGCGCATGGTGTTGCAACTGCTGTATGCGGGCGCGCTGTACGGCCAGCGTGCGCTGGTGCTGGGCGATTTTTCCGGCTATAAATTAGGCGCGCTGGAGAACGGCTACGACTTCGAGACCATGCTGGCCTACCTGCGCGCGCGCTTGCCGCTGCCGGTGCTGACCGGCTTGCCTTTCGGCCATATCAGGCGCCATGCCACCTTGCCATATGGCGGCATGGCGCGGCTGGTGTCGGACGCGCGCGGCTTCGAGCTGACGATCCGCGACTACCCCACCTTGTAGGGCTTACTGCACCCGGCGCACGCGTGGCGGCTGCTTGGCGCCGTCGACCTCGAAGAAGATGGTGCCGATGGCGTTGCGGCTCAGCACGACCTTCGGATTCGTGCGCTCTATAAACCACTCCGAGCTGCCGTCCACCACCCGCCAGACCTGGCCGTTGGCCAGTTTGAATTGCGTGCTCGGACCCCAGCCTTCGATTTTTCCGACAACGGTGCTTTCGATGGACGTCAAGTCCGCTTTTCTGTCCTTGGCGATGGTGTCGAGCCCGAAGCCGGCTTCGGTGTTGGCGGCCGGAGCGGCCGCTGCGGTCTGTGCGGCCGATGCCGGCGCCGGCGCCGCAGCCGCAGCCGATACCGCAGCCGCAGCCGCAGCGCCCGTGGCGGCAGGCGCCGTCACCGGTATCGCGTCGTAGCACGCCACGCGGCCGGCCACCTCGGCGATGGTGCGGCAGTGGAGCAGGGCGCGATCGTCGGCCAGCGCGGAACCGGATATTGCCAGCAAAACAAGCAAAGCTTTCATCGAATACCTTCCAGATTGAGATTTCCTGATTATATCGATAGGCCGGTCAGCGGCGGGAAGAAAAAAAGCCCGGCCGCGTGAGCGGCCGGGCTGTCGAAGAGAGGAGGGAGACCGCCTCCTCTTGGTGCCGGGTGAAGCGCGTCAATTCCTGAAATTCATCCCGACCATGATGCGGCGGCCGGCGTAGGAGGTGTCGAGCAGGTTGGGGGTGCCGTCGGCGAACGGGGCGTACTGGGCTTGGCTGTTGGTGGTCGAACTCAGGTTCAGGTTGCGGCCCTCGGCGAAGATCTCCATGTTTTTGTTGAGGCGGTAGGCGATCTTGGCGTCGACATAACGGGTGGCGTTCTTGAAGTTCGGCGAGCCCGGATTGTACGGCGTGATGGTGGTGCGCCCGCCGGCCGCGTTCGGGTAGTTGTTGACCGACGTGGCGCCGCAGGCGGCGATGCAGCTGAACTTCTGTCCGACCGCCTGCAGCGACACGCGCATCGACAGCGCGCCGTCGTCGTACCACAGCGAGGCGTTGTAGGTGTACTTCGACTCGCCGACGGGTGGCAGCGCCTCGCCGGTGAGCAGGTCCACCACGCGCTGGTCGGTGTTTTTCGAGCGCAGCTTGGTGTAGTTCAGGTCGACCCCGGTGTAGCGCAGCAGCCACGGCAGGAAGGTGAAGGCGGTCTTGCTGCCGTATTCCAGGCCGGTGCGGGTGATGTTGGCGCCGTTCTCGTAGGTGCGGTAGTCGAAGCCGAGGCCGTCGAGCGAGCGGCCGGTCTGCGGATCGACCAGCCCGGAACCGCTGAACAGGCCGACGGCGCTCTTGCCGACAACCGTGCTGCCGCCGACCTTGCCCACCTGCCGGAACGCGCCCACCGAGAACGAGGTATCGTCGTTCGGATACCATTCCAGCGCCAGGTTCTGGTTCTGGTTGGTCTGGGCCTTGAGCGCCGGATTGCCGATGGTGCCGGAGCAGCTCTGTTCCTCGTCGTCGCGGCGCCGCTCGTCATAGGTGCAGGTGCCGGCCGGGATCAGCGCGCTGACCGGCGGACGGGCGACCTGCTTGGCGCGGTTGTAGCGCAACACCACCTCGTTGGGCACCATCCACAGCGACAGGTTCAGGATCGGCAGGTAGTCGGTGGTGTTGGCGTCGAGCGCGGTCAGCTTGCTGGCCGTGGCGCTGATGGTGCCGCCGGCGGCGTTCTGGTTGAGCGGGTCGTAGGCGGCCGTCTTGATGATGGAGGTGAAGCTCATCACGCCGGTGGCGTGGACCTTGGTGCGCACCACGCGGTAGCCGAAGTTGCCATCCAACTCCATGCCGAACGGCAGGCGGCGGTTGGTGAACGGGATTTCATCGATGCCGAAGTCGGTCATCAGGTAGGCCGCCGTGGTGCGCTCCTTGAAGGTGCTCACCGGCTGCTGATAGACCTTGCCGTCGTTGGCGGTGCATTCCTTGACGCAGTCGAAGTTGACGTTGGGCGAGTTGACCAGGCTGAACACTTTTTCGACGTCGATCTGGTTCCAGCCGTCGATCAGCCCGGCCGGACGGTCCGGCATGCCGTTGAAGAACGGCGTGTTCCGTTGCGCCATCGATTGCGTGATGATGTCGAGGAACTGCTGTTGCGACATGAAGGTGTTGCCGGAGCGGGCCGAGGCCGGATCGGTGTTGGGCACGTAGCCGCTTGCGCAGGGCTTGCCGCCAGGTCCGAGCGAGCCGGGGGTGTCGGTGCAGCCGGAGAAGAAGCTGCGTACGTTGGCGCTCGGCAGGATCACCGCGGGCACATAGCCCGCCTTGCCGAACTCGCCAATGGCCGTTTGCACGGTCGAACCGCCGCCGCCCCAGCTGCTGCCGGAAGTCTGGCGGAAGTTGAAGCCGCTCTTGACGCGCTTGAAGAACGGCACTTTCTCACTGAGCGCATAGCTGAAGTCGGCCTTGGCGGTGCGCTCCTCGGTCTCGGCCATCTTGGGCGAGAAGGTGATTTGCGGCGCCTGCGTGCTCAGCGGCTGCTGATTGATGGTGTAGGCCGGTACGGCCGGACCCTTCGGACCGGCGTCGACCGCCTTGGTGTCGGTGCCGGCCGGGCGCACCTGCGCGTAGATGGTCGGATCGGCCTGGTTGAAGCTGCTGCCGGCCGGCTGCTCGTAGGTCCACAGGCCGTTGGGGAGCACCTTCATCGTCGTCGGGCCGTAGTTGTAGCTCCAGTTGGTGCGTTTGTCGCCGCGCTGCCACTTGGAGCGGGCGTCGCCGACGAAGAACTCGGCGACGAAGCCGCCGTCCTTGTACACGCCGCCGCTCTGGAAGTAGCGGTCCGTGGTCTTCATGACGTTGTGGATCTGGTCGGTGTTGACGTTGGCGTCGCTGATCGTATATTGCGTCACGTGGTGGTTGGCGTCCACCAGCACAGAGCGCGGGTCGACGTTGGCGACGATGCCGGTGGCCGGATATAAGTTGGCGCGGTAGCTGGCGCCGTCGTACAGGTAGTAGCCGGAACCGGGCACGGCGCTGCGCACGCCGGCCGCTGTGTCGGTAAAGGTCGGGCCCTGGTAGGTCGGGCTGTAGGCGGTGGCCGGATTGGTGTTCAGTCCGCCCAGGCCGTAGGTCTGGTTGCTGTCGTCCACTTCGCGGCGGGCGTAGTTGACCTTGCCGTACACGGTCAGCTGGTTGTTGACTTTGAAGTCGAAGCGCAGGTCGACGTTGCCGCGTTTTTCCTCCTGGCGCTTCTCGAGGAAGCGCACCAGCGACGGCGTGTAGTCGTTCCACTGGTTCAGGCAGCTGAGCAGCTCGTTGCCGCGCGCGTTGATGGCGGCGTTGCGGGCGGTGTTGCCGTTGACGGCGTTGGCCTGGGCCGTGGTCAGCGCCGGGAAGGCGGCGTAGCAGGCCGCCTTGGTCTGGGCCGCCGCCGATTTGGTCAGGATGTCGGCCGGCGAGGCGTGGTCGAAGAAGCCGCCGGCCGTCAGCGGCGAGCGCAAGGTCGGCGCGGTGCTGGCCGGGTCGTTGGGTGACAGGGTACCTGGCTGGTAGGTGAAGGTCTTGTTGGGCGAATTGTCGAAATCGACGTTGCGCGAATAGCCAGCGTTGCGGGTGGTGGCGACCTCGGACGAGTGCGATTCGTTGACCACGCGCGAGGTCGAGGCGTTGAGCATGACGCCAAAGCGGTTGTCGAGGAATTTGCGGGTCAGGATCAGGTTGGTGTCGGGCGACCATTCCTTGTTCAGCGAGCCCTGCGAGCCGGCCAGGCGCAGCGAGTAGAACGGGTCCTTGAAGTCCAGGCTGGTGCGGGTCTTGATGATGATGCCGCCGCCGAGCGAGCCTTCGGTCATGTCGGCGGTGGCGCCCTTGACGACGTCGACGCTTTTGATCAGGTCGGCCGAGAGCGAGCGGAACTCGACGCCGCGGCCGCTGCCGCCGCCGTTCATGTCGGTGCCGCCGGCCGATTGCACGCCCTGGCCGTCGATTTCGACGCGGGTCAGGTCGGCGCTGTTGCCGCGGATGGCGACGCTGACGCCTTCGCCGAAGTCGCCGCGGTCGAGCGCGACGCCGGAGATGCGCGAGATGGCCTCGCCGATGTTTCGGTCGGGGAAGGCGCCGACGTCGTCGGCGACGATCGAGTCCATCGCCGTGGCGGCGTTCTTCTTGCGTTCGATGCCCGATTGCTGGGCCGCGCGCTGGCCTTGGACCACGACGGTCTTGATGTCCGTGGCGGCCGGCGCGGGCGCGGGTGACTGCGCCGCCGGGGCGTCCGGCTTGGCGTCCTGGGCGGCGGCGTGGCCGGCGACGAGCGAGGCCAGCGCGATCGAAACCGCATAGGCGACCGGTGTGGGGCTCGGTGGTTTTTTACCTGGATAGGCGCGCGCGCCATGGGTGTGTCCGTGCATGTTGTCTCTCTCTCCCTGACTGGCCTTTGCGGCCATTTTTTAATGCCGGCGGTGTTACACCGGCTGATATATTAGTAATCAGTCTAGTGTCGAAAACAGGCGCGCGGATTGGCAAATGGAAAAGAATCACCCGGTTGAGCGGAATACTGATCTGGGCGGAAAACAAGTGTTCGCGGCGGAATTTGGATATCAGCGTCGGCGCGGATCGCGCCGTTGGGACTGCATGGGCTGCCTCATTTTGCCGGCGGGACCGGCACGGGCTGGGCGTACACCACCACCGATTGCGGCGCTAACGGGGCGGCTTTGGGCGTGGCATTGTTGAGGACGAAGGTGATCACCGTCAGCGCGGTGCCGCCCAGGACGATCGCGGTGCCGACCACCCATTTGATCATGTCGGCGAAGCCCCTGTGCATTTCCGCTTGCAGGGCGCCCACTTTACCGGTCAGGTCCAGCTGATGCGCCGCCAGCTCGGATTGCCGCGCCTCGATCCGCGCCAGCCTTTCCCTGGCGTCGGTCGCGAACTCCTCCAGTCTGGCGATGCGCTCATCCATTTTGCGTCCCTCCCGGGTATCAAGCAGCTTCGTTAACAAAATTGTACGCCATGTTTTAGCCCCTGTCGCCCAGTGCCGCGCGGTGGGTGCTGTATAATCCCGCATTTCCGCCTAACGGCATGATTTAATTAAGAAAAGCCCAATTCAGAATGCTATCGACCGCTAACATCACCATGCAATTCGGCGCCAAGCCGCTGTTTGAAAACATCTCCGTCAAGTTCGGCGATGGCAACCGCTACGGCCTGATCGGCGCCAACGGTTGCGGCAAATCCACGTTCATGAAAATCCTGGGCGGCGATCTGGAGCCGTCGGGCGGCAACGTGATGCTGGATACGAACGAGCGCCTGGGCAAGCTGCGCCAGGACCAGTTCGCCTATGAAGAGATGCGCGTGCTCGACGTGGTCATGATGGGCCACACCGAGATGTGGGCCGCGATGCAGGAACGCGACGCCATCTACGCCAATCCGGAGGCGACCGACGATGATTACATGAAGGCCGCCGAGCTCGAAGGCAAGGTGTCCGAGTACGACGGCTACACGGCCGAGTCGCGCGCCGGCGAGCTGCTGCTGGGCGCCGGCGTCGACATCGAGCTGCACAAGGGCCCGATGAGCAACGTGTCGCCGGGCTGGAAGCTGCGCGTGCTGCTGGCGCAGGCGCTGTTCTCGAATCCGGACATCCTGCTGCTCGACGAGCCGACCAACAATCTGGACATCAACACCATCCGCTGGCTGGAGGACGTGCTGAACGACCGCAACTCCACCATGATCATCATTTCCCACGATCGCCACTTCCTCAACCAAGTCTGCACCCACGTGGCCGACATGGACTACGGCACGTTGAAGATCTATCCGGGCAACTACGACGAGTACATGTTCGCCTCGACCCAGGCGCGCAACCAGCAACTGGCCAACAACGCCAAGGCCAAGGACAAGGTCGCCGAACTGCAGGACTTCGTGCGCCGTTTCGCCGCCAACAAATCCAAGGCCCGCCAGGCGACCTCGCGCGCCAAGCAGATCGAGAAGATCAAGGTCGACGACATCAAGCCGTCGTCGCGCGCCTATCCGTTCGTGCGCTTCGACGGCGAGAAGAAATTGCACCGCCTGGCCGTCGAAGTCGACAGCATCGCCAAGAAATACGACCGCCAGCTGTTCAATAACTTCAGCATCATGGTCGAGGCGGGCGAGCGCATCGCCATCATCGGCGCCAACGGCGCCGGCAAGACCACCTTGCTGCGTTGCATAGGCGGCGACGACATCGCCGGCCTGCACGCCGACCACGGCACCGTCAAGTGGGCCGAGAACGCCAACGTCGGCTACATGCCGCAGGATCCGACCGAGGAATTCTCCAAGGACACGACGTTGACCGACTGGATGGGCGACTGGACCCAGGAAGGCGACGACGACCAGGCCGTGCGCTCGATCCTGGGCCGCCTGCTGTTCGGCGGCGACGAGGTCAAGAAGTCGGTCAAGGTGCTGTCCGGCGGCGAGAAGGGCCGCATGATGTACGGCAAGCTGATGCTGGGCCGCCACAACGTGCTGCTGCTCGATGAGCCGACCAACCACATGGACATGGAATCGATCGAGTCGCTCAACATCGCGCTGGAAAAGTATGCCGGCACCCTGATCTTCGTCTCGCACGACCGCGAATTCGTCTCGTCGCTGGCCAACCGCATCATCGAGATCAAGGAAAACGAAGTGGTCGATTTCCGCGGCAACTACGAGGACTACCTGACCAGCCAGGGCATCGATTAACTTCTTAGCCACGTCGGAACCATGCAAACCATAGAGATCAAATCCGTCGAGTACGATCATCCTCAAGACGGAGCCAGCTGCACCGCCCACGCCTGGGCGCGCACGCCAGCGACACCGACGCCCGAACAGCGCACCGCGCTCAAGGCCCGCATCAAGCAACTGCTGGTCGAGAAGGAGGCGGTGCTCGTCTCGCACTACTATGTCGACGGCGACCTGCAAGACCTGGCCGAGGAAACCGGCGGCTGCGTCTCCGATTCGCTGGAGATGGCGCGCTTCGGGCGCGACCATCCGGCCAAGACGCTGGTCGTGGCCGGCGTGCGCTTCATGGGCGAGACCGCCAAGATCCTCAGCCCGGAAAAGCGCATCCTGATGCCGGACCTGGACGCGACCTGTTCGCTCGACCTGGGTTGCCCGGTCGACGAGTTCACCGCCTTCTGCGACGCCCATCCGGACCGCACGGTGGTGGTGTACGCCAACACCAGCGCGGCCGTCAAGGCGCGCGCCGACTGGATGGTGACGTCGTCGATCGGCCTCGACATCGTGGCCCATCTGCACGCGCAGGGCAAGAAAATCCTGTGGGCGCCGGACCGTCACCTGGGTTCCTACATCCAGAAGCAGACCGGCGCCGACATGCTGCTGTGGCAGGGCTCGTGCCTGGTGCACGACGAGTTCAAGGGCGTCGAACTGGACCTGCTGAAGGCGCAATATCCGGACGCCAAGATCCTGGTGCATCCGGAATCGCCGGCCAACGTGGTGGCGCTGGCCGATGTGGTCGGCTCGACGACGCAGATCATCAGCGCCGCCGTCGAGTCCGACGCCGATACCTTCATCGTCGCCACCGACAACGGCATCCTGCACAAGATGCGCGCGGCCGCGCCCGGCAAGCTGTTTATCGAGGCGCCGACCGCCGGCAACAGCGCCACCTGCAAGAGCTGCGCGCATTGCCCTTGGATGGCGATGAACGGGCTGCAAAACCTGGCCGACGTGCTGGAAAACATGGAAACGAGCACGACCAACGAGATCCATGTCGATCCGGAGATCGGCCGCCAGGCGGTGGTGTCGATCAACCGCATGCTCGATTTCGCGGCGGCCAAAAAGGCCCGGGTGCAGCCCGGCGCCGACCTGGCCAAAGAAGCACAACTGTTTTCAGGAATCGGTCCCGCATGATGAGTACCTTGTTGAATAAATTCGCGCCGTTCGACGAGGCGCTGAAAACGGCCTTCGAGGCCAATCTTCTGTCGGCCTTGCTGGAAGACGTGGGCAGCGGCGACCTGACCGGCTTGCTCGTGCCGGACGGCGGCCGCTCCACCGCGCGCGTGATCGTGCGCGAGGACGCGGTGTTGTGCGGCGCGCCGTGGTTCGAGGGCGTGATGAACTGCATGCAGGCCGGCATCGAGATCGACTGGCAGTACGCCGAGGGCGACATGATGAAGGCCGACAGCGTGGTCTGCACGATCGAGGGTCCGGCGCGCGCGCTGCTGACGGCGGAAAGGGCGGCGCTGAACTTCCTGCAACTGCTCTCGGGCGTGGCGACCGCTACCCGCAAATACGTCGACGTCATCGCCGGCACCCGCGCGGCCATCCTGGACACCCGCAAGACCTTGCCGGGGCTGCGCCTGGCGCAGAAATACGCGGTACGCGTCGGTGGCGGGCAGAACCAGCGCCTGGCCCTGTATGACGGCATCCTGATCAAGGAGAACCATATCGCGGCGGCCGGCGGCATCACCAACGCGGTGCTGGCGGCCAAGCGGCTGGACAAGGGCGTGTCGATCCAGGTCGAGGTCGAGAACCTGGACGAGCTGGCCGAGGCGCTGGCGGCGGGCGCTGAGTCCATCCTGCTGGACAACTTCAGCAACGAGATGATGCGCGAGGCGGTCACCATCAATGCCGGACGGGCGTTGCTGGAGGCGTCGGGCGGCATCAACTTCGATACCGTGCGGGCCATCGCCGAAACCGGCGTCAACCGCATCTCGATTGGAAGCTTGACAAAAGACATACGCGCCACAGACTATTCTTTGCGAATTGTCAATTAAATTATTTGAAAAATATGCAAATAATACAATTGTTAAAGATGACTTAAAGCTAATATAATCTCCCTTGTTTTTTTACCACTATTAACCAGGGAGCTAGTTTATGAGTCTGAAGCAAATTGTAGGTATGATGGCGTTGGTGGGTTTGAGCGGTGTGGCGCAGGCCGATAGTTTCATCAATGGCGGCTTCGAGTCCGGTACCACCAGTGGTTGGAGCACTGGCGGCGGCTATCGCGGCAACAACCTGAACACCTCCATCAGCCCGGCGGATTTCTTGGCCGGTGGCGCGCTGCACTCGGACGGCGGTGAGCGCGGCGAGGTAATCGACAAGAATTACGTCGATCCGAACGTTGGCGCCTTGCTCGGGACGACGGTTATCCATGGTGACTATTCGTATCGCGCGGAAGATACCACCTATGGCGGTTTCGCTACCGTCATCAGCCAGCAAGTCAAGAACTACACCGACACCGGTATCTACTTCGCCTGGAAGGCCGTGCTGGAGAATGGCGGCCATGCGGAGGACGAATCGGCGGCGATGATCCTGACCTTGACCGACAACACCACCGGCCAACTGGTCATCAGCCGCACTTATAATGCCGGCAACGGCGGCGGCGGCGTCGATTCCCGCTTCTTCAGCCAAGGTGAGTATTTCTATACCCCGTATTGGCAGCTTGAGCAACTCAGCATCGACCAGTCCTTGTCCGGCCACGACTTCACGTTGGCGCTGCTGGCCGCCGACTGCCAGCCGACCGGCCACACCGGCTACGCCTACATCGACGGCTTCGGTTCCGTCGCGCTGCCAGTTCCGGAAACGGAAACCTACGCCATGATGTTGGCGGGACTGGGCATGATGGGCTGGGTTGCCCGCCGCAAGAAATCCACCAAGGTTTAAATGGCGGTGATGCCGCGATGAGCTGCTAGAATCCCCCAGTACAAGGTATTTTGTGCCGGATGGTCCGGCAGGGAGGCTGCTTGCGCGTGATCGCGGCGTTTCAGAAAGACCGGTTAGCTTTTCTCGTTCGACGGCGTTTGCTGTTCGGCACATGCGGCATCGCGCTCGGCGCTTTGCCGCATTTTGCTTTGTGCGCCGACAAAGCGCCGCTCCGGGTGGTCGGCACGCGCTTCGAAGGCGTCTACGAGCGTCACGCCGATGGCGCATTTTCCGGGCTGGGTGTGGAGGTGGTGCGGCTGCTGGCCCGGCGACTGGACCGCGCCGTGCAGTTCGAAGTCTATCCCTGGCGGCGCGCGCAGCAGCGCGTCAGCATGGCCCTGGCCGACGTGCTGGTCGGTCCCTATAAATCCGCCGAGCGCGAGCAAACCATGCGCTTTACCGAACAGCCGTTTTTCCAGGACCAGGTGGCGTTTTATTCGCGCGCCAAGGGCATGGTGTTCTGGGGCGGCGACTACGCCGCGCTCAAGGGCAAGCGCATCGTCACACTCAATGGCTGGAGTTACGGGGAAGCGTTCACGGCCGCGGCGGCCGGCTTGAATATCAGTGTCGCCAACAACGTCGAGAACGGGTTAATGATGCTGATCTACGGCCATGTGGATATGTTCGCCAGCAACCGGCGCGACACCGATCCGGTGATACAGCGCATGGGCTTGACCGACAAGCTGGTGCCGGTGGCCCCGCTGATCGATACGCAGAACGCCTATTTCGCCTTTCCCAAGACCGCGATCGGCGAGGGGCTGGCCGGCGCCTTCGATCAGTTGCTGTCGGAACTGAAGAGCAGCGGCGAACTGCGTCGCATGGCCCGGCGCCACCTGGTCAGCGTGCCTTGATGGCCTTGCGCATGCGGGTCAGCGGCACTTGGACCGGCCCGGGCAGGGTGATCTCGAAGCGTTCTATCTCCTCGAATCCGCAGGCCAGATACAGCGGCACGCCGGGCATGGTGGCCGCCAGTTCCAGGGTGTGAAAGCCGGCCTCGGCGGCGGCATCGGTGCAGTGTTGCAGCAGCAGCCGGCCCAAGCCCTGGCGCGCGGCGGACGGGTCGACGAAGAAGGCGCGGATGCGGGCCGGTTCGGTGGCCGGGTCGAGCAGGGCGTCCACGCTTTTTTTGGTGCGGTCGGCGCCGAACAGCGTGCTGCGCTTGCTCCAGCCGCCGCACGCCGCCAGCTTGCCGTGCTGCTCGATGAGGAAGTAGGTTTGGTCGGCCACCAGCTGGGTGTCGACGCCGAACACGTATTGCGTTACCGCCCGCGCCTGTTCGCCGGTGTAAAAACCTTCGCTCAGTTCGATGCCGGAGCGCTTGATCAGCGCTTCCATGGCGGCAATGTCGGCGGGCGCGGCGGCGCGTACTGTGACCGTCATGGCGCCCGTCCTAGTTGCGGCGCGGCGGCATCAGGATGCTCGGCAACGCTTTCGGCAAGGTTTCCGGATAGTCGCGGCTGAAGTGCAGGCCCCGGCTTTCGCGGCGCTGCAGCGCGCTGTTGACGATCAGGTTGGCCACGTCGACCAGGTTGCGCAGCTCCAGCAGGTCGTGCGTGATGCGGAAGTTGCGGTAATACTCGTCGATTTCTTCCTTCAGCAGCGCGATGCGGTGTTGCGCGCGCTCCAGACGCTTGGTGGTGCGCACAATGCCGACGTAGTTCCACATGAAGCGGCGCAGCTCGTCCCAGTTGTGGGAAATCACCACTTCCTCGTCGGCGTCGGTGACCCGGCTTTCGTCCCAGTCGGGCAGGTAGGGCACTTCGCCTTTTTCCTTGGAGGCGATGTCGCGCGCGCAGGCGCTGCCGATGACCACGCATTCGAGCAGCGAGTTGCTGGCCAGGCGGTTGGCGCCGTGCAGGCCGGTGCAGGCGGTTTCGCCCACGGCGTACAGGCCGGGCAGGTCGGTGCGGCCGAACAGGTCGGTGACCACGCCGCCGCAGGTGTAGTGCGCGGCCGGCACGATCGGGATCGGCTGCTTGGTGATGTCGATGCCCAGTTCCAGGCAGCGCGCGTAGATCGTCGGGAAGTGTTCGATCAGGAATGCGGCCGGCTTGTGGCTGATGTCCAGGTGCACGTAGTCGAGGCCGCGCTTTTTGATCTCGAAGTCGATCGCCCGGGCGACCACGTCGCGCGGCGCCAGCTCGGCGCGCTCGTCGTGGGCCAGCATGAAGCGGGTGCCGGCGGCGGCGCCGGCTTCCGGCGGCAGCTTGAGCAGGCCGCCTTCGCCACGGATCGCCTCGGTGATCAGGAACGACTTGGCGTACGGGTGGTACAGGCAGGTCGGGTGGAACTGGATGAACTCCATGTTCGAGATGCGGCAGCCGGCGCGCCAGGCCATGGCGATGCCGTCTCCGCTGGCCGTGTCCGGGTTGGTGGTGTACAGGTAGACCTTGCCGGCGCCGCCAGTGGCCAAGACGGTGTGCTCGGCGGCGAAGGTGTGCACCTGGCCGGATTTTTCGTCCTGCACGTACAAGCCGTAGCATTTCGGCTGGGAATGGCCTTTTTTGACCGGATGCAGCTTGTCGGAGGTGATCAGGTCGATCGCGCAGTGATGCTCGAACAAGGTGATGTTCGGATGGGCGCGGACTTTTTCCTCCAGCGTGACCTGTACCGCGTGGCCGGTGGCGTCGGCCGCGTGGATGATGCGGCGCTGGCTGTGGCCGCCTTCGCGGGTCAGGTGGAAGCCCAGTTCGGCCGACGAGTCGCGGGTGAACGGCACGCCCTGCGCGATCAGCCATTCGATCGCCTCGCGGCCGTGCTCGACGATGTAGCGCGTGGCGCTTTCGTCGCACAGGCCGCCGCCGGCGACCAGGGTGTCGTCGATGTGCTGGGTGTGGCTGTCTCCGGAATCGAGCACGGCGGCGATGCCGCCCTGCGCCCAGTTGCTGGCGCCGTCTTTGAGCGCGCGTTTGGAGATAATCGCGACTGTGCGCGTTTCGGCCAGGTGCAGGGCGACCGAGAGGCCGGCCAGTCCGCTGCCGACGATTGCAACATCAAATTTCATGATCACATGTAGAAATGCTGTAAGGAAGCATGACTATAGACTATTTGTCACATCTTCGTCATATTCCCCGGCTTTTGCCCCGGTTTTAGGCCAGGTTTATCCCCTTTTCGCGCCCGGTTTGCGCTGGCGCCGGTTTGCGGTTGTGGCCGCGCAAGGTGAACCGACGCGGTTGTCTCCATCATGAAAGCTCCGCCGCTCAGCGCGGCAGGGAGCTTATTGTGATCAGGATATTTCATCATTACGTGTCGAAAATGGCCTTCATGCTGCTGATGCTGGAGCTGCTGGTCCTGTTAACCGCCGCCGTCGCGAGCGCGCCGTTGTGGCGCCAGGGCGGCCCGGCACCCGACAGCCTGTATCCGCCGGCGCTGGCGTTCGCGGTGGTGCTGGTGTTTAGCATGGGCGCCCTCGGCATGTACCAGCACAACCAGTCGCGCGAGGACATCAAAAGTACTTTCGTGCGCATCCTGCCGTCGTTCGTGCTGGGTTTTATCCTGTTCAGCCTGCTGGCGCAACTGCTGCCTGGCACGCAGTTCGTGCGGCTCGGCAGCGTGGTGTTCGTTGTCGGCGGCGCGTCGGTGCTGCTGGCGCGGCTGCTGGTGTTCACGTCGGCGCAGTCGAGCATGCTGGAGAAGCGCTTGATCATCATCGGCGACGGCGCCACCGCGCGCGAGTGCATGGACCTGGCCACCACGGGCGTCGGTTTCCACCAGTTCCGGGTGGTTGGGTGCGTGCCGGTCGAGGGCGAGTTGCGCTGCGTGCCGCTGACGATGCTGCTGCCGCCGGAGCTGTCGCTGCTGGCGCTGGCGCGGCGCCATGCCGCCGACGAGATCATCGTCTCGGTGGGCGACCGCCGCAATGGCGCTTTCCCGGTGCGCCAGCTGCTCGAGTGCGCGCTGGGCGGCGTGCGCGTGACCGACGCCGCTAGTTTCTTCGAGCGCGAGGCGTGCCAGATCCGCGTCGATTCGCTGCAGCCGAGCTATTTGATCTTCGGCGGCGGCTTCGACCAGAGCCCGCTGCGGGCGGCGGTCAAGCGCGCCTTCGACCTGCTGGCCAGCGGCGCGATTTGCCTGGCGGCGCTGCCGGTGATGCTGCTGACGGCGCTGGCGATCAAGCTCGAGGATGGCGGGCCGGTGTTCTACCAGCAGGAGCGGGTCGGCCGCGACAACCGGCCGTTCAAGGTGCTGAAGTTCCGCAGCATGCGGGTCGACGCGGAGCTGGACGGCAAGCCGAAATGGGCCTCGCAGGACGATCCGCGCGTGACGGCGGTGGGCCGCTGGACTCGCAAGCTGCGCATCGACGAGTTGCCGCAGATGCTCAATGTGTTCAAGGGCGAGATGAGCTTTGTCGGTCCGCGCCCGGAGCGCGCCTACTTCGTCGAGCAGCTGTGCCAGGAGATCGCCTATTACAATGTGCGTCACGGCATCAAGCCGGGCATCACCGGCCTGGCGCAGGTGCGCCACGGCTACGGCGCCTCGGTCGATGACGCCGTGCGCAATCTGCTGGCGGCCCTGACCGACAAGCCGGCTGCCGTCAATCAGGTCTACAACGTCGCGCTCAATGCGCGCACCAGTCTGAACGAGCTGTATCTGACATTGCATGGCTTGCTGGTCGAGCGTTACCCACATCTGCGCGACTACCAGCCCACCTATGGCGAATTCCGCGCCGGCGACGTGCGCCACTCGCAGGCGGACATCTCGAAGGCGTCAAGTCTGCTCGGCTATGTGCCGACCCACGACCTGCGGCGCGGCCTGGACCAGGCGCTGCGCTGGTATATCGCCCAGCTGGATACCAAGGCCTGAAAGCGGATGCTCGGCGCCAGCCCAAAAAAAAAACCGCCGCACCTGGGGTGCCGCGGTTTGATGGCGCTAATGACGAGCTTTGAACTGTGGTAAGGGAAAACCTTAGCGCGGCGCGTAGTTGACGCTGGTCGCTTCCTTGATCACGCGGCCGGCGGTGCGCGCCGCGTTGGCGGCGGCGACGCCACCCATGCCGTCGCCCGCTTCGCGCGCCATGCCGACCAGGCCGACTGCCGCCTGGGCATCGCCGGCGCTGGCGGCGCGCTCGAACAAGGCGATCGCTTCGCTGCGCTTGGCCGGGTTGGACAAATACCGCAATGCCAGTTCGCGCTGGGCGACAGCGGAACCCTGGTCTGCCCACTCTTGCAAACGTCGCTCCGCCGCTGGTTGGCCCTGCGGACCGATTTGCATCGCGGCGGCTTCAATCACGGTCGAGGCGGGTACGGTACCTTCCTGCGCCTGGCAGGCGATCAACGCTCCGACCAGAACCAGAACCGATGATACCAACACACCTGACTTGTTGAATAAATCCATATATTAGTTACCCTTGGTAATCGCCATTTAAGACGCATTGCAGCATTATACTTGCATCCCGGCAAATTGTCTCTTACGCAATAGTACGCAGACGACGGAACCTTGTCCGTTAGCTTACGATATCGTCGAAATCTGTGTCGCACGTCCGGCGCAACTAGGTGTTAGCGCCAGCGATATCGAATGGTGGCGATATTAACATGAACACTTTCGCACGTCGGATTGCAAGTCCCCAACGAGGGTAACAATTGTAACCATTCGTTAGCAGGGCGCGAAACCCCGGAATCGAGCATAACAGTGTGCACTGCAACATGAGCGTTCGTTACAGTTGTTGAGCTATATCGTGAGATTTAGTGTGGCAGCCGGGCAGAGCCGACGAGCACGCCGGTATGAGGCCGCCGGTACGCGGCCGCAGGCGTTATGCCCGTGTTGTGTTGTCGTCGTGGGGAGCGTTAAGCAGCAGCCAATCCCCGGCTTGCCGCAGCACCAGCTGATATTCGGACTCGAGCTCGGCGAACAGAGGAGGGATAAGCCCGCTTTGGCGTTCGGCGATCGCCTGCTCAAGCTTGAGCGACGACGCCACCAGGCGCTTCGCCCCCAGCGTGCCGATGGAACCGCGCAGGCTATGGAAAATCTTGCCGGCGTCGACCAGACGCTCTTCCTGGAGCGCCGCGCGCGCCTGGTCGAACGGGGCCAGACCCGGCGCGCAAGCGTCGCGCACGATTTTGGAGACGATCGCCAGCGCCTTGTCGTCGTTGCCCATGTATTTGAGCAGCGTGGCAACCGAGAATACATTCTCTTCGGGTCCTGACGTACTGGTTTCAGACATGCGGCACTCCAAACGACATTAATTGACTAATAATACACTGAGCGCTGATGTTGCCTGACAGATTGCCCGAACTTCGCTTCGCTTACTCAAACGACATTTAAGCAAGATCAACACCCTATTGTTGTCCGTTGTTAAATTGCTGCGCCAGCGTCTGTAACGGCGCCGCCGGCGCAACCGGCGCGGTGCCGGCCGGCGGCGCGACGCGCACCGGCTTGCCGCCCGTCTTGGTTGCGTGCAGTACGTTGTTGGTGGCTTCGCGCGCCGCGTTCCACACCGGATTGTCGAGGCTTTCGAACACGCGTTTGAGCTGGTCGCCCCAAGTGTTGCGGATCATCTGGAAATACTGGTTGCGCTCGTCGATGGTGACGAAATGCGTGACGGCCAGCGCGTCGGTATCATAGACCAGCAGATCGAGCGGCAGGCCGACCGAGACGTTGGAGCGCAAGGTCGAATCCATCGAAATCAGCGCGCATTTGGCGGCATCGTCCAGGCTGGTGGCCGGCGTGACCACGCGGTCGATGATCGGTTTTCCGTACTTGGCCTCGCCGATCTGGAAATAGGTGTTTTCATCGTGCGACTCGATGAAATTGCCGGCCGAGTAGATCTGGAACAGGCGGCAGCGCTCGCCCTTGATCTGCCCGCCGAAAATAATGCTGACGTTGAAGTCGATGCCAAAGCCGGCCAGGGACTTGGCGTCGCGCTCGTGCACCCGGCGCACCGCGTCGCCGAGGATGCGCGCGGCCTCGTACATATTGGGCGCGTCCCACAGGCTGTGGCCGTCGGCGGTGGCACGCTCCGACACTAGCTGGCGTATGGATTGCGAAATCGACAAATTCCCGGCGGTCATCATGACCATCATGCGGTCGCCCGGGACCTCGAACACGCTCATCTTGCGGAACGTGCCGACCTGGTCCACCCCGGCGTTGGTGCGCGAGTCCGATAAAAACACCAGCCCGGCGTCGAGGCGCATGCCCACACAATAAGTCATCGTCGTAAAGTATTGAATATAAGTACGACTATTTTACACCTGGTAATTACCTGGCACCAATTTTCACGTCGACTTCCATCGATTCCTGGCCGCCGCCGCGCCGCACGCCGCGCACCGGCGCCGCCGCATCGTAATCGCGCCCGATAGCCAGGCGGCAATAGGCGTCGGTCATCAGGCGCGCGTGCGTGACGTCGATGCTGATCCAGCCCACATAATCCTTGTCCTCGGCCCAGGCGTCGACCCAGGCATGGCTGGCCGCGTGGCTGGTGTCTTCGGGATCGATATAGCCCGACACGTAGCGCGCCGGAATGCCGTGCGCATGGCAGCAGGCCAGGAACAGGTGGGCATGGTCCTGGCACACGCCCTGGCCCAGCGCCAACGCGTCGCTGGCGGTGGTGGTGACGACGGTCGCACCGCTTTGATACCGGACCGCACCAAAGATGTGCTCGGCCAGCGAAAGCAGGTCCTTGCTCTGCGCCCGGCCGTCCGGCAGGCAGGAGGCGGCCAGTTCCAGGATGCCCGGCGTGGCCTCGGTCAGGCGCGTGGGCACCGTGAAAATCAACGGCGACAGCGTGTCGCCGTTCGGCACCCGTCCCTTGAGCGGCATCTCGGTCTGGATCACGCCGGCGGCGGTGATGGTCAGGCCGTGGTGCGGCGTGGCCATCGTCATCATGTGCGACAGGTTGCCGTAGGCGTCCGTGTAGGCGTGCACATGGCCGGGCATCGCGATATTCCACGACATCACATGCTGCTGCGGCTCCTTGCGCGGCGTCAGGTGCAGCTGCTGGATGGTGTAGGCCAGGGGCGTGGTGTAGGTGTAGCGCGTTTCATGCCGAATATTCAGTTGCATGGATCAGTCGCTCCCTCAAGCCGCCAGCGGCACCAGGAAATCGCGGCTGACGCGGTCGCCCAGTTGGTTGATGTCGGCCAGGAAGCGGGTCAGCGTCTCGTGCAGGCCGGCCTCCAGGATATCGTCGATATTGCTGAATTGCAGCGCGGCGCGCAGCCGGCCGGCCAGGCGTTCGGTATCGGCCGACACATCGTTGCGCACCTCGGCCAGGTTTTGCACCACTTCGTCCATACAGGCCAGCAGCGAGCGCGGCATGTCGCCACGCAGCATCAGCAGTTCGGCGATGCGGGCCGGCGTGATCACGTCGCGGTACACCTTGCGGTAAATCTCGAAGCCCGATACCGAGCGCAGCAGGGCGCCCCAGTAGTAGAAATCGTGCTGGCTCATCGCCTCGCTGCGGGTGGCCTCGGCGCCGCCGCCGTGGAACTTGACATCCAGGATGCGCGCCGTGTTGTCGGCCCGCTCGAGGAAGGTGCCGAGACGGATGAAATGGACGGCCTCGTCGCGCAGCATGGTGCCGACGGTCACCCCGCGCGACAGGTGCGAGCGGAACTTGACCCATTCGAAGAACTTGCTCGGATCGTCCTCCAGCAGATCGCTGTCGAGGCGCTTCTGCATGTCGAGCCAGGTCTGGTTCTGGATTTCCCACACCTCGGTGGTCAAGGTGCCGCGCACGGCGCGGGCGTTCTCGCGCGCCTCGGTCAGGCAGGCGACGATCGACGAGGAGTTGTCGGGGTCGCGCACCATGAAATCGATGACCTCGCGCGCCTCCAGCGTCTTGTGCTTGGCGTCGTAGGCGGCTTGCAGCTCGGAAATGCCAAGCATGGCGCGCCAGCCGTGGGCGTTGTCCTCGTCGGACTGCGGCAGCATCGACGTCTGCACGTTGACGTCGAGCATGCGGGCGGTGTTTTCGGCGCGCTCGGTATAGCGCGCCATCCAGAACAGGTGATCTGCGGTACGGCTTAACATGGTGTCTCCTTAACGTTCCAGTATCCAGGTGTCTTTGGTGCCGCCGCCTTGCGACGAGTTCACCACCAGCGAGCCTTCCTGCAATGCCACCCGGGTCAGGCCGCCGGGCACCATCGAAATGGTTTTACCCGACAGCACGAACGGACGCAGGTCGATGTGGCGCGGCGCGATGCCGTTCTCGACATAGGTGGGGCAGGCTGACAGGGCCAGGGTCGGTTGGGCGATGTAGCCGTCCGGCTTGGCCAGCAGGCGCTGGCGGAAGTCCTCTATCTGCGCCTTGGTCGACGCCGGGCCGACCAGCATGCCGTAGCCGCCGGCGCCGTGCACCTCCTTGACCACCAGCTCGCCCAGATTGGCCAGCGTATAGTCCAGATCCTCTTTTTTGCGGCACTGGTAGGTCGGCACGTTGTTGAGCACCGGTTCCTCGGACAGGTAAAACTTGATCATATCCGGCACGAAAGGATAAATCGACTTGTCGTCGGCCACGCCGGTGCCGATGGCGTTGGCCAGGGTCACGCGGCCGGCGCGGTACACCGACAGCAGGCCCGGCACGCCGAGCGAGGAATCGGGACGGAACGCCAGCGGATCGAGGAAATCATCGTCCAGGCGGCGGTAAATCACGTCGACACGCTTCGGTCCGCGCGTGGTGCGCATGAACACGGTGTTATCGCTGACGAACAAATCCTTGCCCTCGACCAGCTCCACGCCCATTTGCTGGGCCAGGAAGGCATGCTCGAAATAGGCCGAGTTGTACATGCCCGGCGTCATCACCACCACCGTCGGATCGTTGATGCCCATCGGCGCGACCGAGCGCAGATTGTCGAGCAGCATGTCCGGATAGTGGTCGACCGGTGCGATTTTGTTGCGCGCGAACAATTCCGGGAACAGCCGCATCATCATTTTGCGGTCTTCCAGCATATAGGAGACGCCCGAAGGCACGCGCAGATTGTCCTCCAGCACGTAGAACTCGCCGGCGCCGGCGCGCACGATGTCGACCCCGGCGATGTGCGCGTAAATGTCCGACGCCACGTTGATGCCTTGCATCTCCGGGCGGTACTGGGCGTTTTTGTAGATCTGCTCGGCGGGAATCAGGCCGGCCTTGATGATGTTCTGGTCGTGATAGATATCGTGAATGAACATGTTCAGCGCTTTGACGCGCTGAACCAGGCCGGCTTCCATCTTTTTCCACTCGGCGGCGGGGATGATGCGGGGAATAGTGTCGAAGGGGATCAACCGCTCGGTGCCGGCGTCGTCGCCGTACACGGCGAAGGTGATACCGACGCGGCGGAAGGTCAAATCGGCCTCGGCCCGCTTGCGCTCGATGGTTTCGGCCGACTGGCGCTGGAGCCAGCCGCAAAACTCGCGATAGTGTTCACGTACCTCGGCGCTGGCGTGGTGTGCCAGGCCATCAGCGGTCATTTCGTTGAAAAATTTTGCCATATCGAACGTTCCTCTGTGGAGTGCCTTTATCTTCTATCAAGAAGTGTGCCAGAGGAAATGCCCGATATTGGTGCGTTTACACACTTGGGATAACTACACGATGGAGAATAAGGACGCAAAACGCCAAGGCACGCTACGAAGCATACCTTGGCGCTGAGAATTGTGTTGGACAGAATGCAATCGTGCTGTCCCCTCAACAATTACAGGTTGCCGCTGCCCGAGCCGGTGCTACCGTAGCCGGAACCGGTCTGGTTGCCGGTCTGGCTGCCGAGGCCGGTCTGCGATTGGCTGCCGATGCCGGTTTCGCTGCCAAGGCCACTCTGGCTGCCGTAGCCGGGATCGCTCTGCAGGCTGGAGCTTCCAGCGCCCATCACGCTGCCGCTGGCGGTGCGGGTGCCGAGGGCGCCTTGCTGGGTGCCGTAGAAGTTGTGCAGCTGGGTGCTGAACTCGGCGCTGGCCATGTCGGGCCAGTTATCCTTGTCGAAGCCCGGCGCGTTTTTCAGGTGGTCTTTCGACACGTCCAGCAGGAAGCGTTTGTTGACGGTGTCCAGTTGCAGGGCTTCCCAAGGCACGGCAAACAGCTTGTCGCCCATGCCGAGCCAGCCGCCGAAGGAAAGCACCGCGTAGGCGACTTTGCCTTGGCGCATGTCGAGCATGATTTCCTTGATATCGCCCAGGTCTTCTTCCTGGCGGTTGTAGACATCCTCGCCGATCAGGGTGTCTGCGCCCATCAGGCGGGGGCCGGGGCCGCTGTTGACGTCGAGGTCGTTATCGAGGTCGTTGTAGATGCCATAGGTGTCGCGGTCGAGGTAGCTCATGATGGTCTCCAAGTGGTTGAACAAATCCCGTCATTCATGCCGCGGGAACAAGGCTCATCATGCGTCCAGCGCGACGGTAGAGGTATAGGTGCGCGTGCGGTGTCGATGTAGGACGGGGATGAGTTACTGGAGAACATAAGGACTATGCAGGGCGGATTGGCGCAGCGTAATCCGCCATGCATGCGTTTCGACGGCTCATGCATTGGCGGATTACGGCTGCGCCTAATCCGCCCTACGTGGAACCGAGGCCATCAAGAGGGAACGGCAGGGGTTCGCCGCGCAGCGCGCCCGCCAGCAGTTTGGCGCTGCCGCAGGCGAACGTGAAACCGAGCGGGCCGTGGCCGACGTTGAGCCACAAGTTGCCGTAGCGCGTGGCGCCGATGATGGGCGCGCCGCCCGGAGTGGCCGGACGCAGGCCGGCCCACGTTTCGACGTTGCCGTAGTCGGCAGCGCCCGGCATGGCTTCCTTCGCCAGCCGCATCAGGCCGTGCACGCGGCGCTCCTCGATGGCGAGCCTGGCGCCGACCAGATCGACCATGGCCGCCACCCGCAGGCGCCCGCCGATGCGCGCGTACAGCACCTTGCGCTCGAAGTCGGTCACGCTGATTTCCGGCGCGTGGTCGACCGCGCGTATCGGCGCCGTCAGGCTGTAGCCTTTCAGCGGATAAAGGGGTAAATAGATGCCGGCGCGGCCCGCCAGATCGCGGCTGTCGATGCCGGCCGCAAGCACATAATGATCGCCGCCGATGGGGCCGATCGAGGTGTCGAGTCCGGACACCCGGCCGCCGTCGACCGTCAAGGCGTGCACATCGGCATGCGTGACGCCGAGGAAGTTCGGGTGTGCCCGCAGGCGCAGCTCCAGCGCCAGGCAGAACGCGTGGCAGTCGGCCACCGCCTCGCCCGGGTTGAAGATGCCGCCAGCCAGCACGCTTTGCAACGCCGCCAGCGCCGGTTCGCGCGCCACGGCGGCGGCCGGCGACAAGACCTCGGCATCGGCGGCGGCCGCGCCGGCCGCGCGCTCGAACAGGGCGCGGTTGCGATAGACGACCAGCTTGCCGGCGTCGCGCCAGGCGAACTCGGAAGGCGGCAGCACCGGCGACAATTCGGCCATCGCGTTGCGGCTCAGTTCGCCCAATTGCAGCAAGGTGGCGGTGGTGCGGCGGTTGGCGTCGGCATTGCAGTTGCGCAGGAATTGCAGGAACCAGCGCCATTGTCTCGGGTCGGCCTCCAGACGGAGCCGTAGCGGCCCGTCCGGCTGGAACAGCCACTGCAGCGCCTTCAGCGGCACCCCGGCGTCGGCCAGCGGCGCCACGTAGCGATAGCTGAGCTGACCGCCATTGCGGTAGCTGGCCATGCTGCCGACTTGCGCCTCGCGCTCGACCAGGCGCACCTGAAAGCCGGCCTCGGCCAACCACCAGGCCGACGTCAGGCCGACCACGCCACCGCCGATGACGACGATCTCGCTCATCGTTCACTGTCTCCCGATGACAACAACATTATTCCGATAGCCGGCCGCAAGCCGGACCGGATGCGGCCCAGAATAGCGCGCCCCGTCCGCCGCTACC
Organism: Oxalobacteraceae bacterium OTU3CINTB1; assembly: GCA_024123955.1. Classification (NCBI taxonomy): domain Bacteria; kingdom Pseudomonadati; phylum Pseudomonadota; class Betaproteobacteria; order Burkholderiales; family Oxalobacteraceae; species Oxalobacteraceae bacterium OTU3CINTB1. Next base: position 3,692,937 of record CP099652.1, read on the forward strand.
AATGAAAACCGGCGCTGGCTCCATAACCTTATGGAATGCGCGTCCGGCAACGTTTCATGCCTCAAGCCCGCGTTTGGCGATTACACTCACGGTATCAAACCCATCGAGGCATGACGATGCTCAGAACCGAAATTCCCAGCCAGGAACATGCCGGCCTGGACCAGTATCCGGTGCCCGACCTGGTCGACACGCTGATTGCCGACCAGCTCAATGCCATCGCCGCGGTCCGCCAGGCGGCGGGGCAGATCTGTGCCGTCGTCGAGGCGGCCGTGCCCCGCATCGCCTCCGGCGGGCGCCTGATCTACGTGGGCGCCGGCACCTCGGGCCGGCTCGGCGTGCTCGACGGCGTCGAACTGCACCCTACCTTTTCTTGGCCGCACGAGCGCGCGCTGTCGCTGCTGGCCGGCGGCAAGGGCGCCATGTTCCAGGCGGTCGAGGGCGCCGAGGATGACGCCGGCCAGGGTGGCGCGGATCTCGCGGCGCTGCGGCCGGGACCGAAGGATGTGGTGCTGCTGCTGGCCGCCTCGGGCGCCACGCCGTACGTGCTCGGCGCGCTGGAGGCCGCCCGCGCCAGCGAGGCGCTCACCGTCGGCATCGCCAACAATCCGGACGCGCCGCTGGTCCTGCGCGCCGGAATCGGCATCACGCTCGATACCGGCCCGGAAATCATCTCCGGCAGCACGCGTCTAAAGGCCGGCACCTCGCAAAAAATCGTGCTCAACACCATTTCCAGCGCCATCATGGTCCGCCTGCACAAGGTCTACGGCAACCTGATGGTCGATATGAAGCCGAGCAACTCCAAGCTGGTCCAGCGCGCCGTGGCGCTGACGATGCACGCCACCGGCGCCGACGAGGCCCGCGCCCGGGCGGCCCTGGCCCAATGCGGCTTTCACGTCAAAGTCGCCATCGTGGCCTTGCTCAAGGAACTATCGATACCGCAGGCGCAGGCCTTGCTCGACCGCAGCGCGGGCAGTGTACGCGCCGCACTCCTGCTACAGTAACGCGAAGATGCGTTATTGAAAGAGGGACCATGCGGTTACGGCACATAGAAGTTTTCCACGCGATCATGCAAGTCGGCACCATCAGCGGCGCGGCGCAAGTGCTGCACATTTCCCAGCCGGCCGTCACCAAGGTGCTGCAGCATTGCGAGCTGCAACTGGGCATGCCGCTGTTCGAGCGGGTGCGCGGCAAGCTGTATCCGAAGCCGGAGGCGCACCGCCTGTTCGCCGAAACCGAAAAGCTGCACCACGAACTGCAAGGCATCCGCCGCCTCGCCGCCAGCCTCAAAAGCCGCACCGTGGAGACCATCCGCCTGGTGGCCACGCCGACGATCGCCGTCAGCGTCTTGCCGCAGGCGATGAGCGAATGGCGCCGCGCCTTCGCCGACACCCGCTGCGAGCTGGCGACGCACCACACCAGCGAGATCATCAACACGCTGCGCCTCGGCGAGGCCGATCTTGGCCTGTCGTTGCAGGACCCGCGCCATCCCGGCATCATCGCCGAACCGATCGCGCAAGGGGTAATGACGGTGATCGCGCCGCCGGGCACCTGGTCGGCGGCGGAAGAGGGCGAGCCGCTGTCGGCCTGCGGCCTGAAAGGCGAGCTGATCGGCTACACCGACAACGATCCGCTGGGCGCGCAAGTGGAGGCCGCCTGCGAGGCGCAAGGCATCGCGCCCTCGGTCCACACCGTGGTGCAAACCTACCAGATCGCCCGCTCGCTGGTGGAGGCGGGCGGTGGCATGGCGGTGGTCGACCCGTTCACCGCCGCCTCGGGACGCGGCCGGCTGCAAAGCCGTCCCTGGTCGCCCGCCATTCCGATCCCGCTATATCTATTGACGCCAGCCCACGCGCCGCTGTCGCACGGCGCACGCCGCTTGGCTGACAGCATTGCGACGGCCGCGAGGACGCTGCTCGAATAGACTTTATTCTTTACTCCGTGGCAAAAATGATACAAATGCCATTCCGCAAATGGAGCCCGGCTGGCATCCTCCTTCTGCGCCGCTCACTTTATGACTAAAAGTTATAACCTCAAAAGCTATTTTCATTGGATGGCGACAAAGTCGAGCGGCTAATCTGGGTTGGCGGGACAGCGCGGCGCAACGACGCCGCCAGCCGCCAGTCGCGATAGATCGCAGGCACATCAAAGGGAGAGGCCGTGAAGGTTAAGAAACTGGCGCACATGATTGCGCTAATAGGTGTTGTGGCCCCGGCGTCGGGACCGGCGCTGGCGCAAAGCGGCGAAGCGAGCATGCAGCGGGTCGAAATCACCGGCAGCAGCATCAAGCGGGTGGCCAAGGAGGGCGCGCTGCCGGTGCAGGTGATCAACTACGACACCATCGAAAAGCAGGGCATCACCAGCACCGAGCAACTGATCCGCACCTTGTCGGCCAACGGCACCGGCGCCGACAACATGACCTCCGGTAATAACGTCTTCGGCGCCGACGCCGACCGCGTCAGCGGCGGCGCCTCGTACGCGTCGCTGCGCGGACTCGGTCCGAACAGCACCCTGGTGCTGCTCAACGGCCGCCGCATCGCCACCTACGGCGCCAGCGGCAAGTCGGTCGACCTCAACGCGATTCCGCTGGGCGCCATCGCCCGGGTCGAGATCCTCAAGGACGGCGCCTCGGCCATCTACGGCACCGACGCCATCGGCGGCGTCATCAACTTCATCCTGCGCACCGATTATCGCGGCCTGGAGCTCTCCTATACCGGCAATTTCACCGAGGAGGGGGGCGGCGCCAAGCGCCGCCTGTCGCTGCTGGGCGGCACCGGCTCGCTGCAAACCGACGGCTACAACCTGATGGGCAGCGTCACCTACGACAACGACGAAAAGCTGAGCTCGCGCGAGCGCTCGTTCGCCAACGGCTTCCAGCCGGCGCGCGGCCTGTCGCCGGACACCACCGGAACGCCGTTCGCCAATCAACTGAACGGTCCGGGCACGGCCCTCGGCGCCGGCTTCAAGATGCCCGGCGACAGCACCACCTATCTGCAGGCGAACCCGCTGAGCTTCCAGGGCAAGTGCGACACGATTCCCGGCATGTCGCAATACCAGACGGCGCTGTGGAAGGACGTCACCGCCGCCACCCGCAGCACCTATTCGTGCGCCTATGATTACGGCGCCGACTACATCATCAGCTTCCCGGTCGAGCGCCTGAACGCCGTCTCGCGCGGCACCTTGCAAATCAACCCGGACCACAAGGTGTTCGTCGAGGCCTTGTACGGCCACAACAAGGCGCTGTCGGAGCTGACGCCGGTGCAGATCTCGGCCACGGTCGCCAACGGCGGCGTCTATCCGGCCGGCGGCGCCTATTACCAGGACCTGTCGCCGTATATTTCCACTTTCGACAAGACCAAGCCGATCTCGTACAAATGGCGCGCCAACGACTGGGGCTATCGCAAGCAAGAGAACGTCACCGACAACGCCCGCCTGCTACTCGGCGCCGAAGGCGTCCTGCTGGGCAAGTGGGACTACCGCGCCGGCGTGTCGCACGGCGAAAGCAAGACCAAGACCCGCTTGCTGGACGGCTACGGCTACACAAGCAAGATCTATGCGGCGCTCGGCACCGGCCTGATCAATCCGTGGCTGACGCCAGGCCAGACCCAGACGCCGGAGGCGATCGCGCTGATTGATTCCACCCGCTATCGTGGCCCGCTGCAGCACGGCAAGACCAAACTGACCCAGATCGACGGCAACATCTCCGGTGAAGTGATGCAGCTGCCGGCGGGGGCGATGTCGATGGCGGTCGGCTTCGACCTGCGCCGCGAAGGCTACAGCTTCGCCCAGGACGTCGACGCCACGCAAATCCTGCTGGCGCCCGGCAACGCGGCGTTGAACGAGGCCACGCGCGACATCAAGGCCTTCTACACCGAGCTGCTGGTGCCCGTCACCAAGGAACTGGAGCTGCAACTGGCCCTGCGGCGCGACCATTACAGCGTGTTCGGCGATACCACCAACCCCAAGGTCTCGTTCCGCTACCAGCCCAACAGTTCGCTGCTGTTCCGGGGCTCGGCCAACAAAGGCTTCCTGGCGCCGAGCTTCACGCAACTGTATTCCGGCAGCCTGCTGCAGGAACTGCCGAACGGCATCATCGACCCGATCGGCTGCCCGGCCAATCCGGGCAATCCGGCCTTCTGCGCCATTCCGCGCCTGGAGTATCTCACCGGCGGCAACACCAGGCTGAAGCCGGAAACCTCCAAGCAGGGCAGCCTCGGCGTTGTCTTCGAGCCGGTCAAGGGCTATTCGGCGTCCGTCGACTACTGGGCCATCAACACGCTCAACCGCATCCTGAACCGCACGCCCCAGGTCGTGCTGGCCAACGCGGCGGCGCTATCCGAGAACATCATCCGCAACCCGGACAACACCATCGCCTACGTCCAAGCCGGCTGGATCAACGCCGCCGGCGCCAAGACACGCGGCGCCGACCTGAGCCTGCGCGGCGAAGGCAAAGTCAGCAACTATAACTGGAACTTCAGCCTCGACGGCACCTACACCAACAGCTTCAAGTTCGCCGAGTTCGAAGGGCAGGAGTACAAGGAGTACGTCGGCAACTTCTACACCCGCGACCTGTATCTGCGCTGGAAGCACAACGCCAGCATCAGCCTGGCCAAGGGCGACTGGAGCGCCATGCTGATCCAGAACTACAGCACCGGCTACAAGGACCAGTTGCCGAACAACGGCAAGTCGACGCCGCCGCCGGGGTTCAATCCCAACGTCAAGGCGTATACCAAGTACGACTTGTCGGCCACGTACAGCGGCATCCGCAACACCACGATCACCGTGGGCATCCAGAACATCCTCGACACCGATCCGCCGTTCACGGCGCACAACGTCGACGAGGTGGTAGGCGCCGGCTGGGACCCGCGCGTGGCCGATCCGCGCGGCCGCTCGCTCAGCGTCTTGCTGAAGTACAAGTTCCTGTAATGTCGGGCGGATTCGGCCGGCGGCATTTCGGCAAGCTGCTGGCCGCCGCCGCAATCGGCACAAACGCGGCGGCGCAAGCGGCCGCGCCATCGTCCAGGCGGAGGAAAACCATGCGCCTGATCAAACCCGCGAGGCTGATGCCGGGCGACCTGGTCGGCATCATCGCGCCGGGTGGCCATACCAATGAGGAAGCGCTGGCGAAGGCGGTCGGCAATATCGAATCGCTGGGCTTGCGCGCGCGTGTCGGCAACAACATACACTATGTCTACGGCAACTACGCGGGCACCGTCCAGCAGCGGCTCGACGATGTGCACGGCATGTTCCTCGACCCCGAAATCAAGGCGGTGTGGGCGATACGCGGCGGCTCGGGCTGCATCTCGCTGCTGGAACACATCGATTACCGGCTGATACGCGCCCATCCGAAAGTGTTGATCGGCTATTCGGACATCACCAGCCTGCATCTGGCGTTTCTTACGCACGCCGGGCTGGTGACTTTCCATGGGCCGGTGGCATCGTCCACGTTCTCGGAGTATGCCGTCACCCAGATGCAAAACGTGCTGATGACGCCGCACGACAACTATACGATCGCGATGTCGGCGGAGAACGCGCTGGCAGGCGAGACGCACGCCAACTATAAGCTTCGCACGATCCACGCGGGCGTCGCCACGGGACGGTTGATTGGCGGTAACCTGTCGCTGGTCAGCGCGCTGGCCGGCACGCCGTACGCGGCCGACTTCACCGACGCCATCCTGTATCTGGAAGACGTCAACGAGGAGCCCTACCGTATCGACCGCATGATGACGCAGTTGCAGCTCAGCCAGGGGTATCGGAAGGCCGCGGCCGTCATGCTGGGCATTTTCGAAAATTGCGATGGGATCGACGGCGAAAGCGCGCTGTCGCTGGACGAAACGGTCGACCAGCACCTGTTGCCGCTGACCCTGCCGGCGGTCACCGGTTACTCCTTCGGCCACATCCGCCATCAATTCACCATGCCGGTCGGCATCAGGGCGCGGCTCGACACCGCGCAGCAAACGCTGACGTTGCTGGAGCCCGGCGTCGTCTAGGGCGGGGCGGGGTGTTACACTGCCGCCTTTCCCGCAAGCCCCACCAGATCCCGTGCACCCATCCCCCACCCAAGAATCCGCGCCGACCGAGCTGCGCGCCTATGCGCTGCATTGCCTGCTGGAAGCCGATCCGACCAGGAAGGTGGGCGCCGTCGCCGCCATGGCCGCCGCCTCCGCAGCAGGCTTGTGCCCGCCGAATCCGGCTGTCATTCTGCAAGCCACGGCCGCCATCCCCGGACGTCCGCAAAAACCCGGTCTGGTGCCGCCGCGCGAAGTGGGGCGCCGTTCGATGAATACGCTGGAAGGGCGCGCCATGCTCATCCACGCGCTGGCCCACATCGAATTCAACGCCATCAACCTCGCCCTGGACGCGCTGTGGCGCTTCCCGGGCTTGCCGCCAAGCTACTACACCGACTGGTTGCGCGTCGCCGACGAAGAAGCGTTGCATTTTTCCCTGCTTGTTGAGCACTTGGGTGCGTTAGGTCACACATACGGCGATTTCACCGCCCACGACAGTTTGTGGGAGATGGTCGAGAGGACCACGGGCGACGTGTTGGCCCGCATGGCGCTGGTGCCGCGCACCTTGGAGGCACGCGGCCTGGACGCGAATCCGCCGCTGCGTGCCAAGCTGGCGCAGGCCGGCGACATGCCCGCAGCCCACATCCTCGACATCATCCTGCGCGACGAGATCGGTCATGTGGAGATCGGCAACCGCTGGTACAGGTATCTGTGCGATCAGCATGGGCTGGAGCCGGGTGCGGCGTATGCCGACCTGGCATTGCGCTATCGCGCCCCGGCGTTGCGCGGCCCGTTCAACGTCGAGGCCCGTGTGCAGGCCGGTTTCACGATGGATGAAATCCGCGCGATGGGTGGCTAGCGGAGCAAAACTACACACGCCGATTGCCTAAACCACCGGGTCCATTGCCTGATCCAACAGTGCGAATCAACCGCTCCGAATGCGCTTAATATAATTAATACTACCTCATCCAGAGGAGGCCTTTAAATCATTAGCCATTAGGACGCCAAGCCATGAACGACCTTAGCCAAGTTACACTCTCCAGGCGGGAACTATTGATCGCCGGCGCGCTGTCGGCAACTGCCAGCGCCGTACCGTCGATCGCCGCCGCCCAGACCGGCAACGCGGCCGCAGCGCAATCCGCCGCCGCGCCTGTGAGCGCGAAGGTCACGTTCCAGGTCAACGGCGAAGTCCGCAAGCTCGAGCTCGATACCCGCACGACCTTGCTCGACGCCCTGCGCGAAAACCTGCACCTGACCGGGACCAAGAAAGGTTGCGACCATGGCCAGTGCGGCGCCTGCACGGTAATCGTCGACGGCCGCCGCATCAATTCCTGCCTCACCCTTGCCGTGATGCACGAAGGCGCCAAGGTCACCACCATCGAGGGACTGGGCACGCCCGCCAAGCTGCATCCAATGCAGGCCGCCTTCGTCAAGCACGACGGCTACCAGTGCGGCTACTGTACCCCGGGGCAAATCTGTTCGGCCGTGTCCGCCCTTGAAGAGATCAAGCAGGGCATCCCGAGCCACGTCAGCCCGGATCTGACCGCGCGTCCGCTGCTCAACGCCACCGAATTGCGCGAACGCATGAGCGGCAACATTTGCCGCTGCGGCGCCTATTCCAACATCATCGACGCGATCAGCGAAGTCGCCGGGAGCGCCGCATGAGAGCCTTTACTTACCAGCGCGCGTCGACACCGGCAGAAGCTGCCGCGCTCGCCGCACGCACGCCCAACGCCAAGTTCATCGCCGGCGGCACCAATCTGCTGGACCTGATGAAGCTGGAGATCGAAACCCCGGGCCACCTGATCGACGTCAATGCCGTCGGCCTCGACAAGATCGAAAGCACGCCGCAGGGCGGCTTGCGCATCGGCGCCATGGTGCGCAACACTGACCTGGCCGCCGACGAGCGCATCCGCCGCGATTATGGCGTGCTCTCGCGCGCCTTGCTGTCAGGCGCCTCGGCGCAGCTGCGCAACAAGGCCACCACCGCCGGCAACTTGTTGCAGCGTACCCGTTGCCCTTATTTCTACGACACCAACCAGGCCTGCAACAAGCGCGCGCCGGGCAGCGGTTGTTCGGCCATCGCCGGCCACAGCCGCAACCACGCCATCGTCGGCGTCAGCGACGAGTGCATCGCCACCCATCCGAGCGACATGGCCGTCGCCATGCAACTGCTGGACGCGGTGGTCGAAACGGTCCGTCCCGATGGTTCGACCCGCAGCATCCCAATGGCGGAGTTCCACCGCCTGCCGGGCAAGACGCCGCATATCGAAACCACGCTGACCGCGGGTGAGATGATCACCGCCGTGACCTTGCCCAAGCCGCTGGGCGGCAAGCATTACTACCGCAAGGTGCGCGACCGCTCGTCCTACGCCTTCGCACTGATCTCGGTGGCCGCCGTGGTGTTGCCGGACGGCACCGGCCGGGTGGCGCTGGGCGGCGTCGCCCACAAGCCCTGGCGCATGCCGGGCGCGGACGACAGCATGGCGCGCGGCGGCAAAGCCGTGGCCGCCCAGTTGCTGGCCGGCGCCAAGACCACCCAAGAGAACGCCTTTAAGATCACCCTGGTTCAGCGCACGATAGAATCTGTGCTGGCGGAAGCGAAGAAAGCCTGACGCCATGAAATTCACCACTCCAGCCACCACCAATCCGATCGACCAGCTCAAGCTCGTCGGCAAGCCCCTGGACCGCATCGACGGCCCGTACAAGACCACCGGCACCGCGCCGTACGCCTATGAACAGCACGAGGCGGCGCCCAACGCCGCCTACGGCTATGTGGTCGGCGCCGCCATCGCCAAGGGACGCATCGTCTCGATGGACCTAGCCGCCGCCAAGCGCGCGCCCGGCGTCATCGCCATCGTCACCGCCGACAACGCCGGCAAGCTGGGCAAGGGCAAGATGAACACCGCCAAGCTGCTCGGCGGACCGGAGATCCAGCACTATCACCAGGCGGTCGCGCTGGTGGTGGCCGAGACCTTCGAGCAGGCGCGCGCGGCGGCGCAGTTGGTCCAGGTCAAGTACGCGGCCGCCAAGGGCGCCTACGACCTGGCCAAGGAAAAGGACAAGGGCGTGCCGCACAAGGACAAGGAGAACGCCGACTCCAAGGTCGGCGACTTCGCCAGCGCGTTCGCCTCGGCGCCGGTGCGCCTCGACGCCACTTACACCACGCCCGACCAGTCGCACGCGATGATGGAACCGCACGCGTCCATCGCCAAATGGGACGGCGACAAGGTCACCGTGTGGACCTCTAACCAGATGATCGCCTGGGGCCAGGGCGACGTCGCCAAGACGCTCGGCATTCCCAAGGAAAAAGTGCGCCTGGTGTCGCCGTACATCGGCGGCGGCTTCGGCGGCAAGCTGTTCGTGCGCGCCGAGGCGGTGCTGGCCGCGCTGGGCGCCAAGGCGGCCAACCGGCCGGTCAAGGTCACCTTGCAGCGGCCGCTGATGTTCAACAATACCACGCACCGGCCGGCGACGATCCAGCGCATCCGCATCGGCGCCAGCCGCGAGGGAAAGATCACCGCCATCGGCCACGAGAGCTGGTCGGGCGACCTGCCGGACGGCCAACCGGAAACGGCGGTCAACCAGACCAAGCTGCTGTACGCGGGCGCCAACCGCATGACCAAGATGCGCCTGTCCGTGCTCGACCTGCCAGAAGGCAACGCCATGCGCGCGCCGGGCGAGGCGCCGGGCCTGATGGCGCTGGAAATCGCGGTCGACGAGCTGGCGGAAAAACTGAAGATGGACCCGGTGACGTTCCGCATCATCAATGACGTCACGCACGATCCGGCCAAGCGCGAGCGCAAGTTTTCGCAGCGCCGGCTGGTCGAGTGTCTGCGCAACGGCGCGGAGCGCTTCGGCTGGAGCGCGCGCAGCGTCGAGCCGGGCAAGGTGCGCGATGGCCGCTGGCTGGTGGGCATGGGTGTCGCCGCGGCATTCCGCAACAACATCGTGATGAAGTCCGCTGCCCGCGTGCGCCTGGACAGCAAGGGCGTTGTCACGGTCGAGACCGACATGACCGATATCGGCACCGGCACCTACACCATCATCGCGCAGACCGCCGCCGAGATGATGGGGTTGACTATCGACAAGGTGGTGGTCAAACTCGGCGACTCCGATTTCCCGGTCTCGGCAGGTTCCGGAGGGCAGTGGGGCGCCAACAGCTCGACGGCGGGCGTGTATGCCGCCTGCGTCAAGTTGCGCGAGGCGATCGCGCAGAAGGCCGGCCTGAACGCCGCCGAGGCCGAATTCACCGGCGGCTCGGTGCGCGCCGGCGGCAAGTCCGTGACGTTGCAGCAAGCCGCTCAGGATGGCGAGATTGTTGCCGAGGACACCATGGAGTACGGTGACCTCGACAAGAAATACCAGCAATCGACGTTCGGCGCGCACTTCGTCGAGGTGGCCGTCGATGCCTACACCGGCGAAACGCGCATCCGCCGCATGCTGGCCGTGTGCGCGGCGGGCCGTATCCTCAATCCCAAGTCGGCGCGCAGCCAGGTGATCGGCGCGATGACGATGGGCGCCGGCGCCGCCTTGATGGAGCACCTGGTCGTCGACAAGCGTGCCGGTTTCTTCGTCAACCACGATCTGGCCGGGTATGAAGTGCCGGTGCACGCCGACATTCCGCACCAGGAAGTCATTTTCCTGGACGAGACCGATCCGATCTCGTCGCCGATGAAAGCCAAGGGCGTGGGCGAGCTGGGAATTTGCGGCGTGGGCGCGGCCATCGCCAACGCGGTCTACAACGCCACCGGTGTGCGCGTGCGCGACTACCCGATCACGCTCGACAAGCTGATCGAAAAGATGCCGCTGACCGCTTAAGTGTTGGCAAAATGCCATCATGTCGGCGCCCCGCCTATCGAACGGGGCGCCGGCATGCATTACAATGCATGCTTCCCAACACTGAAAGCAGCGCATGGAATGGCTATTCGACCCAAACATTTGGGTCGGTCTGTTTGCATTAATCGTTCTCGAAATCGTCCTTGGCGTCGACAATCTCATCTTCATCGCGATCCTCGCCGATAAACTGGCGCCGGAGCAGCGCGACAAGGCGAGGCTCGTTGGCCTGAGTCTGGCGATGCTGATGCGCCTGGGCTTGTTGAGCGTAATGTCCTGGCTGGTCACCCTGACCGAACCGCTGTTCTCGATTGCCTCGCTAAGCTTCTCCGGACGGGATTTGATCCTGCTGCTGGGCGGCTTCTTCCTCCTGTTCAAAGCCACGATCGAACTCCACGAGCGGGTCGAAGGCAAGGTGCACGAAACCCAAGGTGGCTCCAGGGTCTATGCCGGTTTCGGCGCGGTCGTCGCCCAGATCATCGTGCTGGACGCGGTGTTTTCACTCGACGCCGTCATCACGGCCGTCGGCATGGTGGACGAGCTTGGCGTGATGATGGCCGCCGTTATCATTTCGATGGGCGTGATGCTGCTCGCCTCCAAGCCGCTGACGCGCTTCGTCAACGCCCATCCGACCGTGGTGGTGCTGTGCCTGAGTTTCCTGTTGATGATCGGCCTGAGCCTGATTGCAGAAGGTTTCGGCTTCCACATTCCGAAGGGCTACCTGTACGCCGCCATCGGCTTCTCGGTGGTGATCGAGGCGCTGAACCAGCTGGCGCGCCGTAATTTCGTCAGCCGCGAGTCACGTGTTCCGTTGCGCGACCGTACCGCCGATGCCGTGTTGCGCCTGTTGGGCAGCAAGAAGCGCTTCGCCGCCGGCGGCGAGGAAGAGGACACCACGACCACCGTGGCGCCGGAAGCGTTCGAGCAAGAGGAGCGCAACATGGTCAGCGGCGTGCTCAGCTTGTCCCAGCGCTCGGTGCGCTCGATCATGACGGTGCGTTCGAACATCTCGTGGATCGATCTGGATGCGGACACGGCCACCATCCAGGGTCAGATCCTGGAAACGCCGCACAGTTTCTTCCCCGTCAGCCGGGGGCAGCTGGACAACATCATCGGTGTCGTCCGCGCCAAGGAGTTGATGGCCAATTTGGCGCGCGGCGTACCGATTCCTCCGGAACATATCCGCGAGCCCATCATCATGCCCGAGGCCAGCGGCGTGCTGAAGGTGATGGAAACGTTGAAACGTTCGCGTGGTCAACTGGTGCTGATCGCCGACGAGTACGGCACCATCCAGGGCGTGGTGACGCCGATCGATATTCTGGAGGCGATCGCCGGCGAGTTCCCCGACGAGGACGAGCAGCCGGATGTGCAGGAGCAGGGACCGAATTGCTGGCGCGTCGCCGGCACGGCCGATCTGCATTATCTGGAGCAGGTGCTGGAGACGGACGAACTGATCAGTGAGAACGACGACTACACGTCGCTGGCCGGCTTCATGCTGGAGCGCCTCGGCAACCTGCCGACGGTGGGCGAGGCGGTCGAGGTGGACGGTCTGCGGTTCGAGGTGATCGAAGTGGTGGAGCGCCGCATCGCGGCCGTGATGGTGACGCGCGTCGAACCATCCACGCCAGACGACGAGTAATACGTGCGTCGTTGGCGGCGCAAAAATAGCCGATCACCCCGCGCGCCGCAAGATCGCGTACATATTGTCGCTGAGCGGACTGCGATCCAGCAGCGACATCCGCACCACATCCAAACCAGCCAGCTTCGCGGTCGCCTTCAACGTCTCCGGCGTGAAATAATTCACATGATCCGGCCAGCGGAAGCCGCACCAGCGTGGCCCGCGCAAATACCGGTTGAGGCAATTGTAATTGGGTACCTTGACCAGGATCGATCCACCCGGCTTGAGGCGCTTCGCCGAGCGCTCCAGCACCGCCAGCGGATTGATGTCGTGCTCGAGAAAAGACGCCATGATGATGACGTCGAAATATCCGTCCTCGAAATGCTCCAGCCCATCCATCGCCGAGGCGTGCACACAGCGGCCGCCGGCCTTGCGCAGCTTGCCATCCGAGATCCGCGACAGCTCCTGCGATATCTCTATGCCGTGCGGCACGCTTTTGCCGCGCAAATCCGCCGGCAGCGACTTGAACAAATCATCCAGCAACGAACCCCAGCCACAGCCCACGTCGAGCACATTGATGCGCCCGCCGCGCGCCTCGCGGATCAACCGCTGCACCAAGGTCAGACTCTTGTTCCGCTTCAGGATGCCGCCACGAAAACGCTTGAGCGCGGTGCTGATCGCATAACGAAAGGGCTCTGCTTGCTTGCGCGCCTGCGTTTCCTTCTCGAACGTCACCTCATAAGCGAAATCCCGTGACAGCTCCTCGTAAGCGGGAGGATTGGCCAGAAACACTATACCGGTCTGCTTGCATTGTTTAAGCCGCCAGGGCGAGGGCGCATAGGGCAAGTCGATTTCGTCGCCACCCTGGGCGCGGAGTGGAGAAATTCTCAGTCGTGCGGCGATAGTCATGGGCTGATGCCTGCTGGTCGGTTGCGGGAGCGTGCCGATCAAGACTAGCATGGCCATATTGCACAACGATGACGTGCGCCAAACGTGCTATCGCGGTGTCGGACCGTAGTAACGCGCCGCACCATCGGGGATGATATCGACCCGGTCGAGGATGAAGCCGGGGTCCATGGCGTACAAGCGCAGCCGGTGCTTGCCCGGCGCGAACCGCTGCGGCGCCAGCGACCTGACCGCCGTATTGCTCAGCACGTTGAGCTTCCATTCGCTGCTGCGGCCATGGGTGCGGAAGTCGAGTATCGCCAGCGGTCCGTCATCGATGCGGTAGCCCAGCCTGAGCTGGTTTTCCGACGTCAGCGGATGCGTGGGGAGGGCGACGACGTTGACGCCGACCGGATCGGCGCCATCGGTGTGGAATTCGATTTCCAGCGGCGCGACCGTGCCGGCGTGGCCGGCTTCGATGGAAGGCAAGGCAAGCGACGAGCGCAGCACCGTGCCCATGCTGCCGAGCTCCTCGATTTTTTGCCATTGCGAATGCGGCGCCGCGCTGGATGCGGCAATCGACACCGGGCGCGGCCGACGCGGCGGCGTGGCGGCCGAGGCGGCGCCGTCCGACGATACGGGCCAGGCAGGTTCGGCGAACACCGGCAGGCGGCGCGGCGCCATGTCCATCATGTGCCGCCATTTGCCGTTGGCCAGGGCGTTGTATTCGGCGGTGTCGGCTACGATGGCCCGATGCGCCGCCTTTGCCTCCGTCACGAGCTGCTCGGCGCGGTCACCGGTGTTGTCCGGCAAACCGGCCAGCTCCAGCTTCAGGATGCGCGCGTTCAAGTTGGCGCTTGCGCGCACCGGATACAGCACCAGCTCGTGGAACGCGTCGCGGCGGTCGGCCGGCATGGCTTGCGCCAGCGCCTCGGCGCGCGCGGTGATGGCCGCATACCGGTTTAGGCGCCGCCGCGCTTCGTCGCCGCCCGACCGCAGGTAAGCGGTCGGCTTGTTTGGCGTGGTCGGCTCGGTCTGGCCAAAGCCCATGAATTCCGGCCGGCGCTCCCACGCCAGCGCGTAGTATTCCATCATGATGTCGGTGATCTGCAGCGCATGCTCCGCGCCGAATTGGCGCGCCAGCCACGCGCGCAAGTGCTTGCTGGGCGCCTGTTCCAGCAACGTGTGGTCGAAGGCCAGGTCGAGGAAGTACTGGCTCAGGTATTCCAGCGGCTTGATATCGCCGACATTGGCCACCCACAGCTTGCGGGCGCCAGTGTGGCTGGCCCGCTCCAGCTGCTCGCGCACCAGCGCGGGATGGGTGGTTGCCAGCCACAGGTAATCGTGCGGGCGTCCCCAGTAGGACAAATGATAGTAAAGTCCCGCGCCGCCGGCGCGCTTCGCCTCGGCGGCCGTGCCGAGCTGGCTGATATAGCCGTAATTATCGTCCGGCCAGATCAGGCTGATATCCTCCGGCACCTTCAGGCCGGCTTTGTAGATGTCGAGCACTTCCTTGTACAAGGTGAGCACCTGCGGAATCCGTTCAGATGGAAGCCCCTGCGCCTTGGACAGCAAGCCGCGCTGGATATCGATGACCTGTTCGACGCCATCGCGCGCCTCCGGGATCGTCTTCGCGCCTTCCATCGCGCTGTCGTGCACGCCGCGCAAGCCGACCGACATCAGGGTTTCAAAGCCTTTCACTTGCTGGACCCGCTCGTCCCAGTAGGCGATCATGCGGTCGCGGTTGGTAAAGAAGTTGAACGGTCCGCTCGTCTTCGGATCCCATTCGCGCACGTTGTTGCGCATCATCGGCTCGGCGTGGGAGGTGCCGACCACGATGGCGTAGTCGCGCGCCATTTCCGGGTTGCCGGCGATCTGATAGAAGGGCTTGGTCGAGTCGTGCATCGCCGGCCACAGCGTGTTGGCCTTCAGGCGCCACATCAGCTCGTAGATACGTGCGTAGGTGGCGGGCCCGATGTCACCGGTCTTGAGATCGTAAGTCTTGGCCGCCCAAGGCTGCAAGCCCCAGTCCTCGTCGTTGAGGAAGATGCCGCGATACTGGACCGATGGCGCCCGCGAAAAGACCGTGGCGTCATCGATGGCTACGCGGGCTTGGCGGCGGGGCGTCACGTCCGCCCACCATTCCCAGGCCGAGACGCCGAGTTCGCGCGTCAGGTCCACCACGCCGTAGACCGTGCCCCGGACGTCGGAACCGGCAATCAATACATAGCGCCGTTCTTTGGAGCGGATGACCAGCCGTTTATGCCGCTCCCACTCGCCGCGCAACGCCGCAAGATCCAATCCGTCGCGCTTGGCTAGCTGACGCAACAGCGGCGTATCGACAGCGCCGATGATCACGCAGGTCTTGCCGCAATCTTGCAACCGCGACGAGATGCGCGGCGTTTGGCCGCTCAGCGCCTGCAGGTCGCGACCCAGCAATTTCGCCGCCAGCGCATAGGTCTTCTGGTCCTCATGGACAATGGCGGCCACCGGACCGCCTTGTTGATACAAGGTCAACTCTCCGGCGCCCGCGTGCCGTGCGATAGCGAGCAGCGCCCAGCACGCGAGCGATCCGGCGAACTTCATCGCTGCGCGCTGATCGGGGCCGAACCCGGCATGATCTCCAGCGGCACGCCACCGCGCACCGTGCGAAGGTTGACCAGCTTGACAGGCTCCAGCACGTTGCCGGGCTTGCCGTCGGTGGTGACCGCCAGCGCGATGGTGTTGGCGCCGTTCGGGTTCAGGATGCCCGGCGGGATCACGAACGTGCGCTGCGGACCGATGTGGGCGATGAACTGTCCCATGTTCCAGCCGTTGACGAAGATCAGCGCGCGGTTTTCACGCTCCGAACGCGGCTTGGTGGTGTCGCCGAACGCCAGGCCAAGCTGGATATCGTGGCCCTTCGGCAGATCCAGATCGAACGACGTCCGCAGCCAGTAGGTGCCTGGCGCTGGCGGCGCGTCGCCGCTCTTGGCCCTTGTCCAGCCCGCGTTGGAGCTCTTGCTATCGACCGCCGGCAAGTACCAGCCCTGGCGCTCGCCATACAGGCCGCCATTGTTCATCGGACCGCGCACGACGTCGACGATATTCTCGCCGCCCTGGGTGCCCTGGATGCGCCACACGATCGGCACGGCGTAACGTTGACCGCCGCGCGACGTCAGCGAGGCCGAAATCAAGCCGCGCGCCTCGCGGTGATAGTCGTCGGCCATCAGGTTCCAGTTGTGCGAATTGTTGCGCACCATGACGGCGATCACGTGCGGGCCCTTGGCCAGCTTGTCGCCGAGCGAGAACTTGACGCTGTCCGTGGTCTCGGGGAAGGAGCGGCCGACGTCGAGCTCATGCTGGCCGACGAATTTACCGTCGACCCACACCTGTATCATGCCGGCGCCACCGGCGCCGTAGAACAGCTCCAGTTGATTGCTCTTGGCGTCGGCAAGGTCCAGTCGGCCGCGATACCAGACGTCGCCGTGGTGGAAGCCATAGTCGCTCATCGACAAGGTCGGCTGGCCGCGCTCCGGCATGGTCCAGGTCTGCGCCGCCGAGGCACGGTTGTCGGCCTTGATCCAGGCAGAATCGTCGAACTTCGGCTGCGCCTCGGGGCTGTCCATGCGACGCGTCCAGCCCAAGGTGGCGAGGTCCGGCAGCTTCACCGCGTCCGGCCCTTTGAGCGCGGCGGTGCGCAGGCTGCCGTCCGGCTGGGCGGTGACCGAAAGGTTTTCGCCGTTGAAGGTGACCGTCGATACGGACGGCCCCCAAATCTGCATCTCGCTGGCGGCTGTCGTATCGCCCGTCAACGCCAGTTTGCCACCGGCCAGACTGGCCGAGCGCACCATCGCGGGACTCAGTTGAAGAACCTGACCCGCCGGCGTTTTCTGCGTCCAGAAGGCGATGCTGTTTTTCTCGTCGGCCAGCAACAGCAGCAGCGGGGTGCGGCCACCGCCCGAGATGCGCACGCGCGCCAGCCCGTCGTGCACATATTCC
This sequence comes from Oxalobacteraceae bacterium OTU3CINTB1, assembly GCA_024123955.1. Taxonomy (NCBI): domain Bacteria; kingdom Pseudomonadati; phylum Pseudomonadota; class Betaproteobacteria; order Burkholderiales; family Oxalobacteraceae; species Oxalobacteraceae bacterium OTU3CINTB1. The sequence continues at coordinate 3,710,262 of CP099652.1, forward strand.
AGCTTCAGCACGCCGTTCTCATAGCGCGATGTCACTTTTCCCTCGATGACTTCGACGTTGGGCGCACTGGCGTAGCGCAGCAGCGTCTCGCCCGGCTCGCCGGCGCGGCCGTGCAGCAGCGCGATATCGCGCTCGCCGTTGGCGAAGTGCGTCTGGAGTTCCGACGTCGAGTAGACCAGGTGATGCCGTTCCAGCTTGTAATCGGCCAGCAGCATCTTGGCGTCCTGGCCGTTCAGGCGCAGTGGCACCTTGTACGTGCCATCCTTGGTCGTCAGGTCGAAGGTGAAGCTGTCGTTGGTCAGCAGGTCCGACGGGCTGTGGACCGCGAACAGTATATGCGTGTTCAGATCGGGGTTGATGTTGTGATAGACCTTGACCTTGTCGGACGAGGTCTTGATCGGCGGCCCTTTGTCCATCTTCGCCAGCGCCTGCTCGGCCGCCTGGACCAGCATGCCTTGCTGTTTCAGGCCGTACGCCTTGGCGCGCAAGCCACGGTCCTCCGAGATCGGCGCGCCGTAATCGTAGGAGGTATACACCACCGGCCCGGCCAGCCAGCCCCACGAGGTGCCGCCGAACGTCATGTAAATATTGTGGATGGTGATGCGGTTGATCAGGTTGGTGCCATAGAACACCCTTTGATACCCCGTGCCCTGACGCTCGCCGGTGCAGTTGTAGGTGCCGTTCGAGCCCCAGTAGTCGAACCAGCCGCCGCCCAGTTCTGCGGCGAATCCCGGCGTCTTGGGCGACGACAGGGCGCCGATCTTCGGCGAGTTCTTGCCGTAGATGCCCCAGTCCGGCGCCTTGTTCGGGCCGGCGGGATCGGCGTGCACATTGCAGGTGCCGCCGGGGTAGCCGTCGAACGCGTACATATCGGTCGGGCCGGGATTGGCCCAGGCCGCGGTCGAATCCTTCGGCGTCCAGTCTGGCAGCCGTCCGGCGGCGTTGTGGAAGAACGGCACGCTGATGCCGTCCGCGCGCGCCTTCTTCGCCAGATGGTCCATGTGACGCACGTGCTTCGGCTCGACCTTGCCCAGCTCGTTTTCCAGCTGGTAGGCGATGACGTTGCCGCCGCCGGTGGTGATCTGGTGGCGGGCGATGATGGCGTTAATCTGTGTCATCCACTCGTCGACGGCGGTCAGGTAGACCGGATCGTCGGTGCGCGCCTCGGCGCGGTTGCGGAACATCCAGCCGGGATAGCCGCCGCCGGTCAGCTCCGCGTTCACGTATGGTCCGGTGCGGGCGATCACGTACATGCCTTCCTCCTCGGCGATCTGGAGGGCGCGTTCGACGTTGCGCACATGGGAGAAGTCGTAGACCCCGGGCGCGGTGGAGTGGTAGCCCCAGTCGAAATAGAAGGCCACGCCGTTGAAGCCGAGCGCCTTCATCTTCTGTATGACGTCCCGCCACAGCGATGGGTTGGGCAGGCGGAACGGGTGGATCTCTCCGGACCACACGACCACGCGCTTGCCGTCGATCAACATCGAGTGCTCGTCCCAGCTGACCTTTTTCGGCTGGCCTTTCGGCTTGGTGGCCTGCGCCAGCGCCTTGCGGTCCTCGACCAATACCGATGCCTGGCCGACGACGCCGGACACGCCGCCTAGTTGCTTGGCCGCGCTCCACGTGCGCAAGCCGTCCAGGCTGTCGGAATACCAGCGGCGGCCGCTTGCGGCATCGCCGAAGTAAAGACGCCATTGCCCACCAGGCAGCCTGATCAGCGAGTGGCTGCCGGTGGTGGCGCCCCATTTGGCCCAATTGCCTTGCCGCTCGACGGTCCAGGGGCCTTGCAATGATTTGGCGCTGGCCATCTCGATCAGGCCTGTGGCGCCGTTGCGGGCGAGGGCGGTGTAGCCTCCGTCGGTGACCGCGACGATGGTATCGACATAGTTGTCCGGCAAACCCTGCAACGGCTGCGGCGCCGACCAGGTGCTCAAGTCGGCGTTCGGCGTCAACACATAGCTGCCGCCGGCACCGCGCGAGACGATGGCCTTCAACGATCCGTCCTTGTCGCGCAACCATTCCGGCGCGACGGCCTGCGCGTTGCCCGGCAATGCCAGCGGCACGTTGCGGACGAACTGCCAGTTCTTCAGGTCCGTGGAGCGGGTCAGTCCGAGTTCGGCGCTGTTCGCGCCGGTGGCGTAGAGCACGTAATAATAGCCATCACTGTGGCGCACGATAGCCGGGTCGCGCATCAGTTTGCCCGGCGGCCGGTACGCATCGGAGGCCAACGACGTAAAGGTGACGCCGTCGGTGGACGAGAACAGGCTCAGCCAATTGTCCGACGCGCTATTGAAACTGGCCATCAAGAATGCCGAGGCGTCGGCCGCACCGCCACGCGCCTGGCTGGTTTGCCGGTCCGCGTCCGACGCTTGCGGAATGCCCAATTCCTGGGCGGCGCAGCCCAGCGCCAGGGTCGCGCCGCCGATGCCGGCGATGGTATTTCGAGCGATGCGTGTGAAGTTCAGCATGGACCTATTTCAGTGAGGTAAGAACCACACATCATAAGTCCATATCCCAGCGGAGCAACATGCCTCTCAATCAACAAGTTGAGTGATTGATTCGATTCCTGCCAAGGCCAATTTACATAAGGCGAAATCGAACTCTTCTAAACCACGTAGGGCGGATTAGCGCAGCGTAATCCGCCATGCTCCGTCGACGGCTTATGATGAAATCCTACAGCGACTTCAGGAACGCCAGCACAGCCTCGCGGTCAGCCTTCGACAAGCCCTCGAAGCGCTGGCGTGAGCGGTCCGCTTCGCCGCCGTGCCACAGGACGGCCTCGGTCAGCGTGCGGGCGCGGCCGTCGTGCAGGTAGCCGGCCTTGGCGCCGCCGCCCATGACCTTGTCCGTATAGCCGACGCCCCACAGCGGCGCGGTGCGCCACATCGCGCCCTTGGCCTGGCCCTCGACGAATTTGTCGGCCAAGCCCGCGCCCATGTCGTGCAGCAGCAAATCGGTGTAGGGACGGATGGTCTGGTTGCGCAGCTCGGCGAACAGGTGGCCCGGACCGGTCTTGATCTCGGCCGTGTGGCAGGCCACGCAGCGCATGCCCTGGAACAGCCTGGCGCCGGCGGCGACTTGCTGCGAATCGACGCGGTGCTCGTCGAGCGGCGCCACGCCTTTCGGGAAACCGCTGGCCACGCTGCGCTGGGCCGGCACCGCCACCAGCGCCAGATAGTTCGTGATCGATTGCAGATCGGCCTCGGAGATGCCGGCCTGGGCGGCGCCGGCGCGGCAGGCGACCGGCCCGTTGACGCAGTCGCGGCTGCGGTAGACCGGCGAGGTCACTGCCATGTCGAGCAGCAGCGCTTCGGCCGACTGCTGGCGCAACGTCGCCTTGCCCGCCTTCCAGCCGAAGCGGCCCACCCGCACCGCGCCGCTTTCCGGATCGTAGACGTAGTTGGCCACGCCCTTGACGCCGTCGGCGTCCGGCGCCGAGCGCGCCAGTGCCAGGATGCTCGCCTCCGGGATCGCTTCCAGCAAACCGGCGCCTATCATCGGCTGGGCCGCGCGCAGCGAGAAGATATCCGGCGTCACGCCCTCGAACGCCAGGGTCGGCTTGCGCAGTTCGACCGTCGTGCCGTCAGCCAGCTTGACCGAGCGCGTCTCGAAGCCGGCCACCCGCACGCCGTTGCCCCAGTTCTGCGGCTTGCCGGTGGACGACATGGCGTTCATCTGCACCGCCGTGCCGTATTGCGGATGCGGCAGCTGCTGGCCGCTGGCGTTGGCGGTGGCAACGCGGATCGACATGTTGTCGAGCCGCTGGTTGATCGCGGAAGGTGCCGGGCTGCGGCCGTTGTTGACGTGGCAGGCGATGCAGACGGACTGGTTGAACCGCGCTCCCTGCAGGCCCACCGCCTGCGCGTAGCGGTCGTTGCCCGGCTCGTTGTGGTCGCCGGTGGTGAAGTTGGTGTGCACCAGGCGCCGGCCCTCGACGAAGCGCTGCATATTCTGCATGCCGATGTTGTTGTGCGGCTGCTGGAACATGAACAGGCCGTTGTCGGAGTAGTTGTAGGACACCGACCCGGCGCCGCCCGACAGCGTCTCTTCCGGCAGCGGGAGCGTGTTCAGACGCGGTTGCACGCCGTACCACGGCTTGAGCCCGGCGCCGACCACATACGCCCACTCATACGAGTAATAACGGATGCCGCCGTTGTCGCCCTTGGCGGCCAGCGCGTCGACGGTGGTGAACATCGACGGCGACACTTCGATGACATCGCCGACCACCAGCGCGCGCCCTTTGACGGTGGTGCCGTCGGGGAGGCCATCGGCGCCCAGTCCGGCGTGTCCCGGATAGTTGTCGACGCGGATGGTGCAGCCGTTGTTGATGCCGTTGGCGTTGGTCAGCTTGCCGTTGAGCGGATAGGCCACCGGCTTGCAGATGGTGACGTTGTCGTCCACCAGCTGGCCCGGCGCCATCCAGCCGTAGCCGGTCACGCCGGGGCGGTCGAAGCCGCGGAAGAAGGCCACGCCGCCCTTCAGGAAGTCGACCGTGGTGTACTGGTTGACGGTCAGCGTGGGCTTGGTGACGCCGGCCACCCGGCTGTTGTCGATGATTTCCACGCCCCAGGTGCGGTTCTTGAAGTACTGCGGCACGAAGGTCAGGTAATTGCCCGGTCCCTTGTCGCGCGGCAGGCCGGTGACGGCGTCGATCGTCTCGTTGGGGCCGTAACCGATCTCGTTCCAGTCCTCGCCGCGCTCGCGGCCGTGGCGGGCCAGGCCGCGCGCGCCGAAGCGGGTGACCAGGGTGCCGTCGGCCAGGGAGAATTGCAGCGTCTCGAGCGGCTGGTCGGCCGAGGGCAGGGGCGTCCAGCCGGCGCCGCTGGCGGGGAAATTCAGCGGCGACGTCGTTGCGCCGCCGAGCGTGTTGTCGCTGCCCGGCGTCTTGAATTCCACCTCGTACAGCGAGTAGCCGTACTGGCTGGCGCGCGCCACGCCCTGCAGGCGGACGTAGCGGGCGTCGATGCCGAGGTTGAAGAATTCCTCGGTGCCGCCCTGGCCGTTGGCGACGGCGCGCCGCAAGGTCCAGTTCTGGCCGTCGTCGGACACCAGCAGGTTGTATTGCTTGCCGTAGGAGTTCTCCCAAAGCAGCTTCATGTAGCCGATCGGCGTTTTGGCGCCGAAGTCGAACTGCAGCCAGGCGCCATCCTCGAACGCGCTGGCCCAGCGCGTGTTGGTCTTGCCGTCGATCGCCATGGCGGCCGACTGGCCCGGATTTTCCAGCCTGGAGGAGGTGGCCGCGACCGGTTTGATCGCCACGCCGGGCTGGCTCGGATCGGTCGGCGGCTGCGCCGGCGCGGGATCGGCCGGCGCCGTGCCCGCCGTGCCGGAGAAAGCCTGCACCTCGATGATCGAGTACCCGTATTGCGTGGCGCGTTTGACGCCCTGGATGCGCAGATAGCGGCCCTGGCCGTTCAGTCCCGTCACATCCTCGGTGCCGCCGTCGCTGTTGTCGACGCTCTTGATGGTGGTCCAAGTCGCGTTGTCGTCGGAGACCTGCAGCAAATACTGCGTGGCGTGGGCGTTCTCCCAATCGATGCGCACGCGGGTGATGATTTCGCTCTTGCCGAAGTCGAGGGTCAGGTGCTGGTCGTCGGCGAAGCCGCTGCCCCAGCGGGTGCCGTTGTTGTGATCGATGGCGGCGGCGGCCGACAGGTCGCCGCGCTCGACGGAGCTGGCCGTGACGTTGGCCGGCGTCAGCGGCACTTCCGCCGCGAGCGCCGCGCCCTGTATCCGCATGGCGCTGGCGGTGCGAAGGGCTGGCTGGGCGGCTTCTTCACCGCCGCCTCCGCAAGCCGTCAGCAAGACAATCAAGGCCAGGGGCAAGCCATGGAGGGGGAGCCTGCGCAAACGTCGCAGGTTGAGTTGGTGGCGGCACGGCGAGCGATTCATTCCATTCCCTTTTTGTGTGGTTGGCTATGGCGGCGATCCGTGCTGTGGGAACGTTTCCATTGGCGATGGCTGAGGGCCCGGTCCCGGTGCGATCCCGGCCCGTTCCGACGCGCCGGATGGCGGCGCCTCAGAACTTCTCGGTTACAAAAACTTTCGATTGAGCAACGTTGTCGAAGATATCTGGTGTTGACCCGCGTGTCAAGACGGGTCGCAGAAATGAAAGGCGGTTTTGGGCTGCCGCGGGCGACTTCCGGTTGCGCCACGGCAGCCCCCGGCTCGTCGGTGTGACCTGGATTGGCCTGACCTGAAAAGGCGGTAATCAGCGGGAACGCGGCTTCATCGCGCTACAAACCCGCGCTGTTTTCCGCCATTGCCTTCGCGTCGGCGCCGGCCGGAATGCGCCGTGGCGCTGAGGGATCGTTAGCGGCCAGCCATACCGCTTCCGCCACGTCCATCGCCCGCGTCACCGCCGTCTGCGCCGCCGATGCGGAGAAGACCTGCTGCGCCATGCCGGCATAGGCCTCGGGAATGGCGCCTTCCATATGCGGCCGGGCATTTTTGCCGAAACTGGTATCCGGGGCGCGGCCCGGCAGCACCAGATTCACCCGCACGCCGAATTGTTCAAGTTCCAGTGCCAGCGATTCGGTGAAGGCGTTGACCGCCGCCTTGCTTGCCGTGTAGACCGACAGCAACGGGAGCGGCATCAGGGTGACGGCGGAAGTGACGTTGATGACGACGCCGGCCTTGCGCTGCCTGAACTGCGGCAGCACCGCCTGCGTCATCGCGATCGTGCCGAGCGTGTTGGTGTCGAAGATGAGGCGGGCGCTGGCCATCGCTGTGCCCTCCAGCGCGCCCATCAATCCGAGGCCGGCGTTGTTGACCAGCACGTCGATCGGTCCGGCGGCCTCGACCGCGTGCCGGATGCTGTCGGGATCGGTCACATCGAGCGCGATCACGCGCAGCCGGTCGGAGCGCGGCAATATATCAGGCGCCGGCGAACGCATCGTGGCGACCACGTTCCAGTCGCGGTCGAGGAAGTAGCGGGCGGTTTCAAGGCCGAAGCCGGACGAGCAGCCGGTGATCAAAACGGTTTTCATGAAGTACTCCTGTGGTGGGTAAGCAGGGTTGAACTATAGAATGCGGCGGCAGGACTTGCTATAATCAAACGTCCTAGCTTCATTCGTGAGAGTCCACACATGACCGATCCCCTGACGGAAGTCGTTTCACTGCTGCAGCCGCAGGCGCGTTTTTCAAAAGTCGTGGCCGCGGCGGGGGAGTGGCGCGTGCGCCGCGCCGAATCCGGCCAGCCTTTCTACTGCGTGGTGATGGACGGCGCGTGCCAGCTCACCGTCGGCGCACAGCAACCGATCCAGTTGCGCCAGGGCGACTTTGTGCTGATTCCATCGGCCCACCGCTTTACGATGGACAGCAGCGAGCCCATGACCCCGGCCGAGGCCGAAAGCGAGCCCGTGGCGCTGCCCGATGGCGAGTTCCGGCTGGGCCGGCAAGACGGCCCTGCGGACGTGCGGGTGTTGATCGGCCACTGCGCCTTCGATTCGCCGGACGCGGCGTTGCTGGTCTCGCTGTTGCCGCAACTGGTGCATGTGCGCGGCGAGCGGCGGCTGGCCACCATCGTCGAACTGGTCGGTGACGAATCGCGGGCCCGGCGGCCCGCGCGCGATGTCATCCTGGCGCGGCTGCTGGAGGTGCTGATGATCGAAGCGCTGCGCTCGGCGGCGCACACGGCCGCCTCGCCGGGCCTGTTGCGCGGGCTGGCCGACGACCGTCTTGCCGTCGCCCTCCGGCATATGCACGAAGGCATGACGCGGCCATGGACGGTGGCGCAGCTGGCGAAGGAATCGGCGATGTCGCGGTCGGCGTTTTTCGAGCGCTTCAGCCGCGCGGTGGGCGTCGCGCCGATGGAATATTTGCTGGCCTGGCGCATGGCCTGGGCCAAGCACCTGCTGCGGAGCAATGAGGGCGGCGTGGCCGACGTGGCGCAGCGGGTCGGTTACGGTTCCGCCAGCGCATTCAGCGTCGCCTTCGCCCGCCACGTCGGCTTGCCGCCGGCCCGCTACGCGCGCGGGCAGTCGGACTGAGCGGCCCGTGCTTTGGCGATCAGGCCGGCGTGGCACGACGTGGATCAAAGACGCGGCCGCCTTTTGCGCTAAGGTCAAGACTGGCTATCATCGATGGAGCGACATCATGGACGCGCAAGTCAACAGTGGTTTCCAGGCACGCGTCAATCTGATGCGGCTGCTGGCGGCGGGGATGGCCGTCATCTATCACGTGCGCTTCCTGCTGTTCGCCGGCTACCCGGAGGTCTCGGAAAAGAGCTTGGTGCTGACGTTGTTCTACTTTGTCACCAGCCTGGGCCACGAAGCGTTCGTCATGTACATGCTCATCAGCGGGGTGGCCCTGGGCGGACTGTCGATCCACCGCTGGCGCCACGGCGTCGACCCCGGCGCCGATCTGCTGCGCCGCTCCACGTGGTTTTATTGTCTGCTGACCCCGGCGCTATTGCTTGGCGGCGCGTTGGACTTCATCGGCACCCGCGCGCTGGCGCGCCCCGAGGTGTACGCCTATTTCACCATGTTCTCGCCCAGCCTGGGCCTGGAGGCTTTCGCCGGCAACATGTTGATGCTCCAGCGCTTCGTCGTCCCCGGACTGGGCAGCAACACGATGCTCTATCTGCTGGCGTACGAGTGCTGGGCCTACTTCGCGCTGGCCGCGTTGTTCGTGCTCGGAAAGCGTCGCCGCGCGCTGGGCTGGTGCGCCGCCATCGCGGTCGCCTTGGCGGGCAGCGTGCTGGCGCCGGAGTTCCTCGGGTATTTGTTGTTGTGGATCATGGGGACCGGCGTCGGCTGGCTCGGGTATAGCACCAAGGTGCGTTTCCAGCGCCGCTATGGCATGCCGGTCTTTGTGCTCGGCCTGCTGGTGTCGCGCTGGGGTGGCGCGCACGTCGAGCAAGTGCCGGAGGCGTTGATTCCCGCCGCCCGGATGGCGCTGGACTTGCTGTTTGGCGCCAGCTTCGCTTTGCTCACCGTTTGCTGGCTGGCGGCGGGCGCCAGGCAGGCGCCGATCCTGTGGCTGCGCTGGACCGCGTGGCGCCTCAACCGCTGGTTCAGCGGCGCCAGTTTCGTGTTGTTCACGACGCACTTTCCGTTCATGATGTTTGTCGTCGCGGTCGCCTCGGCGCGGTTCCACGTGCCGATCGGCGGCCAGCCCGGCGCGTTCGCGTTCGCCATGTTCGGCGCGACGGTGGTGGCGATCTGCCTGTACGCGTATGCGTTCTCGGCCGTGGCGTCGCGCCTGGCAAGGAGGGTGCGGCGCACAATGCGGGCCCGGATGTTGGCGAAAGCGGCCTCGCCGGTTATTTAAACGCATTCATTGCGCAACGCGCGCAGGTACGGCCAGGGATAGATTCCCCGTTGGTGTCCGTCGTTAAAGATCAATTGCAGTCCGTAGTTGCCGACCACCTCCAGCCGCTCCACCCGCAGGTCGTCGCCGGCAGTGGCGGACGCCAATCCCAGCAAGCGCCCGGACTGGCACTGCGTGCACTTGCAACTCGCCCGCAGTTGCGCGTGCGGCCATTGCTGATGCGCGCCGTCCTGCCAGACGATGGTCAGCACGCGGCCGGCGCGGTCGTTGCTGATTTCGCTTGGGTAGTCCATCAACGGCTCCGTGTGGCGGCGTGGATCTGTTCCAGCGCCAGGCGGGCGGCCTTGCGCACTTCCGGATCGGGATCGGCCGCCACCGGTTCGAGCGCCGGCAGCGCGGCGGCGTCGCCCAGTTCACCCAATGCCAGCGCGGCTTCCTTGCGCAGGTTGCTGATCGCGTGCGTCAGCACCGGCAGCAGCGCCGGCAGCGCGCCCGCGTATTTCAAGCGGCCCAGGCTGCGCGCGGCGCGCAGCCTGATCTGCCAGTAACTGTCGTCCAGCGCCGCCATCAGGGCGGTGCCGACGGCCGCTGGATTGACCGCGTCGGCGCCGTCCCGGACCAGGGCCAGTTTGCCCAGGGTCGTCGCCGCTTCCTCGCGCACTTGCCATACGGGGTCGCGCAGCGCGTCGAGCAAGGCCGCGGCGGTGTCCGCGCCGGCGCCGTAACCGACGGCGCCAACCGCCGCGCGCCGCACTTCGGCGTCCGGGTCGCGGCTGACCAGCGCGGTCAGCGCCGGCAGCGCGGCGGGTTGTTTCAGGTAGCCCAGCACGGCGACGGCTTCCCGGCGCACCGTTGCGTCGCTATCGGCAAGCGCCGCCAGCGCCGGCGCGTAGCTGTGCGGCGAACGCAATTCGCGCACGGCGCGCAGCACGGCGGTTTTTACGAAAGGATCGGCGTGCGCGAGGTGCGGCAGCAGCACCTCGGCACTGTCCGGCTGTTTTACTTCGCTCAAGCTTTGGGCCGCTGCTTGCCGCACGCTTTGGTCCTGGTCGCCGAGGAGGAGGGCGAGGCCGGCCACGCCGTCCGGGGTCTCGAACCCTTCGAGCGCGCGCGCGGCTTCGGCGCGCACGGTGGCGTCGGCGTCGCACAGCGCTTGAATGAACAGGTCGGCGTGTTCCTCGCCGGCCCAGTCGGCCAGGTCCAGCAAGGCGATGCGGCGGACGGTGGCGTCGGAGTTGGACAGGCGCTGGCGCAGTTCGTGCAGTTCGGTGTCGTCGTTTACGGTGTTCATGGGGTCCTTTTAGATGGCGAATTGCAGTTGGCGCAGCGTAGGCGCGCCCAACGGGCTGAGTCGTTCCAGCGGCAGATCGGCGTTGGCCGGATGCAGCAGTTGCAGGCAGCGCCGCTTGAGCGCCGTGAACTCGGGCGATGTCACCAGCGACGCGTCGCGCGGGCGCGCAAAAGGCACCGCGATCTGCTCGATGATGCGTCCCGGACGCGGGCTCATCACCAGCACGCGGTCGGCCAGGAACAGCGCCTCGTCGATGTCGTGCGTGATGAAGACGATGGTGGTGCGGATGCGCGCCCACAAATCCAGCAACAGCTGCTGCATCATCAGGCGCGTTTGCGCGTCGAGCGCGCCGAACGGCTCGTCCATCAGCATCACGCGCGGATGGTTGATCAGCACGCGCGCGATTTCGACGCGCTGCTTCATGCCGCCCGACAGCTGCGCCGGATAGTGCCCGGCGAACGCCTCCAGTCCCACCAGGGCCAGCAACTCCAGCGCGCGGCGGCGGCGCTCGGCGCGCGGCACGCCTTGCATCTTCAGGCCGAAGGCGACGTTGTCGACCACTTTTCGCCACGGGAATAGCGTGTGGTGCTGGAACACCAGGCCCCGTTCGGCGTGCGGGCCGTCAATGGCGCGGCCGTCGACGGTGATGGCGCCACGGCTCGGCCGCAGATGGCCGGCCAGCGCGCCGAGCAAGGTCGACTTGCCGCAGCCGGAAGGGCCGAGCAGGCAGACAAACTCGCCCGGGGCCACCGTCAGGCTGACGTCCTGCACCGCCTCGAACGCCTGGGCGCCGTGTCCCACCCGCAGATGCAGCTTGTCGATGTCAATTTGGCCCACGCTCATGGCTTGCCCTCCGGTTGGTGCCAGGGCATCAGGACCTGGCCGATGGTTTTGACCAGCGCGCTGCTGCCCATGCCCAGCAGGCCGATGACCAGCATGCCGACGACGATGTCGGCGTAGTTCTGGATCGTGTACGAGGCCCAGGTGTAGTAGCCGATGCCGAACTGGCCGGAGATCATCTCCGCCGTGACCAGGCAGAACCACGCGGTGCCCATGCCGATCGACAGGCCGGTGACGATGCTCGGCGCGGCACCCGGCAGCACCACCTCGGTGAAGATGGCGCGCCGTCCGCCGCCCAGGCTGCGGGCCGAGGCGACCAGGCGCGGATCGATGTTCTCGACGCCGTGGACGGTGTTGAGCAGGATCGGAAACAGCGCGCCGGTGAAGGTGATGAACACCATCGACAACTCGGACGACGGGAACATCAGGATCGCCAGCGGTATCCAGGCGACCGCCGGGATCGGCCGCAGCATTTCGAGCGGCGGCATCAGCCAGCTTTCCAGCCGGCGCGAGCGGCCGATGGCCAGGCCGAGCAGGATGCCGAGCAGCGCGGCGACCAGGAAGCCGCTGAACACGCGCGCCACGCTGGCCTTCAGGTGGCCCAGCAACTGCGGCGATTGCAGCAGGGTCCAACCGGCGTGCGCGACCTCGGTCGGCGGCGGCACGTTTTGAAACGTCACCAGGCCGAGGTTCAGGTGGCTGGCCGAGGCCCATTGCCAGGCCAGCAGGCACACCACCAGGGAGGTGGCGCCGGCGCTCCAGCGGGCGGCGCCTGCGCCAAGGCCGGCACCACTGCCGATGCCGCGGCCCGAGGCACCGACGGCCCCGATGCCGTTGCCGCCCGGCGCTTGCTGTGTGCTCTCCATCGGCGCGCTCCTATTTTGCCGCGAGCGCGGACGTGTTGCCCCGCAACGCGGCGAAGTCGAGTACGGAACCGCCATTGCGCGCCGCCCACGCGTCGGCCGCCGCGCGCGTCAGGAAGGCGCTGGTGTCGCCCTTGGCGGTGACGAACCAGGCGTCGCGGGCGAACAGCTTCAGGCCGCTGTCGCGGTCATGGGCGTAGACCACGCGTACCTTCTTGCCGTCCTTCTCGAGCCCGCGCAGGGCGGTGAAGGCGGCGTCGGCGCTGGTGTAATGGCGCACCAGCGGCTCGCCATCGACCCAGATCTGCACCAGCCGCGAAAAGTCGGTGATCGGCTTTCCGGTCGCCGCGTCCTTGGCCACCAGCGGCAGGCGGTTGTAGTTCTTCAGCCGGGCCTCGTAGTCCAGGCCGGCCTGCTTGAAGGCGGCGCGGAGGTAGCGGTCGTCGATGAAGGTGTTGACGTCGAGGTCGTTGTCGGTGCGCTTCATCAACCGCAGCGTGTCGATCGAGGTCTTGACGGCCTGGCGGTATTCCGGTTTCCAGCTGAAGTCGCGCGTCTGCAAGCCCAGCGGGCCGTGGAACAGGTAGTCGACCTCGGCCTCGATGCCGGTCACCTTGGCGATCAGTTCGCTATATTTCTCCGGCTCGGCCGTGATCAGGCGGTCGGCCTCGATGGCCGCGCGCAGGAAGGCGGTGACGATCTCCGGATACCTGGCCGCGTAGGAAGCGTCGACCAGGCTGCCGTGCAGGGTGGGGGACTTGGCCTGCGAGCCGTCGAAGATCTTGCGGGCGTAGCCACGGTGCGGAAACAGTTCGGCGAACGGCACGAAATCGGCGTGCGCGTCGATCTTGTTGCTTTGCAGCGCGGAGCCGGCCACTTCCGGCGCCTGCGTGACGACGGTGATGTCCTTGTCCAGTTCCCAGCCTTGCGCCTTGATGGCGCGCAGCAGCATGCCGTGCGCGGTGGAGGCGAACGGCACCGAGATGGTTTTTCCTTTCAGCTCGGCGAGCGACTGCACGGTCGACGCCTTTGGCACCACGATGCCGTTGCCGCTGCCTTGCACGCTGCCCGACAGCACGCTGATGAACAGGCTTTTCTTGCCGGCCTTCTCGAAGGCGGCGCCGTTGAAGGAACCGGGGAAGTCGGCCATCGAGCCGATGTCGAGCTTGCCGGCAACCATCTCGTTGGTCAGCGGTGCGCCGGACGTGAAGTTTTTCCAAACGATGTCGTATTGCGCGTCCTTGTACTTGCCGTCGCGCGGCAGGTATTTCTCCAGCAGCTTCAGTTCGCGGATCAACAGGCCGCCGGTGGCGCAGTTGATGGTGGTGTCCTGGGTGCCGATGGCGATGCGGATGGTTTCGGCGTTGGCCGCGCCGGCGCTCAGGGCCGCCAACAGCAGGGTGGTCGAAGTGCGATGCAAGAACATGTCATTCTCCAGAAAGGTCAGCGCAACAGGTAAGGAATATCGACCGTGACGGCGCCGGTCGGGCAATCTTTTTCGCAGGGCATGCAGTACCAGCATTCGTCGAATTTCATGAAGGCCTTGCCTTTGGTGAAGTCGATGGCCAGCACGTCAAGCGGGCAGACATCGACGCACACGGTGCAGCCCTTGTCGGCGATGCACAGCTCTTCGTTGACACGGACCGGCACGCTGCTTGGGTTGAGTGCGATGGGCATGGTGAGCTCCTTAAACGGCAAGCGCTTCGGCTTGCGGGGCGGCAATCCGCAGTCGTTGATAGGCCTGCTTCTCCTGTTCGTCGAGGGCGACGATGTACGGCTCCAGCGGACGCTTGAAACAGGTCATCTTGCCGTCGACCTTCTTCAGCTGCACGTGGCACAGCCAGTCGGCGTCATTACGCTCGGGATGGTCGACCCGGTTGTGGTACAGCCCCCAGCGGCTCTCGGTGCGGAACAGCGAGGCGCGCGCGGCCATCTCGGCGCAATCGCGGATCGCGTGCACCTCCAGCGCGCGCATCAGCTCGTGCGGACCGGCGGCCGACAAGCGGTCCAGGTCGGCGCGGATGGCCTCGAACCGGGTCAGCCCGATTTCCATCTTGCGGGTGACCTTGGGCGGTTGCAGGTAGTCGTTGACCATGCGGCGCAGCTTGTATTCGACCTGGGCCGGCGGCAAGCCGTCGGGCCGGTCGAGCGGCGCCCAGACGCGTGTCCGTTCCGCCTCGACCTGCGCCTCGTCGAGCGGCGCCAGCTCGGTGTCGGCGCAGCGGCGCGCCGCGCTCTCGCCGGCCAGCTTGCCGTAGACGAAGGCGCCCAGCATGTAGTTGTGCGGCACGCAAGCCAGGTCGCCGGCCGCGTACAGGCCGGCCACCGTGGTCTCGGCGTGCTCGTTGACCCAGACGCCGGAGGCAGAATGGCCGCTGCACAGGCCGATCTCCGAGATGTGCATCTCCACCATCTGCTCGCGGTAATCGGTGCCGCGTCCGGCGTGGAAACGGCCGCGGCTTGGCCGCTCGTTGGTGTGCAGGATGGTTTCGATGGTGCTGATGGTTTCCTCGGCCAGGTGGTCCAGCTTGAGGAACACCGGGCCGTTGCCGCCTTGCAGTTCGTTGTAGAACTCCTGCATCATCTGGCCGCTCCAGTAATCGCATTCGATGAAGCGCTCGCCCTTGCTATTGGTGGTGAAGCCGCCGAACGGGCCGGTCACATAGGCGCACGCGGGGCCGTTGTAATCCTTGATCAGCGGATTGATCTGGAAGCATTCGATGCCCGACAGTTCGGCGCCCGCGTGATATGCCATGCTGTAGCCGTCGCCGGCGTTGGTCGGATTTTCGTAGGTGCCGAACAGGTAGCCCGAGGCCGGCAGTCCCAGCCGCCCGGCGGCGCCGGTGGCCAGCACCACCGCCTTGGCGCGGATCACGTGGAAGTCGCCGGTGCGGCAGTCGAAGGACATGGCGCCGGCGATGCTGCCGTCGGCCGCCGTCAGCAGCCGCGTCGCCACCAGCCGGTTGCTGATCTCCACGCGCTGGCGCTTGAGGCGGCGGTACAGCACCTTCTTGATGTCGTGGCCCTCGGGCATCGGCAACACGTAGGTGCCCATGTGGTGCACCTTGCGCATCGCGTAATCGCCGGTTTCGTCCTTCTCGAACTTGACGCCCCAGCGGTCCAGCTCCTCGATCATCGGATAGCTGTTCTGAGCGTAGGCCATCACCGTGCGCTGGTTGACGATGCCGTCGTTGGCGGTGGTGATCTCCTTGACGTACTGCTCAGGCGTGGCGAAGCCGGGCACGACGGCGTTGTTGAGCCCGTCCATGCCCATGGAGATGGCGCCGCTGCGTTTGACGTGGGCCTTCTCCAGCAGCAGCACGCGCAGCGTCGGGTCGGCTTCCTTGGCCTTGACGGCGGCCATCGGGCCGGCTGTGCCGCCGCCGATCACCAGCACGTCGACGGTTTCGATGATGGTTTGCATAGTGTTCACTCCGTGTTGAAAACGACAGGGGCGCTCAGCCTCGGCGCGCGATCTGCAGGCGATACTGGAAGGCGTCGCCGCGGAAATACAGGTATTCGAAGTCGAGCGGCGTGCCGTCGGCCGCGTGGGTCAGGCGCTCGATGCGCAGCAACGCCGTGCCCGCCTCGATGCGCAGCGCGTGGGCCAGCGTGTCGTCGGCCAGCATGGCGTCGATCTGCAGGTCGGCCCGGCCCAGCGCGATGCCGTAATCGTTTTCCAGGATCAGGAAGATGTCGCGCCCGGCCAGATCCTCGCGGCGCAGGCGCTCGCCGATGTCGGGTGGCAGATAGGTCACCTCCAGCGACACCGGCTCGCGGTTCAGGTGGCGCACACGCTTGATTTCGGCCACGTCGGCGCCGGGCGCCAAACCCAGCCGCTGCGCCACATGGGCCGGCGCGGCGATGGTCTTGTGGCTGGTGACCTGGTTGTAGATCTCGTAGCCCATGCGGCCCATGGCCTCGCCGAAGCCCTCGAGCTGGGTCAACTGCTGGAACGCCTTCGGCTTGGAGACGAATGTGCCCTTGCCGGGGATCTTGAAGATCACGCCTTCCTTTTGCAGGTCGTTGAGCGCCTGGCGCACGGTGATGCGGCTGACGCCGAATATCGTGCTCAGCTCGCTCTCGGCGGGCAATTTGGCGTGGGCGGGATAACTGCCGTCGAGGATGCGCTCGCGCAGGTTTTCCTTCACCTGCGTATAGAGCGGGACGGGGGACAGTTCAACGGTACGAAAATTGGTCATCGGTTCACCTGGTCGGCATAAGCCGCCATAACCTGTCATAACAGGTCATGACGATCGAAAGAGCTTGCAGTCTATCGAGGCTGTTTCGGCGTGTGAACGAATGATTGTGTGTTTGCTTATGCGGAAAATTTTACGCGGCGGGAGGCGCGAGGGGGGCAACAAGGGAGAACGTGTGCGCAGGCGCGGTTGTGCAACACTTTCCCGGATTCTGCATCCGCAACCGTGTGGGCCGCGCGCCGGAACACCCGCGTAAGGATTTCCCTACAGCGCAATCAGGCGCGCCCGATGGCGAACCCGTGGGGATCCGGGCATGCTGCGGCTAGCGCCAGCCGATGCCGACAAGGAGAACGACAATGAGCACAGCAGACACACGCCGCCCCCCACCACACGCCGTCCGGCAAGGGTTGTTGTAACAATGGAACAGGAAGACGTGACCGGTGTGTTGTCTGGTAGCATGATCGCTACCTTTGATACGATTTATTCCGGAGAGTTGCACCCCACCATGATAAGAATCCTGATCGCCGACGACCATGCGATCGTACGCGGCGGCCTGCTGCAGCTGTTCGCCCTCGCGGGCGACGTGACGGTGGTCGCCCAGGCCACCAACGGCGGGCAGGTGATCGAAAGCTTGCGCGGTGTGGCGTGCGATCTGGTGTTGCTGGACATGTCGATGCCGGGCATCAGCGGCATTGAGCTGATCGGGCGCATCCGCGCCCACGCGCCGACCCTGCCGATCCTGGTGCTGAGCATGCACAACGAGGCGCTGGTGGTGCGGCGCGCGCTCAAGGCCGGCGCCAACGGCTACATGACCAAGGACGGCGATCCCGAGACCTTGTTGCTGGCCGTGCGCAAGGTCGCCGCAGGCGGGCGCTACATCGATCCGGGGTTGGCCGAGCAAATGGTGTTCGAGGGCGAGGCCGGGCAGACCGAGCGGCCCCACGAGCAGTTGTCCAACCGCGAGCTGAGCATCTTCCGCCTGTTCGTCGGCGGCAAAAGCGTCAACCAGATCGCCGAGGAGCTGGCCATCAGCAACAAAACGGTCAGCACCCACAAGGCGCGCCTGATGCAGAAGATGGGTTTCCAGAGCAATGCCGACATGCTGCGATATGGCATCGATCACGCGCTCGGCCAGTAGGCCGGCGATGCCGCCGCGCGCCGCCACGGGGAACCGCCATGCCGGTTGACCTGCACCTGCGCGAGCGCACCATCCTGATCGTCGACGACACGCCGGCCAACCTGACCGTGGCGGTGGCCATGCTGCAGCGCCATGGCCTGCGCCTGGCGGTGGCGCACAGCGGCGGCGAGGCGCTGCGCCGGGTGGCGTTCGCTCCCCCCGACCTGATCCTGCTCGACGTGATGTTGCCCGACATCGACGGCTTCGAGGTGTGCCGCAGGCTCAAGTCCGGCGACGGGCCGGGCGCGGCGGTGCCAGTGATCTTCATGACCGCGCTCACCGGCACGGCCGAGAAGGTGGCCGGCTTCGCCGCCGGCGCGGTCGACTACGTGACCAAGCCCTTGCAGGCCGAGGAGGTGCTCGCGCGCGTGACCACCCACCTGCGGCTGGCCGCCATGCGGACTAAGCTGGTCGCGCAGAACGCCCAGCTGGAGGACGAGAACCGCGAACGGCGCGCGGCCGAACGGGTGCTGCAGCAATACCGCGACAGCCTGGAATTGCAGGTGGCCGAGCGCACCGCCGAGTTGCGCGAGCTCAGCGCCCACCGCGAATGCGCCCGCGAGGACGAGCGCAAGCACATCGCCCGCGAGCTGCACGACGAGCTGGGGCAATCGCTAACGGCGCTGCGCATGCAGGCGGCGCTGCTGCGGGTGCGCTTCGGCGCCGACATCCCCGGCCTGAACGAGCAGGTGCGCGGCATGACCGAACTGGTCGACCGCACCATCGGCGTGGTGCGCAACGTTGCCACCTGCCTGCGCCCGACCGTGCTCGACCTGGGCATCGGCGCGGCGCTCGAATGGCTGGTCGACGAGTTCCGCCGCAACAGCGGGCTCGATTGCAGCCTGGCCCTGGCGCTGGGCGACGGTCAGCTCAGCGAGCGCCAGGCCGTGGCCGTGTTCCGCATCGTGCAGGAGTCGCTCACCAACGTCGCCCGCCACGCCGACGCCAGCGAGACTTCGGTCTCGCTGCGCCTGGCGGCCACGGGCTGCGAATTGGAGGTCGAGGACGACGGCCGGGGCTTCGACCCGGCGCGCGCGCGGCCGCACTCGTTTGGCCTGCTCGGCATCCGCGAGCGCGTGCTCAGCCTGGACGGCCGGTTGAGCATCGCCAGCGGGCCGGGCGGCCGCACCCGCATCGTGGTGCAACTGCCGCCGGACCCGGCATGAGGCCGGAGCGCCGCCGCGCCGCCCGCGCGCGCCGGGCAATGGCGCGCTTGCTGCTTGGCGCCGCGCTGGCTGGCTGCGCGGGGGCGGTGGCCGGGGCAAGCGCGGCCGGGCCGTCGGCGCGGCTGACGCCGGCCGGCGGCACGGCAAAACCGGCCACGACGGCCCCCGAGCGCTGGTCCGAGCTGACCTTGCCGATGTTCCAGGCGGTCGGCGCCCCACAGGGTCTGGGCAACGTCCTGGTGTCGGCCATCGCCCAAGACCCGCACGGCTTCCTGTGGGTGGCCACCGCCGGCGGCCTGTCGCGCTGGGACGGCTACCGCTTCCAAAATTACACCAACGACCCCGACGATCCGCGCTCGCTGCCGGACAATTACGTCGTCGCGCTGTACACCGATCGCAAGGGCCGGCTGTGGGCGGGTACCGCCAACGGCGGCCTGGCGCGCTACGTGCCGGAGGATGACGGCTTCGTCACCTACAACCCCCAAAGCGCCGGTCTGGCCGCCGGCGGCGTTCACGCGATCGCCGGCGACGGCGGCGACGGCCTGTGGCTGGCCACCAGCGGCGGGCTGTTGCACCTGGATGCTCCCGAGGATCCCGCCCGCGCGCGCGCCACGCGCTACCTTCACCATGCAACCGATCCGGCCAGCCTGCCGGCCGACCTGGTCGGCGCGCTGGCGGTCGGCGCCGACGGCACCGTCTTCGCCGGCACGGACGACGGCCTGGCTTGGCGGGCGCCAGGCGGCGGCGCTTTCACCAGGGTGGCGCTGCCGGGGTACGAGCGCCGCGGCGTGGCCGTGCTGGCCCTGTTCGTCGATCACGCCGGCATGGTGTGGATCGGCACCAACGGCGCCGGCGTGTTCGTGTTCGACCCGCGCACCGGCCGCGTCGGGCGCCACGCCGCCGGCGCCGCCGCCGCCGCGCTGATGAAGCACGTCAACGTCACCGCCTTCGCCGAACCGGTGCCTGGCGAACTGTGGGTCAGTTCCTATTCCTATGGCGTGGCCGTGATCGAGCGTGCCAGCGGCCGCGCGCGCCACCTGACCTACGAGGCGCTGGTGCCGGGCGGTCTGGCCAGCGGCGTCGTGCACACCCTGTTCACCGACCGCGCCGGCGCGCTGTGGATCGGCACCGACAAGGGACTGAACCAGCGCGCGCCGGCCCAGGCGGCGCTGTCGCTGGCGCCGCGCCAGAACTCGCGTCCCGGCCTTAGCGACAACGACGCCACCAGCGTGGCCGAGGCGCCGGACCACAGTGTGTGGGTCGGCCTGCTGCGCCAGGGGGCGGACGTGGTCGACCCGCAACGCCGGCGCGTCGGGCACTGGCCGCCGTCGTCGACGCCCGCGGGCACGCCGGCGACGGCGTCGGCCGCCAACGTCACCGCGCTGTATGCCCGGCGGGACGGCAAGGTGTTGCTGGCCACGGAGTCGGGCCTGTTCCGCGCCGACGCCGACGGCGGCGCCGCCAAGCCGCTGCGCGCGCCCTGGCTCGACCACCGGGTGCATGTGCGCACGCTCAGCGAGGCCGCCGGCAGCCTGTGGATCGGCACCGCGACCAGCGGGCTGCTGCAGGCGCGCGCGGACGGCGCCGGCGGGCTGGACTTGGTCAAGGTGCGCGCGGTCGCAGGGCTCGGCGGCATGGAGATCAGCGACCTGCAGCCCGGTCCGGACGGCTCGCTGTGGGTCGGCACCACCGCCGGCTTGAACCGGGTCGACGCGGTCAGCGGCGCCGTGCTCGAATGGATAGGTGGCGACCGCGCCGATCCGGCGGCGCTGTCCCATCCCAGCGTCAACACCCTGCTCACCGACCGTCGCGGCAGGCTATGGGTCGGCACCAACGGCGGCCTTGACGTGCTGGAACGCCTGGCCGGCGGCCAGCGCCGCTTCCACCGCCTCGGCCGGACCCAGGGTCTGCCCAACACCAGCATCTGCCAGCTGCTCGAGGACGCGCAGGGGCGGATCTGGGCCAGCACCGACGACGGCATCGCCGTCATCGATCCGGACAGCTATGCGGTCGGCGTGCTGGGCGCGGCCGAGGGCGCGCTGTATTCGCCGTACTGGGCGCGCGCGGGCGTCGCCAGCGCCGCCGGCGAGCTGCTGTTCGGCGGCTCCGGCGGGGTCACCATCGTGCGTCCGGAGCGCTACCGCCCGTGGCGCCTGGCCGCGCCGCTGGCCGTCACCGAGGTGCGCCTGGGCGGCAAGGTGGTGCCGCCGGGACGCTACAATCACGCCGCCGGCGGCCCCGGTCCGGCCACCCTGGACGTGCCGGCCGAGGCCAACAGCTTCGCGGTCGGCTTCGCCGCGCTCGATTTCACCGCGCCCGAGCTCAATCAATATGCCTACCGCCTCGACGGCTTCGACCGCATCTGGACCTACGCCGACGCCGGGCACCGGCTCGCGTCCTACACCAACCTGCCGCCCGGCAAGTACCGGCTGCTGATACGGGGCACCAACCGGGCCGGCGTCTGGAGCGCGCACGAGCTGGCGCTGCCGGTGCGGGTGCAGCCGTGGTGGTGGCAAACCTGGTGGTTCCAGGGCGCGGCAGCGCTGCTGGGCCTGGCGGCGCTGTACGGCGCCTACCGGCTGCGGATCTGGCGTCTGGCGGCCCAGCGCGGCGCGCTCGAGCGCGAGGTGGCGGCGCGCACGGCCGAGGTGTTGCGGCAAAAGGCGCTGGCCGACCAGCAGCGCGGCGAGGCCGAACGCGAGCACCGCGCCGCGAGCGAGCGCAACGCCGAGCTGGCGGCGGTCAACGCGGTGGCGCAGATCCTGGCCGGCAAGCTCGAACTGGACCAGTTGATCGCGCTGGTGGGCGACCAGGTGCACCGCCTGTTCCAGTCCGAACGCACCTGCATCAACCTGCTGGACGACACCGACGGCACCTTGCGGGTGGCCTATGTCCACGGCCCCGAGCACGCCGGCAGCCTGGCCGAGGCGCACCAGGCGGCCCTGGCCCGGCTCGTCGCCAGCGGGCGCGGCGAGCTGGCCGGGCTCGGGCCGGGCGACGCCGCCTGCCACGGGACGGGCGGCGTTGCCGACGGTGACGAAGCGCCGGCGGCGCCATCGTGCCTGTACGTGCCCATCATCGCCAACGGCGTGGTGCGCGGGGCGGTGTCGGTGCGCCGCGCCGTCGGTGCCGCCGGCCCGTACCGGGCAAGCGACCAGCGCCTGCTCGACACCATCGCCGCCCACCTCGGCGCGGCGCTGCAAAACGCCCGCCTGTTCCAGCAGGCCGAGGCGGCCCGCGCCAGGGCCGAGGAGGCCACGCAGGCCAAGTCGATGTTCCTGGCCAACATGAGCCACGAGATCCGCACGCCGATGAACGCGGTGATCGGCCTGTCGTACCTGGCGCTGGGCACCGGCTCGCCGTCGCGCCAGCGCGACTACCTGCAAAAAATCCACAATGCCGGCAACTCGCTGGTGGGCATCATCAGCGACATCCTCGATTTTTCCAAGATCGAGGCCGGCAAGCTCGATCTGGAAAGCGCCGACTTCGACCTCGACGACCTGCTGGCCCACGTGGCCGCGATCGCCGGCGGCGCGCGCGGCCCGGCGCTCGAATGCAACTTCGACGTGCCGGCGGCCGTGCCGCGGCGCCTGCGCGGCGACGCCCAGCGGCTCGGCCAGGTGCTGATCAACCTGCTCAACAACGCCCTCAAGTTCACGACCAGCGGCGAGGTCGCGCTGGCGGTGCGCGCGCTCGATGGGCAGGACGCGCGCGTGCAACTCGAGTTCAGCGTGCGCGACAGCGGCATCGGCATGTCGGCGCCGCAACTGGGCAAGTTGTTCCAGGCGTTCACGCAAGCCGACAATTCGTCGACGCGGCGCTTCGGCGGCACCGGTCTTGGGCTCAGCATCTGCAAGAACCTGGTCGATCTGATGGGCGGCACGATCGCCGTCGACAGCGAACCCGGTGTCGGCAGCCGCTTCGTCGTCGTGGTGTCGCTCGAGCGCGCCGGCGAAGGGCTGGCTCCCGCGCCGGGCTTGCCGGCGGCCCTGGACGGCCTGCGGGTGCTGGTGGTCGACGACAGCGCCACCGCGCGCGCCGGGCTGCTGGGAACATTGGACAGCCTGGGGCTGGACGCCGCAGCCGCCGCCTGCCGGCAGGAAGTCTCGCGCTTGTTGTCCGGCGCGGCGCGCTACGACCTGGTGCTGGTCGACGCCGGCATGCCGGGACTGGACCGCGAGTGGGGCGCGGCGCTGGAAGCGGCCCATGGCGCGCCGCCCAAGGTGGCGCTGTTGACCAACGTGGCGGGGGACGAGCCGGACCGCACGCCGTGCGACGGCGGCGTCGACGCCTGCCTGGTCAAGCCGGTGACGCGGGCCGCCATGGTCGACATGCTGCTGGGCCTGTACGCACCGGACCAGCGCCAGGTCGCGCCGGACCAGCGGCGGGCGCCGCCCCGTTTCGACGGCGCGCGCGTGCTGCTGGTCGAGGACAACGAAATCAACCAGGAGATCGCCGTCGGCCTGCTGGAGGCGTGCGGGGTGGTGGTCGAGCTGGCGAACAACGGCACCGAGGCGCTCGACCGGCTGCACGCGGTGGACGCCGCGCGCCGCTACCAGCTGGTGTTCATGGATTTGCACATGCCAGAGCTCGACGGCCACGCCACCACCGTGCGGCTGCGGCAAGACAGCCGTTTCGACGCGCTGCCGATCATCGCCATGACCGCCAACACCATGCCTGCCGAGCGGCAGCGCTGCCGTGAGGAAGGCTTCGACGGCCACCTGAGCAAGCCGCTGATACCGGACGAGCTGCACCGGCTGCTGGCCGGCTACCTGACGGCCGGCGCGCCCGGCGGCCGGCGCGAACAGCAGGCGGTGTTCGACGGCGCCGTGCCGGGCCTGGACCTGGCCGCCGCGCGCCGGGGCGTCGACGGCGACGAGGCCTTGCTGGGCAAGGTGCTGCGCATGTTCAGCCGCGACGAACGCGACCGCGCCCGGCGCATCCGTGCCGCGCTCGCGCAAGGCGACCATGCGGACGCCGAGCGCCACGCGCACTCGCTGCGCGGCCTGGCCGAAAGCATCGGGGCGGCGCGCGTGGCGCGGCTCGCCGGCGATCTGGAGCGCGCGGCGCGGCAGCCGATGGAGGAGGGGCCGCCGGCGTCTGCGGTGGCCGCCGCGCTCGACGCGCTCGACGGCGCGCTGTCCGCCTTGTGCGCCGAACTGGACCGGCGCCTGCCGCCGGCGGCGGAAGCGGCCACCGGCACCGTGCGCGCCCCCGGCGACTGGCTCGCCGAGCTGCGCAGGTTGGACCAGCTCATGCTTGCCGGCGACACCGGGGCGATCGCCTTGTTCGCCGCCGGCGCCGCCGACTTCGCAGCCAGCTTCGGCAGCTGGGACGCCGAAGCAATCCAGCGCAGCCTCGACGAGCGGGACTTCGACGGCGCCCGGGCCGCGCTGCGCTGGGTCGCGCACAAGCACGCGCTGGATTTGTGAACCTGATGGCTTGCCCTACACGAATGTACGGAAATCCCTACCCCATTTTCCTCCTTGCCTGATAGTGCCCGGCAGCGGCTTGAGGCATTGTCTCGGGACCATGGCACAAGGAGTAAAAATGAGGACGGCGTCACTATATGAGCACTACGAGCTGTATGTCAGGGAATACCGGTCGGTCCTGCAGTTGATCGACCGCGGCCTGAAAGTCCGTGGTTCGGACCCTGCGACTGCGGTGCGGGCGCGGCGCGAGCTGTTGGGCCGTGACGCGCTGGCCGCCTTCATCTACGTCACCGAGCGCATGCAGGCGGAGGTGTCCGACGGCAAGCTGGAGGTGGATGTCGTGCTGGCGGCGCTGGTGTACGAATGTTGCGACAAACTGACGTTGGCGAACGAGGAGAACGGCGAAGGCGGGCATGCCGAAAAGGAGTGCGGCCAGCGCCGGCACGGCGTGATTTCCCCGGCCGGGCGCCTGTTCCACGGGGCTTGCCAGCGTTTGCTCAAGCAGGGCGTCTGACGCCCCTGCGCCGGCTAAGGCCAAGCTCGATTGCCCGATTCTTAGGACCGCGCTGATTCTAATTAAAAAAACTATCATGCAGAATTGCTAACTGTATTAAGCTCGCGTTGCGCCGATTTGGCGCGCTCGAAAAATACAGGAGGCACTATGCGCAACTTGTTCTTTGCTATCTGCTTTACGCTGGCCAGCTTGTTCGGCGGCGCCGCCCATGCGTACCAGTACAACTATATCAGCGAGGTCATTCCGGTCGAGTTCACCTCCATTCGGGGCGACTTCACGTATATCCAGTACAGCGTCATCACCGCCCATATCTTCACGCCGACGCTGCTGACCGCCGGCTCCACCTGGGCCCCGGGCACCCAGATCCACATGTACCGCTTCAGTGAAAATTTCGCGCAGCAGGCCCTGATCTACCCGGACCCGAGCGCAGACCCGACTTTTCCGCCAGGCTCGGTGTGGAATCCCAACTATACGGTGACGATGAACATCGGCGCCGTCGATGCCAACGGCCTGCCGACGGTGTTCGACATCAGCCTGCAGCGCCAGCTTCGCACGCCGCCGGGCTTTGAAGACCTCAGCAATCTGCTCGTCTCCAATACCGGCGACCGTGCATGGGGCGGCTACGAAACCTATACGACGTTCAACGGCGCCGCCACCATGCCGGGCACCTGGACCATGGGCGCGGCCCCGATACCCGAACCGGAAACCTACGCGATGATGCTGGCGGGCATGGCCCTGGTCGGCGCCGTGGCGCGCCGCCGCAGCGCCCGCCGCGGGTCCGGACTGGCAATTTGACCAGGACGGTAGCGCAGGTATCGAAGCGAACACCAGAAGGTGGGTCGGGGTCCCGCAGGCCGCATTGATCCCGCCCGCATCGGCGTAATGGGCTTCTCGCGCGGCGCAGCGGTCGCCTTCCGCAGCGCCATCGAGCAGCTGCGCCATGCCGTCACGGCGCGGCCGGTGAGGCATATGTCTTGCCTATGCTATGATCGGCTGCTATATAGAAGATGTCCGCCATATATTTGGGAGTTGCCTTATGCGTACTGTCTCAATTTTCAAAAACGGAAAGAATCAAGCAATCCGCCTCCCTGCCGACATGTCTTATGAGGGTGTCGGCGAGCTGGAAATCACGCGCAGCGGTGACACCATTACACTGCGTCCTGTTCGCCCGAGTTGGTCATCGCTGGCTGAATTGCCCAAGGCCGATGCCGACTTTCTGCAAGAGCGTCAGGCCGTTGTCAATGAC
This sequence comes from Oxalobacteraceae bacterium OTU3CINTB1, assembly GCA_024123955.1. NCBI lineage: Bacteria > Pseudomonadati > Pseudomonadota > Betaproteobacteria > Burkholderiales > Oxalobacteraceae > Oxalobacteraceae bacterium OTU3CINTB1. Next base: position 3,736,260 of record CP099652.1, read on the forward strand.
GAAGGCAGGTTTGGTCTGTGACCACGTACATGCTGGATACCTACATCTGCTCGTTCATTATGCGCGAGCACCCAGTGTCTGTTTTGCAACGATTGACCGAAAAGGTGGCGCAGAACAATCGGATCGTAATTTCGGCAGCTACCTATGCCGAAATGCGCTACGGGCAGATCGGCAAGAAGGCATCGCCCAAGCATAAAAACCTGGTTGATGAGTTCGTGAAGCGCCTGGACGCGGTCTTGCCATGGGATCAGGCCGCCGTTGATGCGACGATAGAGGTGAAGACCCAACTAACCAAGGCAGGATCGGTCATTGGCGAGAACGACATCGCAATTGCCGGGCACGCTATTTCTACGGGTTGTGTGGTGGTTACAAATAACGTACGTGAATTCAGCCGCGTACCTGGTCTGTCGTATGAGGATTGGGGGGCATCAACATGAGTAGGCTTCATAGCCGGCGCCAGGCCAGTCGGGCGTGAACGTGGTGAGCCGGTGTAAGGCGGTTGCTGTGCTCACGTTTAGCGTACGCCCCGGTCCAGCCGGGGTTTAGCACACCCCACGCTAAACTGATTGTAAAAACCGCCTCATCGAAAATTCACACCATTTGCTTCCATATAATTAAACGAGGGGCTTCCCCTTAATAACAATACTGGAGAGCATGGATGAAAAAGTATATCAAGCAGTTGTTGATCGCCGGCGCGATCGTGTTGTCGGCGGTGGGGCAGGCCCAAGCCCAAGCTACGCCGACTTGTTCGAGCGCGGCGTCCGATCCGGACGGTGACGGCTGGGGCTGGGAGAACAACCAGTCCTGCAAGGTGGCGCCCAAGTGCGCGAGCGCCTCGTCGGACCCGGATGGCGATGGTTGGGGCTGGGAAAACAATCAATCTTGCATGGTGGTCGCCAGCGCGCCGAAGGGGTTCACAGTGTCCGGCAGCGTGCTGAAGGACGCCAATGGCAACGCCTTCATCGCCCGTGGCGTCAACAACCCGCATGCGTGGTACGACACCCAGTCCGTCAACGTGTTGCCGAATCTGGCGGCGCGCAAGACCAACCTGATACGCGTCGTCTGGACCATGAACGGCACCGCGTCGCGCCTCGACCAGATCCTGACCGCCATCGAAGCGCAGAAGATGGTGTCCATCGTCGAACTGCATGACGGCACCGGAAGCAACAGCACAGCGGTGCTTCAGCGCATGGCAAACTACTGGGTGCGCAGCGATGTCGCCGCCGTGCTCAAGAAGCACGAGCGCAGCACCATGATCAACATCGCCAACGAGTGGGGCGACAACGACATGACACCGCTGCAGTGGCGCAACGCCTACATGCAGCCGATCACCACCCTGCGCAACGCCGGCTTTACCACCACCATCGTGATCGACAGTCCCGCGTGGGGCCAGGACGCCAGCGCGGGCTTGTTGTACGGCTGGGACCTGCTCAACCACGACCCACGGCACAACCTGCTGTTCTCGGTGCACGCGTACGTCCGGTTCAACAACCCGAACGACATCTACAACATGATGAACAACTACAAGAGCAATAACCTGGCCTTGTTAATCGGCGAGTTCGGCTACAACTACAACAACGGCAACAACAATCTGGGCTCCAAGGTTGACGCGCCGCTGCTGATGCAGTATGCCCAGCAATTCGGCGTCGGCTACGTGGCGTGGTCGACGCAGGGCAATGATGCCGCCAACGCCTGGCTCGACTTGATGACCAACTGGTCCACCACCACCAGCTGGGGCAACACGGTGTGGTACGGCCAGCATGGCATCAGCAACACGGCGAAGAAAGCGTCGATCTACTAACCGTCAGGCAAGCTGTACGCCTACTTGTCGGACTTGAGGAACAGGTCGCTGTCCGGGGCGAAGTTGGCGTACAGCGGGAGCAGGGCGCCGCCGATGGCGCGGGCGTCCGAGCCGATGGTGCCGCCCAGCACCGACGGCCGCGACACGCCTTCCCAGCTGTAGTAGCCCAGCGCGGCCTCCACCTGCGGCAGCAGCTCGTCGAGCAGGCTGCGCTCGCACGAGCCGTCGATGATCACGCTGTCGAGGTCGAGCAGGCAGGCGGCGCTGTTGATGGTCAGCGCGATGGCGCGCGCGGCATGGTCCAGCCAGGCCATCGTGTGCGGTCGCCACGGTTCGCGCAGCGCGCGGCCGTCGAAACAGGCCGCTTCGTCGAGCCCGGCGGCGATGAACGATCGCTCCAGGCTGAACAAGGAGGCGTCGCTGAGCAGTTGCGCCGGTTGGGTGGCGTCGCCGCGCCGCGCCAGGCCCAGCGGGATCGAGCCGATGGCGCCGGCGTTGCCGTGCAGGCCGCCGCGCAAATTGCTGTCGATGACCAGGCCGCCGCCGATAAAGGTATCGACGTACACGTACAGGAAACTCTTGACGCTGCGTCCCCGCCCGGCAACCAGTTCGGCCACGCAGGCGGCGGCGGTGTCCTTGACGAATTGCACCGGCAAGCCGGTCATCGCCTGCACCCGTTCGCGGATGTCGATGCGGTTCCATTTTTCCGCCTGCTCGGGGGCGATGCCGAGCAGCTTCTGCCAGCCGCCCAGGGCCAGCGGGGCGGCGATGCCGATCCCGCTCAGGCGCTTGGCGCGCACCGGGCCGAGCCGCTCATGGATCAGCGCCAGTTGCTTTTCGATTTCGACGAACAGCGTGTCCGGATCGGGGAAGGTGTACGACAGCGACGAGCGCTCGCGCGTCTTGCCGACGAAGTCGATCAGCAGCACGTCCAGGCTGCGCCGCGCGATCTTGATGCCGATCGAAAACGCGCCGTCCGGGTCCAGCGCGATCGGCACCGACGGTTGCCCGACCTTGCCGCGCAGCGCTTCCAGTTTAAGCACCAAACCTTCTTCGAGCAGGCGGTTGATGATCAGCGAGATGGTCTGCGTGCTGAGATTGGTCTGCCTGGCCAGATCGGCTTTCGGCATTGGGCCCTGCAAGCGGATGGTTTGCAGCACGACCCGTTCGTTGAACTGGCTCATGCCGATCTGGTTGGAGCCGCGCGGGCGCAGCGTCCGGATGTCAGCCTCGGTGGAAACCCCACCAGGCGCGGTCTCTCTTTGTAATTTTTGATTGTTTGGCATTATTTAATTATGCCAGAGCGGCACCGATCACGCCCTTCTTAAAAATGAAGTTGGCGTACGGTTGCGCCTCGCCGGTTTGCACGATGGCGTAGGCGCCGGCGACCCGGTCGTAGAAGGCGAAACGCTCGACGGCGGCGCATTGTCCGGGCGCGGCCGAGGCCAGTTCGCTGGCCAGCGCGATGACCGAGCGCTGCACGGCGGAGGCGTAGCCTTCGGGCGTATGCTCGACCTTCATGTAGGCCACCGGTTGCTCCACCGACTGGTCCAGCGGGAACACCGACAGCACCGCCTGGCAGGCGCGGCGCAGATCGATGCCCGGCATGCGGATGACCGGCTTGCCACGGCCCAGCGACGCCGCCGTGAAGTTGGCGTCCACCACCACGATCTCGTCGCCGTGCCCCATCTCGCACAACACCTTCAGCAACTCGGGCGTGAGCGCGGCATCGATTCCTTTAAGCATGGGCATCTTCCGGCAGGTGGGCGGGGTCCTTGGCGCCGGTCATCACGGCGACGGTGTCGGACATGCTGATGGTCTTGGGATTGACCACGGCGGCGCGCCGTCCCAGCCGCTGGATGTGGATGCGGTCGGCGATCTCGAACACGTGCGGCATGTTGTGGCTGATCAGCACCACCGCCAGGCCACGGTCGCGCACGCGGCGGATCAGTTCCAGCACCATATTGCCTTCCTTGACGCCCAGCGCGGCGGTCGGTTCGTCGAGGATGACGACGTGGCGGGCAAACGCCGTGCTGCGCGCCACCGCCACGCCCTGGCGCTGGCCGCCGGACAGGGTTTCCACCGCCTGCTGCATCGAGCGGATGCCGATCTTCAGATCCTGCATGTGGCGGATCGCCTCGGACAGCATCTTTTTCTTGTCGATGACGCGGAAGCATTTGCCCATGATGCCGGGCTTGAGGATCTCGCGGCCGAGGAACAGGTTCTCGGCGATGGTCATCGCCGGCGCGACGGCCAGGTCCTGATACACCGTTTCGATGCCGTGGCGGCGCGCGTCGATCGGCGAACCGAAGTGGACGGCCTTACCGTCGAGCAGCAGTTCGCCCGTGTCCGGCACGATGGCGCCCGATAAGGCCTTGATCAGGCTGGATTTGCCGGCGCCGTTGTCGCCGATCACGGCCAGGATTTCACCGGCGCGCAGTTCGAAGTCGGTGCCGTCGAGGGCGGTGACGTTGCCGTAGCGCTTGGTCAGGCCGCGCGCCTGGAACACCGGGGTTGCATTGGAGATCGTCATGATTAACCCTTCTTGTGGGTGAGTTGGTCGGTGGCCACAGCCAGGATCACCAGCACGCCCGTGACCAGTACCTGATACACCGAGGGCACGCCCATCAGCGTCAAACCATTGCGGAACACGCCGACGATCAGCACGCCGATCAGGGTGCCGACGATCGAGCCGCGACCGCCGAACAGGCTGGTGCCGCCGATAACGACGGCGGTGATGCTGTCGAGGTTGTCCGTGGCGCCGGCCTGCGGATCGCCGACGCCCATGCGGGCCACCGACAACATCGAGGCGATGCCGTAGAACAGGCCCGCAGCCATGTACACGCCCAGCATGACCTTGCCGGTGGCGATGCCGGTCAGCCGCGCCGACTCGGGATTGTTGCCGACGGCGTAGACGTGACGGCCCGGCGCCGTATCGCGCAGGAACAGCCAGGTCAGGATGTACAGCGCGATCATCAGCACCGTGCCGTAGGTGATCGCGGTCTGGCCGAGCTGGAAGGTGTTCCCGAAGAACATCATCGATTCCGGCACGTCGGTGACGGTTTGCGCGCCCGAGTAGATTTGCGTCAGCGCGAAGGCGATGTTCATCGTGCCCAAGGTAACGATAAAGGCGGGCAGTTTAATCCGGGTCACCAGCGCGCCGTTGAGCGCGCCGATGGCGGTGCAAACGGCGATGCCGCAGGCGATGGCAACATAGGGATCGATGCCCATGTCGACGGCGAACTTGCTCATCACGACCGAGCCGAGCGCCATCACCATGCCGCACGACAGGTCGATGCCGGCGGTCAGCACGATCAAGGTTTGGCCGAGGGCGATCACGCCGACGATCATCACCTGTTGCAGGATCAGCGAGAAGTTCTGGCCGCTCAAAAAGCGGTCCGATTGCGACGCGAAGAACAGCGAGGCGACCACCAAGGCGATGAACGGCCCCAGCGTGGAAACGGGTGGCAGACGGTCGAGCAGGCGGGCGTTCATGGTGGCGTCCTTGGTGAGGGGCAGGGAGCCCTGCAGGCGGGTATTCATGGTCGCGGCTCCTTATTTACGGCCCCAGCAGGCGTCAAGGCCGGCCTGGGTGTCCTTGCTATCCACACCCGTCACCGGCTTGTCGGTGATGAGGGTGACGCCGGTGTCGACATAGCCGCTGGCCTTCTTGCCGGTCCTGGCGTAGAGCAGGCCGGCTTCGACGCCGAGCGCCGCCATCTTCAGCGGGTATTGCTGCGCAGTCGCCGCGATCTTGCCGCTTTTGACATCGCGCACACCGGTGCAGCCGCCGTCGACCGACACCAGCAACACGCCCTTGTCCTTGCCGGCGGCCTTCAGCGCCTTGAACGCGCCGGCGGCTGCCGGTTCGTTGATGGCGTATACCAGGTTGATGCCGGGGTTCTTCTGCAGGCAGTTTTCCATCGCGGTCTGGCCCTTGGCCTGGTCACCGTAGCTGTCCTGCATACAGACGATGCTGGCGTCGCCTTTCTTGATGCCGAAGCCTTCCAGGAAGCCGGCCAGGCGCTGGATGCCGACCGGGTGGCCTGGGAACAGGTCGAGCGCGGCGATCTTGACCGGCTTGCCGGCGAACGAGGCCTTGGCGTAGCGTCCGATCAGCACGCCGGCCTTGTGGTTGTCGGTGCTGAAGAGGGCGTCGGCGGCTTCCATCGGCTCGGTCGGGCTGTCCATGGCGATAACCATCACGCCTTTGTCGCGTGCTTTTTTGATCGACGGCACGATGGCCTTGGCGTCGCTCGGGGTGATGAGGATGGTCTTGGCGCCGGCCGCGATCATGTTCTCGATGGCGGTAACCTGGCCGGCGTTGTCGCCGTCGGATTTGCCGGCGCCGGTCAGCAGCTTGGCGCCGCCGGCTTGGGCCGCCTGCTGCGCGCCTTCCTTCATCTTGACGAAGAAGGGGTTGATCTCGGTCTTGGTGATCAAGCCGATCACCGGCTGCTCTGCGGTTGCGGCTGCGGCCATGGCCGTGACGGTGCCGAGCGCACTCAGCGCCAGGAATGATTTCAATGTCATGCGATGTCTCCTCTGATTTTCTGGGTCGCCGCGCCTGTCGGCGGGGCACGGTCCGGTAGAAGTGATAACGCTTTACTACCGAACCGATTAGGAATATATTCGCAACAAATTAATAAATCAAGTTGTTTTATTAATTAAACCGCCGACCCAACACACGCTTCTGGCGTGCCGGCTAGAGTAGTTTTTCTAATGCAACTTACGAGGACATGATGATCGCAACCTTAGGCGAGGCCTTGGTGGACATGATCGAACAGCCCGACGGACGCTTCCAGGCATGCCTGGGCGGTTCGGTTTTTAACTCCGCCATTGGGCTTGCGCGGCAGGGCGTGCCCACCGCTTATCTCAACCCCCTGTCCACGGACAAATTCGGCGGCAGGTTCGCAGCGCTGCTGCGCGCCAGCGACGTGCTGCCGGCCGCGCGCGCACCCAGCCCACGGCCGACTTCGCTCGCCATTGTCAGCATCGACGCCAACGGCGCGCCGACCTACGCCTTCCACCGGGAGCGGGTGGCCGACCGCGACGTCAGCGCCGCGTCGCTGATCGCCAGCTTTCCCCCGCAACTGGCGCTGCTGCACACAGGCGGGCTGGCGCTGGTGCCGGAGGACGGCGAGACGCTGCTGCCGGCGCTGCGTGCCGCCGCCGAACGTGGCGCGCTGATCTCCATCGACGCCAACCTGCGGCCGCTGGTGGCCGACGATTTGCCGCGCTACCTGGACGCCGTCAGGCGAGCGCTGAAGCAAGCGCATATCGTCAAGGTCAGCGACGAGGACCTGGCGCATCTGGGGCTGGATGCCGCCAATGTGCAGGAAGTCGCCGACGCGCTGTTCCATGAATCGCCGGTGCAATTGATTGCCGTCACGCGCGGCGGCCTGGCGGCAGCGCTGATGTCGCGCAACCGCCGGATCGAGCTGCCGACACCGGCCAACCTGGCGCTGGTCGACACTGTCGGCGCAGGCGACTGCTTCCAGGCCGGCCTGATCGCGTATCTGTACCGTGAAAGAGCGTTGTCCAGCGCCGCCGCGCTGCAAGAGCTCAACGAGGAAATGCTGCACGGCGCACTCAAACACGCCATTTGCGCAGCCAGCATCAACGTCACGCGCGCCTGATGCGATCCGGCCACGTGGGAGGAAACCGTGCAATTCGAAACCTGCTGACGGAGACACGTAGGGCGGATTAGGCGGAACGCCGTAATCCGCCAATTCATGAGTCGCCGAGACGCAGGCATGGCGGATTACGCTGCGCTAATCCGCCCTACTAGCAAAGCCGTACCCGGCCTGGACGCGCCAAACACCACCAGAACAAATAACAACAGACAAGACAACAAACACTGGAGACCAGACAAATGAAAAATATCATGCAACGCTTCACACCCAAATTCCCCCTGATGCAAACGGCGCTGGCCGCCAGCGCCATGGCATGCTGCCTGCCGGCGGTCGCGCTTGACTATCAAGGCTACTTCCGCGCGTTGGCCGGTTCCAATTCATCCCACGGCGGCGCCAGCTGCTTCCAACTGGCGGGCGCGCTGGCCAAGTACCGCCTCGGCAACGAATGCGAGGTCTACGGCGAGTTCTGGCTGGGCCAGCAAGTCGGGAAGGTCGCCGACGATGGCGCCGTCTTCAACGCCAACATCATGCTGTCCTATTACAGCCCGAACGCGTCATCGAAGTCCGACGCCGACCTGCCGCAGATCTACGTGCAAGGCGATAAAATTCCCGAACTGAACGGCGGCAGCGTATGGCTGGGCCGCAAATACTACAAGCGCGAAGGCTTGGGCGCCAACGACTTTATCTACTGGAGCGGCCGCGGCTTCGGCGGCGGCGTGGAGGACGTGCCGGTGGTGGGCGACTTGAAGTTCAGCTACGCTTTGCTGCGCAAGGATAATCTGGTCACCACCACCAGCGGCCTGCTGCCGGCGACCGGCGCGCTGGCCGACAACGGCAGCAACTCGGCCACCCGTCATGACTTTCAACTGCGCGGCATTCCCGTCAACAACGGCGGCGCGCTGGAGCTGGGCATGAGCTTCATCGTCAAGGATGCCAAGGGCAACGCCGAAGAATCGGCCGATCGCCTCCACTCCGGCTATGGCGTGACGATCCAGCACCGGCAGTCCGGCATCAACGGCGATGGCGAGAACAAGTTCGCGCTTCAATACGGCAAAGGACCGGGCACCGGCGGCGCCGACCAGGCCATCGGCGCAATCGGCAACCTGCGCGACGACACGAACGTCAGCCGCCTGAGGGTGGTCGAAGGCTTGTACACTCAGTTCACCCCGCGTTGGGGCGCCGAACTGGTGGCAATCTACCAGAAGGACAAGGGCTTCACCGCCGACCGCACCGTGTTGGGCGTGGCCGAGAACAAGGTGTGGACCAGCGTGGGCGGACATCTGGTCTACGGCATCTCGCGGCGCTTCAAGATCGGCATGGATCTGGGTGTCGACACCATCCGGCCGGACGACGGCCCCACGCGCAGGATGACCAAGTTCACCATCGCCCCGACCATCTCGTCGGGTCCCGGCCTGACCGCGCGGCCCGATTTGCGCCTGTTCTACACCTACGCCAAATGGAACGACGCGGCACGGATGGCCGCCGACAGCGCCGCTCCGGGCAGCGCATTGTCCTCGACGGGCGCGTTCGGCGTGGCCAAATCCGGTTCGATGATCGGCGTGCAGGCCGACGTCTGCTTCTAACCGGAGGGCGTCACTGGCCGTAAGTCGGGCTATTTCCTTCGCGGTAGCCAAACGCTGAAGAGCGCTCCGCCTTGCGGCTGGTTCGCCACCTCGATTCTTCCGCCGGTGGCGCGCAGGATGGCCTGGCACAGGGCCAGCCCCAAGCCGACACCGTCGATGCCGTCGGCGCGCGCACCATCGCCACGGAAAAACCGATCGAACAGGAACGGCAGTTCGTCATCGCCGATGCCCGGTCCCTGGTCGGCCACCGTCAGCACCGTTCCGGTCGCGCCACCGTCGATGCGCACGTCGATGCGGCCGCCCGGCGGCGAGAACTTGATGGCGTTGTCGAGGATGTTGCGCAATACCAGTCCGAGTGGCGCGCCGTCGACCTCCACGGCCTCCGGCAACTCGTCGATCAGCACGATGTCGATGCCGCGCTCGCGAGTGTGCGGCGCCAACCGCTCGATGGTGTCGCGCGCCAGCCCGGCCAGCGACACCGGCTCGGCCGATCCGCGTTCCTGGCCGGCGTCGATCCGGGCCAGCATCAGCAACTCCTCCACCAGTGTGGTCAGACGTTCGACTTCCTCCAGGCACGAACGCAGCGCGGTGACATAGTCGCCACTGTCGCGCGGACGCCGCAGCGTGATTTCGATCTCGGCGCGCAGCCGTGACAAAGGCGATCGCAATTCATGCGAGGCGTCGGCCGTGAAGCGGCGTTGGGTATCGAACGCGTGCTCGATCCGTTCCAGCATCGCGTTCAGGGTCTGGACCAAGTGGCCGATCTCGTCGTCGTCGCCGGGATGCGGCAAGCGCCGATGCAGGTTGCCGTCCTCGATCTCGCGGGCCTGGTCGACGATGTTCTCGATGGCGACGAACAGTTTGCTGGAGAGGCGGGCGCCGGCCCAGCCCAGGGCTGCGAGCAAAGCCGCCGCCATCAAGGCGAACAGCATGGCGGCCGAGCGCAGGATCTGGTTCACGTCGTCCAGCGAGCCGGCCACCTGCACGGCGAAACGCTGGCCGCCCACCCGCGTGGGCAGCGACACCATGCGCAGCGGTTCCTCGCTGGTGTCGGGCAGCGTTTCAAACACGGTCCTGCCGGCGGAGAGCTGTTCCAGCAGATGGGGAAGGGCGGGCAGGTTCTCCGAGCCCAGATTGGCGCTGCGGGCCACCACGCGGCCCTGGCCATCGATGATCTGGACCAGGCGGTCGAGCCGCGTCAACGAGGGCGGCGCGCTGCCGACCGGCGCCTCATGAACGTGGATGGCCACACCGTCGCTGTCCGCCAGCATGGCCGCTTCGGCTTCGGCCAGGGCCAGCAGCGCGCCGTCCAGTTGACGGTTGACGGAACGCGACATCATCCACCAGCCCGCGCCCGCCGTGGCGCCAACGGCGACCAGGATCGCCAGCATGTGCAGCAGCACCAGCCGCCGGCGCATGCTAAGCATCGCCGGCCTGCGGCGCGTCGGGCGCGGCGAGGCGGAAGCCACGGCCGCGCATCGTTTCGATCAGCGCCGGCAGTTCGGGCGGGTCGACCTTGCGGCGCAGGTTCTTCATATGCACGTCGATGAGATTGTCGATGGCGATCAAGTCCGCATGCCAGACATGCTCCGCCAGTTGCAGCCGGCTGACGACGGCGCCGGGACGCCGCATCAGCAGTTCGAGGATGGCATACTCCTTGGGCGTGAGGTCGAAACCGGCGGCGGCGCGGCCGGCGGCCCGCGTGCCCGGATCGAGCCACAAATCGGCCACCCGCAGCGTGGCCGGCTGCGCGCGTTCGGTGCGCCGCAGCAGCGCCCGCACGCGCGCCAGCAGCTCGTCGAAGACGAAAGGCTTGGTCAGGTAGTCGTCGGCGCCCGTATTGAGGCCGGTGATGCGGTCGGCCACGGCGTCGCGCGCGGTCAGCATCAATACCGGCAGCAGGTGTCCGGCCTGGCGCCATTCGGCGCACAGCGCGACGCCGTCTTTACCCGGCATCATCCAGTCTAGGATGGCCATGTCGAACCGCGCCAGCGCGTGGGTGGCGGCTTCCTGCGCCGAGTGCGCGACCACGACCTGGAAACCTTCCTCCTCCAGACCGCGCGCCAGCAGCCGCGCCGCTTTGTGATCGTCTTCCACCAACAGAATATGCATAAAACGTCCTCGGCAAGAGCCGGAGTATAGCAGCGTCGGCACGGCCCTTTCCTGAAGAAGAATTCAGGATGCAGTGCAGCAAAATTTCGTAACATCCCGGCCCAAGGGAGAACCACATGAAAAAACCATCACTGCACAAAGCAATCTTGCCCGGCTTCTTGGGTCTGGCCGCATTCGGACTGACCGGCTGGGGGCTGCTTGGCCTGCACGCCAAGGAGGCGCCGCCGGAAGCCGTCGCGCCGGTCCTCGTTCACGACGGGGATGCGCTGCTGATACCGGAAAAATCCCCGCTCAGAAAATCGCTGTTGGTGGCCCCGGTGTCGCAGCAAAGCGTCGCGGTGCCGTTCACCTTGCCCGCCGTGGTGGAAGCCGATCCGGCGCGCCTGGTCAAGGTGGTGCCGCCGCTGGCGGGCCGCATCGTTAAGCTCAACAAACAGCTGGGCGACCAGGTCAAGGCCGGCGACGTCTTGTTTACGATGGATTCCCCGGATTTCGCCCAGGCCACCGCCGACGCGGCCAAGGCGCGCGCCGCGTTGACCCTGGCCGCGCATGGACTGGAGCGCCAGCGAGAACTCGACAAGTCGGACCTCGCCGTCCGCCGCGATCTGGAACAGGCGCAGAGCGACTTCGCGCAAGCCACCAGCGAGGCGGCGCGGGCCGAGGCCCGGCTGCGCCAGACCGGCGCCCGCGCCGCCGCCGATGGCAAGCTGGCGGTACGCTCGCCGATCGCCGGCCGCGTGGTGGACCTGGCGGCCGCTGAAGGCGCCTACTGGAACGACGCCACAGCGCCGCTGATGATGGTGGCCGACCTGTCCCGCGTCTTCGTCAGCGCCAACGCGCAGGAAAAGGACTTGGCGCGGCTGTTCGTTGGCCAGCAGGCCAGCGTCAAGCTGGATGCCTATGCTGCGCCACTGACCGGCCAGGTGCGCTACGTCGGCGACCTGCTGGATGCGGAGACCCGCACGGTCAAGGTCCGTCTGCCGTTCGACAACCGCGATGGCCGCCTCAAACCAGGCATGTTCGCCGAGGCCACGTTGTCGTCGCAGCCGCACCAAGGCATCCTGGTGCCGATGGCGGCGGTGGTCGAGGGCGGATTTTCCAGCCACGCTTTCGTTGAGGTCTCGCCATGGCGCTTCGCCCCGCGCGAGGTCAAACTGGGCGCCCAGATCGGCCAGCAGGTCGAGGTGTTGGACGGGTTAAAGGCGGGCGAGCGCATCGTCGTCAAGGATGGAGTGCTGCTCAATGATTGATCGCATCGTCACCCTGTGTTTCAAGCGGCGCGGCATCGTCGCGCTGATCTTCCTGCTGGTAACGCTGTATGGCGGCTATTGCTGGAGCCAGTTGCCGCTGGAAGCCTACCCGGACATCGCCGACACCACCTCGCAGGTGGTCACCCAGGTCAACGGCCTGGCCGCCGAGGAAGTCGAGCAGCAGATCACCATTCCGCTCGAACGCGAGATCATGGGCACGCCCGGCATGCATGTGATGCGCTCGAAGTCCACCTTCGGCCTGTCGCTGATCACGGTGGTGTTCGAGGACGGCGCTGAAGATTATTGGTCGCGCCAGCGCCTGCAGGAGCGCATCGCCGCCGTCAGCCTGCCTTACGGCGCGCAGCCGGGGCTCGACGCCCTGACGTCGCCGATCGGCGAAATCTACCGCTACACGCTGGAATCGAAGACGCGCAGCCTGCGCGAACTGTCCGAGCTTCAGCGCTGGAAGGTGATACCGCGCCTGAAACAGGCGGCCGGCGTGGTCGATGTCACCAACTTCGGTGGCCTGAGCACGCAATTCCTGCTGGAGTTCGATCCGCTCAAGCTGTCCAAATACCACTTGTCGCTGACGCAGATCACGCAGGCCATCGCCGCCAACAACGCCAACGCCGGCGGCAGCGTGATGACGCGCGGCGAACAAGGCCTGGTGGTGCGCGGCGTGGGCCTGATCCACAGCCTGGACGACCTGGGTAACATCGTCGTCGCGCAGAAGAACGGCGTGCCGGTGCTGGTCAAGGACCTGGGCAACGTCAGCTTGGGTCACCAGGAGCGGCACGGAGTGCTGGGCAAGGACCATGTGTCGGATACCGTGTCCGGCATCGTGCTGCTGCTGAAGAACGAGAATCCTTCGCGCGTGATCGCCGGCGTGCACGAAGCGGTGCGCGAGTTGAACGAGCACCTGCTGCCCAAGGACGTCAGAGTGGTGCCGTACATGGACCGCAGCACCCTGGTGCAAGCCACCGTGCACACAGTCGGCAAGACCCTGATCGAAGGCGTGGTGCTGGTGACGCTGGTGCTGGCGCTGTTCCTGGGCAGCGTGCGCGCGGCGCTGATCGCGGCGGCCGCCATCCCGGTGTCGCTGATGGTTGCTTTCGTCCTGATGCACCACTTTAAGATCCCGGCCAACCTGCTGTCGCTGGGCGCGATCGACTTCGGCATCATCGTCGACGGCGCCATCTTCGTGCTCGAAGCGGTGCTGCGCCGCCGCGAGGAACAGCCCGAGGGCATCATGAGCGCGGAGGACGCGACCGGCGCCGCCTTGCAGGTGATGAAACCGACGTGCTTCGGCATGCTGGTCATCATGGTCGCCTACCTGCCGCTGTTCGCCTTCCAGCGCATCGAGTACAAGCTGTTTTCTCCGATGGCGTTCGCGGTGGGCTTCGCCCTGCTGGGCGCCTTGCTGATGACGATGATGCTGATACCCGGGATGGCCTACCAGGCCTTCCGCAAGCCGCGCAAGATCTTCCACAATCCGGTGCTGGCATGGCTGTTGCCGCGCTACGAAGGGCTGCTGCGCCGGCTGGTCGGCAAGACGCGGCTGGTGTTGGCCATGGCTGCGGCGACGCTGGTGGCGGTGATCGTGCTGGGTGGCGCCATCGGCCGCGACTTCCTGCCGACCCTCGACGAGGGTTCGATCTGGCTGCAGGTGACGCTGCCGCCGGGGATTTCGCTGGCTAAGGCCACGCAAATGGCGGACGCGCTGCGCGAAGCGACGCTCAAGGAGCCGCAGGTCGCGCACGTGGTCACGCAATTGGGCCGTAACGACGAGGGCACCGATCCGTTCACGCCGTCGCACATCGAATGCGCGGTGACCCTGCATCCCTACAGCGAGTGGCCGTCCGGCATGGTCAAGCAGGACCTGGTCGACAAGCTGTCGGCGCGCTTCCGCGAGCTGCCGCGCACCGAGGTGGGATTCTCCCAGCCGATGATCGACGGTGTGCTCGATAAACTGGCCGGCGCCCACAGCGATCTGGTGGTCAAGGTCTACGGCGAGGATTTCCGCGAGACGCGCAAGCTGGCCGGCGCCGTCGAGCATCTGCTGCGCGGCGTGCCGGGCGCCCAGGACGTGATCATCGACCAGGAACCGCCGCTGCCGCAGGTGCGCATCGACGTCGACCGCGCCGCCGCCGCGCGGCTGGGCATCAACGTGGCCGACATCATGGCGCTGATCCAGACCGGCATCGGCGGCAGCCCGGTGACGCAGGTCTATGTGGACGACCGCAGCTACGACGTCGCCGCGCGCTTCAGCGGCGCCACGCGCAACGACCCGCAGGCCATCGGCGATCTGGTGCTGAGCGCCGCCAACGGCGCGCAGGTGGCGCTGTCGCAGGTGGCGCATATCGGCCTGGCCGAAGGCGAAACCACCATCACGCGCGAGATGAACCGCCGCCACCTGACCGTGCGCACCAACTTGCGGGGCCGCGACCTGTCCACTTTCCTGGCCGAGGCCCAGGGCCGGATCGAGCGCGAGATCCCTTACGATCACGCGCACTACCAGATCACCTGGGGCGGCCAGTTCGAAAACCAGCAGCGCGCCCAGGCCCGCCTGGCGGTGATTGTGCCGGCGGTGCTGGCGCTGATGTTCGTAATGCTGTTTTCGGCGTTCGGCAATCTGCGCCAGCCGGGGTTGATCCTTTTGGCGGTGCCGCTGTCGCTGCTGGGCGGGCTGGTGGCGCTGCAATTGCGCGGCATGACCTTGAACGTGTCGTCCGCGGTCGGGTTCATCGCGTTGTTCGGCGTCTCGGTGCTGAACGCGGTGGTGATGCTGTCGAACCTCAACCGCTGGCGCGTGCTGCTGCCGAACGATCTGCGCTCCGCCGTCATCAACGGCGCGCGCGAGCGGGTGCGCCCGGTGCTGACCACCGCCACCGTGGCGGCGCTTGGCCTGGTGCCGGCGGCGCTGGCCCATGGCCTGGGCAGCGACGTCCAGCGCCCGTTGGCGACGGTGGTCGTGGGCGGGCTGCTGACGGCGACGGTGCTGACGCTGGTCCTGCTGCCGGCGCTGTACTACCTGATAGAGGAATACGTCTCGCGGCGCCAGCGCCGGGCAGGCAATGCGACCATGGAAGCGGTCGAAGGAGAAGGCGCATGAGGAAAACTTTACCAGTAAAACTGGTCGCCATGTTGTCGGCGGCCCTAGTGACCGGCTGCGCGGCCGGTCCCGATTTCGTAAAACCGGCCGCCCCGGTGGCGCAGCGCTACACCGCCGAGCCGCTGGCGCCGGAAACCGCCGCCGCAGCGGTAGGCGGCGGTGCGGCCCAGCGCTTCGTCGAGGGGCAGGAGTTGCCGGCGCATTGGTGGACGGCGTTCGGCTCCGACGATTTGAACCGATTGGTCGACGCGGCGCTGGCGGCCAATCCGGACCTGGCGGCAGCGGAAGCGGGCCTGCGCGCGGCGCAGGAAACCGCCGCCGCGCAACGCGGCGCATTCTTCCCCGGGGGCGACCTGCATCTGACGCCGACCCGCCAGCGGATTGCCGATCCGCTCTCCAGCCCGACCGCGTCGGGCGCCAATCTGTACACGCTGCATACCGCGCAACTCAGCGTCGGCTACGCGCCGGACGTCTTCGGCGGCGTGCGGCGCCAGGTCGAGGCGGCCGATGCGCAGACCGACGTAACGCGCTTCCAGCGCGACGCGGCCCGCTCGACGCTGATTTCAAACCTGGTCGCAGCCGTCATCGGCGAGGCGGCGCTGCGCGCCCAACTCGAGGCCACGCGCGAACTGGTGGACATGGCGCGCGCGCAGCTCGACGCCGTGCGCAAGCAGCAGCACGCCGGCCAGTTGGGCGCGGCCGACGTGGCGGCGCAGGAGGCGCTGGTGGCCCAGATGGAAGGCGGTCTGCCGCCGCTGGAAAAGCAGTTGGCCCAGCAAGGCGACCTGCTGGCCGTGCTGGCCGGGCGCCTGCCCAGCGAGGGTGATTCGCCGCGCGTTGCCTTCGACAGCCTTATGTTGACGGAGACCCTGCCACTGAGCCTGCCGGCGCGGCTGGTGGAGCGGCGGCCGGACATTCGCGCCGCCGAAGCCCAGCTGCACGCGGCCAGCGCGCAGATCGGCATCGCACAAGCGGCCCGGCTGCCGAATATTTCGTTGACGGCCACCGTGGGCAGCTCGGCGCTGAGCGCCGGCACGCTGTTCAAGGCCGGCACCGGCTTCTGGAGCATCGGCGCCGATCTGCTGCAGCCGCTATTTAAGGGTGGGACGCTGATGCATCAGCAGCGTGCCGCCGAGGCGACCTACGAACAAGCCGCCGCCCAGTATCGCTCGGTGGTGCTGCTGGCGTTCCAGAACGTCGCCGGCGCGCTGCACGCGATCGAAGCGGACGCCAAAACCTTGCAGGCGGCGTCGGCCACCGAGCGCGCCGCCCGCAGGAGCCTGACGATCGCCCAGCGGCAGTGGCGGTTGGGCGCGATCGGCTATCCGGCCGTCCTCCAGGCCCAGCAGGCATATCAACAGGCGGCGATCGCCTTGATACCGGCCCGCGCCGCGCGCTACGCCGACACCGTCGCCTTGTTCCAGGCGCTGGGCGGTTGAGCTCAACGGCCCATGAACGGAATCACACCACACACCAGCGCGGCGGTGAGCATGACCAGCGAGGCGGAGATGGCCCACATCAAGGTGTAGCGCTGATGGTCGCCGAACTCGATTTTCGCCATCCCCACCAGCAGGTAGGTCGACGCGACCAGAGGGCTGAGCAGGTGGACCGGCTGGCCGATGATGGAAGCGCGGCCGATTTCGGCGCCGGTGATGCCATACACGGCGGCCGCCTTGGCCAGGATCGGCACCACGCCGAAGTAGAACGCGTCGTTCGAGATGAAGAAGGTGAACGGGATGCTCAGGATGCCGGTGACGATGGCCAGGTACGGTCCCATCCAGGTCGGAATGGCGGTGATCACGCTGGCGGCGATGGCGTCGACCATCTTGGTGCCCTGCAAGATGCCGACGAAGATACCGGCGGCAAAGATCAGCGACACGACCGGCAGCACGTTGGCCGCGTGGGCCGTCAGGCGTTCCTTCTGGTCTTCCAGCTTCGGGTAGTTAATCATGATGGCGATCGCGAAGGCGATCATGAACAGCACCGGCAGCGGCAGCACGCCCTTGATCAGCATCCCCATCAGCAGCAAGGTCAGCGCGAGGTTAATCCAGATCAGTTTAGGCCGCGCGGTTTGCGGGTCGGTCAGGTTGATCTCGTCGCCGGAGCCGCCGCTGTCGGCGCCCGTGGTTGGCGCGCCGTGCAGGTGCACCACCTTGCCGAACGCCGGGGCCTGATCGGCGGCGGCGTTGCGCGGACGGCCGGCGATGCCGATTTGGCCCGAGCCGCCCATCGTCCCGTGCATGCCCATGGCAGCGTTCACTTGCTGCAGCTGGGCGACGCCGGTGTAGGCCGGCTGCACGCCGACGGCGTCGACTTCCGCCGCCACGGCCTTGGTCGCCTTCGATGGCAGCATCTCGACCACGCCGAGACGGTTGCGCTCTTTGCGGCCCAGCACATAGGCGACGAACAGCACCCAGCAGACGCCGGCGATCATGGCCGGAATCATCGGCACGAAGATGTCGCTGACCTCGACGCCCAGCGCGCTGGCGGCGCGGGCGGTCGGGCCGCCCCAAGGAAGGATGTTGAACACGCCGCCGGCCAGCATGATCACGCACGCCATGACCAGGCGGCTGATGCCCAGGCGCTGGTACAGCGGCAGCATGGCCGAGACGGTGATCATATAGGTGGTGGCGCCGTCGCCGTCGAGCGAGACGATCATCGTCAGCACGGCGGTGCCGACCACGATCTTCATCGGGTCGCCCTTGACCAGTTTGAGGATGAGCCGCACGACCGGGTCGAACAGGCCGGCGTCGATCATGACGCCGAAGTAAAGGATGGCGAACATCAGCATGACGCCGGTGGGCGCCAGCTGTTTGATGCCCGCGAGCATCATCGGGCCCAGCTCGCCGCCGAAGCCGCCGATCAGGCCGAAACCGATCGGCACCAGGATCAGCGCGACCATCGCCGGCAGGCGCTTGGTCATGATCAAAAACATAAAGACTACGACCATCGAGTAGGCGAGTAGGGTCAACATTTAATTCTCCTCAGTATCATCCACCGGCGTGATGGCTTGCCGGCGTTATAGTTTTTATGCATAAGCTGCATAAGTTATGCGAATACTATAATTGGCCCAAGCTTTCAATTGACTTTCAGTGCGGGCAATCGTGCGAAGAAGACCATGCCGAATTGAAAGTTCAGCGGCATTGCTTAAACCTTCCCACTGAGGCATATTGCTTATTTATGAATGTATCGCCCCACACATATATCCTGTTTTCGCTCGGCGCCGACCTTATTTTGTGCGCGGTGCTGGTGTTCCTGTGGTGGCGTCATAGCGACGAAAAGCATGCGATCGCCTGGGCGGCGGGCCAACTGGCGATGACCGCGGGCAGCCTTTTTTGGTACATGGGGCCGCCGGACTGGCCGCGGCACGCGCTCGCGGCCGTCACGCTCACCGTCGCCGTGGCCGGATACTGGGCCGGCACCGAGTTTTTCCTTGGTAACCTCAAACGCCGCCATGTGCGTGTCGCCGCGTTGTCGTTCGTGCTGTTCGGCTGCGCCGTCTATGCGGCGTGGACCACGCTTGAGCGTTCGGTCGAGACCATCACCGCCTACACCTACGGCCTGACCTTCCTCTGGGTCGGCTGGCGTCTGGCGGGAAAGCGCAACCAATACCGGTTGCTGGGCCTGATCATGGTGGCGCGCGGCGTGTTCAACCTTGCAAACGGCATGGACCTGGTGCCGGCGGTGTTCGAATTCTGGTTCCTCTGGTCCTTCCTGGTCAAGGCAAGCTCGATGTTGTGCCTGATCCACGCGGTGCAGGAAAAGGTGCAGCAGCGCTATACCCACGCGATCGACAGCCTGAGCAAGGGTTTCCTGGTGCTCGACAGCGACGGCCGCATCCGCTCCGCCAACGAAAGCAGCGCCCGCCTGCTCGGCGCCCCAGGCGTCAAGCAACTGCTCGGCACCCGTGTCGCCGATTGGCTGCCGTCCGTTAGCCGCCAGGACGTGGCCGCCCACTTCCAACGTTTCGCCGCCGCCACGCGCTATCCGCACGTCGAAACGGCGCTCATCATCGACGGCGCCGGGCGCGAGCTGCCGCTCGAGATCATCGCCTCGCCGCACTACGAAGCCGGCCAGCTCCATTGCCTGATGCTGGTGATGGACATCACCGAGCGCAAGAAGAACGACGACCTGCTGCAGCGCGCCGCCAACTATGACGGCGTCACCGGCCTGCTGAACCGGCATGGCCTGTCGGTGCGGCTGGCCGCCGCGCTGTCGCAGGCGGGCGCCAGCGGCAACGCCTGCGCGGTGCTGTTCATCGACATCGACAAGTTCAAGCGCGTCAACGATTGCTTCGGCCATGCGGCCGGCGACCAGTTGCTGACCCAGATGGCGCAGTTGCTGCGCGGGCAGGCGCGCGATGGCGACCTGCTGGGCCGCTTCGGCGGCGACGAGTTCGTCGTGGTGCTGCAGGGACTGGCGAAGGCCGACGTCGCCGGCGCCGCGTCGGCGCGCGGGCAAGACATCCTGCGCGCCCTGGGCGCCGGCTTCCAGCTGTCGCCGCAACTGATCACCGTCTCGGCCAGCATCGGCGTGGCGTGCTTCCCCGCCGACGGTGACGACGCCGACACGCTGACCCGCAACGCCGACATCGCCATGCACGACGTCAAGCAGTCCGGCCGGGGCGAGCTGCGCTTCTTCGATGCGGCCATGAGCGCGTACACGCGCGACGCGCTGGTGATCGACGGCGCGCTGCGCGGCGCCATCCTGGCCGGTGAGCTCAGCCTTGCGTACCAGCCGATCACCAACGCCGTCAGCGGCCGCATGGACAAGGTCGAGGCGCTGCTGCGCTGGCACAGCGCCTCGCTGGGCACGGTCGCGCCGGACCGCTTCATCCCGGTGGCCGAGGACAGCGGCCTGATCATCGAACTGGGCGCCTGGGTGCTCGACGAGGCCTGCCGCCAGCTGGCGTGCTGGCGCGACAGCCTGCCGGAACTAGTGGTCAGCATCAACGTGTCCGCGCGGCAGTTGCTGGACCCGGCGTTTTTCGGCATGGTCGAGCGCGCCTTGGCGGCCAACGGCTTGGCGCCCGGGCGGCTGGAGCTCGAGCTGACCGAGCGCGTGCTCATCAGCGATGGCGCGCAGGTGCGGGTTGCGCTGGGCAGGTTGCGCGAGCTGGGTGTCAGCCTGTCGCTCGACGATTTCGGCACCGGTTACTCGTCGCTCAGCTACCTGACGCAATTTCAGATCAACACGCTCAAGATCGACCGCGCCTTCGTCACCGACATGGTCGACAGTCCGCGCAGCAACGCGCTGGTGGCCACCATCATCGCCATGGGCCACAGCCTGGGCCTGCAACTGGTGGCCGAGGGCGTGGAGACGGCGGGCCAGGCGCGCGCGCTCGAAGCCATGGGCTGTCATTACTTGCAGGGATACCATATCTCGCGGCCGGTCGGCGCGGCGGCGCTGCCGCTGTTCGCCGTCCCGTCCGAGGCCGAGCCGCCGCCCACCGTTCTGCTTTGAGTAACCGTGCCGGTCTTTAATCTGGTCGAGCACGCGATAGCCAGCGCAGCCGTCAACTAAAGCAACTCCGGGGTCAGGTCCGCCATTTCTACACGAGCTCGGCCCTAGGGCTTGCCAGCGTCGGGCTCGTGTAGAATTGGTGGACCTGACCCCGGATGGTTTTCGGCGTTTTTGAAGGCGGCGGCGTCGCCGGCGAACATCTCCTCCAGCTCGAGCCGTCCCTTGCGCGTGAGCGAGACCATTTCGTCTTGGTCTTGCTGGTGCGGATACACTTCCATCAGCATCTTGAGGTTGTGCGTGCGGAAGGTGCGGGCGGCGTGCTCGGCGCGCTCGGCGGCGAAGCCGAGCTGCTGCAACACCTTGGCGCCCAGCTGCAGCGACGCTTCGAAGGTTTCGCGCTCGATCAACGTGACGCCACGGTCGAGCAGTTCGTAGTAGTGGCTGACGTTGCGCGCCCGGGCCAGGATCGTCAGCGCGGGGTAGCGCTCGCGCACGGCGTCGACCAGCGCCAGGCTGTCTTCGACGTTGTCGATCGCGATCACCAGGGTGGTGGCCTTGCCGATGCCGGCCGCCTCCAGCAAGTCGATGCGGGTGGCGTCGCCGTAAAATACCTCGTAGCCGAATTTGCGCAGCAACTCGATCTGGTCGGGATCGTGATCGAGCACCGTGACGCCGATGCGATTGGCCGAGAGCAAACGGCCGATGATCTGGCCGAAACGCCCGAAACCGGCGATGATGACCGGATGCTCGACCGTGATCTTGTCGGCCTCGCGTTTCTTTTTCGCCGTGCGCAGGCGCGGCGCCGCCAGCTTGTCGTACAGCAGCAGCAACAGCGGCGTGGCTACCATCGACAAGGTCACCACCATCACCAGCATGGCCGAGGTCTCCGGCGCCAGCACCCTGGCCTCGACGGCCGTGCCGAACACCACGAACGCGAATTCGCCGCCCTGCGACATCAGCAGCGCGAAGAACAGGCGCTGGCCGCGCGGAATGTCGAACCAGAACGACATGCCGTACAGCAGGCCGCCCTTGAGCAATAACAGCCCGCAGGTCAGCCCCACCACAAGCAACGGATGGGCCAGCAGCACGCCGAAGTCGGCCGACATGCCGACCGCCATGAAGAACAGGCCCAGCAGCAGCCCCTTGAACGGTTCCAGATCGCTGACCAGTTGATGGCGGTATTCCGAGTCGGCCAGCAGCACGCCGGCGGTAAAGGTGCCCAGCGCCAGCGACAGCCCGACCGATTCCATCAGCAGGCAGATGCCGATCACCAGCAGCAGCGCAAAGGCCGTAAACAGCTCGCGCAGGCCGGTGCGCGCCAGGAAACGCATCACCGGATTGACCAGGCAGCGGCCGAAGGCGACCAGGGTCAGCAGCACCGCCACCAGCTTGACGGCGCGCATCCAGCCGCCGCTGGCATGTTCGGCGGCCACGCCGGCCAGCAACGGCACCAGCGCGATCATCGGGATCGCCGCGATGTCCTGGAACAGCAAGATGGAAAAGCTGGCCGAGCCGGCCGGGCTGGGCATCAGCTTGCGCTCGCCCAGGGTGGCCAGCACGATGGCGGTCGACGATAGCGACATGCCGAGGCCGGCGACCAGCGCGATTTTCCAGTCGACGCCGAACGCCATGGCCGCCGCCGTGAGCGCGGCGCTGACGATGAGCACCTGCACGCCACCCCAGCCGAAGATGGGCCGGCGCAGCGACCACAGCTTTTTCGGCTCCAGCTCGAGGCCGATCAGGAACAGCATCAGCACCACGCCGAACTCGGAGACGCTCAGCACGTCCTCGACGTTACCGATCAGCGACAGGCCCCACGGGCCGATGAGGGCGCCGGCGGCCAGATAGCCGAGCACCGCGCCCATGCCGGCCCGCTTGGCCAGCGGCACCAGCACGACGGCCGCCACCAGATAAAACACCATGTGTAAGAGAAAGCCGTGTGCCATAGGGGTCCATTGATGCGCGCCGCTGCCGGCGCTGATTGTCGAGCTTGCAACGAGCTTGCCAGTATCTCATCTGGCGGACCGTGGCGTCCACCACCTGAAATGGGGAGGGAAGGGCGGTATCCGTAAAAAAGTGACAAGTTTATTGAACTATTCCCAAGTTCTCGGGAATGTACGGTACGGCAGCCGACCGGCGCCTCACACAACGATAAGGATGACAACAATGAACAAGCTGTTACGCAAGACTTTGGCCGTGGCCGCCGTGGCCGCCCTGGCCCTTTCCGCCAACGCCCACGCGGTGACCGATGTGTCCGGCGATTTCCTGGCAGGCTACACCGGCAGCCGCGATGCCGCCTTCGACGTCCTGTCGGCCGACGTCAGCTTCAACGCCGCCACCAATGAGTTCGTGTTCAGCACCACGGCGGCGGGCGCGATCGCCGGCGTCAACGGTGCCGCTTACGTCTTCGGCCTGGACGCCGGCGGCACCACCGTTGCGCCGTTCACGTCGGTCGGCCTGCCGGGCGCGGTGTTCAACCGCACGGTGACCTTGCGCGCCAACGGCACGGCCGGCGTCGGTGCGACGCCGATCACCGAGCAAATCGTCGGTAACCGGATTTTCGCCACCGTATCGGCATCGTTGTTGCCATCGAACGGCCTGGCGTTCAAGGACTACACCTGGACCGTGTGGTCGATCGACACCAACGTCGCCGGACTCGGCCGACTGGCGGACTTCGCGCCGAACGCCAACATCAACGTCACGGCCGTGCCGGAACCGGCGACCTATGGGATGTTGCTCGCCGGACTGGGCATGCTGGGCATGGTGGCCCGCCGCCGCGCGCGCGCCGAGGGCTAAATTTTTAACGGTGCCTGATTAAAATCGACCAGGCGGTGGCCGGCGGCGACCAACAGCGGCACGGCCCGTTCGAGGTCGCCGCGCTGCACCAGCAAGTGATCGCCGTCGACGGTACCCTACGCCAAGCATGGGTTGTTGACTTCAGCCACCTCTCAAAATAATCCCCTCATCAGCCAGAGATAGTACATAATACGTGGTATGTAACACGTTACACTATCAATTGGGGGAGAGCATGGCGAGAGCGGGACTGGAAAAATCGGACGTGAAAAGGGCGCGGGACGGCTTAATCGCGCAGTCACAGTACCCATCGGTGGACGCGGTTCGAATTGCGCTCGGCAATACAGGCTCCAAGACCACCATCCACAAGTACCTCAAGGAGCTTGACGAGGAAGAGGGCGACCGCAGCGGCCACAAGGCCTCAATCAGCGAAGCGCTGCAGGACCTTGTCGAACGCCTGGCCGCACGGCTTACCGAAGAAGCCGAGGTGCGGATCGAGCAGTTGAACGATGAGTTCCGCGCCAAGGAGCAAGTCCATGCGCAAGCCATCCAGCAGCTGGAGAAGGACCTGCAGGCCGCGCGACAGGCCAATGACAGTCTTGAGACACGCCTGCAGAGCGAAATGACCGGCCACGCCAAGACGCGTGCCGCTTTGCAGGCCGAAACCGTCGCGCGCCATACGGCCGGACAGCAGGTCACCGACTTAAAGGACCGTCTGGAGCAAACCAAGATAGAGGTGCGCCAGCAGCAACTGGCTGTGCGGGGCAAGCAGGACGAAATCAGCAAACTTAATCAGGAGGGCGCGCGCCTGGTGCTGGAGCTCTCCCACACTAAGCAGTCGCTTTACGAGCAGCTGACAAACGGCCGCAAGCTGGAACAGAAAATCGAACAGCTTCAGGCAGCCCATGTGCAAACCGGCGATCTCGAGCGCCAGCTTGTCAGCAAGATGGCGGAAGCCGAGGTGCTGAGCGAGCAATTGAAGGCCGCCGAGGCGCAACTGGAACCTGCCAAGGCGAAGGCACGCGAATTTGAGCTGTTACTCGCGCAGGCGAATGCCAAGGCTGAGGCTCAGGACCAGATCGGCGAGCAGATGCAAGCCTATCTCGACAAAATGACGGCGGGTTCAAAGACTAAAGCTAAGTAACCTTCCGAGTAGCTGCCGGCAAGAAGCGGTTACCCCCAAAAGCTTATTCAGCCGCTTGAACATAGGGGCCGATGATGACGCCGACAAAGCCCTTGGCTTTTTGCGTGGACAGGAATGTCACATCGACGTCCTTCGTGAGCGCCTTGACCTGGCCGCCGCTGCGGTAGCTGTAAGCCGAACGGCCACCGCGCATCTCCATGATCAGCTCGACACGCTTGTCCGTGACCGGTGCGGATTCCAGCAAGGTTTCCTTGCCATCCTCGTATTTGTACAGCGCAACCATGCGGCGGCCGGCCGTCTGCGTCACGCCCATGAACAGATAGTTGGCGTCGTTCTGGATGGCGACCAGGCCGGCGCGGTCGCCGTCGCGCCGTGGCGCATAGTCGACCACGGTGGAAACGGTGGCGTCGTGGTGTTGCTGGCGCCGGCCGATAAAGCCTGGCACGCCGTCCAGCTTGCCCAGCGGCTGGCCGGATTGCAGCACCAGGTCGCCCTTGTCAATCTTGTAGAGCTGGCTGCGCGGCGTGCGCATGCCGATCCAGGCGGCGGAAAGCGGCTTGTCGAATTCATCGACGTAGCTGAAATCACCATTCATCGGCAGCGCGGGCGCCGGCTGGGCCGGCAGCTTCGGCTTGGCCAGCGTGTACGGCACCGACTTGCCTTGTTCGAGTATCATCGGCCAACCGTCTTTCCACGTCACCGGCAGCAGGAAGGTTTCTCGGCCGATATTGTAGAAATTGCCGGGATAGGGGCGGGTGGCCAGGAAAACGGCCCACCAGTCGCCTTGCTGGGTCTGCACCAGCTTGGCGTGGCCGGTGGTAGTGACCGGATTGGCCCGCGCCGGATCCAGGTCGCGCTGGGTCAGGATGGGGTTGGCAGGGCCGGGCACATACGGCCCAATGACGTCCATGGAACGCAGTATCACTTCGGAGTGGTTGTCCCCGGTCCCGCCTTCGGCGCACATCAAATAATAGTAGCCGTCCTTCTTCAGCAAATGCGGGCCTTCGATCCAGATCGGATTCTTGGCCGGCACCACGCCGCCGTCGATCAGCACCTTCGGCGTGCCGATGCGCTGGAAGCTGGCCGGGTCGATCTCGGTGATCCAGATGGCGCGGTGGCCGTCGTAGCGCGGCGTTCCCACGGGCGCGTCGTTATGGACGACGTAGGCCTTGTCGCCGTCCCAGAAGATCGACGGGTCGATGCCGTTCAAACCTTTGATGGTGACCGGTTTGGACCACGGCCCGGACGGCTTGTCCGCCGTGATGACGAAGTTGCCCATGCCGCCTGGGCAGCTGGAACAGGTGGTGATGATGTGGTAGCGGCCGTTGTGGAACGAGATGTCCGGCGCATAAATACCCTGCGAACCGCGCACGCCGGTGAAATCGACCTGCTCGGGGCGGTCCAGCGCGTTGCCGATTTGCGTCCACGTGACCAGATCCCTGGAATGCATGATCGGCAAACCGGGGAAATTGGTGAACGAGGAGTTGACAATGTAGTAGTCGTCGCCCACGCGGGCGATCGACGGGTCGGGGAAATAGCCCGACAGGATGGGGTTGAGGAATTCGCCGGCGCGCGGCTTGGCCTGCTCCTGCGACTTGCCCGCGTAGCTGAAGCGCTCGAAGCGCGCGCTCGCGGCGGTGTCGGCGGCCTGAGCCCCCGACACCGCGCACAGTGCCGCGACAAGTAAGATTTTCTGATTCATGTATTAACCCTAAAAGTGCGGCACTGGCTGCGTTAGAACTTCATGCGCAGACCGACGGCGAAGGTACGGCCCGGATCATACTGGGACATCGTGGCGTTCGGGAACTGGAAGTAACCGCGACGCTTGGCCTTGTTCAGGTTGACGATGTCGAAGGTGATCATCGGCAGGCCCTCGCGGTCGAACACCTGGTCGAGCTCGATGCTCGACGAGAAGTCCCACTGCTTGTAGGTGTCGCTGAACAGCGCCGCCTGGGTGATGCCGCTCTGGTTCGCCGTCGCCACCTGGCTGCCCTGCGAGTAGGTGTGCATGAAGCGCGCCATGTAGCCGTGGTTCTCGTAGTAGACGCCGAAGTTGTTGGTCTTCTTCGGCACGCCCAGTGCGATGAAACCGTTCGAGCCTTCGCCGCTGGCCTTCTGGTTGATCAGGGTCAGCGTTTCGTTGAAACCGAAGCCCTTGATCGGCAGCAGCTTGTCGAGCGGCTGGACCCAGCCCACTTCCAGGCCGCGGATGCGCAGGATGCCTTCGGCGTTGCGTGGACGGGTCATGACGACGGTGGCGACGTCCGGGCCGCCGCGCGAATCGATCGCCAGCTGCTGGGTCGGAATCAGGGTGCCGTAGTTGATGCCGTACTGCGCCAGCGCGGAGAACGGCAACGTGACGTTCTCGTCGATGGTGAAGCCATTGACGCGCTTCTGGAAGCCGGTGACCGAGACATAACCCTCGCGGCCGGTGTACCAGTCGATGCCCAGGTCGATGTTATCCGACAGGTAAGGCTTCAGGTTCGGATTGCCCTGGGTGCCGGTGTCCGCCGACACGCCGGAGAAGTTAACGCCCGGACGCAGCGAATTCGGATTCACGCGCGTCATGCTGCGCGAGAGCGCGGCGCGCACCACCACATCCTTCATTACGTCAACGGCGATGGTGCCCGACGGCAGCGTGTTGCTGTACTCGGAATCCTGGTAGACCCACGAATCGATGTTCGGATACTTGCTGCCGTTCAGCGGCAAGGTGGCGTTGCGCGGATCGCTGAACGAATTGCGCGAACCGACCTGCTGCTGGGTACGCACGTAGCGCACGCCCACGTTCCAGCGGGTGTTGAAGCCGGCTGGCGCCAATTCGCCGCTCGCCTCCAGGTAGACCGCCTTCGACTTCTCCCGGATGTAGCCGGCGCTGGCGCCGGTCGACGACGCGCCCGTGTCCGGCGCGGTGCTGTTGAAGTAGTCGTACTTGGAATCCTGGCGGAAGCGATCCCAGTCCAGCGCCAGGTTGCCGTACTGGCCGGGCGTCAGATAGCCCGGCAGCGCCGCGTTGGTGATCAGCGAACCCTGGTAGGTGAGGGGCGCGGTCTGGCCGGCCGTGTAGCCGGTGCCGTAGCCTGGATACAGGCCGGCGGCGCTGGCGCCCGGGGTGCTGGCGCCGTTGCATGGCGGCGCGCCGTTCGGGCCTTGGAGGAACACCGACGGATTGTTGCCGCAGACGGCAGCCTGCCAGGCGGCGGAGTTGTCCTGTCCACGGATGGTGCGGTCGATGTCATCCCAGGCGAAACCGCCTTTGACAGTCAGCTTCTTGTCGCCCCAGGCCAGGTTGGTGTGGAAGCCCTTGGTTTCGGTCTCGCGCAACTCGTTCTGCACGTTGACGCGGCCGCCGACCCACTGGTAGTTGGCCGGATTGTTGAGGTCCATGTTCGAGACGATGGACGGCACGCCGCCACCGTTCGAGTAGGTGATCGTGTTGCCGCTGTTGGGCGCGGTGATCGGCATGACCGTCGGCGCCTCGTGCGTGAAGCGGCTGCGGTTCCAGTTACCGGCGACGTCGAGCGACAGCTTCGGCGTGATCTTCCATTCCATGCCCGGGTTGATGCCCAGCAGGTCGACCTTGTCTTTGCGCGGGCCGAATTCGATAAAGTTGAGCGAGTTGGCGAAGGTACCGGAGGTGACCGTGCAGCCGTTGGTGCAATCGGTCTTGTCGACCTGCATGTTCAGCGGAATGGCGCCGTTGTTACGCACCGCCCACGTGTAGCCGTTGCGCGTCATGTCGTCGTCCTTCTTGCTGTACATGGTGTCCAGATAGAAGTGCAGGTCTTGCGTCGGACGGTATTCGGCCGCGAGCACGCCCGAGATCTTGTCCTTGGTGCCGTAGTACTCCATGGTGCGGCCGAGGCGCGGAATGATGGCGTTATCAATTTGGCCGATGGTCAGGCCCGGATTGTGCGCCAGCAGGAACGCCTGGTCGATCGGCGTGCCCGCCACCAGGCCGTTGCCGGCGCCGGCCGGTACGGTCGCCGGGATGGTCCAGTTGCCGCCGCCGGTGTTGTTGCGGGACGGCGAGCTGCTCTGCGACGCGGTCAGGTTGGGATTGGTCCAGCCCACGGTCTCGAAGCCGGTGGTGCGGGCCTGCTGGCGCGAGAACGAGATACCGCCCAGGAGACCGAACTTGCCGTCCCAGGTGTTGCTGCCGATGATATTGCCGCGCATGCCGGCCTTGTCGGCGATCTGCTGCTTGGTGCCCGTCAGGCCCATGGAAAGCTGTTTGCCTTCCTTGTCGAACGGCCGCGCGCTGCGCAGGTTGACGACACCGGCGGCGCCGCCCTCGATCTGGCCGGCGGTCGGGCTCTTGCTGACGGTGAGCTTGGTGAACAGGTCGGTCGGCAGCAGGTCCAGATCGACTTCGCGGTTCGTGTTAGCGCCATCAATCGGGCCGGAGGAGGCCACGGCGATCGGGGAATTATTCAGCAGAATCTTGGTGAACGACGAACCCAGGCCACGGATCTGGATGGTCATGCCCTCGCCGGTGACGTCGCGCGACACGCCGACGCCAGGAACGCGGCTGAGCGACTCGGCCAGGTTTTTGTCCGGGAATTTACCAAAATCTTCGGCGTTGATCGAATCCTGGAAGCCGACGGATTCCTTCTTGTCGCGGGCCGAGGACAGCAAGCTGTTGCGGTAACCGGTGACCTGGACGCTGGTGATCGGCGCCTCCGCGGTGGCAGCGGGCGTGGTGGCGGTGGTTTCCGCGGCGGGGGCTGGGGCGGTTTGCTGGGCGTAGGCCTGGGCGATCATGCTGGCCATGACGGTCAGCCCAAGCGCGGCGCGCCGGCTGGCGGTCGTTCGTTGATTCATTGCTGGTCTCCTGTTTTATCGGTACTGGCGTGCTTTTCCTGTATTTTTTTAGCACGACAGCGCCAAGTCTAGGAGGCGGCTTGAGCAAAGTCAACAACTTCAAACAAAATTTGATAAGCGCAACCATTTTGAACAACACAAGGCGTGGCGGGGTATGGGTCTGTGTTATGCGGTGCGGAAACGAAGTGTGAAGCGCGGTTTGATATGCGTAACCATTTGGCCCCATAAACACCGGGGTCAAGTCTGTCATTCAGACAGGAGCTGGACAGTAAAGCGTTCTACGGTCGAACCCGTGTCCGAATGACAGACTTGACCCCGGAGGTTTTCAGGTCGTGGCGCGCGGGCGTTGGCGGTGGAAGACCAGAGGGCTGTACGGGATGTTAGACGGCGGAGGGGACTTCAGGATGTTCGGCTTCATGGCGCCAACCACGTGCATCTCGCACGGTTTGCAGTCGAAACGCAAGGTGTAGGTGTGGTCGCCGCTGACCAGGGTCATCGGCTCTGCACGCACCTGGCCCTGCACGCCTTGCACGCCCTTGGCCTGCTTCGGGCACAGGTTGAACGAGAACCGCAGGCAGTGCTTGGTGATCATCAGCGGCACTTCGCCCGGTTCCTCGTGCGATTCGTAAGCCGCGGCGACCAGTTTCACGCCGTGCTTGTGGTAGAACGCGCGCGCCTTCTCGTTGTAGACGTTGGCGAGGTAGCTAAGCTGGGTATCGGGATAGACCGCCGGCGGTTCGGCAGCAGGCTTGCGCGTCGGACGGTCCCATGCGGCCAGGCGCGCGGCTTCGTGCGCTTCGATGGCGTCGCGGCGCAGCGCGTTGATGGCGGCCGCCGGCACGAACCACGGCTTGGACAGGTCCAGTTGCACGCTCGCGGCCGAGAACATCGTGCCACCGAGCTTCCCCAGGCTGGCGCGCAGCGAGCTCTCGGCCTGCTCGGCTTGCTGCGCGGGCTGGAAGGCGATGGCGGCGTCGGTGGCGCTGACGATGCCATCTTCGTCGCGTAACGACAGACGCAGGCCGTGCTCGTGTTCGCTCAAAGCCAGGTGGAGGTCGACCTTGCGGTCGGCGGATTTCTTGCTCAGCGCGCCTTCCCAGTGATGGTCGCGGTTGCGCAGGATGGCGGCGCCGACCTTGAAGCCGGTCAGCAGGCCGATCGTCTCGTTCGGGAACACGCGCCACTGCTCGCCATCGGCGCTGGCGCCGATTTTCTTCACCGTGTTGGCCTGGATGCCGAACGACTCGCGCTTGTACATGTAATTCAAGCCGTCGCCGTTGGCCATCGGCGCGTTGGTGGTGATGTCGAAGTGGTCGGTGGCGATGCGGGTGACCGTACCCAGTTCCACGCCAACATATTTAGGGCTGTCGAAGGCGCCGATGTCTCCCTCCTCGCGGCCGTGGGCGAAGTAATCCGTATGGCCCCGGTGGAAGGTTTTGTCCACATCGGGCGTGAACATGATCTCGGTGCGGCCGCTGGCGGCGCGCGTGAATTCCGTGCGGCGCTCCAGAATTTCGTCGAGCAGCAGGCGGTAGTGGGCCGTGATGTTTTTCACGTAGCCCATGTCCTTGTAGCGGCCCTCGATCTTGAACGAGCGGATGCCGGCGTCGACCAGCGCCTCCAGATTGCGGCTCTGGTCGTTATCCTTCATCGACAGCAGGTGTTTTTCGTATGCCACGACGCGGCCTTTGGTGTCGCTCAGCGTGTACGGCAGGCGGCAGGCCTGCGAGCAGTCGCCGCGATTGGCGCTGCGGCCGGTGTCGGCGTGCGAAATGTAGCATTGGCCGGAATAGGCCACGCACAGCGCACCATGGATGAAGTATTCGAGCGGGGTGTCGACCTCGGCGCGGATCTTGCGGATTTGTTCGATGGTCAGCTCGCGCGCCAGCACCAGCTGCGAGAAGCCGACGTCGCCCAGGAACTTGGCCTTTTCCATCGTGCGGATGTCGCACTGGGTACTGGCGTGCAGCTGGATCGGCGGCAGGTCCATCTCCAGCAGGCCCATGTCCTGCACGATCAGCGCGTCCACGCCGGCTTCGTACAGCTGCCAGATCTGCGCGCGGGCGGCGTCCAGCTCGGCGTCATGCAGGATGGTGTTGAGCGTGACAAAGATGCGCGATCGGTAGCGGTGCGCGAACGCCACCAGTTTGGAGATTTCCTCGATCGAATTACTGGCGTTATGGCGCGCGCCGAAGGCGGGGCCGCCGATATAGACAGCGTCGGCGCCGTGCAAAATGGCTTCGCGGCCGATTTCAGCGGTTTTGGCGGGCGACAGCAGTTCGAGCTGATGGGCTAGCAAAGTCATGGCGTGATCCGTTGCGATGAAAGCAGCAATTATAGCGAGATCACCCCCTTCAACAAACGCCTTTCTGGTGAGAACCGCGCCATCGGCTAAAAGCCGGCTTCCTGCACGAAGCCGGCTGCCAGGCGTAAACTTTATTGAGCCAGCTTGATGGTCGCTCTTTTGATGGCCACGGAACCCGCCGTTCCGGGGAATTGGATACCTACGCCGACCGCATTCTGGACGCTAAAACCCGAACATGTGAATGCCGTATCCTGCCCAGCCACCAGCACTTTATTGGCCGTCCAGCACTTAAATTCGTAAGCCGCCCAATTGGCGGAATAAGTAAAGAACTGCAAGAAGCCATCGGCTCCGCCATTTCGATTCGAGATAAACGCTTGATCGAAATTCAGCACCATGTTCAAAGTCGCGCCGCTCCAATTCACCGGATGGGTAAAATTATAGGTCGCACCGGCCCCCGCCTGGCTAAGGGTAAGTTGCATATTGGTGGCTGTACTGCTATTTGTGGCGCCACCACCCAAGGTCCAGCTATTTGGACCCGTGGGCAGGATGACGGATTTCCCGGCTCCGACTAACAGCCCGTCCAATATTTGCTGGTCGCCCACGGCCGGAATGGTGCGATTAAACAGCAGGCCCGGATCCATCCCGATCTCCCAGTAGAACGGCAGCATGCCATTCGCCAACGCCGCCTTGGTCACATATTGAGAGTAATACGCTCGCGACGCGCGGTGCAAGGCGAGGTCGGCGCCAGTCAGTTGGGTGCGCAATGTTGCCGCAAATTCCCCCAGCACGACCGGAATCCCCTGGTCCACAAACTTCGTCTTCATTTTGGCGAATTGCGCATCGACATATGGCTCTTCCTCCCGCGTGGAGTTGCGATAAGGATCGGTGCTCGAATGGTAGCCATTTCCCCAGTAATAGAACACCTGCGAGTAATCCGCGTCTTCAGCCTGGTTGGTGAAACTCCACGGGTAAAAATGGACTTCGGCCATTTGGCGGCCGGCCACAGTATCCGACGGCATCGCATGCCAATCATTGGCGGCACGATCGATATCGGTCAACGGGGCTTGAATCACCAGCACGCGATAAGCGTTTTTACCGCCCGTCGAACGAACCGCGTTGACAAATGTTTGGTGAAAGCCGTCGAGGATGGCTATTTGCTCAGGGGTTTTCGCTTCGGGTTCGTTGGCGCTGGCAAATAGGACATGCTCGTCAAAGTCACGCAGCTTCGTCGCAATTTGCTCCCAGTAGGCTTTTTGTTTGGCGTTGACGGCAACTTTCTTTTCTTCGGTGATGTTCCGCTCCAGCCAACCGCCGTCCCAATGAATGTTGACGATCACGTAAAGCCCGTTATCCACCGCGTACTGCACCACTTGCTTCACGCGGTTGAGCCAGGCATCGCTAATTTTTCCGGTGGTCTGATCGGCATACTGATCCCAGGAGACGGGAATCCGGATCGCGTCGAAACCGCTGTCTTTCACCAATTTGACATAGGCGGCGGAAACGGCAGGATTGCCCCAGCAAGTCTCGCCCGGAGTGCTGCAACCGTAAGCGTCCAGCGTGTTGCCAATGTTCGTTCCCAGCTTCACCTTGGCGGCCAACTGTACGGCGTTACTGCTCATGCCGGTCGCGTTGGGGGCGGCAGGACTGGTGTTGTAATTCGGATAGGACGTCTGGGCGTGCACGCTCACGACGCTTCCTAACAACGCGACAAGCATGGTCCGAACGACTAAATTTGGTTTCTTCATTTCAATGTCTCCGATTTATTAATATTGTTGAACTGAAATCCCAGCGCGCGGGTGGTGCATGCGCCAAGCGCTTACTACTCCAAAGCGACCACCATCACAGACTTGGAAGGCACCTTGATCGAGAGCTTGCCACCCGCCGCGCGCGTGCTGAACGCCGCCGGCTTGATGACCTGCGGATGCTGGAACGAGTTGTGCGCATCCATCGCGGCCGAGGTCAGCACCTTGCCGGCCGCGCCTTTTGCTTTTGTGCCGGCGACATCGACTGCGACATCCACCGCCTTATGCGGATCGGTGTTGACCAGCGCCAGGTAGACCTTGCCGTCCTTGGCGCGCGCCGCCGTCGCGCTCACGCCGGGAATGGTCGTCGCGCCCAGGGTGTAGCTGGTGTTGTCCTTGATCGCCAGCGGCAGCGATTTGGCATCCTGGAACGGCACATACATCTGGAAGGCGTAGTAGGTCGGCGTCAGGACCATCTTGTCCTTGTCGGTCAGGATCATCGATTGCAGGACGTTGACCATCTGGGCGATGGTGGTCATGGTGACCCGCTCCGCGTGCTCATGGAAGATGTTGAAGGTGAGCGCCGCCACCAGCGCGTCGCGCAGGGAGTTCTGCTGGAACAGGGCGCTGCTGCTGGTGTCCGCATCCGCATACCAGGTCCCCCATTCGTCGACCATCAGCCCGATCTTCTTCTCGGGATCGTTCTTGTCCAGCACGGCCAGGTGGTCTTTGACCATCCGATCCATTTTCGAGGCATTGGCAAGCGTCGATATCCATTCGCCCTCGTCGAAGCCGACGGCCTTGCCCTTGACATCCCAGTTGCCGGTCGGGACCGTATATTGGTGGATGGTGATGCCCGTCGTGCGCCCCTTCAGTTCCTTGCTCAGGATCTCGGTCCACGACAAGTCGCCGCCCGCAGCGATCATTTTCGGCTTGTTTGGCTCCGGCGCCCTGAGGAAGTTCTCGTAATTCCGGTACAGGCCGGCGTAGTACTCGGGCTTGACGTTGCCGCCGCAACCCCACATCTCGTTGCCGATACCGAAGAAGGCGACTTTCCACGGCTTGGCGCGGCCGTTCTGGGCACGCAGCCTGGCCAGGGGTGAGCCGCCGTCCGACGTCATGTACTCGACCCAATCGGACATCTCCTGCACGGTGCCTGTGCCGACGTTGCCGTTGATGTAAGCATCGGCGCCCAGCATGTCGATCAGGTCGAAGAATTCGTGGGTGCCGACGGCGTTGAACTGGTCCACGCGGTCACCGTGGATGTTGCTCGGGCGCTTGTCCTGCGGGCCGACGCCGTCGCGCCAATGGTAGGTGTCGGCGAAGCAGCCGCCCGGCCAGCGCACCAGCGGCACATGCAACTCCTTGAGGGCGCCGACGACGTCGTTGCGCCAGCCGTTGGTGTTCGGGATGGTCGACTTCGCGCCGACCCACATGCCTTCGTAGACGCCGGTGCCGAGCTGTTCGGCGAATTGGCCGTACACGTACTTGTTGATGACCGGACCGGGTTTGCCGGCGTCGATGCTGACGCTGACCTGGCCGGCGGCGAATGCCGGCGCCACGATCATG
Source organism: Oxalobacteraceae bacterium OTU3CINTB1 (assembly GCA_024123955.1). NCBI lineage: Bacteria > Pseudomonadati > Pseudomonadota > Betaproteobacteria > Burkholderiales > Oxalobacteraceae > Oxalobacteraceae bacterium OTU3CINTB1. The sequence continues at coordinate 3,771,591 of CP099652.1, forward strand.
CCCAGAACGGCGAGGCTGTGTTTGATGCTATTCATGCAGGTGTCTCCAGACAGTTGGTATTGAGGATTGCTATGAAGCCGACTGCTACAAGGCTCATTCTTTGGGTAGGAGCGCGGCCAGCGTGCCTGCCGGCGGTCGGCCGATCAGCTTGCGCGGCAGGTAGTCGAAATCGGCCGCGCCGGGCTTGCGCCACCCCAGGATCAACGCGAGGTTGAATCCCGGCCCCTGGAAGTAGCGCACGCGGAAGTTGCGCAAGCCCTTCTCCAGCTTGACCTTTGCCGTCTCCGGCAATGCTCCATGGATGCCGTCGTTGTTAATGACGTCCTGATCGTCGATGCTGAGGATGGCGCCGTCGTCGGACAACAGCATCAGCTCCCATGTGCCGGCTTCGGCGACATTGACGGTGAAGCGGATATCCAGGCCAAACCATTCGTTGGTCGTGCCCAGGCCCGGAAAGCCTTCGCGAAAATCGCGTGGGGCGATATTGAGCTGGGCCAGGCAAACGCGCTTGACCGGCTTGCGGTGGCGCATTTCCGTCACCGACTGGGTCCCGGTGCGAAGGTTGTAGACATCGGCAACCATGTTCCGGTCCGGCGAGTCCGCGCATTCTTCGAACACCTTGGGCGGCGTGGCCGCCGCTTTGACTTCGGGCGGCGGCGGGGGAGGCGGGGGCGGGGGCGCGACCACGACCGGCGCCGGGATGGCCTGGGCCACAGACGGCGGGGCCACCGGGATGTCGGCGACCTTGACGGGAGGCAGTTCCGGCAGGGCGGGGACCTGTACCGGAGGAGGATCGACCTTGCGTGGCTCGGGCACAGCTTCGGGAATCTTCTTCTCGGGCACTTTCACCTCGAATAGCACGACCTCGACGGTGCGCGGCTCCGGTTTAAGCGCGGGCCGCAATCTAGACAGCATCAGGAACGCCCCCAGCGCCAAGTGGAGCAGAATTACAAGGACGATGGCGTAGCGCTTCACCGGGCACCGCCGCTTTGTCCGACCCGGTAGTAATCGAAGTCGACGCGGCCGCCGGCGGTCTTAGTCGAATAGAAGAACAGCGCGTAGCGGTACCCCATGAAGTGCGGGAAGGTGTAGACCAGGTGTGAAGGACGCCCGATGGGCCTCCAGGATTTGCCGTCGAGGCTGTAGGAGAAGCGGGCCACCTCAGGCGCGCCTGGTAAGCCGTAGGTCTTGCCGCGACCCTCGTCGGCGCTGAAGCGGGCGTCTTCCGGCGCGGACTGGAATGTGCTGTCGACCTTGAGGTGAACGGTGTTGCCGGAAAGCGGAATGGCGGCGATCTCCTCGGGCTGGCCGGAGTCGGCGCTGACCATGACGAGCGATTTGGCGCCGCCGCTCATCTTCACGCCGACGAAACCATAGTTTTTCTGAAAAGCGGACAGGCCGGCCCAGTCGCCGTCTTTCATGCCGCGCACGTCGATGCTGGTGGTGGCGGAACTGTCGGGGCCGAAGGTGCGCTGGGTGAGGGTATTCCTGGCCTCGGGCAGGGTGGCATCGACCCGGCTGGTGACGAAGCTCAGGTAGCCCGGGCGCTTGGTGAGCGACCAGTTGCGCGGCTCGGGATTGTGATTCCATTGCCAGGCCAGCGGCAGGGCGGGGGCGCCCGGCCGGCGGTCGAACTCGTCGGAGGCGACGATGCCGGAGGCGCCGGACGCGCCCTGTGCGCCGGCGGCGATGTCGAGCGTCATGGGCACCTCGCCGTCCTGGCCGAGCACGGGCCAGCCATCCTTCCAGGTCACGGGTATCAGGTAGGGGATGCGGCCGACGGCGCCGTTGTCCTTGAACAGATAGGCATACCATTTGCCGTCCGGCGTGTCGATCAGGCCGCCCTGGGCGATGCCGCGATCGTCGAGCGCGATGCGTCCCTCGTACGGACCGGTGATGGTGTCGGCGCGATGGACGATGGCGGTACGCGCCCAGCGGCTGCCGGGCGAGGCGATGTTGAAGAGGTAGTAGCGGCCGTTGATCTTGGAGAGCTGCGAGCCCTCGCCTTTAAGTCCGCCCTGGTCGGGGCCGAACAGGGCGTTGACGTTTTCGACGATGACCTGGTTCACGCCGCCGGGCTTGATGCCGGAAAGATCGGGGAGCAGCTCGATCAGCGAGATGCGGCCGCCCCCTTGCACCATGTACACGCGGCCGTCGTCGTCGAAAAACAGGCTGTGGTCGCCCAGCGACGGCTTGAAACTGCTCTCTTTCCACGGGCCGCGATCCGGATCACGCGTGGTGTAGATGTGGGTGCGTTCCGTGTTGGCGGAAAAAGTCGAGGCATGGAACACGCCGTCGTGGTAACGCAGGCTGCTGGCCCAGGAACCCGCACCGTAGGCATTTTTGCCGTTTTCGAGGCGGAAGGCTTCGTCGTCGACCAGGGTCTCATACGCGTAGGAGGCCATGCTCCAGTTGACCAGGTCGGTCGATTTCATGATCGGCAGGCCCGGGCTCATGTGCATCGTCGTACTGCTCATGTAGTAGGTCTTACCGACACGGATGACCGCGATGTCCGGGACGTCGGCCCAGATCAGCGGATTGTGGGCAAGGTTGGCGCTTGCCGCCGTACGGGGCCGGGAGGCGACTGCGGGATCGTGCCGGGAAAACTGCCAGTAATCGAACTTGAACAATTCTTCGCCCGCCGCGCCGCGGAACACGAAGTAGAGATCGTGGACGCCGGCGGCTGCGGAGATCCTGGCGGACAGTCGCTTCCACTCGCCGCCGGTGCCCCGGACCGGCAACGTACCGATCAACTGTCCGTCGAGCTTGTCCAACCGGATCTCGATCCTCGCGCCGGTGGTGTCGATCGCCTTGGCTTTGCTGGAGAGGATGGCCATGAAGGCGCGCGCGCCGTCGTTACCGAAATCGACATTCCGCACCTGGATGTGGTCGCCGTCGTGGATGTCGCGCACATTCTGGCCGCCGGCGCTGTTGGGCTCGATTTTGACACCGGACGACCAGGCGATGGTCTCCGCTTCCACGCGCTTGTAGGGATCGAGCGTGGCAACCGGCGCCGGCCCCTCCCTGGTCGGCTGCACCGTCTGAACCGAGCCATCCGGATTGAACTTCAACTCATCGACAGCCACGGAACGCTTGAAGCCGTCGCCTCCCGGCAGCGCGGCGTTGTGGTAGAAGAGGTAGGTCTTGCCCTTGTAATCGACCACGCCTGCATGGTTGGTGAAGGCGCTTTGCGGCGGCATGACAACGCCGCCGTAAGTCCACGGGCCTTCCGGCGTGGGGCCGGTCGAGTAGGCGAGATGCTCGGGTATAGGGCCGCCGGCAAAAAACAGGTAGTTGAGATTCTTGCGCTTGTACAGCCAGGGACCTTCCTCGTAGGAGGTGCCGCGCAAGGCGGGCTTCGGCAGCGTCACGCCTGCTTTGTCCGGAGGGTTGCGCTCGCCCAGGGCCTTGACGGTCATCGGATAGCGAATGATGCCGTTCTCCCCGACGCTGGTGTCGTAGGAAATCATGTCCTTGTTGAGCTTTACCGACCACAGGTTGGGATTGCCCCAGGCGAGATAGGCCTGGCCCTTGTCGTCGATGGTGACGGTCGGATCGATGCTGTCGTACAGGCCGCCGGCCTGACCGGCGATCAGCGGTTTCTTGATCGGGTCCGTGTAGGGGCCGAGGGGACTGTCGGCCACCAGCACGCCGATGCCCCGGCCGTGCACCGGGGCATAGAGATACCATTTGCCTTCCCGCTCGATCGCCTGGGGTGCCCAGGCGCCGTTGTCGACACCGTCCCAGCCGGAGATTTCCTTGGCCGCCCAGGGGAAATCCCTGAGCGAGGCGATCACGCCATGCTGGGTCCAGTTCACCATGTCCGTGGTCGTGGCGAGCACCCAGTTCTTCATGTTGAAATTGTTCTTTTCGCCGACCTCTTCGTCGTGGCTGGAAAACAGGTAGAGCGTGCCGTTATGGACCATCGGGGCCGGATCGGCGGTATACATCGTTTGAATGACCGGGTTGAGCGCGAACGACGCCAAGGGCAGCGACGTCAACGCGGACAGGAGAACAGCAGCGGAGCGGGTGGATTTTTTCATGGGGAAGCGAAAAGGGAGCGTTTGGCCGGTAGCGAAGCGGCCCCCCGCGAGAAAAAAGGGGGGGGGCCGCCTCGCCACGTCCTAGTACGTGTAGCGCAACGACAGGCGATAACTGCGGCCTGGCTCGAACCAGGCGCGGTTCATGTTGCCGATGGTTTGCTGTTGGGTCTGCCTGACAACGTCGTCCAACAGGTTGCTTGCCGAAAAACTGGCCTGGATGTGGTCGTTGAAGCGGTAGTCGAAGCCGAAGTCCAGCTGTCCGGCCGCTTCCTGCCAGGTCGGCAAGCCCCAGCCGACGTCGCGCGGATAGACCGTCTTGCCGTCGACCACCGTGGCGCGGGTCGGATCTGCGCTGGTGCCGGTGTCGCCCTGCGTGCCGTTGACGGAGACGCCCTGCAGGAAACGGCTGCGCCAGCTGTAGGCCAGGCGCATCGACATCGGCCCCTGGTCGTACATCAGCATGAAGTTGTAGGCGTTTTTCGACAGGTACTGCAATGGCATGTCGGTGAACGGCAGGCCGTTGGTGTCGCAGCCCAGCACGTTCAGGGAACTGTTGTTAAACGAACCGGCGGCCGGGCAGTACTTCAGATCGAACGGATGGTGCAGCGTCTGCTTGCTCTTGATATACGTGTAGTTCGCCGAGACGCCAAAGCCCTTGGCCCAATCCGGCAGCACGCGCGACAACCCCGGCACGTTGTTGAAGTAGGTTTGGCCGGCGAGTTCCAAACCGGTCACCGAACCGTCGGACGCATTGTCCGGCGCGGTGATCGTGAAGGTTTGCGCATTGCCGGCCAGATCGTTGTAATCGCGGGTATAGGCCGAGCGCATGATGATGTCGGTCACCTTTTTGTAGAAGGCGGTGGCCGTCAGCGAACTGCCGTTGCCAGGATACCACTCAAGCGCCAGGTCGAAACTGTTGGCCTTGGTGGGCTTCAAATGGACGTTGCCCTTGTTCTCGCCCCGGTAATTGACGTTCTGCAGCGGGCCGCCGTCGGGCGCATAGATCACATTCTGCTTCAGCTCGATGTACTCGTTCAGGTCGGCAAAACTCGGCCGATACATCGACTTGCCGAAGGCGAAGCGCGCTTGCACCTGCGGGGTGAATTCCACCTTCAGGTTCACGCTCGGCAGCACGTCGACGGCGCTTTTGCCGTCGTTGATCGGCTGGTTGATCGGTCCGAACTTCGGCACCGACGGCGGCGCGTTGGTGCTGTAGACCGGCAGGAACACGGTGTAGCCGTGGGCCACCGTCTTGGTATGGACCACGCGCACGCCGGCGCTGCCCTCAACCGGGAAGCGCAGATCGTCGAAGCCGAAGCGCGTCGACAGGTAGCCGGCTTCGGTCCGCTCCGCCTGGCGGCTGGTTTTGGACGGCGCGCCGTCGTAGACCAGCGGTTTCCAGGGGTCGTCCATGGCCGAGCAGTCGCGGTTGGTGCCGAACGCCACGTTGGCGTCCTGGCATTGCATCTTCTTCAGGTCGTTCACACCCGCGTAGGCGTTGGGATAGTCCTTGACCGAGGCCAGCGTCGGCACCACCAGCGCGCCCGGCGTCGGGATCTTGCCGTTGAAGAAGTTCTTAAAGTCGTAGGTGGTGGTTGGCGTCAGGGCCGCGTAGCGCGGGTCGCTCAGGTAACTGAAATTGGCGCGACTGCCGCCGCCCGGGTCCGTCGCCATGGCAGGCTGCCCCGGCGTGGACGTCGGCTTGACTTCCCATGGCAGCGAGGCGCTGTACCAGGTCGATCCGCTTGCCTCGACGCGCTCCGCCTTGCGCCGGGTGGCGCGCACGCCGAAGCGCAGGTCGCGCAGGATCGGATGGTCGAACTTGAAGCGCACGTCGGTTTTCCACGCATACAGGTCGGCCTCGGCCTTGTTCTTGCCCGGCATGAAGTTCTCCAGGTAGTAGTTGCCCGGATCCTTCAGGAAGGCCTTGGCCTTGTCGTCGAAGGTGATCTGGCCGGGATTGCCGGTCAGGTCGATATTCATGCTCGGCACGAAGGTGGCCAAGGTGATGTTGCCGTTCCAACTCTTGTTGGTCGAGTGAACCCATTGCAGGTCGTTCTGCAACGACCAGCGCTCGTCGATATTCCACTTGGCGTTCCAGGCGACTTCCCGCGTCTGCGAGCGCCGGTCGCTGTAAGTCTGATTGGAGTTGAAACCCAGCCCGCCCTCGACGAAATTGTTCGAGCCCCGGCCGCCGGTCGGATAGGTGTACCTGGCCGATTGCAGCACGCCCCGGCTATCGAACACCGGATCGATCAGCTTGGTCTTGTACGGGTCCTCGACACCCGTGTACAGCGCGTTCTCGGTGCCGGTTTCGTTGTAGGCGGAGTGGAAGTAGGTGAGGGCGGACTGAAGGCCGCCCTTTTTCCACTGCAGCGCGCCATATGCGCCGACGCGGTCGTTCTTGCTGGTATTGGTGCGCCACGAGGCCGATTTGGGCACCCACATGGTTTGTCCGGGGGCGAAGTCGGTGCGGGGGAAGTAGGCGTCGACTTGCACCGTGTCGTTGTGGGAATTGGTCCGGTTGCCCGACAGGTTGAGCAGCGCGCCCCATTGGCCGAAATCGTTTTCCCAGCGTTTCGACACCAGGCCGGACAGGGCGGGCGAGGTCTTCGCGCCAAGCTCGTTGTAGTTGACGTAGGTCGAGGCGGCGAATTTATCGCCCTTGTAGTCGAACGGCAGCGCGGTGCGCAAGTCGACCTGGCCGCTGACGCCGCCTTCGATCAAGTCCGCCGGCGGGTTCTTGTGCACCACCACGGCCGACATCAGTTCGGCCGGAATGTCGCCCCAGCTCAACTCGCGCCCCGGATAGCCGGCCGAGAACGATTCGCGGCCGTTCAGGGTGGACGAACCCCAGGTCAGGCCGCGCACCGAGATGCCAGAGCCCTCGACCGAGAAATGCTCCGGGTCGCCGCGCGAGCGGTTGCGGTCCATCGTCACGCCGACGATGCGCTGCAGCACCTCGGTGATCGACTTGTCGGGCAGCTTGCCGGCCTCTTCGGCGACGACGCCGTCGACGATCTCCTCGGCATTCTGTTTGAGCTTGGTGGCCGACTGCATCGCCGCGCGCTGGCCGCTCACGACCACGCTGACGACTTCCTCGTCCTTGGCCGGCGGTGCGGCGGGCGCCGTCTGCGCCTGCGCCGCGCCGCTGTAGAGCGCCGCGACCTGCGCCGCCGCGAGCGCCAGCGCGGTCATCCGCAAGGGTTCCCGCTTGATCTTGGTTCCGATTGTCTTCATTGTCTCCGTCCTGTTGAAATCTTGTAGTTGTTTTGTCTGGCCGCGCGCCATCACTGGATCGTGATCGGTCCGGTCAGCGTGATCGTGGTCGGGTAATTCGGCGCCGGCAAAGTCCTGCTCGGCACTTTGGCGTTGCCGTTCGCGGAGGCGAACCGTATCGCGACGACCGGATAATCCTGCATCTCGAACCAGGGGTTCAGATCGGTCAATTCGCACGACTCCGAGACGGTGAAGTCCTTGAGGTTGAGGCTGTAGCTGGCCGGCGCCGGGGAGTTCGGCTTGAAACTCGCGCGTACCCGCACGTTGCAGTTGCCGTTGTCCTTCTTACGGTTGTAGTGGCCGAGGATCAAATCGACTTCGACCACGTTGTCGCCCGTATCGAACCATTCCTGGTTCTGCGAGAGGTTAAACTTGACCGCCGCTTGCGCATCGATGCGCACGCCGTCCGGCGTGTCCCCCGTGGTCGAGATCTGCGTGACCTTGGGCGCAAAGACGTCCAGTTCCGCGAACACCTTCCACCAGCGTCCGTCGGTGTAGGGCTCCTGCTTCCACGTGTAGGTATCGCTGATGCTGGCGCCGTCCGCCGACACGCTGGCATCGCACCAGCCGTTACACCACCAATCCCTGGTGCTGCTGCCGCCGTGCGGATCGACTTTGCCATCCTCGTTGGTGGTGGTCGTGTTCTTGTAGCCGCTCAAGAACTTGATCTCGGGCGCCAGCGCGCTTCCGACCGGTATGGTCTTGACCACTTTCGCCGTCTCGTAGATATCGGCGCCGTCCGCCGTGGCGGTGACGACGCACAACCCGTTGGCAAGCTTTTGCATCGTGTTGCCGCTGACCGAGCACACCTCCGGCGTGCTGGTGGTAAAAACGACCGGGAGGGCAGCATTGGAACTTGCCACCAGCGGCACGGGCACCGTGTCCAGCGGCAGCCCGCCCGGGTTACGGAAGGAGACCGACGCCGGCCGCTTGGGAATGACGAACAGCTGGCGCGCCGTGGCCGGGGCGTAGCCATCGCCACCGGCTTGGTTGGCGTTCAACGAACACTCGCCCGCCTTGAGCAGCGACACCGTGGCGCCGCTGATGGAACAGGTGCCCGGCGTGTTCGACACGTAGGTGACCGGGCCGCCGGAACTGGCCGTCGCCTTCAGGGTGATGGTCGCGACGGTCGGCGGCACACCGATCACTTCCCCGCCCGGGAACGGGAAGGAAACCGATTGCGCCATCCCGCCTTCGCCGCCGCCACCTCCGCCGCCACCGCCTCCGCAGGCCGCCAGCAGCGTGGCGCAGGCCAGCCCGATGGCCGTGAACTGGAATTTCATTTGTTGTCCCCTCATGATTTTATCGTTCCTCTCTGTTGCGTTTACTACGAGCCGCTCGTCATCGGCGACGCCGCCGCCGAGTAAAAATTTGCCGACGCCGCGCTGCCTGACTGGATATTATGTGGAGTGAAAATCGTTGCCGCAATTACAAAAAAACTCAATACAACAGATGAAATTCGGTAATGCGCCCCGGTCATTGACAGCGCGCTTGCGGACGCGCAGCATGCCTTCCCAGTACGTCTAAACAGGACCGCAAGCCATGCAAACCAACCACGTCGGCCACGCCTTGAAGCCTCCCTTCAACCGCATCGTGGTGGTGGGCGGCGGCGCGGCCGGGTGGATGACGGCCACCGCGCTGGCCACCGCGCTCGAAGGCGGGACCGTCGTCGAGCTGGTCGAGTCGGAGGAGATCGGCATCGTCGGCGTGGGGGAGGCGACCTTTCCTTCGATCCGCAATTTCCACCGGCTGCTCGGCATCGACGAGGCCGAGTTTCTGCGCGCCACCAACGGCACTTACAAGCTGGGCATCCAGTTTTGCGGCTGGCGCGCGGAAGGCGAACGCTATTTCCACACCTTCGGCGATTTCGGCGAACTGAGCGGATCGCACGCGGTGTGGGGCCAGTACCGCCGGCTGGGCGAGGCCGGCCTGGGGTCGCTGGGCGAGCAATGCCTGTCGAGCGTGATGGCCGAGCAGGGGCGCTTCGCGCTGCCGGGTGAAGCCGACCGCTACGATTACGCCTACCACTTCGACGCCGCGTTGTACGCCGCCTTCCTGCGCAAGCTGGCGGAGCGGCGCGGCGTACGCCGCACCGAAGGACGCATCGTCGACGTGGCGCGGCGCGCCGACGGCGGCGTCGACCGGCTCACCCTGGCCGACGGGCGCGTGGTGGCCGGCGACCTGTACATCGACTGCTCCGGCTTCGCGTCGCTGCTGCTGGGGCGTACCCTGGCCGAGCCGTTCGTCGACTTCAGCCACTGGCTGCCGGTGGACCGGGCCTGGGCCTGTCCGACCGAACGGATCGTTACCGAACTGACGCCGTACACGCGCGCCACAGCGCTGGAGGCGGGCTGGGCGTGGCGGATTCCGCTGCAAAGCCGCACCGGCAACGGCCACGTGTTCGCCAGCCGCTACATCGACGAGGAGCGCGCGCGCGAACAGTTGCTGGGGCGACTGGACGGCCCGGCGCTAGCCGAACCGCGCCTGCTGCGCTTCCAGACCGGCCACCGCGCGCGCGCCTGGGTGCACAATGTGGTCGCGCTGGGCCTGGCCGGAGGCTTCCTCGAGCCGCTCGAATCGACCAGCATCTTCCTGGTCCAGCGCGCCATGGGGCGGCTGATCGATTTGCTGTTGTCGGGCGCGCCGCTCACCGAGCGGGTAATGGCCGACTACAACGGTGAAGTCGCACGCCAGTTCGCGCGCGTGCGCGATTTCATCATCCTGCATTACTGCCTGAGCGCGCGCCGCGACAGCGCGCTGTGGCGGGCGATGACTACCATGGAGCTGCCCGAGACGCTGGCGTTCAAGCTGCACGCATGGCGCCAGGCCGGCGCGCTGCACCAGTACGACCTGGAGGGCTTCGACGCGACCAGCTGGCTGGCCATCCATGCCGGCATGGGGCATTGGCCCGAGCGCGCCGATCCTTCGCTGGGCGATGTCGAGCGCGCGGTGGCGCTGCAGGGATTGCTGTGGCGCCGCGAATGCATCGCCACAGCAGTGGCGGCCATGCCGCACCACGACGCCTATTTGCGCGGCATGCTTGGCCGCTGAACTAAACTCTTGCCCACGAGCCAATCCTCTAATTTATGAAAGACATGATGCGACTACTGCCAATCACTGCCACGCTGGCGGCGTTTTTGACCTGCGCGCCTGCCATCGGCCTGGCCGAACCAAAACAACGCCTGATAGTGCTCAGCGATATCGAGGCCGATCCCGACGACAGCCAATCACTGGTGCGCTTGCTTCTGTACGCGAACCAGATCGATATCGAGGGCCTCGTGGCCACCACCTCGACCCATCAAAAGTCGCGTATCGCACCGGCATCCATGCAGGCAATTATCGACGCCTACGGCCGGGTACAGCCCAATCTGTTGAAGCACGAACCGGGTTTCCCGAAAGCGGCAGCGCTGAAAGCGCTGGTGCGCGCCGGCTCGCAGCTCTACGGCATGCAAGGTGTGGGCGATGGCAAGGACTCGCCGGGATCGGACGCCATCATCAAGGCGCTGGAGAAAAACGATGCGCGGCCGTTATGGGTGGCGGTCTGGGGCGGCGCCAACACGCTTGCCCAAGCGTTGTATCGGATCGGCCACGACCGGACGCCCGAGCAGGCCGCCCGCCTGGTGAACAAGCTGCGCGTCTACACGATTTCCGATCAGGACGATTCTGGTATCTGGATGCGCACCAGGTTTCCCGAGCTGTTTTACATCGTCAGCCCCGGCGGCTATGGCAATGGCACCTGGACGGGCATGCACTCGACCGAGCCGGGTTTCGACAGCACGGAGATCAGCAACCACTGGATCGCCGAGCATATCCAACAGGGGCATGGACCGCTGGGCGCGGTGTATCCGGACGTCTCGTTTGGCGTGGAGGGCGACACGCCATCGTTCATGTCCTTGATACCGAACGGCCTGAACGCACCGGAGCATCCGGACTGGGGCGGCTGGGGAGGGCGCTACGAGTTGTACACGCCGGCGCTGGAGACCACCGATCCGAAGGGCTTTACCGGCAACGTGCCTGTTTTGCAGGAGCCGCGCGCCATCTGGACCAATGCGGTGGATAGTTACAGGCCGTGGGTGCATCAGGATTATGGCCGCAACGTCAAGCCGCACGACAAGGTCTCCACCGGATACCGGACCACCATCTGGCGCTGGCGCAAAGACTTCCAGAACGATTTCGCGGCGCGCATGGATTGGACCACCAAGCCGTACAAAGAGGCGAATCATCCGCCGGTCGTCAAGCTCAACCAGGGCGACCGCCTGACCGTCAAATCCGGCGAAAACTTCACGATGAGCGCCGCCGGCAGCTCGGACCCGGATGGAGACAGCTTGACCTACCTGTGGTTTCAGTATCCCGAAGCCGGCAGCTACAAACAGGAGATCAAGCTGGGGTACGCGGAGAATTATCATACCGTTTCGGGGCAGGCGCCGGTGGTCAGCAAGGCGGAGACCGCGCACTTTATCGTGAAGGTGAGCGATAGGGGTAGTCCGGCGCTGACGCGTTATCGGCGGGTGATCGTCACTATAGTGCCGGCTACGCCCTGAGAGGCCTGCAACTTGCGCCTACGCCATCCCCCTGTGCGGCGCCGGGTCGCAGAACGTCAAGAATTTCGTTCCACTCACTCCATCAGGAGGAACAGAAAATTTCCAATTGGAATCTAATTGGGATTTTTCTATTCGTCCTACTTGGCATGTCGATAATCTCCTTGGCGCTCTATCTGGGTTCGGTAAAACTTAGCGAAAAAGGCACTTCGCAGTTTGGCCGCGCGGAGCAGTAGCGCTGCTCCGACCGGCCACTGAGCGACAGTTAACGGCTGCGGACATAAAATAGGCTGGGAATTGGGTCATTGGGGACTATAATGTTAAATATACTTAACATGAATGGATAGATCAAATGAACCTGGCACAGATCGGCGGCGAAATCCATAGCAAGCGTATTCAGGCGGGCCTGCTGCAGGAGCACGTGGCCAAGTTCGCCGGTCTGTCCCGGGTGACGATCAACCAGTTGGAGAATGGAACGCTTAAGGACCTTGGTTACACCAAGCTAAAGGCCGTGATGGATGTTCTGGGTCTCGACATGGAGACCGTGCAACCGTCTGGCCTGAAAAGCGCGCTGGCGGTCGCTGCGCGTAGCATCAGTACCAGTTACCGGGAGGTGATGACGCCGGACATGCTGTCGATGATGCTGCGTTCCGGCGAGGCGCCTGAACAGTTCCAGCCCCATTTGATGGCTCTGCTCGATGAAACGCCGCTTCCCGTCGTGGTGAAAGCCGTGGGCGAGGCGGCGACGCCTGATGTGCCAGCCAAAAAAATCATGAAACACCTCAGTATGTGGGCGAAGCAATGGAAAGTATGCAGAACGGTTTGGTGATGGCCGGCGAGCCCGGAATTCCCCGCAGCTGGGAGACGCTGTTCGCGCACGCGCTGACGGTTATCGGCGAGATCGCCAGGCACGGCCGCGACGATCCTTGCTTGACCAGAAACGCTACTTTAGGTCCAAGGGGATTGTGGTGCCTGAGGTGGAGTATTGGCGTCTGCCAAACTGTAAGAACATGCTGGATGTGGTCCACGCAGCCTTTAGGGCGGTAGAGGGGCACACCATGGAATGTCTGATAACGTGGTGTAACGACGCGCTTGGCGTCGTCTATCTAGGCACCGCGCCCGGTCGTCCTGAACCGGTGCAGTGTCCGTTTTGAATCTCATTCGGAGTACACCGTCACTTCGCTTAGTACTATCTCGTTTTGTCTTTTATACAGCGCGAGCCATAGGTTTGCTAAGCGCAGTCTACGTAGTTGTGATCCTTTGCCTGTTTCGAATCGTTGTCTTGCGTTGTCTTCGCGTTCGCAGAGCGCTAGAAAATTGTTGCTTTGGGTGCTTTAATGCCAGTGGGTGGCAAGTCATCGATTCCATTTGTGCATGCGATCCTCACTGCAATTGGTATTCCCGTTTACACTCTTTTTGATGGTGATAGTGGCTTTGAGGCTCTTGCAAAAGCGCAAGGCAAATCCGCAGAGAATATCGAGAAGGAACGGGCTAGTCACATCAAGGCAAATCGCACAACGTTGAGGTACTTTGGTCACACTGAGGAAGACTTCCCGAAAGTAGTTGTTTCTGACTGCGTAGCGATCTTCGATGATCATCTTGAATCATTCCTGTTGTCCACTTGGCCAGAATGGGATATCGCTTGTAATTGGAGGCAGCGGCAGGAATAAACTTATCCAAAAATCAGTTGGCTTATCGTACTGCCACTTTAGAGGCTGCCGGCATTGTACCTAGTATGTTGCTCGCGATTCTTGACAAGGTTAAAGGAAGTTAACCGTATCGGGATAACGATAATTTTCACTTAGATTGGGAGACCAGCACTCTTGTGATGGTGGAAGATAGATCCCGCAAGTATTTCGCTTGGATTGTCTGCTTTTTTCCAAAGGACGCAAATAAAAAAATGTATGACAATTAAGTGATATCCTAACTAGAATTTCATCTATGGTCTTTGTTCAATCAATATAATGGGAGAAGAACTTGTCGGATTATGATTTTAAAGCGCTTAACGACAAAGAATTCGAAGTGCTTTCTGCAGAACTTTTGAGTATTGCTTTTAACAAAAAATTCGAGCGATTTAAACCCGGCAAGGATGCTGGTGTGGATGGGCGTTTTTTCTCTGCGGATGGCAAGGAGGTTATTCTTCAGTGTAAGCACTGGGCATCGACTCCCTTTAAGCAGCTACTAAGCAGTCTGAAGAAAACTGAGCTACCAAAAATTAAGAAATTGAATGCGGGGAGATACATTCTTGCTGTTTCCCTTCCTTTATCTAGAAAAGATAAAAAGGAGATCGCCGTAGTACTTGGTTCACATCTTGTATCGCAATCTGATATATACGGCAAAGAAGATTTGAACGATATTTTGAGAGTGAGTCCTGAGGTCGAGCAAAACCACTACAAGCTTTGGCTTCACAGTGCGAGCGTTCTGGCACATATATTTCACAATGCCATCCTGGGCCGTAGCTCATATTCCCTCGAGGAAATCCGTGACGCGTCTTGTAGGTATGTAATAACCTCCAATCATGAAAAAGCGTTGACAATGTTAAATGAGACGGGTGTTGTGATCATTACCGGGGAACCTGGTATAGGGAAGTCGACTTTGGCCGAACATTTATGTATTCACTACGTTGCGGAAGACTATAGTTATTTAAAAATCGGCAAAGAAATATCTGAGGCCGAGGCCGTATTTACTCAAGACACGAAGCAAATATTCTATTTTGACGATTTTCTCGGGCGAAATTACTTGGAAGCGTTGTCGGGTCACGAGGGAAGTGAGATAACTCAGTTTATAAGGCGAGTTGGGAAAAATCCCAAAAAGCGCTTTGTGTTGACCTCTCGAAGTACCATTATTAATCAGGGTAAGATGCTGATAGATCAGCTTCAACATAGCAATATTGAAAAAAAAGAGTACGAAATCAAGATTGATTCACTTACGGAGTTGGATCGAGCAAAGATACTTTATAATCATATTTGGCACTCACAGTTAAATGCTGACCATATCAACGAACTCTATAAAGATCGTAGATATCGTAGAATTATATCTCATAGAAATTTCAATCCTCGGCTAATTAGCTACGTTACTGATTCGACCCGTTTGGAAGGTGATGCGGCTGCAACCTATTGGCCGTTTGTAGAGCGCTCACTTAATAACCCAGCCCAAGTTTGGGAAAATCCTTTTGTTGCACAACAGGATGATTTTGGTCGTCTCTTAATTGTCCTAGTTGTTTTGCATGGGCGTAAAATAATTGAAACAGAACTTTCTTCTGCTTACAATGAATTCCTTTCGCTGCCATCCAGTCAATCATTAAAGGGAAGATCAGACTTTCAGACGAACATCCGAACCTTAACGGGCTCATTTTTTAATCGTTATATTAGTGTGGGCGATCCAAATTCCATTGATCTGTTTAATCCGTCCATAGGTGATTTTGTTTTATCTAGGTATTCGCAAGATACAGTGACCTTAACAAACGCGTTCGTAAGTTTGCGAACGATGAGTTCGCTGCTCACTCTAACCAGCTTAATGCGAACAAATATAATTTCTAATGTTGTATTTATATCTACCATCAGGGCTTTGATAAGGCGGATGGTGGAAAATGATTTCGAGAGAATGACTAGCGTTTACGCCGCTGAGCTTTTTACTCTTTATATTTCTAACGAACTCTACAATCACTCTGATTTCGACCATCTAAAGACCATTGCTCGTTACATTCTGAAGTTCAGCTTAACAACAACTTACGCACAATCGTTTCTTGTTGCGAAATGGGCTTTAAGTCACTCTGTTATTTCAGCGGAGGAAGGAATTTTATTTGGGCGACAAACACTTGAAAATGTAAATGACGATGAAGAGATTACAAATTTTTGGAAATTTTTAGAGTCAATTCCAAAAAATGCAGCCGGACATTCCGAGCTGGAAATTGATTTCACGACAACGTTAATAAGTAACATATCTGGAAATTTGTCAGAATTCATTGACCCTGCTGATGCATTTTCGAAATGCGAGTACGGGGATTACGATGAGGCAAGGGAAAATCTTTTACGGCTTGTTGAATCAAAGCTCGATGATCTGGGAATCCCGACAAGGGATCTCGAGATCGACGACACTTTGGAAGATTTTGAGTTGGAAGAAAAAATGAATGAATACTTTGAAAACCAAATGGATTACGACAACGATGATGGTGGCCGTAGTGTGCCGTCCGTCGATTATTCGATTTCTGAGATAGATGATTTATTCGAGCGGGAGTAATAAACTGATGTATGCAAAAATGAGCTGGCGCTGTTCAGGCGTCAACTGTTCCATTACATCAGACAGCGCGATCACCGCGTTCTAAACCCGGGATTGATTTTCTCCTATCAGACTGGAAGCGCTGACACCAAGGGCTGTGGCTAGTTTAAGGAGATGGTCGACGGTTGGCTGCCTGACGCCATTCTCCAACCTGGAAATCGTCATATTATCAACCGACGACAATTCCGCGAGTTGTGTCTAAGTCAGGTTTTTTGCCTTCCTGCACGGCCGAATCGGTGGACGAGTTTTCGTCGCCGACACCAGCCCCCCACATCGGACGTAAGGTAAGCGTCGGCCCTGCGCCGTCTGTTCATAGCTACGCCGTGACGTACGGCGTCTTGAACCAGTTGCGATGGGCTGTAAAACCCCATCGGCTGGCTGTTGAGCAATGCGGCCAGGAAAGCGGCCGGTTCATGGCATTTCATCCAGCTCGACGCGTAGGCGAGCAGGGCGAAGCTCGCCGCGTGCGATTCGGGGAAACCGTATTCGGCGAATCCGCGAATCTGTCTGATGATGCGCGTGCGGGATGTAGGGCGGTTGCACCAGCGCGATGCGTTGCTTCTTCGCGAGGTTGGCCAGCAACGGCTTTAGTAGGTGCAGTTCGCCGATGCCGGATTGTTGCAGCATGAGCTCCACCTAGGCTGGACGGGGCGTTAGGTGAAAGCTACTGATTGGCTTATTTTTCGCTTGCAATTGTCCCCAAGCCGGATTAGGAAATGTTGCTTACTGGAAGAAGAACGGGAAGGTTCCGGTGTATCATGTTGCCGGGGACGAACGCACGATTTTCTTAATAATCTGCAACAACTACAACCAATCGTATATGCCAATCACCGAAACAATAGCAAGAAAGGCAATGGAGACAGGGGGGCGACTCCGAGTTAAGAGCGCGCTCAATCCTTCACTTTGGCTTTGCGCCATCGTTACAATGCCCGGGTTGTGTATATCCGGCATGATCGAAAGGGAGGTGCCGCTCGTTTTTCAGGTAGTCATAGCCCTTCCTGTCGTTGGGGCCTGTCTAAGCAATTTATTTTTGACTATTTTTGATAGAGATAAACTACAGTCTGAAGATTACCAAATTAGAAAGAGAAGTTTGGAGTTGGTTCGGGAAAAAGGTGATAGATTTCCAACAATGGCCCGAACGATTGAGGCGATTACGAACCCAAAAATGAAACAACTTGAGCATCAGGAGGGCGAGGAGTGAAAAAGACCTACTTTCTCTCTTACCAAAGTAGCTTAGGAACGCATGAAGAGGTCTCCGGATTCGTGGATTCGTGCGAGCTAATCATTACCTGGCGCAAGGAGCTACCTTCGTTGATCTTCTTAGTTTCTGAGGCAAGTGCAGTAGACATCTGTATGAAGATCGACGATCACTTTGGAGAAGATAAAGGCATCTACCTAGTTGCACATATTGGTGACGATTCGGAAGGGCGTCTAAGCCCTCGGTCGTGGTCGATTATCAATCATCAAAAGTTACCTCCTAAAGAAAATGCGTCACCCTGACGTGAGCTGTACAGGGTCTTCGAGACCCTTGTATAGTCAAACTAGGAGCTAGCCAACTCTACGAACACGCTAAATTCTGATAACGCGGCGTTTGGGCAGTTGGGGGACACACGATCTAGGGGCTGATAGTTGGTGTAACAATGCGATGGGCGTCGTGACGTGGAAGTTTGCCTGGCGTTGTTCTAGCGGCTATATTGTTGGTATGCAACTAGAACTATTTCCGTTTGTACCCGTGACTGCGGGGGAGCTTGAACTGATTTATCGGTCCATTAGACATAGCTACTGGCATCTTAGTAATTTGCGCGCTGCCAGGTGGGGGAGCGAGGGCCAGAAAGCAGTATCGGTTAGTGGCCGCTCAAAAAAAACGCCTACTCATGGTAGGCGTATCAAAGCGTGAAATTTTAGACCTGTTAGCTTGTTGTCGGTCGAAGTGCAGTAGGCATCGCCATCCGTTTGAACCCTGTCAATTTTGTCCTTGGGCAGCGGCCAAAGTTACGCAATCAATTTGACATAATATAAATTATGCGAAATTGGAGTTAAAGACATTCCACGATCCCATCCTCCTCAATAGCCGCTTCGGGCTGCCAAAAAGTAGCGAAATCAGGCATCGGTCTTGCCGGTAACCGCCGCCTTCGCCCGCGCCGCATGCAATTTCTTGTAGCTGTCGATCAGACGCGCGTGCCGGTCGAGGCCCTCCAGCTTCATGCTGGTCGGGGTCAAGCCGTAGAACCGCACGCTGCCGTCCATCGATCCCAGCACCGCGTCCATCCTTTCGTCGCCGAACATGCGGCGGAAATTGACCACGTAATCGTCCAACTCCAGGTCGTCGTCCAGCTCCACCTCCAGCGCCACATTCAAGGCTTGATAGAACAGGCCACGTTCGAGCGAGTTGTCGTTGTATTGCAAGAAGGCTTCCACCAGCTCTTTTGCCTCCTCAAACTGCTGCAAGGCCAGGTTGATCAACAGCTTCAACTCCAGCGTCGTCAGCTGGCCCCAAGGCGTGTTTTCGTCGAATTCGACGCCGATCAAGGTGGCGATGTCGCCGTATTCGTCCAGTTCGTTATCGTCCAGACGTTCGAGCAGCGCCTCGAGCGCGGCATCGTCCAGGCTATGCAAGTTCAACACATCCGAACGGAACAACAGCGATTTGTTGGTGTTATCCCAAATCAGATCCTCAACCGGATACACTTCCGAATAACCCGGCACCAGAATCCGGCACGCGGTCGAGCCTAATTGGTCGTAGACGGCCATGTAGACCTCTTTGCCCATCTCTTCCAAAATGCCGAACAAGGTCTCGGCTTCCTGGACGTTGGAGTTTTCCCCCTGGCCGGAGAAATCCCATTCGACGAAATCGTAATCGGATTTGGCGCTGAAGAAGCGCCACGAAACGATGCCGCTCGAATCGATAAAGTGTTCGACGAAGTTATTCGGCTCGGTCACGGCGTTACTGACAAACGTCGGCCGTGGCAAATCGTTCAAGCCTTCAAAGCTGCGGCCTTGCAGCAGTTCGGTCAGGCTGCGCTCCAGCGCCACTTCCAGGCTCGGGTGCGCGCCGAACGAGGCGAATACGCCGCCCGTGCGTGGATTCATCAGGGTCACGCACATCACCGGGTAAATTCCTCCCAGCGACGCATCCTTGACCAGCACCGGGAAGCCCTGCTCTTCCAGCCCTTGAATACCGGCCACGATGCCCGGGTATTTCGCCAGCACTTCCTGCGGCACATCCGGCAAGGCGATCTCGCCTTCCAGGATTTCGCGTTTAACCGCCCTCTCGAAGATCTCCGACAGGCATTGCACCTGCGCCTCGGCCAACGTATTACCGGCGCTCATGCCGTTGCTGACATACAGGTTTTCGACCAGATTCGACGGGAAATACACGACCGCGCCGTCCGTCTGCCGCACAAACGGCAGCGAACAGATGCCGCGTTCCTTGTTGCCGGAGTTGGTGTCGTACAGATGCGAGGCGCGTAATTCGCGATCGGCATTGTAGATTTCCAGGCAGTACTCATCCAGGATCTCGGTCGGCAGCGCATCCTTGCGGCCGGGTTTGAACCAGCGTTCGTTCGGGTAGTGGACGAAGGCGGCGTTGGCGATGTCTTCGCCCCAATACGCGCCGGCGTAGAAGTGATTGCAGTTCAGACGCTCGATATACTCGCCCAACGCCGACGCCAACGCGCTTTCCTTGGTCGATCCCTTGCCGTTGGTGAAGCACATCGGCGAATGCGCATCGCGGATATGCAGCGACCAGACGTTGGGAACGATATTGCGCCACGACGCGATTTCGATTTTGATGCCCAGGCCCGCGAGAACGCCGGACATGTTGGCGATGGTTTGCTCCAGCGGCAGGTCTTTGCCGGCGATATAGGTGTTGGCCTCCCCTGCCGGTTTCATTGTCAGTAACGCCTGGGCGTCGGCATCCAGGTTTTCGACCTCTTCGATCACGAACTCGGGGCCTGCCTGCACCACCTTTTTCACCGTGCACCGGTCGATGGAACGCAGGATACCTTGGCGGTCCTTTTCCGAGATATCCGCCGGCAGTTCGACCTGAATTTTGAAAATCTGCTGGTAGCGGTTTTCTGGATCGACAATATTGTTCTGCGACAGACGGATGTTTTCGGTCGGAATATTGCGCGTTACGCAATATAATTTGACGAAGTAAGCGGCGCACAACGCCGACGAGGCAAGGAAATAGTCGAACGGACCAGGCGCCGAACCGTCGCCCTTGTAGCGGATGGGCTGGTCGGCGATGACCGTGAAATCGTCGAACTTAGCTTCAAGACGTAGCTTATCGAGAAAATTGACCTTGATTTCCATGGGGATTTCCAATCTGGTGCGCAAAAATGAGTTGGCCGCCATTATCCGTTGTTTTGGCCGTCAGGCAAAGGACGGTTGGCGGCTGCGGCCGGCAGAGTCCTGACCCGGGGGCGGTTCACTCCGTTGCCGCGCGGGCGCTGACATTACTGCGCGCTTATATTTTTCTGACAGCCGCGTCGATCAACTTCATTTGCCGCTCGTTGCGCTCGCTGTAGCGGTCCGTCAGGTAATCCGACCGGCCGCGCAGCAACAACGTCATTTTGATCAGTTCTTCCATCACATCCACCACCCGGTCGTAGTAGGCGGAAGGCCGCATGCGCCCCGCGTCGTCGAACTCCTTGTACGCCATCGGCACCGACGACTGGTTGGGAATGGTGAACATACGCATCCAGCGCCCGAGCAGGCGCAGCGTATTGACCACGTTAAACGATTGCGATCCGCCGCATACTTGCATCACGGCCAGGGTGCGTCCCTGGCTCGGGCGGACCGCGCCCATCTCCAGCGGAATCCAGTCGATCTGGTTCTTCATCACGGCGGTGACGGCGCCATGGCGTTCCGGGCTGCACCACACCTGGCCCTCGGACCACAGACACAGTTCGCGCAGCTCGACCACTTTCGGATGGTCTTCCGCCACGCTGCCCGCCATCGGCAACGCCATTGGATCGAAGATCTTCACTTCGGCGCCGAAGTGTTCCAGGATGCGTGCGGCCTCCTCGGTCAGGAAGCGGCTGAACGAGCGTTCCCGCAGCGAACCGTACAACATCAGGATGCGTGGCGGGTGGCTCAGCTCGCCGGCTTGGGCCAGCTTGTCCATCGTTGGCAAGTCGAGCTGGTCTGGATTGATGTTGGGCAGGTTGGTGATCTTTTCCATGTTTGATCCGGGTTGTTCAGGTTTCTCAAGCGAGTCTCAAGGCCAGCGCGGCCAGGGTGATCGACAGCACCGGCAAGGTCAACACGATGCCGACGCGGAAATAGTAGCCCCACGATATCTCGATGTCCTTGCTCGACAGCACGTGCAGCCACAACAAGGTGGCAAGGCTGCCGATCGGCGTGATTTTCGGGCCAAGGTCGCTACCGATGACATTGGCATAGATCATCGCCTCGCGCGCCGCGCCTTGTGCAGTGGTCGCGTCGATCGACAGCGCTCCGATCAGCACGGTCGGCATATTGTTCATGATCGAGGAAAGCAACGCCGTGATCAGGCCGGTCCCCAGCGCCGCGCCCCACACACCGTAGCTGGCGCATTGATTCAGCACGCCGGTCAGATAATCGGTCAGGCCGGCGTTGCGCAAGCCATAAACCACCAGATACATGCCAAGCGAGAAGACCACGATCTGCCAGGGCGCGTTGCGGACTACGTCGCGCGTCGAAATCTTGTGGCCCCGCGCCGCGACCACCAGCAGCAAGGCCGCGCCGGCCGCAGCGACAGCGCTGATCGGCACGCCCAATTGGTCCAGCCAGAAGAAGCCGGCCAACAGCAGCGCGAGCACCCACCAGCCGGTGATGAAGGTGGCGCGGTCATGGATCGCCTCATGCGGCGCCTTCAAGTGGGCCAGCTCGTAGTTGGCCGGAATGTCCTTGCGGAAGAACCACATGAGCGCGGCCAGCGTGGCGGCCACGGAGACCAGGTTGACCGGCACCATGACGGCGGCGTAGCGGGCGAAACCGATATCAAAGTAATCGGCCGACACGATATTGACCAGGTTGGACACCACCAGCGGCAGGCTGGCCGTGTCGGCGATGAAGCCGGCCGCCATCACGAAGGCCAGTGTGGCCTTGGCGGAGAAACGCAGCGCGCGCAACATGGCGATGACGATCGGCGTCAGGATCAGCGCCGCGCCGTCGTTGGCGAACAGCGCGGCGACGGCGGCGCCCAGCAGGACCAGCAGCACGAACAAGCGCGTGCCGCTGCCGCCGCCCCAGCGCGCCACGTGCAGCGCGGCCCACTCGAAGAAGCCGGCCTTATCCAGCAACAAGCTAATGATAATCACGGCCACAAAAGTGCCGGTCGCGTTCCAAACAATGTGCCACACCACCGGAATATCGGCGACATGAATCACACCCGCCAGCAGCGCCACGCCAGCCCCGGCGGCCGCGCTCCAGCCGATGCCCAGCCCGCGCGGCTGCCAGATAACGAGGATCAATGTAAAAAGGAAAATCAAAAACGCAGCACACACGGCGAGTCCTTGGAACGGATTTGGATTAGCCGGTGATGTGACCGATTTTTTCGAGCTCGGCCTTCAGTGCGGTCTTGTCTATCATAAGCTCCGCCAGCGGCAACGCGAGGAAGGCTTCGATGCGGGCGCGGATGATGCCGTAAGTGTGCTCGAACGCAATGTCGATCTCCTCTTCCGTGCCCACCACGTGGCCGGGGTCGTCGACACCCCAATGCGTGCGCGTCACCGGTCCCAGGTAGGCCGGGCAGGTTTCTCCGGCGGCGCTGCCGCAAACGGTGACGACGATGTCGGGTGTCACCGGCAGATCGTTCCAGGACTTGCTGAAATAGCCCTCGGTCGAGATGCCCTTGCTGGCCAGTAGCGATACCGCGCGCGGATGCAGTTTGCCGGCCGGTTGGCTGCCGGCGCTGATCGCCTTCAGTTCGGCGGGCGCCAGATGATTGAAAGTGGCTTCGGAGATCACGGAACGGCAGGAATTGCCGGTGCAAAGGAAAAGGATGTTCATCGTGGGTCAGTTGTTGGTGTTAAACAGAGGTGGAACCGATGGCCTGGACTCCCGTTAAAGTATGTTCAGTCGGTGACGCATCCTGCCGGGCCGCAAGGAATGCCACCGCAGCAGTTCTCAGTCAGGTAGCCGATCAGGCCGTTCATGACGGCGACGTCAGCCGAGTAGATAACGAATCGCCCCTCGCTGCGAGATGTGATCAGCTTAGCGTGGGTCAGCTCCTTCAGGTGAAACGACAGCGATGAAGGAGCAATGTCCAAGTGCTCGGCGATCTTGGTGGCCGCCATGCCGCCAGGACCGATCTGCACCAGCAGCCTGAAAATCGCCAGCCTGCTCTCCTGTGCGATCGCCGCCAGCGCCGCTAATACTTCCTTGGTTTCCATAAAGGGCACTTCCATAATTCGACAATGATTGAAATCATACCTGATAGTCTACGATACTTCAAATATTATCGAAGTGTCGTTGGAAAGTCCCTAAGCCGATCAGATTGTGAGCGGCGAACTGGCTTGCAACTTGGTATGCGGCATGACATAAATCCAATATTGCATATTTCTTTCTTCAGGATTAGTATTCATTCATCGACGCCGATACGCGCCCATCAGGGTTCGCCGGCGCCGGTTCCTTGACCTGCGCGAACTCGGCCCACCGCCCTCCTCGCAACGGCGACAGGTACGCAAGGTGCCTGTTTCAGCCATCGCCGTCCGGATGCTGAATGTTTGTCCGTACCCCCCAGTTTCGATTTCGCATTGCCTCAGGCAAGGCGTCCCCACGCGGGTACGGATCGTAGCGCGAGCAGAAAACGAAGCGTTCACCAAAGAACGCACGCCGCACGTTACTTCCACATTGGAGACACGCATGAAACTCACCGTCCTCGCCGCCAGCGTCCTGCTGGCCACTTCCGCGCAAGCCGCTATCGACGCCGCCACCCTGGTCGGCGCCAGCACGCCGCTGCAAACCGCCCAGTACGGCGTCCGCAATTATTCGGCTCCGGTGCTGGTGAACGGCCAGCACGATCCCGCCAGCTACATGGCCGCGCCCAAGCTGCCAACATGGCAGTTCGCGTCGGCCGACCCGACCGGCGGCGTACTCACCTTCGAACGCCAGAGCGCGCCGGCCGCCGGCTGGCACGCCTGGTCGCGCAAGGGCAATGTGGTGGTGACCGGCGGCGGTTCGGCCAGCGCCAACCGCGTCTATACCGTCTACAACGGCCAGCAACTGATCGCCGCCATCCAGCAGGCCGGCAACGAGCCCAAGATCATCCGCGTGATCGGCCATATCGATCTGCGCTGGAGCCAGAACAATACCGTCTTCCGTGAGTACACCAGCTATTCGGACCAGAAGTTCGGCGGCTCGATCAGCCTGCCGTCGAATACCACCCTGGTGGGCATCAACGATGCGCAGGGCCGTCCGGCGCGCATCACCGGCACCGCGCTGCTGATCGGCGGCGAGCTGGCGCTGGCGCCGGGCGGCGATCCGGAATCGGACTTCAAGAAATGGATCGCCGACGGCAAGGACGGCGAGGACTATCCGACCTGGACTCGCAACGTCATCGTCCGCAACCTGGCGCTGGACACGCCGTGGGACGTCAACCCCGAGGACTCGGCCAACGCCTACGCCGACGGCATCACGCTGGGGCGCGCGCAGAATGTGTACATCGATCACCTGACCGTCAGCGACGGCGACACGCCCGATTCGATGGCCACCGGCACCTACAAAACCCGCCACGACGGCGCGCTCGACGTGGTGCGCGGCAGCGATTACGTCACCATCGCCAACAGCCTGTTCAGCAAACACCACAAGACCACGCTGGTGGGCAATGGCGATTCCGGCCGCGCCTGGAGCGACTCGGGCCGCCTGCACGTGACGTTCTCGGGCAACTGGTGGAATGGCGCGACCACGCGGTTGCCGTTGAACCGGTTCGGCCAGGTACACATGTTCAACAACGTCGTTACCGGCAGCACCACGACCAAGAACCCGGACATTAAGTTCGAGGGCGGCAGCGATGCGCGCTACCAGTCGAACATGCTGCTGCAGAATAACTACTACACCGTCGAGGGATTGAAGGTGGAGGATTTCTGCGGCAAGGTCATCAAGGGAAAGAGCTTCCTTGGTTTCCGCTCGTCGGGACATATTTTCAACAGCGACCGCTCGGGCACCAGTGCGATTGACGGGCAGTGCGGGTTTGCGCAGCCAAGCGCCGCCAACCTGTGGACGCCGCCGTATGCGTACACGTTGCAGACGGCGGCGACGGCGCAGACTGCGGTGCCGGCAAAGGCCGGCGCGGGCAAGTTGAACTGAGCGCTTGGCCACACCAGCCTGAACCAATCTAAACCACGTAGGGCGGATTAGCGAAGCGTAATCCGCCAACGCAGGCGTCTCGACGGCTCATGCATTGGCGGATTACGGCGTTCCGCCTAATCCGCCCTACGTATTTCAGATATTTTCATCGTTTCCGGGCGTTGTGCCGTTTCCGCCGGTGCTTTTGTTTCCCGGCTTTTGGACATCTCCGCCCTCGCCTGCTTGATGACCTGGCGCGCGGCGCTCAGCGCAAGGCAGCCCATGATGAGCGCGACGCCGATATCAGGCCAGCCGCTTTGCGTGCCGAACACGCCCAGCGCCGCCAGCATGACGGCGACGTTGCCGATCGCGTCGTTGCGCGTGCACAGCCACACCGAGCGCATATTTGCATCACCGTCGCGGTAGGCGTACAGCAGCAAGGCGACCGTGCCGTTGGCGATCAGCGCGGCGAAGCCTATGCTCCCCATCATCACCGGCTCTGGCACCGGGCCCGACACCATATGCCAGGCCGCCTTGCCCAGCACGAAGACCCCGTACGCCCCCATCGTCGCGCCCTTGAACAGCGCCGTGCGCGAGCGCCACATCACCGTCGATCCCAGCACCAGCAAGGACAGCGCGTAGTTGCCGGCGTCGCCGAGAAAATCGACGGCGTCGGCCAGCAGCGCGACGGAATTGCCGGCCAGCCCCCCGGCCAGCTCCACGCCGAACATCAGCGTATTGACCACCAGCGCGATCCACAAGATGCGACGATAACGCGGATCGACTACCGGCTTCCCCGGCGCGCAACCTCCCGAACAACAATCAGACATGAGCATTCCTTTCCCTGTATAGTCGCCATTAGAAACCCTGAAGTCACTACAAGGTCAAGCGTATGCAACGGGACGAACTGAAAATCGGTGAACTGGCCGCCCAAACCGGCTATACGGTCGAGGCGATCCGCTATTACGAGCGCCAGGGGCTGCTTCCCGCGCCGGCGCGCTCCGGCGCAAACTACCGTCTTTATCGCGGCGCGCATCTGGAGCGGTTGCGATTCATCCGGCATTGCCGCTCGCTGGACATGGCATTGGACGAGATTCGCAACCTGCTTACCTTTCGCGACCATCCGGAACAGCGTTGTGGCGAGGTCAATGCGCTGCTCGACAGGCATATCGTCGAGGTGGCGGAGCGCATCGCGCAGTTGATGGATCTCGAGCGCCAGTTGGTGGCGCTGCGCGGGCGTTGCACCGAGGAGCAGACGGCCAAGGATTGCGCGATCTTGCAGTGCCTGGGCAAGCACTAGGACAAGCAGCGCTTACACCACCCTGCCTTCCTTGACATATTCGCGCATGATGGCCGCTTCCAGGGTGGCGGAATCGAGTTCGCGCGCGCCGCAGGCCAATACCTGCAATGCGCAATGATGGCAAATATTGAGGATATTGGCGCCGCTGACTTCGTGATTGGCCGCCACCGCCGGCCATAGCACGTCCTCGGCCAGCGTCATTTGCGGCGGCATGGTCTTGCGCCAGATCGCCTCCCGTTCGGCCGCCCCGGGCATCGGGAAATGGATAATCGATTGAAACCGCCGCACGAAGGCGTCGTCGATATTGCCGCGCTGATTCGTGGCGAGGATCACCAGCCCGCTATAGCTTTCGATACGCTGTAGCAAATACGCCACTTCCTGGTTGGCATACTTGTCGTGCGCGTCCCGGATATCGGTGCGCTTGCCGAACAGCGCGTCGGCTTCGTCGAAGAACAGAATCCACTGCTTGTTCTCGGCCTTGTCGAACAGGTTGGCGAGATTTTTCTCCGTTTCGCCGATGAATTTGGATACCACCCTCGACAGGTCGATGCGGTACACGTCCAACCCGGTCTGCTTGCCCAGCAACGTCGCCGTGAGCGTCTTGCCGGTGCCCGGCGGACCGTAGAACAACGCGCGGTAGCCGGGCTTCATCTTGCGGCCCATGCCCCAGTCGCGCAGCAAGGTATCCTTGTGCACGGTCCAATGCTCGATCTCGCGGATCTGCCGCCGGGTGTCGGGATTGAGCACCAGGTCGTCCCAATCCATCTCCGTCGCCTGCAACTCGGCCGGAAATTCGCTGCTGAAGCGCGGCTTGCTGACCTCGCCGATGGTCAGCAATTCCAGCACCTCAGGCGCCAGGATCAGGCGGCCGCTCATGGCCGGCTCGCCCGGCCCCACCGGCTCCAGCGCGAGGATGTGTTTGCGGGAGAACCAGTGCTCCCCGCCCAGCATCCGCTGCACTTGCAGGCGACTGACCAGATCGTCGCCGGCCAGGATGAACTGTGCGGTTTCTCCGGTCGGGATCACGCCGCGGTGGCCGCCCGCCCGCACACCGCCGAACGCGGGCAAATCCCCGCCCTCGGGCAGGCAGGCGGCCACCGTGTCGTTGAGAAAGGTTGGATGCACATTCGGGGCCAGCGACAGCAGCAGCACGATGTATTCCTCGAAACCGGGCTTGTGCTGTTCGATGAATAGCGCAAACGGCGAGCCGTCGTCGAGCCACGCCGTGTCGTTGACCGTGCGCTCCAGTTCCGCCGGCGGCGCGTCTCTCAAGCGGGCGACGATGATGGCGCGCAGGTAGCGCAGTGACGTTTGAAGATTGACCGCCGACATATACCCCTTCCGCTATTCCAGACCCGATATTTCGATCGAAGCATCCATCGCCCAGGCGCGCTTGACGTGGCGAATGTGCGCGTCGAGTTTTTTGGGCTTGCCCACCATGTCCGGGTGCATCGGATCGATGTTTTCCTGCAGCATGCTGTTTTCGCGGCTGTCGCCGATGAACATATTGCGCAGATAGCCGAAGAAGGTCGCGTAGCGCTTGGTTGCCGCCTCCTGCAGCGCGGCCACCGTCAAGCCGGCAACCTCCACGCGGGCGTCGGCGATCGAAGCCCGCTGCTCCAGCAGCATTTTTCCCTGTGAAACCTTTTTCTTCTCGCCATTCAACTGCTGCACATAGTGCCGCGACATGTCATACGAGGAGATCACGTGCCGGCGCGCCAAGCTCTTGCTCGCCTTCATGTTGATCAGCCGGCCATAACTGTCCTTTTGCAGATCCTTGTTGTCGCCGTGGGCTTCGGCAATAGCGGTCTTTTGCTCGACGCTGAATTTGCCCCGCGGCAGCTTGATGGCATCCCCGACGAAGGGATCGCCTACCTTCCATTCGGACAGTGTCGAGCCGATGAACACGCTCATGCCGGTGAGCTTGGTATCGAGGTCGGTCATCAGCGCGTCGGCCTTGTCTGCGGATTTTCCCGCCGATTTCTTGGTGTTGTCCGTGTCGTCGAACTGGGCCAATTGGTCCTGCACGACCTTGATCGCCGCCTCGTCGGTCTTCACCGTTGCCACGGCATCGGTGCGCTTCTTGCCAGTGACACTGGCGCGCTTGGCCGCATCGTTAAGGAAGGCCGACGGCAGCATCGGCTCCGACCGCACCACCAGCTTGGCACCCCTGCCTTTGCCCTGGAACGTTAGCGTATGCGGCTTGTCGTCGCCAGCGATCGGTTTCTTCTTGGTCCACCAGTTCAGCAGCCGCTTGGCCTGCGCGCCCAGTTTGGCGAGCAGCGCGCCCAGCCAGGCGACGATCTTGTCCATGCCCTTGTCGATCGGCGCGCGGATCTTCTTGAGCAGCGCCACCAATTTGTCGGGGATGGCGCCGAGGCCGGCGAACTTGGCCAGGAACGGGATCACCACATTCAAGCCCTTGGCCAAGGTCGACTCCACCTTTTTGCCGGCGCCGGCGATCTGGCCGGAGGCGATGGCCGCGATCGAATCGATGAAGGCCGCCACCACCGCGCCGATCTCGCTGATTTTCTGAACAAACACCGTGATCGTGTTGTAGATCGCAATGATGGCCTGGATCACCGCGCCGGCCGGATTCATCATCATCACCAGCTTGGTCACGGCGGCCTGCACGATCTGCGTGGTCACCATCTCGATCACCTTGGCGATCATAGTTTCCTTCAACTCGTTAAGCTCGTTCTTGATCTCTTGCCAGGCGGCGGCCGGACCGTCGCGCACCAGGGTGACCAGCACCGAGGCGGTCTTCTCCAGCAATACCAGCACCGGTTCCGGAATGATCTTGAGCAGCTTGACGCGGATGTTCTGCCACGTTAGCCCCAGCACCGACTGGATCAGCTTGAGCACCTCGACCAAGGTGAACGCCTTGGGCATGTAGACGCCGGCTGCCGCCAGCGGCCCCACCAGCCATTTGATCAGCGCGTTTTTCAAGTGCTCGCCGAAATTGGCGGCGAACATCTGGAAGCCGAGCTTGCCCGCGCGCACCAGGTTGCCGACGAAGCCGATTGGATTCTGGATAATCGAGCGGAAAGCGCCTTGCGCCTTCTTGATGTACGGCACCGCGCCCGGCGCGACCACGGAGAAGATAATCTCCAGCAAGGTGATCACCTGGGCGCCGGCCCAGCTGAAGAACTGGCCCGCGACGTTGAGGAAAGCCCGGCCGACCTTGCGGAACAATCCCGTAATCGTCAGCACATCCTCCCACGTGATGCTGCTGAGGGTATCGAGGATTTGTCCGGGAATGGCGCTGACAAAGCCCATCCGGCCGGACAGCGCGCCCTCGAACCAGGCCCAGGCGCGCGCCACGGCGTTGCCCTTCTGGATGTTTTGCCACACCTCTTCCTGGCCGATCAGCTTCATGAAGCCGCCGATCAGCAGCGCCGGCGAGCGCTGCACCTTTTCGCCCGTCACCGGGTCCTGGCCCAGCACCGCCTTCAACAGATCGTAACCGGCGGTGCCCTCGGCCAGCGCCGCCAGCGGACGCAGCACCACCTCGCGCACGATGGCCAGCAATTCCACCACCACGCCGGCGCCGAAGGCGATCAGGCGCGAGACCGGGTTGGTGAAAATGGCCACCGCCCGGTCCCACACGCCGCCAAGGTCGAAGATGTCGCTCCAGCTCAGGCTGTCGATGAAGGCGGCCAGGCCGGCGACGATATCGGCGCCGATGTCGCCCAGCGCGGCCAGTTTCTGCTCGACCCAGGCGCCGGCGCGCGTGAAGACGCCATGGTTGTCGAGCGCCTGCGACACCAGCCCGCCGCCGGGCACGACCTCGACCAGCGCGCGCAGGATGTTGCTGGCGCTGCGGTCGACGCTTTTCATGCTGATCGGATTGAATCCCAGCACGATGGTCAGCAGCCTGAAACCGGGGATGTGGTTGGCATGATCGGCAAAATACTTGAGCGCGTCCGCCACGCCCAGGCGCTGGATGGCCGGGGTGGCGGTCGATGTCGATACCAGCGGGCTGCGCCGCACCGCGCCGCCCTGCTGCATCGTATGGGTCAGCTCGTGCGCGAGCAGGCGCTTGCCGTCGCCGCTGCCCGGCTGGTACTGGCCGTCGCCAAAGTAGACGTGGTTGCCGTAGGTGAAGGCGCGCGCGCTCAAGCGGTTGCTGAGGCTGGCCGCCTGCTTGTCGTCATGCACGCGCACTTTGCCGAAGTCGGCGCCGAAACGCGGCTCCATGAAGCCGCGCACGTCGCCGGACAATGGTTTGCCGCCGCTCATGCTGCCGCTCAGGGCGGACTGCGTCGCGTTGTCCACGCTGGGCGCGGCGCCGGTCTCCTTGCGCATCAGCGGCGCCTTGTCCCAGCGTCTTTCCTCCAAGGGAACGATGCCGCCGCCGCCCGGCCCGGCCCAGCTCGAGCTCTCCGCCCCGGCCCAGCCCGACACCACTGGTGCCTGCATGACATGATCGGCCATGCGGTCCGCTTCGCGCTCGAAGCTGTCGCCGGGCTGGTTGACGCTCAGCTTGGGCTGCACCTTGACCACCGCCGGCTTGGGCGCAAAGAAAGCGCCGCCGCCCCCGCCCGAACCCGTCCTGTGCGCGGTCGCGGGCGTGGTGGTGGTGGATTTTTCGGCGGTCGCGGCCATGCTAGTTCCACTCCACCCACAGGATGCCGGCCATCCAGGGCAGGCGGATCGCCGAATAGCCCCATGGCAGGTCTCCCAGCAGGATATCGGCGGTTTGCCGCTCCACCTGCAGCAACCACTCGCCGCCGCGCTCGCTAAGCTTGCCGGGACGCAGCAGGAAGGCGCCGCGCAGGCCGTCCGGCGAGGTGTCGCGCAACGCACTCCAGTGGCCGATCACCGCTTTCAGCAGCACATCGGCTTCCGCCCGTTCGGCCGCGTGCAGCACCACGCCGGGCTCGATATTGGCCGTCAGCGGAAGCTGGCAGAGCAACTTGGGTAACGCCAGCGCGTATTCCGGCGCCTGCGGCTGGCCGCTGGCCAGGAAATGCATCAACGCCAGCGCGCGCTCCGGCTGCACCAGCTGTCCGTCGCGCGCCAGGCCCAGCTCCTCGAACAGCGCGGGCAGGAAGGGATGCAGCAACACCAGCCCGGCGTTGTCGATATAGATGCCGTGCGCGCTGTCGGGATGTGCGGCGCCGTCGCGGATGGCGGGCGACGCTGGAACGCCGGCGTCGCGCAGGGCATCGGCCCCAGGCGCGCCATTCTTCAGCAGCACGGCGACAGGCCGTTTCTCGACGTGGGTTTGGCGGACCACGGACAAGGCGGCGCGGCCCGCGCGCTCCGGCAAACCGCGCCACAGCGCCTCCTGCACGGGCAAAGCGTCGACGGTGGTGCGGTCGTCCAGCGCCAGTTCGAGCGCCGCGCGGCACAGCAGGCGTTCGGCCACCGCGAGCATGGCGCCCTGCTCCTGCGTGCGCAGATACTGCAACGCCGACTGCAAGGTCGGCGCCAGCACCGGCGTCAGGCGCGCCACCAGCACTTGCTGGAAGGTCGGCGAAAACTGCCGTCCCAGGCGATCGAGCGCGCCGGCCGAACGCAGCGTCGCCATGAGCGATGGCGGAACCGACGGCAATCCCGCGGCCGTGCCGGCGACGCTGGCCGACAAGCGGGCCTCGCCGGACGAAGCGCTGGCGCCACGCCACCCTTCCAGCAGCATCTGCTCGAAATCCTGCGATGGCGGCAGATGTACGCTGGCGGGCAAGGTGGCGTAGCGCAGAAAATACGATAGCGCCTCGTCCATCGCCTGCGTCATACCGACGTGCCGCACCGGGTCTTCGCCGTCCGGCGCCGAAGCTATCCTGGCGCTGAGCGCCTCCTCCAGGCCTCGCCGCAACAGCGCCGGCAGCTCCCCGTCCAGCCGCTCGAGGGCGACCCGGCCGGCGTCCACTTCCAGCCTGTCGATGCGCAGAACGCCATGCTCCGGCGCGTAGCGGTCCAGCGCCTGCTCGATCACCGGCATCAGCGACGACGACAGCGCCGCCAGCTGCCGCTGCAACGCCATCCCATCGGCCTCGCTGCCGGACACCTCGACCTGGAAGGTCTGCGACTGGATGGTGTGGGGAAGGACCGGGCGCATGACGGCTTATCCCACGTTGATCTGGCTGGCCGCCAGCATCATGCAGCCATCCTTGGTGTAGGCGCACAGGCGGATGCCCTTGGTGAACGGCGAGCGCGCAAGCATCCGTACCGTCGCGGTTTTGCCAGGCACCAGCGGCGGATCGCAGTCCTGCACCTCCCAGGTGTAAAGCACCGGCTGGTCGGCGCCGGTCGCGGTGACATCGAGGATGATCCCCTCGCGCGCCAATTTGGCGCTGATCTTCAGCTGCAAATCCAGCTTCTTGCATACCTCGGTGCGCGGCCGCTTGGGATCGCACTTGTCGATATGGCTGACGTTAAACGCCGGCACCACCTGGTCGCTCTCGTTGATATGGATGGTGGTGGCCGAGGGATCGTAGGCGAAGCGCATACTGCCCTCCGGCGATCCGGGACGCTGGTAGAACGGGTCGATGCGGATGTCGAAATCGAGGCACTCGAACGCTTCGATCCACAACACCGGCATGCCGGCGCTCTTGGTGTCGTATTCGAGTATCAGCCAATCCTTGGTGCCGATGGCCGATGCCACCAGCTCATTGATCTTGGTGATCCACTTGCGCACGGTCTTGTCGTAGCCGGCGTTCAGGTCATCGGCCGAGGTGTTGGACAGGATCTCCTCGACACCCTCGCGCAGGTCGACCATCTCGCCCGGCTTGAACTCGAAGCGGAACGCCGCCACTTCCATGCCGAAGGTTTTGAACGGACGCGCCGCATCCTCGTCCGGCAACCAGAAACGGTAGCCGCCGCGCTGGGCGATGCCTTTGCAAGGCAGGTCGCACTGCGGCTTGACCTCGTGCTGGTATTCCTTGCTCGTTTCGCATCCGGCGCTGTCGCGCACCACCACCTTGACCTTCTCGCCGCCGGCCACCGGCTTGCTGAGATAGGTGTTGATATTGATGGCGCCCGTATCGCTGGCGTATGGCATCACGCCGCCGGAGATCGGCACGCTGACCTGGTAGGTCTTGGCCGACATGTCTTCGACGTAGCTCTCCTTGCCCAGCCTGAGCGTCGACGGCACCGTCACTTGCTGCTGCGCCGATTCGGCGCCGGCGCTGTCGCGGATGGAGATCGTGTGGTCGCCGACGCCGAGCGTGAGCGGTCCGACCAGTTTTTTGAACGGCTGGCCGTCAAGCTGGTAGCTGACCGGCTGCATGCCGCCCTCCGGCGTCAAGGTCGCCGCCGCGTTGCCCTGTTCATCGGTGCAGCCCAGCGCCACGCTCAGGCCGAGCGGCGGCAGCGGCAGCACGTACTGGATGCCGCCCTCGCCGCCGCAGCGGTACGGCAGGAAGAAGTCGGCGATCACCGTGCCGTTGGGTAGTTCGTTCGCCAGCTCGGTAATCGGATCGCTTTCCAATGCCGTCAGGTTCAGGGTGGGGAAGCCGGCGGCGGCACCGTCGCCGGCGAGAGTGCTGAGCAGGATCTGGAAATCGGTGTCTCCGGCATAACGGCTGTCGCTGCCGAGGCGCTCGACGGCGCGTTTGACGGCATCGGCGCGCGCTGGCAGCCTTCCGGTGCGGCGGCCCGGCGTCACCGGCGCGGCGACCAGAAAGTTCGATGCACTGCCGTTTTGATTCTGCTGCGGCCCGTCCTCGTGATACACCAAGATGAACGTTCCGCCCAACGGCACGCCCGCCTTGTGCTGGATGCCGGGGTGCTTTTGCAGGAAATAGGCCAGCACCTGCTGCTGTTTGAGTTCGCGCATCCGACGCAAAAACTCGTCGTTCAACGCTCGCATCGGCTCCAGATTGCAACCGTACAGCACTTGGTCGAAATGATCGATCAGCGCCTCCTGCGGGACGAACTGCTTGAGGTCATCGGTGACGCTGTCCGTCTCCTGGTCGCGGAAGTGATGCGTCAGCGCGAGCAAATCCTCGCACTTGTTCTCGAAGTCGGCGAAGGCCAGCGCGTCCAGGCTGGCCGGCAGCGTCTGCGCCAGTTTGGTCATGTAGTAGATCGACACCGCATGCGCAAAGAACTTGGGCGCCAGCCCGGTGGTACCGGTGAAGATCGCGCAAAACAGCATCAGGATCGCGTTCAGGTCGATCTGGTCCTGATCGACCTCGATATACGGTCGCGCCATGAATCCGGCCAGGTATTTTTCGTACCAGGCGCCGACGGTGTTGGCGTCGAAGGTGAATTGCGGCGCGCGCTGCTTGAGCAGAAAATGTTTGGGGGCGCCCGCCGGCAGCGCGGTGTCGGCGGCGACGTCGTACATCGCGCGTATGCCTTCTGTCAGCGTGGTCAGCACGTCCTCGCGTAGCACGTCGAACAAGGTTTCCAGGTCGGAGAAGCGGGCGCTGTCCTTGTCGGCCAACGGCACGCTCTCGTCGAAGGCCCCGGTCCGCAGTGCCACCACTTCGATCGGCAGGCGATAGCGGGTTCTCAACGTCAGCAGCGTGTTGACGACCGGCTGGTACTGTTTGCCCAGATGGCCCTCGATGCGCAGGAAGTTGTGCGGCTCCAGGTCGAAGCGCAGCGGGTCCGTGACGAACACCGGCGCGGCCGGCACGTATTCGCTACTGCGATAGCCAAGCGTTTGATTGGCGCGCAGGCGCCGGCTGCGCGCGGGACTCCACAACTGGTGCAGCGGCGGCGTGCCGTTCAACGCATAATAATATGGCAGCGCCTTGTCTTCGATCGCGCCGGCGCCGAGGAAACTTGGCGTGATGCGGATTTGCTTGTCCAGTGGCGTCGAGGTGTCCTGCTTGGGCAGCGCCGGCTGGTGCGTAAAGCTCGCCAGCATGCCCACCAGACGGTCGAACAATATCAGGAACTCGTCGCGCAGCAGATCGCCGGCGCAGGCGGGTTGAAAGCCATTGCGATACAGCCCGCCGTTGATGCCGTCGGCGCGCGCCACGCCCAGCATCAGGTGGCGCGGGAACAGCAGTTCGGAGGGCACGCAGGCGCACAACAGCTCCACGCCCTTCCAGCGCATCTCGTCGTAGGCGCGCAAAAGATCGTCGAACAGGTCGTAATAATATTGGAGGAAGGCGATCTGCGATGGATTTCCGTAGGCGTCATCGAGAAAACCCAGCTTGGCGTTGAAGCCGCCGAACGGATCGGCCGGATGCTGCTCCTGCAGCAGCGGCTTGAACGCCTCGTAGGCGGCGCTCAACGCTGCACCGATGCTCTTCGCCAGTTTCGCGTCGTGGAAAACTGCGCGGAAAGCGGACAGCACGTGTTCCGTCGTGGTGGGGGCGCTATTGGGCACGTCATAGCGCGGCAGCCGGATATCGGGCAGATTGAGGCGCGTCAGCATGCGCGCCTCCAGGTCGGCCGTGGTCAGGCCACTGCCCTCCGCCGCGCCCTCGGCGATGATTTTGTCCAGGTCCGTGGCGGTGATCAACAGGCGCCGCACCGTCACCACCAATTGCGATCCGCGGTCGTTGCAGTCGTTCGGGCTGCAATTGCGCAGTCCTTCCTTCTTCAATTCGACGAACAGCAGCACCGCTTTGTTGGTCAGGAAGTCCGCCGGAGAGTTCAGGGCCGTGACTTCGGGTTCGCCCGCCGGGAACAACTCCCACATCGGGTACGCGGGCTTTCCCGGCTGGCCCTTGTCACGGAACAGCGGGTAGTCGATGTCGAGCGGCAGCGTGTACTCGCGATAGGACGTCAGCGCCAACGGATCGGCTTCCACAACCAGATAGCCTTCGGTGGTGATGCCGCAGCCGGGAGCCAGATGCACGGTGGTGGTGGCGTCGTCCAGCTTGAGCGTCAGCCCGCAGGCGATGCCGATGCCGATCAGATTGGCGCGCGTCAGCCGTTCCTGCTCGCCAAGATAGTCGAACAACTGGTTCAGGTGCAGGTTCGACAACACCTGATTGGCCTCGAAAACGGGATAAGTATCTTGGACAGCTTTCATGTTCAGCACCGTCTTTCAAAAGTGACGTATGAGTTGACCTGCCTATTTTTTCGGTTTCGAGGCCTTGGCCCGCTTGCGCAGCGGGTTCTCGGCCGGTGCTGCCAGTTCGGTGGGCGCCGGCGCTGGAACTGGAACGGGAACGGGAGCGGGAGCGGGCTCGATCTCCACCTCGGGTTGCGCCGTCGCCGTGCGGCGCGGTTGCCGGCCCAGCGCCGTGCTCCCCAGCCGCACCGGATTCAGGTCGCTGCCATCGTCGCAGTCGTGCAGCGTGGCGCCAGGGTAGGTGTTGCGCAGCTTGGCCAGCAACGCCAGCACGATGCGCAGGCGGTACGACACCTCGGTGTAAGCCGCATAGCGGGCGCGCAGCAAATCCTCCACCCGCGACGCCGTATCTGCCTTGAAGGTCATGCCGGGACACGGTTGCACCGGCTGCGGCGTAAATGCCGTGAACTCGGCGGGCGCCCTGCCGGCAATCATATTCGCCTCGATCCAGGCGTCGAACGCCAGGCCCCATGGGAGCACGATGCCAGCGGCGCACCGGCAAAGCGCCGCCTCGCCGCCCTCCACCGGTCCCTCCAGTCCTTCGGCAAGGATCGCCTGCACCCTCGCCTGCACCCGCTCCGTGGTCCAGTCGAACGGCGCGTTTGCCTGCAGCCAGGCGCACCAGGCGTTCTCGAACCGTTCGAACTGCCAGCCGTTCAACACCACTTCCTTGAAATGCGCCAGCATCAGGTTCTTCACCTTCGCGAACAGCGCTTCCTCCAGCACCGTGGTGCAGGCGAAGTCGGAAGCTTCCGGCTTGCTCGCGAAGGCGTTGACCAAGGCGGATTCCAGGGCGTCCGGCTGCCAGTACCATAGCGTCTTGTCCGCATACCAGCTGTTGAAGATTGCGGAAAAACCCTCGTACAACGCCTCGGCGCACGCGCAGGCCGCGACTCCGCCGGAGCGTTTGCCATCGTTGGTCAGGCCTTCGGCTTGCAGTAATTCGGCCACGTCGCCCACCACCGGTTCGCAGGGATTGACGATAAAACCGTCGTTGACCACCCAGCAAACCTTGGCCAGCAAGTGCGACGGCAGCTCCTGCTGTATCGTGCGGTCGGCGAAGCCGCGCAGATCGAGGTTGTCGTTGAACGGCGCGGTCCATCCCGGCATGACGAAGCTTAGACGGAACGAATACGGATCGGCGTCGTCGCAAGCGGTGCAGCCGGCGTCGGAACACGGGGCGATCAGCGCGTCACCGGGGAATTTGGGCCGCAGCAGCAGGTGCTCGACGACGATGCCGCGATAGTTCGCGCTCCAGGACAGCAATTCCTCCATCAGCTCACGGACGGCGGCCAGCGTGTCGTATGCCTCGGCACCGGCTCCCATCGCCGCGCCATCCTTGTCCCTGACCTTCAGGCGGAACTTGCCGCCCTGGCCGACAAGGTGGTAGGCCTCCGGCTGGCTCAGACGCGCGATGACGGTGTCGTAGGCCAGTTGGCGGGCCGCGTCGTCATCGCTGGCGGTGATCGGCGCGGCAAAGGTCCCTTCCAGCCAGACCCGCTCGTGCCGGTCCCGCAGCGCGTAGCCGCCGACGCTGCCCAGCGCCGACATGGTCCATGCGAACGCCAGCTCCGGGTAACCCAGCAACAGGCTGACACGCAGCTTGATACCGGCCACGTTCTCCGGCGCGCACGGCTGCCGGGAGTAGTCGAAGGCGCGCCCGCGGTCGCGGCTGATGCGCGGGTAGCCGTCGAGGAAGCCGATCTTGTCGTCGATCAGCCGCTGCATGCCGGTTTGCACGCCGCGTGCGTTGGTCAGCAACAGCGCATACTCGGCGAAGTTCTCGCCGAAGCGTGCCAGCAGATGGTCCAGGAAGCGGTTGCGCCGCTGCTGGAACTCGGTCTGGGTCTCGGTCATCGCGTTCAGCTTCGCCGGCGTCAGGCCCTGCACCACGTCGCCGTAGGCCGCGATCACCGTTGCATCGAGCTCGCGGGCAAAGTAGCTGCGCGTCTGTTTCGGATCGAGCGAGAACAAGTCGGCGACATGGGACAACTGTTCGCCCGCGTTGGCCAGCAACTGCTCGAACACCATCAGGTACGCCTGCAACTGGCGCGCCTGCGCCTTGCGTAACGACGACGCATTGGCCGACAAACCGGCCGGCCCAATGCCGTAGGTGTCCGGAAAACCGTATTGCAGCGGATGGTAGCTGTTCGGCCGGCGGAATGTCCCCGATGGCACGGCCAGGTCCAGCGGCGCGTTTTTGATCTTGCCGCGCTCCGCCTCGCCCTGCAGCTGCGTCAACGTGTCGGCCGCTTCGTCCATGCGGGGACGGAACGGCAAGCCGTTTTTCATGAACAGAAAGCGCGAGCGGCGGAAGTACAACCGTGGCTGGTGCAGTGGACTCATATACAGCTGCCACGCCGCGCTGCCTTTGGCCGGATCGAACAGTAGCGCGCCGCCGGTGATGGTGGGATCGGCCGCGCCCTTGACCAACTCGCCCTCGGCGTCATACTTCGACATGAGCAGGCTGCCGATCGCCACCACGCCCTCGATGTCCATCAAGAGATTGATCAGGTCCGAGTTGCGCAGCACCGTCTTCAAGCCGGAGGCGGCCAGTTCGTCCTGTTTCAGGAAGCCGCCCTCCGGCATCGGGCCGTTGAAGATCTCCTCCACCGGCACGCCGCTGTCGAGCATTTCGCGAAGGCTGTAATGCCGCACCGGCGGGTTGAAATACTGCTCGATGCGGAACCAGGCCTGGGCTTGCACCAGCTCGATATCTGCGCCTGGCGCCACCTCGATGTCGGCGCAAACCGCGACGTCCTCGATCTTGACGGTGCCGATGCGGCACCAGTCTTCGTCCAGATTGCGGCTGGCGGCCAGCGTGTCGCGGCTGTGGTCCACCGCCTGCCATGTTTTGCGCGCTTTTTCACGGTAGCGCGGAATGGCGCCTCCGGAACCCGGCGCTTGCAGCAGGATGCGCAGCGCGGCGACGGTGGTGGCGGCGCGCGTCGGATTGTCTCCGAACAGGTGGAGCGCGACGCCGCGTATCGCCACCTTCAACGCGCCCGCCAGTTCCACCTCGAACGCCAGGTAGAAGACGCCGTTCCAGTGCTGGCGCAGATAACGGTCGCGGCCCGCGTCGTCCAGAACCGGATCGCTCATCACGTCGTACGTCCTGGTGGCCCCGATTGACAGCAGCTTCACGCCAACTGCGGCGCCGGGTTCCATGAACGCTTGCCAGTCGACCGGGTGCGCCAGCTCCCAATTCGGAAAGCGAAGCTCCAGCAGCAGCTCATGCGGTTTGCCATCGGCGCCATTGACGCTGGCTTCCAGTTCCACTTTTGCGTCATTCAGATCGCCCGACTCCGGGTCCGCCTCCAGTTCCAGCAGCACCTCGTAAAGCCCACGCACATCGATGCGTTGTTGAGCGGTGGCCGTCTTCGGCGGGCTGGCGTAGCTGTAAATCTGCTGATTCAGCTCACAATAGCTGTAATAGACCACGTCGCATGCGCACTGCTTGCAGAACACCCAGGCGTTGCGCACCGGGCCGAGGCCAATCAGCAGGCGGCGGTAATCGTCGGGCGTGACCGGATTGACGGTTAAAATCTCCCGCGCGGTGAAAAAGGATTGATAGGGATAGGGATGCGCGGGGTCGGCCGCGGGCGTGGCGGACATCAGCAGATCCTTGATGTCCCAGCCGTGCCGGTACGCCAGCTCCGTCAGCAGGTAGCATAGCTGCTCCAGGATCGTGATGCCGGGATCGTGGGCGTTGTAATCGGTCCACGCGGCGCTGGACATCTGTTCGATGAACTCTATCCCTTCGCGCCGCAGCGCGTAGAAATCGGCAGCGGGAGTGAGCACCGGCTGTGCCGGAATCGTGACCGGGACCTTGGAGGATTCGACGTTCATGACGCCTCGCAGGGGCAATGTTCGGCGGCTCCCGCCTGATCCTGTGGATGCAGCACGGTGACCGAGTGCTTCACCGCCGGCACCGAAACCAGTATCGACACAGCCAGCGAGCCGCTTACCTCCGCCAGATCGACCATGCCCTGATCGCCGTCGATGTCATGGAACAGCTGGAAGTCGGTGACATAGTCGACGTACGGCCGTTCCTCGACGAAGTTGATCAGCACGGATTTGTAGACCTTTCCGCCGAAGGTGGGGCTGGCGCCGTCCGCGTACGCCCACGGCGACAGAAAACGGGTGATCTCCTCGCGCAGCAGCTTGACGTGGTAGGACTCGTCGTAGCCGCCGTGGAGCCGCAGCTTGAATGCCAGCCGCACCTCCTCGAATTTCGGGTTGCGGACGTGCAGCCGCACAAAGCACCCGCTGCGCTGGCGCAGGAAGCCTTCTATCTTCTGCAGCAGATCGAGGCTGGTGTTGGGCCTCAGCGGGTCACGCAGATTCTGCGACAACTGGCTCGGTATCGTAACGACGGTGACGTGGCCTGGCGCGAGCTCGCGGTAGATGCCGACGCCGTCGTCCGGCTCGTACCGGGTGTGGTTCAGGCACTTTACCTTGTGGATCTGCGGGAAGGC
This sequence comes from Oxalobacteraceae bacterium OTU3CINTB1, assembly GCA_024123955.1. NCBI lineage: Bacteria > Pseudomonadati > Pseudomonadota > Betaproteobacteria > Burkholderiales > Oxalobacteraceae > Oxalobacteraceae bacterium OTU3CINTB1. The sequence goes on from CP099652.1 coordinate 3,812,765, forward strand.
TTCCAGCAACAGATGTTCGTAATCCCACAGCGCGATGGCGCGGTCCTTGTGCCGCAGCCGCTCGCTGACCCGCGTCTGGAAATCGCCAGGCGCTTCGGCGCCGCGCCCGCCGAAGCTGGCGAACGGCTGGGCAAGCTGCTTGACGGCGGGATCAGGCGCCGCCAGCTTGGTCGCCACGCCGGCCGGCAAGGTGGTCGCGGCGAAGGCCGGATCGTTATCGCGATCGGTGAAGCGTGCCTCCACCGCCTGCGCCGCCACCAGCAACAGGCGGCAGGCCGCATCGACCTTGCGCTGCACCGCCAGCCGTATCCAGTGCAGGCCCGGAGCCAGCAAGGTGTTGGTGGCGGTGGCGTCGGCCGGCATTGCCAGCGTGACGATGCCGGAGTTGAGCAGTCCAGCCGTGCCGTCGCCCACATCGTTGTCGGCAAAGGCCACCCATTCGTTATCACGCAAATAGCTCCAGGCGATGTGCTGGTTTGGCTTGGACGACAGCGGATCGGCGGTGCCCGGCGCCACTTCCATCAACAAGGACAGGTTTTGCGGCGGCTTGAGCGCGGCGACGCCGATGTAGAACTCCGCCGCGCTTTCCGTGCCGGAATCGGCCTTCTGGAACGCGAACCGGGGCAGCATCGCCACCTTGTGCGCGCTGTTGCGCAGCGGATGCTGCTCCGCCTGTCCAAACGGTCCGACGTGGAAAAAGCGCGCCTGGCGTTTGGCGTAGGCTGCGGCATCCGTGCTATCGAGCGCGATGATCTGGCTGGCGCTGTAGTCGATCGAGATGGCTTTCATCAAAGGCCCGACCGGCGGCGCGCCGGGGTTGGTGCCCTCGCCGGGCTTCTGGTGCAAAAAGGTGACCAAAGCCGCCTGATAGGCGTCTTGTCCGAATCCCGTGTCCAGCGACAGCCGCAGGTATCCCTGACGCGAAGTGTTGTCGTAAAACTGTGGCTCGGGCGGGTCAGGTGCGTCGATCACCGGCAAGGTAAGGCCGGAGGTCAGCGCGATTTGCGTGGCGCCCACCGCCACGGGCGCGATCCCGCTGTTCAACCACTGTCCGCCATTGAGGAAAGCGATGCTCATGGTCGGCATGGGCGTCAGCGGATAGGGCCGCAGCGGCTCGTCCTGCCACAGCGCCTGGATCACTGCACTAGTCAGCTTCTTCTGGAAGATCTCGCGCGCGCCGATGATCAACGCGCTGCCTTGCACCGGCTGCGCGCCGAAGGGCTGGAACGGCTTGGAGGTATCGACGGGACCGAAGTCGTTGGAGACGCTGAGCGCTTTGATTCCCTTCACCTGCACGCCGACCTGGCAGCTGCGCACCATCAAATCCTGCAAGCGTCCATAGGCATAGCCGGCATTTGGACGCTGCCGCAGCAGCACCTGCATCACCGGCAGGCCGACGCCGAAACGGCCACCGTGCACCTTTTCCGACCAGGCGACGATGGCCGGGTCGGCGCCGTCGGCCCGCAACGTCAGGCGCAGCACGCCGCCGGCGAATTGCAAGTGCGCCGGCGACTTCTCAAGCCAGCCTTGTTCGGTCGTCAGCAGGCAGACCACGTCGGCGGCCATGTCGCCGGCCGGTGCGGCGCCTTCGAGCTGCAAGGCGATCTCGATGTCGCGCGTGCCCTCGGACAGCAGCAGGTAGTGCGATGCCACGGCGAACCCGATGGTCGCCGGCGGCATGTCGATCCGCGCCAACGTGCCGTTGGCGTAGCGTTTGTTATGGAACGGATGCCAGGACGGCTCGTCGGCGGGCAGCGCCGCGCCCAGGCCATCGCTGGAATTCGCCACCGGCGAGGCGTAGAGCCGGCCGGCGTCATGAACGGCGCCGCCGGCCACCTTCTCGGCATCGTGCCGGTACAGCGTTTGCAGCGACGCGATGGCGGCCTGGTTGAGGACCGTCGACCGCGTCAGTTCGAACAGCGCCTCCTTGCCCCGTGCGTCCTTGCCCGCTTTGACCAGCGTACCTTCCGCCAGGAGATGCGCCGGCACCTGCTTCGCCAATTCCCCCAGCAAATGAACATGGCCCGGTTGCGCGCCCTTCTCTTTCAGGCGAAGGACCTCGCGGTAGTAGAAGTCCATATGCCGGGCTGTCAAGGTATTCGACTCGGCGCGCACTCTTTCGTACAGGCGGAGGAAAGCCAGGAACAAGCCGTAATGCGGCTCATGGGTGTCGCGCACGGTGAAGCTCTCTTCAAGCGCGACACCAGCCGCAGCGACCGCGCGCGCATAAACCTTCAACAGCCGGTCGAAAATGGACGTAAACAGATTATGCGTGGCGATGTGATTGACCCGGGCGAATAGCGTCGCCCCGCTGCCGTAAATGCCGGTTTCCGGATACAGCGCCGGATTGCCGAGGTTGAGCAGATACTGGGGCCAGTCGGTCGCGGCGTCGTCGACGATCCAGTCGGCGGACAGCGGATGCGCGCTATCCAGCAGCGCCTGCGGCAGCGTGAGCGCCGCGCCGAGGATGTCCAGCGATGGCGGCGCGTCGGCCAGGTAAGGACCGGCTGGTGGACCGGCGGCCACCATGCCGTCGCGGTGGTACAGCAGCAGCGTCTTCAACGCAGGCGCCAACTGTCTGGCGATCAGGTTCTGTAACAATGATTTAAGCGGCAGTTCGGCCGGCAGGCCTTGCGATAGCTGGTCCAACCGGGCGGCCAAGGTGGCGGCGCTGCCGAACAACTGCCCGAGACGCAGCCGCAGGCCGGCTTCATCGGCATCGTTGTCGAGGGTATCGAGGAAATCGAAAGCGGCCTTGATCGCCGACTTGTAGCCGTCCACGTCTTGCACCGCCGCCACGGCCAGCTGCACCGAGACATCGTTGCTGAAGAAGTCCCGCCAATCGCCATCCGGCTGGTTCTTGTCGTTGAAGAAGCGCAGGTACGCGGCATAGGCGCGGGCGAATATCATCCGGTGCGCGGGCTCGCGCTGATCGACAGGCGCGTAGTCCGGCGACAGCGCCGCCACCCGGCGCTGCGTCTGGCTACACCCTTCCCGTACCAGCTTGAACGGATCGGTGTTATGCGTGCAATCGTTGAGCGGCATCGGATACCCGCGCTATGGCAAAAGGTTCACCGAGGTGGTGAGGTTGATGTCGGTGCCTTCCAGTTTGTAGAACGGGAAGACGAAATTAAAGCGCGAGTTGGTGGCCTTGACGCGGTACACCACTTCGATCAGGATCACGCCTTCCAGCTGGCGGCTGTCGTCCAACACGACCTGTTCGACCTCGATGCGCGATTCAAAGTAAAGGATCGCCGTCTCCACCTTGTCGGCCATCAGCGTTTTCATCCGCGTATCGAGACTCTCGAACACCAGTTCATCCAGATTGCATCCGTATTGCGGCAGCATGGTGCGCTCGCCCAGCGCGGTGGTCAGCAGCACCTCCAGGCTGGAGGCGATGTCGGCTTCGTCCTCCAGCATCTCCACCCCGCCACGCGCGCGGCTGAAGGTGGGCGGAAATGACCAGCCACGGCCCAGATATTCGCGTCGCATGCTCAACCTCCGATCAACACGGTGGCCGCCCCGGGACCGATGACGGTGCCGCCGCCCGCCGTCAGGTCGGCCAGCCGCGCCGCCGGCACGCCGCCTATCATCACCGTCGCCGAGCCCTTGATGATGACGTCCGCACCGCAGCTGTCGCCCATGCGCGCGGCCGGCATCCCCATGATCAGCACCGTCGGCGCGCCCGGCGGAATGATCGGCGCGGGCGCACCGCTGGTGGCGGGACTGACTATCATGTCGCTGATCCTTGCCGCTGGCAGCATGCCGTTCTCCCTTTATGGCTGGTCCGACTAGTTAATCTGCACCATGCCGCCCTGTATCACGGCGGTGGCACTGCCCTTCAAGGTGGTGCTGGCACCCGATACTTCGGCGGTGGCCGTGCCGGCGGCCTTGAATCCGGCGCTGGCTTTCAGTTCTATGTTGACGCCCTCGAACTTGATGTCCTTCGCCGCCTTGAACACCATGTCCTTGCTGCTCTCGACCTTCACGCCGCTGTCGTCGAGCGTGATCTTGTTGCCATTCTGGTCCTCGATAACGATGCCCTTGGCGTCGTCCGACAAGGTGACCCGGTTGCCGGCGGGGGTCTCCAGCAGCGCGCGCTTCTTGTCGTCGTCGAACAGCATGCGCAGCTTGGCGCGGCTGACGTAGCCCTTCAAATCGTTCTTGTCCGCCAGCGCTTCCGGCGCCGGCTTGGCGCTGCTGTGGCACATGCCCAGCACCACCGGGTGGCGCGGATCGGCGTCCAGGAAACCGACGATCACCTCGTCGCCGACCTCCGGCCGGAAGAAGCTGCCGCGCTCCTTGCCGGCGTCCAGGCAGGCGATCCTGCTCCATACGCCTTCGGTCACGTTGTCCGCGAACGGCAGCCGCACCGCGATGCGCTCCTCGTGCGCCGGATCGCCTTCCAGCGCGGTGACCACGCCGATCTGCAAGCCGCTGACGGCCGGCAGCAGGCCGGCCGCCGGCAAGGGCCGCAAGTCGGCCAGGGCCGCGAACTGCTTCGATTCAAGGCCGAACTGCACGTCGGTCTCCCAGTTGCCGCCGCTGACGCTGTGGCGCACGCCGGACACATACAGTTTGCCGGCAAAGCGCTGGCCGACGCCGTTCAACGCCATCACATCGCCCGGTTTGATGGCCGCCAGTCCCTGGCAGCGCGCCCGCCCGCGCACCTTGGCCAGGCGCTCGCGCTGCAGCTGTGCGTCGGCCCAGGCCTGCAACTCGCCTTGAGCCAGTCCGCCGCCATGGCGCAGCAGCAGCGCTTTACCCGCCGCCACCTTGGCCAGGTCGGCCGGTTCCAGGTTGCCGCTGGAACCGGCCTTGCCTTCGCTGGCCTCGGCCACCAACAGCTTCTGGTCGGCCGCGCTCCAGCTGCTGGCGTTGACGGCCCGGCTCTGCGAGCGGGCGTCGATCTCCGCGTCCAGCTCTATCAGGCTCGCGCCGAAACGCACGCTCAGCGCCTCGGCCGCGGTGGTGGACGGACGCATCACCTTGATCTTGCCGTCGTCGGCCAGCACCACCATGCCGTTGGCTTCCGCGCGGCACAGCATGTAGTCCCAATCGCTGGCCTGGAACTGCACCGATTCCTCCAGCGCCGCGCCGGTCGACTCGACTTCGTGTTGCAGACCGTGGGCGCCGACCAGCTGTTCGATGATTTCGCTGTCGCTCCGTGCCGCGAAGTGGCGCGTAGCCGGCTCCGTGCTCATTTTTACCGCCTCGTCGCGGCAATCGATAATCAGCTGGCTGGAATTCTTGCGCACGCGGATGCTATGCCTCACGATCACACCTTTGAACACCGTCTCGTTCTTGGCCTGATAACCGAGCTTGATCTCGATTTTTTTACCGGGGATGAAATGCTCGGCCTCACTGGCGGGAAAAGTCGCCTGCGCGGCATCGCCATCTTTCAACTCGATCATCGCGGTCGGTATGCGGTTCAACTCGCGGGTGACCTCCACGTTCAGCACATGGAACTGGCCCGCCACGTCGGTTCCCTCCACGATCACGGCGAAGGTGCAGACGTCGGCCTTTTCGGTGCCGGGGATGACGCCGCCGTCGTTCATCGCACCGCTCCGTTCTTGCTCAAAGGCGGAAACACCAACTCCTGGCCCGGCACCAGCGCGCGAAAGTCCGACAGCCCGTTGACGCGCGCGACGTCCAGATAGTGGCGCGGGTCGCCATAGACCCTGAAGCACATCAGCGGCAGCCGGTCGCCGGCGCGCACGGTGCGGATATGTGTCAGGTCGGGCGAACGGCGGTCCTCCTTGGCGATGCGCTTCTGTTCCTCGATGCTGCCTTTGAACTTGGTCTTGGCCAGCGCGCGGATCGGCTGCCCGTCCGGATTAAACAGCTTGTAGGTGATGGCCAGCTCGATCGCCCGTCCCTTGAAGATCAGGTTCCCCCACACCAGCTTGAGGTGGAACGGTTCATGCGAATCGGGGCGGTACTCGGTCAGCAGCTTGCGGAAGGCGTCCACCTGGTCGAATACACCGTCCTTGTTTGGCTTGCCGTCGATGATGCCGGTGCTGTCGAACAAAAACTCGAACTCCAGCTCCTCCGGCATCGTGTAAGCGAACTTCTGCTGCGCGCCGCTGCTGCCCTGGCCCTGCCCTTCGGCGGTCTTGACCTTGTATTGCAGCGTGTACGTTTCCGGATTGATCAACGCCTCGAAGCTGCCCTTGGCATCGAGCTTGCCGCCGGTTTCGGCGGCCGCCGATGTCTCGAAGGCCAGTATCAGCATCTTCTCAAGTTTGCCCTGGGCTGCCATCAGCGCTCCATTTTGTTTTGCAGTATGCGCAGCACTTGCTCGACGCATTGGGCGACGATGGCTTGCTGCGCCTGGTCTCCGGACGTGTCGGCGGCGCCGCCGGCCGGCGCGGCGCCCCCTCCCGCGCCCGCGCCGGCGGTGACGGCCACCTTGATGTGCAGCTCCCTGATCTCTATCGGCATGACGGTCCCAATCTACGCCTGTACATGGCTACTGGATATTGAAGTAACGGTAGGACAGCTCCATCGTCTCGATGACCACCGTGTTCTCGCCCGAGTTGAAATCGCTGACGGACCACTTCTTCGGTATCGCCTGCACGATCTTCCACGTGCGCAGCGGATCGCCCGCCTCGTTCATCAGGATGACGTTGACATCGGTCGGCTCGAACACCCGGTCGCGGAAGGCGTCCATGAACCAGGCGATCAGCGCGGAATCGGTCAGCATGCCGCGCTTGAGCACCAGGTCGGCGTACTTGGTGCGGCCCGGCAGCTTGTGGCTGAACCGGTTCTCGCCGCCCTCCTTGTACTCCTCCATGTCGTATTCGACGCTCAATCCCGACACCGTCTGGAAACGGACGTCGTTCTTGCTCTTGCTGGCACCGAATTCGACCCGGTAGTAAAAGCTCCACGGCGGATAGTAGTCGCTCATGTCCGCCGCCGGCTCAGATCTTCATCAGCTTCAATCCCTCGTGGGCGATTTCCAGCGTCTCGATCGCGGTCTCGTTGGCGTCCGACTTCAGGTCCGGGGCACTGATCTTGACCGGGAAGCAGCGCGTGGCCGACCATGCCGCCACCGGCAGGTGCTTCTCGTTGAGCAACCGGATGATGACGTCGCGCCGCCCCTCCGAGCGCTCGTTGGACACCTCGTCCATCCACTTGTTGTAGTCGAAATCGGCCTCGAACTTGCCGCGCTTGAGGGTGATGTTGCCGTTCTTGGCCATCCCCGGCATGGCGATCTTGTTGAAGTCCTTGCTGTCGCTGTGACGGTACTCGATCTTCTCGCGCTCCATCACCAGCCCGGTCACCTCGGTGAAACTGATCTTGGCGCCACCCCAGTCGACCTGGAAGTGGAAACGGGGGATGGGATATTCTTGTGCCATGACCTACTCCTTCACTTGTACGGTGGATGAAAACCCCGGATCAGGATTGCGCCAGCTTGTGCGAGAAGCGCAGGATGATGAATTCGGCCGGCCGCACCGCCGCCAGGCCCACTTCGACGATCATGCGGCCCTCCAGCAGGTCCTGCGCCGTCATGGTTTTGTTCAGGCCCACCGCCACGTAGAAGGCGTGATCGGGCTTGGCGCCCTGCAGCGCGCCCTGGCGCCACACCACCGTGAGGAAGTTCTCGATCATCGCCTGCACCCGCACCCATGTATTGGCGTCGTTCGGCTCGAAGACGAAGTTGGCGCAGGCCTTGTTGCACGACTCCTCGATGAAGATGAACAGCCGCCGCACATTGATGTATCGCCATTCGGCGTCGTTGCCGGCCAGCGTGCGCGCGCCCCACACCAAGGTGCCCTTGCCGGTGAACGGGCGGATGGCGTTGACCGATTTGCCGGCCACCGGATCGTCGTTGAGCAGCTCCTGGGTGGCGTTGGTGAATTCGATACTGGGCTTGAAGACCGCCGTCACGCTGACGTTGGCCGGCGCCTTCCATACGCCGCGCGAGGCGTCGACGGCGGCGTAAATGCCGGCCATCGTGGAACTGGGCGGCAGCACGCAGGGCATATCGCGGATCGCCGCCTTGGCGCTTTCGTAGATCTGGCTGTTCTTTTCGGGGAGCTTGTCCAGCGCCTTTTGCGTGGTGGCCGCCGCGTCCAGCGTGTCGTAGTAGTCCACCAGGGTGGTCGCCTCGTCGTATGCCATGTCGAGCACCGTGTCCAGATTGGGCGCGTAGGCGGCGCCATACTTCAAGTTGTTGACGCCTAGCTTGTCCCTGAACTTGCCGACGATCGTGTCGATCTTGGCGTGCGGGTCGCCCGGCCCGGGCTGGGCATCCTCACCGTGGACATCCATGATGACGAAACGGTCCTTCAACTTGGCGCACTGCGCCAGCGCCGCCTCGTTGATGGTGCAGAAATCGGCGAGGCCCATCGCCTGCGCCTCCGGGAAGACGATCAAGGTCGGCTCGTCGACGATCTCCAGCGCGAGCAGCCCGGCCGCCAGATCGGTCTCCTTGATGTCGGAGGTCTCCGCGTGGATGCCGACCGAGACGATATAGCACGCGCCGCCGCCGTTGGCGAAGAACATCTGCATCGCGTAGTACAGCAAGTACTTGGAACGCTTGGTCGGATCGAGCGTGGCGGTGAACTTCTGCCCGGTCACGTTGCCGGCGGGATCCTTGGTCTTGGTCGCCTTGACGGCGATCTCCTTCTCCTTCTGCGGCAGGCCGAAATGCTGCTCGAACTCGACCATCGAGGTGATGCGCAGCGGCGTGTTGAGCGCGGCGCCGTCGAGCTTTTGGGTATAGCCGATAAAGGCGGGAATGGCCGTGTCGACCGCCGAGATAATCGGCGGGAACTTCGGTATTTCCTCGATATAGACGCCGGGAGTCTTGTACACCTGTGCCATCTCTACACCTCTTTCAGAAAGGATTAGGGCTTATCGGGAGAATATTCGACTGGGTTTCCACAATAAGTTCGGTCTGGGTCGGCGATCCCTGGAATCGCAGGTCCAGCATACGCATCACATACATCACAAACGGATACTGCTTGCCGCCCAAGGTGCCCCAGAGATGATTGACTTCTTCCATGGCGGGGGAATACAGATCGAAGATCAGCCGGAATTGCGACAGCCGGTCCATGACGTTGACCGGCGCGTTGAGCGCCAGCGATTGCGGCGCCACGCTGGTTTCGGTGAAAGTGTTCTCGAGCTGGAAAAAACGGATCGCGCGCGACAGCATCAGCAAGGCGCCGGTATAGCTGGTGTGGGTGGCGGCGATGAGGATTTGAAAATTCAAAAACACCGGCGGGTTTTCATACACGGCTTTGTTGCTGATCAGATCGCGCATGACGTGCGGCGTGTTCTTGAGCGATTTCTCTTCCTTGATATTGACGATCTGCAGATTGAGCACGTCGCGGGAAACGCCGCCGCCGCCGGCGGTCGCCTTGAAGCCTTCGGCGATATTGCCAAGTTCGACGATTGGTGTCGCCGTTGGGCCGTATTCCTTCAGATGAAGGTTCAGCTCGTTGACGATGATGGTCAGCGCGTGCGGAATCACGTGACGTATCTCCAGGTAGACCTGTGGGTGGGCCCGGCGTCCCTATCCGCCTGGCCTGCGACGCTAACGATCGCTAACTCAGCCAGAAGACTAGCAGCCCGGGCATAAATATCAAGCTTTATCGTTTGGCATGCCAATAAAGCCACAACTTGCAAAGTGGCAGCGAAAAAACGGTTGCAATTAACTACAGCAACTCGTGTTATCGTATTGGTAAATTTTTAGAAGAGACTTTATGAACCACCGACTTCGCGCCGCCATCTTCGCCGCGCTCGGCATCATCCCGATGCCCCACGCCGCCGCCCAACAAGGCGAGGCGCCGCAAGCTACGCAAAGTGTCACCATCGCCAACTACAAAAAGGTGTCGCCGTGGTTCCGCGCCGAGAGCCAGCACTTCGTTGTCTACGCCGATACCGGGCGCGAAGCGGCGAGCGAACTGCTCAACAATCTCGAACGCCTCGATTTTCTGCTGCGCAGTTATACCAAGCCTTACCGCAAGGCCAACGGCTCGGAGCAGAAGCTCACGTTTTACTATCAAGACCGGGTTGAGGGCCTGAGCGGCATAGACGCCTTGGCTCCGGCCGACGCCATCGGCCTGTACAGCAGCTGCGCCGCCGGCGTGCAGGGCTTCGGCTTCCATCTGGGCCAAACGTCCGAGAACGAGGGCCTTTCCTACATCTTCGAAGCCTATACCCGCCACTTCATTTACCGCCACACCGACATCCGCGCGCCGGCCGCGTTCATCGACGGCTTCGCGCAGTACTTCGCCAGCGTGCGTTTCACCGACGCCCAGATGATCGTCGGTAAAACGCCGCCGAACATCGCGCAATACCTCGACTTCCTCGACGAAGGCCACCGTTACAGCCTCGACTACACGGACGTGCTCGGGTACAAAATCGCCAACGCCAAAAACTACGCGGGTGACGCCGGCGTGCGCCTGGAATTCGCCGCCAAGTCCTGGCTATTGATGCACTACATGCTGGCTTCCGACGACAATCGCGGGCGCCTGAGCAAATACCTGAACTCGGTCTACCAGGGCAAGGACCCGGTGCCCGCGTTCGAGAGCGCCTTCGATCTGAACGCCTCGCAGTTGGGAACCGAGATGTGGCGCTACCGCCGCACCTCCGTCAAAGTGTTGACGGTCGACGTGCCCTACCTGCCCGCCGCCACGGTCAACTTCACGGCGTTGCCGGAAGCGGCCAGCGATTTCGTCATGCTCGATGCGGCCGTCAAAGCCTGTCCCGGCAAGCCGGCGGGCGAAGCTTTGCTCCGCAAGATCGCCAGCGAGGCCGGCAAGTTTCCGAAAAATGAGTTCGCGCAGACGACGTTGAGCCGGGCACGCATCGCTTTCGGCGACCCGAGGGAGGCGCTGCCCTGGCTGAAGCAGGCCATCGCTAAAAGCCCCGGCAACTTCGACGCGGTATATCTGTCGGGTCTGGCGAATTTGCGGTTGGCCGAGCAAAACCCGGGGACCGCGACGCCGGCTTACCTCCAGGCCGCGCAGCAACAGTTGCTTAACGCCCGCGAACTGAATCCCGAGTCGGCGGATGCCGCCTACGCCTACTTCCGCGCCGAATTGCTGGGAAGATCCGAACTGAGCGACACCGCGCTGGAGGGCGCGCTGACCGCCTGGCACAGCGCGCGCGAAGTCGGCGTCTTCGCCAGATCGGCGGCGTTGACGCACGCCTATCTCGGCAATTCGTCGCAGGCGAAGATCTTGCTGAAGACGCTGGCGCTCAACACCCTTGATCCGAAAACGGCGGCGTGGGCGGCCACCTGGCAGCAAAAGCTGGCGGCAGGCGCGAGCCGCGACGATATTCTGGCTGAAATGCGCAGCGAGCAAACCGCCCCGGCATTCAAGGAATGGACCATCGACACCGAGAGCGTCATGGCCACGGTGCGCTACAACGCGGGCCTGGACGCCGCCCAGAATTACCTGTTCAACCAAAGCGTTAATACGGGCAGCCCGGAGAAAGTCCTGACATCGCCGCCAACCAAACGATAACCCACGGCGCATATGGCGGTTTTCATAACGGTTATGCGCGTGAACGCACGGTAATTTAGCTTCCCGCGCAGTATGGTGCTCCAATAATAAAGGAGCGCGATATGATCTTTACTCTCTTCCTCGTGATACTGATCGGCGTCCCCGCCATCATCCTCGCCACGCCGGCGCTGCGCCGCAGCCTGGTCACCCCGCATATTTTCGCGCTATTCAAGCGCATCTTGCCGGCCATGTCCGACACCGAGCGCGATGCCCTCGAAGCCGGCACCACCTGGTGGGACGCCGACCTGTTCTCCGGCCGTCCCGACTGGAACAAGTTCATGAAGCTGCCGCGTCCGACCCTGACGGCCGAGGAGCAATCCTTCCTCGACCACGAGGTGCGCCATCTGTGCGAGCTGGTCGACGACTGGGAAGCGACGCAAGTCTGGCAGGGCTTGCCGGCGCCGGCCTGGCAATACGCCCGCGACAAGGGTTTCCTCGGCATGATCATTCCGAAGGAATACGGCGGCAAGGCTTTCTCCGCCTACATGCATTCGCAGGTGGTGATGCAGCTGTCGACGCGCTGCTCGGCGCTGGCGGTGCAAGTCATGGTGCCGAACTCGCTCGGCCCGGCCGAACTGCTGCTGCACTACGGCACCGACGAACAAAAGAACTACTACCTCCCTCGCCTCGCCGCCGGCACCGAGATTCCCTGCTTCGCGCTGACCAGTCCCTACGCCGGCTCCGACGCGGCCGCGATTCCCGACACCGGCGTGGTGTGCATGGGCCAGTTCGAAGGCCGCGAGACGCTGGGCCTGCGCATCACCTGGAACAAGCGCTATATCACCCTGGGGCCGATCGCCACCCTGCTCGGCCTGGCCTTTCGCGTGGTCGATCCGGACGGCCTGCTGCCCGCCGGATCGAGCACCGGCATCACCTGCGCGCTGATCCCGACCACCCATCCGGGCGTGGTGATCGGCCGCCGCCACTGGCCGCTGAACGCCGTGTTCCAGAACGGCCCGACCAGCGGCGACAACGTCTTCATCCCGATGGAATGGATCATCGGCGGTCCGCGCCAGATCGGCAAGGGCTGGCGCATGCTGATGGAATGCCTGGCCGCCGGGCGCGCGATTTCGCTGCCTTCGGCCAGCGTCGGCACGGCCAAGCTGGCGGTGCGCGGCACCAGCGCCTATTGCGCGATCCGCCGCCAGTTCAAAACTTCGATCGGCAAGTTCGAAGGCGTGCAGGAGGCGCTGGCCCGCATGGGCGGTAATCTGTACATGATGGACGCGACGCGCAAGCTGTCGGCGCTGGCCGTCGACCTGGGTGAGAAGCCGGCCGTGATCTCGGCCATCGCCAAATACCACGTCACCGAGCGCGGACGCGCCGTCGTCAACGACGGCATGGACATCCTGGGCGGCAAAGGCATCTGCATGGGACCGAGCAATTTCCTCGCGCGCGCCTATCAGCAGATCCCGATCGCCATCACGGTCGAAGGCGCCAACATCCTCACGCGCTGCCTGATCATCTTCGGCCAGGGCGCGATCCGTTCGCACCCCTACGTGCTGAAGGAGATGCAAGCCACCGCCGACAGCGACCATCGCAAGGCGCTGCACGATTTCGACGCCGCCTTCTTCGGCCATATGCGCTTCGTCTGCGCCAACGCCGCGCGCGGCCTGTGGTATGGATTGACTGGCGGCGGCACCGCGCCGGTGCCGGAGCAGGCGGCCGCGCAGATGGCTGGCTACTACCGCGCCATCGGCCGCATGTCCACCGCGTTCGCGTTGATGACCGATGTGTCGATGTTCGTGCTGGGAGGGGAATTGAAGCGCCGCGAGCGCATCTCCGGCCGGCTTGGCGACGCGCTGTCGCAGATGTATTTGGCCAGCGCCACGCTGAAGCGCTACGAGGACGACGGCCGGCAGGTGGCCGACGCGCCGTACGTCCATTGGTCGGTGCAGGACGCGCTGCACAAGGCGCAGTTGGCCTTGGACGGTGTGCTGGAGAATTTCCCCAACCGTCCCGCCGCCATGCTGGCGCGCCTGCTGACGTTCCCATTCGGCCTCCCGTACTCGCCGCCGTCCGATGAACTGGGCAGCGCTGTGGCGAACGCCATGCAAACCGCCGGCGCAAGCCGCGAGCGGCTGCTGGCCGACGGCTTCCTGGCCGACGATCTGCGCGATCCGGTGGCGTGCGGCGAACTGGCGTTCGGCCTGCTGCCGCAGGTGGAGGCGGTCGAACACCGCCTCAAGCCGGCGGTGCGTGCCGGTCAACTCGAAGGCATGCCGCAAAGCCTGCCGGAGATGGAGCAGTGGGTCACGCAGGCCGCCGCCAAGGGCCTGGTCACGCCCGAGGAGCGCCGCGCTCTGTCGGACTTCGCCCGCTTCACCGACCTGTCGGTGCATGTGGACGACTTCCCGCAAGACCTCAACGCCGCCGCCGATGCCGACAAGCGCTGGCGCATGTCGGCGAAGGAAAGCGCGGTGGAGGCTTGATTACTTCGCGGCGTTGACGATGCCGGTTCGCTAGCGGATTCCCCCAGACGGTCTCGCCGCCGATCGCCTCCAGCGAGTTATCTTTCGAGCTTACATGTTTAGGACTGACGACGCTTTGCTGCAAAACCCGTCATCAGCAATCCCGCCGCCAGCAGGACCACACCGCGCGGTTCCGGCACGGGGCTCGGTACCGGGCCGATGGCGGACATCGACAGGTCGTCCATCACAAACCAGCCCTTGTCGCGCGTGATGGTCAACCGGGAGACGTTGGCGAAGCCGGCTGGCACCCAGCTGTAGCTGCCGTTGATGGCGATGTCGCCGGTGCTGCCTATCAGCTGGTTCGCCGCATCGTAGGCCGTGATGTTGATCCACGTGGCCTTCGATCCGTTGGTGGCGGGCGTGGCGAACCACGCGCCGTCCAGATTGAAGGCGGTGGCGCTGCTGATGCCCAGATTATTGACGCCGAAGCCGTTGGACACGAACTGCGTGCCGGAATGCGCGCCGTTGCTGTAGCCGTTGACGGCGGTATCACCCAGGAACCAGCTGTTGGTCCAGGTCAGGCCCGCGTATGGATTGTATTTGGAGAGCGTCGACAGCTTGCCGCCCGCGCTCACATCGTCGAAGTCCACCACGGCGGCATTGGCCGGCGATGCCAGCGTCAGGATCGCGCCGGCCAAAAAGCTAATCAGTATATTTTTCATCGTCTTCATCTCTCATTATTTGCAAGCGTCGCCGGTAACGACGGGAATCGCCTCGCCGCTGACCGTCATCCCGAATTCGGCGGTGTCGCCGGGCTGGATGTTGGTGTTCCAGCTTTGGTTGGGCGTGGCTGTGTAAGTCGGTGGCGTGCCGGCGACGTCGGCGTTCCAGAATCCCTGGACGCTTGAGTTGTCGGTGTAAGTCCAGCTCACCGCCCAACCGTTGACGGCGGTCGAGCGGTTGTTCTTGATGCGCACGACGGCGTTGTAGCCACCCGACCAGGACGCGGTGACCACGTAACTGCATTCGTTGACCGGCTGCGGCGTGACCACGGGCGGGCCGGCCGTCACCGGCGTCACCAGCACTTCGCCGCCCGTCGCCGGCGTGCCGTAGGCGATGCCGCGGCCCGCAGTGCTCATGTAGATACGGCCGAAGACGTTCATATCGCCGGTCACCATGCCGCCGTTGGCCAGTCCGCCGTACTGGTGGGCGGCGTCGTTGACGCGCACCCACGTGGCGCCGGCGTCGGTCGAGCGCATCATCCCGTGCACGCTGCCCACCGTGCCGTGAAGGTAGATGGTCGGATAGCTGGCCTGCGGCGCGGTCTTGCCGAAACCGACCGCGTCGCACTGGTTCACCGTGGCGACCTTGGTGAACGTGGCGCCGGAGTCGGTGGAGCGCGACAGCCCGCTGCCATTCAGGCAAACCCACAAGTCGCCCTCGCGCCCCGGCGCCGGGCGAATCAGCTTGGAGCCGCCGGAAGCCAGAGTGCTTTTGAGCGCGAACGAGGCGCCGCCATCGACGCTGACCAGCAGCTTGCCATTGTCGTAGGCGTAGAACTTGGATGGGTTGACCGGATCGGCCACCGGGCGCGCATTGCTGGCCGTGAGTCCGGAGACGGCGGCCCAGCTGGCGCCAAAGTTGGTCGAACGGTAGCTGACGGCCGAATCGGCGGGACTATGCAGCAAGGCGAAACCGTCGGCCGACAGCGCGATATAGCCCTTGGCGCCGTTCAGCACCGCCGACTTGGTCCAGCTGGAGCCGCTGTTGGTGGTGTAGTACATATCGTTGCCGACGCGCGTCATGATGCGCGGGTCCTGCGCGGCGATGGCCAGGCCTGTGGTAGTGCCCATCTGCGGCGAGTGGCGCACGCCGTATTGCGCCGGATCGGCGTTCGTAAAGCCATCGAAATCCCCGATCACCGATACCAGCGGACCATTCGGAATGCTCTGGAAATCGAACGGCACGGTCTCCTCCAGCCCCGCCACGTTGAAGTCCCAGGTGGTCGTGGTGGCGTTGATGTCGTTCGTCTTGAACAAGCCGTTGCCGGAGACCACCCACACCTTCTTGCCGTCGAACGGGTCGATTT
The DNA here is from genome assembly GCA_024123955.1 of Oxalobacteraceae bacterium OTU3CINTB1. Taxonomy (NCBI): domain Bacteria; kingdom Pseudomonadati; phylum Pseudomonadota; class Betaproteobacteria; order Burkholderiales; family Oxalobacteraceae; species Oxalobacteraceae bacterium OTU3CINTB1. The sequence goes on from CP099652.1 coordinate 3,828,787, forward strand.
CGACCGAGCCGGCCCAGTGGATCGAGGTGTCGGCGATCCAGTTGGCGCCCTTGGGGTCGAGCGCGAAGCCGCGCGCCACCACATCGGTCCAGGTGCGGCCGGCGTCGCTGGAGGTGAAAATGCGGTCGCCGTACTGGTTGGCGCCCTGCTGCATCCAGGTGTTGATGGTGGAGACCACGAGGTGCTTCGGATCGTTGCGGTCGATGCTGATGCCGCCGAATGGACGCGCAAAGCCGGTCGGCGTGATGTTGGTCCAGTTGCCGCCGACGGCGTCGTATTCCCATACCTGGCCGTTGTCCATCGGTTCGTCGGTGCCGGGGTGCGGACCGGCGCCGTTGGCGTAGGTAATGTACAACAGCCCTTCGGGCGACAGCACCGCGCGCTGCGGCATCAGGCCCGTCGGCCCGCCCTCTACCGGCACGAAGGTCTCGCCGGCGTCATAGCTGAAGTACAGGTTCGCGCCCGCCGAATCGAAGCGCGACACGCCCACGAACATGCGCTGCGCAAGGCCGCCGTCCACGCTGGTGGGATCGAGCAGCACGAAACTGACGCCATTGTCGTTCGGCGTGCTGGTGACGTCGAAGCCGGGCATGCGGCTCCAGGTGGCGCCGGCGTCCGCGCTTTTAAACAAGCCGTCGCGGCGCGTGCCCGCGTACAGCACATTGCCGGAGCCGGGATCGACCTGCAGCTTCTCGCCGTTCTGCCGTCCCATGCCGTTGCCGTGGGATTTGAACTGGGCGCTGACGTCGGTGACGGCGAAGGTCTTGCCGTAGTCGCTCGAGCGCAGCACGGCGGTCTTGCCGCCGCTGAAATAGCTGGTGCCGGCCAGCATGTAGACATTGGCCGCGTTGCCCGGATCGACCGCCAGCGACTCGATGCCCAGCAAGCCGACATCGCTCTGGCCTATCCAGTCGGTCATCGACGCCCAGCGCGATTTAGCGGCATCCCAGCGATAGGCGCCGCCGACGTCGGTGCGGACGTAGACGACATCGCGTTCAAGCTTGCTCGGGACAACCCCGGTGACGAAACCTCCGCCGCCGATGGCGACCGAATCCCAGTGGTAGTTTTCCGCCGTGGAGACGAGCGGGATCGACAACGCTGCCGCAAGCAGCGCCACAACGGGCTTGGTTTTCATTTTTTGTCTCTCTTGGATTTATAGTTATCGCGCCTCTGGTGCGCGTCTGGCCATTCTGCGATGTCCTCAAGGCGTCCGCAATTACGAAAATCACCAGAGCGCTCAACGAAATTTGGCTTAGGAACTCTTACTAGCTTCAGTCATAAATTTGATTAGATCGCGTGGGCCGTTGACACCTGCAGGCGCAGTATCGATACTCATCCCAACTGAAAAATCAAAATATGCTGGAGACGACGGCGGTTGGCGGGACGTTTTCATTCGTGCTTTGCCGAATTTGCAAGATGCGGTAAAGTCTCGGAACCCGCTTTCATAACGTCGTCACTAACACTGGTAAATACATGAAACTTCGTCACATCCTGTTCGTACCTGCCGCACTGGCCGCCGCCGGCGCGGGTTTCGCAGCCGACCGTTTGACCGTCACCGTCACGCACAACCTGGATGCGGCGCGTCCGTCGGAGACGATCACCATCCCGTGGACCGAAGTCAATCGCGTGCTGCCAGGCGCGCTATTGCAGCATATCGAAGTGAAGGACGCCTCCGGCCGCGTGCTGCCCTACCAGGTCACCAACGTCGCCCCCCAGGCCAAGGACCCGAAGAACGTCGGCATCGCTTATGGCGACCTGATTTTCCAGCATAACTTCGCCGCCGGCGAGAAGAAGGCCACCTTCACCGTGGAGAAGATCGAGGCGATGGCGCCGCCCTTCCCCAGCAAGGTCTCGGCCCGCTACATCCAGGAACGACTGGACGATTTCGCCTGGGAGAACGACAAGGTTGCGCACCGCACCTACGGCCCCGCGCTGGCGGCGCCCGCGCCCGAAGACAGCGGCAAGGAAGTGCTGGTCACCAGCGGCATGGATATCTGGCACAAGCGCGTCGCCTATCCGATCGTCGACCGCTGGTACAACAAGGGCCACGACCATTATCACCATGATGAAGGCGAAGGCATGGACATGTACAACGTCGGCAAATCGCGCGGCGCGGGCGGCACCGGCATTTGGGACGGCAGCAACCTGTTCACCAGCGTGAACTACGCCAGGTGGAAAGTCATCGCCAACGGCCCGGTACGCGCCATCTTCGAATTGCACTACGACGCATGGGACGCCGCCGGCACCAAGGTTTCCGAGGTCAAGCGCTTCACGGTCGACGCGGGCCACTACTTCGACCAGATCGAAAGTACCTTCACCTTCGCAGGTCCGCAGCAACTGACCGCCGCCATTGGCCTGAACAAGACGCCGGCCGACAAGGGCCAGGAAGCCCTTGTCAAGCCGTCGACCGTGCCGGCCGACCGCGCGATGCTGCAGTGGGTCGAGCAGAAATCGAACGGCGCCTTCGGCACCGCCATCATCGTGCCGACCGCCGATGAAAAGGGCTATGCCGAAGACAAGCTCAATACGCTGATGCTGGCCAAGGTCGTCTCCGGTCAGCCGCTGCGCTACTACGTGGGCTCGGGCTGGACCCGTGGCGGCGATTTCGCGACCAGCGAGGACTGGCAAAAGTACGTTTCCGCGCATGCCGCACGTGTGCGCGCGCCGGTCAGCGTCTCGCTAGGCGCAAGCAAATAACCAGATAAGCAATGCAGTTCAAACCGGGCACTCCTTCCCTGCCAGTGACAAGCCGTCTCTCCTCGGCGTGGTTGCTGGCAGGGTTTTCTATTCTGGCGTTGGCCGCCTCCGGCCATGCCCAATCAGTTGCGGTGAGAGACACCTGGCGGCTCGCTTTCGGCGGTGGCAAACCGCCTGCCGGCTATATCGCGGTACAACCGGGCATGGACTACGACGAAAAGCGGGGCTTCGGTTTCGAGCCGGGCGCCGTGATCCGCAATGTCACGGCCGGCGCGGGGCATCTTGTCGCCGACAAGCCTTTCTTCTTTTCCGTCGATCTGCCCGAAGGGAATTACAACGTCACCGTCACCTTCGGCGGCGGCGACTCCGCTTCGAATACCACGGTCAAATCGGAACTGCGCCGGCTGATGCTCGAAAACGTGTCGACGGTATCGGGAGCCGCGCTCAAACGCACTTTCACGGTCAACGTCCGCACGCCCCGCATACCCGGCGGCGATGGCGTCGCCGCCGGCAGCGTCAAGCTGAAGGCCCCACGCGAGACGGTGCAGGAGGCCTGGAACTGGGACAAACGCCTGACGTTGGAAATCAACGGCCCGAAGCCTGCCATCGGCGCCATCGAGATCGTCCCCGTCAAAACACCGACGCTGTTCCTGCTGGGCGACTCCACCGTTTGCGACCAGCCGGGCGAGCCGTATAGCAGTTGGGGACAAATGCTGCCGCGTTTCCTCAAGCCTGGCATCGCGGTCGCCAACCATGCCGAATCCGGCGAGACCTACCGCGATTCGCTGGCGCGCCGCCGGCTGGACAAGGTCGTCAGCGCCATGCGGCCGGGCGACACGGTCCTGATGCAGTTCGGTCACAACGACCAGAAGCAAATCAAGGAAAACAAGGGCGGGCCTTTCACCACCTACAAGGACGAAATACGCGCCCACGTCGACGCCATTCGCGCCCACGGCGGCGTTCCGGTCATCGTGTCGTCGATGGAGCGCCGTAACTTCGACGCCGCCGGCAAGGTTGTACCGTCATTGCGGGACTATGCCGACGCCGCGCGCGACGCCGCGAAGGAGCTGGGCGTCGCCTTCATCGATCTCAATGCGATGAGCAAACCGTTCTACGAGGCGCTCGGTCCGGAGCTGTCGAAGCAAGCCTTCGCCGAGCCGGAGCCGGGCCGCACCGACAACACGCACCACAATAACTACGGCGCTTACGAGCTGGCGCAGGCCGTGCTGACCGGCATGCGCCAGAGCGGCTTGACTGTCGCCGCTTTCATCGCCGACGGCTACGGCAATTTCGATCCCTCCCATCCCGATCCAGTGGCCTCGGTCGCGGTCCCGGCCAGTCCAACCTTTACCAACGAACGCCCGCTGGGCGACGAGGCAAACCAATAACATGAACATCACGCGGCGGCTGGCCGTTGGCTTTACGCTGGCGATGGCCAGCTTCGCGTCGCAGGCGGCCGACGCCTACGTCTTCGCCTACTTCACCGGCAACGGCGAGGACGGCCTGCATTTCGCCAGCAGCACCGACGGCTACAAATGGGATAAATTGGGCGGCGGCCGCAGCTTCCTGGCGCCGAAGGTCGGCAATTCCAAATTGATGCGCGATCCCTGCATCGTGCGCGGCCCGGACGGCACCTATCACATGGTCTGGACGTCGGGCTGGAATGAGAACAACATCGGCTATGCCTCGTCCAGGGACCTGGTCAACTGGTCGCCGCAACAGCAGGTGCCGGTGATGGCGCACGAACCGGGCTCGCTGAACGCCTGGGCGCCGGAGATCGTCTACAACCACAAGCGCGGCGAGTTCCTGATTTTCTGGGCGTCGACAATACCCGGGCGATTCCCCGCCACCGAGGGATCATCGGAAGAAAAATACAATCACCGGATGTACTACACGACCACGCGCGACTTTGTCACCTACGCCCCGACGAAGCTGTATTACGATCCGGGCTTCAGCGTGATCGACGCCAGCTTCGTGCGCGCCAACGGCAAGAACTACCTGATGGTCAAGGATGAAACGCGCAACCCGCCGAAGAAGTATCTGCAGATAGCGTCGGCGCCGGACTTGCATGGGCCGTTCGGCAAACTGAGTGCGCCGATCACGCCGCCGGGTCTGTGGGTGGAAGGTCCGACCGCGCTGCAGATCGGCCAGGACGTGATCCTCTACTACGACGCCTACACCACCAAGCACTATGGCGCCCTGCGCTCGCGCGACATGGTGAAGTGGGAGGACGTCACGGAGAAGATGCGATTCCCCGATGAGGGCACGCCGCTGCGGCTGCGCCATGGCACCGTGATCGCCGTCCCTGAGGAATTAGTCAGGAAGCTGAAGATCAGTTCTGAAACACGTAGGGCGGATTAGCGAAGCGTAATCCGCCGACCGGGAGCCGTCACAGGCCCCCGACCCTTGCCTTACTTCGCCAACAACTGCAACGAACTATCGTTGATCTCGAACTTGTGCGTCTTCAGCATCGTGATGACTTCGGCGCCTGCCAGCAGCACCGGGCCATATCCATGCGCCGCATAGACGTTCACCGGGCGATAAGCATAGAACGCCGGATCGAATCCCATCCCCGTCCCAACACAAACCCCTTCCACCTGTCCCTTCGCATTGACCTTGGTCGCCACCGCGTTCCAGGCCAGCATGACAGCCGGCGCATAGGCCATCTTGTCGATATAGCCCTTGTTAATCGCCCTCGCCATCGAATACGCATAGATCGCCGTCGCCGAGGTCTCAAGGTACGTGTCGTTCCGGTCCAGCAGCTGGTGCCATAAGCCCGTGCCATCCTGATACGACGCCAATCCCTTGACGTGCGCGCGCAGCTGCTTCAGCACCATCGGATATCCCGGATGGCTCTTCGGCAGCACATCGAGCAGCTCCACCAGCGTCATCACCGCCCAGCCATTCGCGCGGGCCCAATGGAACTCCGGATGCACCTCCATACCCTGCACCCAGCCATGCATGTAAATGCCCTTCTGCTCATTGAACATCCGCTTCGAGAACTGCTCCACCTGTTTGACCGCATCGTCGTAGTAACTCGCGTCGCCGGTCAGCTTGCCCAGCTGCGCGAGCGCCGGCACCGCCATGAACAGATCGTCCAGCCACAGCGTATCGACCTGCGGACGCACGCGGCCCAGAGTGCCGTCCTTCAGGCGATGCTCCTTGGTGCGGATAAAGGTGATGCAGCTATCGAGCAGCGGCTTGACGTCGGCCTGCAAACCCTCCTGCTTGGCCTTGACGATGGCCGCGCACACCGCGCCGATGTCGTCCAACGCGTGCGGCTCCAGCATGCCGCGCACCGGCGACTTGCTTTGCGGGTTGGACTTCATGCGAACCAGCGTGGCCGGCGCCATATTGGCGAGCAGCGTCAAACGCTTGTCCACATATTCCTTGTAACGCTTGTCGCCCGTCGCGCCGCCAGCCGCCAGCATACCGGCGTACGTCACGCCCCATTCGTAGCTGGTCAGGCGGAAATCGCCCGGCGCCAAAACGGTGTCGTCGTCCATCTGGCTGAGATTGGTGACTTCTTTTTTGGTCTTGGCGTTGATCGCCTGCGCAGGCGTGGCGGCATCCAGATACGTGAACACCCGGTTCAGCACCTTGTTGACATCCTCGATCGACGGATTGCCGTATGGGGTGGGATAGTCGGCCTTCATCAAATGCAGCGGCGCCGTCATATCGTTGGCCGGCTTGGTGTCGGCCCAGGCCTGACATGCCAGCGGGAGCAGCATGGCGGCGATGGCGGTCTTTTTCAGCAAAAGCTTAACTTTCATATGATGTGTCTCGTTGTTGTTAGTGTTTTAGATAAACCGCCAGCGGATTGCCTGGCAAGGTTTTGAAGGCATCGACGACGCGCGCGGCATTGAACTGCGCGCCGGCTTCGTTGGTGTGGGTGCGGGCGTCGGAAAAGTAACCGTTGACGGCACCGGCGCCGGCCTTCCGGTACGCTTCGCCGACCACCATTGTCAGGTCGGCAAACAGCGCGCCACTTTTGCGCGCCACTTCGTCGTCCCACTGCGCATAGTTTGCGAAGTCGCGGCCCTGCTCCCACACGTCGCGGTGCGGCACAGGCGACAGCAGGATCACGGTGGCGCCTTTGGCTTTGGCGTCGGCGACGTAGCGCGCCATGTACCAGCCGAAGGTGTGGACTTGTTCCTCGCTGCCATCCGGCCGCGTGTCCGCGACCGTCTCCGGCCCGGTGCCGGGTGCCGAACCGCGATTTTTACCGGCGGGATCGCCGATGCGGGCGCCGTCGTTGTGGCCGAACTGGATCGCGACGAAGTCCCCCGCCTTCAACTGCGCCAACACCTTGTCCCAGCGCCCCTCGGTGAAGAAGGTGCGGCTGCTGCGGCCGCCGATCGCGTGGTTGACGACATTGATCCTGGCTGTATCAAAGTGCGGCGCGAGACGCTCGCCCCAGCCGATCGCGCCATTCGCGCCACCACTTTTGACGGTCGAATCGCCGACCAGGAAGAGACTCGGCAGCGACGGATCGCGCGGCTTCTCCCCGGCGACCTTGCTGGCGTCGACCACCGGCCGGTCATCCTCGCTGGCGGGAACGGCTTGGCCGGCCGCGTTAAGGGCCGCCATGACGACCGGCGTGCGCAAGGCCTTGAGGCCGGCGACCACGGCGCGGGAGTTCAACTCGGCGCCCGCCAGGTTGGTGTGGGTCTGCTCGTCCGGCGTCACCACCGGGAACATCTTCATCACCTCGTCGCGGCCCATCGTGTCGTACTGGCGGGCGACGATGCCATTCAGGTCGATGAAGCCGACCTTCTGCTGGCGCGCCACCTGCTCGGCCCAGCCGGCGTATTCGTTCTGGCTGCGCCGTATCTTGCCATCCTCTCCCCAGCTTTTACGCGGTATAGGCGAGCAGATAACGGCAGTGGCGCCGCGTGCCTTGATGTCGGCGATGAAGGTGCGCAGATACCAGCCGTAGCTGTGCACCACTTCGCGCTCCCCGGTCATCAGATTATCGATTTCCTCCGCCTCGTCGCCGATACCCTTGATGGTGCCGCGCGCGCGAACGTTGTCGTTGACCGGGCCGGCGTCGTTGTGGCCGAACTGGATCAGCACCACGTCACCCGCCTTGACGAAGGCGAGGCTGCGCTGCCAGTGTTTGGTGGTCAGATAGGTGCGGCTGCTCAGGCCACCGATGGCGCGGTTGACCACATTGATTTTGGCGGGGTCGAACATCGTCGCGAGCGGATTACCCCATCCCCACTGGCCGGCCGCGCCTTTACCCTGACCGTCGTCCTTGCCGTTGCGGACCGTCGAATCGCCGATTAACACCAGCGAAGGCAGATTCGGATTCGCCGGCTCCGGCAGCACCACCTGCGCGTTGCGCGGATCGGTGTTGACGGCCGGCGGCGGGGTCTGCGCCGACGCCACCGAGGAGGCCGCGACTGCTGCGGCGCAGCACAATTTAAGGATCAAAGCAAGGTATCTGTTCATGGCGCCAATTCTATGCGAGGATTTTTCGAGGCTTGTGCTTTGAGCTTAAAGAATCAGAAAAATGAGCAATGTCCGTGTGGGTATGAGCAGACAATCGTAACCTTCCAACCTGTTTTGAGCTATCGATGATTATCAAGATCCTGATTTGCGCAGCCCTGATCCTCTCCAGTAGCGCGCACGCGCAGATCGGCAAGCGTTTTCCTTCCGAGCGCAAGGTGGTCAAGGACCCGGTCACCGGCATCATGCTGACCTTCCTGACCAGTACACCGAACGGCGACTCGAAGATCTATCCCACGCATCCGCAATGGACTTCGGACGGCAAGTGGCTGGTGTTCCGCTCCGCCCGAGTCAAGGGCGAGGCCATGGCCGTCAACGAAGAAACCGGCGACCTGGTACAGGTGACGGAGGGCGGCTATGTCGGCATGCTTAACCTGGCGCGCAAGTCGATGAAGCTGTACTTCATGCGCAAGGACGCCGATGCCAAACGCCTGCAGTTCGTCGAAGTGGATCTGGCGGCGCTGCTGGCAGACAGCAAGGCCGGCAAGCTCAAATCCGCCGACGCCTACCAGCGCATCTGCGGCACCACCGCGCCGGAACTGGAGGCGGGCGGCGACATGGCGCTGGACGCGGACGAGGAATGGGCCTACTTCCGCACTGGCCCCAACGAGGCGGCAAAGCACCTGGCGCCGGGGGTGAAGATCGAGAAGGCCTTCGGCCCGCGCAACATGGGCGCCGGCCCGAACGGAATCTCGCGCATGAATGTGCGCACCGGCGAAGTCAAACATGTGATCTCCGTGCCGTTCCAGATTGGCCACATCCAGGCGAACCTGTGGAATCCGGGCGAGATTGTCTTTTGCTGGGAGACCGGCGGCAAGTCGCCGCAACGCACCTGGACGGTGAAGGCCGACGGCACCGGCCTTCGCCCGCTCTATCCAGAAGCGCCGTATGAGTGGGTGACGCACGAAGCGGTGATCTCGAAGGATGAAGTGGCGATGGCGATCATGGGGCACCGGCCCATCGCCGAGGGTGGCGGCGGCGTTGGCGCGCCGGCGACCGGGGTTCAGGGCGCGAATCCCGGCCAGGACGAGGGCTGGGGCATCACCGGCACCCGGGAGAAGCCGAGCGGGCTGGCAATCGTCAACCTGCGCACCCGCGAGATGACGATCGCGGGCCAAACGCCGTCCGGCAGCGGCTTGTGGCACGTGCATGGGTCGTCGGATGGACGCTGGGCTGTCGGTGATGATTTCAGCCGCAGCGTCTACCTGATCGACCGCAAGACGCGCGAGATGGTGATGCTGACGACCGGGCACAAAACCACGGCGGCCGACCATCCCCATCCGACCTTCAACGCCGACGGTACGCGAATCCAGATTCAATCGGCAATGCTATCCGAGGATGGCCGCAGCATGAACATATGCATCGTGCCGGTACCAGAGGCGTGGTTAAAACGCTAATACAACTCCACCAGCTCCACACGGCGCAACTCATACGGCGCGCCCTCCAGCTGAAAACCGATACGCCCCGACGCCGGCTCGCTCCGGGTAACGCTGTTCTGAACAACGCCATTGATTGTGACATCAACCCTGCCATCGCGGCTGACGATATCGCAGACATTCCACTCCCCGGCCGCCAGCTCGCTGTCGGGCGCCGTGTGCGCCTTGATACGCGGTTCGGCGCCTTTGGGGGATGTCAGCGGCTCGGCAAAGCTGGCGCCGGCCATCGGCAGCAAATCGCCGGCGTTCCCGCGTTTGGTCTGCACCTGAAGACTGAGCGGCCACACACGATCCATCGGACCGTCGCTGATATGCAGCAGGATGCCGCCATTGCCCGGCTTCCCGCTCCAGCGCCACTCCACATGCAGCTTGTAGTTACGGTAGCTATCCAACGTGGCCAGAAAACCCGAAGGCTGACCAAGCGAAGCGACCACACCGCCCGGCAGCATGCGAAACACGCTGTCGATGCCGGCGGCAGGCGACGTCTTCAACTCCCAACCAGTGAAATCCCGGCCGTTGAACAAATCCACCGCGCCCGCCGCGTGGGCCCAAAAAAACAGCAAAGCGGTGCATGCCATCCGATTCATCATCTGATACTCTCTCCACTATGAAAAAAACGCTCATTACCCTGATCCTCGGCGTCAGCGCCAGCCTGGCCGGCGCCGCGCCCACCGTCATTCAGCTCTGGCCCGAGGGTGTGCCCGGCATCAAAACCGACATCGGTCCCGAAAAGATCGGCGGTGGCTACAACTCAAACGTCAGCGAGCCGACACTGACCATGGTCGGTCCCGCAGTCGATCGTCCAAACGGCACCGCCGTCATCATCTGCCCCGGTGGCGGCTATGTGCGCATGTCCACCGCGCGCGAAGGCGATCAATACGCCAACTGGCTGGGCACCCTGGGCGTAACCAGCTTTGTGCTCAAGTATCGCATGCAGGAGTACGGCCACCCCGCCCCGCTGCAGGACGTGCTGCGCGCCGTCCGCATGCTGCGCTCGCGCGCCGCGGAATTCAACATCAATCCGGCGCGCATAGGCGTCATGGGCAGTTCGGCCGGCGGCCACCTGGCCGCAAGCGCCGGCACCTTGTTCGACAATCCCGCCGGCCGCACCGGCGCCGCCATGGACGCGGTCAGCGCCCGTCCGGACTTCCTGATGCTGATGTATCCCGTCATCTCGATGCGGGAGCCGGCCGTCCACGCAGGCTCGCGTAAAGCGCTGCTCGGCGCCGCGCCATCGGCCGAAACGCTGCAGTTGATGTCGTTGGAAAAACAGGTCACCGCCGCCACGCCGCCAACGCTGTTGATCCATACGCAGGAAGATCAAGCCGTCCCGGTGGAAAACAGCATCCTGTTCTACCAGGCGCTGACCAAGGCCAAGGTGCCGGCCGAAATGTACCTCTTCGAGCACGGCGGCCACGGCATGGGCATGCGCGATGGCCTGGGCACGTCGTCGCTGTGGCCGCGCCGCGCGGAGGAATGGCTGCGCGATCGCGGCCTGCTCACTCAGGCGAAGTAGAACATCGGCTGCAGCGGCCATTCGCGGGGCCGGTTGCCCGGCTCCACCTCCATCAGGTCCGCCATGTAGTCCCACCAGCGCTTCATCACCGGCTGGCCCGGCAAGGCCTCGATGTTGTTGTCCGGCGCCAGCTTCAAGACCGCGAACAGGTGCAGCGTTTCCTCGTCGAGGAAAATGGAGTAGTCGTAGATGCCGGCCTCCTTCAGCGCCGCCGCCAAGTCCGGCCACAGCACGTCGTGGCGGCGCTTGTATTCATCCACCGTGCCCGGTTTGAGCTTCATGCGGAACGCGCGTGTGATCATGGTTTCCCTCCGTCGACCATCTTTTTCAGTTCGGTGGCGGCCAGCAGGTAGCCGCCGACGCCGTAGTTGTAGCTGGACGCGGGCCGGTAGAATGCAGGTTCCGCGCCGGTTTGCTGGATGCCGCCCAGACGGCCATCGGCATAAATGTGTTTGAGGATGCCGGCCCAAGCCCGTTCGATCACGGGGCGGTAGACTTTGGCGTCCAAATACCCCTTGTTGACGCCATAGGCCATGCCGTACACGAACAGCGCGGAGCCCGAGATCTCCGGCAGCGGATAGCTTGCCGCGTCGAGCAGACCAGCGTGCCACAGGCCGTCTTCGCCCTGCAGGCTGGCGATACGGGCCGACATGTCGCGCAACTGCTGCACGTAAAACTGCCTTTGTGGATCGTTGTCAGGGATGTAATCGAGCGTGCGCGCCAGCCCACCGAGCACCCAGCCTTCGCCACGCGACCAGAAGATTTTTTTGCCATTCGGCTCGCGCTTGGTGATATAGCTGGCGTCGCGCGCGTATAAATGCTCTTCCTTGTCGTACAGCAGATCGTAGGTCTTGCGCCACTGTTCGTGCACGTAGTCGAGGTATTTTCGCTCGCCGGTCGCCTTGTACATCTTAACCCACACCGGTGGCGCCATGAACAGCGCATCGCACCACCACCATGGCAGACGGTCGTCGCCGGGCTTCAGCGTTTTCAGGCCGATCAGGATATCGAGCTCGGTTTTGGTCGGGCCAAGACGCGCCGACGCTGGATCGCGCTCGTGCAGTTCAAGATAGGTTTGGGCGACGCTGATATCGTCGGCGTTGGGATACGGCGTGCGCAACTTCCACTCGAACTGATTGGCCATGGCCAGCATGGCATCCCGGTACTTCGGGTCGCCCGTCGCATCCGAAGCAGCCATGAAACCGCTGTATAGCACACTAGAGGTCCAGATCCGGTCCAGATGCGGCAAAGTGCGCGCCAGCTGCCAATCCGCCACCTTGCGCAGCGCCTTGTCGATGGCCGCCGCTTGCACTACCGGCGACAGGTCGGTCGCCATTGGTCCGCCATCGGCTGGCGCGTCGCCGAAGTGACGGCTGATGTCCTTGTCGATGATGGCCTGCATGGCCGGCGTCGGCAGCGGATACTGTTGCGTGTTCGTGCCTGCGCAGCCGCCGACCAGGCCAAGCGCCGCCAGAAGCAAATAAGAGGTCTTCATCAAGTCTTGTCCTGTTCTTCAAAACTCTTCTTGGATGGATCCTGCTTGGGCGGCGCCGGCTTGACGACCACGCTGCCGGCCGGCAGGCCACGCACCGCCGCCGCATCCTCGATGGCGACCGGCTCTTTCAGGCGCAGTTTCGTGCCGGTGAACTGCCAGTCCTTCGCGTCGTAGATATGCCCGCCCTTCTCCGCATCGATGTCCAGATTGGCGAGACTGAAGCGGTCCAGCGGCACTTCCTTGTAGCCGTCGACCTCGAAGGCGGTGGTGGCGCCGGTGGCCTTGATGTTCCAGATGCGGACGTCGTGGAAGCGCGCGATGCCCTTCTCCCTCGGCACCGGGGTGGCCAGCACCTTCCAGTACGCCGGATAGTCCTTGATCTCTTTCGGGATCTCGGCGTAGCTGTAGCTCGGGTTCCAGTTCATCGTGATGCGGATGACGACGGGCGTGCCCTTCATCGTGAAGTCGTGCAGGCGCAGGTTTTCGCCGAAGCCGCCACGCGTATGCGCCGATTTGAACAGAATGCCGACCGGGACTTTGTCCAGTACCGTGATGTTGTAGGCCTCGATGTTGCGGAAGCCGCCTGCCGTCTCGCTGCCGAACGTCACCCCGGCGGCGCCGTCGCGCACGATGGAGTCGCGGATGATCACGTATTCCGTCGGCCGGGCGACGCGCTGGCCGTCCGAATCGCGGCCCGCCTTCAGGCACAAGGCGTCATCGTTGACGGCGATGTCGGCGTTCTGCACCAGGACCTTTTTGGAGGAATCGATATCGATACCGTCGGTCGACGGTCCGCGTCCACCCTCGTTGTTGCGGATCACGACACCATCGACAGTGACATCGGTCGAATAGCAGATGTGCAGCGTCCAGAAGCCCGAGCGGCGCAACAGCAGGCCGCCGCCGACCTTGACCTGCGACGAATTGAATACCTGGATCAGGCGCGGACGCCGTGCATCGTAGTCGGACGCCCAGCGCAGGCCCCGAGGTTCGTAGGTCTTACGCAGCGTCCAGTAGCTATCCCAAAAGATCTTCCCGTCGCCGTCGATGGTTCCCTGGCCGGTGATCGCCGCGCTCTTTTGCTCGTAGACGTTGACCAGCGCCGCCGGCCAGCTCATTTCGATACCTGCGATCCGGGTGGGCATGACCGGATAGTCCTCGATCCGCTGCGAGCCGAGGATGGTCACACCTTTGTCGACTTGCAGCGTGACGCCGGTTTTGACAAAGATCGATCCGCTCAGGTAGGTGCCGGGACTAAGCACGACCGTCCCGCCCTCCTTGGCGGCGGCGTCGATGGCAGCCTGAATCGCCTTCGTGTCAAGGGTAACGCCGTCGCCCTTGGCACCGTAGCTGCCGGCGTTGTAGGTTTTGGCGCCGGCCGTGGCCATGCCGAGGGCAAGGATGGCCGTCACGGCGAGGTGGATCCACTTCGTTATCTTCATGGTGGTTCTCATTCTTTAGGTTGCGTCAGCAGCCGAACGGGCCCCAGCATGCCCGACGGCGTAGGGACGATCAAATGCGTATCCTGCGGCACGAAGCGCTGACCATAGCGCGCCGAGAGCAGCCTGTAATCCGGACGATCCTGTCCCGCCAGGGCGTTGAGCGACAGATTGGCGACCTTGACCTCGATCTTGTTCACGCCAGCCTGCAGCTGGCTGGTGACATCCAGCTCATAGGGTGGGTGCCATACCGAGCCTGCACGCTTGCCGTTGACGAAGACCTCCGCCGCCTCGCGGATCGGGCTCTCCATCATTGCGCGCATTCCGGCCGGGACCTTGGGCGTGCTGTCCAGCGGCGTGCCTTTGCCGAAATCCAGTCGAATGGAGGCGCCCTTCAGTTGCGACGCAGTGAGTTCCACTTCCTTGCTGTAGACGGCGATACCGGAGAAAAAGCGCCTGGCCGGATCGTCGGTCCACGAGCGCAGTTGTGGCATCGATTGCGGTTGCTCGCCCGGGAATCGCACTTGCCAGTCGCGGCCAAGGTCCGCAAGAACAGCCGCTGGTTTGGAAACGGCGGGCGGGCCGGCGGCATCACCGTCGCCCAGAACCAGAACCCGCGATTCATAGGGTGACAGAACCAGCTCCAGCGCCGGCGTTACCTTGGCCGGACTGGCCGTGCCGTCGTGCGGATTCCACCATACTGCGGACTTGCGCGTGGCGCGAAGCCTGGCGGTGGTTCGAACTTCGCGATTGCTGGTATTGGCGATGAAGTAGATATCGCCGTCGGCCAGCTTGCGGCGGATAAAACCGACATCGGCCGACTGCGACGCCAGTTTCAGGTCCGGCGTCAGCGCCTTCGCGAGCGCCGCGCCGACCGCCGCGTCGTCTGCCACCAGCGTCACGCCGCTTTTGTCTTTCAAGGCGTTCGATGCCGCCACAACCCGTGACGTGACCCGCTGCGCATCGGCAAAGCCGGGCGCCATCGATGGCAAGCCGCCAACGGCGACGATCTTGCCACCCCCGCGCACGTAATCCGCCAGCTTGGCCATTACTTCCGGCGACAGGCGCGTTACATGCGGCATCACCAGCACCGGATGGCTGACGCCCAGCGCCACGATCGATTCCGCATCGACGTAGTCCAGATTGTGGCCGGCATCGAGGATCTGCTCCGTCAGTTCCGGCGTCACGTGCTTGTGCATCTCCGCCGACAGCGAGACTTTACCCGGCGTCATCGACGCGTAGACGTCGTCGTTCGGCAGCAGCACCGCGACATCGTTGGCCGGACGTCCCTGGCGCATCAGATAGCTGGTACGGCTCAGATACGCGGTCACGTCCGGCATGACGTTCCACCAGGGCTGGTGGTCGTTGAAGACGGCGGCCGCATAAAACGCGTAGCCCGGCTCCGGCGACCCGGGTGGTGTGTAAGGCCAGCCGTGACCGACGAACAGATTCACGCCTTGAAGCAGCATGCGGTCGGCCTCCGCCTTCATATCCAGCGGCGTTGCGCTGAAGGCCGGCGAGTGCAGCCAGGTCCAGGTCTCGGCCGAGATCACCGGCTTGTCGTACAGGTGCCCCGCCGATGTCGCCAGACGGGTGAAAGAGAAGGTGCGGAACTGCGGTCCCTCGCCTTCCGGCAGCGCCACCAGGCGGTTGCTCGACATGGATACCGCAGGCTCGCCATAGGTCTGGGAGCGGAACTGCGTTTTGTGCGCCTTCGCCCAGTCGTTGACCGGCGTCAGATAGCGCTCGTTGACCAATTCCGTTTGCGTCTGCACCCAGTCGTGGCGCAGCGCGCCCGCATCCGGCCCGGCGCCGCTGTGGATCGCCGGCAGATGCGGCTTGAGATCATAGCCGCGCCGACGCTCGAACTCTTCGAGAAAATCGTCGGTCCAGTCGGTGCCGTAGACTTCAAGACTATCCGAGAACACCGCATACGGCGGCTGGTCGCCGAACGCCTTGAGCAGCGGTTCGGCGACGACATTCAAATGATGATCGATGGCCTTGCGGCTCAGATGGTCCAGTACGAAGCCTTCCGCGCCGAGCGCGGCGCGCTTGACCTGCTGGCCCGTGCGGCTGGCGATGTAGAACACCATCACGCGCGCATCGGCAGCGGGGGCCACGGCGGCGCGTCCGGTGCCGGCGGCCGCAGGCAGCTCCGCCAGTTTCAACGCGGCGGCGTCATACTGCCTGGCGCTGCCCGCGCCGACGAAGGCGGCCAGCAGCTTCTCGCCGCTCATGATGGACGGCAGCGCGACACTGGCCGCGCCGGGCGCCACTTCCGCCACGGCGACGCGCAGGCGCCCCGCCGATTCGGTGACCGGAACATTCGGACCGCCATATGGCCAGCCGCTGGCCAATGTGATATCGACGCGCATGCCTTCGGCGCGCGCCTTGCGGTTGACGAAGCTGACCGAATCGAGGAAATCGGCCGACAAATAGGGAACATTGCGAATGCCGCGCGCGGGGTCGTCCAGCTCCATCGGATATACCGGCTGGATCTCCACGCCGCCGAAGCCGCCGGCCTTCATCGCCAGCAGTTCGCGCTCAAGCTCCGATTGGACCACGGCCGGGCCAAACCACCACCACCGCACCAAAGGACGGGCGTCCGATGGCGGATTGGCCACATGGGCGGCGACATCGGCGAGGCGGTCCGACAGCACCGGAACCTGTGCGGCGGCCAAGCCGCCACACAGCCACGCCAACGCGACAAAAGCCGCCCTTGCTGCAGGCGTCGCCGGGCGGCGCTGATCGCGCGGCCCCTTGGTTGTCGGGGCCACCGCTTAGACGATACCGCTGCTGCTGGCGCCCGCCTTGGCCGGCCGGCGTTCCGCCGCCTGGCTGCGATAACCGCTTGACCGATAGAACGCCACCGGATCGATCGCGCCGCCGGACCGCAGCCGCGCCATCGCCAGAATCGCGCTGACGTCGGTGCGGTACGCGTGCTTGAGCGTTTGTGCCGACTGCAGCGCGTCATTGGCTTCCTGATACTGTCGCAGAACCACGCGATCGACCAGATTCGCCTGGACGAATGCGCGCTGCACTTCGACCGCGCTGTTCATCAGGCTTTCGATCGGATCGGTCACATTGTGCGACTGGTCCAGCATGTAGGCCGGCGCGAACGACGCGCCTTCGCGTTCGGCGGCGTCGGCCAGCTCGTTGAAGACCAGGAACAGCTGGAACGGATTGATGCTGCCCGAATCCAGGTCGTCGTCGCCGTATTTGCTGTCATTGAAGTGGAAGCCACCCAGCTTGCCGAACTGCGCCAGCCGCGCGACGATCATCTCGATGTTGGTGTTCGGCGCATGGTGGCCCAGGTCCACCAGGCATTTCGCCTTCTCGCCCAAGGTTTGCGCGCAGGCGAAACTGGTGCCCCAGTCGGCGATGGTGGTGGCGTAGAACGCCGGCTCGAACAGCTTATGTTCGATAAACATATTCCAGTCGGCCGGCAGCGCGGCGTAAATGCCGCGCGCGCTGTCCAGATAACGCTCCAGCGCGCCGCGCAGATTGTGCTGGCCCGGGAAGTTGGCGCCATCGCCCACCCATACGGTCAACGCCTTCGATCCCAGCGCCCGGCCCAACTCGATACATTCGATATTGTGCTCGACCGCCTGGGCGCGCGTGGCAGCGCTGTGCGCCGTCATGCTGCCGTATTTGTAGGTGTGCTCCTGGCCCACCTGGTCCTGGAAGGTGTTCGAATTGACGGCGTCGAAATACAGGCCGTGGCTCTCGGCCTGCTGGCGCAGCGCCGACGGGTCCGAGGTTTTATCCCAGGGGAAGTGCAGCGACACCCCGGGCGTCGCGCAGGTCAGCTGGTGGATGACGGCGCAGTCCTCCAGCTTTTCGACCACGTTGCGCGGCTCGCCCTTTCCCGGAAAACGGGCGAAGCGCGTGCCGCCGGTGCCGGCGCCCCAACTTGGCAAGGCCACCGCGAACTTCTCCGCTTGCGCGGTCAGCTTTTCGATATCCTGTCCACGGCGGGCCAGCATGCCGCCCAGCGCCGCGTAGTCCTCGTCCAGATTGGCGCGCAGCTTGGCGTTGTGTTCGGCCACGCGGCCGCTGTCGATGATGCTCATAAGGTCTCCTTCGTTATTTTTATAGTGTGTGGCTTAGCGCGTGAACGCAGCGGCGTTGCCGGCATCGACGTTGAGAATGTTACCAGTGCTCTTGCCGGCTTTGTCGCTCGCCAGGAAGTACACGGCTTCGGCGATATCCTCCGGCAGAACGCTCAGTTTCAGCATGCTGCGGTCACGGTAGAATTTCTCGACGTCGTCGGCCTCGATTTTATTCGACTGGGCGCGTTCCTGCTTCCACTTGCCGTCCCAGATGCGCGAGCCCTTGATGACCGCGTCCGGATTGACGACGTTGACGCGGATGCCGTGCGGCGCGCCTTCCAGCGCGATGCAGCGCGCCAGGTGGATTTCCGCAGCCTTGGCGGTGCAATAGGCGGAAGCGCCGGCCGATGCCACCAGGCCGTTTTTGCTGGCGACGAAGACCATGCTGCCGCCGAGTCCCTGCTGCTTCATGATGCGGAAGGCGGCGCGGCTGGCCAGGAAGTAGCCGGTCACCAGGATGTCCTGGTTGCGCTGCCAGATTTCCAGGGTGGTGTCTTCCAGCGGCGCCGACGAGGCGATGCCGGCGTTGGAGATCAGCAGATCGACGCCGCCGAAACGCAGCGCGGCCGCCTGCAGCACGCTTTCCACCGCCTCTTCGCTGGTGATGTTGGCGACGATGCTGCCAACACTGTCCTTGCCGGCCGACTTTACCAGATCGGCGTGCGCCTGCGACAGCGCCTCCGGATCGATATCGGTCAACATCACGCAAGCGCCTTCCTGCAGCAGCTGCTTGGCGACCGCCTGGCCGATGCCGCCGGCGCCGCCGGTGACCAGCGCGATGCGCCCGGCCAGGCTTTTAGGCTTCGGCATGCGCTGCAGCTTCGCTTCTTCCAGCAGCCAGTATTCGATGTCGAAGGCTTCCTGTTCCGGCAGGCCGACATAGGTGTCCACACCGTTCGCGCCGCGCATCACGTTGATCGCGTTGACATAGAACTCGCCGGCGATGCGTGCGGTGGCTTTGTCCTTGGCGAACGACAGCATGCCGACGCCCGGAATCAGGTAGATGATCGGATTGGCGTCGCGAACGGCCGGGCTGTTATCGTGCTTGCAGCGCTCGTAGTAGGCCACATAGCCGGCCCGGTAGTCCTCCAGCGCCTGATCCAGGCCGGCGACCAGCTTGTCGAAGTCCGGCTTGAGCGGGTCGAAGTCGATCACGAACGGACGGATTTTTGTGCGCAGGAAGTGGTCGGGGCACGAGGTTCCCAAGGCCGCCAGCGGTTGCAGGTCGCGGCTGCAGACGAATTCCAGCACGGCGGCGCTATCGTCGAAGTGACCGAGCTTGTATTCGTCGCGGCTGATTTTACCGCGCAACAGCGGCATCAATTTGGCCGCCAGGGCGCTGCGCTGTTCGGACGGCAGCGGCTCGATGGCCTGGCCGCCGAACGAAGGCTGCTTCGAATTGGCGGCCAGCCACTCCTCCGCGCGTTTGATGATCGCCAGCGTGGTCTCGTAACAGGACTTGGCGGTGTCGCCCCAGGTGAACAAGCCGTGGCCTTCGAGGATGATGCCCTTCAGGTTGGGCTGTGCCTTCGACACCTGTTCCAGTTTCAGGCCAAGGTCGTAGCCTGGACGCTGCCATGGCAGCCATCCCAACTCGCCCTCGAAGATTTTTTGCGTCAGCGCCTGGCTGCCGGCGCAGGCCGCGATGGCGATCACCGCGTCCGGGTGCATGTGGTCGACGTGCTTGCGGGCGATATAGGCGTGCAGCGGCGTGTCGATGCTGGCGGCGCGCGGATTCAGATTGAACGTGCAATGCGGCAGATAGGCCACCATCTCGTCTTCCAGCGCCAGGCCGCGATAGCGCCCCTTCAAGGCGTTGAGCTTATCCATGTACAGCGTCGAAAAACCGTCAAGCTTGATGCTGCCAAGGTCGCCGCCGGAGCCCTTCACCCACAGCACCTCCACTTGCTCGCCGCTGAGCGGGTCGGCCATCATCACCTTGGCCGAGGTGTTACCGCCGCCGAAATTGGTGATGCGCAGGTCCGAGCCAAGCAGGTTCGAACGGTATAGCAACAGCTCCGGCTCGCTCATGGCTGCCGCAGCTTTGTCGTCCCACAGAGAAGTGATCGGGGCCTGCTGCTGAGTCAAATTCATTTACTGATCTCCGTTGTTTGATTGTGCGTTTAGTTTTCGTTCATGCCGCTTTTGGCAACTGTAACCAGTAGAAATCAGCGGCGCATGGGTGTCAATGCGCCAGCGCTCAAGTTGATGACCAAGTAGGAAATAATCATATCGATGATCAGAACTTGATCAGTTCACGAAAACGATATCGAAACAATCAAATATTTGATCGACTAATGATTGACGTAAGATTTTGAAATGTTTAGTCTTAGTAATTAATAAAGGCGCACACCGGATCGGTCCCCCAGAAAACTGTGGCAGCGACGGTAGTAAGCGCCAAATAAAAGGAGACAGGAATGGTAAATCACAAACGCCGTAAACGTTTGCTGAAGTTGCTCGCCGAACATAATACGGCCAGCGTGCCGCAGTTGGTCGACTGGCTCAGCGCCTCCCCCGCCACCGTGCGCCGCGACATCAGCTGGCTCGCCGCCCGCAGTCTGCTCACCCGCACCCGTGGCGGCGCCGCGAACCTGGAGCAGAAAAAGCGCAGCTTCACCCTCACCAGCGAGACCTTCCAGCACAATATCCAGTGCTACGCCGAGCGCAAACGCGCCATCGCGCGCCACGCCGCCGGCATGTGCAGCGAAGGTGAAACGATCATCATCAACGGCGGCACCACCACCTTCATGATGGCCGAATTCCTGGTCGACCAGCACCTCAAGATCCTCACCAACTCCTTCCTGATGGCCGAACGCCTGCTCGTATCGAGCGAGAACGAGATCATTGTCCCCGGCGGCAAGGTCTATCGCGAGCAGAACGTCATCCTCAGCCCCTTCGACAACGACATCACCCAGCACCACTACGCGGCCAAGATGTTCATGAGCGTCTACGGCCTGTCGCTGCTTGGCCTGATGGAGGCCGACCCGCTGCTGATCCAGGCCGAGAAGCGCCTGATCTCGCAGGCGGAAGAACTGATCGTTTTGGTCGACAGCTCCAAGTTCGCCAAGAAGGCGGGCCTGATCCTGTGCGGCTTGAACCGCGTATCGACCGTCATCACCGACACCTACGCCTCCGATTCGGCGGTGCAGCTGCTCGAGCAATCGGGGGTGCGAGTGGTCACCGTGGAGCCGGAAGCGATCCCCGCCCAGCACAACGCCAGCCAGTTCAATCCACCGTTCGACTACCAGTCGGCGGCGATGTACCAATCGGAGGTATCGCATTGAAGCGCAGGAAGATCGTATTGGCGGCCGTTGCCGCCGGCCTGCTCACGGCCATCGCCGGCTGCGGCGAGAAGAAAAGTGACAACATGCGCATCGCGATGGTCGTCAAGAGCCTGGGCAACGGCTTCTTCGACGCCGCCCACACCGGCGCCAAGGACGCGGCAAAGGAGCTGAAAAATGTGGAGATCATCTACACCGGGCCGACCACGCCGAGCGCCGAGGGCCAGATCGAAATCATCAACTCGCTGATCAGCCAGAAGGTCGACGCCATCGTCATCTCGGCCAACGATCCCAACGCGCTGGTGCCGATCACCAAAAAGGCCATGGCGCGCGGGATTAAGGTGATCTCCTTTGACAGCGGGCTGGCGCCGGACGGCCGCTTGATGCAGCTGAATCCCTCCAACCCGGAGATGATCGGATTGAAGCAGATCCAGATGGCGTCCGACGCCATCGGCGGCAAAGGTGAGATCGCGATCCTGTCGGCGTCGGCGCAGGCGACCAACCAGAATATCTGGATCGGCGTGATGAAAAAGACGCTGGAGAAGCCAGAGTACAGCAACATGAAGCTGGTGGCCACCGTCTACGGCGACGACCAGTCCGACAAGAGCTACCGCGAGGCGATCGGCCTGTTGCGCAGCAATCCGAAGCTGAAGGCGATCATCGCCCCGACCACGGTGGGCATCAACGCCGCCAGCAAGGCGGTGGTCGACGAAAACCTGGTCGGCAAGGTGTTCGTCACCGGTTTGGGACTGCCGTCCGAGATGGCTGGCCACGTCAAGAGCGGCGCGGTGCGCGAATTCGCGATCTGGAATCCGATCGACCTCGGTTACGCCGCCACTTACGCCGCCTACGACTTCGTCAAGGGCCAGCCCACCGCCAAGCCGGGTGGCAGCGTCTCGGCCGGCCGCATGGGCAGCATCGCATTGGACGCCAACGGTGAAGGCGCGATGGCGCCGCCATTCACCTACGACAAAGGGAACGTCGACAAGTTCTCCAAGATCTTCTGAGCTGGAGTCCCATGAATAATAATACAACCCCGGTCCTGCAATTGACCGGGATCTGCAAGCGCTTTGCCGGCATCGTCGCGTTGAACAACGTGGCGCTGTCGGTGCGCGCGGGTGAGGTCATGGCGCTGATCGGAGAGAACGGCGCCGGCAAGTCGACATTGGTCAAAACCCTGACCGGCATCTACCGGCCGGACGAAGGTTCGATCGAACTGGCCGGCCGACCGGTCAAATTCGCCAACGCGCAGGACGCGATGCGCGCCGGCGTCACCGCGGTGCACCAGGAAACCGTGATGTTCGACGAGCTGACCGTGGCGGAGAATATCTACGTCGGCCGCCAGCCGTGCAAGGGTGCATCGGGCCGCATCGACTGGAGCAAGATCGAGGCGGAGGCCGAGAAGCTGTTCGCGCGCCTGGAGGTGAACCTGCCGGTGCGCGCCCGCGTCAAGGATTTGAGCGTGGCCCAGCGCCACTTCGTCGAAATCGCCCGCGCGCTGTCGCGGGATGCGCGCGTGGTGATCCTGGACGAGCCGACGGCATCGCTGTCGCAGCGCGAGATCCACGAACTGTATCGCATTATCGGCCAGCTGCGCGCCGCAGGCACGGCGATCATTTTCATCACCCACAAATTCGACGAGATCTTCGCCGTCGCGGACCGCTACACGGTGCTGCGCGACGGCCAGTTCATCGCAGAAGGTGCGATCGCCGACGTCACCGAGCAGGAGCTGGTGGCGCTGATGGTGGGCCGCACCGTCAAGCAAGCCTACCCGAAGGCGAATGTCACGCCGGGCGAGGTGCTGCTCGAAGTGAAAAACCTCTGCCATCCGACCGAATTCGACGACGTCAGTTTCTCCTTGCGGCGTGGGGAAATCCTCGGCTTCTATGGACTGGTCGGCGCCGGCCGCTCGGAGGTCATGCACGCGGTCTTTGGATTGAGCACCGCCGCGCGCGGAACGGTCAGGCTCGATGGCAAGGAGATTTGCGTCACCTGCGCGTCCGACGCCATCAGGCACGGCATCGCCTATGTGCCGGAAGACCGCCAGCACCAGGGCGCCCATTTGTCGCTGCCCATCCTGCAGAACATCACGCTGCCGATCCTGTCGAAGGTCGGCTTCTTCCTGCGCGGACGCCGGGCGCAGGAAACCGCGATCGCGCGCCACTACGCCGAGCAGCTGGAGCTGAAGGCGGCGCACTTGACGCAGAACGTCTCCGAACTCTCAGGCGGCAATCAACAGAAGGTCGTGCTGGGCAAATGGCTGGCGACCAATCCAAAAGTGATCATCCTGGACGAACCGACCAAGGGCATCGACATCGGCTCCAAGGCCGCCGTGCACCGCTTTATCGGTGAGCTGGTGAGCAAGGGGCTGTCGGTGATCCTGGTCTCGTCCGAACTGCCCGAGGTCATGGGCCTGGCCGACCGCATCGTCGTCATGCACCAGGGCCGCATCGAACATATATATAACCGCGCCGACGCCACGCCGGAAAATATCGTGGCCGCCGCCTCGGGCTGCGCGCTGCCAGTGGAGGAATGCGTATGAAGGCGTTGCTGAAAATGCGCGAAGTTCAGCTTGCGCTGTGCACCGTCGCACTGATCATATTGGTGGGCACGCGGGCGCCTGTGTTTGTCACAGGCTCGAGCCTGGCCAACCTGCTCACCGACAGCACCTTGCTGATCATGCTGGCGCTGACGCAGATGCTGGTCATTGTCACACGCGGCGTCGATCTGTCGGTCGCTTCCAGCCTGGCGCTGGCGGGCATGATGTCGGCGCTGCTGGCGTCGCGCTTCCCGGAACTGCCGCTGCCGCTGGTGATGCTGGCGGCGGTGGCGATCGGGCTGCTGCTTGGTTTGATCAACGGTTACCTGATCGGCTATCTCGATCTGGCGCCGATTGTCGTCACCCTGGGTACGATGAGCGTCTATCGCGGCCTGGTGTTCGTGCTGTCCGGCGGCGCCTGGGTCTCCTCGCACCAGATGCCGGCCGATTTCATCGCCTTCCCGCTGGCGCGCCTGTTCGGCGTCACGCATCTGGTGTGGATCGCGGCGCTGACCGTGCTGGCGGCTTGGTACGTCGCAAAGCACAGCCGCTTCGGCCGCGACCTGTACGCCATCGGCAACGAGCCGTTTTCGGCCCGCTACGTCGGCATTCCCATCGCAAGCCGCTTGATGTGGACTTACGGGCTGTCCGGCGCCATGGCCGGCTTGTGCGGCTACCTGTGGGTGGCGCGCTATGCGGTCGCCTACACCGAGATCGCCTACGGCTTTGAATTCACCGTCATCGCGGCGTGCGTCATCGGCGGCATCAGCATCGCCGGCGGCAGCGGCAGTGTGGCCGGCGCAATGCTGGGCGGCCTGTTCCTCGCCGTGATCGGCAACGCGCTGCCGGTGGTGAAGGTGTCGCCCTTCTGGCAAAGCGCGCTGACCGGCGTCGTGATCCTGACGGCGGTGCTGATCAACGCCCGTGGCGGCAGACCTATCGGCCGGCAAATCCTGCCGCTGCACCTGAACAAATCCAACGCAACCGGGAGCGCTGCGTGACTACGAGTACCGTGATGTCCAATTCCACCGACGCGCCTGAAAAATCCGGCGCCTCCCGCTACATCATCGCGGACCGTCCGGGCTTCCGCCTGGGCGCCCTGCTCGCAAGTTGGGAAGCCCTGCTTGCGCTGCTGCTGGTGGCCGCCTTCGCCGCCAACGCCATCATGCTGCCGCACTTCCTCGACTTGTACAACCTGGCCGACGGCACCTTCAACTTCAGCGAAAAGGCGCTGATCGCGCTGCCGATGGCGTTGCTGATCATCTGCCGCGAGATCGACATTTCCGTGTCCGGCATCCTGGCGCTGTCGTCGGTGTCAATCGGCCTGGCGCACGCCAACGGCATTGCGCCGGAGCTCCTGCTGCCGATCGCGCTGGCCACCGGCACGGCCTGCGGCTGGCTCAATGGCATCATGGTCACGCGCTACCGCCTGCCGTCGATCGTCGTCACGATCGGCACCGTTTCGCTGTTCCGTGGCCTGGCCAGCGTGGTGCTGGGCGATAAGGCCTTCACCGGCTACCCGCAGGTGATGGCCGATTGGGGCCAGGGCTACTTCTTCGGCTTCATCCCGCGCGAATTCATCATCCTGTTGCTGTTCGCAGGCCTGTTCGCGTTCGTGCTGCACGCGACGACCTGGGGCCGCCGCATCTACGCCATCGGCAACAACCCGGTCGCGGCGCGCTTCTCCGGCATCGCCGTCGACCGCTATCGCCTGGTGCTGTTCATGCTGACCGGCGCCATGGCCGGCTTGGCAGCCTACCTGCTGACGGGACGCATCGGCAGCACGCGGCCGAATATCGCCATGGGCTGGGAGCTAGAAGTGATCACGATGGTCATCCTGGGCGGGGTCGGCATCGCGGGCGGCGCCGGCACCATCGGCGGCGTGATGCTGGCCGTCCTGACCCTGGGCACTGTCACTTACGGCCTGTCGTTGGCGAATATCCCGGGCATCTACATGACCATCGTCGTCGGTATCCTGCTACTGGCGACCATCGCCCTGCCACGTCTGCTGCGCGGCCGGAAGACCGCCAAATGAGTTCTTCGATCGAAGCCACCATCGTCCTCGATATCGGAAAAACCAACGTCAAGCTGGTGCTCATCGATGTCGACGGCGCGGTGCTGGCGGAACGCCGCAGTCCGAATACGATACGCAATTGCACGCCGTATCCGCACCACGACACGGACCGCATCTGGAGCTGGATGCTGGACGGGATGCAGCAGTTTTCGGCGCTGGCACATGTCGGCGCCATCGTCAGCGTTACGCACGGCGCCACGGCGGCGCTGGTCGATGACGAGGGACTGGTGCTGCCGGTGCTCGACTACGAGTTCGAGATGCCCGGCGAGCAGGGAGCGCACTACGCCGGCCAGCGGCCGCCCTATTCCGCGACCTACTCGCCGCGGCTGCCGGCCGGCCTGAATCTCGGAAGGCAGCTCGCCTGGCAGGCGCAGGCCTTTCCCGAGGAGTTCCGCCGCGCGCGCCATATCCTGATGTATCCGCAGTATTGGGCGTGGCGTTTGAGCGGCGTGGCGGCCAGCGAGGTCACGTCGCTGGGTTGTCACACCGACCTGTGGCAGCCGGCGCGCCAGCAGTATTCGTCGCTGGTCGAGCGCCTGGGATGGAACGATTTGTTCCCGCCGCTGCAGCCGGCGTGGGCGCCGCTCGGTAACCTGAAGGCGGAGCTGGCACGGCAAACGGGCTTGCCGTCCGGGTGCAGGGTCTTGTGCGGCATCCATGACAGCAATGCGTCGCTGCTGCGGCATTTCGTGCGGGCGGATGGTGGCGAGGGCGACCCGCCGGCGGTGCTGTCCACCGGAACCTGGGTGATCGCCGCCGCGCCGGGCAAGCCGCTGGAAGGTTTGCGCGAGGCGGCCGACATGCTCGCCAATAGCAACGCGATGGGCCAGGCCGTGGCATGCATGCGTTTTATGGGTGGGCGCGAGTTCGGGGCGTTGGCGGGCGCGGAGCTGGAGGTCTGCGGGATGGAGGATTTGCGTTTGCTGATCGCACGGCAGACGATGGCACTGCCCTGCTACTCGCAGGCTGGCGGTCCTTTCGCGGGCCGGGCTGGCGAGATTCTCGGGACGGCGCCGCAAGACAACCGGCAGCGTTACGCGCTCGCCACGCTATATTGCGTTTTGATGAGCGACTACTGCCTGGAGCAGTTGGGCGCGGACGGCGCGGTGGTGGTCGAAGGCAGCTACACGGGA
This sequence comes from Oxalobacteraceae bacterium OTU3CINTB1, assembly GCA_024123955.1. Classification (NCBI taxonomy): domain Bacteria; kingdom Pseudomonadati; phylum Pseudomonadota; class Betaproteobacteria; order Burkholderiales; family Oxalobacteraceae; species Oxalobacteraceae bacterium OTU3CINTB1. Next base: position 3,856,017 of record CP099652.1, read on the forward strand.
AACCCATGGTTCGCGCCGTTGCTGGCGGCGCTGCGCCCGCGGCAGCAGATCAGCAGCACGGATGACACCAGCGGGACCACCTGCGGCGGCTGGATGCTGCATCACTGGGGCAGCACGGCGGCCGTGCGGAGTACGACGGCGGAGCCATTGAAGATCGATGGCTGGGACGAATATAAGGAGCGCTGGCTATCCCTCGTGGAAACACGTAGGGCGGATTAGCGCAGCGTAATCCGCCGTGCATGCTCCGTTGTCAATCACGTTTGTCGGCTACCGGTTGACCGAAATTCGGCGTGCCGTCCGCGTTCCAGTGCAGCACCTGCGCGCGCGTGTGGCGGTTCTGGTCATTCAGCGGATCTCCGACGATGTCACGGTAGTTGCGCGCGTGGTAGACCAGGATATCCGTTTTGCCGTCCGGCGTGGTCGTGAACGAGTTGTGCCCCGGCCCATACTGGCCATTCGCCTCGCTGCTGACAAACACCGGCTTCGGCGATTTGCTCCAGGTGCCGGGCTTCAGTAGATCTCCTCCCGCCGGTGCCGTCAACAAGCCAAGCGCATAGTTCGCATCCGTCGCGCTGGCCGAATAGCTGACAAACACCTTGCCATTCTTGACCAGCACCGCCGGCGCTTCATTGACCGCGTGCTTGACCTTTTCCCAGTCATACTCGGGCTTTGTCAGCATCACAGCAGGGCCTTTGATCGACGACGGCGTATCCATCGCGGCGATGTAGATGTTGGTGGCGTGCGTGGTCGATTCCGGGGCCACCTGCGTCCACAGCAAATAGCGCTTGCTGTCCATGGCAAACGTGGTGGCGTCCAGAGAGAACGACTCCCAGCCCGTCTTGAGCTGCCCTAGCTCTTTCCATTCACCCTCCAGGGGATTGGGCGAACTGTTTTCCAGCACGTACAGGCGGATCTCCCAAATCTTCTCGGCGCTGCCTGCGGTGAAGTAGATGTACCATTTGCCGTCGATGTGGTGCATTTCCGGCGCCCAGATGTGCGCACCCATGATGCCGCTGGCGTGCTTGCGCCACACCACCTTGGCCTCGGCCGCTCCCAGATCGTTGAGCGAGCGGGCGCGCCGCAGCTCGATGCGGTCGTACTCCGGCGCCGTGGCCGTAAAGTAGTAATAGCCGTCGCTGTGCAGCGAGACCTGCGGGTCGGCCCGCTGTTTGACCAGCGGGTTGTTGAATACCGGTTCCGCCGCCGATGCGACGAGCGCAAACGAAAAAACAGCGGCCATACAGGCCGCCGTTTTCAGTCCGCGCGCAATAAACGCTTGCGCCATGGATGCCCTCAGTTTTTTAACGCTCAGTTTTTGAACGACACACTCACAAAGTAACGGCGGCCGGACCACGCCAATTCGTTCACACGGAACGTATCGCCGGCGTCGGTGGTCTGGGCTTGGTCCGTCAAGTTCTTGCCTTCGATGGAGAACGTGATGTTGTCATTGTAGCGATATTGGAACTTCGCGTCGAGGAAACCGGTCTTCTCCTGGAAGTTCGGATTGCCCGAAACGTCGTTGCTACCGGTGTAGAAACGGTCGCGGTAGTTATAGGCGAGACGCGCGTTGACCTTGCCCAGGTCATACCACAGCGCGAGGTTGTAGCTGTTTTTCGACAGTCCGGCATACGGCAGCACCGTGCCGTCCAGGATGTTCAAGCGCTCGGTCCCCGCCGCATATTTGTACGTCATGCGGGTGTAGTTGGCGTCGCCGCCGAAGCCACCGAGCCAGCCAGGCAGGAAGGTGAAGGCGGTGCGCGCCGTCAGTTCGATGCCCTTGGTGGTGGCGCCCTTGCCATTGATCGCTTGCGTGACATCAAAATATTCACCGTTCTTAAACAGGTCGACGTGTTTGACGATTTGCTTCTCCAGGATGTAGCTGTCGATATCCTTCTTGAACAAACCAACGCTCACCTGGCTGTCGGCGCTCGGATAATATTCGAAGCTCAAATCCGTGTTCTTGGCGCGGAACGGCTTCAGATCCGGATTGCCGGCCGTGCAATCGTCGTCGCCGTCGCCGCCGAACACCGCCAGGCCGCTGTTGCGGATGCAGCGGGCGTTCGGCACCAGCAGGTCGACACTGGGCCGCGACATGACCTTGGACAGGCCGAATCGCACCATGAACTTGTCGGGCACAACCCAACCCATCACGTTGAGGCTAGGCAGGTAGTCGTGGTAGGTATTCTCGAGCGTGGCGATGTTGGTGCCGAACAGGTAGTCGGAGTAGCCGCTTCCGCTGCTTGGATTAGCCATGCGCACGCCGTACGTCTGCGAACCCGTTGACTTGTCGCGCGTGCCGGTATAGCGGACCCCGACGTTACCCCAGATCTGGTGATCATAAAGTTCGGTGTCGAAGTCGACGCGCAGATAGGCCGACTTGATGCGCTCTTCGACCCGATACACCGGCACTTGCGGGTGCATCGCGCCGTCGGTGCCCAAGCCGTTGTAAATGGTGTCGAAGTTGAACTTGGAGGGGTTGAAGAATTGCGCCGCCTGGCTATAGACCGGCGCCAGCCAGCCACTCGGGATATTGTCAACCTTGTCGTAGCCGCCGAAGAACGTACCCGGCGAGCGACCGCGCACGGCATCGACCAGCTGCGCCATCTGCGCGGCGCTCAGGTAGCCGCTCGAACTGGGGGCGTTGACCGCGCTGATGACATCGGGCGCCCGAATCACGCCCGTCTTGTTGTTCGGATCATAGGTGAGGGTCTGGTTTGCATTAGCCCCGCCGACGTTGATGTCGTCCGCCGTGCTCACCAGATCGGCGCCGCTACTGAACTTATACGGATCGCCTTTGTACTGCTGCGCCGACGCCTTGCGCGCCTGAACGCCGAACCAGACCTTGCTGAAGAATGGCGTCGACAGACGGTACTTGAAATCCAGCTTGGCTTGGTCTTCGTCGTTCTTGGTTTCGTAGGGCCGGTATTGCAGCTCGGCGCGTACGTAGGAGCTGCTGTCGTCGGGCGAATAACCTTGCGGGAAGGTGAAGTGCGGCATGCCCTGTTTGTCGAGCGAGACCTTCAGGCCCGGCGCGTTCTGCGTCAATACGATGCTGTTGGTCTCATTGTGGTAGTTCGAGCGCGATGTGCCACCGAGACCTTCGATCTCCAACGGACCGTTTTTGTAGGTGAAGCCCGTGCTCACGTAGCGCGAATCGATCTTCAGGTCGAAGTCGCGCGCCGAGGTACTGAACGCGCCCTGTGCGCCGATGCCGGCCAGGTAGGTGCAATTGCCGACGGTGTAGTCGGTCACATAGTGGTTGGTGACGGTCATCCCCGCCGGCGTCGAGGTAGTCGGCGCGGCGACACAGCTTCCGCCGGTGGGCACGCCGGAGGCGCTGTACGTTGGCGCCACGCCGGCGTTGGCCAGGCGGGTGACCGCGCCGAACTCGGTGCCGAAATTGCGATCGTTGAGACGCTGGTCCTGCTTGTTGCCCTGGTAGCTTACATAGGCTTTCAGCTCGTTGCTGAATTTATACTGCGCCGTGAGCTCCGCCGACGAGCGTTTGTGGTCGCGGGTCCAGATGCCGTAACGCGGCACGCCCGGCGAGTAATCGTACCATTGCGAGCTGCAAGCGGTGCGCTGGGCCGGTGTCAATGCGGTGGACGAGCAACCGGATGCTTGCGAAATACCGGCCACCGCCGGATCGAGGGAAGTGACGGTCTTCTCGGGCGAGAAGTCCCAGTCGCGCAGGAAGCGCCAGCTGGTGTTGCGCGTGTAGTCGTTGCGGGTGCGGACGTCGTCATACACCACGTTGGCCATCACCCCGAGGCGGCCGTCGAGGAACTGGTCGGCGATCAGCAGGCTGGCGCGCGGCTGCACGCCGCCACGGCTCGACGCCTGCTCGCCCGAGAGCGTGCCGGCCATCGTAAACTTCTTGAAGTCCAGCGGCTTGCGCGTGGTGATCACCACCGTGCCGCCCACGCCGCCCTCGGTCAGGTCGGCGGTGCTGCCCTTGAAGACGTCGATCGAGGCGATCAACTCGGAGGCCAGCTCGCGCAGCTCGGCGCCGCGACCGGCGCCGCCATTGGTGCCCAGCACCGACATGCCGTTGACCTCGACCCGGTTCAAATTCGGCTCGACGCCCCGGATGGAGATTTGCGAGCCTTCGCCGAAATCGCGCGTGAGCTGCACGCCGGTGATGCGCGACAGCGCTTCGCCCACGTTCTTGTCCGGGAACTGGTTGATGTCCTCCGCCACCAGCGAGTCGGAGACGGTGGAGTTGCGGATCTTGCGGTCGATCGCCGACGCCACCGATTTACGGGTGCCGACCACGGTGACGACGGCTGGCGCCACATCGTCCGGCGCGCGCGGCGTGGCCGCGGGCTGGGAGGCTGGCGCGGCGGCGTCGGTCGATTGCGCCATCGCGCCGCTACTGGCCAGGATGGAGGCGACCGCCGACGCCACAGCGGCTACGATGACACGCTGGGTGGTGCGGCTGCCGGTTTGCTTCGAGTGCTTACCTGATGTGTTCGTTGTTGTGTTCACTTTTTGTCTCCCGTCGTCTCGGCCTTGGGGTCTGGCCTTAGTTTTATGATCAGCTTGTGAGCGCATTCTAGTAGTCGCTTGCGCATAAAAATCATCGCCCGCTCAAAGAATCACAATGATGATCACCAATCGCTCTTCCTTTAGAATCTGGCAGTGCAGCATTCAACCGCGTTAAACTGTGATCATGACGACCTACGACACCTTCAAATCCCGCGCCGGCCAGGCGCTCCCCAAACTCGATGCGTCCGAGATCCGCAGGATCGAACGCTTCGGCGCGCGCGCCTGCTACCGCGACGGCGAGATGCTGTTCGAGGCAGGTCGCAGCACCTTCGGCATGTTCGTTCTGCTGGCCGGGAAAATCCGCATCAGCCGCTATGACGGATTGGGAAATACCTCGGTCATCACCGAACATCTGCCGGGCGAATTCGCCGGCGAAATGAGCCAGTTGTCGAACGCACCGTCGCTGGTCAACGGCCACGCGATCGGCGCCGTCGAAGTGCTGGTGCTGACCACGCAGTCGCTGCGCGCGCTGCTGGTGGCAGAGGCGGAACTGGGCGAGAAGATCGTGCGCGCCTTCATATTGCGGCGCGTCGAACTGATGGATAACGGCGCCAGCGGAGTCGTCCTGATTGCAACACCGGGCCATCCGCGCATGCACGCGCTGCAGGGCTGGTTGAACAGCAACGGGATTCCCAACAAGGTGCTCGACCCGCAGGCCGACGAGCAGGCGCGCGCGCTATGCGAACGCCATCACCCGCTGCCGGAGGACATGCCGCTGGTGGTGTGCCCCGACGGCAGTGTGCGCAAAAACCCGACGACGGTCGAACTGGGACGCTGCCTGGGCACCCTGCCGGAGCTGAACTCCAACCAGGTGTGGGACGTGATCGTGGTCGGCGCCGGGCCGGCCGGGCTGGCGACGGCGGTATATGCGGCTTCCGAGGGCTTGTCGGTGCTGGCGCTCGAGACGCGCGCCTACGGCGGCCAGGCCGCGGCCAGCGCCCGCATCGAAAATTACCTCGGATTCCCCACCGGGATCTCCGGCCGCGCGCTGGCCGGCCGCGCCTACGTGCAGTCGCGCAAATTCGGCGTGGAACTGGCGATCCCCGCGCCGGCCGGACGACTGGTGTGCGACAGCTACCCGCTGGAGGTGGAAATGTGCGGCAGCCTGCAACGGCTGCAAGCGCGCGCGGTGGTGCTGTCATGCGGGGCGCGCTATCGCCGCCCTTCCCTGGCCAACCTGACGCAGTTCGAGGGCAAGGGCGTGTACTACTGGGCCTCGCCGCTGGAGGCCAAGCTGTGCGCCAGCGAGGAAGTGATCCTGGTCGGCGGCGGCAATTCGGCCGGCCAGGCAGCGGTGTTCCTGTCCGGCTTCGCGTCAAGGGTGCATATGTTGGTCAGGAAGGACAGCCTGGCGTCGACGATGTCGAGCTATCTGATCGAACGGATCGACGCGACGCCGAACATTGTGCTGCACACGCACTCCGAGATCGTCGCACTGGAAGGCAGCAGCGAGGAAGGCTTGCGGCAGGTGCGCGTGCGCGACAACCGCGACGACGTCGAAACCGACTTCGACGTGCGCCGCCTGTTCCTGTTCATCGGCGCCGATCCGAATACCGGCTGGCTGGGCGACTGCGGCGTGGAAGTCGACGCCAAAGGCTTCATCCTGACCGGCTACGACGCCCCGGGCTGCGCGCTCGGAAGCCGCCAGGCCAGCCTGGAGACCAGCGTGCCGGGAGTGTTCGCCATCGGCGACGTGCGCGCCAACTCGACCAAGCGGGTGGCCGCCGCCGTCGGCGAAGGCGCCGCCGTGGTGTCGCAGATACACGCGTTCCTGGCGCGGCGGGAGACAGAGGGCTGACTCCGATGGACTGACCCGCGAATAACAAGGATCGCCGGCGCGTTTGGTTGTTTTACAGATAACACCATGCTACAGTTGGTCCATGCAAAAAATCACCCTGCTGCTTTGCTGCGTTGGCTTACAACTTCTCCAGAGCGCCCGCGCGCAGGAGGGGACGCCCGCCGCGCCACCGTCCGTCCGGCCCAAGGTGGCACTGGTGCTTTCCGGCGGCGGCGCGCGCGGCGGCGCCCACCTCGGCGTGCTCAAAATCCTTGAAGACCTGCGGATTCCGGTCGATATGATCGTCGGCACCAGCGCCGGCGCCATCGTCGGCGGCGCCTATGCCAGCGGCATGCCGCTGGCCGATATCGAGCGCGAGATGCAAACCCTCAGCACCGCCAACCTGTTTCACGACGTCGCCCGGCGCGATCTGTCGATCGCCCGAAAGGCGGACAACGCCGGCGCCTATGTCGGACCGGAGATCGGCGTCGGCCACGGTGGCGTGGCGCTTCCCAAGGGCGCCGTGGCCGGCGTGGCGCTGGAAGCGGTGCTGCGGCGGCTGACGGCGCGCCAGACGGCGACCAACTTCGATCACTTCCCCATTCCCTTCCGCGCCATCGCCACCGATGTCAGCGACGGCCAGATGATCGTGCTTGCCGACGGCAATCTGGCGCAGGCGGTGCGCGCCAGCATGGCGATACCGGCGGCGATCAACCCGGTGGAAATCGACGGCAGGCTGCTGGTCGACGGCGGCATCGCGCGCAACCTGCCGGTGGACGTGGCCCGCGCCATGGGCGCCGACGTGGTCATCGCGGTCAATATCGGCACGCCGCTGCTCCGGCGCGACGAGATCACGTCGGTGCTGTCGATGTCGGACCAGATGACGCGCATGCTGACCAACACCAACGTGCAGGTGTCGCTGCGCGAGCTCAGTGACAAAGATGTGCTGATCACGCCCAATCTGGCAGCGATCCAGGCGGCCAGTTTCGACCTGCTCAAGGAAGCCGAGGCCCAGGGGCTGGAAGCGGCCCGCGCGGCGACGCCGGAACTGCGGCGCTACGCGTTGAGCCCCGACGACTATGCCCTGCTGGCGAGCCATCGCAGCGGCGAACCAGCGCCCAAGGGGGTGTTGCTCAAAGAGGTACGCATCGCCGGCGCCCGGCGCGTGCCGGCCGATGCGCTGCGCGGCACAATGGAATCCCAGCCCGGCCAATTGTTCGATCCGGCCGTCGCCGAACGCGACATGCGCCGCCTGTATGGGCGCGGGGACTTCGAACATGTCGGCTATGCCGTTACGCCGCTGCACGACGGCAGCCACGTGATGACGACCACCGTCACCGAAAGGTCCTGGGGGCCGCAGTACCTGCGCCTCGGATTGGGTGTGTCGACCGACTTCGAAGGCGATTCCTTCTTCTCGCTGCGGGCTTCGCACCGCTGGACGTGGCTCAATTCCCTCGGCGCCGAGTGGCGCAACGAGGTGGAGATCGGCCACACCGACCGGCTGGGCACCGAATGGCGCCAGCCGCTGACTCCGGCGCAGCGCCTGTTCGCCACCGTCTACCTGGCCGGCGAACGCACGCCGCTTGACGTCTACACCAAAGGCGACCGGCTGGCGCGCTACCGTCGCGAGTCGGTCACCGCCGGCACCGACATCGGCGTGCCGCTGGCGGAATGGGGCGAGGCCAGGATAGGCTATTCGCGCGGCCACGCAAGGCTGCTGGCCGATACGAGCCTGCTCCCCACCCTGCTCTATCCCAGCGCCCGCACCGCCGCCATCCAGGCCCGACTGCGCGCCGACACGCTGGACAACCTGGCCTTCCCGCGCTCAGGCTTCGAGGCCGATGTGCAGGTGTACTCGTCGCGCACGGGCCTGGGCGCGAGCTCCAGCTATGACAAGCTGTCGTTCTCGGCGCGCACCGCCGTCGCGACCGGGCCGCACTCGCTTCAGGGCGGCGTCGAAGTACAACGCAAAATGGGCGGCAACCCGCTGCCCGATCATGAGTTGATCGCGTTCGGCGGTTTCCTCAAGCTATCCGGATACCGCACCGGCGAACTGCTCGGCAACAGCCTGCATTACGGGCGGCTGGTTTACAACTACCGCATCTCGCGCCCCGGCCTGCTTGACGGTGCCTACATCGGCTTGTCGGCGGAACTGGGACGGATGGGCGAGACGCTCGATTCGGTCGACGGCGTACAGAACGTGCGCAGCAACGCGCTATACGTCGCCATCGACACGCCGCTCGGGCCGATCTATCTGGGCGCCGGCCGCGCCTCGCGCAACAAGACGGCCTTGTATCTGTTGATTGGCAAACCCTAGCCGGTACCCGAAACCTTCAGCCGACGATATTCAGGCCGCCGTCGACATACACGGTGCTTCCGGTGAGCCGGTGCGCGTAAGGCGTCGCCAAAAACGCGCAGGTGGCGCCGACATCGTCGATGTCGACCAACTCGCCCAGCGGCGCGCGTTCCACCGCCTCGTTCAGCAAGCGGTCGAAATCCTTCAGGCCGGACGCCGCGCGGGTTTTCAACGGCCCCGGCGAAATCGCGTGCACCCGGATGCCGCGCGGTCCCAGCTCATAGGCCAGATAGCGGCATGACGCCTCCAGCGCCGCCTTCACCGGCCCCATGACGTTATAGTTGGGCACCACCTTGTTGGCGCCGTGATAGCTCATCGCGAACATGGAGCCGCCGTCCGTCATCAGCGGCGTCGCCAGCCTGGCCATCCGCACGAACGAGTGGCACGACACGTCCATCGCCTGCAGAAAACCATCGAGCGAACAATCAAGCAAGCCGCCCTGCAAATCCGACTTGGGCGCGAACGCGATCGAGTGGACCAGGATATCGAGCTTGCCGTGCACCGCCAGCGTCGCGAACAACGCTTCGAGTTGGCCAGGTTGCGTCACGTCCAGCGGCAGCAGCTGCGCGTCGATCTGCGCCGCCAGCGGCGCCACATGCGGCAGCGCCTTGTCATTCAGATAGGTCAGCACCACGTCGGCGCCCGCCTTGCGGAACGCCAGCGCGCAGCCCCAGGCGATCGAGTGCTCGTTTGCCACGCCGACCACCAGGGCGCGCTTGCCGGCCAAAATGGGAAACACAGTTTCGGTATTCATGCATCCTCCAGCACCGCCAGCGTGTGGCGGGCGATCATCAGTTCCTCGTTGGCCGGCACCACCCACACCGCCACCTTGCTGCCGGCGGCGCTGATACGCGCCACGCCGCGCGGATTGGCGTCGTTGGCGGCCCCGTTCAGCGCCACGCCCAGCCAGGCGGCGTCGCGGCAGACGGCGGCGCGCAGCGCGACGCTGTTTTCGCCTATGCCACCCGAGAACACCAACGCATCCAGCCCTCCCAGTGCTGCAGCCAGCGAACCGAGTTCGCGGCCGATGCGGTAGACCATCAAGTCGATCGCGGTCCTGGCGCGCGGATCGTCGCTGGCCTCCAGCGTACGCATATCCGCCGAGATGCCGGATACGCCCAGCAGGCCCGATTCCTGGTACAGCAGTTTTTGGACGGACGCCACGTCCATGCCCAGTTCCTCGATCAAATACAGCACCACACCCGGATCGAGGTCGCCGCAGCGAGTGCCCATCGGCAGGCCGTCGACGGCGGTAAAACCCATCGTGCTGGCGACGCTGCGCCCGGCCGACATCGCGCACATGCTGGCGCCGTTCCCCAGATGCGCGGCCACCACCTTCGCGCCGGCCAGGCCGGGGTCCGCCTGCGGCAGGCGGCTGGCGATATATTCGTAGGACAGGCCGTGGAAACCGTAACGGCGGATGCCCAGATCCGTGATCCGGGGCGGCAGCGCGAACGCCTGCGCCTGCGCCGGCTGGCCGACATGGAAGGCGGTGTCGAAGCAGCCCACCTGCGGCACGTCGGGCGCCAGCGCCATCATCGACCGCACCGGCGCCAGGTTGTGCGGCAAGTGCAGCGGCGCCAGCGGAACCAGCTTGTCCAGCTCCGTCACCACGGTTCGATCCAGCAGCTGCGGCCCGCTGCAGGCGACGCCGCCATGCACGATGCGATGCCCGACGGCCGCCACGCGCCTGCCATCGAGATGCGTCTGCGCGAAGTCGATCAGGAAGCGCATGCCGGCCTCGTGATCGATAGGCGCATCCGCCCAGCTACGTTCGCCAACCTTCGCGCCCTGTGCATCCTGTGCGATAAATCGTGTGACGCCGGCATACAGGTTCTCGATCTTGCCGCGCAGCGCCGGTTGCAGCGACGGACCGTCGAACAGCGAGAACTTGATGCTGGATGAACCGGCGTTGATGACGACGATCGAATCGTTGGGCGCCATCGCCTCAGACTCCGGTGGCGGCGACCAAGGCCGCCTTGCTGTGCACCAGCAGCACCGCCACCGCGCACGATGCCAGACGCGCCTCCACCGAATCGGCGCGGCTGGTCAGGATGATGGGCACGCGCGCGCCCAGCACGATGCCGGCCGCGCCGGCGCCGGCCATGAAGGTCAGGCTTTTGGCCAGCATATTGCCCGCCTCCAGATCCGGCGCGATCAGCACATTGGCCTGCCCCGCCACCGGCGACACCAGGTTCTTGATCGCCGCCGCCTCCGGATCGATGGCGTTGTCCATCGCCAGCGGGCCGTCGAGGATGGCGCCGGTGATCTGTCCCCGGTCGGCCATCTTGCACAAGGCCGCCGCGTCGATGGTGGACGGCATCTTGGCGCTCACCGTCTCGACGGCGGCCAGGATCGCCACCTTGACCGGATCGAATTTGAGCACCAGCGCCAGGTCGATCGCGTTTTGCACGATGTCGACCTTCTCGGCAAGACCCGGATTGATGTTGACGGCGGCGTCGGTGATGATCAGCGGTTCGCCGCGTCCCGGCACGTCCATGATGAAGCAGTGGCTCAGGCGCCGCGCGGTGCGCAGGCCCGTGTCGGCGGCCACCACGGCGCCCATCAGTTCATCGGTGTGCAGGCTGCCCTTCATCAGCGCCTGCGCCTTGCCCTCGCGCACCAGCTCCACCGCGCGCGCGGCCGACGCGTGGCTGTGCGGTGTATCGATCAGGGTTAGCGCGGAGATGTCGAACTTGGCCGCGTCGGCGGCTTGGCGGATGCGCGCCTGCGGTCCAACCAGGATCGGCTTGATCAACCCCATGTCGGCCGCATCCAGCGCCGCCTCCAGTGCGTTGCGGTCGCATGGATGGGCGACTGCCACCGTCACCGGGCCGGCGCTGCGGGCGGCGGCGATCAGACGGTCGTAGTTCGGGTGCGTGGATTGCTGCCGGGTCGATGCATTCATTGGGGCTCCTGGAGGATGACCCGGCAGATGATAGCAATCCATGCAAAAAACGCAACCGCCATTTTGTGCGGTGCGGCATACCGTTAGCGCCCTATACAGACATCGTTACTGGGGCAGCCCGGTCGTGGCGATGTCGGTGCCCGTATAGAGCAGCAGGTTGGGCGAGCCGGTGCCGGCGTTCCACACCTTGTTGGGGGTGGCGCGCGACTTGATCAGCTGAGCGACCTGGCTCGGGATCAGCGTTGGCTGGGCCTGGAGCAGCAACGCGACACTGCCAGCCACGTGCGGCGACGCCATCGACGTTCCGCTCATCGTGGCCACGGCCGTATTGCTGGAGATGCCAGCCGACGTGATGGACGAGCCGGGAGCAAAGATGTCCAGGCAGCGTCCCCGGTTGGAGTAGGAGGCACGCGCATCGTTGCTGCCGGTGGCGCCGACGGTGATGGCCGACGGCTCGCGGGCCGGCGAACTGGTGCAGGCATCCACATTGGAATTGCCCGCCGCGACCGCCACGCTGATGCCGCGCGACACCACATTGGCCACGGCCCGGTCCAGCGTGGAGGAGATGCCGCCGCCGAGCGACATGTTGACCACGGCCGGACGTACGCCGTTGGCAGCCACCCAATCCAGGCCGGCCAGCACGCCGCTCATGCTGCCGGACCCATCGCAGGCCAGCACCCGCACCGGCACGATGCTTGCCCCTTTCGCGATGCCGTACGTGGCGCCGGCCGCCGTGGCGGCGACGTGGGTGCCGTGGCCGTGGCAGTCGTTGGTGCCATTGCCATCGGCAATCGCGCTATAGCCTGCACGGACCCGCCCGCCGAAATCGACATGGGAGGCGCGCACGCCGGTGTCCAGCACATAGATTTGCACACCCTGGCCGGTGGCCGCGTAACTGTAGGCGCCATTGAGCGGCAAGGCGCGCTGGTCGGACCGGTCCAATCCCCACGGCGCGCTGGTTTGCGTGCTTTGGGTATGCGTCACAACCATGTCGGGCTCGATGGATTCCACCAGCGGATGGCGGCGGATGGCTTCCAGGTAGTGGGCGCTCGACTTGGTCGGCAGCGTCACCGTGAAGCCTTTGACGGCGTGTTCGTAGACGAAGTCCGGACGGGTGCCGGAACCATTGGCCAACGACTCGGCGTGCTGCTTCACGGCGCCGGCGCCGGGCTTGAAGACGATGATGTAACGGGTGCGCTCGGCTTGCGGGGACCGCTCCGAAGGCTGGGCGATCGCCGGCGTGCTCAGCACGGCGCCGAGCAACGGAACCATCACTACGGTGGACAGGGTGACAAACGTGCGGCGCGCAGCGGCGCCTTGCTTCTGCAACATGGTTTAGCCTCTATAACATTGATAGAGGCCGGCAAGGAATGTAGTCCTTAGACGGTAGCCCAGCTGCCATGGCGCGGACTGCGCTGTAGGCCTGAAGCTTTGCGTCCCGAGGCTTTCGCCTGGTTTGCCCTCTGGTTTCAATGAGAGCGAGGTTACCACGAAGACTTGCGGCACAAACACTTAATGCGATAAGGACAGCCGGATTTCCGTGGCATGTCGCCTGCACACAACTAGCTCATCTGTAGAGGCCCAACGCCTGCCGCAGTCTAACGGCGCAAGCCATACCATGCGCAAGCGATGGTCGGAACACCGAGCGCGACGGCGGAGACGTAATCCCACACGCCGTCGCCCAGCAACGCGGAAATCAGGCCGATCGCCGTCAGTATCGCCAGCGCGATGGGCGCTCCCCACATGCGACGGAAGGAACTCGCGCTCATCGCGCCTCCCCTTCGGTGGCATAGGCGGGCTCGCGCACTTCCGCGACCACATCATCATCCTCTTTGCGCAAAGGGGCCTTGGCCTGCACGCCCCGCTTCAACCACAGATACAAACCGCTGCCCAGCACAAAGATGGTGGCGATATCGAGCATCGCCCACAGGAACTGCATCCACGCGCCGCCGTAGTCGCCGAAGTGCAGCGGCTGCGACACCAGCAGCGCCGTCAGGTACCACGGCAACGCGCGGCGATCGGTGATCTCGCTGGTTTGCGCATCGATCAGCACCGGCTTGTACAAGCGCGACGTCAGCGCCTCGCTGCCATGCATGAAGATGCCGTAATGATGCGGGCTGGAGAACGCGGTGCCCGGAAAGGCGACGAAGGCCACCTGCATGCCCGGCTCGGCGGCAACGGCGTTGTCCATCGCCTTTTGCATCGAACCCAACTTGCCCGGCAGCGGCATATTCTTATACGGCGCAATCATCGCCGCCATTTCGGTGGTTTGCCAGTACTTCACCAGCAGATCGGCCCAGGTGTTGATCATGCCGGTGGCGCCCACCACCAGCGCCCACGTGAGCGTGACGATGCCCAGCATATTGTGCAGGTCCAGCCATTTGACGCGCGGACCGCGCTCGCGCCGTACTTCGCCGAATTGCAGCTTGCGCATGAACGGCGCGTACAGCACAACGCCGGAAATGATCGCCACCACCAGCAGCAGCCCCATGAAGCCGAGGAACAATTTGCCCCACAGGCCGGCGTACAAATCCACGTGGAGGTGGAACATCACGCCCAGGAATGTGCCTTCGAAACTCGGCTCGCCCAGCACCTGCGCGGTGCGCGCATCGACGGCGACCGACTTGAAGCCCTCGTCGGTCGGATGGTCGCCCATCGTCAGGTACCAGATCTCGCGCTCGTCCGCCTCCTGCGACATGTACATCACCAGCTTGTTCGGGTAGCGCGCCTTGGCGGCGGCGATGACGGCGTCAAGATCGGCTTTGGGCGTGTCCGGCGCCATCTTGGGCGCCTCGATGGCGTTGCCTAGCAGGTGGTCGATTTCGTGGTGGTAGATCAGCGGCAAGCCGGTCAGGCACAGCAGCAGCATGAACACGGTGCAGACCAGGCTGCTCCACTTATGAATCCAGGCCCAGCGGCGAACGGTAACAGGTGTCATTATGAAAGTGATTCGGCAAACCGGAAATTACAATGATAATGCAAATCACTCTCATTTAGTAGCGAAACTGCGGCGCACAGCGCTATAATTGAGAATCGCTCTCATTTACTTACCAAAAATTAAACGAATCATGCACACTCCACATCTGAAATTGTCCCCTTTCGCGCTTGCCGCAATGCTTATGGTCAGCGCCGCCGGCGCGCAGAGTCAAACTGCTTCGGTAGCGGCCGATACTGCCGAGGGCAAGATCCAGACCGTCGTCATCAGCGCTTCGGCGGATGCGTCCGCCGAAGGGTTGACCAAGGATTACGCCGGCGGCCAGGTCGCACGCGGCGGCCGTCTGGGCCTGCTCGGCAATGTGGACATGATGGATACACCGTTTAATACGCTGAACTTCACGCAGGCAGTGATCCAGGACCAGCAGGCGCGCAGCGTCGCCGACGTGCTGCAGAACGATCCGTCGGTGCGCGTCGCGCGCGGATTCGGCAACTACCAGGAGCTGTATGTGATTCGCGGCTTCCCGGTCAACTCGGATGATCTGGCCTATAACGGTTTGTTCGGTTTGCTGCCGCGCCAGTTCGTCGCCTCCGAATTGCTCGAACGCGTGGAAGTGCTGCGCGGCGCGAACTCCTTCATCAACGGCGCGGCGCCGGGCGGTGGTGGCGTCGGTGGTTCGATCAACCTGCTGCCCAAGCGCGCCAGCAACAACCCGCTGACGCAGCTGACGGTCGGCGTCGATAGCGGCGGCCAGGGTTACGGCGCGGTCGACATCGGCCGCCGCTTCGGCGAGAACGGCAACACCGGCATCCGCGTCAACGCAGTGCGCCGCGACGGCGACACGCCCATCGATGGCGAGAAGCGCGAGTTGTCGGTGGCGTCAGTTGGTCTGGACTTCCAGGGACGCGGCTTCCGCCTTTCGGCCGATGCCGGCTACCAGAACCACAATCTGCAAGGCGCGCGTCCGAGCGTGACCGTCAACAAAGACGTCGCCCTGCCCTCCGCCCCGGACTCCGACAGCAACTGGGCGCAGAAGTGGACGCACTCGAAGGAGCGCGACACCTTCGGCACGCTGCGCGGCGAAGTCGATCTGGCCAAGGACACGGTGGCGTGGGCCGCAATGGGCGCGCGCAGCGGCGACGAGTCCAACATCATCGCCGAGCCGACCATCAGTAGCGCCGCCGGCGCGGCAAGCATGTACCGCTTCGACAACGTGCGCCACGACAGCGTGCGCACCGGCGAGATCGGCGTGCGCACCAAGCTGCGCACCGGCGCCATTGGCCATAGCCTGAGCGCGACCGCGTCGGGTTTCTGGACTGAGTCGCGCAACGCCTACGCGTTC
Source organism: Oxalobacteraceae bacterium OTU3CINTB1 (assembly GCA_024123955.1). Lineage (NCBI taxonomy): Bacteria > Pseudomonadati > Pseudomonadota > Betaproteobacteria > Burkholderiales > Oxalobacteraceae > Oxalobacteraceae bacterium OTU3CINTB1. The sequence goes on from CP099652.1 coordinate 3,871,883, forward strand.
AGTAACTTCGCCGGCTTCGCGACCAATATCTTCAACCCGGTCGATGTCGCGGCGCCGTCAACCGACTTCTTCGTCGGTGGTTCCATGAGCGATCCAAAACTGACCGCCAAGTCCATCCTGTCCAGCTACGCGCTGGCGGACACGCTGTCCATGCTGGACGATAAAGTGCTGCTGACGGTCGGCGTGCGCCGCCAGACTATCAAATCGGACAGCTACGACTACAACTCCGGCGTCTCGCTGTCGCACTACGACCAGAGCAAAAACACGCCGATGGCCGGCGTTGTTTACCGTCCAGTGAAAGCGGTGTCGCTGTACGCGAACTACACCGAGGGCCTGCAGCAAGGTGCGGTGGCTTCCGGTGATGTCGACAATATCGGCCAGGCGTTCGCGCCGTACGTATCGAAGCAGAAGGAAATCGGCGTGAAGTACGATGTCGGCACCCTGGGCGCCAGCGCGGCGGTGTTCAGCACCAAGCAGCCATCGGCGTATGTGCAGGACCGGATCTTCGGCGTCTTCGGCGAACAGCGCAATCGCGGTCTGGAGATGACCGTGTTCGGCGTGCCGACGCGCGGCCTGCGTGTGTTGGGCGGCCTGACATTGCTCGACGCCGAGCAGCGCGTTACCGCCGGCGGACTCAATCAGGGCAACGATGTGATCGGCGTGCCGAAGACGCAGGTGAACATCGGCGCGGAATGGGATGTGCCGGGCGTGCGCGGGCTGAACCTGAATGCGCGGGCGTTGTACACGTCGTCGCAGTATGCCGACGGCGCGAATCGGCAGGAGCTGGCGTCGTGGAGCCGTTTGGATATCGGTGCGAGTTATGTCGCCACTATCGCCGATCGCAAGGTCACCTTACGCGCGCGAGTCGATAACGTGGCTGACAAGAGCTACTGGGCGTCGGCCGGTGGTTATCCGGGTTCGGGGTATCTGGTGCTAGGTTCGCCGCGTACCGCGGTGGTGTCGGCAACGGTGGATTTTTGATGTGAATGCGCGAAGTTTGTAGCGGATGCTTCGGAAAGAAAGCCCGAATTCTACATGGTCGGACCGGTCTTGCGACCGGCCGGTTCCGCACCCCAAAGCGGTCGAACAAGATATCTAATTCTTATTATCTGTTATTTTCTCAAAGTCATCAAAATGAACATGTTCATCGTTATCTTCTTGCATATTGATTACCCAAATTGACCGTTGATCCACAAAATGCACCTCATGGATGTTTAATAATTGAACAATTTGATTAAGCCAAGCTTTTAATTTTTGCGACATTCGTTGCATGTCACGTTCTGTTTTGTATGGATTTGTGGCGTGTAACAAGCCGTTACAGAGCTCATAAGCATCTCGAAATTCACCAGGCGTAAGATAACCGTCTCCAAGACTTTCATGCACGAACGTGCCATCGACCTTTTTCTTAATACCGCTCTTGATCGGGACCGGATAATAGTTTACGTTGATCTTCGCAAGGTCGTTGAGTAGAAGCTTGGCATTCCACGTCTTAGAGAAATTGTCATACGTCTTTGCGCACAAATTTCGGTTTGCAATTAAACTTCCAAACGCGATTCGTTCAAGTATCTTCCTGATTTGAAGCGCTGCTGACTCTACTGCTGGTTGAAAATAAACAGCACTTCCGGTCGATCCCAAGAAGTGCTGCGCTACAGCCACGCGTCGCTTGACTTCCTCCATCTGGCGACCGTAGAGCTCAATGGGACTCAAAGCTTTCTTTTTCAATGCTTTCTCTTTTTTTGATCATCTTCAAATGGCGCTAATGGCCGGCGACCGTTATTCCCGGATTAGAGGACGAGCGTCACGCCTTTTGGGCCAGCTTGGTAATCGATACGCCAACGCCCAAGCGGAATCTCCTCTAGAACGTCCATCAAACGTTTGTCATCGAAATACAGTGGCCCAGGGATATTGAACCTAGCCGCATAATTCGTTCCCTGCTGGGACATGTAGTCCATCTCAATTTTGAAGTCCTCAATCGTGCTAAATTCCTTCAGCAGTCCAGCGCGAAGCGCCACCAACTCTCGTCCGTCTCCACCACGTTGCTAATCAAAATGTTTAGCTGGGCGGTTTCATATACTTCTGTACTCATGACTATTTTTTTACTTTTTTAAAGACACTCGCACAGCGCAACAACGAGAATTTAGTGGGCGTCTGCTGTTGGCCATCAGCTGCAGGACGACATTAAACATCGCGGGGTAATTTCGACACCCATTCTTGAACCCGTATGAGAATAGGAGCAAGCTCCGGTACGAAGCCATCCTCATCATGCCACTGAGCGATGTCTAAATCCATAGCCAAGCTCTCAATTTCCTTAGTCAAGTCATACGGCATCGCTTCCAATGCTCGACCGTTTCCACGAATCGAATCCGCGAGGGCTCGCGCAGATGCCTGATGTGCTTGAACAAGGTCCAGCTTCGCTTGAATACGATTGATTAGAGATTCGTTTGACATTAATTTTGTAGGTCTGCTTCTGGCCGGTTGCGGCAGTCTATACACAACGAAACTGAACTTCGGCAGATGCATAAGTGCCGTAGCTCGAGTCTTTTCCTGTGCTGCCTACCGGTTCCACTTGCTTCCCTTTCCCCGAGCAAAACTTAGTCGCGTCTTGGAACATTCGGGCTTTAAGTGCGCTGCTGGAGAAATCGGTAAAATTGCCGAGCCCACCGATCATATACAAATTCTGGCCTATCTCGACCACTCCATCCGTGCGTGTTGTAGCGCAACCCATTATCGAGGAAGCGACTAAACACGCGCCGAAAGCAGAAGTAAAAAAGTTTTTCATTGTCGGGCTTCTCTCTAAGTAGCAAAATTACGTCAGGCCGCTCATGGCCGGAAAGCGCCAGCTATGCGTAAGCGCTAGTGTAGCCTCCAAGAATGCGTTGTAGGCGAATACGTCATGAATGGTGTGGTCTGGCTATTTTCCGGCGTAATGTCCGCAGGCAGTTCTATTTCTACTGACAGCTGCTCCACGAAGTCGAGAACAGCATCATGCTCAGTAGGCCCGGAAATCTCTCGCGGGGATATATCGAGCTCGAGCTGCCAATCAACGAAGAAATGGCAATTGACGCTTACTTCGCCGAGCATCACCGACAGCAGATGACTGCCCTCGCGATTAGCGAAAAGAGCTTGGCTTCCGGGGAACTGGGCATAGCTACCATCAAAGCTATAGGCAAGCTCATATTTGCGAACTAGCGAATCAAACCGTTCCCACTGCTTTGGCCCCATTTGTTGGATATAAACGTCCCGGAGAGAGCCGTCGTCAGTCCATAAATAAGGAGATGTATCGAATACAGGTCTCATTAGTTTAATGCTCACGTAATGTGAAAAGGTCCGCTTGTCGCCGCACTCGGCAATGAGCAAGGATACCATCTCGTCCAGAAAGAAAGCTCGCCAATCTCGTCGCATTCAACTCCCTGATGCGAGTGGCCGGGAGCACTCGATACCGCTGTCACCCCCGCCGTCCAGGGCCGCAGTCATATCGCTCGCATCGTCAGCGATCACCACGCGGTCACGGCCGGCCTGCTTGCCTCGGTAGAGCGCCGTGTCGGCACGGTCCACGTAGTGCTCGAACGTTTCGCCCGGCTGGCTGGTGGCGCAGCCGATCGTCACGCTGATCGAGAGCGGCCGGCTGTCGTCGGAGATCCGCAACGCCTCGACCGAGCCGCGGATGCGCTCGGCGATGGTGGCGCCCTGTTGGGCGCCCCTGACGGCATAGATGCTTGCGTTGCAGGCGCGAGGAGGAAACGTCGGGTTCTTGGCGCGTCGACCCTTTTGGTAAGGATATCATATTGCCAAAAATGAAAGGGGCACAGTTTCTCCAGATGGAGCCTTGTTTGGCCAACGTCCTCGATACCTCAACGTGTATGCGGGCGTCAGGTCAAATATCGCGGCCCAGTGTGCTTCCAACCCTTGATCGCGCCTGATTCTCTCCGGAGCATCGTAGCAATCCAGTAAATGCCACTCTGCCTCGTCGCGGAGCCAATGATCGAAGAAGGAAAATGCAATTTTCTGCTTCCCGCCGTGGATTCTTTTTCCAATACTTTTTCTAAATGAGGAAATTTCTGGTGAATAAGCCACGTTTTTGGATCGACGCACGCGATAAGATCTTCATGTCACCACTTGTGGCTTAATGCGGCTTTATCGAACATTTGGCGGCCAAAACCGCGCCCCGACCCCGACAATCTGACAACTCCTGAATTCGATAAAATGGCGTACTGGATCCCGTAGACAGGGCCGACTCCAGTAAAAGTGTTTTGACACCACGCGACAAAGATGCGCTTTTCGTCTGTCGCCATCAACTCTTCGAAGCGTAAAGAAGGTGAAGTACCACAATATCACCGCCATCGACGGACGTGATAATCGGTATTGACCTATTAAGGGTGAACCCAGGAGTTTGCGCGCTGGCGACGGACGTAGCACCAAGAAAAAGCAAAATAATTGCCAAATTAATCTTTGTCATATTGTTCGGTTTTTCTTGGTGTGCATGCCTGTGTAGGCTTTGGCGGAGCTTGGCGGATTACGCCTCGCTAATCCGCCCTACGTGGTTCAGATTGGCGCGGAGGTCTCGGCTCGCATCACGCGAAGCTTAGTAGATTTCGCGGCGCAGGCGCTGCATTTGCATGTCGTGACGCTCGACCCAGCGGCGGGCTTCGTCCAGCTGCCATTCAAGGCGGCGGATGTAGTCGATCAGCTCGCGCCGCTCCTGCTCTCGGCGGCGCTCTTGTTTTTTGCTCTCTTCGTTGACTTGGCGGTCCTTGGCGTCCTGCGCGCCGCGTATGTCGCGTTCAAGGCGACCCAGGCGCCGGTTGGCGTCGTACAGGCGACTTTCCAGATCGTTGACGTCGTTGAGTGCCTGCGCGCGTTTCATCGCCGCCACTTCGAAATCCTGGCCGCTGACGTAGGCGCGCTTTAGCTGGTTCCGCAGCTCGCCACGGCACACCTCCACCGCCATGCCGGTGTTGGCGCGCCCGCGTTCGAAGGCATTCTCCGGCACGCAGTATTTGGCGTTTTGCTCTTCCCACGCCTTGGTGTAGACATCGCGCGTCGACGGGATGACAAACACGCCGTCGCGCGAGGCGCTGGCCATGCGTTCTTCCAGCATGAACGGTTTGCCATAGCCGTCTTCCAGGCCCGCCGAGCGCCAGTGGTCGTCAAGACGCTTTTCCCAAGCCTTGCGGTATTCGGATTCGAACACCTTCAACCCTTTTCGACGCGCCTCTTTGCCGCGTGTGCCGAACTCCTTGCCGCTGACGGCATCCTGCGCGCCGAGGTTGCGCCAGTAGTTGACGATCTCCGCGTTCCATGCCGTGCGATACACTTCCTCCTGCACCTGCACACCGGCGTCGCGCGCGGCTGCGGCGCGGTCGCGGAAGCGGCTGTCCGGCGTGCCGTTGCGCGCGTCGGTGAATCCGGCGTCCTGCCAGAAGGTGCGGTTGCCGGCGTGCCAGCCGTTGGTATAGGCCGCTTCGTCGAAGCGCAATTGCGCGGTGGCGGCACGCGCCCGGCTGTCCTCCTTCATCGTCAGCGGCAGGCCTTCGGCGCCTTCGCGCTTGCCGATGTCTTCCCAATATTGGGAGTTCCCCTTCAACCAGCCCTCGTCGTAGGCCGCCTGATTTAGCGGCGTTTTACGCTTGCGAACTTCTTCGCCGGCCGCCCGCACCGCGTACTGCGATTGCTGCAATCCCTTGGCGCCGTCGATGGCGCCGACGGCCGACCACATCTCCCGGTTGCCCTGCTCCCAGCCGGCCGTGTAGCGCGCGCCGGCATCGGCGCCGGCGGGCTTTTTGTCGTCGCCGTGATCGTCGCAGAAGTCCTTGCGGTCGGCGAAGGTCGGCGGCGCGCCGTCAAGGCCGTCCGTCCGGCCGATCTGGTTCCAGTCTCCGGTCTTGCAAGCTTCTATGCGCTGCTTCATCGACGCGCCGCAGCCTCCCAGCACCAAGGGCAAAACAAGCATCATCGGCAGCAGGCGGGCAATAGAGATCATAAGGTTCACGAATGAGTTTTTAGCGGCGAGATTATAGACCCGTAGATTAAATAGATGATAATCTTCGAGTGTCTAAATAGAAAGATCAAAATCTTGCGCGTACTCGCTATCGATGCCTTCCGTGGCATCACCATCCTGGTCATGATCTTTGTGAACACGCTGGCGGGCGTGAGCGAAATGCCGCCCTGGATGGGACACGTGGCCGCCGGCGTCGACGGCATGACCTTTCCCGATGTCGTCTTCCCCGCCTTCCTTTTCATCGTCGGCATGTCGATACCGTTCGCGATGGCCCAGCGCCAGGCGGCGGGCGACAGCGGCTGGAAGTTGTGGCGCCACGTGCTGGCCCGCGCCGCCGGGATGCTGGTGTTCGGCGTCTTCATGGTCAATGCGGAAGCGGGCTACAACGAGGCGGCGATGGGGATGACCATCCACGTTTGGTCGCTGCTGTTCTACGCCTGCGCGATACTCGTATGGGCGGTCTACCGCTTCGAAAACAAGCGGCTGGTCCTCGCGCTGCGGCTGGCCGGCATCGTGGGACTTGTCGCGCTGGCGCTGGTTTTTCGCGGCGGGCCCGATGGCACCGAGAGATTGTCGCCGCAATGGTGGGGCATACTAGGGCTGATCGGCTGGGCGTACTTGTACGCGACCATCGCCTGGCGACTGACGCGCGCGCGTCCGCTGCCGATCGCGCTGACGATCCTCGCCTGCGTGGCCTGGTACTGTGTGTTCAACACCAATGCGGCGCAGCCCTCGGCGCTGTGGACGCTGCTGGGCGCGCAGTCCGGCAATGCGATCCACACCGCCATCGCGCTGTGCGGCGTGCTGACAACCACGATCTTCTTCTGCGATGGCCGGCCGCGCGCGCAGCCTTTCGGCAAGGCGCTGTTGTTCGCGGCGGTACTGGCGGCGCTGGCGTTCGCGCTGCGTCCCTGGTTCACGATATCGAAAATCGCCGCGACCCCGAGTTGGGCGCTGTACAGCGCGGCGATCTGCGTGCTGCTATTCGCGTCGATGTACTGGCTGGTTGACTTGAAACAGCAGCGCGGCTGGGTCGCGTTTTTCCGCCCGGCCGCCTCCAATCCCCTGCTTACCTACATCCTCCCGTTCATCATCTACGCGCTGATGGAGACGCTGAACCTGGCTTTTCCTTCCGTGCTGGGCGCCGGCATGCCGGGACTAATCTGGGCGTTGGTCTACGCCCTGGTCGTCCTGGCGCTGGTCGCTGGCCTCAACCGCCTGCACATCAAACTGCAACTCTAACAAACATCCATGCGCATAAATTCAATCGACGCCGTACGCGGCCTGACCGTGGCCGCCATGCTGCTGGTGAACAACGCCGGCGACTGGTCAAACATCTACCCCTGGTTCGAGCACGCGCACTGGCACGGCTGCACGCCGGCGGACTTGATCTTCCCCACGTTCCTGCTGATCGTCGGCGTGTCGCTGCACCTGGCGCTGGGCCGGCAGCTGGACGCCGACGCCGGTCCGCTCGCGCGCAAGGCCCTGGCGCGCACGGTGCTGCTGCGCGGTGCGCGCATCTTCCTGCTCGGTCTCGCCCTCAACGCCATCTCCACGCTGATGATGGACGGACGGCCATTCCGCCTGCTCGGCGTGCTGCAGCGGATCGGCATCTGCTTCGCGGTGGCGGGCCTCTTGGCCATCTACGTGCGCGGCGCGCGGGCGCAGTGGGCCTTCCTGGCCGCGATACTACTCGGGTATTGGGGAATGCTGGTCGCCGGCGGTTCGCTGGAGCCGAACCTGAATCTGGCCGACCGCATCGACAGCGCGCTGCTCGGCCCACTGTCCTATCAATACGATGCGGCGACGGGACTGGCGCACGAACCCGAAGGCATCTTGAGCACCTTGCCGTCGCTGGCGACGGTCATCCTCGGTTTGCGCGTGGGCGACTGGCTGCACGCAGGCCGGATTCGCCAGCTCGCCATCGGCGGCGTCGTGGCGCTGGCCCTCGGCGGTGTGTGGTCGCTGCTGCTGCCCCTGAACAAACAACTGTGGACGTCATCGTTCGTGTTGTGGACCGGCGGTTACGGTATGCTGGCCATCGCGCTGGCGTATCAGCTGGTCGACGTGCGCGGCTGGCCGCCACTAGGGCGCGCGATGGGCATCAATGCCATCGCCGCCTACGCCGGATCGTGGGTCGCCACCTGTCTGCTAGCCTACAGCGGCGTCTTGGCGCCGCTGTATCAAAATGTGTTCGCCACGCCGATTGCGCCGCTGCTCGGGCCGGCGGCGGCGTCGCTGGCTTTCGCGGCGTGCTTCACCGCCGTCTTCTGGCTGGCGGCGGTGTATGCGGAAAAACGTGGTTGGCGCGTCACGATTTGACCAATTTTGCTTCTAATCCAGATCAAGAAGAAAGCAATCATTCGCTATAATCCAACGTCCTTAACAACACTGAAGAAGGCTTCGGATGATCAAGCGTTTGCGTAGTTCCATCGCGGCCAGCGTGCTGCTGCCGTTGCTGGCCTGCCTGTCCGGAGCGGCCGTGGCCGACACCTTCGAGACCATCGAGTCGGCGCCGCTGAAGGAGGTTTGGCTTAATGGGGGCTTTTACTCGTATCACTTCGACCGCGATAAGGATTTAAACGATAGTAATCCGGGCCTGGGGGCGGAATATCGGTTTTCGACCGTGGCGTCGGCGACCGCCGGGCGTTTTTATAACAGCGACCGCGCGTATTCGAACTATATCGGCGTGTATTACCAGCCGTTCAAAGTCGGCCCGGTGAGGCTGGGGGCGGTGGTGGGAGGGTTTAACGGCTATCCGAAGATGCGCGATGGCGGCTGGTTCCCGGCCGTGATACCGACCGCCAGCTTTGAATATAGAAGCGTGGGGGTGAATGTCGCCTTTGTGCCGAAGTATAAGGATCGGTTGTATGGGGCGCTGTCGATACAGCTGAAGTTGAAGGTATTCGATTAAAAAACACGCGGTAACCCGCCAACGATGGCAGGTTACCGCGCATATCACATCAATGCCGCGACTTCGACGATACCGCGATCTGGTCGAGGATGTGCTTGGGCACCGCCGCGTAGTGCTTGAACTCCATCGTGTACGTCGCGCGCCCTTGCGTGAGCGATCGCAACGTCGTCGAGTAGCCGAACATTTCCGCCAGCGGCACCAGCGCCCGGATGATCTTGCCGCCGCCGCCGGGAATCTCGTCCATCCCCTGCACCATGCCGCGCCGCGCCGTCAGGTCGCCCATGGCATTGCCCATGAACTCTTCCGGCGTTTCCACCTCGACCTGCATCATCGGCTCCAGCAGCACCGGGTCCGCCCGCTTCATGCCATCCTTGAACGCCATCGAGCCCGCCATGCGGAAGGCGTTTTCGTTCGAGTCGACATCGTGGTACGAACCGAAAGTCAACGTCACCTTGACGTCCACCACCGGATAGCCTGCCAGCACGCCGCTGCGCAAGGTTTCCTGCACGCCCTTGTCGACGGCCGGAATGTACTCGCGCGGCACCACGCCACCCTTGATGGCGTCGACGAACTGATAGCCCTTGCCCGGCTCCATCGGTTCCAGGGTCAGCACCACGTGGCCGTACTGACCCCGTCCGCCGGACTGCTTGACGAACTTGCCTTCGACATCGCTGGCGGCCTTCTGGATGGTTTCGCGGTAGGCGACCTGCGGCTTGCCCACCGTCGCCTCGACGCTGAACTCGCGCCGCATGCGGTCCACCAGAATCTCCAGGTGCAGCTCGCCCATGCCGGACATGATGGTCTGGCCCGATTCTTCGTCCGTGTGCACGCGGAAGGACGGATCCTCCTGAGCCAGGCGATTGAGCGCGATGCCCATCTTTTCCTGGTCGGCCTTGGTCTTCGGTTCGACCGCCTGCGAGATCACCGGTTCCGGGAAGATCATCTTTTCCAGCACGATGACGTGATCCGGCGAGCTCAAGGTGTCGCCGGTGGTCACGCCCTTCAGGCCGACGGCGGCGGCGATGTCGCCCGCGTACACTTCCTTGATCTCCTTGCGCTCGTTGGCGTGCATTTGCAGGATGCGGCCCAGGCGCTCCTTCTGGCTCTTGGTCGGGTTGTAGACCGTGTCGCCGGAATTGACCACGCCCGAATACACGCGGAAGAACGTCAACTGGCCGACGAACGGATCGGTCATGATCTTGAAGGCGAGCGCCGAAAACGGGTCGGCGTCGCTCGGATGCCGCTCGATCGGGTTGTCGTCCTCGTCGGTACCGGCGATCGCCGGCACGTCGAGCGGCGACGGCAGATACTCCACCACCGCATCCAGCATTGCCTGCACGCCGCGATTCTTGAACGCGCTGCCGGCCAGCATCGGCACGATCTCGTTGCGGATGGTGCGCAGGCGCAGCCCGGTCTTGATCTCTTCCTCGGTCAGCACGCCGCCGTCCAGATACTTCTCCAGCAGCTCGGGCGTACCTTCGGCGGCGGCCTCGACCATCTTGTCGTGCCACTCCTGGGCCAGCGACTGCAGATCGGCGGGAATATCCTCGTAGGTGAACTTGACGCCCAGGCTCTCGTCGTCCCAGTTAATGGCGCGCATCTTCACCAGATCGACGACGCCATGGAAATTATCCTCGGCGCCGAGCGGAATCTGGATCGGCACGGCCACGCCCTTCAAGCGGTTGGCCACCTGTTCGCGTACGCGGAAGAAGTCGGCGCCGACGCGGTCCATCTTGTTGACGAAGGCGATGCGCGGCACTTTGTACTTGTTGGCCTGGCGCCAGACGGTTTCCGATTGGGGCTGCACGCCGCCGACCGCGTCATAGACCATGACGGCGCCGTCGAGCACGCGCATCGACCGTTCGACTTCGATCGTGAAGTCGACGTGGCCCGGCGTGTCGATGATGTTGATGCGGTGCTCGGCGAAGTTGCCGGCCATGCCTTTCCAGAAGGCGGTGGTGGCGGCCGAGGTGATGGTGATCCCGCGTTCCTGCTCCTGCTCCATCCAGTCCATCGTCGCGGCGCCATTGTGCACCTCGCCGATCTTGTGATTGACGCCGGTATAAAACAGGATGCGCTCCGTCGTGGTGGTCTTGCCAGCGTCGATGTGCGCGCTGATGCCAATGTTGCGGTAACGCTCGATGGGGGTCTTGCGGGTCATCACAAATCTCCTTGAACACTTCGTGTCTTTAAGCCTTGGGTAGTCTCAAGTGCGGCGATAGTTGCCGAAATCAAGCCCGGAAATACTTTCCTAATGTGCGACATACCTAACGGCAAGTAATGTAGTCTGTGTAATAAACTGCAAGCTTACATCTCACCTGGAAAAAATGCATGGTACTCCGACGTAAAACCGCCCTCCTCCTCTCCTTAGGCATGGGACCGGCTCTGGCTTTAGCACAGTCCGCACCGCCCCAGGCCGCCGATCTCGAATTGCGCATCGAACGCTGCGCGGTCCTTGGCGACGCCAGCGCCCGCCTTGCCTGTTACGATGGCCTGGCCCGCACCACGCCGACCAAGCAGGCCGCCGGCGGCGCCGCCGTCGGCGTGCCGGACCCTGGCAACGACAGCAAGATCGTCAACGGCGCGGTGGTGCCTGCCAGCACCCAGCCGGCCGAACCGCCGGCGGCGCCGGCCGACGCGCCGATCCCGGCCAAGGTCGCCGAACTGACGACCATTCCGCCGCAGGACAAGGTCTCGCGCATGGTGCAATGGTGGGAGCTGGACCGTTCGGCCAAGCGCGGCGTGTTCAACTTCCGGCCGCACCGCGACAACTACCTGTTGTTGGCCAATTACAGCACGAGCAACAACGATACGCCGTTCCAGGAATTCTCGCCCGATGGCCTGAAATCCAAGCACGTCGAATTGATGTACCAGCTTAGCTTCAAGATGAAGATGATCGAGCAAGCGTTCGGTTGGCCGGTCGACCTGTGGTTCGGCTACACGCAGGAAAGCTTCTGGCAGGCGTACAACCGTTCCGAATCGAGTCCGTTCCGCGAGACCAACTACCAGCCCGAGCTGATGTTGACCACGCCGCTGGCGCTCAATCTGGGCGGCGTCGACGTGCGCTTCCTGACGTTGGGTCTGGTGCACCAGTCGAACGGCCAGACCTCGACCTTGTCGCGCAGCTGGAACCGCGTCTATGCGCAGGTGGGTGCCGAGAAAGGCAACTTCGCGGTCAATTTCCGCCTGTGGCACAGGCTGGATAATGCGCGCTCGGACAACGACAACATCGACATCACCGATTACCTCGGCCATGGCGATTTGAACGCCAGCTATCGTTTCGACGGGCATGAATTGTCGGTGACGGCGCGGCGCAACTTCCACACCAACCATGGCGGCCTGCAAGCCGGCTGGGCGTTCCCGGTGTCGGCCAACCTGAAGGGATATGTGCAAGTTTTCAGCGGTTACGGCCAAAGTTTGATCGACTATAACTATGCGCAAAAATCCATCGGCGGTGGTTTCAAGGTCGATTTTTGATGTAGTGCCATGCGGGATGCGTTGAGTCTCTCAACGCCCCGGCGAACCGCGCAGGATGCGCGCCGGTAGCAGCACCACGGCGCGCAGCAGTTCGAACACCCCCTCCACGCCGATCCCGATCAGCCTGAACGGCAAGGTCAGCAGCCAGAACAGCGGATACAGCAGCAGCGCCAGCAAGGCCAGCGGCCAGCAGAGAAACAGCAGAACCAGCCACAGCACAAAACTCAGCATGAGACGCCCCCGATCCAGTGATGCGATTGACAATGCTGTCACTGTAGAAGGTAGGGGCGTTGCGGGCAATTTCCGTGCGACCGACTGCGTTTAAACGCGATCAATCGCAGGAATTAGGGGATAAACGGCGGAGAAAACCGGACTGTATCAGCCCGGCTACGGGCCCGGCTACTGGCCCAGGCAGATAATCTTGGTGACGTACTCGTGGGCGTTCGGCTTCTTCTTGCCGGCCCAGGCGATCGCCTCGTTGGCCTGCTCGATGGTCAGGATCGACGCCTTTTCCTTGGACTTGATGAAGGACACGCCCTCAAAGGCACCCTCCTTGCTGCGCATGACTTTGGCGAACACGGGCGGTTTGGTCTCGCCGTCGGCGATCTTGTTTTGCTGGATGAGGTAGCGCTGGTCGTTCTGTTCCATATATCTCTTTCTGTAAAAGACGAAATATACGCTCCAGAACGACCTTCGTGGGGACTTTTTAAGCGTAGGCGGCGATGCCCGTAGCCGGCTGCGTCACGGTCTCGTGCAGGATTTCGGCGCGCAGCGCGGCCTGCAGCGAGGGGATCGAGCCCCCCGCGCGGTACTGGAAGCTGACTTGCAGCACGTCGCCCTGTTTGGCCTTGATCGGCGTCGCAAGCGGCAAGGTCATGTAGTGATTCAGCCAGTCGATGGTGGTCGAACGCTCGGCCACCACGGCCAGCACGTTTTTGGTCACGAAGCGCATGGCACTGATTTCGCCGGCCTTCTCGATGACGAACTTGCCCTGCCAGGCGTAGGCCAGCTCGTTGGGCTGGTTGAAGTCGATGATGCTGTAGACGGCCGGCTGCGCCGCCTCGACGGTGCCGGGATAGACCACGTTGGTCTCCTGGAACTGGACGATGGGCGCGTAAAAGCCCTCGAAGTCATACTCCTGCTGCACCGGCTGCACCGCCATGATCACCGCTTCCGGCAGGAACACCGGCAGCGGGCCGCCGAAGCGCTCCAGGTAGCGGCGCTTGAACGACTCGATCACCTCGACCTGCTTTTCGCGCAACATGGCCACGTGGATCATCTCGCAGATGACGACATCCACCGGCTCCGGCGGCAGGTATTCGAAGGCGTCCGCGTGCACCACCTCGACCTTCTCGCCGTTGGGATTGAGCGCCAGCATCTTGCGCGCCTCCTTGACCATGTCCGGGTTGAACTCGACGCAATACACCTTCTCGGCCTTGGCCGCAGCGAACCAGGACAGCACGCCGGTGCCGCCGCCCAGCTCGAGCACTTTGGCGCCGGGCTTGACCGCGTAATCGATGGCCGACTTGAAACCGTGCATACGGTTCTGATCCATCAGCATATTGTGATGGTAGTGGACTGGAATGAATTGCCCCAGATAGCAGCTTTCGATTTCGCGTTCGTTCAGCATGGTTTCCCTTGGTTGTGGCGCATTGTGCTTTGATGCAATACGGTGAACCTATTATCGTGAAGATTGTCCAACTATAAATGGGGGAGCTAGGTGGGAAACCCCTGCCAGTTCTGCTTATTCGCAAGAAAGTTATCAGAAACCGTATTCAATTATATTATAGCGACCCGCTGCACGAAAGTTGGGCATGACGTCAAGACTTGCGAACTGCCTCATTTGATATATACTGCCGTCTCAAAGGAGACAACTCATGTCAAATCCCAAGACCGTTGCAAAGCATGCGGCAGCTTCCAGCGCTGCTCGCATTAAAGCCACAGCGGCGACCTGCGGCAACTTTGCCCTAGCGAGCACCACGGCGCCGGAGGACGCCCGCCACAGCGCCACTATCGTCGCCGGTGAGCAGCTTTATCGCGTCGATCCACAGGCGCGCATTGCGATGATCAGACAGGGTATTCCTGCGTCGATGATCGGCAACCTTTCGTCGCGCATGGGCATGAGCAAGGAAACTTTGCTGTCCAGTCTGGGCTTGTCGCGCGCGACGATCAGCCGCAAAGAGAAGGACGCCACAGTGTTGTCGAAGGATGAATCGGAACGGGTCCTAGGCGTCGAAACCCTAATTGGCATGGTGCAAACCATGGTCGAGCAGTCCGGCGATCCGACCGGGTTCGACGCCGCACGCTGGGTGTCGGCGTGGCTCACCAAGCCATTGCCTGCGCTGGCTGGCGAGACGCCGGCGAGTTACATGGATACCTTCGAGGGCCAGAAACTGGTCGCCGAGTTGCTGTCTATGAGCCAGAGCGGAGCCTACGCGTGAGCGTGCCGGTCTGGCGGATCGCGGTCGAGGCACCAACTTACGCAGCCAATGATTTGAGCGGCACCGGCGCCAAGACGACGGGCGGGCGTTGGAATAGCAAAGGTACAGCGGTGGTCTACTGCGCCGCGAACATCGCTCTGGCCACCCTTGAGACGGTCCATTATTTGCGTGGCGGCAGCCTACCATTCAATCGCTACCTGGTGCGCATCGACATTCCGGATGACGTATGGGCCGCGCGCCATGTGCTCGCGCCGCTGCCCGGCGGATGGGATGCGGTTCCAGTTGGAATGAGCGCCAGGGCGGCGGGCGACGCCTGGATTGCGGCTGGCGCGACGGCCCTCCTGCAGGTGCCATCGGTAATCGTACCGGACGAATACAACATACTGATCAATCCGCTGCACGGCGACGCTGCCGCCGTCGTCGCGACCACCCTGAAGCGCTGGATCTATGACCCCCGGTTCCTTGCCTGACTAAGCAATCCTGGCGCCGGGGCGGTTGGAAAGTGCAGCGCCACAGGCGTTACCAAAGCCGAACCGCTACACTTAACGCTGGGCCTTAGCCGCCAGGAACGCGTTGATCTTTTTGGCAATCCACGGCTTGTCCGCCTTTAGCGCGAACTCTGCCGCCGTGAGCTTGAAGCCGCGATCCTTCAGCGTGGCGTCGGCGCCTCGCTCCAACAGCAACGCCACCACCTGCTCCGCGCCTTCGCGCGCCGCCATCATCAACGGCGTCATCCCGGACGGCGATTCGGCGTCGATGTAGGCGTGCTGCTCCAGCAGGATGTTGGTGATCTCCACACTCCCGGCCGCGGCCGCGTAATGCAACGCGGTCCAGCCCTTTTGATTGACGTGCGCGCCGCGCTTGATCATGTCCAGCACCACCGGCTTATTCTGGCGGAATGCCGCCATCATCAACGCGGTGTTGCCGTTGGGCGCCTTGGCTTCCAGGTCGATACCGGGCTGATCCATAAGCACGGTGGCGACCTTGACCGCGTCGTGCCGCATCGCCAGGATCAGGCCGGTCTCGCCGCTCGGGTCGCGAACGTTGGGATTGAGGCCGCGCGCCAGCACTTTCTTGACGCCCCCGACATAGTCGACCTGCACGGCGCGGAAGAAGTCCACCTCTTCGTCCGTCTGATCGGCGGCGAAGGCCGGCAGGGCCGCCGCAACGGCAAGCACTCCCAGCAGGAAACGGCGGCGAGCTGTCTGTAGAATCAACATGAGCTTTTTACGCCACGACGTTGAATAATTTGAAGAAATTGGCGGACGTCTGTTCCGCCACTTGCTCCACCGGTACGCCTTTGAGCTTGGCGATATATTCGCCGACGTGGGCGACGAAGCCGGGCTCGTTCATCTTGCCCCGATGCGGCATCGGCGCCAGATACGGCGAATCGGTCTCGATCAGAATGCGCTCCAGCGGCACTTCCAGTGCCACCGCCTGCAAGTCCTTCGCGCTTTTGAAGGTGACGATACCCGAGAACGAAATGTAAAAGCCCATATCGATGGCCGCGCGCGCCACTTCCAGCGATTCCGTAAAGCAGTGCATGACGCCTGCGACGCCGCCGGCCTCGGTGCCGGCGCCCTCCTCGCGCATGATGCGGATGGTGTCCTCGCTGGCCGCGCGCGTGTGAATAATCAAGGGCTTACGCGTGATTCTTGATGCTTTGATGTGCGTGCGAAAACGCTCGCGCTGCCACTCGAGGTCGCCCTGCAGGCGGAAGTAATCCAGGCCGGTCTCGCCGATGGCGATAATTTTCGGATGGTTGGACAGTTCGACCAACTGCTCAACGCTAGGTTCGGGCGTGTCTTCGTAATCGGGATGCACGCCGCACGAGGCGTAAATGTGCGGGTATTCCTTGGCCAGCGCCAGCACTTGTGGGAAATCCGGCAAGTCGACCGATACGCACAACGCGTGGGTCACCTTGTTGTCGGCCATCTTGGCCAGGATCTCGGGCATGCGAGCAGCCAGCTCGGGGAAATTAATATGGCAATGGGAGTCGATAAACATGGCGATATTGTACCCCGGACGGGGCAGGCGCATCGGCGCGGCACTTCGCAAAAACGCCTACAAGGTATGCGTGGCGCGCGACGACCTCAGCGCGGCGCCAAGGATTTCCTCGATCCGCAGCCGCGCGCGCTGCCCGCTCTCGTCGTCGGGGAAATGCACGCCGATGCCCTGCGCCTTGTTGTTGTGTGCGCCGGGCGGGGTGATCCAGGCCACCTTGCCGGCGATCGGATATTTGTTGGGGTCGTCCATCAACGCCAGGATGAGGTAGATTTCGTCGCCCAGCTTGTACGGCTTTTGCGTCGGCACGAACATCCCGCCGTTCTTGAGGAAAGGCATGTAGGCGGCATACAGCGCCGCCTTTTCCTTAATTGCCAGCGACAACACCGTCGGCCGCGCGATGGGCGCGGCGTTCGGGTCGACGGGACTGGCAGCGGACATGGCTTACCTTTCAGGCAACGCAGGCGGTATAGTCGAGCAACATATCCTCCAAGAACAGCTTGGGCGACAGCGGATGGTCGGACGTCGCGCGGCGCTCGTTGGCGCCCTTGATCGCCGCCAACAGCTTGCTCACGTGGATTTTGTCCGCCAGCCCGGCCAGCTCTTTCTGGTAGCGGGGATAGTAACGAATGTTACCCGCCAGTTTGTAGGAAAACAAATCATAAAGCCAGCGTTGCAGCCAAGATACCTGCGCGCTCAGCGGCACCTTTTGAAGTTTATCAGCCACTTTCAACGCGCCTTCGACGCTTGGGCGCGCCAGCAGTTGCAGCAACACTTCCAAGTCGTCGCGGTTGCCCGTCTCGGCCTGCGCCATCGCCGCCAGCGGCGCGCCGCCCTGCTCGCGCAGCCAGCTGTCGGCGTCGGCCACGCCCTGCGCCTTGAGCCAGGCCAGCGCCTCGGCGTGGCTCGGCATCGGCAGCGCGAACTTGCGGCAACGCGACAGGATCGTCGGCAATAGCCGGTCGAGGCTGTTGGACGCCAGCAGGAACACCGTGCCCGGAGGCGGTTCCTCCAGCGTCTTCAGCAAGGCGTTGGAGGCCGGCATGTTGAGCGCCTCGGCCGGATACAGCACCACCACGCGCAGACCCTGGCGGTGGGTCGAGATGTTCATGAAATCGGCCAGATTACGGATCTGCTCGATCTTGATTTCCTTGGACGGCGCCTTGGCCGACTTGGCCGACTTCTTGGTCTCGGCCTCGCCTTCCTCGCCCCCTTCGGCGGAAGGCTCGTCCTCCAATGCCTCAGGCCGCACGCGGCGGTAGTCCGGATGGTTTTGCTGCGCGAACCAGCCGCACGAGGCACACTGGCCGCAGGCGTGGCCGTCCGGCAGTACCGCCTCGCACAGCAGCCCCTGGGCGAAGCGTTCGATAAAGTCGGACTTGCCAATGCCGGCGGCGCCATGGAAGAGGATGGCGTGCGGCATGCGCTGGCGCAGCTGTTGCAGCTGGGTCCAGGACGATTCTTGCCACGGATAGATCGTATTACTCATTATATTCAGATACTTAGGTGGCGCGTTTAAAGTAGATCGTCAAGTATTGCGCTGATCTGCAACTGGATATGCGCGATCGATTGCGTCGAATCGATCACGCGGAAACGCTCGGGAAACTGGGTTGCGCGGCGCAGATACTCGTTGCGGGTGGCGGCGAAGAAATCGGCCTTCTCCTGCTCGAACTTGTCCAGCGCGCGGGTGGCGTCGAGCCGCGCGCGCGCCACTTCCAGCGGCACGTCGAACAGCAACGTCAGGTCCGGCTGGAGATGCGGATGCACCCACTGCTCCAGCGCTTCCAGCTTGGCCAGATCCATGCCGCGCCCGCCGCCTTGATAGGCAAAGCTGGCGTCGGTGAAGCGGTCCGAGATGACCCAGGCGCCGTCTGCCAGCGCCGGGGCGATCACCTGCGCGATATGCTCGCGGCGGCTGGCGAACATCAGCAGCGCCTCCGTTTCCAGGTGCATTTTTTCATGCAATACCAGTTCCCGCAGCTTTTCGCCCAGCGGCGTGCCGCCCGGCTCGCGCGAGCTGACCAGCGCAATGCCGCGCGACTTGATGTATTCGCTGACGAATGCGATGTGGGTCGACTTGCCGGCCCCGTCTATGCCTTCGAAGGTGATGAATTTGCCGCTGTGTTGCGTGGCGCTTTGTTGAGTCATGTGGTTATCGTTGGTACTGATTCACTGCCCGGTTGTGGTCGGTCAGGTTATCGGAAAATTTGCTGGTGCCGTTGCCGCGGGCAACAAAATACAGGGCCTGCGACTTGGCGGGCGCCAGCGCCGCGGCCAGCGACTGCACACCCGGCAAGGCGATCGGCGTCGGCGGCAGGCCGTTGCGCGTGTAGGTATTGTACGGGGTGTCCGTCTCCAGGTCCTTTTTACGGATATTGCCCTCGTATTTGGTGCCCATGCCGTAGATCACGGTCGGATCGGTCTGCAGCATCATGCCGATTTTCAACCGGTTGACGAACACGGCGGCGATCATGTTGCGCTCGGACTTTTGCCCGGTCTCCTTCTCGACGATGGAGGCCATCGTCAACGCCTCGTACGGATTCTTGTACGGTAACGCTGGATCGCGCTTTTCCCAGGCCGAGGCCAGGCGGTTGAGCATCATCGTGTGGGCCTGGCGATAGATTTGCAGGTCGCTGGCGCCCTTGGCGAACAGATAGGTGTCCGGGAAGAACAGGCCCTCGGGCTGCTTGTATTCGGAGGCGATGGCGTTCATCACTTCCTGGTCGCTGAGCGAGGTGGTGTCATGCTTGAGGCCGCGATGGGCGGCGATCGCCGCGCGCATCTGGCGGAACGTCCAGCCTTCGATGATGGTCAGCTGCTCCTGCGCGAACTCGCCGCGCACCAGCTGGTCGATCAGCTTGAGCGGCGTGGTGCCGGGCTTGAGCTCGTACGAGCCGGCCTTCAGGCGGCCGCTTTTATTGGTCACGCGGGCCAGCAGGTTGAACAGCAAAGGCCCCATCGGAATACCGGCGTCGGAGATTTGCTCGCCGGCCGCGTGGGCGCCGCTGCCCGGAATGATGGTGAAGGGTATCGGTTCAACGTCGCCGACGATAATCGGGGCCTGCGACCAGTACATGAAGTAACCGCCGCAGGCGATTGCCAGGAGAACGCAGAGTGTAATTATTTTTTTGATAAATGCCATTGTTCGAGCCGGATTGTAGGATCAACTGAAATCGGTACAGCTTGCCACTTCTCGGATCGGACCGCCAGCACCGCGTTTTGCACGGCATCCGACGCGATCTTCGGGACATCACTATAATGAGCCCGTAATGATAATGCTTTAATCGTCAAACTATTGGAAATTATGTCTTCTTGGAATGAACTTTTAGCACAGCCGGCCTCCCCGCTGACGCCCGTCGCGCTGGCGGTCGGTTTTGTCGCGCCCATCACGGACCAGGGCTTGATCGCGCTGGACGGCGAGGAAGCGGCCGGTTTCCTGCACAACCAGCTCACCAACGACGTCGAGCACCTCGGGCCGGGCGACGTGCGCCTGGCCGGTTATTGCTCGCCGAAAGGCCGTCTGCTGGCCTCGTTCCTGATGTGGCGCAACGAGACGACTATCTTCCTGCAATTATCGCGCGACATCCAGGTGGCCGTGCAAAAGCGGCTGTCGATGTTCGTTCTGCGCGCCAAAGCCAAACTCAGCGACGCCACCGAGGCGCCCGCCAACCAGGTCGTGCTCGGCCTGGGCGGCGGCCTGGCCGAAGCCGTGCTGCAAACGTGGTTCGACACCCTGCCCGCCAAACCGTTCGCCAAAATCGATCATCCGCTGGGCACGCTGCTGCGCGTGGCCGACGCCTTCGGCGCCGCCCGCTACCAATGGCTGCTGTCGGGCGAGGTCGCGCAAACGGTCGCGGTCGAACTGGCCGACCGGCTCACCGTCGGCGGCAACCAGGCCTGGCACCTGTCTGAAATCCACGCCGGCATCCCGCAGATCGCCAAGGCCACGCAGGAGCAGTTCGTCCCGCAGATGGTTAATCTGGAACTGCTGGGCGGAGTGAACTTTAAAAAGGGTTGCTACCCGGGCCAGGAAATCGTCGCCCGCAGCCAGTACCTCGGCAAGCTCAAGCGCCGCACCACCCTGGTCAGCATCCCCGACCCGGCGGCCGCCGCCGGCGCCGAAGTATTCGCCACGGCCGATCCCGAGCAGCCATGCGGCATGATCGTCAACGCCGCCGCCAACGGCAACGGCGGCGTCGACGCGCTGGTCGAAATGAAACTCGCCGCGATCGAAGCGGCCTCGGTCCGCCTCGGCTCGGCGCAGGGTCCGGCCCTGGCCTTCCTCGACATGCCGTACGTGCTGGACCCGCTCGACCTCTAGCATGGATCTCTATATTTATTATCAGGTCAAGGATGCCGACACGGCTTCCTTGCAGGCTGCGGTCGTCTCGATGCAGGCGGAGCTGTCGCGTGGGCACGGCGTCGCCTGCCATCTCAAGCGTCGTCCGGAAGTCAACGATGGCTTGCAGACGTGGATGGAAGTCTACGCCGCCACGCCTGCCGGTTTCGCGGCGGCGCTGGCCGACGCCGTCGAACGGGCCGGCCTGTCCGCCTGGACTAGCGGAGCGCGCCATACCGAAATGTTTACGGATTTAGTCCCATGTGCCTGATTGTTTTTGCCTGGCGGGTGATCCCGGCGGTGCCGCTGGTGGCCGCAGCCAACCGCGACGAGTTTTATCAGCGCGCCACTGCGCCGGCGGCGCCGTGGCCCGAGCATCCACAGATCTTTGCCGGCCGCGACCTGCAGGCCGGCGGCAGCTGGATGGGCATCACGCAACCGTCCGAGTGCGGCGGCGCGGCGCGCTTTGCCGCCATCACCAACATCCGCGCGCCGTCCGAGCACCGCGAGGACGCCCCGTCGCGCGGGCGGCTGGTGGCCGATTTCCTGGCAAGCTGCGTCACGCCGCAGGAGTACGTGGAGTCCATCCGCGACAGCGCCGGTGATTACAACGGCTTCAATCTGGTGCTGGGCGACCGCGACACGCTGATCTGGTTCTCCAACCGCGGCGACGGCGACCCGCGCAACGGCAAGCCGCTCGAACCTGGCGTGTACGGCTTGTCGAACGCGCTGCTCGACGCGCCGTGGCCGAAGGTAGTCAAGACCAAGGCGCAGTTCGCCAGTTTGCTGTGCCTGGGCGCACCGGACGAAGCGTTCTTCGAAATGCTGGCCGACACCGCGCCCGCGCCCGACCAGCGCCTGCCGGAAACCGGCGTGCCGCTGGACCTGGAGCGGATGCTGTCGGCGGTGCGCATCGAAAGCCCAAGCTACGGCACGCGCACCTCGACGGTGGTCAAGCTGTACGCCGACGCCCACGCCACCCTGCATGAGATGCTAATTCAATAACTCCGGGGTCAGGTCCACCATTTCTACACGGGCTCGTGCTTACGGCGTTGGCGACCCGGCGATGGCGGATTACGCTTCGCTAATCCACCCTACGTGATCAACTGGTTGTCGCTGTCCCAACCTATGCTAGAGTTTAATCGGGCGTATTAACGGGTCTTGGAGGGTCTTCTATGAAACGTGTAACCGGCATCGGCGGCATTTTCTTCCACGCAAAGGACCCGGTCGCGCTGCGCGCCTGGTACCGGCGGCATCTGGGCATCGACGTGCAGGATTGGGGTGGCGCCGCGTTCACCTGGGCCGATCAGGCCGGCAACCCTGCCAAGGGAAGCACCATCTGGTCGATCGGCGCGGCCGACAGCAATCAGTTCGCTCCCAGCGCTTCATCGTTCATGGTGAACTACCGGGTCGAAGACCTCACCGCGCTGCTCCAGCTCTTACGCGACGAGGGCTGCCATGTGCTGGAAAACACCGACGACTCGGAATACGGCAAGTTCGGCTGGGTGGTCGATCCGGAGGGAAACAAGGTCGAGCTCTGGCAACCTCCCGCCGGACAATAGCGCGCTTATTTGCGCTTATTTGCGCTTACTTGATATGAGGCGCCATCCTCTGGACCAGGGATAGCTGCGCGACCTTGTCATGCCGCGCCAGCGCGCTCAAAGAGTCGGCCGGCAGCGACGCGAACAGCACCCGGCGCCGGGTATCGGCGTCGGCGCAGCCCAGGCGCTGTAACTCGCCCGCCTCGTCCGGCGTCAGGTGCGACCGCAGCCGCACCGAGACGTCGACATTGCCCTCTTGCGGCCGCACCAGCGCCAGGCTGAGGGCGGCGTCAAACTTCGTACCACTCATGATCTATACCTTGATCAAGCCATATCCCCACTTTATATCATGCGCGCCGGCGGCCGAATCGGGCACGGCCGAATTTTTCTTCAACCACGCCTTGGCTTGCGCCGGCGTCGCCTTCGGGTTGCTTTCCAAGAACAGCGCCAGCAGGCCGGTGACCACGGGCGAAGCCATGCTGGTGCCCGCCATCACCCGATAGCCCTGGGCGATCACATCGTTTTTATCGACGCTGGAGGCCGACGACAGGGCTGACGCGATCATCGCGCCGGGCGCGGCGACGTCGGGTTTAAGGGCGCCGCCGCGCAGCGGCCCCGGGCTGCTGAATTCGGATATCGTGTCCGGCGCCAGGCCGACCGATTGCGGAGCGCCCGAAATATCGATCCACTGGTTGCGCGAGGTGTAGGAGGCGACCGTGACGACGTCCTTGCCGGAACCTGGCGAGCCGACCAGCGTATCGAAGACCGGCGCCAGCATCTCCGCCGAACCGTAGCGCTCCTGGTCGCTCAACAGCCAGACATCGACATCGGCAGCCGCGCCCGACTTGCGCCGCACCTCCACCTTCCACAGGCCGCCCTGCACCGCGCCCTGCCCGGACACCTCCACCAGGAATTGCCGGTCGCCGCCCGGCGCCAAGGATTCCGGCGTCGAGATGACCACCTGATCGCTGCCCAACATGGTCGTCTTGGCGGCCGGATCGGTGCCGAGCAGACCTTGCCACGGCGTCGCCGCGCCGGTGGAGCTGATGACCCGCACCTCGCATTTGGTTTTGCCCGAGTACCAGCCGTTGATCAGGAACCATGGCGCCGACAGGTTGGACCGCTTCGGCTGCACTTTGATCTCGAAACGCACGGCCTGGGCGGAATCGACCTTCTGCCGCGCATGGATCGGATCGCCGCCCTCGTTGCCGGCCGCCGCCACCACCAAGCGGCCGGGGCCGCATTCATCGCTGATCCCGACGCTGGTGTCGTCCTCGCCGTCGTGGCCGTCGAAGTGGCCGCCCAAACTGAGGTTGACGACGCACGGGCGCCCGAGCTTTTTGGCCTCGTCGAAGATCCAGCGGACGGCTTCGACGATCGCGCTGTTCTGGAAATTGGTCTTGACGATGAGCAGGTCGGCGCCGCCGGCGATGCCGCTGAACGGCGCCACCGCGCCGCTGGCGATGCCGGCCACATGGGTGCCGTGGCCGTGCATGTCCGCACTGGCGTCCATCGACGCGCCCGTCAGCACGCGGCCCAGCTTGCTATAGCCGGTTCCGGGGCCTTCGCCGGCGATTTCCTGGTCCCAAATTTTCAGGATGCGGCCGGCGAAGGCCGGGTGGTTGACATCGATACCGGTATCGACGACGCCGACGATCACGCCCTCGCCGGAGACTTTATTCTGGGCGCGATATTCCGGCGCGCCGACCAGCGGCCCGGCGATATCCATCAGCGGGCGCAAACGCCTGGGCGCCGACACGCGCTCCACTTTTTCATCCTGCGCGAACTCCATCAGCTTGGCCGCCGGCACCAGCGCCGTCATCACCTCGCCGGAGCCTTTGACGAGCTTGATGCCGGCGACCGATTTGGTCTGCGGATCGGTACAGCGGACCAGGACGTGGTAAATCGGCGCCAGGTTCGGCACGCGTTTTCTGACCGACAGCAAATTCGGCGCGCCGGTCACCTGTTCGGCTTCGCTCGATGCCAACAAAACGGCCAGGCTGGCCGACATCTTGTTTTTTCCGCCGACCGCGGACTTGGATTTGCTCGCCATATTCGCCCTGTCTTAAAGTGTTAAAGATAAGACATACTGTACAACATTGGCGAGCTAAGCATCAATCGCGCGCAGGCGCATAGGCGCGCAGATACTGCGTGCTGAGCAGCTTGCGGTCGATCTTGCCATTGGCGTTGCGCGGCAGGCTGGCGTCGGCCACGACGATCTTATGCGGCAGCATGTAGTTGGGCAGGTGCGGCTTGAGCGCGGCCAGCAGGCGCGCCTCGTCGAGCGCGCGCCCGTCGCGTACCGACACCACCACCAAGATCGCCTGGCCCAGCACGGGATGCGGCACGCCCAGCGCGGCCGCCTCGGCCACCTCGGCCTGCGCGTACAGCACCGCTTCCACCTCGTTCGGACTGACCCGGTAGCCGGACGTCTTGATCATCTCGTCGGCGCGGCTGATGAAATACAGGAAGCCGTCCTCGTCGCGGCGCACGGTGTCGCCCGACCACACCGCCATCTCGGGCAGCATCAGGCCCGTCAGCGGCGAGCGGTAGGGTTTGAAGCGCTCGGCGGTGCGCGCGGCGTCGTTCCAGTAGCCGAGCGAAACCAGCGGTCCCCGGTGCACCAGTTCGCCCGCTTCGCCGGGCGCGCATTCGCTGCCGTCGGGCCGCAGCACCAGCACCTCGGCGTTGGGGATGGCCTTGCCCATCGAGTCGGGACGCCGGTCCAGCTCGGCCGGCGGCAGGAAGGTGGAACGGAACGCCTCGGTCAGGCCGTACATCAGATAGGGCGTGGCGGCCGGCAGCCTGGCGCGCAACCGGTCGAGCGTGGCGCGCGGCATGGCGCCGCCGGAATTGGTGAGGTAGCGCAGGGTACACGGCGTCGGCCAATCGAGCGCGGCCAGCTGCATCCACAGCGGCGGCACGCCGGCCAGGCCGGTGATGCGCTCGGCGATCACGGCGGCGGGCACGTCGCGCGGCAGCAAGTGGTTGATCAGCACCGCGCAGGCGCCGCTGAGGAAGGCGGTGGTGAGCTGGCTCAGGCCGTAGTCGAAACTGAGCGGCAGCACGGCCAGGATGCGGTCCTCGGCCGTGTTGCCCAGATAGCCGGCGACGCTGGCCGCGCCGGCCACCAGGTTGCGGTGCGACAGCACCACGCCCTTGGGCTGGCCGGTGCTGCCGGAGGTGTACAGGATGGCGGCGACGTCCGACTCGGTGATACGGCGCGCCGGCAAGGTCGCGGTGTCGGCCCCGGCGGCGTCGGCTTGCGCCAGCGCCCGTTCCCAGTCGAGCACCTTGATCCGGCCGATATCGGCGCACGGCGCGGCCGCGCGCGCCGCCCCCAGCGCCAGCACCGTTTGCAGGCTGTCGCAGCCGCCCAGGCCGGGCGCCAACTGGCGCAGCCGGTCGGCGCTGGTGACCAGCACCCGGACGTCGCAGTCACGCAGGATGTAGGCGACCTGTTCGGGCTTTAACAAAGGATTGACGGGGACGAACACCATGCCGGCAGCGGCGGCGCCGAACAGCGCGGCGACGTGCTCGATGTTCTTTTCCATGTAGACGGCGACCCTCTCGCCGCGCCGCGCGCCATGCGCCCGCAGCGCCGCGCAAGTGCGTGTGGTCAGGATCGCAAGTTGCTCGTAGGTGAGGCGCCGGGCGCCGTCGACCAGCGCTTCGGAAGCGGGTGCGCGCTCGGCCGAGCGGAAAATAAACTCGTGCACCAGATAGCTCGTAGCACTGCCCATATCACCCTCTTTTGCAGGTTTTTTGCGGAAAGGCCGGCTCGGCCGGCGGCGCGCAGGACGACTCGGAAGCGAACGGAGAGTCCCCTCCGATCTTAGCGGCCTGGCGCGCGCGTAGCATGTCGAATGTCAATCGGCATGCCGGTTTCCAAGCGGTCGCCGACGGCCCGGCTTTTTTTGCTGCCAAACCAGCTTTATGAGCATTTGTTTGCGCTAGGTCGTCCCAAGGGACCTGAATTCCATGGCAAGGTGATGGGGCGCATCCCCCAAAACCGTCTACGGAGTATTCAATGACCGACATGACGACCGAAGCGTTCTTTCTGCCCGCAAGCACGGACGCCGGCGGGCTACGCTATTGCCTGTACCAGCGGGCGGCCGGCGCATGTCGTGGCGCCTTGGTCTATGTACCGCCCTTTGCCGAGGAAATGAACAAATCGCGGCGCATGGCCGCCTTGCTGGCGCTGGAACTGGCGCGGCAAGGCATCGCCACCTTGCGCATCGACCTGCACGGCTGCGGCGACAGCAGCGGCGATTTCGCCGACGCCCGCTGGCGCCACTGGCGCGACGACGTCGGCCTCGCCAGCGCGTGGCTGCAACAGCGCAGCGGCCACCGCCCGGCCCTGCTCGGGCTGCGTCTGGGCGCGCTGCTGGCGCTCGATTACGCCGCCAGCGCCAGCCCCGCCTACGCGCCGGGTCACATTATCCTGTGGCAGCCGGTACTGGACGGCGCCACCTTTCTCACGCAATTTCTGCGCTTGCGCATGGCCGGCGCGATGATGAGTGCGACGGGCGCGGCCGGCAACACCACCGCCGCCCTGCGCGCGATGCTGGCGGCCGGACTGTCGCTGGAAGTCGCCGGCTACGAACTTTCCGCGGAACTGGCGCAGGCCATCGATGGCCTGAAGCTGGCGCCGCTCGGCCGCGCCGGTTGCGCGCTGCACTGGTTCGACATTGGCCCGCCGGCGCGCGCGCCCTCCCCCGCCACGGACCAGGCGCTGATAGCGCTGCGCCAGCGCGGCGCCGAAGTCGCCATGACCCGGATCGCCGGCCCGGCCTTCTGGGGCAGCCAGGAAATCGCCACCTGCCAACCGCTGCTGGAGGCGACCGCCGCGCTCGCGCGGTGGCTGGCGATGGAGCTCGTCGATGCGCTATGACGAACACGCCGTGGCCTTTCGTTGCGGCGGCGAGCAACTTCACGGGGTACTCAGTCTGCCCGGACAGCCGTCACCGCGCGGCGTGCTGATCATCGTCGGCGGCCCGCAATACCGCGCCGGCAGCCACCGCCAGTTCACCTTGTTGGCGCGCACGCTGGCGGCGCGCGGCATTCCGGTGCAACGCTTCGATTACCGCGGCATGGGCGACAGCGATGGCGCGCAGCGTGACTTCGGCGATGTCGACCTCGACGTGCGCGCGGCCGTCGACCACTTCATGGCGGCCGTGCCCGGCCTGCGCGAAGTGGTACTGTGGGGCCTGTGCGACGGCGCCTCGGCCGCGCTGTTTTACGCCAGCCAGGACGCGCGCGTGCGCGGCTTGGTACTGCTGAACCCGTGGGTGCGCACCGAAGCCGGCGCGGCGCGGACCACACTCAAGCATTATTACCGTGGCCGCCTGTTGCAGGGCGCGCTGTGGCGCAAGCTGTTCAGCGGACGGTTCGACGCCGGCGCCGCCTGGCGCTCGCTGCGCCAGCTGATGGCCGCCAGCGGCGCGGGCGGCAAGCCAGCGGCCGATGCCGGCCAGGTGCCGGCGGACCTGCCGTCGCGCATGCTGGCGGGCTGGTCGCGCTTCAAAGGGCCGGTGCTGCTCATACTGAGCGGCGCCGACCTGACCGCGAAGGAATTCACCGACCTGGCCGACGCCTCGCCCGCCTGGCAAACGCTGCTCGCGCGCGCCGGCACCACTCGACACGAACTCGGCGAAGCCGACCACACATTCTCGCGTCGCGTATGGCGCGACCAGGTCGCCGACTGGACCGCGAACTGGGTGCACACATGGTAGCGACGGCGCCATCCAAAAAAGTGTTGATGATCGCTTTCCACTATCCGCCGATGCGCGGCAGCAGCGGCATCCAACGCACGCTGAAGTTCTCGCAATACCTGCCGGAATGGGGCTGGAAGCCGGTGCTGTTGTCGGCGCATCCGCGCGCCTACGGCAACCGCGGCGACGACCAGATGGGCGAGATCCCCGCCGGCGTTCCGGTGTGCCGCGCCTTCGCGCTCGACACGGCGCGCCACCTGTCGCTGCGCGGCCGCTACGCCAGTCTGATGGCGCTGCCGGACCGCTGGGTGTCGTGGCTGTTTGGCGCGGTACCGGCCGGGCTGCGGCTGCTGCGCCGGCATCGTCCGCAAGTGCTGTGGTCGACCTACCCGATCGCCACCGCCCACCTGATCGCCTACGTACTGCAACGCCTGTCGGGCCTGCCGTGGGTGGCCGACCTGCGCGATCCGATGACCGATGTCGGCTATCCGGAAAATCCGCTCACGCGCAAGGCCTACCTGTGGATAGAGCGCCGCACGGTCGAGCGCTGCACGGTGGCCGTGTGCACCACCCCGGGTGCCGTCAAGGCCTACCGGCAACGCTTTCCGCACCTGCCCGCCGAACGCTTCCGCCTTGTGGAAAACGGCTACGACGAGGACAATTTCCTCGACGCCCAGCGCGATGGCGTCCCCAACGCGCCGTCGCCGTCCGCCGGGCGGCCGCTGGTGCTGCTGCACAGCGGCGTCATCTATCCATCGGAACGCGATCCGGCGCCCTTGTTCGCCGCCATGGCCGCGCTGCGGCGACAAGGCGTGATCGGCCCGGGCGCCTTGAAGCTGCTGCTGCGCGCCACCGGTCACGACGCCTTCCTGGCCGGATTGCTGGCTAAATATGGACTGGACGACATGGTGAGCATCGCGCCGCATCAGCCTTACCGCGCCGCGCTGGCGGAAATGCTCACCGTCGACGCGCTGTTGATACTTCAGGCGTCCAACTGCAACCACCAGATTCCCGCCAAGCTATATGAATACCTGCGCGCCGGCCGCCCGATCCTGGCGCTGACCGACGCCGCCAGCGACACCGCCGCCACGCTGCGCGCGTCCGGCATCGAAACAATCGCCGCGCTCGACTCCGAGGAGAACATCATGCAAACACTGCCACGTTTCCTGGCATTGGTGCGGGACGGCAAGGCACCGCTGGCGCCCGCCGCCGTAGTCGCCGCCCATTCCCGCCACGCGCGCAGCGCCGCGCTGGCGCAGTTGCTCGACGAGGTGGCCGGCGCTACGGGGGCGGTCAAGGCCGGCGCGGCGGCAGCGTGACGCGCGAGCCGCCGGTCGGCGCCGCCGGCGTCGTGCTGTGGCGCCTGCTGGCGCCGATACCGCTGGCGCTGCTGATGGCGCTGCTGATCCACTATCCTTTCCGGCCGCTGGCCGCCGCGCTGGCGGTAGCCGCCTACGCGGCGCTGCTCTGGTGGCGCCCGGCCCTGTGGCTGCTGCTGGTGCCGGCCGCGCTGCCATGGCTGGACCTGGGCACCTGGACCGGCTGGTTCTATGTCGATGAACTCGATCTGATGCTGATGGCAACGGCGGCGGTCGGCTACTGGCGGCTGGCGCCCTGCGAACGCACCGGCAGGCTGCCTACGGTCGCTAAGCTCTTGCTCGCCGCCGTGATCGCCGCCACCGCCATTGCCGCCGTTCGCGGCCTTCTTCCGCTACCGCCGTTGGACCTGAACGCCTTCGTCAGCTACAACAGCCACTACAACAGCCTGCGCGTGGCCAAAGGCCTGGCGTGGGCCTTGGTACTGTTGCCGCTACTGACCCGCAGCGTGGGTCCCGAACTGTCCGGCCTGCGCACATTGCTGACGCCGGGCATGCTGCTCGGCTTGTGCTGCACAGCGCTGATCCAGGGCTGGGAGCGCTGGTTGTTTCCCGGCCTGCTCAACTTTTCCACCGACTACCGGCCAACGGCGTCGTTCTCGGCCATGCACACCGGCGGCGCCGCGCTCGACGCCTTCCTGGCGCTGAGCTTCCCGTTCGTGGCCTGCTGGCTGCTGGGTCCGACCAAACACTGGCAGCTGGGCGCCGCGCTGGTGCTGCTAATGATGGGCCTGTTCACCGGTTTCACCACCTTCTCGCGCGACGTCTGGCTGGCGTATGCCGCCTCCGGCGTCGTGATCGGCTGCCTGGTGGGCGGTCCGCAACTGGCCGCCGGCAAGCTGCGGCCGGGCGTGCTGGCGGCGATGGCGGTGCTGCTCGCGGTGATCAGCGCGTTGCTGATGCGCTCGTTCGCCACCGGCGGCTACCGCACGCTGGGCGCCTTGCTCGTATTGCTGGGCGCGACCCTGCTGACGGGCGGGCTGCCGCGCGCCGCCGGCTGGGCTCTGCGGCCGCGCTACCTGGTGTGGGCCGGCGCTGCCGCCGCCGCGTTGCTGTTGCTGGATCTGGCCCTGTTCCTCGCCCTGCGCAAGCTCACGGTGCCGGGCTGGGCAAAGGCGCCCTATCTGTCGCTGGCGGCGGCAGGCTTTGCCGCCGGGCTGGCCGGCATCGCCGCGCTGGCCGGTCCGCGCGCGTGGCGAGAGCACGCCACCGCGTTGGCGCTGGGCGCCTACCCGGCCCTCGCGGTCGCCTGCCTGCTGGTGGCGCGCCACTGGGGCGGCATGCCGGCCGCACTGGACGCGGCCTGGGTGGTTGGACTGGGCGGCATGATCTGCGTCACCAGCCTGCTGTTCCACCAGCCGCTATGGCACATCGGCCGCGCCAGCGTCACCTTTGGGGCGGGCGCGGCGGCGCTGCTGGCGATGGCCATTCCGGTGCTGGGCAGCTCTTACATGGGCGAGCGCATAAGCACGGTCGCCCAGGATTGGGAGCTGCGCACCCGCCATTGGGACGAGGCCTTGCAGATGATGCCGGACGACTTGCCGACGGCTTTGCTCGGCGCCGGGCTGGGAAGTTATCCGCGCACCTATTATTGGGGCAATACTTTGGGCATCCGCCCGGGGAGTTTTCGCTACGAAACCGACCTCGCCGGCAACAACTACCTGCGAATGGCCGCGCCGGTGCATCCGCGTGGCTACAGCGATGTGCTGCGCCACATACAGCATGTTCGCCTCGAGCCGAATACCAACTACCGGATTTCGCTGGACGTCAAACGCGGCGATCCCAAGGCTGTCGTGTGGCTGGCCGTTTGCGAGCGGTGGCTGCTGTATCCGCAAAACTGCGTGTCGCCCGGACGCAAGCCGACGCCGGCGGACGGCCGATGGCAACACTTCGATCTGGACTTCTACAGCGCGGGCATGGGGCAGCGATGGGGATTACCGGTGCAGCTGGAACTGGCCAGCGGCGGCCAGGCCGGCATTGTCGATATCGACAACGTCAGCGTGCGGGCGCGCGATGGCGGCCCGGAGTTATTGCGCAATGGCGACTTCACGGCCGGCCAGGCGGGCTGGTTCTTCACCAGCGACCGCGATCACTTGCCTTGGCATATCAAGAATTTTTACATCCACACCTACTTCGAGCAGGGCTGGCTGGGGACCGTGGCGATGGGCTTGCTGCTGGTTTATGCGGCCGGACGGATGGCGCGCAGCGCCTGGCACGGCCGGGTGGAGGCGGCGGTGTTCCTGGCGGCGCTGACCGGCGCATTGGTGGTGGGCGTGTTCGACAGCCTGTTCGATGTGCCGAAGGTGCAGTTGTTGTTCATGTTGCTGCTGGCGGCGGGCCTGATGCGGCCGCGCCGGACTATCACGCCTTAGGCGAAGATGTAGCGCATGTTGATGTGGGCGATACCGGCTTCGAAAAACTCGTCGCCTTCGATCGCGAAGCCGTGGCGCTGGTAGAACGGGGCGGCGTGCGACTGCGCGCTGAGCACGACTTGGCGGTCGCCGCGCGCCCTGGCCTGCGCCATCAGCGTTTGCAGCAAGGCGCCGCCGACACCGGCGCCGCGTCCGCTCTTGCGCACCGCCATGCGGCCGATGTGGCCGTCCGGCAGCAGGCGTCCGGTGCCGACGGGCGTGCCGGCGGCGTCGTAGGCGACCGCGTGGAGGCAGACCGCGTCCATGGCGTCCATCTCCAGCTCCGCGGGAACCTTTTGTTCCTCGACGAAGACTTCAAAACGGATCATCCTGGCGTCTTCCTGCAGGACGTTCCAGTCCCCGGAACGAATATCGTATTGTGCGTGGTCGGTCATAGGCGTGGCATCTGATTGGCTGATCCCGGATTGTCGCACGCGAGATGCCGTTCGAGGAAGTCCACGAACACGCGCACCTTGGCCGAGCCGGCGAGCCGTTGCGGGTAGACCGCCCAGACATTGGCTTCCTGTGTGTACGCCGGCAATATCTGCACCAACTGGTCGCGGTCGAGATGCGCTTGTGCGTCCCAGCGCGAGCGCAGCACGATGCCGGCGCCGGCCACCGCCCACTGCAATGCGATCTCGCCATGGTTGGTCGATAGTGGGCCGTTCACCTTGACCACGCCCTCCTCGGCCGCACTGCGCAGGCGCCAGACGCCGAAGGGCAAATCGCGCTCCTTGATCGGCAGGCAATCGTGCTCCTCCAGCTCGCGCAGGGTTTGCGGCGTGCCCCGTCGCGCCAGATACGCGGGCGACGCGCACAGGATGCGGTGGTTGGTCATCAGCCGCCGGGCGATCAGCTGCGGCGCGATCGCGTCGCCGATGCGGACGTCGATGTCGAACCCTTCGCTGACGATGTCGACCAGACGATCGAACACCTCCAGCCGCACCTGCAACTCGGGATGGTCGGCCGCCAGTCCGGCGATGGCGGGCGCGACGACATTGCGCCCGAAGCCGAAACTGCTGCTGACGCGCAACTGGCCGCGCGGCACGCCTTGCCGCTCGGCGAGCTCGTCGAACAGGCCGTCCAGGCTCGCCAGTATCGCCAGCGTCCGCGCGTAGACTTGCTCGCCATCGTCGCTGACGACCACCCGTCGGGTTGTGCGGTGGAACAGGCGCACGCCCAGCGCCTGTTCCAGCATGCCGATCCGCTTGCTGACGTAGGCCGGCGACATGCCCAGCTCCTCGGCGGCGGCGACAAAGCTGGCCTTGCGCACAACCGTGGCAAACACGCGCAAATCGCTGTTTTCGATATTCTTAGTCACGTTCATTATTCACACAACGTGTTTTATGGGATCACAATTAGACACATTCTAAACCAGCCGCGGCGCGATATGCTGGCAGTCATCGGCTAACGGAGGAAAAACAATGAAAACGCACAAGATCGCAGTCATCGCTGGCGACGGCATCGGCAAGGAAGTCATGCCCGAAGGCATACGGGTGGTCGAGGCGGCCGCGAAGCGCTTCGACATCGGCATCGAATGGACCACGTTTGAGTGGGCCAGCTCCGACTACTACGTTGAGCACGGAAAGATGATGCCCGACGACTGGTTTGAACAGCTCAAGGGCTTCGACGCGATCTTCTTCGGCGCCGTCGGCTGGCCGGAGACCGTGCCGGACCATGTTTCCCTGTGGGGCTCGCTGCTCAAATTCCGTCGCCAGTTCGACCAGTATGTCAACCTGCGGCCGGTGCGCTTGATGCCCGGCGTGCCTTGTCCGTTGGCGAACAAGAAGCCGGGCGACATCGATTTCTACATCGTCCGTGAAAATACCGAGGGTGAGTATTCCTCGGTCGGCGGCAAGATGTTTGAAGGCACGGAGCGGGAATTCGTGTTGCAGGAGTCGGTCTTTACGCGCACCGGCGTCGATCGCGTGCTGAAGTACGCTTTCGAGCTGGCGCGGAGCCGGCCGAAGCAGCACTTGACGTCGGCAACGAAGTCCAACGGGATTTCGATCAGCATGCCGTATTGGGACGAGCGTTTTGCAGCGATGGGCGCAGGCTATCCCGAAGTCCGGCGCGACCAGTACCACATCGATATTTTGTGCGCGCGGTTTGTATTGTCGCCGGAGCGGTTCGACGTGGTGGTGGCGTCCAATTTGTTCGGCGATATCTTGTCGGACCTGGGGCCGGCATGCACCGGGACGATCGGGATCGCACCATCGGCCAATTTGAATCCGGAGCGGACCTGGCCGTCGTTGTTCGAGCCGGTGCATGGATCGGCGCCGGATATCTATGGAAAAAACATCGCCAATCCAGTGGCCATGATCTGGTCGGGCGCGATGATGCTGGATTTCCTGGGTGCCGGCGAGGGCAAGTACCGGGCGGCGCATGATGCGATTGTCGCGGCGATCGAATCGTGTATTCAGGACGGCGCGCGGACGCCGGATTTGGGCGGAACGGCCGATACGACGGGCGCGGGCAAGGCGATCGCGGCGGCGTTGAGGTGATTGTCGGGTCGCGGGCGGCGCTGTGGCGGATTACGCTTCGCTAATCCGCCCTACGTGGATCCTGGTTTACGCACCGTGCCGATTCTCCGCGAACACGTAGCATGCAGACCAGCGTCTCCGGCATGGCCAATTTCCGCGCCAATCGCCCTACTTTGCTGCAATGACGCCGCAGGCCAAACGGGCGCCGGAATTGCCGGTCGGCTGGGTCACCATGTCGTCCGGCGCCGCGTGGACGATCACCGAGCGGCCGACCGCGTTGGCCGGGTTGCCGTCGGTCAGGTTGATCTGCGTCAGCGGCACCGTCACATCGAGCTCGGCCACGCCCTTGTCGTTGGCGTTCAGGTTGCCGAAGTCGCCGCCGTGGTGCGCCGCCTTGGCCGGATCGCCGTGCTGCGTCGTCGACGGGTTGAAGTGGCCGCCGGCACTGGTGCCGTCCGGCGCCGAGCAGTCGCCCTTTTCGTGAATGTGGAAGCCGTGCAAGCCGGGCGTCAGTCCTTCGATGCGGGCCTTGACGCGCAAGCCGTCCTTGCCTTGCTCGAAATTCACGACGCCGCTGACCTTGTTGCCGGCGGTGGCCTTCAACGGCGCCTCGGCGGTCGTACTCGCGGCAAAGGCGGTCGATGCCGCCATCAGGGACAAACTCATCATGCAGCGCACTAGGGCGATCTTCTTCATATATTTCCTATCTTCAAGAGAGTACTTCGGGTACGTCAAGCAAGGTCTAGGCTACCGCTTATTGGTCGGATCGACAACAGTCGTAATGTAGAGTGTGTGAAACAATTCACCTATCAACAAATCACGATCAAATCAGCTTGACCAGCTGCTTGCCGAAATTCCGCCCTTCCATCAGGCCGATGAACGCGTCCGGCGCCGAGGCCAGTCCCTGCGCCACCGATTCGCGATACTTGAGTTTGCCATCGGCGACCAGCTCCCCCAGCTCCTGCAAGCCCTGCGACCAGAAGTCCATGTGCTCGGTGATGATGAAGCCGCGCAAGGTCAGACGATTGATCAGCAGCATGCGCGAGTTCTTGATCGACAGATCTGCTCCGGCGAAACCGGCGATGATGCCGCACAACGCGATGCGCGCGAAGGCGTTGGTGCGCGCCAGCGACGCATCGAGCACCGCTCCGCCAACGTTTTCGAAGATGCCGTCGACGCCATCCGGCGTTGCCGCCTCCAGATCCCGTTCCAGGTTGCCGGCCTTGTAATCGATGCAGGCGTCGAAGCCCAGTTCATCGACCACGTATGCGCATTTCTCCGCCCCGCCGGCGATGCCGACCGCGCGGCAGCCGCGCAGTTTGGCCAACTGTCCGACGACGCTGCCGACCGCGCCGCTGGCGGCCGAAACCACGATCGTTTCACCCGGTTTGGACGCCATGATCTGGTTGAAGCCGTACCATGCCGCCATGCCGGGCATGCCGACCGCGCCCAGATAAGCCGACAGAGGGATGCCGGAAGGATCGAGCTTGCGCAGCATGGCGCCGTCGGAAACGCCCATTTCGCTCCAGCCAAGCACGCCGCCGACGAACGCGCCGGCCTGATAACGCGCATTGCGCGACGCCAGCACTTGGCCGACAGTGCCGCCGATCATGGTTTCATCGAGCGCCTGGCAATCGGCGTAGCTTTTGGACGCGCTCATGCGCCCGCGCATATACGGGTCCAGCGACAGATAGTGGTTGCGGATCAACACCTGGCCGTCGGCCAACTCCGGCACGGGCACCGTCTCCAGGCGGAAGTTCTCGGGCAATACCGGGCCGCGCGGACGCGAGGCGAGGACGATGCGCTGGTAGGTCGAAGGAATATCCATTTACACCTCGTAGTCCATGCATTGGCGCTGATCGCGCACGGCGCCGAAGAACGGCTTGATCGCCACGTGGTCCGGGTGTTCCTGATAGGCGTCCAGCGCGGCCTTGTCGGTGAACTCGGAATACAAAATCACATCGTAGGTCGCCTCCAGCCCCGGCTGCGCCAGCGCCGCCTCGAACTTCAGGATGCCCGGCACCAGAGCGGCGCAACCATCGAGCATTGCTTTCATCTTGGCGGCATTGGTGGCACGGTCGCCGCCTTCGGCGTGTTCTTTCAGTTTCCACATCACGATGTGTTTCAGCATTTTTATCCTTTGTTAGAACCACGCATCCTGCATATCGAGCGTGGTGGTGTCCACGCTGGCCAGCAGCTCGAGCTGCTGCGCCACCTTCGGCAGCTCCCAGCGGTAGAAGAAGCGGCAAGCCTGCAGCTTGCCTCGGTAAAAGCTGACATCCGCAGCGTTGGCGTCGGCAAGCGCACGCGCCGCCAGGAATGCCTGCTGGAGCCAGATCCACGCCAGCACCACGTGGCCGACCGCTTCCAGATAGGCGCTGGCGTTGGCCAGCGTCTTGTTCATGTCGCCGACAGCATACAGGCTCTGCGTGACTTGTTCCACCCTCTGCCATGCCGTATCGAGCACGTCGGCGTGCGCCAGCAGTTCGGCGGCGATGTCATCGGCCGCTTCGGCCGACAGGTGTGCGCTGGCCGCGTGGACTGCGCCGGGCGCGCCGATGCCGCCGCGCACCTTGCGCACCGTGCGCCGCAACTCGGCGCCGAAGGCCTTGAACAGCGCGCCGTCCTGCGTCGCCACTTTCCGGCCCAGCAAATCCAGGCCGTGGATGCCGTGCGTGCCTTCGTGGATGGCGTTGAGGCGGTTGTCGCGGTAGAACTGTTCGACGTTGTATTCGCGCGTATAGCCGTAGCCGCCGTGCACCTGGATCGCCAGGCTATTGGCCTCGACGCACCATTGCGACGGCCACGACTTGGTGACCGGCGTGAGGAAATCGAGCAAGCGGCCGGCGTGTTCGCGCGCTTCCGGCGTTTCGGCGGTGTTCTGCTCGTCGACCAGGCGCGAGCAATACAGCACCAGTCCCAGCGCGCCTTCGACGTAAGCCTTCTGCGCCAGCAGCATGCGCCGCACGTCGGTGTGTTCGATGATGGTCAGCTGCGGCTGGGCCGGGTCCTTCTGCGCCGGATGGCGGCCTTGCGGGCGGTTGCGCGCGTAGTCAAGCGCGTGCAGATAGCCGGTGTAGCCCAGCACGGCCGCGCCGAGGCCGACGCAGATACGCGCGTCATTCATCATGTGGAACATATTGGCCAGCCCCTGGTGGGCGGTGCCGACCAGATACCCGACCGCCCCGCCTTTGCTCATCGGCTTGAATTTGCCCTCGCCGAAGTTGAGCAGGCAGTTGGTGGCGCCGCGATTGCCCATCTTGTGGTTCAGGCCGGCCAGCACGACATCGTTGCGCTCGCCCCGGCTACCATCCTCGTTGACCAGGAACTTGGGCACGATGAACAGCGAGATGCCTTTGACGCCTGGAATCAGCTTGCCGTCCGGGCCGGGTATCTTGGCCAGCACCAGATGGACGATGTTGTCCGACAGCTCGTGCTCGCCGGCCGTGATCCACATCTTGTTGCCGCTGAGGCGGTACTGGCGTTCGCCATCCACGCCGTTGACCGGATCGGGTTCGGCGCGGGTGGTGATGTCCGACAGGCTGGAGCCGGCCTGCGGCTCGGACAGGCACATGGTGCCGAAGTAGCGGCCGGCGAACATCGGATCGGCGAAGCGCCGCACCTGCTCCGGCGTCCCGCACTTGAGCAAGGTGCCGGCGTTGCTCGTGGTCAGGAAGGTGTAGGCCGTGGTGCTGACGTTGGCGGCGGTGAAGTAGCACGCCAGGGTCTTTTCCACCACGCACGGCAGCTGCATGCCGCCGCGCTCGTAGTCCTGACCCGACGCCATCAGACCCGCCGCCGAGTAGGCGTCCAGCGCCACCTTCACGTCGGGAATCATCTTGACGTTCAGGCAGTGCTCGCCGGGCACCGCGTGCGGCTCCTGGCTGTCGCTTTTCTTGTTGTGCGGCTCAAACAGATCGGCGGCCAGCTGCTCGGCCGTGTCGATGGCGGCGTCGAAGGTTTCGCGGTTGTGGTCCCGGAAGCGCTCGCGGTTAGTGAGCGATTCCACGTCCAGCCATTCGTACAGCATGAAGTCGATGTCGCGGCGCGACAGCAGTTTCGATGCCATGGGCTCAGACCACTTCGAACAGGCCGGCAGCGCCCTGGCCGCCGCCGATGCACATCGTCACCACCACATATTTGACGCCGCGCCGTTTGCCTTCCAGCAGCGCGTGGCCGGTCAGGCGCGCGCCCGACACGCCGTACGGATGGCCGACGGCGATGGCGCCGCCGTTGACGTTGAGGCGGTCCATCGGAATGCCCAGCTTGTCCGCGCAATACAGCACCTGCACGGCGAAGGCCTCGTTCAATTCCCACAAGCCGATGTCCTCGACCTTGAGCCCGGCCTTCTTGAGCAGCTTGGGAATCGCGAACACCGGGCCGATACCCATCTCGTCCGGTTCGCAGCCAGCCACGGCGAAGCCACGGAAGATGCCCAGCGGTGCCAGCCCCTTGGCGGCGGCCGTCTGCGCGCTCATGACGATGGCCATCGAGCCGCCGTCGGAGAACTGGCTGGCGTTGCCGGCGCTGATGACGCCGCCCGGCACGGCGCTGCGGATCTTGGCCACGCCTTCGTAGGTGGTGTCGGCGCGGATGCCTTCGTCGGCCGAGATCGTCACTTCGCGGCTCAGCAGCATGCCCGATTCCTTGTCGGCCACGCCCATCACCGTGGTCATCGGCACGATTTCGGCGTCGAACAGCCCTGCGGCCTGGGCGGCGGCGGCGCGCTGCTGGCTTTGCACGCCGTACTGGTCCTGGCGCTCGCGGCTGATGTTGTAGCGCTTGGCGACCGTCTCGGCCGTTTGCAGCATGGGCCAGTACAGCTCCGGCTTGTGCTCGGACAGCCACACTTCCTTATACATATGGGTGTTCATTTCCTGCTGCACGCAGGAGATCGACTCGACGCCTCCGGCGGCGTAGATATCGCCCTCGCCGGCGATAATGCTTTGCGCGGCCGTGGCGATGGTTTGCAGGCCCGACGAGCAGAAGCGGTTGATGGTCATGCCGGCGGTGGTGACAGGGCAACCGCCGCGCAGCGCGATCTGGCGGGCGATGTTGCCGCCGGTGGCGCCTTCCGGATTGGCGCAGCCGACCAGCACGTCCTCGACCTCGCCGGGCTCGATGCCGGCGCGCGCGATCGCCGCCTGCAACACATGGCCGCCCAGGGTGGCGCCGTGCGTCATGTTGAACGCGCCCTTCCAGGATTTGGCAAGCCCGGTGCGGGCGGTCGAAACGATGACGGCATCTATCATGGATATCTCCTGTGGATTATTTTAGTCGGGCCAGAATAGCATATTTAGTACGACCGTTCTTAATTCAATTTGTCAGTTTGGCGTAAGTTTGAAGCAAGCATGACGTAAGGTTCGGCGGCCACACTGCATTCAAGCTGACGGAGTAATAACTATCGCGGCTAGTGAAGTTCAAATAATTACAGGAGACATATATGGCAACCCCAACAGGCACCGCAGACCTGCGCAATCCGCCCAAATCGACGGTGATCACGCCGGAAGAACGCAAGGTGATTTTCGCCTCGTCGCTGGGCACGGTCTTTGAATGGTACGATTTCTATTTGTACGGCGCGCTGGCGTCGATCATCGCCAAGCAGTTCTTCATCGGCGACCCCACCACCACCTTCATTTTCGCGCTGCTGGCCTTTGCCGCCGGCTTCATCGTGCGTCCGTTCGGCGCGCTCGTGTTCGGCCGCCTGGGCGACATGATCGGCCGTAAATACACCTTCCTGATCACCATCCTGATCATGGGCGCGTCGACCTTCATCGTCGGCCTGTTGCCCGGCTACGCGGCCATCGGCATTGCCGCGCCGATCATCCTGGTGGTCCTGCGCATCCTGCAGGGCCTGGCGCTGGGCGGCGAGTACGGCGGCGCGGCGACCTACGTCGCCGAGCACGCACCGAACGGCAAGCGCGGCTCCTTCACCGCCTGGATTCAAACCACCGCGACACTGGGCCTGTTCCTGTCGCTGCTGGTCATCCTGGGCACCCGCACCGCCGTCGGCGAGGAAGCGTTCAACGCCTGGGGCTGGCGCGTGCCGTTCCTGGTGTCGGTGTTGCTGCTGGGTGTTTCGGTGTGGATCCGCCTGTCGATGAACGAATCGCCGGCCTTCGCCAAAATGAAAGCCGAAGGCAAGACCTCGAAAGCGCCGCTGAGCGAAGCGTTCGGCCAGTGGAAAAACCTGAAAGTGGTGATCCTGGCGCTGGTCGGCCTGACCATGGGCCAGGCGGTGGTGTGGTACACCGGCCAGTTCTACGCGCTGTTCTTCATGACGCAAACCCTCAAGATCGACGGCGCCAGCGCCAACATCATGACCGCGATCTCGCTGGCCCTGGCCACGCCGTTCTTCATCTTCTTCGGCATGCTGTCGGACAAGATCGGTCGTAAATGGATCATCCTGGGCGGTTGCGTGATTGCCGCGGCCACCTACTTCCCGCTGTTCGGCGCGCTGACCCACTACGGCAACCCGGCGCTGGAGACCGCGTTGAAGAACTCGCCAGTGGTGGTCGTCGCCGATCCGGCATCGTGCCACTTCCAGTTCAACCCGACCGGCACCACCAAGTTCCCATCGTCGTGCGACATCGCCACCGGCATCCTGTCGAACGCGTCGGTCGCCTACACCAAGGAAGCGGCACCGGCCGGCAGTGTCGCCAAGATCAAGATCGGCGACAAGGAAGTGCCATCGTTCAACGCTGTCATGACGCCTGACAACCTGAACTTCGACGCCGACAGCAAGAAGACCGAAGCCGCGCTGAAGAAAGAGGTGGCTGCCGCGATCAAGGTCGCCGGCTATCCGGCCAAGGCCGACGAGTCGCAGATGAACAAGCCGATGATCGTTGCGATCCTGTTCATCCTGGTGCTGTATGTGACGATGGTGTACGGCCCGATCGCCGCGATGTTGGTTGAAATGTTCCCGACCCGCATCCGCTACACCTCGATGTCCCTGCCTTACCACATCGGCAACGGCTGGTTCGGCGGTCTGCTGCCGACGATCTCGTTCGCGCTGGTCGCGTTCAAGGGCGACATCTACTACGGCCTGTGGTATCCGATCGTCATCGCCCTGATCACCGCCGTGATCGGCGCGCTGTTCGTCCGCGAAACCAAGGACAACAACATCTACGCCAACGACTAATGCTGGCGCGCTGAGGCGCAAAGAGGCCGGGTTCCGCTAAGCGGACCCGGCCTTTTTTTTGTTTTAGGTCACGCCGAAAATCTTCTAAACCACGTAGGGCGGATTAGGCGGCACGCCGTAATCCGCCGTTTGTGAGCCGCCAACGGAGCACGCATTGGCGGATTACGCTTCGCTCTCAAGTCCTCCGGCAGGAGGACGCTCCTTCGATGGGCCCCCGGCGGATTGGCGGGCCTCGCCCGCAAATCCGCCCTACGTGGTTTAGTGCGGCTCAGGCGGGACAAAAAAAAGGCCGCCATCGCTGGCGGCCCCAAGGCTGAACCCACTTGTTATTATTTTGACTTGCGGCGGCGCGCGATGGCGCCCACCAGTGCCAGGCCGCCCAACATCATGGCGTAGGTTTCCGGCTCCGGCACCGGCGCGACGGTGCTGTTGGTGAATTCGACGCGCAGGCCGGTCGGGTTGCCGCTGTTTTGCGCCCAGTTGGTGACCACGAAGTCCAGTTTGTTGACGCCGTCGACGAAGCCGCCGTTCGAGGCGAAGTCGCTCCAGCCCATGAAGCCGCTGGCGCTGGAAATCTGCTGGTTATTCAGCAGCACCACTACCGAATTGTCGGCGGCCATGCGGGCGCTGAAGCCGGCGCTGCCGGCCTTGTAGCCGCTCAGGTCGAACGACAGCGAGTAGGTGTAGGTGCCGGCGCTCCAGGCGTCGAAACTTTGCGCCTGGTTGCTGGTCGGCGTGATCCACTTGGAGGTGCTGTCGTTGGTCATCCAAGGGCTGATCGGCCATTGGTTGTCGTAGGTGATGACCGGGACGGTGTTGGCGATCGCGGTGTCGCTGCTGGCCGCGCTCAAGGTGTAGTGCGCGTCGGCCGTGCCGTTGGCGCCGATGCCGGTGTTGAACAGACCGTTGATGTTGGCCGCCTGGGCGGTCGAGAATGCGCTGATGGCGAGTACTGCGAAGATGATGGTGCGTTTCATTTATGCCTCTAAATAGTGGATGGTTGGGTGGTAACGTGGGGCATCGATGGGGATGCCAAGCTGTTCACGCTGCGACTCGAACCGTTTTTTAGGGCTTCGATGAAATTGTGCTTTCGAGAATTATACTCAGCTTTTAAGTAAAATGCTCACAGGCTATTAAATTTTCCTTATTGCATGTGAGCATCTGACAACAACTGCGCGGTGATCAGCTATTGAAACCCTTGCCCTCGCCGGCCAGCCGAACCAGCAGCGGCGCCGGCTGCCACG
Organism: Oxalobacteraceae bacterium OTU3CINTB1; assembly: GCA_024123955.1. Lineage (NCBI taxonomy): Bacteria > Pseudomonadati > Pseudomonadota > Betaproteobacteria > Burkholderiales > Oxalobacteraceae > Oxalobacteraceae bacterium OTU3CINTB1. Next base: position 3,914,966 of record CP099652.1, read on the forward strand.
CCTCGCCGTGGCGCCCTTGCGCATACTTGTTGATGGCCGCCAGCACGTTTGGCAGTCCCACGGTATCGGCGTAGAACATCGGCCCGCCACGGAACAGCGGGAAGCCGTAGCCGGTCAGATACACCATGTCGATGTCGGACGCGCGCAGGGCGATACCCTCCTCCAGGATATTCGCCGCCTCGTTGACCAGCGCATACACCAGCCGCTCGACGATTTCCTGGTCGCCGATCTTGCGGCGGGTGATGCCCAGCTCGGCCGAGTGGGCGACGATCATCGCGTCGACCTCGGCGTTCGGGTAGGCCTTGCGGTCGCCCGGCTTGTAGTCATACCAGCCGCCGCCGGTCTTCTGGCCGTAACGGCCCATCTCGCACAGCAGGTCGGCGGTCTTCGAGTAACTGATCTCCGGCTTCTCGACATAACGGCGCTTGCGGATGGCCCAGCCGATATCGTTGCCGGCCAGGTCGGCCATGCGGAACGGCCCCATGGCCCAGCCGAACTTCTCGGCGGCCTTGTCGACCTGCTCCGGCAAGGCGCCCTCCTCCAGCAGGAAGCCGGCCTGGCGGCTGTACTGCTCGATCATGCGGTTGCCGATGAAGCCGTCGCACACGCCGGAGACGACACCGGTTTTCTTGAGCTTTTTCGACAGCGCCAGCGCCGTCGCCAGCACGTCCTTGCCGGTCTGCGCGCCGCGCACGATCTCCAGCAGCTTCATCACGTTGGCCGGGCTGAAGAAGTGGGTGCCGACGACTTCCTGCGGCCGTTTGGTGAAGCCGGCGATCTGGTCGACATCCAGGGTCGAGGTGTTGGTGGCCAGGATCGCGCCCGGCTTCATCACCTCGTCGAGCCGGCGGAACACCGCCTCCTTGACGCCCATCTCCTCGAACACGGCTTCGACCACGATATCGGCCTCGGCGATGTCCTCGTAGGCCAGGGTGCCGCTGACCAGGGCCATGCGCTGGTCGAACTTCTCCTGCGTCAGCTTGCCCTTCTTCATCGTGCTTTCGTAATTCTTGCGGATGGTGGCCAGGCCCTTGTCCAGCGTCTCCTGTTTGGTCTCCAGCAGCTTGACCGGGATGCCGGCGTTGAGGAAGTTCATGGCGATGCCGCCGCCCATCATGCCGGCGCCGATCACGGCCGCCTGCTTGATCGCGCGCGTGGGCGTATCGGCCGGCACGTCCGGCACCTTGCTGGCGACCCGCTCGGCGAAGAAGGCGTGACGCAGCGCCTTCGATTCGGTGGTGCCGATCAGGTGCATGAAGCGCTCGCGCTCGAACTTCATGCCGTCGTCGAACTTCATCGTCACCGAAGCGGCCACCGTCTCCACGCACTCGAGCGGCGCCGGGAACGGACCGGCCATGGCCTTGACCGTGTTGCGCGAGAACTGCAGGAAGGCTTCGTGGTTCGGGTAGTCGACCTTGCGCTCGCGCACCTTCGGCAGCGGACGCGCGTCGGCGATCTTTTCGGCGAAGGCGATCGCCGAGGCCAGCAGGTCGGCATCGGCCGCGAACACCTCGTCGAACAAGGCGGTGCCGGCCAGCTTTTCGGACGCCACCGGCGTGCCCGAAACGATCATGTTGAGCGCCATCTCCAGGCCCAGCACGCGCGGCAGGCGCTGCGTGCCGCCGGCGCCCGGCAGCAGGCCGAGCTTGACCTCCGGCAGCGCGATCTGCGCGCCCGGCATGGCGACCCGGTAATGGCAGCCGAGCGACAGCTCCAGGCCGCCGCCCATGCAGACCGTGTGGATGGCGGCTACCACCGGCTTGGTCGCGCCTTCGGCGGTGGCGATCAGGGTGTGCAGGCTGGGCTCGGCGAGCGCCTTGGGCGAATTGAATTCCTTGATGTCGGCGCCGCCCGAGAACGCCTTGCCGGCGCCGGTGATGACGATCGCCTTGACCGCGTCGTCCGCCAGTGCTTGCTGGATGCCTTTGACGGCGGCGGTGCGGGTGGCCAGGCCCAGGCCGTTGACCGGCGGATTGTTGAGGGTGACAACGGCGACAGCGCCGTGGACGTGATATTCAGCGGTCATGTCTCTTCCTTATTGTTGTGTGAAACGGAACGAACCAACTATACCGCAAAAAAGAACGATCGTACCGGAAAATCGCGCCGGCGGGCGCCCGCTTTTGAATGCGGCGGCCACGCTTTTAAACGCGGAGAAACTGCCGCCCCGAGTGGAAAATATGTGACACGGCGCGACGCAAAACTAATGGCTCAGCTTGTCTTCCAACTTGATTAAGGGAAATAATATAAAGCCGCGCCGCCGATGCCATCAGCGCACAACATTATCTACCCATTATTATTACCTTATATATAGGATTTCTATGGATGCGCATACACAGGCGATTCAATCGGGCGATCAGGATTTGGCGGCGATTAATACCGCGCTGAACCGGGTACAGGCGTTGATCGAATTCGATCTCGAAGGCATTATCCTGCATGCCAACGAGAATTTCCTGGCCACCGTCGGCTACACGCTGGCCGAAGTCCAAGGCCGCCACCACGCCATGTTCTGCGACCCCGAGTATGTCAAAACGGCCGAGTACAAGGACTTCTGGGCGCGCCTCGGCCGCGGCGAATACGACCGCGGCGACTACAAGCGCATGGGCAAAGGCGGCCGCGAAGTGTGGATCACCGCGTCCTACAACCCCATCATCGACGCCAACGGCAAGGCCTACAAGATCATCAAGTTCGCCACCGTCATCACCGACACCAAGATCAAGAACGCCGAGTACGAGAGCAAGGTCGCCGCCATGTCCAAGGCGCAGGCGGTGATCGAATTCGACATGACCGGCCACGTGCTGTGCGCCAACGACAACTTCCTCAGCACGATGGGCTACACCATCGACGATATTCGCGGCGAGCATCACCGCATGTTCTGCGAACCGGAATATGCGACGGGGTCGGACTATAAACGTTTCTGGCAAAAACTCAATCGCGGCGAATTCGATGCCGGCCGTTATAAACGGATCGGCAATAATGGCAAAACAGTATGGATACAGGCTACTTATAATCCCATTCTCGATTTGAATGGCAAGCCCTATAAGGTGGTGAAGTTCGCCAGCGATATTACCGCGCAGGTGGACCTGGAGAATTCGGTCGCCGCGCAGGCGGCCTCCGACGGCGCCAAGATCAAGCGCTTGCTCGCGTCGGTCGAGCGCGCCGCCTCAGGCGACCTGACCAGCAACATCGCGGTCGAGGGCGACGAGCCGCTCGACCATCTGGCCGAAGGCATCAGCAAGATGATCGCCGACCTGCGCAAGGTCATCGGCGAGGTGGTGGCCTCGGCCAACGGCTTCGCCGACGCCTCGACCACCATCGCCGACCGTTCCGGCGGCGTGGCCAACGGCACCCAGGCGCTGGGCGCCACCGTCGAGGAGATGAACGCCTCGATCGACGGCCTGACCAATTCGATCGACATCATCGCCGGCAACACCTCCAACGCCGACACCTTGGCCAAGGACACCCAGCGCGAGGCCGAGGCCGGCGCCAAGGCGGTGGCCAAGTCAATCGAGGCGATGGACCTGATCAACCGCTCGTCGGAGGACATCGGCGAGATCGTCAAGGTTATCAGCGAGATCGCCAACCAGACCAATATGCTGGCCTTCAACGCCGCCATCGAGGCCGCCCGCGCCGGCGAGCACGGCCTGGGCTTCTCGGTGGTGGCCGACGAGGTGCGCAAGCTGGCCGAGCGCTCCTCGCAGGCGACCAAGGAAATCTCCAAGCTGATCAACGAATCGGTCAAGCGCGTCTCGGCCGGCAGCGAGATCTCGCGCCAGGCCAGCGACGCCTTCGACAAGATTGTCGCCGGCGTGGCCAAGACGACCATGGCCATCTCGGACATCTCCAAGGCCACCAACGAGCAGCTGCTCACGGCGCGCGAGGTGAGCACGGCGGTGCAATACATCGCCGAGGAGGCCGAGAAGACCGCTGCCGCCTGCGACAGCATCGCCCGCTCGACCGAGGGCTTGAACGAGCGCGCCGGCGACCTGAACAAAACCGTTTCCGGCTTCGTGGTCTAAGGCGCGCCAGTGGACAACAGCGCGGGCATCCAACCGGCGACCTTGTCGGCGCTGATCGCGCTGGTGCGCGAGCACACCGGCATCGCCATGAGCGACCGCAAAAGCGTGCTGCTGGAGCGGCGCCTGCGGCCGCGGATGCTGGCGCTCGACATCGGCAGCTACCAGGCGTACGTTCAAAAGGTACGCGACGACCACGCCGAGGTGCCGCACTTCATCGACCTGGTCACCACCAACGACACGCTGTTTTTCCGCACGCAGCACGTGTGGGACTACGTTGAAAGCGAATTCCTGCCGCGCTGGTGGCGCGAGCATCCGGGCCAGACGCTGACGGTGTGGTCGGCGGCGGCCAGCAGCGGCGAGGAGCTGTACTCGATCGCCATGCTGTGCGACCAGTTCGCGGCGCTGGCGCCGGGCTTCCGCTACCGGATACTGGGCACCGACATCTCGCGCCAGATCCTGGCGCAGGCACGCGCCGGCGACTACGCGGGGCGCTCGGTGGAGCGCCTGCTGGCCTCGCACCCGGATTGGGTCGCTAAATATTTCACGGCGCGCGCCGACGGCCTGCAAGTGGTCGACGCGCTCAAACGGCACGTCACGCTGGCCCAGCACAATCTGCTCAAGCCGCTGCGGCCGCCGTCGCCGTTCACGCACCAGAAGTTCGACCTCGTGTTCCTGCGTAACGTCCTGTTCTATTTCGACCAGGAACACCAACAGGTCGTACTCCAGCAAGTCCGCCACAGTATGGCGCCCCAAGCCAGGTTGATCCTGGGCGAATCCGAATCGATGACAGGCCTCGATACCGCCTGGCAGTTCGAGCGGCCGTTGATTTATACGCTGGGTAGCCAACCATGATCTCACTCCATTCCACCCTCGGCGGCGCCGCCGTCCTTCCAGCCTTGACCTGGGACGGTCCGGAGGACGCAGCCGGCCGCATCGCCGGTCCGTTCCGCCACGTTGGCATCGGCGAACTGAAAATCGGCGGCCGCACCGAACAACTCAAGGTCCTGCTGGGCTCCTGCGTCGGCATCGCCTTCCTGTGGAAAAAACGTGGCCGCTGCGGCCTGGCCCATTGCCTGCTGGCCGAGGCGGCCATGCCGCAAACCGAACCGGGCGCGCGCTACGTCAGCCATGCGGTGCCATCGCTGCTGCGCCTGATGGGCGCCACCACGGCCGACTACGCCGACATCGTGGTGGTGGTGGCCGGCGGCGGCATGATGCTCGACGCCTGCTCGTCGCGCTTCCAGATCGGCCAGCAAAACGCCGACGCCGCCCGCAAATATCTCAAACTGTACGGCCTGAACGTGCTGGACTGCCGCGTCGGCGGCAAGACCGGACGGACTCTGGCCGTCGATTGCGCCACCTGCAGTTACCAGATCGAAGACATCGCCCCCCAGTCCCGGGAACGCCACCATGCACATGCTTGAACAAAAAACGCCGGCCGCCGCCGGCCCGACCGAACTGTTCGGCTCCTTCGTGCTCGGCCCCGACGAATTCGCCCTGCCCGCGCTGTGCATCCGCGAAGTGGTCAATTTCCCCGACAAGATGACCGCGCTGCCGCTGTCGCCGCCGTTTTTGGAAGGCATCTTCACCTTGCGCGGCAGCGTGATCCCGGTGGTCAACCTGGGCCGCGTGTTCAACCCCGCCGCGCCGGCCGCCGAGCCGTCGCACAAGATCGCCATCCTCGATTACGACGGCGTGCTGGTGGGCCTCTTGTTCCACGCCACCGGCGAAATCCTGCGCGTGCGCCCGGAGCAGCGCAGCACGCTGAGCTACGCGTCCGGCGAAAGCCACGGCGTGGTGGCCGGCACCATCCTGCTCGAGGACGGCGCCCGGCTGCTGCAAGTGCTCGACCCGGCCGCGCTGGCGCGCATCGAAAACGTGCCGCAGGTGCTGGCGCTGCAAGGCGCGGGCCGCCAGGCGGCGCGCCGGCACCAGGGCGAGCGGCGCCAATGCGTCAGCTTCCGCGTCGGCAGCTCGTCGTTCGCGCTGGAGATGGGCGCGATCCAGGAAATCATCCGCGTGCCGGAGATCCAGGCCTCGGTGCTCAACAGCGCGCTGTGCCTGGGCCGCATCAACTTCCGTGGCAGCCCGGTGGCGGTGGTGTGCTTCCACACCTTGCTGACGCCTGGCGCCACCTCCTCGCCGCCGGCCGAGCGCGTGGTCCACCCGGACCAGCGGGTGGTGATCGCCCGCATCGACGACGCCACCATCGGCTTCCTGGTCGACTCGGTCGACAACATCGTCAACTTCTTCAGCGAGGAGATCATGCCGATCCCGATGCTCGGTAAGGCGCGCGCCGGCATGTTCGGCGGCTGCATCTCCAAGCCGGATCTGGGCGACATCATCCTGCTGGAGCACCGCCAGATCCTGTCGAGCGCCGAGATCGTGGCCATGCGCACCGGCCACGCCAACCTGTATCCGAAGGACGAGTCGGGTGCCGCAGCGAAGGAAGACGGCCACGCGCGCCGCAACCAGCGCCAGGTCTACATCACTTTCGCGCTGGAGAACACTTATGCGGTCGAGATCAAGCAAGTGCGCGAGATCATCGACTATTCCGACGCCGTCACCCACGCGCCCGGCATGCCGCCGTTCATGCGCGGCATGCTCAACCTGCGCCAGCAGATGATCAGCGTGATCGACCTGCGCAGCCTGTACCAGATGGCGCCTGCCCCGCAGACGGGCCAGGCCAAGATCCTGGTCATCGAGCGCGGCCAGGACCGCTACGGGCTGCTCGTCGACGCGGTCGAAAACATCATGACCGTCAACGACAACCGCCGCTTCACCGCGCCGAAGATGATGCGCAACAGCAGCGTCAACGACGGCCCGCGCGGCGAGATGGAGGAAGTGATCGACATCGAAGGCGAAGGCGACAGCCACAAGACGCTCAGCGTTTTCGAATGCGACCGCCTGCTACAGCGTCTGGCGCGCGAAATGCCCGCACTGGCGGCTTGATACGGCCTCGGGTACAGTAGCGGGGTGCCGGCGGCCGCCGGTTTTTTATCGAGGTTCATCATGTCCGCCGTTACTTCCCTTCGCGCCTTTGCGCTGCTCCCGCTCGGGCTGGTTGCCGCCAGCGCCTTCGCCCTCTCCCTGTCCGACCTCACCAACAAGGACGCCACCGGCGGCTTGAAGGCGGCGCTGGAGCAAGGCTCGAGCCTGGCGGTGGCCAAGCTCGGCGCCGAGAACGGTTTTTTGAATAATGAGAAGGTGCGTATCAAGCTGCCGAAGATCCTGGAACAAGCGCGTCCGCTGCTGCAAATGACCGGCAAGGCGCAAAAACTCGACGACCTGGTGGTACAGATGAACCATGCCGCCGAAGCGGCAGTGCCGATGGCCAAGCCGTTGTTGATGGATGCGGTCAAGTCGATGAGCGTGACCGATGCCAAGAATATCCTGACCGGCGGCGAGACGTCGGTGACCGATTTCTTCCGCGAGAAAACGTCGGCCAAGCTGGCGCTACAGTTCCTGCCGATCGTCAAAAAGGTCACTGACAGCTCCAAGCTGTCGACCCAATACAATTCCACGATGGCGATGGCGCCGACGATGGGGCTGGTGTCGGAAGACCAGCGGACGGTCGAGGGCTATGTGACCAAGCGCGCGCTGGATGGGCTCTACACGATGATTGGCGAGGAGGAGAAAGCTATTCGTGCCGATCCGCTGGGCGCTGGTAGCAAGCTGATTGGCAAGGTGTTTGGGGCGATTAAGTAATGCTGACAAGCGCAGCGCTGCTCTCGCACAACGTGCATGATCGCGCCCAGTCTGCCATATTTAAGTGCACGGGCCACGGTCCCTTTTTTCGTGACTTAGTCTATTTCGGTCTAAATCGCGCGTTTGCGGTCTAATTGAGTCCAAAAGAGGCAGTGGCGCCCGCTCGATTAGACTGGAATCGCCTTTGCGATGAAAGTTTTCAACCGAATTAGACTCCCCGCTGCCCGAATAGACAGCGTTAGACCGCAGCCATCACGGTTTTAGACTGCGTTACCATCAAGTCTACAGCATGCATCTATAGTTGCCTGCGCGGACCCAGTGATCGTTGCCCTGAAAACGCAGCCAAACGTGTATGCTGGATGTTTCAGCTGTCGCTTGTTTTCAAGTTAGGAGCCGTGGTGCAGATCTCATGTAAATGTCGGCGTCCACCATTTTATTTTACGGATTACGATACCGTCGAGAATGGTGAGGATGCACGCGGCGCAGAGGTCTCTCTGTCGACATGCAAACGGTGCGGCGCTGTGTGGCTGACGTATCTGATTGAAGAACCACAGTACAGCCGCTCCGGACGCTGGTGGCGCGTTCAGGTTGTCCCTGAGAGCATGGCTGAAGTTTCTGTTGCCAGCGCGCGAGCGTATATCGAGCGCCAGCCTCATGGATTCGCTGGCGGTAGTTTCTTTAATTCATCAGGCCACGCAATCGTGGGTCCTATTCATGTCGCGTAGCGATGACCTCAGCCTCGGTTTATGGAACTACATATTATTTACACCGAATCTGCGATGCTGGTGTCCAAGGAACGTTTCACTTCATGGCGTGAGATACAGTACCGCTACGCCGGCTTCAAGACCTCGCTCGGTCCTTGGGAGGATGAGGCGGTAATCGCGTATCTATCGGACGAGTACGCGGACTTGATGCCTGCTGCCTCCATCCAAGTCAATGTCTTATTGGGTTCTGAAGCAGCAGCTTGCGTACTCACTTTCCAATGAGCCCAATTTTTACGACAATTTATTCAATCAGGCAGCGCTGACAACGGCTGATATCATATGAGCCACTTACAAAATCTTTTACTTCAGGCGAAAGAAGGACTGCAGCCTTGGGAGCGCATTCCTGATGCGAAACTCCCGATCATCGTGGCGCAGTGCGGCGTTGCCGAGTTGGCCGAGATTCGTGCGCGCATCGACAATCTGAGAGAAGAGCTGGCGACTATCGAAGAGTGGGATGGGGACACGCAAGACGACATCCACCTGGCGATTGGTTTTTTCAGCAAGTTAGCTGACCTGGTTGAGAATGCCTTATGAAATACGTGTCACTGATTCAAAATGGCCGCGTGCATACGTCTGGTGAACAGGTCTCCCGGTTCGAGTTCACCAACGATGTCGACCTCGCATCGATGGTGGCGCGACTCATTGATGACGGCTTCGCGTTCGTTGATGAACCGGCTGGCTGGCCCCCGGCTGAACTGCTGCGAGAGCTCAATGAGAAAGGTATTCTCAATCGGTCTTTCAAAGCAGTCACCTGGACGGGCCCGGGGATGTTTCGTATCGAAGAAGTAGCGGCGCCTGTTGGAAAGAAGTACCGCATCGATTGAAGTGGCCGCGTGCAGTCGCGGATATGGTCGGTTGAAAATTTGTGTCCATAATCGAAATTTGTGGAAAAATGCGAATCCCATTGAGACCACGCCGCTTCCCAGCGGTGTGACGCCATCATTGATCAAATCGCCTCTGCACTCAAGACGGCGCTGAGCGGAAGCCTACTTTGGGAGCGTAAGCGTCAATCCTTATCGACATCGCGCTGATCGAAGGCGCGGCGAGCCTCCTCCACCGCCGCCAGATTGTCCATCGTCCACCCGTGCATCACCTTCATCGGCTGCAGCAACGTGCGTCCCAGCGGCGTGATCGCATACTCCACCGCGATCGGCGAGACGGGAATCACGTGGCGCGTCAGCAGTCCATTGCGCTCCAGTCTGCGCAGGCACTGCGTGAGCGCCTTTTGGGTAATGCCCTCCAGACGCCGTTTGACGGCATTGAAACGCACAGGACCATCCTCCAAGGTGATGAGCACCATCATCGACCACTTATCGGAAATCTGGTCGAACAGGGAGCGGCTCGGGCAGTCGGCCGAAAAACATTGAACAGCGGGTTTGAGCGGATTATGTGGCATGGGGGTTTCCTTGACTATACCTAGGCACCTCAAGGTACCTAATTGACTCTAAGTATAATTCATATACTATCTCAATTTCCACCACAATTGAGCTAAAACAATGTCATCCATCGATACCAGCGTGCTTTTCCGCCCACTCACCATCAAATCCCTGCGACTGAAAAATCGCATTGTCATGGCCCCCATGACCCGCACCGCCTCCCCCGACGGTGTGCCGACGGATGCAAGCGCCGCGTACTACCAGCGTCGCGCGGCCGGACACGTGGGACTGATCCTGTCGGAAGGTACGGTCATCGACCGCCCGGCGTCCCGCAACGATCCTCAAATTCCGTTCTTCCATGGCGCGCCCGCGCTGGCCGGATGGAAAGGCGTGATCGATGCCGTGCACGGCGCCGGTGGCCGCATGGGACCGCAACTGTGGCACACCGGCGCCACCCGCTCCAGCGAATGGGAACCCGAGGAACCGGTCGAGAGCCCTTCCGGACTCGACGCCCCCGGCAAGCCTCGCGGCCAGGCCATGAGCGACGGCGCCATCGCCGATACCATCGCCGCCTTCGGCAAGGCGGCTGCCGACGCCAAGCGCCTCGGCTTCGACACCGTTGAGATCCACGCCGCGCACGGCTATTTGATCGATCAATTTTTCTGGTCTGGCACCAACCTGCGTACCGGCAGCTTCGGCGGCGCCACACTCAAGGAGCGCTCGCGTTTCGCCAGGGAGATCGTCACCGAGGTGCGCAAAGCGGTCGGACCGGATTTCCCTATCCTGATGCGAATCAGCCAATGGAAACAACAGGATCTGAGCGTCCGTTTGGCCGCCACGCCGACTGAGATGACGGATTGGCTGCTGCCGCTGGTCGAGGCCGGCGTCGATGTGCTGCATTGTTCGCAACGACGTTTCTGGGAGCCGGAATTCCCGGAAATCGACGGCGAGAACGGGCTCAATTGCGCCGGCTGGGCCAAGAAACTCACCGGCGCGGTCACCATCGGCGTGGGATCGGTCGGACTTGACAGCGACGTCCTGAATGCGTTCGCCGGCAAGGGCTCTGGCGTGATGAGTATCGACCGGCTAATCGAACGGATGGAACGCGAGGAATTTGACCTGATCGCGGTGGGCCGCGTCCTGCTCACCGATCCCGACTGGGTGGCGAAGATCGAGGCCGGCCAGTTCGACAACCTCAAAGGTTTCGACCCTGCCTCGCTCGCCGCAGTCGTTTAAATCGCCCCCAAGCCGCGCCCGGCAATGAGCGGGCGCGGCGCCAGCATTTAAACTGTGGGCAATTGGTAGTCCCGATACTGCTCGCGTAGTTTATTTTTCTGGATCTTGCCGGTGCCGCCGACGGGCAAAGCCTCGGCGAACACGACGTCATCCGGCAACCACCACTTGGCGACCTTGCCGGTGAAGTGAGCGAGCAGTTCATCGCGGCTCACCCGCTGTCCGGGCCGCAGCACCACCACCAATAAAGGCCGCTCATCCCACTTCGGATGCGCCACGCCGATGCACGCCGCCTGCATTACTGCCGGGTGCGCCATAGCGACGTTTTCCAGGTCGATGGTGCCGATCCATTCGCCGCCGGACTTGATCACGTCCTTGCTGCGGTCGGTGATCTGCATGAAGCCGTCGGCGTCGATGGTGGCGACGTCGCCGGTCGGGAACCATCCGTCCTCCAGCATATCGCCGCCCTCGCCCTTGAAGTAGCTCGCCAGCACCCACGGCCCTTTCACCAGTAAGTGACCGTAACTGACGCCATCCCACGGCAAGTCCTTGCCATCGTCGTCGACGATCTTCATGTCCACGCCAAAGATCGCATGCCCCTGCTTTTGCAGGATGGCGCGCTGCTGCTCCTTTGGCAGCTCGGTGTGCTTGCTGAGCAAGCCGCCGGTCGTGCCCAGCGGCGACATTTCCGTCATGCCCCAACCGTGGATGACCTCGACGCCGAATTCGTCGATCAAGGTATTCATCATCGCCGGCGGACAGGCAGAGCCGCCGATCACCGTGCGGCGGAAGGTCGAAAACTTCAGCTTGTTCTGCAGCGCGTAGTTGATCAGCCCCAGCCAGACGGTCGGCACGCCCGCCGAGAACGTCACGCGCTCGCTCTCGAACAGCTCGTAGACCGATTTGCCGTCCAGCGCGGCGCCGGGGAACACCATCTTGGCGCCCGACAGCGGCACCGAGTACGGCAGCCCCCAGGCGTTGACGTGGAACATGGGCACGACCGGCATCACGACGTCGCGCGAGGAGACGTTGAGCGCGTTCGGCATGGCCGACGCATAGGCGTGCAGCACCGTCGAGCGGTGCGAGTACAGCGCGCCCTTGGGATTGCCGGTGGTGCCGGAGGTATAGCACAAGGTGGCGGCCGTGTTCTCGTCGAACTGCGGCCAGACGTAGTCGTCCGAGTGGGCGCTGATCAGGTCTTCGTAGCACAGCAGATTGGGGATCCTGGTTTCGGCCGGCATGCGGTCGGCGGCGCCCATCAGGATGAAGCCCTTGACCGTCTTGCAATGGGCAGCGATGGCCTCAACTAGTGGCAGGAAACAGAAATCGAACAGCAGATACTGGTCCTCGGCATGGTTGCAGATATAGGCCAGTTGCTCGGGATGCAGGCGCGGGTTGATCGTGTGCAAGACGGCGCCGGAACCGGACACGCCGTAGTACGCTTCCAGGTGACGGTAGCCGTTCCACGCCAAGGTAGCCACCCGCTCGCCCTGCCCTACGCCGAGTCCGTGCAGCGCGTTCGCCAGCCGCTTGGCGCGCTGGTGGCATTCGCGGAAGGTGTAGCGGTGCAGGTCGCCCTCCACCCGGCGCGAGACGATTTCGCTGCCACCGTAGTGCCGGGCGGCGAACTCGATAATGCTGGAGATCAGCAAGGGCTGGCTCATCATCTGGCCCATCACCGGCGCCGGTGTAGCCGCCGTACTCTCCGAACTCGGGAATTGCATGACACGCTCCGCAACATGGTTATTTATGCAAACAAGTGTGGAGGGGCGGAACAAGCACCGTCAACGGTTTTCGATGCTGCAATGCAGCACCTGAAGCCTGCGGTAAAATCACCAAATCATCGGCGGTAGCCCCGCCGAGCCTACTTGAATGGACACGACTATTACTGCTTCCAATTTGCCGCTGGACAATTCATTTGCGTCCTTGCCGCCCGCTTTTTATACCCGGCTCATGCCTACCCCGCTGCCCGCACCGTATCTGGTCGCCGTCAGCGAGCCGGCCGCCGCGCTGATCGGTCTGACGCCCGCGCAACTGGCCGATAACGTCGACATTTTGATCGGCAACGCCGTGCCGGAGCGCGCTCTGCCACTGGCGGCCGTCTATTCCGGCCATCAATTCGGCGTCTGGGCCGGCCAGCTCGGCGACGGCCGCGCCATCCTGTTCGGCGAAGTGGCCACCGCCGAAGGCCCGGTGGAACTGCAGTGGAAAGGCGCCGGCATGACGCCCTATTCCCGCATGGGCGATGGCCGCGCCGTGTTGCGCTCGTCGATCCGCGAGTTCCTGTGCTCGGAAGCGATGCATGCGCTGGGCATTCCGACCTCGCGCGCGTTGTCGGTTGCCGGCTCGGACCAGGGCGTGATGCGCGAAACGGTCGAAACGTCGGCCGTCGTGGTGCGCATGGCGCCCAGCTTCGTGCGCTTCGGCTCCTTCGAGCACTGGTTCTACCGCAACAAGCCGGACGAGCTGAAAATCCTGGCCGACTACGTCATCGACCGGTCTTACCCGGAGCTGCGCGCCGAAGACAACCCGTACGTCGGCCTGCTGCGCGAAGTCAGCATCCGCACCGCCCACATGATCGCGCACTGGCAGGCGGTCGGCTTCATGCATGGCGTGATGAACACCGACAATATGTCGATCCTGGGCTTGACGATCGATTACGGCCCGTTCGGCTTCATGGAAGCCTTCGATCCCGGCCATATCTGCAACCACACCGATCAGCAGGGCCGCTACTCGTACAGCAACCAGCCGCAGGTCGGCCACTGGAACTGCTACGCGCTGGGCCAGGCGCTGCTGCCGCTGATCGGCGAGGTCGAGGCCGCACAGGCGGCGCTTGATGTGTATCAACCGGCATTCGCCGCCAAGCTGGACGAGCTGCTGCACGCCAAGCTGGGTCTGACCCAGCTGGAGCAGCATGCAGACGCCGACCGAGCGCTGTTCGACGCTATGTTCGCGCTTATGCAAGCCAATGGCGTCGATTTCACCCTCTTCTTCCGCAAACTGGGCGGCTTGAAGGCGGCCGACGCCAGCGGCGACGAACCACTGCGCGACCTGTTCATCGACCGCCCGGCCTTCGATGCTTGGGCCATCCAATACCGCAAGCGCCTGCAAGCCGAGGCCAGCGACGATGCCCAACGCCAGCTTGCGATGAACAAAATCAACCCCAAATATGTGCTGCGTAACTATCTGGCCCAAGTGGCCATCGAAAAAGCGCAAAACAAGGACTTTTCCGAGGTGGAGCGCCTGCTGGCGGTATTGCAGCGCCCATTCGACGAACAGCCCGAGCACGACCACTACGCCGCTTTGCCGCCTGACTGGGCAAGCCATCTCGAAGTCAGCTGTTCTTCTTAAGCGAGCCAATCCATGACCAATAAAGTGACCAAATCCGACGCTGAATGGCGCGACATGCTGGACCCGATGGAATACCAGGTGACGCGGCACGCCGCCACCGAGCGTGCATTTACCGGTAAATTCTGGGATCATCACGAGCACGGCATCTACACCTGCGTGTGCTGCGACACGCCGCTGTTCCGTTCCGACGCCAAGTTTGATTCCGGCTGCGGCTGGCCGAGCTATTTCGAAGCACTGGACCCGGCCAACGTGATCGAGAAAACCGACCGAACCCATGGTATGCTGCGCACCGAAATCATTTGCGCGGTATGCGATGCCCACCTGGGCCACGTGTTCCCGGACGGCCCGCCGCCGACCGGCCTCCGCTACTGCATCAATTCGGCCTCCTTGCGATTTGATCCACAAGACTAATAAACGCTATAAGACACCATGAAATTTCTGTTCGACTTTTTGCCGGTCCTGCTGTTTTTCGGCGCCTATAAGCTGTCCGGCGCCAATGCCGAGGCCTCGCAGCACTTCATCAACACTTATTTGAGCGGCATCATCTCCGGCGGTTCGGTCACCGCGGACCAGTCGCCGATCGTGCTGGCCACCCTGGTCGGCATCATCGGCACCATCGCCCAGATCGCGTATCTGAAGCTGCGCGGACAGAAAGTCGAATTCCTGATGTGGTTCTCGCTGGGCATGTTTGTGTTTTTCGGCGGCCTGACGATTTACTTGCACGATGAAGTATTCATCAAATGGAAACTGAGTATCGTCTATTGGTTCTTTGCCGTCGGTTTGCTGGTCAGCGAATTTGTCTTTAAAAAGAATCTGATGCGCAAATCGATGGGCGAAATCATCGAGCTGCCGGATGTGATCTGGTCGCGCCTCAATCTGGCGTGGATCGGTTTCTTCACCGCCATGGGCATCCTCAACTGGTATGTCGCCTTCGTTCTTTATAAAGGCGATACCAGCGCCTGGGTCAGCTTCAAGGCGTTTGGATCGACCGCCATCATGTTTGTGTTTATCGTTGCGCAGACGATTTATTTGTCGCGCCATATGAAGGATCCGACATGAGCGATACCCGGATGGACCGCATGCGCGGCCGCTTCCAGGCTGCTTTGTCGCCGGTGGAATTGGTGCTGGAAGACGATTCCGCAATGCACGCCGGCCACGCCGGCGCGGCCTCCGGAGGTGGTCACTACAATGTCAGAATCGTTTCGTTACAATTCGAGGGCCTGAAACTCGTCACAAGACATCGACTCGTGTATGATTCCGTGCACGATATGATGCATAGTGAAATACATGCATTGGCCATTACCGCATTGGCTCCGTCCGAAGTATGATGTAGCGCCCGGTGAGGAGCGGTCCTATCGGTTTCAAGAATAACTGAACACAAAGACAGATAGCTGACCGAACTCCTTCCAGGCAATTTCGCTAAAACTTTCCCCTTACAGGAATTAATAATGACTTTCAAGCCAGCCAGTTTGCTGATCGCACTTCTCGTTGTCGCCGTGCCTGCATTCGCACAGAACGTTGCCGTTGTTAATGGCAAAGCCATCCCAACCTCGCGCGTCGAAGCGGTCGTCAAGCAAGTCGTCGCTCAGGGCCAGCAGCCGGACTCGCCGCAACTGCGCGAACTGATCAAGAAAGACTTGATCGGCCGTGAAGTGATGATGCAGGAAGCGGAAAAACAAGGCTTCGGCAAGGATGCGGCTGTCAAGGCGCAGATCGACAACGCCCGCCAGGCCATCATCAT
The DNA here is from genome assembly GCA_024123955.1 of Oxalobacteraceae bacterium OTU3CINTB1. Lineage (NCBI taxonomy): Bacteria > Pseudomonadati > Pseudomonadota > Betaproteobacteria > Burkholderiales > Oxalobacteraceae > Oxalobacteraceae bacterium OTU3CINTB1. The sequence goes on from CP099652.1 coordinate 3,931,155, forward strand.
CAACGCGATGATCGCCGACTACATCAAGAAGAACCCGATCGCCGACGCCGACGTCAAGGCCGAGTACGACCGCTTCACGAAACAGGCCGGCGACAAGGAATACCACGTGCGTCACATCCTGACCACGACCGAAGCCGAAGCCAACGACGTGATCGCCAAGCTCAAGGCCGGCGCCAAGTTCGAAGATCTGGCCAAAACGTCGAAAGACACCGGTTCGGCTGCCAACGGCGGCGATCTGGACTGGGCCTCGCCTTCGTCCTTCCCACCAGCGTTCTCGGCCGCCTTCGTGGCCCTGCAAAAAGGTGGCGTGACCGAGAAGCCGGTGCAGACCCCGAACGGTTTCCACGTCATCAAGGTCGACGACATCCGTCCGGCCAAGCTGCCGACCCTGGAAGAAGTCAAGCCGCAGATCTCCGAAGCGCTGGCGCAGAAGAAGCTGCAGGCGTATCAGGAAGAACTGGTCAAGAAAGCAAAAGTGCAGTAATGTTATAAAAGGCGGCGCCCTGCGGGGCGCCGTTTTTGATTCTGCGTTGGTACAATGCACCGCCGAGTGCGATTTCTTGTTTTTTTATAGGATTTAATAATGATGTTGAAGCCAGCCCGTCTGTTGTTAGCACTGATCGCTGTCGTTGCAGCCCCGGTTTTCGCGCAAAACGCCGCGACCGTCAATGGAAAGGCTATTCCTGCCGCCAAGGTAGACCAGATGGTCAAGCAAGTGGTCGCCCAAGGCCAGCAGCCTGACAGCCCGCAGCTGCGCGAAATGGTCAAGAAGGAACTGATCGGCCGCGAAGTGCTGCTGCAGGAAGCCAGCAAGCAAGGCTATGGCGCCAAGCCGGAAGTGAAGTCGGCCATCGACAACGCCGCGCAGAGCATCACCATCAACGCCATGCTGGCGGACTACGTCAAGAAGAACCCGGTCAAGGATGCTGAAATCCAGGCCGAGTACGACAAGTACAAGGCCGCCGTCGGCGACAAGGAATACCACTCGCGCCACATTCTGGTCGCGACCGAACAGGAAGCCAAGGACATCATCGCCAAGCTGAAAGCCGGCGGCAAGTTCGAAGAACTGGCCAAGGTCTCGAAGGATGGTTCGGCCAACAACGGCGGCGATCTGGGCTGGATGACTCCCGCCAAGCTGGTCAAGCCTTTCGCTGACGCCATGGTCGCCCTGAAACCAGGCGCGATCACCGAAACCCCGGTCAAGACCGAGTTCGGCTACCACGTCATCAAGCTGGAAGAGTCGCGCGCCACCAAGCTGCCGGCGCTGGCCGAAGTCAAGGGCCAGGTTTCCGAGGCGCTGCAACAGAAGAAGATCGCCGCCTACCGCGACGAGCTGATCAAGAAAGCCAAGGTCCAGTAATACTGGCCGGTGAGCGCGGCGCGGACCGCCGCCCCGCTCCCATGGAACGCCCGATGAAGTTTATCGGGCGTTTTGCTTTTCAAGCCTTGGCGCGCCGGCGCCATTCGAACAGGCCCATGCCGGCGAGCATGGCCAGCACGAACAGCAGCGCCTTGGGCTCCAGCATGCCCATGCCCACTAGTGCAGGGCCGGGGCAAAAGCCGGCGATGCCCCAGCCTATGCCGAACAGCAGCGCGCCGATGACCAGGGGACGGTCGATCTGGCGCGTCGTCGGCAGCTTGATCGGCTCGCCGGATGGCGTCACTTTGCGCCGGGTGGCCGCCGCGAAGCCGACCAAACCAACGCCGATCGCGCCGCCCATGACGAATATCAGGGAGGGATCCCAGGCGCCGGCCAAGTCGAGAAAGCCCAGTACCTTGGCGGGATTGGCCATTCCGCACAGTATCAGGCCGAGGCCGAAAATCAGTCCGGACAGTAAGGCGGTGAATATCGGCATATGCCCTCCTCTAGTTGATTAAATGACGGACCACGTAGGTGGCGGCGAAGCCTGCTGCCATAAAAGTTATTGTCGCCACCAGGGAACGTGGCGATAGCCGGGATAAACCGCAGACGCCATGGCCGCTTGTGCAGCCGGAACCGTAGCGTGTTCCCACGCCTACGATCAGGCCTGCGGCGAGCAAAATACCGTAACTGGCGTCGATTTGAATGGCGGGTAGTTCGGTGAATAAACGGTAAATTAACGGTGCGCCAAACAGGCCGGCGATGAACGCCACGCGCCAGCTGATATCGCCCTTTTGCGGCTGGAATAAGCCGCCGATGATGCCGCTAATGCCGGCTATTCTCCCGTTGAATAGAATGAGCAGGCTGGCTGCGGCGCCGATTAATAGCCCCCCCGCCAGCGATGCCCACGGGGTGAAGGATTGCCAGTCGATTGACATCGTTGTTCCTTTTTTCGATCGTGCGGTGGATTGGCCGTTGGTTGATTCCCACTATAGCATCTGTGATCGTTAATTGTTCTGGGCTGCGGTGGCGCTTGGCGGATTACGCTGCGCTAATCCGCCCTACGTGGTTCAGAAAGGCGCGAGGGACCCTTACCTCAGCACGTTGCGCCAGAATTTGGCTGTTACGTGCTAATATTTGGCGCAAACTAACGACCTATGCCCGTGGCCGCCAATGACGCCCGATATAACAGCTATTGTTGCCTCCCTTCAGGGCGTTGCCGACCCAACCCGTCGCGCGCCCATGGCCGCTTATATGCGCGATCAGTTTGAGTTTCTTGGCATCGGAGCGCCAGCGCGTCGCGCGGCAACCAAAGCGTTAAATCAAGTTATGAAGAGGCGTAGCGCGGATGAATTGATAGCAATGTCGCGGACATTGTGGGATTACCCTCAGCGGGAATATCAATACGCGGCGATCGATTTACTTGCGATGCACACCAATAAACTCGATGTCGGTCATTTGCCTGCTTTGATCCAGCTGGTGCAATCGAAATCATGGTGGGATACGGTCGATGCGATTGCATCCATCGTCGGCAAGGTTTTGCGATACCGGCATGACGATATGGATCAGGCCATCGTCCACCCAAATATGTGGGTGAGGCGGGTCGCGATATTACATCAGTTGGGCTGGCGGGATAAAACCGATGAGGCGCTGCTTTTTTCTTATTCGCTGCAATGCGCGCACGAAAAAGAGTTTTTTATACAGAAAGCCATCGGCTGGGCATTGAGGGATTACGCGCGCCACAACCCGCAGGCCGTGCGGGAATTCACCGCAAGGGAAAAAGCCAGGCTTTCTCCGCTCAGTTATCGGGAAGCGAATAAGCATCTCGCGGCCGACGGTTAAACCGGATGATCTTAACGTAATCGAGGCAGCGGGGATTTCTCCCGGCTGCCTCGATATCCAACCCCGCAATTACGCCGAGCTTTTAACCCACGAATTTACGGGCGTTGCGGAACATGCGCATCCAAGGCGAATCCTCGCCCCACGCTTCCGGATGCCAGGATTGCTGCACCGAGCGGAACACGCGCTCGGCATGCGGCATCATCACGGTGAAGCGGCCATCGGCCGTGGTCACCGACGTCAGGCCCTGCGGCGAGCCGTTCGGGTTGAACGGATAAGCCTCGGTGGCCGCGCCGCGCTGGTCGACGAAACGCATCGCCGCCACGGCTTCGGCAATGTTGCCGGTCTGGCTAAAGTCTGCGTAGCCTTCGCCGTGGGCGATGGCGATCGGCGTCTGCGTGCCGGCCATGCCGTTGAAGAAGATCGACGGCGAATCCAGCACTTCCACCATCGCGAAGCGCGCTTCGAATTTCTCCGATTTGTTGGTGGTGAACTTCGGCCACGCATGCGCGCCCGGGATGATGGACTTCAGATTGCTCATCATCTGGCAACCGTTGCAGACGCCCAGGCCAAAGCTGTCGGCGCGCGCAAAGAAGCGGGCGAACTGCTCGGACAAGGCGGCGTTGAACAGGATCGTCTTGGCCCAGCCCTCGCCGGCGCCCAGCACATCGCCGTACGAGAAACCGCCGACGGCGATGATGCCCTGGAAGTCGTCCAGCTTGACGCGGCCGGCGATCAGATCGCTCATGTGCACGTCGACGGCGGTGAAGCCCGCCTGGTGCATCACGTACGCGGTCTCGATGTGCGAGTTGACGCCCTGCTCGCGCAGGATCGCCACGCGCGGACGAACGCCCGTCGCGATGAACGGCGCGGCCACGTTCTCGGTCAGGTCGAAGGTGATCTTCGGCGTCATGCCCGGCTCGGATTCGTCCAGGATGCGGTCGTATTCGGCGTCGGCGCAGGCCGGATTGTCGCGCATGCGGGCGATGCGCCAGCTAGTTTCGCTCCACAGGCGGTGCAGCGCCGCACGCGGCTGGTTGTAGATCACCTTGGCGTCGCGGGTGAATTCGATCACGCCACGGTCGTTCGGCTTGCCGATGATATGGCTGCACGCGCCCAGGTTGAAGGAGCGCAGCACGTCCATGACCAGCGACTTCTCGTCGGCGCGCACCTGGATCACCGCGCCCAGCTCCTCGGAGAACAGCGCACGCAAGGTTTGCTCGTTGCGGCGCTCGGCGATCTGGCCGGTCCAGTTCTTGGCGTCGCCCTGGTCGGCGCCGTGGCCCTCTTCCAGGGTCAAAATGTCAAGGTTGATCGACAAGCCCGCGCGGCCGGCGAAGGCCATCTCGGTCAGCGTGCCATACAGGCCGCCGTCGGAGCGGTCGTGGTAGGCCAGCAGCTTGCCGTCGGCGTTCAACTGCTGGATGGCGGCGAAGAAGCCTTTCAGGTCTTCCGGATTGTCGACGTCCGGCGTCTCGTTGCCCAGCTGGCCCATGACCAGCGACAGCGCCGAGGCGCCCAGGCGGTTCTTGCCGCGACCCAGATCGATCAGGATGATGGCGGTGTCGCCGGCGTCGGTCTTGATCTGTGGCGTCAGCGATTTGCGCACGTCATACACCGGCGCGAAGGCCGAGACGATCAGCGAGACCGGCGAAGTGACGGCCTTCGAATCCCCTTCATCCTTCCATGTGGTGCGCATCGACAGCGAATCCTTGCCGACCGGGATGCTGATCCCCAGCGCCGGACACAGTTCCATGCCGACCGCCTTGACGGTGTCGAACAGCGCCGCGTCCTGGCCAGGCTGGCCGCAAGCGGCCATCCAGTTGGCCGACAGTTTGATGTCGGAGATATCCTTAATCGGCGCGGCGGCGATGTTGGTGATCGATTCGGCGACGGCCATGCGGCCCGACGCGGCGGCGTTGATGACGGCCAGCGGCGTGCGCTCGCCCATCGCCATCGCTTCGCCCAGATAACCTTCAAAGCTCATCGCGGTGACGGCGCAATCGGCCACCGGCACCTGCCACGGGCCGACCATCTGGTCGCGCACGGACATGCCGCCCACGGTGCGGTCGCCGATGGTGATCAGGAAGGACTTGTCGCCCACGGTTGGCAGCAGCAGCACGCGTTTGGCCGCTTCTTCCAGTTCGATGCCGGTTAGGTCGATGGCCGGGAACTCGTTTTGCACGTGATGTGCGTCGCGCTGCATCTTCGGCGGTTTGCCCAGCAACACATCCATCGGCATGTCGACCGGCTCGTTGCCGAGCTCCGGATCGATCAGCTTCAGTTGGCGTTCCTCGGTGGCGGTGCCGACGACGGCGAACAGGCAGCGCTCACGCTCGCACAGCGCCTTGAACATCGGCAGGCTTTCCGGGGCGATGGCCAGCACATAGCGTTCCTGCGATTCGTTGGACCAGATCTCTTTCGGCGCCATGCCGCTTTCTTCCAGCGGGATCTTGCGGAGGTCGAAGATCGCGCCGCGCTTGGCGTCGTTGGTGATCTCCGGGAAGGCGTTCGACAAGCCGCCGGCGCCAACGTCGTGGATCGAGATGATCGGATTGTTCGCGCCCAACTGCCAGCAGCCGTTGATCACTTCCTGGGCGCGCCGTTCCATTTCCGGATTGCCGCGCTGGACCGAATCGAAGTCCAGGTCGGCCGTGTTGGTGCCGGTCGCCATCGACGACGCGGCCGAGCCGCCCATGCCGATGCGCATGCCGGGACCGCCCAGCTGCACCAGCAGGCTGCCGACCGGGATGTCGTTCTTGTGCGTGTGCTGGCCGGAGATGTTGCCAATGCCGCCGGCGATCATGATCGGCTTGTGGTAGCCGAACACGGTGTCCTGGGCGCCGGCGAACTGCTTGCCGATATTCTGTTCGTAGGTGCGGAAGTACCCACCCAGCACCGGACGGCCGAATTCATTGCTGAACGCGGCGCCGCCAAGCGGGCCTTCGATCATGATCTGCAGCGCCGAGGCGATGCGGTCAGGCTTGCCGTAGGCCTTGGCGGACGCGCTGTCGCGGTAACCGCTTTGACCACTAAGCGGCGCGGTCACGTCGATATCGTTTTCCCAGGCCTGCACGGCGCCCGGCAGCAGCAGGTTCGAGACCGTGAAGCCGGTCAGGCCGGCCTTCGGCTTGGCGCCGCGGCCGGTCGCGCCCTCGTCGCGGATCTCGCCGCCGGCGCCGGTGGAGGCGCCCGGGAACGGCGAAATGGCGGTCGGGTGGTTGTGGGTTTCCACCTTCATCAGGGTGTGCGTCAGTTCCGTCATCGGCGCGTACTGCTGCGCCTCGCCCTGCGGGAAGAAGCGCATCACTTCGGCGCCTTCCATGATCGACGAGTTGTCGCTGTAGGCGACGATGGTGCCCTTCGGCTGCAACTGGTGGGTGTTCTTGATCATGCCGAACAGCGACTTGGGCTGCGCAACGCCGTCGATGGTCCAGTCGGCGTTGAAGATCTTGTGGCGGCAATGCTCGCTGTTGGCCTGTGCGAACATCATCAGTTCGACGTCGGTCGGATTGCGGCCGGCCTTGGTGAAGGCGGCGTCCAGGTACTCGATCTCGTCGTCCGACATCGCCAGGCCCAGGTCCATATTGGCCTTCTCCAGCGCGTTCTTGCCCATGCCGATCACATCGACCGACTCCAGCGGCTTGGCGTCCAGCGTGCGGAACAGGCCTGCCGCCTCCTCCGACGAGCGCAGCACCGATTCGGTCATGCGGTCGTGCAGCAGGGCCGCGACGGTTTGCACTTCCGCGTCCGACAGCTTCTTCGGCGCGCCGATGCTGCTGCCCAAAATGCCGGTCTTCAGGTTGATGCGGAAGGCGATGCCGCGCTCGACGCGCTTGACGTGCGTCATGCCGCAATTGTGGACGATGTCGGTGGCCTTGGAGGCCCACGGCGAGATCGTGCCGAAACGCGGGATGACGAAGAACTCTTCGACCGCGCCTTCGGTGTTGTCGGCGTGGGCCGGCTCGCCGTAGGTCAGCAGGCCGCCGAGGCGGCTGGTGTCGTCGGCCGACAGCGGCTGGGCGGCGTCGATGAAGTGGACATAGCGCGCCTGGACGGCGGCGACGGACGGCAGCGCGGCTTGCAGTTGGGTTAACAGGCGTTGGCTACGGAATGCGGACAGGGCGTTGGAGCCCGGCAGAATCAACATATTTGGAGGATGGTTGATGCAGCAAGGCTGCGGATTAAAGGGCGATGAGGCATGAGGCTAATTCTTGCAGTGTTCCTTTGCGCGCATTATACCCGTTAGCAGCTTCTCCATACAGCGCCATTTCCACCCAAAAACTGCCTCCGAAGCAACATTCAAGGCCGCTTTGCCCCAGAAAACCCCCTCTTTCCTGGCCAAACACCGGGTTTCTGTAACATTTTTACTTGCCTTGGGGTATGCTTGACCCACTATAAGCAGGGGTTTCATCATGGCGGAATATAGCGATTTGTCGGTGCTCATCGTCGACCCGAACCCGGGTATGCGCGGCAGCCTGCACAATATGCTGAACCAATCGTCGATCACCAAGATCGAATATGCGGTCAGTTCCGGCACCGCGATCCGGCAGTTGTCCAAAAAGCCCTACGACATCGTGCTGTGCGAATACGACCTGGGCAACGGCAGCGGCGAAGCCAACGGCCAGGACGGCCAGCAACTGCTCGAAGACCTGCGCCACCACAAGCTGATCGCGCAGTGGACCATCTTCATCATGCTCACCTCCGAGGGCGTCTACAGCAAGGTCATCGGCGCGGTCGAGCTGGCGCCGACCGACTACATCCTCAAACCGTTCACCGTCGATTCGCTGCTCCAGCGCATCGGCCGCGCGGTCGACCGGCGCGAGGTGTTCTGGCCGGTGTACCAACAGCTTGCCGCCGGCAGCATCCGCAAGGCCATCACCAGCTGCAAGGAAGGCGAGGACAAGCATCCGCGCTACGCCAACGATTACGCCCGGCTGCGCGCCGAGCTGCTGGTGTCGATCGACGACCTGGTGGAGGCCGAATTCGTCTATCAAACCATCCTGATGACCCGCCCCACCGCCTGGGCCCACCTGGGCATGGCGCGCTGCCAATTCGGCTTGCAGAAATTCGTCGAGGCGCAGCAAACGCTGGTCAACCTGCTGGAGGAGCATCCGAAGTTCATGGCCGCCTACGATCTGCTGGCGCGCACCCACGAGGCGCTGGGCCAGCAGGAGTCGGCCAAGAAGGTGCTGGAGGACGCCGTCGGCATCTCCCCCAACATGGTGCGCCGGCTGCGCCACCTGGGCGAGGTGGCGCTGGAGACGGGCGACGTCGGCGTGGCCGAGAAGGCCTTCAAGCAGGTCGTCGCCAAGGCCAAGTACTCGGAGTTCCGCGACCCCGAGGACCACGTCAAGCTGGTCAAGACGCTGGTCAAGAAGGGCGACGCCAACCAGGCCAGCGGCGTGATCCGCGACATGGAGCGCTCGCTGCGCGGCAACGCCAACACCGAGGCCTGCCGCGCCATCGCCGCCGGCATGGTGCAGGAAATGACGGGCAACCTGGCCGGCGCCGCCACCGAGCTGACCGCGGCCGTCAACGCCATCGAGAGCGCGCGCGGCCTGTCGACCGGCCTGAAGATCGGCCTGGTGCACAGCTGCCTGAACATCAAGCTGGACCAGCAGGCCTCGAACGTCATGCTCAACCTGATGAACGACACCGACAGCGGCGTGACGATGGACGACGCCGTGCAGGTGTTCGAACAGGCCGGCCGCCACGACTTGGCCGAGGGCATGGGCGAACAGATCAAGATGCAGGTTGGCGAATTGCTGTCCGACGCGGCGGCGATGCGCGGCCAGGGCGACCTGCGCGGCGCGCTCGACACGCTCAACGCCGGCCTGCGCAAGGCGCCGGCCAACATGTCGCTGCTGCCGGCGGCCGCCTCGGCGATGTTGAAGCAGCTGGACGATCTGGGGTGGGAGGCGCCGATGGCCGAACAATGCGCCTGGCTGCTCGAGCGCATGCGCAAGATCGACCCGGCCCACCCGTCGCTGGAGGCGCTGCAGGCGCAGTACGCCCACACCCAGCGCAAGTATGGTATCGCCACCACCGCCTGAACGCGTCACGCGCGCAGCGCCTCACCCCTGCCCGGCCCTCCACTCGCGCTTCCCGCGCCCTCACCTTATCAAATTAAATATCATTATTGATATCCATCAATAGCAATAGACGATACAATTCCGCTAATTCTGAGAAAAACTTCAATGTTGCCAGAATAAAACTATAACAGCGGTGTGTCCAAAACTAGGGGTAACATGATGGTCTCAGGTAACGGCGGTTTCAGAACCGACGTGAACGGCTTGCGCGCGTGGGCCGTTCTCGCGGTGGTGCTCTATCACTTCGGCGTGGCGGGATTCGACGGCGGCTATGTCGGTGTCGATATTTTCTTTGTCATTTCCGGTTTTTTAATGACCGGAATCATCTTCAGGGCATTGCAGGACGGCGCGCTGCAACAGCCCGGCGCCTTCCTGTGGCGCTTCTACCTGGCACGCGGCAAGCGTATCCTGCCGGCGCTGATCGTCCTCTGCGCAGCGTTGCTCATGGCCGGCTGCTTCACGCTGTCGGTCCTCGAGTTCGACGAGCTTGGCGATCAGGTCGCCAGCGCCTTGCTGTTCTTGTCGAACATCAAATTCTGGCGCGGCACCGACTACTTCACCCCCGGGGTGTTCAATATTCCGCTGCTGCACACCTGGTCGCTGTCGGTCGAATGGCAGTTCTACATGGTTTTGCCGTTGGCAATGATGTTGGTGTGGAAAATTCGGCCCTCGCGCCAAGCGATGCTGACCGCCCTTGCGCTCGGCGCCGCCGTCTCGCTGGGCCTGTGCCTGTACCAGGCCGAGATGCGGGCGGTGACCGCGTTTTACCTGCTGCCGTACCGCGCCTGGGAGATGATCGCCGGTGGCCTGGTCGCGCTGGCGGCGCACCGGCCGCCGCGCTCGCAGGCGGCGGCCGGCGCGCTGCAACTGACCGGAATGGCCATGATCGCCTGCGCCGTGCTGGCGTTCGGCCATCAGGTGTGGCCGAACTGGCGCGCGCTGGTGCCCGTCGTCGGCACCATGCTGGTGCTGGCGGCGGCGCGGCAAGCGTCGCCGCTGACCAACTGGGCCCCGCTGCAATGGACCGGCCGCATTTCGTACTCGATGTACCTGTGGCACTGGCCGCTCGCGGTGGGCCTGCATTACCTGGAGCTGCACCGCGATCCGCTGGCGATCGCCTGCGCGCTGGCGCTGACGTTCGCGCTGGGCCATTTGTCCTACGCGCTGGTCGAAACGCGGCTGCGATTGCCGCTCGAGCGCATGCCGCGCTACGCCGTCGCCGCCACGCTGGTCGCCGGCTGCGCCGCCGTGGCGCTCCCGGTGCTGCTCATCAAGCTCGAGCATGGCTATGCGGGGCGCTTCCCGCAGGACGTCGAAGCGCTGTTCGCCTCGGCGCAGGACCGTGACCAGCCCGGCGGCTGCGAGATCGTCGACCACGGCCATGACAAAGGCTGCCAGGTGGGCGGCGACAAGCTGTCGGTCATCGTGCTCGGCGACAGCCACGGCGGCGCCATCTTCGGCGCGGTGGCGGCGGCGTTGCCGAACGCCTCGATGGGCGCGCTCAACTGGACCTTGGGCGGCTGCCCCTCGCTGCAGGGCTACCGCAGCGTCATGGACGCCCCCCAGCGCTGCAGCCGCTTCCTGGCCTGGACGCTCGACCGCCTGCGCAGCATGCCGGCCAATGTGCCTGTGGTCATCATCAACCGCAGCGCGCTGTACATGGAGGGGCCGAATGAGGACGGACTCGAGCACACGCTGGCGGCGCCGCCGAGCTTTTACTTCACCGCGCCGCACGCCACCTTCAGCGCCGCCTTTTACAAGGAGGTCGGCGACCGCATGGTCGAGACCGCTTGCGCGATCGCCAGGCACCGGCCGGTGTACATGATGCGCCCGGTGGCTGAAATGCGGATCAACGTGCCCCAGACGCTGGCCCGCGCCAAGATCCTCGGCCGCGAGCGCGAGCTCGGCGTGGCGATCGACGCCTACCGGCAGCGCAACAAACAGGTCTGGGCGGCGCAGGATGCGGCCCATGCGCGCTGCGGCGTGACGATCCTCGATCCGCTGCCCTACCTGTGCCCGGACGGCACTTGCCATGCGATGGCCGGCGGCAAGGCGCTGTATTTCGACGATAACCACTTGAGCAAACATGGTAGCCGCTATTTGACGCCGCTATTCTCGTCCATTTTCACCGGTCCTGCCGCCAGCGCGACGCCAGCGCTAGCCGCGCTGCGCCACTGAAGCCACGCCGTGTTAGCGGTAAAAGATCGGCGCGCCCGGGAATTGCGACCAGTGATTGATCAAATACCACGACACGAAGTACATCGCGCACAGGAAGAAGGCGCAAGTGATCGCCGACTGCGCGGTGCCGCCTGCGCGCAACAGCCTGAACAAGGCTCGCATCATATTTCCTTCTCAGCATGCAAAAGCCGACTGTAACGAGCGGCGCGGCGCCACCGCAAGCAGCGATCGCGCCGGACCGGATGGCGCGCCCGAAGGTATCGCCATCCGCCACCACCGAAGCGGCCGAAGCGGCCGCCGGCGGCGTACCGGCGCCGGCCATATTTTTTGCCATGGGTGCTTAATTGCCAATTTGAATGTTTATAATAGCGTTTTGCTATGCACCGCCGCGTTGGCGGCTACTTTTAAAGGAGATATCTGTGGGAACTGCGGTTAAGGGAGGTTTCCGTTCGGATATCAATGGCCTGCGGGCCTGGGCCGTGCTGGCCGTCATCCTGTTCCACTTCAAAATACCCGGCCTCGACGGCGGGTATGTCGGGGTCGACATTTTCTTCGTGCTGTCCGGCTTCCTGATGACCGGCATCATCGCGCGCGCCCTGCAAGGCGGCGCGGCGGACCGGCCGGGACAGTTCCTGTGGAAATTCTTCCTCGCCCGGGGGCTGCGCATCTGGCCGGCCCTGCTGGTGATGTGCGCGGCGCTGTTTGTGGTCGGCTGGTTCACCATGTCGCCGGACGAATTCCGCAGCTACGGCGAACAGGCGCGCAGCGCCGTGCTGTTCTTCTCGAACATCAAATTCTGGCGCGAGACCGGCTATTTCACGGCCAACGCCCACAGCCTGTGGCTGCTGCACACCTGGTCGCTGTCGGTCGAATGGCAATTTTATGTGGTGCTGCCGATCGCCATGCTGGTGGCGTGGCGCATCCGGCCGACCCCGCGCGCGCTGGTGGTGCTGTTGATCGCCGGCGCCGTGGTCTCGCTGGCGCTGTGCCTGGTCATGGCGCAGCGCAGCCCCGGCACCGCCTTCTTCCTGCTGCCGTGCCGCGCGTGGGAAATGATCGCCGGCGGCCTGGTGGCGCTGGGCGCCCCGCGCGCGCCACGCTCGGCGGCCGTGCGCCACGCGCTGGAGCTGGGCGGGCTGGCGCTGATCGGCTACGCCATCCTCGCCTTCGGCCACCTGGTCTGGCCCGACTGGCACGCGCTGGTGCCGGTGCTCGGCACCGTGATGGTGCTGATCGCCGCCAAGGAGGACTCGGTGCTGACCAACTGGGCGCCGCTGCGCTGGATCGGCGCGCGCTCGTACTCGATGTACCTGTGGCACTGGCCGCTGGTGGTGGCGATCTACTACTTCGGCGACGACGCCGACCTGGTGCAGACCGCGTGCGCCCTGCTGCTCACGTTCCTGCTGGGCCACCTTTCCTACGAGCTGGTCGAAACGCGCATGCGCCGGCCGCTCGACCGCCTGCCGCGCGGCGCCGGCTCGGCCGCGCTGGCCGCCGCCTGCCTGCTCGTGGTTGTCCCCGGCACGGTGATCGCCATGCAGGGCGGCATCCCCGGCCGCCTGTCGCCCGAGATCCAGAACATGTTCGCCACCAGCGCCGAAAAACAGGACCGCATGCCGGACTGCCGCATCGTCGAACATGGCGACGCGCGCGGCTGCGCCACCGCCGGCAGCGAACTGGGCGTGATCGTCCTTGGCGACAGCCACGCGATCGCCCTGTTCGACGCGGTCAGGCAAGCCTTGCCGCGTCCCGATCTGCGTGCCGAGCGCTGGGCCACCCACGGCTGCCCGTCGATGCGGCACGTGTACACGGTGGGCAATCCCTCGCCCGAATGCGACCGCCTGGTCGGCTGGGCGCTGGATCGCCTGGCCAGCGTGCCGGCGACGGTGCCGGTGGTGATCATCAACCGCGGCTCGCTGTACATGGAAGGCCAGAACGAGCTGCACACCGACGACGACATCGCCAAGCCGGGCATCTACATGAGCAAACAATACGCGACGCGCACTCCCGAGTTTTACAAGGAAGTGCGCGACAACATGGTCGACACCGCGTGCACCATCGCCAAGCGGCGCAAGGTGTACATGGTGCGGCCGATACCGGAGAGGCGGATCGACGTGCCCAACGTCATGGGCCATGCGATGACCATGGGAAAACCGCGCGAGATCGCCGTGCCGCTCGACGAGTACGCCAAACGCCACGCCCGGGTCTGGCAGGCGCAGGACGAAGCCCACGCCCGCTGCGGCGTCGTCATCCTCGACCCGCTGCCCTATCTGTGCCGGGCCGGGCGCTGCGAGTCGGTGGAAGGGCAACGCGCGCTGTATTTCGACGACGACCACCTCAGCCGCTACGGCGCCTCGCGCCTGACGCCGATGTTCTCGACCGTGTTCGCCGGCGGCCACGCCACCGCGCACGCGCACGCGCAGCCGGGCGGCGCGGCGCCCTGAGCACCGCCGCCAGCGGCCGCCACCACGTCCCGGCGCGCGCCGAACGTTGACATAATTAAAAATATATTTTCAAATAGGAAATTATGTTTTAAAATTGGCAATTGATTGCCATTTCGCACGTTGCGTAGTGGTAAATCCAACGCCGACAGGGTGGTTCCACATGGGTAAGGTTGTGCACAGCAGTTTTCGTTACGACATTAACGGCTTGCGGGCCTGGGCCGTTCTGGCGGTCATTTTCTTCCACTTCGGCCTGCCGGGCTGGGCCGGCGGCTACGTCGGCGTCGACGTCTTCTTCGTCATTTCCGGCTATCTCATGACCGGCATCATCGCCCGCGCACTGGACGACGGCGCCGCAGCGCGCCCCGCCCGCTTCATGGGGGCGTTTTTTCTCGCGCGCGCCAAACGCATCTGGCCGGCGCTGCTGGCCATGTGCGCGCTGCTGCTGGTGGCTGGCTGGTTCGTCATGTCGGCACGCGAACTGGCCACGCTGGCCGATCAAACGGCCAGCGCGCTGCTGTTCTATTCCAACGTCAAGTTCTGGCGCGAAACCGGCTATTTCGCCGCCAGCGCGCACGGCATCTGGCTGCTGCACACGTGGTCGCTGTCGGTCGAATGGCAGTTCTACATGCTGCTGCCGGTGGCGATGGTGGCCGCCTGGCGGATACGGGCGTCGCGCCGCACGTTGATTGCCGTGCTGGCCACGGGCGCGTTGCTGTCGCTGGGCATGTGCCTCTACGCGGCGCGCCACAGCCCCGGCTCGGCGTTCTTCCTGTTGCCTTGCCGGGCGTGGGAAATGATCGCCGGCGGCCTGGCCGCGCTGGCCGTGCGCCAGGCGCCGGCCTGGCCGGCGGCGTGGCCTTCGCCGCCGTTCCGGCCCACCCTGCCCCGCCTGTTGGAACTGTCCGGTCTCGGCCTGATCGTGCTGTCCATCCTCGGCTTCGGCCATACGGCCTGGCCGGACTGGCGCGCGGCCGTGCCGGTGCTGGGCGCGGTGCTGGTGCTGGTGGCGGCGCGCCAGGATTCCGTGCTGACCTGCTCGGCGCCGATGCAGTGGATCGGCACGCGCTCGTATTCGATGTACCTGTGGCACTGGCCGCTGGCAGTCGGGTTGTATTACCTGGAGGCACGCAACTCGCCGGCCGCGATCGGCTGCGCGCTGCTGCTGACCGCGCTGCTGGGGCATCTGTCCTACCAATGGATCGAAACGGGCCTGCGCCGGCCGGTCGAGCGCCTGTCCGCCGCCGCCGCCTCGCTTGCCATGGCCTGTGCCTGCCTGGCCGTCATCCTCCCGGCCCGTATCATCAGCAGCGAACACGGTTTCGCCCAGCGCCTGCCGGCCGCCGTCGACGCGATGTTCCAGGCGGCCGGCGACCGCCTGGAGGCCGATCCCCGCTGTCAGATCCTCGCCAACGGCCACGACCGGGGCTGCGGCGCGGCCGGCCTGCCGGTGGCGGTCATCGTGGTCGGCGACAGCCACGCCGGCGCGCTGTTCGACGCCGTCGAGCGCGCGCTGCCGGCGAACGCGGGAGCGGCGATGCGCTGGACAATGGAAGGTTGTCCGCTGATGCGCGGGGTGCGCTTTGCCGCCAGCGCCTCGACCGATTGCGCGCGCTTCAACGATTGGATCCTGAACCAGGCGGCCAAGGCCTACCCCGGCGTGCCGATCGTCATCGTCAACCGCACCTCGTATTACCTCGAAGGAGCGAATGAGGACAGCGACGAGGACCCTGTCGCGCCGGCGATCTATTTCGACCAGCCGCGCAGCTCGCGCAGCGACGACCACTACCGCCAAGCCGCGCAGCGGCACGTAGAAACGGCCTGCGCGCTCGCCCGCGACCGGCGCGTCTTCATGCTGCGCCCGATTCCCGAAATGGGGATCGACGTGCCGTCGGCCAGCGCCCGGGCGCTGCTGTTCGGCGCGCGCCGCGACATCTCGCTGTCGGTGGCCGACTACCAGCGCCGCCACGCCAGGACGCTGGCCGCGCAGGACCAGGCGCACGCGCGCTGCGGCATCGTCCTGCTCGACCCGCTGCCCTACCTGTGCCCCGACGGCCGCTGCGACGCGGTGCGCGGCCAGCACGCCATGTACTTCGACGACGACCATTTGAGCCTGCACGGCGCGCGCACGCTCACGCCGATGCTCGCCGCGATGTTCGCCACGCCGCCCGGCCCCGGCCCGGGCCCATCGCCGGGCGCCTCGCCGCGCAGCCCCGCCTTGAGCGGCGCCGCCCGGACATTTTGACCGCTACGCCCGGGCGCGCTCGAGCACCAGGCGGATTTTGCGCGCCAGCGCCTGGCGCGTGTAGGGCTTGCCCAGCAACTCCAGGCCCGGATCGAGCCGACCGTCATGGACGATGGCGTTTTCGGCGTAGCCGGAGGTGAACAGCACCGCCAGCCCGGGCAATTTGCTGCGGGCGCGGCGCGCCAGTTCCGGACTGCGCAGCGGCCCCGGCATGATGACGTCGGTGAACAGCAGGTCGATCGGCACGCCGCTGTCGACGATCTCCATTGCGCCGACGGCGTCGGGGGCCTCCAGCACCGTGTAACCCAGTTCGCCTAGCATCTCGACGGCGATGTCGCGCACCGCGTCGTTGTCCTCGACAACCAGCACGGTCTCGCCGCCGCCGGCCAGCGCCGGCTCGCCCTCGCCCTCCCCCGCCGCCGGCGCGGCCTCGGCTGCGGCTTCCGGGCAGCGCGGCAGATACAGCCGCACCGTGGTGCCGGCGCCGACCTCGCTGGCGATGCTGACATGGCCGCCCGATTGCTTGACGAAGCCGAACACCATCGACAGCCCCAGCCCGGTGCCCTTGCCCTCGGCCTTGGTGGAAAAGAAGGGATCGAAGGCCCGTTGCAGCACCTCGGGCGGCATGCCGCTGCCGGTGTCGCCGACGGCGATCATCACATACTCGCCCGCCGCCACCTCGACGTGGGCGCGGGCATAGTCGTCGTCTAGCACCGCGTTGTCGATCACGATGGTCAGCTTGCCGCTGCCGTCCATGGCGTCGCGCGCGTTGATGCACAGGTTGAGCACGGCGTTTTCCAGTTGCGCGGTGTCGACGAAAGTGTGCCACAAGCCGTCGCCGATGCGCGTTTCGATGTCGACCTGGCCGTCGAGTGTGCGGCGCAGCATGTCGTCCATCCCGGCGAGCAGGCCGTCGATCCGGGCCACCTCCGGCTCGAGCGCCTGGCGCCGGCTGAACGCCAGCAGATAGCTGGCCAGCTTGGCGCCGCGCGTGACGCCGGCCAGCGCCCGCTCGACATAGCGCAGCGCGCCGTGGCCGGCGCCCAGCACCGCCGACAGCAACTGCAGGTTGCCGGAGATGATCTGCAGCAGATTATTGAAGTCGTGGGCGACGCCGCCGGTCAGCTTGCCGATCGCCTCCATTTTCTGCGCGTGCTGCAGGGCGGCCTCGGTGCGCTTGAGCACGGCGGCGGCCGCGCGCTCGGCGGTGCTGTCGCGGCCGATGCCGAGCAGATAGTTGCCGTTGAGGGCGCTGGTCCAGACGATGTAGACGAAATGGCCGTCCTTGTGGCGCAGCTGGATCTCCAGACGCGACGAGGCGGCCGCCGCCCGTATCAACGCCACGCGCGCGGCGACCTGATCGCGCTCGGCGGGATGCACCAGCGTGATGAACGGGCGGCCCGACAGCTCGCCCTCCTTCCAGCCCAGGGTGCGCGTGAACGCCGGGTTGATGGCCGCCACCGCGTCGTCGGCGTCCAGCAACAGCATCAGATCGCTCGACAGCTGCCAGATGCGGTCGCGGTCCTGCGTCAGCGCGTTCAGCTCGTCCTCCAGCGCGACCGAGAAGCGGGCGGCCTCGCGCATGGCCTGTACTTTTTCGGTGGTTTCAATGACGGTGTCGAGCATGCCGACAATGTGGCCGTGCTCGTCGAAAACGGGGCTGTAGCAAAATGTGAAATAGGCCTGCTCGCTGGCGCCGCTGCGGTTGACCACCAGCGGATAGTCTTCGATGAAGGTCGAGCGGCCCTGCCTGGTCAGCGCCCAGATCGGGTCCAGGCTGTCCCACACCTCTTCCCACACCTGCTGGAACGAGCGCCCCAGCGCGTCTGGCTTCCGGCCCAGGATCGGGCAAAAGGCGTCGTTGTAGATCATGACCTTGTGCTCGCCCCACACCAGACAGGACGGGAAATGGGAGGCCAGTACCAGGTTGGCGGTAATGCGCAACGCCGGCGGCCAGCCTTCGATCGGCCCCAGCGGCGTGGCGCCCCAGTCGTGCGCGGCCACGCGTGCGGCCATCACGCCGCCGGGCGCGAACCCGGGCGGGCTGACGGGGCTGTCGCGCGCGTCAGTCAAGCGGTTCACCATAGCCGCCGCCGCCCGGCGTTTCGATCACGAACACGTCGCCGGGGTGCATGTCGACCTTGCCGATGTGGCCCAGCCGCTCGACGCCGCCATCGGCACGCAGCACGGTGTTGCGCCCGAGCGCGCCCGGTGCGCCGCCGGCCATGCCGAACGGCGCGTGGATGCGGTTGTTCGACAGGATGGCCGCCGTCATCGGCTCGAGGAAGCGCACCTTGCGCACGCCGCCGTCGCCGCCGCGCCAGCGCCCGGCGCCACCGCTGCCGTCGCGGATCTCGTAGCTGTCCAGCCGCACCGGGAAGCGGAACTCGAGGATCTCGGGATCGGTCAGGCGCGAATTGGTCATATTGGTCTGCACCACGCTGGTGCCGTCGAAGCCCGGCCCGGCGCCGGAGCCGCCGCTGATGGTTTCGTAGTACTGGTATTTGGCGTTGCCGAAGGTGAAATTGTTCATCGTGCCTTGTGCCGCCGCCATCACTCCCAGCGCGCCGTACAAGGCGTTGGTGATGCAGGTCGAGGTCTCGACGTTGCCCGAGACGACAGACGCCGGATAATGCGGATTGAGCATGGAGCCCGGCGGGATGATCACCTTCAGCGGCTTGAGGCAGCCGGCGTTGAGCGGGATCTCGTCGTTGACCAGGGTGCGGAACACGTACAGCACCGCCGCCATGCACACCGCCGACGGCGCGTTGAAGTTGTTGTCCAGCTGGGCCGAGGTGCCGGCGAAATCGATCTCGGCGCTGCGGCTGGCCTGGTCGACCCGCACCGCCACCTGGATCTGCGCGCCGTTATCGAGCGGCAGCGTGTAGGCGCCGTCCTTGAGCGAGCCGATCACGCGGCGCACCGCCTCCTCGGCGTTGTCCTGCACGTGGCCCATGTAGGCTTGCACCACGTCCAGGCCGAAGTGCGCGACCATCTTGCGCAGCTCGTCGACGCCCTTTTGGTTGGCGGCCACCTGCGCGCGCAGGTCGGCCATGTTCTGGTCCGGATTGCGGGCCGGGTAGCGGGCGCCGGCCAGCAGGGCGCGCGTTTCGGCGTCGCGCAGGCGGCCGCCGTCGGCGCCGTCGACCAATTTGAAATTATTGATCAACACGCCCTCTTCCTCGATCATCCGCGAGTCCGGCGGCATCGAGCCGGGCGTGGTGCCGCCGATGTCGGCGTGGTGGCCGCGCGAGCCGACATAGAACAGGATGTCGCGCCCCGCCTGGTCGAACACCGGCGAGATCACGGTGACGTCGGGCAGGTGGGTGCCGCCGTTGTACGGATCGTTGAGCATGAAGACGTCGCCGGCGCGCATCTTGCCCGCGTTCTCGCGCATGACCGTTTTGATGCTCTCGCCCATCGAGCCCAGGTGCACCGGCATGTGCGGCGCGTTGGCGATCAGGTTGCCGTCGGCGTCGAAGATGGCGCAGCTGAAGTCGAGCCGCTCCTTGATGTTGACCGAATAGGCGGTGTTCTGCAGCCGCAGCCCCATCTGCTCGGCGATCGACATGAACAGGTTGTTGAAGATCTCCAGCATCACCGGATCGGCGCTGGTGCCGATGGCGCGCCGCTCCGGCAGCGCCGCCACGCGCCGCAGCACCAGGTGGTCGTGCGGCGAGACCTCGGCCTGCCAGCCCGGCTCGACGATGGTGGTGGCGTTGGCCTCGGCGATGATGGCCGGGCCGTTGACGATGTCGCCGATGCGGGTGGCCGAACGCTGGTACAGGCTGGTCTGGCGCCAGCGCCCGCCAGAGTACATGGGCACGATGGCGTCCGGCGCCAGGCCGGCGGCGCGCCGCGGCGCCGCTTCCACATGCTCGGCCGGCGCGTCCGACTTGCCGACCGCCTCCACCGACAGCGCCTCGACGATCAGCGCCTTGGCCTCCATCAGGAAGGAATAGCGCTTGCGGTAGGCCGCCTCGAACTGGGCCTGCATGCTGTCGTTGGTATCGAACAGCACGATCAGCGCCGAATCGGTGCCTTCGTAGCGCAGGTGCGCGCGGCGGATCAGGGCGATGCGCTCGTCGGCCACGCCCTGGCGGTGCAGCTCGGCGCGGGCCTGCTCGCCCAGCGCGTCCAGGCGCGCGGCCAGCCCGGGTTGCGATTGCTCCGTCAGGCGCGCCTCGACGGCCGCCTCGCGCATCGCGGTCTGGTCGGCCAGGCCCATGCCGTAGGCCGACATCACGCCGGCCAGCGAATGGACGAACACCGTCTTCATGCCCAGCGCGTCGGCCACCAGGCAGGCGTGCTGCCCGCCGGCGCCGCCAAAGCTGGTGAGCGTGTAGTCGGTCACGTCGTGGCCGCGCTGCACCGAGATCTGCTTGATGGCGTTGGCCATGTTGCCGACGGCGATCTCGATAAAGCCCTCGGCGACCTGCTCGGCGCTCGTCTCCAGCCCGGTGCTGGCGGTGATCTGCGCCGCCAGTTCGCCGAAGCCGGCGCGCACCGTGTCGGCGTCGAGCGCCTGGCGGCCGTCGGCGCCGAACAGCTGCGGAAAATGCTGCGGCTGGATTTTGCCGAGCATGACGTTGCAGTCGGTGACCGCCAGCGGCCCGCCGCGCCGGTAGCTGGCCGGGCCGGGATTGGCGCCGGCGCTGTCCGGGCCGACGCGGTAGCGGCTGCCGTCGAAATGCAGGATCGAGCCGCCGCCGGCGGCCACCGTGTGGATGCTCATCATCGGCGCGCGCATGCGCACGCCGGCCACCTGGGTGTCGAACACGCGCTCGAACTCGCCCGAGTAATGCGACACGTCGGTCGAGGTGCCGCCCATGTCGAAGCCGATCACCTTGTCGAAACCGGCCAACTGGCTGGCGCGCACCATGCCGACGATGCCGCCGGCCGGGCCGCTGAGGATGCTGTCCTTGCCCTGGAAGGCGCGCGCGTCGGTCAGGCCGCCGCTCGACTGCATGAACTGCAGGTTCACGCCCGGCATCTCGCCGGCCACCTGGTCGACGTAACGGCGCAGAATGGGCGACAGGTAGGCGTCGACGACGGTGGTGTCGCCGCGCGCGACCAGCTTCATCATCGGGCTCGCCTCGTGCGACACCGACACCTGCGTAAAACCGATGGCGCGCGCCGCCTCGGCCACCCGGTGTTCGTGCTCGTGGTAACGGTAGCCGTGCATGAAGACGACCGCCAGCGAGCGCAGGCCCTGGTCGTAGGCCGCTTGCAGGCCGGCGCGGGCGGCGTCGAGGTCGAGCGCGGTGACGATGTCGCCATGGGCGCCAACGCGCTCGTCGATCTCGATCACGTGTTGATACAGCAGTTCCGGCAGCACGATGTGGCGGTCGAACAGGCGCGGACGGTTCTGGTAGGCGATGCGCAGCGCGTCGCGGAAGCCGCGCGTGACGGCCAGCGCGGTCGGCTCGCCCTTGCGCTCGAGCAGCGCGTTGGTGGCCACCGTGGTGCCCATCTTGACGGCGCCGATCTGCGCCACGGGGATAGGCTTGCCTTTTGCAATGTCCATCATCTGGCGGATGCCGGCGATGGCGGCGTCGGCGTAGTGTTCCGGATTCTCGGACAACAACTTCAACGTGCGCAGGCGGCCATCGGGCGGACGCGCCACGATGTCGGTGAACGTGCCGCCGCGGTCGATCCAGAATTGCCAATCCATGCATGCCTCAAAACGCCAAGTGAAGCGCCTATTGTAGTGTGTGGGCGGCACGGGTGGAAGCGTCGTTCCTGCGGTGCAGGACAAATTTTGATGCTAAGATAACACCATGAATAGACTCTACTCCGTGGCCGAAATCCGCGCCATCGAACACGCCGCGGCAGCGGTACTCCCCGACGGCGCGCTGATGCAGCGCGCCGGCCAGTCCGGCGCCAACGCGGCGCTCGACATGCTGCCGTTCTCCACCAACCATGCCAGGGTGCTGGTGCTTGCCGGTCCCGGCAACAACGGCGGCGACGCGCTGGAGGCGGCCGCGCACCTGGCCTACGCCGGCGCCAACGTCACCGTGCTGCACTACCCGCCCACCGGCGAACCTTCGGCCGAGCGCCAGGCCGCGCTGCAACGCGCGCGCGTGAGCGACGTGCGCTTTGCCGATGTCACCGATACCGATGGTTCCGCCGAAGCGGCGGAAACGGCCGGCGGCGCCGAGGCGCTGGTGGCCGGCACCGACTGGAACCTGGTGGTCGACGGCTTGTTCGGCATCGGCCTGAAACGGCCGCTGAGCGGCGCGATGCGGGCGCTGGTGGACGCGGTCAACCTGCTCAAGTGCCAGGTGCTGGCGCTGGACGTGCCCAGCGGCCTGGACGCCGACACCGGCGCCATCGTCGGGCCGGACGGGGTGGCCGTGCGCGCCACGCACACGATCACCTTCATCGCCGACAAGCCGGGCCTGCACACCGCCGAGGGCCGCGATTATGCCGGCCTGGTGGATGTCTCGCGGCTGGAAATCGATGCCGCCCTGTTCCCGCCGGCCAGCATGCATGTGAACGACGTCAAGCTGTTCGCGCGCCACCTGCGCCCGCGCCAGCACAATTCGCACAAAGGCAGCTACGGCAACGTGGCGGTGATCGGCGGCGCGCGCGGCATGGCCGGCGCGCCGTTGCTGGCCGCGCGCGCGGCGCTGCACGGTGGCGCCGGCCGGGTGTACGCCTTGTTTGTCGGCGAGCCGCTGCCCTGCGACGCCGGCCAGCCGGAGTTGATGTGCCGTGGCGCGGAAGATTTCGATCTGGAGACAGCCACCCTGGTGATCGGGCCCGGGCTGGGGGCGTCGTCGGCGGCGGCCGATTTGCTGGCGCGCGCCATCGCCTGCGACGGCGCCTTGCTGGCCGATGCCGACGCGCTCAATCTGATCGCGGCCACGCCGCCGTTGGGCGCGGCGCTGGGCCAGCGCAAGCACCCGGGCGTGCTGACGCCGCATCCGCTGGAGGCGGCGCGGTTGCTGGAGTGTTCCGTTGGAGAGGTGCAGGCCGACCGGGTGCTGGCGGCGCGCAAGCTGGCGGCGGCGTTGAACGCGGTGGTGGTGTTGAAAGGCTCGGGGACGGTGATCGCGGCGCCCACCGGCGCGGTGGTCATCAATACGACCGGCAATCCGGCGCTGGCGACAGCCGGAACCGGCGATGTGTTGGCCGGTTTATGCGGTAGTTTGATGGCGCAGGGCTGGCCGCAGTGGGAGGCGGCGCTGGGCGCGGCCTGGCTGCACGGCATGGCGGCCGATGTGCTGGTGGCCGACGGCGCCGGGCCGATCGGCCTCACCGCCGGCGAACTGATACCGGCAATTAGAGTGGCGTTGAACCGCATGGTGCAGCACCACGGCAGGTAACCCCGTTACACCAAGCGGCCGGCGGCGATGGTGATGGTGCGGCCGCAACGCGCGGCCATCGACTGGTCGTGGGTGACCAACACCAAGGTCGAACCATGCTGGCGGTTCAATTCGAACATCAATTTGATGACCGATTCGCCGGTGGCCGCGTCCAGGCTGCCGGTCGGCTCGTCGGCGAACAACAGCGGCGGCTCGGTGACGAACGCGCGCGCCAGCGCCACCCGCTGCTGCTCGCCGCCGGACAGGTACTTGGGATAGTGCTTCAAGCGGCTGCCAAGGCCAACCCGGTCCAGCATCGCCTCGGCCTTTTCGCGCGCATGCGTGGCGCCGCTCAATTCCAATGGCAACATGACATTTTCGACCGCCGTCAAATGCGCCAGCAACTGGAACGACTGGAACACGAAGCCCAGCTTTTCCTTGCGCAGCGCGGCGCGGCCGTCCTCGTCGAGCGCGTAGATGTCCACGCCGTCGAGCACCACCTTGCCGGAACTCGGGGTGTCCAGACCGGCCAGCAAACCGAGCAAAGTGGACTTGCCCGATCCGGAAGCGCCTACAATGGCAAGCGTCTCGGCTTTTTGCACGGTAAAATCCACCTCGTGCAAAATCGTCAGTTCACCACTGGCATCGGCGACCCGCTTGGCCAGGCCGCTGACGGCGATGGCGGGACTCGCGAGCAGCGAGGCCGGCTGCGCGGCGGGCGCCGTGCCCGCCGTGTTATAACCACCGCCGCCGGGACCATCCGGCACGAAATTGGAAGACGCTTTAGGGAAATCGGGCATGCGAAATGTATTGAGTAAGTTGGTAACAGATTTATCGAAGAAACTAAGTGTACACGCACTGGCCGCCCTGCTCATGTTGTCGGCAGCGGCGAGCGCCTATTCTGCACCAAAAACCGTGCTTGTGCTCGGGGACAGCCTGTCGGCCGAATACGGCCTGGCGCGCGGCGCCGGCTGGGTGGCGCTGGCCGAGAAAAAGCTCAAGGACGAGAACATCGACGCCGTGCTGGTCAACGCCAGCGTCAGCGGCGAGACCACCAGTGGCGGCCGCACCCGCCTGCCGGCCCTGCTGGCCAAGTACAAACCGACGCTGGTCGTCATCGAACTGGGCGCCAACGACGGCCTGCGCGGGCTGCCGGTCAAGGCCGCCGAAGCCAACCTGCGCGCCATGAACGAGGCCGCCACCAAGGCCGGCGCCAAGGTCATGCTGGTGGGCATGCGCATACCGCCCAACTACGGACGCGACTATTCAGAGCAATTCTTTGCCATGTATGGCACGTTGAGCAAGGAATTCAAGGCGCCGCTGGTGCCCTTCATGCTCGAAGGCGTCGCCGACAAGACCCAGCTGTTCCAGCCCGACCGCCTGCACCCGCTGGCCCAGGCCCACCCGATCATCCTGGCCAATATCTGGCCGGTGCTGCAAAAAACCATCAAGGCAAAATGAAGTATCCGGAAATTCTCGGCATCGACGAGGTGCTGCATCAATTGAGCAGTTTCGACGCCATCATCGACGCGCGCAGCCCGTCCGAATACGCGCTCGACCACCTGCCCGGCGCCATCAACGCGCCGGTGCTCGACGACGAGCAACGCATCCGCGTCGGCACCATGTACAAGCAAATCAACTCCTTCGAGGCCAAGAAAGTCGGCGCGGCGCTGGTGGCGGCCAATATCGCCAACCACCTCGAGCGGCTGTGGCTCGACAAGCCGCGCGAATGGCGGCCGCTGGTCTATTGCTGGCGCGGCGGCAACCGCAGCGGCTCGATGGCGCACATCCTGGCCAAGGTCGGCTGGCCGGTGGTGCAGCTCGACGGCGGCTACAAGGCCTTCCGCGCGCACGTCAACGCCGCGCTGGAGGTGGCGCCGCCGCTGCGCTTCAAGGTCGTGTGCGGAACCACGGGCAGCGGCAAGAGCCGTTTGCTGGAGGTGTTGCACGCGCATGGCGCGCAAGTGCTGGACCTGGAACAGCTGGCCGCGCACCGGGGCTCGGTGCTGGGCAACCTGCCCAGCCAGCCGCAGCCGAGCCAGAAGGCCTTCGAGACCGCCATCTGGGATACCGTGCGCCGCTTCGACCCGGCGCTGCCGGTGTTTGTGGAATCGGAGAGCAAGAAGGTCGGCAACCTGCGCGTGCCGACGGCGCTGATGGAGACGATGCGGGCGTCGGACTGCATCTCGCTGACGTTGTCGCGCGCCAATCGCGTGCGCTTGCTGCTGGAGGATTACCAGCATTTCCTGGTCAGTCCGGCGTCGTTGAACGAGCAGCTGGAACATCTGACGGCGCTGCACGGGCGCGAGACGATCAACCGCTGGCAATCGATGTCCGATGGCGGACAAATGGCGCCGCTGGTCGAGGAATTGCTGGAGCGGCACTACGACCCGGCATATTTGCGCTCGATCGACCGCAACTTCGTCAAATTCGGCCAGGCCACAGTGCTTGAGCTTGACGATATCGACACAACCGCCTTCGACAAGGCGGCGGCGAATTTGAGCGCCACGACGCAGTAACCGCCACGCCACACCAAAACAGTGCGTCCCCCAACGCCGCTTGTAACAACTTTGTTACAAAGCGGCGCATGCGGATTTCTGCACAAAAGATCCTCCTCCCGGGCAGCCGCCCACCCCAATCCGCTAAAGTGCTTACGCAGCTTTCAGTTTGCTATCTTGGCACACATCTTGCGATAAGGTAATTGTCCCTTACGCCAGTTTCATGCCGGCGTCCCACAACCACGAACCCAAAAGAAAACCCCGCGACGGGGTCTGGGGACACTTGCGCCTAAATTTTTAAACCTGAAGGAGCGGCACCAATGAAGCAACCGATGCACACGAAAAAACGCCTGTTGACCCAGGCCGTACTGCTGGCACTGACCGCCGGCGCGACCGCGAACGTCATGGCCGCCGACGCCGACGCCGACGTTATCGCTGCCGCCGAGGCTGCAGCAGCCGCAGCGCCAGCCCCCGCCGCCGCCGGCGACAACATCTCCGCCGTCATCGTCACCGGCACCCGCCGGGGCGGCCTGAAGGCCGTCGACAGCGCATCGCCGATCCAGGTGCTCGATTCCGGCTCGCTGGAACGCACCGGTCAGCCCGACCTGATCCAGGCGCTGGCGCAGAACCTGCCCTCCTTCACCGCCCAGGCCTTCGGCGGCGACACCGCCAACATGACCCTGTCGGCCCGCCTGCGCGGCCTGAGCCCGAACAACACGCTGGTGCTGGTCAACGGCAAGCGCCGCCACACCACCGCCAACCTGGCCGTGCTGGCCGGCCCGTTCCAGGGCGGCGCCGCCACCGACCTGAACTTCATCCCGGTGGCCGCTATCGACCACATCGAGGTGTTGCAGGACGGCGCCGCCGCCCAGTACGGCACCGACGCGATTGCCGGCGTGATCAACATCATCCTCAAAAAGGACAGCTCGGGCGGCTCGCTGACGGGCACCGCCGGCCGCTACTTCGACGAGGGCGGCAAGACCGGCGACGCCAGCTTCAACATCGGCTTCGAGCCGAGCGCCAACAGCTACCTGAACCTGACCGGCGAAACCAAGTACCACGGCCACAGCATGCGCTCGGACATCGATCCGCGCGTGACCAACGCGGCCAACCTGGCGTCGATGCCGACCTTGACCCAGGCCGACGGCTACCCGTACGCCAACAAGATTTCCGGCGACGCCGCCTACCATCTCAACCTGCTGTCGCTGAACGGCGGCGTCGACCTGGGCGGCACCGAGCTCTACACCATCGCCACCTACGGCAAGAAGGAAGCCGACTCGTTCCAGAACTACCGCGTGCCGAACCGCATTCCGCGCATGTACCCGAACGGCTTCAATCCCAAACAGACCCTGGACGAGACCGACTACGGCTTCACCGGCGGCGCCAAGGGCGAGCTGGCCGGCTGGAACTGGGACCTGAGCAGCACCTACGGCAAGGACGAGGCCAAGATCGGCGTCAAAAACTCCGGCAACATCTCGCTGTTCAACGACACCGGCGCCTCGCCGACCTTGTTCCATGCGGGCACGTTCACCGCCACCCAGTGGACCACCTCGCTGGAGGTCAACCGCGAATTCGCCGTGGGCTGGGCCTCGCCGCTGTCGGTGGCCGGCGGCGTCGAGTACCGCCGCGATGGCTACGAGATCGGCGCCGGCGACGCCGCCTCGCGCTATAAGGAAGGCTCGCAATCGTATCCGGGCTTCTCGCTGACCGACGCGGGCAAGCATGACCGCAACAACAAATCGGTCTACATCGACGTTGCCGGTTCGCCGGTCGCCAACCTGAAGATCGACGTCGCCGCCCGCTTCGAGGACTACAGCGACTTCGGCAGCGCGCGCGTGGGCAAGTTCACGGCCCGCTACGACTTCACGCCGGCGTTCGCGCTGCGCGGCACGGTCAGCAACGGCTTCCGCGCGCCGACCATGGCCGAGCAGTACTACTCGGCCACCAACGTCTCGCCGACGCAGGCCTCGGTGCAGCTCGCGCCGAACTCGCCGGCCGCCGCGCTGGTGGGCATCAATGGCTTAAAACCAGAAAAGTCGCAGAACTACAGCTTGGGCATGGTGTTCCATCCGGTGCCCAAAGCCACCGTGACGGTGGACGCCTACAGCATCAGCATCCACGACCGCATCGTCGGCAGCGGCACCTTGTTCGGCTCGGGCAACACGGTTAATTCGCCGGCCGTGGTGGCCGCCATCCGCGCCAACGGCAACATCCTCGACCCGACCGTCACGCGCACCGGCATCAGCGTGTTCTCGAACGCGGCCAACACCCGCAACAAGGGCATCGAGGCGGTGCTGTCGTACGGCAGCAATTTCGGCGACCTGGGCCGGGTGGACTGGTCGGCGGCGGCCAACTACAACAAGGTCATGGTGACCAAGGTCAACCAGGCGCCGTCGCAGTTGCTGCCGCAGCGCTTGCTCGACCAGTCGGCCATCGCCTCGCTGGAGAACTCGTCGCCGAAGGTGCGCATCAACCTGGGCGGGCTGTGGAAGAAGGGAGACTGGACCGTCAACCTGCGGGAATCGATTTACGGGCCGTCGTCGGGCTATAGCTCGCTCAACAACGTCACCTACTTCGAGACCAAGATCGACACCTTGTTCACGACGGACCTTGAGGTATCGTACCGGGTGACGAAAGCGGTGACGGTGTCGGCCGGCGCCAACAACCTGTTCAACAAGTATCCGGACAAGGTCAACCAGGCGTATGTGGCGGCGGCGCGCGCGGCGCTGAACACGGCGGCGGTGACGCAGTATCCATCGTTCTCGCCGATCGGCATCAATGGTGGCTACTACTACGCGCGGGTCGGTTACACCTTCTGATCTGGCACTCCGGGGTCAGGTCCACCATTTCTACACGGGCTGGGCCGTCTCCGGCATGGGCTACCGGCGGAGCTAGGCGGATTACGCTTCGCTAATCCGCCCTACGTGTCGCCTCGTTAATTCATGCTTTAGCTAATGAAAAAGCCCCGAACGTTTTTGGCGTTCGGGGCTTTTTTTGTCTTGCTAACTCAGGCTTATTTTACTTCGGTGACCACCGCGGTCTGAATCGGCTTGAGGATCTTGACCTTGGCGCGCTGCTTGAGCAACTGGATGTATTCGTACATCTCCTGCTGCGCGACGATGCTGTTGATCTGCTCGGCTTCCGATTTGCGGCGCTCGGCGTCCTGCTCGGCAGGCTGCTGCACCTTGCCGATGCGGTAGATGCCGTAGCCCATGCCCGGCACGTCCACGCCGACGTAGGCCGGCAGCTTGCTGGTGTCGGCTTTCATGACTTCCTGCATCGCCAGGCCGTTGATGCCTTCGGCCTTGGCGCGCGAGACCAGCTTGGCCGCGCCGAAGCCGGCGGCGTCGCCCGATTTCTTGAAGGCCGCCAGTTTGTCGGCGCCGGCTTTGGTGGCCAGCTTGCCGGCTTCTTCCATCGTCACGCGCTGACGGATCGCGGCATCGACTTCGGCCAACGGACGCTTCGAGGCAGGCTTGAATTCGACGATGCGACCGGCGATCAAGGTGCTCGGCGCGGCTTCCACCGCTTCGGTGTTGCGCTTGCTGCTGATCGAGTCGTTCGAGAACAGCGCGGCCAGGAACTTGGCGTTGTTGTACGGCGCCGGGCCGGCCATCGGCGATGGATTGCG
Source organism: Oxalobacteraceae bacterium OTU3CINTB1 (assembly GCA_024123955.1). NCBI lineage: Bacteria > Pseudomonadati > Pseudomonadota > Betaproteobacteria > Burkholderiales > Oxalobacteraceae > Oxalobacteraceae bacterium OTU3CINTB1. The sequence goes on from CP099652.1 coordinate 3,960,749, forward strand.
CGAGACGTTGGCGGCGCTTTCGATTTTCAGGCCCAGCTTGTCGGCGACCGGTTTCAGGCTGTCGGACTGCTCGTAGACGGTGTTGGTGAACGCTTCAGCCATTTCCGAATACTTCTTGGCGGCCTTCTGCTTTTTCAGCGCCTCGGCCACCTCGGTCTTGACCGCGTCGAGCGGCTTGACGACGGCCGGGGTCAGCGCGCTGACGGTCAGCACGTGGAAGCCGAACTCCGATTGCACCGCGTCGCTGATCTCGCCCTGCTTGAGCTTCATGACGGCAGCTTCGACCGGCGCCGGCAGCACGCCCTTGGTGACGATGTCCAGATCGCCGCCCTGCTCGGCCGAAACCGGATCTTCCGACTTGGCCTTGGCGACCTTGGCGAAGTCGGCCGGGTTCTTGCGCAGTTCGGCGACGATGGCGTCGGCCTTGGCCTTGGCGGCGGCGGTCTCGGCGGCGCTGGCGCCCTTCTTCAGGCCGATCAACACGTGCGCGGCGCGGCGCGTTTCCGGCGTCGTGAAAGCGGCCTGGTTGGCGTTGTAGTAGGTGGCGACTTCGGCGTCGGTGACGGCGATCTGGCTCATCACGGCGTCGCTGTTGAGGACCACGTATTCGATCTTGGCCTGTTCAGGCACTTCGAAGAACTTGCCGTTCTTGTCGTAGTAGGCCTTGACCATCGCGTCGGTGACTTTGACCTGCGGCACGAAATCGGCGACCGGCAGCAGCAGTTCCTGCACTTCGCGTTCCTGCGCGCCGATGTCCGACAGCGTCTTGGCGACGGTGCGCGGGGCGAAACCGGTGCTTTGCACCGAGCCGGCCAGCTGCTGCAGGGCCAGGTCGCGGCGCATGCGGGCGTCGTTCATGGCCGGGGTCAGGCCCTGGGATGCCAGGATCTGCTTGTAGCGCTCCATGTCGAAGGTGCCCGGACCGCCGAACAGTTCGGTGATGGCCTTTTGCAGCTGGACGTCGCTGACGCTCAGGTTCGCGCGCGTCACTTCGGCGGCGATCGCGCGTTCGGCGATCAGCTGGTCGAGCAGGTTTTGCTTGAATTCAGGCGTGTCGAACATCTTCTGGTCGAACTGCTCGCCCATGCGCTGGCGATAGCTGTCGAGCTGGTTGCGCAGCGCGTTGTCGAACTCTTGCTGGCTCACCGGTTGACCGGCGACTTTGGCGATCGTGGTGGCGTCATCGCCGAAGCCTTTGTAGCCCTCGAGACCGACTAACGCGAACGAAGGTACGATGATGATCGCCAGGAGAATCTGCATCAAGCGTTGATGGGTACGAATAAATTCAAACATGGTCAGCCAATTCGGATTGAGTGGAACTTGCACATACAAAAAAGGCGAACTCGCGTTCGCCAATTCCGGTTGGCGGATTTTACAGTGAGGCACCCTCTATAGCAAGGGTAAATCATGTTGGAACGGCACTGTCAATCCGCACCCCGGACACTGGGGTCGTACCCCGTACGGGGTACGACCCCGCCTGGCCCTGCGGGGTTATCTTTCCCGCGATCCGCCATATAATAAAACCGGTATCCCGATATTCAAGTGCGATATTCAAACGCGCAAAAGAAAAACCCCGCAGCTCATTATAAGCTGCGGGGTATCTTGTTCTTGGCGGAGCGGACGGGACTCGAACCCGCGACCCCCGGCGTGACAGGCCGGTATTCTAACCAACTGAACTACCGCTCCTTTGGGTCTTGCGTATTACTCAAACTCATTAGCATTTGTTGGCGGAGCGGACGGGACTCGAACCCGCGACCCCCGGCGTGACAGGCCGGTATTCTAACCAACTGAACTACCGCTCCAACAAAACACTGGGTACAACACTTTACTGCTACTGCCACAAAACTGGTGGGCGGTGAGAGGCTCGAACTCCCGACCTAAGCCTTGTAAGGGCTCCGCTCTACCAACTGAGCTAACCGCCCGTTTTGCCGCTTTTTCATCTAGTGAGCCACGCATTTACATGAGCCGCTCACCGAAGTCCGTTAGTTTACAGCATCTTTCAAAGCTTTACCAGCTTTAAATTTAGGAACTTTTGCTGCTTCGATGGTGATCTCTTCCTTGGTGCGCGGATTGCGGCCGGTACGGGCAGCGCGTTCGCTCACGGAGAAGGTACCAAAGCCGACCAAGGTCACGCTGTCGTTGTTTTGCAGGGTCGTGGTCACGCCGTCGATCACCGCGTCCAGCGCGCGCGCAGCGGCAGCTTTCGAGATGTCAGCGGAAGTGGCAATATGGTCGATCAATTCAGTCTTATTCAAAGCAATTCCCCGTCACAAAGGTTATATCGTTTAGCCGCTAAACTCCGGTATTTAAAACCGCAGCGCCGGCCGAGAAAAATCTCAGGCCGTATTAAACAAGCCAGCCCCGTGTCGTGTCAAGCGCTGCACTGTAGAAAAGTGGGCCAAAATAAAAAACAGGCGCTATAAAAGCGCCTGTTTTTGCAATACCAGATACTAATGCTGAACAAAAGTTAGTGTTTTACCACTTCTGTTTGGCCGTCGGCTTTGGCGGCCGCAGCGGCCACCGCTTCCACCGGCGCGGTTTCCGTCAGTGGATCAGGCAGGCGTTCCAGCGCGATTTCCAGCACTTTGTCGATCCAACGCACCGGCACGATTTCCAGTTTGTTTTTGACATTGTCCGGGATGTCGGCCAGGTCCTTGACGTTCTGCTCCGGGATCAGCACGGTCTTGATGCCACCGCGCTGGGCCGCCAGCAGCTTCTCTTTGAGGCCACCGATCGGCAACACTTCGCCGCGGAGGGTGATTTCGCCCGTCATGGCCACGTCGGCGCGCACCGGAATGCCCGTGAATACCGACACCATCGCCACCGTCATCGCCGCGCCGGCCGAAGGACCGTCCTTAGGCGTCGCGCCTTCCGGCACGTGGATGTGGATGTCGCTCTTCTCGAACACTTCGTTCTTGATGCCGAGGCGGTTGGCACGGCTGCGCACCACGGTGCGGGCCGCTTCGATCGACTCTTTCATCACGTCGCCCAACGTACCCGTGCGGATCACGCCGCCCTTGCCCGGCATCTGCACCGCCTCGATGGTCAGCAGATCGCCGCCCACTTCGGTCCATGCCAGACCGACGACCTGGCCGATCTGATTCTCTTTCTCGGCCACGCCGAAGTCGTAGCGGCGCACGCCCAGGAACTTGTCCAGGTTTTTCGGCGTGACGGCGACTTTCTTCTCCGACTTCTTCAGCAGCAGCATCTTGACAACCTTGCGGCAGATCTTCGACACTTCGCGTTCCAGCGAACGTACGCCGGCTTCGCGGGTGTAATAGCGAATGATGTCGCGCAAGGCGGCTTCGCTGACGGCGATCTCGTCTTCCTTCAGACCGTTGTTCTTGATCTGCTTAGGCAACAAGTAACGCTGGGCGATGCTGGTCTTCTCGTCTTCCGTGTAACCGGACAGGCGGATGACTTCCATGCGGTCCAGCAGCGCCGGCGGGATGTTGTACGAGTTCGACGTCGCCACGAACATCACGTCGGACAGATCGAAGTCGACTTCGATGTAATGGTCCGAGAACGTGTGGTTCTGTTCAGGGTCCAGCACCTCGAGCAGGGCCGACGACGGATCGCCGCGGAAGTCCGCGCCCATCTTGTCGATCTCGTCCAGCAGGAACAGCGGATTGCGCACGCCGACTTTCGCCAGCGACTGCAGCACCTTGCCCGGCATCGAGCCGATGTAGGTGCGGCGGTGGCCGCGGATCTCGGCCTCGTCGCGCACGCCGCCGAGTGCCATGCGCACGAACTTGCGGTTCGTGGCGCGGGCGATCGACTGGCCCAGCGAGGTTTTACCCACACCAGGAGGACCGACGAAGCACAGGATCGGCGCTTTCAGTTTGTCGACCCGCTGTTGCACCGCGAGATATTCCAGGATGCGTTCTTTAACCTTGTCCAGGCCGTAGTGATCGCCCTCGAGCACTTTTTCAGCGTTGGTCAGGTCGTTGTTGACCTTGGATTTTTTCTTCCAGGGCAGGCTGACCAGGGTGTCGATGTAGTTGCGCACGACAGTGGCTTCGGCCGACATCGGCGACATCAGTTTGAGTTTTTTCAGTTCGGCGGTGGCCTTGTCCAATGCCTCTTTTGGCATCTTGGCCAGCGCGACCTTTTTCTCCAGCTCGTCCAGGTCGGCGCCGTCCTCGCCCTCGCCCAGTTCCTTCTGGATGGCCTTGACCTGCTCGTTCAGGTAGTACTCGCGCTGCGATTTTTCCATCTGGCGCTTGACGCGGCCACGGATGCGCTTCTCGACCTGCAGAATGTCGAGTTCGCCTTCCAGCTGGCCCAGCAGATGTTCCAGGCGCTTGGCGACGCTGAAGATTTCCAGGATCACCTGTTTCTGCTCGAGCTTCAGCGGCAGGTGCGCGGCGACGGTGTCGGCCAGGCGGCCGGCGTCGTCGATGCCCGACAGCGAAGCGAGGATTTCAGGCGGGATCTTTTTGTTCAGTTTGACGTACTGGTCGAACTGCTGAACGATGGCGCGGCGCATCGCTTCGATTTCCGAATCGTCGCCCAGCTCGGAATCGAGCGGCGTCAGGTCGGCAACGAAGTGCGTCGGCGCGTCGGTGATGCGGTTGATGCGCGCGCGCTGCGAACCCTCGACCAGCACCTTCACGGTACCGTCGGGCAGCTTCAGCATTTGCAGAATATTGGCCACGCAGCCGATCTCATAGATATCGGACGCAGAAGGTTCGTCCTTGGCCGCAGCTTTTTGCGCGGCAAGCATGATGCTCTTGCCCTGCTCCATTGCGGCTTCCAGCGCCTTGATCGATTTCGGGCGACCTACGAACAGCGGTATCACCATATGCGGGAAAACTACAACGTCCCGCAGGGGCAATAACGGCAGTTGAGTTTGCTCTGTTAATTTGGAAGTTGTCATGGCGTACCTTATGTGAAAGCGTGATTATGATGTGGGCGCTGATATGCCGAATCACAAGACCGGAAGACAGAAATAATTCTCTTAAAAAAGAGTCTTTTCAATGTAGCCAGCCCATTCTAAAAGAACCATCCAATAAAAAAGCCACGCGCGACAGCGGCTGTCACGTGTGGCTTTTCGAATGAAGCCTGCTCTTTTATTGATTTAAATTGTACCGCCTTGCCCCACGGATGCGAAATGAATTTTGCGTCGGCGTGCGGCAAGTGTGCACAAGTTATTTAATTCTCACCAGAGGCTTTGGCCTGGTCCTGGTAAATCAATAAAGGTTTCGCGCCACTGGTGATCGTATTCTCATCGATCACCACTTTGGTGACATTGGTTTCATTTGGCAGCTCGTACATCGTGTCCAGCAAAGCGTGCTCCAGGATCGAACGCAGGCCTCGGGCGCCGGTCTTGCGCGCCAGCGCTTTCTTGGCGATGGCATGCAGCGCGGCCGGACGAATCTCCAGCTCGGCGCCTTCCATGTCCAGCAGCTTCGAGTACTGTTTGACCAGCGCGTTCTTCGGCTCGATCAGGATCTGGATCAGCGCCTCTTCGGTCAGTTCCGACAGGGTGGCGACGACCGGCAGACGGCCGACCAGCTCGGGAATCAGGCCGAACTTGATCAGATCCTCCGGTTCCGCTTCCAGCAGCACTTCGCTGGCGTTGCGTTCCTTCTTGCTCTTGACGCTGGCCGAGAAGCCGATACCGGACTTTTCCGAACGGTTGGCGATGACCTTGGCCAGGCCGTCGAACGCGCCGCCGCAGATGAACATGATGTTGGTGGTGTCGATCTGGACGAAGTCCTGGTTAGGATGCTTGCGCCCGCCTTGTGGCGGCACCGACGCCATCGTGCCCTCGATCAGCTTCAACAGCGCCTGCTGCACGCCCTCGCCCGACACGTCGCGCGTGATGGACGGGTTGTCGGACTTGCGCGAGATCTTGTCGATCTCATCGATATAGACGATGCCGCGTTGCGCTTTCTCAACGTCGTAGTTGCAGCTCTGCAACAGTTTCTGGATGATATTCTCAACATCCTCGCCCACGTAGCCCGCTTCGGTCAACGTGGTGGCGTCGGCGATGACGAACGGCACGTTCAGCATGCGCGCCAGGGTCTGCGCCAGCAGGGTCTTGCCCGAGCCGGTCGGACCGACCAGCAAGATGTTGCTCTTGGCCAGTTCGATGTCGTCTTTCTTGCCCAGGTGCTTCAGACGCTTGTAGTGGTTGTACACGGCCACCGACAGGATGCGCTTGGCGGTTTGCTGGCCGATGACGTACTGGTCCAGCAAGTCCTTGATTTCATGCGGGGTCGGCAGGTCCGACTTGGCGCTGGCGACGGATTCGATCGCGGAGGTCTCGTCGCGGATGATGTCGTTGCACAGGTCAATACACTCGTCGCAGATGAAGACCGACGGGCCGGCGATGAGTTTCTTTACCTCGTGCTGGCTCTTGCCGCAAAACGAGCAGTACAGTAATTTTTCGCCGCTGGAGGATTTTTTGTCTGACATGGGGCAGTTTTCTTTGAGTTACAGAATGGCTTTGCTGTTGCAGCGTGTGTGGCGTTCCGGAAAAGTCCGCCTACCACGACATGCTACCCGAAATAAAAACGAAACGCCCGAACGATTGATCGCCCGGGCGTTACTCAGCTATGCTGCGCAGCAATGCTGCAATGAAAGCATCAAGCCCGGTTGGACAACATTTTGTCGATCAATCCGTACTCTACAGCCTCTTCCGCGGACATGAAACGGTCACGATCGGTGTCTTTGGCGATCTGCTCGACGGTTTGGCCGGTGCGTTCGGCCATGATGGCGTTCAAGCGATGGCGCAGATACAAGATTTCCTTGGCCTGGATCTCGATGTCCGACGCCATGCCTTGCGAGCCGCCGGACGGCTGGTGAATCATGATGCGCGAGTTCGGCAGCGAGAAGCGCTTGCCCTTGGCGCCGGCGGCCAGCAGGAAGGCGCCCATCGAGGCGGCCATGCCGGTGCACAGTGTCGACACGTCAGGCTTGATGAACTGCATCGTATCGAAGATCGCCAGACCGGCCGAGACCGAACCACCGGGAGAATTGATGTACAGCGAGATATCCTTGTCCGGATTTTCGCTTTCCAGGAACAACAGCTGGGCGACCACCAGGTTCGCCATCTGGTCGTTGACGGGACCGACCATGAAGATGATGCGTTCCTTGAGCAGGCGCGAGTAAATATCGTACGAACGCTCGCCGCGACCGCTTTGTTCGACCACCATCGGCACCAGGCCGAGCATTTCAGTGTCCAGCGCCGGATTACGGTTAAAACCAGTCATTCTATTTCCTTGTGAAGCAGCTAGGCCGGAGTGACAATACTACTACAAATCGTTACAGCAAACTTGTCAGCACCATTAACACTTCGGCCGTGCTGAATTACGCTTGAGCGTTGCTTCCCATCAGTTCGTCAAAGGCCACAACCTTGGACGAAGTCTTCGACAGGCCCAGGACGTAGTTGACGACGTTTTCTTCCAATACAAGAGCTTCCACCTCGGCCAGACGGCGACGGTCGCTGTAGTAGTACTTCAGCACTTCGCGCGGGTCTTCGTAGCTCTGGGCGAAGTCTTCGACTTGCGCTTTGACCTGCTCAGGCTGGGCTTGCAGCTTGTTCTCGCCGACCAGTTGCGACAGGATCAGGCCCAGGCGCACGCGGCGCTCGGCTTTTTCCGCGAACAGTTCTTGCGGGAATGGCACGTCCTTGACGTTCATGCCGCGCTGTTCCATGTCCTGGCGGGTCATTTCGGCCAGGCGCTCGCTGTCTTGAGCGATCAGCGACTGCGGCACGTCCAGGGTGGCGGTTTTCACCAGCGCATCCATGACGGCTTCCTTGTTGCGGGCTTTGACACGGCCGGCGACTTCGCGTTCCAGGTTCACTTTGATGTCTTCGCGCATTTTGGCGACGTCGCCATCGGCCACGCCCAGCGACTTGGCGAATTCAGCATCGACTTCCGGCAGGTGCGCCCATTCCAGCTTTTTCAGCGTGATGGTGAACGACGCGGTTTTGCCGGCGACGTCTTTACCATGGTAGTCCTCTGGGAAAGCCAGTGGGAAGGTCTTGGCTTCGCCAACCTTCAGGCCCACGGTCGCGGCTTCGAATTCCGGCAGCATGCGGCCTTCGCCCAGCACGAACGGGTAGTCTTCAGCTTTGCCGCCTGGGAACTCAACGCCGTCGATCGAACCGACGAAGTCGACGGTCACGCGGTCGCCATTGGCTGCGACCGGCTCGCCGCCGTCGCCGTGTTCGCCGGCTTCGCCCTTGGTGTGGAAGTGCACGCGCTGTTTGCGCAGGATTTCAATGGTCTTGTCGATCTCGGCTTCGGAGACGTCGGCCTTGACGGTTTCGATTTCCACCGTGGTCAGGTCGCCAACGACGACTTCCGGGTAGACTTCGAACGTCGCGTCGAAGGTCAGCACGCCTTCTGGCGAGTCTTCCTTAGGCTGGATGTTCGGGTAGCCAGCTACGCGCAGCTGGGCTTCGTTTGCGGCGTCGTTGAAAGCGCGGCCAACTTTGTCGTTCAACACTTCGGTCTCGATCTGATAACCGTACTGTGCTGCGACCATTTTCAGAGGAACTTTACCCGGACGGAAGCCTGGTGCCTTAGCCGTTTTGGCTTGCACTTTCAGGCGCTTCTCAACTTCGCTGCGGACTTCGGTCAGCGGGAAGGAGATCGTGATACGACGTTCGAGTTTGCCCAAGGTTTCGACTGCAGTTGCCATGTAAAAATCGTCCAAAAAAAATAGTGATACAGTTGGTGCGAGGAGGGGGACTCGAACCCCCACACCATTGCTGGCGTCAGGACCTAAACCTGGTGCGTCTACCAATTTCGCCATCCTCGCGGCATGTTTGCACAAAAGCAAAGGGCGACTCGTAAGTGAAAACGGTCGCCCCGGCCCCACTATTCTCCGTGGGAGCTTTCAACTTCAACGCGGTATTCTAACGGGTTTTTTAGCGAAATGTGGTGATTTTTAAACTAACCAAGGTATTCATGCATTTTTCTCCTGTTTTTGCCTATTTAACCCGCAAAGCGGCGGCTTTTTGGGGTCGTACCCCACTGGGTACGACCCTGCCGTCAATGGGTTTTAACAGCGTCGCCGGTCGGCTTTTTAACGCGGAACCACGCCGCATAAAGCGCCGGCAGGAACAATAAGGTTAGCGCGGTCGCCACGATCAGGCCACCCATGATCGCCACCGCCATCGGTCCCCAGAATACGGAGCGCGACAGCGGGATCATCGCCAGCGCCGCCGCCGCGGCCGTCAGGATGATCGGACGGCAACGACGCACCGCCGATTCGACGATCGCCGTCCACGGATCGTGGCCGGCCTTGATGTCCTGCTCGATCTGGTCGACCAGGATCACCGAGTTGCGGATGATCATGCCGAACAGCGCGATGATGCCCAGGTTGGCGACAAAGCCCAGCGGACGCCCCAGCAACAGCAACGCCATCGCCGCCCCTGCCACGCCCAGCGGACCGGTCAGGAACACCAGCAACGCCCGCGAGAAGCTATGCAGCTGCAACATCAGCAAGGTGAAGATGATAAAGATCGCCAGCGGCAGGTTGGCCGCGATCGACGCCTCGGCAGAGCCGCTGTCTGCCGCCGCCCCCTTGACGGTGATCTTGTAGCCGGCCGGCAGCGCGTCGCGCAGTGCCTTGAGCTTCGGATCGATCTGGCCGGACACGGTCGGCCCCTGAATATGGTCGCCGACGTCGGCCTGCACGGTGATCGCCCATTCGCGCCCTTCCCGCCACACCACGCCCGGTTCCCACACGAAGTGTGCCCGCGCCAACTGGCTGATCGTCACGAACTTGCCGCTCGCGGTCGGGATATTCGTGTCGTTCAGGATCGAGATCGTGTTGCGCTCGTCGATGGGCTGGCGGATCTGGATATCGACCAGCTTGATGTCCTCGCGGAACTGCCCGACGGTGGTGCCGGACAGAATCGTGTTGGCAGCGCGCATGACGGTTTGCGATGTGACGCCAACGGCGCGCATCTTGTCCTGATCCAGGTCCAAACGCAGCACCTTGATCGATTCGTTCCAGTTGTCATTGACGCCCAGGGTGTTCGGATTGTCACGCATGATGTCCTTGACCTGGTCGGCGATGGCGCGCACTTTCGCCACTTCCGTGCCGGTCACGCGGAACTGCACCGGATACGGCACCGGCGGTCCGTTCGGCAGCAGCTTGACCCTGCCGCGCACCTCGGGGAAATCGACCTTGAACACATCGACGATCTTCTGGCGCAACTCGGCGCGGGCCTTCAAATCCTTCGGCAACACGACAATCTGCGAGACGTTGGTCTGCGGGAAAATCTGGTCCAGCGGCAAATAGAAGCGGGGACTGCCGGTGCCGACATAGCTGGTCACGCTGACGACGCCCGGCTGCTTGCGGATGAAGGCCTCGAATTTTTTCACCTGCGCCTCGTTGGCGGCGAAGGTCGTGCCTTCCGGGCTCCACATCTCGACCATCAATTCGGGGCGGCTGGAATCCGGGAAGAACTGCTTTTCGATAAAGTTGAAGCCGTACACGCCCAGCGCGAACACCGCCAGCGACAGCACGATGGTGGTCTTGCGGAACTCCACGCACCAGTTGACCACCGCGCGGAAGCGGCGGAAACCGGGCGTGTCGAACAGGTCGTGCTCGCTGGCGCCGTCCGCATGCGGCTTGACCTTCAGCAAGATGAAGCCGAGGTAAGGCGTGAACGTCACGGCCACCACCCATGAAATGATCAACGCCAACGCGTTGACCGAGAACAGCGAGAACGTGTACTCGCCGGCGGCCGACTTGGCCAGGCCGATCGGCAGGAAGCCGGCGACGGTGATCAGGGTGCCGGTCAGCATCGGAATAGCGGTAGAGGTGTAGGCGAAGGTGGCCGCGTCGAAGCGCGACATGCCCTCCTCCATCTTGCGCACCATCATTTCGACGGCGATGATGGCGTCGTCCACCAGCAGGCCCAGCGCGATGATCAGCGCGCCCAGCGAAATCTTGTGCAGGTCGATGTCGAGCACGCGCATGAACAGGAAGGTCACGGCCAGCACCAGCGGGATGCTCAGCGCTACCACCAGACCCGGACGGACGTCCAGCCGGAACGGCTTGGTGTGCAGGCCGAGCGCGACGAAACTGACGGCCAGCACGATCAGCACGGCCTCGATCAGCGTATGGACGAACTCGCCCACGGAGGCCTTGACCGCCTCGGGCTGGTCGGAGACGCGCTCGAGCTCGATGCCGACCGGCAGCTTGGCCTTCATCTCGGCCACGGTCTTCTCCATGTGCTTGCCGAGTTCGATGATATTGCCGCCCTTTTCCATCGACACGCCCAGGCCGATCACTTCCTTGCCGTTGAAGCGCATCTTGTCGCCCGGCGGGTCCTGGTACTGGCGCTTGATGGTGGCGAAGTCGCCCAGGCGGAACGGGGTCCCGTTGGCGCGCAGTTCCAGTTCTTCCAGATCCTTGACGGTTTTCAGCGCGCCGGTCACGCGCACCTGCAGGTTGTCGGTCGGCGTGACCAGCACGCCGGTCGACTCGACGCTGTTTTGCGTGGCGATCTGGTTGGCGATGGTCTCGATCGGGATGCCCAGCTGTGAAAACTTCTTGTGCGAGAACTCGATGTTGATCTTCTCGTCCTGCACGCCGAACAATTCGACCTTGGACACCATCTTCACGCCCAGCAATTGCTGCCGCACGAAATCGGCGTAGTCCTTCATCTCGGCATAGGTGAAGCCGTCGCCCGATAGCGCGAAGATCGACCCGTAGGTATCGCCGAACTCGTCGTTGAAGAACGGCCCCTGCACGCCGGGCGGCAAGGTGCCGCGCATGTCGCCGATCTTCTTGCGCACCTGGTACCAGGACTGCGCGACCTCTTTCGGCGGCGTCGATTCGAGCAGTTTCAGGATGATCAGGGTCTCGCCCGGCTTCGAGTAGCTGCTGATCTCATCGATGCCTGGCGTTTCCTGCAACTTCTTTTCCAGCTTGTCGGTGACCTGCTCGGCCACCTGCAGCGCGGTCGCGCCCGGCCAGTTGGCGCGCACCACCATCGCCCGGAAGGTGAACGGCGGGTCCTCATCCTGGCCCAGGTTGCTATAACTGAGGGCGCCGCCAATGAGCAACACCGCGATCAGGTAGCGGGTCAGCGGAATGTGTTCGAGCGCCCAGCGTGAGAGGTTGAAGCCCTTCATTTGGCGGCCCCGGCTGCGGGCGCGGCAGGAGCGGCGGGCGCCGGTGCCGCCACCGGCACATCGCTACCGAGGATCTTGACCTTCTGGCCCGGCTTGAGCAGATGCACACCCGCCGTGACGATGGTCTGGCCCGGCTTGACGCCGCTGCCGATGATCAAGTCGTTGCCGGCCGCGCCGGTGACCGTGACCGGCACCAGCTTGGCGACGCCGCCCTCCACCACCCACACCGACGTCACCGATTTCTCGTTGAACAAGGCCGTCAGCGGCACCTTGATCTGCGGCGTCGCCGTTTTCGACGCGAACTGAACGACGGCCGTCATGCCCAGTTTGGCTTCGGCCAGGCTGTCCGGAATGGTCACCTTGGCCGTGTAGGTGCGGGTGGCAGGATCGGCCACCGGCGAAATCTCGCGGATCTTGCCGACCACCGATTTGGTCGGATCGGCCCACAGCCGCACATGCACGTCCGAAATCTTACGCAGCGAATCGACTTTATCCTCCGGCAAGCCGATGACGATTTCCTTGTCGCCGGACTTGGCCACCCGCACCACCTCGGTGCCGGGCTGGACCACCTGCCCCGCCTCGGCCGACACCGCCGTCACGACGCCATCGACATCGGACACCAGCGACGAGTAGCCAGCCTGGTTCGATTGCCCGCGATAAGCCGCCTGCGACGCCTCGACATTGGACTGCGCCGACTTGAAGGTGGACTCCTTCTCGTCGAGCACAGCCTGGCTGACGAAGTTCTTGGTGCGCAGCTCCTGATACCGCTTCAACTCGGCCTTGGCCAGGTCGCGGCTGGTTTCAGCCGAGCGCAGCGCCGCCAGCGACTGCGCCTGCGATAATTGCAAATCCTGCGGATCGAGCTGCATCAGCACCTGGCCCTTCTTGACCAGGGTGCCGACATCGACCTTGCGGCTGACGATCTTGCCGGCGACCCGGAAGCCCAGGCGCGATTCCACGCGGGCCCGGACCTCGCCGGAGAACTCGGCGTTGACATCGACGTCGCTGCTAGTGAGCACGATGGCCCGCACCGGACGGATGTCCTCGGTTTTCTCGGGCGGCTTGGAGCAGGCGGCCAAGGTGGCGGCCATCAGCAACGCCATTAAAAGAGGGGAAATCTGACGCGGGATTTTTGGGGCGACCACAGTACTTTCCTTTTTCTTGCTCTGGAGGGTAGTTGGCACTACTATTACGGGTTGGAAATAAATGACTTTCCGTTAATTAATTATAAGCCGAGCAAATCCGTTTGCAAATGACTTTCGCGTCATTAATCTAAAATATTGCTTTAGGCTGGGTGTGTATGTCTGTCGATCACTACGAGAATTTCCCTGTTGCTTCCATTTTGTTACCAAGTCGTCTACGCCCAGCGGTTGAAGCGATCTACGCCTTCGCCCGAAGCGCCGACGATATCGCCGATGAAGGCGACGCCACGCCGGAGCAGCGGCTGGCCGCGCTGAGCGCCTACGAAGCCGCGCTCGACCGCATCGCCGCCGGCGACAGCGGCCACGCGCCGATGTTCGAACGGCTGGCGCAGGTGGTGCGCGAGTACGAACTGCCGCTCAAGCCGATGTACGCGTTGCTGTCGGCCTTCAAGCAGGATGTAGTGGTCAGCCGCTACCAGACCTATGAGGCGGTGCTGGACTATTGCTCGCGCTCGGCGAATCCCGTTGGCCACCTGATGCTGCATTTATATGGCGCGGCCGACGAACAAAACCTGCGCGACGCGGACGCGATCTGCAGCGCGCTGCAACTGATCAACTTCCTGCAGGACGTGGCGATCGACCTGCAAAAAGAGCGTATTTATATACCGCTGGAGGACCTGAACCGCTACGCCATCCTGCCCGGAGCGCTGGACCACGCCAGCGCCCGCCCCCGCTGGCGCTCGATGATGAAGTTCGAGGTCGACCGCGCGCGCGCCCTGATGCTGAGCGGCGCGCCGCTGGCGCTGCGGCTGAAGGGCCGGATCGGCTTCGAGTTGCGGATGATGGTGCAAGGCGGCCTGCGCATTCTGGATGCCATTGAAGAGGCGGAATACGATGTCTTCCTGCATCGTCCAAAGCTGACCAAGCGGGATTGGCTGAGCGTGTTCTGGGCGTCGGTGTGCATGAAAAGGCAGCTGAAGCGAGTACTGAGCGCGGCGTAAAAACCGCCGCCCGCGCGGGCTTGCCAGAAGGATAACGGTGCTTCTATACTGCGTCTTGACCAAAAGTTGAGAAAGCCAGCAAGATGCCTCTGCCGCCAGATTCCGATGCGCCCGCCGATTTCGATTTCATCATCGGCGATTGGCGCGTCGAACACCACCGTCTCAATGCGCGCTTGTGCGACTGCGCCGAATGGACGGATTTTGAAGGCTTGTCCTCGACGAGCAAGATACTTGGCGGCTTCGGCAATCTGGAAGACAACATCCTGCACTTCCCCCAAGGCTCGGTACGCGCGGTGGCGATGCGTTCGTATTGCCGCAAATCCGGGCAGTGGTCGATCTGGTGGCTGGACGGCCGCAATCCCACGCAACTCGATACGCCGGTTGTGGGCAAGTTCGACAAGCACATCGGCTTATTCTTCGCCGACGATATGCTGGACGGGAAAGCGATCAAGGTCCGTTTTACCTGGACCGCGACGCCGGGCGAAAATCCGCGCTGGGAACAAGCATTTTCGAACGACGCCGGACGCACCTGGGAAACCAATTGGAAGATGGAATTCTTCAGGATCGGCACGTAGAGGAGAACAGCGATGTCCACACATCGAGTTTCACAACGCCATTCTAGAAGGTTTACCAAACTCGCTGCGGGGTCAAGTCTGTCATTCGGACATGAGCTCGACTATCGCTGGACATGGTCCTGATTCGCGGCACTAGAACATGAACGCAAAAATGAAAAAAGCACTATTATATGCAGCCAGAATCGCTTGCGCAGCCCTACCGCTGAACAAATATTCGCTGGCTGGCTGTATATTCCAGACGACTACGAATACATGCAGCCTGAGCTAATCAAGTTACTGGAAGCAAAGGCCGGAAAATTTCTGCGTGCGTCTTCATAAATAATACCGGCCGCAAACCGCAGGATCAACGCCCCCCCGAGGGGTCAGGCCCGACATTCCGACATTTACGAACTTTCGCGCGCAAAAAAAGTTCCGCCGCCCACAGTGAATGTCCGAATAAATGTCGGCCCCGGCCCCGCTGGTTAGTCGCCTTGCAGAAGCGTAATCCGACTCTTGGTCTCGTCGCTGAAGCCCGCAAATTCCGCCTCAGTGAACACGCCATTCTGTCGCAAAAATAAGATCTTGAAAATGGCGTTTGAGCGTTTTAAATCGTTAAACATGTCGCCGAGCTCGCGGTCGCGCTCGTCCACTAATTTGAACAAGGCAAGGTAGCGCGGGTGCGCCGGCTCGTCGTGCTTGGAGGCTATCTTTTCAAATTCTGACAGTATCCGCCTGCAATAACGATCCAGCAGAACCGGCTTCAGATCCCGCACATGTCTCCAATCGGATTCTTTAATGTCTGGCATGACTTCATCTAGTAAGGATAAAGCAGCATTTTATCGAATTTCGTCGACCACGCGTCGCAGCCCAATCGCCAAACAGCAAGCCATGTCCGACATTTGCGGTTTTCCATGCCGTCGCTTGGTGAAATTCGCAATTGCCGTAGTGGCAAGTTTCTTGGAGAATGAGGGGCAATTAGACTATCCATCATAAAAATCGGAGACCCCCAACATGACAGATCACGTCCGCGCGGCCACATTCATCGCGATGACCGCCGTTGTTGCCGCCATGGCGAGCGCCAACGCCGAAACCATCACTGTCAAGTCGCCCGCCGGCAGCAACGTGGTGACCATCGACAGCGATAAACTGACCTATTCGGTCAGCCGCAACGGCAAAGTGATCATCGAGCCTTCGCCGCTCGGACTCAACCTGGACATCGGTACCATCGGCCCCGGCGCCAAGCTGACCGGCCGCACCGGCGGCAACGTCAACGAGACGTATGACATCGTGGTCGGCAAGGCGCGCAGCGCGCCCGACCGCTACACCCACGCCGACCTGGCGTTCGCTGCCGCCGGCAAACCGTTCAACTTCCACCTGTTGGTGCGGGCTTACGACGACGGCGTCGCCTTCCGCTACACCTTGCCCGAACAACCCGGCCTGAAGGCGGTCAAGGTGAAAAGCGAGAACACCCAGTTCAACTTCGCCAAGGACTACGACTGCTGGGGCGCCAACATGGGCCGCTTCGACACCAGCTTCGAGGCCGAGTATGACCAGACCAAGGCATCGAAGCTCCGTAACTTCCACCACTACATCTCGCCGCTGGTCTGCAAGACCGGCGCCGGCCAGACGACCTTCGCGATCGCCGAGTCGGACGTCAAGGACTATCCCGGCTTCTTCCTGTCCGGACGCGGCGACGCCGGCCTGGGCGTGGCGGTGACGCTGCCGCCGCGCTTCGACAACGACCGCAACTTCCGCTCCCGCAAAACCATCTCCGCCAGCGTGCAGTTGAAGGGCCAGGGCTTCCAGACGCCGTGGCGGGTGGTGATGCTGGCCGACGCGCCGGGCGACCTGGCCGCCTCGTCGCTGATTCCCACCTTGGCCGCCCCGTCGCAAATCCAGGACACCAGCTGGATCAAGCCGGCCAAAACGTCGTGGGACTGGTGGAACGACTGGGCCGTCGATGTGCCCAACGCGGGCGTCAACACCGCCACCTACAAGGCCTTCATCGACTTTTCGAAGCGCATGAAGCTGGACGATATCCTGATCGACGAGGGATGGTCGGTGGGCAGCGATATCGAACCGAACGCGGACGCCGACGTCACGCGCGGCAAGCCGGAAATGGACATGCCCGCCCTGCTCCAGTACGCGAAATCGCAAGGCGTGGGTGTGTGGCTGTGGCTGCAATGGCAGCAGCTCGACAACCAGATGGACGCGGCCTTCAAGCAGTATGAAGCCTGGGGCATCAAGGGCGTCAAGGTGGACTTCATGAACCGCAACGACCAGGAAATGGTCGACTGGTATCACAAAGTGCTGGAGAAGGCGGCCAAGCACCACCTGATGGTCAACCTGCACGGCGCCTATCCTCCGACCGGCCTGAACCGCACCTGGCCGAACTACATCACGCAAGAAGGCGTACTCGGCGCCGAGAACAACAAGTGGAGCGCGCGCATCACGGCGGGCCACAACGTCACCTTGCCTTTCACCCGCATGATCCTGGGGCCGATGGATTACACGCCGGGCGGCTTCCGCAACACCACGCCTGCCAACTTCAAGCACCGCAACCACGAGCCGATGGTGATGACCACGCGCGGCCAGGCCGTCGCCATGTACGTGGTTTATGACAGCCCGTTCCAGATGGTGTCGGACGCCCCGGCCGCCTACGCCAACGCCGACGGTGCGGAGTTCATCCAGACGGTGCCGACGTCATGGGACGAGACCCGCATCCTGTCCGGCGACATCGGCCAGTACATCGTCTCGGCGCGGCGCAAGGGCGACACCTGGTACATCGGCGCCATGACCAACGAGGCGGGCCGCACGGTGAAGGTGCCGCTGTCGTTCCTCGGCAAGGGCACGTTCAACGCACGCGTGCTGCAGGATGGCGCCGATCCGACCCGTCTGAAGGCGAGCGACAGCAAAGTCTCGGTGACCGGAAGCCTGACGTTGACGCTGGCGCCGTCCGGCGGCGCGGTGGCGGTGATCAAACGCTAGGTCCGGGGGGGGCGATAGTCGTAACACCGATCACCGATCATGTCTTGGAGCGGCGCTTGACGCTTGGCGCCGCGTCCCGGCCGCCGTAGCGGTTCATGTTGGCACCGGTAGGCGGAACGTGACGCCCCGCGCCATTTTTGCTGTGCCGTGCTTTGTGCAATTCGATAGTTTATTGATAGCCCAAGCATCGTCCAGCGCACTCGCGATTCCGTGCCTGCATTCAGACATTGCAGAATGTAGTGGGCCTAAGCTCGCTGCCACTGGGCGCAACGCGGCTAAGACCTTCCACCTCCCGTTGCGCCAATCAATCACAGTAGTACGCGGTGGAAGGTCGAGGGTGGGCGGAAGGCTCAACCCTCGAGCTTTGTACGTAAGACCTCAAGAGGCACTCAAGGAACTGGCGTCCGTCACGGCGACGTGCCTACTGTAGTTTGCAACTCGCCAGCAGCGGTTTCGATTTTCTCGATATTTCCCTCGTTTGACAAAAGAATTCCCTCAATTTCACCAATTGCAAGTTTGCGTTCGCTTTCATTTTTAGCCGCTTTTAATTTTTTGAACGCTGCCACAACAATTCCTGACTGCCGCCCGTTTATACTGCCGACTAAGGTAACCAGTTTAGTTGTAAGCGCGTCGACGGTCGCTTTAGTCGAAGATAGTTCCTTCTCCTTTAGGTCGAGTTGCGTCGTTTTCGCTGCAATCGTCGCATTTTTATTGGCGGCTTCCTGAGCGATACCCTGTAATTTTTCCAACCCCACTCTTATGGAGCATGCGTTGTCATATCTATGTACCAATGCCAAAGCATCGTACATTGTAAAGTCAGCAATGGGCTGGTTGAGATTTTTTCTTATTGCTTCCTTTCTTTCTTCCCTTTCTGCCTGGATCGACGAAGCTAGCGCCTGGAAAGTTTTTTCGAAATAATAGGTGGAGTTGATGTTGTCCACCGTTTTTCCAATCACAAGGTTTGCCAAGCTCAAACCTGCCGCGGCGTGAGGCTGGGCGCTGGCCGAAGCTGCACTCAGGCCGGTTAGAACGTCATTGAACGTGTGCGAAGAGGTATCCATTTCGGATTTGCTAGCAAATGCCCGGTTCAAGAACGTCGTGCAGTTGTGTTCAGACAAATTCAAGAGAAATGAAATATAAGAGTTTCGCAAAGAGGATAATTCGGACGGTGGAGTGTTAATGCTGGCGAAACCCTTAAATATAGTTCGTTCATCAACCGAATAGTACAGACAACTGTTTTCCGCTTTCGGGCTCTCCGACTGACTTAGACTATCTCGTTTATCTAGGCACTTTAGGTACACGTTCTGGCCAGCAATGGTAACCTCCGCCGGATTAGTATCCCATGGAACGTATGTAACGTGTTCCGGTCGCAAAATCCGATCACTGCTCGCGCACCCCATTAGCACAGCACACGACAGCAATGAAATCAAGAGTCCTTTATTTTTCATCATTACCCCTAGTAGTGTAGTTTTTTTGATATTGCACTATGAATGTAATGTAAATTTAGAAATATCGCTACGATTTTCGTTGTTCATTTACCATAATTCGTCGCAATTTCAACAACTGCATTGCCGCGTCCAGAATGCTGGCTCACTTGCGCTGGAAGGTGGGAAAAAAGGAGTTGATATAGCCGATGGATTTGTTGATCTCGTGCGCGACGCCGGCCGCCAATTGACCGATCGCTGACATCTTGTGCGATAGCATCAGTTGGTGGCGGGACTTCTCTAGCTTACTGTTCAGGTCGCGCAGTCCGACGTAGCGGATGCTGAATCGATCCATCATTTGCTGCTTTTCCGACCGCTGCCCGAGCAGCTGGCGGTTGCGCTCGCCGAGCTCCTGCGACAGCACCTCTAGCGCAAGTCTCGATCAGCAAACGAACATGCCCGAAGCTGGCATACGCGTCGTCGACCGCCTGGCTCAAGCCGTCCAGATCGATCTCGCCTTCGCGGCAATAATAAGCCTCACACGATTTAATCGTTGCCGCTGCACAATATCAACTTGTTGTGTTATGTTCGAGGAAAATTACGAGGTGTCATCATGTTGTCACATAATTCCTACTTCGGCATGGCAATGGGCCAGTCGCAGCGTCCGGATACCGAAACGTCCAAAATCGTCGAGCTCGGCGTGCGCCTGCAGCAAAGCCACGGCAAGGCGTTCGCGTCGGAATTCTTGGTGCGCCGTGCGATCCCCGTCAATGTCATCGTCCGCGTGTTGTCCGACCCGCCAGGCCGCCGTCGCGCTAACCGGATGCCGGCGGGCCTTTAAGTTCGACCACGTTACCTTCTGGGTCTGTCAAATAGATCGACGGACCCTCGCCTTCGGCGCCGTAGCGCGACTCGAGCGCGCCCGCCTCCACCCCGTGCGCCGTCAGATGCGCCCGTATCGCAGGCTCGTCAAACGGTTCCACCCGCAGGCAAAAGTGATCCACATTGCGGCCTTCCGCGCCCGGCGCCGCGCCACCCATTGCGCCTAGCTTGCCGTCGACCGGCACCAGGTCGATCATCGAGGCGCCGGCGCGCAACTGCACCAATCCGATGGCGTCCTGCCGTTTCTCCACCGGGCAGCCGAGCACGGTTCCGTAGAAATGCAGCATCCGCTCCAGTTCGATCACCCGCAAAACGATATGGTCGATTTCCCGGATCTGTATCATCGCGCCCCTCCCGCCAAATAACGAAATGGCGACTATAACCCAGCCCCCATCCGCGCGCTGAACACTATAGAATAGCGGCTTCGATAGTCATTCCTTGCTTTTTTATTCATGTCCCCCGACGACTACTGCCAGCAAAAGACCGCCCAGAGCGGCTCCAGTTTTTATTATAGTTTTCTGTTCCTGCCGCCGGAACGTCGCCGAGCCATCACCGCCCTGTATGCCTTTTGCCGCGAGGTCGACGACACCGTCGACGAATGCACCGATGAATCGGTGGCCCGCATCAAGCTGGCGTGGTGGCGCAAGGAAATCGCCAACATGTACGAGGGCAAACAAAGCCATCCCGTCACGCAGGCGCTGCACCCCCACCTGGCGATCTACAACCTGGAACAGCAGCATCTGCAAGCCATCATCGACGGCATGGAGATGGACCTCAACCAGACACGCTATCTCGACTATCCGGCCCTGACCACGTATTGCTGGCACGTGGCCTCGGTGGTCGGCATCCTGTCGGCCAGCATCTTTGGCGCAACCCGGCCAGAGACGCTGAAGTACGCGGAAAAACTGGGCCACGCCTTCCAGCTGACCAACATCATCCGCGACGTGGGCGAGGACGCGCGCAAGGGCCGCATCTATCTGCCGATCAACGAGCTGCAACAGTTCAACGTGACCGCCGCCGACCTGCTCAACGCCCGCCACAGCGAGAACTTCGAAAAGCTGATGGCCTTCCAGGTTGCCCGCGCCCAGCAGGCCTACGACGACGCCTTCGCGCTGCTGCCGAAGGAAGACCGGCGCGCCCAGCGTCCCGGCCTGATGATGGCCGCCATCTACCGCACCCTGCTGACCGAGGTGCAGGACGACGGCTACCACGTGCTCACCCAGCGCATTTCGCTCACGCCCATCCGCAAACTGTGGCTCGCGTGGAAGACCTATATTCGTGGTTAACGACGACGCCGTGACCGGGTCGCCGGAAGAAAAACGCTCGGCCGCGAAGGCCGAACCGTCCAATGTGCGCTCGGTTGCCGTCATCGGCAGCGGCTGGGCCGGTTGCGCCGCCGCCGTCGAGCTGGCGCGGGCCGGCTTCAAGGTCACCCTGTTCGAGGCGGCGCGCACGCTCGGCGGACGCGCGCGCCGCGTCGAGACGGACGGCAAGCTGCTCGACAACGGCCAGCACATCCTGCTCGGCGCCTACAGCGAGACCTTGCGCCTGATGAAGCTGGTCGGCGTCGAGCGCGACCAAACCCTGCTGACGTTGCCGCTGCAAATGCGCTATCCGCCCGGCGGCGGGGGCATGGACTTCGTCGCGCCGCGCCTGCCGGCCCCGCTGCACCTCGCGATCGCGCTGCTGCGCAGCAAAGGCCTGGACCGCGCCGACAAAATGAGCCTGGCGCGCTTCTCGAGCACGGCACGCTGGATGCGCTGGCAGCTCAATACCGACTGCAGCGTCAGCGAACTGCTGGAGCGTTTCGACCAGACCCCGCGCCTGATCCAGCTGATGTGGCGCCCGCTGTGCCTGGCGGCGCTGAACACGCCGCCGGAGCGCGCCTCCGCGCAGATCTTCCTGAACGTGCTGCGCGACAGCCTGGGCGGGAAACGCCACGCCTCGGACATGCTGCTGCCGCGCGCGGACCTGTCGGCGCTGTTCCCGGATGCGGCCTCGGCCTTCCTGCGCGCGCATGGCGGCGCCGTGCGCACCGGCGCCAAGGTGCAGGCGCTGCGTTCGATCGAAGGCCGGCTGTGGCAGGTCGACGTCAGCGGCGCGGCCGTCGGCGGCACCTGGAGCACCTATTTCAACGGCGTGGTGCTGGCCACCGGCGCCGCCCAGGCCGCCGCGCTGCTGCATGCCGTGCCCGACTGCGACACCACGGGGGTGTGCGCCCAGTTGACGGCGTTCGAGTCCGAAGCCATCACCACCGTGTACTTGCAATACGACGCCGCCACCCGGCTGGCGCTGCCGTTCTTCGCGCTGCTCGAAGACCCGCACAATTACCAGTGGGGCCAGTTCGTGTTCGACCGTGGCCAGCTCGACGCCAGCCAGGCCGGGCTGCTGGCGGTGGTCATCAGCGCCTCGGCCGGCGTGGCCGCGCAGGCGCAGGATTTGCTGGCCGAAGCGGTCGCGGTGCAGCTGGCGGCGGCGTTCCAACGGCCCGAACTGGGCCGGCCGAGCTGGTTCAAAGTCATCACCGAAAAGCGCGCCACCTACGCCAGTTCGCCTGGTCTGGTGCGTCCACGCAATGCCAGCGGCCTGCCGGGGCTGGCGCTGGCGGGCGATTACACGGCCGGCGACTACCCGGCCACCCTCGAATCGGCGGTGCGCAGCGGCGTCGCGGCGGCCGCCCATTTGAAGGGCGTCACCTAAGCCTTCCCGTCCGGTGCCCGGTTTCCGTCGCCTGCCCCGCTATTTGTGCAGCCTGTCACATGGCGTTGGCATGGGGACGGCGATCTGCGTACAGTTGCACCATCGACAAAGACGTCATTGGAACACATCATGAGCAAGCAGCAATACCTCGATGCGCTCAAGCAGGCGATGCAGGGCTTGCCACCGGAGACGGTGGCCAAGACGCTGGCCTATTACGAGCAGCGCTTTATCGACGGCCTGGTGGCCGGCAGAAGCGAAGCCGAGGTCTACAAGGAGCTCGACGAGCCGCGCAAGATCGCGATGACCCTGCGCGCCTCGGCCCACTTAAATTCTTTTCAGCAAAAGAAAACGCCGACCAACCTGGTCCGCATGCTGGTGTCGTTCGTCGGCCTGGCGATTTTCAACCTGTTCATGGTCATTCCGGCAATGGTGTACGCCGCGATGTTGCTGGCCGTCTATGTGTCGGCCTTCGCGTTCTACATCGGCGGCGTGGCGGTGACGGCCAGCGGCCTGTCGGGCCAGAACGAACTGTCGCTTGAAGGTCCGCTGCACCACGTCATGGCCCTGACCCATTCCCGTTTCGACACCAAGGAAGAGGAAGCCGAGGCCAAGAGCTGGCGCATCGCCATCAACGACATGGGCATCCAGGTCAGCAAAGCGCCAGACGGCGACGGCGAAACCGGCGCCGAGACCGTGCAGGGAACCAGCCGGGCCAGCCGCCTGTTCGACCGCGCCGAGGCGGTGGCCTCGGGCGACGTCCACATCACCACCGATTTCGACAGCGGCGCCCGCACCACGCAGACTTTCATCGGTTTCGGCTTGATCCTGGCCGGCATCGGTCTGTGTTTGATCAGCATCGTGCTGACGCGCTACACCGTGATCGGCTTGCGACGGTATGCGGCGATGAACATGTCGCTGCTGCGCGGACGCTAGGGAGGTATCAAATGCGTGCATTACTCAAAATCGGAATCGGGCTGTTGCTGCTGTCGTTCTTGCTGATCGGCGTGACGTACAGCATGCTCAAGGCCTACGGCACCACCAGTCCGACCAGCGTGGCGGGCCGCACCTTGAGCGGCGAAACCCGCAAGGTCGACGCGATGGCGGTGACCGTGGTGTTGGAGGGGCCGATCGACCTGATACTGACCCAGGGGCCGACGGCATCGATGAAGGTGCGCGGCGAACAGCGCTCGCTGGCCAATATCGAAACCATCCAGGACGGGCGCGATCTGCACATCGGCACCAAGGGCATGCTGCTCAATCCAAAACACCGCTTGCAGGTGGAGCTGGTGCTGCCGATGCTGGAGGAGCTGACGGTGCGCAGCAGCGGCGACACCAAGGTGTCCGGTTTCAGCGGCGACAGGCTGGAGCTGCGGCTGCACGGCTCGGGCAATGTGAACTTTTCTGGGCGCTATCGTAATCTGGTCGCCGGCGCGCATGGCAGCGGCAACCTGCATCTGAACGCCGGCAGCAGCGAGCATGTGGAGCTGGAGTTGGTCGGTTCGGGCGAGATCAAGTCGTCGGGCAGCTGCAAGACGCTGGACGCGCAGTTGACCGGCTCCGGCGACCTGGATGCGCGCCATCTGGCGGCGGACACAGTGACGGTGGACTTGAAGGGTTCGGGCACCAGCCATGTCTTCGCCAAGCAGTCGGCGGATTTGACCTTGCGCGGCAGCGGCGACATCCGGGTGCTGGGCAATCCGGATCAGCGCAATGTGAACCGCAGCGGTTCGGGTGACGTCAGCTGGGAATAGAACGAACGGTTTTCCAGGCCAGGGCATCGCGTCCGGCGGCGAGCCCGCTCGCCAGACACGCCGTCAGCAAATACCCACCTGTCGGCGCCTCCCAATCGATCATCTCGCCGGCCACGAACACTCCGGGCGCGGCCTTCAGCATCGTGCCCTCCAGCGCATCCCAACGCACCCCGCCGGCGCTGCTGATCGCCTCGTCGATCGGGCGCGGCCGCACCAGCCGCACCGGCAGCATCTTGATCGCCTGCGCCAGCATATCCGGATCACCGTATTCGTCCTTGCTTAAACATTCGCGCAGCAGCCCCGCCTTAACGCCCTTTATTCCCAACCGGCTTTGCAGATGACTGGCCAGCGACCGCGCGCCGCGCGGCCGCGTGACTTCATCGGCAACCCGCTCCGCCGACAAATCCGGCAGTAAATCCAGATAGATCGTCGCGCTGCCATCGGCGACGATCTGATCGCGCAAAGCCGCCGACAACGCATAAATCAAACTCCCCTCGACGCCACCCGCTGTGACGACGAACTGTCCCTGCTTGCGGAATTCCACGCCATCCGCCCCTTTGGAGATGATCGCAACAGTGGTCAGCGGATCGCCCGCGAACCGGCCGCTGAAATGCTCGCTCCAGTCGACATCGAAGCCGCAATTGGCCGGCGCCAGCGGCGCCACGTCGACCCCGCGCGCCGCCAGCAGCGGCACCCAGGCGCCGTCCGAACCCAGTCGCGCCCAGCTGGCGCCACCCAACGCCAGCACCACCGCGTCCGCGCTCACCGTCAACTCGCCGTCGGGCGTCTGCAGCAGCAAGGCGCCATCGCGCCAGCCCAGCCAGCGATGCCGCATGTGAAACCGCACGCCGTCCTCGCGCAGCCGGTGCAGCCACGCGCGCAGCAAAGGCGCGGCCTTCATATCGGTCGGAAAAACCCGGCCGGAGGTGCCGACAAACGTCTCCACCCCAAGGCCATGCACCCAGTCGCGCACGGCCTGCGGGCCGAAGGCATCCAGCATCGGCCGCAACGCGGCGGCGGCGCCGGCGTAGCGCGGCACGAAGTCCGCATACGGCTCCGCGTGGGTGATGTTCATCCCTCCGCGTCCGGCCAGCAGGAACTTGCGGCCGACCGACGCCATCGCGTCATACACGTCCACCTGCGCGCCGCCCTGCGCCAGCGTTTGCGCGGCCATCAGCCCTGCGGGCCCGCCACCGATGACGGCGACGCGAAAAGGTGTCAAACTAGACTGCATGCATTCGGTCCGATACGATCGAGATGAAGAACAATATTAATGGAGACATGATGGGCACTGCTTTTTGGATTAAACGCTATCTGCTGGCCGCCGTGCCGTTGTTTGCGATACTGGCCGCCGTCGAATGGTTCAAGGGCTCGACCTCGCGCAATGACTATCTGAGCGCCGCAGCCTGGGCGTTGATGGCGGCCGCGCTGTTCACATGGAGCGCGTGGCGCCGCAATCGCGAAGCCGAGCGCGCCGCAGCAGCGCAACCCCGCAAACCCTAAGCCGATGGGGTCTGACCCCAAGGGGTCAGACCCCGGGTGGCGGTGCGGGTTTGCCTGGCCACCTGTTGACTCAGCCGCCGGTCACCGGCGGGAAGAACGCCACCTCGGCGCCGTCGGCGACGGCGCTCTCCGCGCCGCACATGACCTGGTTGCAGGCCATGCGCAAGGCCGGACTACCCAATGCCTGCTGCCAGGCGTCGCCGCGCGCCGCCAGGTGCGCGCGCAGCTGGCCGACCGTCGTCACGGACGCCGGCAGGTCCAGCGTCTCGGACGAGGCGCCCACGGCTTCGCGAACACTGGCGAAAAATTTTACGGTAACAGCCATCAGTACATTAACTCGCTAAACGGAATAAACCGGACCATGTCTCCGGCGGAGATGGTGGTGCCGGGAGGATTGTCGATCACGCCATCGCCCCAGACGGTCGATGTCAGCACGCCGGAGCTCTGGTTGCTGAACAATTCGAGTCCGCCGCCCGCGTTGATACGCGCGCGCAGGAACTCGTTGCGCCTGTCGGCCTTCGGCATGTCGAAATCGGCGCGCATCTGGAATGCGCGCGGCGCGATCTCGCCGGAGACGCCCTGCAAGCGCAGGATGAACGGCCGCACGAACATCAGGAAGGTGATGAAGCTGGCCACCGGATTGCCCGGCAGGCCGAGGAAAAAAGCGTCCTTGACCTCGCCGAACGCCAGCGGCTTGCCCGGCTTGACGGCGATCAGCCACATATTCAGCTTGCCCTCCGCCTCGACCGCCGGCTTGATGTGGTCTTCCTCGCCGACGGACACGCCGCCGGAAGTGATGATCAGATCATGCCCTTGGGCGCTTTCGCGCAGCACAGAACGCGTGGCCTCGAGCGAATCGGGCACGATGCCGAAATCGGTGATCTCACAGCCCAGGTTCTCCAGCAGCGCGCGCAATGTGAAGCGGTTGGAATTGTAGATCGCGCCCGGCGCCAGCGGCTCGCCCGGCATGGTCAGCTCGTCGCCGGTGAAGAACACGGCCACGCGCAGCTTGCGCTTGACGGGCAATTCGGCCAGGCCGACCGACGCGGCCAGCCCCAGCTCCTGGCTGCGCAGCCGCGCGCCGGCAGGCAGGATCACGCTGCCGCTGGTGATGTCCTCGCCGGCGCGGCGTATCCATTCGCCGGACCTGGGCGCGTGCTTGACCGTGACCAGGTTGCCGACCAACTCGCACTGCTCCTGCATGACGACGGCGTCCGCGCCCTCCGGTATATGGGCGCCGGTGAAGATGCGCGCGGCGGTCCCCGGCAGCAAAGGCTGGCCGACATGGCCGGCCGGTATCCGCTGCGACACCGTCAACACCGCCTCGCCGCTGGCGCAATCGGCGGCGCGTACCGCGTAGCCGTCCATCTGGGTGTTGTCCATGCCGGGCACATTCATTCCGGACACCTGCGCGTGGGCCAGGATGCGGCCGTTGGCGTTCAGCGTCGGCAACGTTTCGATGTCGGCCACGGGACGCGCGGCGGCCAGCATCAAGGCCTGCGCCTCGGCTACGGCCAGCATCGGCCTCGGTTGATGCTTGGACGGGGACAGCGGTGCGCTCATGATCACAGACCGGTGTTGGCCGCGATGTAAGCCTTCATCTTCTCGACGTCGGGCTTCATGACCACGAATTTCTGCGGCAGGTCTTCGATGTTCTCGAAGCCTTCCGGACGTTCGGCGTCCTCGCCCAGCGCATCGAGGATGGTCTCGTTGAACTTGGCCGCCAGCGCGGTCTCCAGCACGATCATCGTCACACCGGGTTCCAGGTTTTCGCGCGCGACCTTGATGCCGTCGGCGGTGTGGGTGTCGATGACGATGCCGTAGTCGTCGGCGACGTCGCGGATGGTGTTCAGGCGGTCGTCATGGGTCGACTTGCCGGACTTGAAGCCGTACTTGGACACCAGCTTGAATTCGTCGCCGTCGCTGCCAGGCTTGCCCGACAGGTCGAAGCCGCCCTGCGTCTCCACCTTGTGGAACAGCGCGCGGGTGCGCTCGCCGTCGCGGCCAACCAGATCGTAGATGAAGCGCTCGAAGTTGGACGCCTTGGAGATGTCCATCGACGGGCTGCTGGTGTGATAGGTCTCGGCCGACTTGCGCACGCGGTACACGCCGGTGCGGAAGAATTCGTCGAGCACGTCGTTTTCGTTGGTGGCGGCGATCAGCTTGTCGATCGGCAGGCCCATCATGCGGGCGATGTGGCCGGCGCAGATGTTGCCGAAGTTCCCCGACGGGACGGTGAACGAGACCTTCTGCTCGTTCGACGTGGTGGCCGACAGGTAGCCGCGGAAGTAGTACACCACCTGCGCCACGACGCGCGCCCAGTTGATCGAATTGACGGTGCCGATCTTCTGTTTGGTCTTGAACGGCAGGTCGTTGGACACCGCCTTGACCATGTCCTGGGCGTCGTCGAACACCCCTTCGATGGCGATGTTGAAGATGTTCGGGTCCTGGAGGCTGAACATCTGCGCGCTCTGGAAGGCGCTCATTTTCTGGTGCGGCGACAGCATGAAGACACGGATGCCCTTCTTGCCGCGCATCGCGTATTCGGCGGCGCTGCCGGTGTCGCCGGAGGTGGCGCCGAAAATATTCAGTTCCGCGTTCTGCTTGGACAGCGTGTACTCGAACAGATTGCCCAGCAACTGCATCGCCATGTCCTTGAAGGCCAGCGTCGGGCCGTTCGACAGCGCCTGCAGCACCAGTTTAGTGCCATTGTCGCCCTCTTCCAGCACGCGCAACGGCGTGATCTGGCTGGCCTTTTCGCCGGCGCGGGCGTTGCGGTAGACCTCCTTGGTGTAGGTCTTGGCGGTCAGCGCGCGCAGATCGGCTTCCGGAATGTCGGTCGCGAACTTCTTCAAAATCTCGAACGCCAGGTCGGCGTAGGACAGCTGGCGCCATGCGTCCAGTTCCGCGCCGGTCACCTGCGGGTAGGCCGACGGCAGGAACAGGCCGCCGTCGGCGGCCAGGCCGCCAAGCAGAATGTCCGAAAATTGTTGGGGAGACGACGAAGCGGCCGATGCGGCGGCGCGGGTAGACACGTATTGCATAGATTAGAAAGTCCGGTTGGGCTGACAAGGTTGGCTGGCAGCTATTGGCAGAACGTTACAAAGCGAGCGGATATTATAGTGCGCCTCGCCGTTTCCGGTGCGATTGCCGTTGTTTTATGGTTATGCGCAGGCCCGGACTGGCATGTTCGGTTGTCCCGCACTGGTTTGTCTGTCATTCCGGCAATATACTGGGCAGGCCACCCCCGCCATTTTCCGCCGCCGCCGCAATCGATGATGATGAAGTCCCCAGCACGCCGCAAAGCAGCCCCTTTCGCCCGCATCCTGTGGGCCTGCTTTAGCGCCCTGTTCATTGTCACCATCGCCTTCCTGCTCTACGTGTGGACCGAAAAACGCATCGACGAAGCCAACGAGCTGCGTTACGTGTCGCGCAACCTGGTCGACGAGCTGCGCCAGTCCTCCGACGACATGACCCGCATGGCGCGTACCTACGTGGCGACAGGGGACCCGCGTTACCGGCAAAATTATCAAGAAATCATCGATATCCGCGACGGCCGCAAGCCGCGCCCGCAACGCTACGACAACGTCTACTGGGATCTGGTGATCGATGAGCAGCAGCGCCCCCGGGAGGCTGGCCAGCCCGTCGCGCTCATGGTGCGGATACAGGAAACCAATTTCACGCCTGCCGAATTGTCTCTGCTAACCCGCGCCAAGGACGAATCGGACCGCCTGACGGCGATCGAGAACAAGGCGCTGGCGATGCGCGACTTCGGCGGCGACGACGCGCTGGCCGTCGCCGCCGCCCTGGCGCTGCTCTACGACGACACCTATCACCACGCCAAGGCGGCGATCATGGAGCCGATCGCCCAGGTGAACGACAGTGTCGAGCGACGCACACGCCAGGCGGTCGAATCGGCATCGTCGGCGGCCAACCTGGCCAGGGCGGCCTTCATGCTGTTCGCGCTGGCGATGCTGGCGCTGCTATGGCGCGCCAAGCGCAATCTGGATTCGGCGCTGGGCTGTTCGGTCGGACAGCTGCAAGGCGCCATCGAACGCCTCGGACACGGCGACGTCAGCGAACCACTGGCGGTGCGCGATGGCGCCGGGGAAAGCGTCTGGACCTGGCTGGCCGGCATGCAGCAAAACCTGGCAAGGCTCGATTCGGAGCGCGGGCTGGCGCTGGCGCGCTCGCAGCGCGTCGGCCGCCTGTACGCGGCCCTGAGCCAATGCAACCAGTCCATCGTGCGCAGCACCAGCGAGCAGGAACTGTTCGACGACATCTGCGGCGCGGTGGTGACCTACGGCGGCATGTCGATGGCATGGATCGGCATGATCGACGCCGCCGGCGACGACCAGCCGCACAACGTCTCGCCGGCGGCAAGCGCCGGCGACGGCACCGAGTACCTGAACAATCTTGGCATCTCGCTCGACGAGCAGCTGCCGGAGGGGCGCGGGCCGATCGGCGTGTGCCACCGCAACGGGGAGCCGTACTGGTGCCAGGACTTCCTGAAGTCGCCGGAAACCGCGCCATGGCATGCGCGCGCGGCGCGCTATGGCTGGGCGGCGTCGGCCCACCTGCCGCTGCGGCGCCAGGGCCGGATCGTCGGCTTCTTCTCCGCCTATTCCACCACCCCGGAGGTATTCGACGCCGAGGTGCGCGACCTGTTCGTCGAAATGGCGCTCGACATCGAATTCGCGCTGAAGAACTTCGACCACGAACGCAAACGCGAGCTGACCGAGGCCTCGCTGCGCAAAAGCGAGCAGCATCTGCGCACGATCATCGAGACCGAACCGGAATGCATCAAGGTGGTGGATGCGCACGGCCGGCTGCTGGAGATGAACGCGGCGGGCCTGAAGATCCTCGAGGCGGAATCGCTGGAGGAGCTACAGAAGCACGTGCTGACGGACCTGATCCTGCCCGACTACCGCGACGCCTTCATCGCGCTGCACCAGCGCGTGATCAACGGCGAGAACGGCCATCTGGAATTCCGGGTCCAGGGCCTGAAGGGCGGCCAGCGCTGGCTCGAGACCCACGCCGCGCCGATGAACGGCGCCAATGGCGAGCAGCGCATGCTGCTCGGGATCACGCGCGACATCACCGACCGCAAATTGGCCGACGAGCGGATTCAGTACCTGGCGCATTTCGATCCGCTGACCGGCTTGCCGAACCGCGCGCAGCTGCAGGAGCACACGCTGCACTCGCTGGCGCTGGCGCGCCGCAACCGCGAATCGATGGCGCTGATGATGCTCGACCTGGACCACTTCAAGGACATCAACGACTCGCTCGGCCACAGCGTCGGCGACGGCCTGCTGTGCGAGCTGGCCAAGCGGCTGCGCCACGGCCTGCGCGAGGAGGACATCGTGGCGCGCCTGGGCGGCGACGAATTCATCTTCGTGCTGCAAAAAGCGGAGTCGCAGGACGCCGCCGAAGTGGCGCGAAAGCTGATGGAACTGATCGGCCAGCCTTTCCGCGTCGGCACGCACGACCTGAAGGTGACAGCGTCGATCGGCATCGCCTTGTATCCGGCCGACGGCGCCGACATGGAAACGCTGCTGCAGCGCGCCGACGCCGCCATGTACCAGGTCAAGCACGCGGGGCGGGCCGACTTCCGCTTCTTCACCGCCGCCATGCAGCAGCGGGCGGCGCGGCATCTGCAATTGGTCAATGCGCTGCGCTACGCGCTGGAGCGCGACCAGCTGCAGGTGGTGTATCAGCCGCAGGTGTCGCTGCCGGACCAGCGCATCATCGGCGCCGAGGCGCTGCTGCGCTGGTCGACGCCGGAGCTGGGCGTGGTGTCACCGGCCGAGTTCATCCCCGCCGCCGAGGAGAGCGGGCTGATACTGCCGATCGGCGCGTGGGTGCTGCGCCAGGCGGTGCGGCAGGCGCGCGCCTGGCTGGACGACGGCTTGCCGCCGCTGGTCATGGCGGTCAACCTGTCGGCGACGCAGTTCCGCAATACCGATCTGCCGGAGCTGATCACGCAGATCCTGCAGGAGGAAGGCTTGCCGCCGGAGTATCTGGAGCTGGAGCTGACCGAGGGCGTGGCGCTGAACGATCCGCAAGGCGCGATCGCCATGATGAACAACCTGCACGAGCGTGGAATCAGGATGTCGATCGACGATTTCGGCACCGGCTATTCGTCGCTCAGTCACTTGAAGAAGTTCAAGGTGTACAAGCTAAAGATCGACAAGTCGTTCGTGCGCGATATCAGCACCGACGCGGAGGACAAGGCGATCGTCAGCGCCATCATCAACATGGCGCGCAGCCTGGGCCTGAAGACGATTGCGGAGGGCGTGGAAACGGTCGAACAGCTGGAGTTCCTCCAGCAGCAGCATTGCAACGAGATGCAGGGATATTACTTCAGCAAGCCGGTGCCGGAACAGGCGTTCCGGCAGCTGATGCTGGAGGTGGTTGCGTAAGTTCGCGCGTCAGCAGGCCGCGTGGTTGACGGTGATGACGTGGATCGCCAGGCCGCCGAGCGAGGTTTCCTTGTACTTGGCCTGCATGTCGGCGCCGGTCTGGCGCATCGTTTCGATCACTTCATCGAGGCTGACGAAATGGGTGCCGTCGCCCTTCAATGCCAGCGACGCCGCCGTAATCGCCTTGACCGCGCCCATGCCGTTACGCTCGATGCAGGGGATCTGCACCAACCCGCCGATCGGATCGCAGGTCATGCCGAGATGGTGTTCGATACCGATTTCGGCGGCGTTCTCGATCTGGTTGTTGGAACCGCCCAGCGCCGCCACCAGGCCCGCCGCCGCCATCGCGCAGGCCACGCCAACCTCACCCTGGCAACCGATTTCCGCGCCCGATATCGACGCGTTGCGCTTGCAGAGCATGCCGATGGCGGCTGCCGTCAGCATGAAATCGCGGATGCCCGTGACCGGGTCGCTCGGCTTGCAGTCTTCCGCGTAGTAGCGCAGCACCGCCGGAATGATGCCGGCCGCGCCGTTGGTCGGCGCCGTGACCACGCGCCCGCCGGCCGCGTTTTCCTCGTTGACGGCCATCGCGTACAGGCTGACCTGGTGCAGCGCGTCGTGCGGCAATTGGTTCGCCTGGCTGGCGCTGGATTGCGATTGCGTCCACAAATCGGCCGCGCGCCGCTTGACGTTCAAACCGCCCGGCAACCGGCCGGCCGTGTCCAGGCCATGGGCGATGCAGTCGCGCATAACGTGCCAGATCTTGTCGATGCCGGCGTTCAGTTCATCCTCGCTGCGCTTGCGGCGTTCGTTCGCGCGCAGCATTTGCGGGATTGTCAGGCCGCTTCTCTCGCCATGCGCCAGCAGCTGGTCCATCGTATCGAACGGGTACGGAATCGACGGAGTGTGATCTGCTCCTTCGCCGCTCGAAGGCATCTGCGGCGCTTCGCCCTCCTCCTTGATGAAGCCACCGCCGACCGAGTAATAGACCTTGCTGGTGGTGGAACCGTCGGCGCGGCTCAGTGTGAAACGCATGCCGTTGGGGTGTTCGGCGAGCGACTCGGCCATATGGAAGATCAGGTGCTTGCCCCGTTTGAACGGCACCGTGTGGGTACCCAGCAGCTTTAACTCTCCCGCCGCTTCGGCGTCGGCCAGTTGGGCGTCGACCCGGGATGGCACCACGTCCTGCGGGGTTTCGCCCATAAGGCCGAGAATCACCGCCTTGTCGGTCGCGTGGCCAATGCCGGTGAGCGCCAAGGAGCCATACAACTCGGCACTCACCTCGGTGACATCGTCCAGCGGAGCGCAGTCGAGCAGGAAGCGGCGCGCCGCCACCATCGGTCCCACCGTGTGGGAGCTCGACGGCCCGATGCCGATCTTGAACAAATCGAATACGCTCATGTCCATCAGTTGTCTCTCTTTTTATAGTGTAGATTTACGCGGCCGCATTACGCCGCTTTGCTCAGACTGACGTCGACATTGGCCAGCATGTCGGTCACCATCTCCTCGATGCCGATGCGGGCCTTCCAGCCCCAGTCGGCCGTCGCGGTGGCGTCGTCCAGGCTTTGCGGCCACGTGTCGGCGATGGCTTGGCGGCTATCCGGCTTGTAGCCGATCTTAAAGTCAGGTACGGCGCGCGTGATGGCGGCGGCCAGCTGCTCCGGGTTGAAGGACACGCCGGCGACGTTGTAGGCCGAGCGGACCTTCACCTGTTCGGCCGGCGCTTCCATCAATTCGATGGTGGCGCGGATGGCATCGGGCATGTAGATCATCGGCAGCGTGGTCTGCGGGCCGAGGAAGCACTCATAGCGCTCGCCGCGCAGCGCGGAATGGAAGATCGCGATCGCATAATCGGTGGTGCCGCCGCCCGGTGGCGACTTGTAGCTGATGATGCCAGGGTAGCGGATGCTGCGCACGTCGACGCCGTACTTGATGAAGTAATACTCGCACAGGCGCTCGCCGGCCAGCTTGCTGATGCCGTAGATCGTGGTCGGGTCCATCACCGTCGTTTGCGCCGTGTTCACGGCAGGCGTGTTCGGGCCGAAGGCGGCGATCGACGACGGCCAGAAGACCTTGAGCGGCTTGCCGATGATGCCGCGCTCGCGCGCCACTTCCAGAATGTTCAGCAGGCCGTCCATGTTCAAGGTCCAGGCCTTCAGCGGCGCCGCTTCGCCGGTGGCCGACAGCATCGCCGCCAGTTGGTACACCTGGGTGATGCCCTCCTCCGTCACCAAGGTGGACAGCGCCTGCTTGTCCAGCACATTGAGCGGCGTGTAGCGCGCCGCGTTATACAGATTGGTCGGGCTGATGTCGCTGGCGATGACGTTCTGCTCACCGTGTCTGGCGGCCAGCGCCTCCACCAGTTCACTGCCGATTTGGCCGTTGGCGCCGATGACGAGGATGCGTTGTTGTTCCATTTTGATTCCTGACTATTTTATTTTTTAAGCAGGCCAAGCTCCGTGCCCGCCTGTTCGAATGCTTTGAGCACGGTGTCCAGCTGCTCGCGGGTATGCGCGGCAGACAATTGGACACGCACGCGCGCCTGGCCCATCGGGACCACCGGGTAGAAGAAGCCGCTGAGCAGAACGCCCAGCTCATACATTCGTGCCGCGAATTTCTGGGCGACGGGCGCATCGAACAACATGACAGGAACCACAGGGTGCGTACCCGGCTTGATAGTGAAGCCGATACGCTCGATCTCCTTGCGGAAGTAGGCGGTGTTCTCGTGCAGGCGGTCGCGCAGTTCGGTCGACTGCGACAGCCGCTCCAGCACCGCCAGCGAGGCGCCGGCGATCGATGGCGCCAGCGTGTTGGAGAACAGGTAAGGACGCGATTTCTGGCGCAGCATGTCGATCACCTCCTTGCGCGCGGACGTGAAGCCGCCCATCGCGCCGCCCAGGGCCTTGCCCAGGGTACCCGTGATGATGTCGACGCGGCCCATGACGTTGTGGTGCTCGTGGGTGCCGCGGCCGGTCGCGCCCATGAAGCCGGAGGCGTGGCACTCGTCGATCATCACCAGCGCGCCGTATTTGTCGGCCAGATCGCAGATCTTGTCCAGCTGGGCGATGGTGCCGTCCATCGAGAACACGCCGTCGGTCACGATGACTTTATGGCGCTTGTCGGCGGCCGCTTGCAACTGCGCTTCCAGGTCGGCCATATCGTTGTGGGCGTAGCGGAAGCGCGCGGCTTTGCACAGGCGGATGCCGTCGATGATGGAGGCGTGGTTCAACGCGTCGGAGATGATGGCGTCGTTCTCGTCGAACAGCGGCTCGAACACGCCGCCGTTGGCGTCGAAGGCTGCCGCGTACAGGATCGTGTCCTCGGTGCCGAGGAATTTGGAGATCGCCTGCTCCAGTTGCTTGTGCACGGTCTGCGTCCCGCAGATGAAACGCACCGACGACAGGCCATAGCCGTATTTTTCGGTCGCCTCGATCGATGCCTTGGCGACCCACTCCTCGCCGGACAGGCCGAGGTAGTTGTTGGCGCACATATTGATCAGCGTACGGCCATCCTGGGCGACCACTTCGGAACCCTGGCGCGAAGCGAGCACGCGCTCCGGCTTGTACAGGCCCTGATCGCGCAATTGATCCAGGTTTTGCTGCAGGCTGCTGAAGAAGGTGCTTTTTGCTTGGTCGCTCATGATGGTCCTTGTATGTGGTACGATTTCAGCAGATTTTCACTGCGTTATAAGAAATCCGTTATGTCGAACTCAAATTCAATATATCGAATCTTACAGAGAACCAGTGAACTGCGCAAGACGGAAGCATGCGGTTCTGGCCGCGTTTTTCCGACAGATTTACTTAGAATTTAGCCTATCCGCCGAATAAAACAATGAAAACACCTGTTTCGACGAACGCACCACCCGAGGTCGGCGCCGCCCTGCAACGTCTGCGCCTCGCGCGCGGCCTCACTTTGGAAGACCTGTCTCGCATCGCGGGGGTCTCCAAGTCGATGCTGTCGCAGATCGAGCGCGAGAAGGCCAATCCGACCATCGCCATCACGTGGCGGCTATCGAACGCGCTGGGGGTGCAGATCGGCGAACTGCTGGCGACGGCGGAGAAGGAATCCGAGACCATCCGCGTGCTCGACGCACACGAGACCCCCACGCTGCCCGGCAACCATGCCGGCTACGTGCTGCGCATCCTCGGGCCGATGGAGCTGGCGGGTAAGTATGAATGGTATGAGCTGACCTTGTCGCCAGGTGGGGAGCTGGCGTCGCAAGGGCACGATCCCGGGGCGCAGGAGCATGTCACGCTGCTGCATGGATCGGTCGAAGTGGAAGTGGGTAACACCAAGAAAAAGGTCAAGCTGGGCGGCACCGCGCGCTACCCGGGCGACCAGCAGCACACCATACGCAACGTCGGCAAGACCGAGGCGAAGGCGTTATTGGTTGTTATACACCGCTGACCCGGGGCGGGTCAGCGGAGGTACGCCACTACCAGTTCGACTCCCGCTCCGGCGTGGAGCTGATGCGGTGGATTGCCAGATCGGCGCCCTGGAACTCGTCCTCGGGATCGAGGCGCAAGCCCATCGTGACTTTCAACACGCCATAGATGGCGAAGCCGCCCGCCAGCGCGATCACCACGCCCAACACCGTCCCCGCCAACTGCGCGGCGAACGACACACCGCCCATCCCGCCCAGCGCCTTCAACCCGAAGATACCTGCGGCGATCCCGCCCCAGGCGCCGCACAGGCCATGCAGCGGCCAAACGCCCAGCACATCGTCGATCTTCCACTTGTTTTGTGCGAGCGTGAACATCCAGACGAAGATGGCGCCGGCGATACCGCCCGTCACCAGAGCGCCCATCGGATGCATCAGGTCCGATCCCGCACACACCGCCACCAGTCCGGCCAGCGGCCCGTTATAAGCGAAGCCGGGATCGTTTTTCCCCATCAGCAGCGCGACCAGCGTACCGCCGACCATCGCCATCAGCGAATTGACCGCCACCAGGCCATTCATCTTGTCCAGCGACTGGGCGCTCATGACGTTGAAGCCAAACCAGCCCACCGTCAGAATCCACGCGCCCAGCGCCAGGAACGGAATCGACGACGGCGGATGCGCGGCGATCGCGCCGTTCTTCATATAGCGCCCGCGCCGCGCGCCAAGTAAAAGCACTGCCGGCAGCGCGATCCATCCGCCCACGGCATGCACCACCACCGAACCGGCGAAATCGTGGAACTCGGCGCCGAAGGCCTGCAGCAGCCACTCCTGGATGCCGAAGCGGCGGTTCCAGACGATTCCCTCAAAGAACGGATACACGAAGCCGACCAGCAGCGCGGTGGCGATCAACTGCGGATGGAAGCGCGCGCGCTCGGCGATGCCGCCCGAGATGATGGCCGGGATGGCCGCCGCGAACGTCAGCAGGAAGAAGAACTTGACCAGCTCATAGCCGTTTTTGGCCGCCAGCACGTCGGCCGAGGAGAAGAAATTGACGCCGTAGGCGATGCTGTAACCGACGAAGAAGTAAGCGATGGTCGACACCGCGAAATCCACCAGGATCTTCACCAGCGCGTTGACCTGGTTCTTCTTGCGCACGGTGCCCAACTCCAGGAACGCGAAGCCGGCGTGCATCGCCAAAATCATGATGGCGCCTAGCAAAATGAACAATGCATCGGCGCCGTCTTTGTGTAATCCCATCAAAATCACTCCCCAAAATAATGCACGATCTGAAAACCAATACGCTTATAAGCAATATTTGTTCCAGATTGGTGCAGATTTTAAGTCCATGATTTGACTGTATTTTGTTTTGGCGGCGGCGAACGCACCATGCACGTGCGCACCGAAAAATGGCATCATTTTGGTGCGCACGTTGTGGAATTACTTCCCGCCTAGATCGGTGCGCCAGGCGGAACCGGGGGCGCCGCGCGCAATTTGACGCTGCGCGGGTCCTTCAGGTAGGCGGTAATCATCTCGGCCGCTTCCTTTCGGCTAGTGGCTGTCACGCCTTTGCCGGGATTCTTTTGCAGCCATTGCGCCAGTTCGCGCACCGATTGCGTGACTTCGGCCGCCACATTCGGATGCAGCTTGCCACCGTCCAGTAGATTGAGTACCCCGTCGACCAGCACCCAGTTGGACGCAAGCTGCACCGCCTCGCCGCCAACCACCGATGCCGGCACAGGCTCGCGCTTCCAGGTCTTTTGCAGCAGCAGCGACAGCACCTCCTGCACGCCGGGCTGCTGCGCGTCGCGCGCATGCTGCCATGAGAGACGATTGACGCGGCCGGGGTCCAGCAGGAATCCAGCCGTTTGCGCGGCGCCCGCCTCCGCGATCGAGAAGGCGTCGAACACGGAACCCATGCGGGTGGCGAAGTATTCGCGGCCACGATCATGCCCCATCGCCGGTGGCGTCAGCACATCGAGCACGTTGGCGGGCAGCGCCAGATATTCGGCGCGCAGGCTGTCGGCGAGCCGGTTCAACGCCTGGCGCTGTACGTTCGCCGGCGTGACCTTGACACCCGCCTTGCCGATGCCTGCTTTGACGTCGCCGCTGGTGGTGTAGTCGAAATCGCCACCGCCGATCAGGCGCGCCACAGCCTCGCCCTGGTAGCGTTGCAGCAGGTAGACCGGCACCAGGCGCGCTTCGAGCTCGCCGATCTGGCGCGCATCCGGCAGCACGTCGACCGAAAAGGTCTGCAGCGCGCGCTGGCGCACGGCGCCAAGTTGATCCCAAGTCTTGATCGTATCCGGGCCGAAGTCCCACAGCAGGCCGTCCGGGTGGCTGGCGCCCGGCGTGCGGTCGTCCTGATCGCTGGAGTACAACAGGCCGGCGGCCTTGGCGTCGCCCCGCAGTTTGGCCAGCGCGGCCTGCTCCTGCGCGCCGCCGCCGAAATCTCCATAGACGTATT
Source organism: Oxalobacteraceae bacterium OTU3CINTB1 (assembly GCA_024123955.1). Classification (NCBI taxonomy): domain Bacteria; kingdom Pseudomonadati; phylum Pseudomonadota; class Betaproteobacteria; order Burkholderiales; family Oxalobacteraceae; species Oxalobacteraceae bacterium OTU3CINTB1. The sequence continues at coordinate 4,000,074 of CP099652.1, forward strand.
TGACGATGTAATCGTCCCACGGGCCGACGCCCACGCCATACGCGTCGGCCAGGTCGACTTCGCCCTGGGCGTTGAGTTTCAGGATCGGATGCGGATAGTCCATCACCGAGCCGTTGCCATTGCCGCTGCGGCTGGCGGCGAAGTTGTGCGCGAAGCCCAGTGTATGACCGACTTCGTGCGCCGACAATTGGCGCAGGCGCGCCAATGCCATCTCCTCGGCCAGCTTGTGTTTGTCCGCCGGTGCGTTTTTTCCGTAAGGCGCGAGCAGGCTTTCGGCGATCAGGATGTCCTGCCGCACGCGCTGCGATCCGAGCGTGACGGCGCCGCGAATAATCTCGCCGGTGCGCGGATCGGCCAGCGCGTTCCCGTAGGACCAGCCGCGCGTGGCGCGGTGCACCCAGTGGATCACGTTGTAGCGGATGTCCATGGCGTCGACGCCTTCGGGCAGCAGCTCGACCCGGTAGGCATCCTTGAAGCCGGCCTTTTCGAAGGCGCTGGCCCACCATGAGGCGCCCTGCAGCAGCGCGCTGCGCACCGGTTCCGGCGCGCCCCGGTCGACGTAGTACACGATCGGTTTCTTGACCGTGCTGACCGCCGCCGACGGATCGGTCTTTTCGAGCCGGTGCCGCACCTGCCAGTGCACGTCGATGCTGCTGGCCAGCGGCGTGGCGAAGTCGTAGTAGTTGACGTCGAAGCCGCCGGAGAACGGATGATAGCTGCGCGGCCGCCAGCCAGCCTGGCCGTCGATCTTCGGCAGGCGCACCATGCTGATACGCTGGCGCATCGACAGGCTGACGGGATCGGCGGCGACTTGACGCACGTATTCCGCCTGGCCAGGTCCGGCGAAGGTCAGCAGCGATTCGAGTTCCACATTGTCGGGAAAGGCTTTGGCCTGTTCGGCCAGCACCGCGCTGCGCGCCGCATCGACCTGATAGGCGCCTTGTTTGGCAGCCGCCAGCCGGGCGGCGATGCCGTGGCGGTCGGCCAGCAGGAAGCTGGAGAAGTCGACCAGGTGCGCGCCGCCGTCGCTGGCGAGGATCTCGCCCGACCACAGCACGGCGCTGGCGAACGATTCCTTGACGGCGGCCCGTTCGTCCTTGTCCGCCGACGCAGCGATGTAGGCCGTGTTGTCCTGCACCAGAAACAGCTTGGCGCCATGCTTTTCGAAACGGACCATGCGCATGTCGCCGGCCTGTCCCCGATCAAGGCCGACATCATTCGAGCCCAGTGCGTATGGCAGGGAACTCAGTAGCAGGAATGGCTGCTCCAGCGACGCCACCGACAGCAGCACCCTGCCCTTGGCCGCGTCGCGCCAGACGTCGATGAAGCCCGGTTGCGATTGCAGGCCGCGCGTGACGTCCGCAACCGATTTGGCGGACGCCGACGCGCCGCCGGAATTGTTGGATTGCGCCAGCGCCGGCGCCACCGGCGCAGCGCCCAACATTATGAGAGCGAGCAGCAGTGGCCCGGCGGCTGGCGCGGCCCTCATTGCGAGCCCGCCGCCTTGACAGCCGCCGTCGCCGGCCCTGCGGTGGTTTGCACCGCCGGCGTCGCGCCATCCATTTGCAGCGCGCGGCTCAGGAAGCCCCAGCGATCCGCCACTTCCTCGATCTGCTTGGTGGTCGGCTTGCCGGCGCCGTGGCCGGCCTTGGTGTCGATCCGGATCAGGATCGGCGCAGCACCGGCCTGGTCGGCCTGCGCGGTGGCGGCGAACTTGAAGCTGTGCGCCGGCACCACGCGGTCGTCATGGTCGGCGGTGGTGATCATCGTCGCCGGATAGCAGGTGCCCTTTTTCAGGTTGTGCAGCGGCGAATACTTGACCAGCGCCTTGAACTCCTCGGCGTTGTCGGAAGAGCCGTAGTCCGATGTCCACGCCCAGCCGATGGTGAATTTGTGGAAGCGCAGCATATCGAGCACGCCCACCTGCGGGATCGCGGCGGCGAACAACTCCGGGCGCTGCGTCATCGCCGCGCCGACCAGCAGGCCGCCGTTGCTGCCGCCGCCGATCGCCAGCTTGGCCGGCGACGTCACCTTGTGCGCGATCAGCCATTCGGCCGCGCCGATAAAGTCGTCGAACACGTTCTGCTTTTGCAGCTTGGTGCCCGCCTCGTGCCACGATTCGCCATACTCGCCGCCGCCGCGCAGATTGGCCATGACGTAGACGCCGCCCATCTCCAGCCACGCCAGGTTGGCGACCGAGAACGACGGCGTCAGCGAGACATTGAAGCCGCCGTAGCCATACAGGTAGGTCGGATTGCTGCCATCGAGCTTCAAACCCTTTTTGGCGACGATGAACATCGGCACCTTGGTGCCGTCACGGCTGGTGAAGAACTCCTGGCGCGTCTCGAAGCCGGCCGGATCGAAGTCCACCTTCGGCTGGCGGTACACGCTGCTCTTGTTGGCCTTCAGGTCATAGCGGTAGATCGTCGTGGGCGTGGTGAAGCTGGTGTACGAGTAGAAGGTCTCGGTGTCGACGCGTTTGCCGCTAAAGCCGCCGGCGGTGCCCAGGCCCGGCAGTTCGATATCGTGCAGCGGTTTGCCTTTCAGGTCGAACACCTTCACCAGGCTATGCGCATCGCTCAGGTAGTCCACCAGCAGCTGGTTGTTGACGACGGACGCCGACACCAGCGTGTTGGAGCTTTCCGGCACGATCTGCTTCCAGTTCAGCACCGCCGGCTTGCGCGTGTCGATGCTGACGATGCGGCCGCGTGGCGCGTTGCGCTCGGTGTGGAACCAGAACACCGGCCCGTCGTTGCCGACGAAGTTGTAGACGGCGTCGAAATCCTCCAGCAAGCCGACGACCTTGGAATCCTTGCGGCTCAAGTCCTTGTAGAACACCCGGTTCTTGTTCTCGGTGCCTTGCGACGCCGTGATGATCAGATAGCGGCCATCCTGGGTCACGTCGGCGCTAAAGCCCCAGTCCTTGTGGTCCGGGCGGTCGTAGACCAGCGTGTCGGCGCTTTGCGGCGTGCCCAGTTTGTGGAAGTACAGCTTCTGGAAGTAGTTCACGTCGGCGAGTTTGGTCGCTTCCTTGGGCTCGTCGTAGCGGCTGTAGAAGAAACCGGAACCGTCGTGCAGCCACGCGGTGTTGGAGAACTTGACCCACTTGATATGGTCTTCGACGTCCTTGCCGCTGTCGATGTCGCGCACCTTGATCTCGTTCCAGTCGGAGCCCGATGCGGCGGTGCTGTAGGCGAGGTATTTGCCGTTCGGGCTCACGGCCAGTCCGGCCAGGGCCACGGTGCCGTCGGCGGCCAGCTTGTTCGGATCGAGCAGCAGGCGCGGCACGTCGGCCAGCGTTTTCATCGTGTAGAGCACCGACTGGTTTTGCAGGCCGTCGTTGCGGCTATAAAAATAGCGTCCGCCTTCCTTGAACGGGACGCTGAAACGCTCGAAGTTCCACAGCTTGGTCAGGCGCGTCTTGATCGCCTCGCGGCCTGGGATCTGCGACAGGTAGCCTTGCGTGAGCTTGTTCTGGGCGTCGACCCAATCCTTGGTGTCGGCGCTGTTGGCGTCCTCCAGCCAGCGATACGGATCGGCCACTTTAACGCCGTGGTAATCGTCGGTCTGGTCGACCGTACGGGTGGTCGGGTAGGTCAGCGCGGCGCCGGTGGTGGCGCAGGTCTGCGCCATGGCACCTTGTGCCAGCAGGACGGCGGCCGCCAGTGCGGCGCGTTTCAATTGCTTCATGCGTAATTCCGTGGGTCGTGAGTTGATATATCGATGATAGCTTGCCTTGTGACAAATAAGCAACGCTAGGCAGGCGATCTCATCGTGTTTTATTCGGCGCGCAGCACCCGGTCCGTGGTGACGATGCGGACGTCGTGCATCTGGTCGAGGTAAGCTTCCAGATACGCTTTGTGGGAGGCGCCGACCACCACCAGCATGCGAACGCCGGGGCGCGTGCTCATCGCGTCGCGGATGTTGGAGGCCATCCGCAGATTGCGCGTCTCCCAGTAGGCGACGTAGCCGCGCCCATAGTGCCGCGGTGAGGGTTCCTCCAGCGCCGCGCCGAAGTCGCTGCGGAAGGCCTGCTCCGGGTAAGCGGCGTCGTTATAGGCGCGATACATGGTCAATATATCCCCGGGGGTATTGAGTCGGCTTTCAAGTTGATCCGATTGCTTTCCACGGGCGGCGGTATAGGGGTTGTCCCACGCCTTGGAAATCGCCTCGCCGGCGGCTTTTTCATCTTCAGTCGGACCATCCGCCGTGTGGTCGTCCATCGCCCAGACGCGTTCCAGCCCGCTGCGCGCGGCCACCACGGCGGCGATCCGATAGCTCTCATCGCGCCGTTCCGACAGCCCATTCAACATCGGCACCAGGCTTTCCGGCAGGCCGTCGCCGGCATGGCGCTCCGCGTCCGGAAGACGCAACCACTGTACCAGGGCGGAGGCCCGCTCGCCGCCCGCGAGGAACAAGGCGGCCAGCTTGCGCCGCTGCGCCGACGACGGCGCCGCCGGCCATGCCAACAGCAGACGTTCGGCTTGGGCATTCGCTTCCGGCACATTGACGCCGGTTGCGGCGTTGGCGGGCGCCGGGTCCCAACAATAGGTCTTGACCGAATCGGCATAGCGTTGCGGATAGCTGCGCAGATACGCGCACTGCATGCCGGACAGCGATTCGATGGCGACGGCTTGCGGTTTCCATTCCATCAGCCTGTCTGTCAATAATGCGAACCTGGTCATGTCGACGGTCTTGGGCATCTGGGACAGGTGCGGCGAGCCAAGCACCATCACCTCGTTGGGCCGACCGTTTTTCAGCTTGTGGGCACCCGGCGCGAACGGCGGCGCGGTGTCGGCGGCGAAGACCGGGGCATGGCAGGCGGCGGCGATCAATACGGTCGTGAATAGACGGTGCATACAGGCTCCTGAAATGGGATTCGGGCAGTGTATGCGAGAGACGGCTGCGTCGAGGCAGGGCTTGCGACGCACGGCAAAATCGCTTGCATGAAATGCAAATATCGGCGACAGGCCGAAAGCGTGATTTAGATGAACACGTGGTTCGGGGCCACCGAGACAGCCGGCGCCTGCCACTTCTCGAGCCACGCGATCAACTGGTCGCCAGGGATCGGGCGGCTCATGAAGTAGCCCTGCCCCTGGTCGCAACCGAGGCCCGCCAGCAGTCGCCACACCGCTTCGCTCTCGATACCCTCGGCCACCACGCGCAAGCCCATGTTGTGACCCAGGTCGATGGTCGAGCGCACGATCTTGGTGTCGCCTTCATCGTGCTCCATATTGAGCACGAACGATTTGTCGATCTTGAGCTCATTGACCGGCAGCCGTTTGAGGTACGCCAGCGACGAATAGCCGGTGCCGAAATCGTCGATCGACAGATCGAAACCCATGGCGCTGAGGCGCTCCAGCGTGGTTTGCGCCCGCACCGGATCGTCCATGATGGCGCTTTCGGTGATCTCGAGGCAGAACGAGCCGGGAGCCAGTTTGTGGCGCACCAGCAGGTCGGCGAATTTGGCCGGCAGGTCCTGGTCCAGCAAATCGCGCGTGGACAGGTTGACCGATATCTTCAGATGATGGCCCTTGGCCGCCAGCTCCTGGCACAGCTCCGCCGAGCGCTCCATCACCCAGCGCGTGAGCACGCGGATAAAGCCGGTCTGCTCGGCGAACGGAATGAACTCGTCCGGGAACACGTTGCCGCGTTCCGGATGCACCCAGCGCACCAGCGCCTCCATGCCGACCACCTTGCCGGTATCGAGCATGATCTTGGGCTGCACGTGCAGGCGGAACTCGTTGCGCTCGATGGCGTTGCGCAGCTCCGTCAGCAGCGACAGGCTCTTTTCGCTGGATTTGTCCATCGCCGCGTCGTAGACCACGGCGCCGTCGTTGCGCTGCTTGGCCGCGTACATCGCCACCTCGGCCATGCTGAGCAAGGCCTCGCCGTCGCTGCCGTGGATCGGGTAACCGGCGATTCCCAGGCCGGCGCCGATGTCGACCATCTGTTCTTCCAACGACAGCGGCGTCTCCAGCGCCTGCAGGATTTCGGCCGCCATGCGCTGCGCCGCCTCGACATCGGACGCCGGCAGCAGCACCGCGAATTCGTCGCCGCCCAGCCGCGCCACCTGCGCCGACGATTGCCGCCGGTTCGCCAGCAGCAGTTGCAGGCGGCCGGCCACCTGGCGCAGCAGCGCGTCGCCGAAGCTGTGGCCCATCACATCGTTGACGTGCTTGAAGCGGTCCAGGTCCATCATCAGCACGAACACGGCTTCCTCGCGTTTTCGCGCATCCTCCATCGCGTCGTTCAGCAGCAGCAGGAACTGGGCGCGGTTGGGCAGATTGGTCAGCGTGTCCCAGTACGCCAGGCGGCGGATTTCCTGTTCGCGCTTGGCGATCCCCTCGCGCATCGCATCGAAGGCGTGGGCCAGCGCGCCGATTTCGTCTTCGCGGCTGGTGTCGATCTGGCCTTTGTAGTCGCCCTGCTCCAGGCGTTTGGCGGTATCGGCCAACTCGCTGATCGGCTGGGCGATGCGCTTGGCGGTGAAGATGATGGCCAGCGCCGAGATGGCGATGCCGCCGGCGGTGAGGAGGATCAGCCAGCGCTCCAGGCGCGCGTATTCGGCGGTCGCCTCGTCGATCGAGCGCGCCAGCAGCACGCTGGCGGTCTGCCCGCCGTCCTGGCCGATCGACATCAGGCGCGCGCTATAGCGGCCGGTTTCCACCTCGATGTCGAACGGTCCGGTGGGCGCGGCCGGCAACGCCTGCAACTGGTCGACCACCGATTGCGCCGAAGCGCCGACGTAGGTGGAACCTGCCGACATCCATTTGCCCTGCGGGTCGCGCGTCAGCACGGTGGTGTGCAGGGAGCTGACCTCGCGCATCTCGCTGGCCAGTTGGCGGTCGATCGGGAATGTCATCACGATCCAGCCGATGGTGACCGGCGCCTTGACCGGCATGACGACGATCTGGTACGGGCGGCGCTCGATGATGGCGATGCCATTGGCGCCGTCGGCCGCTTCGGCCGCGTCGAGCATGCTGACGGCCATTTTCTCCAGGCCCGCTGCCTGCGTGGTGTTGGTCGATACGCTGATCTTGCGCTCGGCGCTGATCAGCATCGTCAACGAAGCCTTGATGCGGCGGCCGCTGTTGGCCAGCGCCGATTCGATGGTGGCGCGGTCGCCTTCGTCGTTGTTGCCGATGGCGGCCAGGAACGCGGTGTCGCGCGCCAGCAGGCGGGCGCCGAAGCGCAGGCTCTGGGCGTTTTGATCGAGCAGGCGGCGGAACACCTTGGTGCCGTTATTGAGTTCCCCGGCGATGGCAAGGCGCGCGTTGTTGTCGATGCCGCGCTGGATCACCACCAGGCCGACCAGCTGCACGGCGACGATCAGGACCAGGAACAGCGCGACGATCCGGCTTTCCAGGCTGCGAAAACGCATACGCATGCTCGGGGCGATCCTTTAGTAGGCCGACGACGTGGCGTCGGCAGCCGGAGGCTTCATCGGCAGTTTGAACGTGGCCGTCGACATCGCGTCGCCCGCCTTCACAGTCAACACCTGCTCGGGTGTGGCGCCGCCGACGGTGTTGTAGTGCCAGGCTTTGACCACGTACTTGCCGCCGGCCGGCAGCGCGATGCGCGCCGCGCCGGCGGCGTCGGTCTTGGCGAAGTATGGCGTGTCGACGATCTTGACGTAGGCGAGCATCTTGTCGTGGATGTTACAGCCCAGGACCACGGTGCCGGCCTTGTCGAACACCTGCGGCGCCGCCGACTCGCCCGAATACAGTTTTTGGTCGAACTTGTGCGCGGCCGAAAACGAATAGATGTGGTGGCGGACCTTGTCGTTGTTCGGAAAGGATACTTTGCTGCCGGTCTGCACGACGGTGACCAGCGGCATGAACTTCAAACTCTTTTGCTCGATCTGCCCGCTGGCTGGCGCCTTGCCGGGGGCCGGGGCGGTCTCCGCCTCGATGTAGACCACCGTATCGGCTAGCGGATTGCCAGCCGCGTCCTGTACCTGCACGGTGACCCCGGTCGCCCCCGCCGAAGCGGTGCTCAAGAACATCAGACTAAAAACGAGGCGACGGCTATTAAGACTGTACATGGTAGGCCCGGGGAACACTTGGTCTGACTATTGTAGCGCGACAACAATGTGACATGGAAATACTTATTGCGCCACAGGACAAAATTCATGAGGCCGTCACAAACACATCATAGAATCGTACAGTTAAACCCACATTTCGCAAGCGCTAATCGTGAAAACCGCCAGCAAACCGCTGCATCGTAGCAACGCCGCACCCGCCGTGGTGACCTACATCAGGCCCGAACTCGAGGACGAGGAGGCAGTGTTGCGCGCCCATTTATACGATATCCTCGCGCGCCGCCAGCTCAGCGCGCTGTTCCAACCGATCGTCAACCTGCAGAACGGCGACATCATCGCCTACGAGGGGTTGATACGGGGGCCGTCGGACAGCCCCCTGCACTCGCCGATGAGCCTGTTCAAGGTGGCGCGCGCCAGCGGGCTGACGGTGCAGGTCGAGCACCTGTGCCGCCAGGTGATCCTGGAGCGCTTTGCCGAGCTGGAACTGCCGGGCAAGCTGTTTCTCAACGTGAGCCCCGAATGCCTGCTGCAGCGCGACGCCCGCCCCGGCGAGACGCTGGAATACATCCATCACATCGGCATCAACCCCGAGCGCGTGATCATCGAGCTGACCGAGAACCAGCCGACCTACGACTATGAGCTGATGCGCGAGGCGGTGCGGCACTACCGCGACATGGGCTTCCAGATCGCCATCGACGATCTGGGCGAAGGGTTCTCCAGCCTGCGCCTGTGGTCCGAGTTGCGGCCGGAGTATGTCAAGATCGACATGCATTTCATCCAGGGGATCAATAACGATCCGGTGAAGCTGCAATTCGTGCGCTCGATCCAGGAGATCGCCGAGAAGTCGAACACCCTGGTCATCGCCGAAGGCATCGAAACCCAAGCCGAACTGCTGGTGATCCGCGATGTCGGCGTCGCCAACGGCCAGGGCTATCATCTGGGACGGCCGCATCCGCAACCGGCGCGCTCGGCCCCGGCCGAGGTGGTCAAGGCGCTGGCGCGCACCGGTGTCGCCGTGTATCCCCGGCGCGGCGCCGAAAAGAACGCCGCCACCATCCTCAAACTGCTCAACGAAGTGCAGACCGTTCCGTCGAGCATGACCAACAACGAGGTCTACGAGATCTTCTTGAAGGAACCCAAGCTGCTGATCATTCCGGTGGTCGACGGCGATGAGCCGCAGGGACTGATCAGCCGCTTCGAGATGATCGACCACTTCGCCCGGCCCTACCAGCGCGAGCTGTACGGCAAGAAGTCGTGCCGGCAGTTCATGGACGCCACGTCCTTGATCGCCGAGCAGGACACCACCTTGCAAGAGCTGAGCTTCCGCATGGTGCAGGCCGACGCCCACCACCTGTTCAACGGCTTCATCATCACCGACCGGGGCCGCTACCTGGGCTTGGGCACCGGCCACGACCTGATGCGCGAGATCACGCAGATGCAGATCAACGCGGCGCGCTACGCCAATCCGCTGACCCAACTGCCGGGCAATGTGCCGATCAACGAACACATCGACCGGCTGCTGGAGAGCGGCACGCGTTTCTGGGCCTGTTATGTCGACCTCGACCATTTCAAACCGTTCAACGATGTCTACGGCTACCGGCGGGGCGACGACGTCATCCAGCTGACTGGCAACATGCTCAGCGAGCGCTGCGACGCCAACCGCGACTTCGTCGGCCATATCGGCGGCGACGATTTCATGGTGTTGTTCCAGAGCGAAGATTGGGAGGCGCGTTGCCAGGGCATCCTGGCGGATTTCGAGCAGAATGTGCAGGCGTTCTACAGCCTCGAGGACCGCGAGCGCGGCGGCTACCTGAGCGAGGACCGGCAGGGAAAGAAAGTGTTCTATTCGTTGATGAGTCTGTCAATCGGCGTGATCCGCGTCGATCCGCGCCAGTATTACACGCACCACCAGATCGCCACGGCAGCGGCCGAATCCAAGCGCCAAGCCAAGAAAATCCACGGCAACAGCCTGTTCCTCGACCGCCGGCAGCAGCCGCAGGGTTAGCTAAACGGTTGCATCATCGCGGTCGCTCGCGCACCGGCACGGCCCTGCGGTGCTGCGCGCGCCAGCGGCGCACCAGCTCCTGCGCTTCGACGATCGCTTCCGGCGTCATGTCGAGCGCCACCTTCTTGCGGTTGCTGGCCGCCGCGACATCGCCGGCGTCGGCCGCCAACGTCAGCCACATGAACGAGCGCGACGCGTCGCGTTTGACGCCGCGCCCGCTGCCATACATGCCGCCCAGATTGAACTGCGCCAACGCGTGACCCTGCTCGGCCGCCTTGCCATACCATTTGACGGCGTGCACATCGTCCTGGGCAACCCCCAGGCCGTTGGCGTACATTACGCCCAGGTTGTTCTGCGCGCTGGCGTCGCCCTGGTCGGCCGCGCTGCGATACCAGGCCACCGCGCGCGCATCGTCCTTGGCCACGCCATGACCATTGGCGTACATCACGCCGACATTGAACTGCGCGTTCGGCGCGCCCTGCTCGGCCGCCATCCGGTACCACTCCAGCGCGCGCTGCTCGTCGCGGCAGACGCCGCGTCCGCGCGCATACATGCCGCCCAGGTTGTACTGCGCCAGCACATGGCCGGACTCGGCCGCGCGCCGATACCAGGAAAAAGCCAGCTCGTCGTCGCGGTCGACGCCCTTGCCGTTGGCCAACATGATGCCCAGATTGAACTGGGCGTCGGCGTCCTCCTGCTCGGCCGCGCGCGTCAACCATGCATAAGCCCGCAACTGGTCGGCCGGCACGCCCAAGCCCTCCGAATACGCGACCCCGACCAGGCGCTGCGCCACCGCGTCGCCTTGCGCGGCGGCTTGCCGCAACCACGCCAGCGCCTGCGTATCGTTGCGCGCGACGCCGTGTCCATGCTTGTACATCAGTCCGAGATTGAGCTGGGCGTTGGCGTCGTTTTGCAGCGCGGCCTTGCGGAACCACGCCAGCGCCAACGGATAGTTGCGGCGCACGCCGGTGCCGTGCACATAGGCCTCGCCCAGCAAGGTTTGCGCGCTGGCGATGCCCTGCTCCGCCGCGCGGTAGAACCAGGACAGCGCGATCTCGTCGCTGCGCGCGACGCCGCGCCCCCTTTTATACATTTGCCCGAGATTTTGCTGGGCCGAAGCGTCGCCTTGCTGGGCGGCGGCGCGAAACCAGCGCACCGCCTCCTTGTCGTTATTGGGGACGCCCCGGCCGTTGTAGTACATCACACCGAGATGATTCTGGGCGAACGCCAGCCCCTGCTCCGCAGCCTTGTGCATCCAATGGAAGGCCCGATTGTCTTCCCGCGCCACGCCCTGGCCTTTTTTATAGACCATGGCAAGATTGAATTGCGCGTAGGGATTACCTCGCTCGGCCGCCTCCTTGTACCACACATAACTGTCGTAGCCATCTCTGGCGGAGCTCTGGTTTTTCATCGCGCACCCCTTGCCAACACTGCAACTATGTTGACTAAAGTGTAAGCTCGATAGTGACTTCAGATTTGAGCGTCGTCAAACGAGTGATGATGAAATGCTATCGTTTAAGCCTAAACTTACTGAGGGGACTGTTTTTGAAGGAATTGGTGCACTTTGGCGGCCGCCAGCTTGTTTACCGAGACGAGCAGGGCCGGATCGACGCCGGCGATGCCATAGGTCGAACCGATGTGTTTACCGATGTGTATCAGCACTTCGGCCGCCACTTCGGCGTCGGACTCGGCCCGGTGGGCCGCGCTTTTGAAACGGATGCCCAACTGCCCCGACAGATTGCCGAGCTTGTAGCTGGCCAGGTTCGGGAACACCCGGCGCGACAGCTTGAGCGAGCACACCAGCGCTTGATGGCCGGGCGTCAGGTTGAGCCGGGCCGCCTCGGCGCGCAGGAACTTCTCGTCGAAGCTGGCGTTGTGGGCCGACAGCGCGTCGCCGCCGATAAAGTCGAGCAGGTCGGGGACCACGCGCGAGACCGGCGGCGCGTTGTCGACCATAGACTGGGTGATGCCGGTCAGGCCGGTGATAAACGAGGGAATGCGCACGTTGCAGTTGATCAGGGACACGTAGCGCTCGACGATGCGTCCGCCGACGATGCGCAACGCCGCCACCTCGGTGATGCGGTCGCCCATGTCCGGCGACAGGCCGGTGGTCTCGAAGTCGAGCATGACGATGGATTTGTCGAGCATTTGCGTCCCTGTCTATCTACTTAGCCGAATTTGCGCACGGCGTCGAGCGCCAGCCCGGCGCCGATGCTGCCGAACAGGTCGCCTTCGACCTTGCGCGCGGCCGGCACCAGCGCGCCGATGCGCTCGCGCAGCATGCGCACGCCGCTCGAGCCGCCGGTGAAAAAGACGGTGTCGACATCGGCCGGTCCGACGCCGGCGTCGCGCAGCAGGCTCAGCACGGTATTTTCAACCGAGCCCACCAGATGGTCGATCGAGGCGTCGAACTGCGCGCGGTCGAGCTCCAGGTTGACCGCCGGCGACAAGCGGTCCAGCTCCAGCCGCACCTTGACGTCGCCGGACAAGGCGATCTTGCCCTCCTCCACCTTCATCGCCAGCCAATGGCCGGCGCGCTCGTCGATCAGGCGCTGCAGGCGGCCCAGCTTTTCCTGCTCGGCCGAATCGCGCAACAGGTCAGACAACTGGGTCCACATCTTCTTGGTGTAGGCCTGGTTGATCGTGTGCCAGGTGGCCAGGTTGAAGAAATAGCTCGACGGCACTTCGCTGTTGTTGCGCAGGCGGCTGCCGTAGCCCAGCAACGGCATCACCGAGGACAGGCTCAGGTATTTATCGAAGTCGGTACCGCCGATGTGCACGCCGCCGTTGGCGAGGATGTCGTCGCGCCGCTCGGTCTTTTTGGCGCGCGCGGGCGACAGGCGCACCAGCGAAAAGTCCGACGTCCCGCCGCCGATGTCGGCGATCAACACCAGTTCCTCGCGGTCGATCTGCGACTCGTAGTCGAACGCGGCGGCGATCGGCTCGAACTGGAAGGCGATGTCCTTGAACCCGACCGAACGGGCGACCTCGGCCAAGGTATCCTCGGCCAACTGATCGTTTTCCTTGCTGTCGTCGATGAAATGCACCGGCCGGCCGAACACCGCCGACGTGAATTCGCGCCCGGCCGACTGCTCCGCGCGCAGCTTGACCTCGCCGATGAACTGGGCCAGCAACATCCGGAACGGCAGCGCGCGGCCGCCCACCTCGGTCTGACCGTCGATCAGACTGGTCCCGAGCAAACTCTTCAGCGAGCGCATCAAGCGCCCCTCATAGCCGGCCAGATATTCGGCCAGCGCCGCACGTCCAAAGGTGACCTGTTCGTCTTCCGCGTTGAAGAAGACGACCGACGGCAAGGTGGTCTTGCCGTCCTCAAGCCCCAACATCACGGACTGGCCGGGACGCACCCAGCCGACCGTGGAATTTGACGTGCCGAAATCGACGCCGCAAGCATTGGCCATGTCGACCCTTCACACGTAATAAAGGGGCGTTATGCTATCAGAAAAACGCCCTCATCAGGGAAAATTGCTGTGCCACCACACCGAATACGTAATTTCCACATAGAAACACAATAAGTATTGCCCTAGAGTAAGTTTTTGATTATCCTCGACATGACCCATGGAAACTGCCCGGGTCCCCACGACGATAACGAGATAATGACGACATCCAAGCCGACAGTTGAGATCAGCGCCACGGAACACAAAGCCACCATCGCCCGCGAAGCGCGCCGCGTCACCTCGTACGACGTGGCGATCGTCGCCGGGGTGTCCCAATCGGCCGTCTCGCGCTGCTTCAAGCCGGGCGCCAGCGTCTCCAAGGCAACCTACGCCCGCGTCATGAAAGCGGCCTCGCTGCTCGATTACATTCCCAACGCCGCCGCCCGCAGCCTGATCACCCGCCGCTCCAACATGGTGGCGGTGATCATCACCAACCAGGCCAATCTCTATTATCCCGAGCTGCTTGCCGAGCTGAGCCAGCAGATCACCGCGCGCGGCAAGCGCGTTCTGCTGTTCACCTTGGCGCGCGAGACCGATGTCGACCGCGTGCTGACCGACGTCTGGCAGTTCCAGGTCGACGGCGTGATCGCCGCCGCCCGCCTCAGCGACGAACACATCGCCGAATTCGAGCGCCGCCACATGCCGCTGGTGCTGTTCAACCGCGCCTTGCGCAACCGCGTCGTCAACACCGTCACTTGCGATCACCTCGAAGCGGGCCGCATGCTGGTCGCGCGCCTGGCCGCCGCCGGCCATCGCCGCTTCGGCATCATCGCCGGCACCGAGGACTCCTCGGTCGCCAACGAACGCCGGCGCGGCGCCTGCGAACGCCTTGCCGAACTGGGCCTGCCGCCGCCGGTGGTGGTCCCGGGCCAATCCGACTACCGCAGCGGCGGCGCCGGCCTCAAAGCCATCATCGCGCAGCTAGGCGACGTGCCCGATGCGATCATCTGCGGCAGCGACGTGATGGCCATCGGTTGCCTCGATTACGCCCGCCACGAACTGGGCATCGACGTGCCGGGACAGCTGTCGGTGGCCGGCTTCGACGCCGTCGAGCCGTCCAACTGGTTGAGCTACAACCTCACCACCTTGCGCCAGCCGATGCCCAAAATGGCGGCCTCGGCGGCCGACCTGCTGTGCGCCGTCATCGACGGCCACGAGCACCCTTCCGATTCGCAGCCGGAGCGGCGCGTCTTCAGCGCCCAGTTCATCGAAGGCGCGACGGCCCGATTGACGCCGATGCCGGCGCTCGGCGGCACATTGGCGACCGGCATGCGCACGCCGGTCGCTATAATGTAGCGGATGAACGCAGCCCAACCTCCAAATCCCATCCGATTTACGCCGCAAGGCCTGATCCCGACGCCGGAACAAACAGCCATCCAGCTGTCGCAGAGCAAAGTGGTGCTGGTCGACGCCAACGCCGGCGCGGCCAAAACCACCACCCTGGCGATCCGCATCGGCGAGGCGCTGGCCCGCAAGCTTCCTCCCGAACAGATCCTCGCGCTGACCTTCACGCCGGAGGCGCGCGACGTCATGCGCCAGCGCCTGATCGATGTCGGCGTGCCGCAGGCGCTGGTGGCGCGCCTGGCCGTGATGACGTTCGAGGACTTCGCCGCCTGGCGGCTGGACACCATCGACGGCGACAACCTGCGCCGCTGCGCCGAGGCGCGCCAGCTGAAGGAATACGCGCTGGCCGCCGTCGACCGGGTCGGCGCGCGCTACGCCGGCCGGCTGGAGGCGCTGGAACTGAACACCCACAGCATCGCGCTAAGCCAGTTCCTCGATGTCCAACTGGGCTTGAAAGCGACGATGGCGCTGGCCGCCGACGTCGACTTCATAGGGTTGGAGGAGATCGCCGAGCTGCTCGGCGTGCCGCTGGCCGACTACCTGACCACGGTGGAATACGAAACGCTGCGGCTGGACGGCGGCGCCGGCGCGGTGTTCCGCGGCCCGTTCGACGCCACCTACGACCTGGCCTGCAACCTGGACACCGGCGCGCGCCTGGCCGAGCACTTTCCCGACTACCGGCTGGTGCTGTGCGACGAGCTGCACGATCTGAACGAGGCGGCGTTCCGCATCCTCGACGCCTTGATCGGCCGCCCGCAGTGCTTTTTTGTCGGCGCCGGCGACAAGGACCAGGTGATTCACGCGAAACTGGGCGCCAGCGAGGAGTACCTGAACCGCCGCTTCGCCGAACGCCATCCCAAGCTGGTGCGCTATCCGCTGACCTACAGTTACCGCCACGGCCCGCACCTGGCCTACGCGATGGCCGAATTCAAACACAAGGCGGTCGAATCGAGCCTGCCGGTGCACACCCAGATCCGCCAGGCGCACTACGCCACGCCGGCCGAATGCGCGCAACAGGCCATCGCCGCGATCCGCCAGTGGAAGGCCGACGGCAACGCCTACGACGGCTGCGCCATCCTGATCCGCGACCGCCACCAGTCCATGGCGATCGAGAACGCGCTGATCGAGGCCGACATCGACTACCGCACCCCGGCCATGGCAGGCTACCTGCAGCGCGACGAGATCCTGTTCTTGCGCGGCATGCTGGCCATCGGATTGAAGGACTTTGCCGCCGTCAAATCGGAACAGGTGCGCGCGGCCATCGTCGACGCCATGACGGCCTTCAGCGAAATGAAGTTTTCGGCGCGGCGCATGGACAACTTCAAGGCCCAGATCAGCAAGGACCCGGCGCTGCTGGGCGAATTGTTCATGATCGAGGACGACCGCCGCGACGGCGAGCAAATCAGCTACCGCGACGTCGCCAGCCAGGCCACCAAGAAGGCCGTGATCGACGCCATCGCCTGGCTGACCGCGCTCGATCCGGCCACGCCGGCGGCCGCCGTGCTGACGGAGCTGTGCGAGCGCGTCAAGCTGGTGGCGACCGCGCGCCGCATCTTCGTGCGCCCCTACGAGGCCGGCGTGGTCAATAAATCGGTGGCCGGCCTGCTGGAATCGGCCGCCGCCTCCGGCCAGAGCCTGCGCGAGTTCTGGACGGCGATGAACGCCCGCGAAGCCTTCATCCGCCGCAAGCGCGAACGCAAGGCGGTGTTGATCGAATGCGTGGCCAACGCCAAGGGCAAGGAGTTCGACCACGTGATCCTGCCGTTTTTGCAGGCCGACGAATTCCCGCACCCGATGCAGCCCAAGCGCGATGAGGAAAACCTGTTCTACGTCGGCGTCACCCGCGCCCGCGCGCGTCTGACTATGCTGTCGCCGGCCGATCCGGCGCTGCGCAGCGGCTTCATCGCCAATATGCGTTTGCAGCAATCGGCCGCCGCCGCCGAGGCCGCCATCGCCCGCAACCAGGCCAAGCCGGCGGAGGCGCCCGGCCGTCACTATCTGACCGCAACCTTCCACGAAAAGGACGAAGTCAAGGCGCTGGGCGCCCAATTCGACATCGCCCGGCGCGCGTGGTACGTGGAATCGGGACGCGATATGTCACCATTCTCACGCTGGCTGAAAAAATAATGCAGTGCGCCAATTAATAATAGAGAAATGCTTATATAATGTCGCTCGCGGCTGGCTGAACAGCCTCACTACACCAATGTGTCAATAACAAAATACAATTCGGGAGTATTTCCATGAACGCAAAAATCAACACCCTGCTGGCAGCCTGCACCGTAGCCCTGCTGAGCGCTTGCTCGACCCCTGCTCCAGCCCCGGCACCTGCACCAGCGCCTGCGCCGGCACCAGCGGCGGCACCAGCTCCAGCGGCCGCACCAGTTGCCGCTCCAGCCGCTGCCACCCTGCCAGCGTACCTGGACCCAAACAGCTCGATCTACAAAAACCGTAGCGTCTACTTCGACTTCGACAAGTACACCGTCAAGCCAGAGTTCGACGCCGTTGTCGCCGACCACGGTAAATTCCTGGCCGCGAACCCGAACGTGTCGATCAAGGTCGAAGGCAACACCGATGACCAGGGCAGCGCCGAGTACAACCTGGCCCTGGGCCAGAAGCGCGCCCAAGCCGTCATCACCGCCCTGAAAACCCAAGGCGTGCAAGACAGCCAGATGGAAGCCGTCAGCTTCGGTAAAGAGAAGCCAAAAGCAGCCGGCACCGACGACGCGTCGCGCGCCCAGAACCGCCGCGCCGACCTGGCCTACCCAAGCAAGTAATTTGCTAGCGGTAGCAGTAGCGTGATGAAAGCCCGGCTTCGCAGCCGGGCTTTTTTTTGCCGCGGGCTCTCCCGAAAGAGAGCTGCGCCGGGGCAACGTGTTAGTTATGCTGGAAGTTTCCATTCAACTTCAAATCACTGAAGGACTTCCATGAAAAACCTTACCACGGCCGCCGGCGCGCCGGTCGTCGACAACCAGAACACCCAGACCGCCGGCCCGCACGGCCCGGTGCTGCTGCAGGATGTCTGGCACCTTGAAAAGCTGGCCCACTTCGCGCGCGAAGTGATCCCGGAGCGCCGCATGCACGCCAAAGGCTCGGGCGCCTTCGGCACCTTCACCGTCACGCACGACATCAGCCAGTACACGCGCGCGGCGCTGTTCTCCGAGATCGGCAAGAAGACCGAGATCTTCATGCGCTTTTCCACCGTCGCCGGCGAGCGTGGCGCGGCCGACGCCGAACGCGATATCCGCGGCTTCGCCGTCAAGTTCTACACCGAGCAAGGCAACTGGGACGTGGTCGGCAACAACACCCCGGTGTTCTTCTTCCGCGACCCGCTCAAGTTCCCGGACCTGAACCATGTCGTCAAGCGCGACCCCAAGACCAACTTGCGCAGCGCCGAGAACAACTGGGACTTCTGGACCCTGCTGCCGGAAGCCCTGCACCAGATCACCATCGTCATGAGCGATCGCGGCATCCCGAAGGGCTACCGCCACATGCACGGTTTCGGCAGCCACACCTTCAGCTTCATCAGCCCGACCAATGAGCGCTTCTGGGTCAAGTTCCACTTCGTCTGCCAGCAGGGCATCGCCAATTTCAGCGACGCCGAGGCGGCCGCCGTCGTCGCCAACGACCGTGAAAGCTCGCAGCGCGACCTGTTCGACGCCATCGAAAACGGCGACTTCCCGCGCTGGAAGCTGGCGGTGCAGATCATGCCGGAGAACGAGGCGTCCAAGGTGCCGTACAACCCGTTCGACCTGACCAAGATCTGGCCGCACAAGGACTACCCGCTGATCGACGTCGGCATCCTCGAATTGAACCGCAACGCCGAGAACTACTTCGCGGACGTCGAGCAGTCGGCCTTCTCGCCGGCCAACGTGGTCCCCGGCGTCAGCTTCTCGCCGGATAAGATGCTGCAATCGCGCCTGTTCTCGTATGGCGACGCGGCCCGCTACCGCCTGGGCGTCAATCACCACGCGATTCCCGTGAACGCGCCGAAATGCCCGTTCCACAGCTACCACCGCGACGGCGCCATGCGCACCGACGGCAACCACGGCGCCGGCACCTCGTATGAACCGAACAGCCGTGGCGAATGGGTGCAGCAACCGCAATTCGCCGAGCCGCCGCTGTCGCTCGAAGGCGCGGCCGCGCACTGGGACCACCGGGTCGACACCGACTACTACTCGCAGCCCGGCAACCTGTTCCGGTTGCTGACGGACGAAAAGAAGCAGCTGCTGTTCGAGAACACGGGGCGCGCCATCCATGGCGTATCGAAGCCGGTGCAGGAACGTCACATCTTCAACTGTACCCAGGCCGATCCAGCCTACGGCGCGGGCGTGGCGGCGGCGATAGCCGCGCTGGAAGCAAAGTAAATAAAAACCGCAGGGCGGAGAAGATTCCGGCCTGCGGCTTTTTATCGCGAGATGCGGCGCTTAAGCGGCTATAGGACTACGCGGTAACCGTCACGCCAGCGCGCATCAACAGTTGTTCGCAACGTTTGGACAGATGTTGAACCTGGAGCGTCTTGCCGGCTTTGGCATAGCGTTCGCTCAGGGTCGATACCGCGACCACCGCCGAATGGTCGGCCAATCGAAGATACCGGCAATCGAGCACCACCTGTTGCGGATCGCCCTGCGGATCGAACAAATCGTTGAAGTGGGCGATGGACGCGAAAAACAGCGTGCCGTGCGGGGTATAGTTTTTGACGCCGTCGGCGCCCTGCGTCACGTCGGCACGGATTTCGCGGGCGTGGCGCCAGGCGAAACTGAGCGCCGCGATGACGATCCCGCACAGCACCGCCACCGCCAGGTCGGTCGCCACGGTGATGCAGGTGACGACCACGATGAGCAGCGCGTCATGCCTGGGCACCTTGCCCAGCACCCGCAGCGAACCCCAGGCGAAGGTCTGCTGCGCCACCACGAACATCACGCCGACCAGCGCGGCCAGCGGAATGCGTTCGATCAGCGGCGACAGAAACAGTATAAACAGTAAAATCATGATGCCGCTGACGGCGCCGGAAACCCGCGTGCGGCCGCCGGAACTCAGGTTGATCATGGTCTGGCCGATCATCGCGCAGCCGCCCATGCCGCCGAACAGGCCCGATGTCACGTTGGCGGCGCCGAGGGCGACACATTCGCGGTTCGGCAAGCCGCGCGTTTCGGTGATTTCGTCGGTCAGATTGAAGGTGAGAAGCGTCTCGAGAAGGCCTACCACCGCCATCAGCAGCGCGTACGGCAGCACGATCCGCACGGTCTCCATCGTCATCGGCACTTCGGGAATGTGGAACACCGGCAGGCCGCCGGCGATTTGCGCCATGTCGCCCAGGGTGCGGGCCGGCAGATGCAGCCCTTCGGACAACAGGCCGACCCCGACGATCGCAACCAGCGCCGGCGGCACGGCCCTGGTCAAACGGGGAAGCAAATAGCCGATCGACATCGTCAACGCCACAAGCGCGCACATCCAGACTAGCGAAGCGCCCTGCAACCAACGGCCGTCGGCCCGGAAGTGCTGCAGCTGCGACCAGGCGATGACGATGGCCAGGCCGTTGACGAAGCCGAGCATCACCGGATGGGGCACCATGCTGACCAGTTTGCCCATCCGGAGCACGCCAAACAACAGCATGATGAGACCGCTCAACACCACAGTCGCCAAAAAATATTGCAAGCCGTGCTGCGCCACCAGGGCGACGATGACCACGGCCATCGAGCCGGCGGCGCCGGAAATCATGCCGGGACGCCCACCGAAGATGGCTGTCAACGTACATATAAAAAATGCGCCATACAGGCCGGTCAGCGGATTGAGGTGCGCAACCAGCGCGAAAGCGATGCACTCGGGAACTAAAGCAAAGGACGTGGTCAGGCCGGCTAATGCATTTTTGGAAAGATTGGATGACCACATAGGAGAGAAAGAGAGGTGAAAACACGCCCACGCAGTGCGGCAAAGCCGCCGTCAGCGAGGTAAAAACGCAACAGTCCGCGTATTTTACACGGCCGCGTTTGTTTTCTCATCGGTATGGGTGAACTGGCGCACATTCAAAAAGCGGCGAGCGCGGCAAAATACCCTTGCGAACTTCTTAACCACTTTCCCGCAAGACATATCGCCATGACTACTCTGATATCCGCTACCCGCGCCCTGAACCGCCAGAAAATTGCCGTGGAACGGACGCTGTACGCGCGTTCGGCCGAGGAATCGCAATTGGCCGCGCGTTGGGCCAGCGCCTGGCATAAGTTGGTGCAGCGCAAGTTGGATAATATGGCTGCCCGTCCTGCTTCGCGGGTGGACTTCAGCGGCTTTATCGTGACGCCGCCAGCCTCCCGCGTTCTGCACTAATCCCCTCTTTTACGCCGCGCGCTGTTCGACCATCGCCGCCTTGTTGCGGCTGGCTTGGTAGCAGCTGCCCGCGCGGCGTTCCATTCCCGCACGATCCAGCACCGTCACGCAACCGCGGCGATACATGATCAAACCTTCTTCCGCCAGCTTGCCAGCCGCGCCGGTCACGCTCTCGCGGCGCACGCCCAGCATGTTGGCGATCATTTCCTGGGTGACCTTCAATTCGCTGGTCATGGAGCGGTCCAGACGTTCCAGCAACCAGCGGCACAGTTTCTGCTCGATGCTGGTGTGACGGCTGCCGGCCACGCTCTGCGCCAGTTGGGCGAACATCGCGCTGGTGTAACGCATCAACTGCTGGGCCAATGGGCCGCCGGCGTAGAACGCTTCCCGCAGCACTTCGGTGCGCAGGCGATAGCCGTAGCCATCGGCCTCGACGACCGCCGAGTAGCTGGCGCGCTCGGTTGGATAGAGGGCAACGCCTACCACGCCTTCGCGTCCGACGACGGCGATCTCGGTGGTCGCGCCGTCTTCCATCACATACTGCAGCGAAACTATCGCATTGGTCGGGAAATAGGTGTACTCGACCTTGTCGCCATAGTCGAACAAATGCTTACCGGCCGGCAACGCCACCAACTCCAGATCGCTGAACAAGGCCAGCAGATCGTCACGCGACAAGGCGCGCAGCAAATCGTTCTGCTGCGCGCCAATCAAGCTGATTGGTTGCGCGGCAGCGCCGACGTTGATCGAGCGAGTTGCGGAGGTGGTGGTATCGAAAGCGTTCATGGTTTATGCCCCTGGAAATCGTGTTGATCCTTCGAATAATGTCGTGTGGATCGCGGTGGCCTCTTTGTGCTGCACCGTTGATGACACTATATCCAGCGGGCTAACTCTGCGGTATAGGACCACCTTGTAGTCCTATGTAGGCTGTGAACATTGCAAAATGTCATCTTTGTCCTACGCAAAGCGGTTCAGCGCACATCCGGGTCAAAAAAAAGGATGTGCAATTGCCCGACTTGCTTTAGCAGACCACTCCGGGGTCAGGTCCACTTTTTCTACACGGTCTCAGCGCTACCGCCCGTTTCATCGCCAGTACGACAAAAAACCCACTGCCAACTGATCCTTCACAAACCCGTCGGCGCATCCCCAGCTATCGTCGAAATATGACCCGTCCGTTGAGAATCGAATTTCCTGGCGCGCTTTACCACATCACTTCTCGGGGTGATCGTAAGGTGGACATTTACTTGGACGACACGGACCGAGCAGTGTGGATTCAAACCTTGGCCGAGGTCTGTGCGAAGTCGAACTATATGGTGCACGCGTTTTGCCAGATGACCAATCACTACCATTTGCTACTGGAAACAGTCGATGGCAATCTATCGCAAGGCATGCGGCAGTTGAACGGCATTTACTCGCAATATTTCAATCGTCGTCATGACTTGGTCGGCCATGTGTTTCAGGGACGATATAAAGCGATTCTGGTTCAAAAGGAAAGCTATCTGCTGGAGCTAGCGCGATATATCGTTCTCAACCCGGTACGCGCGAAGCTGGTAGCAGATGCCTTGGACTGGCCTTGGAGTAGCTTCGCTTTAACCTTGGGTACCGCATCTCCGCCCACATGGTTAGACACGGACTTTACCTTGAAGAAATTCGGCGACAATCCCATCGACGCCACCAAGGCATATCGACAATTTGTCATGGACGGCGCCGGCGTAACAAGTCCGTTGTCGCGTGCCCGAAGTCAGCTGCTGCTGGGCGACGACGATTTTGTCGAGCGAATTCAGGAAATCAATCCCGCAAAAGCAATGAACGATATCGCGCGCTGCCAGCGTGGAACGCAGGCATTGCCGCTGCATGCATATCAACATCAGTACGCGGAGCGCGACGAAGCCATCGCTCGCGCGTACGCCACGAATGCCTATTCGTTCAAAGAAATAGCGCATCACTTCAATATCTCACCTACAACGGTGAGCCGCGCCGTCAAAAGCTGGAACGAGCGCCGGCCAGACGGCAATACAGCCGAGGTCGTGTAGAAAAAGTGGACCTGACCCCGGAGCTGCGTTAATACGTTGCGCGCAGCTGGACGTAGGCGGTGCGCGGGGCGCCGACCATGCGGCCGGCGTTGCCGTCGACGTTGCGCGTGTAGTAGCGCTTGTCCGACAGGTTGTTGATGCCCGCCATTACCTCGTAGCCCGGCTTGCCGGGCAGCTTCCAGCCCAGCTGCGCGTTCCACAGGCGGAAGCCGGGGATCTGCCCTACGCCGCCGTTGGCGGACTCGGCCACGGTGTTGGCGGCGTCCGAGTATTGCTTGCCTTGATGCGTGCTCGAGAAATTGGCCGTGAAGGCGCCAACCCGGTAGCGCGCGCCGACCGTGTCCGTGTTGCGCGAGTAGAACGGCACGTCCATGCCCGACGTGACGCCCGATTCCTGGATCGCCTTGGTGTACGTATAGTTGGCGTAGACGTTCAGCCCGGCCAGCGCGCTGTCGTCGCCAAAGGTGTAATCGGCCGCCGTTTCGATGCCTTTGTGGTCGGTGGCGCCGATGTTCTGGAACGTCGCCGGCGTGATGCCCGGCACCTGGATGATCTGGTTGTCGAACTTGAGCTTGAACGCGGTCAGCTCGGCGCTGACGGCGCCGGTCTTCCAGCGCGCGCCCACTTCGGCCGTCTTGGCCAGCTCGGGCTTGAGCGGATTCGATGGCGTCTGCGAGTTCAGCTGCGTGTTCTGCACGGGCCCGAACGAGGTCGTGTAGTTGGCGAACACGGTCAGCGCCTTGTTCACCAGATAGGCGACGTTGAGCGATGGCAGCGCCTTGTTGTTGTTCGATTCGAAGGTGTTGCGGCCGACGATGTCGTCGCGCTCGGAGCGGATGCGCTCGTAGCGCACGCCCGGCGTGATGCGCCAGGCGCCCAGCGCGATGCGGTCGTCGATGTAGACGGAGTGCGCGTCGGTGCTGTTGACGAAGGTGGCGGTGGCGCCGTTGACGCCGGTGGCGACGTTTTGGACATAATTGTTGTCGTCGCCCCGCTCGCGCAGGAAGCGGTAGCCGACGGTGACGTCATGCGTCATGCCGGACGCGGCGAAGCGCTGCGTATAGCGCGGCTCGATGCCCAGCACCTGATAGTTGCGCGGCTGGTAGGTCAGCTGCGTGCGCGCAGCGTTGATCAGCGCGCTCTGGCGGAAGCTTTCGTTGTAATAGGCCTTGATCTCGACTTCCTGCGTGGCCGACAAGGTGTTCAGGTAGCCGACGTCGGCGCCCTTGCGGTCGCCGCTCCAGAAGTCGGTCGGACGGGTGTTCTGGAACGGGTTGGCGTTGTACTGCGCCACCGTCAGGCCGCCGGGCGTGCGCGAGTTGACGTCGAAGTACGTCAGCTTGCCGTACACCTCGCTTTGCGGATCGATTTTGTAACGGAACTTGAGCGCGACGTCGTTGACCTTTTCATCGCTGCCCACGCGCCAGCCCGAGCCGTCCATGCCCGAATACATCAGCGCCAGGCCCAGGCCGTTGTCGAGCGTGCTGCCGACGAAGGCGCTGTACTGGCGGCTGTGGCCGGTTTCGCTGAAGTCGTTGTAGCGCACCGAGACGTCGCCGCTGATGCCGGGGCCGTCAGGAATGGCGCGGCTGCGGAAGTTGATGATGCCGCCGACGTTCTGCGGGCCGTAGCGCACCGCGCCGCCGCCGCGCACGACGTCGATCGATTCGATGTTGTTCAGGCTGACGGGGGCGAACGACAGCTGCGGCTGGCCGTACGGCGCCACCGCCAGCGGGATGCCGTCGAGCAGGATGGTCGAGCGCGGCGAGTAGCGTCCGGTCAGCCCGCGCACGCCGATGTTGAGCGAGATGGCGCTGCCGGCCGTGCCCGAGTTGTCGGTCGCCTGCACGCCCGGAATGCGGCGCAGCACGTCGCCGATGTCCAGCGCGCCGGAATTCTCGATCTCCTCCTTGCCGACGACGGTGCGCGCGCCGGGAAAATTCTTCACGCTGTTCTGCAAGCCCGAGCCGAGCCAGCTTCCCGTCACCTGGATCGATTCGATAGTCGCGGCGGCGCCGCTCTCCTGGGCGTGCAGCGCGGACGGCGCCAGCAGCAGGGAGATGGCGGCGGCCATCGCGGTCAGGGGGATATGCGCAGGGCGCGGCGCGGACAAGGCGAATTCGGACATAGATGTGATCTGGTTGGCGTTAAAGCGCAAGATGATAACACTTCTCATTCTCATCGACCAGCGGGCACTGGGACAAAATGCCTCTACCGCCTTTAAAGATGTATACGCTGGCTGACGGTGGCGCAAAACGTCGCTTTCGACAGTGGCAACGACGCCGCCGCCCAAAAGCTGTCCACCCGCCTGTTGACGGAAGTTGGCTTGCACCAGCAAGCGCAGTCGCTGCCCAAACAGCTGTCCGGCGGCCAGGCGCAACGCGCCGCGATCGCGCGCGGGCTGTTCAGCCATCCACAGGTGCTGCTGCTCGACGAGCCATTTTCCGCCGTCGATGCTTTCACACGCATGAAATTGCAGGATCTAATGCTCAAGGTGGCACGCCAGCGCGAACTGACCGTGCTGCTGGTGACGCACGATATCGACGAGGCGCTGTATCTGAGCGACAGGATTCTCCTGCTGGATGGCGTGGGGTCGCCGGCCGTGACGGAGTTCCTGCCGCCTCCCCGGCCACGCGGACGTGGCGATATCGTGCTGGCCACATTGAAGTCCTCCATTATCGATCGATTGCACGCGGTGCACGCCATCTGATCAAAAAGTCACCACTCGCCGGATGTGCGACGCGCCGTCAGAACTGGTAAAATCGCGCTCATGATGCAAACCTCCACCACAGACCAGGCAGAAACGCTGATCCGCGCCACCGGCGCGCGCGTCACGCGACAGCGCGTGACGGTGCTCGACTTCTTGCTGGGCCAGGAAAAGTCGCTGACCCACCATGAGATCCAGGACCACCTGTCGGACGAGGCGCTCGATTCGGTCACGCTGTACCGCGTGCTCGAATGGCTGACCGAAAATGAACTGGTGCACCGCATCGCCGGCGCCGACCAGGTCTGGCGCTTCAGCGCGGGCGCCGGCCACCATTCGCACGAACACGCGCATTTCCAGTGCACCAAATGCGAGGAAGTGACCTGTTTCACCGATGTCGCCCTGCCCCGCAAAATCAAGCTGCCGGACGGCTTTCAAAGCCAGGAAATCGACTTCCTGATCAAGGGCACCTGCCCGCACTGTGCGCCTAAAAAATAACAAGACGACAAAATAGTTAACGCAACATAGTTGCGTTAACGGCTGATCGGACTTATTATGCAACTCAATTGCATTAATAAATTTTGCGCCCCCGCGCCCTTTTCAGTGAGCCGTCCCATGTCTATCACCTCTCCCTCCGCCAACCCGGACTACCGTCTACCCGTCACACTCCTTTCCGGCTTCCTCGGCGCCGGCAAAACCACCCTGCTCAATCACGTGCTGGCCAATCGTGAAGGGCTGCGTGTGGCCGTAATCGTCAACGACATGAGCGAGGTGAATATCGATGCGTCGCTGTTGCGCAAGGGCGCGGAAAACGCCGGCGCCGCGCTGTCCCGCACCGAGGAGAAGATGGTCGAGATGAGCAACGGCTGCATCTGCTGCACGTTGCGCGAGGACCTGTTGCTGGAGGTGCGCAAGCTGGCCGCCGAAAACCGCTTCGACTACCTGCTGATCGAGTCGACCGGCGTCGGCGAACCGATGCCGGTGGCGGCCACCTTCGATTTCGAGGATGAAAACGGCGACTCGCTGAACCACGTCTCCCGTATCGACACGATGGTCACCGTGGTCGACGCGCTCAACCTGCTGAAGGACTACCACAGCACCGACTTCCTGGCCCAGCGCGGCGAGACCGCCGGCGAGGGCGACGACCGCACCCTGGCGGCACTGCTGTCAGAGCAAATCGAATTCGCCAACGTCATCGTGGTCAGCAAATCGGATCTGGTCGGCCCCGCGCATCTGGCCGAAGTGCGCGCCGTCATCAAGGCGCTCAATCCGACGGCCACCATCGTCCTTGCCGAAAAAGGCAACGTGCCGCTGCATACGATACTGGGTACCGGCAAATTCGATCTGGAGCAGGCCAGCCAGATGGCCGGCTGGGCGCGCGAGCTGGCCGGCGAACACATGCCGGAGACCGAGGAATACGGCATCGACAGCTTCGTGCTGCGCCAGCGAAAACCGCTGCACCCGGAGCGCTTCAACGCCTTCCTCGACGAGGCGCTGCCTGGCCTGATCCGCGCCAAAGGCTACATCTGGCTCGCCAGCCGCCCCGATTGGGCGGTGGCGTATTCGCGCGCCGGCCGCATCGCCGCCGTGGAACCGGTCGGCCAATGGTGGGCTGCCAGCGGCAGGGAGCAATGGCCTTCCCCGGGCGATCCGGATCGGCAGGCGATCGAGGCGGTCTGGGAGGAGCCGTACGGCGACCGTCTCAACGAACTCGTATTCATCGGCAGCGGCATGGACCGCGCGGCGATCGAATCCGCCTTCAACGCCTGCGTGCTGACCGACGTCGAATTCGCCGCCGGCATGCTGACGTGGCGCGGCTACAGCGATCCTTTCCCGGACTGGAGCCGGGAAGACGAAGAAGCAGAAGAACCCGCGCACGCCTGATTCCTTTTTTACGATTCCCGACCATGAAAACAACGACACGACCGCTGGTTGCGGCGATTTCGCTCGCCCTGACCACCTGTCCTTACGCCTACGCCTACGCCGACGACACGGCCGCCGACGCGGCCATGCAGAGCGTAACCATCAACAGCACCCGCAGCGCGCTCGATCCCGATTTGCCGACCACCAGCGTCACCAAGACCCAGGAAGCGCTGCAGCAGCAACAGAACATCTTCAATCCGGAGGATGCGCTGCGCAATATGCCCAGCATGACCATCCGCAAACGCTATAGCGGCGACCGCAACGCGCTGGTGGGCGGACGCAGTTTCTCCACCACGCAGGCGCCGCGCGCGCTGGTCACGATGGACGGCTACCTGCTGTCGAACTTCCTCGGCCGCTTCGACGCGCCCCGCTGGAACATGATCGCGCCGGAGGAAATGACGCGGGTCGATGTGCTGTACGGTCCCTTCTCGGCGCTCTACCCCGGCAACTCCATCGGCACCACGATCGTGGTCACCACCAGCCGCCCGATCAAATTCGAAGGGTCGGTGCGGGTGGCGATGCAGGATCAGACCTTCGACCAGTACGGCCTGAAAGACCATTACCGCAACTACCAGGGCTCAGCGCTGATCGGCGACAAACTGGCGTCGGGGCTGTGGTACAAGCTAATGGTCAACCATCAGGACTCGACCAGCCAGCCGATGGGCTACTACACCGCGACCGCCAACACCGCCGGCGTCTTCCCGACGCCGGCCGGCGCCGGCGCCGCGACCCCGGTCACCGGCGTCCGCTACGACACGGGGCCGTTCGGCACGACCCGGGCGATTTTCGGCGCCAACACCGGCGCCATCGACCATACAAAGCAGAACACCGTCAAAGCCACCTTCGGCTACGACTTCAATCGCAGCGTGAGCGCGGAGGGCTTTGTGGCGTGGTGGAGCAACGAGAGCGTGACCCGCAATCAAAGCTTCCTGCGTGACGGCGCCGGCAACACCGTCTGGTCCGGGCGGGTCGGCGACGGGGCCAACGTCTTCGTCATCCCGGTTGCCGCCTTCGCGCCGTACACGCGGGATGAACGCCACGCGCAAACCGGCGTGACCGTCAAGAGCCGCAACGGCAACGGCTGGAACGCCAGCGTATCGGCCAGCGCCTACCGCATTTTGGAGGACGTACAGCGCAACGCCGGCAGCGCCGATCCGTTCGCGGCCAGCGGCGGCGCCGGCAACGCCGTGCTGCGCGACGGCAGCGGCTTCAATTCGCTCGACGTGCAAACCACCTACTCGCCCGCCGCAGGCGACTGGACCGGTGGCGCCCACGCGCTGACCATCGGCCTGCACGCTGACGACTACAAACTCGAACAAACCACCCGCGCCACAGCCGACTGGCGCAACGCGGTCGGGCCGGTGACGCAGTTCATCGGCGGCCAGACGCGCATCGTGGCGCTCTACGGCCAGGACGCATGGCGCTTTGCGCCCCAATGGCAGGCCACCTTCGGCCTGCGGGCGGAGTCGTGGGAGGCCAGGAACGGCGCGCAACGCATCCCCGGCACGACCCGAAACTACCCACGCCGCAGCGAACAGGCATGGTCGCCCAAGCTGTCGCTGGGATGGGACGCGGCTGCCGATACCACCTTGCGCCTGTCGGCGGGACGCGGCACGCGCTTCGCCACCGTTGCCGAACTGTTCCAGGGCACTGCCGTCGGCAGCAGCATCGTCGTCAACGATCCAGATCTGAAGCCGGAACGCTCGAACGCGCTCGAGCTGATGGCCGAACAACGGGAATCCTTCGGCACCTTGCGCGCCTCGCTGTTTCAGGACGATGTGCGCGACGCGATCTGGAGCCAGCTTAATCTGAACGTCTTCCCCAACGTGACCAATGTGACCAACGTGGGCCGGGTGCGCACGCGCGGCCTGGAGCTGGTGGCGCAAATCGACCAGTTGGGCATTCGGGGGCTAAGCGCCGATGCCAACATCGCCTTCAGCAAATCGACGGTGCTGGAAAACGCCAACTACCAACCGTCCGTTGGCAAGAACTGGACCCGCGTGCCGCGCGTGCGCGGGTCCACCACGCTGACCTATGCCCCCGGCGTAAAGTGGAGCGCCTCGGCGACCTACCGCTATTCCGGACGCCAGTTCAACGAGATGAACAACTCGGACTACAACACCGACGTCTATGGCGCCATATCGCGCGTCAGCCAGGTGGATATGCGGCTGCTATTCAAGCCTGTCGCCGGCACGGAACTCGCTGTCGGCATCGACAACCTCAATAACGATCACGCTTACCAGATGCATCCCTACCCGGGCCGCACGCTGTTTGCGGAGATGCGTTACGTTTTTTAGTATCCAGCACGGAGCACGGATGATACACATTGAAAAACTAAGCAAAAGCTACGAAGGCAGAACCGTGGTCGATGGCCTCGACCTGCATGTGCAAGGCGGCGATATCTACGCGCTGCTCGGCCCCAACGGCGCCGGAAAATCCACCACCATCGGCTGCCTGTTGGGCTTCGTCGACGCCGACGCCGGCAACATCCGCCTGGCCGGCTCCAACCTGCCGCCGGCGCGCGCCGCCGTCCAGCACGCGGCCTATATCGCGGAAAACGTCGCGCTCTATGAACGCCTGACCGGCGTCGAGAACGTCGAATTCTTCATGCGGCTATTAGGCAGGAAGCCGCGCCGCGAGGAAATCGAAGCGCTGCTGGAACGCGCCGGCCTGCCGGAACACGCGTGGCACCGCATGGCCTCCGGCTATTCGAAAGGCATGCGTCAAAAAGTCGGCATCGTCATGGCGCTGGCCAAGGGCGCGCAGGTGCTGGTGCTCGACGAGCCCACGTCCGGCCTCGATCCGGAAGCCAGCGTGACCTTCGGTGAACTGGTGCGGACACTGGCCGACGACGGCGCCGCCGTCCTGATGGCGACGCACGATCTGTTTCGCGCGCAGGAGCTGGCCGACCGCTGCGGCATGCTGGTGGGCGGCCGTCTGGCCGGTGAATGGAAATTGGGAGATTTGAATGCAGGCGAACTTGAACGCAACTACCTTGGCATCCTCGCCGGCCGCGCCTGACGTGGCCGGGCGGGACGCACAATCAAATCGCCAACGGTGGCTGCGCGCGCTGCACGGCGCCTGGCAAGCCGACTGGCGCGAACGCCGGCGCGACTGGCGCGTATGGCTGGTGGTGGGCGTCGGCCTGGCACTGGCCGTATGCGCGGCGCTGTTGTCGTCGATGGAGCTGCGCGCCACGCTGGAGGGCCGCGCCATCGCTCAACAGGCGGAGCAACAGCGCTGGTCGCAGCAGGGTAAAAAGTACCCGCATTCGGCGGCCCACTACGGCGTCTATGTTTTCAAGCCGCTATCGGCGCTGGCGGCGCTCGATCCCGGCGTCGAGCACTACGTCGGCGCCAGCGTGTGGCTGGAGGCGCACAAACAGAATGAGCTGGTGTACCGTCCGGCCAACGATGAACCGGGTGTCACGCGCCAGTTCCGGTTGAATCCGGCCTTCGTGCTGCAAGTGCTGGCGCCGATGGCGATGATTTTCCTCGGCTTCGGCATGTTCGCGGCGGAGCGCGAACGCGGCACGCTGGCCGCGCTGCGCATCAACGCCGCGCCGCTGGGCGCATTGGCGCTGGCGCGCGGCGCGGTGCTGCTTTGCCTGGCGATGGTGCTCGCGCTGCCGGCCTGCATCGCGGTCGGCGTGCTCGAATGGACCCGCAGTCCGTTCAGCGACGGCTTGCCGCGCGCATTGCTGTTCGGCGCCGGCTATCTGGTCTACCTGTGCACCTGGGCCGCCTTGATCGCGGCGGTGTCGGCGCGCGCCGCCACGCTGCGCGCCAGCCTGGCGGTGTTGATCGGCTTGTGGGCCGCGACCACACTGGTAGTTCCGCGCGCGGCGGTGGAACTGTCGCGGATGGCCGCGCCGCTGCCGACCATGCAGCAGTTCCGCGCCGGCATGGACGCGGAACTCGGCATGCCGGACGATCCCGAACAGGCGGAACGCGACAAACAGCAACTGCTGCGCGAATATGGCGTCAAGGACGTCAAGGACCTGCCGGTCAACTGGGCCGGCATCAGCCTGCAACGCGGCGAACAGCACGGCGACCGCATTTTCGACGACCATTACGGCCGCCTGTTCGACGCGATGCGGCGGCAAAGCGACGCCTCGGCGCTGGCCGGGTGGCTCTCGCCGGCGGTCGCGATAGCCGGTCTTTCCAGCGCGGCGGCGGGCAGCGACACCCACCACCACTTGCAATTCATCGACGGCGCCGAGCGCCAGCGGCGCCGCATGCAGCAGGTGTTGAACCAGGCGATCACCGATCATCCGGAACAGGATGGCGTGCGCCACGACGGCGACCAGGCGCTATGGGACCAGATCTCGCCGTTCAAATTCAACTTCGAGGCGCTCGACCTGAAGGCGCTGGCGCTGCGCCAGGGCCTGCCCCTGGTTGCCCTCTTCATCGCAAGCCTGCTGCTGTGCGGCGCCGGCTTGCGCCACCTACGTAGCGGAAACTTACGATGACACAGATGTTCACACTGATCGCCTACGACTTGCGCAGCCAGTTGCGCGAGCGCGGCACGATCGCCCTGGTGCTGGTCGCCCTTGCCCTAGCGGGATTCGGATTGTTCGAAGGCGCCCGCTTCGAGCGCGACCAGCGGCGGGCGGTCGCCGACGCCGCCGCGCAGGAAGCCGCCGCGCGCGCCGAAGCCAACGCGCTGGCCACGCGCTATTTCGCCGATCCGGCGGCGCCCGAGTTCAAGTCGCTGCAATGGTACAAGACGCCGGTGGACGTGCGCGGCTACGCCTTCCGCGCACATGTCGGCTTCGCCGGCAAACCGGAGATTCCAGGCGCCGCGCTGGCGATCGGCCAGGCCGACCTGCTGCCGGCCTACGTCCGCGTGCGCGCGGAATCGATGGAACTGGCGCGAACGGCGCTGGAGATCGAGCATCCGGGCCGGCTGGCGGCCGGCCGTTTCGACTTGATGTTCTTCGTGGTGTATCTTTGGCCGCTGATCCTGCTCGCGCTATGCACTTCCGTGCTGACGCAGGACCGCGAGAGCCACCGCTTGCGCGCCTTGCAGCTGCAAGGCGTGCGACTCGGCCGCATGCTGGCGGCACAAGTCGCGGCGCGCGCGCTGTCCGCCAGCCTGGTGCTGGTGCTGGCCGTCGGCATCGCGTCGCTCGCCGCCGGCACCATACCGCCCGATGGCGCCGGCATGACCGCTCTGGCGTCGTGGGCCGGGGTGGTGCTGCTGTATTCGATGTTCTGGGCGGCGGTCACCGTCGTCATTTGCGCCGTGTGCGGCAACCGCATGACGGCCGCTTTCGCCGGCTTCGGCGCATGGCTGATGCTGGCGGTGCTGCTGCCGGGCGCGATGACGGCCGCCATTCAAATGGGCGCGCCGGTGCCGGTGCGGGAACGCTACGTCCAGGCGCTGCG
This sequence comes from Oxalobacteraceae bacterium OTU3CINTB1, assembly GCA_024123955.1. Taxonomy (NCBI): domain Bacteria; kingdom Pseudomonadati; phylum Pseudomonadota; class Betaproteobacteria; order Burkholderiales; family Oxalobacteraceae; species Oxalobacteraceae bacterium OTU3CINTB1. The sequence goes on from CP099652.1 coordinate 4,033,290, forward strand.
CGACGCCGGCGACCAGGTCAACGCCGATAAACTGGGCAGCCTGGCGCGCTTCTACGACAGCCACCCGGAATGGAAGCCCACCGTCACCCCGCTTTCCAAGGTCTCGTCCAGCGTGTCGCGGCTGCAGCGCGCGCAGGAGCTGGAACGCATCATGGCCGGCGTCGACCGCCAGTTCGAACAGGCGCGGAGGCGCCAGCAACACCTGTTCGACCAGGCCATCGTCTTCAGCCCGGTGACCTTGGTGTATCAAACCTTGTCGGCCATCGCCGGCAATGACGGCGAGCGTCACCGACAGTTCATGGAGGAGGTGCAGCGCCATCAGGTACAGCTGCGCGACTACTTCCAGCGCGCGATCCAGCTGGCGGCGCTGGGCGACGAACGCAAGCCCTGCCCCGCCGCCTGCCTTGGCGGCTACGGCTTCCGCGACTTCGACCAGGTACCGCGCTTTGGCGCCTCCACGGCGTTGGCGCAGGTGCCGGACGCAGCGCCGCAACTGGCGGTGCTGTCGGTGTGGATCGCCGTGCTGCTGGCCATCGCGGCGGGCTTGATGGTGCGCATTCGGCGAGGCCGACGCCGGCTCCGTTATACTGCTGGATTTTCTGCTCACGACAAGAGAATATGAAGGCTCACCACCCATCCCGCCGCTACGTCCGGCCCCTCGCCGGCGCGCTCTCCCTGCTTCTGGCGCTCGGCGGCTGCGCCCAGCTGCCGACGGCCAAAACCACGCCCGACACGGTATCGGCGCTGCGCTTCATCGGCGAGCAGCGGCTGCCGTGGCGCGCGCAATTCCACGGCACGATGGTGGGCGGCCTGTCCGGCATCGACTACGACGCCGCCCGTGGCGATTGGGTGATGATCTGCGACGACCGCTCCGAACACAATCCGGCGCGCTACTACCGCGCGCGGCTCGGGTACGATGACAAAGCGTTCAAGTCCGTCGAGCTGACCAGCGTCGTCACGCTGCTGCAACCGGACGGCAAAGCCTATCCGTCGAAGGAAAACTTCAAACGGCACGGCGGCGTGGTGCCCGACCTGGAGTCGGCCCGCGTCGATCCGCGCGACGGCAGCATCTGGTACACCAGCGAAGGCGACGTGCCCGCCGGCCTGCCGCCGTTCGTGCGTCAGGCCAAAGCCGACGGCAGCTTCCTGGCGGAGCTGCCCTTGCCGGCCATGTTCGACGTGCCCGAAGACGGCAAGGCCGGACAGCGCAACAACCAGAGCTTCGAAGGCTTGAGCTTCGCGCCGGACGGCAATACGCTGTGGGTGTCGATGGAGGGACCGATGATCCAGGATGGCGCGCTGCCGGACCCGCGCACCGGCGCCGTCAACCGCATCACCCACTTCGCCCGCGACGGCAAGGTACTCGGGCAGTTCGCCTACCCGCTCGAGGCGATTCCCGCCGCGCCGGGCAAGGGCAAGTTCGCCGACAACGGCATCTCGGAAATCCTCGCCCTCAGCCACAACCGGGTGCTGGTGATGGAGCGCTCCGGCGTGCAGGCCGACGACGGCACCTTTCAGGATTTCGTCCGCATCTACGAGATCACCACCGATGGCGCCAGCGATATCCAGAACCTCGCGAGCATCAACGGCGCCACCTACACGCCGCTGAAAAAGCGTTTGGTATTGGACGTGAATGCGCTCAATCTGCCGCGGGTGGACAACCTGGAGGGCATCTCCCTCGGCCCGGTGCTGCCGAACGGCCATGCCAGCCTGGTGCTGGTCTCGGACGACAATTTCGGCAAGGACCAGGTTACGCAGCTGCTGCTGTTTGAACTGATCCCATAGCGTTCAACTGTGCGGAAAGCGCCGGCGGCGGCGCTGCCGGCGAAGGGTCGGCGGCAGCCAGCAGCGGCCCGCTTTCCTGTATCGACGGCGGCGACAGGCAGTTGTCGCACTTGCAGCAGCGCTCGAAGCCCGGCGACAGGTCGCCGAAGTAGTCCAGCAGCAGCTTCCAGCGGCAGTAGCCGCTCTGCGCGTAGCCCACCATCTGCTCCAGCCCTTCGCGGTCGCGCTCATGCTTGTCCACGTAGACCTGCGCCATGCGCTCGAACTCCGCCATCTTCGGCGGGCCTTTCGGCTGTTTGGCCACCAGGTAGGCCAGCTTGCTGTTGCGCTTCAACAGTTTGCCGTCCTTGAGCATCTTCAGGCAGATTTTCAACTGGCTGGCGGGCAGCTGCTCCAGGCGCGGTTTCAGATCGGCCTCGGTGAAGGTCATCTGCTCCGATGCGACAGCCGCCTCGTACACGGCCCGCAATTCCTCGGCCGACGGGTAGTGTTTGATCAGGAAAAACTGCTGCAGGCGTTTGTCGGCATGGTAGTACAACAGCGTGCACTCGGCGTCGAGGCCGTCGCGCCCGGCGCGGCCGGACTCCTGGTAGTAGGCTTCCAGATTGGCTGGCACTTGCAAGTGGATGACGAAGCGCGTGTCGCTCTTGTCGATGCCCATGCCGAAGGCGTTGGTCGCCACCATCACGCGGCGCTCCCCGCTCATGAACAGGTTCTGGTTTTCGCTGCGCTCGGCCGCTTTCAGCTTGCCGTGATAGAGCGTCACGCTCTCGCCGGCGTTGCGCAGCATGTCGTACATTTCCTCGGCCGCCTTGACGGTGGCGGCGTAGATGATGCCGACGCCTGCGGTCTCGCGCACCAGCTGCAGCGCCTGCGCGTCCTTTTCGCCGGGATTGGTCACCTGGCGTACGCGGTAATGCAGATTGGGGCGATAGATGCCGGTGTTGACGACCGCCATGCGCGGCCTGCCCAGCTGGGCGCGGATATCGGCGATCACTCCGTCGGTGGCGGTCGCGGTCAGCGCCAGCACCGGTGGACGCCCCAGGGCGTTGAGCGCGGCGCCGATTTCCAGGTATGCCGGTCGGAAATCGTGGCCCCACTGCGAGATGCAATGCGCCTCGTCGATGACCACCAGTGCGATCTCGCTGTTCTTGAGCAGCGCCAGGAATTCCGGCGTCACCAGCCGTTCCGGCGTGCAGAAAACGATATCCTTGTCGGCGCTTTCGATACCCTCCAGCGCGGCCAGCTCGTCGACGCGCGACAGGCTGCTGTTGATCTGCGCGGCGCTGGCGATGCCGGCCTCCTCCAGCTTTTCGGCCTGGTCCTTCATCAGCGAAATCAGCGGCGACACCACCACCGTCACGCCCTTCAGCAGGCGCGCCGGCAATTGGTAGCACAGCGACTTGCCGCTGCCGGTGGGCATGACCGCCAGCGTGTCCTGGCCGGCCAGCACGCTGTCGATGACGTGGCGCTGGCCGTCGCGCAAGGATTCAATGCCGAAGACCTTGCGCAGAAGGTCGTTGATGTGCTTGTTCTTTAGGGCTGCCATGGACACTCTTTCTATTCAGCGGGACTGGAGAAAGAGTAGACAAGGACGCCGTTGCGGTATGTACGCCAGCACACCGCCCGGGCGTGTTCGGCCGGGCGGCGGTCAGGTGCGTAGCGCGCCGACGGCTACCAGCCTATGTCCCGGAGCAACGGATACGTCAAATCGCGCGGCGGCTTGACCTCGTGCGACAGGTCGTCGTTGATCGACGGTTCCATCAGCTGGTTGGGGATGGCGCTGATGTCGTAGTGCGACACGGACGATCCGGGCAGGTTGGGATCGGTCGCGTACATCAGCACCCTCCCCGACGGATCGGTGCCGGCGCGCACCGCCAGGTTGACGCCGAGGTTGGCGAACAGGCCGGACTTGGTGCGCGAGCGCGTGGCCAGCACCTCCTTCAGCGCGGCGCCGTCCTCCAGCGAAATCCGCACCGCGGGGATGACGATGGTTGGATCGTCGCCGGCCAGGTCCTGTGGCGGCGTGCCCGCCGCGTTGTCGACGATGATGGCGCCGATGGCCCCCGCGTTCTGCACGTTCTTGACCTTTTCGACGAAAGTGCACCCGCCACGGTCGATCAGCGCGATCTTGCCCTGGACGGCCCGGGCGTTAGGTTCCGCCAACGGCGTGCACGCCAGTCCGGTGTTGGGCGGCGTATCGATGACCGGCATGACCTCGCCGGTCAGGCCCGGACTGCCCAGCGGCGGACCGAATTGCGCGACGCCGACCCGCTGCACCCCGGCCACGCGCGACGGCGACAGGATCGTCAGCAACGGCGTGCCCGGCCGCAGCACGATGCGCGCCGCCTCGGTGACGATGGGGCCGTTCCACACCAGCCGCCCGGCGCGCCTGGCGGAGGCGGCCCGTTCGGCGTCGCTCATGTCCTTCCATAACTTGTTGGTTGCCGTATCCAATAAGAAATAATCCCAGATGCTGGGGATGCCGGCCAACAGTTCGCCGGTGGCGTCGTCGGTGTAGGTCTGGAAGCCCAGGCCGTGGGCGAACTCGTGCAGCAGCACGGCCACCAGGTCGATCTGCGGCCCGTGGTTGTTGTCGAGTCCCAGATAGAACGGCGAGCCGCTGAAGCAGCCGGGCTGGCCCAGATTGACGTTGAACCGGGCGCGGATCTCGGGCATGTCGGGATCGGCGTCGATGCCGAGCAGCTTGTTGGTCTCGGCCTCGCCGTACCAGGCGTTGGCCTGCGGTGCGCCGGTAAAGTTGGCGAACACCTGCAAGGCGCCGGCCGACCCGAGCACGGCGCCGGTGTCGTTGCAGGGCAAGGCCTCCCACGTCGCCAGCACGCGGATCGGCACGCTGCTGTCGAGCGTCGCGCCCCAGATGCTCGCCGCTTGTTGGAAAGCGTTGATGCGCTGCGCGCCCAGGGTGGTGCCGCTGTTGCCGCCCACCGGCGTCACCGGCGTCGGGTCGTTGAAGCCGACGCCGGCCGGGTCGCCGTTGACGATGGCAATGGTGGCGGCGGCCCAGCTGCCCGACGAGCACAGCATGGCCAACGCGCCGCAGATGGCAATCAGTTTATTTCTCATAATGTTCTCCCGGCTCGCTGTCCGCTTCGCACGTCTCGGTGACCTTGCCGGCGGCATCCTTGCGCGCCAGCGCGTAGCGCTCGTGGCGCTCCTCGAGCATCAATGCGACGCCGCCGTGCGGCGGCCGGGTCAGCGTGGGTTTGGAGGTGGCGCCAGTGGTCGAGGCGCCCTTGGGCGGGACGGCCAACGCCGCCGCCTGCCGGGCCGTCGGCCCGGTCAGCTTGCCGGTGGCCGGGTCCTTGAAGCCCATCATGCCGGCGTGCGGCGGCGGCTCCGCCCGCCCGTGCTGCGGCGCTGGCTGCGCGACAACACTAACGTTGGGAAATTCCATGACGCCGTTGGCGGCTGGCGGCGAGGCGGTGGCGCTGCAACCGGCGGCGGCGCCAAGCAGTCCCGCCAGAAGTTTAGTCAGGTTCATATCAAGCCCTTTGGTAAGAACATCGAATCGAACAAAAACCATGGGTATGGTTCAACTTGCCCAAGTTAGACGAGGCACGGTTCGATTTGGTTCCACTTCAGGCCGGACGGATTCCTGATCCAGTTCAAGACGGGAAAGGCGATTTGAAGGATGTCAGGCGACGCTGGTCTCGATGCGCACGCCGCCCTTGAGCGTCAGCGTCACCGGCGTTTTCTCGGCGATTTCCGCCATGCGGGCTATTTGATCGGCGTCGAGCGCGCCGTGGAAGGTCAGCACGCGCTTGATCAGCAAGGCGCCGTCGGCGGCGGGCGCCAGGTGCAGCGCCACGTCGACCGCCTCCATCGGCCACTGCTTGCGGTCGGCGTACATGCGCAAGGTGATCGCCGTGCAGGAACCCAGCCCGGCCAGGATGAAGTCATACGGCGCCGGACCTTTGTTGGCGCCGCCGTTGCGCGGCGGCTCGTCGCCGGTCAGCGCGTGGCCGCCGACCTCGATCGATGTCTTATAAATATCCCTGCCGATGCGTGCGACGCCTTGTGCCATGGTCATTCTCCTTGGCGCCATTTTATCGCGCCCGACCCGCGCCGGAAGCACGATTCGCCTCCGCCAAAAGCCAGAAGCGCGCATGGTGTTTCGGCGGCAACGCATGGAAACAACGCTTTGCGCGCGCTTTCCTTGTTTCCGCAAGCTTCATATTGGTAAAGATTTGTAAATGGCAATAATTGGCATGGGCCTTCTGTAAAATAGCAGGCTTCCGACATCAAATAAGACGGCGCCGCCCGGCGGCCCGCCAGCCTCATGCAAAAGAAGCAAAAGAAACTCCTGTCCCGTTGCCTGACCGGCGGCTCGCTCGGCGTGCTGTTGGCCGCCCCGCTCGGCGCACTGGCCCAAACCACGGTTGAAAAACCCGCCGCAAAACCGGCACCGGCCAGCACCACGGCCGCGCCCGCGAAGGATGCCGCCGTGGTGCCGTCCGTCACCGTCGCCGGCGAGCGTCCGACCAACCGCATCGACCGCCAGGTGTACGACGTCAAATCCGACGTCTCGAGCACCAACGGCACCGCCGCCGACGCCCTCAACAACGTGCCGTCGGTCGCCGTCGATCCGGACGGCACCGTCACCCTGCGCGGCAGCAGCAATGTGCAGATCCTGGTCGACGGCAAGCCGTCGGCCATGCTGCAAGGCGAGAACCGTGGCGCCGCGCTGCAAGCCATGGGTGCCGACGATATCGAGTCGGTGGAAGTGATCAACAACCCCGGCGCGCAGTTCGGTAACGAGGGCGGCGGCGGCCCCATCCTCAATCTGGTGATGCGCCGCAACCGCAAGCCGGGCGGTTTCGGCACCGTCAACGCCAACGCCGGCAAGGACGGCCGCTACAACAGCGCCGTCAACGGCAGCTACAACGAGGGCCCGTGGGGCTTCCAGGGCGGCCTCAACGTGCGTCACGACGGCCGCGATTCCACCGCCGAGGTCAGCCGCGACCGCCTCGATCCGGCGACCGGCGCGTTCGTCCACAGCAGCCAGTCGTCGGTGGGCAAAGGCCTCAACGACATGGTCGGCGCCAACGGCACCGTCAGCTACAACTTGAACCAGACCGACACGCTCACCGGCAGCGCCTCCTACAACGGCCGCACCAACGACCAGCGCGGCACCGACCGCTACCTCAACGGCGCCACGTCGTTCAGCCCTGAGCGCGACTACGTGCGCACGACCGCGCGCGAAGGCGACAGCCGCAACTACAGCTGGGGCGGGCGCTACGACCACAAGGGCGAACTGCCGGGCGAATCGCTGAAGATCGACCTGCGCGTGTCCTCGTCGGACAATGAGAACGACAGCAACTACGCCAACGATTACGCCACCCCGGGCTTCATCGACACGCGCGCCTTCCAGCACAGCGACACCACCATCAAGGTGGTCGACTTCACCGGCGACTACGAGCGCCCGCTGTGGGGCGGCTCGGCCAAAGCCGGCTACAAGGCGGCCAGCACCAAAAGCACCTTCGACACGCTGTACACGGACATCGATCCACTGACGTCGGTCGCCATCGTCAACCCGGCGCGCACCAACCGCTTCGAGGTCGACGAAAAGGTATTGGCCTTGTACGCCTCCTACCAGATGCGCCTGACCGAGAACTGGGGCGTCCTGGCCGGCCTGCGCACCGAGTACACCGACATGGACATCCGCCAGATCACCAGCGGCACGCAGGACAAGAACAGCTACGTCAACTTCATTCCGAGCCTGTTCGCGACCTACAAGGTCAACGACACGGCCAATATGCGCTTCGCCTACGCGCGCCGCATCCGCCGCCCCGGCGCCAACGACCTCAACCCCTACCAGGTCTACCGCGATGAATTCAACGTCTCGGCCGGCAATCCGCAGCTGATGCCGACCAAGACCGATTCGTTCGAAGTGGGCTACGAGACCAAGGTCGCCGGTTTGGAGACCAACCTGCGCGCCTACTACCGCGAGGATTCGGACGCCATCGTCGACTACCGCTATTTCATCGCCAACAACGTGCTGCTGACGACCAAACAAAACGGCGAAGGCAGTCACTCGAGCGGACTGGAATTCACCGTCAGCGGCAAGCTGCTGCCCAATTTGACGATCAACACCAGCGGCAACCTGGCGCGCAGCCAGCAGCGGTCGCAGGATGACACCGGCGTGTATAGCACGCGCACCGCCAATTCGCTGAGCGGCCGTTTGCGCCTGAACTACCAGTACAGCGCCGCCACGCAGATGCAGATGGCGTTGCAGATGATGGGCAAGACCTTGTCGGGCCAGGGCTACCGTTCGCCGAACCGCACGCTTAATCTCAGCGCGCGCCACGCGCTGACGCCACAACTGAGCCTGGTGGCCAACGTCACCGACGTGCTGGATAAGAACAAGATGGAGACGGTCATCAACAGCAGCACCTTGCGCGAGACCAGCACCAGGCGCTTCGATGGCCGGGTGTTTTATGTGGGATTGTCGTACCGCTTCGGCGGCGCCGGCGGTTCATCATCGGAGCGCGAAGGCGGTGGCTTCGGCCCAGGCCGAGCTCCCGGCGGGCCTGGCGGCCCCGGCCCGGGCGGTTTCGGTCCGCCGGGCGCCTGAAGCGGCAAACACCAACGGCAACGGAAAACTCCCGAAAGTTACCGGAAGATACTTCCTCTAGTCTTGCAAATATGTTATTTTATATTTTTACAACACATAATCAGACTGGGAAAATTCATGACGGGTCATTTTCGTAGCATCCTGTTGGCGGCGGCTCTATCGTTCAGCTCGCTCGCGGTAGCGGACACCTTAAAACTTAGCACCGGCGAGATGGATTTTTATATCGACAACCCGCTCGCCAATGTCGACTACAAGTTGTTGGGTAACGGGCTGTCCATGAGCATGACCGGCACTCCGGTCACCGGCGACTTTGACATGCATCACGCCATACGCATCGTCGCCCACGACGGCTACGCCATCAACCTTTTTCTCGACGCTGACATCGAGCACACCACCACAACCTACGACGACGCCGGCACCAGCGTCTGGACCGCGGCGAATATAAATACGTATGGGAAGATGTACGCGACAGGCATTCCGCCGGGTGTCGCTCCGCTCACCCATACCGCCCACGATTATCTCAACGACTATTACTACTATCCAAGCCCTGAGTACTTCAGCGAAGGCTACCTGTGGCTGGACCTGCGTAACCGCTTCAACGGCGACATCCCGGGCCAATTTTCGTTCGCCAACTTCAACGTGCAGCTGAGCGTCAGGTCGGTGCCGTTGCCGGTTCCCGAAGCCGACAGCTATCTGATGATGCTCGGTGGCCTGGCGCTGCTGGGCGCCGTGGCGCGACGCCGCCGGGCGGCCGCCCGGCCGCTTGCTTCCGCTACTTAACCACCGCCAGCTTCTCGCGGGTGGCGTTCTTGAAGGTATAAATGGTCAGCACGCCATCCTTCACGTCGCCGCGCGCATCGAAGGCGATATTGCCGGTGACGCCCTTGTACTGGATCTTCGCCAGCTCCGGCAGATACCTGGCCGGATCGGGCGAACCCGCCTTGCGCATCGCCGCCACCATCGTCATCAGCGCGTCGTAGGTGTAAGGCGCATACGTCTGCACCTCGATCCCATACCGCTTTTTATACGCGACGCGGAAATCGGCCATGCCCTTCTCCTGCGACGGCTCCACCCCGCCAGCCTCCGCGCAGATCACCTGCCCGTCGCTCATCGCGTTGCCCGCCAAACGCGGCACCGAATCCGAGCACATACCGTCGCCGCCCATGAACTTGATCGGGATCGCCAGTTGCTTCATCTGGCGCAGCATCGGGCCGGCCACGGCGTCCATGCCGCCGAAGAAAATCATATCCGGCCTGGTCGCTTTGACCGCCGTCAGGATGGCGCTGAAGTCGGTCGCCTTGTCGTTGGTGAACTGGGTCGACACGATGCTCGATCCGGATGCCGCGCCGCCGCGCTTGACGTTCTTGATGAATTCATCAGCCAGGCCCTTGCCGTAGGCGGTGCGGTCGTCGATGACGGCGATGCGCTTGGCCTTGACCTGCTGCATCGCGTAGCGCGCCAGGGCGGCGCCCAGTTGTTCGTCGTTAGCGACGTTGCGGAAGGTGGTGTTGTAGCGCTGGCGCGTGTACTGCGGGTTGCTGGCCGACGGCGATATCTGCGGAATGCCGGCGTCGTAGTAGATCCGCGAGGCCGGGATCGAGGTGCCGGACGTCTCGTGTCCGATCACGCCCTGCACTTTGGCGTCCACCAGTTTCTGCGCGGCGGCCGTGGCCTGCTTCGGATCGGCGGCGTCGTCCTCCGCCTGCAGCACGATCTTGTATTTTTTGCCGCCGATGACCACCCCCTTGGCGTTGAGCTCATCGACCGCCATGCGGGCGCCGTTTTCGTTGTCCTTGCCCAGGTGGGCGATCGGGCCGGAAGTGGCCGCCACATGACCGATTTTAATGATGTCTTCAGCCTGCGCGGCGGGCGCGCCGGCGGCCAGTGCCAGCGCGACGGCGCCCGTGATCGTCGTTGTCTTTAATACAGTTGCTTTTGTTGGGAACTTCATACAATCCTCGTGGGTTAACTTGGCAAGGATACCATCCGACACCAGACTCTGCATTCCGTGCGTTGCTGCTGGTATAACTGAAGTAAAATAATTCACCGTAACATTTGCTTCAGGGATATCAATATGGAAATTTCCCAACGCATCGCGCGTATCAAGCCGTTGGCCACCACGGCCATGCACGGCCGGGTCGACGCCATGAAGGCGCGCGGCGAGGATGTGATCGATTTTTCCATCGCGATCTCGCATTTCCAGGCCCCCGAAGCGGTGCTCGAAGCGACGCGCGCGGGCCTGCGCCAGCCATCGCTGGCCTACACCGCCGTCGTCGGCGACGCCGCGATCCGCGCCCGGCTCGCCGACAAGGTCGTCAAGGAAAACGGCATCGGCGCCACGCCGGCCGACATCCTGGTCACCAACGGCGCCAAGCAGGCGCTGTACCAGGCTTTATATGTGATGGCCGATCCGGGCGACCGCGTGATCATCTTCAAGCCGCACTGGCCGGCCTACGTGGCGACCAGCAAACTGCTCGGACTCGAACCGGTGCTGGTCGACCTGCCGGACGTGATCACGGCCGAACTGCTGGACAGCCTGCCGCCGGCCAAGGTCCTGATCGTCAACAACCCGCACAACCCCACCGGCGCGGTGCTGACGGCCGCCGAAATCGACTGCATCGGCGCCTGGCTCAAACGCACCGGCACCCACGCCATCGTCGACGAGAGTTATGAGAAACTGATCTTCGACGGCGCCCATGTCAGCCTGGCCTCGCGTCCGGACTGGCGCGAGATCGGTGTCGTCACGCTGTTCTCGGCCTCGCAAAGCTACGCCATGATGGGCTGGCGCGCCGGCTTCGCGGTGGCGCCGCCTGAATTGGTGTCGGCGATGGAAACACTGCAAGGCCCGATCACCGCCGCCGCGCCGATGCTGATCCAGCTGGCGCTGGCGGCGGCCTTCGAATCGGGCGAGCCGCGCGCGATGCTGGCCGACTACCGCGCGCGCCGCGACCTGGTGCTCGACCTGAGCGCCGGCCTGCCGTGGCTGACGATGCGCTGCCCGGCCTCCGGGCCGTATCTGTGGGCCGACGTCTCGCCGCTGACGATGGACACCAGCGCGCTGTCCGAGCGGCTGCTGGCCGAGCGCTCGGTGGCGGTGATGCCCGGCGAGGCGTTGGGCGTGCCCGGCCACATCCGCATTGGCTACATCTCGGACGATGTGGCCACGCTGCGGCGCGGCGTCAAAGCTATCGTCGACTTCGGCAACGCACTGTACCGCGCGCACTGACCCGCTGTGGCCTTTCTCCTCTTCCAACTCAATAGCCTGCGCAGCCGGCTGATTTTACTGGTGGCGCTGGCGATCGCGCCGATCGCCGTGATGACCGTCGTCAGCGGGGTGCGCGAACGCCAACACGCCATCCGCGTGGCCGAGGAAAACCTGCAGCAGCTGACCAACCTGGCCGCCGCCAACGAAGCCCAGTCGATCGAAAGCGCGCGCCAGATCCTGCGCGACCTGGCCAGCGTGCCCGATTTGATGGGCGACCAGGCCCACTGCAGCCGCCTGCTGGCGAACATCCACAAGCAGAATCCGGACTACGCCAACTTCGGCTTGATCCAGCTGAACGGCGATGTCACCTGCACCGCCATCCCCTCTAAAACGGTGGTCAACCTGGGCGACCGCACGCATTTCCGCCGCGCCGTCCATTTGCGCCGCTTCGTCGCCGGCGGCTACGTCTTCGGCCGGGTGATCCAGAAGCACACCGTCAACCTTACCTATCCGCTGCTCGACGAGGGCCAGCAGGTCCAGGCCGTAGTGTTCGCCGCGCTGGACCTGACCAAGCTCGATCGCTTCGTCGCCGACATCCAGCTGCCGCCCGGGTCCCTGCTGATGACCGCCGATTCCGAAGGCAACATCATCGCCCGCAAGCCGCACCCCGAGCAATGGTACGGCAAACAGGTGTGGCCGGCGATGCGCGCGGCCATGGCCGGCGAGCCGGGAAAACCCGTGCTGCTCACCGGCCCGGACGGCATCGAGCGGCTGCACCGCTTCGCCCGGGTCGGCAACAACGGGCTGTCCGACTACACGGTCACGATCGGCATTCCGGCCGACGACATCACCGCCGTCGCACGCCGCGACCAGAAGCTCGACTTGCTGGCGTTGACGGCCACCCTGATCTTGGCGCTGCTGGCGGCATGGTTCGTCGGCGACGTGCTGGTGCTGCGCCGGGTCAAGCGGCTGGCCACCACCGCCAACAGCATCGCCTCCGGCACGCTGGCCGCGCGCAGCGGCATCACCTACGGCAACGAGGAGATCAGCGAACTGGCGCGCGCGCTCGACGCCATGGCCGCCGCGCTGCAGGAAAAGGAGCGGCAGCACCTGCTGGCCGAAACGCAGCTGCGCCAGGCCGACCAGCGCAAGGACGAATTTTTGGCGATGCTGGCGCACGAGCTGCGTAATCCGCTGGCGCCGATCAGCGCCGGCGCCCAGCTGCTCCAGAGCGGCAACGCCAGCCCGCAGTCGGTCGAACGCACCGCCGGCATCATCGTGCGCCAGGTGACGCACATGACGCGGCTGGTCGACGACCTGCTCGACGTCTCGCGCGTCACGCGTGGCCTGGTGACGTTGACGCGGGTACCGCTGAACGTCGCCGACGTCGTCGCCGACGCCATCGAACAGGCCGACCCGATGATGCGCGCCAAGCAGCACCGCTTCGACCTGGTGCTGCCGGAGACGCCGCTGCAGGTCATGGGCGACCATAAACGGCTGGTGCAGGTGCTGGTCAATGTGCTCAACAACGCGGCCAAGTACACGCCGGCCGGCGGCGCCATCCGCCTGCTGGTGCGCGCCGAGGCGGGCGAAGTCAAGATGGTCATCAGCGACAACGGCATCGGCATGTCGGACGAATTGCGCGGGCGCGTGTTCGAACTGTTCGCGCAGGCCGACCGCAACTCCGACCGCTCGCAGGGCGGCCTGGGACTGGGACTGGCGCTGGTCAAGACGCTGGTCGAACTGCATGGCGGCACGGTGGTCGTCGACAGCGGCGGCGACCAGAAAGGCAGCACCTTCACCATCAAGCTGCCCGGCGCGGCGGGCGCGCAGGCGCCGGTGGCGGCCAAGCCGGTGGCCGCGCCGCAAACGAAGCTGCGCGTGTTGGTGGTCGACGATAACATCGACGCCGCGCAAACCTTGCAGCTGCTGCTGGAGACCGTCGGCCACGAGGTCTTCCTGGCGCACACCGCGCATGCGGGGCTGGAGATCGCCCAGGCGGTCGGGCCGCAACTGTGCCTGCTCGACATCGGCCTGCCCGATTTGAGCGGCAACGATCTGGCGCGCGGGCTGCGCAAGCTGCCGCAGACCGCCAACGCCACCCTGGTGGCGGTGACCGGCTACGGACGCCGCGAGGACCGCGAGCTGGCCAAGGACGCCGGCTTCGATCACTATTTCGTCAAACCGGTCGATGTCGATGGCTTGCTCTCGGTGATCGCCACACTCCGTTGAACCTCCACAGGAATTCCATGCCCCGACTCCCCCTCACCGTCTGCACCATGCTGGCCTTGGGCCTTTCGGCCTTTCCGGCCCTCGCCCATGCCCAGGATGAGCAACGCACCATGGCGCGCATCGCCGCGCAACCGGCGGTGAAACGGGCGCTCGCCTACATCGAAAAGAACGAGCCGACGACCACCGCCAACACGCTGGCGATCAACGCCATCCCGGCGCCGACATTCGCGGAGTCGGCCCGCGCCGCAGACTACGCGGCGCGCATGAAGGCTGCCGGTCTGCACGACGTTCACCTGGACGAAGCGGGCAATGTGCTGGGCAACTATCGCGGCGCGGGCAAGGGTCCGACCATCGTGCTGGCCGCGCATCTCGACACCGTCTATCCGGCCGGCACCGACCTGACGGTGCGCGAGAAAGATGGCCGCTTCTACTCGCCCGGCATCGCCGACAACGCCCGATCGCTGGCGGCGGTGCTGGTCATCGTCAGCGCCATGCGCGACGCCGGCGTCGCGCCCGTGGGCGACATCCTGGTGGTCGCCAACGTCGGCGAGGAAGGCCTGGGCGACCTGAAAGGGGTCAAGCACCTGTTCAGCCAACGCAAGGACATCAAGGCCTTCGTCGGCCTCGAGCCGGCGCTGGGCGCGGACGGCGATCCGGTGACCCACATCGGCACCGGCAGCCGCCGCTTCAAGGTGACCGTGCGCGGCCCCGGCGGGCATAGCTACGAAGGCTTCGGCCTGCCGTCGGCGGTGCATGCCGCCGGCCGCGCGATCGCCCGCATCGACGATCTGCGCGTGCCGGCCGAACCCAAGGTGACATTCAACGTCGGCGTGATCCAGGGCGGGCAATCGATCAACAGCATCGCCGCCGAAGCGAGCATGCTGGTCGACATCCGCTCGGCCGACGCGGCGTCGCTGGCCGAGACCGAGCGGCGCATCAAGGCGGCGATCCAGCAGGGCGTGGACGAGACCAACCAGCGCTGGAACAGCAAGGCGATCGTCGCCGACATCGTGTTGATCGGCGACCGCCCGGCCGGCCAGATGGCCAAGGACGCAAAGATCGTCAAGCTGGCGCTGGCGGCGGCAAGCGCGCAAGGCCGGCCCGCGCTGCTCGACAGCCCCCATTCGACCGACGCCAACCTGCCGATGAGCCTGGGCATCCCGGCCATCACCATGCCGGCCGGAGGCAGCTCCGGCGGCTACCACTCGGAAAAGAACGAGTGGTGGGCGCCGACCAACGCGTTCGCGGCGCCGCAAAATGTCATGCTGACCCTGCTCGGGCTGGCCGGGGTCCAGGGCACCGCGCCGCCGGCTATGCCTTAAGTTAGACTGTACAGTGCGGTGCATGGCAGTGATAATGGGAATCATTCCCATTTATTTTCACTCCCATGCCCCTTGTATTGAACACCACCACCGCCTGCGTTTTGTCCGCCCTCTCCGCCCTCTCCGTGCTCGCGCCGTCCGCGCGCGCGCAAACCGAACCTGAACTGCAAACGGTCGTCATCAGCGCCAGCGCCGACGCCTCGGCCGCCGGCCTGTCGAAGGCTTTCGCCGGCGGCCAGGTCGCCAAGGGCGGGCGCATCGGGCTGCTCGGCAACATGGACAACATGGACACACCGTTCAACAGCACCAACTACACGCAGCAGTTCATCCAGGACCAGCAGGCGCGCAGCGTGGCCGACGTGCTGCAAAGCGATCCGTCGGTGCGTGTGGCGCGCGGGTTCGGCAATTACCAGGAGATGTACATCATTCGCGGCTTCCCGGTCGCTTCGGACGATCTGGCCTATAACGGCTTGTACGGCGTGCTGCCGCGCCAGTACATCGCCGCCGAACTGCTGGAGCGCGTGGAAGTGTTCAGGGGCGCCAACACCTTCCTCAACGGCGCCTCGCCGTCCGGCGGCGGCATTGGCGGCGCGATCAACTTGCTGCCCAAGCGCGCGCCGAACGTTGCGCTGACCGAAATCAGCGCCGGCCTGCAATCGGGTCGGCAAACCCACCTGGCGGCGGACATCGCGCGCCGCTTCGGCGACGAGAACCGCATCGGCCTGCGCGTCAACGCCGTGCAGCGCAAGGGCGGCACCGCCATCGACGACGAACACCGCGAGTTGCAACTGGCCGCGCTGGGCGCCGACTATCGCGGATGCGGCTTCCGGCTGTCGGCGGATCTGGGCTGGCAGGACAGTAAGCTAAGCAACGCCCGGCCCGCGGTCAACGTCGCCGCCGCGCTGCCGATTCCAGCGGCGCCGGACGGCGGCGCCAATTTCGGCCAGCCGTGGGACTACTCCAGCGAGCGCGATGTCTTCGGCACCCTGCGCGGCGAGTGGGATGTGGCCAGGGACGTGGTGGCGTGGGCCTCGTTCGGCGCGCGGCGCGGCCATGAACTGAATCGTCTGGGCAGCACCCTGAACCTGACCTCGAGCTCCGGCGCCGGCAACATGCGCCGCTTCGACAACGCCCGCGAAGACCATATCAAAACCGGCGAACTGGGATTGCGCGCCGCGCTGCGCAGCGGTCCCATAAGCCACAAACTGGCGGTGACGACGACCGGCTTCGATCTCGATTCGCGCAACGCCTACGCGACATCGGCCTACCAGGCGACGTCGCTGTACAACCCGCCGGCGATGGCCTTGCCGGTCCTGACCACGTTCGGCAACGCCATGTCCGATCCGCGCACCACCAACAAGGTGAAGCTGGTCAGCGGCGCGGTGGCCGACAGCCTGGGCTTCCTCGACGACAGCGTGCTGCTGACGGTCGGCGTGCGCCATCAAAGAATCCGGCAGACCGGCTACGCCTACAATACGGGCAGGCAGAACGCCGATTACAGCGAAAGCGCCAATACGCCGATCGCGGCGCTGGTCTACAAGGCGTCGAAACAGGTGTCGCTGTACGCGAACTATATCGAGAGCCTGCAGCAAGGGGCGGTGGCCGGATCGACCGCCGTCAACGTCGGCCAGATCTTCGCGCCGTACAAATCGCGTCAGAAGGAAGTGGGCGCGAAGTACGACGGCGGCCGTTTCGGCGCCAACGTCGCGCTGTTCACCACCAGCCAGCCGCAGGGCGTGCTGAACCCGGCCAACAAGGTGTTCGGCATCGACGGCGAACAGCGTAACCGTGGCGCCGAATTCTCGGCCTTCGGCGAACCGCTGCGCGGCCTGCGGGTGCTGGGCGGCGTGACCCTGCTCGACGCGACCCAGGAGCGCACGGCCGGCGGCACGACCGACGGCAAGGACGTTATCGGCGTACCGAAATCGCAGGTCAATCTCGGCGTCGATTGGGATGTGCCGGGCATGCCTGGCCTGAGCCTGTCGGCGCGCGCGCTGCACACGGCATCGCAAGCGGTCAACGCGGCCAACACGCAGGAACTCCCGTCGTGGAACCGGCTCGACGCCAGCGCGCGCTTCCAGCTTGATCTGGACGGCCGATCCTACACGCTGCGCGTCCGCGTCGACAACCTGACCGACAAGAGTTACTGGGCCTCGGCCGGCGGCTCGCAGGGCACCGGCTATCTGGTGCTGGGCGCGCCGCGCAGCTTCGCGCTCACGGCAAGCACGGAGTTCTAGCCAGTACCTTGGCGGCCAGCGCCAGGCCGCTCAGCCAGGCGTCTTCCACGCGGCCGCCGCCGAGCCAGTCGCCGCACAGGCCGACCTGCACCGCCGGCAGCCACACGGCCTGGCGCGAGGACGCCGCGCCGGCCTTGGCGTAGCGCCAGCGGTGCGCAGTGACGCCTAGCGGCGACGGACCGCCCAGCTTTGCGAAGGCCTCCAGCAGCAGCGCCGTCACAACCGCCTCGTCGTCCTCGATATGGGCGGCGCTCCACTCCGCGCTGGCCTGAAGCACCCAGACCTCGCTGCCGGCGCGCCCGGGTTTTGAACTGTCGCGCGCGATCCAGCGCAGCGGCCCTTCGTTGATGAAGGCGGCGTCGTAGCCCGGCGTGTGGGGCTGCGCGAAACGCAGCATCAAGGTCCAACTCGGGAGCATGGCGACCGCGTTCGACTGCATCGCCGTCAATGGCAGCAACGGTTCCAGCAGAACGGCCGCCTGCGGCGCCGGCACCGCAAGTACCAGCGCGTCGTAGCGCTCTGCGTGCAGTCCCTGCTCCTTCGAATGCAGGCGCCACCCCTCCGCCTCATGCCGCATATCGTCGATGGTGACGCCGCTGTGCACCTGCAGGCTGGCGGCGAGCCACGCCGCCGGAGCGCTCATGCGCGGCACGCCGACGAAGCGCGCCACGCTGTCCGGCTCCGCCCGGCCGCCGCCGCCGATGACGGCGATTTTCGGTTCCCACAGCGCCGCCACGCCGGCCGCCTCCCAGCGGGCGACCTCCTCGCGGAAGGCGTTGTCCCGGACCGTGAAGTATTGGGCGCCGTGGTCGCACTGCCAGCCGTCGGCACGCCGGGTGCTCATGCGGCCGCCCGGGCCGCGCGCCTTCTCGAACACGGTGACGCGGCAACCCGCGTCCTGCAAATGCCGTCCGCAGGCCAGGCCGGCCAGCCCGGCCCCGACCACCGCCACATTAAGACGTGTTTCAGACATGGCGATGAATCCTCTTCGTTATAAAGTCCAAAGTATAGAGAGAAGAATGCGGCGGAAGAAGGCTTGGCTGCCTTTCGGCGGTTCAATTTCGGTTCATGCGACGCGATGACCCGCAAAATGCTAGAATGCGCAAAATAGACGAAAGAGGAGCAGCATGTCGAAAGCGGAACAAAAAACAGAATCGAAGCCCACCGGCTATCGCAGCGGCGTGGCCGCGCGGCTGGCGGGCCTGCCCGTGGAAACGCTGCGCGTATGGGAGCGCCGCTATGGCGTCTCCGACGTCGACCGCTCACCGCACGGCCAGCGCCTGTACTCGGCCGACCAGGTCCGCCGGCTGGGCCTGCTTAAACGCGTGGTCGACCAGGGACACGCGATCGGCACCGTGGCCCGGCTTGCGGCCGATGAGTTGATCGCGCTGGCCGGCGCCGCGCCCTCGCCCGCCGGCCCTGGCGCGATCACGCAAACGCTCAAGATCGCCGTCGCCGGCGCCGCGCTGGCGCGCCGCCTTGGCGCCATCCGCACCTCGCCGGAACTCGATATCGTCGCCAGCTGCTTCCAGCTCGAAGGCGCGGCCGAGGCGATGGCCGGCGTGTCGGCCGACGTGCTGCTGATCGAATCGTCCGAGATGAGCGCCGACGCGCTGCCGCAAATCCAGGCCGCGCGCCGCGCGATGCAGGTGCGCACGGTGGTGGTGTTGTACCGCTTCTGCGACAGCGCCACGGTGCGCCGCCTGCGCGAACATGGCTGCCTGGTGGCGCGCGCGCCGTCCGACGCCGCCGAGGTGGCGGTTTTATGCAGCACCGCGCTGACCGGCGCGGCGCGCCCGCCGCCAGGTCCGCTCACGGCGCCGCCGCCGCGCCGCCTCGACGACCAGGCGCTGGCCGCGCTGTCGTCGGCCTCCTCCAGCATCAATTGTGAGTGCCCGCGCCATCTGGCGGATATACTGATGATGCTGGCCAGTTTCGAGCGCTATAGCTACCAGTGCCAAAATCGCAATGCCGGCGACGCGGCGCTGCACGAGGACCTGGGCCGCAGCGCCGGCCACGCGCGCGTGATGATGGAGCAGGCGCTGGAACGATTGGCGTACGCCGAAGGCCTGCCCCTGCCCGACAAGCAGTGAACAGCGCCGCACCCGTAGCTGTAACCGCAGTTGTACTCATTATTTGAATTTCTGATTGGACTACCGCATGACCACCGAGCAGCTTCCGGCATATCGCCCTGCCACCACCACCGCCTCCGAGCGGATCCGCGCACGCCTGATCGCCAGCAACACGCGCTTTCACGCCAACGACAATATCGCCGCCTACATCGAACCGGGTGAACTGGACCAGCTGCTGGACGAAGTCAGCGGCCATATGCAGAAGGTGCTGGAAAGCCTGGTCATCGACACCGTCAGCGACCATAACACGCAGGATACGGCGCGCCGCGTCGCCAAGATGTACATGAACGAGGTGTTCGGCGGCCGCTACGTCGACATGCCGCCGGTGACTGAATTCCCCAACGCCGCCAACCTGAACGAGTTGATGATCATCGGCCCGATCACGGTGCGCAGCGCCTGCTCGCACCATCTGTGCCCGGTGATCGGCAAGGTGTGGATCGGCGTCATGCCGAACCAGCACTCGGCCCTGATCGGCCTGTCGAAGTACGCGCGCTTGGCCAGCTGGATCATGAGCCGGCCGCAAATCCAGGAAGAGGCGGTGGTCCAATTGGCCGATCTGCTGCAAGAGAAAATGCAGCCGGACGGCCTGGCCGTTATCATGGAGGCGGACCACTTTTGCATGCAGTGGCGCGGCGTCAAGGACATGGATGCGCGCATGATCAATAGCGTCATGCACGGCTCGTTCCTGAAGGACCCGGCCCTGCGGCGCGAGTTCCTGTCGCTGATCAAACGCTGATATCACGGGAGAATACGAATGCTCGTCCGACTTTTATACGCCAGCCGCGCGGCCGCCGACACCCAAACGGGCGCCGTCACGGCCATCATGCAGCACTCGCATGCCTATAATCCGAAGCACGGCATCACCGGTGTGCTGTGCCATAGCGAACGCGCCTACCTGCAGGTGATCGAGGGTGGACGCGACCAGGTCAACCGCCTGTACGGCAAGATCCTGCGCGACACGCGGCATACCGACGTGGTGCTGCTGCATTACGAGGAAATCTGCGAACGGCGCTACTCCGGCTGGATCATGGGGCAGACCAATTTGAACAAGCTCAATCCGGGCACGTTGCTGCGCTACTCGGCGACGGCGGAATTCGACCCGCATTCGCTGTCGGGGAAAAGCTCCTTGGCACTGATCGATGAGTTGATGGCGGCAGCGGCGGTATTGGGCCGCGCCTGAACATTTAACAGCCATCATCCATCTTAAATCCAGCCCTGGCGCCACTTGGCGCCATCGGTGAGCTCGCGCCACGGCATGGTTTGCCGGCGGCGAGAGTGCACTGCCTCCAGCACGATATCGACCACCGCGCAGCCCTCTTCGGAGGGCTCGACCACTTCCACCACCATAAAGTGCTTTTCTTTATTGGCTGGCGTAACGGCCGTCCATTTGCTTAGCTTGAGTTTTTGAGGATTCAGCCGAGGCGCCGGCGTGGTACTGGTTTCCAACATCGCTGTTACTCCAACTAGATTCACTGAACCGCCATTGAACCATTTTTGCACGCGGACCGCAACGTGCGCACTGGACGACCGGATAGTCTTCCTCTAAGGTGGCTCGCACCATGATCTCCTTGCCAAACATCCTGCTCTACTGGTTCCGCAACGACCTGCGCCTGTCCGACAATCCAGTCCTGCGACAGGCATGCGCACAGGCGACGCAGCTGCTGCCGGTGTTCTGCATGCCACCTGCGACCGGCACCCAGTGGGGCTTCGAGCGCGTCGGAGCGCACCGACGGGCGCTGCTCGCCTCGGCATTGCAGGAGCTACAGCAAACACTTTCCGAGGCCGGCAGCCGCCTGCTGGTGCTCGACGGCCCGCCCGCCGACGCCCTGCCCCGGCTGGTCCGTGAGACCGGCGCCACCGCCATCATCTGCGAAGACATCGCCGCCCCCGAAGAAATGGCCGAGGTGGCAGCGCTGCACAAGGCAGGCATCGACGTCCGGACCCACTGGCAATCCACCATGCTCGACCCGGCCGGTTTGCCCTTCGCACCCGCCGACATGCCGAACCAGTTTACGGAATTTCGCCGCGCGGTCGAAAAATCGCCTGCGCGCCCGGTCGCACCGTTGTCCGTTCCGGCCATCATCCCGCCACCACCGGACCACGCGCCAACCGGCGCCGCGTTGGGCGAGGCAGGCACCGGCGGTGGCGAGGCCTCGGCGACCGCGCACCTCGCTCGCTACTTCAGCGGCAACCTGCCCCACACTTACAAGACCACCCGCGACCAACTCAACGGCGCCGACTTTTCAACCGGATTTTCGCGCTGGCTCTGGAGCGGCGCCGTCTCGGCACGCACCATCGACACCAGGTTACGCGCCTACGAGGAGCAAAACGGTGCAACCGACAGCAGCTACTGGATACGATTCGAGCTACTGTGGCGCGATCACTTCCGCTTCCTTCATCTGAAGCATGGAGCGGCGCTGTACCGCAAACGCGGCTTGCTGGCGACGCTACCCGCACAGCTGGCGCACGACGATGAAAAGATGCTGCGTTGGCGTGAAGGCCGAACCGGCCAGCCATTGGTCGACGCCGGCATGCGCGAACTGGCGGCCACCGGCTTTCTGTCGAACCGGATGCGCCAGATCGTCGCCAGCTACCTGATCTACGAACTGGAATGCGACTGGCGCGCCGGCGCGGCCTGGTTCGAGGCGCAGTTGATCGACTACGATGTCTATTCGAATCAAGGCAACTGGCTTTACATCGCCGGCCGCGGCACCGACCCGCGCGGCGGCCGGCGCTTCGACCCGGAGCGGCAGGCGCGCGTCCACGACCCGGACGGCACTTATCAACGCCTGTGGAGCGACGCATGACGACGCAAGATCAACCAACGCTGAAGCTGATTCTGGGCGACCAGCTCAACTGCCGGCACAGCTGGTTCTCGCAGCCGAGCGACGACGTGGTCTTCTTGATGATGGAAGTGCGCCAGGAAACCGACTACGTGCTGCACCACGCGCAAAAAATCATCGCCATCTTTGCCGCCATGCGCGATCTGGCGCGGCGACTGCGGGACGACGGCCACCGCGTCCACTACCTGGCGATCGACGATCCCGACAACCGTCAATCCTTTCCCGCCAATCTCGATCATCTGATCGCGCATTACGGCGCGGCGGCGTTCCGCTGGCAGGCGCCGGACGAGTACCGGCTTGACCGCCAGCTGGCCGACTATGCGGCCGGCCTGGCCATCCCGGCCGCGATGGACGACACCGAGCATTTCTACACCGCCCGCGACGAGGCGGCGGCACTGTTCGAGGGCCACGACAACTGGCTGATGGAGCGCTTCTACCGCCACATGCGGCTGCGCCATAAAGTACTGGTATCGGAAACCGGCAAGCCCGCAGGCGGCCAGTGGAACTTCGACCACGACAACCGCGAAGCCTGGAAAGGCATGCCGTGGGAGCCGGCCGACCTGCGCGGCCGCCACGACCACAGCGAATTATGGAACACGATACAGGCCGCCGGCGCGCGCAGCTTCGGCCAGCCGAACGCCGGCGATTTCGGTTGGCCGCTGAACCGCGACGAGGCGCTCGAACAGCTGGAGCGTTTCGTCAAACACGCGTTGCCGCATTTCGGCCAATTCCAGGACGCGATGAGCTTCAAGGCCTGGCGCCTGTTCCATTCGCTGTTGTCGTTCGCGATGAACAGCAAGATGCTCGATCCGCGCACCGTGATCGAACGGGTCGAGGCGGCGTGGCGCGATGGCGCCGTGCCGCTGGCATCGGCCGAGGGCTACATCCGCCAGATACTGGGCTGGCGCGAATACGTGCGCGGCGTCTACTGGCACCGCATGCCGGGTTACGACCGGCTCAACGCCTTCGGCCACACGACGCCGCTGCCGCACTGGTTCTGGTCCGGCGAGACGCGCATGCGCTGCATGGCGACCGCGATCGGCCAGTCGCTGGAGCACGCGCACAGCCACCATATCAACCGGCTGATGGTCATCGGTAATTTCGCCTTGCTGGCCGGGCTGTCGCCATACGAACTGCATCAGTGGTACCTGGGGGTCTACATCGACGCCTTCGAGTGGGTGGAGTTGCCGAATACGCTGGGCATGAGCCAGTATGCGGATGGCGGTTTGCTGGCCACCAAGCCGTACGTATCGAGCGCGGCGTATATCGACCGCATGAGCGATTATTGCAAGGGCTGCCATTACGACAAGAAGGCGCGCGTCGGCGAGAAGGCCTGCCCTTACAACGCGATGTACTGGGATTTTTTTGAGCGCAATCGGGCGTCGCTGGGCAAAAACAACCGGCTTCACATGGTGTACCTGCAACTCAAACGCATGGACAAACCAGCGCTGGAGGCGCTGAAGAAGCAGGCCGCGCACACGCGCGCCACATTGGCGGATTTGTGAGAAAACACGTAGGGCGGATTAGGCGGAACGCCGTAATCCGCCATCTATGCGCCGCCGACGGCGCAGGCATGGCGGATTACGCTTCGCTAATCCGCCCTACGTGTTTTAGACGATTGCCTGGTTCAACTCATTACCGTCGCGCCGTCAGCCACTGCGCGGCCGGCAGCGCGGCCGCCGCCACCCGCACCTCGCCGATGTTGCCGAAGAAACCGTCGGCGCGCGCGCCATCCCACGAGCCGCCGCCCACCACCCATTGCGACGTCGCCGACAACGTCGCCAGGCCGACGACATTGCTGCTGTTACGCAGCACCGGCGCGCCTTCCACATACATCACCGTGTCGTGCGTGACCGGATCGTTGACGATGGCGATGTGCACCCACGTGCCGGCGATGATCTCGCCCGACCAGCTGGCCAGGCCGCCACGCGCGCCCACCACGTCCGGCACCACTTCCCATTGCACTTCGCGCAGGCTGGAGATGGCGAACAGCAGCGGCGGCGATTCCGGATCGCCGCCGTCGAAGCCGGCCAGGCTGCCGCGCTTGCCGTCGCGCGTCATGATGTTCATCCACGCATGCTTGGACTTGTCCCACGCCTGGTTGATCTTGACGAAGGCTTCGATCGTGTAGCCGGTCTTGGCGAAGGTCTGGGCGTTGATCGCGGCCGTCGGGTCGGTGACGAAATAGCTCAGGCGCGGCGTATTCTTGTCGGTGTTGATGAAGCTGACCGACCCCGGCGCCGACGACAGGCGGTGGCGGTCGCTGCTCCAGACGATATCGCCGGCCTCGGCGCCGACGATGCCGCCCTTGTTGAGCGCGTCGCGCGTCAACGGGTTGGCGCCGGTGACATCGGCGATGCGGGTGCCGGGCGCCACCGCCGCGCCTTCGGCGCCGCCGTAGAAGCGCCAGTGCGCCACGGTCGACGCCACTTTTGGATAATCGTCCGCGTCTTTCGGCGCGGCCGCCACCACCACGGCCGGTTCCGTATAACCCTTGAGCACCAGCGCCTTGGCCTGCTCCACCAGCGACGACGCCACCGTCGCCTTGCCGGTGCCGAAGGTGGCGTTGAAGCGCGCAAAGCGCTTGGCGAAGTTGAGGTTGATGGTGAACGCTTCGTTCGGCTCGGTGAGCACGGCGCGGTCGAAGGCGTTGAGCGTGTCGGCCGGCTTCATCGGCACCCACGGCGAGAACGACAGCACCTTGATCTGGTTGTTGGTCAGGTCGAATTCGTACAGGCGCATCAAACCGTTGCCGCCCTGGTAGTCCATCTGGTAGTCGACCACCATTTCCTCGACCGCGTTGCCGAAGTTGTTGGTCTTGGTCAGGCGCGCGGCGCCGTGGTGGTGGCCGTTCAAGGTCATGAAGATCTGATCGTTGTCGCGGATCAGTTTTTCCCACAGCATCTTGCCGTAGTCGGTCTCCAGCGGGCTGAGGGCATCGGCGGCGATGTTCAACAGTTGGTGGTTGACCAGGATCACCGGCAAGGTTGGATTGTCAGCCATCACCTTGCGCGCCCAGGCGATGCCGGCGTCGGAGATGCGCCACGACAGCGACAGCACCATGAACTTTTGCTCCTGCGCGGTGAAGATGTGGTACTCGTGGAAGCCGGTGCTGTCGCGACCGCCAAAGGTGGCCTGGCGTTGCGCGCGGCGGGTGCCGAACCATTGCAAATATGGCTCGTTGGCCAGCACGCGCTGGGTGTCGGTGCCCTTGGTCTGGTCGCCGTTGTAGTCCAGGTCGTTCACGACGTCGTGGTTGCCGGCCAGGATGGAGTACGGCAGCTTGGCCACTTCCAGCACCTGCATGGCGCTGTCGGCCACCTTCCACTGCTCCGGCTTGCCGACCTGGTCGACCACGTCGCCCAGGTGGATCAGGAACGGGATGTTCAACGCGGCGGCGTTGCGCGCTACCCAGTTGGTCTGCGCGGCGAACGGCTCGTTGCCGTAGTGGCGCTGATATTGATTGCTTTCCGACGAAGTCGCGTAGCGCGAATAAAACTGGGTGTCCGGCAAGACGGCCAGGGCGAAACTGGAAATCTGCGTGCTCGGCGGCACGACGACGGGCGCGGTGCCACCGCCGTTGCCGGTGTTGCCGATGTCGCTATTGCCTCCGCCGCAGCCCGCAAGCAAGCCGCCGACGGACAGGCCCGACGCCGAGGCCAGGCCCATTTTCAGCAAGGTGCGGCGCTGCGGCTTTGGCGCGGCGGCCAGCTCGATGGAGGTTGTCGGGGAAGTGATTTCGCCTGGTTTCTTCATTTGACTGGTGCTCAAAAAAATTGTGGAGCGCTAAGTCTAGGGTGGAAGAATGACGGCCTGATGACCAAGCGCGCGCTCCCGATCAGTTATGATCGACACTTACTCGTCGCGTTCAACACCCGGGAAATAAATTGACAGCACCAACTGCAGGTAAGCGCGGCAAGGCGCCAAAGGATAGCGATTTACTGGCCGCCGCCTGCGGCATCGTCGCGCAAGACGGCTGGGCGGGACTCGCGCTGCGGCCGCTGGCTGAACGCCTGAACGTCTCGGTCACCGTCCTGAGCAACCACTACGGGACGCGCGCCGATGTCGTCGCGGCCGTGTGCCGCACCGCCCACGCCAAGGAACAGGGCGTCTTCGCCGGCTGGCGCGCCACGCTGGCAAAGCTGGATACTTTGAGCCCCGCATTGGCGGCCGATCTGGCCGATACGATCTTGCAGGAACTGGCGGTGCGCCACCGCGACTTCTCGCTGCTGTTCCTGGAGATACTCCAGAGTGGCGGCTGGGACGAACCACTGCGCGCCGCGTTCTTGCCATGGCTGGACGAGCGCATGGGCTTCTGGGCCCAGCTCGGCGCCCGCGCGGGCCTGTCGACAGCCTTGACCGACAGCGGCTGGCTGGGCGGATACTTTGTCGACGAACTCGCCTTCAGCATCAGCCTCGACCAACAGCCGGCCTACCGGATGCTGCGGCGCCTGTGTCTGCGTCGGCTGTTCTCCGGCGTTTCCGCGTCGGCAGCGACCATCGCCGAAGACGACGCCATCTTCGCAGCCTTGTTCGATGAACTGGATTACCGCGAAGGCGAAGTCGCCGTCGGCCACGGGGTCGACGTGCCCGCCGACTGGCCGGGCAAGGCCGCGCGCGCCTGCGCCATCGCGCTCACCGAGCGCGGCGTGGGGGCCCTGACCCACCGCGCCATCGCGGCCGAGGCCGGCGTGCCGCATACAACGCTGATTTACCGCTTCGCGACCCAGCAGGATCTGGTCGTCGCCGGACTGGAATTCATCATTTCGCACGTGCTGCGCGCGGTCGACGAAGGCGCGCTGTCGGGCGATCTGACCGCCGCCCCGGACCGCATGAACAATCTTGGCGACCATGGCCTCGATGTCGGCCGCGCGACCTTTGCGCTGGCCATCGCGGCGGCGCGCATGCCCAGGCTTGCCCCGAGCGCGGCAGACATGCGCCGCCGCCGGGGCATCAACCTGGTCAAGATCCTGCGCCGCGTGTCGCCCACGCTTCCCGGCATCGATATGCTGGCGGCGCAGATTGCCTCGGTCGGCTTGATCGGCTATACCTGCACCCTTCCCCTCGCGCAAAAAGACGGGTTCGTGCCCGTGTACCGACGGCTCCTCGGCTACCTCGGAGATCGATGAGAGTTCGACCAATCGTATTTTTATATAGTTTTGAAGTCGATATTTATCGACCATTTGTAATTTAGTGGTCACAATCGGCTGTTACAGTCATGGCTTTCACACACCTATACCTCCAGGGAAAGCATGACTACGACCTCCTCTTATCGCGGCGCGATGCTGCTGTGCGCCGCCGCCTGCGGCAGCGCCTACGCGGCCGAAACCGACGCCAACCGCGCCGCCCCGTCCGCCGAGTTGGCGCCGGTGATCGTCACCGCGCAGCGCCGCAGCGAAAACCTGCAAACCGTGCCGATCGCCGTGACCGCCGTCAGCGGCAAGGCGCTGGAGGACTCCGGCTACCAGTCCGTGACCGACCTGCAATATCTGGTGCCCGGCCTGCAGTACGACCCGACCCAGGGCGCGGCGTTCCAAATTCGTGGCGTGGGCAGCCAATCGTTCGATTTTTCCAACGCCAAGTCGGTGAGCGTGGTGGTCGACGATGTGGTGATGGACGCGCAGCGCGCCAACGGCCTGATCGGCCTGGTGGACATCCAGCGCGTCGACGTGTTGATGGGGCCGCAAGGCACCTTGTTCGGCAAAAACGCCACCTCCGGCGTGATCTCGGTGACGACCGAAAAACCCGAGCTCAAACGCTGGTCCGCCAACGCCGGCGTCAGCTACGGCCAGCGCCGCGACCACCTTGTCAACGCCACCGTCAACGCGCCGCTGGGCGACAGCGCCGCGTTGCGCATCTCGGCCTTCGACCAGGGCCAGGACGGTTATGGCACCTACACCACCTTGCACCGCAAGCTGGGCGAGGTCAAGGAGCACGGCTACCGCGCGCGCCTGCTGTTCAACCCGGGCAGCGATCTGGAAGTGATCCTGTCGAACGACTACCAACGTCACTGGGACAGCAACATCCGCACCGCCGTCTCCGGCGCGCCGGCCGCCGTCACTGCCGCGCAGCTTGCCGCCGGCGTCACGCCCGGTCCGCAAAACGCCGACAACGCCGACGCCTCGTTTGGCCAGCTGACCACCGAGGAATGGGGCACGTCGCTGCGCCTGCGCTACAAGCTGGGCGACGCGACGCTAACCTCGATCACCGCCTATCGCGGCTCGACCTTCGACAGCGATACCCCGGCCAATCTGGTGCCGCACAATATCTATGCCTACGTCCCCTACAACCGGGGCGCGCTCGACACGTCCAAGTACAGCCAGGAGATCCGCGTGGCGTCGGGCGGCGAGCGCTTCATCGAGTACGTCGGCGGCCTGTTCTACAACAAGCTCGACGCCGAGCAGACGCAGTTGCAATGGGCGACACTGGGCGCACCACTGATCTCCCCTTCCGGCGTGCCGCTGACCCAGCTGTACACGCTGACCGGCGCCATCGGCCGCAACGGCAACGCCTCGCTGTTCGACGCCCGTAATGTCACCACGGCGGCCTTCGGCCAGTTGAAGTTCAACCTCACGCCCCAGGCCAGCATCGGCGTGGGCGCGCGCTACACGCGCGACCGCAACAGCCAATCCCTGAGCTATATCGACCTGCCGAGCGAACCGATCACCGGCGTCAAAAACACCTTCGCGGCAACCAGCGCGCCACCGCTTTATCCGGAAGGCACGGTCAGTGGGAACAATTTCTCGTACCGCCTGTCGCCGCAGTACAAGCTGTCCAAGGACGTGATGGTCTACGCCAGCTACACCACCGGTTACAAGCCGGGCGGCGTCGCCTTTGTCGGCAATAAATACAATCCCTACCGCGACGAAACGGTGAAGAGCTTCGAGCTGGGCGTCAAATCGGAGCTGTTGGGCCGTACGCTCAGGCTCAACGCCAATGTGTTCGCCGAAAAGTTCACGGATTTCCAGACCACGTTGATGACCATGATTCCGGGCAATCCGACCTTGCAGGCGGTGATCGGCAACGCCGGCGCGCTGCGCAGCACCGGCGCGGAAGTCGGCGTGACGTGGCGCGCGGCGCCGGCGCTCACCGTGAGCGGCTCGCTGAACTACACCAACGGCAAATACACCGACTACGTCTACGACGCCAAGACCAGCTACACCGGCAGCCGTCTGAGCAACGCGCCGCGCTGGGCCGGCAACCTCGGGCTCGACTACCAGACCGCCGTCGGCGCCAGGCTGCTGCTCAAGGCGCACATGGACTTGTCCGTCCGCAGCGAGCTGTGGACCGTCGTGGGCCAACCGGCCTATTCCCGCGTGCCGGGCTATGCGTTGGCCAATGCGCGCGTCACGCTGTCGCCGGACGACAGCGCCATCGAATACGGCGTCTATGCGCGCAATTTGTTCAACCGCTACTACTCGACCGGCTGGCAGCAATACGGCCCGCTCGGGCTGCTGCACTACACCACGCCGAACGCCTACCGCACGGTTGGCGTATTCGCCAAATACAATTTCTAGGGAGCGGGCATGAATACGAAACTATTGATCCTGGCCGCGCTGCTGTGCTTGCTAGGCGGGGGTGTGGTCGCCGCACCCGCCGCACCCGTCGACGCGCCCGACGTGCCGGACACGCTGCGCATCAACCAGATCCAGGTGCTGGGCACCCACAACAGCTACAGCCAGGGACTGGACCCGCACGTCTCCGCGCTGTTCGAGGAAAAGCTGGGCAAGACCCTGGACACCGTCATCGACCGCATGTCGCCGGCCGCGCGCGCGCTGTTCAAGGAGGAGCATCCGAATCCGATGATCCCCGGCGAGATGTTGAAGTATGCGCATCCCGGCCTGGCAGCACAGCTCGACATGGGCGTGCGCAGCCTCGAGATCGACATCAATCCCGATCCCGCGGGCGGCCTGTACTCTTCGCCGGTCGCCTATCGGATGCTGCGCGAACGCGGTGTCACCGATCTGCTGCCGTTTGACGATACCGGCCTCGACAAGCCCGGCTTTAAGGTGCTGCACATTCCAGACATCGATTTCCGCAGCAGCTGTCCCACGCTGCGGCTCTGTTTGCAACAAGTGCGCGCGTGGTCGGAGGCGCATCCGCGCCACGTGCCACTGTTCCTGCTGATCGAAGCGAAGAACCAGGACATGCCCATCCTGCCGGGCGCCACGCGCACCGTGCCGTTCACGCCGGCGCTATTTGACGATCTCGACCGCGAGCTGGTCGAGGTGATGGGCCGGGAGCGCATCATCACGCCGGACGACGTGCGGGGCGACTACCCGACGCTGAACCAGGCGGTCCGCGCCGGCAACTGGCCGACCTTGGGCGACGCGCGCGGCAAGGTGGTGTTCATGATACTGACCGCCAACGGCCCGGGCACGACCGCCGACTATCTGAAGGGCCACCCATCCTTGCGCGGCCGCATGGCCTTCCTGCGCGCGCAGCCCGGCGAGGAGCACGCCGCCTTTCTGATGTACGACAACGCCCTGCTAAGGTCAGCCGAGATCAAACGCTATGTGCAGGAAGGCTACCTGATCCGCACCCGCACCGACATCGAAACCCACGAGGCCAAGATCAACAGCCTGGAGCGCGCCAACGCCGCCTTCGCCAGCGGCGCGCAAATGGTCTCCACCGATTTCGAGGTGCCCGGCAACGGTTACGGGACCAGCTATGTCGTGCGGCTGCCCGGAGGCGGGACGGCCCGCTGCCGACCGCATTCTCCGGACACCTGCAACCCGGCTGGCCGCTAACTACCCACACGGGGGTCAAGTCTAACATTCGTACACGACCTCAGCCCCTCATGTTCGCGATGTGGCATTACTGGACCGGGCGCTGGCTACTTCTGCGTTCGATCAGTAACGCTCCATGCTCGCCTGTTAGATTGAGGAGATGGCCAGACCACTTAGATTAGAATTTCCCGGCGCACTCTATCACGTCACTTGTCGTGGCAACCGACGTGAGAGCATCTTTCGCGACCGGATAGATCGTCACGCATGGCTTGAGGAAGCTGAACGCATGTGCAAGCGGTTTCATTTTATGGTCCATGCGTTTTGCCTCATGACGAACCACTTCCATTTACTCATCGAGACGCCCGAAGGCAATCTCGGGCAAGGCATGCGTCAACTAAACAGCGCGTATTCCCAACGTTTCAACCGCCGCCACGACTTGGCCGGGCATGTGATGCAAGGCCGCTACCACGCCGTCCTCGTACAGAAGGAGAGCTATCTACACGAGCTGGCGCGCTACATCGTCTTGAATCCCGTCCGCGCCGGCATTGTCGATTCGCCAGAGAACTGGGAATGGAGCAGCTACCGCGCTATGTTGAGCAAGCGGCCGCCCCCCTCCTGGCTCACGCAAGACTGGCTGCTGGCCGGCTTTGGCCCTGACCACCCAACGGCCATAGATGCTTATCGAAACTTCGTGATGGCGGGAATTGGCGCGGCAAACCCGTTAGAGAATGTTTCGTTTCAATGTATTCTTGGCGACGAGGCGTTTATCGCAGAGCATCGGAAATCGGTCGAGGAGCTCGTGTCGGAAGAGGTTGTCAGAACGCAAAGGCGTGCGCTGGCGATGTCGCTTGATGAGTATCAGCTGAGATTTGCGCCTCGCGATATGGCCATGGCGCAGGCGTATCGGTCGACGGCCTTTTCTATGAATCAAATTGCCGCCCATTTTGGCGTATCTGCCCAGACCGTGAGCCGTGCAGTCGCCGCGCTGGAAAAAAATGGGGGCGTCGGCGGCGCTTAGGATGAGATCGTGCACGAATGTTAGACTTGACCCCAGCTAGCGCTGGCGTGCGGCAGGAAGTTGCTAAACCAGACAACTCACGTTATAGTGAGAATAATTCTCATTAAGATTTTGATGTCTGGCCCTCCGCTGAACGGGAACAAGCATGTCCAACGCTGACGCGCATCGACAAATAGGCACGCTCTATAACGAGCATCACGGCTGGCTTGCCACTTGGCTGGGCCATAAGCTCAATTGCCGCAATCTGGGCGCCGAGTTGGCCCAGGATACCTTTGTGCGGCTGCTGACGGCGCGCCTGCCGCAGGATTTGCGCGAGCCGCGCGCCTATCTGACCGCCGTCGCCAAGGGACTGATGGTCAGCCATCTGCGCCGCAGGAAACTTGAAAACGCCTATCTGGAGGCGCTGGCCACGCAGCCCGAGGCCGTCCAGCCGTCGCCGGAGGATCGTCTGGCCGTGCTTGAGACGCTGACCGAAATCGATAACATCCTCGACCGCCTGCCTAACAAAGCCCGGCAGGTGTTCCTGCTGGCCCAGCTCGACGGCCTGAGCTACGCCGAGATCTGCGCGCTGCTGAACTTGTCGCTGAGCACGGTCAAGCGCCACATGGTGCTGGCCTTCCGCCGTTGCCTGGCAGCATTGTGACGGGCGTCGCGTGAAGCTGGGCTTGCGGCCCGCCCCGCCCGACCGGGCGGCGATCTCAAAACAGATCCTGACCGAGGCGGCCACCTGGCTGATGGAATTGCACGACGGTCCGCTGAGCCATCAAGAACGCGCGCAGCTCGACGCATGGCGCCAGCGTAGCGCCGAGCACGAGCTGGCGTGGGAAAAGGCCACCGCGTTGATGGGCAAGTTCGGCGCCCTGCCGCCCTCCGGCGCCACCGCGCTCAAGACCATGTCGATGCGCGAGCGGCGCGGCGCCGTCAAGCTGGTGGCGGCGCTGCTGGTGGCCGGGCCGATCGGCTGGATGGCCTACCGCAACGCCCCCTGGCCCGACGCCGGCGGCTTTCGCACCTCGACCGGCGGACGCCGCGACATCGTGCTCGACGACGGCACCCGCATCACGCTGAACACCGATACCCACATCGACGTCGCTTACGATCGCGCGCGCCGCATGGTCCACTTGCGCCGCGGCGAGATTCTCATCACCACCGCCAGGGACGCCGCCCGCCCGCCACGCCCGTTCCTGGTCGACGTCGGCGAAGGGGCGATCCGCGCGCTCGGCACCCGCTTCGTCGTGCGCCAGCTTGAACAGCGCAGCCAGGTGTCCGTGTTCGAGGGCGCGGTCGAGCTGCGGCCGCGCGACGCACCAGCGGCCGCCGCCGTCATCGCGGCCGGCCGCCAGTCGGTGTTTTCCCGCGCGCGCGTCGAGCCGTCCTCGGAGGCCGACGAGGCCGCCATCGCCTGGCAGCACGGCATGCTGATCGCCGACCGCATGCCGTTGGCGCGCTTCGTCGCCGAGCTGAACCGCTACCGACCCGGCACGCTGCGCTGCGCGCCGGCCGTCGCCGGACTTGCGGTGTCGGGCGCGTTCTCGCTGACGGACACCGACCTGACCTTGTCGCTCCTCGAGCAAACCCAGCCGGTCAAGCTGCGCTATGTGACCCGTTTCTGGGCAACCGTCGGGCCGGCCTGATGGGCCGGCCTGAAAAATATTTAAAAAAATCCAAAAATAATTGAGCCTTTCCGCGATCTCGTTCGACATATCAAATAAGAACACCACATTTGATCAGCGAAAGGCCAGTAATGAGTCATCAGCAGCAAACCTCGCGAACCGCCGGCAAGGCCGTCTTCCGGCGCACCGCGTTGTCGGTGGCAATCACCTATGCCGCCGCCGTGTTGTCGGCGGCCGCGTTGGCGCCGCTTGCCCAGGCACAGGCGCCGGCCGACACCGTCCAGTCCTACGATATTGCCGCCGGCCCGCTGGGTCAGGCGCTGTCGCGCTTTGCCGCCCGCGCGGGTGTGGCGCTGTCGTTCGATGCCGCGCTGTTGGAGGGCAAGACCAGTAACGGCCTGCGCGCGACCGTATCGGTCGACGACGGTTTTTCGCAGTTGCTGCAAGGCAGCGGCCTGCAGGCGCAGCGCCTTACCGGCGGCGGCTTTACGCTCAAACCGGCGGCCGTCGCATCGGCCGCCGCAGCCGCGCCGGCGGCGGCTGCGTCCGCCCCCGCTGGCCGGACTGCCCGCACCGACATTGCCGTCGTCGAAATGCCCGCCGTCGAAGTGAGCGCGCAGCGCACCAACAGCACCTTGATCCGTCCGACCCGCCAAAGCACGGTCATCGAACGCGACGAGCTCGACGAATTGCGCCAGGCCTCCGACAGCCTGGCCACCGTGCTCAGCAAGGCCGTCCCCGGCATGGCCGATTCCAGCCGCACCATCACCGACTACGGCCAGACCCTGCGCGGGCGCAACTCGCTGGTCCTGGTCGACGGCATCCCCCTCAACACCAACCGCGATTCGGCGCGCAACATGGCGGCGCTGAACCTGGCCAGCATCGACAAGGTCGAAGTGCTGCGCGGCAGCAGCGCGATCTACGGGTCCGGCGCCAGCGGCGGCATCATCGCCATCACCACGCGCCCGGCCGGGGGCGCGCCGTACGCCGAAACCGCCTTCTCGCTGCGCTCGCCGCTGTCGCGCCTCGGAAGCGACGGCCTGGGCGGCGAGATCAGCCACTACATGTCGGGCGCCAGCGGCGCGGTCGATTACGCCGTCAATGTCGGCCTGCAGCACATCGGCGCCTCGTACGACGGCAAGGGCAAGCGCATCGCGCCCGAACCGAGCCAGGGCGACCTGTTCGACAGCGACAACTACACCTTCGGCGGCAAGGTCGGTTTCCGCATCGACCGCGACCAGCGCGTGCAGTTTGCCGCCAGCCGCTATGTCGCCGAGCAGGACAGCGACTACGGCTCCGATCCGTCGGTGGCGCGCCTGCCGGCCGGCAGCGCCGTGGCGCGCCCGGTCGACGGCCTGCGATTGGACCACCAGAACCAGTTGCGCAACACCTTGCTCAGCGCGAGCTACCAGCACCAGGATGTGGCCGGCAGCGCGCTGTCGACCCAGCTGTACTACCGCGATTACTTCACCCGCTTCACCCCGTTCGACGCCCGCGCCGTGTCGACGCGCGGCAACAACGTCGACCAGGTGATGCAAAACTCGGAAGTCTGGGGCGGCCGCGCCACCGTCGACACCCCGCTGGCGGCCAACCTCAAAGTGCTGTGGGGCCTGGACTTCAACCAGGAGCGCAGCGACATGCCGGACGACTTTTTCAACGCCGCCGCCTACGACGCCAGCGGCGGCAAGGTGTTCCAGCCGAGCCGAACGATGCTGTACATGCCGCCGCTGACGACGCGCAGCATCGGCGGCTTCGGCCAGGCGCAGTACAAACTCAACCAGGAATGGTCGTTCGAGGGCGGCCTGCGCTACGAACATGCGCGCGCACGCTTCGACGACTTCGTGCCGCTATCGCAAATCCGCTTCGCCAACCCGCAGCAGGTGCGCGGCGGCAAACTGTCGTACGACGCCTGGATGAGCAATGTCGGCGCCGTCTTCAAACCGGTGGCCGGCCAGGAACTGTACGCCTCGTTCAGCCAGGGCTTCCAACTGCCGGACATGGGCCTGCAAATCCGCAACGCCACGCCGGCGTTCAACCTGGCGTCGTCCGCGCTGGAGCCGGTCAAGACCAATAACTACGAGCTGGGCTGGCGCGGCGGCGTCGGCGAGGTCAACGGCGCGCTGGCGGTGTTCTACACGACCTCCAAGCTGGGCGACGTGCAAAGCTTTAACAACGGCCTGATACTGACCCGCACCGCCGAGAAGATTCGCGGCCTGGAAGCGAGCGTCGACTACATGCCGCAGTCCAGCCCGTGGGGCGGCGGCGCGACGTTGACGGCGATGTCGGGCCGCGAGACGCCGCAGGGCGGCAGCTCGGACCAGACCATGACCGGCTACCGCATTCCGCCGACCAAGGTCACCGCCTATGCGCAGTACAAGCCCGGCGGCCTCTGGAGCGCCCGCCTGCAGGCGACCCACTTCGGCGCCCGCGATTCGCGCCTGAACGGCCTGACCAGCTTTGGCCGGCGCGATGTGTCGAGCTACACCACGGTCGACCTGATCGCGCGCCTGCAATGGACGACCCGCGACACCGTCACGGTCGGCATCGAAAACCTGCTGGACCGCTACTACCTGCCCGCCTACAGCCAGCTTATGCGCAACAGCAACAATACCAGCCGTCTGCCGGCCTCCGGCGCGGCGTTGAGTGTCAGCTATAACCGCCGGTGGTAAGCCGGCGTCATCTGTAAAAGAACATGTCAGTAGCCGCGCGGCGGCCGCCCCCCACAAAGAGGCGGTCTCCGCGCATCACATGCAAAGGGCGCAATCCGCGCACTACAGTGAATACGAATCATTATCAGTGCGATTCATTTACCGAAAGGAATTTATTATGATTCTTCAAAGCTTTTTGGAGCACGTCGGCGAAACGCCGATCGTTCAGCTGCACCGGATGTTCGCCGGCACAGGCCACGAGGTGTACGCCAAGCTGGAACTGCTCAATCCCGCCGGCAGCGTCAAGGACCGGCCGGCCCGCTACATTATCGAGCGCGGGCTGGCCGAAGGCACGATCCGTCCCGGCGCCCACATCATCGAGAGTTCCTCCGGCAACCTGGCCATCGCGCTGGCGATGGTGTGCCGCATCCACGGCCTGTCGTTCACCGCCGTCGTCGATCCGAAGATTTCCACCACCAACCTGCACATCATCCGCTGCTACGGCGCCAATGTCCACATGGTGACCGAGCAGGACAGCCAAGGCGGCTATCTGGAGACGCGCATCGCGCAGGTCAAGCGCATGCTGCGCGACGAGCCGCAGGCGGTATGGATCAACCAGTACGCCAACGAACTCAATTGGAAAAGCCACTACCACGGCGAGGGCGCCGAGATCCTGCGCCAGATGGACCGGGCGCCCGACTATCTGGTGCTGGGCGTGAGCACTTCGGGCACGCTGCACGGCATCGCGCGCCGCTTGCGCGAGCAGTGGCCGGCGCTCAAGGTGGTCGGCGTCGACGCCGTCGGCTCGGTGCTGTTCGGCGCCCCGCCCGGTACGCGCGAACTGCCCGGCATCGGCGCCAGCCGCGTACCCGAACTGCTCAAACGCGACGAGATCCCGCAGTGCATCCACATCGACGATTATGAATCGGCCGTCGCCTGCCGCCAGCTGGTGGCGCGCGAAGGCATCTTCGCCGGCGGTTCGTCCGGCTCGGTGATGGCGGCGATCGAGCGGCTGTGCGCCGGCCTGACGCAACCCTCGCGCATCCTTACCGTGCTGCCCGACCGGGGCGACCGCTATCTCGACACCGTCTACGACGACGCCTGGCTGCAACGCATGCAGCAGCGCCACCTGCAACGCACCGCGCCCGCCATCGCCGCCGACCCAAACACGCCTGCAAGCTCCGGCACGCCGTCGCCATCCCGCGCCAACCTCGAAACGATAGGATAAACCGCATGAACCACGCCGCATTGACCAACCACGCAGCCCCTTTCCTGCTGTACCTGAGCCGCGCCGACCTTGCCGCCCTGGGCGGCGACCGCTCGCAGCCCTATGTCGACGCCATCCACGACGGCCTCACCGCCCACGCCAACGGCCAGTACGTCCAGCCGCTCAAACCCTACCTGCGCTGGGCCGGCGCCGACCATATCGCCGACCGCATCATCGCCATGCCCTGCTACGTCGGCGGCGACGATCCCATCGCCGGCCTGAAATGGATCGGCAGCCGCCAGCACAACCCGGCCAACTACGGCATGGAGCGCGCCAGCGCGGTCATCGTGCTCAACGACGCCGACACCAACTACCCGATCGCGCTGATGGAGGGTGGGCTGATCAGCGGCATGCGCACCGCCGCCATTACCGTCGTCGGCGCGCGCTATCTGGCGCGCCGGGACTTCACCGATGTCGCCACGATCGGCTGCGGCCCCATCGGCCGCATGCAGGTGCAATCGCTGCTCGAGCAGTTCCCATCCATCGCCCGCCTGCATTTGTTCGACATGTCGGCCGCGGCGGCGGCCGCGCTGGCGAAAAAATGGTCGGAATACCACCCGCAGGTGGAGTTCGTGGTCGCGCCGTCGGCAGAAACGGCCGTGCGCGCCGCCGACGTGGTGGTAACGGCGACCGTCACCGACACGCCCTACCTGCCCTTCGATTGGCTCAAGGCCGGCGCGTTTGTCAGCAACGTCTCGATCATGGACGTGCACAAGGACGTCTACGAAAAGGCCGACAAGGTCATCGTCGACGACTGGGACCAGTCCAACCGGGAAAAGAAGATCATCAACCAGCTGGTGCTCGAAGGCCGCTTCAGCCGCGAGCAGCTGCACGCGGAACTGGGCGAGATCGTCATTGGCAAGCGGCCGGGCCGCGAGAACGACGACGAGATCATCCTGCTCAATCCGATGGGGATGGCGCTGGACGATCTGGTCTGCGCGCGCCATTTCTATCGCCTGGCGATGGCCGCCAAGGCCGGCACCCGACTGCCGTTGTACGGGTAAGCCGATGGACCTGTCCATCCCGAGTTCGGCCCTGGAGGCCCGGCGCTTGCCGGCGCACGAAGCCTTGCTGTTGCAGGATCTGGTCGACGCGCTGTGGCTGGAGCAGCTCTACGAGTTCCGCCGCCATTGCACCTTGTCGTTCGACGAACAAGGCCTGGCGTCTCTCACCGTCAGCCTGGACGGCGAGCACGCGCTGCTGGTACCGGTGACGGTCGGCGCCGGCCTGCGTCCGCTGCGGGTCGGCGCACAGGCGCCGCGGCTGCGCACGGCGGCGGCCGACACCGCGCTGCGCCTCGACGAGGTGGTGTCGCACCTGCAAAAGGCGGCATGGTGGCAGGACCGGTCGGGCCGCTTCCTGCATTTCTTCGCATTGTCGCAGCGGCAGGCCAAGGCCGACAGCCTGCGCGAGCCGGCGGTCGTGGACGCGGTGCGCCGGGCGCCCGGCGCACTGCCACACTGGGAAGTGCTGAGCTGCTTGAAAGACCGGCCTTTCCATCCGCTGGCACGGGCCAAGGAATGGGCGGGTGAGTGCGGCCACGTGGAAGCTTACCTGCCCACGGCCATGGCGCCGTTTGCGCTGGTGTGGATCGCGGTTCCGCGCGCCCGCGCACTCGGCCCCGGCGCCGAGTGCACCGTCGATTCCGCACACGCATCCCAGCCGATCGCCGCCGCGCTGCTGGACGACACCCAGCACGCACGCATCGGGCAGGCGGCGCGCGTGCACCGGGTGGGCGATGGCGCGTGGCTCTGGATGCCGGTCCATCCCTGGCAATGGCGCCACCTGCAATCGGCCGCCGCCGCGCTGGTCGCCGATTGCGTGGTGCTTGGCGACGACTTCGGCCTGGCCGCGCCGACCGCTTCCCTGCGTTCCCTTTCCCTGCCCTCGCGGCCGAACGTCCACGTCAAGCTGTCGCTGTCGGTCAACACGCTGGGGGCGATCCGCACCTTGCCGCCGCGTTACCTGACCAACGCGGTGGCCGCCGCCGACTGTCTGAACCGCCTGCGGTCGCTGGACGCCTGGCTGGCATCGCATCTGTTTTTGTGCGATGAAAACCTGTGGACCGCGATACAAAGCGCCGAGGGCAGCGGCGACGCCGGCATGATCGCCAATTCCGGGGAGCTTGCCTGCCTGGTGCGCCGCTACCCGTCGCTGCCGAACAAAACGCTGATACCGATGGCGGCACTGCCGGTCCGCCTGCAAGACGGCTCGCTGCCGGTGTTCGACCAGCTGCTCGGCGACGCCGCGACGGCGGACCAGGCCTGGACGCTGTTCGACAAGATCGCGCGGCTGCTGGCCGGCGTCGGTTTGCGTTGCGCCGGTAACGGCGTCATGCCGGAGATGCACGGCCAGAACATCGTCATGGTGTGCGGCGAACGCTCGGTCGACGCCCTGCTGCTGCGCGATCACGACACCTTGCGCATCTGCGCCGGGATGATGGGCCGGCGCGGGGTCGCCGTGCCGCTCTACCACATCGACCGCAGCACGCCGAACACGCTCGAGCTGGACGGGCTGGCGCAACTGCTGTCCTACTTCCAGACGCTGGCGATCGAGGTCAACCTCTACGCCGTGCTGGCGGCGCTGGCGCAACGTTACGACCAGTCCGAGGCGCGCGGCTGGCGCATCGTGGGCGCGGCCGTCGAGGCGGCGCTGGACGAGGCGCCGATGCACGCGGAAGATCGCGACGACATGCGCCAACTGCTGCTGGAGCAAGCCGACTGGCCGTTCAAGCGGGTGCTGGCGCCGCTGCTTGCCCGCAAGGACTTCGGCACCGGGATGCCAAGCAGCATGGGCACGATCGCCAACCCGCTGCTGGCGCAAGGCGGCTGAATGGGCTGGCGCCACATCGACGCGCACCAGCGCAACGTGCCGCTGCTGCTGGTGTGCCAGACGCTCACCACGCTGTGCATGATGACCTTGGTGCCGATCATGCCGCTGTATGTCGCGTCGCTGTCGCCGGCCGGCCTGCCCGGCGACCCGGACACGCTGATGCGGTGGGCCAACGTGGCGCTGGCCGCCCCGGGGCTGGGTGCGTTGTGCTGCGCGCCGTTCGCCGGGCGCTGGTGCGACCGTTACGGCTACCGCCGCATGCTGCTGGTGTCGCTGGCGGTGTTCATTGCCAGCGTTGTGCTGATCGCGCTGAGCACCAACCTGGCCTGCTTCATCGCGGGCCGCTGGCTGCAAGGGGCCAGCGCCATCGGCCTGGTGCTGACGGCGTTCATCGGGCGCGCCGGCGACGACAGCGTGCGCGGGCGCAATCTCGGCCTGCAGGAAAGCGCGATCGGCGCCGGCGCCCTGCTCGGCCCCGTGATCGGCGGCGCGGTGCTCGACTACTGG
The DNA here is from genome assembly GCA_024123955.1 of Oxalobacteraceae bacterium OTU3CINTB1. Classification (NCBI taxonomy): domain Bacteria; kingdom Pseudomonadati; phylum Pseudomonadota; class Betaproteobacteria; order Burkholderiales; family Oxalobacteraceae; species Oxalobacteraceae bacterium OTU3CINTB1. The sequence goes on from CP099652.1 coordinate 4,074,258, forward strand.
TCGCTGCGACCGATGCTGCTGGCCACCGCGCTGTTCACCGCCATCGCCGCCGCCCTGCTGTGGCTTTGCACCAGCGAGCCGCGCGCTGGCGACCGCGCCGCCGAATCCAAGCCCAGGCCCAGGCCCGATCGCGACAGCGCTGCCGGGATCCGGCCATCGCCCTCGTCCGTCCAAGCGCACGAGTTTCGCGGTCTCGCCACGGTGATGCGCCACCCCGAGCTGCGCCGCTGGATGCTGGCCGGCTGCCTCACCCAGGCTGCCGGTTTCGCCATGCTGACGGTGTTCGCGCTGTATATCTCGGCGCGCTTCCCCGCGCTGCACGCGCCGGGCAGCATCATCGGCTCGCTGCACGCGCTCGGCTGGCTGGCCACCATCGTCGCCGGCCCTGTCTGGGGACGGCTCAACGACCGTGGCAAGGTACGGCGGCATTTCGCCATCGCGGCCGCCACCTGCGCCTTGTCGAGCGCCTTGCTGATGGCCGCCAATGCGCTGTGGGCGATCGCGCTGCTACGCCTGATCCAGGGCGCGTGCTACGCGGCGCTGACGCAATCGATGCTGCTGGCCTGCCTGCGCCAGTTGCCGGCGTCGGTGCACGGCCACGTCACCGGGCTGGGACGCGGCTTCATGACGGCCGGGCAGCTGCTCGGCCCGATGCTGGTGATCGCCTGCGCACCGCTGCTGGCGCCGCGACAGTTGCCCTGGCTGGTGGCGGCATTGTTCCTGATGGCAGGTCTGCTCGTCTGGCGTCCCGCCGGCCGCGCCCTGCCACTACATCACATTTAAGGAGGACTCGCATGTCTATAACGATCCAAACGCGCGACGGCGTGGCGCGCCGCCTGTCGGAGCAATACATCAACACCTGGTGCCGTGAAATGGCGCTGCCCGATCCGCGCCTGGCGGCGCTGGCGGCGCTGGAGGACCGCGACGCCGGCCTGGCCGCGCACATCGCCGAGTGGCGCGCCCGTGACTGGATGCCGTTCGCCGTCACTTTCTCCGGCGCCGGCGCACGCGTGGCAGGCGCGTTCGACTATTTTTCGCCGGTCGGCTACCATCGGCTGGCAGGCCCGTTGTGGCTGCGCGGCGGCGCCAGCGGCGCCGATGCGTCGGACTGGACGCGCATCGACGATGTCGGCACGCTGTCTGACCTGATCGCCGCCGAGCTGGCGGCGACCAGCACCGCACCGGGCGCCGCCGCCAACCGCGAGCGGCTGGCGACCTTGATGCGCAACAGCATCGCCAAGGTCGGCCGCTTTCATCGCGACCCCGTGGACACACCAAGGCCCGACTACGTGGCCTCCGAACAGGGGCTGCGCTTCGGCCATGTTTTCCACGTCACCTCCAAGGCGGCGGACGGCTTTGACGACGACGACCTGCGCGCGTACGCGCCGGAGCTGGGCGCCGCGTTCCAGCTGCACTACTTCGCCGTGCGCTCCGACCTGATGGACATGCGCGCGCTCGACCGCAAGGCGGTGCCGATCGACCCCGCCGCGATGCATTTCGCCGAAGCGCTGCTGCGCGAAGGTGATTACCGGCTGCTGCCATGCCATCCGTGGCAGGCCAGCTATCTGCTGGCGCAGCCCGACATGGCCATGCTGGTGCGCGACCGCGCGGTGATTTCGCTCGGGCCGCAGGGCGAACAGGTGTGGCCGACATCGTCGGTGCGCACCGTCTGGCTGCCGTCGCTGCAACTGTTCATGAAACTCTCGCTCAATATCCGCATCACCAATTTCGTGCGCAACAACCCCGACGAGCAAGTCGCCCGCGCGCTCGACGCCAGCGTCGCCATCGGCCTGCTGCCCGAACAGCGCTTGCGGCAAGACCATTTCCGCGTGCTGCGGGAGATCGGCAGCGAAACGCTCAAAGTGCCGAGTGCCGCGCTGCGCGCCGCCTGCGCCGTCATCTATCGGGAGGCCATGCCGGCCGCCGACACCACGGAGCTGCATCTGGCCGCCGCGCTGCTGGAGGAATCCGCGCTGGGCCACGTTCCGCTGCTCGACGTGGTGCGGCGCGCGGCCGGCGGCGCCGCAACGGACGCGGCATTCATCGAACGCTGGTGGCTGCGCTACCTCGACGTCACCCTCGTGCCGATGCTGGAACTATACGCCGACTACGGCATCAGCCTGGAGGCGCACCTGCAAAACTCGCTGGTTGCCTTCAAGGACGGCTGGCCGCGCCGGGGCTACGCGCGCGACATGGAAGGCACGTCGATCAGCCGCCAGCGCTTTCCGTTCGCCGACCGCCTCGCCGCCGACAGTCCGGCGCTGTACGACGAAGCGCAGGCCTGGCACCGCTTTCAGTATTACGTGCTGGTCAACCATATCGGCCACGTGGCCGCCTGCCTCGCGCGGCTCGGCGTGTGCGGGGAGGCGACGTTGTGGCGCGCGGCGGCCGAGCGCTTGCGCGCCTGCGAAGGCAACACGCGGCAACTGGTCGACACACTGCTGCGCCAGCCAACCCTGCCGGCCAAGGCCAATATGTTGAGCAGCTTCCGCCAGCAGGGGGAAACCCCGGCCTGGATCGCCATTTCCAATCCCCTGAAGACCTGAGACCATGCCGACATTTAGCCACCTTCATTACGAACAGTTGATTCGCAGTCCGGCCTACGGCCAGGCCAGCCGCCGGGTGCTCCGGCAATTGGTCGAAGCGCTGCTGTTCGAACGCACGCTCGCCGACACCGTCATCGACGGCGACCAGTTGACACTGTCCGGCCACGACCGCGACGGCGCCGCCGTCGCCTACCGTTGCCTGGCGCAGACGACGTTCAGTTTCGGCCGGGTGCGCATCGTCAGTGCCCTGATGCGCGTCGGCGCCGACGGCGTCGAGGTCGAGGCCACCGACCCCGCGCTGTTCCTGACCGAGATCTCCGGCCTGCTCAACGCCGACCCGCAGCGCTTGCAGCAATTCGCCGCCGAACTGTTGTCGACCCAGATCAAGGATGCGCAAACACTGTACTTCCGGGGCGCCAACCCGTTGCGCGACGCCCAGTACGACCAGATCGAGGCGCGCCTGACCGACAGCCACCCCTACCACCCGAGCTACAAGTCGCGGCTCGGATTTACGCTGACCGACAACGCCGGCTACGCGCCGGAGATCGCCGAAGCGGTGCGCCCGCTGCTGCTGGCGGTGCGGCGCGCGCAAGCCCATGCGGCCGTCGCCGGTGACGTGGCGGCGGCCGGCGACACCGAAATGCTGCTGCACCGGGACGACCTGCGCCACTTCCAGCAAGAGCTGTCGCGGCGCGGCCTGTCCGCCGCCGACTATCTGCCGCTGCCGGTCCATCCCTGGCAATGGGACGAAATCATCGCGCCGGGCTACCACCAGGCGCTGGCGGACGGTGATCTGGTGCTGCTGGGACTAATGACCGAGCAATATCTGCCACAACAATCGATCCGCACGCTGTCGAGCATGACGGCGCCCCGTCGCCCGTCGATCAAGCTGGCCATGAACCTGGTCAACACCTCGACGTCGCGCGTGCTGGCGCCGCACACGGTGCGCAACGCCGCCCCGATCAGCGACTGGCTGCGGGAACTGGTGGACCGCAGCGGCTGGCCGCTGCCGATGCGCCAACCTGTGATCCTGCGCGAGATCGCCGGCGTCGGCTACACGCGCCCGGCCGGCGCGGCGACCCAATACGGCGCGCTGGCGTGCATCTGGCGCGACAGCGTACACGCGCACCTGGCGGCGGGCGAGCGGGCCGCGCCGATGACGGCCATGCTCCACATCGACAGCGACGGCCGCCCGTTCATCGACGACTGGATCGCCCGCCACGGCGCAGAACTTTGGCTGCGCACGCTGGTCGAACGCGCCTGGCTGCCGGTGCTCCATCTGCTATGGTCGCAAGGCGTGGCGCTCGAATCGCATGCCCAAAACATGCTGCTGTTGCACGTGGACGGCCTGCCCGAGCGCGTCGCGCTGAAGGATTTCCACGATGGCGTGCGTTTCAGTCCGGCCCTGCTGGCCGGACCCGCGCCAGCGCTGACGCCACCGCCCGAAGCCCATGCGCTGGTCAATCCGAACTCGTTCCTCCAGACCGACGACGCCAACGAGTTGCGCGACTTCACCTTCGACGCGCTGTTCTTTGTGAACCTGGCCGAACTGGCGTGGCTGTTCGCGCGCTTCTACGACATGCTTGAGCCGCGCTTCTGGGACATCGTCGGCGGCGTGTTGCGCGACCATCAGCGGCGCCACCCCGACATGGCGGCCCGCTACGCGCTTTTCGATTGCTTCGCCGACGAGGTGGACATCGAACTGCTGGCCAGCCGCCGCTTCCAGCCGGAGATCCGATTGCGCACGCGCGCCGCGCCCAATCCGCTGGCAGTCAAAATGCCAGGACAAGGCGGCGCGGCATGAGCGCACCCGCGACCTCGCTGAAACACCGCCTGACGTTGCCGGCGCCGCTGTACGGACTGTTCTGCTCGACGCCGGCGGCGTTGACGGTCGAGCTGATCGCCGCCGCCGGCTACGACTTCGTGCTGATCGATCTGGAACACACGTTGGTCGGCCCGGCGCAGCTGGCGGCGATGCTGATGGCGGCACGCGCCAGCGGCATCGCCGCGTTGGTGCGGGTGGCGGCGCCGCACCAGGCGATGCAGGCGCTCGACCACGGCGCCGAGGGCATCGTCTTCGCGCGCGTGCGCACGGCCGCCGAGGCGGCGCTGGCGGTCGACGCCTGCCACTTCGCGCCGCGCGGCCAGCGTGGCCTCAACAGCACCTGGCACAGCGGCTACGGCCGCGACGACCTGGCCGGGGCGATGCGCGCGATGACGGCGCAAACGCTGGTCGTGGCGATGATCGAGGACGTCGAAGGTGTACGGCACGCCGACGCCATCGCCGCCGTCGACGGCATCGACGTGCTGATGGAGGGCGCTGCCGATCTGTCGCAGTCGCTCGGCCTGCCGTGGCAGACGCGCCATCCACAAGTGCGCGAAGCCGTCGACACGATCCACGCCGCCGCCGACCGCCACGGCAAGGCTTTCTGTGCGCTGCCGCGTGCGAAGGAAGACTTCGAGGCGGCGCGCCGCCGGCAGGTGCGCCTGTTCATCCTCGGCGACGAACGCGGCATCAGCCGGCGCGCCATGGCCGAACATCTGGCACAACATCAATCCAACGTGGAATAAAAGGAAAGCCGCCATGCGCGAACAATTAATACTCGACTACATCCAGGCCCAAACGGGACCGGCGTGCGCCTATCTCTACGATATGGTCCACCTGCGCGAGCGCGCGGCACGCCTGCACCGCGCGCTGCCGCCGCGCTGCAAGCTGTTCTACGCCATCAAGGCCAACAGCGACGCGCCGGTGCTGGCCGCCCTGCACGGCAATCTGGACGGCTTCGAGGTCGCCTCGCTGGGCGAAATCGACAAGGTGCGTGCGATGGGCCGCGACGTACCCGTCATCTTCGGCGGCCCCGGCAAGACGGATGCCGAGCTCGAAGGCGCGCTCGACCAGGGCGTGATGCTGATCCACGTCGAAAGCGAGCACCAGTTGCGGCGCCTGGACTGGCTCGCCGGCCGGCGCGGCGTGACCGCGCGCGTGCTGTTGCGCCTCAATCCGGCCAGCCTGCCCGGCGAGACCCGGGCCACCTTGCGCATGGGCGGGCAAGCGACCCAATTCGGCATCGACGAGGCGCGCATGCCGGCGGCCATCGCCCTCGCCCTCGACCTGCGCCACATCAAACTGGAGGGGCTGCACATCCACGCGCTGTCGAACAACCTGGACGTCGACGACCACCTGGCGCTGTTGCGGCACTATCTCGGGCTGGCGCAGGCGTGGCAGGATACCTACCGGATCGACTTCGCGTGGCTTAACGTCGGCGGCGGCATCGGCGTCAACTACGCCGAGCCGGCGCGCCAGTTCGACTGGCCGCTGTTCTGCACCGGCTTGGCGGGATTGATGGACCAATTCAAGCCCGGCTTCCAGCTGATCTTCGAGTGCGGCCGCTTTATCAGCGCCGATTGTGGCGTGTACGTCAGCGAGGTGATCGACATCAAGACCACGCACGGCAAAAACTTTGCCATCCTGCGCGGCGGCTCCCACCACTTCCGCCTGCCCGTCTCGTGGCAACACAATCATCCGTTCTCGATCGTGCCGCGCGAGCGTTGGCCCTATCCGTTCGCGCGCCCGGCCCTTGCCGGCGACGTGGTGACAATTTGCGGCGAGCTATGCACGCCGAAGGACGTGCTGGCGCAGGATGTCCACGTCGACCGGCTGCGCGCCGGCGACTGCCTGGTGTTCGCGCTGGCCGGCGCTTACGGCTGGCACATCTCTCACCACGACTTCCTCAGCCATCCGCATCCGGAGCGGCGCCACTTCGGGGCGTGAAGGAGATGCGGCGGACTAAAATCAGCGGGATTGAATCAGCTTAGCGGCGGCTGCGCCAGCACCACCGCCAGCAGGCCGGGAAAGCGGCCGTCGATGTCGGCGCGGCGCAGCGTGTTCATGTGGGCGGTGCCCGCCGTTTCCGTATGCACCAGCCCGGCGTCGCGCAGCACCTTGAAATGGTGCGATACGGTCGATTTAGGGCGACCGCCATCGAGCTCGCCGCAGGTGGCGCCGTCCACTTGCGCCAGATGCCGGACGATTTCCAGGCGTATCGAGTCACTGAGCGCGTACAGCACGCGTTCAAGCACGAATTCGTCGGGGGTGGGATGTTTGTAGGGACGCATGAGCAGAATCATACACCTTGCGCTATACTTCTTCCATCGTTCGTATATCTTCGAACTATCGTAATTATCAATAAACCACTTTTTGACAAAAAGGTCACCATGTCCGCCCTATTCCAGCCCTACAGCCTGAAAGACGTCACCCTGCGCAACCGTATCGCGGTGCCGCCGATGTGCCAGTATTCCGCCATCGACGGCGTGCCCAACGACTGGCACCTGTCGCACTACGCCAGCATCGCGCGCGGCGGCGCCGGGCTGGTGATCGTCGAGGCCACCGCCGTCGCGCCTGAGGGACGCATCACGCCGGGTTGCACCGGACTGTGGAACGACGAACAGGCGCAGGCATTCGTGCCGATCGTGCGCGCCATCAAGGCCGCCGGCGCCGTGCCGGGCATCCAGATCGCCCATGCCGGCCGCAAGGCCAGCGCCAACCGGCCGTGGGAAGGCGACGACCATATCGCCGAAGACGACGCGCGCGGCTGGCAAACGATCGCGCCGTCCGCCATCGCCTTTGGCGCCAACCTGCCGAAGGCGCCCAAGGCGATGACGCTCGACGACATCGCGCGCGTACGCCAGAACTTCGTCGACACCGCGCGCCGCGCCGTCGAGGCCGGCTTCGAATGGCTGGAGCTGCACTTCGCGCACGGCTACCTTGCGCAGACCTTCTTCTCCGAACACTCGAACCAGCGCGACGACCTCTACGGCGGGAGCGCCGCCAACCGCGCGCGCTTCCTGCTCGAGACGCTCAAGGCCGTGCGTGAGGTGTGGCCCGAAAACCTGCCGCTGACGGTGCGTTTCGGCGTGATCGAATACGACGGCCGCGACGAGCAGACGATGCTGGAGTCGATCGAACTGGTGCGCCAGTTCAAGGCCTCCGGCATGGACATGATCAGCGTCAGCGTCGGCTTCACGATTCCGGACACGTCGATCCCGTGGGGACCGGCCTTCATGGGGCCGGTGGCCGAGCGCGTGCGGCGCGAAGCCGGCGTGCCGGTGTCGTCGGCGTGGGGCTTCGGCACGCCGGCGATCGCCGAGCAGGTGGTGCGCGACCAGCAGCTCGACCTGGTGATGGTGGGCCGCGCCCATCTGGCCAATCCGCACTGGGCCTACTTCGCCGCCAAGGAGCTTGGCGTCGAGCGGGCGTCGTGGACGCTGCCGGCGCCGTACGCGCACTGGCTCGAACGCTACTGATCGGGCAAAGGCCTGCGCACGCGCGCGGCCAGCCACTGCGCGGCGTCGTCCACATAGGCGAACACCACAGGAATGACGAGCAGGCTCAGTACCGTCGAGGTGATCAGGCCGCCGATGACGACAATCGCCATCGGCGCCCGGAAGCTCGGGTCGGCGCCCCACCCCAGCGCGATCGGCAGCATGCCCGCGCCCATGGCGAGGGTGGTCATCACGATCGGCCGGACCCGCTTGCCGCAGGCGTCGATGATCGCTTCCGGGCGCGCCAGTCCGTGGTCGCGCCGGGCCAGGATGATGTAGTCGATCAGCAGGATCGAGTTCTTGGTGGCGATGCCCATCAACATGATCAAGCCGATCATCGACGGCATCGACAACGCCGTGCCGGTGAGGAACAGCGCCAGGAAGGCGCCCGGCACCGACAATACCAGCGCGGCCAGCACGGTCACCGGCTGCAGGAAGTCCTTTAGCAGCAGCACCAACACCATATAAATGCACAGCACGCCGGTCAGCATGGCAATGGCAAAGCCTGAGGCCAGCTCGGCCATGGACTCGGCGTCGCCGATCGACGCCCGCGTCACGCCCGGCGGCATCGTTTGCAGGCTGGGCAGCGCCAGGACCGCCTCCTCGATGTCGCCCAGCGCTTCTCCGTTGAGCTCGATCTCGAAATCGATGTTCCGGCGGCGGTCGTAGCGGGTGATCTCCGCCGGGCCGCTGCCGATCTCCAGGGTGGCGACGTTCTCCAGCGCCACGGCGCCGCGCGCGCCGGGCACCGGCAGGCGCTTGAGCGTGTCGAGGTCGTCGCGGGCGCCATCGGCCAGCCGCACCACGACGGGTACCTGGCGCTCGCTCAGGTTGAGCTTGGCCAAGTCCTGGTCGTAATCGCCCGCCGTGGCCACCCGCAAGGTGTCGGCGATGCTTGCCGACGTCACGCCAAGGTCGGCGGCGCGGGCGAAATCGGGCCGCACGACCAGTTCCGGCCGCAGCAGCCCGGCGCTGGAGGTGACCTCGCCCACCCCTGGCAGGCCGCGCAACTCGCGCTCGACCTGCTGCGCGTGGCGCGCCAGCGTCGCGCCGTCGTCCCCGTAGAGCGCCAGCACATAGTTTTCCGACTCCTCCATGCCGACCTTGACGCGGGCGGCCGGCAGCGCCGCCAGCGCCACGCGCAACTGGTTTTCAATGTGCTGCTTGGTCAGGCCCGGACGGGCGTCGCGGTGCGTCAGGGTCAGGGTCAGCACGGCCGTGCGGACGTCGGCCACGCCCGGCGGGCCGCCCATGTCGGCGCCCACGCCGCCGCCGACGTGGGCATAGACCAGCTTGACGTGGGGGTTGCGCATGGCGATCGCACGCGCCCGCTCGGCCAGCGCGATGGTGTCGTCCAGCCGTGCGCCGGGCGCCAGGCTGACGGTCGCCTGGGTCTGCCAGTCGTCGTCGGGCGGGATGAAGGCGCCCGGCAACGACGCCGCCAGCATGATGCCGCCGGCGAAGAACGCGGCGGCGGCCGCCACGGTCAGGCCCCGGTGGCGCAGGCACCACGCGGCCCAGGCCAGGTAGACGCGAAGCCAGCGCGGCGCCGGCGCCGGCGCCAGGTCCTCGGGCGGCGCGCGCAGCAGGTGGGCCGCCATCATCGGCGTCAGCAACCGCGCCACCACCAGCGAAAAGAACACGGCGGTGGCCGCCGTCCAGCCGAACTGGACGAAGAACCGGCCGATGGTCCCGCCCATGAAGGCGGTCGGCAGGAATACCGCGACCAGCGTAAAGGTGGTGGCCACCACCGCAAGGCCGATCTCGTCGGCCGCCTCCATCGCGGCGCGGAACGGCGTCTTGCCCATGCGCAGGTGGCGCTCGATGTTTTCGATTTCGACGATGGCGTCGTCGACCAGCACGCCCACCACCAGCGACAGCGACAGCAGGCTCACCGTGTTGACGGTAAAGCCCATCCAGTGCATCACGGCGAAGGTCGGAATGGCCGACAGCGGCAGCGCCACGGCCGCCACGAACGTGGCGCTCCAGTCGCGCAGGAATAAGAACACCACCAGCACGGCCAGCGCCGCGCCCTCGTAGAGCAGACGCATCGAGCCGTCGTAATTCTCGCGCACCGGGTCGACGAAGTTAAAGGCCTCGATGACGACGATGTCCGGGTGCTTCGCCTTGAGGCCCTCGAGTGCGCGCTGGACGCCCTCGGCGACGTCGATCTCGCCGGCGCCGCGCGCACGCGTGATCTCGAAGCCGACCACCGGCGCGCCATTCAATAGCGCGGCCGAGCGCGGTTCGGCGACAGTGTCGGTGACCGTCGCCACCCGGTCGAGCCGCACCCGGCGGGCGTCGCCCAGGGTCACGTCCAGCGTGGCCACCTCGGCGGCCGATTGCACGGTGGCGATGGTGCGCACCGATTGCTCGGCGCCGCCCAGGTTGACGCGCCCGCCAGGCGACTCGCGCTGGATCTGGCGCAGCTGGCGCGACAGGTCGACGGCTGTCATGTTCAGCGCCAACAGCCGCGCCGGGTCCAGGGCCACGCGCACCTCGCGTTGCACGCCGCCGGCCCGGCTGACCGCACCCACGCCGGGCACCGCCAGCAGCGTCTTGCCGACCTCGTTGTCGACGAACCAGGACAGCGCCTCGGCGTCCATGTCGCTGGAGGCGACAGTGTAGGTCAGGATCGGAGCGCCGGCCAGCTCCACCTTGCGAATCACCGGGTCGCGCAGGTCGGCCGGCAGGTCGGCGCGCACGCGCGAGACGGCGTCGCGCACGTCCTCGACGGCCTGCTGCGCCGGTTTTTCGAGGTGAAACTCGATCGCGATATTGGCGTTGCCGTCGGTCAGGGTGCTGCGGATGTGCTTGACGCCCTGCACGGTGGCCAGCGCGTCCTCGATCTTGCGGGCGACGTCGGTCTCCAGTTGCGCCGGCGAGGCGCCGGGCAGGTCGGCGCTGATGGTGACCGTCGGCAGCTCGAGGTCGGGAAAGTTCTGCACCTTCATCGCGCGGAAACCCATCAGGCCCGCGAGCGTCAACAGGATGAACAGCAGGATGGCCGGGGTCGGATTACGGATCGACCAAGCGGATATATTGAAATGCATCGGGTTCTTTCGTTCAGTTGTTGCCAGCGGTGGCGGCGGTGGCGTCGATGGTGGCCGGTGCCGGCGCCTTCATCGGTGCCGGCGCGGCGCCCACCGTGACCAGGTCGCCGTGGCCGAGGAAGGCGCCGCCGGCCACCACCACCCGCGCCGGCGCCGCGATGCCGTCGACGATCTCGATCCTGTCGCCCGCGCGCCGCCCGACTGTCACCTTGGTCTGCGCCACGCGCGAATCGGCGCCCACCCGCAGTACGTAGCTGAAGCCATCACGCATCAGCACCGCGCTTTGCGGCAACGTCACCATGCGCGCGCTGCCGGTCTCGAACTCGCCGCGCGCGAACATGCCGGCGCGCGCCGGGCTCCCCGGCGGCAAGTCAACGTACACCAGACCGTTGCGCGAGAGCGTATCGACCGCCGGCGCGACCATCCGCAGGCGGCCGTTTATCGGCTTACCGCCGGCCGGCGTCACCAGCGCGGCCTGGCCCGGCTTGAGCTGCGCCAGGTCGGAAGCCGCGACCTCGGCGCGCCATTCCAGCCGGCCTCGCAGGATCAGCCGAAAGAGCTCCTGCCCGGCCGGCGGCACCGCCCCCACCGTCGCGCCGCGCGCCGAGATCACGCCGTCGTCCGGAGCCAGCACGCGGGTCTGCGCCAGGCGCAGTTGCTGGGTGTTCTCGGCGGCCCGCAACGCGTCCAGCCGCGCCTGCGCGGTGCGCTCGGCCGTGAGGTATTGCTGGATTTGCTGGGCCGACATGGCGCCGGTGGTTTGCAGTTGACGGGCGCGCTGCGCGTTGGCCCCGGCCTCGGCCAGCGCGGCCTCCGCCTCGGCGGCGGCGGCGCGGCTTTGCGCCAGCTCGGCGCCCACGGTGGCGGCGGCGAAGGTGGCCAGCACCTGGCCGCGCCGGACCACGTCGCCGACATTGACCCTGACCTCGGCCAGGCGCAGGCCGTTGGCCTCGGCGCCGATGCTGGCTTCCTGCCAGGCCGCGATATTGCCGTTGGCGGCCAGCCGGATCGGCAGCACGGCTGGCTGCGGCGTCGCGACCTCGACCGTCAGCACGCTCCTGGGAGCCGACGCCGGGGGCTTGGCCGGCTCCGGCATGGCAACCGCGATGGCGGCGACGGCAAGCGTGGCGGTCAGCGCCGCAGCCAGATAAAGGATATGGTGGCGTATATTTTTCATCATTGGTTTCCTTGTTCCTGGCGGGCCGGCGCGGTGCGGCTGACCATGTTGGCGATGGGTGGTTCGGGCGACTCGGCGGTGGTCGCGATCGAAGCCTGCGCGCCGGCTTCGGACCAGCCGCCGCCGAGCTCGCGGTACAGGGCGATCCAGGCGGCCACGCGCTCGCGCCGCAGCTCGATCACCGCGACCTGCGCGGCGAGCATGCTGCGGCGGGCGTCCTCCAGCTCGAACAAGCTGGCGGTGCCGGCTTGGTAGCTCGCCTCCGTCGCACGGTAGGAGCGCTCGAATCCGGCGGCGGCCGCATAGGTGTCGGCGCCTCGCGCAGCCGTGCTTTGTAGTGTGACCAGCGCCGTTTCGACGTCGCGCACCGCTTCGCGCAGGCGTGCCGCGTAGACCGTGGTGGCGGTCTCGTAGCGCACGCGCGCCGCCTGCGCGCTGGCGCGCAGCGCGCCGCCGTCGAACAGCGGCAAGGTCACGGTCACCGGTCCCACGCTCCAGACGCTGCCGTTGCTGCTGACACCGCCGCCACTCACGCGGCTGGCGACTATGCTGCCGGCTAGGGTAACGCGCGGCCAGCGTTGCGCCTGTGCCTGGTCGGCACGTGCGCTGGCGGCCACAACGTCGCGCGCGGCGGCGTAGATGTCGGGCCGTTGCGCCAGCACGGCGGCCGGCACGGCGGCCACGGCCAGTTCGGCTGGTTGCGGCAGGCGGGCGGCACCGGCCGCGAGCTCGCCGCGCAGCGCCGTCTCGTCCAGCGCGGTGAGTGCGACCAGCGTCTTGACCGAGAGATCGCATTGCGCGCGCTGCTGGACCAGGGCGGCGTTCGCCTGCGCGGCGCTGGCGCGCGCCAGATCGGCCGCGGCCGGCGCGCGGAAGCCGGCGTCCGCCGCCAGATTGGTCAGTTCGGCGGTCCGGGTCCGCGAACGGACGTCGAGTTCGGCCTGCACCAATTGCGCTTCGCAAGCGCGCAAGCCCAGGTAGGCGGTGGCGATCTCGGCGGCCAGGGACACCCGCGCCACATGCCAGCCGGCCTGGCTGGACTCCAGTGCGGCCTGGGCGGCGCCGGCGCCGGCGCGGTTGGCGCCGAACAGGTCCAGCTCCCAGCCGGCCTGCAAGCCGGCCGACGAAGCCTCCCCAACCGGTGCGGCGATCTCCGAGCGGGCACGACTGGCGCTGGCATTGGCGCTTAGATTGGGCATCAAGGCGGCGCCGCTGGACACCCCGGCCGCGCGGGCCTCGGCGATGCGGGCCACGGCCTCCGCCAGCGTCGGGCTGGCGCCCTGCCCGGCCGCGATCAGGCGCGGCACCAGCAAGTCGTCGAACTGCCCCCACCAAAGGCCCAGGCCGGCAAGCTGGCCGCGGTGCGGCAGCGGCGCGTGCCATTGGGCGGCCACCGGCGCCGCCGGACCGCCCGGTGTCAGCTCGGGAACGGCGGTCGCGCAGCCGGCCAACAACGCGACGGCGGCCAGCTGCGGCGCGCGCGACAGCGCCCGGCGGATAAATAGAACGAAGTTGGCGGGTGGACGCATGCGATGCCCTCGGCTTTAACAAAGCGTCACTATCGGGCAGCGCGTCTTTCCGGATACTTACCGGAAAGGACGGATTTTGATGTTTTTTCCAGGTAAGTATTCAGTAAGACGACTTGGCCGACCATGTGGTTTCACATTCAACATTCGGAGAAACCACCATGCAGTTTCCGCGCATCTTTACCTCGGCCACCCCTTCGGCAATCCACCACGTGGCGGTCGCCTCGGTCCTCGCACTCGGGCTGGGCGCCGCCTCCATGGCGAACGCCGCCCCGGGCGACGCGGCGTCCTCGTGGGGCCTGGGCGTGGCCGCCTTCACCGAGCAGCAGCCGTATGCCGGCATCGACCGGGAAAACCGCGCATTGCCGCTGATCTCCTACGACAACCAATATGTGCGCGTGTTCGGCCCCGTTGTCGAATTCAAGGCTTACAGCCTCGACCTCGGCGGTGGTCAGCGCCTCGACCTGCGCGTGGTCGGCAAATACGACTTCAGCGGTTATGAAGCCAAGGACGCGCCCATCCTGAATGGCATGCGCGAGCGCAAAGGTGGTTTTTGGGCGGGCGGCAAGGTGAAATGGACGACCGGCGTGGTCGACGTCAGCGCCGAACTGCTGGCCGACGCCTCGGGCAACAGCAAGGGACGCCGCTTCAACCTGGGCCTGGAAAAGAACTGGCGCATCGGCCAGCATGTTATATTGACGCCCCGCGCAGGCGCCAGCTGGGTCGACAAGAAATACGTCGACTACTACTATGGCGTCGCCGCCGACGAGGCGCGCGCCGGCCGTGCCGCTTACGAGGGCAAATCCGGCGTCAACGCCGAACTGGGCTTGCGTAGCACCTACGTTTTCGATGCCCACCACTCCATGTTTCTTGATCTGGGGGTGAGTAAGCTTTCCAAAAAGATCAAGGATAGCCCTCTGGTCGACCGCGCGACCGAGAGCCGCGTCGGCCTGGGATACCTGTACCGCTTCTGATGAATCGCATTCTACTAATCGAAGACCACGACCGCCTGGCCCAGCTGATGTGCAAGGCGCTGGCGGCCGCCGGCATCGCGGTCGACGTCCTCGACCGCATCGACACCGCGTGGTCCGCGATCCAGCAACTGCCGTATCAGGCGATCATCCTCGACCGCGGCTTGCCGGACGGCGACGGGCTATCGCTGTTGCAGCGCGTGCGCGCCGCCGGGCTGCACGTGCCCTGCCTGGTGCTGACGGCGCGCGACGCGCTGCACGACCGCGTCGCGGGACTTGAGGCCGGGGCTGACGACTACCTGCCCAAGCCGTTCGCCATGGACGAGATGGTCGCACGGGTGCGGGCCTTGCTGCGCCGCCCCGTGGACTTCCGTTCGCTCGATCCCAGCCACGACGACCTGACCCTGCGCCCCGGCGAGGGCCTGGTCTGCTGTGCGGAGGAAAGCGTCACCCTCGCCCCGGCGGAGATGCAGATCATGCTGATGCTGGTGCACCGCCATGCCGAGGTGGTGCGCCGCAGCGCGCTGGAGGCCGCCGCCTGGGGGCTGAGCGAGGCGGTCACGCCCAACGCGCTGGACGTGGCGCTGCACCGGATACGCCGCAAACTGCTGGCCATCGGCTCGCGCCAACGGATCATCAACGTGAGGGGACTGGGTTATGCGCTTCGCGAAACCGACGTGGCTGAATAGCCTGGGCGTCAAAGTCCTGCTCGCTTATGTGGCCGGCATGGTGCTCAGCATCACCCTGCTGCTGGCGGCCGTTTTTTACCTCATCTCGACGAAAAGCGAGATTTTGCCCAGCATGGACGTGGCCGAACGCGCGGAGGAAATGGCCGAGGCGCTGCTCTTCGATAGCGCCGGACGGCCGGTCGGCTTCATGGAAAGCGAAGACAGCCACCCCTGGACGTACGACAGTCTCCGGCGCGAGATCTCGTACCGCGTGCTGGACACGGCCGGCAACGTCGCGCTGGCGTCCGCCACCGGCCCCGGGACGGCATGGCCGTCGACACCGGCCACGCGCCGGTTGACATCCGGCCCCTTCACCTTCGATTTCGCCGGCGTGCCGATGTACGCCGGCACCGCCGCCGTCGAGCATGAGGGCAAGCGCTGGTTTGTGCAGTTCGCCGCCAGCAAGCGGATCGTCGAGCTGTTCCAAACCGAGTTCGCGCTTCCGTTCATGGGCGCCGGCGTCGTGTTGTTCAGTCTGGTCATGCTGTTCGTCTTCGGCGCCTGCGCGCTGATCACGCTGCGCTACACGCTCAAGCCGCTGCGCGAAGTGTCGGAGTCGGCCGCGTCGATTTCCCCGCGCGCGCTGCACGCGCGGCTGCGGGTCAACGCCGTGCCGGCCGAAATCGCGCCGCTGGTCGACAGTTTCAACCGCGTGCTGGAGCGCCTGGAACTGGGTTATCGCGTCCAGCAGGGTTTTCTGGCGACGGCCGCACACGAGCTGAAAACGCCGCTGGCCCTGATCCGCGCACAAGTCGAGTTGACGGGCGAAGGTAGCGAGCGCGATTCGCTACTGAGCGACATTCAGCACATGACGCGCCAGGTGCAGCAGTTGCTGCTGCTGGCCGAAGCGAGCGAGGAGCAAAATTACATTTTCGCCATGGTCGATCCGCGCGACGTCGGCGCCGAGGCGGTCGGCTATCTGCGCCGCATGGCCGATGCGGCGAACGTACGCCTGACCTTGCGCGACGACGGCCCCGTGGCGCCATGGCAGGCGGACCCGGCGACGCTGTTCACCTTGCTGAAAAACCTGCTGGAAAACGCCATCCAGCATGCCCCCCAAGGCACCGAGGTGTGCCTGACGGTCGGCGCCGGGGCGCTGACGGTACGCGATAGCGGCCCCGGGGTGACACCGGAACAGATGGCGCGGATGTTCGAGCGCTTCTGGCGTGGCGCGCACCGCCGCGACCATGGCGCCGGATTGGGCCTCTCGATTTGCCAGGAAATCGCGCGCGCGCACGGCTGGACACTGGCGGCAGAGCCGATGGCGCCTGGACTGCTGTTCCGGCTGACGACCCGACCGACGCCGGACGCGTAAACCCGGTGCGGCGCAAGGCCAAGGCCGGCACGCGCGCGTCGTTGCAGAAGTTGATGGCGCAGCCGTCGGACGGCGCCACGCCAATGCTAGCGCCGGGGAAGAAACGCCCACCAGCGGCTGCCGGCGAAGTTCCACAACAGTCCCAGACCGGTGGCCAGCGCCTGCGCCGGCCAGTAATGCCAACCCGCTCCCTGCACCAGCAGCGACATCAGCGCGGTGTTCAGGCACCAACCCAGGCCCAGCAGGGTCAAATAGCGGCCGGCCGCGCCCAGATGGCCGTCGCCGCCGCCAAACGTAAAGAAATAGTTCATCACATAGTTGACCACCGCGGCCAGCGCATAGCCGGCGCCCGACGCCGCGGCCGCGCCGGCGCCGCAGCGCTCGACGCCAAACCACAGCAGCAGGTACTGCACCGCCGTGCCAGAGGCGCCGACCAGTGCGAAGCGCAGGAACTGCCCCAACAGCGGTGTCGCCGCGAGCGCCGCCAGTGCAGCGCGGTCTATCCGGAATTTCACGAGGCGCTTATCAAGTAATCGGCATGTTGCGACACCGCCCGCCGGGCCGTGGCACGCGGCGCGCTGGACGGGGCGTTCTTGGCGAGCCGGGAGCCGCGCCCGATGCCGTGGTACTCAAACCCGTACGCGTCCATTGCCTCCGGCTCGAACAGATTGCGCCCGTCGAAGATGACCGGCTGTTTCAGCGCCGCCTTGATCTTGCCGAAATCGGGGCTACGAAACGCCTTCCACTCGGTGACGACCGCCAGCGCGTCGGCGCCGGCCAAGGCGTCGAGCGGGGTGGCGGCGAAGCGCACCCGCGCCAGCTCACCGGCGCTGAGATCCAGCGCCAAGGTCCGCGCGGCCTCGGCCATCGCGACCGGGTCGTACACGGCCACGGTCGCGCCCGCGCGTAGCAACTGGCGCAGCAGCGCGCGCGCCGGCGCTTCCCGCATGTCGTCGGTGTTCGGCTTGAACGCCAGTCCCCACACAGCGAAATGCCTGCCGTCCAGATCGTCGTCGTAGCGCCGGAGGATCTTGCGGCCCAGTAGCTGCTGCTGTTGCTGGTTGACCGCCTCCACCGCGCGCAGGATCAACAGCTCCTGGCCGAAGCGTGCGGCGGTGCGCGCGAGCGCCCGCACGTCCTTCGGAAAGCAGGAACCGCCGTAGCCGGCGCCGGCGTACAGGAAGCCGTGGCCGATACGCGGATCGGCGCCGATGCCGCGCCGCACCGCCTCGATATCGACGCCGACGCAATCGGCCAGATTGGCCAGTTCGTTCATCAACGAGATGCGCGTGGCCAGCATGGCGTTGGCGGCATATTTGGTGAACTCGGCCGAGCGCACGTCCATCCAGTGGGTGCGCTCGTGGTTGCGGTTGAAAGGCTTGTAGAGCGTGCGCAGCAGGTCACGCGCGCGCTCGCCATCGGGCGTGCCGTCGCAGCCGATGACGATGCGGTCGGGCCGCATGAAATCCTCGACTGCCGCGCCCTCCTTGAGGAACTCGGGGTTCGAGACGACCGAGAAAGCGGCAACCGAAGCGCGCCTGCCCAACTCCACGCGCAGCGCGGCGGCCACGCGCTCGCCGGTGCCGACCGGCACGGTCGACTTGTCGACCACAACCTTGAAGCCGCGCATGTGGCGGCCGATCGCGCGCGCGGCGGCCAGCACGTGCCGCAGGTCGGCGGCGCCGTCCTCGTCGCTTGGCGTGCCGACCGCGATGAACTGCAAGTCGCCGTGCTCCACGGCGGCGGCGACGTCGGTGCAAAAGCGCAGCCTGCCGGCGTCACGGTTGCGTTCGACGATTTCCTCGAGCCCCGGTTCGTGGATTGGCATGCCGCCGCCGTTGAGCAGCGCGATCTTGTCCTCGTCGAGGTCGAGGCAGACGACATCGTTGCCCAGTTCGGCCAGGCAGGCGCCCGTCACCAGGCCGACGTAGCCCGTTCCGATGATGGTGATTTTCATGCTGGCGCCCCGCTTCGTTGGAACGGATCGAGAAATTGCGACATCGGGATACTCCTCAAGATAAAGGGAAGGAAAGGAAAGGCCACGCTTACGGCGCCCCGTCCTGCATGATCACGCGCCCGGAACGCCCGGGCAGCTCGCCCCAGCCCAACGGCGACGTCGGCAACGGCGCGTGCCTGACCTTGTCGTAGTAGTCGGCCATCGCGCCGAATCGGTAGCCTTGCGCGCGCCAGCCGAGCAGCAACTGCTCGAACACCGGCGCCAGCTTTTGTCCTTCCAGTTCGGCGTGCAGCGTGTAGACATGGTCGCGCGGTGCGCCGGCGGTCAGCGACAACAGGTGCGCCGCGACGTTGTCGGGTGTGATCGTCCTGCCGTCGATCGCACGCCCGAGCAGTTCGTCGAGCGTGGGCAAGGTGGTGGGCAACTGGATGCAGTCGATCAGGCGGGCGCCGGCCACCACCCGGTGCGGTCCGCTGGCCGGGTCGCGCAGCGCGCCCCGCTCGTCCAGCGCCGCGCGGCCGTCGGAGGCATACCGGTAGCCGGTGGCCTCGTGTTCGGCGAAGGCGGCGGCGTTCATCTGCCAGCCGGCCGCGCCATGCGTGCGCGAGGCCAGGCCGAACACGTCGACATGGCGGCGCGCGGCCTTGCGCATCATCTCGCGCGTCCACTCGGCGCCGCGCGCGGCCACGTCGTCCTGCCACCGCACGTGGTCCCAGGTGTGGATGCCGCATTCGAAGCCGGCGTCGCGCACCGCGCGCAGCTCCACCGCGCAGCGCCGGCCGATGTCGGGGCCGGGCAGCAAGGTGCCGTACATCAGCGTCTTCAAGCCGTAGTGTTCCAGCACAGCGGTGCGCGCGACCTTGCTGAAAAATCCGGGCCGCAGCGCGCGCCGCAGGGCCCACCCCGTGTGGTCGGGTCCGAGGGAGAACAGGAACGTGGCGTTGGCCCCGTGCGCGCGCAGCATGCGCACCAGGTTGCCCACGCCCAGCCGGGTGCCGCGATAAGTGTCGACGTCGATCTTGAGCGTCAGTAGTGGTGGCGTCGCCATCAGTCGATCAGCGCCCGGGCCTGCGCCACTTGGCCGCGATAGGCGTCGAAGATGCGCCGCAGCGCGTCGGCCATGCCGGTGACCGGCTTCCAGTCCAGCTCCGCGCTGGTGTTGGCGATCTTCGGCACGCGGTTCTGCACGTCCTGGTAACCTTCGCCGTAGTAGGCGCCGGACGTGGTCTCGACGATCTTCACCCGACGCGCCGCCTCCGCGTACTCCGGGTAGTCGGCGGCCAGCGCCATCATCATTTGGGCCAGTTCGCGAATCGAATAATTGTTGACCGGATTGCCGATGTTGTAGATTTTTCCGGTGGCGACGCCGTCGACGTTGGCGATGATGCGCACCAGGGCATCGATACCGTCGTCGATGTAGGTGAAGGCGCGTTTTTGGGCGCCACCGTCGACCAGCGAGATCGCCTCGCCGCGCACGATATGGCCGAAGAACTGCGTCACCACGCGCGACGAGCCCTCCTTGGCGGTGTGGATCGAGTCCAGTCCCGCACCGATCCAGTTGAAGGGCCGGAACAGCGTGAAGTTCAGTCCCTCCATGCCGTAGCCCCAGATCACCCGGTCCATCAACTGCTTGGCGTTGGAATAGATCCAGCGCGGCTTGTTGATCGGGCCGCACACCAGTTCGGAGTTTTCAGGATCGAACTCCTCGTCGTGGCACATGCCGTACACCTCCGACGTCGACGGGAACACCAGGTGCTTGCCGTATTTGGCGGCCGAGCGCACGATCGGCAGGTTGGCCTCGAAATCGAGTTCGAACACGCGCAAGGGTTCCTTGACGTAGGTCGACGGCGTGGCGATGGCCACCAACGGCACGATCACGTCGCACTTCTTGACGTGGTATTCGATCCACTCCTTGTTGATCGTGATGTCGCCCTCGTAGAAATGCATGCGCGACTTGTACGCCGGGTTCTCCAGCAGGGCCGTGATGCGGTCGGTGTGCATGTCCATGCCGAACACCTCCCAGTCGGTGCTTTCGAGGATGCGCTTGGACAGGTGGTGGCCGATAAAGCCGTTGACGCCGAGGATTAGGACTTTTTTCATGATGTGCTCAGGTGATGTCGATCTGCGCCGCCGAACTGGCCAGCATGGTTTGTAACTGTTGTGGCGATATCTCGGCCGCGCCGTCCAGCAAGGAGGAAATGGCCAACATCCGGCCGTCGCCGCACACGCCGACGATCGCGCCGTCGAGCACCGCCAGGCCGGGCGCCGTGCCGGACGCCGCCCCCCCGCGCAGCAGGCGCGCTCGCGCCAAGGTCAGCGTCACGCCGCCCACCTCCGTGTGCGCGCCGGGATACGGCGGCGCCACCGCGCGGTGCAGGTTGTAGACGGTTTGCGCGTCGGCGTGCCAGTCGATGCGGCCGTCGGCCGGCGTGCGCGCGCCGAAGTAACTGCCCTGCCGCAGGTCATTGTCGCGGCGCAGAGGATCGCCCGCCAGCAGTGCCGGCAGCACGCCCCACAAGGTCTGCTCCGCCGCCACGGTGACCTTGCCGAACACCTCGAAGGCCGTGTCGTCGGGCAGGATGGGCACCGCCGTCTGCGCCACGATGGCGCCGGCGTCGGGCTTGACGGTCATCTCGTGCAAGGTGGCGCCGGTGCGGTCGGCGCCATGCAGCACGGCCCAGTTGACCGGCGCCCGGCCGCGAAACTTCGGCAGCAGCGAGCCATGCATGTTGTAGGCCGGCGCCACCGCCAGCACGGCGGCCGGCAGCATGTGGCGGTAGTAAAAACTGAACAGGAAATCGGGCCGGGCCGCGCGCACTGCGGCCAGCAGCGCCGGATCCGCAGGGTCGGGATGGACAGTGGTGGCGATGCCGTGTTCGCGGCAAACCGCCCGCACCGAGCCGTACCAGATGTTCTCGGCCGGATCTTCGTCGTGCGTGACGACAAGTGCGACGTCCACGCCGCCGGCCAGCAGTACCCGCAGGCAGCGCACGCCGACATCGTGGTAGGCGAACACCACGGCGCGCGGCGCCGTCACCGCCCCACCCCGCGCTGTTCCCGCTGCGAGATGGCCGCCGCGTTGGCGGCGTCGGCCACCTGCCGCCGCGCCGCCGGCGCCAGCTCCTCAAGGATGGTTTCCACCACATAGCGCGGCCGCGCGCGCACCTGCTGGTAGATGCGGCCGATGTACTCCCCCAGCAAGCCGATGCCGAACAAGATCACGCCCATCAAGAAGAACAGCAGCGCGAACAAGGTGAACGCGCCTTCGGCCTCGGCGCCGAGCAGCAGCCGGCGCGTCAACAGCACCAGCACCAACAGACCCGAGGCGCCCGACAGCGCCATGCCCAGCATCGAGAACATTTGCAGCGGAACCAGCGAGAAGCCGGTCACCAGGTCGAAGTTGAGCCGTATCAGGCTGTAGAACGAATACTTCGACGCGCCGGCCGCGCGCTCCTCGTGCTCGACCACGACCTCGGCCGGATTGCGCGCGAAGGTGTAGGCCAGCGCCGGCACGAAGGTGTTGACCTCGGCGCACTGGTTGACCAAGTCGATGACATTGCGGCCGTAGGCGCGCAGCATGTTGCCCTGGTCGGTGATGCGGATGTGGGTGATGCGCTCGCGCATCCGGTTCATCGCCTTCGATGCCAACGTGCGCCAGGCCGAATCCTGGCGCACGCGCCGGATCGAGCCGACGTAGTCGTGGCCCGCGCGGATCTTGTCGACCAGCTTGCCGATCTCCTCGGGCGGGTTTTGCAGGTCGGCGTCGAGGGTGACCATGATTTCGCCGCGCGCTGATTGGAAGCCGGCCAGGATCGCCATGTGCTGGCCGTAATTGCCGTTGAACAGTACCACCCGGGTGACGTCGGGCCGCCGCCGGAACTGCTCGGCCAGCAACGATACCGAGGCGTCGCGGCTGCCGTCGTTGACGAACACGATCTCGTAGCCGGTGCGCAGCGCGTCGAGTGCCGGATACAGGCGCGCGAACAGGCCCGGCAGCCCCTCCTCCTCGTTGTAGACCGGAATGACGATGGACAATTCGGGCATCATGGCAATTCTTTCGTCAGTTGATTGGAGATCACGAGCCGGCGCGCGTCGCGTGCCACCAGCCGCATCGGCACGCCGCGCTGGCGCAGCCGGTCGTACAGGGCTTGGCTGGCGATGGCCATCGAGGGCCGGCCGGCGGCGCTGTCCTGCCGCCATTGGGCGACGAACTCGTCCAGTCCGGACAGCGCCAGTCGCGGTTCCTGTTGCAGCCCGAAGGCGAATTCGTCCACGTATTCGACCAGGATGGCCGGCCGGCCCAGATAGAAGGTCAGCGACTGCTCGTAGCGGCCGACGGCGTACAGCTTGGTGGCCGGCGTCAGTTCGGCGCGGATCGCCGGCAGCAGCGCGGTGCCGGCGCGGTCCTTGCCGTACACCTCGAAACCGGCGACGATCAAGTGCGTGGCGAGAAAGCCGGCCACCGCCATCGTCAAGACGGCCGGATCGCGCCGCTCTTGGGCCGCGTGGAACCACGCCAGGCAACCGCCGACTAACATAATGCAGCCGGCGAACATCAGCCACGGCTGGTAGCTGCGCAGGCTGTGCGCCGCAGAGCCGCCCGCGCCCACGCCTATCTGCAGCGCCACCGGCACCGCGACCACCAGCAAAGCGCCGACCGTCGCCAGCAGCGCGGCGGCGACCATGTGCGGACGGCGGCCGGCGGCGTCCAGGCACAGCGCCGTGAGCAACGCCAACGCCGGGAACACCGGCACGATGTAGCCGGGCAGCTTCGAGCTCGACATGCTGAAAAACACGAAGATGAAGGCGAACCAGATCAGCAACAACAATCGCGGCTGGAACCGGCCCGGCGCGCGCCTGGCGCCGGCCGCCAACGTGTGCGGCAACCAGCCCAACCAAGGCAACATGCCAGGCAGCAGCAGCATGATGAAGGCGTACCACGGCCCCTCGCGCTGGTGGCCAGGGCTCAGGAAGCGATCGAAATGCTCGTGGATGAAGAAGAAATACGGCTGTTCGGGGTTGCGTTGGGCGACCAGGATGAACCAGGGCGCGGCGATGGTGAAAAACAACAGCAATCCCTTGCCCATGTGCAGGCGGGTCCAGATGCGCCAATCGCGCGCGGCAGCGCCGTAGAGCACCAGCACGGCGCCCGGCAGCACCACGCCGACCAGGCCTTTGGCCAGCACCGCCAGTGCCATCGCCGCCCACGCGACCAGCATCCAGGCGCGCCGCTGGCCGGCGGTGGCGCCATCGCGCTGGGCGATCAGCACGGCCGCCAGGCAGGTGGCCATCATGCCCGACAGGCTCATGTCGAGCGAATTGATCTGGCCCGACGCCAGCCAAAACAGCGTCGACGCCAGCACCAGGCCGGCATACAGCCCGACGCGGGGCGAAAACACCACACGCCCGGCACAGGCGGTCATCACCACGCCGACGATGCCGCAGACGCCGGTCCACAGCCGCGCCTGCCATTCGCCCAGGCCGAACAGGGTGAAGGTCAGCGCGTTCATCCACGCTTGCAGCGGCGGCTTCTCGAAATATTTAATGCCGTTCAGGCGCGTGGTGATCCAGTCGCCGCTGGTGAACATCTCGCGGCCGATCTCGGCGTAGCGGCCCTCGTCGGGCGGCACCAGCGTTCGCACGCCGAGCGCGCCCAGCGTGATCAGGACGAAGCCGCCGAACAGCATCCACAGCAGCGCCGTCGACAGCGTCGGGGTGGCGCCGGCGCGTTTGGACGGCGGCGCCGGGCGCGCGGCGAGCGCGTCGTCGAGCAACGCGTCGCCAGCGCCGCCGGTGAATGGCCGACGCGCCGCGTCGTGTATCGCATCGAAGTTCATTGGGACGCCTGCGGGTGGATCAGGATAGCTTCGACGGCCGCCACCACGCGCTCGACGTCCTCAAACGTCATCGCGTGGAACATCGGCAAGGTCACCGTCAGGCGGCCGACGCGTTCGGCGACCGGGAACATGCCTTCCGCGTAGCCGCGCGCGCGGTACAGGCTGAACAAATGAATCGCCGCGTAATGGAAGCCGGTGCCGATCCCCCGGCGCGCCATCGCCTCCATGAAGTCGGCGCGCGTGGACGCCCCCCGGTCGGGCAGGATGATCTGGAACAGATGCCAGTTGCTGTGGTCGAAATCGGCCAGCGGCAGCCGGGCGCCGCTCGCGGCTTCGAAGCCGTCGCCGAAGCGGGCGAAATAGTGGCGCGCCAGCGCGCGCCGGTGCGCGGTGACGGCCTCGATGTTGGCGAACTGGCCCAGGCCGATCGCCGCCATGATGTCGCTCATGTTGTGCTTGCCACCGGGAAGATCGACATCGATGCCGTCGACACCGCTGCGGGTGACGCCCTGCAGGCGGTGCCTGGCCGCCAGCGCCGCCTCGTCCGCGTCGTTCAGCACCAGGCAGCCGCCCTCGCCGGTGGTCAGGTTTTTATTGGCTTGAAAGCTGAACGACACCAGATCGCCGAACGCGCCGATCCGCCTGCCTTGCCAGCGCGAGCCAAACGCCTGCGCGGCGTCCTCCACCACGCGTAGCCGGTGGCGCGCGGCGATCGCGTACAGGCGCTCCATGTCCACCGGCAGGCCGGATAAATGCACCGGCAGCAGCGCACGCGTGCGCGGCGTGATGGCGGCTTCAAGTCGATCGAGATCGATGTTGCGGGTGGCCGGATCGATATCCGCGAACACCGGCGTGGCGCCCACGGCGAGAATGACATTGGCGGTGGCCGGCCACGAGATCGGCGTGGTGATCACCTCGTCGCCGGGGCCGATGCCGGTCACGCGCAGGGCTATCTCCATGGTGCTGGTGCCGGAGTTGAAGGTCAATACGGGCCGCCCGCCAAAATATGCGGACAGACGCTCCTCGAACTCGCGTACTTTGGGGCCGCTGGTGATCCAGCCGGAGCGCAGCACGTCGCCCACGGCGGCGATGGTGCTCTCGTCGATGGTGGGCCGAGAGAACGGCAGGAAAGGCAGCTCGCGCGTCATGGGCGATAGCCACCAACGCGGGGCGCGCGTTCCGGTGCGATGGTTAGTTGTTTGGTCGAGCTGAAAATACGCGGGAACCGCATGATTGTCTCTCCGAGTGCCGAGGCTGGGAGATCATCATCAGGCTAGTTCACTTACTGGACACTTACCGGGGGAAGTGATTGACTCTCCCCCGGCCGTCCCTCACGCCAGCTTGAACGGCATGTCGCGCAGCGGCTTGCCGGTCACGCGCGCCAGCGCATTGGCGAAGGCCGGCCCCAGTGGCGGCAGGCCCGGCTCGCCGATGCCGGTCGGCGGTTCGGCGCTCGGCACGATATGCACGTCGACCGCCGGCATGCTGGGCATGCGCGGCACCGCGAAATCGCCGAAATTGCTTTGCTCGACCACGCCATCCTTGAGCGTGATCGCCGCGCCGGGCAGGCACATCGACAAGCCCATCAGCGCCCCGCCCTGCACCTGCGCCTCGATGCTGCGCGGGTTGACCGCCAGGTTGCAGTGCACGCCGGCGGTGACGCGGTGCAGCACCGGCTCGCCCTCCTTGACCGACGCCTCCACCACATACGCCACCACGCTGTCGAACGACTCGTGCACCGCCACGCCCCAGGCGCGTCCCGCCGCCAGACGGCGTTTGCCATAGCCGCTCTTGTCGACCGCCAGCTGCAGCGCGGCGCGGTGGCGCGCCTGCTTCGGGCTGAGAAGACGCATGCGATACGCCACCGGGTCCTGTTTGGTCATGCGCGCGATCTCGTCGATCAGCGTCTCCATGACGAAGGCGGTGTGGTTGGAACCAACGCTGCGCCACCACAGGACCGGCACGTTCTGCTTCGGATGGTGCACGGTCAGGCGCATCGGGAATGGGTACGGATCGCGCATACCTTCGGTGGCGGTGCCGTCGATGCCGTTCTTCACCTGGAACGGCTCGAACGGCGAGCCGGCCGTGATCGACTGGCCGACGATGGCGTGGTCCCACGCCAGCACGTTGCCGCTGGCGTCGAAGCCGATGTGGGCGCGGTGCAGGTGCATCGGGCGGTAGTAGCCGCCGCGGATGTCGTCCTCGCGGCTCCACACGGTGCGGATCGGCGCGACCACGCCGGCCGCCCGGGCGGCCTTGGCGATCTCGCACGCCTCCACCACGAAGTCGTTGGTGGGCACGGCGCGGCGGCCGAAACCACCGCCTGCTACCGCGACGTTCATCTTGACCTTGTCCTGCTTGAGGCCCAGCACGCGCGCGGCGGCGGCCGCGTCGAGGCCCGGCATCTGGGTGCCGGTCCATATTTCGCCGGTGCCGTCGTCCAACTTGACGGTGCAATTCAGCGGTTCCATCGGCGCGTGGGCGAGATACGGGAACACGAAGTCCGCCTTGATGCTCAGCGGCGCGCCGGCCAGCGGCGCCATGTCGGCGTCGAACTTGCGGTTGCCGGGCTGGCCGGCCAGCGCGCGGTACTGGGCGAGCTGCTTTTCGCTGTCGACCTTTTCGACATCGTCGCTGTTCCACTCCAGTTTCAGGGCGTCGCGCCCGCGCTTGGCGTTCCAGTAGCCATCGGCCACCACGGCCACGCCTTCCGCGCCACGGTCTAGCGGCACGCGCAGCACCGCGCGCACACCCTTGATGGCGCGCGCGGCGCTGTCGTCGACCGATTTAATGCGGGCGCCGAACACCGGCGGCCGCGCCACCACCGCCGTCAACTGGCCATCAAGATGGGTATCGATGCCGAACGCCTGCTTGCCGCTGCTCTTGGCCTTGGCGTCGATGCGGCCGGTGGCGCGGCCGATGATGCGGAAGTCCTTGGGGTCCTTCAGCACCACCTTTTGCGGCACCGGCAGCGCGGCGGCGTCCTGCGCCAGCTCGCCATAGCCTATTTGACGCCCGCCCGGCCCCAGCACCTTGCCGGCGCGGGTTTGCAAGGTCGCCACGTCGACGTTCCAGCGTTGCGCGGCGGCCGTCAGCAGCATCGCGCGGGCGCGCGCGCCCAGTTCGCGGTACTGGGTATAACTGTGCTTGATGGCGCCGGAGCCGCCGGTCATGTGCATGCCGAACACCGGATCGATATACGCCGGATCGTCGGTGCCCATCCGCGCGGTGACGAGCGCCCAGTCGGCGTCGAGTTCCTCGGCCAGGATCATCGGCAGCCCGGTCTGCACGCCCTGGCCGAATTCGAGCCGGTTGATGGTGACGGTGACGACGCCGTCCGGCGCGATCCGGACGAAAGCCAGCGGCTGCCCGGTCGGTTTGAGGCCGGTGGCCTCCTGCGCCAGCGTCATGCCCGGGAACGTCCCCAGCGCCAGGCCGGACAAGCCCATCACCTTGAGGAAGGCGCGGCGCGGAGGACTGGCCGAGGCCAAGACGGTGCCCTGCTCGCGCTCGATCATGTTTTGCAGCGTGCGCGGCAATTCCATCGGATTGAAGTTGGTCAGCATGATGGTTCCTTTAAGCGAGGGTGCGGGCGGCGTCGGCGACGGCGGCGCGGATGCGGGCGTAAGTGCCGCAACGGCAAATATTGCCGGCCATGGCGGACTCGATCTCGGCGACGGTCGGCTGCTTCCCGCGCGGCAGCGTTTTGAGGAAGGCGATCGCGCTCATGATCTGGCCGCTCTGGCAGTAGCCGCACTGCGCGACATCGTGCTTGACCCAGGCCGCGTGCACGGCCTTGCCGACGCGGTCGCTGCCGTCGGTGGCCGCTTCGATGGTGGTGATCTTCTTGCCGTCGGCGGCGGAGACGGGCGTGACGCACGAGCGGATCGCCTGGCCGTCGAGGTGCACGGTGCAGGCGCCGCACAGCGCCGCGCCACAGCCGAACTTGGTGCCGGTCAGACCGAGCGTGTCACGCAGCGCCCACAGGATGGGCGTGTCGGCGTCGACATCGATGTCGCGCGCGTTGCCGTTGACATTGAGGGTGGTCATGGTAAGCGTATCTCCAGTGAAATTTTATCCACTGGAAGTATGACTTTGGCGGTCCTGAAACCGGTTGCCGAATCCGACCGATATCTTGCCTAAAGCGATGGTTTTCCATCCGCCTGCCGTATCCTGTTCAATCAAAAACCAGCAGCAAGCTGATCATGGCATGGCGAGCCCAAGGCCGTCGGCGACCTGTTCGCGCAGCACGAACTTTTGTATCTTGCCGGTCACCGTCATCGGGAAGGCGTCGACGAACACGATATAGCGCGGCACCTTGTAGTAGGCGATCTGCCCTTCGCAGAAGGCGCGGATCTCGTCGGCGTCGGCCTGCATGCCCGGCCGCAGGATAACGCAGGCGCACAGCTCCTCGCCGTATTTTTTATCGGGCACGCCGACGCACTGCACGTCCTGGATTTTGGGGTGCCGGTACAGAAACTCCTCGACCTCGCGCGGATAGATATTCTCGCCGCCGCGAATGACCATGTCCTTAGAGCGGCCGACGATGGTGGCATAGCCATCTTCGTCGATGACGGCCAGGTCGCCGGTATGCATCCAGCGCGCCGCGTCGATGGTTTCGCGGGTCTTTTCGTCGTCGCCCCAATAGCCGAGCATGACCGAGTAGCCGCGCGTGAGCAGCTCGCCCTTGACGCCGCGCGGCACGATGCGGCCGGAGCCGTCGACGATCTTGACCTCCAGATGCGGATGCACCCGGCCGATGGTGGCCACGCGCAACGCGACCGGGTCGTCGATCGAACTTTGGAAGCTGACCGGCGACGTCTCGGTCATGCCGTAGGCGATGGTGATCTCGCTCATGTGCATGGTGCCGATGACCCGGTTCATCACCTCGGTCGGGCAAGGCGAGCCGGCCATGATGCCGGTGCGCAAGGTCGACAAGTCATAGTGGCCGAACTCCGGATGGTCGAGGATGGCGATGAACATCGTCGGCACGCCGTGCAAGGCCGTGCAGCGTTCGGCCTGCACCGTCTCCAGCACCGCCTTGGGATCGAAACCCTCGCCGGGAAACACCATGGCGGCGCCGTGCGTGACGCAGGCCAGGTTGCCCAGCACCATGCCGAAGCAGTGGTACAGCGGCACCGGGATACACAGCCGGTCGTCGGCGTCCAGGCGCATCGCCTCGCCGATGAAGAAGCCGTTGTTGAGGATGTTGTGGTGGGTCAGGGTCGCGCCCTTGGGCGCGCCGGTGGTGCCGGAGGTGAACTGGATGTTGACCGGGTCGTCGAACTGCAGCCCGTGCTCCACCCGCGCCAGGTGCGCGAGCTGTTCGTCGGTGGGCGGCGCGAGCAACGCGCTGAAGTTGAACATGCCCTCAGTGAGCTCATCGCCCAGCCGGATCACATGCCGCAGATGCGGCAGCCGGTCGGATTGCAGCGCGCCGGGCTTGGCGTGGTGGATGGCCGGCACGACGTCGCGCACGATGGCGATGTAGTCGCTGGACTTGAACGCCGGCGCCAGGATCAGCGCGCTGCATTGGACTTTGTCGAGCACGTATTCGAGCTCCGAACGCCGGTACGATGGATTGATGTTCACCATGATGAGACCGGCCCTGGCGGTGGCGAACTGCACCAGTACCCACTCGGCGCAGTTCTGCGACCAGATGCCGACGCGGTCGCCCGGCCGCAGGCCCAGCCTGAGCAAGCCGGCGGCGACGCGGGTCACCCGTTCGTCGAACTCGCGGTAGCTCCAGCGGACGTTTTGATGCGGCACCACCACGGCGTCGCTGTCGCCGTGGCGCGCGGCGACCGAGGCCAGATACGGGCCGATCGTCACACCGATGAGCGGCACGTCATGGGCGCCGTGAACGTAGCTCAAATTTTGCTGCATAAAAATCTCCTCGTGGCCAGGTACCAGTCATTTTGTGAACTGCGCTTGCAATGATTGCTGGTCGATTTTTACGTTTACGTAAACGTAAGTCAACAATCAGCGTAGCACAGAAGTTTTGACCGCATTGCCAATGCGGCGACAATCGGACGGTGGTTTGGTAGTTGTTTTAGTGCAACGTTTAAACTTCTACGACGTTAATTGTCGAGGCTGTTACATTTCCGGGCCGATGTACCGACTACGATGGGACACACGCTCAAAAAACGGTCGCCGTGCTGACGCAAAGACCATAAAGACAACCTCAAGGAGACGAGTATGAAACAACTGCTGAAGTCGATGTCCGTCGCGGCCTGCGTGCTGGCCCTGCACATTCCGGTGCTGGCGGCAGACGACCGGGGCACGGCGGCCGAGGCCACCGCGCTGGTGCAACGCGCCGCCGAATATCTGAAGGCCAACGGTCCGGCGAAATCCTACGCCGCCTTCAACGACACGGCAGGCCCGTTCAAGGACCGCGACTTGTACGTGTTCGTCATGGACATGAACGGCAAGATGCTCTCGCACGGCGCTAACGCCAAGCTGATCGGCAAGGACTTGACCGCCCTGAAGGATTCGGACGACAAGCTCTTCATCAAGATGATGCTCGACGTCGCCAAGGCCAAGGGCAAAGGCTGGGTCGACTACAAATGGCCGCATCCGGTCACCAAGGCGATCGAACCGAAATCGACCTATGTCGAGAAGGTCGACGAGCTGGTGATCGGCTGCGGCATCTATAAACAATAAACGGGCCGTCATGACTCCTGCAGGCGCCGGATGTCCCTCAGCGGCGGCGCGCCGAACAGCCGCGTGTACTCGCGGCTGAACTGGGAGGCGCTCTCGTAGCCCACCCGCACGGCGGCGCTGCCGGCGTCGATATCCTCGTTCAGCATCAATTGCCGCGCGTCCTGCAAGCGCAGCTGTTTCAAGTATTGCAGGGGGCTCATGCCCGCCACCTCTCGGAAGTGCTGGCGGAAAGTGGACGGGCTCATGTGCGCCTGCGTGGCCAGGTCGTCCATCGGAAAATTCTTCGTGAAATGCTGTTTCAGCCAGGCGATCACTCTGGCGATCTGCTGGCTCGGCGAGCCGGCCATGACCAGGCGGCGCAAGGTCGGACCGTGTTCGCCCGTGAGCAGGCGGACGGCAATCTCCTGCTGCACCAGCGGTGCCACCAGCGGTACCAGTGCCGGCTCGCGCAGCAGGCGCAGCAGCTGGATCAACGCGCGCCGCAGGCCGGCGTCCGGCGTGGCGACCGTCAGCCCCAAGGACGAGCCGGTCGTCGCCGGCGTGGGGAAATCCATGGTGGCGGCCACCTGCCCGATCACGCGGGCATCGAGTTGCAGCCATAGGCCCAGATACGGCTCGGCCAGGCTGGCGCTCGTCACATAAGTAACCACCGGCAGGTCGACCGAGGTCACCAGGGTTTGCCCCGGCTTGAAGTCGTAGATGTCGGTCCCCAGTGTCACCCGCTTTTCGCCCCGCACCGCCATGCCCAAGCCCATGCCTAAAATGCAGGGCATCGGGTCGGTCGCGGCGCTGCGCCGGTACACCATGAGCTCGGGCACCGGGGTGGCGTAGTCGCCATCGGTTTGGGCAATCTCACTGATCAGTTCGGCCAAATCGTCTTCCGCCGCCGACGGCTTTTCCACTCCAACATTCATCGCATCCTCGCGTTCAAGCCAACCTCCCGGAGCGTAGCACGGCTTGCGGGCCGGTTTTCCGGCCTGCGCGACGACTCGTCAAATCAGGCAAAAAGCCCATCGGATCCGGCAACCGGTTTTCACCGGCGCGGCGCCACAATGTCGGCACTCAGCAACAATCACCGCCACGGCCACCGACAGGATCAACGATGAAAAAAGTACTAATTATTAATGCGCACCAGTTTTACGAAGGCTTCGCCCCGGGCAAGTTGAACCAGAAGATGGCCGGCGTCATCAAGGAAGAAATGGCGCAACGGGGTTACGAAATCGTGGAAACGTCGATACAGGAAGGCTACGATATCGCCGGGGAAGTGCAAAAACACGTCGACGCCGACCTGATCGTGCTGCAAACGCCGGTCTACTGGTTCGGCACGCCGTGGATCTACAAGAAATATGTCGACGAGGTGTTCACCGCTGGCCTGGTGCACCAGAGTTTGCTGACCGACGACGGACGCACCCGCGACGATCCGAGCAAGCAGTACGGCAGCGGCGGCAAGATGCACGGCAAAAAGTACATGCTGTCGCTGACGTGGAACGCGCCTGCGGCGGCCTTCGGCGACCCTCGCCAATCGCTGTTCGATGGAAAAAGCGTGGACGATGTCTTTGTCGCCAACACCGCCAACTACAAGTTCTGCGGTGCCGAGATCCTGCCCTCCTTCTCCTGTTTTGACGTGGTGAAGCAGGCCGATGTCGAAGGCGATGTCGCGCGGCTGCGCAAACACCTCGCCGGGATCGGATTCGACGACCATCTCTGATGCGCTCTCCAGCACTCCGACACTTGCCGAGGAATATCGCGCGGCCTATTCAACTTCCAATTCGATGGAATCATTCTGCTGCTCGTCCGCCGCAGCCATCTGATAGTTCAGCCATTCATTCGCCACGGCGGGACTCTCTGCGAGGCGCTTCTCGAGCGCGATAGTTTCGCGGAACTCCGCTGCGATCGCAGCCATCGTCCAGCTTGCATTGACACCTTGATGATCAAGATAACCGCGAATTTCACTGAGCGGCACCTTAAAGAATTCCTTACGTGGATTGACCTTGTTGACTTGTGCGCGCACGAACACTTTGTGCAACTGCGCCTCCAGACGCGGAGCGTCCTCCGACCAAATCATCGCGTGTACATCGAAGCTGAACGGGACGCTCGCATCCCCCAGTTCCTTAACGCGGTCAAGTGGCTCAAGTCGACGCGTCATGCCAAGCTTGTACATGTGTTCGCCGAAGCTGCCAACGTTCGATATGACATAGACGTGGCCGGCCTTCGTTTGCTGAGCCATCGAGAGGGCTCGTTGCCCCCGCGATTCGGCTTCTGAAAGTTTGGCTTGCAGCTCAAGAAGCTGTGCCTCAAAGACCGATCGCTGCTCGTCATTCGCCTTCGCTACCTGCGCCTGGACGCGCGCCATCGCCTTCTGAAGCGCCTCCTCCTCTTTTTCGGCGTTCCGCAACGCGCGCTCAATCTCGCGCCGCGCCTTTTCCTCTTCACGGATCTGCTCGCGAATGCGTCGCTGTTCCTCCTTGTCTCGTTCTTTGAGCGCCTGAACCAGGCTCGCATAACGGAGTTCATCAAGTCGGGTCGACAGGAAGGACTCACTCACCCGAGCATTGCGGAATGCTCCGCCATTGTGGTTGACCATCGCGTATGCATCGCGTATCTGCTGATCCAAGGTTCCGAAGTTGTCAGACTTTACCCGCGACAGAATAGAATCTACACGTCCGTTGAACGCGTCAATGACAAAACGGATGGCGGTATCGCGCCTGTGTGGCTCAACATAGTCGCAAATCGCAGCCTGCTTCTCCTCGACCATGCGTTTGGTGCGTTCCCGCGAAAGACGCAATTGCTGTCCGGCGTCCTCAAAGCCGTATTCCTCTGCAAGATCATCTAGAAGACTGAACGACGGCTGTAGATATCGATCACCATATCCCTCGACGACATTGCGCATCGCATTAGCGACCTTGGCGATCGAATCGGCCTCGTTCAACGCTCTGAACGCATCACCGGCGATTTCTTGCGCCCTCTCCTTGGCCGCCAGGACGATGCTCTCCGACTGCCGGGCCGCGTTAGCGAGAAGAGATTCGGCCTCTTGCTTGCGGGTTCGGCTCGCGTTTTCGGCAAATGATCTAAGATTTGCGGCTTCGACTTGCGCTGCAGCCATGACTGCAGCGGCGCGCTGGCCGGCATCTTTCTCCACCTGCCGCGCATCCGCTTGCGCATTCGCAAAAAACTCGGAGGCCTGGATACGGATCTCCTCGGCCTTGCGGCTTGCGTCGCGAACTTGCTTGAAGGGCGATAACGACGCAATCTCTGCTTGGCTAGCGGCGTTTGCAGTATCGAACGCGCGGCGCATTTGCGCCACCTCTCGATCGTGCTCAGCGTTCGCCGCCGCGTGCGACGTCTCGGCTGCATGGATTTTTGCTATCGACCGACGGCGCTCATAAAACAAGACTCCAATCAATACGAAGCAAATAAGAGATAGCGCAAAGCTCATCGTGGCCTTTTGTTATGAAATTTTAAAGGTCACATGATACCGAGCAATTCAAAGCGGATTCTCGCCAATTGTTACAGATGGGAAAATGATGAGTGCAAATCGGAACAACTTTTCCTGTGCGGTTTCGAAAGCGTGTAACATATAATCCACAATTGAGCTGCGCATCGATCACGGCCCCGGCTACCGTGTTTACTATGCTAGAGCCGGAGAAAAACTTTTGCTGATACTGGCCGGTGGCGATAAACGCAAGCAGCAGACGGACATCGATACTGCGGTCGCATATTGGAAAGATTGGAATAGGAGAACCGCATCGTGAAAAAATCATCCCGACCACACGACGAGACGGTAGTAGAGATGCTGCGCGAAGATCCTGCTTTTGCAGATGAATACTTGGCCACGGCGATGGAGGAAGTCGATCAGGCTGGTGGACGCCAAGCGCTACTCGCTGCGTTACGCCATGTCGCGGAAGCTCAAGGCATGGCCTTGGTCGCCGAACGTGCAGGCATTCCACGCGAAAGTCTCTACCGTGCACTGTCCCCTAATGGCAACCCGACCGTGAAAACGCTGCTGGCTGTGCTTAATGCTGCGGGCCTGAGGCTGGGCGTGCATCGAGTTGTGAGCGTGTGATGATTGCCCCTCCCAAGTTGGTCGCGACGTCGCAGGCCTTAGACCGGCTTATCAGCCGCGGCCGCGACTGTCGGCAACGCCACCTCGCTTGAACGATGGGCGCGGTGAATCGCGTGCAGCGCCAGGCCCGATACGATGCAGATACCGGCCATCAGCATGAAGAAACCTTGCGGCGTGACCAGCTCCCACAGCGCGCCGGCAAAGCCGGACAGCAGGTTGCCGGTGAACGAGCAGAAGAACCAGGCGGCGATGGTGGTGGCGGCGAAACGCTTGGGCGCCAGGCTGGCGAACAGACCCAGCCCGACCGGAAGAATATACAACTCGGCCAGCGTGAAGAGGCCGAAGAAGGCCACCAGCCACAGCCAGCTGATGGCAAAGCCGCCGGCGCCGCAGACGACGATCAACGCGGCCAGCATGGCATAGGCGGCGCCGACGCCGAGGGCGCCCATGCTCATGCGTTCGAGCGCCGGCGTTGCCCTGCCACTGGCCGCGCGGCGGTTCCAGACCCGCACCAATAGCGGACTGAGCAAAATGACGAACATCGGATTGAGCGATTGGAACCAGGTGACGGGTATCGTCATCCCGAACGCCTGGCGCTCTACCGCCGTGTCGGCCCAGACGGCAAAGGTGTTGCCGGTCTGCTCGTAGGCGATGCGGAACAGCATGACGGCAAGCGCGACGCCGACCAGCATGCGGATGCTGCCGCCGCCGCCGCCCTCCGCCACCGGCGCCTGCCGGTCGGCCGTTCTGGAGACCTCGGCGGGCAGATGCTTGCCGCCCAAAATGTAGATCGCCAGCCCGAGGCACATGCCGATGCCGGCCGCGCCAAAACCGTAGTGCCAGCCGTACACCTCGCCGAGCGTGCCGCAAATGAGCGGGGCGAGCAAGCCGCCGAGGTTGACGCCCATATAGTAGACGTTGAACGCGGCGCCGGCGCGCGGATCGCCCTTGGGATAGAGCAGCGGCACCTGGCTGGGCAGATTGGGCAGGAACAGCCCGTTGCCGATCGCGATGACGACCATGGCCGGGAAAAACAGGGCTTCGAACGCCATCATGAAGTGGCCGACGGCCATCAGCGCGCCGCCGGCGACGACGGCCGTCCTGCGACCCAGCCAGCGGTCGGCGATCAGGCCGCCGAAAATCGGCGTCAGGTAGACGCCGGCCGCGTAGGCGCCGAACACGATCGAGGAGAACGCCTGCGTGTAGTGCAGCTCCTTGGTCATGTAGTAGATTTGCAGCGCGCGCATGCCGAAGAACGAAAACTTCTCCCACATCTCGGTCAGGAACAGAATCGTCAGCCCCTTGGGCTGGCCGAACCAGGTGCCGTTGTCACGCATACCGGGCGTCAGCATGGGAAGCGCGCCGGGCTGATACGGGCCGGATCGAAGCCGGACAAGGCCGGCAAGACGCCGGCGCCTTCGCCCAACAACACCGATGCGTAATAGCGGCCGGCGCCGGGCGCCGACTGGATGCCGTAGCCGCCCTGGCCCGCCGCCCAGAAAAAGTCGGGGACCTTGGGGTCGTATCCGCCCACCAGTTCGCCGTCGGCGACGAAGGTGCGCAGGCCTGCCCACACGTGCGCCGGGCGGCGGATGCGCAGGGTCGTCATGCGCTCGATGTTGTCGATGGCGATGGCGATGTCGAGCTCCTCGGCCTGCACGTCGTGCGGGGCGACCGGGTCGGCGTTGCATGGCGAGCCCAGCAGCATGCCCGCGTCCGGCTTGATGTAGAACGATTCCTGCACATCCAGGAACAGCGGCCAGTGCGACGAGGCGATGCCCTCGGGCGGCGCGAACAGGAAGGCGGAGCGGCGTTTGGGCACCAGGCCGACCGGGTCGGCACCCGCCATCCGGGCGACGGTGTCGGCCCAGGCGCCGGCGGCGTTGACGATCACCGGAGCCTGGAAGACGCTGCGCGCGGTGGTGACGGTCCACTGGCCGTCGGCGCGGCGCAGGCCGGTGACGGCGGCGTCGTAGACGGTGCGTCCGCCGTGCTGGCGCGTGCCGCGCAGGAAGCCCTGCAACAGCGCATCGACGTCGATGTCCGAGGCGTCCTGTTCGAGCACGCCGCCGATGACGTGGTCCGCACGCAGCACCGGCAGGAATTCCAGCGCCTCGCGCGCGTCCAGCCGCCGCGCCAACGACGAGGTGGCGCGCACCGCAGCCTCGTGGGCGTCAAGCTCGGCCTCCTGGCCGGGCCCGGCGAACACGAAGGCGCCCCGTGGCGTCAGCAGCGGGTGTTCGCAAAAGCCGGCCGGCGGGTTCCTGAAGAAGTCGATGCCGGCGCGGCTCAGCGCGCGAACCTGGTCCGGCCCGTAGCTTTCCATGAACAGCGCCGCCGAGCGTCCCGTGCTGTGATAGCCCGGCTGCGTTTCGGCCTCCAGCACGATCACGCGCGCCTGGCGCGACAGCCAGTAGGCGACCGAGGCGCCGCCGATGCCGGCGCCGATCACGATGAAGTCCGCGGTTTCCTGACTCATACGACTCCCTATATTTTCGAAATAAGAAAATTTTCTATATACGAAAGATAGGTGAGTATGGAGAAGCGCGCAAGCGTTTTTTGAATTGACGCGCGAGCGTTGCCGATTGGCCGGCATGACGCCGCCTGCCGCCCGTAGAATGCGGCGGAAATCGTATTTCAGGAGTGGAAATTTTGGACGCGGTCACACGGCGCCCGTACCCGGACGGCGCTACTTCCTGGCTTTTTTGACGACCGCCGGCTGCGCCGGCGGCGCTTCCATCAGCGCGGTGTACATGGCTTCCTGGTTCGGCTCGTCCGAGGTGCACACCGACAACACGCGGCAGCATCCTTCGCCGACGGCGATGTAGGCGTGCGCCATGCCGCTGTCGAAATAGATCGAGTCGCCCGTCTCCAGCCGCGCCGGCGCGTACAGGTCCGTGTACAGGTCGACCGTGCCCTCGAGGACCATGGCGAACTCCTCGCCGGGATGGCTGATCATCTCGCCGAACTCGGCAAGCGAACGGGTGTGGATCTCGGCGATGATGGGCACGGCGCGCTTGTTGAGCAGATCCGCCGCCGGATACAGATGCGAATAATTCGGCGTGTTGATGGCGTAGCCGGTGCCGCGCCGGTTGATGCTGCGGCGCCCGCTGGCGGCCGGCGCCGCCGGCTTGCCGACCGCCGCCGCGCCGCTGAACAGCTGCGAAATGTCGACCTCGAGCGCGTTGCAAATGCGCAGCAGCTTGTCGTAGCTCAGCGACATCTTGTTGTTCTCGATCTTGGAGATGGTCGACATCGGCATGCCGCTACGGGCGCCCGCCTCGATCAGGGTCAAGCCGCGCTCCTTGCGGATGCGCCTGAGCGACTCGCCCAGGTCGCCGTCCCGTTCCGTGCCGTGCGTGCTCGCGCGTTTAGTGGCCATGCATATTCCCTGTAAGAGCGCTTATTATAGACGCCCTTGCCCGGATTGAAAACTCGGCGCCCCGTTTTCCAGGATGCTAAATTCCTGCCGCGCCATGCGGGTTCGCCATCCGAGGCCAATGGTCGAGCGGGAACAGCCGGTACGGAATGGCCGCGAAGTCGAAATCCATCGCGCCGGGCGTGCTGACGTAGTACACCTTGCGCGCCAGCGACGCGAAATCGGCGTAAAAGTGCTGGGTCGATTTCACCACGACGAAAGCCTTGTCGGCCAACCCGATGCCGATGCCGGTGAAGGCGTCGGTGCCGTAGGTTTGGGTGCGGATCGACGACAGCAGCAGGTGCAGGCCGTTGGCCGCCTCGACCCAGACGCAGTCGCCCAGCCGCTCGCGCGCACCCAGCGCGCCCTGGCTGTGATTGGCGACAACCGCGCGCACGGTCACGCGCAAGTCGACCGGCTGGCCGGAGGCCGGTCCGCACTTGCCGCCGATGCGCAAGTCCAGCTGCGCGCCCACGCCCGCGCTCCTGCAAATGTGTACTGCGCCCAAATCCCAGATCGCGCCGAGGGCGACGTTGGCAATGCCGCGTTCGATCAGCCGGCGCAGGATGAAGGTGCTATCGCCTGCCGCACCGCCGCCAGGATTGTCCGAAATGTCGGCCAGCACCACCGGACCGGTTCCCGGCGCAAAATCGCCCGCGCCTTCGAGCGCGTCGTCGAGCGCCGCATCGATGCCGACCACCTCCGGCCCGCTGCGTTCGCGCAGCGACCAGAACTCGCGCCCGAGCCGGTCGGCCACCGCGCGCGCCAGCGCCGGATCGTTGTCGGTCACCACCCACAGCTTGGCGCCCGCCTCCGGCACGTCGCCCCACGGAAAACTGTGCCCGAGCGACACGGACAGCACGCCCGGCTCGCGCTCGGCCTCGCCCATGCGCGCGACGAAGCCGCGCATCGGCTCCTTCGTGGTGTGCCACAGGCCCATCATCTTGCAGTCGAACACGGCGGTGACGGGACGCACGCGCCGCAGCGCCGTGTCCAGCAGCAGCCGGTACAACTCAAGGCCGCGCTCCTCGGTGTCGGTGTGCGGATATTCCTTGAAGGCGATGACCACGTCGGCCGCCGCGTGCAGCTGTCGCGTGAAATGGCAATGCAGGTCGAGCTCGACGCCGACCGCCACGTCCGGACCGACGATGCCGCGGATGCGCGCCGTCAGGTCGCCCTCGCAATTATCATGGCCCTCGGCGACCATGGCGCCATGCAGCAGCAGTTGCACGGCGTCGACCGGCAGCGCCGCGCGCAAGTCGGCCAGGATCTCGTCGCGCAAAGCTTCGTACACATGGCGCACCGTGCGCCCGCCCGGCTGCGCCAAGGTGCACAGGCTTTCGACGACCTCGCCGCCGTCGCCCTCGATCAGGCCGCGCAGGAAGCGCATGAACGATCCCGTGCCCTCCGGGTCGCGACGGCTGGCGTCGCCGTGGAAGATGCCGATGCCCTCGAAATCGCCCAAGCCCGTCGGCGCGGCGGCGAAGGTGTTGGTCTCGGTGGCGAAATGGGCAATGAAAAATTTCATGCGCTGCTCCGGTAGCTGTCGTCTGGATTTAATAGTTGAGGTTCCACGTCATCAATTGGCCGACCACGCCGATCCAGACCACGCCCAGCAAGGCCAGCGCCACCAGCACGGCCCACGCGCGCGTCAGGCGGGTGGCGCCGGCGCGCGGCATGCGCCACGCCACCCAGACGCCGACAGCGGCCGCGCCCACGGCCAGCAGGCCGCTGACTTCCAGCAGGCCCACCACCCAGTCGATCGCCGTGCGGTAGACGCCGACGTCGGTACTGAGCAAAGGCATGATCAGCAAGAACCACGCGCCCAGGTACAGCAAGGCCACGGCGACCGCGCCCCGTTGCAGCGCGCGCAGCCTGCGCACCTGAGGCGTGGCGCCGCTGGTGGCGCGGTCGGCGCGCCGCAACATCGCGCCCAGCGGCCATACGAGCAGCGCGCACAACAACATCGCCACGGAAAACACCAATACCCCAAGGTTGAGCGCCGACGAACGCAGCACCGAACCCTCTTGCAGCACCGATACCGGATTTTCGCTGTCGATGACGGTCTTGACGCCGTCCACCTCGGTCAGCATCAGCATCTGCTGACCACCAACCTTGCGCCAGCGCTGCGGGCCGGTTTCGCGGTAGGTGGCGATGCCGCCGGTCGCTTCCGGCGCCGTGATGGTGCCGTCCGGATTAGCCGTGATGGTGCTCTGCTGCAGCAGATAGAGCAGGCTCAGGAAACCGTGTTCGACCCGGCGCGAACTCTGGTAGCTGCCGGCGATGCGCTGCGCGTCGGCCACGGCCGAGGCGAGCGCGGGCTCGATGGCGGCCGGCGCTGCGGGGAAGTAGCGGTCCATGAAGCCGTCGAACAGCTCCTTGCGCGCGCCGTACACGGCGTCATCCTTGCCCCGGCTGTTGAAGGTGAAGAAGATGCCCACGCCCTCCCCCGGCAACAGGTTCATCTCCGTGTGGTAGACGATGGTGTCGCCGCCGTGGCCGATCACTTCGCGGCCGTTCTGCGTGCCACGGAAAAAGCCGTGCGCCATCACGCCGAAACCGGGCGGGGCCGATTCGCTGGGACTGTGCATGCGCGCCGTGGTGGCGGCGTCGAGGATGCGAACGCCATCGACCGCGCCCTGGCCCAGGTGGGCCAGCATGAAGCGGGACATGTCGGCGGCGGTGGTGGTCACCGAGCCGGCCGGCGCCGTGATGACCAGTTCGAATTCGGACGGTGGCTCGCCGGTGGTGCGGTAGCCCTTCGACAGCCACCCCGGGAAACCCTTGGGCAACGGCTGGACGAAGGTCGAATGCAGCATGCCGAGCGGGCGGAAGATGTGGTGCTCGACGTAAGCCTCGAACGGTTCGCCCGAGACGCGCTGGACGATATAGCCGGCCAGCGCGACGCCGTAGTTCGAATACGCCGGCACCGTGCCCGGCGCGAACAGCATCGGGCGCGGATGCTCTTTTAAATAGCGCTCGGTGGTCTGCGCCTGCGCCGGATCGAAGCCGAGCAAGTCCTTGATGCCCTCCTCGAAGCCGGCGCGGTGGTTCATCAAATGGCGCATCGTCACCGGTTTGCCGAAGCGCTCGTCGATCTTGAAGTCGAGGTAATCGTTGACGCTGCGGTCGAGATCGATCTTGCCATGCCGCACCAGCTGCATGACGGCGGTCCAGGTGAACAGCTTGGACGTCGAGCCGGGCCGCACCAGCGAGGTGGCCGGGTCCATCGGCACGGCGGCGGCGACGTCCGCCAGGCCGTAGCCCTTCTCCAGCAGCACCTTGCCGTCCTTGACGACGCTGATCACCATGCCGGCGATCTCGCCGCTTTTGAGCGCGTAGGGTACCCTGCCGTCGAGCCAGGCCGACAGGTCGGTCGCGTCCAGCGGCTTGCCGGGGGCGGCGACCGCCCCGCCGCCGCCCGGCGCCGACGCCGTTGGCGCCGCCGGCATTGGCGGCATGGGCGGCACTTGCGGATCGATGGCCGGGGCTTGCGCCGCCGCGCCCAGCGCCAGGCTCAGCATGAGTGCGGCGGAGAAAATGCTGCGTAGTTTCATCGGGTGGTCCTTCGCGCGGATCAGTAGTGTGGATTAAAGCTCAGCAGGTGGTGATACCAGCCGATCGCCACCAGCACGGCGAACGACAGCACCCACAGGACGGCCAGCGCCTTCGCCGCCCTGGCGCCGCCGGGGAAGACGGCGCGGGCATGCCACAGCGCCGCCAGCAGGCCGCCGACGAAGGCCAGGAAGGTGCAAGCCTGCGCCAATAGCAACAACACGCTGGGGTCGAGTTCCTCGGTCATGGCGACCGTGGCCGTCCACAAGCCGATACTGACGAACACCAGCCAGCTGGCGACCCGTACCCAGGTCGCCGGGCGCGGCGGTGGCGGCCCGGCGTGGCGGCGCCGCTGCAACGCGGCGACCGGCCACGCCAGCGCCGTCAAGGCGGCCACGCCGAGCGCGCCCAGCAGCACGATCAACGCGGTGGTGCCGGCCATGAACGGCACCGGTTCGAACACGAAGGCGAACGCATAAGGCTCCAGCCCCCAGCGCACGACCTTGCCATCCTTGACGATGGCCTGCAGGCGCCGCTTGCCGTGCTCCTCCTGCCACAGGAACGGGCGCACCTCGCGGAACACGCCACGGCTGCCGCCGATTTCGATCGCCACGCGGCCCTGTTCGATCGCCGCCACCCGCAACGGACTGAGCAGTTGCAACAGCGACAGGAAAGTCGAGTCCTCGCGCCGGGTGGTGCGGTAGGCGCCGGCCAGCATGGCGGCGTGCGCCTCGGCCGTGGCCAGGTCGACACCCGGTCCGGGCGGCGGACGCGTGTCGGGCAAGTAGCGATCGGCGAACTCGCGGTACAGGTGCTCGCGCAGCCACTTGCCCTGGTCGTGGCGGCCGGGCGAGTTGACCGACACATACAGGCCGAGGCCGTCGTCAGGCAGCAGGATCAGGTCGGAATGGAACATATTGGTGTCGCCGCCGTGACCCACCGCGCGGTGGCCGTTCATGTCCTGCTGGTAGAAACCGAGGCCGATGCCGTTGAGATCCGGCATGGCGAGCGTGATGTTGGTCTGCATCAGGGCGACCGTTTCCGGG
Organism: Oxalobacteraceae bacterium OTU3CINTB1; assembly: GCA_024123955.1. Classification (NCBI taxonomy): domain Bacteria; kingdom Pseudomonadati; phylum Pseudomonadota; class Betaproteobacteria; order Burkholderiales; family Oxalobacteraceae; species Oxalobacteraceae bacterium OTU3CINTB1. Next base: position 4,117,435 of record CP099652.1, read on the forward strand.
CGCAGGATGCGCTTGCCGTCAAGCTCGCCCTGGCCGAGGTAGGCCAGCATGAAGCGCGACATGTCGGCGCCGGTCGCCGCAAGACTGCCTGCCGGCGGCATATTGACCACTTCGAAACCCTTGGGCTCGTCGTCGGCGCTGGGAAAGCCGCGCGACATCATCTTTTCCAGGGCAGCCGGCAGCGGCTGGCGGAACGTCGCGTGGCGCATCCCGAGCGGCGCGAAGATGTGCTGTTCGATGTAATCGTCGAACGGCTTGCCGGAGACGCGCTGGACGATGTAGCCGGCCAGCGACGTGGCCCAGTTGGAATAGCCGGCGGTGGTGCCGGGGTCGTACAGGTAAGGCGGGATGTAATCCTTGAGCACCTTGCCGGTGTCGGGCGTGGGGGCGTCGTAGACGATCAGCGCGCGGCCCGCCTCCTCCAGGCCGGTGGTGTGGGTCATCACGTGGCGCAAGGTGAGCGCCTTGCCGTTGCGCGAAGGCACCTTGAAGTCGAGGTAGCGGTTCAGGTCGGCGTCCAGGTCGAGCTTGCCCTGCTCCACCAGTTGCATCACCGCCGTCCACGTGAACAGTTTGGAGATCGAGCCGGGCCGGAACAGCGTGGCGGCCGGGTCGACCGGCACCGATTTGTCGCGGTCGGCGTAGCCGTAGCCTTTTTGCAGCAGCGGCTTGCCGTCCTTGACCAGCACCACCACCGCGCCGGGCACGCCGGCGATGCGCAAGGCGGTCGGCATCATGCCGTCGAGCCAGGTTTCGGCCTCATCCGCCGTCAGCGCCCGTGCCTTGGGCGGCGCCGGCATCGGTGTCGCCGGCGCCGGCGCGGAAGGCGCCACCGCCGTCGCCGGCGTGGTCGGCGGCGATTGCGCCAGCGCTGTCACGCAGCAGGCGGCCAGAGTCAGCGCGGCCAGCGCGGCCAGCCATTTCACCATCGACGGGCCGGCCATCAGAAAGCCCTCGACAGGTTCAGGCCGAAGGTGCGCGGCTGCACCGGGAAGGCGCGCAGCGGCCCGCCGAACGACGTCAGCGCGGTGTCGGCGCCGCTCAGCGCGCGCTTGTCGGCCAGGTTGCGGACATAGGCGCCAAGCTCCCAACCGTCCAGATCCACGCCTGCTTGCAGATCGACCAAGGTGTAGCCGGCCATGCGGAAATTCGGGATCGACGTGGTGGGCGTGTCGAAGCCGGCGTTGCGCGAGCCGACCTGGCGCAGCGTCACGCCGACATAGGCCGGCTTGCCGGCCGGCGCGAAATCGTAGCGCCCACCCAGCATCGTCGACAGCCGGGCCGAGTTCGGCAGCCGCTCGCCCGAGGCGCCCAGCGCCGGGGCGTCCTCCTTGAGCTTGGCGTCGGTGTAGGCCAGGCTGCCGTCGATGCTGAAGCGCTCGTCGACCTTGTAGCGCAGCGCCAGTTCCAGCCCGCGCGACTCCGCCTTGCCGGCGTTGCCGGTGAGCGTGGTGGCGCCGACGGCGATCGGTTGCTGCAGCTTGTTCCAGCGGATGTCGAATAGCGCCAACTCGACCGACAGGCGCTTGTCGAGCAGATCGGCCTTGTAGCCCAGCTCGTAGCTCCACAAGGTGTCGGCGGCGAACGACAGCGGCGCGCCCGGCACCACGGTACCGTTCTGGTCGATCGCGGGCGGATTCGGCCCGCCGGGACGGTAGCCGCTGGCGGCGCGCGCGTACACGCTGCTGACCTTGTCGAGCGAATAGCGCGCGGTGGCCAGATAGGTTTTGGAGCTGTCCTTGCCGGGCGACTCGAAGTCTTTCACGCCATTGGTGACGGTGCCGTAGACCTGGCGGTTGCGGGCGGCGCGCGCGCCGACGGTGAGCGACCAGGCCGGCGTCGGATTCCATGTCAGGTCGCCGTAGACGGCATTCTCGATGAAATTCGACGGCTGGCCGGACGTCACCAAGGTCGACTCGGCACCGTCCTCGGTCTGCGCCCACAGCCGTTGCTCGCGGTTGCCGGTTTCCTTGTTGTGGTAGTAGCCCAGCAGCCATTCCAACGGTCCGCGCGCCGACGTCAGCCGCGCTTCGGCGGTGCGCTTGCGCAGCTTGATGGCGTTGTCGAGCGCGCCGAAGTTCAGGCCCTCGGCGCCGAGGATCTCGGTGGCGTCCAGCGCGGTATCGGCCTTGAAGCGCTGGCTCGATCCGATCACATTGAGCCTGGCCCAGCCGAGGTCGTACTCGATGTCGCCGGAGAACAGGCCGGTCTTGATGGTGTAGGGTTCCGGCCGGTAGAGCCGGTGCGTCAGGTCGCCGTGCAGCGGCTGGCCGGTGGCGGCGTCGTACTGGACCAGATTGGTGCCGTTGCGCTCGATGTTTTGCTGCGTCGCGGTCAGGCGCACACGCAGCGCCCGGCTCGGGTCGAATTGCAGCGAGGCGCGCGCGCCGCGCGTGGTGCCGTCGTTGACGTGCTCGCCCGTGACGCGGCCGGTCGCGCGCACGTAGCCGCCGTCGCGCTGGTTGAAGGCGGCCACGCGCAGCGCCGCCACGCCTTCGCTGAGCGGAATATTGAGCACGGCGTTTTCCGTGTGACCGAGTCCGCCGTCCTTGCTCTCGCGCAGCGCCAGGCCGGCCTTGCCGGAAAAGCCCGTCGCGTCCGGCTCGTTGGTGACGTACTTGAGCAGGCCGCCCATGGCGCCGGCGCCGTACAAGGTGCCCTGCGGGCCGCGCAGCAGTTCGACATGGTGCAAGTCGAGCAGCGACAGGTCCAGCGCGGACACCGCCTCGCCGACGAAACTGGTGCTCGAACCGAAGGCCACCTCGTCGACATAGATGCCCACCGTCGGCGCGCCCATGCTGCCGACCGACACGCCCCGGATATTGACCTGGCCGCGCCCGGGGCCGCCGTCGCTGGCGACGAACACGCCCGGCAGCGAGCCGACGTAATCGGTCAGCGAGGCGGCCCCGGAGCGCTCCAGCGTCTCGGCGCCCAGCGTTTCGACCCGCAGCGGCACGTCGCGCACCGGCTCGCGGCGGCGCGTCGCGCTGACGGTGACGACGTCCATCCTGGCGCCCGCGTTGGCGGCGGCGGCCGGCTCCGGCTCGGCGGCCGCACCGGCCTGGGCCAGCGCTTGCGCGCATCCCAGCGAGAACACCGAAGCCATGGCCAGGGAGAGCGCGCGGCGGCGCGGCGGACCGCCCGCCGGGGCATTCCTTTGCGCAACGTCGTGTGGGGAGGACTTCGACAACTTCGATACGCTTGGGTACATGATGCACTCCTGGAGATGGGACCGCCGTCAATCCGTTTTCCAAATATTACATTATTTTCCATAATTTGAACAAATGGAAAATATGAATATTTTTTTCTATTGTGGAAAACTGGCACGCGGCCCAGCGCCATGCTCCAGGGCGGGAGCTTGTCGGCTAGCCGGCTGGCGCGTCGGCGCCGAAAAATCTCCAGTGATCGACATTGAACAGCGGCGCGCGGTACTTGCCCTTGAAGACGAAGAACACGTCATGCACGCCGGTGGCGCCGCCGACGGGTGTCTCGACGGTGCGCCAGTTCTGCCAGCCGCCGGTGTTCGGCACCGTCAGGGTGCCCAGCAACGGGCCCTGGACGTTGCCGAGCCGGATCTCGATCTGCCCGCCCCTGCCGCCGCTGGCCACGCTGGCGGCGAAGCGCGACGGCCCGGTCTTACCGAAATCGACGCCGGCCACCTTGATGTAGATGCCGTCGACGATGTCGGCCACGTGCATGCCGGCGCCCGGCCCCTTGGCGGTGCGCACGCCCGGGGCCCAGTCGAACGGCCGGTCGACGTCTTGCTTGATGCGCGAGGTCCAGGCGATCGTCTCCGCCTCGACCCGGCGATACGGGTCGAGCCGTCCGAGCTGTTCGACGCCGTCCTTGTCCCACCACGGCAGCGCCGGGATGGTGCCATCGGCGTTGTAGCTGAATTTGGCGACCGTGACCGAACGCCGCTCGCGGTGCACCGGCGACTGCGCGAAGTTCAGCTCGTAGTTAAAGCCGAACACGTAAGAATTGCCCTTGTAATCGATGATGCCGGGATGGTTGCCGGTGGACGCGGTGTTCGCCCGCATGACCGGCCCCTTGTATTGCCACGGACCGGTCGGCGAGGTGCTCATGGCGTAGCCGATGCCCTCCGGGCAGCAGGTCGACGCGTAGGCCATGTAGTAATGCTTGCCCCGCTTGTAGAACCACGGCCCCTCCTGGTAGTCGGCCGGCTTGCTGTCGCTTTTGACGATGGGGCCGGAGTACGACACCATGTCCGCATTGAGCTTGACGTACCACAGATGCGGATTGCCCCAGTACAGATAGGCCTGGCCGTCGTCGTCGATGGCCACAGTCGGGTCGATGTAGCCCTCGGCCTTGTCGATCAGCGGCTTGCCCAGCGCGTCCTTGAACGGGCCGGCCGGGTTGTCCGCCACCGCCACGGCAATGACGTTCTTGGGCCAGCCGGCCACGCTGACCGGCGCGTACAGGTAGAACTTGCCGTTGCGCGCGATCACCTGCGGCGCCCAGGCGTCGTTGTCCTGCGACGCCCACGGGAACGTTGCCAGCGAGGCGACCGCGCCGTGGTCGGTCCAGTTGACCATGTCGGTGGACGAGTACAGCAGCCAGTCGCGCATCTTGAAATCGCTGGCGTCGTCCTCGTCGTGGCTGGTGTACAGGTAGGCCACGCCGTCATGCACCAGCGGCGCCGGATCGGCGGTGAAGCGCGTCTGGACGATGGGGTTGGCGGCCGTGGCGGGCGGCAGCCCCACGGCCAGCGCCATGAGCAATGCCGCCCGCCACGATTGGTCGAGCGCGTACCTCCGGCCCGGCGTGCGGGCCCTGGTTTGCCGGGTTCGATCCATGTTAGAACGCCATCCGCACGCCGGCGCGATAGGTGCGGCCCACCACGTCATAAATCGCCGGATTGATGCCGTAGCTCAGGTTGGTCTGCGGCAGCAACACCGGGTCGCGGTCGGCCAGGTTGTCGATCTTGGCGTAGGCGGTGATTTGCGGCGAGAACTTGTAGGTCGCGCCGAAATCGAAGTAGACCGCGCCGGGAATGTGGTTGTCGGCGATGGTCGGGTGCGCCGCCGTCGGCAGCGGGCAGTTGCTGCGGCACTCGATGTACTCGTTGTTGTACACGCCGGCGCCGATCCAACGCTGCGACAAGGTCAGGCCGATCTTGCCGTAGTCCCACGACTGCTGCAGCAGCGCCTTCCACTTCGGCGTGCTGCCGAACATGTTGCCGGCGCCCTCGCTCGGTATTGTTCCCGGCAGGCCAGGATCCGAGAGCGAATGGATCATGCGGCTGGCCAGCCCGCGCAAGGTGACCGTGCCGGGCACGCCGTAGTCGTTCAGGTTGGCGCGGTAGGCGGCTTCGAAGTCGATCCCGCGCGTATGCAGCGAGGCGAAGTTGAACGCTTGCGCCAGCACGAAGTTGGTGCCTGCCGGACCGTTGATCGACACCGCGCCGCACACCTGCTGGAAGCCGGCGTAGCACAGATCGACCTCCTGTTGCGGCCCCAGCGAGCTGATCACGTTCTTGACCTTGATGTCGTAGTAATCGATCGACAGGTTGAAGTTACGCGCCCAGCTTGGCTGGCTGAGGACCACGCCGAAGGAGTTGTTGCGGGCGTTTTCCGGTTTCAGGTCGGGGTTGCCGACGTTGCGCTGCTGCACCTGGATCGACTGGCCCTGGTTGTTGTTGACCGCCTGGTTGGTGACCGTGGTGGCGGCGAACAGTTCGCTCAGGTTGGGCGCGCGCACGTCGGCCGAACTCACCGCGCGCAGGCGCAGGCCGTCGACCGGGGTTTGCCAGGTGGCGCCGAGCTTCCAGGCGCGCGCCTTGCCGGCCGTGCTGTACTTCTCCTCGCGGTCGGCCAGGTTCAGGTTGGCCTCGCCCCAGGTGGCCGATTTCAGGAATGGAATGTTGAACTCGACATACGCTTCCCTGACGTTGAACGAACCCTTGCCGTTGTGGTAGTTGCCCGCGAACCAGTTATCGCCGGTGGCGGACAAGGTCGGATCCTGCGGGTAGCTGGCGCTGTAAGGTGACTCCGCCGCCACACCGGCGCCGTACGGGTCGCCGTAGACCGAGTATTTCTCGCGCCGCCATTCGGCGCCGAACGCCAGCGAAATCGGACCGGCCCAGCCCTCGGCCACCGTGCCGTTGATGTTAGCGCTAACAACATTTTGGCTGGAATCGGTGTGTTGACGCGGCCCGTTCGACGGCGCGAGGTAGTTCCAGGTCGCGGCATCGATCGGGTTGTTGCCGAAGATGTTGATCGGCATGCAGCCGGCCGCCCGCGCCGCCGCGCTGCGGCAGACGATCTGGCCGGTGGCGGCGTCGCGCACGCCGTCGATGGCGAAGTTGTAGCGCGGGTTGAGCGTGATGTCATGCACCTCCAGCACGGTGGTGTTCTCGCCGTGCTCGGCGTAGGCGTCGTACGACCAGTCCTTGCCGAACAGGCCGAACTTGCCGTTGGCGCCGACCACGACGCGGCGCTGGGTGCGGGTCGGATGGACGTTGATGAATTCGGGGAACTGCGCATTGGCGGTGCCCACCGGCATGGTGCCGCCCGGATAGCCCGAGGCGCAACCGGCCGCCACCGAGGCCGGCAGGAAGGCGTTGTCGCACTTGATGGCCAGGTTGCCCTGCTTGGCCGCGCCCGGGCTCGGCGAGAACACCGACGTCACCTCGGCCCAGTTGCCGGTGACGTAGATTTCATTGTCGGCGTCCAGGTCCCACGACACGCGGGTGTAGGCCACCTTGCGCTTGAAGTTCATCGCCAGGTTGGTGCCGGCGCCGACGCTGCCGGACAGATCGCCGCCGACGCAGAAGTTGCCGACGCAATTGGTGCCGTACTGGAACGGATAAGGCGAGCCGTTGGCCGCGAACGCCGTGCCGCGCAGCGCGCCGCCGGTGATCAGGCCGTATTTGGCGTACTGCTGGTGCTGGGCGTGCAGGATGCTGGTGTAGCGCGGCAAGCCGGCTGCCTGCATGTCCTTGGTCGATTCCTGCAGGGCCGGATTCTTGTACCAGTCGCGTCCGTTCGGACCGACCTCGCCGAAGCCGGGCGAATCGATGCCGCCCTGCTTGGTGTACTCGCCGCTGACGGTCACGTGCAGCCGGTCGTCGGCGAAGCCCTTGCCCCAGGCCGCCTGCACGGTGCCGTTCCTGTCGTCGCCGTAGGTGGTCATGCCGCCGCCCAGATGGGCTTTGAAGCCGTTGAATTTCTTGTCGGTGATGAAGTTGACCACGCCGCCGATCGCGTCCGAGCCATAAGACGCCGAAGCGCCGCCGGTGACCACGTCGACGCGCTTGACCAGCAGTTGCGGGAACTGGCTGACGTCGGTCACACCGGTGACGTTGGCGCCGACCACACGCTGGCCGTCGAGCAGGGTCAGGGTGCGGTTGGTGCCGAGGCCGCGCAGCGACAGCGACGACAGGCCCTGCAGGCCGCTGGAGGTGCTGAACGTGTTGACCGTGCGGCCGGTGCTGCCCTGCAGCGCCGGCAGCTCGGTCAGCGTTTCGAAGAGGTTCGGTTTGGCCGCCTTGTCGAGGTCGGCGCTGGTCAGGCTGGTCGTCGGGGTCGGTTGATTGAAACCGCGCGCGGCGATCCGCGAGCCGGACACGACCACGGTGTTTTCCGGCGTGGCGGCCGCTGGCTCTGGGGTGATAGCGCTAACAGGAGCTTCCGTTTCGTTCGGCGCCTGCTGGGCGTGGCCGGGCACGGCGAACATCGCACAGGCTCCGGCGACGGCGAGGTTCATCAAGCTGCGTTGACATGGTGATTTCATTTGGTCTCCATCTATTTTTTTAGTGTGTCGTGGTGGTACTGCTGGTGTCGTTGTTGGTCACCTCCTTGGCAGGTTATCGTTTAGTAAAACATAAATTCAACTTACTAACAATTTGAATGTAGCCAGCTCATTATCGAATAACCAATAACTTTTTATCCGCTTCCGATATCCAAAACGGTATGACGCCGCGCGGCTCCCATAGAGCGTTATCGATAAAATGACAAGCGCTAACATCGCGTCGCGCGTGCATCACGGCGGGGCCGACTGTGGTCAGGCGGCCACGATTGGGAGTGTTCAACGCGGCTTCAGGTAGCCATGCATGCCCAGCCAGCGCGTGAACCCGTCGAACCATCCGGTGCTGGTGGTGGTCTTTTGGTACATGCCGAATCCATGGCCGCCCTGCTCGTACAGGTGGAACTCCACCGGGCGCTTGGCGGCGCGCCAGCTGTCGATCAGCCCGTAACCGGCGTTGGCGAAGAACGGGTCGTCGGCCGCCAGCGCGACGAACAGCGGCGGCGCGTCGGCCGGCACCGCCGCCACCGCCGACAGCGGCCCGTAGATGTTGGCGATGAACGCCGGCTTGGCGTCCTGTCCGTGCAGCGCGGTCGACATGGTCAGCATCGCGCCGGCGGAGAAACCGAGCATGCCGACGCGGTCGGGGTCCACATGCCATCCCTTGGCGCGCGCGCGCACCAGCGCGAACGCGGCGCGGGCGTCGGCGATCTGCGGCGCATAGGCGACGGCGGGGTCTTGCGGCGCGGGCGGCCGCTTGGCCGTGGCCGAAAACATTTCCGCCATCGAGCGCTCGAAGCCGGCCATGTCGGCCGGCGTCTGGTTCAGGCGGTACTTCAGCACGAACGCCGCCACGCCCCGGTCGGCCAGCGCCCTGGCGACCGCCCAGCCCTCGTTATCCATCGACAGCGTACGGAAGCCCCCGCCGGGCGCGACGATGACGGCGGCGCCGGTGGCCTTCGGGGCCGCCGGCAGCACCGGCGTCAGCGTGGCGACCGTGACGTTGCGGGCAAACACGCTGCCGTACTGGCGGTGCCAGCTTTCCGGCGCGGTCGCGCCGGGAAGGACGCCCGTGTCGAGCGTTATCGCATCGGGCTGGGCCGGCACCGGGATGGGCGTCATGCCGTCCTCGCCCGCCAGTGCAGTCCCGGCCAGCGCACAGGCCAGCGCACAGGCGAGAATAGCCGCCACCGCCGCGCCCGCGTTTGCCCGAATTTTCAGTTGTTTTACCAAAGTCATTTGTCGTCTCCGTATGGGTTCCCGGCAGCGCTATCGGCGATGCGGGAAATATTGTTGGACTTCGTACAGCACCACAGTTACCATAAAAGCATGTCAATGTTAGCGCATATCATTTGATGTTAGGGAATGATTGCGGGGGCTGCGTCAAACAAAAAATAGTGGAGACAACGATGCAACAGAAAGAAAAAGTACGTCCGCAAAGAAGCCGGGCCTGGATCGCGCTGTGCGTCGGCTCAGCGGCGTTGGCGGCATTCGCGGCGGCGGCGCAAGCGGCGTCCGGCGCGGCCGCCGGGTCGAATCCCATCATCCGCGACAAATTCACCGCCGATCCCGCGCCGCTGGTGGTGGGCGATACCTTGTATTTGTACGTCGGCCATGACGAGGCGCAGCGCGACGAGATGTTCAATATGCGCGAATGGCTGGTTTACTCGACCAAGGATATGCGCACGTGGACCAGCCACGCGCCCATCATGAACGTGAAGGATTTCAAGTGGGCCAAGGCCGACGCCTGGGCCTCGCAAACCATCGAGAAGAACGGCAAGTTTTACTTCTATGCCGCCGTCGAGCACGACGCCACCAATCCGGGCAAGGCGATCGCGGTGGCGGTATCGGACAAGCCGACCGGCCCGTTCGTCGATGCGCGCGGCTCGGCCCTCGTCACCAACAAGATGACGCCCAAGGGCACGCACAGCTGGGAAGACATCGATCCCACCGTGTTCACCGACGACGACGGCACCACCTGGCTGGCGTGGGGCAACCGCCAGTGCTACATCGCCAAGCTCAAACCCAACATGGTGGAGATCGACGGCCCGATCCAGGAGATCACGCCGCCGCACTTCGAGGAAGGCCCGTGGCTGCACAAGCGCGGCAAGCTTTACTACCTGACTTACGCCTCGCTCGACCGCAGCACGCAACGCGACGAGCATGTGTCGTATTCGACGGCGCCTTCGATCACCGGCCCGTGGACCTATCGCGGCCTGCTGACGGGTTCGGGCAAGTACAGCTTCACGATCCACCCCGGCATCGTCCAGTTCAAGGACAACTGGTATCTGTTCCTGCACAACGCCAGCTTGGCGATCGGCGACATGAACGGCGCGATCGGACGCCGCGCGGTCACCGTCGAACATTTGGAATACAACGCCGACGGCACCATGAAGCCGGTGGTGCAGACCGACGCCGGCATCAGCATCGCGCCCGCGCGCTGAGTGGGTTGTCCGCAAGGACCAGAAACGCGCCAAACACAACGCATCCGCCACAATCTCTGCTGCTTTTCCAGTAATTAGTTGCCTAAAGGCATAGTCGCGTCCACACTCGTCCAGGACAACGTGACTTGCGCTGCGGCGGCGCTCACTTGCGCGGGACCGGGCCGGAGTGATCGGTCCCGCGCTCGACCCTTGGACGAACGGAAAAAATTATGAAAACCACCCTCCCGGGCAACGCCATGGGCATCGCCACGCGCTTGAATCTTGGATTCGGACTGATCGTGGTCATATTGCTGGTTTTGCTGTCGGCCGCGTATAACAACGTCACAAAACTGAACCAGGCCAATGGTTGGAACGTACACACTTATGAGGTGCTGCGCGAAAGCCAGGACCTACTGGAGGGCATGATCAACATGGAGACTGGCGAGCGCGGCTATGCATTAACGGGCAGGGACGCGTCGCTGGAACCCTACAACGCCGGCAAGGCCGCCTTTCAAAGCCACTTGACCAAGATAAGGTCCCTCACCGCCGACAACGCGCAGCAACAGGGCCGGCTGAAAACAATCGAGGACCTGGAGCGCCAGTGGCGCGCGAGCGGGGCCGAACCGGTCATCGCGCTGCGCAAGGCCACCAACGGCGACCCCGCGCAGATGGCGGCGGTGATCGAGTTCGAACAGGCGGCCAAGGGCAAAGCCTTGATGGACCAGATCCGCGCGCTGCTGCAAGAGCTGGCCGGTGCGGAGCAGGTGCTGCTGGTCAAGCGCGCGGAGGATGCCTCTTCGCTGCAAAGCGCCACCAACTTTACCCTGATCGGCGGCGGCGCGCTGGCGATCGGCCTGTCGGTCATGCTGGCGGTGTTGCTGGCGCGCATGGTGCTGGTGCCGCTGCGGGCGATCTTGCGCGCCACCGAAGATTTGCGCAGCGGCGACGGCGACCTGACCTACAGGCTGCCGCCACAGAGCGCCGAATTCGGCCAGGTGGCGACCTCGCTCAACGGCTTCATCCAAAAACTGCATGACATCATCACCGATGTGCGCAACGGCACGTTGACCATCGCCTCGGCCAGCGAGGAAATCGCCACCGGCAACCTGGACTTGTCGTCGCGCACCGAGCAACAGGCCAGCTCGCTCGAAGAGACCGCCTCGTCGATGGAGGAACTGACCTCGACCGTCAAGCAAAACGCCGACAATGCCCGCCAAGCCACCGGCCTGGCCGCCAATGCCGCCGAGGTGGCCGTGCGCGGCAGCGACGTGGTGTCCGAAGTGGTGACGACGATGACGGCCATTAACGACTCGGCCAAGAAAATTGCCGACATCATCGGCGTTATCGACGGCATCGCTTTCCAGACCAACATCCTGGCGCTGAACGCGGCCGTCGAAGCGGCCCGCGCAGGCGAACAGGGCCGCGGCTTCGCGGTGGTGGCCACCGAGGTGCGCAATTTGGCGCACCGCTCGGCCACCGCCGCCAAGGAGATCAAAACCCTGATCAACGATTCCGTCGAGAAGGTGGCAACCGGCACCCGGCTGGTGGGCGACGCCGGCAACACGATGAGCGAGATCGTCGCCAGTGTCCGGCGCGTCACCGACATCACGAGCGAGATCAGCGCCGCCAGCAGCGAGCAGGAGGCCGGCATCATGCAGGTCAACCAGGCGATCAGCGAAATGGACGGCGTGACCCAGCAAAACGCTGCGCTGGTGGAGGAAGCGGCCGCCGCCTCCGAATCGATGCAGGACCAGGCCAAGCACCTGGAACGGGTGGTCGGCGTGTTCAAGCTCGACAGCACGGGCCGCGGCGCCGCGCCCGCGCACCCGCGCGCCGCGAAGCCGGCACGCCGGCCTGCCCTGCGCCTGGGCGGCGCCAAGGCGTAAGACAAACAAGCGCTGATGGGGAGAGATTGACGACGTCCGCCTTCCTTGCGGATAGAAGGAATTTTTTTCGATCAAAACGATCGAATACTCATCTAGCCGGAGGTTCGGAAATGAGTAGCCATCCCTTGCCCAACAAACGAGCGAACGAACCGAAGGCCGGCGAAGTTGCGGGCGGCGGTGAGCCGCCCTATGATGGAGATATGGAAAAGCGCGTCGAAAAAATCGAAGCCGACCTCACTGCGATCAAAATTGATGTCGCTTTGATTGTGGCTAACGGTGCCACCAAGACGGATATGGCAGAGTTAAGCTACGCCACCAAGGCTGAGATTGCAGAATTACGGGCCGTCACCAAGGCTGAGATTGCAGAGTTACGGGCCCTCACCAAGGCCGACATTGCGGAATCACGGGCCGCCACCAAGGCCGAAATTGCCGAAGCGAAGACCGCGATCATCCTATGGGTGGTCGGGGCGATCTTCATTTCGCAGTTGCTGCCTTCCGTCATCAAGCTGTTCACCAACTAGCCTGACCTGACTGACCACGATGATCGGGCGTCGGCCAGCCGCCCCAGCCTCGGCAACCAGCCTCGGCAACTCCGTTTTATCGTATCATATGGAAATGGATGCTTGCGCGCCATACGGCAGCGCTCGATCTCCGCGACACCCAACAAAAAAGGTTTCACTAATGCAAGCGTCGGATCAAGCCACCAGCGAAGACGATTTATCTCGATTGTCGCGGCAAATCCTGGGGATGCGGGATCTCGTCTTCGCGGAATGGGAAAGCGAGGTTCGGCGCCTGGTTGCCGGCGCCAAGCACATCTTGCACCCTATTCTCATCAATACCTTGCCTGTATTTTACGACAATATTGCAGAGGCGCTCAGCCCGGACCATCCACGTCAGCACGCCACCAGCAACAACGACATCGCGGCGGCACACGGCAACGAGCGCGCCAGGATGACGTCGTACGGGCCTGATCAGATCATCCACGAGTATCAGATTTTTCGTGACGTTTTTTCGCGGGTGGCGGACGCCCAGGGTGTCTCGCTGAACCGCGCCGAGTGGGGCATCGTGAATGCGTCGATAGACTGCGCCGTCCGCGAGGCGGTCAAGAAATTCACGGCGATGCACGACTCGATGCGCCAGCGTGTCGCCGCGTCCCTGTCGCACGATATGCGCAATCCGCTCTCGGTGATCGTCAACGGCGCCCACTTGCTGACGCTGGGGCCGCCGGCGGAGAAAACCCAAGGCCTGGCGGGAAAAATACGCGACAACGGCCGGCGCCTGAGCGCAATGATCGAAGAATTACTGGACGTGTTAAGTTTTCACAAGGGCGAGACCGTTCCGCTCGACCTGTCCCGTTTCGATCTCCTCGAACTGGCCAGGCAGGTGTGCGCGGACGCCAATGTCAGTGACGCTAAATGTTCGGTGGGCGGCTCGTCCCTGGTGGGCTACTGGTGCGAGAAATCGTTGCGCAGAGCGCTGGAAAATCTCGTCGCCAACGCGATCAAATATGGCGACGGCGCGGAGGTGGCGATCAAGGTCGATGGCGCCCACGACCGCATGATGCTGTCCGTGCACAACACGGGCAATCCGATCCCGGCGGAAAATCGAACGCGGATTTTCCAGTACCTGTGGCGTCAAGATAGCGCCCGGGACCAAAGGGGATGGGGTATCGGCCTGCCGTTCGTGCAGTCGGTGGCGGAAAGCCACGGCGGCAGCGTGGCGGTCGATAGCTCACAGGAACAGGGCACGACGTTTTTGATCGACCTGCCGATCGATTGCCGCCCGTTCGTCGCCGCAGAGCTGCCTTAGGGCCTCGTTAGCCGGCGGTGGCCGGCGGTACTTTTATTCGTACGCCGCAGGCGCGGTGAATTCTGCCGTCGTCCGGCCGCCGCGGCGCCACGCGCCCGGCCCCACCCCGTACTGACGTTTGAAGGCGCGGTGAAACGCCGCCTCCGACTGGTATCCCACCATTTCGGCGACCGCGCCGGCCGCGTGGCCGCCCGCTTCGAGCCACCGCGCCGCCCGCGCCATGCGCAGACGGGTCAGCACTTCGGCCGGCGCCGCGCCGGCGGCCCGGCCGAACACGCGCGCGAACGTGGCGCGCGACATGTGGCATAGCGCGGCCAGCGTCGCCAGGGTCCATGGCTGTTGCGGCGCATCCAGCATGGCGTGCAACGCCGGCTGCAGGCGCCGCTCGGCCAGCACCGCGAACAATCCCGGCACGCCCGGCGCCTGCGCCAGCCAACCGCGGATCAACAGGGCGAACAGCGCCGACGCCAGTTGCCGCACGATCGCATCGGAGCCATCGCGCGGTGCTTCCGCCTCCGCCTGCAGCACTTGCATCACCTGGCGCAATCCCCGCGCCTCGGCACCCTCGTCGGTGTGCACCACCAGCACGTCCGGCAGCGCCGCCAGCAGGCCGCCGCCCGCAGCGTCGACATCAAAACGGAATTCACCGCACAGGATATCTGTCGGCGCGCCCTCGCCTTCGTTGCCTTTGTAGCGCAGCAAGCCGGCGCCGCTTGTCGTCGGCGGCGTGGCGCGCGCCGGATCACCGGCGTAGAGGCGATGCGAGGCGCCGTGCGGGAACACGATGACGTCGCCGGCGTGCACCACCAGCCCGTCTGCGCCATCGATCGTTGCCGTGCCGCGCGTAATCAAGTGATAGGGGGCTACGCCGGGTTCCGCTTGCGGGTGGTCGAGCAGCCAGGGCGCGCCGAAGTGGCAACGGACGTCGAGCGCAGTGCGCACGGGGTAGAGGGCAATCAGCCGGCTGAGGGTATCCATGGATGGAAGCAATGAGACGAATGGGCAAATTATAACGGTTTCCGAGCATTAACAATCGCATGGACGCGGTCTACACTGCTTCTCATACCAACCCCATTCGAAAGGAAACATCATGGAACGCCTGTTCAACCAACCCGTCGCCGATGCCACCGGCAAAGCTGCACAACTGTTCACTGCGATCAAAAGCGCGGCAGGCATGGTGCCGAACGCCTATGCCGCGATCGGCAACAACAGCCCGCTGGCGCTGGAAGCTGCGCTCAATCTCGACGCGGCCCTGCGCAAAGCCAGCCTGTCGGCCAAGGAACTGGAGGTGATCAAACTGGCGGTGAGCGAAATCGGCGGCTGTGATTACTGCCTCGCCGCCCACACGCTGTTCGCGGGCAAGTTGGGATTGAGCCGGGAAGCCGTCGGCCGGGTACGCCATAACCTGCCCACCGGCGAGGCCCGCCTGGACGCGCTCGCAGGGTTCGTACACGCCGTGGTCGGCGCGCGTGGCGAGGTGCCCGCCGAGGTTGTGGCGGCTGTCAGGGCCGCCGGGTACAGCGATACGCAAGTCGTCGATGCGCTGCTGGCGGTCTCCGCCATCACGTTCACCAATTTGTTCAACCGGGTCAACGCGACCGCGCTGGACTTCCCTGCGGCGGACTGATCCTGGCGCGGGCGCTTTCGCCCGCAGCCTGACAGGCAAAAAAAATCCAGCCTGTAAGGCTGGATCATTTTTAAGTATCGGATATCGATACGAATTCTTGGTGGGAAGTGCAAGTTTCGAACTTGCGACCCCTGCAGTGTGAATGCAGTGCTCTACCCCTGAGCTAACCTCCCGAAGCGGGGCGAATTATCGCATACATCCCCGGCAAAATGGAAGGGCCGGCGTGAAAATTCTGCATCCGGCCCGCCGATTCGCCCAGATCAGGCCGCCGGCGCCAGGCTGGCGGTCCAGATGCACTGCCCTTTGACGGCCTTGTCGAGGCCGGCCAGGGTGGCCGCGTGCGCGGCAAGCTCATCGTCCGAGGCCGGCAGGAAGATGATGTCGGCCAGCGGCACCGGTTCGAGCAAGGCGCTGCCGACGACAACCTCTTCCTCCACATCCATGCCCAGGCTGTTCTGCCCGCGCGTCATCGACAGGTAGACGTCGGCCAGCAGCTCGGCATCGAGCAGCGCGCCGTGCAGCTTGCGGTGCGAGTTCGACACGCCGTAGCGGTCGCACAGCGCGTCCAGCGAGTTGCGCTTGCCTGGATGGAGTTCCTTGGCGTGCACCAGCGTATCGATCACGCCGCCGATGTGGGTCGAGAAGTCCGGCAGTTTCAACAACCGGAATTCGTGGTTCAGGAACCCCAGGTCGAACGGCGCGTTGTGGATGATGACTTCGGCGCCCTGGATGTATTCGCGCAGCTGGTCGACGATCTCGTGAAATCTCGGCTTGTCGCGCAAGAACTCGGTGGTCAGGCCGTGGACGTTGAGCGCGCCCTCTTCCGATTCCCGTTCCGGATTGATGTAGACGTGGAAGTTATTCCCGGTCAGCATGCGGTTGTGCAGTTCGACGCAGCCGATTTCGATGATGCGGTTGCCCAGCTTGGGGTTGATACCGGTGGTTTCGGTATCGAGAACGATTTGGCGCATAAGTACTCTGTGATTGCTACGGTCAAGCGGAGAAGTATAACAGGCCGGTCAGTGGCCTAGCGGCCCCGGGCCAGTTCGACGCCGCGGTTGGCCAGCATGTCGGCGCGCTCGTTGCCCGGGTGGCCGTTGTGGCCGCGCACCCAGCGCCATTCGACCGTGTGCATGGTTTGCGCGGCGTCCAGCGCCTTCCATAAATCCTCGTTCTTGACCGGCTCCTTGGCGGCGGTTTTCCAGCCGCGCGCTTTCCAGCCGTGGATCCATTCGCTGATGCCTTTTTGAACATACTGGCTGTCGGTGTGCAGCACCACCGTGCACGGGCGCTTGAGCGCGCTCAACGCTTCGATCACCGCCTGCAATTCCATGCGATTGTTGGTGGTGTCGCGCGCGCCACCGCAGATTTCCTTCTCGGCGCCCTCGGCCACCAGCAACGCGCCCCAGCCGCCCAGGCCTGGATTGCCCTTGCACGCGCCGTCGGTAAAAATTTCCACCTTATCCATACTGCTATTCCCGCCTTTTGTTTGTTGCAGGGACGACCACCTGGGCCGTCGCCGATTTTTTGGTCCAAGCCGGACCGATCAGATGCATGCCCTTGACCCGCTTGATCGCTTGTACGATGTAGACGCCGCCAAAGAACGGCCACCAGCGCGGCCCGGCATTATCCATGAATGCGTAGCGGTTCAGCCATTTTTCTGTGCGGCAGGCCGGCGCGTAACAGCCGAAATGGCTTTGGCTGGCGCTCATATTCAATAATTTTAACCAGTCTTTCATGCGCGGCATCGTGATCAGCTCCTCGGTGCGCGGCAGGAAAGACGTGCCGCCGACGCGCCGCATCACATGGCGCGCGCCCCACAGGCTGGCCGGGTTGAAGCCGCAGATGATCACCTGGCCTTCCGGGATCAGCACGCGTTCCACTTCGCGCAGCACCTGGTGCGGATCGGTGGAAAATTCCAGCACATGCGGCAGCACGACGAGGTCCATGCTTTGCGAGGCGAACGGCAACTCGGTGTAATCGAGCGTGAGCGCGACAGGGCGCGGCGGTGGTGCAGGCGCATGCTGCTGCTGCGGCGATAGAACCGGCGTAACGGGCGGCCGCACCTTGCGGTCGGCCAGCCATTTGTACGGCATGCGATTGGCCGCGAGCGCATCGATTTGAGGCATGCCGATCTGCACCGCGTTGAACCCGAAGATATCGGCTGTTAAATTATCGAGACATGTTTGTTCCCACGCACGCAAGTACACGCCTGCGGGCGTTTGCAGCCAGCCTTCCAGCGCTATAATGGATTGCTCCGATCCCGCTTTATCCATGTCTAGCCTTTTGTGATCCAATGACCATATCTTCTAACCAAGCTCTCTGTGTTCTGACGGTTCCAGCATTCCACGACAATTACCTGTGGCTGATACACGATGGTGTCCATGCCGCCGTGGTCGACCCGGGCGACGCCAAACCGATTCTGGCGGCGCTCAAAGCAAACGGACTCAAGCTCACCGCCATTCTACTCACCCATCACCACGCTGACCACATCGGCGGCGTTCCCGAATTATTACAGCATTATCAGGTTCCCGTTTTCGGCCCGCGCAACGAGACCATCGCCGCGGTCACCTTGCCGGTCGGCGAAGGCAAGCAGTTCGACGTGCCGGGCCTGGCGCTGCGCCTGTCCGTGCTCGACGTGCCCGGCCACACGATGGGCCACATCGCCTACGTGCGCGAGCCATCGACCGGGGAGCCGACCTGGCTGTTCTGCGGCGACACCTTGTTCGCGGGCGGCTGCGGACGCCTGTTCGAGGGCACGCCGGCGCAGATGATCAGTTCACTGGGCAAACTGGCCGCGCTACCGGATGATACCAAGGTGTATTGCGCCCACGAATATACGCTGTCCAACCTGCGCTTCGCGCGCGTGGTGGAACCGGACAATGTGGCGCTGCAGGAGCGTGTGAAAGTGGAGACCGACAAGCGCGAGCACAATCTGCCGACGGTGCCGAGCACCATCGGCGTCGAGAAGGCGACCAATCCTTTCCTGCGCTACCGGGAGCCGGCCATCGCGGAGCAGTTGGTCAAGGCCGGACGGCTTGATCGTATCGATACGGCGCTGGCGACCTTCACGGCGCTGCGCTTGTGGAAAAATGATTTTTAACCCGCACCCCGGACACGAGGGTCGTACCCGGTTGGGTACGACGGGGACGCCGAGTCCCTGCCGGGCCCTGCGGGTTCAGTGCGCGTCTAGATCTCTTCGTACAGCGGCAAGGTCAGGAACTCTGCGAACTCCGTCGATGTCGACATCTGTTCGAAGATCTGGCCCGCGCGCACATAGGTCGGACCGTCGCCGCCCGGCGCGTCGCGCTGCACCTTGGCCAACTCCTCCGGAATCATCGCGCGCACCATATCGGCAGTCACTTTGCGGCCGTCGTCCAGCACGCCCTTGTCCGAACGGATCCACTGCCACACCTGCGAGCGGCTGATTTCGGCCGTGGCCGCGTCTTCCATCAGGTTGTGGATCGGCACGCAGCCGTTGCCGGCCAGCCAGCTACCCAGGTAATGGATGCCGACGTTGATGTTGTAACGCAGGCCCGCTTCGGTGATCGGCGCTTCCGGCTTGAAGTCCAGCAGTTGTTCGGCGCTGACGTCGATGTCCGGACGCTGCTTGTCGATTTGATTCGGCTTATCGCCCAGCACCTTGGTGAATTCTGTCATCGCCAGTTCGACCAGGCCCGGGTGGGCGACCCAGCCGCCGTCGTAGCCGTCGGTGGCGTCGCGCGCCTTGTCGTTGCGCACGCCGCCCATGGCCACTTCGTTTTTCTCCGGATCGTTCTTGATCGGGATCAGCGCGGCCATGCCGCCGATGGCAGGCGCGTTGCGCTTGTGGCAGGTCTTGAGCAGCAGCAGCGCGTAGGCGCGCATGAACGGCGCTGTCATCGTCACCTTGGCACGATCGGCCAGGCAGAAATCCTTGTCCAGCTTGAACTTCTTGATGCACGAGAAGATGTAATCCCAGCGTCCCGCGTTCAGGCCGGAGCTGTGTTCGCGCAGCTCGTACAGGATCTCGTCCATCTCGAAGGCGGCCAGGATGGTCTCGATCAGCACGGTGGCCTTGATCGTGCCCTGCGGCAGGCCCAGCTCGTTTTGCGTCATCACAAAGATGTCGTTCCACAGGCGCGCTTCCAGGTGCGATTCCATTTTCGGCAGGTAGAAGTACGGGCCGGCGCCGCGCGCCAACTGCTCCTTGGCGTTGTGGAACATGAACAGCGCGAAGTCGAAGATGCCGCCGGAGATACGCTTGCCGTCGACCAGCACGTGTTTTTCATCCAGGTGCCAGCCGCGCGGACGCACGACCAGAGTGGCGATCTTGTCGTTGAGCTTGTAGGATTTGCCGTTCTGCTCGAGCGCGATGGTGCGGCGCACGGCGTCGAACATGTTGATCTGGCCGGTGATCTGGTTGTCCCAGTTCGGCGTGTTGGAATCCTCGAAGTCGGTCATGTAGCTGTCCGCGCCCGAATTGAAGGCGTTGATGACCATTTTGCGCTCGACCGGACCGGTGATCTCGACCCGGCGGCATTCCAGCGCTTTCGGAATCGGCGCGATTTTCCAGTCGCCGGCGCGGATGTGCGCGGTCTCAGGCAGGAAGTCGGGGCGCTCGCCCGCGTCGAGGCGCTTGGCGCGCTCGACCCGCACGGCCAGCAGCTGTTGACGGCGCGCCTCGAACTCGCGCGTCAGCTTGACCACCAGCGACAGCGCCTCGGCGGTGAGGATGTTTTCGTAGCCGGGCTTGATCTCGCCGGTGATTTGCATGCCTGCCGGCAAAGTGATGGTGGACTGCGTCATGGGATAGGTCTCCGTAAGAAAATATTAACTTCCATACCAAATTATAAGCACTGATGCTGCGGCTGCGCGCCTGAATCTTTAGTGTGGCTGCTCGGTTACGCGGCGTTCTGTTTTACAGTATATTCACTCATAAGTTATGCAAACGAGACTAAAAATCACTTCATCTATGCGTTTTTATCACAAGTGAGAGGCATGCCGCTTCATGGGCCAGTTCAGACAGATATCCACTTTCGTTGAGGTTGTCGCTAGGGGCAGCCTGTCGGCCGCCGCCCGCGCCGAGGGCATCGCGCCGGCCATGATCGGGCGCCGTCTCGACGCGCTGGAGAGCCGCTTGGGCGTGAAACTGCTGCAGCGCACTACCCGCAAGCTGGCACTGACCGACGAAGGCGCGGCCTTCCTGGAGGATTGCCAGCGCATCCTGGCGGAGCTGGAGGAAGCCGAGTCGGCGGTGGCGGAGCGCAGCGCGCACGCCACCGGGCACCTGATGATCTCGGCGCCGGCCGGTTTCGGCCGCCAGCACGTGGCGCCGCTGCTGCCCTCCTTCCTCACCGAGCACCGTGACGTCACCGCGACGTTGAACATGAGCGACCGCGTGGTCGACATCGTCGGCGAAGGCATCGACGTCGCGATCCGCATCGCCAGCCTGGCCGATTCCAACCTGGTCAGCGTCAAGCTGGCAGACAACGAACGCGTGGTGGTGGCGGCGCCCTCCTATCTCAAACGCTACGGCGAACCCAAGACCCTGGCCGACCTGGCCAAACACAATTGCCTGGCCATCAGCAGCGAAGGCAGCCAGCGCGGCTGGACCTTTCGCGATAACGGCAAGAACGTGGTGTTGAAGGTGAACGGCAACATGGGCTGCAACGACGGCCAGGTGCTGCACGACTGGGCGCTGGCCGGCAAGGGGCTGGCGTGGCGGTCGATGTGGGAAGTGGGCAGTGAGATCGAGGCGGGCAAGCTGCAGACGGTGCTCGATCAGCACGCGGCGCCCGGCAACGATATCTACGCGGTGTTCGCGCAGCGCCGCCATTTGCCGTTGCGCATACGCGCCTTTGTCGACTTTCTGCGGCACACCTATGCACAGGGGGATTACTGGCGCAAATCGGGCAAGCAATAAAGGGAAGCAATGAAGGTGGGCAATAACGCTTATAAAGCAGCAACTACAAAACGATAGACGAAAAAAAATCCTCGGATACCGAGGATTTCTTTATTTCGTTTGATTCAGCGTATTACAGAGGCTGAATGTTCGAAGCTTGCTTGCCCTTAGGACCAGCAGTCACTTCAAAAGAAACACGTTGGTTCTCTTGCAGCGACTTGAAGCCTGCGGACTGAATCGCCGAGAAGTGAGCGAACAGATCTTCGCCGCCTTCGTCAGGGGTGATAAAGCCGAAGCCCTTCGAATCATTGAACCATTTTACGATACCAGTTGCCATTACAATTCCTATTTCAGTTAAGTTGGGCTTGCGCCCGTGATATCGTTTGAGGCAAGAAAGAAATGACAGACTAACTGCACTACTCTTGAATCTAAACGATCCCGCATTATACCCATTTACGAGAGAAAAGCACGTGTTCACGAAAATAAATGCAAACCGCCGCTTTTTTTGGTAGAAAAACCGAGTTGTTCGGGGTTCCCGCCGGTCCTTCCTGCCCTCTTTCGTGAGTGGTGTAACTGTCACTATAGACAAGTAAATGATAACTGGTTTGATTTACATCAAGCGCACGTCTCAATCGAAAAGTGTTGCGCGGGCGTCACGCGCGGCCCAGCGCAGCAGCTTTTCCACCTCGGGCTGCACCGCTTCCCAGCCGGAACCGGAGGCCATCGCCTCGCGCAGCATGTGCTCGATACGCCGCGCCTCCTGACCCAAGGTGCCAAAGCCGAAGGTGCCGGCCGATCCGGCCACGCCGTGCAGCAGCTCGTGCAGCTGGCGCATCGACGCTTCCGCCGGCGCGCCGCTCTCGCCGCTTTCAGCGACGCAGACGGCCAGCGCCGAGGTGATTTTCTCCATCGTCACCGGCACGGTCGCGGCGAATTTTTCGTTCAGCGCCGCCAGGCGCGCGCGGTAATCAGGATCGACTGGAGTGGCCATGGCGCTGTTATTTAGTGCCGAAAATGCGGTCGCCGGCGTCGCCCAGTCCAGGCACGATGTAGGCGTGGTCGTCCAGGTGCGAGTCGAGCGAGGCGCAATAAATCTTCACGCCCGGATGCGACTTCTGGAACACCGTGATCCCTTCCGGCGCCGCCACCAGCGACAGGAAGATGATCTGTTCGTCGGTCACGCCGCGCGATTTCAGCACGTCCACCGCGTGCACCGCCGAATTGCCGGTGGCGACCATCGGGTCGCACAGGATGAAGGTGCGCTCGGCCAGATCCGGCAGACGCACCAGATATTCCACCGGCTGGTGGGTGTCGGGGTCGCGGAACACGCCGATGTGGCCCACGCGCGCCGACGGCACGAGGTTCAGCAGGCCGTCGCTCATGCCGATGCCGGCGCGCAGGATCGGCACGATCGCCAGCTTTTTACCGGCGATGACGGGTGCGTCGATCGTCATCAGCGGGGTTTCGATGGTGCGGGTGGTCAGCGGCAGGTCGCGGGTGATCTCGTAGCCCATCAACAGCGTGATTTCCTTGAGCAGTTCGCGGAAGGTACGGGTCGACGTATCCTTCTCGCGCATGTGACTCAGTTTGTGTTGGATCAGTGGGTGGTCGGTGATGAACAGATTGGGGAAGCGCGGATCTTGTTTCATTGTTTGCTCTTTTTTTACGGGTTATCGCGCCATTATACTAGGCAAGCACCAGCGCCCGATCAAGAATCGCCTCGCAATCCACGCCCGCCGGCAGCCGTCCGAAGGCCCCTCCCGGCTCGCGCGCCAGCCGCGAGGCGATGAACGCCGACGACACATATAAAGGCGCGTGGCGCAGCAGCAGGCCGGCCTGCACCGCCAGCACCACGCGCTCGGCCAGCAGCCGCGCGCCGAATTCGCCGGCCTGCGGCTGGTCCAGGTCCGCGAGCAGCGATTGGGTGTAGCGCTGGTAGTCGCCCTGCCCGGGCACTTCCCCGGCGCCTTCTCCGGCGCCGGCCAGCTCCAGCTCCGCCGCCAGCGCCTCGCGCGCGGCCGGGGTTTTGCCGAAGGCCCGCAACAGGTCCAGGCACATCACGTTGCCGGAACCCTCCCAGATCGAATTGACCGGCAGCTCGCGGTACAGGCGCGCCAGCGGGCCGTCCTCCACGTAACCGCTGCCGCCGATGACTTCCATCGCCTCGGCGCCAAAAGCCGGGCCACGCTTGCAGATCCAGTATTTGCCGGCCGGCGTCAGGATGCGCGCCAGCTGCTGTTGCGCCGGATCGCCAGCCTGGTCGAAGCAGCGCGCCAGCCGCATCGCGAACGCCGTGGCGGCTTCCGATTCCAGCGCCAGGTCGGCCAGCACGTTACGCATCAACGGCTGTTCCGACAGCGGCCGGCCGAACGCCGAACGGCCGCGCGCATGGTGCAGCGCGTGCGTCAACGCGGCCCGCATGGCGCCGGCGCTACCGAGCACGCAATCGAGCCGCGTGTGGCCGCCCATCTCCAGTATCGTCGGGATGCCGCGTCCCGGCTTGCCGACCAACCAGCCGTGGGCGCCGGTGAATTCGACCTCCGACGAGGCGTTGGAGCGGTTGCCCACCTTGTCCTTGAGCCGCTGCACGCGGATCTGATTGCGGCTGCCGTCCGGCAGATAGCGCGGCAGGAAAAAGCACGACAGCCCCGCACTGCCGCCATCGTCGGTTTGCGCCAGGATCAGGTGCGCATCGCTCTGCGGCGCCGAGAAAAACCATTTGTGGCCGACGATGCGGTACGCGTCGACGCCTTCGTCGCCATATAGCGCCCGCGCTTCGCCGGGTGGCAGCGGCTCGGCGCGGGTGGTATTGGCGCGCACGTCGGAACCGCCCTGCTTCTCCGTCATGCCCATGCCGATGATGGCGCCGCGCTTTTGCTCGACCGGCAAGGAACGCGGATCGTATTCCAGCGACAGTATCTTCGGCAGCCACTTGGCGGCGATCGCCGGCGCCTGGCGCAGCGCGGGCACGCAAGCGTAGGTCATCGTCACCGGGCATTGCGATCCGTTCTCCACCTGGCCGAACATCAGATACTTCGCCGCCCGCGCCACCTGGGCGCCCTCGCCGCCCAGCCACGGCGACGCGTGGGCGCCGTTCTCTATCAGTAGCGTCATCAGGCGATGCCAGGCCGGATGGAATTCCACCTCGTCGATGCGATGGCCGGCCCGGTCGAAGTTGTGCAGCGTCGGCGGGTAGTCGTTGGCCAGGCGCGCCAGGTCCAGGATTTCGGCGCGGCCCAGTTGCTGGCCCAGCGTCTGCAGTGCGTCGGCGTGCGCGCCGCCGCCCTCGCGCAGCAGCGCCTCCCGCAACGCGGGGTCCGACGCAAACAGGTTGAAGTTCTCCAGCGGCGCGACGGCATTGCGCACCCGATGGGTATCGAAAGGGTTGTCGAAAGCGTTGTCGAAGGCTGTCACGGCGGGTCTCCTCCCGGCCGGTGCCGGGCTACATTGACAGGCCAGACTAGCGCAAACGAAAGTGCCACGCAAGCACGCGCATCGGCACTGCGGCAGGATGCCACGCGGCCGCAAAAAACCCTCCCGGCGGTCGCCGCCCGGCTCCGACACCGCTTTTTTAGATGTTTCTCAATAGAAATGAGTAAAACTCGACGGAATGTTGTCTATTTTCATGTAAATCCAAACTCATCAGTGATACATTTCGTTCTGGTTTTGCAAGATAAAAGCAACCCAATTGTTACATGAACAACTTGAAAGTATTGAACAACGCGATGCGCCCTACTCATCCATCACAGCCCGACCGCGATCCGAGCCTCCCACCGGAAGATCTGGCGGACCATCTCGTGGACCACCTCATGGAGGAGGCTGGCGATGTCGTTTTCCGTCTCGACGCGCTTGGTGACATCGTTTTCGCCAGCCGCCGCGCGACCGCGTTGCTGGCCCGCCCGGGCGCGATCGCCGGCGGCACGCTGACCAAACTGATATGCGAAGCGGACCAGGCGCCGCTGGCGGCCGCCCTGGCCGAAGTCGCCGACTCGCGCGCCACGCGCCTGGTCGAAGCGCGCATCAAAACCCCGGACGCCGAAGTCTGGCACGAACTGCGCATTTCCTGCCACATCAACCGCCAAAACGCGGTCGCCGGGCTGCTGGTCGTCGGGCGCGACATGTCGATCCAGCACGCCACCGAGGAACGCCTGCGCCACATGGCCACGCACGACGCGTTGACCGAGCTGCCCAACCGCCTGCTGCTGTCGGACCGCATGCGCATGGTCATCGCCAACGCGCGCCGCTCCGGACAAGGCTTTGCCGTCGCCACCATCGGCCTCGATGGCTTCAAGAAGGTCAACGACGGCCTGGGCCACCCTATCGGCGACGCGATGCTGCGCATGGCCGCCGCCCGCCTGCGCAAAACCCTGCGCGACAGCGACACGCTGGCCCGCGTGGGCGGCGACGAATTCGTCGCCATCCTGCCGGGCACCGCCACCGACGCGCAGATCAAACTGGTCACCGGCCGCCTGATCGCCACCTTGCAGTCGCCGTTCGAGATCGACGGCCACACGATCTATGTCGGCGCCTCGGTCGGCGTCGCCGTGTACCCGACCCACGCCGAGGACGAGGTGCGCCTGGTCGCCCTGGCCGATGCCGCCATGTCGCGCGCCAAGGAAACCGGCAAGGCGCGCTGCGTCGTCTACAGCCCGTCCGAGGCCGGCCCGCCATCCCACGACATCTCGCTCGAAGCGGCGATGTTCCAGGCGGTGCGCGAAGGCGAGTTCCTGCTCTACTACCAGCCCATCGTCGACGCCAAAACGCGCGAGATCCAGGGCTTCGAGACGCTGATGCGCTGGAAGCATCCGACCCTGGGCATGGTGCCGCCCGCCCGCTTCATCCCCATCGCCGAGACCAACGGTTTGATCAACCTGCTGGGCGCGTGGGCGCTCAAGGCCGCGTGCGTGCAGCTCAAACAGTTCGAGGAGGTGGCGAAACGCCCCCTCTACATCTCTGTTAATATTAGCCCACGGCAATTCCGTAATGATAAGTTTCTGGACGTGCTCGACGACGCCATCGCGTTCTCGGGCCTACTTGGTGAGCAATTGGTGTTAGAAATCACAGAAGGCACATTGATGGTCGATCCGGTCCACGCCGAATCGATCCTGTCCAAAATGGCGGAGCGCAAGGCCCGCATCGCCATCGACGATTTCGGCACCGGCTACTCGTCGCTCGCCTACCTCAAACGCTTCCCGATTTCGGTGCTCAAGATCGACCGCGCCTTCATCCGCGACCTGCCGGAATCGCAAAAGGACGGCGCCATCTGCAACGCCGTGCTCGATCTGGCCAAGCACCTGGACCTGTCGGTGGTCGCCGAAGGCGTCGAAACCGAAGAACAGCTGCACTTCCTCGAGCGGCGCGGCTGCCAGTACATCCAGGGCTACCTGACCGGCAAGCCGATGGCCGCCAACGTCGCCCTGGCCGCCCTGCGCGAAAGCATCCACGTCAAGGTGGTGCCGGCCGAACTGCGTCAGGTGGCGCAATGACGGACGTCTTCAAAGCCAGCACGCCGTTGGGCGACCAGACGCTGGGCCAGCTGTGGGACTGCACGCGCCGCCGCGGCGACATGCCGGGCTTCGCCAAGGCCATCACCGCCATCCTGAGCGCCATGCGCGGCGAGGACGAGCAGGAATTCAACATGACGCGCACCGTGCTGTCCGACCCGGTGCTCACGCAAAAGGTGCTGCGGCTGGCCAACAGCGGCATGTACTCCGCTTTCGGCCAACACGTCAGCACCGTCTCGAAGGCGGTGCTGGTGCTGGGCACCGAGGCGATCGGCCATCTGGCGCTGGGACTGAAGCTGATCGAGGAACTGTCCACCACGTCCACCGACACCACCGTCGCCCACATCGAAATGGAAAAGGCCGTGCTGGCGGGCATCGTCGCCCAGCAAATCGCCTACACGGCCGAAAGCCAGCATGGCGAAGCGGCCGTGGTGTGCTCGATGCTGCACACGCTGGGCCGCATGATGGTCACCTTCTATATGCCGGAGCGCTGGAACGAGCTGCAGCGCCTGGCCGACCGGGACGGCCGCTCGATCGACGACGTCGCGCCGGAAACGCTGGGCCTGAGCATGGAGGAAATCGGCCACGCCGCCGCCCTGCACTGGGGACTGCCGGCCAACCTGGTCAAGGGCATGCGCAAACTGGCGCCGAGCGAGGACGGCGCGGAAGTCAGCGCGTCCGACTGGATCGCCGGCCTGTCGACGATGTCGGCCATGTGCGCTGAATCGCTGTGGCACGACGACCCCGCAGGCGCGGCCATCGTCCGCCAGCTGACCGAGAGCTATGCGGTGATGCTGGGCGTGGAGCCGGCCAATCTGATGCACGCCATCGAACAGGCCAAGGTGGTGGCGGCGAACGACCTGACCATCGCCCCGCTGTCGCGTCCCGCCGAGCGGCGCGCCAAGGCGCTGGCCAAGACGCGCCAGCGCGCCGCCGGCAACAAGATCCTGCTCAGCGGCCTGGCCGACATGCGCGACATGCTCGACACCGCCAGTCCGGGACAGATGGTGCAGATCGCGCTGGAAACCGTCTACAAGGGACTGGATTTTTCGCGCGCGGTGGCGTTCGTGCGCAACCGCAAGGAGAGCCATTATTCGGCCAAGATCTCCTTCGGCGAAGGCACCAGGGAGATCCTGGCGGCGATGACGTTCGACGACGCCTACGAACCGAACGTGTTCCACGCCGCCCTCAATAGCGACCGCGTGATCTTCATCGAAAACGCGCGCGACGCCAAGTTCGCCGCCAAGCTGCCGCTGTGGTGGAAAAGTTCGCTGGCCGAGGCGCGCAGCTTTGTGATCCTGCCGCTGTCGGCCAACGGCCAGCCGGCCGGCTTCCTGTACGGCGACTGGGACGACTCGTTCCCGCCGATCCAATTAAGCCAGACCGAATTCTCGCTGCTCAACGACATGCGCACGCTGGTGGTGCGCGCGGTGGAACGGCGCCACGCGCAGGAAATCGTCAGCAGCCGCGTGTAAGCAGGCCGGCGATGGCGCCGGCCGCTTCGCTTACAGCGTGATATCGGGAGTGGATACCTTGACGTCGCCGCATTGGGCGCGGTGCATCAGCGCGTGGTCGATCAGCACCAGGGCCAGCATGGCCTCGGCGATCGGCGTGGCGCGGATGCCGACGCACGGATCGTGGCGGCCGAACGTCTCGACCACCACCGGCTTGCCGTCCTTGTCGATCGAGTCGCGCGGCGAGCGGATGGACGAGGTCGGCTTAATCGCGATCGACACGGTGATGTCCTGGCCGGTCGAAATGCCGCCCAACACGCCGCCGGCGTTGTTGCCGATAAAACCTTGCGGCGTCAGCGAGTCGCCGTGCTCGGTGCCCTTTTGCACCACCGACTTGAAGCCGGCGCCGATCTCCACGCCCTTGACGGCGTTAATGCCCATCATCGCGTAGGCGATGTCGGCGTCGAGCTTGTCGTAGATCGGCTGGCCCAGGCCCACCGGCACATTGCGCGCGATGACGTCGATGCGCGCGCCGATCGAGTCGCCGGCCTTGCGCAGCTCGTCCATCGCCGCCTCCATGCGGGCGATCAGGTCGGCGTCGCCGCTGGCGGCGAAGAACGGGTTGTCATGCACGTGCGACCAGTCCTGGAACGGCACCGGGATGTCTCCCAGCTGGCTCATGCAACCGAGGAACTCGGTGCCGTATTGCTGCTTCAGCCACTTCTTGGCCACGGCCGCCGCGCCCACCACCGGCGCGGTCAGGCGCGCCGACGAACGGCCGCCGCCGCGCGGATCGCGTACGCCGTATTTATGCCAGTAGGTATAGTCCGCGTGGCCCGGACGGAAACTGTCGACGATATTGCCGTAATCCTTGCTGCGCTGGTCCTCGTTGCGGATCAGCAGCGCGATCGGCGTGCCGGTGGTCACGCCCTGGTAGACGCCGGACAGGATCTCGACCGTGTCGGGCTCCTTGCGCTGGGTGACGTGGCGCGACGTGCCCGGCTTGCGGCGGTCCAGTTCCGGCTGGATATCGGCTTCCGACAACGGCAAACCCGGTGGGCATCCATCGATCACACAGCCGATCGCCGGGCCGTGCGACTCACCAAAAGTTGTAACAGAAAACAATTTGCCAAATGTATTGCCGGACATAGGAAGAGAATCTTCGGAAAAAGGTGGAAAGTTCCTCATTCTACCAGCCAGCCGCTAGTAGCGGCCCGCCGCGCCGATAATTTGCATATGGACAAGTAATGCTTGGTACAACGGTTTTTGAAATACTTGATAAAACATTATCCAATTGAAACTAGCGATCTGCAAGCATGCGACGACTATGCAACAACTATGCAGCAAGTTGCATACAGGTACGCAACGTTACGTCCAAACCCGGGGAAATCTGCGTTCTTTTTGACAATCCGCTATATACTTGATTACAAGAACACCGAGAAATCCTGGAGAAGCTACACATGCCCCCACCGATCACGCCACTTGAGCCGTCAGAGGCCAAGGACGATCAAGACGATCTGGTATTCTTAGAAGAGCATCCGGCCACGCCCGACACCACGGGCGCGCGCAACGTATGGCGCGTCATGATCATCGACGATGACGAGGACGTCCATTCGACCACCACCTTCGCGCTCGGCAACCTCGACATGCAGCACCGGCCGCTCGAATTCGTGCACGCGTATTCGGCCAGCCAGGCGCGCGAAATGCTCGAACACGAGCACGAAATCGCCGTCATCCTGCTCGACGTGGTCATGGAACAGGACGACGCCGGCCTGCACCTGGTGCGCTACATCCGCGAGACCCTCAAGCTGGCCGACGTGCGCATCATCCTGCGCACCGGGCAGCCCGGCTACGCGCCCGAGATCGACGCCATCCGCGATTTCGACATCAACGATTACAAGACCAAGTCCGAGCTCACGCGCATCAAGCTGTTCACGACGGTGACCTCGGCCATCCGCTCGTACGAACAAATCCGCAAGATCAACGACAGCCGGCGCGGCCTCAACCAGATCGTCCAGGGCAGCACCGAACTGATGAGCCTGCACGGCGTGAAGAACTTCGCGGCCGGCGTGCTGGCGCAGATCGGCGCGCTGCTGTGCCAGGACAACAGCGGCGTGCTGTGCGTGAAGGAAGTCGGGGACGACGGCGGCCATGAGCTGGTTGTGATGGCCGCGTCAGGCGCCTACGGCCACCTCGACAACAGCTTCCTGACGGCCGGCAAGGGCCAGCGCGCGCACGCGGCCATGGAGCTGGCGCTGCTGGAGCGCCGCAACGTCTACCGCCCCGATGGCGTCACCCTGTATTTCGCCGGCAAGGCCAGCCGCGACTTCGTCGCCCACATCGACGTCTGCCGCGAGCCGGGCGAGATCAACGAGCGGCTGCTGGACGTCTTCTGCAGCAACGTCGCGGTCGGCCTCGACAACGTCGAACTGGTCTCGCACCTGCACAACGCCGCCTTCTACGACCAGCTGTCGAAGCTGCCCAACCGCACCCGCCTGGTCGAAATGCTCGACGCCACCCTCGCCGGCCCGTCGCGCGACGCGTCCACGCTGTCGCTGGTCGACCTCGACCACTTCGCCGAGACCAACGACGCGCTCGGCCACCAGTTCGGCGACCTGCTGCTGGTCGCCGTCGCCGGCCGCTTGCAGTTCGAGCTGGGTGGGCAGTTGACGGTGGCGCGCATCGGCGGCGACATCTTCTGCCTGGTGGGCGACTCGGCGCAGGTCAACCCGGCCAGGATCCTGCCGCTGTTCCAGCGCCCGTTCAGCATCGACGGCCAGGACGTGCAACTGTCGGCCACCCTGGGCCTGGTGCGGCTGTCGGAGCACGAAGGCAGCGGCGCCGACGCCCTGAAGGATGCCGACATCGCCCTCAAGCGCGCCAAATCGCAGCAACGCGCCGGCCACTTCTACTTCTCGCGCAGCATGGGCGTCGAAATCCGCGAGCGCGTGCGCATGATGCACGCGCTGCGCACCGCCTTCGGCCAGAACCAGCTGTTCGTCGTCTACCAGCCGCAAATCGACCTGGCCACGCGCCGGCCGGTGGGCGCCGAGGCGCTGCTGCGCTGGCAAACGCCGGACGGCAAATTCATCTCGCCGGACCGCTTCATCCCGATCGCCGAGTATTCCGGCCTGATCATCGATTTGGGCGAATGGGTCATGCGCACCGCCTGCCGCGAACTGGTCGCCCTGCGCAAGGCCGGACACCACGACTTCATGATGTCGATCAACGTCTCGCAGGTGCAATTCCGCCATCCGCACTTCCTGGAGATGCTGCGCAAGGCGCTCGAGGACACGCAGGCGCCGCCGCAATACATCGAACTGGAGATCACCGAATCGATGGCGATGGAGGAGCCCGACATGCTGATCAAGATGCTGGGCCAGATCAAGCAAACGGGCGTCAGCATCGCCATCGACGATTTCGGCACCGGCTTCTCGTCGCTATCGTATTTGCAGCGGCTGCAGATCGACCGCCTGAAGATCGACCGCGCCTTCGTCACCGAGATCACCGGTTCCGCGCGCGGCAGCAGCATCGCCGAGATGGTGATCCAGCTGGGCCGCAACCTGGGCCTGTCGGTCATCGCCGAAGGTGTCGAGGACGAGCGCCAGGCTCAGATCCTACAGGCGCTGGGCTGCCCGCTGGCGCAAGGCTTCCTGTTCGCGCGGCCGATGACGGCCGCCGCCCTGGACGGCTGGCTCAGCAACGACGCCCTCGAAGGCGCCGCCTGAACCAACTCCGGCAACTCCGGGGTCAGGTCCACCAATTCTACACGGGCTGATCCATAGAGCCGGATTGGCGCCCCTAGTGCCGCGTTCGTGTAGAAATGGTGGACCTGACCCCGGATGTCCAAATGAAAAAAACGCCATGGGCGCGGGCCGATGGCGTTTTTTTGCTTGCTGTTGCGCTTTAGTCCGGATGTTGATCAGCCGTCTCGGCCGGCCAGTCGCGGATATACGCCTTGAGCATGCGGTTCTCGAAGCTTTGCGCCTCCAGCACCGCGCGCGCGACGTCGTAGAACGAGATCACGCCGAGGATCGTCTTGGCATTCATCACCGGCAGGTAGCGCGCGTGCTTTTCCAGCATGATGCGGCGCACTTCGTTGACCTCGGTGTCCGGGGTGACGGTGATCGGGTGGTCGTCCATGTGCTTGCGCACCGTGCCGCCGCCCACCGTGCCGGCGTTGTCGTGCAGCGCCCGCAGCACTTCGCGGAAGGTCAGCATGCCGACCAGGTCGCCGAACTCCATGACGACCAGCGAGCCGATGTCCTTCTCAGCCATCGTGTTGGCGGCGTCCGCCAAAGGCTGGTCAGGAGAGATGGTATAAAGAATGCTACCTTTTACCTGAAGAATTTCGGAGACTTTCATTTTGGCCGTCCTGTCCGCTGAGATATAGGCTGTGTGAATGGGGTTTGTAGTTGTTCTAGCCTTATAGCGAATGTAGCCTATGCCCGGCAAAAAATCCAGCGCTGCGGATAAGCAAATCACAACATTCTTGTTCTTATGTTGTCTGGGTGTGATGCAGCGCGCTAAAGCGACCGGCAGATGGTGGCGCCGGTATCACCGGCAGTCGAGCGGTCCGAAATGCTCGGCCAGGGTTTTGCCCAGCCCCGTTTCGACGGCGTTTTCCACCTCGCGCGCCAGGCTGGCCGCTTCGCGCGCGGCCTGCAGATCGCGCTCGTCGTCGCCATCGGCCACCACGCCAGCGTTGACGGCCATGCCGCCGAAGACGAACAGGCGATAGACCTCGGCCAGCGTTAGTTTTTCCACGTTGGCGAGCAAGACCCAGTGGTCGGTGCCATCGCTGACCCGCTTGCCCCATTGGACCCGTGGCGGCGCCTCCACCTTGACCCGCCCCACCCAGCCCTCGGCCATCATTTTTTCCAGCAGATTGTCCATCTCGTCGAAACCGAGCCGGGTGCGCAGCCGGATCGCGCCGGCGCCCACCAGCGCCGTGTCGCCGCATTTACAGGCGACGTAGAGCACCTTGATGATGGCCATGGCATCGACAAACTCGCCGCCCGGCTGGGCCTCGTGCCACCAGCGCTCGTACTTCACCACCGGCAGCGCCGCCACCAGCAGCGCGCCGATCAAGGTGATCACCCACGACACATACACCCACAGCAGGAACAGCGGCAGTGCCGCCAGCGCGCCGTAAATCTTCGAATAAGTAGGAAACTGCGTGATGAAGATGGCGAAGCCGCGCTTGGCCAGTTCGAACGCCAGGCCGGCCACCAGGCCGCCCCAGGCCGCGTCCTGCCAGTCGACGTCGCGGTTGGGCACCGCCAGGTACAGCAAGGTGAAACCGGCCGTGGTCAGGGCCAGCGACGCCATCGTGTAGATGATCGCGCCCAGCACCGGCACCCGCCCGAACAAATCGACGGTGGCCATGAACACCTGCGACGACAACGTCAGCGACACGCCGATCAGCAGGGGCCCGAGCGTGATGATGGCCCAGTAGACCAGGATGCGGCGCGTCCAGCTGCGCTCCCCGCGCACCCGCCAGATGCGGTTGAATACGCGCTCGATCAGATTCATCATCGCGATCGACGTCATGATCAGCGCCACCGCGCCCACCGCCGACAGCCGCGTGGCCTTGGAGGCGAACATGGTCAGGTAATTGAGGATCGTCGTCGAGATCGACTTCGGCATCACGCTCTGGACGAAATACGCCTCCAGTGACATGCGGAAGGTGTTAAACAGCGGGAAAGTGGTGAAGATCGCCAGCGCGATGGTCAGCAGCGGCACCAGCGCGAACACGGTGGTAAAAGTGAGGCTGCCGGCGACTTGCGGCAGGCTTTCCTCGCGCAGGCGGCGATGGGCGAACAGCACCAGGTCGCGCACCTCCGGCCACGACAGCGATCGCATGGTCGCGATCCCGTTGCGGCAGGTGCTCAATACATAAAGAAGAATCGGGTGAATATATTTTGCGTACATGAGCGATAATCAGACGGCAGTGTTAGCCCCAGTGAAAAGCGCCCTATAATACCGCCGATGAACCAACCTAATCTGATTATTCTTGTATTGTTTTATTCGCGCCATGGCGCCACCCGCAAATTGGCGGAGCTGATCGCGCAGGGAGTCGAAAGCGTGCCGGGTTGTGATGCGCGCCTGCGCACCGTGCCCGCCGTCTCGACGGTGGCCGAGGCCACCGAGGCCGACGTGCCGGCCGAGGGCGCGCCCTACGTCGAGTTGGACGATTTGAAGGAATGCGCCGGCCTGGCCGTGGGCTCGCCCACCCGCTTCGGCAACATGGCGGCGGCGATGAAGTATTTTTGGGACGGCACCGCCACCGATTGGCTGGCAGGGACCCTGGCGGGCAAGCCGGCGTGCGTGTTCACCTCCACCGGCAGCCTGCACGGCGGCCAGGAATCGACTTTGCTGTCGATGATGATACCCTTGTTCCACCACGGCTTGATGGTAATGGGCCTGCCCTACACCAATCCGGAACTGATGACCACCTCCAGCGGCGGCACGCCCTACGGCGCTAGCCACTGGTCGGGCCTCGATGGCAAAAAGACCATCACCGAAGACGAGAAACGCCTGGCGATCGCGCTGGGCAAGCGACTGGCCGAAACGGCGATGAAGCTGCGCGCCGCCGCTTAATATTCAGATGCAAGACGGGGATGCAAAATGCAAAACGCGATGCACAAGTATTTTCACTGGGGCGCCATCGGCAGCCTCGGTCTGCTGATTGTCTGGTGCGTGCTGTGGGAGATGGTGCTGGCGCCGCTCAAGCCGGGTGGCTCGTGGCTGGTGCTCAAGGCCGCGCCGCTGCTGCTGCCGCTGTACGGCGTGTGGAAGCGCGACATTTACACCCTGCAGTGGACCTCGATGATGATACTGCTGTACTTCACCGAGGGCGTGGTGCGCGGCTGGAGCGACACGGACGAACTGTCCTCGCGGCTGGCCTGGGGCGAGGCGGCGATCGTCTGCGTCTACTTCGCCTGCGCGGTGATGTATCTGCGGCCGTATAAAAAAGCGGCGAAGAAGCTGTCCAAGGAATTGCTCGACAAGGTGAAGGGCACCACGGTCAAATGACGGAGTTTTTACTGGAGTGCCGTTCGCTGCTGGGCGACGCCTATGTGCTCGACACCGACGCCGACATGGCGCCCTTCCTCACCGACTGGCGCGGGCGCTTCACCGGCAAGGCCGCCGCCGTGCTGCGTCCCGGCTCGGTGGAACAGGTGGCGGCGCTGGTGAAGGCGTGCGCGCGCCACCGCGTGCCGCTGGTGCCACAGGGCGGCAATACCGGCCTGGTACTGGGCAGCATTCCCGACGCCAGCGGCACCGCCGTCGTGCTGTCGCTGGCGCGGCTCAACACCATCCGCGAGATCGACACCATCAACCGCACCATGACCGTCGATGCCGGCTGCATCCTGCAACAGGCGCAGGAAGCCGCCGCCGCCGAGGGCTGCCTGTTCCCGCTGTCGCTGGCGGCCGAGGGCAGCTGCACCATCGGCGGCAACCTGTCCACCAACGCCGGCGGCACGGCGGTCCTCCGCTACGGCAATACGCGCGAGCTGTGTCTCGGGCTGGAGGTGGTCACGCCGCAGGGCGAGATCTGGAGCGGCTTGCGCGGCCTGCGCAAGGATAATACCGGCTATGACCTGCGCGATCTGTTCATCGGCGCCGAAGGCACGTTGGGCGTCATCACCGGCGCGGTGCTCAAGCTGTACCCGCAGCCCAAGGCCAGCATCACCGCGCTGGCCGCGCTGCCCTCGCCGGCCCACGCGCTGCGGCTGCTGGTGCTGATGCAGGACCACTGCGGCTCCAGCCTGACCGGTTTCGAGCTGATGTCGCGCTACTGCCTGGAGCTGGTCGCCACGCAGTTCCCGCAACTGCCGAAGCCCTTTGCCGACGCCCATCCGCAGTACGTGCTGCTGGAACTGTCGAGCAGCGAATCGGAACAGCACGCGGTCGACCTGCTGGAGCGCGCCATCGGCGCGGCGCTGGAACGCGACGTCGTCACGGACGCCGTGGTGGCGACATCGACGACGCAATCGGCCGGTTTGTGGCAGCTGCGCGAGCATATTCCGCTGGCGCAGGCCAGGGCCGGCAAAAACATCAAGCACGATATCTCGCTGCCGGTGTCGCGCATCGCCGACTTCATCGACGTCACCGCGCCGCAATTGCAGGCGGCCTTCCCCGGCTGCCAACTGGTGTGCTTCGGACATTTGGGCGACGGCAACCTGCATTTCAACGTCGCGCCGCCCGAGGGCATTTCCAACGAGGATTTCCTGGCCAATCAAGACAAGGTCAACCGCGTGGTGCACGACAGCGTGGTCGGATTCGGCGGGTCCATTTCCGCCGAGCACGGCATCGGCGCGCTGAAACGCGACGAATTGGCGCATTACAAATCGGCGGTGGAACTCAACATGATGCGGGCCATCAAAGCGGCGCTGGACCCGCTGGGTATCATGAATCCCGGGAAAATTCTGTGAACGGGACCGCCATGAACCTCCATCTCCGCGCGCCTTGCGCCGCTGTGCTGTGCGCGGCCGCGCTGGCGGGCAACAACAGCGCCGCGCAAAGCGTCTATAAATGTACCGTGGACGGCAAGATCACCTATAGCGACATGCCCTGCCCGCCCGGCGCGCGCGCATCGTCGATGTTGGTGGTGCCGAAGGCGCCCGCCGACGCTGCGGCGGCGGCCGACCTGCAGCGCATGCAAAAGGAATCGGCGGCGCTGCAAAAGTCCCGCCAGAAGGTCGAGGAGCACGAAGCCCGCGAATCCGAGCGCGCCGCGCGGACCGCCATGTCCCAACGCAAGCGCTGCGCCAAACTCGCGCTGACCAAACAGTGGGCCGACGAAGATGCGCGTAGCGCCACCAACGCCAACGCGGCCAAGGCCAGGCTGCGCGCCAAGCGCGCCGGTGAATCGCTTTCGCTGGAGTGCGCGCACTGATGTCCGATCCGATGCGCGCGGCAGGCGGAAGGGGCGCCATCGCATCCAAAGGCGAGGCGGCGTCGATGCGCCGGCTGTCACGCTGGCTGCTGCTGGGCGAATGGCGCGCGCACCCGATGCGCGCGCTGGTCGCCATCGCCGCCATCGCCGTCGGCATCTCGCTCGGCTTCGCGATCCACCTGATCAACGCTGCCGCCTTCAACGAGTTCTCGTCGGCGATCAAGGGCTTGTCCGGCGTGGCCGATGTGCAGGTGCGCGGCACCGAGCCGGCCTTCGACGAGGCGATCTATCCGATCCTGGCGGCGCGCAACGGGGTCACCGTGGCCTCGCCGGTGCTGGAATTCGACGCCTCGGTTCCCGGACAGCGCACTGCATTGAAAATCATCGCCATCGATGTGTTCCGCGCCGGTTTCGTCGCGCCGGACCTGATCGGCGTGCCGGCCGACGGCGATCCGAGCTCCACCCTGGCAGACGATACGATTTTCCTGTCGCCCGCCGCGCAGCAGTGGCTCCATCCCACGGCGAATCAAATAACCCTGCAAGTCGGCGTCGACAAACTGCAACTGCGCGTGGCGGGGTCGCTGCAAAGCGCGCGCGCCGGCCAGCGCATCGGCGTGATGGACCTGGGCGCAGCGCAATGGCGCTTCGACAAACTGGGCCAGCTGTCGCGCGTCGACCTGAAACTGCGCGACGGCGTCAATCGCGACGCCTTCAAGGCGCAACTGGAGCAGGACCTGCAACGCGAATATCCCGGCCGCTTCCGGGTCAACCAGCCCAACGACCAGGAACAAAACAGCCGCAACGAGGGTATGAGCCGCGCTTACCGCGTCAACCTGACAGTGCTGGCGCTGGTGGCCTTGTTCACCGGCGCCTTCCTGGTGTTTTCCACGCAGGCGCTGTCGGTGATACGCCGCCGCAGCCAGTTCGCGCTGCTGCGGGTGCTGGGCATGGACCGCCGCCACCTGCTGCGCCAGATCCTGCTCGAAGGCCTGGGCCTGGGCATCGCCGGATCGGCCATCGGCATCGCCGCCGGCTACGGGCTGGCCGCCGCCGCGCTGCACTTCATGGGCGCGGACCTGGGCGCCGGTTTCTTCTCCGGCGTGCAGCCGACGGTGCACTTCACGCCCGTGGCCGCCGCCGTCTATTTCGCGCTGGGCGTCAGCGTGTCGCTGCTGGGCTGTGCCGCGCCGGCGTTCGACGCCGCCCGCGCCAAACCGGCGGTGGCGCTTAAATCCGGCACCGAGGAGGCGGCCATGTCGCGCCTGGCGACGGCTTGGCCGGCCCTGGCCTGCATCGCGCTGGCCGCGCTGCTGTCGCAGGCGCCGCCGGTGTTCGAATTGCCGATCTTCGGCTACCTGTCGATCGCGCTGCTGCTGGTCGGGGTGATCGCACTGATGCCGCGCCTGGCCGCCATCGTGTTCCGCTTCGCGCACAAACGCTGGAGCGCCGCCACCGCCAACCGGCCCGGCGCCTCGCCCGTATTAACGCTGACGTTATCGCGCCTGGCCAACGCCTCCAGCCAGGCAGGCATCGCGCTCGGCGGCGTGCTGTCGAGCTTTAGCCTGATGGTCGCCATGGCCATCATGGTCGCCAGCTTCCGCGTGTCGCTCGACGACTGGCTGCGCCAGGTCCTGCCGGCGGACGTCTACGTCAGCACCATCGGCGCGGGCACCACGGCTGGCCTGCGGCCGCAGGAACAGGCGGCCATCGCCGCCCTGCCAGGCGTGCAAAAAGCCAGTTTCCTGCGTGTGCGGGGCATTTCGCTGGCGCCGGGCCGCCCGCCCGTGGCGCTGCTGGCGAGCATCGTCAACGAGCAGGATCCCGCCCAATCGCTGGCCCTCGTGGGCGCGACGAAGCCGCCGGCGCCGGGCGGACCGCCACCGGTCTGGGTCTCGGAGGCGATGGTCGATTTGTACGATATGACAGTCGGCAAACGAGTGGAAATTCCCCTCAATGGCAAACTGCATTCCTTCCAGGTTGCTGGCGTGTGGCGCGACTACGCCCGTCCGACCGGCTCGATCCAGATGCGGCTGAGCGACTACCGCGCCATCACCGGCGACCAGCAAGCCAGCAGCGCGGCACTCTGGCTCAAACCCGGCGCGAAACCCGAGGACACCGTGCAAGCGGTGAAGCGGCTGCCGTTCGCCGCCGCGCTGGAAACCAGCGCGCCATCGGAGATCCGCGACATGAGCATGAAGGTGTTCGACCGCAGCTTCGCCATCACCTACCTGCTGGAGGCGATCGCCATCGTCATCGGCCTGTTCGGCGTGGCCGCCACCTTCTCGGCGCAGACCTTGGCCCGGTCAAAGGAATTCGGCATGCTGCGCCACGTCGGCGTCACGCGCGGGCAAATCCTGTCGATCCTGGCCATTGAGGGCGGCGCCCTGACCGGCCTGGGCATCGCCACCGGCTTTGTCCTCGGGTGGGTCATCAGCCTCGTGTTGGTTTTCGTCGTCAATCCGCAG
The DNA here is from genome assembly GCA_024123955.1 of Oxalobacteraceae bacterium OTU3CINTB1. Classification (NCBI taxonomy): domain Bacteria; kingdom Pseudomonadati; phylum Pseudomonadota; class Betaproteobacteria; order Burkholderiales; family Oxalobacteraceae; species Oxalobacteraceae bacterium OTU3CINTB1. The sequence continues at coordinate 4,157,159 of CP099652.1, forward strand.
TCGTTCCACTGGACCATGCAGCTGCATTTGCCTTGGGGTTTGTTGGCGTCGGTCGCCGGACTACTGCTGGCCGCATCCGCGCTGACTGCCCTGCTGGCGGGCCGGCAATCGCTGTCCGGCGGGCCGATACGCGCGGTCAGGGAGGACTGGTGATGCACTTGATACGTTACTTTGCGGTGTTCCTTATGCTGTTGTGCGGCGTGTCCTCGCGGGCGGCGCCGCCCGGATTTGCCCCGGTCGCGCCACTGCCGGACGGCGCTTCGCTGCGCTTCCCCGCCGATTACGGCGCCCATTTGGACTATAAAATCGAATGGTGGTATGTCACCGGCTGGCTCAATACGTCCGATGGCAAGCCGTTGGGATTCCAGGTCACCTTCTTCCGCAGCGGGACCGGGCATGACCGGGCAAACCCCAGCAAATTCGCGCCCAAGCAGCTGATCATCGGCCACGCCGCCGTCTCCGACCCGGCCAACGGCAAGCTGCTGCACGACCAGCGCAGCGCGCGCGAGGGCTTCGGCATCGCCTACGCCAAGGTCGGCGACGCCGATGTGAAGCTCGACGACTGGCGCATGACGCGCAACGCCGACGGCAGCTACGCCATCCGCGTGGACGCCGCCAACTTCGCGCTGAACCTGAAGCTGGCGCCATCGCAGCCGGTGCTGCTCCAGGGCCAGCGTGGCTATTCGCGCAAAGGCCCGCGCCCCGAGCAGGCCAGCTACTACTACAGCGAGCCGCAACTCACCACCACCGGCACCGTCACGCGCGGCGGCAAGGCGGCCGCCGTCACCGGCGCCAGCTGGCTCGATCACGAGTGGTCCAGCGACATCATGGGCGGCGATTCCGGCGCGGTCGGCTGGGATTGGATAGGCGCCAACCTCGACGACGGAGGCGCCCTGATGGCTTTCCAACTCCGCGACAAGACAGGTGCTAAACTATGGTCGCACGCGACATGGCGCGACGCATCCGGTAAGATCACGCAATTCTCACCGGAGCAGGTCGGTTTTGCCGCGCAACGGCGCTGGCGCTCGCCCCGCACCAATGCCGAGTATCCGGTCGAAAGCCGGCTCACCACCGGCAATGTGGAATGGCGGATCGTCCCCTTGCAGGACGACCAGGAACTGGATTCGCGCCGCTCGACCGGCGCGGTGTACTGGGAAGGCGCGGTGACGCTCACGCGGGACGGCAAGCCGGCCGGTCGCGCCTATCTGGAAATGACCGGGTATGTCAGCCCGATGAAACTGTAGAAGAATATTAGAACAACCCAAAGCATATTTACCGAAACCGCAGCCACACGATGACCAACAGCACCACCGCCAGCACCCCGTCCGCAGCCGCGCCCAACGTCACCCGGGAACAAAAGAAAGGAAGCCTGTCCACCTTGCGCGGCTTGCTGCCGTTCCTGGCGCCGTACAAGCGTCAATTCGTCATGGCCGGTATCGCGCTGGTGGTCGCCGCCTGCGCCACCCTGGCCATTCCAGCCGCCTTCAAACAGATGATCGACCTCGGTTTCGGCGGCACCGGCGACAAGAGCATCAAGCATGTGGATCTGGTCTTCCTGGCGCTGTTCGGCGTCGCCACCGTGCTGGCGTTGGCCACGGCCGCGCGCTTCTACACCGTCTCCTGGCTGGGCGAGCGGGTCACCGCCGACATCCGCAGCGCCGTCTACCGGCATGTGGTCACCCAGAGCCCCGAGTTTTTCGAGACCACGCAGACCGGCGAAGTCCTGTCGCGCATCACCACCGACACCACGCTGATACAAGCGGTCGTCGGCACCAGTATCTCGATGGCGCTGCGTAATGTGCTGTTGTTCATCGGCGGCCTGGTGATGCTGTTCGTGACCAGCGTTAAACTGTCGGCCATCATCATCGGCCTGCTGGTGCTAACGGTGCTGCCAATCGTGATGTTCGGCCGCCGCGTGCGCGAGCTGTCGCGCGACTCGCAGGACCGCGTGGCCGACGCCTCGGCCATGGCCGGCGAAATCCTCAACGCCATGCCGACCGTGCAGGCCTTTACGCACGAGACGATCGAATCGAACCGCTTCGGCGCCTCGGTCGAAGGCGCATTCAAGACCGCGATGCGCCGCATCCGCGCCCGCGCGCTGCTGACGATGATCGCCATCGTGCTGGTGTTCGGCACCATCGTCTTCGTGCTGTGGCTGGGCGCCCACGCCGTGCTGTCGGGCGACATGACCGGCGGCGACCTGGGTCAGTTCATCCTGTATGCCTCGATCGTCGCCGGCGCCATCGGCGCCTTGTCCGAAGTGATGGGCGAGGCGCAGCGCGCCGCCGGCGCCACCGAGCGACTGCTGGAACTGATGGCCGTCAAATCGAACATCCAGTCGCCGGCCAAGCCGCTGGCGCTGCCGCCGCGCGCCGCCAACGGCGCGGCCCTGACCCTCAACGATGTCACCTTCTCGTATCCGTCGCGGCCCGAGACGGCGGCGCTGGGCCACCTGTGGCTGGACATCAAACCCGGCGAGACGGTGGCCGTGGTCGGCCCTTCCGGCGCCGGCAAGACCACGCTGTTCCAGCTGTTCTTGCGGTTCTACGATCCGCAAAGCGGCAGCATCAAGCTCGATGGCGTGGACATCACGCAGCTCGACCTGCATACGCTGCGCGACGCCATCGGCATCGTGCCGCAGGATACGGTGATCTTCTCGGCCGACGCGATGGAAAACATCCGCTACGGCCGCGCCGGCGCCACCGACGAGGAAGTGATCCAGGCCGCCAAACTGGCCGCCGCCCACGAATTTATCGAACGCCTGCCGCAAGGGTACAAATCGTTCCTGGGCGAGCGCGGTGTGCGCCTGTCCGGCGGACAGCGCCAACGCATCGCCATCGCCCGCGCTTTGCTGAAAAACCCACCGCTGCTGCTGCTCGACGAAGCCACCAGCGCGCTGGACGCCGAATCCGAGCGCCTGGTGCAAAAGGCGCTGGAGGCGGCGATGGTCGGCCGCACGACGGTCATCATCGCCCACCGCTTGGCAACGGTGCAGCGCGCGGACCGCATCATCGTCATGGAAGACGGCAAAATCGTCGAAACCGGCACCCACACCTCGCTGGTGGCGCTGGGCGGCATCTACGCCAACCTGGCCGCACTCCAGTTCCACAACGTCCACACCGCGCATTGATCGGGGTATCATTCGTTCTTTCAGGAGAATGAATTGACCGACGCCGAACTGCGCCTCCGCTGCCGCACCCACCTTCCCGGCCATCGCCAGCCCTCACCCGCGCAGCTGTTCGCGGCGATGGCGGCGTGGTGCGAAGCCAACGGCGTGGAGCACGACACCTACGGCAACGGCACCCTGATCCAGGACTTCGAGCAAAAGATCGCAAAACTGCTGGGGTTCGAGGCGGCGCTGTTCTGCATCACCGGTACCATGACGCAAGCCACCGCGCTGCGCATCGCCTGCGAGGAACGCGGCAGCAAACTGGTGGCGCTGCACCCGACGTCGCACATCCTGCGCCATGAACGCGGCAACCATCAGCTGTTTGACCACTTCCACGCCTTGCAGATCGGTGACCAGAACCGTCCGTGGACGCTGGAAGAACTCCAGGGCATTCCCGACAAACTGGGCGCGGCGACGCTGGAATTGCCGATGCGCGAGATCGGCGGCCAATGCCCGGAATGGGACGATCTCACCGCCATCAAGGCTTACTGCCACGAGCAAGCCATCCATTTGCACCTGGATGGCGCCCGCCTGTGGGAAACCGCCGCCGCATACGGACGAACGGCAGGCGAAATCGCCGCCGGCTGCGACACGGTGTACGTGTCGCTCTATAAGGGCATAGGCGGCATGGGCGGCGCCATGCTGCTTGGCTCCTCCTCGTTTGTCGCCAAGGCGCAGGAGTGGTACCGCCGCCAGGGCGGCAATGTCTACCAGCGCACGCCGTATGTGGTGGCCGCCGCGATGCAGTTCGATGCCCGGCTGGCGGCAATGCCGGATTACTTCCGCCGCACGCTGTGGCTCTATGAGACGCTGCGCGACTATCCGCTGCTGACGCCCAATCCGGCGAGCCCGCAAGCCAGCATGCTGCACCTGCATCTGCCGGTGAGCCGCGACCGCGCTTTGAACATCCGCAACCTGATCGCCGAACGGCACAGCGTATGGCTGTTCAATGGCGCCAGCCACGGCGCGCTGCAGGACCGCAGCTCGGTGGAGCTGTACATCGGCGACAACCTGCTCAACATGCCGGACGACCGCGTGCGCGAGATACTGTCGCTGTGGTCCGCCGCACTGGCCAACTAATTTCGCACAAGCCGGGACAACCGGCTACACTGCGCCCTCTTTTCGTTTTACTGCACATACAATGACCTTCCAAGCACTCGGCCTGATCGATCCAATCCAGCGCACGCTGGACACCCTGGGCTACAAACAGCCGACGCCCGTCCAAAAGCAAGCCATTCCCGTCGTCCTGGCGGGCCGCGACCTGATGGCCGCCGCCCAAACCGGCACCGGCAAGACGGCCGGCTTCGCGCTGCCCATCCTGCAGCGCCTGACGATGGACGGCGTGACGGCGCCGAAAGCTGTACGGTGCCTGGTGCTGGTGCCGACCCGCGAACTGGCCGAGCAAGTCTACGAAAGCTTCCGCACCTACGGCGGCAATCTGCCGCTGCGCTCCGCCGTGGCCTACGGCGGCGTGCCGATCGAGCCGCAGATCACCAAGCTGCGCAAAGGCCTGGACGTGCTGGTGGCGACGCCCGGGCGTCTGAAGGACCTGCACGACCAGGGCGCGATCAGCTTCACGATGCTGCAAACGCTGGTGCTGGACGAGGCGGACCGCATGCTGGACCTGGGCTTCGAGCGCGATCTGGACATCCTGCTGGCGGCCCTGCCGAAAAAGCGCCAGACCTTGCTGTTCTCGGCGACCTTCTCCGACGAGATCCGCAAACTGGCCAAAGGTATGTTGAAGGACCCGGTATCGATCCAGGTCAGCGCCAGTAACACGGCCGTCAAAAGCGTCAAACAATGGCTGATCCCCACCGACAAGCGCCGCAAGCCGGAACTGCTGCTGCATCTCTTGAAGAAGCTTCAGTGGGGCCAGGTGCTGGTATTCGTCAAAACGCGAAAAGGTGTCGAAACGCTGGTCAAGACCTTGCAGGAGCACGGCATCTCCGCCGACTCCATCCACGGCGACAAGACCCAGCCGGCGCGCCTGAAGGCGCTGGCGCGCTTCAAAAAGGCCGAAGTGCAGCTGCTGGTGGCGACCGACGTCGCCGCGCGCGGGCTGGATATCGAGGCGCTGCCGCAGGTGGTCAACTTCGATTTGCCGACCGTGGCGGAAGACTACATCCACCGCATCGGTCGCACCGGCCGCGCGGGCATGGAAGGCGAAGCGGTCTCGCTGGTGTGCGCCGACGAAGTCGAGATCCTGAAGGCGATCGAAACGCTGACCGGTCAAGTGATCCGGCGCGAAGAGGAACCGGGCTTCGAGGCCGATCACCGCGTGCCGGAAACCGGCCCGAAAGGCGTGGCGGCTGCGCTGGCAAAGAAGGCGGCGGCCGAAGCGCCGGCCAAGAAAAAACGTCCGTTCACCGGCCCGGCCGGTGGAACGGCGGCCGGCAAGGCCCCTGGCGGAGCGGCGGCCGGCAAAGCGACCGCGCGTCCGGCTGGCGGCGACGCCTCCCTCGGCACCTGGACGCCACCCGTGCCGGCCGCCGGCAAAGGAGCCGGTGGCGCTCGCTCCGCTGGCGGCAAAGCCGGCACGGGCCGCATCTATGGCGGTGGCGGCAAACCGGCTGCGCCGAAGGGTGCTGTCGTCGTCACCGGCGGGCGTGGCGCCAAATCGCTCGCCCGCGCCGCCGGCAAAGTAACCGCGCAACCGGGCGGCCGCAAGCCCAAGTCGGGCAGCCGCTAACAGGACCCGACCGGCATGATCAAAAAGATAACGCGACGCCAGGCGATCACGCGAACATCGATAGCGCTTGGCGGCGCGTTACTGAGTGGCCTGGCCCCGGCGCTGGCCGCACCGGTCGGCGCAAAGTCGGCGCAACGTCCCAACATCCTGCTGCTCATTGCCGACGGCTGGAGTTGGCAAGGCGCCGAGGCGATCGACAGACTTGGCATGCGCATGGCGACTTTCGCGCGCCTTCAGCGCGAGGGCATCGGCTTTGAAAATGCCTTTATCGAATCGCCGGGCGCGCAACTCCCGTACATAGACCTGCTCGAAAACACTGGCTACGTGGTCGTCAGCGACAATTTCGACGCGTTCCTGGGTAATCGTCCCGCTGGCAAACCTCTTTTGTTCTGCCTTGAATCGAAAACTTTACCCCGTCGCTCCAAAGCGCCAGTGGATAGCGCAAACCTCATCGTGCCGTCCTACCTGCCCGACACGCCGGCGGTGCGTGGCGATATCGCGGCCTACCGTTCGGAGATCGAGCGCTTCGACCATGAAGCGGGCTTGCTGCTCGACCGGCTGGAACGCGCGGGTCAGTTGTCCAATATCCTGGTTGTCATGACCGGCAAAGGCGGCTGGCCCTTCCCTCGCGGCGCGGGAACGCTTTACGACGCTGGAACCCACGTGCCACTGGTCGTCATGTACCCCGGCAAATTGGATGGCGGCCGCGTATCGAAAGCACTGTTCAGCAGCGCCGATCTCGCCGCGACAGTCCTTGATGTCGCCGGCGCGGCCAAGCCAATGACGACAGGCGGGCAGTCTGTTGTGCTAACCAGCAGCGAAAGCTATCCTGCCCGCGCGATCAGAACCCCTCACTACCTCTACATCCGGAACCTGCACCCGGAGCGCTGGCCGGCCGGCGCTCCGGCGCAGCAAGCGGTGACGCCGGCGCAGTTGGACAGCGTTATCAGCTCGGCCTTCGCCCACATCGTCCCGAGCGCCACGAAAACGTCGATGATTGTCGGTCGTGGCGCTTCCGCCATGGACCGGCTGCTAGATCTTGCGACCGGCAAGCGCCCGTCGGCGGAGCTGTACGACGTGCGTACGGACCCTTACCAGCTCAATAATCTGGCCGCCGATCCAGCGATGAAAGCGGTCCTCGCACGCCTGGACAAGCAGCTAACGCGTCATAACAGAGAGACATAGCGCGGATTAGCCCAGCCTAATCGGCCATGCACGTCTCTGATAAAATAGCCGGCTTTAGAGCCGCAACGCTCACGTTGGAGAACATATGCAGCAATACCAGGAACTGATCCAGACCGTCCTCGACACCGGCAGCTGGCAAGACAATCGCACCGGTATCCGCACCCTGAGCGTGCCGGGCGCGATGATGCGTTTCGACCTGCTGAACGACGGCTTCCCCGCCGTGACGACCAAGCGCCTGGCCTTCAAATCCGTGGTCGGCGAACTGTGCGCCTTCCTGCGCGCCTCCCGCAGCGCCGCCGACTTCCGCGCGCTGGGTTGCAAGGTCTGGGACCAGAATGCCAACGAAAACAAGCAATGGCTGGACAATCCCTATCGCCTCGGTGAGGACGACCTTGGCCCGGTCTACGGCGTGCAGTGGCGCCAGTGGCCCGGCTTCAAGCTGATCGACGTTGACCAGCCCGCGCAAATCGCCGACGCCCAGAAGAACGGCTTCCGCCTGATCTCCCAGTTCGACGACGCCGGCGTGCCCAAGGTCCTGCTGCACAAATCGATCGACCAGCTGCGCGAATGCCTGGACACCATCGTCAACAATCCGGGCAGCCGCCGCATCCTGTTCCACAGCTGGAATCCGGCGGTGCTGGACGCCGTCGCCCTGCCGGCCTGTCACCTGCTCTATCAATTCATTCCCAATCCGACCACGCGCGAGCTGTCGATGTGCCTTTACGTGCGCTCGAACGACCTGGGTCTGGGCACGCCGTTCAATCTGGCGGAAGGCGCGGCGCTGATGCACCTCGTCGGCCGCCTCACGGGCTACACGCCGCGCTGGTTCAGCTACTTCATCGGCGATGCGCATATCTACGAAAACCATATGGACATGGTGAAGGAACAGCTGACCCGCGCGCCGTTCGCCGCGCCGCAGTTGCGCATCTCGGACCGCGTGCCGGACTTCGCCAAGACCGGCAAGTACGAGCCGGAATGGCTGGAGAAGATCGAACCGTCCGACTTCTCGCTGGAAGGCTACCAGCACCACGCGCCGATCACGGCGCCGATGGCGGTATGACGCGGCTGGACTTCATTCCGGGCACGTTGTGCGACGAGCGGATGTGGTCCAGGCTGACGCCGTTGTTGGGTGACGCGTTCGAGTTCAATTTCGTACCGCTGCACGAGGCCCGCACGCGGCGGCAGATGCAGGAGCTGATTGCCACGCACAGTGCGCCGGCGGCCCATCTGGTGGCGTTTTCACTTGGCGCTTACCTGGCGATCGAACACGCGGTGGCCCATCCCGAGCGGGTGAAATCGTTGATATTGATCGCCAATTCAGCCAAGGGATTGAAGCCGGCGGAGGTGCTGGCGCGCGAACGCATCGTGGCGATGTTGGAGCGGAACGCGTATGCGGGGATGTCGCGGCAGCGGTTGCGCGAGTTGCTGCATCCATCGCATCTGGACGCTGAGGCGATTGTCGGACCGATCCAGCAGATGGCGCTGGATCTTGGGAAGGATGTTTTACTGACGCAGTTTGCCACGACCATCGACCGGCCGGATTTGATGGACCGGTTGGCGGAGTTGAGTTTTCCGGTGCTGATCGTTGGCGCGGAGGAGGATAATCTGGTGCCGTCGGAGGATCTGCGGCAGATGGATGCGCGCTTCCCCAACGCCAGCTTGCAGATGCTGGCCGGTGATACCGGACATATGATTCCGTTGGAGGCGCCGGAGGCGCTGGCGCAGCATATGCTGGCCTTCCACCAAAGCGTCCACCACGATATTTAATATCTTCTAAACCACGTAGGGCGGATTAGCGAAGCGTAATCCGCCAATGCATGCGTCGCCAACGGCTCATAGACGGCGGATTACGGCGTTCCGCCTAATCCGCCCTACGTGTTTCAGAAACGATTCGCGTTAGCGTAAGCCATCAGGCCCATTTAAGCGGCGTTGGCCAACTCCACCAAATCCACCGTCTTCAATCCGGACAAGTCCTGCGACAGATCGCCGACGAACGCCGCGCGGCTGGCCTGCCCGTCCTTGATCCACGTGCGCACAGCGACGCGGATATCGTCCAGCGTGCAATTGAGCACCCCGCTACGGAACTGCTGACGCAATTCCTCGCTGATCCCGCGACGGTACAAACTCCACGCGTGCGTGACCTGCTCATGCGGAGAATTCGGTTTATCCAGCCCTTTGATCACGCAGATGATTGCCTCTTCCAACTCCTCCTGCGAGAAGTCGTTCTCCAGCATCTGATCGATCGCCACGTCGAAGTCGGCGTAGGTCTCGGCCAGGCGCGGATCGCGGTACGACGCCATGACGAACGTACCACTGCCGCCGCCATAACCCGCGCTACCGCCATACGCCCCGCCCTTTTCGCGCAAGGCCGCATGCAGCAACTGGTTGGTCATCAGCTCCGCAGCCACGGCCAGCGCCGCAGCGCCTTCTTCATGCACCATCGGCGCGCGCCAAGCCACCACGCAGTGGTTGATCTGGCTGACCGCATGCAGCGCGGCATCCGCCAGCGGCAAACTCTCCGGCGCCGCCGACGTACCAGGCGCCTCGGCCTGCGATGCCGGCAGCTTGACCATGCGCGCGAGATCGGCGCTGTCGTCGCCGGAACCGGCCGACAGCATGATCGGCGTCACGCCGGTCACACGCTTGTGCAGCGCGCTCAGACGCTCGGCGATGGCTGCGATGCCTTCCGGTGTTTTGCTCTGCTCGAGCAGCTTGCCGTAGAACGGCAGCGACGCCGCGCCGCCGACCACGTCGTCGAAACGGCGCAGCGGCGACAGCGGCGCGGTTGCGGCCAGCATGGCATAACGGTTGCCCGCCTGCGCCAAACCGGTAAGACGGTCCTGGGCTTCGCTATCGATCAGGAAGGCCAGGCGTTCATGCTCGTCGAAGCGCGTTTCCGACAGGGTGCGCGAAATCAGTTCCGCGATGCCCTCGTGATCTTCGCGCAATCCGCTGGCGCCGAACCACAACTCCAGGTTTAACGCGCCGCCAGGCTGCTGGGTCGCATCCAGGCCGACGTCGAACGATGGCGCCATCAGCTGGCGCCAGGCGTCGGCATCCTCGTAGTCCATGTCGCCGACACCGATCTCGGTGACCACGTCCGCGTAAAGACGCAGCCAAGGCCAGTCGGCGGCTTCAAAATGCGACACGTCATAGTTCACGCGCGCATACGACAAACCGTTGGAGGCAATGGTGAACGGCAGCACGCGGCCACCCTGGCCGGCGAGCGGCTCGGGCAAAGGCAGCGCAGGCGCCGGATGGATGCTGACATCCGACGGACGAATGCGCGGCAGCACCTCGGAATTGGACGGCAATTGCTGGTGCTTGTCCAGCGCCACCGTTTCGGCTTCGATGCGGGCGCGCTCGTCGTCGGTCAGCGCGGCCTCGCGTATCGCCAGTTGCGCTTCCTCCATCGCGTCGCGGGCCGTGAAGTAAGTGGCGTCCGGGATGACGCTGGTGGTCAGGCGGGTCGGGCTTTCCAGCAGCGAGCGTACCAGCGATTTGAAGTAGTCCGGGTCCTGGATCGCCTCTTCCAGCTTGGCCAGGTGGGCCTCGCCGTCCAGCGCATCGAACACGTCGCCGTTGCGCATGGCAACCGGCAGCGCATGCAGCAGGCGGCTCAAGGCGTTCGGCATGTGGGAGTTGGCGGTGTCGCGCTGGCTGTAGCGGATGTCGCGCAACGCGGCCTGCAGCGCGTCGGTCGGGACGCCCTGCTTCGCCGCGCGCTCCAGCGCGGACCAGATGCGCACGCGCGCTTTTTCGATCTGCGGCTCGGTCAAACCTTCCATGCCGACGTGGAAAATCAGCTGGCGCGGGCCGTCGTCATGGCCGTTCAGGCGCGATGGACGACCGTAACCTGCCGATTCCATCGCCTTCATCAGCGGCGAGGAGGCGTCGCCCAGCAGGCCCGCGTCGAGCAGATAGGCGTTGTAATAGGCCATCGGGTCGGTCGATTCGCCCAGCAGCCACGAGAACTGCAGGCCGAATTCGTCGGCCTTGGCCTGTTGCGACGGGATGCGCACGTCGTTGACGCGCGGCTCGGTCCAGTATTCCGCCAACTGCGGCAGCATGCGCTCCTGCGCGGCGGCCGGCAATTTGGACAGCACGCGCAGCTTGATCTGCTCCTGGATTTCCTCGGCGCTGATGGCGCCCGCCGTCATGAACACCGCTTGCGACGGATGGTAATGACTGGCGTGGAATTCCTTGAGCATTTCGTGCGTCAGTTCCGGGATCACCAGTGGATCGCCGCCGGATTCCACTTCATAGGTCGTCCCTTTGAGCAGCGTGCCTTCGATGCCGCTGTACAGCGCGCGCATCGGATCGTTGAAGGCGCCCTTCATCTCGTTGAACACCACGCCCTGGTAGGCCAGCTTGCCGTCCTTGATGACATGGCGCCAGCCTTCCTGACGGAAGTTCAGGTAGTCCAGGTTCGGGAAGAAGGTCGCGTCCAGGTATACGTCGAGCAGGTTGAAGAAGTCCTTGCGGTCGGTGCTGGCGAACGGATAGACGGTACGATCGGCGTACGTGAACGCGTTCATGAAGGTGGCGGTGGAGCGGCGCAGCATCGAGAAAAACGGATCGCGCACGGGATAACGCTCGGAGCCGCACAGCGACAGGTGCTCCAGAATGTGGGCGCGGCCGTCGCTGACGTCCGGCACCGTCGGGAAGGCGACCAGAAACACCAGCTCCTGCTGGTCGCTGGCCAGGTGGATGTGGCGCGCGCCGCTGCGCGGCTCGATATATTCTTCAACGGTCGCTTGCAGGGACGGGATGGAACGGCTGCCGGTTTTTTCGAAATTCGTCATAGGTACTCGGTATGGCCATCAGGCCGGATTCATAGGGTGTTCGCGCCAGCGTTCGCGCTTGCTACGCGCTCTGGCAAATTACTCAACGGTCATGGAAGCGGACCGCAATTTCAACGATAATACCAGCCACCGGGAATTCTCACCCAACCTTACAGAGTATCCATGAGCACACTGACCATCATCGTCGCCACCGACCAGCAAGGCGGCATCGGCATCAACAACACTTTGCCGTGGAAATTGCCGGAGGATCTGGCCCATTTCAAGCGCCTGACCACCGGCCATCCGATCATCATGGGCCGTAAAACCTTCGATTCGATCGGCCGTCCGCTGCCCAACCGCCGCAACATCGTCATCACCCGCAACGCCGGCTGGCGCCACGACGGCGTCGAGGCGGTCGACTCGGTCGACGCGGCCATCGCGCTGCTGGACGGCGCCGAAGGCTACGTCATCGGCGGCGCCGAGATCTACAAGCAGTCGATGGCCGTGACCGACCGTTTGATCGTCACCGAAGTCGGGCAAACCTTCGACTGCGACGCCTTCTTCCCCGCTATCGACCACGCGGAGTGGGAAGAAACCGCCCGCGAGCAGCACACCTCCGAAACCTCCGGCTTGCCGTACGCGCTTGTCACCTATCGCCGCAAAGTCTAACCGCCATAAAGTTTTAACTCTCTTCAAGGATCCAACAATCATGTCAGGCCAAGGTTTTCACGTACACGGACCGCACGATCACGCGGTGGAACACGCAGCCCACGGAAACGATGGCTTTTCAAACAATATTGCCGTCATGACGGCGATCCTGGCGACCGTGGGCGCCGCATTCGGCTATCTGGGCGGGGCGACACAGAACGACGCGGCCATGTTCAAGAACAACGCGGCGATCGACAAGACGCAAGCCGCCAACAGCTGGAATTACTATCAGGCCAAGTCCAGCAAGCAAAATCTGGCCGAGCTCGCCATGACTTTGCCCGGCGTCGATCCCAAGAAATATGAGGCCGAGGTCGCCCGCTACAAGGCCGAGAAGGACGATATCCGCAAGGAAGCGGAAAAATGGGAGGAATCGTCGAAGGAATGGAATCACAAGTCCGACGAGGCGATGCACCACCATCACCAATGGGCGCTGGCGACCACCGCCGAGCAAATCGCTATTTCGCTGGCAGCGATTACGTTGTTGACGCGGAAGAAATGGATGATGGGCCTGGCGTACGGCGTGGCCGGCGTCGGCATCGTGATGGGCATCTTTGCCTGGCTCCACTAAGGTCGGGCGGGCTGTAATACGCCCGTCACACCGCTGAGGCACTCTACTGCGCGGTTTGGTCATTTTTTCTATATGATATTTTTTTCCCGCAGCGGGCGCATTTCTGCGAGAATCCCGTTCTTATTTTTTTTCTGCGATCCCTAGCAATAGTGTCGCGCCCTGTCCGCCCCTTCACATTTGTCAGGGGCGGCTTGCTTTTTTGGAGACATGCATGAAATTTCGTTTCCCCATCGTCATCATCGACGAGGATTTCCGTTCCGAGAACACGTCCGGCCTGGGCATTCGCGCCCTGGCCGATGCAATGGAAAAAGAAGGCATGGAAGTGGTGGGCGTGACCAGCTACGGCGACCTGTCCCAGTTCGCCCAGCAGCAATCGCGCGCGTCGGCCTTCGTGCTGTCGATCGATGACGAGGAATTCGGCGCCGGCTCGGTCGAAGAGACCGACACGGCGTTGAAGTCGCTGCGCGCCTTCGTCGAAGAAATCCGCTACAAGAACGCCGACATCCCGATCTACCTGTACGGCGAAACGCGCACCTCGCGCCATATCCCCAACGATATCCTGCGCGAGCTGCACGGCTTCATCCACATGTTCGAGGACACGCCGGAATTCGTCGCCCGCCACATCATCCGCGAAGCCAAGTCCTATCTGGACGGCCTGTCGCCGCCGTTCTTCCGCGCGCTGGTCCACTACGCCAACGACGGTTCGTACTCGTGGCACTGCCCCGGCCACTCGGGCGGCGTGGCCTTCCTGAAGTCGCCGATCGGCCAGATGTTCCACCAGTTCTTCGGCGAGAACATGCTGCGCGCCGACGTCTGCAACGCCGTCGAGGAACTCGGCCAGCTGCTCGACCACACCGGCCCGGTGGCCGCGTCCGAGCGCAACGCAGCGCGCATCTTCAACGCCGACCACTGCTACTTCGTCACCAACGGCACGTCGACATCGAACAAGATGGTCTGGCACTCGACCGTGGCGCCGGGCGACATCGTCGTCGTCGACCGCAACTGCCACAAGTCGATCCTGCACTCGATCATCATGTGCGGCGCGATTCCGGTGTTCCTGATGCCGACGCGTAACCACCTGGGCATCATCGGTCCGATTCCGCTGGAAGAGTTCTCGATGGAAAGCATCCAGCGCAAGATCGAGGCGAACCCGTTCGCCCGCGAAGCCAAGAACAAGAAGCCGCGCATTCTGACCATCACCCAGTCGACCTACGACGGCGTGGTCTACAACGTCGAGACCCTGCGCGAGCTGCTGGACGGCAAGATCGACACCCTGCACTTCGACGAAGCGTGGCTGCCGCACGCCACCTTCCACGATTTCTACAAGGACATGCACGCGATCGGCAAGGACCGTCCGCGCGCGAAAGAGTCGATGATCTTCTCGACCCAGTCGACCCACAAGCTGCTCGCCGGCCTGTCGCAGGCCTCGCAAGTGCTGGTACGCGAATCGGAAACGGTCAAGCTGGACCGCGACGCTTTCAACGAAGCGTACCTGATGCACACGTCGACCTCGCCGCAGTATTCGATCATCGCCTCGTGCGACGTCGCCGCCGCCATGATGGAAGCGCCGGGCGGCACCGCGCTGGTCGAGGAATCGATCCTGGAAGCGCTGGACTTCCGCCGCGCGATGCAAAAGATTGACCAGGAATGGGGCAAGGACTGGTGGTTCCAGGTGTGGGGTCCGCAAAACTTCGCCGAAGAAGGCATCGGTTCGCGCGAAGACTGGGTCATCCGCGCAGAGGACGACTGGCACGGCTTCGGCAACCTGGCGCCGAACTTCAACATGCTCGACCCGATCAAGGCCACCATCGTCAATCCGGGCCTGTCGCTTGACGGCCAATTCGCCGACAGCGGCATTCCGGCGTCGATCGTCACCAAGTACCTGGCCGAGCACGGCGTGATCATCGAGAAGTGCGGCCTGTACTCGTTCTTCATCATGTTCACCATCGGCATCACCAAGGGCCGCTGGAACACCCTGCTGACCGCGTTGCAGCAGTTCAAGGACGACTACGACAAGAACCAGCCGATGTGGCGCATCCTGCCGGAGTTCGCGGCCGCCAACCCGACCTACGAAAAAATGGGCCTGCGCGACCTGTGCCAGCAGATCCACGATTTCTACAAGGCCTACGACGTCGCGCGCCTGACGACCGAGATGTACCTGTCGGACATGATCCCGGCGATGAAGCCGTCGGACGCCTTCGCCAAGATGGCGCACCGCGAAATCGAGCGCGTGGCGATCGAGGAGCTGGAAGGCCGTATCACGTCGATCCTTCTGACGCCTTACCCGCCGGGCATTCCGCTGCTGATTCCGGGCGAGCGCTTCAACAAGACCATCGTCGACTACCTGCGCTTCGCGCGCGACTTCAACGAGCGCTTCCCGGGCTTCGAGACGGACGTGCACGGCCTGGTCAAGCGGGAGGTCGACGGCAAGCGTGGTTACTTCGTCGATTGCGTCAAGCTGGACGCTTGATGCGGTGAGTATGGTAAATTGCGGGCGCGGGCATCCTGCCCGCCCCGTAGTTATCAACTAAAGACAAGACACTTATGCGCCTTATTATTGCCCTGATCCTGCCGTGGCTGACCTTCTTCACGATCGGCCGTCCGTTCGCCGGCATCATCTGCCTGATTTTGCAAATTACCCTGATCGGCTGGCTGCCAGCGGCGATCTGGGCGGTGTACGCGCTGAGCCAGTACAAGACCGACCAAAAGATCCGCGACGCCATGGGCGGCCGGTAACGCCCAGCGTCAAGCGGCCACGCCCACCGTCAACGTGGCGACATAACCATCGGTGGCATTCCCCGTCACCGTGGTCATTTGCAGCGAATACCCATCACTGAACACGTTGTCGGTCGCCAGGCTGATCGCGGCCATATTGCGCACGCTGGCGCTGTAGCCGGTGGTGGCGTACACCTCGTTGCAGGTCGCCACCGGGAAGCTGAACTGCGACGTTTTGAGGCGATTCGACGCGCTCGTCGCCGCCGACAACGACCGGTACACCTCGAAGTGCACATGCGGCACGCGTCCCGAGTAGCAGCCGGGGAAGATGGTTGTAAACGACACACTGCCGCTGCTGTCGGTCGCCTGCACACCGCGCAGATAGTTTTGCGTCGTCACGCCGCTGGAGTACAGCGAGTAATTGCCGTCGCGGTCGCAGTGCCACAGGTACACCGCGAAACCCTCAAGCGTCGCGCAACTGCCGTTGGTATTGACGATCTGTAGCTTGACGGTCAGCGGCACGCCGGCGGCCACGCCCGTGGGTCCATTAAAGCTGCCGCGAATGTCGCTGCGCACGACGCCCGATTGCGTCAGCACATTGACCACGCCGCTGGAATTGCTGTTGGTGCCATCGGCCGGATATGGGCCGCCGGTTTCCTCCGGTATCACCGAGCAGGAACCGGTGGTGGTCGGCGTGGTGGTAGTGGTTGTGGTGGCTGGCGTCGTGACCGTCGCGGTCGTGCTGCTGGTATCGGTGGCGCTGTCCGAACCGCCGCCGCAACCCATCATCGGCAGGGCCGAAGCGCCCGCCAACAGCCAGCGCAACGTCTGGCGACGGTCGCTGTTCAGATTGAGCATCGCGGCCAGATCGGCGGCCAGGCTGTGTTCGTTTTCGTCATGATGTTCCATGCTTGCTCCCCTTTTTTTAGTTGAACCGCCACCCCGCGTCCGCCGGGATGGTCGGTTGGTGCTTCCGTAAAATCTAGGGACGCGGACGGCGCGGCTTGTCCCTGCCATCCTTGTCCCCCTCCAACTTCTTGCGCTGCTCGGGCGTCAGGACCGCCAACAGCTTTTGTTCGGTACGCACGCGCTGTAAGGAAATGTTGGCCATCGCGGTGGCGGCGGCCTGTGCCAGCGCTGCGGCTTTGGCGTCGTCGTACTTCTCGGCGCCGGCCATCTCGCGCAGCGCTTCCTGCGCCTTGGCGGCGGCTTTGGCCTGTTCGCGCAGATACGGCTTCTCCTCATGCAGGATCGCGAACACCTTGTCGTCCTGCGCTTCGCTCAACGCGACGGAGCGCAAAAACAGCGGGCGCCCCACCATGCCGGCCATGCCCGGCGGACCGAACGGCGGCAGGCCGCCCTGCATGCGCGGACCGGCTTCGGGTCCATCGCGGTCGGGCCCGCCATGCGGCATGGCCGGGCGGTGGTCTTCGATCTCGTTGGCGCCGGTGGCGCCGGCGCACAACGGCAGCGCCACGGCCATGGCGAGCAAGAGCTTCCGTACGCCTGTTTTGTTATTTTTCATCTAAGTCCATCCTCATCTCAACTGGGAAACGCCATTTTCTAGTTGCCCCATGTTAAGTAGCGTAAGGACAACGTAAATCGGCGTAAAAGCCTGATTCCTGGCCGAGTTGCGCATGGGCAAGCCGTTGTAAATCGGCGTAAAAGTGAGCTGACATGCCCTTTCCGGCTGGTATGATTGCCGATCCTTATAGAAAGAATCGCGCAGCAATGAAGAGCAAAGTACTGTTGATCGACGACGACATCGAGCTGGTGGGCATGTTCCAGGAGTATCTGGAGCAAGAAGGCTTCGACGTCAAAGCCGTGCACGACGGCGAAGCCGGCACCTCCGAGGCGGCCACCGGGCAGTACGCCATCGCCATCCTCGACGTGATGATGCCGCGCATGAACGGTCTGGAGACGCTGCGCCGCATCCGCACCAACAGCCAGCTGCCGATCCTGATGCTCACCGGACGCGGCGACGACACCGACCGCATCGTCGGCCTCGAGCTGGGCGCCGACGATTACGTCACCAAGCCCTGCACGCCGCGCGAACTGACGGCCCGCATCCGCGCCATCCTGCGCCGGGCGCAGAGCGCGCCGACCGACAACGGCACGCCGGCAGCGCTCAACGTCGGCCAGCTGACCATGTGGCCGGAGCAGCGCCGCGCCGCCTGGGCCGGCGCCAAGCTGGAACTGACCAGCACCGAATTCAACCTGCTCGAAGTCCTGGCGCGCAACGCCGGACGCCCGGTCAGCAAAAACACCCTCTCCGAACAGGGACTCGGCCGCCCGCTGGCGCGCTTCGACCGCAATATCGACGTCCATCTGAGCAGCTTGCGCCACAAACTCGGCACCATCGCCGACGGCCGCTCCTGCCTGCAAACGGTCTACCGCCTTGGCTATCAGCTGATCAAGGAGTAAGCCCGTGGGACGTCTGTTCTGGAAGTTCTTCGTGTGCATACTGCTGGCACAGATGACGGCAACCGTCGGCGTCGTCGGCGGCATTTGGCTCAAGGACCGCAGCCAGCAAAAGGCCACCCCGGCCGACATCGACACCAGCCCGCCGGCGGAAATCGCCATCAACGCGGCCGCCGCCACGCTGGAATACGGGGGCACCAACGCCCTGCGGCGCATGCTCGATAATATGGACAGGCGGCGCGTCTACGCGGTCGATGACGAGGGCCGCGAAATGTTGGGCCGCATCGTCAGTCCGGCCATGCTGCGCGAGTCGCGCGCCCTGCTCAAGGACGACGGCAAGCGCCGCGTGGTGCGACAGGTGTACGACCCGCAGGGCAATCGCTATCTGCTGTTCCTGCCGTGGGCCGAGCGCCAGCGCGGCTTCGACAGCGAGTCGCGGCAACTGCTCGCCGGGTTGAAAAGCCAGCAAATGCTGTTCGAGGAACGGCGCATGGGTGGTGGTTTTGGCGGGCCTGGCGGTCCGCCGCCCGATGGCGCGGCCGCCGGCGGTCCGCCTCCCGGCCAGGCGCAAGGCGCCAATGGCGCGCCGGGCATGCAAGGCCCGCGGGGGCCGATGGGCCCACGATTCGAGCCGCTCAAGCCGTGGGTGCCGATCGTCGCAGCAATCTTCGCCAGCCTGTTGTTCTCCGTGATCCTGGCCTGGTATTTTTCGCGGCCGATCCGCGCCTTGCGGGCGGCCTTCGATGCCGCCGCCGGAGGCGACCTGGCACCGCGCTTCGTCAGCGCCTCCGGCAAAAGCCTCGCGGAACTGAACGACCTCGGTCGCGATTTCGACCGCATGACGGCGCGCCTGCGAAATCTGATCGACGGTCAAACGCGTCTGCTGCACGACGTGTCGCACGAACTGCGCTCGCCGCTGGCGCGGCTGCAGGCGGCGATCGGACTGGCGCACCAGCAGCCGGACAAAATCGCCGCCTCGATGGAGCGGATCGAACGCGAGAGCGTGCGCATGGACAAACTGGTGGGAGAGCTGCTGACGTTGGCGCGCCTGGAGGCCGGCGCGATCAAGGCCAGCCAGGAAGAGATCAGCATGGCCGATCTGCTGGAGCAAATCGCCGACGATGCCAGTTACGAGGCGGCCAGCCAGCAGCGCACCGTGGTGCGCGAGGGCGATGCCGACGTGCTGGTGGTCGGCCAGGCCGATTTGCTGGGGCGGGCGATTGAGAACGTGGTACGCAACGCCATCAAGCACAGTGCCGAAGGGGGCGAAGTGCAGTTGCAGGTGCGGTCCCTGCCCGAGGCGCGCCAGTTATGCATCCGCGTGCTGGATCGGGGGCCGGGCGTTACGCCGGCCGATCTGGAGACCATTTTCCAGCCCTTTTTCCGGTCGTCCAACGCCGGCACCGAGGGCCACGGCCTGGGTCTGGCGATCGCCCAGCATGTGATCGAAGCGCATGGCGGAAGTATAAAAGCCACCAACCGGGCGGGTGGTGGCTTGTGCGTGGAGATGATACTGCCGGTGAAGCTGTAAAAAAGCGTTATCCGTTGCGCCGGAATTCCAGGCGCTGGCTGCTCACGCCCTGGGTCACGAAGTCCGCGTCCGCCGGAATCTGAACGTTAAAGAAGTCCAGCTTGAATATCGGCAGAGAATTGAATTTCTTGGACTTGAACACCCCGCGATTCCGCTTGAGTTCGCTGTAACGGTCGCCGATGAATTCCCGGTTCACCGAGGTGAATGGCAGCATATGCTCGGCCATATCCGGGAAGTGCAACGTTGGATTTTTCCGCTTGAAGTCTTCGAAGATCTCGAACTGATCGCGGCAAATCACCTGGATCGCCGTTTCCGGGAAGTTGTTATGCTGCGTCCACAGGACATGCCAACCGCTGCTGGCCTGCTCGATGAAATCGCGCAGCCGTGGGCTCAAGATATACGCGTCCGACTCGATATGGATGATTTTATCGACGCCCAGTTCTCTCGCCACCTCGACGGAATGAAGAAAGCTGCGCCACCAACCGGGATAGTCCTTGATACTCTGCCGCCCCAGGTTATCGTCGAATCGAATGATTAAATCCTTATCTTCCACCGATGCCAGGGGAGCGGTATGGGAAACCGTCTTGATGATATCCGCCGGCGGCAGGTACGGCGACCCATCGTCGATCATCAGTCTTTTGACCACATCAAGCGGAAAATCCCGATAATAATCGAGCCAGCGCTTATATCGTGTCTCCCAGGCACGGGAGTCCCTGATATAGCTCGTACAAAAGATAATTGACTTCATTACGGTTGCGAGCGCCCTTAGGCTTTCGGCAAGGTCACGCCACGCTGGCCTTGATATTTGCCATTGCGATCCTTGTACGACACTTCGCACACTTCATCGCTTTCGAAGAACAGCACCTGGGCGCAGCCCTCGCCGGCGTAGATTTTCGCCGGCAGCGGCGTAGTGTTGGAGAATTCCAGGGTCACGTAGCCTTCCCATTCCGGCTCGAACGGCGTCACGTTGACAATGATGCCGCAACGCGCGTAGGTCGATTTACCCAGGCAGACGGTCAGCACGCTGCGCGGAATACGGAAGTACTCCATTGTACGGGCCAGCGCAAAGGAGTTCGGCGGGATGATGCACACATCGCTTTTGACGTCGACAAACGAATTCGAATCGAAGTTCTTCGGATCGACGATGGTGCTGTTGATGTTCGTGAAGATCTTGAATTCGTCGGCGCAGCGGATATCGTAGCCGTACGACGAGGTGCCGTAGGAGATGACTTTGCGGCCATCCTGCTCGCGCACCTGGTCCGGGAAGAACGGCTCGATCATCCCATGCTGCTCCGCCATGCGGCGTATCCATTTATCGCTTTTAATCGTCATCGCAAGGTATTCCTAAAATTGCCGGGAGGCGCTAAGCGCCGAATGGACGAGATTTTACGCGAAAGCCCCGTATTTAAGAACTTTTTTAGCGCCGCCGGCGGTGGATTGTTCGTCCAGCAGACCGGCGATCATGTCGGCCGTGGCGTCGGCCGCCGCCGCCGGCGTCTCCATCGGGAACAGGTGGCCGCCGGGGATCAGCCGGAAGTGGCGGCCCACCAGCGCCTGCGTGTGCTTATGGCCGGACTGGCTGGTTTCCCACGAATCGGTGCCGCCGATGAAGCCAATCGGCACCGGGAATTGTCCGCGCACGATTTTGGGCAGGTGATGGGGCAAGCTGGCGTAGACCGCCGTCTCGATCTCTCTCGTAAAGCGCAACTGAACGCCTTCCGGATGCGGTTTCATGCCGTTGTCGATGTAATCTGTCAGCACGCCCGGCGCCCAGGCGGCGAAGATATCCTTGCTGGCGAAGTGCTCATACGCGGCGGCGGCGCTGGGCCACACGTTGCGGCGGCGTTTGGAGAACTTGGCCGGCGGGACGTCATACGCCTTGCCGACCAATTTGATGGTGCGCCAGACCAGCGCGCGCCAGCCGGCGACCACCGGCGCGTCGAGCATAACGACACAGCGCACCAGGTCCGGCCGCGCGTGGGCCACCAATAAACTCAGCATGCCGCCCAGGGAGTGACCGACAAGGATCACCGGTTCCGTATAGCGCGCGGTCAGTTCGGCGATGTATTCTTCCACCAGATGCGGCCAGCAGTCGGTCACTGGATATTTCGGGTTATGCGCGTGCATATCGAGCGCCTGGATGTCGAATTGGTCGTTCAAGCGCTCGAAGAACTGGCGGTACACGCCCGCCGGATAGCTGTTGGCATGGGCGAAATGCAGCTTGGGCTTGCTCACAAGCGGTCTCCGTACGGTTATTGTCGACCAATTGTAACGGCAGTTCCCGCATGCGGCTGGTGGGAAGGCTCTAATTCAGCGGCCGTACCAGTAGCGGGCGTGCGTTTCGCGATAGCTGGCTATGTCGATCGTTTGGCCGAAATCAAGGGTCAAGGCGCCCGATTGGTCGGTCCGCAAGCGTTGGATCTGCAGTTCTCCATAGCGGTCGTAGACTTCCTTTTTGGGATGTTGATAGCGGTTGCGGTAGCCGACCTGGAACACGGCCGCCTGCGGATTCACCGCTTTTAAAAAATCCGGTGTCGAACTGGTGCCGCTCCCATGATGTGGAACCAGCAGGACATCGGCGCGCAACCGTTCCCGATCACGCGCCACGAGTTGCGACTCTTGCAAGGCTTCGATATCACCGGCCATCAGCATCGACTTGCCGCCGGCAGTGACTCTCAAAGTACAGCCACGCGCATTGGGTTTGAGCGTGTTGTCCGCATAGCTGGCGGCCAACGGATGCAGTATCTCAAAGCGCACGCCGTCCCACGTCCACGCCTGTCCGGCGGCGCATTGCACGTGCCGCCGGGCCGCCGCCACGATCGGATGATTGGGCAGCAGCGATCCGAGCACCCAATCGACCGGCAAGCCATCCAGCACGGTCAAGGCGCCGCCGGAATGATCGACGTCGCTGTGGCTGACGATCATCCCATCCAGCGACGCGATGCCGCGCGCCCGCAAATACGGCAGGATGACGCGGTTGCCGGCGTTGATTTCGGTGCCGTAGCTTGGACCGGTATCGTAAAGCATACGATGATGGCTGGTTTCGATCAGCAGGGCCATGCCCTGCCCCACATCGAAGGCGGTTACGGTCATGCGGCCCGGTTCCGGATGCGATGGCTCGGCCGCCAGCAACGGGATCCACGTCGCCAACCCGAGCCAGCGCGCCGGCCAGCCACGTGGCGCCAGCAGCCACAGGGTGCCGAACATGGCCCAACCGAAAAGCCAGAGCGGCGGTGTCGGCGCACGCCAAACGGCATAGCGCAAGCCGCTGAACCATTGCAGGCAAATGGTCAACCACTCGACCAGCAGATGCGCCAGGCCGAGCACCCACGCCGCCAAGGACATCGGCAGCATGCTGCCCACTAGCGCCAGCGGCGTGACGACAAGACTAATCAACGGTATCGCTACCGCGTTCGCCAAAGGGCTGATGACGGACACTTGCGCGAACAGCAGCATCGTCAGCGGCACCAGTCCAAGCGTGACGGCGTACTGAGTGTGCGCGCCAACGCGTAAGGCCTGCCAACATCGTGCGCCGAGCGTTGGTGCGGAATGCGCTCCGTGCGGCGCTTCATCGACGCCAGGCGCCCCCCGGTCGGGCCGCAACGTGGTGCGGCCGACGGTGGAATACAAGATGACCGCCACGGCACCGAACGACAACCAAAAACCCGGCCACAGCACCGCCCATGGGTCAAGCAGCACCACGACGCCAAGCGCGGTGCACAGCACATGCGAAACGCTGGCGATCCGGTTCAGCCACAGCGCGATGGCGACGACGATCAACATGTACAGCGTACGCTGCGCCGGCACGCCGAAGCCCGCCAACAGCACGTAGAACAAGGCGACCGCCGCGCCGACCAGCGCCGCGACTTTTTGCGCCGGCATCATCAACGGCAATTGCGCGCGGGTGAAAAACGAGTGCCTCCACAATGTGAAGGCGATCAGCGCGAACAATCCCGCCACCATCGTGATGTGCAATCCGCTGATGCTGACGAGGTGACCGATACCGGTATTGGTGAAGATCTTCCAATCCGACTGATCAATCCCGCGCTGGTCGCCGACGACCAAGGCGACGATCACGCCGGCGTAGGGTTTGTCGGGAAGCGCGGCAAGAATCCGCGCCCGCAGCGCGGCGCGGCAATGCTCGATGACGTTGCGGGTGCTGAAGACAAAATTTTCCAGGCGCCGATTGGCGTTATTCGGCCGCACGTAGCCGGTCGCGCGAACGCCCTGCTCCAATAACCAGGCTTCGTAATCGAAGCCGTATTCGTTGGCGTTGCCGTGAGGCCGCTGAAGGCGCACCGTCAGTTGCCAGCGCTCGCCCGGCTGCACGTCACCCACTTGCGTAATCTGATCGCGGAAGCCCGCGTACCACGATAGCGCAACACGCCGTGGAAGCTGCCGCGAAGTGCCGGCGACATTATCCGCCGCGACCACCCGCTCCACGACAAAGTTGAAACGCACCCCTTGCGCGAAACGGTAAGGCAAATTGTCGATAACGCCAATGACCGTGAAGTCGCGCCCTTCGTCGCTGGCGGCGAGGCCCGGTGCCAGGGCGAAATTCGCCAGCCAGGCGGCCCAAAAGAAGCCGGCAACCGTCCCTGCCAGTAGAGCATGCACAGCCCGTAACCGGCGATACATTTGACTCCGACACCAAACATGGCCGCGTCTACCAGAGCAAATTACAAAAATTGTCCAAAGGAAAAGCATCGTCGAGCTGCAATAAACCATCCCCAGCGATGGTAACTGTTGTTGCATCTGCAGAAAGGCGGTTCCGATTGCAAACCCAATAGTTAAGCAGCGCATTACCCACTTAGCTCGAATATAGTTTGTTCATGGCTCGATCATGCCTGTTGAGACGCGGTCGCTATTGACATATATCTGATCATCTCAAGTGACCCCGCTCTCTTAAAGTGTTGTTTTTTTAAGAATTCGTGTTAATTTTGATAATTTTGGAATATTATAGAATCACAAAAAACAGCGATAAGCACTGATGCCTGTCGCATCCAAAACCAGGAGGGCTTATGCGTCTCGTCTTACGGGCTTGCACTGCTGCACTCTTTTTTTTCCCATTGCTTGGTTGCAATTCTTTGTACAGTGGCTATTCGGTCACCCCGATAGAAGTAACAAAAGACAGCCCATACGCTAAACTGACCCAGCAGTTACGAAAATCGACCGCCAACGACGATCGCCTGATCGATGCCGCTTGTTTTGGCAGCGCTATTCCTGAGGGCGAGATTCCAAAATGCACTTCCCAACGGAATATGGCGATCGCCACGCTTGTCATCGCTTCGGAAGAGGCTTGTTTGCGGCATCGGCGCTCCATGTATGGCAATGAAGCAACATGGAACATCGGCTTCGGCACACTGACCAACTTATTTGCCGGTGCGGCATCGGTAGTATCCGCCGAGCATACCAAATCCATCTTGGCCGCCTTGGCATTGTTTTCCAACTCGGAACGATCGCTTGTCAATGAAACAGTCTATAAACAAATGTTGGTGACGGCTGTCGATAAAAAGATTGTTGAAATGCGCGACGAAAAAATGCGGAGTATTTACATCTTGTTAAAGAAAGATGACGTTTCCGCGTACTCCATACATGAAGCGTTGCGCGATCTCATTGTGCTCCACAACAAATGCTCATTTATAGATGGGCTTGAGAAAGCGCTACACGAAGGTACGCAGGACACATCGACCGTTAAAATGGCCCGCCTGCGGTCGAATCTTTTATTACTCCGGAGTGAAAGATCGCTCGTTAAAGAAGGCGAAAGCACGCATACAACGGGACTGGACGAGCGCATCAGGGCAGTCAACGCCGCCCTTCAGGCTGAAGAAGTCCGCTGACAGCCGATGAGATGCGACGATGCCTCCATACAAGCCAACAGCCCTGCCGCGTGCGCTATGTGCCTTGTTGACGCTGACCGCCTGCGGCTCGCCCATGAGCGGCTACACCGGTCGCGATCCAGCCATGGCATACGTTCCCATTGCGCGTGCCGGCGTCATCGACGCGCGCCCCGCGTTCAGGACAGTGTTTTGCAAGGTGATGGGCGCCACTGCTTCCGGTCCGCAACAGGCCTGCGATTACTGGCTCAGGCGGCTGGACGACGAGGGACTTGCCGTTCCGGACATCCCTTCAGGTGGACTGCGTACCGAACAGGCCTCCCGCGAGTTTGATCTCCTGATCGTAAGCGGTGTCTTCGCCGAATGCTTACCGGATGTCCCGGCTTTCGACGACGCCGTGGAGCGCTTGCGGCATCTCGGCTACGTTATCGACCGCGCACCCGTCAAAGGCCGCGCCAGCGCGACCTACAATGCCGACATTATCAAAGCCTACATCGACGGGATGAAAGCGTCCGGCAGGACGAAAAAGACCATTGTGTTAACCTACTCAAAAGGCGCCGTGGACATGCTCACGGCACTTGACCGGCATCCGGGCCTCTCCGAAGATATCGGCGCAATTGTCAGCTTTGCCGGGGCCGTGAACGGCTCGCCGCTGGCCGATCAGTACCGGGAACTCTACGAACGTCTTTTCGCGAGCATCCCTTATCACCATTGTCCCGTCACCGACGGCGGCGAAATGGGCAGCATCAGTCGGGAATACAGGCTTAACTGGATGGCGAGGCGTCCCATCTTCGCCTCGCCCGCACTATTTTCGATTGTGGCCACACCGACGCCGGACCGTCTTTCCGCAGCGCTTGTGCCCATGCACGCCGCGCTGTCCCAGGATCGATCCGCGTAACGACGGTCAAGTCCTCCATTCCGACGCAATCTTGCCGGGTGCCACGTTGCTGGGTTATGTGAACGCCGACCATTTCGCCATCGCACTACCGTTCCAGCAACGCTCGCCCAGGCTGGCCCGCACATTGATCGATAAAAACGACTTCCCACGACCACAACTGGTCGAGGCCGCTGTGTTGTACGTTGAAGCGGCGCTGGTAACTGCTCGGGAACAACCGCCTCATCCGAAGTAACGCCCCGCCACCCATCAGTACACGTTTCTTTTACGCGCAACGCCCATCTTCCTATTTTTCCGCAATCCAGCAGTCCGTTCCTAGAGCGAAGAAGTATATACAAAATAAATCCACCATCTTTTCCGACACCGGGGGTTCCATGAAGATCGCAATGATATTATTTATACTATTCTTCTGTAAAGATTCATATTCTTTCGAACAGTGGGAGCATAAACGGATGGGTGATCTCGCCTATTATTTGGCAATAGAAATCCACTGTACCGGAAAGTCTGCACCGGATATATGCAAAGATAACGACCGCGAAACGCACAGGATAAATAGAGCCATTAACAACCTCGACGAAAGATGTGAAACCCGTGCCACGAAGCTCACATGCGACCTGTTCGAAAATATCGATAACGAGCTCAAATCAAAGACTAAAGACGCACAGAAATTGCGCGATTGGCATGCCAAGCTAGACATCGAGTGCAAATCGGCAAAAAATGTCGAGTATTGCGAAAGAAAGAATTTCTTTCAGGAGCAACGCTGGAAAAGCACCTTTTTCTTCGATCCGATCTATTCTGGAGGCCAAACTGACAGCAGCGGTTTGTACACAGAGGAAAAAATTAGTTATGGCGACGTGACGGGCTGCGTCGATTATTTTCTGACACCGGAAAAATTGCTAGCTGGCAGCGAGACAAGCTTGTACAAACCCATAAAACGATTGAAAAAATATGGCGAGAACGAGATACACCT
Source organism: Oxalobacteraceae bacterium OTU3CINTB1 (assembly GCA_024123955.1). NCBI lineage: Bacteria > Pseudomonadati > Pseudomonadota > Betaproteobacteria > Burkholderiales > Oxalobacteraceae > Oxalobacteraceae bacterium OTU3CINTB1. The sequence goes on from CP099652.1 coordinate 4,184,631, forward strand.
ATTCCCTGAGCAGCGTGGCGATCTGGATCTATCCGTTTCCAACCGCTGCTTCGATGCAATCTGGAATTTTGAGGGTAATCGCGCGGCACACGTCAACCATACCCACTTTCAGTCCGAACTGATTTTATCGCAAAGAAAAATGCATCTGCTTGCGATCAGCCTGCGTACTTTCGAGAACAACTTATTTGGTGCGCTGACGGCCAACGCCATCTCCGACCATTACTTACAAGATAGCATGGCGCCAGGTCACATTACGGCTTGGAGAAGCAGGTTAACCGATGTGGCGGCGAACGCCCATCACGACAAAAAGAACAGGGATGGCATCGACGTAGATATCGACTCCAAGATTCTTGCGACGATGAATGCCGTCCGGATCGATGGAGTAGACACAACTATCGTCGAGAAATTACTGGAAAGGTCTGATGAAAAGGCGAATGCTTTTTCGGGCAAGTCCGTCCGTGAATATTTTCTAACATCTGGGCAGAAAAATCGTAGGGACCTGTGCGGCAAAAAAAATTGCCTGGAACTCAGCCCGGACGAGCAAATAGCATATATGAAAAAAATCGGCGATATCCTTCTCACCCTCAAGCGAACAAGGATAAGGGGCGATGATTTCCTCTGGGATGACGACCAGGGCATCCAACGCATGCTTATACTCGTCATGAACGTGCGGTCCATTTTGGACGTTCTTCAGAGTCGAAAGATTGACGAGAATGCTGCTGGCCTCACCAGGGTTATGTCCGTGGATTCTTTCAAGAACAGCAGCTGGTTCTGGGTGGAAGTAGATGAAAAGGATGAGAAAAGCGGATTGACCTTCGTCAAACCCTCCAATCTGAAAGCACATGTAGGCACGGTCGCTTACAACGTTGAGAACAGCCCGAAATTTTATGGCTATGAGAAAACGGATCCGATTTACGGCGTAAGCATAGGTTTCGACGACATGCTATTCGGAGAGCAGCAAAACAGAGCGACCCTTTTATTCGAAAGGCTTATTATCGGTAACGCCAACGAGAAACGAGACGCATTCAATCTGGCGCTAGTCGCCGGCGTACAAGCGTCTCGCTCCAAAGCCGAAAATAGCGCGGGTCTGTCGCTTCGTGGCGCCTTGGTGCTGCCGCAGACGGAGACGATTATTAGTGTTCCCCTGCGGTATATCCGCATGCACGAGGGGGAGAGAACAAGATGGAGGCCAACCATCGGTGTTCGACTGGATCAAGGCTTTACCAGTTTCTCCACTTTCTACCTGCAATTGACCCACGACTATGCCCGGCAAAAAGACGGCAGCATTCGGTCCGGCCTGTCGATCGGTGCGGGGCTGGGTTTTGCGGCGCCGGAATGCAGGATTCCTGGTATCAAACAACTGCTCGCTTGCCGATGAGCGCTTGGGGCTGTGCGGTACAGTCACCACAGCCCGGCGCCAGGGGCACCTATGCGTCGTTTACTTCGGCGAAACGTCGGTCGCCTTCACCGCGATACGCTCGTTGATGTTTTTCGCGGCGATGGTCTCGGTCAGGAACGACGTTGATTTCACCAGCAGGTCGCGCGCCACTTCTTCCAGCGGCGACCCGCTGATGCTGGCGTGATTGCCGCCCAGCCCGGTGCCGCCGCCCCACCCCATGGCCGAGATGCCGAAGCCGGTCTTCTCGTTGTTGGCCTGGAAAGTTTTGGAGGCGATGATCTTGGCGCGGCGCACGTCCACCACGCGGATGTCCATGTTCATGTGCACCTTGGACTTTTTGTAATCGACCGCGCCGGCCAGCATGCTCAGCGGCCCCTTGAGGAAGCTCAGGCCACCCAGGCCGGTCGAGCTTTGCTCGAAGCCCAGCGAGGTGATCGAGCCGGTGATCATGTAGTCGGCCGCTTCGGCTTCGACTTTTTTGCCGATCAGCGCCAGCTCCTTGTTGATTTCCTCCATTTCGGCGCGCTCCTGCACGTCGAAGCAGCCGGTCTGGGTGAGCGCGGTGGCCAGCATCTCGGTCATGCCGGTGCCTACTCCCGTGTAGCTCGGTTGCGCGACGGTGCCCGAACGTTCCCACCAGCGGTACTGGCGCGGGTCCTGCTGGCCCGCGCCGGACGAGCAATCGGCGGATTTGCATTTGAATTCGGTGAATACGACCTTGGCCGCAGGCGTCGTGCACTTCGGCACGTTGATCTGGCGCTCGGAGACTTCGCTCGTATCGGCGAAGCACATGGCGGGAACAAACAGGAGGGCGGCGGCGAGGCGAACGTCTGGTGTCATATGGATATCCGTGAGTTAGTACAGGCAAATATTGGCGATTATGCACTGCCAACTCACGAGCAATTCTATCCAAATGTCACAAAATCACTTATCACCTAAGAAACTTTCATCCGCAACAACGCTGCGTGCGCATTGGCGGTGGTCGCGCTGGCGACCTCTTCCAAGGAAATGCCACGCAGCTCGGCCAGCACAGCGCCGATGCGGGGAATCTGATCGGGGCTATTGCGCCTCGGGTGGATCCAGCTGGGTGAAATATCCGGCGCGTCGGTCTCCAGCACGATCGCCTCCAGCGGCAGCTCGGCCGCCATGCGGCGTATTTGCAAAGCGCGCGTAAACGTCATGGCGCCGCCGAAACCGAGCTTGAATCCCAGGTCGATATAGCCCTGCGCCTGCTGGAAGCTGCCATTGAAGGCGTGCGCGATGCCGCCGGCCGGACGAATCTGGCGCGCGTGCTTGAGCACCACGTCCTGCGAGCGGCGCACGTGCATCAACACCGGCAGCTCGAAGTCGCGGGCAATCTTGAGCTGTTCGCGGAAGAAGAATATCTGCTTCTCGCGCATCGCTGGCTCGGTCAACATGGGGATGAAGAAGTCCAGGCCGATCTCGCCCAGCGCCACGAAGCGCGGGTCGGCCAGCGCCGCCTCGACCTGTGCGCGCAGCACGCGCAAGTCGTCTTCCTGCGCGTTCGGAACATAGATGGGATGGATGCCGAGCGCATAACAGCCGTTATCGACGCTGGCCGCCAACTCGGCGACGATGGAAAAATTGGCCGTTTCCACCGCCGGGATCACGATCATGCCGACACCCTGCGCCCTCGCCTTCCGCGCCTGTTCGACGGATTCGCCGCCGAATTCGTGAGCGTCGAGGTGGCAGTGGGTGTCGATCCACATGATGTCAGTCCTGGTAGGGTTTCAAGCCTTCGTCGGTCAGGCGCAGCACGCGGTCGCAGCGGCGCGCCAGTTCGATGTCGTGGGTGACGATGACGAAGGCCGTGCCCAGGGTGCGGGATAGCTCCAGCATCAGGTCGAAAATCTGCTGCGCGGTGGCGTGATCCAGGTTGCCGGTCGGTTCGTCGGCCAGCACGCAGGCGGGCTGGGTGACAAGCGCGCGCGCCAGCGCCACACGCTGACGTTCGCCGCCGGACAGTTCGCCCGGCACGTGGGTGACGCGCTTGGCCAGGTTCACGCGGGCCAGGATTTGCTGCGCCGCGCTGGTGGCGTCGCTGCGCTTGACGCGCCGTATCATCAGCGGCATGCCGACGTTGTCCAGCGCGGAGAACTCCGGCAGCAGGTGGTGGAACTGGTAGACGAAGCCCAGCGAGGCGTTGCGCAGATCGCCGCGCGCCGACTCGTTCAAACTGGCGAAGTCCTTGCCCAGCAGGGTCACGCTGCCGGTGGTCGGCGTATCGAGGCCGCCCAGCAGATGCAGCAAGGTCGATTTGCCCGAGCCGGAGGCGCCGACGATGGCGACACGTTCGCCGCGCCGCACGTCGATGTCGATCCCGGCCAGCACCTTGACCGAGTAGCTGCCCTGCGTGAAGGTCTTGCCCAGGTTACGGCAGGACAGGACCACCGGTGCCGGGTTGGTCGTTGGATCACTCATAGCGCAATGCCTCCGCAGGTTTGACGCGGGCGGCCCACCAGCTTGGGTAGATCGTGGCGACGAACGCCAGCACCACGGCCACGCCGCCGATCTTGAAAACGTCTGGCCAGCGCAGGTCCGATGGCACGACGCTGATGTAGTAAATATCCTTGGACAAGAACTGCACTCCTAATAAATGTTCGATAAACGGCACGATGACGTCGATGTTCAGGGCCACCAGTACGCCGCCGGCCACGCCCAGTATGGTGCCGAGGATGCCGACCAGCGCCCCCTGGATCATGAAGATCTTCATGATCGATCGCGGCGAGGCGCCCAGGGTGCGCAGGATGGCGATGTCGGCCTGCTTGTCGGTCACCGTCATCACCAGCGTGGAGACGAGGTTGAAGGCGGCGACCGCGATGATCAACGTCAGGATGATAAACATCATGCGCTTTTCGGTCTGCACGGCGGCGAACCAGTTGGCATTGAGTTTGGACCAATCGCGCATGGTCAGGTCGCCGGACATGGTGCGCTTGAGGTCCAGCGCCACTTGCGGCGCGCGGTTCATGTCGGACAGGCGCAGGCGCAGTCCGGCAGGTGCGTCCAGGCGCAGCAGCTTTTCGGCGTCGGTCAGGTGCACGAAGGCCAGCGCGGAATCGAATTCATTATGGCCCGCCTCGAAGATGCCGACCACGTTAAAGGAGCGCATGCGCGGCAGCACCCCTGCCGGCGTGGCCTGGCCCTGGGCCAGCGCGAGGGTCACCTTTTCGCCCAGGTTCACGCGCAACGCGCGCGCGAGGTCGATCCCGAGCACGATGTTGTAGGCGCCCGGCTGCAGCGCAGCGAAACTGCCCCTGCGGGTCTGCTTCGCCACATCGGAAACGTTCGGCTCCTGCTCCGGCAGCACGCCGCGGATGATGGCTGGACGCAGGATATCGTCGCGCACCAGCATGCCCTGCGTCTCCGCGAACGGCGCGGTCCCGATCACCTCGGGATTTTTGCGCGCCTCGGCGGCGGCGGCCTGCCAGTTCGGCATCGAGCCGCGCGCGTCGAACACCTCCACGTGGGCCAGCACCGACAGCATGCGCCCGGTGACATCCTTCTGGAAGCCGTTCATCACGGACAGCACAACGATCAGCGCGGCCACGCCCAAGCCAATGCCGGCCATCGAAATCAGGGAGATGAACGAGATAAAGCTGTTGCGCCCGCTGCGCTTGCCGGCGCGCGTGTAGCGCAGGCCGACCAGCCATTCAAACGGTAGATTCTTAATGATACTCATGTGTTCCAGCGGACAAAATCGGCGAAGTCAGCAGTTTGCCATATAAATGGTGTTGGCTGCGTGCGACGCGGCACACAGCATACGTCGACGCGCCTCACTCGTAGCGCAAAGCCTGCGCCGGCTTGACGCGGGCGCCGCGCCAGCTCGGATAGATTGTCGCCACGAACGCCAGCAGCACCGAGATCACCCCGATGTTGGTAACGTCCGACAGCCGCAGGTCCGAAGGCACCGAGCTGATCAGATAGATGTCCTTGGACAGGAAGTGCATCCCGAACAAACCCTCGATGAACGGCACGATGATGTGGATATTTACCGCCAGCACGGAACCGAGCGCGATGCCGAAGCCGGTGCCCAGCACCCCGGTCAGCCCGCCCTGGATCATGAAAATCTTCATGATCGACGCCGGCGAGGCGCCCAGGGTGCGCAGGATGGCGATGTCGGCCTGCTTGTCGGTCACCGTCATTACCAGGGTGGCGACCAGGTTGAAGGCGGCGACCGCGATAATCATGGTCAGGATAATGAACATCATGTTCTTCTGGCTTTTCACCGCGGCGAACCAGGTCGAGTTGGCGCTGGTCCAGTCACGCATGAACAAATCGCCCGGCATCGTCTGCTTCAATTGGCGCGCCACCTCGGGGGCGCGCTGCATGTCGGCCAGGCGCAGGCGCAGGCCGGACGGCGCGGCCACTCCCGCCAGCTGCTCGGCATCGGTGATATTGATGAGCGCCAGACCGGAGTCGAACTGGTTGTGGCCCACCTCGAAGATGCCGGTCACGGTCAGGGACCGTACGCGCGGCTGCATGGCGCCGCCCGCGCCCGGCGCCTGGGCGCGCGCCAGGGTCACGGTCTGGCCGACCTTGACTTTCAGCGCCCGGGCCAGCTCGGCGCCCAGCACGATATTGAATTGGCCCGGTTTGAGCGTGTCGAGGCTGCCCTCACGCATGCGCTCGCCGACCTCGGAGACGTTCTTCTCGGCCTCGGGCAACACGCCGCGCACCACCGACGGGCGCAGGATATCGTCGCGGATCAGCATGCCCTCGGTTTCGACGAAGGGCGCGGCACCCCGCACCTGCGGGTTGGCGAAGGCTTCCCGCGCGCGCTGTTGCCAGTCCGGCATCGAACCACGCAGGTCGAACACCTCTACGTGCGCCAGCACCGACAACATGCGGGTGGTCACTTCCTTTTCGAAGCCGTTCATCACGGACAGCACCACGATCAGCGCGGCCGTGCCCAGGCCGATGCCGGCCATCGAAATCAGCGAGATGAAAGAGATGAAACTATTGCGGCCGCTGCGCTTGCCGGCGCGCGTGTAACGCAGGCCGACCAGCCATTCAAACGGTAAATTCTTGACTATACTCATGGGCTAACGGGGCGATCAACGGAAGTGAGCCCGAAGTTTGCCATACAAATAGCATTTCATGGGTGAAACGCCGTTGGCGCAGCGACAAATCGCCGCGCCGCCAGGGGACGGCGGCGCGACGGTCAAGCGATCAGGCGAACTTCTGGCCCTGGCTCGACTTGCGGCGGCCCATGAAGCCGACCATGCCCAGACCCAGACCCAGCATGGCCCAAGTGCTCGCTTCCGGCACGGCGGCGGCCATCGAAACGCCCAGCAGTTGCTGCGACGCCAGGCCGTTGCTGCCGGTGCCGGTGAAGCTGGTGTAGGTGTACATATTGCTCAAAACCGTGTGCTGGGACGCCAGATTCAGCATCTGGAAGGCGGCATCGGCGCTCGAATCGGAGCCGCTGATGAAATATTGAGCGCCGGTGTTGTCGTAAATCTTGCCGTCGTCGGCCACCAATTCCCACAGCGCCAGCTGGAACGCTTTTTGGCCGTCGGCGTTTTTGATGGCGTTGTCGTACGAGGTTTCATACAGCGCCTTGACGCTGTTGCTCACCGTTGCGGTGGCGCCGGTGTACACGGTGTGTTGCTGCAGATCGACCTTCGGCTGGATGCAGAAGGCCAGGAAGCTGTCCTGCGCATTGACCGTATTGGTCAGTTCCATCACCGGGATACCGACCACTGGCGTGCCATTGAAGTTCTGGCCGTCGAAGTTGAGCACCAGGCCGCCCGCATCGACGATGGCTTGCGAGTTGTAGGTCTGGCCGGCGAAGGCGGCGCCCGAGAAGGCCAGGGAGACGGCGAGGACGGCGGCTTTGATTGCGTTGAATTTGGTTTGCATGATATTTTTTCTTCTATAAAAGTAAATGTCGTTGTACAGCTTAGGGAGAAACGAATACAAAATTAGGCGAATTCAATCTGGCACTGCTGGCTCTGCCCCACCAGCTGAACCGCCTGCGCGCCATCGCCCATCAGGTCGGCCATCGTCGGCAGGGTGACGCCGGCAGCCGCAGCGTCTGCCGCCGCTACATTGAAGTAGACGTCGGTCATGTCGGCCGATTTGCCGTTGCTCATGGTGACGCTGCTGCGCTCCAGGTGCAGGTTGTTGTTAGCGTCAAGGAAAGGCAGTTCGGTGTAGCCCACGTTCAGGCTGGCCACGCCGGCCGCCTTCAGCGACACCAGCTCGCCGGCGTCGGTCTTACCGTTGCTGTTGGCGTCCTGCCAGACCAGCAGGCTGGCGAATTGCGCGTCGGTGGCGTTGACCACGCCGTCGCCGTTGCTGTCGTAGCTGGCCAGCTTGGCGAAGCCCGAACCCTTGGAAGTGCCGCCGAACAGTTCGCTCACGCTGTCGATGCTGCCGTTGCCGTTGGCGTCGACCGCCAGGAAGCCGTCGGACTTGGACAACCAGCCCGACTGGATCGCCTTGCCGGTGCCCAGCAGGTCGAAGCTGCCTTTCATGTCGCCACGGGCGATGGTGTGGATGCCGTCGCCGTTCAGATCGATGGCGATCGGCGTGATGCCGGCGTCCCAGCTCATATCGTTCTCGCCCGAGCTCAGGTCGATGGTGTCGGTCTTGGTAACGTTGACTTTGTTGACCATGTCGCCATTGACGTCCGAATCGATGGCGTCGTTGCTGCCGGTATTCTTCACGCCCCACTTCCAGTCGTTCATGTTGTAGGTCTTGAAGATGACGTTGGATTTGTCGAACATCAGGTAATACTTGCCTGGAGTCAAATCCGCGAACTTGTAGTTGCCGTTGACGTCGGTCTTGACCGTACCCAGCTTGTTGTTGGCGGTGTCGTACAGCGACACGGTAATGCCGCCGATGCCTTCCTCGCCGCTGTCCTGCACGCCGTTGTGGTTGGCGTCGCGCCAGACCTTGTCGCCGAGGCTGGCTTTGCGGTAGATGCCAGCGTCGACCGTGCGCAGTTGTTCGCCGGTGGACAGGTCGATGGTGTCGGTGCGGCCGGTGTTGCCGGTGGCCTTGGTGACATCCGAATCCTTGGTGTAGTCGCCGGCGTCGGCCTTGGTGAAGAACCAGCCCGTGCTTTTGACCACTTCGACCTGATAGCTGCCCGACTGCAGGCCGTCGAACAGGTACTTGCCGCCGTTGGCGGTGACCACCGTTTGCTTGAGCACGTTATTGCCGTCGTACAGTTTGACGGTGACGCCGTCGACGCCCTTTTCGCCCGCGTCCTGCACGCCGTTGTAATTGGCGTCTTCCCAGATGGTGTCGCCGATGCTGGAGGCCTTGACCAGGCCGGCGTCATGGGTCTTGTCGTTGACGCCGGAGGCCAGCGTGATCTGCCCGCTCTTTCCAGCGGCGTCCACGTCAGAGTCGACGCTATCGTTGCTACCCTGGTTCTGCTTGGTGAAGACATAGCCGTCCACCGGCGCGAACTTGACCGAATATTTGCCCGGGCCCAGGTCGTTGAACGAATACAAACCGCTGGCGTCGGTGGTGGTGGTGCCGACGGCCACGTTTTTCTCGTTGAACAAGGTCACGCCCACGCCCTTGACGCCGGCTTCGCCGCTTTGCTGGATGCCATCGCCGTTGCTGTCGAACCAGACCTTGTCGCCGATGCTGCCCTTCTGATAAATGCCGGCGTCCATGTTGGTGACGTTCTGGCCGGCCGTGACGGTCACGCTGCCCAGGTTGCCGCTGGCGTTGGCGTCGCTGTCGATGTCGTTGTTGCTGCCGACGTCTTGCGTGGTGACGGTGTAGCCGGTCGGGGTCTTGATGGCGACCGCATAGGTGCCCGCCTCGACGCTGAACTTGTAGTTGCCGGCGTTGTCGGTGGTGGTGGTCTTGAGGACCTTGCCGGCGTTATCGCGCAACTCGACCGTCACACCGGCTTTGCCCACTTCGCCGCTGTCCTGCAGGCCGTTGCCGTTGTTGTCGATCCAGACGCGGTCGCCGATGGTGGCGGCCGCCACCACGCCTGCGTCGACGGTCTTGTCGACCTGGCCCGAGGTCAGCGTGAAGGTGTGCGACTGGCCGGCGGCGTTGACGTCGGAATCGGCGGCGTCGTTGCTGCCCTGGTTGGCGCTGGTAAAGGCCATGCCCTCTGGCAAGCTCGCCTTATCGAACACGACACTGTAGCTACCCGGCTTGAGGTCCGAGAACTGGTAGTTGCCGTTGGCGTCAGTGGTCACGCTGGCGCCGACCTGCTTGCCAGCGGCGTCGAACAGGCTGACCTTGACGTTGCCGACGCCGGCTTCGCCGCTGTCCTGCACGCCATTCTTGTTGGTGTCGAGCCACACGCGGTCGCCGACGGCGGCGTTTTTGTACAGGCCGGCATCGATGGTGTTGTTGACCTCGCCCGGTTGCAGCACGATGGTGCCGCTCTCGCCGGTGGCGCCGACATCGCTGTCCCGGGCGTCGTCCGTGCCGGCATCCTTGCCGGTGAACTGATAACCGGCCGGAGCCTTGACCGACACCGTGTAGCTGCCCGGATCGGCGGTGAAGTTGTAACGGCCGGCCGCGTCGGTGCTGGTGGTTTGCACTACCTTGCCGCTGGCGTCCTTGAGCTCGACGGTCACGTTGCCGATGCCCGCCTCGCCGCTGTCCTGCACGCCATTGGCGTTCTTGTCTTCCCAGACGGTGTCGCCCAGCTTGGCCTGGACCACAACCACGCCGGCGTCGAGGTCGGCGTTGTTGGCGCCGGAGACCAAGGTCACCTGCGCGGTGGCGCCGGTGCCGGCGTTGGCGTCCGAGTCGGCCGCATCGTTGCCGCCCTGGTCGGCGGTGGTGAAGACGTGGCCGGCCGGCAGGGTCGCCTTGTCGAACTGCACGCTGTAGGTGCCCGGCTTGAGGTTGGTGAAGCTGTAGCCGCCGTTGGCGTCGGTGGTGACGGCCGCCCCCATCGCCTTGCCGCTGGCGTCGAGCAAGGTGACCTTGACGCCGGCCACGCCCGCTTCGCCGGCATCCTGCACGCCGTTGCGGTTGCTGTCGAGCCAGACGCGGTCGCCCAGCGAGGCGGCGCGGTACAAGCCGGCGTCGATGGTATTGTCGACCTGGCCCGGGGTCAGGGTGATCAGACCGCTCTGGCCGGTCGCGTCGATATTGCTGTCGGTGGCGGTGTTGCCGCCGGCGTTCTGGCCGGTGACGGTCATGCCGGTTGGCGCGGTGACGGCGATCTTGTACTGGCCGGCATCGACGGTGAAGCTGTAGTTGCCTTCGGCGCCGGTGGTGGTGGTGGCGACCAGGTTGCCGGTGGCGTCGCGCAATTCGACGTTGACACCGACCAGGCCCGCTTCGCCGGCGTCCTGCACGCCGTTGGCGTTGCTGTCTTCCCACACGCGGTCGCCCAGGGTGGCGCGCTCGGCGACGATGCCGGCGTCCACGGTCTGGTTGTTCTCGCCGGAGGCCAGCGTCACCTGGGTGGTGCGGCCGGCGGCGTCGGCGTTCGAATCGAGGGCCGCGTCGGCGCCCTGGCCCTGCGCGGTGAACAAGTGGTGCGCCGGCAGGCTGGTCTGGTCGAATTGCACGCTGTAGCTGCCCGGCTTGAGGTCGCTGAACTGGTAATGGCCGTTGGCGTCCGTGGTGACGGCGGCGCCGACCGGGTTGCCGTTGGCGTCGAGCAAGGTGACGCGCACGCCGGCCACGCCCGCCTCGCCGGCGTCCTGCACGCCGTTACGGTTGGTGTCGAGCCAGACGGTGTCGCCCAGCGACGCTGCGCGGTACAGGCCGGCGTCGGCCTTATTGTTGGTCTCGCCCGGTGCCAGCGTGATCGGACCGGTGTTGCCGGACGCATCGATGTCGCTGTCGGTGGCGTCGTCGCCGCCCAGGTCCTGGCCGACCGGTTTGAAGCCGGCCGGCGCCTTCACCGACACCGAATAGGTGCCCGGATCGACGTCGAAGTGGTACTTGCCGCTCGCGTCGGTGGTGGTGCTGGCGACCACTTTGCCGGCGCCGTCCTTGAGTTCGACCACGACGTTGCCGATGCCCGCCTCGCCGGCGTCCTGCACGCCGTTGCCGTTGCCGTCTTCCCAGACGAAGTCGCCCAGATGGGCCTTCGGCACGTTGAAGGTCAGGTAGTTCGGCGTGGCGCTGGTGTCGGCGGCGTTGCAGCCGACCAGGCCGCCGGCGTCGCGGACCTTGAAGCCGATGTCGAAGTTGCCCGAGGTCGTCTGGCTAGGCTCGAAGGCCAGCTTGCCGGCGGCGATGTCGGCGGCCGATACCTCGGTGTTGGCAGTGATGGCCACGCCGTTGAGCAGCAGTTTGCCGGCGGTCGGCAGCGAGGTGATGATGACGGACTGGAACGCGTCGTGCTCGACCGCGTCGACGAAGCCGAAATCGTTTTGCGACAGCACCACGGCGTTGCCGTTGTCCAGATTGAAGGTTTTGTTGGCGGCGGTCGGTGCGTCGTTGACCGGATCGACAATCACTTGCAGGGTCATGGTCACGGTGTTGCCGCCGCCCTGGTCCACGACGAATTCGATCGTGGTGAACTGGCCATTGTAATCGGCATGCCACTGGCCCGGACGGATGTAGACGGTGTCGGCATCGACTTTGCCGAACAACGGGGTGTTCTTGGTGGACGTGGTTCCGTCCGGCAGTACGACATACATGGCGCTTACGTTGAGCGAAGAGCTGGCGGCGTAGCCGGCCGCGCTCAGGATGTCGCGCACATCGTAGGTACCTTCGGTATCTTCGCAAATGTGAATAGAGGTAGCAAGGTTGATCGAACTCATGTCGTAAAGCCTTCGTATTCTTTTTAAGAGTTGGGGAGCTGAACGGCTGCCGTCACGGGGTCAGGGTGGTCAGCGGCGCGGCACGCGGAGGCATTCACGGACGCTAAGTGATGCCTGCAAATCATCTAAGTTGCTCATATTACATATGAATTTGATTTTGGACAATTGATATTTATCTACGTTAGTGATTTTATTTTCAATATCTGCTTGGAATGTTGTATTTTAAACTTGACAACTTCGACGTGACTTTGCTTGAAAGATTTTTTCGGTCCACGCCGCAATGCCCTACAATCTCGGGATGACTGAAATCACCCTTGTTCTGCCCTACGCGCTGCCCCCGCCGGAGATGGCGCGCGACCTGATCCGCGCCCTGCAAACACCCGCCCTGGCGGCGCTGGTCTCGCGCCACAGCGATGCCAAAACCATTACTTTCGACAACAACAGCCGCGTGCTGCCGCATGAGGCGTGGCTGAGCCACGCGCTTGGCCTGGCGCCGGCGCCCGATCATCCGGATACCGGCGCCCCGGTGGCCACCGCCGCCATGCGCGGTTGCGGCCCGGAGTTGGCCGCCGCCGCGGCCAGCGGCCACTGGTTCATCGTCCAGCCGGCCAACATCCAGATCTCGCGCACCCACTCGCTGCTGTCGGACCCGCGCGCGCTGCAATTGACCGAGGACGAATCGCGCGCCCTGTACGACATCGCCCGCCCGTACTTCGAGGAGCTGGGCAAGCCGCTGCTGTACGCCACGCCGGGATTGTGGTTCGCCCGCGCGGACGACTGGTCCGGCCTGCGCACCGCCTCGCCGGATGCCGCCACCACCCAATACATCAGCGACTGGGTGCCGGAGGGCGAACGCGCGCGCGACTACCGCAAGCTGCAAAACGAAATCCAGATGCTGTGGCACGAACACCCGGTCAACGAGGCGCGCCATGAGCGCGGCCTGCAGCAGGTCAATTCGTTCTGGCTGTGGGGCGGCTGCGGGCCGGTCACGCTGGCGGCGCTGCCGTTGTGGGTGGCCGGCGCCGGCGCGCCTTCGTGGATGCAGGCGCTGGCCGCGCCCGGGCGGCGCGCGCCGGAGGCCGCGCGGCTGATCGCCGACGCGGGCAACGGCGGCGGCGGTGTTACCGCCGTGCTGGCGGAGCTGATTCCGTCGGCGCAAACCGGTGACTGGGCCGACTGGCTGGCGCGCATGCAGCGTCTGGAACAGGCGTGGTTCGCGCCGCTGCTGGCGGCGCTCAAGGAGGGCCGCGTCGGCCGCGTCAACCTGGTCCTCAGCCACCGCCACGGCTGGACGACCGTATCGAGCACCAAACTCGCCCAGCGCAAATTCTGGCGCAAGCAGAACCTGAACACTTTATCGAGCACCGTCCGCACATGACCCGTATCGCCACCCGTCCCTACCCTTACCGCGAATCCGAAATGCTGCGCCAGGGAGGCATCCACCCGGTGCTGGCGCGCCTGTACGCGGCGCGCGGCCTGACCGACATCAAGGATTTGTCGAGCGAACTGGCGGCGATGATTCCGCCTTCGGGCCTGCTGCACATCGGCGCCGCCGCCGTGTTCCTGGCCGACGCCATCGCCGCCGGCAAGCGCATGGTCATCGTGGCCGACTACGACTGCGACGGCGCCACCGCCTGCGCGGTCGCGCTGCGCGGCCTGCGCGCCATGGGCGCCAATATCGACTTCATCGTCCCCAACCGCTTCGAGTACGGCTACGGCCTGACGCCGGAGATCGTGGAGCTGACGGCGCGCGAGAAGCAGCCCGACATCATCATCACCGTCGACAACGGCATCGCCAGCATCGACGGCGTGGCCGAGGCCAACCGGCGCGGCATCGAGGTGGTGGTCACCGACCACCACCTGCCGTCGGATACCCTGCCGGCCGCGCGCGTGATCGTCAACCCGAACCAGCCCGAATGCGGCTTCCCGAGCAAGCATATCGCCGGCGTCGGCGTGGTGTTCTACGTGCTGCTGGCGTTGCGCGCCGAATTCCGCAAGCGCGGCGCCTATGAGACGCAGCCGCAGCCCAAATTGGACAACCTGCTCGACCTGGTGGCGCTGGGCACCGTCGCCGACGTGGTGCGGCTGGACCCGAACAACCGCATCCTGGTGGCGCAGGGGCTCAAGCGCATGCGCGCCGGCCGCATGCACGCCGGCGTGGCCGCGCTGTTCCGCGTGGCCGGCCGCGAGCCGCGCACCGCCAGCCCGTTCGACCTCGGTTTCGCGCTCGGTCCGCGCCTGAACGCGGCCGGCCGGCTGGAAGACATGTCGCTCGGGATCGAATGCCTGATCACCGACGACGAGGGCCGCGCCTGGGAACTGGCGCAGCGGCTCAACGAGATCAACCTGAAACGGCGCGAGATCGAGGCCGAGATGCAGGACACGGCGCTGCTGCACCTCGATGCCTTCGAACCGGCCAACAGCAGCACCATCTGCGTGTTCGACGCATCGTGGCACCAGGGTGTGATCGGCATCGTCGCCTCGCGGCTCAAGGAAAAGTTCTTCCGCCCGACGATCACCTTCGCGCCCGGGGCCGACGGCTGGATCAAGGGGTCCGGCCGCTCCATCCCCGGCTTCCACCTGCGCGACGCGCTCGACCTGGTCTACAAGAAGGCGCCCAGCCTGATCGACAAGTTCGGCGGCCACGCGATGGCGGCCGGGCTGACCCTGCGCGCCGACGCCTTCGACGCCTTCTCCGCCGCCTTCGAGGAGGTCGGCCAGGCGTGGCTGAGCAAGCAGCAACTGGAACGCATCGTCGAAACCGACGGTCCGCTGGAAGACGCCTACTACACCACCTCCTTCATCGACCTGATGGCCGGCCAGGTATGGGGCCAGGGCTTCGCACCGCCGGTGTTCTGCGACGAGTTCCGCGTGGTCAGCCAGCGCATATTAAAAGAGCGCCACCTCAAACTGCTGCTGGAAAAGAACGGCGCCCGCTACGACGCCATCTGGTTCGGCCATGTCGACTCGCTGGGCGAGCGGGCCAAAGTCGCCTTCCGTCTGGACGCCAATGAATACAACGGCGTAACAAAAGTACAACTCCTGGTGGAGCACGCCGAACCAGCCTGAGGCCCGGAGCGCGGCCAGATTCACTCCCCGATTGCTATTCATCCGAAAAAGGAGTATAAGTACTCCATTACCGGAGGATCTATGAATCTGACCTATGCTTACCCTCGCAGCCGCTTCGAGCCGACCGTCTTGGTGGACCTGAACGCCAAGGCCGAGCGCGAGCGGTTATCGAAGTCGGCCCTCAAGGGCTTTTTCAAGCTCGCCGCCACGTGGCACGTGCGCGACGAGGACGCCCGCCAGCTGCTGGGCGGGCTGTCGAGCAGCGCCCTGTACGAATGGAAAAAGAACCCGGAACGCACGCTGGAGGTGGACTGCATCACCCGCATCTCCTACCTGCTGGGCATCTACAAGGCGCTGCACATCATCTACGGCGACAAGCTCGCCGACGAATGGGTCAACCTGCCCAACAACAACCAGATTTTTGAAGGCCGCACGCCGCTGGCGTACATGCTGGGCGGCGGCCTGCTGGCAATGCAAACCGTGCGTCAATTATTAGATGCGCGCCGCGGAGGACTGTAAGTGCCGGTCAGCCTGATTCCACCCCTTACCACGCTGCGCCAGTTCGACACTTGCCGTTTGCTGCCATCCCGGTTCGCCGACCTGGAGGATTCCGTGCTGTCGCCGCTGGCCGACAGCGACGACATGCTGCGCGACCTGTTCGACCTTGACAACGCCACCAACGCGCGCCTGCGCACGCAAAACGGCGGCTCTACCGGCATCAACGTCGATGAACTGGTGTTCGGGGTGCCGAACTTCCGCATCGTAAATGCCGCCTTCACCTACGCGCATCCGCAAGGCAGCCGCTTCAACGACGGCCGGCGCGGCGCCTGGTACTGCGCCTTCGACGTGGAGACCGCGCTGGCGGAAATCAGCTTTCACAAGGCGGTGGAATACGCTGAAATCAACCGCTTCGACGACAGCGTGCAGTATCAATGCATGCTGGCCGACTTCACCGCCACCTTCCACGACCTGCGCAACCAGCCGCGCTACGAAGGCTGCCTGTCGCCGGAGAGCTACATCGAATCGCAGACACTGGCCGAACGCCTGCTCGACGGCGGCTCGCTCGGCATCATCTACCCCAGCGTGAGGCGTCCGAGCGGCACCAACCTGGCCTGCTTCCGTCCCGCGCTGGTGGGCAACGTGCGCAAAGGCGCCGCCTATCGCCTGACCTGGCAAGGCAGCCCGGAACCGACCATCGACATTATCTGATCATTTTTACCATGCAAACCAAACCTGAAAACGACACTGAACTGCGCCTCAAAGTCAACCGCGAGACCGCCCGCCTGCCGTGGACCGAACTGCTCAAGCATTTCGCCGCCGGCAACGTGGTGTGGGTGGCCAACTCGCTCGACCTGGTCGATGTCGCCGTGCGCATCTCGCACGACGACAAGGCCAACATCAGCCAATGGATGAACGCCGGCCTGCTCGCGCGCGTCAGCGACGAGCAGGCGCAGGGCTGGCTGGAAGCCAACGCCGCCCTGTGGGCGGTCGTCGTCAGCCCGTTCATCCTCGTGCAGCAGGAAAAAGCGGTTCCAGCCAGCGTGCACTGAACTACTTAGAACTTGAAGCTGCCCGCGTCCAGGGTCAGCGAGCCACCGCACGCCGGCGTCGTCGCCTCACGATTGCCGGTAGCGGTGGACTGGTTACTCTCCCACACGGTGCTCACGCCGTACTTCATGAACTTGTACTGGATCGCGGTCGCCGGTGGCAGCTGGAAGGTGCGCGACCACGGCACGTTGGCGCCACTGCCTTCAATCGCCAGCTGGTTGCTGGCGCCCTGCACCCAATTACCCAGTTCCGCGCGGTTGCCGACCACATAAACGTTCTGGCCCACCACAGTGTTGGCGTTCGCCACGCGGAAGGTGACCGGCACCGTGGTGCAAGCGCCACCTCCACCGCCTCCACCGCCGCCACCCACCTTCTGGTTGATATGCAGCGCCACCGCCGGTACTGTCGAACCGCCATTGCCAGGAATACTCACGCTGATCACGCCATTGCTGCCGACGGTCACGCTGTCGCTGGTGCAGGCGGTGCCCGCCGCGTTCAGCTGTCCATGCACGACGTTGCAGTAAGTCCCCGCCGGCAGCTGCGTCTGCAGCGACGCGTTCCAGGCCGCGCTATCGTTATTGATGGCGACGTAGCCTTTGGCGCCACGGCCGAAGGCGATCTGGTTGCCGGTGCCGTTGGTGAAGTTGTCGACACCCTGGCCGGACGTCACCGCGCGGAAGGCGACCATGTTCGAGATATCGCTCCAGCGATGGATGAAGTCCCACTGCTGGTTGATCAGCGGCGCGCCGCTGGCGTCGAACGGGCTGGCGCTCGGCGGCCCCTGATCGTAGCTGGTGAAGCGGAAGCCCGAATGCAGCTGCGCCGCGCCGTACGGCCACGCGAGCATGAAGATGTTGGCCAGGTCGTAGCGTTTGGTGCCCTGCGTGTCGTTGGGCGATCCGGAGACGTAATTGCTGGCCACCAGGGAGCTGTTGTTACGCTCCGTGTCCCAGTTGTTGACGAAGACCGTCGCCTTCTCGCTCGGGATGAAACCCCAGGTCCCGCCCCAATTGCCCGGCGTTCCCATGATGGTGCGGATCTGCGACAGGTTGACGCCATTCTCGTTGCGGAACACGGCCTTGATCGCATAGGTGTACTGGAACTCGTTCAGCGTACCGCCCGCGAAGTAGCTCGATCTCACCACGTTGCTGTCCGGGATAACCTCCTGCGTCACCCACAGCGGCTCACCCGACGTGGTGGTCTGTGTCACGCCGCTCATGATGGCCTGGATATCGGACGGCTGCATATGCTTGGCCGCGTCGAAGCGCAAACCGTCCACGCCCATGGAGACCAGTTTGTTCAGATAGGTTTTCACCTGGCCTTGCACGTATGCGCCCTCCGTCTTCAGATCCGGCAGGCCGCTCAGGCGGCAAAACATCACATTGTTGCGATTACCCGGCGAGCCGTAGTCGCCGCCGGCGATATCGCAGGCCGGATGGAAGTCGCTGCCGCTGAAGAAGGGATACGTCAGCGACGTCGAATTCCAGGTCGAACCGTCGGTCGCGGTGCCGGCGCCCGCCGCCACATGGTTCACCACCACGTCCGCGTAGATGCGCACCTTGGCCGCATGGCAGGTGTTGACCATGGCCTGGAACTCGGCCTCCGTGCCCATATTACTTTTGAGCGAATTGAAGTTGACCGGCTGGTAGACGTCCCACCACGTCCCCAGGCTGGCCGCCGCCGTCGGGGGCGACACCTGCACCGCGCCGTAACCCTGTGGGCCCAGCCAGTTGGTGCACTCCTTGGCGATGTCGTTCCACTTCCAGCGGAACATCTGCACCGAGGTATCGGGCGCGTTGAGCGCGGCATGCGCCGGAATCGCCATTAGGCCGCTCAACAAGCCCGCCGCGCAAAGGGATTTCATCAGGCTGCGTTGTGTCGAATTGATCATCATGTGTCCTTATCGTTATGTTTAGGGAAATACTGTCTCCCGCACAAAATGTAGCAGAACTACAGTAAACATCAACTGGAATTTGAAAAATTTTCTCCTATATCACCCGTGCATATGTAAGGCGACTACATACACATATGTAGTCGCGATACAGATCGGAATATCAGCTGCGCGAAAAAAGTCATTAGACGGGCGCTACGGAGTGGCACAGCATGGGGTGGCAGTACACACCTATAAAAACGGAGACAAACATGAGTAAATTCACGCACCTGAAAAGGTGGGCGGCGGTCGGCTGCCTCGCGCTAGCCTCGTCCTTCAACGCCGGCGCCACCACATGGACGTTAACCGGCTCGGTCGTCACGCACGACCCAAGCATCTACAAGGAAGGCAATACCTGGTGGATCACGGAGACCAGCGACACCGGCATCGGCGTCAAATACTCGCCGGACGGTCGCGCGTGGACGCAGGGCGGCAGCATCTTCGGCGGCGGCCTGTCGTGGTGGGGCCAATACAACGGCAACTCCAAAACCGTGTGGGCGCCGGACATCCATGTCTGGAACGGCAAGGCGATCCTGTACTACGCGGTGTCCACGTTCGGCAACCAGAAATCGGCGATCGGCCTTGCCACGGCCAGCAGCATCGCCCAGGGTAACTGGGTGGACAAGGGTGTCGTCATCACGTCGGCGCCGGGCGACAATTTCAACGCCATCGATCCCAACTTCGTGGTCGACAAATCGGGGCAACCCTGGCTCAGCTACGGCTCCTTCTGGGACGGGATCTTCCTGACGCGGGTCGACGCCAGCACGCTCAAACCTATCGGCACCAAATACCGCCTGGCCGACGATGCGATCGGCATCGAAAACCCCTTCATCATCGCCAACGGCTCGTACTACTACCTGTTCGTCTCCAAGGGCACCTGCTGCGCGAAGGCCGCGAGTACTTACCACATCTCCTACGGCCGCTCCACCAGCATCACCGGGCCTTACCTGGACAAGAACGGGGTCGACATGCGCAACGGCGGCGGCACCGTGCTCGATTCGGGTGGCGCGCGCTTCATCGCACCGGGCGGCGAATCGATCAGCAACGGCGCGATGGTGCGCCACCGTCTCGACAGCCAGAACAACTACAACGGCGTGCTGTTCATCAGCGACCTGTTCTTCACCAACGGCTGGCCGACTTTCTGATGACGTACCAGGAGGAGAAACGGCGCTGGCCGGTGATGCTGTCGGCTGTCGTCGGCGGAATACTCGGCGCGTCGGCGCTGCTGTGGGCGAGGTGGCCGGGCGACGAACCGGCTGCCGCGCCCACACCTCCGCCGGCGATGGCGGCGCCAGCGACAGCGGGCGCCGCGCCGCCTCGCGCTACGTTGCCGCTCCGCGAACCCGACGTTCTATCCTCGGATATCGCGTTGACCGACAATCAGGAGCTGATCGCCGACAGCGCGCTGCGCAAGGTGATGGATTCCTACTTGTTGGGAGGCGGCGACCAGGGACGTCTACAGGCACTGCTGGACTATCTGAATCGCTACCTGCCCGCCAGCGCGGCGCGCGAGGCCGGACAGCTTGCAAACAGCTACAACGCATATTTGAGCGCGCACGACCAACTGCTGGCGGCGCAAAATTTCGGCGCCACACCCGACCTCAATCGGCTGATCGGCTGGCAGCGGCAGCGGGAGCAGTTGCGCAACCGCATGTTGGGCGAAAAAGTCACGCTCGAATGGTTCGGCAACGAAGAAGCCTACCTCACGCAGGCGCTGGAAGAACTGGGCCAGCGCCGCGACGGCACCGCGCCGCCCCCAAACAGCGCAGACGAAGACAAGATGAAGCACGACCAGCATATGCGGCAAGTGCTACGGGACGCGATCATCGCGCTACGGCCAATGGGATAAAAAAAACAACGGACACACGTAGGGCGGATTAGGCGGAACGCCGTAATCCGCCAATGCGTGATCCGCCAACGACACACGCAATACAGCTCAAGGCGCGAACAAATACTCGCAACCCTGATCAGAAGGATCGCGCGCCAGCATCCGATCATACAACCCCGAATTCTCCGACAGCGTCCGCGCCACATCCTCCGGCAGCAGCAACCCGGCCGCCACCTGCCGCTCCGCCGCCGCCTGAACAGCCGCCACAAAATCAGCCCTAGTGGGATACCGCACCTCCAAACTAGGCCGAGGATCCCCAGCCGCGACCCGCTCCGCCTCCGTCCTTGCAAACGGCACAAAACTACCGTCGAAACGCGACGTCGCCCAAGCAAATCCCGTCCCCGGCGCCCGCAAGTTCCAACCCGTATGCGTGCCCAAAGGCGCCTGCAACTCCACCAGCCGCACCCCGCCCCTGTCATTGCCATCGGCATCCGGCGTCGGCACGCGCGTCTCGAATTCCTCGCCACGTTTAACCGGCACTCCGCTACCGATCAACCTCGGCTCGCGTAGATTCTGCGCCGGCGGCGTCAAACCTAAACCCTTGGGGAAGATCGCGCGATAATCAGCAACCGTCGTCAACGAACCGTCGGCCAGTTGCGGATACGCGCTGTCCGGCGGCTGCTTGCCATTAACCACCCACGCCTCCAGCCCCACGATCAACGCCCGCATCGGCAAATAATGGTTGCTGGTGGAGACGCAAGCGGTGAACGGCGCGCGTACGCGCGAGCGCCCAACATAATGCTGCGCACCCATGAAGCCATAGACCCGCGCGTTATCCGCCGGCGCGACGTCACGCGCACCATCGGTCGTGGTGGTGATCATCGACGCACCGCGATTCCAGTACTCGGTCGACGTATTCGCGTAAATCAGCTTCGGTAAATTCCCCTGCTTGTCCCGCGCCCGATCCAGCGTGGACGCCGTCTTACCGCTGACAGGATCGCGCGACTGCGCCGTGGTAAACGGGAACGCATCCGCCGGATACTCATGCTCCTCCATCATCGACGGGTGACGCGTAGGCTGTGCGAAGCGGCTATTGAATCCCGCCGAACCGCCGGCGCCCGGCACTTGCAAGTAGGCGCCGCTGAACGCCAGCCGGCCGGATTCGTCCACATTCAGGCCGTCGTGCAGCATACGGCCGATCACACGGCCGGACTGGCTGATGCCAAACATGAGCACAGCCTTTGGCACCGGAGCCCCCTCAAACGGCGTGTCACGGAAGTAGGCCAGCAGATCGCGTATGCCGGCCAGCCCGGCGCCGGTGACGTAAGGATCTTTCGCCACGTAGGTCAATTCGTAAATGGTATCGGGCTTGAAGCCACCGTCCAACCGCACGCGGCCAGGCCCGCCCTTCTTCTCCGGCGCGACGAAACTCCAGCTGCTGCGCGGGACAGGCTTGCGCTTATCGGCGGGCCGCGCGCGTTGGGTCAGCTGCGCTTTGGGATCCCCAGACTTGGCCGGTTCGTAGGTAAGGCCACGCTGGCCGGCGTAGACAGCGATATCGACCGGCGTATTGACGGTGAATTCGTTCTGCACCTTGCCCTTGATACCCTTGGCGACAGGCGGCGCGAACACCAGCGGACGAGCGCCGGCAGCCTGCGGCGCGACGTCCCACGTCCAGGCGGAGAACAGCAGCGAGTAACCGTGACGCATCAGGAAACCGTCGCCCGCGTCGGCGGCGGTGGTGGGATCGTTGTTGACCGGGCTGCGGCCATTGACCTGCCCCATGATCGCGATGCCGCCACGGTTGTTGACGTCATAGATCAAACTGGAAGGCTGGGCGCCGGTTGGTCGCAGCAGTACGAACTCGCTGGAGAAAATCACGAGGCCGCGCCCATCGCGTGGCGCGTACTTCAAATCCACGATGACAGCATTGGACTTCGACTTGGGATCCAACGCGTAATAAGCGACGCCGCGTATCTTTTCATACGCACCGGCGTCGCCGAAGGTCATCCCGTCCGCGAACGGCGTTCGCTCGATCACTTCGATACGCTCCACCGCCGCCCGCGCTGGCATACAGAGTGCCGCCATCGCGGTCGTGGTGGCCAGCAGTGCCAGCCGGTGCCTGTAGATCATCCCGAGCCTCTATCCGTTTGCAAAACGTCTATCCTAGCAGACGTGGCGCGCAGGCGAGACCGGCGTTATGTAGGCGTATCGACTTCGTCCCAATCACGGTCTTCGAACCGGACCAACCAGTTCAACGCGTGATGACGCTCCTGCAGCACGCCATCGTTCAAACCTGCCGGCGCAGGATACTTCTTCAACAGCGCCTGGCGAGTGGCCCAATGCAAACGGTAGTGCAAATCCAACGCGTCCAGAATCTCCGTCGCCGAACGCATCGCCGGCTGCTTGCGCAAGCCTTCGGTTCCACGCTCGATGGCGGTGCGGGAGATCGAAGACACGTCACAGATCGCATCCGCGAAAGGCAGCGCATCCTGCAACCCCAAGGCCCACTGCAGTACCAGAATCGCCTCATAGCGCCACAAGTACTGCGTGATTTCCTGCTGCGTAGGCTTTTCCTGCGCCAGGAATGCACGCTCAGCGTCGGACAGGCCGGCAAACGCCGGTGGAAAGCGTTGTTGAAGATCGGCGGCCGTAATCGGCGTCTCGCCGTTCAAAGACTCGGCGCGTATCGCCACCACGAACAAGGCCAGCATCCTTCGCAGCACATCTTCGGGCGCGCGCAAGCGCAGTTCCGGCTCGGACACCAGCGGCGGCAGATCCGCCGGCACGGTGACCTTGCGGGCGGCGAGCAGCTCGTCGCTGCGCGCCTTGCGCTGCCAGGCCTGCTGCGGATACGGCACCACAGCCTGCGGCTCGCCATCTTCGCCGGAAGCGGGTAAAAGAATGCGTCCCTGTGGATCGCGCACGCTGCCATCTGCCATGAACACGATGGCGTTAGCCGCCTTCGCCCATTCGGAGAAACGAGCCATCTCGCCCTCCTCCACGGCCAGGCTGACGTGCTGGCGCACGCGCTGGAGGTGGCGGATCACGTGATAGCGCACGCGCGTCATGTTTCCCTGACCGGCGTCCGCCACGAAGTTCATGAAACCATTGAGATGCGGCTGCAATTCAGGATCGGACAGATCGCGGCGCGCGTTCAGCACATGCGCGAAGTCGAGCTTGGGCGCTTCGGCCACCGTGCAGTAGGCGTTAAGCAGGATATGGTTACCAATGTCTTTCGCAGCGAAGAATTGTTTGATTCGGTTTAGCATAAGTAATTCGTCATTTAACGCATATCCAGCGCACGGCGACGGCGCGGCGGTGGAAACGCTCGGTCCAGCGCCGCCAGGTCTTCCGCGGAGAGGCGGATATCGGCGGCGGCGCGATTAGCGCGCAAGTGTACAGGATCGACGGCCTTGGGGATGGCCATCACGCCCTCTTGATGCAGCACCCACGCCAACGCCACCTGCGCGGGCGTGACGCCATGCGCCTCGGCGACGGTCAGCAGGCCGGGATTGCCAAGCAGCGCCGCCTGTTCGCGGCCGGTCGACTCCAGCGGCGAGTAGGCCATCACCGGCATGCCTTGTTGACGACACCACGGCAGCAGATCGAACTCGATCCCGCGCTTCATCAGGTTGTAGAGCACCTGGTCGGTGGCCACGGCGCCGCAATCGACGGCGTCCTGCATGCCCTCCAGGTCGAAGTTACTCACGCCGTACTCCTTGATCTTGCCGGCCTTCTTCAGCGCCTCGAAGGCGTCGAAGGTCTCGTCCAGCGCGAAGCATCCGGGCCAATGCAGCAGATAGAGATCGATGCAATCGACCTTCAACCGTTTGAGGCTACGCTCGCAGGCCGCTTGCGTGCCTTCCAGGTTGGCGTTGTGCGGATAGACTTTGGTGACCAGGTAAACCTCGGAACGGCGACTGGCGATCGCCTCGCCGACGACCAACTCCGCGCCGCCCTCGCCGTACATTTCAGCGGTATCGATCAACGTCATCCCAAGATCAAGGCCCATTTGCAGCGCGCGGACCTCATCCTGCTTGCGGGACGGGTCTTCGCCCATGTTCCAGGTGCCTTGGCCGAGCGCCGCTACATTGCGACCGGACCGAAAGCTGACTGTTTTCATTGCGAAACTCCCTAGACACTTTAGATAGCAAATGATACCCCACCGGAAAAACCAAGCGGGTCAGCAAAAACCAAGAGGGTCAGTGCCGACATTCGGACAAAATTGAACCAAATTGAGACCGCACAGCTTGTTGTTCTGCCAAAAAGCTAACATCATCAAATGACCCGACCTCTCCGACTAGAATTTGCAGGCGCTCTCTATCACATAACCTCCAGGGGCGACCGAAAAAATACGATCTTCCGGGACGATATCGACCGTTCTAAGTGGATCTCCATCCTTGAACTCGTGTGCACGCGGTACAACTTTTCGGTACTCGGATTTTGCCAAATGACAAACCACTACCACTTGATCGTTGAGACGGTCGAGGGCAATCTCTCGCAAGGCATGCAGCAACTCAACGGTTTTTATTCGCAATATTTCAATCGCCGACACGAAGTCGTTGGGCACCTGTTCCAAGGTCGCTACAAGGCGATTTTGGTGCAGCGGGAGACGTATTTGCTCGAACTAACCAGATATGTGGTTTTAAACCCGGTGCGCGCGGGCTTCGTGACGTCGCCGGATAACTGGCGCTGGAGCAGTCACGCTTGCGTTATCGGAACGGTCCCCGCCCGCGCATGGCTGGACACGGCCGCAACACTACGGCACTTCGGGATGGAGCGCGCGTCGGCGGTGGACGCCTATCTTCGCTTCGTCATGGAAGGAATCGGCCACGAGAGCCCGCTTAAAAACGTTAGTCATCAATTGCTGCTCGGTGACAAAGCCTTCGTGGCCAAGAATTCAGGCAGCGCAGCGCGCGAGAAATTTCTTGCCGTTGCCAAAGCGCAGCGTCGTGCCGTCAGCCTATCCTTGGAGGAGTATCGGTTGCAATATCCAAATAGGGATGATGCCATGGCACACGCATACCACTCCACCGCTTATACGATGGAACAGATCGCCGCCCATTTCAGCGTCTCGTCGAAAACTGTGAGTCGAGTGGTGAACGCGTCCAAACGGAGCAGCCCGTGTCCGAATGTCGGCACTGACCCCGAGCGCTGCGAGCGTTAGTCAATGGCCGCCGCCCAGGTAAGCGGCGATGACCTTCGGATCGGTCTTCAGGCTCTCGGCCGGGCCATGCACGGAGATACTGCCATTCTCCAGCACATAGCCGTAATCGGCCACGTTCAGCGCGGCGGCGGCGAACTGCTCGACCAGCAGCATCGTTACCCCTTCCGACTTCAGGCGCAGGATGATGCGGAACACCTCCTCGACCAGGATCGGCGCCAGCCCCATCGACGGTTCGTCCAGCAGCACCACGTCCGGGTTGAGCATGATGGCGCGCGCCATCGCCAGCATTTGCTGCTCGCCGCCGGACAAGGTGCCGGCCAGTTGCCCCTGCCGCTCCTTCAGGCGCGGGAACAGCTCCAGCGCCTTTTCCAGGTCGTGCTTGATGTCGCCCTTGGGCCGCGCGCGCGTGAAGCGCGGAAAGGCGCCGAGCAGCAGGTTGTCCGTCACCGTCATCGAGGCAAACACCCGCCGCCCCTCCGGCGAATGCGCCAGGCCGGCGCGGGCGATCCGGTGCGAGTCGAAGCCGGTGATGTCCTTGCCGTCCAAGGTAACCTTGCCGCCTTTCGGCTTGATCATGCCGGAGATGGCGCGCATGGTGGTGGTTTTGCCGGCGCCGTTGGAACCGATCAGGGTCACCAGCTTGCCCTTGGGGACGTCCAGCGAAATGCCGTGCAGGACTTCGACTTTGCCGTAGGCGGCGTGCAGATTGGAGATCGATAGCATGTCTGTCCTCGATTAGTGTACGACCGGCGCCGCCGGGCCGCCATGTTCTTCGCTGCTCCCACCGAGGTAGGCTTCGATCACTTTCGGATCGCTTTGCACCGCCGCCGGTGCGCCCTCGGCGATCTTCTGGCCGAAGTCCAGCACCGTGACGGTGTCGGACAGCGCCATCACCACGTCCATGTGGTGCTCGATCAGGATGATGGTGATGCCGTGGTCGCGGATCTTGCGGATGATCGCCATCAGCTCCTTGATGTCCGGCGCGGTCAGGCCGGCCGCCGGTTCGTCAAGCAGCAGCAGGCGCGGACTGAGTCCGAGCGCGCGGCCGATCTCCAGCAGCCGCTGTTTGCCGTACGGGAGGTTGCGCGCCTCCTCGTTGGCCATCGCCGTCAGCCCGACGAACTCCAATATGCTGGCTGCGCGGTCGCGCGCGGCGCGCTCCTCTCGTTTGTAGCGCGGCGTTTGCAGCATCACATCCAGCACATTCGACTTGAAGGTGTTGTGCAGGCCGACCAGCACATTTTCGGTGGCAGTCATCTCGCCGAACAGCTGCACGTTCTGGAACGTGCGGGCGACGCCGCCCAACGCGATCTGCGACGGCGTGCGGCCCGAGATCACCGCGCCGGAGAACCTGACCTGGCCGGCGGTCGGCTTGTAGATCCCGGTCAGCACGTTCATCATCGTGCTCTTGCCCGAGCCATTGGGGCCGATCAAACCGTGCACCGAGCCCTGGATCACGTGCATGTCGACCTGGTTGAGCGCTTTCAAACCGCCGAACTGCATCAGGATCTGGTTCACATCGAGCAGCGTTTCGCCGGCGTTGCCACCCTCGGCACGCGCGAACGCCTCCGCGCCGCTGGCCTGCACCGCCTTGGCGTGCACCGCTCCCTTGCCCAGCAAGCTTTTCAGGAAGCCGACGATGCCGTCCTGCAGATAGTAGACGACGAACAGCGTCATCAAACCGAAGATGGTCAGGCGCCAGTCGACGATGTTCTCCAGTTTGAACGAGAAGGCGGCCATGCCGATCGTCGCCACCAGCGGCACCAGCACGCCGCGCAAGGTGGCGCGCTTCTTCGCCAGCATGAACGCCGAACCGATCACGCCCAGCACCGCCGCAATGACGGCGATCTTGCGGAACAACTCGATATCCGCCAGAAGGCTGGGCAGCATGACCACGATCAGCGCCCCGATCAGCGCCCCCGACCGGGTCTTGCGGCCGCCCATGATCACGGCCAGCAGGAACAGGATGGTCAGTTCGAAGTTGTAGGTGTTGGGCGAGATGTATTCCTCCGAATACGCGTAAAGGCTCCCCGCCAGCCCGGCGAAACCGGCGCTGATGATGAAGGCGTAAACCTTGTAGCGGTACACCGAAACGCCCATGCAGTCGGAGGCGATCGGGCTGTCGCGCAGCGCTTCGAAGGCGCGGCCCAGGTTGGACTTCAATATCCGGTGCACGACCAGCAGCGACACCACCATCAGCGCGGCGCACATGTAGTAGTACTCGACTTCATCCAGCTTGTGGCCGAGGATCTCCGGTTTGGACAACTTCAGTCCCATCGGCCCTTCGGTCAGGAAGGTCATCTCGTTGATCAGGATCTGGATGATGGTGCCGAATGCCAGCGTCACCATCGCCAGGTACGGGCCCGTCACGCGCAGGGCCGGCAGCGCCAGCACCGCGCCGAACAACGCCGCCCCCAGCACGCTGCCTGGCATCGCGATCCAGAACGGCGCGCCCAGTTTGAACACCAGCACCCCGGTGACATAGGAGCCGATGCCGAACAAGCCGGCGTGGCCGAGCGACACCTGCCCGGTGTAGCCGACCACGATATCGAGCCCGAACAGCAGGATCGCGTATATCAGTATGGTTTCGAAAAGATGAATGTAGTACGGGTTGGGTATCAGCACCGGATACAGCGCCAGCACCGCCAGGCCCACCACGCTTGCCGCGACGATCGTCTTGTTCATGGGTCAGACCTTTTTGATGGCGGCTTTGCCGAACAGGCCGGACGGCTTGATGGCGAGTACCAGCAGCAGCAACAACAATCCCGGTACATCCTTGTAGCCGGTCGAGATGTAGTAGCCAGCGGTGGTTTCGGTGATCCCCAACAGCAGGCCGCCGACGATGGCGCCGACACCTGAGGTCAGGCCGCCGATGATGGCGACGGCGAAGGCCTTGAGGCCGAGCGAGGCGCCCATGGTGGCGCCGGTCAGGGTCAGCGGCGCCACCAGCACGCCGGCGAAAGCGGCGGTGGCCGACGACAGCGCGTACGAGAACGTGATCACCATACTGGTGTTGATGCCCATCAGTCCCGCCGCGTCACGGTCGTTGGAGGTGGCGACGACGGCCTTGCCGTAGATCGATTTGCGGTTGAATATTTCGACCGCCGCCATGATGGCGAGCGCCCCGACGATGACCGCCACCTGCATCGGCTGCACGTTGGCGCCGAAAATCTGGAACGGCGTGGAGCTGAGCGGCGACGGGAACGTGAGGTCGTCCTTGCCCCAGATATTCTCGGCCACGTTCTTGAAGATGATGGCCAGCGCGATGGTCGACATGATCCAGCCGAATTCCGACTTGATCTTAATCGCCGGCCGCACGCCTATCCATTCGACGAACATGCCTTGCAGCGCGCCGAAGATGATCACCAGGGGGATCATCAGCAGATAACTCATGTAAGGACCGCCGTGGATGGTGCCGACCAGGCTAAGGCCGACCAGCGCGCCGAGCATCAGCGATTCGCCCTGGCCGAAGTTGAGCGTGCCGGAGGTGGCGAACGTGAGCTGGTAGCCGAATGCGATGACGGCGTAGATCATGCCGAGCGCGATGCCGCTGAAGACGAGTTGTAACAGGATTTCCATGATGTCCACCACGGTGAGGAACACGAGAAAAAGGCCAGGCTTGAACGCTCAAGACTGGCCGGTGACGATGCGCCGCTTTACTTTACTCGCCTTACTTGACCGGAATGACTTTGCCGTCCTTGACTTCACCGAAGACGGTGATGTCGGCGGTGATGGCCTCGTGGTTATCCTTGCTGAATGGCTTGCTGTACGACGTGACGACGCCGTCGATCTTCTCGTTGAGGTTTTCCAGCGCGGCCTTGATCTTCGGTCCCTCGGTGGAATTGGCCTGCTTGATGGCGGCGGCCAGCAGGAAGATCGAATCGTAGCCCTGGGCGGCCGACACCGGCGACGGCATGCGCCCGCCCGGTGGATTGTAGGCCTTCACGTAGGCGTCGATGAACGCTTTGCGCTTCGGGGTGGTGGCCTCCTGGATGAAGGTTTGCGGCATGCGGGTGCCGTTGCCGTTCTTGCCGGCGTTGTCGATGAAGTTCCCCATAGACAGCGTCCAGCTGCCGATCATCGGCACTTTCCAGTTCAGCTTTTCCATGCCGTTGGCGATTTGCGCCAACTCCGGGCCGATGCCGTAGGTGAGCACCACTTCGGCGCCGGCCTGCTTGGCCTTGAGCAGTTGGGCCGTCATGTCGACGTCCTTGATATTGTATTTTTCGGTGGCGACGGCCTTCATGCCCTTTTTATCGAGCGCCTTCTCCAGATCCTCGCGGCCCAGCTGGCCGTAGTTGGTGGAGTCGGCCAGGATGGCGACCTTCTTGAACTTGCGGCTGTCGACCGCCTCCTGGATGATCATCTGCGACTGGATTTGGTCGTTGGCGGCGTTGCGGAAGATGTAGTTCTCCGGCTTGTCGGCGAACTGCTTGGTGATGATCGAGCCGGTGGCGACGTTGTTCATGACCGGGATCCTGGCTTCCTGGTAGAAGCGTTGCGACGCCAGCGCGACGCCGGTGTTGATGTAGCCGACGGTGGCGACCACCTTCTCCTTGTTGATCAATTCCTGGGCGATCTGCACGCCGCGTTCCGGTTTGGCTTCGTCGTCGCGCTCGACGATCTGCAACTGGCGGCCCAGCACTCCGCCCTTGGCGTTGATGTCGGCAACGGCCAGCTTGACGCCGTCGCGCATGGACACGCCCATCGGCGCCGAGCCGCCGGTGAACGGACCGGCCACGCCGATCTTGATGGGGTCCGCCGCCATGGCGGAAGAAGAAAAACCGAGTACCAATGCAGCGGCCAGCAAATTCAGTTTGAAATCCATTTGTCATCTCCTGTTACAACGTTTTTATAGTAGTCGTACGCTGGAAAACGGGCTGGAAAGTTGCCCCCATCGATGGGGCATTGTAGGGGAGACAACGGGGGCCAGCAACAGATACATGTGCGGCATTGCAGCACGCGCGCGGCCCGCCGCGTGTAAGCAAGCAGTAAGGAACGACGGGGAGAAGATGGCGGCGAAGGTTAACGATGCGCGGCGCCGCCGGATGCTACATGCCGCCGGTGGACTTCTGCTTCAAGGCGCGGTTGGCGAACCGCATCTGGGTCTCGGCCAGCGCCTCGTTACGCTCGAAACCCATGGAGCCGTCGCGCAGGCCGATGGCCATCGCCATCACCGCATCCGGATATTCAAGATCGGCAGCCTTTTCGATCAGGCGGCGCGCGGCCTGATCGTCGCGTTTGACGCCGTCGCCGCTCAGATACAGATTCGCCAGCGCGAACATCGCCGCCGGCATCTGGCGGTTGGCGGCGAACTGCAGCCAGTACGCGGCCGCCTTGGCGTCGCGCGGAACGGACATGCCGTTCTGGTACATCATTCCTAGATAATAAGCGGCTTGAGGATCGCCGGCCTTGGCCGCGCCGGAGA
Source organism: Oxalobacteraceae bacterium OTU3CINTB1 (assembly GCA_024123955.1). NCBI lineage: Bacteria > Pseudomonadati > Pseudomonadota > Betaproteobacteria > Burkholderiales > Oxalobacteraceae > Oxalobacteraceae bacterium OTU3CINTB1. The sequence continues at coordinate 4,215,742 of CP099652.1, forward strand.
ACAGCGAGAACGCCTTCGGCAAATCGACACTGGCGCCCTGCCCCCCGCGCAGGTAAAGGCGCGCCTCGTCCACCGGAGCGGCGCTGGCCGGGCCGAGGCCCGTACCCGTAGCCGCCGCCAGCAACGCCAGTACCGCACATATTTTTCGCATGCCAGACATCATCGCTCCTCCACTTGCTTCGACAAGTCGATGGCGTACAGGGCGAAGCCCTTGCCGCCGCCATCATCCGGTTTGATCTGCGAGACCCATGTCAGCCCCGCCTCCCTGGCCAGTTCGATCATATTGGGCGGCGCGTGGAACACCACCGCGCCTTTGGTCGTCACGGGGACGAAACGCCAGCTCCGGGTCGATCCATTGCGCGCGCGGGTCAGGGTCTTGGCCTGCTTGATATAGGAAATCAGCACATCGCGGCTGCTGTCCGGCGCCTCGAGCACCGTCTTGCCGCCATCGAGGCCGGGGAAATTGCCGCCGCCGCTGGCGCGGTAGTTATTGGTCGCGACCAGGAACTCCTGCGACGGTGCGATCGGCGCACCTTTATAGTGCAACGCGACGATGCGCTGGCCGGCCGGCTTGGTCACGTCGATCCGGTAACTGACGTCGGCGCTGGTCAGCATATCGAAGTTAAAGCTGGAGAAGGACGAATTGACCAGCTCCTGCTGCGCGCCGCTGGCGGGATCGATGCGGTTGAAGCGCTCGGCCGACTTCTCCAGCCACGCTTTGAGCCCGGCGCCGTCCAGCTTCACGGCGTGCAGCGCGTTCGGATACAAATACAGGTCGGCCGCGTTGTTGAGCGCCACGCCGCCCGCCTTGACGTCGGTGTAGTCGCCCACGCCCGCCGCGCCGGCCTTGAAAGGCGACGCCATCGACAGCACCGGCAAGGCCGCGTACCTGGGCAGGTTGGCCTTGACGTAGTTCACCACGTAGTCGGTCTGCGCCTGGTTCACCAGCTGGATGGCGCTGACGTCGCCGGCATCGGCGAAATACGACGACATGCGGAAGTCGCTGGTGCCGATCGGCGCCTTCACATAGCGGATGGTCGCCTCGTGCTCGTCGGCGATCAGCGCGCCGACCGCCGGATCGGCGGCGACGTAAGTGCGGTCGGCGTTGCGCGTGCCGCGCGCTTCGACCGTGGTGCGGCTTTTGTCGACCACCCAGACCTTGCCGTCATACTTCAGGCGCAGGCCGATCACGCCCAGGTGCTTGCCCCACAAGCTGGCCATCACGGCCGGCACGCCTTGCACGGTGCCCTTGGCCTTGTCCACGCCGGGCAAATTGAAAGAGTCGACGGTGCTGGCCGCGTTGGGGAACTGCTGGTGCGCGTGGCCGATCAGCATCGCGTCGACACCCGGCAACTGCGCCAGATAGTAATTGGCGTTTTCCATCTCCGGCGTGTACGGAGCGCCATCGAGCCCGCCGTGCGAGATCGCCACCACCAGATCGGCGCCCTGCGCGCGCATCTGCGGGATGTACTTCAACGCCGTTTCGCGCACGCCTTCGGCATAGACTTTACCGTCCAGCCAGTGCTTGTCCCACGACAGGATGCCCGGCGGCGCGAAGCCGATGATGCCGACCTTGATGGTGGCCGTCACCGGCTTGCCATCCGGGCCGGTGGCGGCGATCTGGCGCGTGAGAATGCTGTAGGGCGCGAACAGCGGCTGCCGGGTGCGGGCGCTGTAGATATTCGCCAGCACGATCGGGAACACGGGACCGGCGCAGCGCGGCGCGTCGGCGGCGACACCGTCGACATCGAAATGGCTGCCGGTGACCTGGTTCAGGTACGCCAGGCCATAATTGAATTCGTGGTTGCCAATGCCGGCGCCGTCGACACCGAGCAGATTCATGGCCTTGTAGATCGCCGGCGGCTGGTCGCAGCCGACCGGGGCGACCAGCGCCTGGTAGTCGGCCAGCGCCGTGCCTTGCAGCGCATCGCCGTTATCGAGCAGCAGGTTGTTGGGGAATTCGGCGCGCGCCTGCTTGATCAGGGTAGCGGTGCGCTCCAGCCCTATCGACGGATCGGCCTTGAGTTTGTAGTAGTCGTAACCGAGCACGTTCGCGTGCAGGTCCGTCGTCTCCAGCAGCGCCAGCGTGGCCTCGGTGCCGACCGGCGTCGGGCCGTGCGGTGGCAGGCTGCCGCAGCCGATCAGCAAAAGAGGCAGGACGATGGACGCGCGCATAGATGTCGATATATGAACTGGCAATGTTTTGGGCCGGAGAACGGGAGGCGTGGAGTATTTCTCTAAATCAATACACACCACCGAATGGGTGCATATTTTATACCGCCTGTGACTGAAATGTCAGTATTTTACAACTTGACCGTAACTGCCGGTATGCAAGAGCCGTGCCCGCCGGGCATTTCGCGGGGCGCTTTTTGCCGGCGCCGACAGACAAGCGCCCGGCAAGACCCCTCATCCGGTATAATCCAAGGTTTGATTTCAGCCTAGAGAAGAAAAAAACATGGAAGCCGAACGCATCAACGCCCTCTCCGCCCTGCTCGCCGATCTGACCACGCGCGAAGCCGAACTACGGAGGTATCTTTGACTTCGATAAAAAGTCAGAGAAACTCGAACAAGTAAACGAAGAACTGGAAGACCCGACGGTCTGGAATGACCCGAAAAAGGCCCAGGACCTCGGTAAAGAGAAAAAATCGCTGGAGGCGATCGTCAGCGCGCTGACCAAGGCCGACACCGACCTCAAAGACATGAGCGACCTGTTCGCCATGGCCAAGGAAGAAGGCGACGACGACACGCTCGAAGCGCTGATCGCCGACGCCGAGGAAGTGCGCAAGGTCATCGAAGGCATGGAGTTCCGCCGGATGTTCAACAATCCGATGGACCCGAACAACTGCTTCATCGACATCCAGGCCGGCGCCGGCGGCACCGAAGCCCAGGACTGGGCCTCGATGCTGCTGCGCCAGTACCTGCGCTACTCCGAACGCAAAGGCTTCAAGGTCGAGATCATGGAGCAGTCCGACGGCGAGGTGGCCGGCATCAAGACCGCCACCATCAAGGTCGAAGGCGACTACGCCTATGGCTTCCTGCGCACCGAGACCGGCGTGCACCGCCTGGTGCGCAAATCGCCGTTCGACTCCGCCAACGGCCGCCACACGTCGTTCACGTCCTTGTTCGTCTATCCGGAAGTGGATGACTCGATCGATATCGAGATCAACCCGGCCGACCTGCGCATCGATACGTACCGCGCGTCAGGCGCCGGTGGTCAGCACATTAACAAGACCGATTCCGCCGTCCGTCTGACGCACGGCCCGTCCGGTATCGTGGTGCAGTGCCAGAACGACCGCTCGCAGCACCGCAACAAGGCCGAGGCGATGGAAATGCTGAAGGCGAAGCTGTACGAGATGGAGCTGCGCAAGCGCATGAGCGAGCAGCAGAAACTGGAAGACTCCAAGACCGACGTCGGCTGGGGCCACCAGATTCGTTCGTACGTGCTCGATCAGTCGCGCATCAAGGATTTGCGCACCAACTTCGAGACCGGTAACACCAAGGGCGTGCTGGACGGCGACCTGGACGACTTCATCTCCGCTTCGCTCAAACAAGGCGTTTGATTTTAATGACAGCTCCAATGACTTCTTCATCACAGCGCGCGTTCATCTTCGATATGGACGGCACCATCGTCGACAACATGGCCTTCCACACCAAATCGTGGCTGGCCTTCTTCGAGCGTCGCGGCCAGACGCTGGACCCGGACGCGTTCTTCCGCGACACGGCCGGCCGCCAGGGCCATGAAATCATGCGCACCTACCTGGGCGACCACCTGACCAGGGAAGAAAGCGCGGCGCTCGATTTTGAGAAGGAATCGCTGTACCGCGAGCTCTATGCGCCGCACCTGGCGGTGACCAAGGGCTTCGACCTGTTCATCGCCGCCGCCAAAAACGCCGGCATCAAGCTGGCCGTGGCCACCGCCGCGCCGAACGAGAACATCGCCTTCACGCTGGACGGCCTGGATCTGCGCAAGCAGTTCGACGCCATCGCCGGCGCGGCCGATGTAGCGCGCGGCAAGCCGAATCCGGACGTGTTCCTGCTGGCCGCCGAACGCGCCGGCGCCCTGCCCGCCAACAGCATCGTCTTCGAAGACGCGCCGCTGGGCGTGGAGGCAGCCCGCCGCGCCGGCATGCGCGCGGTGGTGCTGACCACCACCCTGCCGGCCGAAGCCTTCGCCGAATACGATAACGTCATCGCCGTGGCGCGCGACTTCAGCGAGCTCGATATCGAGGCGCTGTTCGCCTCCCAGCCCTATGTGCTCGACGACGCGACCACCAACTAATCATCACCTCAACCTAGAAACAGACCATGACTACGGATCTTCAAGAACAAGCAGCCACCCCGCCGGACGAGAACAAGATCATCGCCGAGCGCCGCGCCAAGCTGGCAGCAATCCGCGAACAGGGCATCGCCTTCCCGAACGACTTCAAACCGGAGCACAAGGCGGCCGACCTGCACGCGCAGTACGGCGAGAAGTCGCGCGAAGAGCTGGAAGCCAATCCGGTCAATGTGGTACTGGCGGGCCGCATGATGCTCAAGCGCGAAGCCGGCAAGAAGGCCGCTTTCGCCACCTTGCAGGATTCGTCCGGCGCCAAAGCCGATGGCCGCATCCAGATCTACGCCACGCTGGACCTGACCGGCGAAGCCGCGATGGCCGCGCTGCACCACTACGACCTGGGTGACATCCTGGGCGTGGTCGGCACGCTGTTCAAGACCAAGACCGACGAACTGACCATCAAGGTCAGCGAACTGCGTCTGATCACCAAGTCGCTGCGCCCGCTGCCTGACAAATTCCACGGCCTGGCCGACCAGGAAACCAAGTACCGCCAGCGTTACGTCGATCTGATCATGAACGAGGAAACGCGACGCACCTTCAAGGCGCGCACCGCCGCGATTTCGTCGATGCGCCGTTTCATGGAAAAGAACGAATTCATGGAAGTTGAAACGCCGATGCTGCACGCCATTCCTGGCGGCGCGGCGGCCAAGCCTTTCATCACCCACCACAACGCGCTGGACATGCAGATGTTCCTGCGTATCGCGCCCGAGCTGTATCTGAAGCGCCTGGTGGTGGGCGGCTTCGACCGCGTGTTCGAGATCAACCGCAACTTCCGCAACGAAGGCGTGTCGATCCGTCACAACCCTGAATTCACGATGATGGAGTTCTACGCGGCCTACACCGACTACAAGTGGATCATGAACTTCACCGAGGAGATCATCCGCCAGGCCGCCATCGACGCCCACGGCACCGCCACCCTGACCTACGGCGGCAAGGAACTGGATCTGGCGAAGGCCTTCCACCGCCTGACCATCGTCGAAGCGATCAACAAGTACGCGCCAGGCTACACGCCGGAGCAGCTGAAGGACGCTGAGTTCATCAAGAAGGAACTGCTGAAGTTCGGCGTCAAGCCGTTCGCCACCGCCGGTCTGGGCGCGCTGCAACTGGCGCTGTTCGAGGAAACCGCCGAAGCGCAGCTGTGGGAACCGACCTTCATCATCGACTACCCGGCCGAAGTGTCGCCGCTGGCGCGCGCCTCCGACACGGAAGCGGGCATCACCGAGCGCTTCGAGCTGTTCATGGTCGGCCGCGAGATCGCCAACGGCTTCTCGGAGCTGAACGACGCCGAAGACCAGTCGGCCCGCTTCCTGGCCCAGGTGGCCGCCAAGGATGCGGGCGATGAAGAGGCGATGTTCTACGACGCCGACTACATCCGCGCGCTGGAATACGGCATGCCGCCGGCCGGCGGTTGCGGCATCGGCATCGATCGCCTGATGATGATCATCACCGACTCGCCGAACATCCGCGACGTGCTGCTGTTCCCGCACCTGCGCCGCGAAGAGTAAGACTGGCGCTCGCCGCAAAAGCCGCTTGTCAGCGGCTTTTTTTCGCCCGCGATGTTGCCATAAAAGAAATTATCAATTAGAATTCAAAGTTTCTTAATAATATTAATGTGGCATCGTGCGCAGCCACTTCTGAAGGACTTCATGAAGAAATTTGCAATACTAGTTGTTGCCTCGCTCCTCGGCGCCTGCGGTGGCGGCGGTGGCGGTGGCGGCGGCAACTCGACGGTGCCTCCGGGGAATCCGGGCACGGCGCCAAGCGGCAACAACGACCCCTGCCTCACGTTCTCGCCTAATCCGCTGAGCGTGAAGGCCACTCAGGGCTCCGCTGCCACTGCGGCGGTCCAGGCTACCGCCGCTTGCAACTTCCCCGGCATCGTCAACGCTGCCATTATCGACAACAAAGGTGTCTTCGACCCCAACACGGGGTTGATTGCCGCCTCGTCATACAGCTACACCGCTCAACTGCGGACCGTGCAAACCCTGCAGGCCGGCGTCTACGAGGGCGCGCTGGAAATCCGCCTGTGCAAGGACGATCCCAAAGTCTGCGCGCAGCCTCACCAGGGCTCGCCATGGCGCCTGCCCTATCGTATTCAAGTCGACCAACCTGTCGTCACGCCGTCCACTAGCTGGATCATTCCCGACACGCAGGTCATTGTGGCCGATGGCAACTCAACGATGGCGAGCCTGACGGCGCAAACCCCTGTTGGCTTGTCCGGTATCGCGCCGGTGACGTGGCGTGCCAGCATCGCCGCCGCGCCATGGCTCAAGCTCGTCAACGGCAATGGCGTCACGAATGCCTCCAGCCTTCAGGTGGCGGTCGATTCCGCCGAGTTCGGCAAGCTCGACAACTTCGCCGACCACAAAGCCCTCGTCACCATCACGGCAGACCAACCCGACGTGCCGCCGACCACCACCGCTATTACGCTAAGGAAAGCGCTCCCCGAGCTGACCTATGTCGGGCCTTACACCATACTGCCGGGCGAATCGACGCAGTTGCGCTTGCGCGGACACGGTCTGTCCACTCTCGGCAATCCCGCGAAATCGCTGCAAGTCAGCGGCGTCAACATTAGCAATGTGCAAGTGATCAACGACAGCGAAGTCACGGTACTCGCGTCCGCCGGCAGCGCGGGCGCCGCGCGCTTTTCCATTCCCAACGCGATGGGGATCGATACCGGCGGCGCCACCGTGAAGATTGTGTTCCCGACAAAGTTAGCCTATCAAGCTTTTGCCACCGACGGCGAAAAAGGCACCGTGCGTTACGACGTCGAACGCCAGTCTTTGCTGTTGGTAAATCGCGCACAACAGAAAGTATTGCGCTATGCTTTCATTGCCGGCCGCTGGGGGACGGGAAGCGTTGCGATCAAGGACGCCGACGATGCCGCGCTCAGCCCCGACGGCCAGTCGTTGGTAGTGACCTCCACTTCCGGATTGCTTTCGCTGCTCGATCCCGCCACGCTGGCACTGCAGGCCAGCTATCAAAGCGCCGCTTACCTAGCTTCGCCATACTATATTACATCCCGCCTGGCGATAACCAATGATGGCCGCGCGTGGTTCCCCCAGGGTCATGGGAGCACCATTCTGGCGTATTTCGATTTACGCACACGCCAATTTGGACGGCACGGCGACGCTTACAACGACGGGCCATGGTTCTCGCTGTCCGGCGACGGCGAGCGCCTGGTGATGATTCAGTCCGCGTCCCCCTTTCCGACCGGCCCGGTGCAGTATATGGACGCGAGCGACGGTGTAATCCGTAAAAACCCAGACGCGAACCTGTCGATGTTTCACACGTCTTCCCAGAGCCGCGATGGGGACCGTATCATCTTCGACGATCGGGAAGTCCGTGATCGCCAATTTAACAAACTCGGAAGGTTCGCGGTGGACGACGTGGGTTACGCCGGCCTCTCCCATGGCTCAGTGATCTCACCTGACGGATTGCGCGCCTACGCCATGTACCTTGGTCCCTTGACGGATCCGGATATGAAACCGCGTATTTATGTCTTCGACACCAGCAAAGCCGTTGATGGCGTGTTTCCTGTCGTGGGCTTTTTCAATGTCGCCGATACGCCGACGAGCTGCATGCGGAGCGAATCCTACTGCGACCCGCGTATGTCGACCGCCATCAGCCCGGACGCCAAGACGCTGTTCTTCGCCGGGAACAAAAACGTGCTGGTCATTCCGGTGCCAGTCGCGCTTGCACATTGAGTAAACTTGCGATGGGCGCGCGTCAGGCCGCGCCCATCGCAGCCCGCCGGATAGCTCACATATAGCCATACGGTGGCGGGTCTGACGATTTATGTGCGGTCGGCGCGTTACGAATCGAAAGGCTCCCTGCGGGAATTCTGGCACAGGCCTAGAATAGGGCCACACCGTCGCCAGGAGTCCACTATGCACCTCACGCTGCAAAACCAGACCGCCATCGTCACCGGCGCCAATTCCGGACTCGGACGCGGCATCGCGCTGGCATTTGCCAAAGCCGGCGCCAACGTCGTCGTCAATTATCACAGCCACCAGGACCAGGCCGACGAAGTGGTCGCGCTGATCGCCGCCGACGGCGGACAGGCCATCGCGGTGCAGGCCGACGTCGGCGAAGAACCCGACGTGCTGGCCCTGTTCGACGCGGCCGTCAAGCGTTTCGGCACCGTCGATATCGTGGTAGCCAACTCCGGCCGCCAGGACGACGCGCCCAGCGCCGACATGACCCTGGCCCAGTGGGAAGGCGTCCTCAAAACCAATCTGACCGGCCAATTCCTGTGCATGCGCGAGGCGGTGCGCCTGTTCCGCAAACAGGGCCAGCGCGAAGTCTCGCGCGCGCTCGGCAAGATCATCTGCATGAGTTCCGTCCACCAGCGCATTCCGTGGGCAGGCCATGTCAACTACGCGGCGTCCAAGGGCGGCGTGCACCTGCTGATGGAAACCATGGCGCAGGAAGTCGCGCCGGAGAAAATCCGCATCAACGCCATCGCGCCGGGCGCGATCAAGACGCCGATCAACGCGGAGGTCACCGCTGATGGCGGCAGTCCGGAACTGCTTAAGCTGATCCCCTATGGCCGCGTGGGCAAGCCGGAGGATGTCGCCAACGCGGCGTTGTTCCTGGCCTCCGACCTGGCGGACTACGTGGTCGGCAGCACGCTGTTCGTCGATGGCGGCATGTCGCTGTATCCGGGCTTCGAGGACAACGGCTGATGGCCGCCGGCGCAAAAGGCAAATGGGTCGCCAAAATCAACCCGAAGGCCCGGGAACGCGCCGAACGTGACATCGCCGACCACGGCGTGATCGGCAACCTTGGCACCATCGCGCTGGTGGCCTGCGACGGCGCCATCGACTACATGTGCTGGCCGAACCTCGACAGTCCCAGCATCTTCGCAGCGCTCCTCGATGCGGAAAAAGGCGGCGTGTTCGAACTGACGCCGGAAATCGACGATCCGCGCATCGTGCAAATGTACCTGCCCGACACCAACGTCCTGCTGACCCGCTGGATGGGCAGCGACGCCAGCGCCGAAATCACCGACCTGATGATCGACACGGCCGATGTCGGCGAGACCCCTACGCGGCTGGTGCGGCGGGTGACCGCCACCCGCGGCACCGTCACCATCCGCATGCGATGTGCGCCGCGCTACGACTACGCGCGCGTGGTGCCGTCTGTCGCGATCAAAAAAGGTAGTGTGATCTTTTCCGGCAAAGGCAATCCATCGATTCGCCTGAGCGGCGACGCCGATTTTATTAAGGCTGACGGCGAGGCGAGCGCCAACGTGGTGCTGCGCGCCGGTCAGAGTGTCACCTTCATGCTCGACGAACCGGACGAAGACTTGGCCGACGCCGACACCATCGGCCAGCTGATCGACGCCACCATCGTCCGCTGGCGCGCGTGGGCGGCGCAATCGACCTACAAGGGCCGCTGGCGCGACGCCGTCACCCGTTCGGCGCTGGTGCTCAAGCTGTTGACGTCGCGCCGCCATGGCTCCATCGCCGCCGCCGCGACCTTCGCGCTGCCGGAGGCCAAAGGCGGTGTGCGCAACTGGGACTACCGCGCCGCGTGGATACGCGACTCGTCGTTCTCGATCTACGCGCTGATGCGGCTCGGTTATCACAACGAAGCCAAGGACTTCTACCGCTGGCTGGGCGATCGCGCGCTCCACTCCAGCAAGGGCGGGCAGCTGCAGGTGATGTATGCGCTGGACGGCGGAGAGATCGCGCCGGAACGCTCGCTGGATCACTTGTCCGGCTATGGCGGCGCGGCGCCGGTCCGCATCGGCAACGACGCCGTCACGCAACTGCAGCTCGACATCTACGGCGAGTTGATGGACTCGATCTACCTCAGTAACAAGTACGGTGAAGCGATTTCGCATGACCGCTGGCAGGGAGCCTGCCGGGTGATCGACTATGTTTGCCGGCACTGGAACGAGGCCGACGCGGGCATTTGGGAGGTGCGCGGCCCGCCAAGCCATCATTTGCATTCGCGGCTGATGTGCTGGGTGGCGATCGACCGGGCGATAAGGCTGGCCAGCAAACGCTCGCTAGCGGCGCCGTTCACGCGCTGGATCAAGGTGCGCAACGCCATCCACGATGACATCTGGTCCAATTTCTGGAACGAGAAGCTGGGGCATTTCGTCGAGGAGCGCGGCGGCAAGGATCTGGACGCGGCCTTGTTGCTGATGCCTTTGGTGCGCTTCGTCGGCGCCACCGATCCGCGCTGGCTCGCCACCCTGGACGCTATCGGCAAACGGCTCACCGATGACGGCATGGTGTACCGCTACAAGCGCGACGACGGCTTGCCGGGCAAGGAAGGCGCGTTCTCGGCGTGTTCGTTCTGGTATGTGGAATGCCTGGCGCGCGCCGGTCGCATGGACGAGGCACGGATGATCTTTGAAAAGCTGCTGAAGTACGCAAATCACTTGCAGCTTTATGCGGAGGAATTTGACGAGCGTGCCAAATTGATCGGCAATTTCCCGCAAGGGTTCACGCATTTGGCACTGGTCAGCGCCGCCTTCTACATCGACCGCGAGATGGAGGGTCGCGGCCAACGGGATTGGCCAGCGTGAAAAACCCCGCACCGTAAAAGGGGTCGTACCCAGTACGGGGTACGACCCCACCACCACGCACACGCGACATCAGGCGCGCAGGGTCGTTGGGTTTATTGGATCACCCGATAGCACGGCGTGTACGCCTTGCCCGCCAACTTCATCCGGCTTTGCTCGACGAACGACGCCAGCAGCGCGTCCATCGGCCCCATGATCTCCCTGTCGCCATGGATCTCGAAATGGCCGAACTTTTCGATCGCGCGGATCCCCTCGTCCTTGACGTTACCCGCGACCACACCCGAAAACGCCCGACGCAGATTCGCCGCCAGCAGATGCACTTCCTGGTTCTTGTGCAGGCTCAGATTGCGCATGTTCTCGTGCGTCGGCGCGAACGGCTTCTGGAACTCGCGGTCGATCTTCAGGCCCCAGTTGTAGTAGTAAGCGTCGCTACGGCTCTTGCGGAATTCGCGCACCTGCTTGATCCCGGCCTGCATCTCGCGCGCCACCAGTTCCGGATCGTCGATGATGATCTTGTAGCGCTGCTGCGCTTCAGGTCCCAAGGTGTCGAGGATGAATTGGTTGATCTGCACGAAGTACTCGCGCGACGTCTCCGGTCCGGTGAACACCAGCGGGAACGGAATCTCCGCGTTATCCGGATGCAGCAGGATACCCAGGATGTACAGGATCTCCTCGGCCGTGCCGGCGCCGCCCGGGAACACGACGATGCCATGACCGGTGCGCACGAACGCCTCCAGACGCTTCTCGATATCCGGCATGATCACCAGTTCATTGACGATCGGGTTCGGCGATTCGGCGGCGATGATGCCCGGTTCCGTAATGCCCAGGTAGCGGCCATGCGACAGGCGCTGCTTGGCGTGGCCGATGGTGGCGCCCTTCATCGGGCCTTTCATCGCGCCCGGACCGCAGCCGGTGCAGATGTCCAGGTCGCGCAGGCCCATTTGATAGCCCACTTCCTTCGAGTAGTTATACTCGGCGCGGTTGATCGAGTGTCCGCCCCAGCACACCACCAGATTCGGGTTCAGCATCGGCTTGAGCACGCCCGCGTTGCGCAGGATGTGGAAGACCGCGTCGGTGATGTCCTCGGTGCGGTTCATGTCGAACTTCTGCGTATCGGTCACCTCGTTGCTGACGAAGACGATATCGCGCAGCACCGCGAACAGGTGTTCGTGGATGCCTTTGATCATTTTGCCGTCGACGAAGGCGATCGCCGGCGCGCCCTTGATGTCGAGCTTGATGCCGCGCTCGCGCTGCACGATGCTGATCGAGAAGGACTCGTAACGCTCCAGCAGCTCCTTGCCGTCGTCGATGGTGCTGCCGCAATTGAGCACGGCCAGTGCGCAATTGCGGAAGACGTTATATAGGCCGCCCTGGCTAGTGTCGAGCAGCTTGTTCACTTCCGCCTTCGACAGGATCTCCAGCTGTCCTTCGGGCGAAATCAAAGTATCGATAACGTCATGTTCCATGTTGCGTAAATCCTTATTCAGATTCGATGTCACGTAGTAGGCCTGCAATGCCAATATACGACAACTCGGCAATCTTCGGGGCGGAGATTGTGCGCCGCAATTATTCCCGGCCGATTCGGGATTTATTATCACAAATGACACAATCTTGCAGCGGTTGCCTCAAAAAGTGCGTCACGTCGCGTTTGTAGATTAAAATGGCGCCCAATTTGGCCCCCCACAAGGGAGCCGGAGACACTTTTCATCGATCATAAATTAGGAGAAGCCGCATGAGCGGTGCTACCACCACCAACACGGAAGTTGCCATTCCCGAGTTCAAACAGATCATGGGCCACCCGGCCCCGCTCTGGATGTTGTTCATGACCGAATTCTGGGAGCGTTTCGCTTTCTACGGCATCCGTTGGGCGCTCGTGCTCTACGTCGTCGCACAATTCTATAACGGCGATTCGTCCGGCGAATCGGCCGCCAACCTGGTCTACGGCTCCTACCTCGCGCTGGTCTACGCCGCCGCGCTGTTCGGCGGCTATGTCGCCGACCGCGTGCTGGGATACCAGCGCTCCATCCTGGTCGGCGCGGCCTTCATGGCCGCCGGCCTGTTCATGATCGCCTTCCCCGACCAGACGGTGTTCAAGCTTGGCCTGGCCACCATCATCGTCGGTAACGGCATGTTCAAGCCGAACATCTCGACCATGGTCGGCAAGCTGTACTCCACCGGCGACACGCGCCGCGACTCCGGCTTCACCATTTTCTACATGGGGATCAACTCCGGCGCGATGGTCGCCCCGGTACTGACCGAGTGGCTCGCCACTGCGGTCTTCGGCACCAACGGCATGCCCGCTTACAAAGTGGTGTTCATGTCGGCCGGCGTCGGCATGTTGATCAGTCTTGTGTGGTTCTTCATCGGCCGGCGCAAGCTGCAAGGCATCGGCGCCCCGGACGCGCAAACCAGCGATCCGAAACGCCTGGTTTACGTCGTCCTTGGCTCGCTGTGCGTGATCCCGGTGGTCTACATGCTGCTCGCCGCCGGCGCCAAGAGCCTGCAGGCCGTGTTGACGGTGCTATTCATCCTGCTGGCGATCATGCTGATGGTCGAGGGGATCAAGAACGGCAAGGTCGCGCGCGACCGCGTCATCGCCATGCTGCTGATCTTCTTCTTCAATATCATGTTCTGGATGTTCTTCGAACAGGCCGGCAGCTCGTTCACCTTCCTGGCCGAGAAAATCGTCGACCGCGAAATGTTCAACTGGACCTTCCCGGTGGCGTGGTTCCAGACCGTGAACTCGCTGGCGATCATCACCTTCGCGCCGTTGATCGCCTTCATCTGGGTCGCCATGCGCAACAAGAACCCGTCAATCCCGCGCAAGTTCGGCCTGGGCCTGCTGTTCAATGGCGCCGCCTTCGGCCTGCTGATGTACGCGCTGTCGATGCTGGTCAATATCGACAACAAGATCCCGTTCTGGACCCTGTTCATGGTCTACGTGCTGCAATCGATCGGTGAGCTGTGCCTGTCGCCGATCGGCCTGTCGATGGTGACCAAGCTGGCGCCGACGCGCCTGGTCGGCCTGGGCATGGGCGGCTGGTTCCTGTCGACCGGTATCGGCAACAACCTGTCGGGCATCTTCGCCTCGGCGGTGTCAGGCGAAAGCGGCATGTCGGTGACCTCCGCGCTGTCCGGCTACACCTTCGGCTTCTATTCGCTGATGGCCGGCGGCGTGCTGCTGTTCCTCATCGCGCCGTTGATTCAAAAGCTGATGCACGGCGTGAAGTAACCGCCCGCTTAGCCAAGCGCTCACACAGGCAAATGCCGTCCGGTTCGTACCGGACGGCATTTTTTTTGGCTTCATCGTTTTTACCACGTTATTGCGCCGCGTCATGCTTTCTCCAAATAAGGGTGCTACATTCCATTACCGAGCGCTTGCTTTGTTTTCGATCATGGCGCCGGCGACAGCTTCTCATTTCCTAAAAAATAACTAACGGAGACAAAATGAAGAATCGCTTCTGGAAATACGTATCAATGGCCCTCATCGCCATCACCGCCCTGCCCGCGCCGTCCTGGGCCGCCGGCTACACCCAAACCAAGTATCCGATCGTGATGGTGCACGGCTTTTTGGGCTTCGAGAGCGTCGGACCGCTTGAATATTTTTACGGTATCACCTCCGCCCTGCGCAGCGGGGGCGCCAAGGTCTACGTAACGACCGTCTCCGCCGCCAACAGCACCGAGGTGCGCGGCGAGCAGATGCTCACCCAGGTCAAGCAAATCCTGGCGGTCACCGGCGCGGCCAAGGTCAACCTGATCGGGCATAGCCACGGCGGTCCGACGGCCCGCTACGTGGCCTCGGTCAGGCCGGACCTGGTGGCCTCGGTCACCAGCGTGGGCGGCGTGAACAAGGGCTCGAAGGTGGCCGATATCCTGATGGACAACGCTCCCGGCGCCAGCACCGTGGTGCTCGGTGCGGTCGCCAATCTGATGAGCATCGTGTCGAACAACACCGGCAAGCCGCAGGACGCCAGGGCGGCCATGACGTCGCTCACCACCGCCGGCTCGCTGGCGTTCAACGCCCGCCATCCTGAGGGCGTGCCGTTGTCGGCCTGCGGCGAAGGCGCGTATCAAGAGGGCGGCGTCTACTACTTCTCCTGGAGCGGCGGCAAACAGCTCACCAACGTGCTCGATCCGCTCGACGCGCCGCTCGCGCTGACGGCGCTGGCCTTCAACGGCGAGAAAAACGATGGCCTGGTCGCCAGTTGTTCGAGTCATCTCGGCCGCGTGATCCGCGACGACTACGCAATGAACCACCTCGACGAAATCAACCAGACGGCCGGCTTGGTCAGCCTGTTCGAAACCAGTCCGGTGACGGTGTTCCGCCAGCAGGCCAACCGCCTGCAGGGCCTGGGCCTCTAGGAGCGCGGCATGCACACGAACGTGAAGAGAGCCGGGATCGCCGCCCTGCTGCTGGCCGGCTGCGTGCTGTATTTCAGCCGCGACGAGGCGACGCCCGCGCCGCCGCAGAGGCGGGAGCCAGGTTCCGCCCCCTTCGCGTTCGTGCCCTCGATGGAAGGCACGCGCCCGGACGGCGACATCAAGACGCTGGCCGGCGACCAGCTGGTGGTCGACGCGGAACTCGGGCATCTGTTCGACTATTATCTGGCGGGGCTCGGCGAGAAGGGCCTGGACGCGATCCGGACGGAGATCGAGCGGGAGCTCGATCGGCGCCTCAAGCCCGGACCGGCGCGGCAGGCCAAACAGCTGCTGTCAAGTTACCTGGCCTATAAACAGGCGCTGGCGGGCGTCGAATCGACGCTGGCGCCGTCGGGCGACGTGGCGCGCTCGGCGCGCGCGCGGCTGGCGGCGATGCGCGCCCTGCGCTCGACGTATTTCACCCCCGAGCAAAGCGCAGGCCTGTTCGGCGCGACCGATATCGCGGACGACGACGCGGTGGCGCGGCTGGAGGTGGACGTCGACAAGACCTTGAGCGCGGAACAGAAACAGGCCAAAGTGGCGGAGCTGGACCGGCGCATGCCGCCGGCCTTGCGCGAGGAGCGCGAGGCGCCCGCAAAAATCATCCGTCTGGAGGAATCCGTGGCGCAGCTGCGGGCCGGCGGTGCGGGCGACAATGAGGTCTACAGCGTGCGCGCGGCGGCGTTTTCGCCGGAGGCGGCAGCGCGCCTGGCCGACGTCGACCGCGACGAGGCGGCGTGGAAAGCCCGCATCGGCGCCTATCAAACGCAGCGCGCGACATTGCTGGCGCAACCGGCGCAACAGAAAGACGCCGCGCTACAACGCCTGCGCGATGCAAGCTTCACCCCGGAGGAACAGCGCCGCCTCGGCGCCTACGAATAACCAGGCGCCGATCCACCATCACGTACGCTGCATCGGATTGGCGTTCAACCAATCCTGCAGCTTGTCGGCGGTATCGGCCGGCAGATGCAAGCCCAGTTTGGAACGCCGCCACAAAATATCCTGCGCCGTCCGCGCCCACTCGTAGCGGCGCAGATATTCCACCTCCGTCGCGAACAACCCCGGCGCGATCTGCTCGCCCATGTCCGCCACATCGGTGCGGTCGCACAGCAGCGTATGAATCCGCGTGCCATATGCCCGCGCATAGCGCAGCACCAGCAGCGGCGGCAGCCACGCATAGCGCGCCTGCATGGTGCGCACCCACGCGTCGAACTGCAGCACCGATTTATTCTGCGGCTCGGCGCCGTAGACGTCTCCTCCCGGCAGGCAGGCTTTATGCGTCCATGCGCCGTGGCGGTTGTCCAGCGACTTGGCGATCAAATCCACCGCCTCCTCGGCGAGCTTGCGGAAGGTGGTGATCTTGCCGCCGAAAACACTGAGCATCGGCGGCCCGTCGTTGTCGACCTCCAGCCGGTAATCGCGGGTGACGGCCTTGGCGTCGGCGCCATCCTCGACCAGCGGACGCACGCCGGAATAGGTCCACACCACGTCCGCCGGCACGATCGGCTTGACGAAGTACTGGCTGGCCAACTGGCACAGGTAGGCGATTTCGTCCTCGCCGATGGCGACCTGGTTGGCGTCGCCGTGGTAATCGAGGTCGGTGGTGCCGATCAGCGTGAAATCGCGCTCGTAGGGAATGGCGAAGACGATGCGCCCGTCCGGATGCTGGAAGATATAGGCGTTGTCATGCTCGAAGATGCGCTTGACGACAATATGGCTGCCTTTGATCAGGCGCAGGTGGCCGCCGCCCTCCTTCGGCAACGCCGCGTGCAGCAGGTCGGCGGTCCAGGGGCCGGCGGCGTTGACAACGTAGCGGGCGTTGACGCGGATATTGCCGCAACTGGGCTTGTACAGGGTCGCCTCCCAGCCGGCCGCCTTGCGCACCAGCGCATTGCAGACCGCCTGAGTCAGGATGGTGGCGCCCTTTTCGCAAGCGTCGATGGCGTTCAGCACCACCAGCCGCGAATCGTCGACCCAGCCGTCCGAATAGATAAAGCCGCGCTGGAACTCGGGCTTGAGTGGCTTGCCGGCCGTGTGGCAGCGCAGGTTGACGCCGGACGACGCGGGCAACAGCTCGCGCTTGGCCAGCAGGTCGTAGAGCATCAAGCCGGCCCGGATCAGCAGCGCCGGACGCTGTCCTTTCGCGTGCGGCATCACGAAGCGCATTGGCCACATGATGTGCGGGGCCGCGCGCAGCAGCGTTTCGCGCTCGATCAGCGCCTTGCGCACCAGGTTGAATTCGTAGTATTCCAGATAACGCAGGCCGCCATGTATCAGCTTGGTCGACGCCGACGACGTGTGCGACGCCAGGTCGTCCTTTTCGCACAAGACCACCGATAGCCCCCGCCCCGCCGCGTCGCGCGCGATGCCGGCGCCGTTGATGCCGCCTCCCACTATCAGGACATCGCAATCGAGTGTGTGCTGCGGTTCCGCCATGTCTTCCCCGGTTGTATCGCCAAATTAACGTGTAACCCTCTAAGTTACTCTACGTTACGTGAAATTTGCCATTCCTCATAGGGTGCTGCACCTATTCCAGCCCAAAAAGCCACGTTCCGTTAAGGAAGATCAAATTCGGAACGAAATTTTGATGGTCTATAATCGGCCCACCTGTGACCATCGTGAGACCGAGCTTTGACCGCTTCCCCTACCGCACTACCCAAGTGGATGACCCGCCGTAACGCCATCCGGGGCTTTATCGTGGCCGGCGCGGCCGCCCTGATCGCCGGCGGCCTGCTGCTGGCCTACCTGCTGCTGATCGTGGCGCCCAATCTGCCGGCGCTCGACGCCGTGACCGACTACCGGCCCAAAATTCCGCTGCGCGTCTACACCGCCGATAACGCCCTGATTGGCGAATTCGGCGAGGAACACCGCGACTTCGTCCCGATCAAGGACATGCCAGAGCTGATGAAAAAAGCGGTGCTGGCCATCGAGGACAAGCGTTTTTATGACCATAATGGCATCGACTGGCGCCGCGCGCTGGGTGCGGCGCGCGCCAATGTGGGCGGCGGGTCGCGCCGCCAGGGCGGTTCCACCATCACCATGCAGGTGGCGCGCAATTTTTTCCTGACCCGCGACAAATTCTACGGCCGCAAGCTCAATGAGGTCATGCTGGCACTGAAGATCGAGGCGGCGCTGAGCAAGGACGAGATCCTGGAGCTGTACATGAACCAGATCTACCTGGGCCAGCGCTCGTACGGCTTTGGCAGCGCGGCGCAGACCTATTTCGGCAAATCGATCAAGGAGCTCGATGTCGCCGAAATGGCCATGCTGGCCGGCCTGCCGCAAAACCCGGCCCGCCACAACCCGGCGGTCAATCCGAAACGCGCCAAACAACGCCAGCGCGTGGTGCTGGCGTCGATGCGCGACCTCGATTACATCACCGAAGACCAGTACCAGAAGGCGCTGCACCAGACCTTGCGCGTGAGTACCCGCGGGCAGCAGTTCGAGACCCATGCCGAATACGTGGCCGAACTGGCGCGTCAGGTCGTCTACGCCCAGTTCAAGGAGGACTCGTACACCAAGGGGATCAGCGTCTACACCACCATCCTCAAGGCGGACCAGGACGCGGCGTATGAATCGGTGCGCCGCAATGTGCTCAACTACGACCAGCGCCACGGCTATCGCGGCCCGGAGGCCTTCATCACGCTGCCGGCCGGCGAGGAGGAGCGCGACGACGCCATCGAGGAAGCGCTGCAGAAGCGCCCGAGCAGCGACCGCCTGATTCCGGCCGTGGTGCTGGAAGCGGGTCCGAAAGCGGTCAAGGTGCAGAACCCGGCCGGCGAGGAGATCACCATCACCGGCGACGGCCTGCGCCTGGCCGCCGGCGCCCTCACCGACAAGGCAAAGGACGCCGTGCGCCTGCGGCCCGGGGCGGTGATCCGCATCATGCAGGGTAATAAGGACGCCTGGTCGATCTCGCAGGTGCCGCTGGTGGCGGCGGCCTTCGTGTCCATCGACGCCGTCAGCGGCGGCTACCACGCCCTGGTCGGCGGCTTCGATTACAACCTGCAGAAGTTCAACCACGTCACGCAGGCCTGGCGCCAGCCCGGTTCCGCGATCAAGCCTTTCGTCTATTCGGCCTCGCTGGAAAAGGGCTTTTCGCCGGCGACACTGCTGAACGACGCGCCGCTCGACCTGACCAGCGCCGAAACGGGCAACGAGCCATGGAGCCCGCGCAACGACGACGGCAAATTCGACGGCCCGATCACCATGCGCTACGCGCTGGCCGAATCGAAGAACGTGGTGTCGGTGCGCATCCTGCGTTCGATCACCGTGCCTTACGCGCACAACTACCTGGGCAAGTTCGGTTTCGACCTGGCCAAGCATCCGAAGAACCTGACCATGGCGCTGGGCACCGGCTCGGTCACGCCGGCGCAGATGGCCGGCGCCTACTCGGTGTTCGCCAATGGCGGCTACGCGGTCGAGCCGTATCTGATCGCCAAAATCGTCGATGGCGAGGGCAAGATCATCAGCGAGGCCAAGCCCCGCACCACCCTGCCCGACGAGGCCCGAGTGATCGATCCGCGCAACGCCTTTGTCACCGACAGCATGATGCGCGAAGTGACGCGCACCGGCACCGGCGGCGCCGTGGCGCGCCTGGGCCGTCACGACATGGCCGGCAAAACCGGCACCTCCAGCGAAGCGGTCGACGGCTGGTTCGCCGGCTACGGCGGCGGCATCGTGGCGGTATCGTGGATGGGTTACGACGATTCGAAATCGTTGGGCGGCAAGGAGTTCGGCGCCACCGTGGCGCTGCCGATCTGGATCGATTACATGAAGGTGGCGATGAAGGGCCGTCCGCCGCAGGACCGGCCGGTCCCGGCGGGCATGACGCAAGTCGGCGGCGAGTGGCTGTACGACGAATTCACCGGCGACGCGGCGCGCACCACGCTGGACATCGAGGAGACGCCACCGGGCGCCGAGAACATGGTGCCGATGGCGACCGGCGCGGAGAACATCGCGCCGGTACCGGCGCCAGCGCCGGCGCCGCGCAGCCAGTAACCGCGCTACCGGAACGCTCAGGCCGACAGATAGCCGCGCATCATCCGCACGGCGCTGTCGGCGAACATGTCGGGCGTGACATTGGCGGCGCGGTACTTCCAGCGCTTGACGTACCAGTCTTGGAAGGTGGCCATGATGTGGGCCGCGACCAGGTCCGCGCTGCCCGGCGGGCGGCCCGGAATCTGCGCGATGACGTCGGCGAACAGCGACTGCACGTACAGCTCCGACGCTTTGGCCGTGTGCCGGTGCTGCGCCTGCAGCACGCGCGAATCCATGAAAACGAAGTAAAACCACGGCTGCAAAATCTCGGACACATAGATCGACGCACGGATCAGCGCCTCGAGCTTGTCGAGCGGCTCGGCCAGGTCGTCGAACAGGCGCGGCATCTCGTGGGTCGCGTGGCGCACCACGTCCTCGATCATCTCGGCCAGTTGATCCTTGTTGCTGATATAACCGTACAGGCCGCCCATCGACAGGCCGGTCTCGTGGCACAGGTCGCGCAAATTCATCGCGCGGAAGCCGACCTCGTTGGCCAGCTTGAAGGTGGCGTTGAAGATGCGTTCGAGGTTTTCCAGTGCCGGTTTGCGGCGTTTCACCGTGATGCGCTCGGCATTGCGGTCCAGCAGATAAGACCAGATATTAACGCCGTCGAGCGGCGTCATGCTCTGGAATTGTTCCAAGTCGAATTGTGCCCGCAAGATGGTCTCTGATGTGGTTTTATTAATAACGTCTCCGTTCATCTTAGCACAGGGCTCCCGCGCCCCCGCTCTAAAAATAGGTGTTTTACCTAAATAGGTGTTTTAGCTATATTCCACTTGTTCTTCGGACACAATAACAGCAAAATTCCACCTTCATTCCACCCCGAACATCGGCTCCCTTGCAACTCCTCCGACCTCTTCCAGTCTGGCGCTTACTGATCGCGGTCATGTCGGCGGTGCCGGGGGCCACGCTGGCGCAAACCACCGCCAGCATCGACGAACTGGCCGATCTGGTGCTGGGCATCGTCCAATACACGCGTTGGCCGGGCGCGCTGCCGCCGCCTGGAGGAACGCACCGCCGTGCTGTTCATCGACATTCGCTGACCGCCGGCCTGCTGGGCGCTTGCGCCGCCCCAAACCCATTGAACCGGCAGCTACCGTCGTCACGGCGCGCCAGGCGGCGCTGCAGTCGCTGGGATTCAAGCCGACCACGCGCGGCTGGGAAAAGAGCCTGAGCACCGACGGTGGCGGCGACGTCGGCGGACGGGTGACATTCGGGTTTGACAATACCACCGAAGCCGGGCGCGCCCAAAATCGCCGCGTGACGATCATCGTCAGCGCGGTGTGACCGCGGTTCAATGGACGTAGCGGGCGATGAAGTAAACGCCCGTCATCAGCAGTGAGGCAAAGCCGTACAGCTTCCACATGTGGGACATCTGCATGTTATACAAGGTGATGCGCTGTTCCACCAGCGCATCCTTGAACTCGTCGCGCTGGTTGGCCAGAGCGTCCTTGAATTCCTCGCGTTGAGCGGACAGGGCCGCGAAGAAGTCCTCGCGCTGTTTGGCCAGCGCGTCCTTGAATTCCTCGCGCTGTTTGGCCAGCGCATTATTGAACTCCAGCTTATGCTCGTGCAGCAGCCCGATAATTCGCTCGGTTGACGCATGAATCTCATTGCGCAGCGACTGCACATCTTCCTTGGTCGCAAAGCTGGTTCGTATCACCGCCACATCCACCTCCACCGCCGACATGCGTTTCACGACCACTGCGAGACGTACTTCGACACGTCCATCATATGCGCCACGAGACGCGTTTTCAACCGGATTTTCTCGTTGTTGGCAGGCATGATCGCTCCTCGGGGCACGGCGGAATGACCAAGTTAACACACGCTACCCGCGCTTCGATTGAGGCGTATCATACAAAAAAAAGCAGCCACGGGGGCTGCTTCACTGTACCGCTACGCCACGAGGTGGCTTGCTTATTGTTCGAATCACACACAATATGCGGGTCGGCGGATTTCACGTCAACAGTTATCGCACACAGTGTGGCGCGCCGGGGACAATCGCCACCTGCGCATCAGCGTGACAATTTAACCGGCGGTCACGCGATTGCGCCCGGCCCGCTTGGCCTCGTATAAGGCTGCGTCGCCGGCCGAGATCAGCCGGATCAGGTCGTAGCCATGCTGATCCGAGCAAGCCACGCCAAGGCTGGCGGTGAAGCGCACCGTCACATCGCCGGTCGACACCACGGTCAGCTCGATGCCCGCCCGCAAACGTTCGGCCAGCCGCAACGCGTCGGCCAGGTTCAAATCATCGAGCACCAGCACGAACTCCTCGCCGCCGAAGCGCGCCAGCACATCATGTGGCCGCAACTCCATCCTCAGCAAGGCCGACAAATGGCGCAACACCTCGTCGCCGACCAGGTGGCCGTGGCTATCGTTGATCGCCTTGAAATGATCGGCATCGATCATCACCACCGCCAGGCTGCGCCCGCCGCGCTGGGCGCGCAGCGCCACCCGCTTGCCCTGCAGCTCCAGGCCGGCGCGGTTGAGCGTGCCGGTCAAGGTGTCGAGCGTCGACAGCCGGCGCAGGCGCTCGGCGTAACGCCGCATCACCATCACGATCAGCCCGAACGAGATGCAGATTTGCGCCAGCGGGATCACCAAAGCCGTCACCCCCATCATCAGCGCGTTGGTCGGATCGGACAAATCGGTATCCAGCAGCATGTGCGTACCGCGCAGCAGCAGCGCACAGCCGAGCGCAACAAAGCCGGTCACGCCGATGCAATCGACACGCCAGCCGCCATGGCGCGCGATGGCGGCGGCGCACCACAAATTGAGCAGGCCGAAATAGAAGCCGCTGAACACCAGCCGCGCGCAACGGCTGGGTTCGACCAAGGTGTAGTAACCAGGAACCAGCAGCGCGAGGCCGGTGATGAGCGCGATCATCGGCCACGACAAGGTGGCCGCGCCGTACACGCGCAGGCCGCGCAGCACCAACGCCAGCCCGAAAGCGATGATGCCGTAGCCGGCCACGCTGGTGAGCAGCGCCGGCAACGTCTCCAGCAGCGTCACGACCACGCCCGCCGACACGCAGACATTGCCCGCCGCCCACCAGCGCAACTCGGGCGGGCTGTCCGCGTAGTTGGCGGACGCGGCAACCAACGCCGTGGTCAGCAGGGTTACGCACAAATGGACCAGTAACAGGGTTTCGAGATGAAGCACGCCGGATGTCCGCGATGAGCAAGGGTTGGTCAAAAACAGCGCAGTATAGAACCAATCGACAGTTGCCGTGATGAAATTTCTGATATGCCCGCCGTTGTCCGTGTGAATCGGGTAGAGTGGCACTTCTAGCAACCCGGCACAGCAACCTTCGCACTGTAACCATGGCTTACCCAATTGAGCACAAACTGGTCATCGGCATCGCTTCCAGCGCGCTGTTCGACCTCACCGAATCCCACAAGATCTATCTGGAGGGCGGCGCCGAGGAATACCGAAAGTATCAGGAGCAGCATATAGACGTAATACTGGGCAAGGGTGTGGCTTTTCCGTTCATCCGGCGCTTTCTCGGCATTAACAAACACTATGCGCAATCGTCGCCTGTCGAGGTCGTCCTGCTGTCGCGCAACTCGCCCGAGACCGGCCTGCGCGTGATGAATTCGATCGCCCACTACAACCTCGACATCTCGCGCGCCTGCTTCGTCACCGGCAAGTCGCCGTACACCTACCTGCCCGCCTTTAACACCTCGCTGTTTCTCAGCGCCAACGAGGAAGACGTGCGCAACGCGCTCGAGGCCAATTATCCGGCCGGGCTGGTGCTGCCCTCGCGCACCGAGGACGACGATGACGATACCGAACTGCGCGTGGCCTTCGACTTCGACGGCGTGATCGCCGACGACGAATCCGAAACCGTCTTCAAGCGCAACAACGACGTCGACGAATTCCACGCCCACGAGCGCGAGCGGGTGGCAATCCCGCACCAGCCGGGGCCGCTGGCCGACCTGTTCCAGAAGCTGTCGCTGATGCAGCGGCTGGAGGAACGGGCGCAGCGGCGCGATCCCGGCTATAAAAAGATCCTGCGCATCGCCATCATCACGGCGCGCAGCGCGCCCTCGCACGAGCGCGTCGTCACCACGCTCAAAAGCTGGGGCGTATCGGCCAACGAGACGTTTTTCCTCGGCGGCATGGAGAAATCGCGGGTGCTGGCCATCTTCAAGCCGCACATCTTCTTCGACGACCAGCTGAGTCATTTGAAGTCGGTCGGCGGCAACATCCCGATGGTGCACGTGCCGTTCGGCGTGGCCAACCGGCCGCCCAAGCTGGCCATCTGATTGGCCGTCCGACACCGGGTCAGGCCGGACCACGGCGCTGGCGGGCATCGTCTATAATGTCGGCACCGGCGCTGCCATTGCGGCGCCGCCTGACCGTTGACTAACCACCCGTAACCGTTAAATCTGCGTCGCCCTTATTGTGCCCTTAGTCTTAGCCAAATCGATTCCCAAACCAGGTAACCGCTTCGCCCTGCCCACCTTGCATGGCTCGTCGGATGCCTACGCGCTCGCGCTCACCGCGCTCGAACTGAAATCGCAGGGCCAGATGCTGGCCGTGATCGTCGCCAACGCCAGCGACGCCCAACGCCTGCTCGACGAGATTCCATGGTTCGGCGGCGACAAGCTGCGCTGCCATTTGCTGCCGGATTGGGAAACGCTGCCCTACGACGCCTTCTCGCCGCACCAGGACCTGGTGTCCGAGCGCCTGGCCACCCTGCACGAGATCTCCAGCGGCCAGTGCGACGTGATGCTGGTGCCGGCCACCACGGCGCTGGTGCGCATGGCGCCGCCGTCGTTCCTGGCGGGGTACACCTTCTTCTTCAAAAAAGGCGAATCGCTCGACGAGGCGCGCCTGAAAGCGCAACTGACCCTGGCCGGCTACACCCACGTGACGCAGGTGATGTCGCCCGGCGAATACTCGGTGCGCGGCGGCTTGATCGACCTGTTCCCGATGGGCTCAGCGCTGCCCTACCGCCTCGACCTGTTCGGCGACACCATCGAAACCATCCGCACCTTCGACGCCGACACCCAGCGCTCGCTGTACCCGGTCAACGAGGTGCGCCTGCTGCCGGGCCGCGAATTCCCGATGGACGAAGCGGCGCGCACCACCTTCCGCAGCCGCTGGCGCGAACAGTTCGAAGGCGATCCTTCGCGCTCGGTGGTCTACAAGGACATCTCCAGCGGCATCGCATCGGCCGGTATCGAATACTACCTGCCGCTGTTCTTCGAAGACACGGCCACCTTGTTCGACTACCTGCCGCAAGGCGCCGCGCTGGCACTGGTGGGCGACATCGACGCCGCCATCAAACGCTTCTGGACCGACACCGGCTCTCGCTACCGCTTCCTGAAGGCCGACCGCGAGCGCCCGATCCTGTCGCCGGAAGCGCTGTTCCTGTCGGACGAGCAGTTCTTCACGCTGGCCAAGCCGTATGCCCGGCTGGCGATCTCCAAGGATGCGGACAGTGGCGCCTCCGAGCTGTCGGCGCCGGTGCCCAACATCGCCGTCAACCGCCACAGCGACGACCCGCTGACCAACCTGCGCGCCTACCTGCTGCAAGCGGGCCGCCGCGTGATGATCTGCGCCGAATCGAACGGCCGCCGCGAAACGCTGCAGCAGTACTTCGCCGAATACGATCTCGCATTGACCCCGGTAGAGGGCTTCGAAGGCTTCGCCACGTCGAGCGCCAAACTGGCCCTGGGCGTGGCACCGCTGCACGCCGGCTTCGAGCTCTCGACGCCGAACGAAAACCTGATCTTCATCACCGAGACCGAGCTGTATGCGGGTTCGGGCCGCCGCGTCGGCAAGAAGAAGCAGGAAGCCGTCACCCAGGTCGAGTCGATGGTGCGCGACCTGTCGGAGCTGAAAATCGGCGATCCGGTGGTCCACATCAACCACGGCATCGGGCGCTACATGGGCCTGACCAGCATGGACCTGGGCGAAGGCGAAACCGAATTCCTGCACCTGGAATACGCCAAGGACACCAAGCTGTATGTGCCGGTGTCGCAGCTGCACGTGATCTCGCGCTACTCCGGCGCCTCGCCGGAGGACGCGCCGCTGCACTCGCTCGGCTCGGGCCAGTGGGAAAAGGCCAAGCGCAAGGCCGCCGAGCAGGTGCGCGACACCGCCGCCGAGCTACTGAACCTGTACGCCCGCCGCGCGCTGCGCGAAGGCCACGCGTTCGAATATTCGGCGCACGACTACGAGCGCTTCGCCGACAGCTTCGGCTTCGACGAAACGCCGGACCAGCAGGAAGCGATCAACAACGTCATCAAGGATATGACCTCGGGCAAGCCGATGGACCGGTTGGTGTGCGGCGACGTCGGCTTCGGCAAGACCGAGGTCGCCCTGCGCGCCGCCTTCATCGCCGTCATGGGCGGCCGGCAGGTCGCCATCCTGGCGCCGACCACGCTGCTGGCGGAACAGCATGCGCAAACCTTCGCCGACCGCTTCGCCGACTGGCCGGTGCGCATCGCCGAAATGTCGCGTTTCCGCACCGGCAAGGAGATCACGCAGGCGATCAAGGGCATGGCCGACGGCACGCTGGACATCGTCATCGGCACCCACAAGCTGCTGTCGGACGACGTCAAGTTCACCCGACTGGGCCTGGTCATCATCGACGAGGAACACCGCTTCGGCGTGCGCCAGAAGGAGGCGCTCAAGTCCCTGCGCGCCGAAGTGGACGTGCTGACGCTGACCGCCACGCCGATTCCGCGCACCTTGGGCATGGCGCTCGAAGGCCTGCGCGATTTCTCCGTCATCGCCACGGCGCCGCAAAAGCGGCTGGCGATCAAGACCTTCGTGCGCAGCGAGGGCGAATCGATCATCCGCGAAGCCTGCCTGCGCGAACTCAAACGCGGCGGCCAGGTGTATTTCCTGCACAACGAGGTCGAGACCATTCAGAACCGCATGGCGATGCTCACCGAGCTGCTGCCGGAGGCGCGAATCGCTGTCGCCCACGGCCAGATGCACGAACGCGACCTGGAAAAGGTCATGCGCGACTTCGTTGCGCAGCGCTTCAACATCCTGCTGTGCACCACGATTATCGAAACCGGCATCGACGTGCCGACCGCGAACACCATCATCATGCACCGCGCCGACAAATTCGGCCTGGCGCAGCTGCACCAGCTGCGCGGGCGCGTGGGCCGCTCGCACCACCAGGCCTACGCCTACCTGCTGGTGACGGACGTGCAGTCGCTGACCAAACAGGCGCAGCGCCGCCTGGACGCCATCCAGCAGATGGAAGAACTGGGCAGCGGCTTCTATCTGGCGATGCACGACCTGGAGATCCGCGGCGCCGGCGAGGTGCTCGGCGACAGCCAGTCCGGCGAGATGACCGAAATCGGCTTCCAGCTGTATTCGGACATGCTCAACGAAGCGGTGCGCTCGCTCAAGGCGGGCAAGGAGCCCGACCTGGCCGCGCCGCTGGCCACCACCACCGAGATCAACCTGCACGTGCCGGCGCTGCTGCCGGCCGACTTCTGCGGCGATGTGCACGAGCGCTTGTCGATTTATAAACGCATGGCCAACTGCACGGTCCAGGACAAGATCGACGACATGCAGGAGGAGATGATCGACCGCTTCGGCAAGCTGCCGGACGCCGTCAAGGCCCTGATCGAAACGCACCGTCTGCGCATCGCCGCCAAGAAGGTCGGCATCATCAAGATCGACGCGCATGGCGAAGCAGCCACGCTGCAGTTCATGGCCAAGCCGCCGATCGATCCGATGCGCATTATCGAACTGATACAAAAAAACCGCCAGATCAAGCTCAATGGCCAGGACAAACTCAAGATCACCGCCAACATGCCGGATCTCGCCGCGCGTGTCGCGCAGATCAAAGGCGCCATCAAACAGTTGACCGCCTGAGGCTGGCGTCGTACCTTGATGCATTAGCCCAAACAACGCTAAATTTTATGAAAAACGCCAAAGACACCATGAACCTGGTTTTACAGGGGCTCGACGATTGTAAAGCCCGACTTGAACGCATCGCCGCCCTCACCGCACCGAAAACCATCACCTGGATCAACGAGCGCGCGCTGCGCTGCGAAGGCATCACCTTCTCGCCGGCGCTGCGCCAAACCATCGAGGTGGCCGCCCAGGCGGCGCAACTGGACGCCACGTACTCGATCGGCATGCACAAGATGAGCGAATTCAAGCTCGTCGCCATGGACATGGATTCGACCCTGATCACCATCGAGTGCATCGACGAAATCGCCGACATGCAGGGTTTAAAGCCGCAAGTGTCCGAGATCACCGAGGCGGCCATGCGCGGCGAGCTCGATTTCGCCGAAAGCCTCAAGCGCCGCGTGGCGCTGCTCGAAGGGTTGGATGCGTCGGCGCTGGAGCGCGTCTACGACGAGCGCCTGCAGTTGTCGCCGGGCGCGGAAACCATGCTGAACGCAGTGCGCCAGGCCGGCCTGAAAACGCTGCTGGTGTCGGGCGGCTTCACCTTCTTCACCGAACGCCTGAAAAAGCGCCTGGACCTGGACTACACCAACGCC
Organism: Oxalobacteraceae bacterium OTU3CINTB1; assembly: GCA_024123955.1. Classification (NCBI taxonomy): domain Bacteria; kingdom Pseudomonadati; phylum Pseudomonadota; class Betaproteobacteria; order Burkholderiales; family Oxalobacteraceae; species Oxalobacteraceae bacterium OTU3CINTB1. Next base: position 4,244,561 of record CP099652.1, read on the forward strand.
AACGAACTGGAAGTGGTCGACGGCAGGTTGACGGGCAAGGTGATCGGCACCATCGTCGACGCCGAGGAGAAGAAACGCACCGTGGAACGCGTCTGCGCGGAACTGGACATCGCGCCGTCGCAGGCGATCGTCATGGGCGACGGCGCCAACGACCTGAAAATGATGGGCATCTCGGGCATGTCGGTGGCCTTCCGCGCCAAGCCGGTGGTGCGTGAACAAGCCAACGTCGCGCTGAACTTTGTCGGCCTGGACGGCATCCTGCCCCTGTTAACCTGACCGGTGGCGCGCCACCATTCCGGCATCCTCCGGTGCGGGGCGCCATTGCGGCGTTAAATTAGCGTGGATGTTGGTCGCCGCCACCGCGCCCTGCCCCATCGCCACGCTGATTTGATTCAAACCTTTCACCACGTCGCCGACCGCATACAGTCCCGGCACGCTGGTGCGCTGATATTCATCGACCAGCAGTTCGCCGCACTCGGGCTCCATTTGCGCGCCCAATGCAGTCGCCAGCTCCGAACGCGCCGTTTCACCCAGCATCGGATACAGAACATCGAAGTGGTGCGCGGCACCGTCGCCGGTGTGGAGCACGGGGGTCATCTCCGTCGTCATGCCCACGCCCTTGACCGGCGATTGGACGTAGCGCACGCCCGCCTGCTGCAGGCGAATCCGCTGTTCGGCGTCCAGCGGCGCGGCGTCGTCTCGCTCGAACAACGTCACATCGGCCGAAAAGGTCCGCATGAAAACCGCATGGCCTACCGGGTTGGCAGTCGACGTGATCACCGCGATCTTCTTGTCCAACACGTCGTAGCCGTCGCAAACGGGGCACAGGCGCACGGCGCCGCTGCGCACCGCCTCGCGCCAGTTTTCGATCGGCAGTCCGGCGTCGGCCACGCCGCTGGCCAGGATCACCATGCGTGCGTGTACCCGCGTGTCGTTAAAATCGGCGCCAAAACCATCATCCTCTTCGACGAGGCGGGTCACCTCGCCCGAGGTGACGTGGGTATCGTAGCGCGCCAACTGATCGCGCAAGCGCTGCTGCAACTGATGTCCCGGTATGCCTTCCGGGAAGCCGCCGTAGTTATGCGTGACCGGTATCAGCGACAGGCGGCTGTGTCCCTTATCGATAATCACGACGTTGCGCTGGAAACGACGCAGGTAGATCGCGGCCTGCAGCCCGCCAGGGCCGCCGCCGATAATCAGGACATCGCAGGAAAATGGGCCACCGGGGCTGATCGCATTCATGGCGCCAGTATCCAACGGACGGGCCGGGCGTCAAATCAGCGCGCGGCCCACATCGGCGTGGGATTTAACCGACATCACGCCGGCAGCAGCGAATACATCGCGGCCGGCACCGCCAGGCTGCGTATGACCAGGCGATTGTGCAAAATGCCTTCGAAACGCGCGCCGGCCTTCTCGGCCACCTTGCGGCTGCGCTCATTCTGCTCGGCCGCGACGATCTCCAGCCGCGTCAAGCCAAGTTTGGCGAAACCATAGGCGGCCATCAGCCGGACCGCGCGCGGTGCGATCCTCTCGCCCTGGCGCGATTGCCGCACCCAGAAACCCAAATTGGCAAAGTCATGTTCGCGATTGATGTGGTTGATGCCGATGCCGCCGAGGTAGTCCCCGCCGTCGGCGTCGAAGATGCCCACGCTGAAGGCGCTGCCCTCGGCGCGATCGGCGTCGCAGGTGTGCACCCAGTGCTCGGCGTCGTCGAGCGTGAAGTCAGCATCGCACCACGGCAGCCACACGCCGACGGTCGATACCGACTCCAGCGCGGCGCGCGTCAACGCCGGCGCGTCCGCCAGCAGCAGCGGACGCAGACACAGGCCGTCGCCGGTCAGGATCGCCATGCTATTTCGCCCGCAGCAATGCGATCAGACCGTCCGAGGCGTCCTCGATATAGTCGAGCACCAGATCGAAACCGCGCCCGCCGCCGTAGTAGGGATCGGGCACCACCTCCGACCCGCTGCGGCTGGCGTGCGCCATGAACAGGCCCAGTTTATGCCGGTGCTGCGGCGGACAGGCCGCCTCCAGCATGCGCAAATTGTCGTGGTCCATCGCCAGCACATGGTCGAAGGCTTCGAAGTCCGCAGCCGCCACCTTGCGCGAGCGCTGGGCCGACAGGTCATAGCCGCGCCTGGCGGCGAACTCCATCGAGCGCGTGTCCGGCGGTTCGCCGACGTGGTAACCGTGGGTGCCGGCGGAGTCGATGACGAAACGCCCGCCGAGGCCGGCGGCCTCCAAGCGATGGCGGAACACGCCTTCCGCGGTGGGAGAACGGCAGATATTACCCATGCAAACGAACAGCACCGAAACAGCTTTGCTCATGACGACACTCGGAAAGAACACAGAAGCGGCTACTTTACGCCAGCCGCCAAGGGAATGCCATCGCATTGCTATAATTAGCATATGACCAACACTCCCCACCCCTCGCCGCGCGCAGAATACACGCGGCGCATGAACCGCGTGCTCAACTATATCGACCAGCACCTGGACCAGCCGCTCGACCTGCGGCAGCTGGCCGAGGTGGCGAATTTCTCGCCCTACCATTTTCACCGCGTGTTCGCCGCCTGGATGGGCGAAACGCTGGGCGACTACGCGCGCCGCAGGCGGCTGGAGAAGGCGGCCTTTCGGCTCAGCTGCAAGCCGGCGGTATCCGTGCTGGAGACGGCGCTCGCCACCGGTTTCGGCTCGGGCGAGGCCTTCTCGCGCGCCTTCAAGCTCAAGTTCGGCTGTACGCCAACCGAATGGCGCCTGGACACCCGCCAGCGCCTGGCCGCGCAAGCGCTGCCGACCGGCGGCCGTCACACCGACAGCAATCTGGATCAGGTACTGAGCAAGTTCGATCAGACGCCACAACGCGGCATCGACGACGATGACATCTCCAGCAACGACCAAGGAGATTTCCGTATGAACGTGAGCATCATCGACCTGCCCGCCGCGCGCGTGGCGTACCACCGTTACATCGGGCCGTACGGCCCCAGTATCGGCACCTTTTGGCGCGCGACGGTTGCGCCTTGGATACAGTCGCACGGCCTCGGCCAGCAGACGTGCTATGGCGTCGGCCTCGACGATCCCAGCATCACGCCGCCCGACAAGTGCCGTTACGACGCCTGCGTCGTGGTTCCGGACAGCTTCGACGCCGGCGGTTTGGCCGACATCGCCACCCTGCCCGGCGGCCGCTATGCCGTTGCCCGCTTCGAGGGCCCGCCCGCCGCCATCGCCGACGCCTGGACTTGGCTCACGCGCAACTGGCTGCCGGAAAGCGGCTTGCAATGCGACGACCGGCCCTGCTTCGAAATGTTCCGGCCGGACAGCGTGACCAATCCGCAAAACGGCCAGATGGTATGCGACATCTGCATTCCGGTGCGGCCGCTGTAGCACCCGGAACGGAGGCCGGCCGGCGTGCGGCATCGCACCTTTGCCGGCCTCGCCGGGACTTTTTGGCGCGATTTGTACGCCCAAGCCGAAATCACGTTGCTATACTGCGTATCAGATCCATCAACTTTAAAGGAAATACCATGTCGCAGGAATTGGTTCTGGATAGCCGGGTCGGCTCTGCTAAGACCACCGCATGGTGGCTCTACGTGGTCCACGGCGTGAGTTTCGTTTTTTCGCTGGGCTTGTTCTCGGTGATACCGCTGATCGTCAACTACGTGCAGCGCCCCGGCACGGAGGGCACGTTCGTGCACAGCCATCACACGTGGATGATCCGCTCATTCTGGTGGTACGTGGTCTGGATGGCCGTTGGCGGCCTGCTGGCGGCCACCATCATCGGCATTCCGGTCGCCTGGCTGGTGTGGGTCGGCGCCTGGATCTGGAAAGCCTATCGTTTAATCATCGGTTTTATCCGCCTCAACGAAAACTCGGCAGCGCCAATCTAGTCGTCGCCGAGCAAGCGCTTCGCCTCTCGCAAGCCTTCGACGATCACCTCGTAGGCCTGCCGGCGCGTGGCCTCGTCCGGCGCCCGCAGCACGTACGACGGATGGTACACCGTCACCACCCAGCGTCCGTCGTGCTGGACCGGCGCGTCCATCACCGACTTCATCGTCACGCTGCCGTCCTGCAGCACCGATTTCAGCGCCGTGCTGCCGAGCGCCACCACCACGTCCGGACGCACGCGCGCCAACTCCTCCTCCAGCCAAAGGTGGCAGGCGGAGATCTCCTTCTGCGCCGGGGTCTTGTGCAGCCGGCGCTTGCCGCGCAGCTCCCACTTGAAGTGCTTGACGGCGTTGGTCAGGTAGATGCTGTCGCGCTCCATGCCCGCCTGCGCCATGGCCTTCTCCAGCACCGCGCCGGCCGGGCCGACGAACGGCAGTCCCTGTAAATCCTCCTGATCGCCCGGCTGCTCGCCGACGAGCATGATGCGCGCCCGCTTCGGCCCGACGCCGGGCACCGCCTGCGTGGCGTTTTCCCACAGGTCGCAGCGGCGGCATTGGTCGAGCGTGGTGGGCTGCTCGCGCTGCGGTTGCGCGCGTTCCGGGGCAATCGGGATGGTGGTGGCGCCGCCGCGCCGGCCCACGGTGCCGGTCTGGCCGGTGCGCCGCTCGCCATTGGCGGCCGCGCTGACCATCGCCGGCACGATCGCCCCTTCCGGCAAATTCTTCCAGAAACGCGACGGGATATGGCTGCGCAGCAGGTCGGCGTTCAGGCGCGCCGGGTTAAAGATGCTGCGGTAGTACGTCAGCCACAGCGCCTCGCCGGCGTCCTCGATATCGGCCGCGCTGCGCATCAGCGACGGCGCCTCGTGCAGATGTTCGCCATCCCACAGCACGGCCGCCGCCGGCGTGGCGATCATCCACGTGACATTGCCCATGCGGCGGGCGAAATGCCGCGCAACCTGCGGCAGCACTTCGTGCGTGGGTTCGAACCAGGCCACAAAGCGCGGCGCGCCATCCTCTTCCTTGCGTTCGCGAAAACGTACATACGCGTGCATGTCGTGCTCCTCCCGATGAACAGCCTTGACCATCCCATGCAGCCGCGCGCCATCGGCATCGGCCGGCGAAATCACATCACGCTCGCCCAGGTGCCAGCGCCAGACCACCTTGTACAGAAAGGACCAGCGGTCGGGGGCGCTGAAGCAGGCGGCGCTGACGAGTAGCTCCATCAACTGGCGCGGCAGCCGCAGGGTGGTCGTCGTTGTCGCATTGGCGTCGGGCGCGCCGCCGGCTTCTTCCAGCGGCGCGGCGGAGAACAAATCGCCATCCTCCGGCTGCGATAACCATTCTACGAATTCGGGCGCGACGTGGCGCGCGATTAGCTCGCGTGCCGCGTCGCGCCATTCGTCGAACGACTGGACCACCCGCCGCATCATGCCGCCTGCAGCTCCGGCCACAGGTTCATCTGCTGGGGCGCGTCGGCCATGGCGCGGCGCAAATGCTCGGACGGACCGGCATCGTTGGACGGGAAGTAGTCGGCCGTGATGATGAAAGGCGAAATCTTCTTCATACTGCAGCGCAGCCGCGACAGATCGGCGTAACGTATTTGCCGCAGTCGCCGCAGATCGATCAGGCGCTGGGCGTTGCGCAGGCCGATGCCGGGGATGCGCGCGATCATGTGCGGCTCGGCGCGGTTGAGGTCCATCGGAAAATGCTCGCGGTGCTCCAGTGCCCACGCCAGCTTGGGATCGATGTCGAGCGCCAGATTGCCGGTCGCCGGCAGCAGCTCTTTCACCTGGAAGCCGTAGCTGCGCAGCAGGAAATCGGCCTGGTACAACCGGTGCTCGCGCAGCATCGGCGGCGGCGCCAGTGGCACGCTTTTTGGACTTTGCGGAATCGGGCTGAAGGCCGAGTAATACACGCGTTTGAGCTTGTAGCTGCCGTACAGCGTCTCCGCGGTCGTCAGGATCTGCTGGTCGTCGCTGGCGTCGGCGCCGACGATCATTTGCGTGCTTTGCCCGGCCGGCGCGAAACGCGGCGACTTGGGTTCCTCGGCCTTTTCATCGAGCTTGCGGCGGATGGAGCCCATCGCCAGCTTGATGGTGTGGACGCTTTTTTCCGGCGCCAGCTTCTGCACGCTGTCCTGCGTCGGCAGCTCGATATTGACGCTCAAGCGGTCCGCGTAGCGGCCGGCGGCAGCGATCAGCGCCGGATCGGCGTCCGGAATCGTCTTCAGGTGTATGTAGCCGCGAAACTGGTGCACCTCGCGCAGTTCGCGCGCCACCTGCACCAGCTGCTCCATCGTGTAATCGGCCGACTGGATGATGCCGGAACTGAGAAACAGCCCGTCGATGTAATTGCGGAGGTAGAAATCGGTGGTTAATTTAACCACTTCAGCCACAGTAAAGCGGGCGCGCGGCACGTTCGAGGTGCGGCGGTTGACGCAGTATTGGCAATCGTACAGGCAGTAATTGGTGAGCAGGATTTTCAGCAGCGACACGCAGCGGCCGTCCGGCGTATAGCTGTGGCAAATGCCCATGCCGGTGGTCGCGCCGAAACCGTCCTTGCCGATCGAGTTGCGCTTCGGCGCGCCGCTGCTGGCGCAGGAGGCGTCGTACTTGGCCGCATCGGCCAGGATCTCCAGCTTGTCCGTCAACTCCATGCTTGCCTCGATTTATTGACACTGTATAAAAACACAGTATAACAATGATCGAGAGCAAAAAGGGAATCGAGTGTGCGCTTTGTCCGAACTTTGACCCGGTATTTATTCAACGCCGGGCCCCAACGCAATTTACAAAATGATCACTTTCAGCGCGTCGACCAACGCGGCGCATTCCTGGTCGGTGCCAATCGAGATCCGCAGGAACTGGTCGATACGCGCCTGCTTGAAATGCCGCACCAGGATGGCCCGCTCGCGCAACGCCGCCGCGAGGCCTGCGCCGTCGTGCCCCGGATGGCGCGCGAAGATGAAGTTCGCGCGCGACGGCAGCACCTCGAACCCCAGTTCCAGCATCCGCTCCGTCAACCACGCGCGCGTGGCGATGATCGCTTGCGACGTCTGCTCCATATACGCCGTGTCCTCGATTGCCGCAACGGCGCCCGCCTGCGCCACCTGCCCCAGCGGATAGCAGTTAAAGCTGTTCTTCACCCGCTCCAGCCCCGCGATCAGGTCCGGATGGCCAACCGCGAAACCGACCCGCAGGCCGGCCAGCGAACGGGATTTGGACAAGGTCTGCACCACCAGCAGATTGTCGTAACGGTCCAGCAGCGCGATGGCGCTGTCGGCGCCGAAGTCCACATAAGCTTCGTCGATCACCACCACCTGGTCCGGATGCGCGGCCAGCAGCGCTTCGATCCGGTCTAGCGGCAGCGCGATGCCGGTCGGCGCGTTCGGATTGGCGATGATGATGGCGCCACACGGCTGCGCGTAATCGGCGACATCGATCTCGAACTGCGCGTTCAGCGGCACCTGGCGCGCCTCGATGCCATACAGGCTGCAATAGGTCGGATAAAAGCTGTAGCTGATGTCCGGGCAAAGCAGCGGCTTGTCGTGCTTGAGCAGCGCATGGAAGGTATGGGCCAACACCTCGTCCGAGCTGTTGCCGACAAAGACCTGCGCCCGCGTCAGGCCGAAGCGCCTCGCCACCGCCTCCTTGACCGCTGTGCTGGCGGGATCGGAGTACAGCCGCAGCGAATCGCCAACGGCGGCCTGCATCGCCGCCACCGCCTTTGGCGACGGCCCGTATGGGTTCTCGTTGGTGTTCAGTTTGATCAGGTTGGGCATGCGAACCTGCTCGCCCGGCGTGTACGGCGTCAGTTCGTGAACGATGTCACTCCAAAAACGGCTCACTGCATTGCTCCCATCGCGCGTTCGATATCCGCGATCAAATCGTTGACGTCTTCCAGGCCGACGTTGAAGCGCACCAGAATGCCCTGGTCGTTCCAGTCCTTGCGCATGTGCTGGATCCGGTACGGCATCACCAGGCTGTTGGCGCCTCCCCAGCTGTAACCGATCTTGAACAGTTCCAGCGCATCGACGAAGCGGTCGGTCTGTTCTTCGGTGAAGCGCGAATCGAACAGCACCGAGAACAAGCCCCCCGCGCCGCTGAAATCGCGCTTCCAGATGTCGTGGCCCGGACAATCGGCAAAGGCCGGATGCAGCACTTTGGTGATCTCGGGACGCGCTTGCAGCCACGCCGCCAGCTTGCGGGCGGCGGCGTCGTGGGCGTCGAAGCGCAGGCGCATCGTCGGCAGGCCGCGCAGCACGAGATAGGCGTCGTCCGCGCCAACGCCCATGCCGAGCCGCATGTGGGCCAGGCTCAAACGCTCATTGAGCGCGGCGTCGCGCGTGATGACGGCGCCCATCAGCACATCCGAGCCGCCGGACTGGTACTTGGTCAGCGCCTGCATGATGATGTCGACGCCCACATCGAAACCGCGCAGCGCCAGGCCGGCCGACCAGGTGTTATCCAGCGCGACCAGCACGCCGCACGCGTGCGCGGCGGCGCAAATGGCCGGCAGGTCCGGGACCTCCATCGACACCGATCCCGGCGCCTCGGTCCAGATCAGCTTTGTGTTGGGCTGGATCAGCGCGGCGATGCCGGCGCCGATCAACGGATCGTAGTAACGCGCTGTGATGCCGAAATCGGCCGACAGCCAGCGTCCCAGCTCGCGGTTGGGGTTGTAGACGTTATCGGGCAACAGCACGTCGTCGCCGGCCTTGAGCACGGCGAAATCGACCATGGCGATGGCAGCCAGCCCGCTCGGCGCCAGCAGGCAGTGTTTGCCGTCCTCGATTTCGGCAAGGCGCGCCTCAAGCGTGAAGGTCGTCGGCGTGCCGTGCAGGCCGTAGGTATAGGAGTTCTTCTCTTTCCAGTCGCCCGAGCGCATGGCCGCGACGTTCTTGAACAGTACCGTCGACGCGTGGTGGATCGCGCTGGGGAAGGCGGCGAAACCTTCCGGCGCCTGGTAGTCGGAGTGGATCAGTGCCGTTTGCGGGGATTTTTTAATCGTCATGTCCTAAACACATTAAGCCAGGTGAAAAAAAAGGCGGACCACAGCGGGTCCGCCTTCATGCTGATTACTGCGCCTCGCCCCACAGGTCGTGGGCGTCGGAGGTGGTGATCTTGACGTCGATGAACTGGCCGACGACCAGCTTCTTGTGCGGCTCGTACGGCGGTTTGACATACACAACGCCGTCGATTTCCGGCGCATCGGCGCTGGAGCGGCCGACGCCGCCGCTGCGGTTGACTTCATCGATCAACACGCGCACGGTCTTGCCGACCTTGGCCTTCAGGCGGTTCTTCGAAATCTCTTCCTGCAGCAGCATCACGCGGCCGCGACGCTCTTCGCGCAGTTCTTCCGGCACCGGATTGGCCAGCTCATTGGCGGTCGCGCCTTCGACCGGCGAGTAGGCGAAGCAACCCAGTCGGTCGATCTGCGCTTCTTTCAGGAAGTCCAGCAGGTACTCGAATTCGGCGTCGGTCTCGCCCGGGAAGCCGGCGATGAAGGTCGAGCGGATCGTCAGGTCCGGATTCATCTTGCGCCACGCCTGGATGCGGTCGAGGTTTTTCTCGCCGCTGGCCGGGCGCTTCATGCGCTTCAACACGTCCGGATGCGCGTGCTGCATCGGGATGTCCAGGTAAGGCAGGATATGGCCGTCGCCCATCATCGGGATGATTTGGTCGACGTGCGGATACGGATAGACGTAGTGCAAACGCACCCAGGCGCCGTAGGACTTGGCCAGCTCGCCGAGCGCCTCGGTCAGTTGCGTCATGTGCGTTTTGATCGGACGGCCGTTCCAGAAGCCGGTGCGGAACTTGACGTCGACGCCGTAGGCGGAGGTGTCCTGCGAGATCACCAGCAGTTCCTTCACGCCCGACTTGAACAGGTTTTCCGCCTCCAGCATCAGGTCCGCGATGGGACGCGACACCAGGTCGCCACGCATCGACGGGATGATGCAGAAGCTGCAGCGGTGGTTGCAGCCTTCCGAGATTTTCAGGTAGGCGTAGTGCTTCGGCGTCAGCTTGATGCCCTGCGCCGGCACCAGGTCGATGAACGGCTCGTGCGGTTTCGGCAGGTGGAAGTGGACCGAGTCCATCACCTCGGCCAGCGCGTGCGGGCCGGTCACGGCCAGCACCTTCGGGTGCACCTTCATGATGATGTCGTCGCCGGCGGCGTCTTTTTTCGCGCCCAGGCAGCCGGTCACGATCACCCGGCCGTTTTCGGCCAGCGCTTCGCCGATCGCGTCGAGCGATTCCTGCACGGCGGCGTCGATGAAGCCGCAGGTGTTGACGATCACCAGATCGGCGCCATCATACGACTTGGCCGTCTCGTAGCCTTCGGCGCGCAGCTGGGTGAGGATCTGTTCGGAGTCGACCAGCGCCTTGGGGCAGCCGAGCGAGACGAAGCCGACCTTCGGTGCGGCACCCGTCACGGAGGTGCTGGCGGCGGCGGGCTTGGTGATACGGGAGAGTGGTTGCGATTGCATGATAGGTTGCCTGGGGTTGCGAAATACGCCATGAAAATTACGAGCAATCGACGATTATACCCTATTCTCATAGGGAGATCATGCTAGGATAGCGCTTCACCAATATAGATTCACCAAGCTCGGGAGAACACGTGGCAACGCTGAAAGACGTCGCAATGCTGGCCGGTGTGGGCATGTCGACGGCATCGCGCGCCATCTCGGGCGCCGGCCCCGTGTCCGCCGAGTCGATGAAAAAGGTCCAGGCGGCCATCGAGCAGCTCAACTTCCGCCCTTCCTCGATCGGCCGCTCGCTGTCGGCCCAGTCGCTCGGCATTATCGGCATCTACGTGCCGTCGTTCTTCGGCGCGTACTACGGCACCATCCTCAAACAAACCGACATCGAACTGCGCGCCGTGCGCCGCCACGTGGTGGTGGCCACCGGCTGCGGCGACGGCACGCCGCGCGACGAGGCGATCGAAGCGGTCAAGTTCCTGATCGGGCGCGATTGCGACGGCATCGTCGTGCTTGGCCACGACCTGCACGACGAGGACATGCTGGCGCTGCGCAAAATGCATCCCAAGCTGGCCTTCCTCAATCGCCACAGCGCGCAGCTGGAGGAAGCCTCGTTCTGCCCCGACCACCGCCACGGCGGCGCGCTGGCGGCGCAAACCCTGCTCGAAGCGGGACACCGCCGACTGGCTGTCATCTCCGGCCCGGCCGGGACCTCGGACAACCAGGCGCGCATGGAAGGCTTCTTCGAGGAGCTGGAGCGCCAAGGCATCGGGCGCTTCGCCGTGCAGCTGATCGAATCGGACTTCTCCCGTGAAGGCGGTTTCAGCGCCACGCGCCGCCTGATCGAAGCGCGCAACGCGGGCGAGGAAGGCCATCGGTTCACCGGCCTGTTTTGCGCCAACGATGAAATGGCGGTCGGCGCGATGGCGGCCTTCCACCGCGCCGGCGTCAACGTCCCGGACGAGGTGTCCGTCGTCGGCTACGATGACGATTACTCCGCCGAATACTCGTCCCCGGGCCTGACGTCGGTGCACATACCGATGCAGCAGCTGACCCAGAACGCCGTGCGCTGGCTGCTCAATCAATGCTACGGCACCGAGCACGCCATCGCGCGCGATTTTCCGGTCACGGTGTCGAAGCGCGGCTCGGTCGCGCAACTTTCGCGGTCATAAAAAAAGGCCGGCATCGCTGCCGGCCCAAGACCACGGAGACTCCCCTGTGTCAGGTGCGCAGCGTTAGAACTTCATCGATACCCGCGCGCCTATCGTGCGCGGATTGTTGTAGTACGCCGCCCAGATCTGCTGGGTGGGCTGGCACGGCGCGCCGACCTGGGTGCAAACTTCCACCGCGTCGTATTTGACTTCCTTGTCGGTGGCGTTGTTGACGAACAGTTCGGCCGTATAAGCCTTGTTGCGCGGCTCGAAGCGCAAGCTCAAATCCAGCGTGGTGTATGCCTGCTGCTGTTTGACACCCGGATGGCCCGGCACATTGTTGTTGAAGGCGCCGGAACCGACGAACGACTCGGTCTCGTAGTGGGCCGACACGCGCGGCGTGAGGCGTCCCTTGCCGATGTCGAAATCGCGCTCGTACATCAGCGTGGTGGCAAAGGTCGGCGCGTGTTTCAGCACACTGCCGCCGACGTTGACGGTGGGCGCGGTGGTGCCGCAGGACTGGCCGTTGGCGCGCGCGGCGTCGACGTCGCACGACAGGAAGTCGTCGTAGCGCGCCTTGAGCCAGGTGGCGTTGCCGCTGAAGCGATCGACGCTGGTCGGACGGAAGTTCCACTCCGCCTCGATGCCTTTGACCGAGGCCCCGGCCGCGTTGAAGTTCTGCAGCGTGTTGTTGACCACCTGCGATTCCAGCTTGTCCTTGTAGGTCATCCAGAACGCGTCGAGATTCAGTGTGAGCTTGCGGTCGAACAGGTCGGACTTGAAGCCGATCTCGTAGCTGGTCAGCTTTTCCGGCTTGGTGGTGGCGCCGCCGTCGCCGATGGCCGGCGAGTGGAAGCCGGTCGTCACCGAGGCGAAGGTGAGGATGTCCTTGGTGACCTTGTATTCCACGCGGCCCAGCCATGTCGCCTGCCCGTACGCCAGATCGGCCGTGTTGTCGCCGTAGGTGTTGCCGCAAGTGGCTTGGTTGACCACCCCGCCCGGCCCGATGTTGTGCGTGTTGATGGTGCCGGTGCCGGGCGTGACCAGCTGCGCGATCTGGCCCGGCGTCAGGTTGACGGTGCCGCGCGGCGGATTGTCCGGCCAGTTGGGGCAGGCCCAGTTCTGGCCGCCGATATCGTACTTGTGATCCTTGGTGTAGCGCGCGCCGGCGGTCAGCTTCCACAGCGGATCGATGTCGTAGCTGGCCTGCGCGAAGGCGGCCTTCGAGTGCAGCTGGCGGTCGCCCTGGATGAAGGACATGGCCGACGCGTACTGGCCGACGGTCGGCTGCACGAAAATCACGTTGCCGTTGGCGATATCCTGTTCCAGCATCGCCTGCGAAATCTGGCTGCGGTCGATGTCGAAGCGGACCTTGTTCTTCTCCTTGAAGAAGAACAGGCCGCCCACCCACTGCAGCGCCGATTCCGAATCGGAGCGCACCTGCAGCTCGTTGGACAGGCTGTCGAACTGGCCCCATTCGGTGCGGTTCTCGGCCTTGAAGCCGGGATACAAGCCGGCGTCCGCGTCGCTGGCGTTGGTGCGCTTCAAACGGCTCCACGAACCCAGGTACTGCGTCTCGATGCCGTCGAACGGCCGCCATTGCACCTTGGCCTTGCCGGTGAGGATGGATTGATCGAGCGCGCCCGGCGTATCGATCAGCGCCGAGCGCCGATCCTGCCCCGGCGCCGGTTCGGCCGCCAGGTAGATGTTGCCGGCGCCGGTGTCGCTGTAATAGTCGGCGATGAAGGTCGCCTTCAGCTCCGGCGTGAAGCGCCACAGCAGCGAGGCGCGCGCGCCCTTCTGATCGCCGGCGCCGTATTTGCGCGTGCCCGGCGCCACGTTGGAGCCCTTGCGGAAATCGACGTAGCCGTCGCGCCGGTCCTGGATGGCGGCGATGCGCAGGGCGATATCGTCGCTGAGCGGAATGTTGATCATGCCCTGGGTCTGGATGCGGTGGTAGTCGCCCACCGTGATGCTGGCCGAGCCGAACATTTTGCCCGGATTGGGTGCGCCCGACACCAGATTGACCGCGCCGGCGGTCGAATTGCGGCCATTGAGCGTGCCTTGCGGACCGCGCGCCACTTCGACGTGGCTCAGGTCATACATCAGCGCCGTCGCGCCCTGCGGACGCGCCACGTAGATGCCGTCGACGTAGAAGGCCACCGCCGGATCGCCCAACTCCGTGTGGTTGGCCGAGCCGACGCCGCGCATGTACACATGAACGCCGCCCGAGTCGCTGTGCGGCTCGACCACGAGGCTGGGCACCATCGCCGTCATCGACGCCAGGTCCTTGACCTGGTTGTTGGCCAGCGTGTCTTGCGTGTACGCGGTGATGGCCAGCGGCGTGTCCTGCACCAGCGTATCGCGGCGGGTGGCGGTGACGATTATTTTCTCCATGTCGCCATTGTTTGCCGCCGGAGCTTGGGCGGTGGACGCGGCCTGCTGCGCCATCGCTGCGCCGCCCGTGAATGCCAGTTGCGCTATTTGCGCGATGCTCAGCGCCAGGATCGTTTTCTTCATTTTGTCTTCCTCACTTCTTCCATCGTTAGTGTGATCGTGCATCGCTCTGGCGGCGAATACGCACGAGTGGAACCGGTACCACCGCAGGACGCAGGGATGCGGCAGGCCATGCTGTGGCGGCCCGGATAACTACGTCACTACGCTACGCGGCGATTGCCGTCTTAAAGCCGCTGTTCGCTGGCTCCGTCAAACAGGGAAAGTCGTTTGGTGCGGATCGAGAAGCTGATGTCCTTGTCGCTGTCGATCGTCTGCTGGTCCTGCACGATGCCGGCGATCTGGGTGCCATGGAAGTCCAGCCACAACACGCGGTGCGCGCCCATCGCCTCCACCAGCGACACCGTGGCGCTGACCACGGAGTCTGCGCCGTCGCTGTTGCCGACATCGATGTCCTCCGGCCGCACGCCCAGCACGCATTCGCGCGTGCCGATCGGCGGCTGGCCGAACGGATAGTCCGTCACGTCGACGGCCAGGTGCTCGTTGCGGAACAGGGTACGCCCGCCATGCTGCTCCAACCGGCCCCGGAACAGATTCATGCCGGGCGACCCGAGGAAGGTGGCGACGAACAGGTTGGCCGGCGCGTTGTAGATATTGGCGGGCGTGTCGAACTGCTGCACCACCCCGCCCTTCATCACCGCCATGCGCTGCGCCAGGGTCATTGCCTCGACCTGGTCGTGGGTCACGTAGATCATCGTCGCGCCCAGTTGCTTGTGCAGCTGTTTGAGCTCGCGCCGCAGCTCGGTGCGCAGCTTGGCGTCCAGATTGGACAAGGGCTCGTCGAACAGCATCACATCGGCCTCGCGCACGATGGCGCGGCCGATGGCCACGCGCTGCCGCTGTCCGCCGGACAGGTTGGCCGGCTTGCGTTTGAGCAGAGGCCCGAGCTGCAGCATGTCGGAGGCGCGCGAGACGCGCCGCGCGATTTCCGCGTTGGGCGTGCCGCTGATGCGCAGGCCGAACGACATATTGTTCTCGACGTTCATGGTCGGGTACAGCGCGTAGGACTGGAACACCAGCGCGATGCCGCGATCCTTTGGATCGGCCCACGTCATGTCCTTGCCGCCGATTTCGATCTGGCCCGAGGTGGTATCGATCAGGCCCGCGATGCTGTGCAACAGCGTCGACTTGCCGCAGCCCGAAGGCCCGAGCAGCACCACGAACTCGCCGGCCTTGACGTCGAGGTTGAGCGACTCAATGACCTTGGTGCCGCCCAGTTCAATTTGCAGATTGCGTATCGCTACATTAGACATGATGATCCCTGACCTTTAACCTTTGACCGCGCCGGAGGCGATGCCGCGCACAAACCAGCGGCCCGAAATAAAGTACAGCGCCAGCGGCACGACCGAAGTCAGTATCGTCGCCGCCATGTTGACGTTGTACAGCCGCTCGCCGGTGGTGGTGTTGATGATGTTATTCAGCTGGACCGTCATCGGCAAATGCTCGGAACCGGCAAACACCAGTCCAAGCAGGAAATCGTTCCAGATGCCGGTGACCTGCATGATGACGGCCACCACGATCACCGGCGTCGACATCGGCAGCATCAGTTGCAGGAAGATGCGCCAGAAACCGCCGCCGTCGATGCGCGCCGCCTTGAACAGTTCCATCGGCAGCGCCGCGTAGTAGTTACGGAACAGCAGCGTCATGACCGGCATGCCGAAGATCGTGTGTATCAAGACGATGCCGGGCAAGGAGCTGAACAGATCGACGGCCGCCAGCACCCGCACCAGCGGATACACCATCACCTGGACCGGGATGAAGGCGCCCATCATCAGGATCGCGAACAGCACGCCGGCGCCGCGCGGACGCCAGAACGACAGCGCGTAGCCGTTCACCGCGCCGATCGCGATCGACAGGATGGTGCTCGGCACGACGATGGCGACCGAATTCCAGAAGCCGCCGCGTATGCCCTCGCATTCCAAACCGGTGCAGGCGGACTGCCAGGCCTGCACCCACGGTTCCAGCGTGAGCTTGACCGGCAGCGCGAACAGCGTACCGAGTCGTATCTCCTCCATCGGCTTGACCGAGGTCACCAGCATCACGTATAGCGGCAGCAGGAAGAACAGCGCCGCCACGATCAAGAACGCGTAGACTCCGGCGCGCGCCGGAGTCCAGGCCAGCGACCTGCGCCTGCCTGCCGGCGGTTTTGCGGTGGCGATACCGCTGTCATTGGCGGCGGCGCGGGACGCTTCGGCCACCGCGATGACGGCTTTCTCCTGTTTCACGACATATCCCATCAAATCCCCTTGTCGGCGCGGCGGGTGCGCACGTAATACAGCGGCGCGACAATGGCCAGCACGGTGGCGAGCAGCACGATCGATGCGGCGGAGGCCAGCCCGATATTGGCGCGGCCGAACAGATAATCCATGATGAACTTGGCCGGCACCTCGCTGGCCGTGCCGGGACCGCCCTGCGTCATCGCGACGACCGAGTCGAACACCTTCACCACCATCACGAACAGCAGCACGAACGCGGTCGACACCGAGGGCCCGAGCATCGGCAGCACGATGCTCACGTACACGCGCCAGCGCGGAATGCCGTCGATGCGCGCCGCCTTCCACAATTCCTCGTCGATGCCGCGCAGGCCGGAAAGCATCAGCGCCATCACCAGGCCGGACGCCTGCCACACGGTGGCAATGACGATGGTGTAGATCGCCATGTCCTGGTCGACGATCCAGTCGAACTTCGCCTCGGTGAACCCCAGCTTGCGCAGCACCTCCTGGATGCCCAGTTCGGGGTTAAGTATCCACTGCCAGATCAGGCCCGTCGCCACGAACGACATCGCGTACGGGTACAGGAAAATGGTGCGCAGCGCGCCCTCGGCCATCACCTTCTGGTCGATGAACACCGCCAGCAGGAAGCCGATGATCAGGCAGGCGGCGATGAACAGCAAGCCGTAGACGGCGACGTTTTGCAGCGACAGCAGCCAGCGCTCGTTGTTAAACAGACGGATGTACTGCGAGGCGCCGACGAAATCGCTGTTGGGGAAGGTGCGCGAGCTGCTGACCGATACGCGGGCCGTCCACAGCATCGTGCCCAGATAGGCCAGCAACACGGTCAATGCCATCGGGATCAGCGCGATGTAGGCGGCGACCGAGACGCTTTGACGTTTTTTCACAAGGGCGGCGGTCATGGCCTATTCATCCTTCAGTGCGCGGGCGAAGGCTTTTTGGGCGTCGTCGGCCGACTGGTTCTTATTCCAGTAATTGGTCAGCACATCCTGCAGCGCGCCGGTGGTGTCCGGCGTGGCCAGCATTTCGGAATTGGGCAGCTGGCGGCTCTTGTCGCGGATGATCGCCAGGCCCTGGCGAGCGCAGATGTCGAGCGTCGATTCATCGACGTCGCCACGGATCGGAATCGCGCCCTTGCGCGAGTTGAAGGCCACCTGTGCGGCCGGCGAGGTCACGACCGTGGCGAGCAGCTTTTGCGCCTTGATGGCGGCGGCGTTGCTGGTCTTGGGGAAGACGAAGGCGTCGCCGGCGACGATGTACGGCGCCTTGGGGCCGAAGCCGGGAAAGCAGCCGAAGTCCTTGCCCGCGACCTGTCTGGCCGACGAGAACTCGCCCTTGGCCCAGTCGCCCATGATCTGCACGCCGGCCTTGCCGCTGACGACCATGGCGGTGGCGTCGTTCCAGTTGCGCCCCGGCGAGCCGGCATCGACGAAGGCCTTCAGCTTTTTGAAGTCGACCAGCACCTGCCTGAAAGCCGGCGACATCACCGCCTTCTGGTCGCGGTCGCGGTACACCTTCAGATACAGGTCGGCGCCGCCGACCATGGCGAAGATGGCGTCGAAGGTGATTTTCTCCTGCCATACCTGGCCGCCGAAGGCCAGCGGCACCAGGCCGGCCGCCTTCAGCTTGGCCAGCTGTGCGAGGAACTCGTCCCAGGTTTGCGGCTCGGCGGTGATGCCGGCCTTTTTATAGGCGGCCTTGGAGTAGAAGAACCAGGCCGGCATATGGATATCCACCGGCGCGGCATAGAAATGGCCGTTGATCTTGATGGCGTCGAGGATGGACGCCGGCATGACCTGGTCCCACTTGCCCGCGATGGCGACGTCGTCGACGTTGTTGAGCAGCCCCTGCTCGACGAAATCGCGGAACTGCCTGGAGGTGTTGAACTGCGCGGCCGTCGGCGCGTTGCCGCCGACGATGCGGTTGATGGTGGTGGCGCGCGACTGCTCGGCGCCGGCGACCGCCTGGTCGACCCACTGGCCCCCGGCCTTATTGTAGGCGTCGGCGAACTGCTTGACGGCCTGCGATTCGCCGCCCGAGGTCCACCAATGGATCACGGTCGCCTTGAGCGGCGCGGCTGCCGGTGCGGCCGCCGGTGCGCCCTGCGCGAACGCGCCGCATCCTGCCAGGGCAAGCGCGGTGGCGCCGGCCATTTTTATCGCCTTCTTCATTCTGTCTCCTGTGGGCGTCGTGCGCCCATTTTTATTGGATGGCTGAGAGCTACGCGGTGGTTGCCGCCCTTTGCGCCAGGAATTGCGCCACCAGCTTCGCGCTGCGCTTCAGCGTGCGTTGCTGGGTGGCGTAATCCACGTGGATGATACCGAATCGGCGCTCATAACCGAAGGCCCATTCAAAATTGTCCATCAACGACCAGATAAAATAACCACGGATGTCGACGCCCGCCTTCACCGCCTGGTCGACCGCTGCCAGATGGCGATTCAGGAACGAGATGCGGGCGCGGTCATCGACCTCGCCGTCCACCACTTTATCGTCCGAGGCCATGCCGTTCTCGGTGATGTAAATCGGCGGCAGGTTCGGATAGTCGCGGTGGAAGCCGACCAGCAGGTGGCGCAGTCCGTCAGGGTGCACCTCCCAGCCCATCTGCGTGCGCTCCACGCCCTCCAGGTCCACTTCCGTGTAACCGTTTTTGCCGTCGCTGACGACGTTGGTGCGGAAGTAGTAGTTAATGCCCAGGAAATCGAGCGGCGCGCCGATGATGTCCATGTCGCCGTCCAACGTCATGGGCTGGGCGCCAGGCCACAGCTCCCACAGCGCCGACGGATAGGATTTCTTCAACAGCGGATCGAGGATCCAGTTGTTATGCTGAAGTTCGAACAGCCAGGCCGCGCGCTGGTCGGCGGCGCTGTCGCCGGTGGTCGTGCCGCGGCCGACGTTGGCGACGATGCCCACCTGCGCGGCCGGATCGTTGGCCCGCAAGTGCGCCACCGCCAGGCCGTGGCCGAGCAGCAGATGGTGCATCGCCTGCGTGGCGAACACCACGTCGGTCTTGCCGGGCGCGTGGTGGCCGGTGCCGTAGCCGTGCATCGCCGAGCACCATGGCTCGTTGAGCGTGGCCCAGGCGTCCACCAGGCCGGCCAGTTCGCGGCTGATCATGTCGGCGTATTCGGCGAAGCGGTAGGCGGTGTCGCGGTCGGCCCAGCCGCCCTTGTCCTCCAGATGCTGCGGCAAGTCCCAGTGGTACAGCGTTACGTAGGTTTTCAGGCCTTTGGCGCGCAGCGCCGTCAGCAGGTCGCGGTAGAAAGCGATGCCTTTCCGGTTCGGCTGGCCCTCTTGCGTCATCACGCGTGGCCAAGAGATCGACAGGCGGTAGGCGTCCACGTTCAGGTTGGCGAGCAGTTCGACGTCCGATTGCCAGCGGTGGTAGTGGTCGCAGGCGACGTCGCCGGTGTCGCCGGCCAGGGTCTTGCCGGGGGTGGCCGAGAAGGTGTCCCAGATCGACGGGATGCGCCCGTCTTCGGCGATCGCCCCTTCGATCTGGTAGGCGGCCGTGGCCGCGCCCAGCAGGAAATCGGGACGCCAGAGGACCGAGTCGGCCGGTGGCGAAAAACTTTCTTCCAAAGTGACGGATGCATCCAGGACCACAGCGACTCCCTTGTTTTCGTTATGAGTGGAAGCGCTTCCACAAGATGTTGTCGATAGTACTACCGATGAAATTCGGGTGTCAACGGGAATCTGGGATTTTTGTAGCTTTGCTACAGAGCTGTGATCTTGACAACGCCACGTTTCCCACCGAGCGGCGGGAAACGTCGTAAGGCAATTACTTCTTGTCCGTCGGCGGAACGCCCGGGACACCCGGCACGAAGGGGAACGTGCCAAAGATATTCTTACTCTGATTCTGCATCTGCTCCTGCATCTGCACGAACAAGCTCTTGCTCTGGTCGATGTAGTTGTTCATCATGCCCTGCATCATCGGGCCCTGGACGTTCATGAACTGGGTCCACATCTCCGGGCTGAAGGGCTTGCCTTCGAGGCCGCCGACCGTGGTGCCGGTGAATTTGCGCTGGATGTCGGTGAACGCCTGCACGTTCTTCTCCAGATAGGAACCCATCATGCCCTGCATGGCGTGGCCGTAGAAGCGGATGATCTGCGCCAGCACGTCGCTGGAGAACATCGGCGCGCCACTCGCCTCTTCTTCCAGAATAATCTGCAGCAGGATGCTGCGGCTCAAGTCCTCGTTGCTCTTGGCATCGACGACCGTGAATTCCTCGTTGTCCAGCACCAGCTGCTTGACGTCCGTCAGCGTGATGTACGAACTGGTCTGCGTATCGTACAGACGGCGATTCGGGTACTTCTTGATCAAGCGTTCAGCATTTTTTTTCGCACTACTCATCACAAGTCCGTTTATTGCGCCGCAGCGCGTCCTCTAACAATTCGAAAAAAAAGCGAACGTCGGTCCGCTTTCCCACTAAGCTACCACACCTATTATAGAGGGGAAAAAGCATATCCTGCACGAACTGATATAACTTTTGGCTTTTATTGCAACGCAACTAATTTTATAAGCTGGAAAGCAAGCCCCTTCCCCTCCGGTGCGTCAACCCTTGGCCTTGACGTAGCGTCCCGGCGCCGCCTCGATGGCTTGATAAGTGGCGTTGCCCGGCTTGGCCTTGGGCTTGACGTCCTTGCCGCCGTGCTCTGCGAGGAAGGCGGCCCATTCCGGCCACCAGCTGCCCTTCGTCTCGGTCGCGCCCGCCATCCACGCCTCTGGATCGTGCGGTTTGGCGACCGCGCGGCCGACCGGCTTGTCGTTGATCCAGTAGCTGCGCTTGTTCTTGGCCGGCGAATTGATCACGCCGGCGATGTGGCCGGAGGCGCCCAGCACGAAGCGGTTGGCCTTGGGCTTGCCCGGGTTGAGCAGGTTCATCGACTCGAACGCCGACGTCCACGGCACGATATGGTCCTCGCGCGAACCGTAGACGAACACCGGCGCATCGATCGCGGACAGGTCGACCGTGGCGCTACCCACCTTGAGCTTGCCGGGCTCGCGCAGGCGGTTCTCCAGGTACATATTGCGCAGGTAATAGCAAAACATCGGGCCTGGCAGATTGGTGCTGTCGGAGTTCCAGTACAGCAGGTCGAACGGCGGCGGCTCGTTACCCTTCAAATAATTCGACTGCACATAATTCCACACCAGATCGTTCGGACGCAGGCTCGAGAACGTGCTGGCCAGGTCGCGGCCCAGCATCAGGCCGCCCTCCTTGATTTGCTGCTCGCGCATCGACACCTGGGTCTCGTCGATGAAGACGTCGAGCACGCCGGTGTCGCTGAAGTCCAGCAGCGACGTCAACAAGGTCAGGCTGGCGGCCGGATTGTCGCCGCGCGCGGCCAGCACCGACAGCGCCGTCGACACCAGCGTGCCGCCGATGCAAAAACCGAACAGGTTCAGCTTATCCTGCCCGCTGACCTCGCGCGTCACGCGGATCGCTTCGAGCACGCCTTTTTCGATGTAATCGTCCCAGGTGGTGGATTCCAGCGACTTGTCGGCGTTGACCCAGGAAATCATGAACACGGTGTTGCCCTGCTCCACCGCGTAACGCACCAGCGAGTTTTCCGGCTGCAGGTCGAGGATGTAGAACTTGTTGATGCACGGCGGCACCATGAGCAGCGGCCGCTGGTGCACGGTCGCCGAGGCGGGCGTGTACTGGATCAGCTGGAACAGCGGGTTCTCGTAGATCACCGTGCCCGGCGTCATCGCCAGGTTGCGGCCGACCTCGAAGGCCGATTCGTCGGACAGCGAAATATGGCCCTTGTTCATGTCGGCCAGCATGTTGGCAAGGCCCTTGGTCAGGCTCTCGCCCTTGGTTTCGATCAGCATTTCCTGCGCTTCCGGATTGGTGGCGAGGAAATTGGCCGGCGACATGGCGTCGACGATCTGCTGCACGGCGAAACGGATCTTCTGCTTTTGATGGCGGTTGGTCTCGACGGTATCGACCATGGCGGTCAGGAATTTGGCGTTGAGCAGGTATGATGCCGCATTAAACGACGACATCGGATTGCCCTGCCAGGCGGGCGAACTGAACCGGCGGTCTTGCAACGCCGGGGTTTTGCCGGACAAAAAATCTTGCCACAACACGCCGAAGTCATGCAGATATTGGTTCTTCAGCTGTTCCATCGCCTGGGGTTGCACGGTGGCGCCGGCGTCCTGCATGATAGCGGCCAGCGGATTGGCGTCGGGGGCGGGGAGCTTGCTGAACCAGGATTGCCACTGCGATGGGTCGCTCATCTGCGACATCCAGGCGTTGGCAATGGCTTGAGGATCGGGCACATTCATGGTTGATTCCCTAAAAATAGTTTAAATATCTTTACCTGGACTGCTCTATGCTGAACTCGTTATGCTGATCGTTGCGATTGCTTGGATTTATGTCGTGGGACTGATGGCGCTCACCGAGCCCACCGTCGTTGCGGGAATTGTAACGTTTTTGTTCTACTGCGTGCTGCCGCTGGGCACATTGATATATATCGCCGGCACCGGCAAACGCAAGGCGCGCCGCCGCGCCGAAGAACAGGCGGCCCGGGACGCGCGCGCCGCCAGCGAGGCGGACGCCAGAGGCGAACACTAAGCCGGCGCCGCGTCGCTTCATTTGAGCCAGATCAAAGAGGCCTGACGGCCCGTGACGCCATCGCGCCGATAGGAATAGAACCGGCCCGAATTGGAGACGGTGCAGTACTCGCCGCCATGCACCTGCATGACGCCGGCCCGGTGCAGCAGGTAGCGCGCCAGCGCGTAGAGGTCGCCCAGATACTTGCCCGGCTTGCCCTCGATGGGAGAAAACGCCGCCGTCACATGGCGCACGCCGGAGTCGTCCAGCGCGCCGTTGAGGAAGGCCTGCATCACGTCCGGACCGACCTCGAACTGGTAGGCGCCGATTGCCGGCCCCATCCACGCCATCATTTCGCCGGCGCCGGCCGCGCGCATCGACTCGACCGTATTTTCCAGCACGCCGGAGACCAGGCCGCGCCAGCCGCCATGGGCGGCGCCGACCACCTTTCCCTCGGCGTCGCACAGCAGCACCGGCAGACAATCGGCCGTCATGATGGCGCACACCTTGCCGGGCACGTTGCTGACGCTGGCGTCTGCCTCGGGCACCTGCTGCGGCGCCAGCGTAGCCAGATCGACCACGGCGGTGCCGTGCACCTGCGTGAGCCAGGCCGGATCGGACGGCAGCATCGCGCGCAGGATTTCCCGGTTGCGCGCGACGTTGTGCGGCTGGTCGCCGACATGGGTGCCCAGGTTCATGCCGCCCTGCCCCATGCCGTCGTCATATGGCGGCGGGCTGACGCCGCCACGCCGCGTGGTCGACAAGGTGCCGACGTTGGCGGGCAGGCCCGGCCATTTCGGCATCAACCATTGCTGATGGATTGCGTTCAAATTTGTTCCGGTTCCTCAATGCCGGCCTTGGCGATCAGCTCGGCGAAATCCTCGGCAAGCGGCACCAGCCACTCGCACTGCTCGCCCGTGGCCGGGTGCACCAGGCCCAAGCGCCGGGCCTGCAAGGCCTGACGCGGGAAGACACTGGCCAGATGCTGCTTGCCATACATCACATCGCCGACCAGCGAAAAACCGATCGACATCATGTGGACGCGGATCTGGTGCGTGCGGCCCGTCTCCAGGCGGCACTGCATCAGACTGACGGGGCGACGGTCCAGATCGCCGCTGGCCAGCAACGCGTAGTGCGTAATGGCCGGCTTGGCGGAGAAGTTGTTCGAGACCGCCATCTTGATGCGGTCCTTCGGGTGGCGCCCCATCGATGCGTCAATAGTACCGCTAACGCGCGGCGTGCCCCACACCAAAGCGAAATACTCGCGCTTGACGGTGCGCGCGGCCAGCTGGCGCACCAGATCGGTCTGCGCCGGCAGCGTCTTGCCCACCACCATCAGGCCGCTGGTGTCCTTGTCGAGGCGGTGGACGATGCCGGCGCGCGGCACGCCGGCCAGTTGCGGGCAGTGGTGCAGCAGGCCGTTGAGCAGCGTGCCGGACCAGTTGCCGGCGCCCGGATGGACCACCAGGCCGGCCGGTTTGTTGATGACGATCAGGTGCTCATCTTCATAAACGATGTTAAGTTCCATCGCTTCCGGTTTAAAAGCCTCGTCTTCCGGCGCCGGTTGGGGCAGAATGACGATCTTCTCGTCGCCGTAGACCGTGTCCTTGTTGCTTTTGGCTACTTTGCCGTCGACCGTGACGAAGCCGTCGTCGATCCACATTTGCAGGCGGCCGCGCGAAAACTGCGGCACCAGCCTGGAAATGACTTTGTCCAGGCGCTGGCCGCACGCTTCCGGGGTCAGTTCCAGTTCGATCGGAGCCAGGCCGTCATCGTCGTCGCCGTAGTCGCCATCCTGGACTTCGAGCTCTGCGGGCAGGTCGGCGTCGGATTCATGATCGGAGGAGGATTCGGCCAAATTCGGCTTTGGAGTTAATATCACGGCATTCCCATCGGCTATAATCAGCCTATTGTAAAACTTTGGTTAAACAGCTTCTTGCAAAACATATGCAAAAAAAATTATCGGTAGTCGCAGCAACGTTGGTTCTGCTTAGTTTGTCCGCTTGCGGCATTTTCTCGGATAAAGTTGACGAGACAAAAGGTTGGACAGCTTCGAAATTATACTCGGAGGCGACTGAAGAACTGGAAGGTGCCCACTACGAGCGCGCGATTCAGCTGTACGAGCGCCTGGAATCGAGCTATCCGTTCGGTACCTACGCCCAACAGGCGCAGATGCAGATCGCCTACGCCTACTACAAGGCGCAAGACCAGGCGCAAGCGCTGGCGGCCGTGGAGCGCTTCATCAAGCTGCACCCGAACCACAACAATGTCGACTACATGTACTACCTGCGCGGGCTGATCAACTTCAACGACCAGATCGGCTTCCTGAACTTCATCTACGCCCAGGACACGACCGAGCGCGACCCGAAGGCGACGCGCGAAGCCTACGCGGCGTTCAAGCAGCTGGTGGATAAGTTCCCGAACAGCAAGTATACCCCGGACGCGCTGGACCGCATGCGCTATCTGACCAACGCCATGGCGTCGTACGAGGTGCACGTGGCGCGCTACTACTACCGTCGCGGCGCCTACCTGGCAGCGGCCAACCGCGCCATGGGCATCATGAGCGACTACCGCGACTCGCCGGCGATCGAAGAGGCGCTGTTCATCATGATCCGCAGCTACGACAAGCTGGGCATGACGGAATTGCGCGACGATACCATGCGCGTGTTCAAGCTGAACTATCCAACCAGCACCTTCCTCGACGAAGGCAAAAAGGCCGAACGTCACTGGTGGAAACTCTGGAATTAACAAAAAACCGGGACGCGATCCCGGTTTTTTGTTGGCGCCCGACCCCTTTACACTTTTTTACGCGGCGACCTTGCGGCGGAAAATCCAGGTGCCGTCGGTCGAATCCTTCTTGTCGAACGCATAACCGTCGACATCGAATTTCTTCAGCTTCTGCGGATCGGTGATGCCTTTGACGGCGGCGTAGCGCGCCATCAGCCCGCGCGCCCGCTTGGCGTAGAAGGAAATGATTTTATACTTGCCGTTTTTCCAGTCCTCGAACTGCGGCGTGATCACCGGCACGTCGAGCAGTTTTGGCTTGACCGATTTGAAGTATTCCTCGGACGCCAGGTTGACCAGGCTCTCGGCGCCCTGCTCGCCGGCGGTCTGGTTGAGCGCCTTGGTGATGGTGTCGGCCCAAAAGTCGTACAGGTTCTTGCCGCGCGGGTTGCTCAGGCGCGTGCCCATCTCGAGCCGGTGCGGATGGATCAGGTCGAGCGGACGCAGCATGCCGTACAGGCCGGACAGGATGCGGATATGCGATTGCGCGTAGTCCAGCTGCTTGGGAGTCAAGGTGCGCGCCTCCAGGCCGCCGTAGACGTCGCCGTTGAAGGCCATGACGGCCTGGCGGCCCTCGGCGGTGTCGTGCGTCCACGATGCGTAGCGGGCAACGTTGAGCGCCGACAGGTTGTCGGACAGATCCATTAGCTCGCCGATCTGCACCGGCGAAAATTCGCGCAGGCGCGCGATCAGTTGCGCCGAGTGGTCGAGGAAAGCGGGTTGGGAGTGCAGCTTGGTGGTCGGGGGCGTCTCCAGGTCGAGACTTTTGGCGGGGGAAAGCACTATCAGCATAAGATTTAAACTCAATTTCAAATAAACATACTTCCGACATGATACCTGTTCCACCAAATTCCGCACCGGCCCGCATCGTCATCGACACCAATGTCTGCCTCGACCTGTTCGTGTTCAAAGATCCGCGCTGGGCCGACCTGCTGGCCGCGCTCGAAAGCGGCGCGGTCGAGGCCGTCACGCGCGCCGATTGCCGCGACGAATACAACATCGTGCTGCATTATTCGCACTTGCCGCTCGACGAGGCCAGCCGGCCGCTGGCGGCGGCCCGCTTCGACGCGCTGATCAAGGTGGTCGCCCCGGCCGAGTCCGGTATTCGCCTGCCCGTCTGCACCGACAAGGACGATCAAAAGTTCCTCGAGGTGGCGCGCGACGCCGGCGCCGAGGTGCTCATCACCAAGGACAAGGCGCTGCTCAAACTGGCGCGCCGGCTGGCAAAGGCGGGCATGTTCAAGGTCGTGGTGCCGGAGGCGTGGCGACTCGAACGATAGATTTTTTACGCAACACCAAAGCGTGCTCGCTGAGCTAGAATAGGTCATCCGTTCACTCTCCAGCCGCCATGAATAGCCGCAACGATCTCCATACCGATATTCCGTTGACGCCGCCCCTGACCAGCCGCCTGCCGGCCGTCGGCACCACCGTTTTCACGCGCATGTCGACCCTGGCCGCGCAGTCCGGCGCCGTCAACCTGGGCCAGGGCTTCCCCGATTTTTCGTGCGAGCGCAGCCTGCTGCAAGCCGTCAACGACGCCATGCTGGCCGACTTCAACCAGTATCCGATGATGAGCGGCGCGCCGGCGTTGCGCAACGCCATCGCTGCCAAGATAGCGGCCCTGTACGGCCACGCATACGACGTCGACACCGACATCACCGTCACCGCCGGCGCCACGCAGGCGCTGACCACGGCCATCCTGTGCAGCGTGCATCCGGGCGACGAGGTGATCGTCATCGAGCCGGTGTACGACAGCTACGTGCCGGCGATCAATCTTGCCGGCGGCGTGGCCGTGGGCGTGCAGATGGAAATGGCCACGACCGGCTACACGGTGCCGTGGGCCAAGGTGGCCGCCGCCGTCAGCGGCAAGACGCGGATGATCGTTATCAACACGCCGCACAACCCGACCGGCAGCGTGCTGCGCGGCGCCGACATGCACGCGCTGGCCGACATCGTGCGCGGCACCAACATCCTGATCCTGTCGGACGAAGTCTACGAACACATGGTCTACGACGGCCAGCGCCACGAATCCGTGTGCCGCCACCCCGAGCTGGCCGCGCGCGCCTTCGTCGTCTCCAGCTTCGGCAAGACCTACCACGTCACCGGCTGGAAGCTGGGCTACGTGGCGGCGCCGCCGGGACTGACGGCCGAGTTCCGCAAGGTCCACCAGTACAACGTCTTCAGCGTCAACACGCCGATGCAGCATGGCGTGGCCAGCTACATGGCCGATCCGGCGCCCTACCTGACCTTGCCGGCGTTCTACCAGCGCAAGCGCGACCTGTTCCGCGACGGCCTGGCCGGCACCCGCTTCGAGCTGCTGCCGGCCGACGGCACCTATTTCCAGTGCGTGCGCTACGACAAGATCTCGACCCGGACCGAGGCCGAGTTCGCCGAGTGGCTCACCACCGAGATCAAGGTCGCGGCGATACCGGTGTCGGCGTTCTACCAGCAAGGCAAGGAGTCCGGCATCGTGCGCTTCTGCTTCGCCAAAAAAGACGAGACCTTGGCGCTCGCGCTGGAGCGGCTGGCCAAAGTATAAAATCGGGGACCTTCATCATGGCCGATACCAAACACCTGGACCTGCCGGGCGTCGCCTCGGCGGCGCTGGCGCCCCACCCGGCGCCGCCGTCGGTGCTGCACCAGCTCAACGTGTCGAACCGGCGGCTGGAACGGCTGCTGCAAAACCTGCGCAACGAACACGACGCCGAAAGCGAGTTGCGCGACATCGCCCGCGAGGTGGTGCGCGCGGTCGATCTGAATCCCGACATCGCCCTCGCCTGCATTTTCCTGTGCCAGATCGCCGGCAGCTACGCGGTGCGCCATTGCATCGAGACGGCGGTGGTGATTGTCGTCATGTCGCGCAGCCTCGGCAAGACCGACGCCGACACCGAAACCCTCACGGCCGCCGCATTGACGATGAACGTCGGCATGCTGCGCGACCACGAGAGCTTCCAGAACAAGCACAGCCTGAGCAAGGAAGAGATGGCCATCGTGCGCCGCCATCCGGAGGACAGCGCCGATATGCTCAAGTGTGCGGGCATCGAGGACGAGGAATGGATTTCGTGCGTGCTGCTGCACCACGAAAACGATGAAGGCAGCGGCTATCCGGCCGGCGTCGCCAGTCCGCAGGTGACGTTCAACGCCAAGCTGCTCAGCCTGGCCGACCGCTATTGCGCGCAAGTGTCGGCGCGCAACTACCGGCGTTCGGTATTGCCCGACCAGGCGCTGCGCAATCTGATGGACGACAAGGGTTCGCCGGTCGATCCGGCGCTGGCCCTGCACTTCCAGCGCGAGCTGGGCGACTTCCCGCCCGGCTGCCTGGTGCGGCTGGCCACCGGCGAAGTCGGCGTCGTCAGCCACCGGTTGGCCGGCGGCGACGAATTGCACATCCACTGCCTGCGCGACGCCACCGGCCAGGCGCTGCCGCCGGCTGAGCAACGCCTGGCCGCCGGCGACCGCCGCGCCATCGCCGAGGCCCTCAGCGAGGACCAGGCCGCGATCCGCTTCAGCATGAAGCAGATCTGGGGCCCGCAGGCCAGCCTGTAACGGCCAACGTAAAACAGGCCGGCCCAAAAAGGGGCCGGCCTGAAACGCTCACTTCACGAAACCTGCGATGCGCTACATCACGCGCGCGCGGCGGCCGACTTGCGGCGGCGCGCCACGATCACCAGTCCGCTCAGACCGATCATCATCATCATCCAGCTCGACTCTTCGGGAACGGCCGAGACGGCGGCGCCGGAACCGACCACGTAGTTGAAGGCGAACGCGCCCGGCTGGAAGTACGAGTAGGTCGACGACACCCGCACGTCCTGCGCGCCGCCGCCGAACAGGCCGAGGTCGAGCACTTTGTCGTTAAGGAACAGCATGGCGTCGTCGGCCGACGTGAACAGCCGCGAGAACAGGCCGACGCCGTTGTTGGTGATCGACAGCTCGAGCGTGTCGAAGCCGCCTGCGAACGAGGCCGACACGAAACCGAGCAGCAGGTGCTGGCCGGCGACGCCATCGAATGCGAACTGGCCGCTGGCTGTCAGCAGCGCCGGCGCCGGCATCCACGGATCCGGCACCAGCGCTGCCGTGTCGGAACTGAACGCGTGCATGCCAACCCCGGCCACCGAGGTCATGGCCGCCGTCACCACCGGCCCGAGTCCGGCGATGTCGCCGACCGCGTCCGGACCGGCGCTGACGTTCGACACCACCACCTGCCCGGCGCCACCGTGGCCGGCCAGCCGGAAGCCGTCGGCGTCATAATAGTTGGCGCCAAACGCGTTGCTGGTCACGCTGAACTGGGTGCTGGCCGGCCAGTCGCCGAGCACCGGACCGGCGCCGCCGCTGACCCGCACCGCGCCTCGCGCGCCGACGCCGCTGGCCGACGCCAGCGCATGGGCGTCACCGCCCCAGGCGGTGGCGCGGGCACTGCCGCGGCCGCCGCGCGCGAGGTTGACCGCCGTGGCCGACGCGTTCGCCGCGCCGTAGGCGTTCCACGGATCGACCCGGGTGCCGCCGCTGGCGCGCGCCTCGGCCGAGACGTTGACCGCGCCGCTGCCGGACTGGCCGAAGGCGGTGGCGCTGGCGGCGGCGCTGCTGAGCGGGATGCCGAGGATGAAGCCGGTCTCGCCGGCGCGCGCGATGGCGCTGATCGCCACCGCGTGGTTGCCGCTGGTGACGCCGCGCGCGCTGCTGGCGACCACGCCGGCCGACGGCGGGGAACCGTACCAGCCCCACAGCGCGTCGCCCGAGCGCGCCTGGCTGACGCCGTCGATGTCGCCCGAGGCGGTGATGTCGAGCGTGGCGCTGGTCGGCGCGCTACCGCTCGAATCATCGCTCGACGTGTCGACCCGCGCCTTGACGCTGGCCGTGCCTGCCGCCCCCGGACCGACGCCCGATTCAACCACCACAGCGGCGTCGGCGTAGCCGCGCGCGACGGCGGCCACATCGACGCCCTGCGCACCGCTGGTGCGCGCGGTCAGGCGGCTGGTCGCGCCGCCGCCTTGGGCCGTGGCGGCGCCCTGCGCACCGGCGCCGACCAGCACCACGACGGCCTCGGCCGAGCCGATAGTCGGCAGATAGTAATTGCTCTGGGCGCCGGTCTGGCCGCCGGTGGCCGACGCGTTGCCGCGCGCCATCCCCTGCGCGGAGATCGTCAAGGAGGCAGTCGCGTCGCCACCGTTGCCGCCGAATACGGAGGACCCGGCGCTGCCGCCGTAGGCCGCAACGCTGCCGCGCACGTCGGCCAGTCCGGTCAGCACGGCGACCGCGTCGGCCATGCCGCCCCTGCCGCCGCTGACGTAAATGCTGCCGCTGCCGCCGAACGCCTCGACCGTGCCGTCGACGGCGGCGCCGGCCGCGCTCGATGTCAGGTCCAGCAAGGCCGAGCCGGCGCCGCCGGCATAGCTGAAGTTCAATGCCTGGGCACCATCGCCGCCGACCGCCGACACGCGCGCGGTCAGGCTGGCGGCGGTGGCGTCGCTCAAGGTGAGCGCCGAGCGGGCGCTGGCGCTGCGCACGCCATCGGGCGGCTCCGGGTTATAAGGATCGTCGACGCCGCTGGCGCCGGCACGGCCGGCGACGGCGCGC
Organism: Oxalobacteraceae bacterium OTU3CINTB1; assembly: GCA_024123955.1. Taxonomy (NCBI): domain Bacteria; kingdom Pseudomonadati; phylum Pseudomonadota; class Betaproteobacteria; order Burkholderiales; family Oxalobacteraceae; species Oxalobacteraceae bacterium OTU3CINTB1. Next base: position 4,275,731 of record CP099652.1, read on the forward strand.
TGAACCAATGTCAGGTCGCCACGCGTGCGCCCCGATACCGCGTTGACCTGCTCGACGTCGGCCGCGACGCCAGCGCTGCCCTGTAGCACGCTGAGCATTTCGGCGGCGTCGCCGCCGCGCGCTTCGGCCGTGACGCCGACCTTGCCGGTGTCCGATTGCCCGTAGGCGGTGGCGCTGGCGCCGCCGCCGGCGCCGGACCAGCCCCGCGCGCCGCCGAAGCCGCCGCCGGTGCCGCCGGCGGCCAGTGCCGTGACGCTCACCGAGGCGGCGCCGCCGACGATCGCCGAGGCCGAACTGGTGGCGGCGCCACCGTTGCCGCCGACGCCGGACGCGCCGTAGATCGGGTTGAACGGCCCAAAGACATCGCCATTGTCGACCATTTCCGCCAGCCCGCCGGGCGCGCCGCCCATGCCGCCGCGGCCGCCGTACACCAGCGTCGCCACCACCGTGTCGAGCGCGGCCGACGTACTGGTGGCGATGGCGCCGCTGGCCGATCCGCCCGAGGCGCCGGCGCCGCCGTCGCCGGCGAAGACAGTCTCGGAACGCGCGCCGCCGGCGCCACCGGCGCCACCGGCGCCGCCGTACAGCGTCAACGTCAGCGCCGCCTGTGCCTGGCCGAGGGTGGCCGACAACGGGCCGCCGGCGCCGCCGGCGCCGCCGTGCTGCCCGGGCGCCGCGCCGATCAGGCCGGACGCGCCGTCCACGCCGGTGTAGATGACATCGGCCGCGTAGGCTTGGCTGACAGCAAGCGCCAGTAACAGCGGGACCAGTTTTTTCTTCAGGTGCGACGGCAGCGTAGTTGTCATGGGGAGAGATCCGATAATTGATTTTTGGAAATTTCAATTATATTATCATGATTAGTAAATTTGCAATGCACTAAATTTTCCCGGCAGGCGCTGGCCCGGCCGCGATCCGCTTCGGCATGAAGCGGATCCGGGGCCCGCAGGCCAGCCTGTAACGGCCAACGTAAAACAGGCCGGCCCGAAAGGGGCCGGCCTGAAAGGTTCACTTCAGCGCCGAACCGCCGCGCTGAAGTTGAGCAAACCAGCGATGCGCTACATTACGCGCGCGCGGCGGCCGACTTGCGGCGGCGTGCCACGATCACCAGTCCGCTCAGACCGATCATCATCATCATCCAGCTCGACTCTTCCGGAACGGCCAACACGGGGACGCCGCCGGTCGGGTTGCCGAGCTCGCCGAGGCCGCCGATGCCACCGCCGAGCACATAGTTGAACGCGTAGCCATATGCGGCGCCAGCGAGCGACGAGCGCACCACGATGTCCTGCGCACCGGCGCCGAACATGCCCAGATCGAGCACCTTGCCGGTGAAGAACAGGTTAGCGTCGCTCAGCGACGTGAACGACTGGCTGAACAGCAAGTTACCATGGCTGCTGATCGACAGGTCGAGCGCGTCGAAGCCGGTGCCGCCCGCGCCCAGGAAGGCGAGCAGCAGATGTTGATCAACTGCCGAGGTGAACTGGAACTCGCTGATGTTGGTGCCGGCCAGCGTGGACGTCGGCAGCGAGGTGTCCACGGCGCCCGAGGCGCCATGCATGCCGACACCGTACAGTTCCGTCATCGCAGCGGCGGCGGACGCGCTCAAACCGAGGCCGGCGCCATCGGCCGGGGCCGCGCCGGCGTAGGTGTGCAGCTGAGCCTCTCCGGCCACGCCACCGCCGGCATTCAATGCGAAGCTGGCGGCGTCGAAGCGGTTCGACGCCACGGCCGCGCCCTGTGCGAAGGTGCCGGTCGCGGTCGCGCTGAAGCCGACCGGGCTACCTTTGGCGCCAACGGCATTGGCGATGGCAACCGCTTCCATCTGCTCGCCCCGGGCGCGGGCGCTGGCGTCGCTCACGCCGCCCAGCGACGACGTCACGGCCACGGCGCGCGCCGACGACAGCTGCGGACCCTGGTAGTAGTTCATGCCGCTAATGGCCTCGGCCGCGACCTTGACCACGCCGCTGCCGGAGGCGCCATACGCATTGGCGGTGGCCTTTCCAAAAGCGTTCCCGGTAAAGCGATCCGGCACGTACGTGCTGCGCGCCAGCGCGGTCAAGGTAACCGAGTGCGCCCCGCTGGTGACGCCCCGGGCGATCGACTCGGCTTCGCCGCTGACGTTCTGGAAGTACTTGAAGACGCCGCCTTCCGCCTGGGCGGTGCCGACGATGTCGCCGCCGGCGTCGATCCTCAGGTTGGCCCGCGCGCTTTGCCGGGCGTCCGTGCCGAGCGCGTAGGCGCCGGCCGTCACAGCGGCGCGGCCACCGGACGTGCCTGCGTTGACCACCGTGCTCGCCCTGGCGTCGCCTTCACTGCCGCGCCCGCCGAGACCCTCCAGGCCGGCGATTGCCCGCGATTCCACATTGACAGCGCGCGCGCCAGTGGTGGTGACGTTAACGCTGCTATTGGCGCTACGCCCGCGTGCGTAGCTGGCGCCGCTGGCGCCGGCGCCGACCAGTTCCAGCGTGGCGCTGGCGTCACCGTCCTCATACTTCCAGCCCGCAAGCGCCCCGCCCATCTGGCCGCCCACCGCGCGCGCGCTGCCGGTCGCCAGGGCGCCGGCGTTGATCGTCAACAGGCTGGTGGCGCTGGCGCCCCGAGCCGTGTTGCCCGGCCCGCCGGAGCCCGCGCCGAACTGCCCGCCGAGTGCCTCGGCCGAGCCCGACACCGCCGCCGTGCCGGTCAGCATGGCGATGGCGGTGGCCGCGCCGGCCTCGCCGCCCAGCGTATAATAATCACCCTCGGTAATGTCGCCGCCGATGGCCTTGACGCTGCCCTCGACGTCGCTGCCGGCGCGGGTCGATGTCAGCGACAGCTCGGCCCGCGCGTTACCAGCCGCCGGACTGGCGGTGCCGACCTTACCGCCGGCATTGCCGCCCTTGGCTGTGACGGTGGCCCTCAGCGCACTGGCCTGGCCGTCGCTGAGCCGCAATAACGATGCGGCGTTGCCGCCGGCGTTATTGACTGGCTGTGCCGGCATGTCAGGCGGGCCGCCGGCACCGTTGGAAATCGCGCCGCCGTTGCCGCCGATCGCATGCTGCAACAGCGACAACACGCCACGGGTCGCGCCGGCCACCATGTTTTCCAGATACACCGCCGCACCGGCGCCGGCTGGCGCGTGGTAATTGTTGGCGCCGCCGCCATTGCCCCCGGTCGCCTGTGCCAGCACCGACACGTTGCCGGTGCCGGAGTAAGCCGACGCGCGGGCCGTGGCCTTGCCGCCGTCGCCGCCCCGGCCGGCAAGCCACGCGTCCGTGTCGCCGCCGCTGCCGCCGGTGGCGTAGGCGCTGGCCGATGCCGCCCCGGACACGGAAACGCTGTTGGCCACGCTGGAGGCGTTGCCGCCGACGCCGCCATTGCTCAGCGTCAGGTCAGAATTGAGCTGGGCACCAGCCCCCACGCGGCCGCACGTTCGCTTCCGCGTGCGTGGCACCGGTCACGGACACCGCATTGACGCGCCCGAGCGCGGCCGCACCGGCCCCGCCATTGCCGCCAAGGCCGCCGTTGCCGTAAAAGCACAGCCCGTCATTGACACAATCCGGGTCGTCCGGATTGAGGACCACGGGCGCCAGGCCGGCGCCGCCGATACCGCCGTTGCCGCCGGTCAAGGTCAAGCGGTTGAACGCGCCGACGGTCAGCGACGTGTCGGTCAAGTCCCGGGCCGCGGCCCCCGCGCCACCGTTGGGCGTGGTGGCAGTGCCTGGCGTGCCGACAGCGCCGCCGGGACCGGTCACCGTGCGGTCGGCCGCGCAGGCTTGGCTAACAAGGAGCGACAACAACAGCGGCGCGATGCCGGCGATGTAGCGCGAGGAATGACGGAACGACGTGCATGACTGCGATAATTTCATTGATCTGACCCTGAAGTTGTTTTATAGACAAACGGGGCGGCTTGACCGCCACCCCGACCATTGCAAAGAATGCCATCTTATCTTATTTAAATTGGATAATTTACAATGTCATAAAATTATTTATCAATGGACAATTCAGCGGCTCAAGGCCGCCGGGTTGTCCGGCGCCGCGCCACCAGCACCAGGGTGCCCAGGCCGAGCGCCAGCATCAGCCAGCTCGACGGTTCCGGCACCGGCGCCACGGCGGCACCGGTGCCGACCAGGTAGTTGAAGGCGAACGCGCCGGGCTGGAAGTACGAGTAGGTTGACGACACCCGCACGTCCTGCGCGCCGGGACCGAACAGGCCGAGGTCGAGCACCTTGTCGTTAAGGAACAGCATGGCGTCATCGGCAGACGTGAACAGCCGCGAGAACAGGCCGACGCCGTTGTTGGTGATCGACAGCTCGAGCGTGTCGAAGCCGTCGGCGAACGAGGCCGAGACAAAACCGAGCAGCAGGTGCTGGCCGGCGATGCCGTCGAAGCCGAACTGCCCGCTGGCCGTCAGCCGCGTCGGCCCCGGCAGCCCCCCATCGTTCCCCAGGGCGGCCGTGTCGGAGCTGAACGCCTGCATGCCGACCCCGGCCACCGAAGTCACGGCAGCCGTCACGACCGGTCCGAGTCCGGCGATGTCGCCGACCGCGTCCGGGCCGGCGCTGACGTTCGAGACCACCACCTGCCCGGCGCCGCCATGGCCGGCCAGCTGGAATCCGGCCGCGTCGTAGTAATTGGCGCCGGACGCCTTGCTCGTCGCGCTGAACTGGATGATGGCCGGCCAGTCGCCCGCGATCGGACCGGCCGCGCCGCTCACCCGTATGGCGCCGCTGGCGCCGACGCCGCTGGCCGTCGCCAGCGCTTGGGCGTCGCCGCCCCAGGCGGTGGCGCGGGCGATGCCGCGGCCGCCGCGCGCGAGGTTGACCGCCGTGGCCGACGCGCTTGCCGCGCCGTAGGCGTTCCATAAATCGGCCTTGATGCCGCCGCTGGCGCGCGCCTCGGCCGAGACGTCGACCACGCCGCCGCCGGACTGGCCGAAGGCGGTGGCGCTGGCGCCGGCGCTCATGAGCGGGTAGCCCTCAAGGAAGCCGGTTTCCCCGGCGCGGGCGATGGCGCGGATCGCCACCGCATGGTTGCCGCTGGTGACGCCGCGCGCACTGCTGGTGACGTTCCCGGCCGACGGCGGGGAACCGTACCAGCCCCACAGCGCGTCGCCCGAACGCGCCTGGCTGACGCCGTCGATGTCGCCCGAGGCGGTGACGTCGAGCGCGGCGGTGGTCGCCGCGCTGTAGCTCGAAGCGTCGCTCGAGGCATCGACCCGCGCCCTGACGCTGGCAGTGCCGGCCGCCGACGGGCCGACGCCCGATTCCACCACCACGCCGGCGTCGCTGTAGCCGTGCGCGCTGGCGCTCACATCGACGCCCTGCGCGCCACTGGTGCGCGCGGTCAGGCGGCTGATCGCACTGCTGCCCACGGCGGTGGCGGCGCCCTGCGCGCCGGCGCCGGCCAGCACCACAAACGCACCCGCCTGGCCGATTCTCGGCTGGTAGTAGTTGTTCTCGGCGCCCGTCTGGCCGCCCGTGGCCGTGGCGCTGCCGCGCGCCATGCCCTGCGCCGAGATCGTCAACGAGGCAGTGGCGGCGCCGCCGTTGCCGCCGAACGTGGTTGGCCCGCCGCTACCGCCGTAGGCCGCTACGCTGCCGCGCACGTCGGCCAGTCCGGTCAGCACGGCGACCGCGTCGGCCATGCCGCCCTCGCCGCCGCCGACGTAGACGCTGCCGGTACCGCCGAACGCCTCGACCGTTCCGTCGACGGCCGCGCCGGCGGCGGTCGATGTCAGGTCCAGCAAAGCCGAGCCGGCGCCACCGCTATAGCTGAAGTTCATTGCCAGGCTGGCGTCGCCGCCCACCGCCGACACGTGCGCGACGACGCTGGCTGCCGTGGCGTCGCTTAAGGTGAGCGCAGAGCGGGCGTTGGCGCTGCGCACGCCATCGGGCGGCACGGGGTTGGATGGGTCGGCGGGCCAGCTTGGACCGGTGCGGCCGGCGACGGCGCGCTGAATCAATGTCAGCTCGCCGCTCGTGCGCCCCGACACTGCGTTGATCTGCTCGACGTCTGCCCCGACGCCGACGCCGCTGCCGAGGAAGGCCGTCGGCTGGCCGCCGTCGCCGCCGCGCGCTTCGGCCCGGACGCGGACCTTGCCGGTGTCCGATTGCCCGTAGGCGGTGGCGCTGGCGCCACCGCCGCCGCCGAAAATGCCCGCCGGGCCTTCCAAGCTGCCACCGACGCCGCCGACGGCCAGTGCCGTAACGTCGACCGAGGCGGCGCCGCCCACGACCGCCGAAGCCGAGCTGCTGGCTGCGCCACCGATGCCGCCAATGCCGGTAGCGCCGTAGATTGGATTGAACGGCCCGTAGATATCGCCGTTGTCGAGCATTTCCGCCAACCCGCCGGGCGCGCCGCCCGATCCGCCCCGGCCGCCGTACACCAGCGTCGCCACCACCGTGTCGAGCGCGGCCGACGTGCTGGTGGCGATGACGCCGCTGGCCGCTCCGCCGAACCCGCCGGCGCCGCCGTTGCCGGCGAAGATAGTATCGGAACGTACGCCGCCGGTGCCGCCAGTGCCGCCGGTGCCGCCGTATAGCGTCAGCGTCAGCGACTGCTGGGCTTGGCCAAGCACGGCCGACAACGGCACGCCGGCGCCACCGGCCCCGCCATGCTGCCCGGGCGTCGCGCCGATCAGGCCGGAGGCGCCGTCAGCGCCGGTGTAGACGATATCGGCCGCGTAGGCCTGGCTCACGGAGAGGGCCAGCAACAGCGGGACCAGGTTTTTTTTCAGGTGCGATGGCAGCGTAGTCGTCATGGGAGGTGTCCGATAATTGATTGCAGGGAATTGCAATTATATTATCACGATTAGCATATGTATAATGCTAAAAAAACACCCCGGTGAGCGACTTAAATTAGCGCGCCAACTGCTCCAGCTTGCGGTCGATGAAGGCCAGCAATTCCGGCGTCATGCCGGCCGCCCCGCGCGCGCGCGCGTAGGCGTCGCGCGCCTCGGGCAGATGCTGGTCGGCCTGCAGCGAAATGGCCAACCCCATCCACCAGACGCCGTTGCCCGGCCCCAGTTGCAGCGCGTCGCGGTAGTAGCGCGCCGCCTCGGCGTGCCGCTGCTCGCGCTGCAGCACGCCGGCCAGGAAGGCCAGGTAATCGGCGCTGTTGCCGGCGTATGGCAGGGTCGCCATCAGCGTCTCCAGCGCAGGACCGCCGCGTTCCAGTTGCAGCCGCGCCAGCACCATCGCCAGCCCCGGCTGGCGCGGATCGATGCCGAGGGACAGGCGCAGCTGGCGGATCGCTTCGTCGGTTCGCTTATTTTCCAGCAGCAGACTGACGTAGGTCTGGCGCGCCGCCTCGTTGCGCGGATCGATCTCCAGCGCCCGCTCCAGATCGGCCATCGCTACGCTCAGGCGGCCTTCCTGCAAGGCCACCAGCGCGCGGCGGTAGGCGCCGTCGGATTCGAGCTTGGGCGTCAGTTCGCGCCGGCTCACGCCCTCCGTTTGAGCGGCCTTGCGTTCGGGACGGTGCGCCTCGCCGTCGGGCACGGGGCGGCGTGGCCTGGACGCGATGGCTTCATCGGATACGGGCATGCTGCCGGACGGCAGCGTCGGCGTTGCCGCCGCGCGGGCCGACGCGGATTTGGCCGGCGGGGTGTCAAGTTGGGCCGGCTGGGCAGGTTTCCGCGCCGGCTCGGCAAGTGCTTCGGCGGCCGGCGCGGATGCCCGTTCCGGCGTCACCGGCTTGGCGGCTTCGATCACTGGCTCGGCTGGCGGCGGCACGCTCACGGCGCCCGGCGGAAGCTGGTTGAGCACCACCTTCGGCACCGGCGCCGGCGGCGCGCGGTGGCTATGCCAGTACTCCCAGCCATACCAGCCGCCAGCGGCCAGCACGGCGGCTGCCGCCACACCGGCGCCTGCCAGCATCAACGGCCGGCGATCGCGTTCCGGCGCCGGCACCGCCTTCAATTCCTGGGGATGGACCGCGTCGTCGCCGGCGCCGCCACGCTTGTCCAGATCCTGCAGCATTTTATTGATCAGGCTCATTTGGTCAGCGTCCACGTCAAACCGCACGCCGCGACCAGCACGCCGACACCGGCGGCCAGCCACGGCCAGCGCAGGCCGGCGCGCGCGCCGACGACGCCGTTGGTGTCGTGCGCCGCCAGCTTGACGTGGCGGCGCGTGACCTGCTGCCGGCCCTCGCCAAAGCACAGCATCAGCGACTTGTTGGCCATGATGTTGACCAACCGCGGAATGCCGCCGCTGGCGCGGAACAGCTTGCCGATCGCGCCCCGGCTGAACAGGCGCCCGCCCGTGTAGCCGGCCACGCGCAAACGGTGGGCCAGATAGTATTCGATGTCGTCCCGGCTCAGCGGGCCGAGGTGGTAATGGAAGGTGATGCGCTGCGCCAACTGGCGGATCGAATTGGCCTGCAAATGTTGGTTCAGCTCCGGCTGGCCGAACAGCACGATTTGCAGCAATTTGCGCTTTTCGGTCTCCAGATTGCTCAGCAGCCGCAACGCTTCCAGGCTCTCCACCGGGATCGCCTGCGCCTCGTCGAGCAACAGCATGACCTGCTTGCCGGCGTGCGCCAGTTCGATCAGGCGGTAGGTGATCGACTTGAGCATCTGGTGCTGGTCGACATCGCGCGCCAGGGTCACCTCCAGCTCGTCGGCCAGGGCCAGCATCAACGTGCGCGGCTCCAGGTAGGGATTGGGAATATAGGCGGTAACGAACTCGGGCCCGACCGTGGCGATGAACTTGCGGCACAGCAGCGTTTTGCCGGTGCCGACCTCGCCGGTGATCTTGATGAAGCCCTCGCCGCTCTTGGCGGCCACCAGCAAGGTGTTCAGCGCTTCCTGGGAATGCGGGCTGGTGAAGAAATAGCTGGTATCCGGCGTGATGCTGAACGGCGCCTCGCGCAGGCCGAAGTGTTTGCTGTACATGGTCAGTTGCGCTCCCTGGCGCGGCGCGGATCGAGCTCCTTGATGCGGCGCCCACTGTCGAGCAAGTCCTGGTTCCAGTCGGAGCTGGACTCGACGATGGTCGGCTTGATCAGCACCACCAATTCGCGTTTCTGGATCACTTCGCTGGAGGCGCGGAACAATGCGCCGACCACGGGAATGTCGCTCGCGCCCGGCACGCCGGAACGGTCCGACGTCGTCGCCTGGCGCATCAGGCCGCCGATGGCGACCACCTGGCCGTCCTGGCCGCGCACCATGCTGTCCATCTCGGAAGTCGACGACGCCGCCAGCGGCAGGCTGAAGTTACCCAAGGCACCCAGATTGACGCCCTTGTTGACGGTCGAGACCTGGCTCACCGACGGGTGCACGTGCAAGATGATGTTGCCGTGGTCGTCGATCTGCGGCGTCACGTCCAGCACCACGCCGGAGAAGAACGGTTGCAAGGTCAACGTCGGCGTGGTGACGCCGGTGCCGGTGCCGCTGGTCGTTGTCGTGGTGCTGATGCCGGTCACGAAAAACTCGTCGGTGCCGATCTTGAGCAGCGCCTTCTGGTTGTTCAGGGTCGCGATGCGCGGGCTCGACAGAACGTGCACGGTACCCTGCCCTTCGAGGAAGGAAATCAGCGCCGCGAAATTGCTGGTCTGGAACGCCAGGCCGAACAGCGAGCCGACCGCGTCGGACACGGCACCAATCGACGCGCCCGGCACGCCCACCGCGCCGGCGGCGCCGTTGCTCGACAGCGACCCCGACGCGCTCAGGCCCAGCGGCGTCAGCGACGTGCCCGGCTGCACCAGGCCGGCCGAGATGCGGCTGTTGGTGCTGAGCTTGCCGAAAGCAGCCCAGTTGATGCCGCTCTGGAAGTTGCTATTCAACTCCACCTCAAGGATCTTGGCCTCCAAAATCACCTGGCGGTCGACCGACAATTGGGTCGCGCGCAGATACTGGTCGACGTTGCGCAGCTCGTCGGGCATGGCGCGGATCACGATCACGCCTGACTGCGGGCTGATCGTCACGCTGCGGCCGTCCTTGCCCGTTTCGATGATCGCCTCCAGCGCCGTCTTGAGCTCCAGCCAGAAATCGCTGGCGGAGGTCGTTTGCACGTTGGCCGCGTCCCGCTGGCTCTGGTTGCCGCCGGAGTTGTTGCCATTGTTGCCGTTGTTACCGTTGTTGCCCGAGTTGTCGCTGTTATTGCCCGAGTTATTGTTGTTGCCGGAATTGTTTTGCGAACCGCTGTTGCTGGTGCCGGCGCTGGCCACCGACGTCGACGACACGCGCAGGCTCGACACGCCCTTGCGGATCGCGGTCAGGTAATTGACCTTGAACATCTTGGTCTGCATCGTCAGCGGACGGATGTAAATGCGCGTGCCTTCGATCTTGTAGTCGTAACCGTACAACTCGCGCACCGCGTCGAGCGCCTCGACCAAGGTCACATCCTTCAGGTTGGCGGTAATGTTGCCCGTCACCTCAGGGTTGATCAGCATGTTGTAGCGGGTGCCGGCCACGATGGAGTTGAAGAACTGCTGCACCGGCACGTTGTTGAACGACACGTTGAAGCGTTCCTCCAGCACGGCGCGCGCCTTCGGCAACTGCTCGGTCAATTGCGACACCGGCGGCAGCAAGGCGCTGGCCACGGCGTCGGCCTGCGCGGCGGCCGGAGGCTTGGCCTTGAGCGCGGCATCGACCTCGGCGTTGATCTTGTTATAGGTATCGCGCTTGGGCGGCGTCGAGCAGCCGTTCAGCAGCAGCGTCGTCATGATGGCGATGGTCAGTATTTTTTGCATATGCATTCGTTTAACGTTGATGAACGGGCGTCTTCCCGCCCGTTCCGGTGTCGGGGAACAGGGTCAGCACCTGCTTCGCCCGTCCGTGTTGCAACACCACTTGGTTCTTGCCGATCTGGACCAGCACGGCGCCATTGATCTTGTCGCCCTTGCGCAGCGTCTGGCCGTCGATGACCGCCACCTCGCGTCCGCGCGTGCCGATCAGGATCGACTGCAAGCGCGGGCCGGCGCTGACCGTCGGCGTATCGGCGGCGCCCGGCGCCAGCAGGCGCGATTCCGGCGGCGGCTGGGTCGGATCGGCCAGGGTCTGCGCTTGCACCGGCGACGCGGCCAGCACCAGCGCCGACAGCGCGCCGGCCAAGCAGGCATATCGCACCGCGGCGCTCATAGTTTCATCCATTTCTGATCCAGGCTCAGCGTATAAAGCGTCAAGGTCAGGCGCGAATTCGGATACTGTTGCGCATCCAGGCTGGCCTTGCCCCAGAACAGTTGCACCGGCAATGCCTCCAGCGCGGCCATGTAGCTGACCATGTCCAGATAGCTGCCCTGCAAGACGATCTCCACGCCGTGCCGGTACAGTAGCTCGCGCGGCTTCTGCGCGGCGACCGCCGGCTGGATTGACGGATTTGGCTGGACTGCGGCGGCAAGCGGCGGTGTGCCTGCGGCCACAGGCGGCGTGGATTCCGCGAAGCGTTCGTTCATGCCCGCCACCGGCAGGGTCTTCATCGCCATCAAGCGCAGTTTTCCGTGGCCACTCAGCAGGTTTTCCAGCAACGGCGCGATCTTCTCCGGCGCCACCAGTCCTTTTTGCACGGCCAGCAAGCTGGCGCTGATACGGTCGATTTCAGCGCGTGCCGCCTGCAATTTGGCCCGTTCCTGCGCATCCGGATCGATATTGAAGCCTTGGGCCTTGCCCGTGATTTCCATGTCGATGCCGGCGATCTGGTTTTGCTGCTGCTTGATCTGCGCCAGCAGCAGCTTTTGCCTGGCCAGCATCGGTTCAACCGCGATCGTATATATGAGGAACAGGAGCGCCGCCGTCACCGCCACGAACACCATGGCGCGCTCGCGCAGGGTCATCGCGTCCAGCTTGGTGCTCAGCTTGAGCCATTGCTGTTGCAGTTGCTGCTTCATTGTTCGGTCCTCGCCGCAGCGCTCGATTGCAGGCTGAATTGCACGAACGGCGCCGTCGTCGCCACCGGTGCGGGCACGGCTGCCGGAGCGGCGGTCGGCACGGCTACACCTTCGATGGTCGCCGGCGCGGCGGGCGGCGGCGCGGCGACCGGCGTCAGTTGCGCGTCCGGCCGTGAAATATCCAGGCTGGCGAAGCTCTTGCCTTGCATAACCCGCTCCGACTTCAAGCGCGCGATATAGGCCGGTATCAAGGTCGGCTGCATGGCACGTCCCTGCACGCCGATATCGTTGCCCGCGCCAACGATCGACACGCCTGTCAACCACAGCCCGCTGACGTTCTGTCGCGAAAACGCGCGGAAATATTCGGCATAGCCTGCCGCGTTGCCAAGCGTGCCGTCGCGCAGCACCGATTCCACTTGTTGCAGCGACTTCAATTCCGCCTCGGCCTGGGCGACCTCGCTTGCGATGGTGGCGCTTTTCTGCCGTGGCGCGAATTGCTTGCTGGCCTCCGCCAGACGGCGCTCGCGGTCGGCCAGCAAGGTTTTGCCGGACGCGGCGGATGTTTCCAGCTCGGCCACACGCTGGCCGGCGTACCACGTCAGCAGCAGCGCGCCGGCGACGATCACGCCCAAGGCCTCGGCCATCGGCAAGGCCGTGAATACTTTCTTCTGCTTGAGGAAGATGGGGTTGAACAGGTTGATCTGCTGACTCACAGCACCACCTCCTCGTGCCGCAGGGCCGCGCCCAGGGTCAGGAAGAAACGCTGTTGCTGCTCGACGTCAAGCAGCGCCGGCGCCTTGCTCAGGTCGAACACATCCTCCAGGCCCATTGCCTCGACCGGCATGTAGAGATTGGCCGCCAGATATTCGTGCAAGCCCTGCGCGCCGGTCGGCGCCAGCAGCAGCTTGATCACGTTGACATAGTTGAACTGGCGGTCGAAGTGATCCAGCGAGCGTTGCAGCTCCAGGGTAATCTTGTCGAATAAGGTTTGCTGCTTGTCGGTGTCTGGTTCCAGCAGTTGCGGCAAGGTCACGTCGATGCGGCGCGACAGGTACAGCTCGCCCTTGAAGGTGATCGTCAGCAGGCCGCCGTCGCCGTCGAACGACAGCATCGCCAGGCCACGGCCTTCGGTTTCCAGCAGCACCGAGATGTTCCGCTGCGCCATTTCCGGAATGTCGATGACGTTCAGTTCGATCTTGGCCTCGGCGAACAGGCCCTGGCGCGACTGGATCAGCGCGTTGCGGGCGGCGATGGCGAACATCGAATGGGCGCGCGACGGCGCGTTCGGGTCGACCGGAATGTCTAGCACGTCGATGGTGGCGTCGTCGACATGAAAATCGAGCATATCCTTCAAGCGCCAGCGCACCGCCGTTTTCAATTCGTCCTGCGGGACGTTGGGTGCGTCGACGGTCAGCATCTGGTATTCGCCGCCGCTCAGCATGGTGCCGAAGAGGAAATTGGCGGCCTTCAAATCCTTGCTCACTTTTTCCAGCGATTCGGAAGTCAGGCTGGCAGTGGACGGATAGAACGACGACAGCTCGACCACCGCCTTGGCGTCGCGCACGCGCTGCACGCGGCCAGCGCAGATACCGTCGCGCTGGAACGAGACGGTCAGCCAGCCATCCTTCTTTTTGCTTCTTTTGAGGAATCCCATACCAGCAACCTAGATGATTACCAGCACACGAGGTTTACGCGCTAGTTGGTTGATTATATTCAAGTTACACCGCTCGTTTGCCAAAAATTAATAGTAATGCCACAAAAACACACACATTGTCATGTGGCTTGTTTCTTTATAGCTGCGCATCGATCCGCCGTGACACATAATCCGGGCCTGGCGCGGCGTTTGGGCAGTTGCCAGTCGCCGGGTCGGGCTGGTTACAGGCGACCGACCGAATGGCGATGCCGCCTGCGGTGGAATCAGGTTGAGTCGCATCGGCGGAGCCATAACCCAATTCGGGACCGGCCAGGCAAGACACCGTCACGGTGAAGGCGCTTAACGTAGCGGCCGGCAGGCCGAAGCTGACCGCCGAGGGACAGCCCAATGGATTGCCGGCCAACGCCCCGTCTGGCTGCAAGCTAGTGAAGAGCGCCCATTCCATACCCGCACGCGCCGCCTGATATGCACGCGCGCCCTGCTCATCCTGCGAGGCGCTGCTTTGCTGCGCAGTCGTCAGCGACACTACGGCCGCCGCCAACCCTGCGAGCACCACCAGTAAAAAGATGGCGGTCACCAGCGCGACGCCGCCCGATTTTCTTATCATTCGCAGCTTCATGGCGTATTGTCGACTTGGACCTGATGGGTGAGCGTGATGGTTTCAACGGCGTTGCCACCATTGATATCTGGGCGGCCCAGCGCGAGATTCAAACCAATCAGCGAGCTCTGCTGAGTTCCGAAACCGTTGACGGAAAAATTACAAGCGACCACGTTGTTGGCCATCAGATTGCCGGCGGCCGCAGTGGGAGTCGGCTGGACGGCGAGGAAGTTGGCGGCCACTGACCGCGTTAAGGTGCCTCTGCCATTTGCCAGTCCCTGGCATCGGAAGGTCACAGGTTCCGTCACCACTTGGAAACGCTGGCCGGGCGACGTATTGGGATTGGTCGACGCGAATGGATTGATCTTATTGCCAGGCGCGTCACCGTCTTTATACCGCTCATAAGAAATGGTGCGGTCCCCTGGATTTGCATTAGTGACGCGTGCGAGATTATCGCGAAAGTAGGCATCGGCACCGACATTGGAAAACCCCGGCCCCAAGTTATAGATAACAATATAATTGTTCGCCCCCGCTGGCGAGAAAGTCAACGCAGGCGTTGGCATTGGGCCCACCACATGAAACGGCGCTGCGACAGGATTCGTGAAACTCAACGGCGTGCCGTTGACGGTATTGGCCTCGACCGAGAGATACCTGCCCCCCGATATCGTCGGGATAAACTCCAACCACCAGACGCCGTTGTTCACCGTCAGGCGCACGCTGTTGGGCAAGGCGCTGCGCAGTTCACGCGCCATTCGGCGCAAGGCCAGATCGGCCGCGTCGGTAAGCTCGGCGCGGGCGGCGGCGTCGGTGTAGTTCTGCACTGGGCGACGGATGAATAGCACCATGATGCCAGCCAGTATGCCGGTAACGACCATGACGACGATCGCCTCCACCAGCGTGAAACCACGCTGGCGAGTTGCAAAATGCCGCAAATGTCGAAGGCTGCTTTTCATGGACTTAAAGGGTTGGCGCGTACCGCGTGCGGTAGCCATCCAGCTGTATGGTTTCGCCGGGGCCGTAAGTGGTGCGGATGGTGATCTTCAACACCTGCAAGTTGTTGGCCGTCGAGACGATGTTGCGGCCGTTCGGTCCGAGCGCGCCATTGCCGTTAGGCGATCCCGCCGGACCCAGTACATTGATTTCCACAGTCGTCGTAATCGGACCCAGCGAGCTGTTTCCCATTGTATTAAGGTTTTGATCCTGACCCAGCGCGCGGCCGTTCACGTCCCGATCCACCCCATCCGCGCCGGCGAAGGCGCGTCGTTCGACGCCCGGCGTCGTCACATAATCGGCGACGCTGGCATAGGGACGCAGCGCGCCGCCCGGACGCTGGCCGAACCCTGCGGCACCGGCTGCCGTGGCGCATCCGGCTTGGGCAACTGCCGTACCGTAGTTGGCGTCGGCGGGAGCGCAAAAAGTGAGGCCGGCCGATTGCACTTCCTCCATGTAGGCTTCGGCGATCAGCATGGCCTGCTTGCGGCGCAGCGGGTCGGCACTGGATTTGGTGCCGATGTTTATAACGCCGATGATGCCGGCGGCGGCGACACCCATGATCACCATGAACATCACCAGTTCGATGATGGTGAGGCCGCGCTGGCGTTTAATAGACATATCCGGTTTCGGGGTCCACAGTGAACTGGTAAACACTGGCACCGCTGGTAAATGTCAAAGTCAATGGCGCACCCAAGCTGGACCGGCCCATGGGATCAAAGAAGAAGTTGCCGGCGGCGGGAGTTCCCGCGACCGCCATGTTGGCGGGAGTCCCTTCGCACATCCAGTTGGCGATATAGGCGTTGCCGAGCGTGCAGGCGGCGCGGGTGGCCGTGCTACCAGTGTTGCTGCTGCCCGGCGCGAAAGCGAGTGCAGCGGCGGCGTTGCAGTTATTAGTGAAACAGACAGCAACTCTGGCTGGCGTCGCCACGACGAATACCCGACGGTTTTGCGCGATGGCTAGCTTCTGCGCATAGCGGATCACGGACTTGACTTGATCGGAATATGCGCGCCCTGCGAACGTATCGCCATCAAAAAATCGCGACGCCGCAATGGCGCCGAGGATGCCCATCACCACTATCACGGTCACCAACTCAACCATGGTGAAGCCGCCGGCGGTCTGCGGGTGAGGAGCAGCGCCAGCGAGGCGCCGCTGATGGTGATGGCGAGTCAAAGCGAGACCATGCCGGCGTGACGCTTACTGACAGTTAGCGACAGTAGGCGCGTTGCTGAGGATCGGCGCAACGTTGGCGCCGGTAGACTGCGTGTACATTACAAAGCAATTCAAACCAGTTGGGGTCGTGGCCACGCTGTTTGGCTGGATCACAACAGCACCCGCAGGCACTGCAGGGTTGTTGGCGCCGAGGGCGGTACCTGCGGGAAGAATCGTGTAGTCCGAATTGCTCAGGCCTGCGGCGACGGCAATCGATGCTGCGGCCGGGTACCCGTTGACCATGGTCACGCCGACGCCCTCCATCTGCATGACATTATTAACAACTGCGGCTGGATTGATCAGGAACTGGCCCCGAGCCAGCGCCGATGCGGAAGACATCGCTCCGCGCGCGGCCGATATGGACGCGGCACGGGCATCACCACCCAAGCTCGTAAACCGTGGCAGCGCCGTCGCCGCCAAAATGCCGAGGATAACAATCACGACGATCAATTCGATCAGCGTGAAGCCCGACTGGGCTGCTGGTTTACGGAATGCGCTCATCGCTGCCTTGTTCATTACATTTCTCCAAGTCGTCCATTAAGTTGAAGAAAGACAGCGCGGATTGCGTCAGTCCTTCACTTGCTCAAAGGCCACACCGAGGGGGGCTGGTGCGCCTGACGGCTTGGCGGGGCGATGGGGCAAGCGAAGTAATTTTACCTTGAATTTCAAACGTTTCGTGGGAGCATCTAAGAAGCCACTGCTGATATTTAACAAATAAATCACCGATTTATCAGTTCGATCAAACGCCCAATTCCCTCCCCCGATGTCGTCGTCGCTAGGGGAAAAGTAAGCGCCGGCGTAATTGACGGGCTTATCTTTCAGCCAATCAAACGGATTTTGTTCGGCCAAGATCGTTAAATCTTCCGTTCCACCGGGCAATTTCCCCTGCGCAACCTTAATTTCTAAGGCGGTTCGCAAGTTCGCCACCGTTGTTCGCATCGCGGCCACCTCGGCCTCGCCTTGATAATGCCAAATCCGTTGCAGCAAAACCGTGGTCAATATGCCCACAATGACGATGACCAGGGCAAACTCCAGCAAACTTGCGCCCCGTTGTTTCTGCGTCACAAATGTTGGCAAGAAAATCAGTAACCGCCTCGTTTTCGGCATCACTTATGCAAGGCGGCTTTGCCCAGATCCCAAATCGGCAGGAAGATGCCCAGCGCCAGCACCAACACCATCATGCCCAGGAAGACAATCAGGATCGGTTCGATCTGCGCCGACAGCGTCTTGAGCTCGTAGTCGACCTCGCGTTCGTACATCTGCGCGATCTCGTCCATCAAATCGTCGATGGAACCGCTCTCCTCGCCCACCGCGATCATTTGCAGCACCACGGGTGTGAACACGCCGGCCGCCGCCGCCGTCCGCAAAATGCTGTCGCCGCGCTCGACGCCGTCGCGCATCTGCTCGACGCGGGCGCACAGGTAGGCGTTGTCCACCGTCTGCGACACCACCGTCAACCCTTGCACAATCGGCACGCCGCTGCGGTTGGACAGCGCGAAGCTGCGGGCGAAGCGCGCCATCGTGGCCTTGAGGATGATTTTGCCGGCGACCGGAATCTTCAGCTTGAACTTGTCCCACTGATACAAGCCGCGCTCCGTGCCAACCCAGGCGCGGAAGCCGAACACGCCGGCCACAACAGCGACCGCCATCATCGGCCAGTAACGCACGGTGAAATTGGAGGTGCCGATCAGTATCCTGGTCATCAACGGCAACTCGGCGTGCAGCGATTTGAACACGCCGACAAACGCCGGTATCACGAACATATTGACGACCACCATCGCAGCGACCATGGCCATCAGCACGAAACTCGGATAACGGGTTGCCGTCTTGACGCGCTCGCGCATGTCGCGGTCGAACTCCAGGTGATCGAACAAGCGCAGGAATACCTCCTCCAGCCGCCCGGTCATCTCGCCCACCCGCACCATGGACAGGTAAAACGGCGAAAACACGTCCGGATGGCGTCGCATGGCGGCCGACAGCTCGCGTCCCGAGTCGAGCGACTCGCGCAAATCCTTGATGACCTTGCCGAAAGACTTGCTGACCGCTGATTCCTGCAAGCCCGCCAGCCCGCGCATGATGGGCACGCCGGACTTGAGCAGGGTATACAACTGGCGGCTGAACAATTGCACGTCCATCGACGTGACCTTCTTCTCCAGCAGCCGCGACAGCCAGCTCTCGCCACTGGCGGCGACCGCTTTTTGCGTGACGGTGATCTCGATCGGCGTCACGCCGGTATTGAACAGTTGATCGGCGACGGCGCCGCTGTCCGGGCCCTCCAGCACGCCCTGCATCAGTTCGCCGCGCGCGTTGCGGGCTTTGTAGGCGAAGAACGGCACGTCAATCCTCGGTCTGGTTACTGATGCGCATCGCTTCGGACACCGTCGTGCGGCCCTGCACCACCAGCTGCACCGCGTGCCGGCGCAAGGTTTCGCCGGCCATCTGCGTCGCCGCCACCTTGAGGAAGTGGGCCGGATCGGGATCGTTGGCGGCATCGACCACCGCCCGCGTCATCTCCAGCAGCTCGTAGACCCCGGTACGGCCGCGATAGCCCATGCCGTTACAATGCGAGCAACCCTTGCCGTGGAAATAGCGCGCCTTGTCCACCTTATCGTTGAGTTCCATGCTCAGCCACTCGCGCTCGGTCGGCGTCAACTCGTACGGCGTGGTGCAGCTTTCACAGATCATGCGCACCAGCCGCTGCGCCAGCACCGCCTGCAGGGAACTGCCGACCATGTAGCGCGGCACGCCCATGTCCATCAGGCGAAGCGGCGTGCTCATCGCATCGTTGGTGTGCAAGGTCGACAACACCAAGTGCCCGGTCATGGCGGCCCGCAGGCCGATTTGCGCCGTTTCCTGGTCGCGCATCTCGCCGACAAGCACGATGTCCGGATCTTGCCGCAGCGCCGAACGCAGCACGCGCGCGAAATTCAGGTCGATCTTGTCGTTGACTTGCACTTGATTAATGCCGGCCAGCCGGTATTCGACCGGGTCCTCGACGGTGATCAGTTTCTTCTCGACGGAATTGAGCTCCGACAGCGCGCAGTACAAGGTAGTGGTCTTGCCGCTCCCGGTCGGCCCGGTGACCAGCACCAGGCCGTTCGGACGCTGGATGATGGCGCGGAACTTTTCCACCAGCGCGCGCGGCATGCCGATGGCGTCGAGCCGCAGCTGGGCCCCGCCCTGGCTCAGCAGACGCATCACGACCGATTCGCCGTACTGGGTCGGCATGGTCGAAATACGCACGTCGATGCGCTGGTTGCGCACCCGCACGGCGAAGCGGCCGTCCTGCGGCAGGCGCTTCTCGGAAATATCGAGGTCGGACATCAGCTTCAGGCGCAGCGCGAGCGATGGTGCGATCTTGATATCGGTTTCGGTCTGCAGGTGCAGCACGCCGTCGATGCGGAAGCGGATTTGCAGCCGCCCTTCCTGCGGTTCGATGTGGATGTCGGAGGCGCGCACCTGGGCGGCGTCGTCGAACACCGACTGCAAAAGCTTGACGATGGGCGCCTCTTCCAGGTTCGGATTGGCGGCAGCGAGCGCGCCGAAGTCGACCGAGACGTCGCCCAGATCCTGCTCCAGCTCGCGCGCCAGGTCGGAGATATCCTCGGTGCGGCGGTAGATGCGGTCGATGACGCCGAGCACCTCGGTCTCGTTGACGACGGCCAGTTCGATGTTCTGTTTGACGATGCGGGCGATCTCGTCATACGCGAACAGGTCGGTCGGGTCTGACATGCCGACGAGCAGCACGCCGCGCCGGTCCTCGAGCACCAGCGCGCGGAAGCGGCGCGCCTGCGTCTCCGGCAGCATGCGGACGATCTCGGGATTGACGTTGAAGAACTTCAGGTTCAGGTACGGGATGCTGAGCTGGCGCGCCAGCGCATTGGCGATCTGCTCCTCGGTGACGTAGCCGTTCTCGATGAACACGCGGCCAAGCTTGCGGCCGCTGCGCTTTTGGTCGGCCAGCGCCAGCCCCAGTTGTTCTTCCGACAGCAGCTTTTGCTGTACGAGAATTTCCCCCAGCCTGACTTTTTCCGGCCTTGCCATACCCGCTCCTAGATGAGACAAAACGCGCCGCTACTAATGCCGCACGACAACTTGCGGCCATTCTAGTGCAGATTACCCCACTTCCCCAATGCCAAGCTCGCCTATCTGCACAGGATGTCGCTTTCTTCGCACGAATGCGCTACAGTTGTGGTTCGTTTCCTGTGGCCACTATTCCCTTTCATGACCGTACCTGCGCTGCGCCTGCAACAAGTTGTTCAACGCTATGGCCACACCAGCGTGCTGCGCGGCGTGAATCTGGAACTGCAACCGGGAGAATGCTTCGGCCTGGTGGGCGTGAACGGCGCCGGCAAGACCAGCCTGATCAAATGCGTGCTCGATTTTTGCGCGCTCGACGGCGGCAGCATCGACATCTTCGGCCAGCCGCACCACCGCCCCGCCAGCCGCCAGCCGCTGGGCTTTCTGCCGGAACGCTTCACGCCGCCGTACTACCTGACCGGCGCCGACTTCATCCGCTATCTGCTGACCCTGCAAGGCCTGCGCTACGATGCCGCGGAAGTCGGCGCGATGATGCGCGCGCTCGACCTCGACCCCGACGCGCTCAATCGCACCGTGCGCGGCTATTCCAAAGGCATGACGCAAAAGCTGGGCCTGGCCGCCTGCCTGCTCGCGCGCAAGCCCCTCTATATATTGGACGAGCCGATGAGCGGCCTCGATCCAAAGGCCCGCGCGCTGTTGAAAGAGCAACTGCGCAGCCTTCACCGCGCCGGCAGCACGCTGTTCCTGACCTCGCACGCGCTGGCCGATGTCGACGAGCTGTGCGACCGCATGGCCATTCTGCATGACGGCCGGATCCGTTTTAGCGGCACGCCGGCGGAATGCCGCGCGCAATACGGCGCCGCCAGCCTGGAGCAAGCCTTCCTGGCCTGCATCGCGTGAGCAGCATGTACCAATCCCATTTCCAGTTGCGCGAATCGCCATTCGGCATCACGCCGAACCCGGCCTTTTTCTATTCCGGCAACACGCGCGGCGAAATCCTCGAAGCGTTGCTGTATGCGGTGTGCCACGGCGAAGGCATCATCAAGGTGACCGGCGAGGTGGGCGCCGGCAAGACCATGTTGTGCCGCATGCTGGAGAGCCGGCTGCCGCCGCATATCGAGGTGATCTATCTGGTCAACCCGAATCTGAACCCGGTCGATGTCCAGTTCGCGATCGCCGCCGAACTGGGCCTGCCGACGCGCGGCTTCCGGGTTGACGAGGTCCAGCGCGGCCTGCACGCGCATTTGATCGCGCGCCACAGCGAGGGCCAGCAGGTCGTGCTGCTGGTCGAGGAGGCGCAGGCGATGCCGCTCGAAACGCTGGAAGCGATTCGCCTGCTGACCAATCTGGAAACGGCGCGCAGCAAGCTGCTGCAGATCGTGCTGTTCGGCCAGCCGGAGCTTGACCAGCATCTGGCGCTGTCGAGCATGCGCCAGCTGCGCGAGCGCATCACGCACAGCTTCCACGTGCCGGCCATGGAACCGGCGCTGGTGGCAGAGTTCCTCGACTTCCGCCTGCGCGCGGCCGGCCACGACGGCCCGGCCGTCTTCAGCGCGGCTGCCGCCAAAATGATCGGCGACAGTTCGGAGGGCATCGTCCGCCGCATCAACATCCTGGCCGACAAGGCGCTGCTGGCAGCCTTCGCCGACGACGCCGGCGTGGTCGACAAGCGCCATGTGCGCGCGGCGATCAGCGAATCGCATTTTGGCCGTGGCGGCGCGGACACATTGTTAAATCGGCGCGCGGGCCGCTTCTTTAATCGGACTGTTGCAATCGGGTGTTTGCTGGGGCTTTTAATTGGAGCAATATGCTTGAGCGTCCTTGCGGTGGCACCGAATTTGTAAGATCATGCTAGCTATATTGCATATGCACAACATCCTGCGTTCCCCCCGGGCCGGAAGAAACAATGAATAAATTCGCCTTGACCATCGTCCCCGTGGCTTGCAGTGTGTTACTTGGCGCCTGCGCCACGCGTACGCTGCCGACCTCGCCCGCCCACGTTAGCGAAGCACCGCGCCCGGGCGGCTCGATTCCGGAGCCGGTGAGGCAAAGCGCGGTACTGCCGCCGCCCAAGCCGGCCGCCAAGGTCGAGACCTACAGCGTCACCGTGCACAAGGTACCGGTGCAATCGCTGCTGTTCGCGCTGGCGCGCGACGCCGGCCTGAACGTGGACGTCCATCCCAGCATCGAGGGCATGGTCACGCTCAACGCGCTGGACCAGACCCTGCCCCAGCTGCTGAGCCGCATCCAGCGCCAGGTCGATATGCGTTATGAAATCAACAATGGCATTTTATCGGTGCTGCCGGACACGCCGGAGTGGCGCAACTACAAGATCGACTACGTCAACATTGCGCGCAGCACCAGCAGCAGCGTCAATATCGCGACGCAGATCTCCACCACCGGCGGCGGCAGCGGCGCCTCCAACCCGGTCGGCGCGACCGCGTCGGGCGGCGGCAACACGGGCGGCAACACCCAATCGTCGAACAGCAACAGTGGCACCGCCAACGGCAGCAACAACTCGACGACGGTGGTGAACAACCGTTCCGACAACAATTTCTGGTTCACGCTGGAAAAGAATATCCGCGACATGCTGCGCAACTCCAACCTGGCCGACAACCCGGTCGATCCACTGGCCGGCATCCAGCCGAACATCCAGCAAAGCACGGCGGACGGCTCGCAACAACCCGGCCGTGGCCAGCAGACGCCGGCGGTTCTTGACGGCGGCGCCTTCGGCCAGTCGCGCACCAATAACACCCGTACCAACTCCGTCATCGTCAACGCCGAGGGCGGCTTGATCGCGGTGCGCGCGACCAGCCGCCAGCACGAGAAAATCCGCGAGTTCGTCGATATCGTGCTGGGCGCCGCCAAACGCCAGGTGCTGATCGAGGCGACTGTGATCGAGGTCCGCCTCAACAACAATTACCAGCAGGGCATCAACTGGTCGACCTTGTCGCGTTCGGGCCGCCTGGGCATGACCCAGGGCCAGGTCGGCACCACCACGCTGCCGAGCGCTGTCAATCCCGGCAGCAGCCAAGGCATTTTCCTGCTGAAATATAACAATCCCGTCACCAGCCTGGGCAGCATCGCCGCGACGCTGGAGCTGCTTGAATCGTTCGGCAAGGTCAAAGTACTGTCGAGTCCAAAAATCAGCGTGATGAACAACCAGACGGCGCTGCTCAAGGTGGTCGACAACAATGTCTTCTTCTCGATCAAGGTCACGCCGGCCGTGCTGGGCCTGAACGGCACGCCGACCTCGCCGGCCACCTACGAATCGAAGCTGGAGACGGTGCCGGTCGGCTTTGTCATGAGCGTGACGCCGCAGATCGCCGACAATGACGACGTCACCATCAACGTGCGCCCGACCATCACGCGCATAGTCGGCACCGTCGAGGATCCGAATCCGGCGCTGGCCGCCGCCAACGTGCACAGCCTCGTGCCGGTGATCCAGGCGCGGGAGCTGGAATCGCTGATGAAAGTACCGAGCGGACAGATCGCCGTGATGGGCGGGCTGATGCAAGACTCGGTCGACAACGCCAAGGATTCAGTGCCGTTGCTGGGCAGCATGCCGGTGATCGGTGACCTGTTCTCGTTCCGTAACGAGAAAAGCACCAAGACCGAACTGGTGATCTTCATGCGCCCGATCGTGGTCAAGGACGCCAGCGTCAACGGCGACTACAAGGATTACCGCTACCTGCTGCCGGGCGAAAAGCCGGACAACGAACCCTACCCCGTGCCGACAGCCCCCCCTGCCCCCACCACCAACGGGAACGGATCATGAGCTTACTGATGCAGGCGCTAAAGAAGGCCGAGCGCGCCAAACAAAGCTCGGCGGTCGAGGACGAGGTGGACAAGCCGTCGGAGGAATTCGACGCGGTGCTGGCGCTCACGCCCGAGCCGGCGCCGCACGCCGCCGTGCCGCCAGCCAAGCGCGAGCTCAGTCTGGACCTGGAGCCGATGGCCGAATTCAGCCTGGAACCGCTGGCGCCCGAAGCGCCGGCCGCCAGCCTGACGCCGCGTCCCTCGCCAAGCCCGTTGCCACCGCCCAGCGATCATCTGGACGCCGGCCTGACGTTCGACCTGACGCCCGATCCGTCCGCGCCGGTGGCGCCAACACCGGCCGCGGCGGCGCCGCAGCGCGCGCAGCCGCAAGCGCCGCTGTCGGCCACGGCCTCCGCACCGACCGCCAGCGCCGCCGCCGGGCAAAATACCCGGGCCAACGCCCAGAACAACGACGGCACCAACGCCGCCAGGCCCACGGCGGGCGCCAGAGCATCCGCCCCGGCCAAACCGCAGTCCAGCGACAAGGCCGCCGGCAAGCCGCGCGGCGCGGCGCGCGCCCGCGCGGCGGCCGCCACGACAGACGAGCCGGTCGGCATGGATCCGGAACGCCTGCGCCTGATCGGTCTGCTTTCGATACTGGCGCTGATCGTCCTCGGCTTCGGCTATTACTATTGGCAGGCGGTGGTCGCACCCGGCGCCGGTTCACGCCTGCCGCCGGTGCCGATGCCGCCTCCGGGCGCTACCGGCGCCACGCCGGTGCAGGTGATCGGCGCCGCCGCCGGCCAACCTGATCCAGGCGGCCAGCCAGCCACCGGCGCCCCCGGCGGCTTCGCCGACCCGATGGCGGTCGATCCGAGCGGCAGCGCCATGCTGGCGCCGTCGGTCAACCGTGGCGGCCGCGACGACCTGGAGCTGCGCCTGGCCCGTACCGAACAGGAACTGGCCGCCGCCCAGCAGGCGATCCAAACCCAGCTGGCAGCATCGACGCCGCGCGCGGAACGACTGCCGCCCGTTGCCGCGCCCGACAACAATGCCGAGATCCGCGTCGCCCGCGCCGTGCAGCCGGCCAGGATCGCGCCGGCCGTGGAAACCGCTTATCAATCCTTCAGCAACGGCGACCTGCCCAACGCGCAAAAGCAGTACGAGTCCGCACTGCGCCAGGAACCGACCAGCCGCGACGCGCTGCTGGGCCTGGCGATGGTGCATACCCGCCAGAACCAGGGCGCGCAAGCGGCGTCGTATTACCTGCGCATGCTTGAACTCGATCCGAACGACTCCACCGCAGTCGCCGGCCTGGTGAGCATGCGCTCGGGCGACGCCGCCCAAAGCGAAGGCCGCCTCAAGGCCATCCTGACCACCAACCCGGAGGCCGGTCCGGCGCTGTTCGCGCTGGGCAACCTGTACGCGCAGCAGAACCGCTGGTCCGACGCCCAGCAAACCTTCTTCCGCGCCTACAGCGCCTCGCCCGACAATCCGGACTACGCCTACAACCTGGCCATCGGCCTGGACCGTCTGAACCAGGGCCGGCTCGCGCTGACCTACTATCAGCGCGCGCTGGTGCTGTCGCAGGACAAGGCGGCTGCCTTCGACCAGAAGGCGCTGCGCCTGCGCATGCACGAGCTGGGCGCTCCGGCGCAGCCATAAGAAACATCACCCACCACTATCGATGGCAGAACACGCAAAACTCCCGCTCGGCAAACTGCTGATCCAAAAAGGCGTCATCAGCGAAGACCAGCTGCGCATCGCGCTGATCGAGCAAAAACGCAGCAACGAGCCGCTGGGGAAACTGTTGATCACGCTGGGCTTCGTCACCGAGGCCACGGTGCGCATGGCGCTGTCGGAAAACCTGAACCAGCAAAGCGCCGACCTCACCAGTCTGGTGGTCGACGCCATCGCCCTCAAGCTGATCCCCAAGGAAGTGGCCAAGCGCTACCGCGTGTTCCCGATCGTCTACGAGCGCCAGACCGACAACCTGATCCTGGCCATGTCCGACACCAGCAACATCGTCGCGCTCGACCAGATCAGCGCCATGCTGGTCAAAGGCATCACCATCAGCCCGCTGCTGGTGAACGAATCGGACATCTCGCGCGCCATCGACCAGTACTACGGCTTCGAGCTGTCGATCGACGGCATCCTGCACGAAATCGAAACGGGCGAGGTGAACTACGCCAGCCTGGGCACCACCTCCGACGAGTACAGCCAGCCGATGGTGCGCCTGATGGACGCCATCCTGGCCGACGCCGTGCAAAACAGCGCCTCCGACATCCACTTCGAGCCGGAGCAATCGTTCCTGCGGATCCGCTACCGCATCGACGGCATCCTGCGCCAGATCCGCAGCCTGCACAAATCGTACTGGCCGGCGATGGCCGTGCGCCTCAAAGTCATGTCGAACATGAACATCGCCGAGACGCGCGCGCCGCAGGACGGCCGCATCTCGATCAAATTCTCGGGCCGGCAGATCGACTTCCGCGCCTCGGCGCAGCCGACCACGCACGGCGAGAACTTCGTGCTGCGCGTGCTCGACCGTCAAAAGGGCCTGGTGCCGCTCGACGGCCTGGGCTTGGGCGAGGCCGAACTGAGCCTGCTAAAGCTGATGATCGCCCGCCCCGACGGCGTGATCCTGGTGACCGGTCCGACCGGTTCCGGCAAGACCACCACCCTGTATTCGATCCTGAACCACATCAACACCGAGAGCGTCAACATCATGACGCTGGAAGACCCGGTCGAATATCCGATGAACATGATCCGCCAGACGTCGGTCAACGAATCGGCCAAGATGGGCTTTGCCGAGGGCATCCGCTCGATGATGCGGCAAGACCCCGACATCATCCTGGTCGGCGAGATCCGCGACAAGGAAACCGCCGAGATGGCCTTCTCGGCCGCGATGACCGGCCACCAGGTGTATTCGACCCTGCACACCAACTCGGCGATCGGCTCGATCCCGCGCCTGCTCGACATCGGCGTCGTGCCCGACATCATGGCCGGCAACATCATCGGCATCATCGCCCAGCGTCTGGTGCGCAAGCTGTGCACGGCATGCCGCGAACCGCATATCGCCGACGATGTCGAACGCCGCCTGCTGGGACTGCCGGAGACGGCCGGTCCGCAAACTTTGTACCGCGCGGTCGGCTGCGACCATTGCGCGCACCAGGGCTACAAGGGCCGCATCGCCATCATCGAACTGCTGAAGATGACGCCGGCGCTGGACGAAATGGTGGCGCGCCGCGCCTCCTCGCGCGAGCTGAAGACGGCGGCCGCCAACAGCGGCTTCCACAGCCTGATCGACGACGGCGTGCGCCGCGTGCTCGAAGGCGTGACCACATTGGAAGAAGTTGGACGCGTAGTGGACCTCACCGAAAGGCTGGCCAACTGATGCCCCAATACTTCTACCGCGCGATGGACGCCGGCGGCCAGATCTCGCCCGGCAACATGGACGCCGCCAACGAGCCGGACCTGGAGCTGCGCCTGCACCGCATGGGCCTGGACCTGATCGACTGCCGCGTCTCGCGCGCCAAGGTCGTGGCGTTGAAACGCGTCATCACCCGCCGCGACCTGATCAACTTCTGCTTCCACATGGAACAGCTGACCGGCGCCGGCGTGCCCATCCTCGAAGGCTTGAACGACCTGCGTGAAAGCATCGACCACCCGCGCTTCCGCGAGATGATCACCGGCCTGATCGAAAACATCGAGGGGGGCCAGCAACTGTCGGCCGCCTTGGCCGCGTATCCGGAAGTGTTCGACCTGACCTTCACCAGCCTGATCACCGCAGGCGAGCAAAGCGGCAAGCTGGCCGAGGTCTTCAAGAACCTGTCGGAAAGCCTGAAGTGGCAGGACGAGCTGGCCTCGCAGACCAAAAAGATCGTCATGTACCCCGCCGCCGTGGGCGTATTCGTCACCGCCGTCACCTTCTTCCTGATGATCTACCTGGTGCCGCAGCTGACGTCCTTCGTCAAAAACATGGGCAACACCCTGCCGCTGCACACCAAGGCGCTGATTTTCGTCTCCAACATCTTCATCGATTACTGGTACGTGCTGGTGGCGGTGCCGCTGATCGCCTTCTTCGTCGGCCGCGCCTGGCTGGCGCGCAGCGAGCAGGCGCGCTACGCCGCCGACGGCTTCAAGCTGCGCGTCTGGATGATCGGCCCGGTGCTGCACAAGATCATCCTGGCCCGCTTCGCCACCTTCTTCGCGATGATGTACGGCTCCGGCATCACCATCCTCGAATGCATCCGCCTGTCCGAAGGCATCGTCGGCAACCGCGTGGTCGCGGCCGGCCTGCGCCGCGCCGGCCAGCTGATCTCCGAGGGCCAGGGCATCACGGCGGCGTTCCAGCACACCGGCATCTTCCCGCCGCTGGTGATCCGCATGCTCAAGGTCGGCGAGACCACCGGCGCGCTCGACGGCGCGCTGCGCAACGTCAGCTACTTCTACAACCGCGAAGTCAAGGAGATGATCGAGAAGGTGCAGGCGATGATAGAGCCGGCCATGACCGTGATCCTCGGCGTGATGGTCGGCTGGATCATGCTGTCGGTGATGGGCCCGATTTACGACACGATCAGCAAGATCAGAACCTGAGGCTGCCGTGACGAGCAAACACCTACTCTATCTCAGCAGCGAACAACTGCACGCCTACCAGTGGCGCAACGGCCGCTTGACGGGCGGCGTGCGCTTCAACAACGACCGCGCCGGCGTCGACGATTTCATGGACTATATCGACCATGGCAACCACGCGCCGGTCTACCTGCTGGCCGACCTGATCGAGGAAGACTTCCAGCGCGTCCACGTGCCGCACGTGGGCGCCCGCGCCGGCGCCAAGCTGATGCAGCGGCGCCTGTTGCAGCAATACCGCGAGACGCCGTTCCGCCACCACGAGGTGCAAGGGCGCGAGGCGCTGGGCCGGCGCGACGACATCGTGCTGTTGTCGGCACTGACCAATCCGTCGTCGGTGCAGCCGTGGGCCGAAGCGCTAGAGCAACTGAAAATACCGCTGGCCGGCCTGTACTCGACCACCTTGCTGAGCGAGGCGCTGGTGCGCAAGCTGGCCATGCGCGACGAGCACCTGCTGCTGGTGACACAGCAATCGGCCGGCTGGCGCCAGAGCTACTTCCAGAACGGCCAGCTGAAATTCTCGCGGCTGACGCCTGCCATCGACCGCGACGGCGACGCCGTCAACATCGGCACCGAGACCGGCAAGACCCAGCAATTCCTGACCAGCGTGCGGCTGATGGCGCGCGGCAATGTGCTGGAGACGGCGGTGATCGCCCCCGCCGCCGCCATTCCCGCATTGGAAGCGCAATGCGAGGAAGGCGCCGAGACGGCTTTCCGCTTCGTCCCGCTGGAGGGCGTGCGCGACCGGCTCGGCATCAAAACCGGCGACGGCGACGTCGCCGACATGGCCCTAACGCTGACCGATCCGCTGATGCTGGCCTTCCTGGCGCGCACGCGTCCGCCCAGCCACTACACCTTGGGGCCGTTGCAACGCTACTTCAAGCTGTGGCGCGCGCGCGTCAACCTGTATCTGTTCAGCGGCGTGCTGGCGGCGGGCTGCGCGGTACTCGCCGGGATCAACCTGTGGCAATCGGGCGACGCCCGCACCGACACCGCGCGGCTGTCCGCCGAGGCGTCCTCGTACGACCAGCGCTACAGCGCCGTCATGGCAGCGATGCCGCCACGCGTGACCACCACCGCCAACATGCGCGCGGCCGTCAACGTCGAACGCATGCTGGTGACGCAGGGGCCGGGGCCGGAACAATTGATGGGCATCGTCAGCGCCGCGCTCGAACAGGCGCCGCAGGTCCGGCTGTTGCAGCTGGACTGGAAGGTCAATCTGCCGGCCACGCAAGTCAGCGGCCAGGCCGGCGCGGCCGACATGGGCGGCGCCGGCCAGGTGGCGCCCATGTCGTCGCTGCTGGCGGGCATACCCGGGCGGCCGCCGCAGGCGCTGCTGCTGGAGGCGGAAATCATGACCGAGCAGGACGACTACCGCAACGCCGTCAATACGATGAACCTGTTCGCGCAGCAGCTCGCCAGCCATCCGCGCCTGATCGTCGAGGTCGACAAGCCGCCGCTCGACACGCGCTCCTCCGTCAAGCTCAATGGCAAGGCCGGCGTGCAGGCGGTCGAGACGCGCGCCAAATTCTCCCTGAACCTGGTGTGGCAGCCATGAGCACTCATCCCGTCACCGGCAAAAAGCCGGCGCGCGCCAAGGTCGCGCTGCCCTACTGGATCAACGAGTTCGATCTGATCCGCACGTCCGTGCTGACCGCCGTCGCCGCCGTGACGATCGGCATGACCTGCGTGCTCGTCACCGGCTGGCGCCAGCAGGACGCCGAAGCCGAGCTGCAACGGGTGCAGCGCGTGCGCGACGCCGCCTATTCGCGCTATGCGCATGTGGACAACGAGAAGCGCGACATCCGCAACTTCCAGCAGCGCTATATCGAGTTGCGCGAGCGCGGGCTGATCGGCGAAGAGAAGCGCCTGGAGTGGGTCGACGCGATCCGGCAGACGCAGGAACAGCGCAGGTTGCTGCCGCTGAGCTATGAGATCGATCCGCAACAGCCGGTCAGGCTGGAGTCGGCGCTCGATCTGGGCGAGTACCAGTTGCAAGGCAGCCGCATGCGCTTGCACATGGAGTTGTTGCACGAAATGGATTTGTTCGATTTCCTGGGGGATTTGCGCGAGCGCAGTTTCTTTGCGGTGCAGGATTGTTCGATCAAGCGTCTGGCGGTGGCGGCCGGGGAGGCCGGGGCGGTGGCCGGACCGACCTTGGGGGCGGATTGCACGCTGAACTGGATTACGATGGCGCCGGCGCCGAAAGTGGCGCCTGCTGTTGAGCGCAAGAAGGGCAAGGCATGATGAGCGCCAATATGGGCGAGCACTACGGCGCGCGTTGGCATGCGCTGGCCGCCGCACTGATTTTATCGACCGCGTGTCACGGCGCTTACGCCACACCGGGGCGCTTGTTCAATACGCCCGCCGAGCGCTCGGTACTGGAGGCCAGTCGCGGCAAAGTGGTCAAGGACGGCGTCGGCGCGCAGGCGCAAGCGCCGACCCGGCCGGACGCCCCGCCGCCCAGGGAACCCAACACGGCGCCCCCTTCCGGCCCCGACGGCGTGCAGCCGGGACTGGCCAAGCCCGGCACGGCGGCCGGCATCGATGGCGCCGCGCCGCCGGCGCCGCCCGCGCCGGCGCAGCTGGAGATGAACGGTGTCGTCCGCAGCAGCAGCGGGCGCAGCACGGTTTGGCTGAACAACACGCCGCAGAGCGGTCCGCAGAACCAATTCAGCAACCGTCACAACAAGGCGCTGACGGTCACCCTGCCCTCCGGCAGAAAAATCCTGCTGCGGCCCGGCCAGCGCTACGACCTGGCCGATGGCCGCGTCAAGGATGTCAATGAACCGTGAACGCCTTCAGCCCTCGCGGCGGCGCCGCCGTCCAGCCTTGCCGCGTCGCCAGCGTGGCGCCGCGTTGCTGCTGTTGCTGGTGGTGCTGGGGCTGGGCGCGGCGTCGTTGTTGATGAGTTTATTCAGTCCGCCATCCGGCGAGTTGCGTCCGCAGGCGCTCACGCGCGAGTCGCTGGCGCAGGCGCGCGAGGCGCTGCTGGGCTATGCCATCGTGCACCGGCGCCTGCCGCGCCCGGCGCTGTCGGCCACCGACGGCCGCGAAAGTCCAAGCCCCTGCACCAGCGACGCCGATTGCACCGGCTTTTTGCCGTGGATAACCCTGGGCCTGGTGCCGGGCGACGGCTGGAACAAGCTGCTGCGCTACAGCGTCTCACGCGACTTCGCCAACGGCAATCTCGACGAGCCTGTGGAGGCGGACAAGACCGTGTTCGACCGCAACGACGACGGCGCCGTGTTTTACCGCGTTGGCACGGCCAATTGCCGCGTCGACGACCGCTGCTCGCCGGCGGTCATCTACTCCAGCGGCAAGCATCTGGGCGTCAGCGTCGACGGCATCCCGCAACTGAGCGGCGTCACGGACAACCTCGACGAGCAGGCCAACGAAGTGGCCGTGCGCGAGTTCATGGCGCGCGCCGCCACCGGCGAGCCGCGCAGCATCGGCGGCAGCTTCAGCAACGAGGTCAGCTGGATACCGCTGCCGCTGATACGCAAGCGCGTGCGCGCCTCCACGCCCAAACGCTGAGCGCGCCCCCGAATCGACCAACATGACTTCTTATCCCTACATGCATTCACGCCACCGACAATCCGGTTTTACCATCGTCGAAATCGCCATCGTCCTGCTGGTCGTCGGCCTGATGATCGGCGGTCTGGTGGCGCCGCTGTCGTCGCAACTGGAACAGCGCCGCGTGAGCGAGACCGTACGCGCCATGGACGAGGCCAAGGAGGCGCTGTTGGGCTTTTCCTTGCGCAACGGCTACCTGCCCTGCCCGGCCATCTCGGCCACCGACGGCCGCGAGGACCGCGCCGGCGCGGTCTGCAACAAACGCTTCGGCTACCTGCCGTGGGCAACCCTGGGCGTGGGCCGGCTCGACGGCTGGGGCCGCGTGCTGGCCTACAGCGTCACGCCGGCGTTCGCCGACAGCATCGCCTTTTTCACGCTCCTGACCAGGCGCGACATCACCATCGCCACGCGCAACGCCGGCGGCGGCGACCTCGTGCCCGCCACCGACGTCGACGATATTCCGGCCGCGATCATGTCGTTCGGCCGCAACGGTTATGGCGGCACCAGCGACCAAAACACCCGCATCCTCGACGCCGGCAACAACAACGTCGACGAAAAAACCAACCTGCAAAGCGGCGGCGTGGCGCTGATCAGCCGTCCGGCCAGCACCGACCCGCGCGGCGCCGGCGGCGAGTTCGACGACATCGTCACCTGGATCTCGCCCAACATCCTGTACAACCGCATGGTGGCGGCGCAAAAGTTGCCGTGATGCGCACCCTGGCCGCCCTCACCATCGCCCGTTACACCCTGCTCGAAGCGCTGCGCAACCGGCTGCTGTGGTTGCTGCTCGTCATGGCGCTGGGCGCGGTCGGCGTCAGCGGCTTCCTGAATGAACTGGCGCTAACCGAGAGCCGGCAACTGCAGGCGGCGCTGCTTGGCGCGGTGCTGCGGCTGGCGGCGGTGTTTCTGATCGCCACCTTCGTCGTCACCAGCATGGTGCGCGAAGCCAACGACAAGGGACTGGAACTGCTGATGGCGCTGCCGCTGCCGCGCGCCGTGTATTTGCTGGGCAAGCTGGCCGGCTTCGCCGCGCTGGCGGTGCTGCCGGCCGCGCTGTTCGGCGCGCTGGCGCTGTTTTTCGCGCCGCCGGCGCAGGCGGCGCTGTGGGCCGTGTCGCTGCTGTGCGAATGCTGGATCGTCGCCGCCTTCAGCCTGCTGTGCGTGCTGACCCTGAACCAGGTGCTGCCGGCGCTGGCCGCCGCCTTCGCTTTTTATCTGCTGGCGCGCGCCGTCGGCACGCTGCAATTGCTCGGCCACGGCGCCGGCGCCGCGCACAGCGCCGGCCAACAGGCGCTGGGCGCCGCCCTCGACGCCCTGGCGCTGCTGCTGCCGCACCTGGACCGCTTCACCCGCAGCGACTGGCTGGTCTACCACGACGGCGGCGCCGCCGACCTGGTGGCCATCGCCGCGCAAACCGTCATTTACGTGGCGCTGATGGCGGCCGCCGGGTTGTTCGATTTGTACCGCAAGCAGATATGAGCATGCGCGCACAGCTCAAGCCGGTGGGCGCGGTGCCGCGCGCGGTCTTCGCGCTGCTGGCGCTGACCCTGGTGCTGCAAATACTATGGCAGGCCGGCGCAGCGCCGCCGCGCGCGCGGGCCAGGGATTTGCCGCCGGCGCCGTCGCTGGCGGCGCTGCGGCTGGCGGCGCTCGGCGAGCCGGTGGCGCTGTCGAAACTGACGATGCTGTACGTGCAGGGTTTCGACGAGCAGGCCGGCATGAGCATCGCCTGGCGCGACCTCGACTACGGCAAGGTGGCGCTGTGGCTGCAACGCGTGCTGGAACTCGATCCGCACGGCCAATATCCGCTGCTGGCGGCCAGCGAGGTGTACGGCGCGGTGGCCGATCCGGCGCGCGCGCGCGTCATGCTCGACTTCGTTTATGCCCGTTTCGCCGAGGACCCGAACCGGCGTTGGCCATGGATGGCGCACGCGGCGCTGGTCGCCAGGCACCGGCTGCACGACTTGCCGCTGGCGCGCCGCTACGCACAGGCGATCCGGCTGCGCGCGACCGGCCCGCAAGTGCCCGCGTGGGCGCGCGAAATGGAAGTGTTCATCCTGGAAGACATGAATGAGCTCGACAGCGCCCGCGCGCTGATCGGCGGCCTGTTGCGCGACGGTTTGATCACCGATCCGCACGAGCTGAAGTTTTTATCGGACCGGCTCGATCAACTGAATCATCCACTGGATCGATCAAACGGTACGAACCGGCGCGACGGCGGTCCCAAGCCATAAACCTTGCTGTAATATAGCATCCACATAGCAACACCCAAGAAAGGAAACACCCCATGCGTACGCCCCCCCCGACCCTGTTGCGCCAACGCGGCTTTACCCTGGTTGAAATCGCCATCGTGCTCGTCATCATCGGTCTGCTGCTGGGCGGCGTGCTGAAGGGACAGGGCTTGATCGACAGCGCCCGCGTCAAGAATATCATCCAGCAATCGACGTCGCTGACGGCGGCCGTCAACGCCTACCAGGACAAGTTCCGCGCGCTGCCGGGCGACGACGTGCAAGGCACCAGCCATGCGCCCGGCGCCACCGGCAACGGCAACGGCGACGGCCAGATCGCCGAATACCAGCTGGCGCCGCAGCATTTGGCGCTGTCGGGCTTCATCACCGGCTCGTTCAACGGCACCACCGACTTCATGACCAGCGCCCAGGGCGGCGCGGTCTATATCTACAACGACGTGGTCGGCGGGCGCGGCGGCAACGGCGTGCGGCTCGACAATCTGCCCGATTCGTTCGCCGAGCAGGTCGACAGCAAGCTCGATGACGGCAAGTTCAACACCGGCTCGGTGCGCGCGACCGGGCCATACACCAACGACGGCAGCGTCATCCAGCGCACGGCGTTGTTCTTCTAACGTCAAGCCGGGTTACTATGCTCCTGCCAGCCTGATCCAACGGTCACCGGGAGCCCTACACGTGCCAGCGCCAGACAAACCCAGTTCCCCCCTGCCGTCGATCCGCGCGCAGATCGCCCTGCTGGTGTTGGCGTGCGCTTTGCCGGCGGCGGTCGGTTTCGGCGCCGTGGTGCGGCAGTTCTACGGCCGCGAACGCGCCACCCTGATGGAGGACACGCGCCAGGCGGCGCGCATGGTGGCGGCCGCCATCGACCGCGACCTGATCCAGAGCGAGGGCGCGGCCGTGGCGCTGGCGACCTCGCCCAGCATCCGCGAAATCGACAAGGGCGCGCTGCGGGTCCAGGCCGGCGGCCTGCTGGGGCCGCAGTTTCCCGCGTCGCAATTTTTATTGAGCGACGAAACCGGCGGCGTGGCCATGCACGTCGGCGCGCCGCTGCCGGAAACCTTCAACCAGGTCAACAACAGCAAGCGGCTGATGCCGCTGTTCCACACCGCCCGCCCGCAGTTGTCGATCATCTACGTGGCCGGCAGCGCCTTGTTGGCGGTCGACGTGCCGGTCTTCATCGACACCCACGTGGCCTACGCCATGACGGTGCTGCTCAAGCCGGACCGACTGGCGGCCATCCTGCGCGACGAGAAGATCAAGCCGTACCAGTCGATGACCCTGTACGACGGCGATGGCACCATCGTGGCCCAGGCCGGCGGGCCGCGCCAGGTGCTGGGACAGCCGGCCGACGCCACCTTGCGCGCCCGCCTGCTGCAAGCGTCCGACGCGCTGCTGGTGACCGAGGACACCGAGGGCACGCCGGTCTATCTCAGCTATAGCCGCTCGCCCGCCAGCGGCGCCACCATCGCCATCGCCACGCCGCAGGCCAAGGCGCTGGAGGAATTGCTGCGCGCCGTCACCACCATCTCGCTGGCGATGGGCCTGGTGCTGCTGGCCGGCTTTTCGCTGGCATGGATGGTCGGCGGGCGCATCGCGCGCTCGGTGCGCGACCTGGTCGGCCCGGCCGAGGCGCTCGCCAGCGGCGCGCCGTTCACGCTGCAACCGATGAGTTTTCGCGAGGCCCAGGCGGTCGCCGACGCCTTCCACGCGCTCGAGGGCGACCTGCGGGCCCACCGCCACGAGCTGGAAAAGCTGGTCGACGAGCGCACCGCGCAGCTGGAAAAATCGCGCGCCCAGCTCGAAACCCTGTACGCCACCGCGCCGGTAGGCCTGAGCTACGTCGACAGCGAATTGCGGGTGATCCGCATCAACGACTACATGGCCGCGTTGAACGGCCAAAAAGTGGTGGCGCATCTGGGCCGCCACCTCAGCGACATGATCACCGACACCGGCGTGCGGCAAGGAGTGCTGGCCGATTACCGCACCGTGCTCGACACGGGCCGGCCGCTGACCGGCATCGAGCGCTCCGGCTACACGGCGGCCAACCCCAAACAGCTGTCGCACTGGGTGCTGAGCTACTACCCGCAGTTCGACCAGGACGGCAAGGTCAGCGCCATCACCAGCCTGCTGCTGGACGTGACCGACCAGAAGCGCGTCGCCGCCGAGCTGCTGCAGTCGCGCCAGCTGTTCAGCTCGGTCGTCGAGCACATGCCGGCGATGATCTTCCTCAAGCGCGCCGCCGACCTGCGCTACGATATGTTCAACCGCTACGGCGCCCTGCTGCTCGGCCACACCAGTGGCGAGCCGCTGATCGGCAAGAACGACTACGATTTCGTGCCGGCCGAGCAGGCCGAGCTCTACGCCATTGGCGACCGCGGCGTGCTGGCCTCGAACCCCGGCGAGATCACCGAGATCGCCGAGGAGCCGATCACCAACAGCGCCGGCCAGACGCGCTACCTGACCACCCGCAAGGTGGCGCTGCGCGACGAACACGGCGTGGCCACCCACGTGCTGGGCATCGCGCTCGACATCACCGAGCGCAAGCAGGCCAAGGAGGCGCTGCGCGCCACCGTCGAGCGCCTCGGCGAGAGCGAACAATTCGTGCGCACCGTGACCGACAACCTGCCCGGCATGGTAGCCTACTGGGACGCCGGCCTGTGCTGCCGCTTCGCCAACCGCTACTTCCTCGAGTGGCACCAGATGAGCCCGGAGCAAATGATGGGCGCGCGCATGGCCGACGTGCTCGGCGAGCGGCAATACGCCGACAATGCGCCCTACGTACAGGCCGCGCTCAACGGCGAGCCGCAGGGCTTCGCCAGCGAGCTGGCTTGGCCTTCCGGCCAGCTGAGCCATACCTGGGTCAACTACATCCCCGATGTCGGCCAGTACGGCGAGGTACGCGGTTTCTTCGTGCTGGTGTCGGATGTGACCGAACTGAAGGAGACCGAACTGCACCTGCAGGAATTGAACGTCGAACTGGTGCAGGCGCGCGACCGCGCCGAGGCCGCCAGCCGCGCCAAGAGCGAGTTCCTGGCCAATATGAGCCACGAGATCCGCACGCCGATGAACGCCATCATCGGCCTGGCGCGGCTGTTGCAGGAGGCCGGGCTGGGGCCGCGCGAGCGCGGCTACCTGGACAAGATCCAGCTGGCCACGCACTCACTGCTGAGCCTGGTGAACGACGTGCTCGACTTCTCGCGGGTCGAGGCCGGCCAGCTCGCGCTCGAGCACGCGAACTTCCAGCTCGAACAGATCCTCGACAGCATCAGCGTGCTCATCAGCGGCAGCGCCTCCGACAAGGGCGTCGAACTGGTGTTCGACATCGACCCGAGCCTGCCCAACGAACTGGCGGGCGACCCGATGCGGCTGCAGCAGGTGCTGCTCAACTTGCTGAGCAACGCCGTCAAGTTCACCGCCGAGGGCGAGGTGGTGCTGTCGGTGCGGCGGGCCGCCACGGCGCGCCCGGACGAGCGCGCGCTACTCATCGAGTTCCGCGTGCGCGACACCGGCGTCGGCATCCCCGCCGAGCAGCAGGCCCACATTTTCGACGCCTTCTCGCAGGCCGACAGCAGCACCAGCCGCAAGTTCGGCGGCGTCGGGCTGGGGCTGGCGATCTGCCGCCAGCTGGCCGACATGATGGGCGGCGCGATCGAGGTGCGCAGCGAGGCCGGCCACGGCGCCGAGTTCCTGTTCGCCTGCCCGTTCGAATGCCTGGCCGCGCCGGCGGCGCCGACCGTCCCGCTGGCGGCCGCCGCGTTGTCGCTGCTGATCGTCGACGACAGCGCCAGCGTGCGCGCCGCGCTGCAACGGGCCTGCGCCCACCTGGGCTGGCGCGCCGCGGTCGCCGCCGACGCCCAGGCGGCGCTGGCCATGCTGCACGAGAGCCATCAATCGGGACACCCCTACGACCTGTTGTTGCTTGACCGCGACATGCCCGGCATGGACGGGCCGGCGCTGCTGCAAAACATCCACGCCAGCATGGCGCTGCCGCTGCCGCCGGTGCTGATGATGGTCAACGAGCACCTGGCGGCGGCCGAGGCCCAGCACGCCGGCAGCCTGGGACTGGCCGGCATCCTGTCCAAGCCGGTGAGCCCGGCGCGGCTGCTCGAACGCGTCGCCGCGCTGATGGCCCGCGGCACTGCCGACGGCGGCGACGGCGAGGACGGCGCCGCGGCGGCGCCGCTGTCGCCGCTACACGGCCGCCTTGCCGGCATGCGCATCCTGCTGGTCGAGGACAACGAGATCAACCAGGAAGTGGCGCAATACATCCTGCTGCACGCCGGCGCCACCGTGGACGTGCGCGCCAACGGCCAACTGGCGGTGGACCTGCTGACGGCCGAACCGACGCGCTATGACGTGGTGCTGATGGATGTGCAGATGCCGGTGCTCAACGGCTATGACGCCACGGCGGCGTTGCGCGCGGCCGGCCTGACGTTGCCGGTGGTGGCGATGACCGCCAACGTCATGGAGGACGACCGCCGCCGCGCCCAGGCCGCCGGCATGGACGCCCACGTCGCCAAGCCGATCGACGTCGAAGACCTGATCGCCGTCCTGACCGGGGTGATGCGCTCGGCACCGCCGGTGCCGGCCGCCACGGCGCCCCGGTCCCCGGCCGAGGCGGTCCCGGCGCCGGCCACGGCCGCCGGCGCGCCCGCCACCGCCCTGCCCGGCATCGACGTCGACGCCGCGCTGGCACGCCTGGGCGGCGACCGCAGCGCCCTGGACGCGCTGCTGCGCCGGTTCGAGCAATCGCAGGGCGGCACGGTCGACGAGGTGCGCGCGCTGCTGGCGGACGGACGGCGCCAGCAGGCAGCGCAGGCACTGCACCGGCTGCGCGGCGTGGCCTCCAACCTGGGCGCGGGCGACGTTTCCCGGCTAAGTTCGCTTGCAGAAAACGCCCTTCACCAGGACAATGACGCCGACGATGGCGCGCTCAATGCCGCGCTCGACCAGCTGGCGACGGCGCTCGGCGTGGTCACCGCGTCCGTGCGCGGCATGGCGGCGGCGGACGCCGATATGCCCGGAGGCAACACCGATGCGTCCGATTTACCGCAAAAGCTGGCGGAGCTTCAAGGTTTGCTTCAGAATAACAACTTGAAAGCTTTGGAGCACTTCCGGGAGCTGCGGCCCGCCCTCCCAGCGACGGCGCAAGCGGTCGCCCTGGCGGAAGCAGTTGAAACACTCAATTTCAGCACTGCGGCTAAACTGGTGGAGATTATGTTGCAGCGAAAGGAAAGTGCATGAGTTGGACCGATCTGGCCAGGAATGGACGCATACTCGTGGTGGACGACGCCATGGAGAACATCCAGATCCTGCACCATGCGCTGCGCGACGAACAGGAAGTGCTGTTCGCCCTCGACGGCGAAAAGGCGCTCGACATCGCGCTGGCCCAGCAACCGGACCTGATCCTGCTCGACGCCGTCATGCCCGGCATGGACGGCTACGCCGTCTGCGGCGCGCTGCGCGCCTCGCCCCGTCTGCAGGACATCCCGATCATCTTCGTCACCGCCCTCAGCCAGCCCGAGGACGAGACCCGCGCGCTGGAGGCCGGCGCGGTCGACTTCATCAGCAAACCGT
Source organism: Oxalobacteraceae bacterium OTU3CINTB1 (assembly GCA_024123955.1). Taxonomy (NCBI): domain Bacteria; kingdom Pseudomonadati; phylum Pseudomonadota; class Betaproteobacteria; order Burkholderiales; family Oxalobacteraceae; species Oxalobacteraceae bacterium OTU3CINTB1. Next base: position 4,315,822 of record CP099652.1, read on the forward strand.
TCAACATCGCCGTGGTGCGCGCGCGCGTGCGCAGCCAGCTGACCATCAAGCGCCAGGCCGACGCCATGCGCGAGCTGAGCCTGACCGACGGCCTGACCGGCGTGGCCAACCGCCGCCACTTCAACGACACCATCGACGCCGAATGGCGCCGCTGCGCCCGCGCCGGCCTGCCGCTGTCGGTGATCATGATCGACATCGACCACTTCAAGCTCTACAACGACCACTACGGCCACCAGGCCGGCGACGCCTGCCTGCAGCAAATCAGCGCGGCGATGAAGGGATGCGCCTCGCGCCCGCAGGATTTGCTGGCCCGCTACGGCGGCGAGGAGTTCATCCTGCTGCTGCCGCAGGAAGGCCCCGAGGGCACGCAGGTGGTCGCCAGCCGCATCCTTGACGAAGTGCGCAGGCTCAACCTGGCGCACGCGGCCTCGCCGACGGCGCCCTACGTGTCGATCAGCATGGGCCTGGCGACGGCGATGCCGCCGCTCGACAGCCAGGACTCCATCGCCGTGGTGCGCGCCGCCGACGCCCGCCTGTACGTCGCCAAGCAGGCCGGCCGCAACCGCTACTTCGCCGACTGAGCATGACGCGCCGCACAGTAGGATCGATATATTGATCTTATTGCAATTCGCCCCTAGAATCGGACTGATCATTCATTCTTGACAAGGGACCCACGTGCGCACGCCTCGACTTCTCGCCTTCACGCTAATCACCGGCATTGCCGGTCTCGCACCCTTCGCCCACGGCCAGATGCCGGCGCAGGACACGGTCAAGGGCGCCAAGGACCACCCTTTGCTGTCGCGCTTTGAAGGATCGAAGCTGGTCGGTTACGGCCTCAAGGAATTCGACGAAGTGCTGCTCCCGGCGGGCAAGCGTATCGCCAACAAGGACGGCAAGGCCGCGTTCGAGAGCGCGCTCCAGCTCGAAGGCAAGTACACCCGCATCGCCTACAACTATCCGAAAGAGCGATCGTCGCTGGAAGTGATGCGTAACTACCAGGCAGCGCTCGACAAGGCCGGCCTGAAGGTGCTGTTCACCTGCGTCAAGGAAGCCTGCGGCGGCAACTTCGGCGAATACTTCCTCGACAACCGGGTCGGCGACAACTTCATCAAAGGCGGCGAAGCGAACTGGTCACCGTTCAACAACGGCCGCAACGACAGCCGCTACCTGGTCGCCAAGGGCACGCGGCCGGACGGCGCACTGGTCCACGTCGGCGTGTACGTGGTCTCGCCGGTGCAGGACAAGAACGGCGGCGTGTATCTGGAGATCGTCGAAGCCAAGGCCATGGAGGGCGGCAAGGTCTCGGCCAGCCTGAACGCCGCCGACATGGCCAAAGGCATCGCAGCCGAAGGCAAGGTCGCGGTGTACGGCGTCTACTTCGACACCGACAAGGCCGAGGTGAAAGCCGAATCGAAAGCGGCGCTGGCCGAAATGGCCAAGCTATTGCAGCAGGATCCCAAGCTGAAGGTGTACGTGGTCGGCCACACCGACAACCAGGGAGGGTTGGCGCACAACGTCGATCTGTCGCAAAAGCGGGCCGACTCGGTGGTCAAGGCCTTGGCGGCGGACTACAAGATCGACGCCAAGCGCCTCAGCGCCAAAGGCGTCGCCTCGTACTCGCCGGTAGCCTCCAATGACGCCGACGCCGGCCGCGAAAAGAACCGCCGCGTCGAGCTGGTGAAACAGTAAGCCACCGAGCACTGTCTGAACACCGTGGAGACACGTAGGGCGGTTAGCGCAAAGCGCGTAATACGCCATGCATGCATCGCCGTGGCGCATCCATGGCTGACTCGACCTAACGGTTAGTCAACGGCGCGAGTTGCTGGAGGCAGCGATTTTGTTCAGAAAATCGTTGGTTTTGGGGGATTTTCTGAATGCACGCGATGGCCGACCGTATGCGCCGCAGCCGAAGTTCGGTATGGTTGACAACACATTGTTCTGCCCAAGTGGAAGGCCAACGGCCGCCCGCACCGGTCAGGGAGCCGATCAGCTCGCACTCTTCATGACGATACAGTGCCCAGGCCGCTTGTTGTGATGTCAGCGCCTTAATCAGTCGCTCGTCGACGGGCGTGGCATGGCTGGAGGACGCGACAACCAAGCTCACGAGTTCAGCGTGCTTCGCCGCCATCTGCTTGTCGGCCTTTTCCAGCTTTTGATTCAGCAGCAGCCCCATCTGCATTGCGCTACCCTCCGGCCAGCATTCGGGCTTGTCCGTGCAGTCAACCGGCTTTGCCAGCGCCGAAAGCGGCAGGGCGACGAGCAAAACGAGTAAATAGTACCGCGTCATCACAGGACCCATCATGTTAAATCCTTAGCCGGCTTTGTTGCCACAATAAACTCTTTCCTCGAAACTGGAGGGAGGCCGGTAGATTGGAAAGTGCATCATTTGATTTATAAAACCAAGCATCAATATAAGAAGCATATCCAGACGCATAGTCGTTCCCGACGACTTTTGCATGACATCCTGTGGCGGAGCAGGAGCGACATCTCCCACGCGGCCGTCGGGCCTAGCATATCAACTTACTCAGTTGCAAAACCACCAATTCTCAATGTTAGCGATCACGCCCCAAGAAGATTTCCGACGTCGCCGAAAGGTCAACCACTTTGCGACTCGATTAGAGCCATTTCTCCACCCATCTCAGCCCAATTTTTTGTTTAGTTAAACGAACAGCCTCTGGAAAATTTGCCCATTGACTAATTGCTATTGGAGTCGCTAATTTCCTTGACCGCAAAACTACAATTTTTAGCGATCGACTGTATGTGGCGGAATCAATGTCGCTCCACAGGATAATAAGAGAGCGATAGCGGCTATTTTCAACATTAATGCCCCGCTCAATGAAACGAAAGGTTGTGAATAGGGTTTCTCTGCCATAGCGGAAAATAAAAAGTACAGATGCACAACTAAGCACCACCGTCGCAGGAAAAATAACGTAGGCAGCGACTAAGCCCCAAGTGGGGAACTTCCCGGCGAGAGTATGTAGCGATAGTGTCATCCAAACAGCCACTAATGTTAGGAAAACAAAAACCGGCAAACCAGCCAATAGGAAAAAGATGGCAACTGGTCTAGGAAAACGAATTGTGATATCTGTCATTGCCATGCCCGACAAAGTTTATAAAGGCCGTAGTTCGAGCGCTGGGGTAACTCAAGTTGGAGCGATCAGCGACGATGCGGTCGGCAACTGTACGAGGGCTTGAAATTAGTCAACCGTCCGCTGTTGGCTGCGGATTCAATCGGTCATTACTCAAGTTTTACATGCCTCAACGACCTATCAATCTCTTCAGCAACGCACTGAAAAGCCGACTGGGTGGAGCGTAATAACAGATATGGTTGCAGATTGCCGAATTTTAGCCGTTGCAATACCTCTTCCTCTTTCCCGGAAAATTGCTTCTTCAAAGTCTCATCCTCAAGAATGCTTTTCCGGGAACATAGGCAAATTTTCTCGACACTGATCGGATGCCCCTTCAATGCGACCTCGTAGGTGGGGTCGCTAACGAATTGAGGAACCACCTGCGCGCAGGTCTCATCATTGACATCTGCAAATTTTTTCAATTGCTCAGGAACTTGATTTTGAGAAAAACCGGGAGCCACTAATGACACCGTCAGGAGAAAAGAAAATAGATTTTTCTTTGAATACATTTAAATTTTAATGATTTTAAAAAATTTTAACTTATAAAATTCCGAACCGCTTTTTTCCGAGGGAGGACCATTTGCCCAACACTTTAAATTACATAGCCAGCAGCACGGCGTCAAAATAATGGTTGCCCCCATCATCAACGTGCGTATGTTCGAGATGCATTCCCGCACAAGCCAACTGTCGTTGGTACTCAACCGCCCCTAGCGATAATGACGGCTGACCAGTTTGGAGGTCGCTCCAATCACATCGCGCACGAGGCGCGCTAAACAGAAAGCGGCCACTCGGCCGAAGCGCTCGTCCGACCTTTTCAATCAATTTCCGTTGGTCTTGTTCGGAAAGTAGAAACATAAGCCCCACGGCAACTGCACCGTCAAAATTTCGGCCAAAAAAATTGCTACTCTGTACCGTCTCGCAGGTTGCCGGGGCTTCGGGAAAGCGCCGGTGGAACGTCGCTAGCAGCGTTGGCGACGCATCAATTCCGAAGACCATAAAGCCCGCTTCGACTAATATTTGAGAAACCGGTGCGCCCGACCCGCAACCAATATCGACCACTTCACTGCCAGGCCTCAGACCTTTAGCCCACTGCCTGACCACATCGCTACCGATATCGGAACGGGCGCCAATAAACTCTTCCGCAACTGCCTCCCAGCTTCTATGTGAGCCTTCCATTAATGACTTTCCTCGTCAAGTATGCGCTGATTGAGCGGCAGCTTGTGGCCGCTAGCTGGCGATGAACTACCCTGGCTTCATCTTAGGCTTCCAAGGGTTTGCCATCGATAAGTATACGAAACCGTTCACCGGAAAACCCGGCCCGGTGGCTACCGTAAACGGCCTTCCCTATAGATTCATACCATTTGGAATCGGTGGCGTCGACAGCGACTATCATGTCCGGGCTTTCGGCGGAGATTTTCTCAAGAGCTTCCGCGACCTCAGTTGTTGAATGTAATCTGACGCCGTTCAAGTCTACGCCGTCATTATCGGAAATCCGCAAAACAATGATTTTGTCCAAATCGATTCCCTAGTAGATAGATTCTTCAGTCCAACATTGGTGAGCCGTGGCTCCTTGCCGCGCTCGGGCTGTCAGCAAGCATACCAGCTTGCTCAAAGACAAAGCTCACCAATTCCCACATCGCCTTGGGATACGAGCGTCGCAAGTCAAGCCCGTAGTACAGCTTCAATCCAGCAGGTCTATCATGAACAATCCATTGAGAGAGCTTCAGCAGTCCGAAGTAGCAACCATCGCCGCGCCGCTTTGCCAGCCGACCCAGCAGAATGTCGGGGTTGCCGGCCCAGTCGGCACCGACTTTCTGATCCGGCGAGGCAAGGTGCGGAATTTCACGCCAATTGACGCGTCGTCTCAGCTACAGCAGAGGGCAGTGGCGCTTCGCGGTCAACGCCAGCAATCCGGGCCGCAAGACCTACGTTGCCTCGTGCAACGATGACTACTTTTATGGCGAACCCGGGCGGATGATCGTCACGGTCCGCAACAAATAGGGGCGTCCGAATGTGGTGGTGGAACGACCGGAACACCGATTAGCCTCACGGCATCGTGGAAGTTGCTGGTATCCTTGCGGATCACGACATCTTCCGACTTGCCACTGTGATATTGCTCGACCCCACAACCATCGTTCTGACGTCGACCCTGATGGCGGCAGCGATGACCATCGTGTTGTTCTCCGCCTACCGCAGCTTCCCTGCCGACGTGCGAGGGTTGGGCCATCAGTCGCTCGGCATGTTGTCGCTGACGATGAGCGGCTTGCTATTCTGCGCAGGGCCGCTGATGCCGGAAGCGCTGTTACTGTTCTTGGCCAATAGCACCATGCTGGGCGCCGCCGGGCTGATGCTGATCGGCACCCAGGTATTCTACGGCCGCAAGCCGAGTTGGTGGTGGCTGGCGCTGGCGTGGGTGGCCGGCATGGTCTGTCTGGTCGGCTGGTATGTGATCACCCAGGACTACGCGTTGCGGGTGGCGGTGTTTTCATTGTTGACGCTGTCGTTCTACGTGGCGCAGCTGGTACTGCTGTTACGCCATGGCGAACGCCACTTCTCCAGCTGGTTCTTCGGCGCGCTGTTGCTGGTGCAATCGCTCGTGCTGCTGTTGCGGCTGTTCGCGGCGCTCAGCGGCGCGGTCGGCACCAGCAACGCCAGCAACGGGACAGTACAGGGAATTTTCCTGTTGACCGCCAATTTCATGACGCTGATGATGGCGGTCGGCTTCATGACCATCGCCACGCGGCGCCTGCAGGTTGTGATGGAGCACCGCTCCAACTCGGACCCACTGACCGGGGTGCTGAACCGGCGCGGGTTCGCCGCCGCCTACTGCCGCGAGGTGGCGCTGATGAAACGCCACGGCGAGCCGATGACTGTGCTCAGCATCGACCTCGATTACTTCAAGGCGATCAACGACCAGTACGGCCATGCAGTCGGCGACCAGGTGCTGATGCATGCGGCGCGCACCACCGTGTCGGCCCTGCGCGAGATCGATCACGTGGCGCGCTTCGGCGGCGAGGAATTCATCGTCCTGCTACCGGGCACCACGGCCGATCGGGCGAAAGCGATAGCGCAACGCATTCAGGCATTGCTGTTCGCGGCGCGCGGAGGCGACCTGCCGGACTATACGGTCAGCATCGGCATCGCCAGCCAGCAAGCGCCAGACGAGAGCCTGGAAGCGCTGATGGCGCGCGCTGACGCCGCCCTCTACCGCGCCAAGGCCGCGGGCCGCAACCGCAGCGAGGCGGCGTGAGCGCGAAGGCTCGGCGCCCGGCCCAAAGCGGATTGCAAAGCCGAAACTCTAACGCCTTGTGACTCTTAGCGCCGTCGGCACCCGCCCAATCTTATTCTTTCTTTTTCATCAAGCCGGCCAATGAGGCAAACGGATTATGCGTTGCCGGCGCGACCTCGGCCGATTTCAAACCAGGTCCCCGGTCGGCCTCAAGATAACGCGAGTGTTCGTTATCATGGCAGTAAAGGCACAGCAATTCCCAGTTGCTGCCATCAGGCGGATTGTTGTCATGATTGTGGTCGCGATGGTGCACTGTAAGTTGTGACACATTGGTATGCGTGAATTCGCGCATGCAGCGTCCACACACCCATGGATACATTTTCAGCGAGCGCTCGCGGTAGCCCAGCTCGCGCTGGTCGGCAGCGCGCCGTGCGTCAGCGACAATTTTGTCCAGCCGCGCGGCGTCCGGTTTTTTCCCAACGGTCATGGTTATTCCTTTCCCGAATAGACGATCATAGACTGCCCCCTTAGCTATGCTGCTAGTACGGACTGGAGGCGGGCCGACCGGCCGCGTCGGTCCATATGTCATCCGGAAGGGAGCGATCGCGAAGGCAAACCCTGTCATGCTCTGGATACGTGATTCGATCGACCGGAGCACGTGTTCCAACAACCAGGCAACGCGTTTCAACAGCACTGCGATTTTCCAAATAGTGCCCAAGCTGCACTCCCGCGCGGAAGGTGGCGGCGCTGCCGGCACGCATCAGCGTCTCGGACGTGCCCTCGATTACGGTGATCTCACCTGCAAGGACGTAGACCATCTCATCCTCCGCACTATGCCAATGCTTGATGGAAGACCTGCAGCCAGGCTGCAGGACCTCGATGAATGCGCCAAACTGCGTAAGCTCGCCGGCTTCGCTAATCCAGAGCGTTTGATTCGGCGCCGTGGAACCCTCTACAGCGCTAACCTCGCGAATCAGTTGATCCGTCGTGAAGACAGGCATTAGTGACCTCCCTGGATGGTGCGTATGTTTGAATAACTGCCCACTACTCCGCCTTGCGCGAAAACCGCTTGGCCTGCCGCGACGGCATCTGCTCGTTCAAGAACGCCACCGTCACATCCACGGTCGGCTGCAGCCACGGATCGAACAACCAGAACGAATGCGGCGTATCCGGCAGCAGCACCACCTTGCTCGGCACGCGCAGTTGCGTCATCTTCTCGACCATCTCCTCCCGGCCAACCGCGAAGCGCGGCTGCGCGCTGCCGATGAACAGCACCGGCGGCATGCTCGAATTCACATACTGGATCGGCGACGCCTCTCGCCACAACGCCGCCTTCTCCGCATAGCGCCCGCCGAACCAGTACCCGGCCGCCGACACCGGCTTCTTCGGATCGTCCTCATTGACCCGCGCCGCCTCGGACGTAAAATCGGACAAGCCATCGATATTGACCACCGCCTGCACCGCGCTGGACACATCGCTGGTCGCCGCCCCCGGGTCGAACTGGTTCATATGTCCGGTCACCCCGGCAAGGCTGGCGATCTGCCCGCCGGCCGAGCCGCCCGCCAGCGCGATGCGCCGGGGATCGAGCCCATACTCGCCGGCGTGCTCGCGCACCCAGCGCACCGCCGCGCGCACGTCGTGCACCGCCGCCGGATACATCGCCTCCCCCGCCAGCCGGTAGGAGACCGTGACCGACGCGTAGCCATTGCGCGCCAGCCGCAACGCCATCGGCACGAACTCCGAGCGGAAACCGGAACGCCAGCCACCGCCATGCACAAATACCACCACCGGCAAATCCTGCTTGGCGTTCGTCGGCAGATACATATCCAACTTCAGACAATGCGTACCGTATTGAATATACGTCTGGTCGGCCACCACCCGCACATCGGCCGGCACGCCGGCGCTGGCGATGCGGATCGCCGGATACTTGGGCGCCAGTTTCTCGTAGGTGTGCTGCGCGTCGTAAGTGTTGGTGGGGTCCGGCGTCGGCTCGACGCAGTCCTCGGCGGCATGCACCGCGCCATGCATCACCAGCGCGGCGCAAGCGGCCGCTAATATGCGAAAACCGCGCATCATGAATGCTGCCCAAACCCGCGTTGCGCGATAAACCGTTCCAGGTGGTGATCGACATCGCCGAGCGTCGCCTCGATCGTCGTCAGGCGCTTGAAGTGGTGCGCCGCCGGCAGCTCGTCGGTCACGCCCATGCCGCCGTGCAGTTGCACCGACTGTTGGCCGATAAATTTGGCCGCGTGCCCGATGCGCACTTTGGCCGCCGACACCACGCGGCGCCGCTCCTCGATGTCGCCGCAGGACATGCGCGCCGCCGCCAGCATCGCCATCGAACGCGCCTGCTCCAGGTGGATGTACATGTCGGCCATGCGGTGCTGAACCGCCTGAAAGCTGCCGATCGGCGTGCCGAACTGCTTGCGTGTCTTCATATATTCCAAGGTGGCGGCGAACAGCGCGTCCATCACGCCCAGCGCCTCGGCGCACAGCAAAGTTGTGCCGTAATCGGCCGCCTCGTCGAGCATCTCGCAACCGCCGCCCAATTTACTGAGCAGCGCCGATGCCGGCACCGCCACATGGCTGAACTGCACGGTGGCCGCGCGCAGGCCGTCGATGGTGCGGTAGTCGCGCACCGTCACGCCGGGGGTGTCGGCACGCACCACGAACAGGCTGATACCGTTGGCGTCGCGCTGGGCGCCCGCGCTGCGGGCCGAGACGATCAATGCGTCGGCCTGGCCGCCGTGGATCACCACCGTTTTGGTGCCGTCGATGCGATAGCCTTCGCCGTTGATGCCGGCGATGGTCTTGATGTCGGCCAGGTCGTGGCGCGATTGTTTTTCACCCAGCGCGCAGGCCAGTTTAAGTTCGCCCTTGGCGACATCCTCCAGCAGGCGGTGCTGGTTGCCCGCCAACGCCAGGAAGCGCGCACCCCATACGGTGGAAAAATACGGCTCGACCACCAGGCCGCGCCCCAGCTCCTGCATCACCACCAGCATGTCGACGGCGTTGCCATCGAATCCCCCCTGCGCCTCCGGCACGGGCAAGGCCAGCATCCCCAATTCGGTCAGCGTGTTCCAGGCGACGTCCGAAACGCCAGTCGCCGAGTGGACGATGCGCTTGCGGACGTCGAACCCGTAGTCCTTGTCGATCCAGCGGCGCAGGGCATCGGCGAACTGCAGCTGCTCTTCTTTAAAATTGAAATCCATGCCGTTCCCTCACAGTCCCAGGATCATCTGGGTGATGATGTTCTTCTGTATCTCGTTGCTGCCGCCGTAGATCGACGTTTTGCGGAAATTGAAGTAGTAGGCCGCCAGCGGCGCGGCGGCGTCGTCGCCGGTGACGGCGTGGTCGGACCGGCCTTCCAGGTAGTCGGTGTCGAAGGCGAAGGCGTCCGGCCCTAGCGCTTCGACCATCAACTCGGTCAGCATCTGCTGGATCTCGGTGCCGCGCACCTTCAGCAGCGACGCCTCCGGTCCCGGCGTGTGCGATTCGCGCGTGATCACGCGCAGCACCGTCGTCTCCAGCGCCATCAGCTCGATCTCGAGGTTGGCGACCTTGGCGGCGAACACCGGGTCCTGCAGCAACGGCTTGCCGTGCTTGAAGTGCTCGGACGCGATCTTCTTCAGGAACAGCAACTCGCGCTTGGAGCGGCCGACGGCGGCGATGCCGGTGCGCTCGTGGCCCAGCAGGTATTTGGCGTAGGTCCAGCCCTTGTTTTCCTGGCCGATCAGGTTCTGCACCGGCACCTTGACGTTGTCGAAGAAAACCTCGTTCACCTCGTGGTCCTCGTCGAGCATGATGATCGGACGCACGGTGATGCCCGGCGAGTCCATGTCGATCAGCAGGAAGGAGATGCCCTCCTGTTTGCGCACGGTGCTGTCGGTGCGCACCAGGCAGAAGATCATGTCGGCGTGCTGGGCCAGCGTGGTCCAGGTCTTCTGGCCGTTGACGATGTAGTGGTCGCCCACGCGCTCGGCGGTGGTCTTGAGCGACGCCAGGTCCGAGCCGGAACCGGGTTCCGAGTAGCCCTGGCACCACCAGTCCTCGCAATTGAGGATGCGCGGCAGGTAGTAGGCTTTCTGCGCGTCGTTACCGAAGGCCATGATGACCGGCGCCACCATGTTGACGCCAAACGGCAGGATCGGCGGCGTGCCGGCGCGGCCGCACTCCTCTTCCCAGATGTGGCGCTGCGTCTGCGTCCAGCCGGGGCCGCCATATTCGACCGGCCACGACGGCGCGGCCCAGCCCTGGTTGGCGACGATCTGGTGCCAGCGCACGTAATCGCGGCGTCCCAGGCGGAGATGGTTGCGCACCTTCTTTTGCAAGTCGGCCGGGAGGTTGGCGTCGAGGAAAGCCCGCACCATGTCGCGGAAAGCCAAGTCCGCCGCCGTGTAATTCAAATCCATGCTGTCTCCATGTGGTTCGCCGCTGAAAAGCACGACCGTTCAAATAATTCTACCGCAATATGCAATGCGCACGTGCCCATTTACATAGGGCGACAGAATCGGCGGCTTTGTTCACTTTACCGTGATTTTCTTTACTACCGTGTGGGCAGCCGTTAACACATGGCCTGCGTGATCGTGCGGCAGCATCGGCGCGACCGCCTTGCCGCTGGCTTTTTCGACCAGCAGCGAATGCGGCTCGCCGCTGGCGAACAGATGGCGTTCGCCCCATTGGCGCAGCGCCACCACCACCGGAAACAGGCTCTCCCCCTTCGGCGTGAGCACGTATTGCTGGTACGAAGTGCCGTCCGACGCCGGCTGGACTGTCAGCACACCCTGCTCGACCAGCGCGCTCAGCCGGTCCGACAGGATGTTCTTGGCCACGCCCAGGTTGCGCTGGAAGTCGCTGAAGCGGCTGATGCCATCGAAGGCGTCGCGCACGATGAGCATCGACCAGCGGTCGCCGACCAGGTCCAGCGAGCGGGCCACCGGACAGGCGTCATCCTGCATCGACTTGCGTTTTGCCATGGGCATGTCCTCGAATTCTTTGGTTGCATTTTAAAACTAGAATGACTAGACTTCAACTGGTTTTGTTTTGCAACCAGTTTAGAGGCCACGATGCATTCCCCATCCCGCTCCATCCAAGGCTCCATGCCCCGTCCGTTGGTCGCGTTGTTCGCCTGCGCCAGCGGGCTCAGCGTAGCCAACGTCTACTACGCCCAGCCGCTGCTCGACGCGCTGGCCGCCGATTTCGCCATAGGCCGGGCCGCCATCGGCGGCGTCATCACCGTCACGCAGGTCGGCAGCGTGCTCGCCCTGCTGTTGCTGGTGCCGCTGGGCGACCTGCTGCCGCGCCGGCGTCTGATGCTGGCGCAACTGGTGGCGTTGACGGTCGCACTCGCCGGCGTCAGCCTGGCGTCGAACGCTGCGGCGCTGATGATGGGTATGCTGGCGGTCGGCCTGCTGGGCACGGCCATGACGCAAGGCCTGATCGCTTACGCCGCCAGCGCCTCGGCAGAATCAGAGCGCGGCCGCGTGGTGGGCGCCGCGCAGGGCGGCGTGGTGGCCGGGTTGCTGCTGGCGCGTGCATTGGCCGGACTGATTGCCGACATCGCCGGCTGGCGCGCCGTGTACGCCAGTTCGGCGCTGGCCATGATCGCGATGGCGGCGCTGCTGTGGCGCACATTGCCCGTGCTGCCCGCGGCGGCGCGGCCGCTGCCCTATGCGCAGTTGATCGGCTCGATGTTCACCTTGTTGCGGCGCAACCGCGTGCTACAGGTGCGCGGCACGATCGCCATGCTGATGTTCGCCGCGTTCGGCATCCTGTGGAGCGCGCTGGTGCTGCCGCTCAGCGCGCCGCCGTACAATTACTCGCATACGGCCATCGGCGCGTTCGGGCTGGTGGGCTTGGCCGGCACGCTGGCCGCGTCGCGCGCGGGACGGTGGGCGGATCGCGGCTGGGCGCAAAAGACCAGCTGCGGCGGGCTGCTGCTGTTATTGCTATCGTGGTTGCCGCTCTGGCTGTTCGGCGTCAGCAGCGGCTCGCTTGCGGTGGCGGCACTGGTCATCGGCATCCTGGCGCTGGACCTTGGCGTGCAGGCGCTGCAGGTGACCAATCAAATTTTGATTTTCCGCGCCAGTTCGGCGGCGCACAGCCGGCTGGTGGGCTGCTACATGTTGTTCTACGCGGTGGGCAGCGGCAGCGGCGCGATCGCCGCGACGTCGATGTACGAGGTAGCCGGCTGGACCGGCGTGTGCCTGCTGGGTGGCGCCGTCAGCGCGGCCGCCCTGCTGTTCTGGGCCGCGACTCTGCGCCAACCGCAATGCAACCCACAGGGTCAGTGCCGACATTCGGACACGAACTGAACGACATTGCTGTTGTGCTCGTGTCCGAAAGTCGGCACTGACCCCAGGGGTTTATTTACTTCATCGTGTACGTTTGGGGCGCCGTGTCGACCGCGTAGTTATTGGCCGCGTCCCAGTACGTGAAGCTGTAGCGGACCACGTCGCCGATCTTCAGGCCGCTGGCGGTGTAGCTGTTGGCGCCGCCACTTTGCGTCATGCGGACATTCATCTGGCCGCCGCCGTTGACGGTGTAGTGCACGTCGGCCCAGGACGAGGAGTTCCAACCGAACTTCAACATCGTCGCGCTGGTCTGGGTGACGGCTGGCGTGGGCGTAGGCGTTGGCGTTGGAGTTGGCGTCGGGGTTGGAGTTGGTGTCGGCGTTGGTGTCGGCGTTGGTGTCGGCGTCGGGGTCGGGGTCGGGGTCGGCACGCCGGTATCCCAGATGATGTCGTCGATCGCCATCTGGAAGGCGGCAGTCGGCAAGGCCGTGCTGTCGCTGGCGATCTGGAACACGTCCGCCACCGATTGCAGCGCGACCAGCGGACCGGCCAGGTCGGCCACCGGGATGGTGGCGGTGCCCCAATCGCCGTTGCGCACCAGGCCGTAGGTGGTGGCGTTGGCCGGGAACTTGACCGAGTGCTGGTTGGTGTAGGTGTCGCCGATGCCGATCGTGAAGGCGACGTTGGCCGGGATCTTGATCTTCAGCTTGACGGTGCCGTTGCGGAAGTTGCTCAGGTCGCGCACGGCGCGCGATTGCACGCTGCCGCCGAACCATTGGCCAGGCGTGTTGTAACTCCACGACATCGAGTTGCTGCCTTCATACGGCGGCAAGTTGCCGGCCGAGACCGACGCGTTGTTCCATACGAAAATGTCGGACGTGGTGCCGGCCACCAGCTTGTTGTTGACCACAGTGTTGTCGGTGAACACGCCGAACTTGCCCACTTCCGGCACGGTCTGGTTGCCGAGTTTGACCGAGCCCTTGCCGTCCAACTGGTAGACGCGCACATAGTCGACGTACATCGTGCCCGGCAGCGGCGCGGTCACTTGCGCCGGCGCGGCGGCGTCGGTGAAGTTGCCGCCGACAGCCAGGTTGAACAGCAGGTAGAACGGCGCCTGCAGCGCGGTCGAGTTGACCGGCAGCGGGCCGTTGTACATATCGTGTTCGACGCCGTTGTCGACCACCGTGAAGCGCATCTGCGATTCGGTCCAGTAGAAGCGGTAGACGACGAAGCGGTTGGCCAGCGACTGGCCCGGCACGTACCAGCTCTTGGTCTGCCACGCGGTCGAGGCGGCGCAGCTTTCGTTGCCCGGCACGCAGGCGGCCTGCTGCCAGGTGATCACGTTGGAGGCGGTGAAGTTGTCGATGCCCGGCGTCGGCGAGGCGGAGGCCCGGCTGCTGGCCTTGTGCCCCATTTCCATGATGTCGATCTCGCCTTTGCGCGGCCACGCCTGTGGGCTGGTGCCCAGCATCCACGCGGCCGGCCACAGGCCGATGCCGAGCGGCGGCGTGGCGATGCGCGTCTCGATCATGCCGTACTGCACCTGCACCTTGTTGGCCGAATCGATTTTGCCGGAGGTGAAGACGTTGCTGCCGATGGTCTGGTTCTGCGCCTTGATCGCCAGCGCGCGCGTGGCCGACTCGAACGGCACGTTGACGATGGAGAGGTTGTTGGGGCTGTAGTATTCCAGCTCCTGGTTGCCGTAGCCGCACAGGCCGATCTGGCAGCCGTTGCCGTCGTAGGTGTTCCACAGGCTCGTGTTCAGCGTCGGACCATTGAATTCCTCGGACCACAACAGCGCGCCGATGACGGGACTGGTGACGCTGGCCGACACCGGCGCGCCGTACGCCAGCACGATGCTGGTGGCGACGGCGGACAGAACGAATTTCTGTTTATTCACAATGACTCCTCGTATCGATACTTCCTCAAATTCGAACCGGACAATGATCCGGCCCGCTCCATGCCGGCACGGTCGGTGTCGGCGCTTGCGTTGCGGCGAGAGGGAAAGGACGCGGCGCCGTCTTCAAAAAAAGCGGACGCACGGGCGCCTTCGCTACGAGGCGTTTTGCTAGTCACTACAGTCCCCTTGCCGGTCCGGATCGCTGTCCGGACACTATTTCTGAATGGATTTGGAAACGATTCCAATTCCTGCAGAAAATATATTCCGATAAACTTTTTTTGTCAACGCCAAAGCGCAAACGTGCGCCGGATGATGCGCGTCAAACGCGCGGTCCGGACACGCACTTATGCTGGCGACTGAGATCAATTTGATCAGCGCGGAGAGTCCGATGTCCAATTTCTACAAGTATTTCAAAGAGAATATGGAGGCCCTCGGGCTGCCCGGGCCGGACAGCCTGTTTGGCACATTGCAGAGCAGCCTGACCACGCTCACGGTGCTATTGGCGAGCATCGACAAGTTCGGCAAAACGGCCACCATCGCCGATCTCATCGGAGCCGGCACGCGGCTGGAAAAGCTGGGGATGATCGGTACGCTGTCGGCAGCGTTCTACGCCGGCGCGTGCATCGGCAGCCTGGCCGTGGCCACAGGGCGGTCGATGTCGGGCGGCGCCAGTGTGGCCGACGTTTTGCTCTATGCGCGCACGCACCATCTGCACCGTCCGTGGCTGGCGGCGGAACTTTATCGCTCACCGGGGATATACCGGTCCAAGGTGGCGGGCAAGGCGACGCACAAGTACGCGGCCATTCAGAGGTGAGCGACATGAGAGACGATCTGTTACTGATATTGACCGCGCTGGTGTGCGCCGGCTTCGCGTGGGCGTTCTGGCACTATCTGGGCGAGCAAGGGCTGGGTGCGCTGACGGTGATCGCGCTGATCGCGCTGGTGGCCGACAACCACCGCCTGCGCCGCCGCCTGCGCGGCAAACCCTGATCCCTTACTCGATCGTGATGGCCAGGTCGCGGCCTTTTACCGCCGAGTTGCCGGCGTAGTCCTCAGCGGTGATGCGCAACGTGTACTTGCCCGCAGCAAGCGTGCCCACCTTCCACGCGCCCGGCGTCAGCTTGCCGTGCATGAGCGAATTGTTGATCGCGTACGCAAAACGCGTCTCCGCATTGCCGTGCACGGTGATCCCGCTGCCCTCCATGTACGCCAGCTTGACCGCTTCCCGATTGCGCGGAATCCTGTCGTACAACTGCGTGATCAGCGGCTGCTCCATGCCGGGAATAACTTCCCCGTCCGCATTGAGCAGCTGGTAACCAAGTTTGTACAACCCCAGCCGCCGACGCGCCTGCACGCCTTCCATCTGATCGAACGCATCCACGACAATCTGCACCTCGCCCAGGCTTCGCCGCACCAGCAAGCGCCCGCCGGCCGTCTCCTTGAGCGGCTTGCCGCCCGCATCGCTCAATGTGACGCTCTGGATTTTTGGCGCGATGGTGTCCTCCAGATCGATAAACGGCAGGCTCAGCGGATTGAGCGCGTCGCCGTTCGGGATATAGTCGAGATGCACGTGCGCCATGCGGTTGACGCTGCCGAGCGTTTCGCCGACGAGGAACCGCGTGCCGCGCTTGACGCGTACCGCGTCCGGCGCTCCCTTCTCGTCCTTCACCACCTGGAAACGCGGATCGATCACCTTGTCGCGCCCGTCGCGCCCCACGCGCATGTGGATATACTGCAGGCCATTGAACGCGATGCCCTCCGACAGCTCGCCATAGCCCCACGCCGGGCGCGGATCGGTGACCTTGCCTGCCGTGACCGCCAACACCGGCGTGCCGATGGCCGCCTGCACATCCAGCCCGGAGTGGAAATGGTGGCGGCTCTCGCCTTTGAAATCGCCGCGCACCTCGCCCATCAAGCCGACCACCTCGTGCCGCTTGTCCTGCGGCTTGACCGGCCACAGCATGGTGGCGCCGTGCGAGGGCGCGGGCGGCGCCGGCTCGTCCGGCGGCGCCGGCTGGCCCGCCACCGCAACGCCCACATGATGCAAGCGATAGGTGGCCCCGTCCGTCACAAACAACGAGCCGTCCCGGGCCACCGCGATGCCGCGCGGCGCGTACAGGCGCACGCTGCCGTCGGGGCCGTAGCCCGGCTCGGCCATATGATCGACATCGACCAACGTCACCACTTCGCCAGCCGGCGTGATCTGCGCCAGGCGGCCATGCGAATTACTGCCCAGGTAAAGATAGCCGTCGCGCGTCAGCGCGAGCGCGACCGGCGAGCGCAACAGCGACGCGCGCTCGTCGTCCTTCGCCTCGGCGATGGTGGTGACGACGCCGCTCCTGTCGAGTTTGCGGATCGCGTGGTTGCCGGTGTCGGCGATGTAGAGGTCGCCATTGGCGGCGACCGCCAGCCCCGTCGGAAGGTCGAACAAGGCCTGCGCCGCCGGACCGTCGGCCTTGCCGGTGCGGCCGCCACCGGCGATGGTGGTGACGTCGCCATTGCGCGCGATGCGGCGGATGCGGTCGTTGTAGGTATCGGTCACATACACGACGCCATCAGCGTCGACGGCCACGCCGATGGGACCGTTGAACCGCGCGGCCGCGCCCCCGCCATCCTTGTCGCCCGCCAAGCCGTCGCCGGCCAAGGTCGAGACCTTGCCGTCCGGCGTGATCTTGCGGATCGCGTTGTTGCCGGTGTCGGCGACATACAGATTGCCGGCGCCATCGATCGCCAGACCGGAGGGCGTGTTGAACGAGGCCGCCGTGCCGAGTCCCTCCGCATACCCCTCTACCCCGCCGGCGAATGTCGTGCTGACGCCGTCCAGGCCGATCTTGCGGATGCTGTTGTTGTCGCCGCCATCGGCCACGTACAAATTGCCCGCTGCATCGAGTACCACACCGAACGGATCGGCAAAACGGGTGCGGCGTCCGCTGCCGTTGCTCATGCCCGGCAAGCCATCGCCGGCGATGGTTGTGACACGCGCGCTCCACTGCCGCTGCGTGCCCTTGGCGGCCAGCGCAGCCGCCCCGCCCTTGTCCGCAGGCGGCTGCACCAGTGTGTAAGCGACGCCGCCACCGATGGCCGCGCCACCGAGCGCCAGCACGGCCAAAATTAATTTCAATCGATTTGGAGACACGTTACGCAGCCCAAAAAAAAAGCCCGCTACGAGAGCGGGCTAAATCTATTTCCTTGGAGGGAGAATAGAGGAGACAGAAGAATGATGCCTGAGGGTCCGATATATATCCAATTTATCTTCATAATGGTGGATATTCACCAAAGGCATAACATGTATCTTTGCGGCAATACGCCCCGTATTATTTCAAGTCGGCAGCGTAAGGCAACACGCGCGACGCCATGCGCGTATCGGTCTTCAGCAGGCCAACCTCGTCAGACAGAATGTGCACCGCTTCGTTCAGCAGCACGTCCTTGGCCGCCTTGGCCGCCTTTTCCGCTTCCAGCTCGGCCGCCAGGGTACGCTCGGCGCCTTGCAGGCCGTCGTCGCTGCGCAGCGCGCCTTTGACGGCGGCCACTTTCGGCACCGGCGCCGCCTTGCCGCTGGCCGGCTTGGCCGCGATCGCCTTGTTCAGCGCGTCCTTCGGATCGGGCACCAGGATAGGATCGTCCGCGCCAGGGGTGTTGGCCAGCAGACGGGCCTCGCGCAGCTTGGCGCGCGCCTCCTGCTGCTCACGCTCCTTGCGGCGCACGGTTTCGTTCAGCGAAATCGAGTTTTCCTTGCGCTGCTTCTTGACCAGGGCGATGTCCTCGGCCAGGTACTGGAAGTCCTTGTCCTTGGCGACGCGGGCGTCATGCTTTTTGTCCAGCATCGGCACGATTTCCTTCAGCTCGCCGGCCGGAATGTAGACCGCCGGCTTGATCGAGGTCCACGGCAAGGCGTTGTCATAGCTCGACTCGCCGAACGAATCGGCGTCCGACATCGTCGGCAGCTTGATGTCCGGCGTGACGCCGCGCAGCTGCGTGGTGCCGCCGTTGATGCGGAAGAACTGCGCCACGGTGAACTTCAACTCGCCGTACTTGACCTTTTCGCTCTGCGAGAAGCGGTCCAGGCCGAACAGGGTTTGCACCGTGCCCTTGCCGAAGCTCGGCTCGCCGATGATGATGCCGCGGCCGTAATCCTGGATCGCCGCCGCGAAAATCTCCGACGCCGAGGCCGAGCCGCGGTTGATCAGCACGCCCATCGGGCCGTCCCACGCCATGCCGGCATTGGTGTCGCTTTCCACTTCGACCTTGTTGTCGGCGGTGCGCTGCTGCACCACCGGTCCCTTGTCGATGAACAGGCCGGTCAGTTCGACCGCCTCGTTGAGCGAGCCGCCGCCGTTGTTGCGCAGGTCGATGAGCACGTTGTCGACCTTATCTTTCTTCAGCTCGGCCAGCAGGCGGGCGACGTCGCGCGTGGCGCTCTTGAAGTCCTTCTCGTTCTTGCGGCGGGCCTCGAAGTCCTGGTAGAACGTCGGCAGGGAAATCACGCCGACGCGGCGCTTGGCGTTGCCGTCCTTGACCTCGTAGATGGTCTTCTTGGCCGACTGCTCTTCCATGCTGATCTTCTGGCGCACCAGCGAGACGAACGAATGCTTGCCGTCCGGGCCGGCGTCGGCCGGGATGATCTCCAGCTTGACGGTCGAATCCTTGGGACCGCGAATCAGCGCGACGACGTCGTCCAGGCGCCAGCCCATGACCTCGGTCAGCGGGGTTTTCTCGTCCTTGGAGACGGCGACGATCTTGTCGCCGACCTTGATCTTGCCCGACAGGCCGGCCGGGCTGCCCGGCACCACTTCGCGCACGACGGTGTAGTCGTCGCGGCTTTGCAGCACGCAACCGATGCCCTCGAGCGACAGGCGCATGGCGATGTCGAAGTTCTCGGCCGCGCGCGGACCCAGGTAATTGGTGTGCGGCTCGATCGACATCGCGTAGGCGTTCATGAAGATCTGGAACACATCCTCGTTGGTCGGCTTGCGCGACGGGATCAGGTAGTTCTCGTAGCGCTTGTCGAGCGTCTCGCGGATGCTCTTGTCATCCTTGCCGGCCAGCTTCAGGCGCAGCCACTCGTTCTTGACGCGCTTGCGCCACAGGTCCTTGACCTCGGCGTCGCTCTTGGTCCATTCGGCCTTTTCGCGGTCGTACTGGTAGCTCTCGTCGGAGTTGAACTCGAACTTGCCGGTCTTGACCAGCTCGCGTGCATAGGCGATGCGCTCGGTCAGGCGCTGCTGGTACAGGTTGAAGATGGCGAACGGCACGCTCAGGTTCTCGCCGTTGATGGCGTCGTCCAGACGGGTGCGCACGATGGCGTACTGGTCGACGTCGGCCTGCGTGAAGAACAGTTTTTCGGAGTCGAGCGACTTGAAATAACGGTCGAAGATCTTTTCGGACATCGCGTCGTCGAGCGGCACGGCCTTGTAATGCAACTTGCCCAACACCCGCGACGCCCAAACGGCCGCCTGGGTTTGGCCCGCCTGGGGCTTGAGTGGGGTATCTGCCGCTTTTTCCGGCGCGGCTGCGCCGGCCTGGACTGACAGGGCCGACATCATGGCCACCAACAGCATTTGCTTCTTCATCGGCTTTACTCCGGAACGTAATAACTCATTTATCGGTAACGCAATTCGGTAATGCAATTCAGTACAGCGGTTCGGTAATACGGATGCCGAGGTAACACGCCACACGATTTTATTCTACAGGATAGCAGCCGCGCCACCGCCTCGTGACAGCAGAGTTTCCCTGTACAAGCTTAAGAGTAACTGAAAATCGTTTTCTGTCCAGCAATTGGACGGGAATCCGCCACGACAATCCCCGCCCCGCCGTCAAAACATTTTATTTAAGTTACTGTTTTCAAAAAGAAAAACACTAAAGATTCCATCAAAACATATTGCTTTGCAGCAAAATTATGCTATCATGCTGTCTAGTACAGTTAATTACCCGGCCTGCCAGGCAATGATTCGGCAGTGCCCGCACGCCTCCACTGGTGAGGCGCTTTAGTTCGTAGCCGCCTTACCCAGTCGCTCCCAGGAGCGCGCTCGTCTACGAGCATTCCAATAGCAAGACTTTTTCTCTAAAGAGATCCATGAGCACATTTACTATGAATACCCGTAACTGGGGTGTTGGCACCAAGATTACCGTTTTCACTTTCGCGCTGATCAGCGTGATCCTCGCGGTCCTGCTGACCCTGATCAATATGAGCACCTCGTCCATGCTCAAGGAACGCGCCAAGTCCAACGTCGCCAATTCCCTCAACGGCATCAGCAACACAGTCGAGGTGTTCAACAACGCCATGACCAACGAGGCGTCCAGCTTCGCCCGCCTGTTCGCCGCCGGCTTCGGCGCCGGCAAGTTCTCGCTCGATCCGTCCACCAAGGTCGAAATCGCCGGCAAGCCGACCCCGACCCTGGCCCATGACGGCAAGCCGCTCAACATGGACTTCAGCATCCCGGACAAATTCACCAACGAAACCGGCGTCATCGCCACCATCTTTGCCGCCGATGGCGACGAGTTCGTGCGCGTGAGCACCTCGCTGAAGAAGGAAAACGGCGACCGCGCCGTCGGCACCCAGCTCGACCACGCCCACCTGAGCTACGCGCCCCTGCGCGCCGGCAACAGCTACATCGGCCTGGCCACCCTGTTCGGCAAGCAATACATCACCCAGTACGACCCGATCAAAGACGGCAGCGGCAAGGTCATCGGCGTGCTGTTCATCGGCCTCGACATCTCCAAGAACATGACGATGCTCAAGGAGAAAATCAAGGCCATCACCATCGGCGACACCGGCTACATCTACGTGCTGAACGCGGCGCCGGGCAAGGACCAGGGCAAGATGCTGATCCACCGCTCGCGCGAAGGCGAAAACCTGTTCGAGCGCAAGAGCGCCGACGGCCGCCTGTTCATCCAGGAAATGCTCACCGCCAAGCAAGGCAGCATGACGTACGACTGGCCAGACGCCGACGGCAAGGAGCCGCGCGAAAAAATGGTCGAGTTCAAGACCTTCAAGGATTGGAACTGGCTCATCGTCGGCGGCACCTACACCGAGGAAATCACCCGCGAGGCCGAGAGCCTGCGCAACACCTACGCCGCGCTCGGCCTGACCGCGCTGGTCATCTTCGCCGGCGTGCTGTTCCTGCTGGTGCGCGCTGTCGTCTCGCGTCCGCTGGCCCGCGCCGAGGAAGCGGCCACCCGCATCGCCCAGGGCGACCTGGACGTGCACCTGGAAATCGACAACAAGGATGAAATCGGCCTGGTGCTGCGTGCCCTGAACGGCATCAGCAGCAACCTGTCGAACGTGGTCGGCCAAGTGCGCACCGGCGCCGAACAGATCACCACCGCCTCGGCCGAAATTGCCAGCGGCAACCTGGACCTGTCGTCGCGCACCGAAGAACAGGCATCGAGCCTGGAAGAGACCGCCGCGTCGATGGAACAGCTCAGCAGCGCCGTCAAGCAGAACGCCGACAACGCCGCCCAGGCCAACCAGATGGCGCTGGCCGCCTCCGGCATCGCCGCCAAGGGTGGCGAAGTGGTCGCGCAAGTGGTCGACACGATGGGTTCGATCAACCAATCGTCGCGCAAGATCGTCGACATCATCTCGGTCATCGACGGCATCGCCTTCCAGACCAACATCCTGGCGCTGAACGCGGCCGTCGAAGCGGCCCGCGCCGGCGAGCAGGGCCGCGGCTTCGCGGTCGTCGCCTCCGAGGTGCGCAACCTGGCGCAGCGCTCGGCCACCGCCGCCAAGGAAATCAAGGCGCTCATCGACGACTCCGTCAGCAAGGTCGACATCGGCAGCCGCCAGGTCGAACAGGCCGGCACGACGATGCAGGAAGTGGTCGACAGCGTGCGCCGCGTGACCGACATCATGTCCGAGATCAGCAGCGCCAGCGAAGAGCAGCGCGCCGGCATCGGCCAGGTGCATGAAGCGATCGCCCAGATGGACCAGGTCACGCAGCAGAACGCCGCGCTGGTGGAAGAAGCGGCCGCCGCCGCGCATGCGCTGCAGGACCAGGCGCACGAGCTCGAGCAGGTGGTGCGCATCTTCAACCTGGGCAGCCACAAAGCCGCGCCGGCACTCGGCAGCGACAAGCGGGAATACCTCGCGCTCAAGTAAGCTGTTCAAGTAGTTCCGAGCGTCTTTGCGAAAAGCCGCCATCGTGAAAACGGTGGCGGCTTTTTTGTGCGGTCGGCCAACGCGTCCTTACCTACTTGAGTGGAAACAGACCCGGCCGCCCCTTGGATGGTTTGGCGACGTGCTCGAACCTGGCGTTTGCCCGGTCAAAACACTGTCGCGTCAGGTTGGAAAAGTCGCCCTTGTCTCGTGGGTAGTCGGTGAAGAACGCCACCTTTTCATCGGCGGAAACAAAGACCAGCAGCGTGACGCCCTCATGCTTCCCGACTTCGGAAAACTCCTGGCTGTTCCACTTGAAGCCGAGCGTCGCGTGGGTCATTTCGTTGTCCGAATAGGGGCCCAGTATGCAGACTCTTTTCCACGGCTGTGAAAGCGCGCGGTCCAAATCGACGGTGCGCCGGTCGGACTCGTCAAAGTCCTCGAATATCGCCTTGGCGATCGGGTCAAGGCGCGAGCACGCCACGGCTGCCGCCGCCACAAACACAAAAAAACAAAGCCGCCTTACTTTTTTCAACATAAAAATCCTCGCCAAAGGCCTGGGGTCAAGTCTGACATTCGGACACGATCCCAGCCGTCAAACTGCCGCGCCTGTATTCATTGATGGACACGCAGCATACTAGATTGCAGATATAACAATTCCTCACAATCTCACTCTGGGCATTTTTTTCACCTCTATAGTTCAGTTCGTGTCCGGATGTCAGACTTGACCCCGTAGGATGGCAAGCGCAAAAATGACGGCTTGACCTTATGCGACATTTGTCACATTATTGCCATATCCGTCGCAATCAAGCTTCATCATGTCCATCCAATCGATTACCCAGCGCGCTTTGTTGAAAGCTCTAACGCGTCAGATCCGACCCGCCCTCAGCATCCTTGTTGCGCTACCGACGGCAGCGCACGCCCAGGAAGAATCACCATTGCCCGCGACAGCGACGGTAACAGTCACAGCAACGAAAGCACCGGTGATCAAAAAACTCGATAAGACCGTCTACGATGTGGCCAATGTGCCGAGGGCGGCGAACGGCACCGCCCAAGATGTTCTGCAATCGACACCCGAACTATCGGTGTCCGCCGACGGGCAAATCGCGGTCAAAGGCAATCCGCAGGTCACGGTGCTGGTCGACGGCAAGCCGACGGCGATGATGTCCGGATCGGCGGACGAGCGGGCGACGGCGCTGCAGACCATGAACGGCGCCGATATCGCCAGCGTGGAAGTCATCACCAATCCCTCGGCCGCTTACAACGCCAATGGCGGCGCAATCCTGAATATCGTCTTGAAGCGCAACCGCAAGCCCGGCGCCCACGCCCAAATCCAGGGCGGCGCGGCGGACCACGGCCTGTGGAACGTCGGCGCGTCGGGCGACTTGACCAACAAGGATGTCGGCGTGCATGGCAACCTGGCGCTGCGCCACGACGGCACCGACAAAATCCGCGCATCGACGGTGGACTGGAATAATCCCTTGGCCGGCGAACCCCGGCGTACCCGCCAGACGTCGGAGGTCTTCGTTCGCCGCATCGTCCAAAGCGCGGGCCTGGGCATCGACTACACGCTTAACGATACCGACAGCATCAGCCTGTCGACGAAATATAACCAGCGCCGCTCGCGTCCGGTGTATGACGTGCTCAACGAGAACCGCACTGGCGCCGGGGAGAGTATCTATCACCGAATCTCCACCGGCCCCAACGAGCAGTCCGACGGCAGCGCCAGCCTCAACTACAGCCACCAGGACGGCGGCACCGCGCTCAAGGCGGCGTTCCAGCACAGCGAAACGAAGGGCCTGATCGACAAATCCTACCGTGACGTGTTCGTCTCCCCGCTAAGCCCGACCGACCACAGTCGCGGCGCCACCAGGTTGACGCGCCGCCTGAATCAGGCCACCGTCGACTGGAGCCGCCCGTCGGCATACGGCAAACTGGGCATGGGCCTGGATATGCAGGACAAGGTCGACAACATCGACAACTACCAGGCATCCGTCGAGCCCGCGACAGGCGCCGAGACTGCCGATCCCGCCACCACCAACGGCTACGCGGTGAGGACCACTGTGGCCGCAGCCTATCTGACCGACCAGATCACGCATGGAAAATGGGAAGCGCTGCTGGGCGGACGCGCCGAGCGCATGGCGCTGCGCGTGGACCCGGCGGACAGCGGCATGTCGACACAACATCGGCAGGCGTTCAACCCCAGCCTCCACCTGCGCTATGCCATGAGCGACAAAACCGACGTGACCCTCAGCTACCGCCGCAGCCTGCAAATGCCCGATCCGCGCGATCTCAACCCGTTCACGACCTATGTCGATGCGCAAAACCTGAGCCGTGGCAATCCCGGCCTGAAGCCGCAACAGCTGACCTCCTGGGAAATCGGCGCCGATGCGAGCGCGGCCCAACTCACCGGCAGCCTCACCGCTTTCTATCGCAGCAGCAGCGATACGGTGACCGATGCGCGCAGTGTTGCCGACAATGTGATTCTCACGTCGAAGCAGAATGGCGGGCAGGCCAGCTCGGCGGGGGGCACCGGCGCCGTCACCTGGACGCCCGACGCGACGCTGCAATTGGGCATGGACGGCGGCATCTATCGCGTGATGCTGCGCACACCGGACCTCTCCCGCCCGGTGCGCCAGAACGATATCGCCGGCTATCTCAACCTGAGGGTGGCATACAGCTTGGGGCAGGACAATCTGTCCCTCGATGCGCATGGCCAGTCTTCGGGCATCTCCCCGCTCGGCCGGTTCGGCGCGACCAGCAGTGTCAACCTGACCTGGAAGCACGCGATGACCAAGTCGCTCAGCCTGACCGTCAACGCCAACGACATTTTCGATGGCGGCAGGCGCACCTACACGACCGACACGAGCACCTTCCGCCAGACCGCATTCGATCATTTCGTCGCGCGGAGAATCTACGTGGGCCTGGTGAAAAAGATCGAGTGAATGGGGGCACACCGGTTTTAACCTATAATTAGCACATGGGTAACCTCTTCAAACACCGGCGCCGCACCAGTCTGATCGTCTGTATCGCGATCTTGCTGAATCTGTTGACGCCGGCGCTCGGCCAGGCGATGTCGACGCTGCTGCGCGATCCGCTGACGCTGGACATTTGCAGCGCCACGCCGGCCAAGCGCACGCAGGACATGCCGGCCGCCGGCATGAAGCACTGCGTGTTCTGCGCCACCCACGCCACCCCGGCCGCGCCGCCGCCATCCATTCCGGCGCTGGTCGCGCTGCTGGACGGCCACGATGCCTACCCATCCCTCGGTTATCTGTCGCCTTCCCCGCTGGCCGCCTGGTCCGGCGCCAAGCCGCGCGGCCCGCCGTCGCTGTCCTGACCCTCGCTTGACGCGCACGATACGCCCATGTTGGGTGCCGCGCGTGCGCACGCCTTTTCATCATCGACAGGATATCTATGCAACGACGGTATTTCATTTCCACGCTCGCGGCCATGCTGGTGGCGGCGGCGCCAGCCATGGCCGCGCCGGCCTTCAACGGCATCGACGTCACCGGCGCCGCCATCGGGCCGGACTATCAGCTGTTTTACGCCGACGGCAAACCGGCCTCGCTGCGCGACTTCAAGGGCAAATACGTGATGCTGTTCTTCGGCTTCACCCAATGCCCGGACGTGTGCCCGACGGCGCTGTCGCGCGCCGTCGAGATCAAGCGCCTGCTGGGCGCCGACGGCAACAAGCTGCAAATCGTCTTCGCCACCGTCGACCCGGAACGCGACACCGGCCCGCTGCTGGCCGAATACATGCGCGCCTTTGATCCGACCTTCGTCGGTGTACGCGGCAATCTTGCGCAGACCGCCAAGGCCGCCGCCGACTTCAAAATCTTCTATCGCAAGGTGCCCAGCGGCAGCTCGTACACGATGGATCACACCGCCATCACCTACGTGTTCGACGCCGAAGGCAAGATCCGGCTCGCGTTCAAACATGACCAAGCCGCCCAGCAATGCGCAGACGACCTGCGCAAACTGATGGCGCCCGCACGACCAACCAGCTTCCTGAAAGGACTATTTCAATGAAAAAATTGCTCTCCCTGCTGCTGCTCGCCGCCCTCCCCGCCCTGGCCCAGGTGACCGTCGGCGAACCGTGGGTGCGCGCCACCGTCGCCGCGCAAAAAGCCACCGGCGCCTTCATGACCCTGACCTCGACGCAAGGCGACAAACTGGTCGGCGTCAGTTCGCCGGCCGCCGGCGTGGTCGAAGTGCATGAGATGAAAATGGTGGACGACGTCATGCGCATGCGCCAGATCACGGCGCTGGACCTGCCGGCCGGCAAACCGGTCAAGCTCAGCCCCGGCGGCTACCACCTGATGCTGCTGGAACTGAAGCAGCCGCTGAAGGAAGGCGCCACCGTGCCGCTGACCTTGGAGATTGAAAACGCGCAGAAGGTGCGCAGCAAGATCGTGGTGGACGCGCCGGTCAAGCCGCTCAATACGGCAGCCATGCAGCACTAGTCAGCCCCGTGACGCCGGCGACCCACCAGCCGGCGCCAACGATCGGCAAGTACGGCCACGAACGCAGCGAGATTTTCCAGTCGACGGGGGAAGGCCAGAAGGCCAGGAACTGCGGCGCCACGGCGAACGCCAGCGCCACGTCGATCCACTGGAAGTGCAGGCCGTAACGGGTGCGCCACCATGCCACCAGGAACGGCAGCACCACCACCACAAACGGCGCCAATGCCGACGGCGCCGCGTTGTACCAGCGCACGCGCGTGAGACGCACCGAACCCAATTCCCAGCCCCGCCCAACGCGGCGCGGTATCACCGTGAAGGCGGCCGGACGTGCGCCGGTCAACTTGGCGGCGACGAAATGCGCCAGCTCGTGGCAGACGGTGCCGGCCAGTGTGAAAAGGAAAAAGAAAGGATGCCGCGCCGACAAGGCGCGGATCACCAGCGCCAGCAACAAGGACGGCATCAGGTAGATCAAAAGATCGCGATGGTGGCACAGCCAGGCCGGCGCGAGTACGTGACATTCAAACAGGCTGCTCATACGGCATCGTCGCACGGTGGCTATCCCACGTCAATTCCGATCCTGCCAGAGGTCGGCCAGGCTTTCGCCCCCACCACTTACGGTCAAACGCGGCATGTCGATGACGCAGGATCGCCCGGCTGTTCCGCATTTTCCACATACGTCATCATACAACTAAAATCAACATAGGAAAACGTTTAACTATTTGATTTAGTTGAACTTAGTGATCGTGGGCACAGATCGGTATAACCGCGATACGAATTTGAGATATGTGGTTGTATGATGTCTGATATCTGCGCTATCATCTGCGCACACAACATCAGCAAGGAGATCGCATGACGACGCAGCAAGCACCAGCAACGCGGGTACGTTGGCTCATTCTGGCCATACTGTTCGCAGTCACCACCATCAATTACGCCGACCGCGCCACCATCGCCATCGCCGGTCCCGAGCTGAAAAAGCTGCTGGGACTGTCTCCTGTGCAGATGGGCTATGTGTTCTCGGCGTTCGCCTGGTCCTACGTGCTGGCGCAATTGCCGGGCGGCTGGCTGCTCGACCGCTTCGGCACCAAGATCACCTATTTCTTCAGCATCTTCATGTGGTCGCTGTTCACCCTGCTGATGGGCACGGTCGGCTTCCTGACCGGCGCCGCCGCGCTGACCGCGCTGTTCTGTCTGCGGTTGGCCGTCGGCGCCTCCGAGGCGCCCTCCTTCCCCGGCAACAGCCGGCTGGCCTCGTCCTGGTTCCCGACCGCCGAGCGCGGCACGGCCGCCGCCATCTTCAACTCGGCGCAATACTTCGCCACGGTGCTGTTCGGACCGCTGATGGGCTGGCTGGTGCACACATACGGCTGGGAAAGCGTGTTCTACGTCATGGGCGGCCTGGGCATCCTGATGTCGTTCATCTGGCTCAAGATGGTGTATGGCCCGAAAGATCACCCGCGCATCAACGCGGCCGAGCTGGCCTACATCAAGGAGGGCGGCGCGCTGATCGACCTGGAAAGCAAGGACAAAGCCGTCGCCACGACCAAGCTCGACACCGGCTCGGCGATCCGCCAGTTGCTGGGCAACCGCATGCTGCTGGGCGTCTACATCGGCCAGTACTGCATCAACACCTTGACCTATTTCTTCCTGACCTGGTTCCCGGTCTACCTGGTGACCGAGCGTCACATGACGATTTTGAAGGCCGGCTTTGTCGCCGCGCTGCCGGCGGTGGCCGGTTTCCTCGGCGGCGTGCTGGGCGGCGTGATCTCGGACCGCCTGATCAAGCGCGGCTTCTCGCTGTCGGTGGCGCGCAAGACGCCGATCGTCTGCGGCCTGCTGTTGGCGATGTCCATGATCATCTGCAACTACGTTGAAACCGACTGGCTGGTCATCACCGTGATGTCGCTGGCGTTCTTCGGCAAAGGGATCGGCGCGCTGGGTTGGGCCGTGGTGGCGGACACCTCGCCGAAGGAAGCGGGCGGCCTGAGCGGCGCCCTGTTCAACACCTTCGGCAACACGGCGGGCATCACCACGCCGATCGTCATCGGTTACATTTTGCAGGAGACCGGCTCGTTCGCCGGCGCGCTGGTGTTCGTCGGCGCCAACGCCGCCGTCGCCATCCTCTGCTACGTGCTGATGGTGGGCGAGATCAAGCGTTTCGAGTTCAAAACGCCGGTGCTCACCAAGCTGCCGGCCGCGGCCTAACACCAGATCCGGGGTCAGGTCCACCAATTCTACACAGGCTGAAGCTTCGATGCCGACCCCGTCGGGGACTATGTTCCGGACGGATCAGCTCGTGTAGAAATGGTGGACCTGACCCCGGAGTTGCTTTAAAGATACTTGACCCAGGCCATCGTGGTGCGGCGCTTGAATTGGCCGAACACTTTGCACGGCCAGTACATCAGCGGTATCAACGCCGCCGACATCAGCGACACCGCCCAATAATTGTCGAACTCATAGCGCCCGCCGTAGTTGGCGCCGAGCAGCGCCAGCGCCGCCTCCTGCAGGAACAGCAGCGTGAACAGGTGCAGTAGATAGTAGAACATCGGCACACCGCCAAATACGGCGGCCACGCGCAAGAAGCCGTTGTCGCGCCCTTCCAGCCACGCCAGCACCAGGCACCCGCCGCCCACCGTGATCAGCAGGAACGCCAGCGACGGCGGATACTTGGTCACGTTCAGGAACGACATCACCGTGCGCAGCGCCGTCTCGCCATGCACCCAGTCCAGCGTTTCGCCGTAGATGTTCAAGCCGCGCAGCACCAGCAGCAACGCCATCGATACGCATCCGGCGATCAGCAGCGTCTTGCGGCGATGCGCCGGCTGCGTTGACCTGGCGTACCACGGGCCGGCCGCGTAGCCCAGCAAAATCACGCCGATCCACGGCAGCAGCGGATAGCTGACCTTGATTTTCATCGCGCCTTCCGCCACCAGGAAGCCGCGGTCGTGCAAAATCGTCCAGGGGACGAAGCCCCAGCTACCCGGCTCGAACGAGATCGGCGTGAGCAGGTTATGTCCGAACACGATGGTCAACCCCAGCGCCACCAGCACCTTGCGCGGCAGCCGATGCAGCAGCGCCAGCGCGATCATCGACAAGCCGATCGCCCAGATCACCTGCAGGTAAATGGTTGCTGGCGGAAACCGCCCGCTCCAGGAGACATTGATGACCAGGATTTCCAGCAGCACCAGAAACAGCCCGCGCTTGAGCAGGAAGCCGGTGGCCGAACGCGCTCCGCTCGCCGGATGCGCATACAGCCATGCCGACAAACCAGTCAGGAACACAAAGATCGGGGCGCAGAAGTGCGCCGCGAACCGGCCAAAAAATTGCGCCGGTTCGATCGTTGCGATGTCCATCGGATCGGGCACCGGCCAGCGAAGGAAGAAACGCTCGCGCACATGATCGAGCATCATCACCATCATCACCAGCCCGCGCATCACGTCGATCGACGCCACGCGCGCGCCGAGCGCCGGCGCTCTCCTGTCATTTACAGTCGCATTCACACTCATGTCTCGCTGAACTCAAGCCTAACAATGGACTTGCATTATACATGCCAACGCAATTGACTTGCGTTAAAGCATATTGGAGCGATTCGGTGCGGGGGCGGGCGCGGGGCTGGTGGCGGCCTATTCCGAGTAGAAGCAACGGCCGCAGGCCTGGCGATAGCTTTCGTTGCCGCCGATGCTGATTTGTTCGCCCTCTTTCATGCGCTTGCCGTCTTGGTCGACGCGGATGTTCATGGTCGCCTTCTTGCCGCAGGTGCAGATGTTCTTGAGTTCCTCGATATCGTCGGCCAGCGCCAGCAGATAGGCCGAGCCCGGGAACGGCTCGCCACGGAAGTCCGTGCGCAGGCCGTAGGTGATGACGGGGATGCCGCGCACCTGCGCCAATTGATGCAGCTGCTGCACCTGGGCCGTCGTCAGGAATTGCGCCTCGTCGATCAGCAGGCAGGCGATCTTCTGCTCGATCCTGGCCAGGAAATCGGTGTCGACATCGAACACCTCGGTCTGGCGCTGCGGTCCCAGCCGCGACGTCACCTGCCCCACGCCATAGCGGTTGTCGATGGCGGCCGTGAACAGGCGCACCTGCTGGCCCTGCTCTTCATAGTTATGCGCCACTTGCAGCATCGCCGTGGACTTGCCCGCGTTCATCGCAGAGTATCGAAAATAAAGTTTTGCCACTACGCCTGCCTTCAAATATGTGCCGTCTCAAGAGCGGAATTATAAACCGTGGAAATACCCGGTTGGGCAGCGCTATCGCCTAAGAGACGCACCCATCGACGGAAAAAAGCGCATACTTGCCTGAAAAGCAGCAAGGAGACCTTATGCGCACCCCCGCACTGTTTACCCTGATTGGCAACACGCCACTGATCGAGATTACCCGTCTTGACACCGGCCCCTGCCAACTGTTCCTCAAACTGGAATCGCAAAACCCCGGCGGCTCGATCAAGGACCGCATCGGCATGTCGATGATCGAGGCGGCGGAGGCCGACGGCCGCCTCAAACCCGGCGGCACCATCATCGAAGCGACCGCCGGCAACACCGGCCTCGGTCTGGCGCTGGTCGGCCGGCTCAAGGGCTACCGCGTGCTGCTGGTCGTGCCGGACAAAATGTCGACGGAAAAAGTGCTGCACCTGAAGGCGCTGGGCGCCGAGGTGCGCACCACCCGCTCCGACGTCGGCAAGGGCCATCCGGAGTACTACCAGGACTTCGCCGCGCGGCTGGCCGCCGAAACCCCGGGCGCCTGGTTCGCCGACCAGTTCAACAACCCGGCCAATCCGCTGGCGCACGAAACCACCACCGGGCCGGAAATATGGGAGCAGACCGGCCATGACGTCGACGCCATCGTCGTCGGCGTCGGCTCCTCCGGCACGTTGACGGGGTTGACGCGCTATTTCCGCCGCGTCGCCCCGCAGCTGGAATTCGTGCTGGCCGACCCGCAAGGCTCGATCCTGACCGAATACATCGAAACCGGCCGAGTGTCCGACACCAGCGGCTCGTGGGCGGTCGAAGGCATCGGCGAGGACTTCATCCCCGCCATCGCCGACATGACCGGCGTGCGCAAGGCCTACACCATCACCGACCAGCAAAGCTTCGACAGCGCCCGCACCTTGCTGCGCGAGGAAGGCATACCGGGCGGCTCGTCGACCGGCACCCTGCTGGCGGCCGCCCTCAAATACTGCCGCGAGCAGCCCACGCCAAAAAGAGTGGTCAGCTTCGTCTGCGACACCGGCACGCGCTACCTGTCCAAGGTCTACAACGACGGCTGGATGCAGGACCAGGGACTGCTGCGCCGCCCGCAGGAACGCGACCTGCGCGACCTGATCGGACGCCGCTACGACGCCGGCCAGGTGGTCAGCGTCTCGGCGGAAGACTCGCTGCTGATCGCCTTCAACCGCATGCGCGCCGCCGACCTGGCGCAGCTGCCGGTGATTTCCGCCGGGCGGCTGGTCGGCATCATCGACGAATCGGACCTGCTGCTGACGGTCGACACGCAACCGGAGCGCTTCGCCAACCCGGTCGGCGCGACGATGACGCGCCGCCTTGAAACGCTGCATCCATCGGCCGACCTGCATGCATTGCGCGCGGTGCTCGATCGCGGCTTGACGGCGGTGGTGGCCGACGGCGACATCTTCTACGGCCTGATCACCCGCTTCGACCTGCTCAACCATCTCCGAAGGACGCTATCTTGAACAAAAAAGCCGCCCAAGCCCTGTCGACGCGCGTGATCCACGCCGGCCAGTCGCCCGATCCGTCGACCGGCGCCATCATGCCGCCGATTTACGCCACCTCCACCTACGTGCAGGAAAGCCCCGGCGTGCACAAAGGCCTGGACTACGGCCGTTCGCACAATCCCACACGCTGGGCGCTCGAGCGCTGCGTCGCCGACCTGGAAAGCGGCGCCCAGGCGTTCGCCTTCGCCTCCGGCCTGGCGGCGATATCGACGGTGCTGGAGCTGGCCGACGCCGGCTCGCACATCATCGCCGGCGACGACATGTACGGCGGCACCTACCGCCTGTTCGAACGGGTGCGCCGCCGCAGCGCCGGCCACGATTTCACCTACGTCGACCTGACCAACCCGGACAACCTGCTGGCCGCGATCAAGCCGGAAACCAGAATGGTCTGGGTCGAGACGCCGACCAATCCGATGCTCAAACTGGCCGACCTCAAAGCCATCGCCGCCATCTGCCGCGAGCGCGGCATCATCGCCGTGGCCGACAACACCTTCGCCAGCCCGCTGGTGCAACGCCCGCTGGAACATGGTTTCGACATCGTCGTGCATTCGGCCACCAAGTATTTGAACGGCCATTCGGACGTCATCGGCGGCATCGCCATCGTCGGCGCCGAGGCGCACCAGCAGGCGTGGCGCGAACAGTTGGGATTCCTGCAAAACTCGGTCGGCGCCATCGCCGGGCCTTTCGACAGCTTCCTGACCTTGCGCGGCGTGAAAACGCTGGCGATCCGCATGGAACGCCACTGCCGCAGCGCGCTGGAGCTGGCGCGCTGGCTGGAGCAGCAGCCGGAAATCCGCCGCGTCTACTACCCCGGCCTGGAATCGCACCCGCAGCACGCGCTGGCCAAGCGCCAGATGGAAGGCTTCGGCGGCATCATCTCGATCGATCTGAACACGGATATGGCCGGCGCCCGCCGCTTCCTCGAGCATTGCGAAGTGTTCGCGCTGGCCGAAAGCCTGGGCGGCGTCGAGAGCCTGATCGAGCATCCTGCCCTGATGACCCATGCCACCATCCCGCCGGCGCAGCGCGCGGTGTTGGGAATTGGCGACGGCCTGATACGGCTGTCGGTCGGAATCGAAGATATAGAGGATTTAAGGGCCGATATTCGCGGTTCGCTCGACGCGATTTAGGTGCTAGTATCCGCAACGTGAACAACCCTGCCTGAAATCAGATCGCAACCATGTTGGAATTCGTCTTCATCCTCATCGGCGTCGTCGTCATCGCCTGTGTCTATTCGATAGGCGTCGCCAGCGCCAGGCCTATCCCGGGGAGCGGCTTTTACAAAGTCTCCAGGGATGGCCGCGTGATGGTCGCCGGCGGCGCCAAGGTCAACGTGCTGCGCCCGGTGATCTATCCGGAGGGCCTGAAGGTCAAACTGCGCGGCGGCAGCCGCGTGGGCGAGTTCTGGGTCCATGAACTGGTGGCCGAAGCCTACCTGCCCAACCCCGGGCGGCTGACGGGCGTGCGCCACAAGGACGGCAACGTCCGCAACAACACCATCGCCAACCTGGAATGGTTCCAGCAGGAGCAGGCCCTCGCCAACTAGCCGCCTGCCCGTCTAGTTGGCCCCGAAATCGATCACCGCGCCATCCAGCGGATACTCGCGCGTCCGGACTTCCCACTTGCCCTCGCCCACCCGCATGCGGAAGCGGTCGATCAGATAGGGCAAGCCTTCGCCATCGAGGATATCCGTGCCGGTGGTGACCTGGAAGTGCAAATGCGGGACCCGCGCGTCGCCCGAATTGCCGACACGCGCGATCAACTGCCCTTTGCGGACCCTGTAACCCGCCTTGACCAGCACGCTGCCCGGCTGCAGATGCATATATTGCGCGTACTGTCCATTTCCCAAATCGATGGTGATGAAATTGCCGGCCAGGTTATCCATCGTCAGCGGCACGGCCGGCGTGAAACCGTCCTTGGTGCGCGGGATATTATCCGGCATGTCGTTTCTGGCGCCGACCACCCACCCGCCGGCCACGGCGATGACGTCGCGACCATATGCATGGTAGGCGCGAACGTCACGCGCGTCGCCGCTGTAGATCTCACCGTCCCGGTAGATTTTCCAGTCAATTGCGTAGCGCCGCGCGTTCTGCGCCAGCCCGCCCGCGACAAACACACCCTTGCGGTGATGCGAATGAAGGCTCGGACCATTATCGGCCGTCCAATCCGATCCGGCCAGCGGACGGCCCAGCACCTGCAGCCTGGCCGAACGGGTTGCGATCACCGGACCGTCGGCGAAGGCGCCATCGAGCAGCACGCGGTGGCGCAGCTTTGCCGGCGCCGCCGTCTTGTCGAACGCAAGGCACAGCGAAACGATCGCGCCCTGGCCGGCGCCCAGCCGCGTGGCGCCACCCTGCGCCTCGCCACCGACCATCCGCAGGCGTTCCTTCACCTGCGGCTCTTTCAGCACGGCGACGACCCGCATCTTGTCGTCGTCGGCGTTCAGAATTTCGACGCCACGCACTGTCATGGCTTCGTCGGAGAAGTTGCTCAGATAAAGTTCGTAGAGCAGGTAGTTTCGTCCGGCTGCTGGAAACAGCGTCGGCGCCGCCGGCGTGCGCACCTCGAGCTGCGTCGGCGGGAATGGCAACGCGCGCGCCTCGGCTGTCGCACCACCCGCGCCGTTGGCGATCACGTCACATCCTTGTGGCGCGGGAAAATCCGCAGCCGTCTGCGCCCGGGCCGACATGGCCACCAAGGCGCTCAAAACAAGCGCATGCATCGCGCGCGTTGACATTAACATTTTCGCCTTAATGAACAAAAAATAAGATTCTAAGTCATTACCCTAAGACAAGCATTATTAATATCGCTGCCAGAATGCAAACAAACCGACTGTCACTATTTTGTCATCACCTTGTCACGGTCACGTCATAAAGGCTGGCTATCATGCGCTTGCCATTTTAACCATGTCACTACAGGACAACCCACCCAATGAACAAGCCAAACGATCTGGTCCGCACTTCCCTCAATGCGGATGATATCGAGAGCCACGCCTCGCCGAGCGAACACTTCAACACGATTCTGGCCGCGCGCATGAGCCGCCGCAACATGCTGCGCGGCGGCGCCGTCACGGCCGCCACGGCGATCATGGGATCGATGGGCTTGAGCGCCTGCGGCGGCAGCGACAATGTCGGACCGGCCGCCCCGCCTACCCCTGCGCCACCGCCGGTAGCGACTGAAAAACTGCTGGCCTTCGCCGCCGTGCCGAAAAGCCTGGCCGACCAAGTCTCGGTCCCTGCCGGCTACACCGCCACCGCGATCTACGCGCTGGGCGACCCGCTGCGCGCCGCCACCCCGGCCTACAAGAACGACGGCACCGACACCGACTTCGACAACCGCGCCGGCGACCACCACGACGGCATGGAATACTTCGGCCTGTCCGCAACCGGTACGCCGCTGGCATCCGGTGCAGAACGCGGCATACTGGCGATGAACCATGAAGCGACCACCGACGAAAAACTGGCGTCCCACTTCCTGCACGTGAACGGCGGCACCACCTCGCTGCCGCGCCCCGCCGCGGAAGTGGACAAGGAAGTGGCCGTCCACGGCCTGAGCGTCGTCGAAGTGAAGAAGACCGGCACCACCTGGGCCACCGTCAACGACTCGGCGTTCAACCGCCGCGTCACCCCGCTCACCGACATCGAAATCTCCGGCCCTGTGCGCGGCAACGCGCTGGTGGTGACGAAGTATTCGCCGACCGGCACCAAGATGCGCGGCACCTTGAACAACTGCGGCACCGGCAAATCCCCATGGGGCACCTACCTGAGCGGCGAAGAAAACTGGGCGGGCTACTTCGCCCGTAGCGCCACCGACGATGCCGCCCGCGGCGACAAATCGGTCGTCGCGCTGAAGCGTTATGGCCGCAACCAGGGCTCCACCTCGCGCCACGGCTGGGAAACCGCCGGCACCGACGACAAGTACGCGCGCTGGGACATCAGCAAAAAAGGCGTGTCGGCCGACGGCAGCGACGACTACCGCAATGAACTGAACGGCATGGGCTACATCGTCGAGATGGACGCCTACGACAAGACCAAGGTCATTCGCAAGCGCACGGCCCTGGGCCGCTACGCGCACGAAAGCGCCGCCTTCAGCGTGCCGGCCGTCGGCCAGCAGCTGGCCGTCTACATGGGCGACGACTCGCGCAACGAATACATCTACAAGTTCGTCTCCAACGCCACCTGGCTGGCGGCTGACGCCAACCCGACCGACCGCATGGCGACCGGCGACAAATACCTCGACTCCGGCAAACTGTATGTCGCCAAGCTGGCCGCCGACGGCACCGGCCAGTGGATCGAGCTGTCGATGTCGAACGCGCAGATCCAGGCTTACACCGCCTACAAGTTCGCCGACCTGGCAGACATCATGGTCAACACGCGCCTGGCGGCTGACGCAGTCGGCGCCACCAGGATGGACCGCCCGGAATGGTGCTCGGTCAACCCGGCCAACGGCGAGATCTATTACACGCTGACGAACAACTCGAACCGCACCGTCAATCCGACCGGTTCGTCGCAGCTGGCTCCGGACAGCGCCAATCCGCGCGCCTACACCGACATGAAGGGCACCACCGCGCAAAACGGCAATCCGAACGGCCATATCATCCGCTTCAAGGAAGGCACCGGCGCGGCCGCGGCCACCAGCTTCACGTGGGACGTGTACCTGTTCGGCGCCGAGAGCGGCGCTGACAGCAGCAAGATCAACCTGTCGAGCCTCACCGCCGACCAGGACTTCTCCAGCCCTGACGGCCTGGCGTTCAGCCCATACACCGGCATCTGCTGGATCCAGACCGACGATGGCGCCTACACCGATGTCACCAACTGCATGATGCTGGCGGCGATACCGGGCAAGGTCGGCGACGGCGCCAAGTCCACGCTGAACTACACCACCACCGCCGGCGGCACCCTGGCCGTCGACACCTTCATCGGCAAGAAGCCGACCGCCGACACGCTCAAGCGTTTCCTGGTCGGCCCTGCGGGTTCGGAAATCACCGGCATCACCGAAACGCCGGACGGCAAGACGATGTTCATCAACATCCAGCATCCGGGCGAGACCACTTCGCTGGCCAACATCAACGACCCGACCAAGTACACCAGCCAGTGGCCGTCGAACGCCGGTTACGGCGCCGGCAAGCGTCCACGCTCGGCCACCATCGTCATCACCAAAAACGATGGCGGCCGTATCGGCAGCTGATGCTAAGCTGAAGTGAATTGAAAAAGGCCCGGTCGTGCAATGCGGCCGGGCCTTTTTATCAGTAGAACGCGATGTGGACGCAACTCCTGAGTCACTCCCCGGGATGATACCGGCGCTCGAGGTTTTTTTCGACATCGCTCCTGTAGAACAAGACTTCCTTAAATTCCCCGCGCGCATACATCTCGGCCTGGTCGGCGAAATGCGGCGAGGCCGGATCGCCGCTCTGGCCGCCGGCCAGCACGCTGCGCGCCGTGATGCGCGGCCCGAATTCCACCGCCGCCACGAAGCTGTTGCCACGCTCGCCGTAGATCTTCTTCGTCGTCTGCTTGGACGTCATGCCGTACGCCGCCAGCGATCCCCAGTTGGCGGACGCGAACGCCACCGGCAAACTCGGTTTGCTGTCGTCGAACGGCTGAACGATGTCGCCGGTCAAACGCTGGAAGCGATTGATGTCGCCCCACGGCGTTTGCCAGGTGCCGAAATCGGCGGTCAGCTTGGCCGACGCGCGCGCCAGCGCCTCGAGCCGCTGGCGCGGCGTCAGCGCCGCCTGGATGTAATCGAGCACCAGCACTTCCCCGGTCTTGGCGACGGGTCCATACGTGGCCGTCAAATCCTGCACCCAGTAGATCGCCAGCGATGTCGGTGTCGATGTCAGCGAATAGCGCATGTCCCAGCCGCGCAGCGCGGCGATCTGCGGTGCCAGCGACGCCTTGAGCGCATCGTCTGCCGGCAGTTCGTCGTAGGCGGCGAACAACTGCGGCAACAGTGGCTCGAAGGCCGGCAGTTGCGTGTCGTAGGCGGCAGCGATCAAGCTGGCGATGGTGAAGTCCTTTTTGTTCTCCAGCACCCGCACCGCGTGGATGCCGCGCGGGTTCTCGGGATTCATCGACATGTACGCGGGATAGTCCTTGGCCTTGGGGCTATACGGCCCGGCCGCCGTGTACGGCCAGTTGTTGGTGTTCTGTATCCAGCCGTTCTTCGGATTGAACAGCGAGATGGTCTCCTTGACCGTATGCAGTCCGTGCCACTCGGTGGCCGGATCGCTGCCGTCCACCGGGTGCTTCCAGTCGAATTTCGGATCGCGCTTCGGAATGAAGTTCCCGTGGAAGTAGGCGATATTGCCATCCACGTCCGCATACACCGTGTTGTTGGACGAATTGGTGCGCAGCTCCATCGACTTGTAGAAGTCCTTGTAGTTGCGCGCCTTGGTGCGGATGAACGATTGCGTGAGCGCCTTGAGCGGCTCGTTCATCAACCGCACGGAAATCCACTTGCCGTCCCTGGCCCGCACGATGGGGCCATGGTGGCTGTAATACACCTTGACCACCTTGCTGGCCATGCCGTCCTTGGTCTTGTAAGGCAGCGTGATGTCCACCGACTTGAGTGCGCGTTGTTCGGTGCCGTACTGGTAGAAGAAGCGGCCATCTTTTTCGGTGACCGTTTCCATGTACTCGTCGATCACGTCGCCGCCGCCGGACGTGTGCATCCAGCCCACCCGGTCGTTGAAGCCCTGGTAGACAAAGAACTGGCCCCAGGTGACGGCGCCGTAGGCGTTGAGTCCCTGCCGGCTTTGCACCTGCACCTCCGGACGGAAATAGAACGACGTGTGCGGATTAATCAGCAGCAGCGCGCGGCCGTTTTTGGTCAGCGCCGGCGCGATGGCGAAGCCGTTCGATCCGCCCGGCTCCTTATCGAGATCGCTGCCCCGCTCCATCGGCGCCGACGACAGCAGCACCGGCGGCGCCAGCGGATACCTGGCGCCGTTCGCGTAGAACGCCTCCAGCTGTTTCAGATCGATGGTTTCGATGTCGCCACCGATGCTGCCCTCGCTGAAGCTGAGCGCCATCCACGGCTCGAAGCGCGTGATCAGCGCCGGCTTCACGTCGGGATGCGTGGCCAGGTAGTAGTTCAAGCCGTCGGCAAAGGCCACCATCAGCTTTTTCAGCCACGCCGGGCTTTGCTGGTACTGCGCCTGCAGATCGACTGGGTCGATGAAAAGCTTCATGCGCAGGTCGCGATACAGCTCGGCCTCGCCCTCCACTTCCGCCAGCCGCCCCATGGCGTTGATGTAATTGCGCTCGACGCGGCGGAAATCATCCTCCGCCTGCGCGTACATCAAACCGAACACCGCGTCGGCGTCGGTCTTGCCGTAGACGTGCGGGATGCCCCATTTGTCGCGCAGGATGGTGACCCGCTGCGCCTGCGCCTTCAGGCGCTTGGCCTCCACCGCCGGCATCTCACGCGCCGGCAAAGTCGCCGACAAAACCAGCGGCGATGGCCCCGCCACCGCCCCCATCGAAACAAAACCGATCAACGGCAGCATGGAACGCATACTTGGCATGGACTGGACTCCGGGCGGTGGAAGGTGGTTACAACATCAGCTGGCGTCGACCAGCTCCGAAATACGCAGTTGCAGCGCGGTGATCTCCGCCCGCAGCGCCGCGTTCTTCTCCTTGAGCGACGCGTTCTCGGCGCGCAGCTCGTCCACCTCGGTCATCGGGCGATAATCGCCGCCTTCCCTGGCTTCCTTCGGCTCCTTGACGGGACGCGAGGCGGCGCGCAGTTCGCGCACTTCCTTGGCCGCCTTCTGCAACTCCTTCTTGCCGCCGGCGACCGCCGCCACCTGGTCGGCTTCCGGCAGCGAGGCCACCGTGGCGGCGGCGTTGATCGAGATCGTGCCGGAGCGGACCGCCTCCACCAGCTCCGGCGTCGCCGTCTTCTGGATCTTTTCGATCTGGCTGATGGTCGCGCTGCTCAAGCGGGCCGCGCGGGCGATATCCTCGCGCGACGCCAACGGCATGGCCGCCGGCTTGGGCTTGGCCGCGTCGCCTTCCGGCGGCGCGATCATCGCGTCCTCGGCGGCCGCTTCCGCCATCAGGTCGGCCACGCGGGCGGCGACGATTTCCTTCTTGCGCAGCGCCAGCACCCCGCGCTGGTAGTCGGAGATGCTGCGGCGGCCCAGATTGTTATCGATCATCCACAGCTTGACGTCGTCCAGGTTCTGGAAGCTGGTGTTCTCGGTGACCTTGAACGGAATCCCGTGCTGCTGGCATATTTGATAACGGTTGTGACCGTCGACCAGCACGTCCTGCCACAACACCAGCGCGTCGCGGCAGCCTTCGACCAGGATGCTGCGTTCCAGCGCCGCGTACTCGCTCTCGGTGAGCGGTTCGATGTAGGCGCGCAGCACTTCATTAATTTTGATTTGCATATCTGTCCTTGAATACCGGCGGGCGGGGGCCACTGCACCCTGCCAAATCGCCGTCCGACATGCTACACCATCCGGCCACCGAGCCAAAGCCCCGGGTTTCGAGGTGAAACTAAGTTAATTTTAAGTTTTCGTCATTATGCTTCTCCCCAGTCAAATGCTTTCTCCGGTAATTGACCAAAAGCCCCGACAAGTTTGCTGCTTGCTCGGGGCTTTGCTTTGTCAGAACAGTCAAAAAAATAGTCAACGGGCGCTTTTTTATGCCATGATTCCCCACCAATTTTGAGGATTAGACATGGTCAACTACATCATTCGCGTCGCCTTCGATGACCCGGACAGCCAAACCTACCACCACCTGGCGGTAGAACTGGCCAAGTACAACATCGCCGGCGCGATCAAGGCCGACGACGGCAAGGGTTACTACCTGCCGCCCGGCGAATTTTGCTACAGCGGCGTGGAGCCGATCAACGAAGTGCGCGACGCCATCCACCGCTTCGCCCAGACCATCAGCGCCGGTTCGTCCGTGCTGGTGACCGAAGCGACCACAGTCTCGTGGAGCGGCCTCAATCCGGTGGAAGCGGTCGAAGAGCAAAAAGCCACCGGGGGCTGAACGCCCCGGGTGGCTTTTTTTTACAACGGCGATGAAGCTAAACCAAACTAAGCTAACTTTTACTTGGCCGCGATTTCCGGCATCGCCGACGAATGGTGGTTCAGGATCTTCCATTCGCCGCCGACCTTCTGGTACACATAGGTGTAGCGCGCCTGGATGTCCTGCTGCTGGCCGTTCTGCGTCACCCGGAAGGTGTACACGCCGGTGTCCAGCGCCGAATCGGCGCCCAGCATGTGGATGTACCGGTAGTTAATCGTCCCTTGCGGCTTCAGTTTCAGGAACTTGTCGAAGTAGTCCTTGATCGCGGCCGGGTTGGAGCGCACCTCGTTCGACACCGTCGGTTCCAGCACCGCGTTGGGCGCGTACATGCCGGTCACCTTGGCCGAGTCGCCGGTCGCCAGCGCCGCGTTCCACTTGACGAACAGGCCCGCGATCTCCGCTTCCTGCGCGTTGCTTGGCACCGCCGCCACACCCTTGTAGACCTTCGGCGCGCTATCGGCGTAAGCCATGGTGGTCGCAGCTGCCAGTGCCAGGGAAATCAGAATCTTTTTCATCGTATGCTCCATTCGTTGTTTAAGAAGTTTGGTGGGGTGTGTCCCGCCAATGAATCCAGTATCATGGTTGCTGGCGATTCAAAAATCTGCTGATCGGGGGTATTTGCATATGCCGGGTGGCATATAATCGCCATTTATTCGACTATGCCGCGGCCAAAATGACCAATATCACCCACCTGCCACCCTCCGGCGAAAGCGCGCGCGCGGCCCGCAACCGCTATCGCCAGATCGAAAGCAGCGCGGCCCGTTGGCGCCTGCTGACCGACGCCGCCAGCGCGCTTGCCGGCGAGGGACAATGCGCATCGGCGCTGTCGACGGCATTGTCGAAGGCCCTCGCCTTCCTGTCGCTGGAGGACGGCGCCGTGATGGTGCTCAAGGACGACGCACTGCAAGTACTGGCCAGCCAGGGACAGGTGCCGCCGGTCGGCGCCCGCCTGGCTTACGCGGCCGCCCTGCAGGCGGTGCTGCAACCGGGTCCGCGCCCGCCGCTGGTGCGGCAGGACATCGCCAGCGGACTGCGGATCGGCCGCGAACAGCAGGTCGGCCTCGAAGTGCTGGTGCCGCTGTGCCTCGAAGGGAAAAATCGCGGCATGCTCGCCCTGCTCAGCACCCAGGCCGCGCCGCCGCCCACGCCGGATGACCTGCTGACGCTTCAGGCACTGGCGACGATGCTGGCGGCGGTGCTGGCGGTGCCGCAGCACGCGCCGCGCGTGGCGGCGCCGGAAGCGGCCGAGATGCTCAAGGTGCTGACCCCGCGCGAGCTGCAGGTGTTCGCGCTGCTGCCCAGCGGCTGGACCAACGCCGCCATGGGCGAGCATCTGGGCATCGCCGCCGGCACCGTGAAGGTCCACGTCGAGCGCATCCTGCACAAGCTCGATCTGAACGACCGCACGCAGGCGGCGGTGCGCGCCGCCGATCTGGGGCTGGGCACATGACAGGCGCCCTGGGCGGACGCCCCAACGCGTTCCATCCCCGTCACTGGTCGCTCGGCTTCAAGGGTGGCGTCATCATCGCCGCTTCGCTGGCGTTGTTGCTCGGTTCCGCCGCCACCAGCTATACGCTGGAGCGCAAAACCGCCGCCGCCACCGCCGACATGCTGCGCGCCATGCAGGCCCAGGCCGACATCCAGCGCCTGCACACGCAGATCGCCGAGGCGGCAACCGGTGTGCGCGGCTATTTGCTGACGGGACGCGACGACTTCCTCACGCCTTACGGCGTCGCCGTCACGCAGCTGCCAGCCACCCTGGCCAGCCTGCAGGCCAAGGTCCGGGACACCGAACAAGTCGCCAGCCTGCGGCGCATCACGCCGCTGCTGAACGATAAACTGGCCAGCCTGGAGATCATGCGCGGCCAGCGCAACGCCAGCCCCGTCGAACTGCAGCGCCATCTACGCAGCAGCAAAGGGATCCTCGACCAGCTGCGCGCCGAAATCGGCGTCATGAGCCTGCGCGAATCGGCGTTGGTGGGGCAGCGCGCGCTGGCGCTGCAGCAAGCCTCCAACCGCAACATGTGGATGACCATCGCCGTCGCCGCGGCCGGCCTGGCCGGCGCGATGGCGACGCTGACGTTCACCGTCGGCCTGGTGCGGCGGGTGCGCCTGGCGGCCGAAAACGCCGAACGCCTGAACAGCGACCTGCCGCTGATACCGGCGCCGGACACGCGCGATGAACTGGGCCAGTTGGCCGAACGGCTGCACCAGGCCAGCGTGCTGCTGGCGGGACGGGCGTCGGCGGCGCAGGCGGCCAGCCAGGCCAAGACCCAATTCCTGGCCCGCACCAGCCACGAACTGCGTACGCCGCTGAACGCCATCCTGGGCTACGCCCAACTGCTGGAGGCGGGCCTGAAGGCGCCGCGCGAACGCGAACACGCCGAGCATATTCGCCAGGCCGGCCAGCATCTGCTGGCGCTGATCAATGAGGTGCTCGACATCGGCCGCATCGAGGCCGGCAAACTGACCCTGGAATGCGAGCCGGTGGCGCTGGCGCCGCTGATCGACGAAGCGGTGATGCTGATGGCGCCGATGGCGCAGAAACGCGCGGTGCGGCTGCGCCACGACAGCGCGGCCATCTTCGGCGCCGTCATGGCCGACCGCCAGCGCCTGCTGCAAGTGATGCTCAATCTCCTATCGAACGCCATCAAGTACGGCGAACAAGGCGGCGATGTCGATATCGGCTTCGGCAGCGATCCGGCCACCG
This sequence comes from Oxalobacteraceae bacterium OTU3CINTB1, assembly GCA_024123955.1. Classification (NCBI taxonomy): domain Bacteria; kingdom Pseudomonadati; phylum Pseudomonadota; class Betaproteobacteria; order Burkholderiales; family Oxalobacteraceae; species Oxalobacteraceae bacterium OTU3CINTB1. The sequence goes on from CP099652.1 coordinate 4,360,418, forward strand.
GCACCGTCAGCGTCCACATCGACGACGCCGGGCCGGGCATCACCCCGGCGCTGCGCACACGCCTGTTCGCGCCGTTCGACCGCCTCGGCGCCGAAAGCGGCAAGACCGAAGGCGCCGGCCTGGGCCTGGCCGTGTCGAAGGCGCTGATGCAGGCCATGCAAGGCGATATCGGCCTGGAGGAAAAGGCCGGCCTTGGCAGCCGCTTCACACTGACGCTGCCGGCGGCCAAGGCGGACGCCGTCGCCAGCGCTCCGGCCGATGTCGCCATCGGCCAGGCCGCGCCGGCGGCGCCGACGCCGGCGCCGCCGGCCACCACGCACAGCATGATCTGCATCGACGCCGACGCCGGCACCCGGGCGCTGATCGCCACGCTGATGCAGCGTCGGCCCAACTGGCGTATCACGGCGGCCGCCGACAAGGCCGGCGGCATCGCGCTGGCGCGGCAATCTCCGCCCGACCTGCTGCTGGTCGCCTGCGACCTGGCCGACGACGCGGTTCACGCGCTGCCGGGGGAGCTGGTGGTGCTGGGTGGAGCCGGTGGAGAAGCCACGGCGGGCGCGCCCCGCCATCTCGGCAAGCCGCTCAAGATCCCCGAATTCTTTGCCTTACTCGACACGACGGAGCAAAAACAATGATGGAAAATGAAGTCCTGGCCTCGCGCATCCTGATCATCGACGATCAGCCGGCCAATCTGCGACTGCTGGAGGACATGTTCATCGGCGAGGGCCTGACCCACGTCGTCGGCACCACCGACGCCAGGACCGCGCTCGATCTGTACACCGCCTTCGACCCGGACCTGATCGTGCTCGATCTGATGATGCCGGACCTTGACGGCTACGCGGTGCTCGAGCGCCTGAAGCGTCGCGGCGATCCGTATGACTTCCGTCCGGTGCTGGTGATCACCGCCGACGCCACCGCGGAAGCCAAGCGCCGTTCGCTGGCCCTGGGCGCCAAGGACTTCCTCACCAAGCCGTTCGATACGCTCGAAGCGATGCTGCGCGTCTGGAACCTGCTTGAAACGCGGGTGCTGTACAAGCGCCTGCAGGCGCTGGCGCCGAAAGAGGACCTCGCCCCGCAAAGCTACCGCAGCCGCGCATCCTGAAGTAAAAAGCCGCGTCTAAAGTCCACACAACTCGTGCGACACCAGATCGGCGTACGATTCGCGGCGACGTATCTGCCGCTGCCCCCCACCCTCCACCAGGACCTCGGCCGGCCGGCCGCGCGAATTGTACTGACTGGCCATGCTCATGCCATAAGCGCCGCAGGAAAAAATCGCCAGCAGGTCGCCGCCGTCGAGCGCCGGCATGGCGCGTCCCAGCGCAAAATAATCACCGGTTTCGCAGATAGGTCCGACGATGTCGATGGAATCGAATGGACCGGCATCGCCATTCGCCACGCCCGCTGCGGGCAAGCCGCTCCAATGTCCGTTGAACGCGCCGAAGCTGGCCGGCCAGATCACGTGGCTGGCGCCGTACAACGTCGGTCGCAGCAGCACGTTCATGCCCGCGTCGACGATCGCGATCTTGCGCTCCCAACCCTGCTTGACGTATTCGACGGACGTCAGCAGGATGCCGGCGTTGGCGCTGATCGAGCGGCCCGGTTCAATGATGAAGTGTTTGCCGCGCCGTTGAAGTCCCTGCAAGCGCTGGCAGATCGCCTTCCCCATCTGGGCCAGCGGGCACGAAGCCGGCGCCTCGCCGGTGTGGTACTGCGCGGGGAACCCGCCGCCAATGTTGATGAACTCGATCCTGCCACCATCAGCCTCGATGCGGTCGGCCAGTTGTTCGACCTTATCGATGGCCGCCAGGTAGGTGGCGCTGGCAGCGATCGGCGACCCCAGATGGACATGAATGCCGACCACGTCGACATGGGAGTACAGATTACGCTCGAACAGGGCCTCGGCGCGCAGCAGCGGCACGCCGAACTTGGTCTGGCGTCCGCCGGTGGAGGTTTTTTCATGGGTGTCGACGTCGGCGACATCCGGATTCACACGCACCGCCACCTTGACCCGTTTGCCCGCGGTCCGCGCCACCTCGCCAATGCGCGCCAGTTCGCCCTCCGATTCGGCGTTGAACAGGAACACGCCGGCATCGATCGCGTAAGTCAGCTCGTCGCGCGACTTGCCCACGCCGGCAAAAACGATTTTTTCCGGCGCCGCGCCGGCCTGCAAGGCCCTGTACAACTCCCCGCCGCTGACGACATCGAGTCCGCAGCCATGCTCCACCAGCAGCTTTAGCACACCCAAGTTGCTGCAGCTTTTGACCGAGAAGCAAATTAACGGCTGGATTCCGGAAAAAGCATCGCGCACCGCCGCGCAGTGATCCTTGAAAGTCTGCCCGCTATAGGCATAGACCGGGCTGCCGTGCGCCGCGACGATCGCGCGTGCCGGAACGGCTTCGACATGGAGTTCGCCGTTAACATACTTAAAGTGATCCATCTGGTTCCTTAGGGATTTTGCTGCGCAGTCGGTAGGAGATTTGTGCGCTCAGTATGTAAGTTTTGGCGAGAAAAACATAATATCAATATGTCCGCACATTATTCAATCCTGATATAGTCGGGCGATCTGGATTCAAAAAAGAGGGCGCCATGAGTTTTACTTTTCGCCACGTTGAGGTTTTTTGGGCGGTCATGACGTCGGGTAGCACAACCGGCGCGGCCGAAATCCTGCACACATCGCAACCGACCATCAGCCGGGAACTGAGCCGCTTCGAGAAGCTGTCGCAGCTCACGCTCTTCAGGCGCAGCGGCGGCAAGCTGGTGCCGACCGAGCATGGGCTGATGCTGTTCGACGAGGTCCAGCGCAGCTATCTGGGGCTGGAACGGATCGGCAACGCGATCGAGGCGCTGCGCCATTTCCGCCACGGGCAGATCGCCGTGGCGTGCCTGCCGGCGTTTTCAAGCACGCTGCTGCCGCGCGCGAGCCAGCACTTTTGCAGCAAGTTCCCCGGTGTGAGTTTGAATGTGACGCCGCTCGAGAGCCCGGCCTTGCAGGAATCGCTGACCAGCCAGCGCTATCACCTGGGGCTGACCGAGGAACCGGGTATTCCACCGGGGACGAAAATGGAAGCGCTGCTGACGATGGATGTGGTGTGCGTGCTGCCGCCGCGCCATCGGCTGTGCGAAAAGCGCACGCTGACGCCACAGGATTTCGCGGGCATCGACTTCGTGTACCTGGCGGCCGGCGACCCGTATCGGAAGATGGTCGACAACACCTTCCGCGAGCATGGGGTGGAGCGCAGGATGGTGGTTGAGACGCACAGCGCGGCGGCGGTGTGCGCCACGGTGAGCTTGGGCGTCGGTGTGGCGATCGTCAATCCGCTGACGGCGCTGGAGTATGCGAGGAGCGGGCTGCAGATACGGCGTTTTTCGCATCCCGTGCCGTATTCTGTGAACCTGGTGACGCCGCTGTTCCGGCCCGATTCGGAAAGCGTCAACCGCTTCATCGACGCGCTGCATCACAGCTGCCGGCAAATCAGCGCGGAGCTGGATGCGATCACCACGATTTGATTGTCAAATTCCGCCCGGTCTTCACTCTTCTTGCAGCTTCTTCATGCGGTAGGATAGCTGCGGGCGCGTGAGGCCCAGCATGCGCGCGGCGGCCGACAGATTGCCCTCGGCGCGCTTGACCGCCGCCAGTATCAGCGTGCTTTCCAGCGCGTCCAGCGACCACTCCTGCGCCTTGCCATTGACCGCCTCCCCCAGCATCCCCGGCAGCACATCCAACAGCTCCGAACTGACCGTCGCCGCAGGCGCCGCGACCGCGCCCTGGCTGGTCAACCTGCCCGTCTGCGCCAGCGAAAAATACGACGCCTGCGATTCCTCCCCGCTGGTGAACAGGTGCGGCAAATCGATCGGACCATCCTCGTTGGCGTAGATCACCCCGCGCTCGACCAGGTTTTGCAGCTCCCGTATATTCCCCGGGAAGTGATAATTCAGCAGCGCGTCGACCGCGCGCGCCGTGAACCCCGTCAAGCGCCGCTGGTGCTTCTGCCCATAGTGCCTCATGAAATAGCCCATCAACAGTGGAATGTCGTCGCGGCGGTCGCGCAGCGGCGGCAGGTGGATCGGGAACACGTTCAAGCGGAAGAACAAATCCTCGCGGAAGCGCCCCTGCCGGATCTCCTCGCGCAGATCGACATTGGTCGCCGCCACCACCCGCACGTCGACTTTGATGCTGCGTACACCGCCGACCCGCTCGACCTCCCCCTCCTGCAACGCGCGCAGCAGCTTGCCCTGCGCGACCAGGCTCAAAGTCGCGATCTCGTCGAGGAACAAGGTGCCGCCGCTGGCGCGCTCGAAGCGCCCGGGCCGCGATTGCGTGGCGCCCGTAAAGGCGCCCCGCTCGACGCCGAACAACTCGGATTCGATCAGTGTCTCCGGTATCGCCGCGCAGTTGACGGCGACAAAGGGCTGCTCCTTGCGCTTGCCGATCTGGTGCAGCATGTACGCGAACAGCTCCTTGCCGACGCCCGATTCGCCGGTGAACAGCACCGTGGCCGCCGTCGGCGCCACCCGCTTGAGCATATGGCAGGCCGCGTTGAAGGCGGACGACACGCCCACCATTTCCTTGTCCGCGTACGGCCGCTCGTCGTCGCCCGCCAGTATCGCGGCCTTCTGGTGCGCATGCGGTTCGCTGTAGGCGGTGGTGCTGACGAAGGCCTCGGCGTTCAGGTAGCGCAGGTCCTCCTCGACGTTGTCCCACTCGTCGGCCGGCTTGCCGATCAGGCGGCAGTGCTTGTGCCCCATCGACATGCATTCGATCTCGCGATAAATCGTCAGGCGCCCGATCATCGCGCTGGTGTAGCCGATCGCATAGCCGGTCTGCATCCAGCACGCCGGCTCGGTGCCGATGCCGAAATCGGCGGTGTGCACCTCGTCCTCGCCTGAATGGTGCCACAGGAATTCGCCGCGATAGGTGCCCAGTTCCACATCGAATTCGAAGTGCAGCGCCTCGACCTTGACCGCGCCCTCGAGCGAATGCATGCGCGGACCGGCTGAAAACAGCGCCGCCGGATCGGCGTCCGGCCAGCGTTCGCGCAGCAGCTGGGCGTCGCGCGCGCCGGCGGAATAACCGACACGCGTCAGCAGCCCGCGCGTGCGTTCCGCCCCTATGCTCTCGAGCAGTTCGCGCCGCAGCGAGCCGAGTGACGTCATGTGCACCAGCTGCATGCGCTGGCCATTCAGCCAAATGCGGCCGTCGCCCGGCGAAAAATGCAGGCTTTGGGTGATGTCGTCCAGGGTCGGCGCCGCGCCTTCGTTCAGATGGGCGCTGTCGCCCCGGTTCAGCATCTTGCCGGTGGCCTGCGATACCTCCGCCAGCGAAACGCGCTCACGCTTGTTCATGTCTCCGCCTTCTTCATTTTTTATCAAATCATACATTGGTAGTTCTCCTGGTTGATCATTTGATCAAGCGGCCGGGCCGCCACGGTTTTGCTGCGACGCGCAACCGCGCGACGTGAATTCGTTCCTGCGCCCCGTGAAGCGGGCATGGTGCGCTGCACTACACCGTAACCACACATCGCTGGCACGCAACTTGTAATAGCTAAGGAAAGGGCCGCAGGCGGACCTTATGCAACTAGCGTGCTAACCAGCGTGCCAGGACTTCCGACCTGCCCCGTCCAATCAACCAAGGAGACAGACATGAGCGACATCCCCGGCGCCGGCGGCGCCTTCCTCAGCCCAGCCATCTGGCGCGACCGCATCTTCAACGGCGAATGGATCGCCTCCCAGGGCGGAGCCCACATATTCACCGAGCCGGCCACCGGCGAGCAGCTGGGCCGCATCGGCCTGGCCAACGCCGCCGACGTGCTGGCCGCCGGCGTGCAGGCGCGCGCCGCGCAAAAAGCGTGGGTCAAGTCGGACTACAAGGATCGCGCGGCGATCTTCCGCCGTGCCGCCGCGCTGATCGCCCAACACCACGACGAACTGTCGACATGGATCGTGCGCGAGACGGGCGCCATCCGGCCCAAGGCCGATCTCGAACTGCGCGAAGCCACCGCCCACCTGCAGGAAGCGGCGGCCATGCTGACGCAGCCCAAGGGCCAGTTGCTGGCCTCCGCCACCGGCACGATGAGCATCGCGCGGCGCGTGCCGCACGGCGTGGTCGGCGTGATCTCGCCATTCAACTTCCCGCTGATCCTGTCGATCCGCTCCATCGCGCCGGCCCTCGCCACGGGCAACGCCGTGGTCCACAAGCCGGACCTGCAAACCCCGATCAGCGGCGGCGTGCTGATCGCGCGTATCTTCGAGGCGGCCGGCCTGCCCAAAGGCCTGCTGCACGTGCTGCCGGGCGGCGCCGACGCCGGCCAGGCCATGTGCGGCCATCCGGACATCGGCATGATCGCCTTCACCGGATCGACGGCGGCGGGCCACAGCGTCGGCGAGCTGGCCGGCCGCAATTTGAAGAAGATGTCACTGGAACTGGGCGGCAAAAACTCGCTGATCATCCTCGACGACGCCGATCCGGACATCGCCGCCTCCAACGCCGCCTGGGCGACCTTCCTGCACCAGGGCCAGATCTGCATGTGCGCCGGCCGCATCCTGCTCCAGCGCGGCATCGCCGACGCCGTGATCGAGCGCCTGGTCCACAAGGCGCGCCACCTGCCGGTCGGCGATCCGATGGGCGGCGACGTCGCGCTCGGACCGCTGATCAGCGCGCGCCAGGTCCAGCGCCTGCATTCCATCGTCGAGGACAGCGTCGCCGACGGCGCCGCCCTGCTGGCCGGCGGCACCTTCGACCGCCAGTTCTACAAGCCCACCGTGCTGACCGGCGTACGCGTCGGCATGCGCTGTTTCGAGGAAGAGCTGTTCGGCCCCGTGGCGTCGATCACCGTGTTCGACACCGACGAAGAAGCCATCGCGCTGGCCTCGGCCACCACCGGATGCCTGGCGCTGGGCGTGATCACGCCCAACCTCACCCGCGCGATGCGCATCGCCGACAGCGTGCCGTCCGGCCATGTGCACATCAACGACCAGACCGTGGTGGCAGAGGCGCACGCGCCGTTCGGCGGCGGCGGCACCTCGGGCAACGGCGGCCGTCATGGCGGCACCGTCGACTGGGACGAATTCACGCAACTGCAATGGCTCACGATCAAAACCGAAGCGCCGCGCTACCCGTTCTGACGCAACGCATAAAACTCATAACCACAAGGAGACAGCATGAAGTTACGTAACAAGACCATCGTCGTCACCGGCGCCGCCTCGGGCATCGGCGCCGAAGTGGCGCGGCTGGCGCGCTTCGAGGGCGCCACCGTCATCGGCATGGACCGCAACTATCCGGGCCTCACGCTGGACGGTTTCGTGCCGGTGGACCTGGCCAGCACCGGCAGCATCGACGACGCCATCGCCAAACTGCCGCAGCGCGTGGACGCGTTGTGCAATATCGCCGGCGTCCCGGGCACCGCCAATCCGGCGCTGCTCGCGAAGGTCAATTACCTCGGCCTGCGCTACCTGACCACCGGCCTGCTGCCGCGCATGCCGGCCGGCGCCTCCATCGTCAACGTCGCCTCCATCCTCGGCGCCGAATGGCCGGCGCGCCTCGACCTGCACAAACAGCTGGCGGCCACCGAAGGTTTTGCGGCCGGCCAGGCCTGGCTGGACCAGCATCCGGTGCCGGACGAGACCTGCTACCAGTATTTCAAGGAGGCGCTGATCGTCTGGACCTATGCCCAATCGCAGAAATGGTTCATGCAGCATTCGGTGCGCATGAACAGCGTCGCGCCGGGGCCGGTGTTTACGCCCATCCTCGGCGACTTCGTCTCCATGCTGGGCGAGGAGCGCGTGCAGCGCGATGCCCACCGCATGAAACGTCCGGCCTACGCCGACGAAATCGCTTCCGTCGTCAGCTTCCTGTGCGGCGATGAATCGCGCTGGATCAGCGGCGTCAACATCCCTGTCGATGGAGGGCTGGCCTCGACCTTCATCTGACATCAAAGCCACCATACCCAGAACCTGCAACCAGAACCACATATAACTAAAACCAGGAGACAGCAATGCATACTAAAAAAAGCCTGAGCCGGAGCATACTGGCCATGGCGGTGACGGCGGCCCTTCCCGCCGCCCACGCCTACGATTTCGAAACCGCCAATCCGGAACTGAAGATCAGCTGGAACAACACCTTCAAATACAGCGGCGCCTATCGCCTCAGCGACGCCGATTCGCGCCTGCTGGCAGGCGGCTATCCATCGGCGGGTCCCGCCGACTTCACCGGCTATAACCTCGACGACGGCAACCAGAACTTCCGCAAGAAAGGCATCGTTTCGAGCCGCGTCGACTGGCTGTCCGAATTCGACATGGGCACGCGCACGCTGGGCATGCGCGTCAGCGCCGCCGGCTGGTACGACGACGCCTACATGGGCACCAACGACAACGGCTCCTCCGCCAGCAACGCCGTCACGCTGAACGGCCAAGGCGGCAACCGCTTCGCCAAGGGCACCAAGGTGCTCCACGGCCGCAACGCCGAACTGCTGGACGCCTTCGTCTTCGCCAAGGGCACCTTGGGCGAGCTGCCCGGCACCATTCGCGTCGGCCGCCACACGCTGCAATACGGCGAGAGCCTGTTCTTCGGCGCCAACGGCATCGCCAACGCGCAGGGACCGGTCGACCTGGTCAAGCTGCTCAGCGTACCGGGCGCGCAGTTCAAGGAGATCCTGCGTCCCGTCAACCAGGTATCGGGGCAGCTACAGGTGGCGCCGACGGTCTCCATCGGCGGCTACTACCAGTTCGAATGGCGGCCGACGCAGATCCCCGGCTCAGGCAGCTACCTCAGCTCCTACGACGCCGCCGGCGCCGGCGCCAGCGCCTACCTGGTCGCGCCGACCAACAGCGGCGCGCCGGCCTTCATCACGCAACCGGACATGAAGGCCAAGAACTCCGGCCAGGGCGGTGTGCAGCTCAAGTGGGCGCCGTCCGGCTCGGACGTCGAATACGGTTTCTACGCCGCCCGCTACCACGACAAATCGCCCTACTTCTACCTCGGCTTCGCGCCGTCCTTCCCGCCGGGCGCCCCGTCCACCGTGCAAGCCGTCTACGCGGAAAATATCCGCACCTTCGGCGTCAGCGCCAGCACCGTGATGCTGGGCGTGAACGTCGCCGCCGAGGCATCGATCCGCCGCAACACACCGCTGGTCAGCGACCCGACGCCCAATTTCCTGTCGCGGAACGGCATCGGCACGATCGCCAACAACAGCGGCAACCCGGCCTACGCGGTCGGTAATACGGCGCACATCAACCTGTCGGCGATCTATGTGATGCCGACCAACCCGTTCTTCCAGGGCGCCTCGCTGCTGGGCGAGATCGCGTGGAACCGCGCCACCAGCGTGGATTTCCAAGGGTCGCTCGACCCGAACACCACGCGCGACGCCACCGCCGCCCGGGTCATCTTCGAGCCGGCCTACTTCCAGGTCATCGATGGACTGGACCTGACGATCCCGATCGGCATCGGCTACAACATCGACGGCCGCTCGCGCGCCATCTTCAACTTCAACGGCGGCGCCGAACATGGCGGCGACTTCAATATCGGCATCAACGCCACCTATCACCAGGACTGGAAGTTCGGCATCAGCTACGTCAAGTTCCTCGGCGGGACCGGCACCTTCCTGAAGAACAATCCGGCCACCAATACGCCGATCCTGAGCTACGCCCAGTCATTGAAGGACCGCGACTACATCTCCTTCAACATCAAACGCTCTTTCTAAGGACATAACTAAAATGAAGACATCCCTGAAACTGGTCGCCGCATCGCTGTCCATCACCCTGGGCGCCGCATTGCCGATGCACGCCGGCGCCGCCGTCACCGCCGACGAAGCGGCCAAACTGCAAACCACCCTGACGCCGCTGGGCGCCGAAAAAGCCGCCAACAAGGACGGCTCGATTCCGGCCTGGGAAGGCGCCTACGCCAAGGTGCCGGCAGGCTTCAAGCCAGGCGACTTCCGCGCCGACCCGTTCGCGGCCGAAAAGCCGGTGCTCGCCATCACCGGCAAGAACGTCGACCAGTACGCGGCCAAGCTGTCCGCCGCCACGGTGGCGATGCTGAAAAAGTATCCGAACTACCGGCTCGACATCTATCCAACCCACCGCACCGGCGGCGCGCCGGCCTGGGTCTATGAAAACACCTTCAAGAACGCCACCCGCGCCAAGTCGGTGGACGGCGGCTACGGCGCCGAAGGCGCTTACGGCGGCATCCCGTTCCCGATTCCGAAGACCGGCTACGAGGCGATCATGAACCACCGCCTGGCATGGACCGGAGAGGCGGCGATCATGCCGCTGCGGACCGTCATCGTCACCCCGGACGGCAAGCGCGCCACCGCCACCGAGGCCGAACAGACCTTCATGCGCCCTTACTACTTCAAGGACGGCGGCCTGGATAAATTCGACGGCATCTACCAGTTCGGCCGCCTGATCACGCGCGCGCCGGCCTCGAAGGCCGGTGAAGGCATCCTGGTCCACGACGGCATCAACGAAGCAAAACCGCGCGCCATCTGGCAGTATCTGGTGGGCCAGCGCCGCGTGCGCCGCGCGCCGTCGGTATCGTACGACACGCCGGATTCGGTCACCTCCGGCATCGGCTTGTTCGATGAGGCGTTCATGCTGTTCGGACCTATCGACCACCACGAGCTGAAACTGGTCGGCAAAAAAGAGATGTACATCCCGTACAACAATAACCGCGCCGGCAGCGCCAAGATCGCCGATCTGGTCGGCCCGCAGTTCCTCAATCCGGACCTGGTGCGCTGGGAACTGCATCGCGTGTGGGAAGTGGAAGCGACGCTCATCCCCGGCAAGCGCCACGTGGTGACCAAGCGCCGCTACTACCTGGACGAAGACACCTGGCAGATCATCCTGGTCGACGGCTATGACGCCCAGGGCCAGATCTGGCGCGGCAACTACACCCTGACCTTGCTCGCACCGGACATTCCGGCGGTGCTGGGCAATGTCATGTGGGGCACGTACAACGTGCAGACCGGCGCCTATCTGTTGAACGAGGCATCGAACGAAATGCCGACCCAGTACAAAGTCATTCCGCGCCTGCCGGCCAGCTACTTCGGCCCCGAAGAGTTGGCAAATCAAGGTTCGCGCTAAGCCTAGTCCACTGAAAGGTCAATGATGGTCAGATCGAATCCACTCTTCACGCGCCTCCACGTTGCGCCGCTGGCAGCGGCCACGGTATTGGCGTTAAGCGCCGGCGCCACCCACGCCAGCAACGCCGCCAAGGTGGCGGCGCCGGCGGCCCTTGCGCAGCCAGCGCTGGCCACACCCAAGGCGCTGCAGACGGCGATGCTGGCGGTCGGCGCAGCCGGCACGCGGCTGGTGGCGGCCGGCGAACGGGGCATCATCCTGTACTCCGACGACGCCGGCAAGTCCTGGCGCCAGGCGGCGGTGCCGGTCAGCGTCAGCCTCACCGCGCTGCAGTTCGTCGACAACAAGAACGGGTGGGCGGTCGGCCATCAGGGCGTGGTGCTGCGCACCAGGGACGGCGGCGCCACGTGGCAAAAGCAGCTCGACGGCATCCAGGCCGCCGCGCTGGTGTTGAGCGACGCCGCCGCCTCCTTCGGGCCGGAGCGCGACAAGGCGGTGGCGGACGCCCAGCGCCTGGTCGACGACGGCCCGGACAAGCCTTTCCTCGATCTGTACTTCGATAGTCCGACCAGCGGCTATGTGCTCGGCGCCTACAACATGATGTTCCGCACCGTCGACGGCGGCGCGACCTGGCAGCCGTGGCAAAGCCGCGTCGCCAATCCCAAGGGCCTGCACCTGTACGGCATGCGCGGCACCGCCAACGCCATCTACCTGGCCGGGGAACAGGGCCTGCTGCTTCGCTCCACCGACAAGGGTGACAGTTTCAAAGCCCTGCCGACGCCGTACAAGGGCAGCTATTTCGGACTGCTCTCCGCGCGCGGCGGCGTGCTGCTGGCGTACGGCCTGCGAGGCAACGCCTTCCGCTCCACCGACCAGGGCGCGACGTGGAGCCAGGTCGCGACCGGGGTCCAGGCGTCGCTTGCCGCCGGCACGGTGATGAGCGACGGCGCCGTGGTGCTGGTCAGCCAGGGCGGCGACGTGCTGGTGAGCCGTGATGAAGGCCGCACCTTCGCCGCGCAAGGCGGTACCGCGCTGCCGCTGGCCGCCGTCACGCAGGCGGGCGACGGCGCCTTGGTGGTAGCCGGGTTACGCGGGGTGCGCAGGATCCCATAACCGCAACCGCTGGCGAAACAATGACCGGGCAACGTATCCGGGATAACGCCCTTACTTATACGAACATGGTTGGAGCATCATGAACACAGATAACGACTTGGAACAACAGCCGGTCATACGGCGACTCGAGGACTTCGACACCGCCTCCGGCAACCTGGGTGAACGCGCGCTATTCAACTACCGGCCCCTGGTGATTTTCCTCTGCCTGCTGGCGACGATCGTGCTGGGCTTCCAGGCCACGCGCATCAAGCTCAATGCCAGCTTCGAGAAGATGATTCCCAGCGCCCACCCCTACGTGGTGAACTACTTGGCCAACAAGAGCGATCTGAATGGCCTGGGCAACTCGGTGCGCATCGCCGTGGAGGCGAAGAACGGCACAATCTACGACCGCGCCTACCTCGACACCCTGCAGCGCCTCAACGACGAATTGTTCCTGCTGCCCGGCGTCGACCGGCCCTTCATGAAATCGATGTGGACCCCGAGCACGCGCTGGGCCGCCGTGACCGAGGATGGCCTCGACGGCGGCACCGTCATCCCGGACGGCTACGACGGCTCCGCCGCCAGCCTTGAGCAGCTGCGCGCCAACATCGCCCGTTCCGGCGAAATCGGCCAACTGGTGGCGTCCAACTTCAAATCGAGCATCGTCTTCGTGCCGCTGATGGACAAGGTGCCGCAGACCGGCGAAGCGCTGGACTACCGTGTGTTGTCCGAAAGCCTGGAAAAGATCCGCGCCAGGTATGAGAAGGAAGGCGTCCATATCCACATCACCGGCTTCGCCAAGATCGTCGGCGACCTGATCGAAGGCCTGCAGCAAGTGCTGCTGTTCTTCGTGCTGGCGATCGCCATCTGCGGCGGGGTACTGTTCTGGTACACGCGGTGCTGGCGCAGCACCACGCTGGTGGTGGTCTGCTCGCTGGTGGCGGTGCTATGGCAGTGCGGCCTGCTCGCCACCTTGCACTACGAGCTCGATCCCTACTCCATCCTGGTGCCGTTCCTGGTGTTCGCCATCGGCATGAGCCACGGCGCGCAGAAAATGAACGGCATCATGCAGGACGTCGGACGCGGCACCCACCGCGTGGTCGCGGCCCGCTACACCTTCCGCCGCCTGTTCGCCGCCGGGCTGACCGCGCTGCTGTGCGACGCCGTCGGTTTCCTCGTGCTGGTCAGTATTCAGATCAAAGTGATCCAGGATCTCGCCGTCATCGCCAGCATCGGCGTGGCGGTGCTGATCTTCACTAACCTGGTGCTGCTGCCGGTACTGCTGTCGTACACCGGCGTCAGCGCCCAGGCGGCCCAACGCAGCCTGCAGGCCGACAGCGGCAGCAAGGAACAACCATGGCTGTGGACCTTCCTCGACCGCTTCACGCAGCGGCGCTGGGCGACCGTCACCGTGGCCGCCAGCGTGGTGCTGGGCGGCCTGGGATTCGCCTACAGCCTCAATCTGAAGGTCGGCGATCTCGATCCCGGCGCGCCGGAGCTGCGCGCGGACTCGCGCTACAACCGAGACAACGGCTACCTGGTCTCGAACTACGCCGCCAGCTCGGACATCTTCGTCGTCATGATCAAGACGCCACCCGACCAGTGCACGCAATACGGCACCTTGTCCAAGGTGGACGAACTGGCCTGGAAACTGGAGCAGTTGCCAGGCGTCGACTCGACCAACTCGATGGCGGCGCTGAGCAAACTGGCCACCACCGGCTACAACGAAGGCAATTTCAAATGGTATGACCTGATTCCGAATGCCGGCGCGCTGGGGGCGGTGCAGACCCGCGCGCCGCGCGAGTTGTTCAACCAAAGCTGCTCGCTGCTGTCGCTGTACGTCTACCTGAAGGATCACAAGGCGGAAACGCTGACCCGCGTGGTCGATGCTGTCGAAGCCTTCGCCGCCGCCAACAATACGGCGGACGTGCAGTTCCAGCTGGCGGCGGGCAGCGCCGGCATCGAGGCCGCCACCAACATCGTCGTCAAGAAGGCCATGCGCGACATGCTGTTCTGGGTTTATGGCGCGGTGATCCTGCTGTGCTACGCCACCTTCCGCTCCTGGCGCGCGGTGCTGGTGGCGGTGCTGCCGCTGGTGCTCACTTCCATCCTGTGCGAAGTGCTGATGGTGGTGCTGGGGATGGGCGTGAAGGTCGCTACCTTGCCGGTGATCGCACTGGGCGTCGGCATCGGCGTCGACTACGCGCTGTATGTGCTCAGCGTCATGTTGAGCCGCATGCGCGCCGGCGACAGCCTGTCGGCGGCCTATCTGCACGCGCTGCAGTTCACCGGCCGCGTGGTCATCCTGACCGGCGTCACTTTGGCGGTGGCGGTGGCGACCTGGCTGTTCTCGTCGATCAAATTCCAGGCCGATATGGGCATCCTGCTGGCCTTCATGTTCTTGTGGAATATGGTCGGTGCGCTGGTGCTGGTGCCCGCGCTGGCGCACTTCCTGATGCCGGGGACGGCGGCCAGCCAACCGTCGCCACCCGGCGCCAAAGCCGATCCAACGCAGCCGCCCGCCCCGGCGTCTGACTCGCTGCGCCACACCGAGACGGGCGACGTGATCGGCCGCGAAGACCTGCACGACACGCACGCCTGGCTTGGCCTGCCGTACGCGCAGCCACCGGTCGGACCTTTGCGCTGGAAAGCGCCCCGGCCAGCGCTGCCGTGGGACGGCGTGCGCCAGGCGACCGTCTGCGGACCGGCGGCGATGCAGCCGGGCGGCGTCTCGCTGGAGCTGCCGCCGGAGCAGTGGGGCCTGCCGGCCGGTTCCGAGGATTGCCTGTCGCTTAACATCTTCGCGCCGCGACACGCAACCGCAGCCTTGCCGGTGATGTTCTGGATCCACGGCGGCGCCAACTCCTCCGGTACCGCCGCCACCTACACCACGCTGCGCAACCTGGCGGGGCAAGACCAGTTGATCGTGGTATCGGCCAACTACCGCCTCGGCATCTTCGGCTGGTTCAGCCTCGAGGAACTGGCGCGCGAGGATGACACGCCGGCCGACCGCTCCGGCAATTTCGGCACGCTGGATCTGATCGCGGCGCTGGAATGGGTGCGGCGAAACATCGCATCGTTCGGCGGCGATCCGCAAAACGTCACCATCTTCGGCGAGTCGGCCGGCGGCTTGAATGTCTACACGCTGCTTGCCAGTCCGCTGGCGGCAGGCCTGTTCCACAAGGCGATCGCGCAGTCGCCGATCACGGCCAGCCACACGATTGCGCACGCCCGCAACTACACCGACGACGCGCAGCCGGGCCACGCCGTCAGCTCGCGCGAGCTGCTGTGCGAATGGCTGCAAAGGGACGGCCGGGCCGCCGACCGCGCCGCCGCCAAGACGCTGATCGCTTCGATGACGGCGGCCGACATCGAAGCGTATGTCCGGGGCCTGCCGCCACAAGCCATGCTGGCGCCGATCAAACCGGGTGCACTCAACTTCTACGACTCGCCCACGGTAATACAGGACGGCTACGCGCTGCCGGCCGGGCCGCTGTCGGAGGTGTTCTCGGACCGCAGCCGCTATCACGCGGTGCCCTTCATCGTCGGCACCAACCGCGACGAGTACAAAACCTTCATGTCCAATAATCCGGACTATGTGCGCATGTTGTTCGGGAAGCTGCCGGTGATGCGCAACCGCGCCCGCTACCAGCGCCACGCGGCCTACATGTCCGACCTGTGGCAGGCCAGCGGCGCGCTCGCCCCGGCCAGTGCGATGATCGCCTCCGGCCATCAGGATGTCTGGGTCTACCGCTTCGACTGGGACGAGCAGCCGGCGATCCCGCTGGTCCAGCCGCATATCTTGCTGGGCGCGGCGCACGTGCTGGAAGTGGCGTTCGTGTTCCGCGATCTGGATGGCGAGTTCGATCCGTTCCGCTCCTTCACGGCGGCCAACCTGCCCGGACGCAAAGAGGTATCCGATGCGATGGCCGGCTACTGGACCCATTTCGCCCGCCATGGGGAGCCTGGCGGCGCCGCTCTGCCGGAGTGGCGCCGCTGGAGCGCCGACGCGGCGCAACCGCGCCTGATGGTGTTCGACACCAGCAAGGATGGCGGCACGCGCATGGTGGCGCATGACCGCAGCGTGGCCGCGCTGAAAACCTCGCTGGCCCAGGATCCGTCGATGCAAAACGATCCGCGCGAGCGCAGCGAACTCTATGGCCGCATGTTCCTGTGGTCGATTTTCGGCGGGCGGGAGGCGCAGCCGGTGTTGACGGCCTTCGCCCGCAAGCACGGTTATACGGGACAGGCGGAAACGTTGAAGCCGACCTACTGGCCTTAGCATCACCATAAAACGCGTAGGGCGGATTAGGCGGAACGCCGTAATCCGCCATTTTTGAGCCGCCGACGGCGCATGCATGGCGGATTACGCTTCGCTAATCCGCCCTACGTGGATCCGTTGTACGCATGTGAGATCGATCCCAGCAGATTACGCCCAATGCTGCGGTGCAATATTATTTTTGTAGTTATGTCATGTCCCGATTGAATAAGGACGGTTCCTTATGCTACTCTTTCAGCACAAATACCGGCCCAGGCCCGGAAAATGGGGCCTGTCGAGGCGGCATGGAGCAACGCAACGGGGTTTTGTGCAGCGCGACAAGCAGGCATACCAGTGTTTCTTTGAAGCGAGGTTCCACATGGCTGAGTCAAGTTCATTCGCACGCGATGGTCACTACATAGTCTGTACGCCGGTGAAGTCCGAGGATGGGAAGTACAGGCCGCGTTTCCGCATTTATCGCGGCACCACGTCGGCCTGCGAAATGGTCCACGAGCAGACATTCCCGTCGGAGGAATTCGGTTCGCCCCCGGACGCCAACCGCTACGCGGCCCAACTGGCCACCTACTGGCTCGATCAATGGCCGATCAAGGGCTCGTACATTCGCGCCACCGATGGACGGACGTTTTCGTATCTGGGGACGTACAGCGTCGGTCACGGCGCCGACTGGAACGCGCGCGTCTATTGCGACGGCGATTTGAAGGGTACGCCGAGCGGCGTCTTCGTCTACAACTTTTTCCGCCACGAGAACATCACGCACGCGGCAGAAAACATGATCGTCGAATCGATCAACCACGGCATCGGCATCAGGGATTGACGCCGACGCCGCCCAGGCAAGCGCTTAGAACTTTGCGCGCACGCCGAACACGACGTTACGGCCCGGCAGCGGCGAGATATCCTTCAACACCGACGTCGAGACGCGGATCTCGTCATTGGTCAGATTTTTCGCCAGCAGGAACCACGTCAAATCGTACGCGCCGACTTTCTGCGTGTACGACACATTGGCGTTGACTTGGTTGTAACCAGGCGTATCGGTGCTCTCGAAGCTCGCCAGGCGGTCCTGCGACTGCGCGTGCACCAGCGACAGGCCCGCGCGCCATTGTCCCATCTTGTAGCCGGTGCTCGCGCCGATCCGGTTGGCCGGTTGCAGCGGCAGGCTGCCGCCCCGATCCAGCTTGCCACGCGTGGTATCGGCAAACACGCGGCCAGACCAGCCGGCGCCGTGCGGGTTGTATTCCAGTTCCGCCTCGGCGCCCTGGATGGTGGCATCTTCCTGCAGGAAGATGCGCTGGCGCAGTTCGTCGCCCGGATTGCCCTCTTCGTCCACCAGCTGGCCGGTGATCTGGCCGTAAATGAAATCGCTCACCTTGTTGCGGTACACGTTGGCCTTCCAGCGCACCAGGCCAGTGGTCTTCTGCAGCGACAGCTCGATGTTGCGCGAGGTCTCCTTCTTGAAATCGGCGTTACCGATATCGAAGGTGACGGTGGCGTCGTGCGGACCGGCCGAGTACAGTTCTTCGGTCGCCGGTGCGCGCTGCGCGTACGACAATGTCGCGCCCAGGCCATAGCCCGGCACGAACGGCCACATGCCGCCGACCGACGCCGACTTCAGATCGAACGAGCGATCGACGCCGGTGACCGGCTTGCGCTTGACGCGCTCCACGCGGGCGCCGGCGTTCACGCGCACCACGCCCACTTCGGTCTCCTCGACGAGGAAGGCGGCGGTCGACGTCGAATGCGTGACCGGCACGGTATCGGCGCCGCCTTCGGCGCTCAGCGCCGAGAAGTGCGTGTTTTCGGTCTGCACGCCGAAGGTTCCATGCCAGCCGGCGACCGGTTTGTGCGCCAATTCGGCGCGCGTTTCCAGCGAACGGTTTTTGAAGATCACCTCCGGCTGGTTCTCGTCGTTGAGCTCCGCGTGTTCGTAGTCGGTGTAGCCGGCCTTGAACTTGAACGATTCGAATCCCGGCAGCGGTGCCTTCACCAGGCTGTCGAAGTCGTAGCGGGTCTGCTTCTGATCGATCTTCGACCCCTCGTCGCTTGGGATGCCATACAGGTTGGTCAGGTGCGACACCGACGCGCCGACGAAGCCCCAGCTGTCGACATACGACGAGCCGACACCGGCGTTGCGCTGGCGGGTGTCGGAATGCGGCAAGCGGCCGGACGCGGAATCGGGATCGTTCAGCACGCGGTTGCCGGGGATTTTATAGTCGCCGGTGTTGCGCGCGTTGCCGTCCACGTGCCACGCCATCTTGCCCACCGAGCCGTCCAACGTGCCGGATGCATTGCGGCCGTCGTCGACCGTGCTGCCGCGCGCCTCCAGTTGACCGGTGAGCTTCGGTTCCAGCACGGTCGGAATGCGTTCGTTGACGACGTTTACCAAGCCGCCGATGGCGCCCGATCCATACAGCAGCGCAGCCGGGCCGCGCAGGATCTCGATCTGCTGCGCCACCGCACCCTCGCCGGCCACCGCGTGGTCGTTCGACAGGCCTGACACGTCGGAGACGGCCATGCCGTTCTCCAGCATCTTGACGCGCGCGCCTTCCAGGCCGCGAATGATCGGACGCGAGGCGCCGGCGCCGAAGGCCGATGCCGACACGCCCAGTTCCTGCGACAGCGTCTCGCCGAGCGAGCTGCCTACCTTGTCGCGCAATTCGTCGCCCGACAGCACTTTGGCCGGGGTCAGGATCTGGTCGCTGTCGGAATCGCCGAAGGGCGTGGCGGTGACGATCACGCGCGGGACGGCGGCGTCGGTGGATTTGGTGGCGGTGGATTGCGCGTGCGCCAGGGTGGACAAGGCGGACAGGATCGCGCTGGCCAGCAGCGTGCGTGGGATATTCATGGGTAAACCTCTAGCTAAAAAACATGACAGGTCGCACCGTGGATAGCCGAAGCCGGACCACGGTGACGCAAAATTCAGGACGGATTTCGGGTGTCAGGCCAGAGGGGGAGCGCGCGACTGGAAGACGCAAACGGTGCGTTCGCAGGCGGTAAGGGTGGCCGGCGTGGCGATCACGCCGCTGCCGATGGCGACGACGGCGACCGTCACCGGCGCCGATGTCAGCGCGGCCGACACATGGGCGACGGTGACGCATTCGGCGCACACCTTGTGCACCGCGATGCGTTTGCGGGTTTCGGCCTGCTCTTCGCTGGTGAACGCGGTGTCCGACTGCGTTACGTCGATCCAGTGCGAATAGACGTGCGCCGCCCCGATCTGCTGCGTGAAGAGCAGCAGAAACGCGAGAAACACATGAATGATCGAACGGCGATGCATCGGTCGGAGTTGGCCGGTGAGGTAACGAAGGCATTATTCTAACCGCAACGCACAAAAAAAGGGGCTTGGCTCAAAGCAAGGGGTGTCAGTCCTACATGCAAGCCGCTTGCACGCCGACAGCTTCCGAGCTCATCAGTAGATAAGATGAGTCGTACTCATCTATAAGGAAAAACCCATGAAAAAGCTCCCCGCGCCGGCCAAATTCGCCTTGGCAATGATCCTCACCGCAGCCGCCGTCAGCGGCTGCAAGAAGCAGGACGCCGATCCGGTGACGCCCGAAACGAAGATCGGCGCCACGCCGGACGCCGGCAACATCACCCCACCGGTACCGGGCAACCAAATGCCGCCGCCGGCCGCGCCAGCCCCCGCTCCCATCCCGATGCCGGAAGCGAACACCCCGGCATCACACTGATCCTGGAGAGGCCGCAACCAAGGTAGCAACGAACTACGCGGCCTCCGCCTGCTTCAAGCCCGCCACGATACCGGCCGCAACAACCACATCATCCTGCTTCCTGCGCGACAAATTGCTGCGCTGGTTCTCCGGCGCCGCACTCAGCACCTTATAAACGATATGCCGCGGCACGCCATGGCTCATGGCGTACTCTGCTGCGGGCTGCAAACCTTCCTGCGGAAGGAGCTCCAGCGCCTCGTCCATGATGGCTGCGGTGGCGGTGGGTTTTCGGCGGTCTGATAAGGGCATTTTTCAATTCCACTAAAATATTTAACAGAATTCAGTTTACTCTTGTCAACGTCATCCGTATGTTCGCCAGTTCACCCCGCCACCTGCGCAAGGCTGAGTCGTATGGCGATCGACTTGGCCGCCGGCACCATGCTCTCCAGCGCATGATGCTCCAGCGCCATCAAAGGGTTGCATTCGGGAAAATATCCGGCCACGCATCCCGCCGGAACGTTATACGCCACCAGCCGCAGCCCTGACACGCTGCGGGCGATACCGTCGCCGGTCACCGCGCTGGCATCGACCAGATCGCCCTCCGTCAACCCCAGCCGCGCGATATCCGCCTCGTTGATCAGCAGTACCCGCCTGCCGCCCTGGATACCGCGAAAACTGTCGTTCTCGTTATAGATCGTCGTATTGAACTGGCTGTCGCTGCGCACCGTGAACAACCGCAGCACGTCGCCCCGCGGCAGCAGCTGGTCGGGATCGGCGTCCAGCACCGTCGGCGCGATGAAGTTGGCGCGCCCGTTCGGCGTCTTCCACTTGCGCTCGGCGGCCGGCACCGGCCGGCGGAACCCGCCCGGCGTCCACATGCGCGCATTGAAGTCGTGGAAAATCTCCGGATACGTCACGGCGATGGCGTCGCGGATGGTGGCGTAGTCGGCCACCCAGCCATCCCAATCGACCGCCGGATTCGCCGGCAAGGCCGCCTTCGCCAGCCCGGCGATGATCGCCGGTTCCGAGCGCAACAGATCACCGGCCGGGTCCGCCCTGCCCTTCGAGCCGTGCATGCAACCGGTGCTGTCCTCCACCGACACCGCCTGCTCGCCGCCGGCTTGCCGGTCCACCTCCAGCCGGCCAAGGCAGGGCAAAATGTACGACACGGCCCCATGCACCAGATGGCTGCGATTCAGCTTGGTTGCCACCTGCACGGTCAGCCGCAGCCGCGACCAGGCCGCCTCCACGCGCGCGGTATCTGGCACGGCCCGCACGAAGTTGCCTCCCAGCCCGATAAACGCCCGCACCGAGCCATCGAGCACGCCCTCGCAGGCCTCGACCGTATTCAGGCCCTTGCCGCGCGGCGGCTCAAAGCCGTATTGCTTCGCCAATTGATCAAGCGGCGCCAGGTCAGGCTTCTCCGTGATGCCCACCGTACGTTGCCCCTGAACATTGGAATGGCCGCGCACCGGACAAATGCCGGCACCCGGCTTGCCGATATTGCCGCGCAAAAGCAGTAAATTCGACAGCATTTCCACATTCTGCACGCCCAGCCGGTGCTGCGTCAGGCCCATGCCGAACACGCCGATCACCTTGCTCGCGCTGGCATACACGGCCGCCACCTCCTCCAGGTCGCGACGGGCCAGGCCCGAGTGGCGCTCGATCTCGCTCCAGCTTTCCTCACGCGCGCGTTCGACCAGCGACTCCAGCCCGGCCGTATGCTCGGCGATAAATTCGGTATCGAGCACACGCGGCGTGCCCACCGCAAGCGCCGCATCGTCGGCCGCGATCAGCGCCTTGCACAAGCCCAGCATGGCCGCGCTGTCGCCGCCGGCCCGCACCTGCAAATAGCGCGTGCTGATGGTGGTCTCGGCGCCGGTCAGCATTTCGGCCGGCGACTGCGGATTGGCGAAGTGCAGCAGTCCTGTCTCGCGCAGCGGATTGAACGTGATGACGGGAACGCCCCGGCGGCGCGCCTCCTGCAATTGGTGCAG
Source organism: Oxalobacteraceae bacterium OTU3CINTB1 (assembly GCA_024123955.1). NCBI lineage: Bacteria > Pseudomonadati > Pseudomonadota > Betaproteobacteria > Burkholderiales > Oxalobacteraceae > Oxalobacteraceae bacterium OTU3CINTB1. Next base: position 4,382,521 of record CP099652.1, read on the forward strand.
CATCCTCGGGCTGTTGGTGCCGACGTTCTGCCCGAAGAACAGGATGCAGTCGGTCTGCTCGAAATCCTCCAGCGACACGGTGCCGATCGGCACGCCGATGGTCTTGGGCAGCGCCACCGAGGTGCTCTCGTGGCACATATTGGAGCTGTCGGGCAGATTATTGCAGCCGTAGAGACGCGCCAGAAGCTGGTACATATACGACGCCTCCAGCGAGGCGCGGCCGGAACAATAGAACACCGTGCTTTTCGGCTCCAGCGCCTTCAGTTCGCGCCCGATCTCGGCGAACGCGCTGTCCCAGTCGACCGGCACATACCGGTCGCTGGCGGCGTCCCAACGCAAAGGTGTCGTCAGCCGCCCCACCGCCTCCAGCTGATGGTCGCTCCAGCCCAGCAGCTCGCCGACCGTGTGCTCCTCGAAGAAGCCGGCGTCACAGCGCTTGCCCGTCACTTCCCACGCGGTGGCCTTGGCGCCGCTTTCGCAAAACTCGAAGGGATGGGGATTGGCCGGCTTGGCCCAGGCGCAGCTGACGCAGGCCACGCCGTCGGTCTTATTCAGGTGGATCAGCAGCTTGCTGCCCTCGAACGGCACATGCTCGGTGAGCAACGCCGTGGCGACCTTCTTCACCGACCCCCACCCGCCAGCGGGATGGGGATAGGGTTCGGGCGTGGTGGATTTCATGGACGATCCTTGATAAAAGTATCGGTCCATTCTAGGTGCCGGGGCGGCCGGCCTCTGTATGTCAGCGCACGAAGCTGCGACATCGAGGCCGGCGTTCCGGGTCAACTTAGAACATGTAGGTAAGGCTGAACCGCAAAGTCCGACCAAACAACGGCCTGGCCACGCCACGGTTGCGCGAGCCGTCCGGCGACAACAGGTCGCTGAAGAGCGGATCGCCTTCCGTGAACGACAGTTGGTTGGTCAGGTTGGCCACATGCAGGTGCGCGCTCAAACGCTCGGTGATCTGGTACTGCGCGCCCGCGTTGATGATGTGATACGACGGGAACAAGGTCACGTTGCTGTCGGACGCCTCGGAGAAGCGCGATCCGTAGTGCTGGTACTGCGCGTACACGCTGACCGGAATGTCGGTCAGCGGCTTGAGGTCGAACGACGGCATGAAGTTGAACATCACCTTGGGCAGGCGGCGCGGCCGGCGTCCGTCCTCGCTGACCTGCACGTAATGGTAGCCGGTGATGACACCCTGCGCGTCCTTGTCCTCTTGCGTGGTCGTGTAGTTGGCGCCTTTGACCTTCGGATTTTGCATCACCATATTGCCCTTCAACTCCAGCCCCTGGATGGCAGCCGGGCGCCAGGACAATTCGACTTCCGCGCCGACGTTCTGGATACCACGCTGATAAAGCTGCGCCACGTCCGGGCAGGAGTTGATCTGCGTGACGCCGCCGGCGCTGGTGCACTGCGACGACTGGATGTCCTTGTAGATGTTGACCGCGCTGCGCGGCGAGAACTTGTTGTAGAACGCCGCCACCGACGCGCCGAATCCACGCGTCAGGTATCTGAAGCCCATTTCGTACTGGCGGATATGTTCCACCGCGCTGACCTCCACCGTCCTGCCATTGACGACGGTGGCCGTCGCCGTGGTCAGGTTGTTGATGTCCTCGAGACTGGGCAGGCGGAAGGAGTCGGACGCCAGCCCATACACGGCAAAGGCTTTGCTGAAGCTGTAGTTACCGCCCAATGACCAGCCGAAGCCGTGATACGTCTTGTTCAAGGTCTGCGGCGCGCCCGGCATGCTCACTTCATTGTCCGCCGTCGTATCCTGGGTCGAACCGACAACCACATTGGCCGGCGTCAGATCGGTGATGACGTTGCGGTCGCGCCGCGCGCCGTCCGCCTTCAGGTTTTGCCAGCGCACGCCGGCATCGATCTTCAGCTTGTTGCCCATGGTTTCCCAGTGGTCGAGCAGATAGGCGGCGTTGCCGTCACCCCGGATGTCGCTGACAAAACCGCCCCATCCCGGCAGGATCGCCCCGCCCTGCGTCAGGCTCGGGCCGACTTGGTTGCCCTGCGCGTCCACCGCGATCAGATCGACCGGACGGGATTGATTAGAGACGTCGCTGACCAATAGCGCCTGCTGGAAGTTGGGCTTGTAGCTGTAACGGCTTTTGTACACGCCGACGGTCAGGTCATGCGCGCCTTTGAGTTCGAAGGACTTCTGTGTTTTCAGGTCGAGCGAGGTGCTGGAGGCGTCGACGTCGGCGACGAATGGGATCATGAAATTCAGGTTCGCCGATGCCGGCACCGCGGTACCGTCGTTCAGATAGCGCCCGGCCACGCCGGTGGCCTTGGCGTAGCGCCTGATGAAATCCTCGCGACTGATATTGGCGAAGGCGCCGCAAGCCTGGCTGCTCGGCACGTTGAAGAATCCAATCAGCTTGGCATTATTCAAATTGCAGCCCAGCGCCGCGCCGTGGGCCGGCGAGATCACGTCGTTCTGATAACGGGCGTTGAGGAAGTTGGTCGACGTCGCCGTATCGTTACCCGTGAAAACAGCATTGAAGCCATTGCTGCCGGTGGTGTGCCGCAGTCCGGCCGACAGCTTCCAGCCATCCTTCAACTCGTGCGAACCGCTCAGCGTAAAGATCTTGAAATCCGGATGGATGCCGTCGGCCTGGTCGATTGTGCGCGTGCCGTACTCGCCGATCATGTTGAACCTGCGGTTGTACTGGGAGGCCGTGGTACCGTGCGCGAAGTCGATGCCCAGCGGCTCGATGGTGTCCTGGTTGATCTTGGTCGGATTGGCCGGCGTGCCGGGGTTGGCAAAGCGAGGCACCGAAATCGGCAGGTTCTGATAGAACGCGGTGCGGTCGTTGATCACCAGCGCGTCGCCGCGCAAGGTGGTCTTGCGGTCGTCGCTGGTGTAAACCAGATTGCCGCGTACCTGGCCGCCACGGTCGGCGGTGTAGCCGGTGTCGCGCACGCCGTCGCTGCGGCGATAGAAACCGCCGACGGCGCCGGTCAGGTTGGGGCTCAGCGGGCCGGAGACAAAGGCGTCCTGGCGGATGAAGCCATAGTCGGCGTACTCGATCTTGTAGCCGCCCGCGAGTCTGTCGCCGCCGGTGCGGGTGACGTGGTTGACGGTCGCGCCCAGGCCATTCGAATACAGGATGCCGCCAGGGCCGCCCTTGACCAGTTCCACGCTTTCGGTCATCAAGTCGTCGCGTATGAAGATGTCGTTGTTCATGAACGGCGCCTCTGGCTCTTCAAACGCCGGCAAACCGTCGATCAGTTGCGGCGCGAAGCGGTAGCCGCCGGTGACCGGCAGGCCGCGCACTGTGATGTTGTTACTGGCTTCGCCGGCGCTGCCGCCTTCCGAGTAGATGCCGGGGAAGTTCGCCAGCATGTCGGCGGTGCTCATCGGCGCCAGGCGCTGGATCTCCTCCGCCGTCAGCGTGTTGATCGAGAACGTCGCGTTTTTCTTGGTGGTCGATTTGGTCACGCCGGTGACGATGACGACCGCCGACGGGTCGGCGCCATTGGCGTCCGCGTTCTGCTGCCCGCTGACGGCGGCGGTGGGAGTGGCTGCGGCCGTGCTGTTTTGCTGCGCGAACACCAGCGCCGGCGCCAGGCAGATCGCCAGTGCCGCCGAACGAGCGATGTAACGGTTATAACGATTGATTGGGTAAGTCATTTCGCATCTCCTTTTATGATTATCAGCCGCGCTGCGACGGCCTGTCCAAGTTTTAGCTGTCCAACGTTGTCATTGCAGTGAAAGGGACTTTATCGGTGGTCGCGCACCTCCTCCAGCCGTGGCATGTCGGCGCCGCGCCGGGAACAGGTGATGGCGGCGGCGCTGCCCGCGAAGGCCATCGCCGCTTGCAGCGCCGGCAGGTCCAGTTGCTTCAATGCGGTGCGCGTCAGCAGGCTCTGTTCACCCAGATGGGACAGCAGCGCCGCCTGGAAGGTGTCGCCGGCGCCGACGGTATCGACCACGTCGATCTTCACGGCCGGCAGTTCCAGCGCCAGCGCCGGCGTCGCGGCCAGCACGCCGTCGCCGCCGCGCGTGACCACCACCAGCGCCACGCCGGCATACAGCGCCATGTCGATGAAGGCGCGCGGCGACAGGCCGGGATACAGGTGGCCGATATCCTCGTCGCTGATCTTCAACAGGTCCGTCAGCGGCAGCATCCACGCGATGGCGTCGGTCCAGACCTGGCGGTCCGGCTGGATCGTCAGCCGCACGTTGGGATCGAAGGCGATCAGGCTGCGGCCGTGCTGGCGCGTGACCAGGGCGCGCAACGTCGATGCGACCGGTTCGACGGCCATGCAGTAGGAGCCAACGTGAATCACCGACGCTTCTAGCGGCACGCGCTCCAGGTCCGCCACGGTCACGGACCGGTCGGCGGTCTGGCTGCCGTACAAGGTGTAGGCCGGCACGCCATTGGCGTCGACATCGATGGTGACCAGCGCAGTCGCCGCCTCCGGCCTTGGCGCACAAGAGGTGTCGACGCCTTCGCGCGCCAGCGTATCGGCCAGCTTGCGGCCGAACAGGTCAGCCGACAGCCCGCCGAAGAACATCGGCCGCTGGCCCAGCCGCGCCAAACCGATCGCCAGGTTGAAGGGCGAACCGCCCACCCGCGCCGACAGCGCGAAACCGGTTTCGGTGTCGCCATCGGAAAACACATCGAACAAAGCCTCGCCACACACGATGATCATGCCGCCTCCACTGTGCCGGCCACGCCGGCCGTTATGTTGTTTGAAATGCGCGGCTCGATGCGCAAGCCACCCTGGTCGAAAACGTGCACCCTGCCCGCAACGGGACTGACGCGCCACGCCGCGTTGGCGGCCGGCGGCTCGCCCTTGACCACCACCATCAACGGCTTGGCCAGGCCGGACACGGCCAGATGGACATACGACTCGGCGCCCAGTCTCTCGACCAGGATTACCTCGCCCTGAATCGCGCCACGAGGGTCTGCCACCAGATGCTCCGGCCGAATGCCGACGGTCACGGCGCCCGCCGGCGCATCGGCCGGCGCCGGCCAGTCCAGGCCCGCGCCGCCGATCCGCAAACGTCCATCCGCATCGAGGGAACCGGCCACCAGATTCATCTTCGGGCTGCCGATAAAGCCGGCGACGAACACGTTGGCCGGATGGTCGTACAGATACATCGGCGCGCCGATCTGCTGCACGCCAGCCGGCCCCAGGACGACGATGCGGTCGGCCAGGGTCATCGCTTCGACCTGGTCGTGCGTCACATACACCATGGTGGCGGCCAACTGCTTGTGCAGGCGGGCGATCTCCACCCGCATGTCGGCGCGCAGCGCGGCGTCCAGATTGGACAGCGGCTCGTCGAACAGAAACGCGCGCGGCTTGCGCACGATGGCGCGGCCGATGGCGACGCGCTGCCGCTGGCCGCCAGACAGCTGCGGCGGACGCCGTTCGAGCAGGTGCTCCATTTGCAGCATCTTTGCCACCGCGTGCACTGCGACCTTGATCTCCGCCTTGGGCACGCGCGCCAGGCGCAGGCCGAAGGCGATGTTCTCGAACACGCTCATGTGGGCGTATAGCGCATAGCTCTGGAACACCATCGACAACCCGCGTTTGGCGGGCGGCGTGTCGTTGACCATCACGCCGTCGATGCGGATCTCGCCGGCGCTGATTTCCTCCAGCCCCGCGATCATGCGCAGCAACGTCGATTTGCCGCAGCCCGAAGGACCGACCAGCACGACGAATTCACCGTCTTCTATCGTGAAGTCGACGCCGCGCAGAATGTACTGCGACTCTTTACCGGGGTAAGTCTTGCCCACCCCTTGCAATGCGATTGTTGCCATCTCAGTTTCCTTTCAACGCGGCGCCCATCGCCCACACCTTGAGCGAGACGACGCGGTCGCCGGGCGCAGCCAGCAACGCCAGTCCGTCCGCGTCCTCGCGGCTTGGATAAGCGCGGCTGGTCAGGCTCTTGCGTTCATTAACGTAGGCCTCGACCATCGAGCGGTCCAGGAAAACGCGCATGCGCAGGTTCTCCGAGCCCAGGTCGAAGGCGCCGCCTTGCACCCCGTACGACTTGCCGATGGTGGACAGGGTGCGGTCGATTTCCAGACGGCGCGCGGCGCCGTCGACGTACAAATCGGTCGCCTCGGCCCGGCCGGGCGCCACCCGCACGCTCAGACCGCGCTTCGCGGCCTGCGACGATGGCGCGAGCTCGAGTTCGATCTCAATTCCATCGCCGCGCAGCGCCGTCAGCGCCTTGGCCGCGTCGTCCACGCCGACATCGCGCAAATCCAGCAATTGCCGGCCGCGCAGGCTGCCCAACTCACCGATGGGAGCCAGCCGCAGATCGCCATCGACACCCAGCGACAGCGCGATTGGCAAGCCTCCGTTGTGCGCCCAGCCGGCGTCCCATTCGTCCTTCAGCGTGCGTTCGCCCTGCGCGATTGAAAAGACAATCGAGCGGCCGGTCTTGGGGTCGACAAACCCGCTTGGCCCGGAGAAGTGTCCCTGGCCGACATCGAACACGCGCGGCGCGTCGCTATCGGGCTTGAAACGCGCGGCGGCGGCGTCGAATACGCCGATCCAGTAGTAGGCCTGGCCTCGCACATCGTTCAGGAACACGTGCCGCTCGCGGCCATCGGCGCCTTTACCGATCGGCAGCAGCACCGGCAGTTCCCAGGTTTTTTCCAGGTCGGGGAAAGGCTTGGCATCTATCGAGAACAGCGGACCGCGCGGCTTCCAGTTGACCAAGTCCGCCGATTCGTACACCAGCGCCGTGCCACTACGGCCCGGCAGCGCCGAGCCGACCAGCTGGAACCAGTGCTGGCGGTCGCCGTCGCGGAACACGAACGGATCGCGGAACTCGCCGAATTTCCCCATGCCCTGCTGTTGCAAGGTGACGGCTGTTGGATATTTCTTCCAGCAGGCCAGGTCCGGGTCGCGCACATCGCAAGGCGTTGCCATGCCGGTGCGCTGGCTGGGACGCGCCTTGTCGTTACCGGCGGTGAAGAACAATACCGGCGTGCCGTCGGCAGCGTGGGTGGCGCTGCCGGACCAGATGCCATCGGTCGCCAGGCCGTCGTCTTCCGGCGCCAGCGCGATGGGCAGCTCGCGCCAATGCACCATGTCCGCGCTGACCCAGTGCCCCCAATGAATCTGATGCCAGAACGGGCCGAACGGATTCTTTTGGAAGAACAGGTGGTACTGGCCCTGATAGTAAAACGGCGCGTGCGGCTCGTTCATCCAGCCGGCAGCGGGCATCACGTGATACTGCGGGCGGTGACGGTCGCCGTCGAAGGTATTCGCCGGGACATTCATATCGGCCTGCGACAGCGCCGGCGCCTTGCCCGCGCGCGGCGCCAGATCGGCGGTGACGATGCGCGCCACCGCCACTGCATCGGAAGGACCGGCGTCGATACGCACCTCGTCCATCAAACCAAGGAAGGTATTGAGCTTGAAAACGCCGCCGACCTGCTCCGGCTGCGAGTAGCGGCCGATTGTCAGCGGCAGTTCCGGCATGGCGAACCGTCCCGACGGAGGCATCGCCTTCTCGGCCACCGGTTCACCGTTCAAAAAGAGGACCACCCGCCGCGTGGCCGGATTGTAGCTGGCCGCCACGTGCGACCAGGTGTCGCGCGGCAGCTTGCGATCGGCGACGCGCACATCGGCGATGGTTCCGCCCAGGCCCATCTTGATGCCCCAGGTGCCGAAGCGGTAGACGCCAAACGAAAAACCCTGTCTGGCCTCCGCATCGAACTGACTGACGAACGCCGAATAGTGGCCGCCATCGCCCCATTCAAAGGCGTGGGGCGCCACCCAGGCGCTCAGTGTGAAGCCACCTTGCAACGCGGCGCTGGTCAGCGGCGGCGCGGTGACGTCGGTCGAATAGCCGTCGAACAGCAGGCAGCCTTGATGGATGCAGCTGGCGGCAGGGCGCCACAACGGCGACGAGTCGGGCTTGAAGCGCGCGCGGTTGAACACATAGTTGACCTGGTCGCGGCGTCCGGACACCTGCTCGACGGTCTGGCTGCCGCCCTGCTCGTCCAGCCCCCACCGGGCCAGCGGCGGCGCGGCGTCGGCCGCCACGGCCTGCGTGGCCGCCAGTACGAGACTGGCGACGGCGTAGCGATAATTCATATTGTCTCCTCCAGCTTTCTCATTTTTACAACCGGCTGTCTATCGTTGTCATTTCTGTGCCAAAGAACCGTCGATCACATACAGGCCGTTCTCCAACCGCAGCGGAATCGGATCGCAAATCTGGCCGACGAACTGACCGTCCGCGCCGCTGTCTTCGAACGCCATCAGGCAGTCGTCGCCTGTCACCGGATCGTGCAGGATTTTGCCGGCGTAGCGGCGGCACGGAATATCGCCATCGAGGAAGCCCGGTGCGGGTTGCCATGGTCCCAGCGGATTGTCCGCCACCAGATAATGGGTGCCGGAGACGCCGCCCTTGTACTGCGCGCGCATATCTTCGGTCCAATGCGCGGCGATGTTACAGAACACGCAGTACCAGCGGCCATCGCGCTCGAACACCTGCGGCACCTCCAGCTGGCCATAATGGCCGCCGGCGTAGACCGGCTCCGTCGCCGTCCAGTTCACGAGATCCGGCGACACGGCGTGGCCAATCGCGCCGCGCGCATACAGCGGACCGTCGTTGCGGCGCGCCGTGTAGAACATGTGATACTGGCCGTCGATTTTATCGGCCAGCACCCAAGGGTCACGCAAGGCGCGGTCGTGCCAGCGCCCTTCCTCGTATTCCTCGTAAAAGCGCTCGTCCAGATCCAGCGCCAGGCCGGTGCCGACGCGCTCCCAAGGACCGTCGAGGCTATCCGAGGTGGCGTGGCCGATACGCTGGCGCATACCGCTTTCGGCGCGGCAGGTGCCGGTGTAGAACAAGTGGTAGCACCCTTCGGCCTTGATCACGGAACCGGTCCAGGTGGTGAAATCGTCCCACGCCGGCGAGGCCGATGGGCCAAACGCCGTACCCAGCGAAGTCCAGTTGCGCAGATCCTGCGACACCGCGTGGCCGATCGAGACGTTCCAGTGGCGCAGGTCCGGGTTGCCGATCGATCGATTGGCCTGCAGGAAGAACAGGTGCTGCTCGCCCGCTTCCTCGAAGTGCCAGAAGTCCCAGATGAATTTATCGTTCAGTTTAAGTGTCATGTGTAGTCCAAAGTTAGCCCGCGTTAGCCCAAGTTATCCTTTAATGCCGGTCCCGGCGACCGAGGCGACGAACTGCCGCTGGAATGCCAGGAACACCGCGAGCACGGGTAAAGTAATCACCGATGCGTAGGCCATGATCTGCCCCCACGAATTGGTGCGTCCGAAGAATTGCTGTATGCCCGGCTGCACGGGCCGGAACGCCTCGCCCTGTATCACCATGATCGGCCACAGATACTGGTTCCAGGCGGAGATGAACAGCACGATGGCGGCGGTTGCGATCACCGGACCGCTATTGGGCATGATGATCCTGGCGTACACGGTCCAAGGCCCGGCACCGTCCATCTTCGCCGCCTCATCCAGCTCCGGCGGGATATCGCGGAAGAACTGGTAAAACAGGAAGACGCAAAAGGCGTTCGCGAGGAACGGGATCACCTGCACGTGCAGGCTGTTGAACCAGCCGGTGTGCATCACCAGTTGGCCATGCTCGATGGCCGGCCAGGGCAGCTTGGCCACCAGCGACAGCAGCGGAATGGCGATCACCTCGAACGGCACGATCACCATCGCGACCACCAGCGCCAGCACCAGATTGCGTCCGCGCCAGCGCATGCGCGCGATCGAAAACGCCAGCATGCTGTTGATGATGATGCCGCCGACGACCACCAGCGCAGCGATCAACGTGGAGTTCAGCAGGAAGGACGGCAGGTCGCTCTTTTCGAACACCGACGTGTAGTTCCGCATCGACCACTCGGCCGACGGCAGATAGGCGGACAATTTGTTCAAATCGGCGAAGATCGCGTTGTCGCTCTTGAAGGAAGATACGAACATGAACAGCAGCGGCGCGATGAAGACGATGCCGATCGCGCTCATGCCGATGAACAGCGCGATATCGCGCAAGGTCCGGCTCATTTTTACATTCATTTCGCGTCTCCCTTCGACACCAGCATCCGCTGCAACGCCGACAGCGCCAGCACGATAACAAAGAACACCAGTGTGATCGTCGAGCCGTAGCCCACATCCTGCTCCTTGAAGCCGCTGCGCACCGCGTGGTAGACCACCGTGGTCGTCGAATCGAGCGGGCCACCGGAGGTCATTACATCGACTTGCGTGAACAGGCCGAACGCCAGCAAGGTGGTCGACACCAGCACGAAGATGATGGTGTTGCGCAGACCCGGCAACGTGACATGCACAAACCGCTGCCACGCGTTGGCACCCATCAGCGTGGCCGCCTCGTACAACTCGTGGGAGATCGACTGCAGGCCGGCCAGGAACACCAGCATCTGGAAACCGGCGCCCTGCCAGGCCGACATCAAAGCGATGGCGGGCAAGGCATAGCGGCTGTCGCCCAGCCAGTCCGGTCCCGCGTTGGGGTCATGCAGCAGGCCGCGCAGCAGTTCATTGAGCATGCCGCGATCCGTATTGAGCATGAACGCCCACACGATGGACGCCACCACCATCGACGTCACCACCGGTGCGAAGTACACGGTGCGGAAAAATACCCGTCCACGGATCTTCTGGTTGACCAGGATCGCCAGGCCGAGCGCCACCCCGCACTGCAACGGCAGCACCAGCGCCGCGAACAGGAAGGTGTTGATCAGCGACCGGTAGAACAAGGGATCGGTGGCCGCCAGTACGACGCGCGATTCGCCGATATCGATCTGGAACGCGGGGCGATAGCCCTCCAGCGCCGGCTTGTCCTTGCGGACCTGCCGCCACGTTGGATAGCGTACGCCCTCCTCGTCACGGACGGCGGCGCCCTGCGCGTCGCGCACCGGCTCGACGACGGCGACATTCAGCGCCAGCAGGCGCCGGTAATTATCGAGTCCCACGTACCTGGTCGGCTCGGGCGACATCAACCGGTGATTGGTCATCGTCGCGCCGGCGGCGAGCAGCATCGGCAGCACCACGAACAGCACGAACAACAGCAGTGCCGGCGAGGCGAAGGCTGCCACCGCGAACGGATTTTCGCGGCCAAGTCTGGTTTTCATAAGCCGCCCCCCGTTTTGCGCGCGGCGAACCCGTAGCCGTTGTTGCGCGAGATGTTATGTTCCATCGCCTCCACCGCCTCATCGAACGCCTCGGTGGCGTCCTTGCCGCTGCGGATGTCGGCCATCGCTTTTTCGAACGCCGACGACATGGCCGGATACGCCGGGCTGGCCGGCCGCGACACCGCATAACGCTTGGCAAACTCGAAGTAGATGCGCCAGTCGCCGCCCGGACGATAATGTTCGGTGAGCGCCGCCCCCTCCGCGCTCACCGGCACCAGCCCGGTGTCGCGCGACGCGGCGGCGATTTCCGCCGGCGAGATCAGGTGCGCCAGGAACGCCGCCGCGCCGTCGGGCTGGCGGCAGCTGCGCGTGATGCCCCACTGCCAGGAAGCCGCGCCGATCTTGGGGCCATGGCCGAAATCCGGCGGCGGCATCACCACCAGATCGTCGCCGAATTGTTCGCTGTATTCGCGCGCCTTCCACGAGCCGGTGTAATGGAACAGCGAGCGGCCTTGTTCGAAAGCCTTGTCGTCCGCCGGGATCCGCTCGACCAGCTTGTCCTTGAACAGGCGCCCGTAATAGCGGCCGACGGCGACCGCCGCATCGCTGTTCAACACACCATCGACGCGCACATAACCGTCGCGGTCTATCAGGTCGGTGCCGGCGCTTTGCAGCCATGGCGAAAACGCGTAGCTGTACCACTCGCCCTTGAAGCGGCCGTTCAAATCCAGCGGAAAGCGATAGCGTCCGCTCTTCTTCACCTTCGCCAGCACGTCGTGGAACTCGGCCGCCGTGTAGGGCTGCTCCATCGTCGCCACGCGCACACCCAGGGCGCCCAGCTGCGAGCGGCGTGAAAACAGCGCCAGCGCCACGTCGAACTGGCCCACGCTATACAGCTGGCCCTTGTAGGTTCCGCGTCCGCCTTCGAGCAGCTTGGCCACGGCGTCTGCCGGCAGCAGCGCATCGAGCGCGCGCACATGCCCGGCCCAGGCGAAGTTCGGCACGGTCGGCTGGTCCATGGCGATGATGCACGGCAGTTGACCGACCAGCGAGGCGGCGGTGATCGACTCGGTGTACGAACCTTGGGGTATCGACTCCACAACCACCTTCCACTTTTGCTGCGAACGATTAAAGCGCTCCACGGCCGCCCTGCCCGATGCCATCTCGGCGTCGCCGGTATCGTGGCGCCACAGCTTGATTTGCACCGGCCCGGCCAGCACCGGCAGCGCCGTCGTGAACATCATCGCCGCCAACAACCCGCGCCTCATCGCTTGGCCTTCATTGCCTGCATGGCCTTGACCGCGCTGGCCGATGGCGCGGCGACGGTGCCGCGCATCACCGGCACGCACGGCACGCGGATGGTCGCGGCCGGCGCCGACGCCTGCTCCAGCACATGGCGGCCGGACAGCTCGCCGATTTCGCGGTACGGCAGCGCGACGGTGGTCAGGCCGGGGTCCAGCGCTTCGGAGATCAGTCGGAAATCATCGAAGCCGACAATCGACACGTCTGCCGGCACGCGCAAACCGCGCCGCTGCAAAATGAAAATGACGCGCATGGCCATCTTGTCGTTACCGCACAGGATGGCGGTGGGCCGGTTGTCGCTGGCGAAGAGGCGGTCGACGGCATCGGCAAGGTGCGAAAACTCGTCCGCGTCGCCCGCCTCCGCGCCATGGATCAGCCAATCCGGATCCGGCGTGACGCCGTGCTCGCGCATCGCGCGCTCGAAGCCGCGCAGGCGCAATTCGGTCGCCACCATGCCGGGTATCAGTTGGAGGAAGGCGATCTCGCGGTGGCCGGCCTGCAGCACGATTTGCGCGGCCGCGTAGCCGCCGCCCTCGTCATCCGGCACCACCTGCGTGTAGCGGCCCGGCGCCTCGAAGCAGTTGGCCAGCGCCGTCGGCGTGCTGCCCAGCAGCGATTCGACAGTGACCTCGCGGTGAAACGGCGTGGCGAACAGGATCGCCTCGACCCGCCGCTCGCGCATGTCGGCCACCAGGCGGTGGGCGACATCGGCATGGCCGCCGGTCTCTCCGATCAGCATCACCTTGCCAAGCTGCTCGCATACCAGCTGTATGCCCTTGATGATCTCGGACGAATCCGGCGTCGTCGTCAGCTTTTCGGCGATGACGGCGACCAGCCCTGTCGGACGCCCACGCAGCATGCGCGCGGCAGCCGAGGGCGTGAATTCGAGGCTGCGCATGGCCTGCTCGATACGGGTGCGGGTCTTTTCCGACACCTCGGTCCCGCCGTTGAGCACCCGCGAGACGGTCTTGATGGACACACCGGCCTTCTCCGCCACATCGTGAATCGTTGCCACACAGTCTCCTTGATTATTTGCCGCAGCGCTGGAGTCTTGCCGTCTGCCGCAAAATGTCCAACGTTGTCATTTTTTTTGCAAATGATATGGATTCCGGAGATTGCAGTCAACAAAAATATTGAGAAGCACCCGATCAGTGCAAATCGCCGGGTGGAGGTTGCCCTCCGCCCAGCTTGCTTTTTCTTTAACGTAATGGATTAAATAGCCAGGGTGAGTTCGGATAAAATCCGCCCATGTCGATCGGGAGGCTCCATGAATAACACTATTTCTTCGTTTCTGACGTCGCCTTGGGCGAAGTGGGGATTCGTGCTGGGCTTCGCCCTTGGCGGATTTTTCGACGGCATCCTGCTGCATCAAGTGCTTCAGTGGCACCACTTCCTCAGCCTGGTGGAAGGTATGGACGACCTGCGCCTGCAAATCTTGTGGGACGGCTATTTCCACGTGTTGATGTACGTCATCGCCGTTGTTGGACTGTGGGGCCTGTGGCGCTCCAGAAACTCTACGACTGGAGAATGGGGCAGCGTACTGATCGGTTCTGTATTACTCGGGTTTGGGGTCTGGAACTGGGTGGATATCGTGTTGGCGCACTGGATCATGGGTATCCACCGGGTACGGCTCGACAGAGACCCCTTGATGTGGGATCTCATCTGGCTCGCTGCCTTCGGCGTGCTACCGATGATCGCGGCATGGTGGGTCTACCGAACCAACGCCGCGCGCCTGCGCAACTCTGCGGTAGCGGTGATGCTGCTGACAGCTGGCGCGGCCGGCGCTGGCACCTGGGCGTTGCAGCCAGCGCCTGACGGCCAATTTACCACTGTTGTGTTTGGCTATGGCGCCGAGCCCCGTGACGTCTTCGCCGCCTTAAAGGCAACCGACGCCCGGCTGGTATGGACCGACCGGGAGATGGCTGTGGTGGTGGTAGCCGTCGCTCCGGAACATAAACACCAGTTTTATCGGCATGGTGCGGCCCTCGTTGGGGGCACTGTTGGCGCCGTCGGCTGCGTCAACTGGACCAGGGTTCAAGCAAAAATCTGATCGCATCATGCACCGGATCCAGGTGCAACCGATCTATGAGGGCGACTCGGGCGGATAGATAATTTGCAGCCCCTCGACACTGGCGAACGGCGTCAGCTTGTGCGGACGCCGGCCGCGCGCATCGATGATGTCGTCGACGCGCACGCCGCGCAGCAGCAACGCGTCGGCCACGAGCGAGCGGTGGCAGCGCCACGGCACGGCCTCCGCGCACATCAGCGCGCAGGGCTTGCTGCGGGCGATGTCAATCACGGTATCGACGTTGACCGCGAACTCATCGGTCTGCATATAGTCGGCGTACCCGCGAAACGACAGGTTGCGCCAGCCGGCGTTCGGTGAATCGGCGCGCGGACGGCGCAGGCCGCCAAGGCCGGCCAGGTAGCGGTATTCGATGCCAGCGTCGGCAAGCGATGCCGCCAACTGCTCCTGGCCGAACTGCGGATTGTGGCGCGATTTGGGAATGGTCCGGATGTCGATCAGGCAGCCAACCCCGTTCTGCCACAACAGTCCGATAAAGTCTTCGATGGTACGGTTGGAATGGCCGATTGTGAAGACGAGCTCAGGTGTCATACGCCTCTTTCGCGGTAAGCCGGGCGTACATTCTGGCATGGACTTAGGCCGCGAAGCGCACCGCTCGCCCCACGATTCCGCCCAGCGCTTCGTCGCTGTCGGAATCCCGCACGATCACACACAGGGGGCGCCGGTCGCTTAATCCCGATACCCGCTGATTGAATTCATCCAACCCTCTCCCGATAGCCTCTTCGAACTATACAACAAAAGCAAGTGAGGATTTTCTCGGGCGCAACCTGGCATTCTTTCGATTTCCATCGGTCGCCCACTTTGTAGATTTCCGCCTACTCGCAGAGTGGTGTTACGCCGATAGGCCAGCGCGCCAGCCAAGCTTACTATTAGCTATTCATCCAACTTTCAGGAGACAACAATGAGCAACGACAATCACCAGCAATCGGTCGGCGGCAGCGGCGCCACGGACGGCCTGAGCGGCACAGAAAACCCCGGCACCGAGGGCGCCGATAGCGGCCAGGGCGTCAATAAGGGTGCCGAAAAAACTGCTGGCAAAGGCCGGCACGGCCACGGCGGCCAACATTCCGGCGGCATGGGCGGCGAACACGGCGGCGACCTGCACGACGTCGGCCTCGCTCAAAGCGGCATGACCGGCGGCAGCGGCAGTGGCGGCAACACCACCAAAAAAGGGGACAAAAAAAACCAGCCGACTCCATAAGGAAGGCGGCTGGCCTCGGACGAGCGCAACACCCCTAAGGTTTGCTGTTCAACTCCACCTCGGCGCTGCCGAGCCCTTCGCTGGTGGCGGTGACGACGATCTTGCCGCCCTGCCCGCCCTTGGTACGCACGATCGCCAGCGCCAAGCCATTAAAGGCCGGCCGCTCCGGCGATTGAAACGACACGTGGCTGGTCGCGTCGCCATTGTCGGTGGCGACCAGCTCTGCCGGACCGCTGACGGTGAACTTGACCTTGTTGTGCGAGCGCGGCACCGCCAGCCCGTCCTTGTCGGCGATCGTCAGCGTCACGAACGACAAGTCCTTGCCGTCCGCGCTCAACGCGCTGCGGTCGGCGGCCAACTTGAGCTTGGCCGCCGCGCCGGTGGTGCGCACAGTATCCTCCGCCCACGGCTTGCCCTGCTTGTACACCACCGCCCGCAACGTGCCCGGCTTGTACACCACATCGTCCCAGCGCAGACGATAGTCGCGCGGGCCGCGCTTCTTGCGGCCCAGCGACTGGCCATCGAGGAACAACTCCGCCTCGTCGCCCGACGTGTACAGATGCACCGGCGTCACCTGCCCCACCCGCTCCGGCCAGTTCCAGTGTGGCAGCAAATGCGCCATCGGCAGTTCCGGGCGCCAGCGCGCTTGGTACAAATAGAACCGGTCCTTCTTGAAACCGGCGAGGTCGACGATGCCGAAGTACGAACTACGCGACGGCATCTTGATCTTGCGAAGCTCGGCCAGCTCCCTGGCGGCTGCCTGCTGCTGCGCCGGATCGGTGAAGTTGAACACATTGGTGGCGTCGTCGTTGTACGGTGTCGGCTCGCCCAGATAATCGAAACCGGTCCAGACGAACTCGCCGGCGACGAAGGGGTTGTTATCGATCCCGGCGAATTCCACGTCCGGCGACCACGCCCAGGGCGGCGCCGTCAAATCGTAGCTGCTGACCTGGAAGTTGAACGCGCCCTTGGTCTTGTCATCGCTGACGGGGAAGAAGTATTCGCCACGCGAACTGACGGTGGACGAGGTCTCGCTGCCGTACAGCGGCAGGTACGGCGCGCTCTGATGCAGACGGCCATACTCGGCCGGCTTGTAGTTGTAGCCGAACACGTCGATGGCGGTCTGGAAGCCGTCATAGCCGGAATTGACCTTGTTGAAGCCAGCCGTGGTCGGACGCGAACGGTCCTCGCTGCGGACGATGTCGGCCAGGTGGACGGCGACTTTCCAACCTTCCGGCTGGCCCTGCTCCATGATCTCGTTGCCGATGCTCCAGGCGATCACGCTCGGATGGTTGCGGTCGCGCTGGACCATCGCGCGCAGGTCTTTTTCGTGCCACGCCTCGAACAGGGTGGCATAGTCGTTCTTCGTCTTGGGAATGCGCCAGGCGTCGAACGCTTCGACGATGATCAGCATGCCCATGCGGTCGGCCAGCTCCAGCAGCTCGGGCGCCGGCGGATTGTGCGTGGTGCGGATGGCGTTGACGCCCATCTCCTGCAGAATTTCGAACTGGCGCTCCAGCGCGCGCACGTTCAGCGCCGCGCCGAGCGCACCGAGATCGTGGTGCTGGCTGACGCCTTGCAGCATCACGCGCTCGCCGTTGAGCAGGAAACCGCGCGCCGCGTCGAAGGCGATGGTGCGCACGCCGAACGGCGTCTCGACCACGTCGACCACCTGGTCTTTCGCCGTCACCGTGGTGACCGCGACATAGCGCTTGGGCGCGCGCAGGCTCCACAATTGAGGATTTGCCAGTTGCAGCGACTGCGTCACGATCGCCTGCTTGCCGGCCACGATCTTGGCGCTGGCCGATGCGGCGGTCTGCGCCAGCGCGGCGCCAGTGCGGCGGCCGGCCGCGTCCAGCGCGTAGACGGCGGTGCTGACCTTGGCCTCGGCGTCGGCGCCCTGGTTGTCCAGGGTCGCGCGGATCTCGACGGTGGCGGCATCGGCGGAAACGGTCGGCGTCAGCACGAAGATGCCGTTGTTGGCCACGTGCAGCGGCGTCGTCTTGACCAGCCAGACGTTGCGGTAAATGCCGCCGCCCGGATACCAGCGCGACGAATCTTCCGGATTATCGATGCGCACCGCCAGCACGTTTTGCGCGCCCGGCTTCAGATACGGCGTGAGCTCCAGGCGGAACGACGAGTAGCCGTAAGGCCAGCCGCCGACCTTCTGCCCGTTGAGAAACACGGTCGCGTGCGACATCGCGCCGTCGATATCGATGAAGACGCGGCGCCCGGCGTCACTGGCCGGGGCAGCGAAGTGCTTGCGGTACCACGCCACGCCCCACCACGGCAGCTTGCCGGTCTCGCCCTCGTACTCCTGCTTGAACGGGCCTTCGATACCGAAGTCGTGCGGCAGATCGAGTTTGCGCCAGCGGCTGTCGTCGAACGCCGCGTCGCTCACGGTGCCCGGTGGCTCGCCCTTGATAAAGCGCCAGTCGGCATTGAAGGAAATCCGTTCGCGCACGGCACGCTCGTCCGCGTGGGCGGGAGCGTTCAGGCTGAAGGCGACGACGGCGAGCATCAACAGGGAGCGTAAATATCTCATAGGGTCCGTTTAAAAGAGTCGATGGATAAAAGCGTGGTGCCGGGGTGGGGTAAAACTGAGTTATTTGTTCAGCAGCGTGAGCGACAACTCCCAGTCCGCGCGCCAGGCATACAGAAAATCGTGCGTGGCGAAGGCCTTCTTCAGGCGCGGAACCGGGACGCGGTACACCTCGTTCAAGCCCAGCGCCAGTGTGACGGGATTCCACAGCGTGTTGTGCTTGTTCTTCTTGCCCTTGCCGCCGCTGCCTTTGACGCGAGCGCCATCGTCGCCGAAGATGCCGATGCCGTCGTCGAGCGATTGCGCCAGATCGAGCCTGGCCAGGCCGTCGAAGGCGGCCAGGATCTCATCGCGGCCGATGCCGTCCTGCGACTCCTTCACGCCTTCGGTCTTGGCCGGTGGCTGCGGTTGCGCCTCGCGCTTGAGCCGCGCGGCCAGCTGCTCCAGATCCTTCTTTTGGAAGCGCAGCTCGTGCAGCGCGCGCCGGAAACCGGGCGGCGGCAGCCTGGCGACGATCTTGTAGGCATCCTTGGTGATGGTGATCAGCACGTCCTCGCTGCCGGCGGCCAGGCGCGCGGTGTCACCCTCGAAGAAGATCGGCGCCGCGTAGCCGCCGTTGGCGTCGCCGAACAGCTCCGGGTAGGCGGCATCGTAGTCGAGCCAGACATAGGGCGTGACGCCGCTCCCGATCAGGCGCGCCAGGGTCCACGGGGCGTCGGCCACGCCCTGCAGGGCTAGCCACTCGCAGGCTTGTTCGGTGGTGGCGCGGAAGGGTAAGGTCGGAGCGATGGACGTCATGGAATTGGTCTGGCGCCATGTTTGGCTTAACGGAAACGTTTGAATTATAGAGCAGCCAAAGAAACATTCATCGTTTTACTGCCTCAGCGCCGACCCGAGCCGTCGGCATCGACTGAACAAAAGCGATGCCAGAACGTCTACGAACAAGGCGAACCTTCGCCTGTACCGTAATCAAATAGCAATGTGCCACCCGGCTTGTTTATCCAACCCTTCTCGATCGCCTGACTCACTTTATGCACCAACCAGAAATGCCTCGCACCCAACCGACCCCGATCGCACGCGCCCTCCAGGCTGGCCTGGCCGGCCTGTTCTTCTCCGGCGCCGCTGGCGCGGCCGAAACGCCGCCGCCCCCGCAACCCGACAGCGCCCTGCCGACCGTCTACGTGACCGGCGCACAGGAGACGGCCACCGGCGTGGTGGCCGGCTACGCGGCCCGGCGCAGCGCCAGCGGCACCAAGACCGACACCCCGATCATCGAAACGCCGCAGTCGATCACCATCATCGGCGCCGAGCAGATCGAAACGCTCGGCGCCCGCACCATCGCCGAGGCGCTCGGCTACGCGGTCGGCGGCACCCTGCGCCCGGAACGCACGGGCGACGAGATCACGCTGCGCGGCTTCCAGCTGCTGTCGACCTTCCGCGACGGCACCAATTACCAGGTCAACCGCTTCGACGGCCAGCAGGAGGTCTACGGCCTCGAACGCATCGAGGTGCTCAAGGGCGCCTCGTCTATCCTGTACGGTATGTCCTCGCCCGGCGGCGTGCTCAACACCGTGAGCAAGCGGCCGACCGCCGACACGCTGCGCGAACTCAACGTCGAAGCCGGCTCCTTCGACCGCAAGCAGGTCTCGGGCGACTTCGGCGGCAAGCTCAGCGAGGACGGCGCGTGGACCTACCGCCTCACCGGCCTGCAGCGCGACAGCGGCGCTTTCATCGACTACATGCGCGACGACCGCACCTACCTGGCCCCGGCGCTCACATGGCGCCCCGACGCCGCCACGAGCGTGACCTTGCTGTCCGAATACCAGCGCGACCGCGGCAACTACGGCGCCGACGACCTGCCCGCCGCGGGCACCTTGCGCCCGAACGTGCACGGCACGATCCCGCGCGAGCGCTTCACCGGGGAACCGGACTACGACCACTTCCGCATCAAGCGCTACTCGGCCGGCTACCTCGTCGACCACGCGTTCACCGACAACCTCAAGCTGCGCCACAGCCTGCGCAAATACCATATGGACCAGGACTGGGCCTCGATCGGCACGGCCGCCGACTACGAGGCCGACCAGCGCACCATCAAGCGCTTCGCCGAAGACCGCGACGAGCACACCAACCGCCTGAACTCGGACACCTCGCTGCAATACGACTGGCGCGCTGCCGGCATCGCGCACAAAACCCTGGTCGGCCTGGACTACACCGAAACCAAGCGCACCAGCGAGCGCTTCGACCGCGCCGTCGGCACGATCGACCTGTACGCGCCGGTGTACGGCGGCGCGCTCGGTCCGGCCGTCTACTCGTATGGGTTCCGCACCCGCGACAAGCAGATGGGCCTGTACTTCCAGGACCAGATGACGTTCGACGCCAAATGGGTGCTGCTGCTGGGCGGGCGCCAGGACTGGGTGCGCCAGACCGAATGCGACTTCCGCAATCCGTCGCTGTGCTCGGCCGAGCATGAAAAGAGTGACGCCCTCACCGGCCGCGCCGGGCTGGTCTACCTGGCCGACAACGGCCTGGCGCCGTTCGTCGGCTTCAGCCAGTCGTTCGCGCCCACCAGCGGCACCGACCGCAACGGCAGCCGCTTCAAGCCGACCGAGGGCGAGCAGTTCGAAGCGGGCGTGCGCTACCAGCCCTCCAGCGGCGCGCTGATGCTGTCGGCGGCTACCTACCAGCTCACCCAGGGCAACGTGCTGAGCCAGGACCCGCTGGACCGCCGCTACGCGCGGCAGCAGGGCGAGGTGCGCTCGCGTGGTGTCGAGCTCGAGGCGCGCGGACGGATCGGGCGCAACGCCCAGGTGCTTGCCGCCTATACGTACACGGACGCGCGCGTGACCAAGGCCAGCCCGTTGTTCCCCGAGCAGGTCGGCGACCGCACCAACGGCGTGCCGTACAACCAGTTCTCGCTGTGGGGGGATTACAGCTTCGGCGATTTCGGCGTGCCCGGCCTGAAGATCGGCGCCGGCGCCCGCTACATGGGCGAGACCACCAGCACCTACACCGACGTGGTGGCGCCGGCCTACACCGTCATCGACGCCATGGCCAGCTACAGCACCGGCCCGTGGCGCCTGGCGCTCAATGTCGGCAACCTGGCCGACAAGCACTTCTACACCAGCTGCCCGTTCGCCTGCTTCTATGGTGAATCGCGCAATGTGAAGGCATCGCTCAGCTATCGCTGGTAAGGCGCTAAAACGACGCCGCGCCTAGCCGATGTCGGCCAGCTCACGGCAGCAGGCGATGGCGTTGCTGGCGTCGCGCAACATGAAGTTGACCAGGGTGGCCGAGCAGCCGATCTCCTGGGCGATGTCGCGCTGGGTCAGGCCGCCCAGGCGCGACAGTTCGAACACCTGGCGCGTGCGCGACGGCAGGCCGCACAGGATGCGGTCGATGGCGTCGATCACCTGCATGCCGTGCAGCTGGTGGTCGGGAATGCTGCCGCCGGAGAGCTGCGGCAATTCGCCGTCGTCCGGATAGATGCGGTACGACGACTCGACCGCCTGGCGCCGGCAATGGTCGAGCGCCATGTTGCGCACCACCTGGCAGCAATAGCAAAACGGCTTGAGGATCTCGCGCACGCCCGTCATCTCGACCACCTTGAGGTAGGCGTCCTGGATGACCTCGTCGGCCGTGTGCGGGGTGCCGACGATCTTTTGCGCGATGCGGCGCAACTGCGCCCGATGCTCGATAAAGATGTCCCCCAGGACTGTTTGCTGCAATTCCACCGACATCCCCGCCTCCGCATGAGTTGATCAGCATGTTTATCTTTAAGGTAATTGCTGAATGCGAATCATTATCATTTATTTTTAATAAAGTGTCCACGTATCTTCTTACCTGGTTGCCAACTTGGGTGCGAATGCAACGCATTACTCATCTTCGTGAGTAATCACGGAATCGCATACCGGACATGTCCTTTTTGAATTTCTTTGCTTTAACCTAGCCTGCTGAGCTGGTCTTTCCCACGCTGAAAGGTGAAATCATGATGCCCTTAAAAGTTCCCGCCCTCTTCTTCACGCTGGCCCTGGCCAGTTGCGCGCAGGTCGGCGCCGTCGTCACGTCCCCCGGCAAGCAGATCGAACTGCTCAACCGGGGCGCGGTGGCCATCCAGGCGCCGGGCGGCGTGTTCGTCAGCTGGCGCCTGCTGGCCACCGACGCGGCCGGCGTGGCGTTCAACGTCTATCGCGGCAGCACCAAGCTCAATAGCACACCGCTCACCCAACTCAACTACACCGACGCGGGCGGCACCGCCGCGAGCGCGTACTCGGTGCGCGCGGTCGTCAACGGCGCCGAGCAAAGCGGTTTCGGCGCCGGCGCCACCTGGTCTTCCCCGTACAAGACGGTGCCGGTGCAGCGTCCGGCAGGCGGCACCTCGAGCGACGGCGTGGCCTACACCTACGACATCAACGACGGCACCCCGGCCGACCTCGACGGCGACGGCGCCTACGAAATCATCGTCAAGTGGCAGCCGACCAACGCCAAGGACAATTCGCAGTCCGGCTACACCGGCAACACCTTGGTGGACGCCTATAAACTCGACGGCACACGCCTGTGGCGCATCGATCTGGGGCGCAATATCCGCGCCGGCGCCCATTACACGACCATGGTGGCCTACGACTTCGACGGCGACGGCAAGGCCGAGGTCATGATGAAGACGGCCGACGCCACCGTCGACGGCACCGGCGCGGTGATCGGCTCGGCTTCGGCCGACCACCGCAACAGTGCCGGCTACATCCTGACGGGGCCGGAGTTCCTGACCGTGTTCAACGGCCAGACCGGCAAGGCGATGAAGACCACCAACTACCTGCCGGCGCGCGGCACCGTCTCGAGCTGGGGCGACAACTACGGCAACCGGGTCGACCGCTTCCTCGGCGGCGTGGCCAACCTGGACGGCGCGCGCCCGAGCGCGGTGTTTTCGCGCGGCTACTACACGCGCGCCGTGATCGCCGCCTGGGACTGGCGCGACGGCGCGCTGACCAGCCGCTGGGTGTTCGACACCGACGTCGCCGGCAGCGCCGCGCGCGGCCAGGGCGCGCACTGGTTCGGCGTGGCCGACGTCAACAGCGACGGCAAGGACGACATCGTCTACGGCGCGGCCACCATCGACAGCTACGGACAGTTGCTGTACACGACGGGGCTGTGCCACGGCGACGCTTTACACGTGGGAAAATTCAATCCGAACCTGGCAGGCTTGCAGGTGTACATGGTGCACGAGACGCCGAGCTGCTACGGCGCCAGCGGCACCGGCATGCATAACGCGGCCACCGGCGCGCTGCTGTGGGGCACCAGCGGCGAAGGCGTGGACGTGGGGCGCGGCGTGTGCATGGATATCGATCCGGCGCATCCGGGCGAGGAGTGCTGGGGCAGTCGCGGCGGCCTGCGCAGCGCGACGGGGGTGCAAATCGGCGCCAACCGGCCGAGCCAGATGAACTTCGCGGCGTGGTGGGATGGGGATTTGCTGCGCGAGGCGCTGGATGGCACGCAGATCAGCAAGTGGAATCCAGCGACCAGCAGTTCGAGCGTGCTGGTGAACGCGGGCGATGCGGGCGCCGCGTCCAACAACAGCACCAAGGCGACGCCGGTGTTGAGCGCCGATTTGCTTGGCGATTGGCGCGAGGAGGTAGTGTGGCGGAATAGCGCCAACACGGCGTTGCTGATTTACAGCACCACCGCGCCGACCGCCACGCGCTTGCCGACGTTGATGCACAACCCGCAGTACCGGGCGCAGGTGGCGGCGCAGAACGCGGGATATAACCAGCCGCCGCATCCGAGCTTCTATCTGGGCGCGGGAATGGGGACGTTTGTGCAGGAGCCGGTGCACACGCCGTAAGCGCGCTCGTCTAGAGCGGCACGCTGAGCAGGCCGTCGCGCAGCAGGCTCGGCGTCAGGCCGGTCCAGCGCTTGAACGAGCGGCGGAAATTGGTGGCGTCGTGGAAGCCGAGGTATTGCGCCACCGCTTCGTTGTCGTAGCCGCGCGCCTGGAACAGGTGGATCGCGACATGCGCGCGCACCTGGTCCAGCTCGGCCTGGAAGTGGCTGCCGTGGCGCGCCAGATGGCGCTTCATCGTGGCCGCGCTGACGCCGAACGCGGCCGCGCTCAACTCCAGCGTGGGGCCGAGGCGGATATGGGCCAGCAAGTGGTCGTACAGCGCCGACAACAGGCTCGGCGCCAGCGCCAGCTTGTCGGCGCCCGCCTCCGCCGCCGCGCCGTTCAGCGCCACCGACGCCGCCATCGCGTTGCCGCGCGGCCAGGGCCGGTCGAGCCACGCCGGGTTGATCAACATCGCGTCCAGATGGCAGTTGAAGCGCAGGTCGCCGCCCAGGTGCACCTCGTGCTGTTCGACGTGCGCCGGCGCGCTGCGGTTCAGGCAGTAGCGCCACGGCAGGCGCTCGCCGGCCAGCCAGCGGCACATTGCCGTCACCGCCGTCATGTGCATTTCCACCAGCGCCGGCAACTGGCTGGGCGCGCCGAAGCTGTCGGTCCAGTACAGCACGGCAAGGCCACCCTCCTCGCGCAGGCGCGGCGTCAACAACGGACACAAACGCACCGCGCCGGCGCACAGAATGTCCAGCGCCTGCCGCAGATTCTGCGCCTGCAGCAAGGCGTGGCTGAACGCGCCGAAGTGGCCCGGCAGCATCTGCTGGCCCAGCATGAAGCTGGTGTCGGGGCTGTCCAGTTCGCGCATGACGTTCGCCAGCAATTGCAGGTATTGCGCCGGGCTGAGCGCGACGTCGGCGTCGGGCATGTCCCAGCCGCGCAGGCCGGTGCCGCGCAAGGCTTTGTCGCCCTGCTCGTCGAGCTCGCGGCTGCGGGCGTAGTCCAGTATCAGCGCCGGCTGGTGCTGCGCCGGGATGAAACTGTCGCCGATTTGCCGGTAGGCGATCACGCTGTCGCCGTCGCGACCAGGGTGGACGGGACGGCCGCCGCGATGGTCGTCGAGGCCGCCGGTATAGCCGCCGCCGGTTGCGACACCGCCCGGCTCAGCTCGGCCAGCAGCACGTCCGGCGCCGCGTCCGCGTTCGAGCACGCGTGGCGCAGGCTGATGCCGACCCGGCCGCCTTTGGCGTGGTGGCGCATCTGGCCGACCATGGCCGCCAGATGCGCAGCCAGCGACGCGGCCTCTTGCACGCTGGTGTCGGGCAGCAGCAGCGCGAAACGGTCGCCGGCATAGCGGCATAGCAAGTCGTCGTTGCGCAGGTTGAGCAACAGCATGTGGCCAACGGCCTGCAACACGCGGTCGCCCTCGGGCTGGCCGAATTCGCGGTTGATCAGGTGGAAGCCGTCAATGTCCAGCAGCACCAGCGCGCACGGCTGGCCCGGGCGCCGCGCCTGCTCGTGGCGGATCTGGCGCCGCAGATAGTCGGCATTGGCCAGCTGGGTGATACGGTCGAAGGCACGGTGATCGCGGAACAGCCGTTCGCGCTTTTGCAGATGGTCGTTGAGCCGGAACTGCTCATGACGCCAGTAATACATGCCGATGGTGACCACCAGCATGCCGACCGGCACCATGCCCTCAAGCCAATGATCCCACCTTGCCGTCTTGCTGATGGCGAAAAATTCGTCCAAGCAATCGGCGAAGGAGCCGATCATGATCAGCGCCAGGCCGCCGGCCAGCAGGCGCGTGACCAGGCCGCCGGGGCGGCTGCTCAAGGTAAACAACACCCAGCTGCCGGCCATGACGGCGGTGCCGCCTTCGCTGACAATGTCGGTCCATTTCCAGTGTTCGAAAGATTTTGCCACACCGAGGCTGGCGTACAGGAACAGGCAGGCCAGCAGGGCCAGGCCGGCCGCGATCAGGGTGGAACGGTGTAGTTGCAACATGGGCGGGCTCATCATGACGGCGTCGGTAGTGCGGCGGCAGCATAGAGGAGATTTATGACAACGCCATGACATCGCGCCATCGCGGCGGGCAAGACTCATCGACGCCACAACAGGTGCAAACGGCTCACAGGTGGTGGGCAACCCCGCGCCACTCCGTGCAGTGTTCCCCCTCCTCGCCTCCTGCGCGCGCTGCGGCTCAGGCAGCCTGTTTGCCGGGTCAATCCAGCTCATTGCGCCCGGATTTGGCCTCTCCAACGCGCCTTTGGGCGTCCAACGCGGCAAGGTGTCATGCAATTGACACATTGACTACTTAGAATCCGCCCGTCTTCCAACTAATATGACGGCACATAATGAAAACCACACAGTACAAAACGTCCAAACAGCCCGCGCAGCAAGGTCATGGTTGCCGCCTCTCCGTACTCAGCCTTGGCGTGCTGGCCATGCTGGCCGCCCAATCGCATGCCAGTGCGCAAACCAACACGGCTAACGAGGGCGCCGCCGCCAGCGTAGCCGCCAGCGCCAACAGCGTGGTGATCTCGGGCCAGCGCTCCAGCCTGCGCAATGCGATCGCCGCCCAGGAACAAGCCGACAACATCGTCAGCGTCATCAGCAGCGACGACATCGGCGGCCTGCCGGACAAGAACGCGGCCGAAGCGCTGGCGCGCCTCCCGGGCCTGTCGGTGCAGCGCGACCAGGGCGAGGGCCGCTATGTCAGCGTGCGCGGTCTCGGCCCGGACCTGAATTCGGTCACCATCAACGGCGCGCTGGTGCCGTCGCCCGAATCGGGCCGCCGCGCGGTGGCGCTGGACGTGCTGCCGGCCGGCCTGATCCGCTCGCTGTCGGTCAGCAAGACCCTGACGCCGGACCAGGACGCCAATTCCCTGGGCGGCACCGTCGAAGTCAAAACGCTGTCGGCCTTCGACCTGCCGGGCAAGCTGCTGTCGGCCACCGTCGGCGCCAGCCGCGACCAGAACATCGGCAAGACCAGCCCCAACGGCAGCATCCTGTTCGCCGACCGCTTCCTGGACGGCAAGCTGGGCGTGGCCGGCGGCATCAGCTACGAAAAGCGTGAATTCGGTTCCGACAACGTCGAAACCGGCGGCGCCTGGGAAGACGGCAAGCTGACCGGCGTCGAACTGCGCGATTACCTGCCGACGCGCAAGCGCCGCGCCGCCGCGCTCAACCTCGACTACCACGCCGACAACCTGAGCAAATATTTCGTTCGCAGCTTCATCAGCGACTTTAGCGACGACGAAGTGCGCGACCGCCTGACCATCAGCAACATCGCCGGCGACGGCCTGGCCGAGGGACAAACCGCCAGCGCGCGCGGCGAACGCCGCCTGCGCCAGCGCAAGTACACCCAGACCATCAGCTCGGTCGTGCTAGGCACCGAACAGAAATGGAACGGCTGGAAGCTCGATCTGGCCGGCGGCATCAGCCGCGCCACCGACGAGGCGCCGGAATCGATCAACGACGCCCGCTTCCGTGGCAGCAAGGACTTCGCCGGCGTCGGTTTCACCGGCACCGACATCCCGCGCCTGACCGGTCCGGCCAGCCTGTACGACGCTGCCAACTACAAGCTGAACTCGATCGCGCTCAAGCAAGGCGACGCCACCGACAAGGAACACCACATTCGCTTCGACCTCAGCCACAAGTTCGAGCTGGGCGAAGGCAGTTCGACGCTCAAGTTCGGCGCCAAGGCCGCCCGCCGCGAAAAATCCAACGACACCGAGGCGTGGTCGTACAGCAGCAAGCAGATCGGCGGCGCCAGCACCGCGCTGGCCGACTACGTCACCGGCAACGACCTCGATTACAAGCTGGGCCGCATCGGCAAGGCCATCGACCCGGCTGCGATCCGCCGCCTGGTGGCCGGCCTCAAGCGCGCCGACGCCCGCCTGCTGGTCGACTCGACCGTCGACGACTACCACATGCACGAGGACATCGACGCCGCCTACGTGCAAAACAGCGTCGACATCGACGCCTGGCACCTGCTGGCCGGCGTGCGCGCCGAGCACACCAGGTTCGACGCGGCCGGCTCGCGCGTCACCGAGGAAGAGGAAAGCTTCGATCCGGTCAACCGCCGGCGCTCGTACACCAACTGGCTGCCGTCGCTGCAGGCGCGTTACGACCTCGACGCCAAGACCAGCGTGCGTGCGGCCTGGACCCACTCGGTGGTGCGTGCCAACTTCAGCCAGCTCGCGCCGGGCGTGAGCCTGGCCAGCGACACCGAGGCCACCATCGGCAACCCGGATCTGGCGCCGCTGAAGTCCACCAACCTCGACCTGGGCATCGAGCGCGTGCTGGGCGACGACGGCAGCATGTCGGCCTATGTGTTCCACAAGGACATCAAGAACTTCACCTACACCACCAACCTGGCCGGCAGCGGCCAGTGGGCCGACTATAGCTCGGCGGTGTCCTACGCCAACGGCGACAAGGCCACCGTCAAGGGCATCGAACTGGCCTACACCCAGCCGCTGCGCATGCTGCCGGCGCCGTTTAATCGCCTGATCGTCGGCGCCAACGGCAGCCTGACCCGCTCGGACGCCAACATCGCCCGCTACGACATCGACGCCGGCCGCACGCGCTCGCGCAGCATCGACATGCCGGGCCAGTCGGACCGCGTGCTGAACCTGATGCTGGGCTACGAGCAAGGTCCGCTGAGCACGCGCCTGGCGCTGAACTACAAGTCGAAGTACCTGCTGGAAATGGGCGACGACATCCTCGACGCCGGCCAGGACCGCATCGTCGACGCCCAGAAACAAGTCGACTTCTCGTTGTCGTACCAGCTCAGCAAGCAGGTGCAGCTGAACGTCGAAGCAGCCAACCTGAACAACGAGAAATACTACGTTTATCTGGGCAGCAAGGCCCAAAACGCGCAATACGAACAATACGGCCGCACCTATAAAGTCAGCCTCAAAGTGAGCATGTTCTGATAATGAAAACCACGATCTTCAACGCAATTCTCTTCGGCGCGCTGGTCTCGTGCGGCGTGCTGACACAGACGGCGCACGCGGCAGCAGCGAGCTCGGCGGCCGCGGCGGCTCAGGCGGCGCGCGCGGGCGCCCTGCCCGGCCTCGCCGCCAAGGCCAGCGAACTTGCCGCCCTGCCCGACGGCGACTGGCTGGCCATCGACAAGCAGGGCCTGCGGCTGCTCGACGCCGCCGGCAAAGAGCGCGCCCATCTGAGCGTGCGCGCCAAGCAGCTCGACCTGCGATCACAAACGCAAGGTGGCGGCGTGCTGGCCGTGGTGCTCGACGCCAACGCCGAACATGTGCTGCCGGTCCTGGTCGACATCAAGGCCGGCACCCTGACCGCGCAAACGCCGTTCCCGGCGCCGCCGTTCGGCATCGAATCGTCGTGCCTGTACCGCGACGCCCAGCATATCGACCATCTGTTCATGATCGGCAAGGATGGCCAGGCCGAACAATGGCTGATGCACGGCGACCAGCGCCTACTGGTGCGCAGGCTGGCCTTGCCGCCGCACGTCAAGCATTGCCGCGCCGACGACGCCGCGCACCAGTTACTGGTCAATGAAGAAAAAATGGGCGTGTGGGCCTATGACGCGGACGCCGAGGGCGGACCGAGCCGCAAGCTGGTCCAGCGCGGCGACAGCTTCAAGAAAGGGCAAGTGCGGGTGATTCCGTGGCAGGCCGCAACGCCGGCGGTGCCGGGCGCCAAAGCCATCATCGAGCCGCGCGCGCAGACCGAGCCGGTGGCCCGCCAGGGCGACGCCGCCGACGACCCGGCCATCTGGCGCAACCCGGCCGACCCGGCCGGCGCGCGCATCCTCGGCACCAACAAGAAACAAGGCCTGCTGGTGTACGACCTGAGCGGCAAGCAGTTGCAGCTGCTGGAAGTGGGCCGCCTGAACAACGTCGACGTGCGCCAAGGCGTCACCGTCGGCGGACGAAAGCTTGACGTCGCCGTCGCCACCCAGCGCGACGACAACAGCGTGATGCTGTTCGCCATCGACGCCGCCGGCAAGGTCACGCCGGCCGGTGCCTTCGCCACCGGGCTGGAGGACATCTACGGCATGTGCCTGTACCGCCCGGCGGACGGCGGCCTGGAAGCGTTCATCAACGACAAGGATGGCAGCTTCCTGCAATACCGCATCGAAGCGGGCGCCGACGGCAAAGGCATGTCGGGCAAGCTGCTGCGCCGCTTCAAGGTCGCCAGCCAGCCCGAGGGCTGCGTCGTCGACGACCGCAACGAGCGCCTGTTCCTCGGCGAGGAAAAGCGCGGCGTCTGGACCGTCTCCGCGCGCGGCGACGCCCCGGCCAAGCTCAGCATGATCATGCCGGTCGGCCCGCAACTGGTGGCCGACGTCGAAGGCATGGGCCTGTACCACGGCGACAAGGACGACTACCTGGTCGTCTCCAGCCAGGGTGACAACAGCTATCTGGTGCTCGACGCCAACGCGCCGTACCGCGTGCGCGGCAGCTTCCGGGTCGGCTACAACCTTGCCGCCGGCATCGACGGCACGTCGGAGACGGACGGACTGGAAGTCAGCTCGGCCAACTTCGGCGGCCCGTACGCCAAGGGCATGCTGGTCATCCAGGACGGCTACAAGCGCCTGCCGGACGGCCCGCAAAACTTCAAGTACGTCGCGTGGGAAGACGTCGCCAAGGCGCTGAAGCTGGACTGATCGATCACGCCACCGCGCAGCAGCGTATCGCGGGCGTCGAAATTGAGCGCCAGCGGCGCGCGTCGCCGGACTTGTCGCTGCGCCCAGCTTCCGGTATGGCAGTTATGTCATGTTCATGGCATAATATTGGGCTGTGCTGCTCCGATGGTGAAATTGGTAGACACTGGAGACTTAAAATCTCCCGCCGCAAGGCGTGCCGGTTCGATTCCGGCTCGGAGCACCAGCCCCCATTTTAGCGATATATCATAAAACGCCGTAAATCCTTGAAAATCAAGGTTTTATGGCGTTTTTTGCTTTGCCCCATATCCAACTTGTGCCCTAAGAAATGCACAAGCGTGGGCATCGTATGGAGTGCCAAATCCGGGCCGATTCTGACCATCAAAACAGCTGTGAGAACAGCCAGAACAGTGAACCCGACAGAAGGATCGCTACTGGTAAGGTCAGTACCCAGGCCAGAGCTAAGTTGCGAACCGTCGACCATTGCAAGCCCGAGCGATTTGCCGCCATCGTGCCGGCCACGCCGGACGACAGCACGTGCGTGGTCGATACTGGCAGGCCGTAAATATCAGCCGCGCCAATAGTCAGCATCGCCACTAATTCCGCTGACGCCCCCTGAGCGTAGGTTAAGTGCGACTTGCCAATCTTCTCACCGACGGTGACGACAATGCGTTTCCACCCCACCATTGTCCCCAGCCCCAGTGCGATCGCCACTGCGACCTTCACCCACAGCGGAATGAACTTGGTCGCATCGTCCAACTCATTGCGGAACGCCTTGACGTTGGCGCTGGTGTCGGCGTCGAACGGCACCGCCTTGCTCTTATCGAGTAGGCGCAGCGCCTCTGCGGCCAGGTACATGTCGTTCCGCACGTTGCCCACGGTCTCCGCCGGCACCTTGGCGAGCGAACCGTACTGTTTCACCGACTGGCCGATTTCGCCCGTCAGGGCGGCCAGCGCAGGCACCACGGCAGTCTTCAATTCCTTGGTGCGGATATAGTCGGACAGCACCGCGCGCGGATTCGCGACCGGCAAGGACGCCGGTGCGGCGTATTGCCGCAGCGATTGCTGGGTGACTTGGCTCACTGCGACGAATTGCGTCACTTGTTCCGCCGGCATGGCGCGGTTCAGCGCATATGCCATAGGCACGGTGCCAACCAAAATCAGCATGATCAAACCCATGCCTTTTTGCCCGTCGTTGGACCCGTGTGCAAACGACACGCCGGTGCAGGTCAAGATGAGCAGCGCACGGATGTACCATGGCGGCGGCGTGGTACCCTTCGGGGCTTCGTAGAGTTCGCGACGCTTGACCACAGCGCGCAGCGCCAGCAGCAGCAAGGCGGCGCAGCCAAAGCCGACAAGCGGTGACAGCAGCAACGAGTAGCCGACCTTGGTGGCTTGGGCCCAGTCGACACCACTGGTGCCATCACGCCCGTGCATCATCGCATTGGCAATACCAACGCCGAGGATGGAGCCGATCATGGTGTGCGACGACGATGCCGGAAGCCCAAGCGCCCAGGTTCCCAGATTCCAAACGATGGCGGCGATCAGCAGCGCAAACACCATGGCAAATCCCGAGCTCGAACCAACCTGCAGGATGAGTTCCACCGGCAGCAGGGAGATGATACCGAAGGCGACTGCGCCACTAGAGGTCAACACGCCAAGGAAATTGAAGAAACCCGACCAAACCACAGCGGTATTGGCCGGCATGGAATTGGTATAGATCACGGTAGCTACCGCGTTGGCGGTGTCGTGGAAACCATTGACGAATTCAAAACCAAGAGCGATCAACAGCGCGACGCCGAGTAGGATGTAGGGCATCCAATTGGTCGATACCGGACCGGCCTCTGTGACATCGGCGCGTAGGCTGTAAGCACTGAACGCCAAGCCGAAGGCCAGCAGCACGGCGAATATGGCCGCAGTGAGGGGCGTATTTTTGCTGTCCGCGGGACTCGGGCGGCTTGCTTGCGCAACAGTGTTCATGTTGTTCAGTTCCGATAAAGAAAAGGTAACTGAATTTACTGCGCGATTGTGACCGGTGTGTGACGTCCGTGCCGAACGGACTCGACGCCTACCCAAGTGACTGGGCGCCGCCTGCGTGAGTGGCATGGCGGCACCGCCGATGCCGGCCAAGACCCCAGTTAAGCGATGTCGGTAAACTGAGGCTGAACAACTAATTTTCGCCTTGTGCAAAAATCGTTACATGCCGCGTCGCAGACTTCCTGACCTGAGCCGGTATACAGACAGCCGATCATGCATAAGGACTTGCACACTCCCGCCGCTTCCACCTGATCGCTCCGCCCCGGCGCAGAATTAACGCCGAAAACATTGAAAAGCATATCGCTCACCTTCAGCGAGCGCTCAGCCGTGAATCCTGGGAAATTCATATCAACCTCCTTCAACAGTCGAAAAACGCAAACCGCTTCGGCATTGGAAAATTTATTACATCATCACCGGAGCTTGGACGACGTGACACACTTCCATGCAAGTATTAAAGCAATCGTCACCGCCGCCTCTTGCCGCGCAATAACTAGCGCAAAGCGATTTGCACTGTCTTCCGGCCAATGAGACTTGTGACTCCCGCGCGGGAAGAGAAAGGCGACCGGCCATGTGAGATGGGGAATCGGCGGGACGCAGGGCGCGCTCCGCTGTAAAGCCTGGTGTTTTCATTCTGCTCTCCATTCGATGTTATAGGGGCAAAGCCAAAGAATTGCACGCGTATTTCAGTCGCAGATAAGACGTCCATGCGTCGAGCAAAGGCGGGATCACACCTCGCCTGTTTCCGGAGGCGTGTCGCAATGCGTGGATTACTTCGTCCGCACTGCTGTCTGGAAGCGCAGAACGTAACAGCGCTGCCGCTGCGGTTACAAATACCGCGGCCACACTGGTACCGGCAATCTGTGGGGCACCGTCACTATCCGTGACAATGCCCGGTGCACCAAGGCCATTCCTGCCGACCGAGCGTCCGATATTTGAAAACGACAAAAGGGACTTGCCACCGTTGTAGGCGACAACGGGAATGACCCAGGGATGAGCGGTGACCGGCGAGGTAGCAAGTTCCCCGCCATTTCCGCTTGCAGCGACCACGATCACCCCGCGCGAACAAGCGAAATTCAGCACATCGTTCAACGCAAGCGCGGCCTGCCTGCTGACGTTGTTGACCGCCAAGCTCAAATTGATGACGGAAGCGCCCGCCTCTACTGTACTCACCATTGCCGATGCCAGTGTCATGGCGTCCGAGACTGGCAGGCTCGACGCCTGTGTCGATGCGAAAATCGGATGAACCAGCAAAGTGCACGCTGGGCAAGCGCCATCCAGCTGTCCAAATAGTGTCGCCGCCAGCAAAGTCGCATGTCTGCACCCCGCGTCAGAAGGATCGCTGCATATGATATCCGCGCCACCGACGTTTCGAATGTGGGCGTCCTTCAGCCTGCTGTCACTGAGATCGACCGCACCATCGATCAGGCCTATGCTAACCTCGCCTCGGCCACGCGTCACCTCTGCCAGCTTGCTGATTCCGACTGTCTGTAATGGATTCATAGTATTAACCGCAATCTCGTCGATAAGCGATGCAACAGTCCAGAAAGCGTTTGGCGCAACACCTTTGCAATCCGCTGCAATAGTCCAGCGGATCGAAATCATCCTGGCTTTGCGTACGTAATGCCGCCGTTACCTCGGCAACAGCTTCAGAGCGCAAAAGTGGGCTGGAATATCTCGTCTTCATTGCCGAAAGAGCCAATTCTGCGCCGAAGCCTGGCAATGAAGAAACTACTACACGACGTGTTTTCATAGGTCACCATCCAAAATATGAGACGGGTCTCACGACTACTCAGAAAATTGGGGCTGAACAGCCAAGCCATGAAACCTTCTGCAAGCATAGGCGCAGGTCTCAGCGCAGTTTGCGCTGCTTCCGCCTGCTTTGTAGCAAGAAATCAAACATGCGGTGATACATCCTAGAAACGCCGGCTCCACTTGATCGCTCTGCCGCGCCGCGAAATTAGCGCCTGAAATATTAGAAAGGCTGTTGCGTAACTGCAGCGAGCACTCCGCCGTGAATCCTGGGAAATTCATATCAAGCTCCTTTAACGGTCAAAATAGGGGGACAGCTTGGTAATCAAAAACGGAAATTGTTCAGTCACATCGACGCGGATGAAATAACGCTCAGACACATCGGTGATGCGGTGGGTATAGGTCAATATGACATCGACGATGCGGCGCATACCATTAAGCCGGGATTGCCTGGACTCTACCGCCGTCAGCGAAAGATTGTTCTGATGGGCCAGAATTGTCTGGTTGTACAGTTGCGGGTAGCGTACCGCCAGATAATTAATGGCCCTGTGTTCATCGGAGGTGCCCGCGTTGTCTGCCAGTTGGAGGATACGGTCAAGCAACTCCGACGAAGTGCGTGCAAACAGTTCTTCATCCATGCCGTCCGTGAGCGGCAGCGAGGCAAAGAGAGTCTCCCGATCGAACACATAAATCTGATCGACTGTCACCATCGGTAGAGAAAGTCCATTGCACAGGCCTGCTGGCGCGATCCCTCCACGCGTGCCGATCACGATATCGAGATCCAGCGGGGTGGGCGCCGGACGCACCGCGTCCACGAAGAGCTCGTAATCGGAAATGTCCCTGGGCAGCAGCAGATAGGTTTCCAGGCCTTCGATGGAAAATACCCAGCACAGTTGCCTGACGAGATAGCGGTTGCGGCGCTGCGACAACGCCGCGTGCAATGCCTCGCGGTCGGTTTGGCCGGCCGTGTCTGTCCGTCCTATGGCCTGCGCGAATTCTTTCTCCACGGAGCGCGAGGGAAAGCGCCAGCCAATCTGCCCCAAGGCATAGACAAATTGCTGTGCCGCCGCCGCGTCACTGCTGGGGGAGGGGTTTCCGCTGCACCCGCATCCCGCAGCCAATGCCACCGTCCCCCCCGCTCCCGATTCAGCAGTGCGTGAGGTGTCCGACTGCATCTCCAACGAGTTTGCTAACGTCATACTGCGATCCTCCATTGATGATAGGAAATGAATACGCCATAACATCCTGCTGTGCGCACGGTGGTAAGACTGCGCAGACCCGACGCCTACTCTTGAGCCGGGTTGATTAAGTCAATGAAGTATCTCTGAAAATGGCGCCCGGTCCCATACCGCGTATGCGGTATCGCGGTGGTCGCCAACCAAAACGATGGCGAGGCCAACACGCACACCATGGGAGCCGAAAAAGAGGTTGAAGATGAAAAAGCTGCGCTCATTCTTGTTGTCGCACTCAGCCTCATCCTTGCACGCCAACTTCACTCGACGTCGTGGCACCATGCATAAATGCTGCGGCGTTGCGCGTCGAACTTCGCAGGCGAGGTGATCTTGATGGAGTCGTGGGGCGCGGCTTTGATGTTATCCGCCGAGCAATGGACAATGCGGGTGGCGCGCCCTTCGGCATCTGCCTCGACGACGATGGCGACGTGGCCGTAGTCCTCCCCGCTGCCCAGTTTGGGGTAGACCACCAGCGCGCCCGGCAGGGCCCGGTCGATCCGGCGGAAGCGACGCTGCGGTCCTTGGGCGTCGGTCC
Source organism: Oxalobacteraceae bacterium OTU3CINTB1 (assembly GCA_024123955.1). Classification (NCBI taxonomy): domain Bacteria; kingdom Pseudomonadati; phylum Pseudomonadota; class Betaproteobacteria; order Burkholderiales; family Oxalobacteraceae; species Oxalobacteraceae bacterium OTU3CINTB1. The sequence continues at coordinate 4,418,765 of CP099652.1, forward strand.
AGATGCTGTCCGTGTTGATCCAGGCGTCGCCGCCGGGTCCGGGAAGGACGCGCGCGAAGCCCAGCGCCCAGCAAACAAAGCCGCTGCAGTCGCATGCCTCGCGCACCAGCGCCGGGTCGCGTACGTCGATCCCCATCGCCTGGGCCAAGGGCGCCAGCGCCTGCTGGTGGGCGCGGTCCAGGCCGTCCCACTCGCGCGCGACGTGGACCGGATTCGATGGCAGCGGCGCATCCGGATCGCGTCCACCCTGCCCTATCCAATAAAGGATAGCCTTGCCGGCGGCGGCGGAGGCGCGGGCAAGCACTTGGTCTGTGGTTGTCATGAAAAACTCCCAAAAAGCGATCACTGTGCACGCGCGAGGTCGCCCTGGCAATCGCGTGAACACGTCATCGACGCGGCCACAAAGTTATACTAGAATCAATTTATGGCGCTTCCGCACCCACCTCCCGTGCCGACATCCGTGCTGATCGTCGAGGACGAACCCGAACTGCTGCACCGTTTCTCGGCGGCGCTGCTGGCCGAGGAGCGCCTGCACCTGATCGCCGCGGTATCGAACGGGGCTGACGCGCTGGCTGTGCTCGCGAGCACCACGCCGGACGTCGTGCTGCTCGACCTCGGCTTACCCGACGTCGATGGCATCGTGGTCATCCGCCACGTGATGCGCCATTGCCCCGACTGCGATGTGCTGGTGGTGACGATGTTCGGCGACGATGAACACGTCTTCGCCGCGCTCGAGGCCGGCGCGACGGGCTACCTGTTGAAGGATGTCGGCCCCGAGCGCATCGCCGCGAGCATCCACGAGCTGCGCGGCGGCGGCGCGCCGATCTCGCCGAGCATCGCTCGCCGCGTCCTGGCCCGCATGCGGGCGACGGCGCCAGCCGGGGAGGCGGCGCCGGCGACGATCCTGACGCCGCGCGAAATCGAACTGCTCAAGCTGACAGCCAAGGGACTGAGCTTCGACAAGGTCGGCGAACTGCTGGGGATCTCGCCACACACGGTGGTCGCCCACGTCAAAAAAATCTACCGCAAGCTGGCCGTGCACTCGCGCACCGAAGCCGTCTACGAAGCCACGCAACTGGGGCTGCTATGAGGTGGTGGCGGCTGTGCGCCGCCGTGCTGGCGTGCGCGGTCGCCGCACTGCCGTGGCTGACGCTGGAACCGGCGCCGACCGACGCCGTCATCGAGATCAGGCGGGCGATGATGGTCGAATCGGCCGCCACGGCGCCACCGCCGGAGACGGCGGCCTGGCGGGAGACGACGCTGCCGCTATCGCGCGGTCAACCGTCCCGCGGCGCCTGGTTGCGTATGCGCTTCGACGTCTCCCACCCGCCTGCGGATTTCTGGGGCGTCCTGCTGCCCTACCTGTATGGCGGCGGCCAAGTCTGGCTCGACGGCCGCCTGGTCGGCGACATGCCCGTCAGCAGCGCGGCCTTGCATGTGCGCTGGGAGCGGCCGGCCCTGATCGTCCTGCCGCGCGCCTATCTGGGCGCCGGAGGCCACGAACTGGCGATCCACGCCAGCCCGGTGGCCGGCGAAACGGCCATGAACGTTGCGCCGCCCCGCGTCGGGCCGCTGGCGCAGCTGCGCCCCCAATTCGACCGGCGCTATTTTTGGATGCACACGATGCCGGAGTTGACCGTCGGCGGCTGCCTGGTCGTCGCGATGCTTATGCTGCTGATCTGGTGGCGCTTGCCCGAAGAGGTGCTGTACGGCTGGTTCGGCATCGCAGCCTTGATGTGGGGCATCCGCACCCTGACCTTCGTGATCGAGGCGGTGCCGCCGGAGCGCTGGCAGTGGTGGCGTCTGCTCTATCTGGCGAGCACGGGCGGCTTCATCGTGGTGCTGGCGCTGTTCGCCGGCCGCCTCGGCGGCATGAACAGCCGCTGGACCGAACGCGCGCTGCTCGCCTACTGGGCCATCGGCCCCGCCTGGCGGCTGGCGAGCGGCATCGACAGCGACGAGTTAGTCAACCGGCTGTGGACCGCCGGCCTGATCCCGATCGCGATCGCGATCGTGGTCATGTCCGTCGCCACCGCCAGGCGCCAACGCACGCCGCTGTCGTTCTTATTGCCCGCCGCGCTAGCCGTGGCCACGCTGACCGGCATCCACGATTATCTGATGGTGTGGAAGCCGCGCTTGCTGGCCCAGTTCGCACCGGGCTGGGTGGGACAACGCTATTTCCTGCTGCACTACGGAGCCGACCTCGTGCTGGTGGCGATGGGCGTGCTGCTGTGCGCGCGCTTCGTGCTCAGCGTGCGCGCGCTGCGCGAGCTCAACGAGACGCTCGAATCGCGCGTCGCCGACCGCGAGCGGGCGCTGACGGTCAACTTCGAGAGGATGGCCGAGTTGGAGAGGCAAAACGCGGCGGCCGTCGAGCGCAAGCTGATCATGCGCGAGATCCACGACGGCCTCGGCTCCAAACTGTTTACGTCGCTGTCGCGCGTCGAGCGCGGCGCCATGGACGCCACCGAGATGGCCTCATCGTTGCGGGCCTGCATCGCGGACATGCGTCTCGCGCTCGAAGCGCTGGCGCCCGACGACCATGGCCTGCAGGTCGCGTTCGGCGACTTCATGTTCCGTTGGGCTGCCGAGCTGGAAGCGATCGGGGTGCGGTACGCATGGACCGTCGAGCTCCCCGACGATACATTGCAACTGGGGCCGCACGCCACGCTCCAGGTGTTGCGCACGGCGCAGGAAGCGCTCACCAATGTCGCCAAGCACGCCGACGCGCGCAGGGTCGAGCTGTCGCTGGTGGCCCGCGATGGCCGGCTCGTGCTGAGCGTCGCCGACGACGGCGTCGGCCTTGCGCGCAGGCCCGAGTCCGGCGGACGGGGCTTGCCCAATATGGCCGCGCGCGCCCAGCAGCTCGGCGGCACGCTGCGCGTCGAACCCGGCCCCGAGCGGGGCACCGTCGTCACGCTGACGCTGGAGTTGGAACGGGTCGGTCGCCCGCGCATGGCGTGAGCGGGGATATAACGTCGCGTTGAGGCACTTAATCGAAAAGCCCTGGAGACAACGGCGCCGCCAGCGCCGCTCCCTGATTGCGCGAATTTCCAACCGCCGTCGACACCTGATACCACGCGAACCTGTCGGCGCCCAGCGCCACCGAGCGCGCAAGCTCTGCCGCCTGTTCACCGGATAGCTCCGGGTCCATCCAGGTGGCCGCGTCGCTCGCGGAGAACACCACCGGGCGCCGGTCGTGCACGTCGATCATGCCGCCTTCCGCATCGTCGGTCACGATGGCGAAGCCGGAAGCGTTACGGTCCTCCGAACCCGCACCCCACGCGGTCAGGGCCGCCATGTAGAGCATTTCGCCGTCGGCCCGATGAATATGCCAGGGCTGCTTGTTCGGCTTCTCGCCGGTCCATTCATACCAACCATTGGCCGGCACGATGATGCGGCCCGTGCCGAGCAGGCGCCCCCAGTACCTGCCCGCGATCTTGTCCAGCCGCGCGTTGGGCGTTGGCCGGACCGTCGCCGGGGAACCGGCCGCCTTGTACATCCACCAGCGGTCGTCAATGACCAGCGCCCCGCCCTCCGCCCGCAAGATCGGCCGCACCGTCCCCGGCGCCGCATTAAACAACAGTTCCGCGCGGCTGCGGCGCAGGACCTCGCCGGCCCAACTAAAATCGTTGAGCACCCTATCGATGTCGTTTTGGTCGAGGCGTCCGCACATAGGACTATCATAACCGATCCAAAATGCAATATACTGTATAAAAGCACAGTATATTACGGGGTGGCAAATTGAAGGTTTGGGTTCAGCGCCGACTGGATGGCGGCGCGGCGCTGGATCGGCCGGTGCCGATCGCGCCGCCGCATGAGCCGTTGGAGTTGCTGGTGATGCGGATCACCGACCAGGGCCAGCGCAAGCCGACCAAGGTCGCGCGCCTGCTCGCGCCCGACGGCCCGGCGCGCATTGTCGACGAGCTGGTGATGCCGAAGCTGGTCTGGTTCAAGGGCATGCAGTTCGTACTCAGCGGCGCGCAGCAACGACGCCATGCGCACGGGCTGAAAGGCTATGGCCAGTCATGGCTGTGCCAACTGGAGCTGCCGGCGGTCGTCAACGCCTTCAGGGTTGTGCCACTGTACCGCTACGGCGAGCAGATCGCACGGCGCGAGCTGACCGACCGGCATATCAGGACCTTGAGCGGCGGGCTGCTGGTGACCAGCATCGTGGAACCAGCGCTAGGCCGGGCGACGGTGCGTGCGGAGGTCGGACCGGCGGCCTCCGCCACGGCTTGCGGACGCGGCGCGCTGCTCGACGCCAATCTCGAATGGATGTCGGCGGACGGCTTTGAACTGTCCGGCTTTGAACAAGTACCGGCCCACGCGCAGCGGCCCGCGGTCACGCTGCAGCAAGGCTGGCTGTGCAAGCCGGATTGGGATTTGCTGGCATTGCTCGATCCAGCCCGCAACTATCGGGACCGCCGTGACGAGCGATAAATTGCAAGACCGACCCACAAACAATGGAGGGATATGATCGAATCGAGAAGAGTGGACAAACTGACGGCGGGACGGGTGGACGTCGCGATCGTGTTCAGGGAAATGCTGGGCGCGGACGATGCGGCCGCTTACATGGAAGCGAACGGCATACCCGCGCATGTCGCCGAGCGCGTGCTGCGTGGCAAGGCAAAAACCGGGACGCGTGATGGCGCCCACCACCCAAACACGAACCTGCACGAAGCTTGACCGGTCTCAACCGACAGCCGGGGTCGCGTGCCGCCGGCCTCCGGATGAGCCTATATTGGCCCTCACTGATCCGGGTTTTTCTTCACTACGTCGCGCCAGTGTCCTACCCCCATCAGCTTATCGAAACGAAGCTTCGTCAAAGGGGGAATACGATCATGAGCACGCCGTTCGTCAATGAAGAATTCACTTTCACCAATCCGGACGGCAGCGCCGTCCAAGTCAGGGGCTGGGGCAACCAGTACCACGCGAGGTTCGAAACCCTCGACGGCTACACCGTGGTCCAGGACCCCGACACCGGCTTCTACCAATACGCGACGCTGGCCGACGACGGGCACGCGCTGGTGCCGACCGGGCACACCGCCGGCGAGGTCGACCCGCAGAGCCTGGACCTGCGGCCCCATCTCCAATTGCCGCCGGAGCGCGCCCGCCAGCAAGCGCAGCGCTCGCCGCTGCGGCAGGGAGCGCCAAGCCGCTGGCAGATCCGGCGCGCGGAAAAAAAGACCCGGCGCCGCGCGATGATGCCCAGCGCCGCCGGAGAACTGCCGCAAGCGCAAGGAACGATCACCGTCGGCAACTTCGTCGGGCTGTGCATCCTGATCCGGTTTCCCGACGTGGCCGACACCATCCCGGTGGCCGCCATCAACAGCTTCTGCAATCAGGCCGGCTACACCGGCTACGGCAACAATGGCTCGGTGCGCGACTATTTCTTCGACAATTCCAAGGGCAAACTCACCTACACCAACGTGGTGACGCAGTACTACACCGCCGCGCACAATCGCGCCTACTACACGGATCCGGCGATCGCCTACGGCACCCGCGCCAAGGAACTGATCGTCGAGGCGCTGACATGGCTGAAGGCGCAAGGGTTCAATTTCGGCCAGCTCACCAGCGACGGCAGCGGCTACGTCAATGCGCTGAACGTGTTTTACGCCGGCCCCACCGTCAACAACTGGTCCCAGGGGCTATGGCCGCATTCCTGGAATCTCGCCGCCCCGTTCGACGCCGGCGGCGGCAAGAAAATGTTCGACTACCAGATCACCGACATCGGCAGCGAACTGACCTTGCGCACTTTCTGCCACGAGAACGGACACATGGTCTGCGACTACCCCGACCTCTACGACTACGACAGCGGCGCCGGCGCCTCGGCCGGCCTGGGTCACTTCTGCCTCATGTGCTACGGCGGCAACGACAAGAATCCGGTGCAAATCTGCGCCTACCTGAAGAACGAGTCAGGTTGGGCCACCAAGGCCGTGGCGATCATGCCGGGCATCACCGCGACGCTGTCGGCCGCCAACAACGACTTCTACATCTATGCCAAAAGCGCGACGGAATACATGATCATGGAGAACCGGCAAAAGACCGGCCGCGACACCTTCCTGCCCGATGCCGGCCTGGCCATCTTCCATGTCGATGAAAACGGCAACAACAGCAACGAGCAACGCACGCCCGCCCAGCACTACGAGTGTTCGCTGGTGCAAGCGGACAACCGCTTCGACCTGGAAAAGAACGCCAACGCGGGCGACGCCGACGACCTGTTCGGCGCGCCGACCAGGACCGAGTTTTCGGATACCACCAACCCCAGCAGCAAATGGTGGGACGGCAGCAATTCGGGGCTAAGGATCAACGCCGTTTCGGCCTCGGGCGCGGTCATGACGTTCAACGCCCCGGCCACCATCAACTGGGAAAACAGCAAGGCGGTGCTGTCCACCTACACCAGTCCGCATTCGATGAACGCCTGGGCGTATGTGCAGGACCTCGGCTGGCGCAAGGTGCAGCCGCTGACGCCGGACGGCGTGACCAACATGTTTGTCTTGCTGGCCGAAGCCCAGGCGTACAACAGGAAAGTGAACGTGTATGCCGACACGTCGCTGATTTACCAGGCTTATTGTGTGTAACCGTCGATCTTCCCTAAGGAGCAATATCATGGCTTACGTAAACTTCTCCAACCTCAGCGTGGTGCAAACCTACACCAGTCCACATTCGATGAACGCATGGGGATTGCTGTCGACGCAGCCTTACAGAAAGGTGCAGCCGATCAGCGTCGACGGCGCCACCAACATGTTCGTGATCCTGTGCACGGCCAGGGCCAGCGGCCGAACGGTGTCCGGGTCGTACGACAATGCGACCGGGTTGTTGTACACGCTCTATCTGAATTGACCGGGAAGAATTGTCATGGCTCCCTCTTCCATCACGATCAAGCTCGACTTCGGCGCCGGCGCCAATGCCGGCAACCACAGCATGTCCCTGGACGGCGGCGTTCCGACGCCGTTTTCCAGCGCCGCCCACAGCCACGGGCCAGCGGAATCGGCGGCGCCGGCGCCGTCCCTCGGCCTCGCCCCCGCCGGCAGCACGGTATGGGCCCATGACGTCTCGCAGCAAGAAGACGTCCCCACGCCAGTGGACAACGCTGCCCACGCCATCGGTGTCGACGGCGGTCCGGCGCCCGATCCACAGATGGCAAGCCCGGCGTCCGCCGATCTGCCGGCGCCGGAACCGTCGCAAGACGATGACGGCGCAGGTGTACAACACTAGGCACCATCAACGCCCGGGCGGACAAGCGCCGCCCGGCCCCCTCACCGTGCCACGCCATGTTCTTGCTGGCATACGCGATTACAAATCTGTCATCCAAGCGTCATGTTCCTGTCAGTGCGCGCTCCTTAAACTGGTCCTGTCTTCACTCAACAACCCAAAGGACCTATCATGTTTAAGACACTGCGTACCCTGATCATTTGCACCACCATCGTCGGCGCCGGCCTGGCACAGGCGGCTCCCGCGACACCCGCCAACTACGGCAGCGCTGCCGGCAACGGTTTCGCCGACCGCGCGATCACGATCACGCCCGGCATCAAATGGGTGAACGTCAACAATGGCGATACCGTGGCGTTCACCGTCAATGGCAAAACCTTCACCTGGCATTTCGAGACCCTGCACGCGGAAGATCAATTCGGCCTGGAGAAGATCGCGCCCGAAGGCGTGGACGTGGGAATGGTGACCGTCTACGTCGGCAGCAATCCGCTCTATCGCGGCTGATGTGACGCCGAATTACTTCGTCAGCACCAGCGAGAAAAACAGCCGCGTCGGGCCGTTCGCCATCTTGAAGAAGATCTTGTTGCGGCCCTTCCTGAAACGCACCGTGCGCTTGGCCTCGGTCATATTGTAATCGCGACCATGGGTGTTGGGAACGTCGTACAGCGCGGGCCAGAACGCCTGTTTGTTGATGTTTCCGCCAGCCCAGACCTGCACGTCGTTGAGCCAGATCTGGGCGTCGTCGTCGGCGCCTATCCACATCGTCAATTCCTGGTCGCGGTCCATCATCACTTCGGTATAGCCGTAATACACCGCGTCTTCGTCGGGGTCCGGCGGCACCAGCGGATAGCTGGCGGCGTGCACATAGCGCCACTTCAACTGCCGGTTTTCCTTGCCCGCATAGACGGCATCGAGGACCACGCCCTGCTCGGGCGGATAGCGATGGTTGGAAAACAGCCCGCGGCCATGCTTGCCCTCGAAAGGGCCGATCACATACCAGCTATTGATGTAGACCCGGTTGGAAAATTCGCCACCCCGGCCCAGCACGCGGCCGGCGCCCTTGATCATCGAACGCGCATCGACCGGCGGAATATTGCCGCCGCCCGGATTGAAAATCGCCTCGCCGGCGCCGGTGTAGTTCCGCGCGGCGCCCGTCGGCAGCGCCGCATCGCGTTTGATGAAGGCAGCGATGCGCTGCTCGATGCCGTTCCCGCCGATTCCGGGCGTGGCGTCGGCGCGGCCTTCGCCACCCTGTGCATCGTCGCCGCCACCACCGCCAATGCCCGTTCCCGGCTTGCTGTCGGTGCCGTTGGCCTGAACGGCGCCAACCTGCCCGCGCTTGACGGCCACGCCGTCACGCTGGCGCGCCAGATCCTGCTGGCGCTGCGCCAGCGCGGCGCGCGCCTTTGTCTCGAGCTCCTGGATTTCCGCCGCCAATTGTCCGGGCGTGGCGCCCGGCGGCGGCGCGCCGTTCGGCGGTGGCGTGGCGCGCGACGGTGGTGTGGCGTCAGGCGGCGGCGCCGCGCTGTCGGCCGGCGGTGACGCCAGCCGCTCCCGCGCCTTTTGCACCGGTATCTTCTCGATTCTCGCCAACTCGGTGGCTTTGAGCGCTTTCTCCACCTCCGCGATGGCGGCCGACAGCTCCCTAGCTTCCGCAAGCAGTTGCTCCGGGGGTTTCGGCAGCGACGTCGCACGGAAGTCCGGCTCGTCCACGGCGCCAGCGCCATCGCGCGGCGGCGCGCCGGGACGGCTTTGATCCAGCAAGTCCTTGATCTTCTCCATGTCCATCACGCGTTTTTCGATCCTGGACTGCCTTGCCACGGCAGCGCTGACGCTCTCCCGCTCGCGCTGCTGCGCCATCTCCACCCGATAGACGCCGAAGTAATAGAGCAGCTGGATCAGCAGCGCGTGCACCGCCAGCGAGACCAGCACGAAGCCATACCGCCGCACGCCCTCGCGGCGGGCCCTCGGCTCCCATTCATCGAGTCGGCCGAACATCATCGCGCGCCACGGGTGTGCATGGAGATGTTGGTGAGCCGCTCGAACTGGCACAGATCGAGCACGTGCACGATGTCCTGGTATTTTGCCAGCTGGTCGCCATCGATGCGTATGCGGCGACCTGGATCGCGGGCGCCCTCCATTTTCAACCGTCCGTGCAGCGCCTGGGTCGACACCGGCTCGCCATCGAGGAAGAACTTGCCGTCCTTGTCGACGCCGATCACCAGCGGCGCCGGGCCGGCCTCGTCGCGCTCCAGGCTGACCTGGGAAATCGGCAGGGTGACCGGCAACTCCTTCTGCGGCTTGTGCGCGTCCGGCTGCTTGAACGACGTCGCCACCATGAAGAACATCAGCAGAAAAAAGATACAGTCGATCAGCGCGATCAGGCCGATTTCCGGCTGCTCGTCCTCGCCCAGGTTAATGCGCATGCGACACCACGTGCAGGTTTTGCGGCGCGGGGTCGCCGTGCAGGAACCATTCGTCGATCAAGCTGTTGATCTTTTTTTCCAGCGCCAGGCCGAAGAAGGCCTGCCGGTTCTTGAGGAAATGGTGCATGCCCAGCGCCGGCAGCGCCACGCACAAGCCGGCGGCGGTATTGATCAACGCTTTCGAGATGCCGCCGGCCAGCAGCGCGGGGTTGCCCATGCCTTCAGAGAACGCGATCACATGGAAGGCGTCGATCATGCCGACCACGGTGCCGAGCAAGCCGACGATGGGCGCCACCGTGGCGACGATCGCCAGCGCATACGCCTTTTGCTGATGGTGCCGCAACTCCATCGACGCGATGTCGCCGGCGCCGCTGTTGACGACGGCGTATCCATGCTGGCGGTGCGCGACCATATAGGCGATCACGCGAGCCAGGGTGCTATCGTCTTCGGCGAGCAGCTGTTGCAGCCTGGTGAAATCCTGCGCGGCCCACAGCGGCTTGACCCTTTCCACCAGCCCGTCCGGCACGATGGCGCGGGCGCGGAAGTGCATGAGCCGCTCGATCGAGACGGCCAGGAACAGGATCGACAAACCGAGCGTGACGACGATGGCCGCGCCGCCCTCGGCCGCCTGTTCGACGATATTGATCTCGGCGGCGTGGGCAGCGTTGTGGAGGACGAGCATGGCGACGAGTGCGAGGGAGAGATTTTTGTTCATGCCCTGAACATAGCAAGGTCCGGGCCATGCCTGTATCGCCGCCTTTATGCGCATTTGCCGCGATTGTCCGACGGCCGGTTGACCATTACCGCACACCGACTGTCCGAAAATGAACACCGCGACGAATGCGAGCATTTCCGGGGCGACCGAGTCCTGCCTGCAGGCAACCGTGCTTCGCCTGCAAGCGGATTTGGCTATATTTTAGACATGGGAAAAATCTACATCGGCATCTCCGGCTGGCGCTACCAAGGCTGGCGCGGCGTGTTTTATCCGGAAGGGCTGGCGCAGGCGCGCGAGCTCGAATTCGCCTCGCGCGCGCTGCCGACGATCGAATTGAACGGTTCCTTCTACTCGCTGCAGCGCCCGTCCAGCTACACCGCATGGTACGAGGCCACGCCGCCGGGCTTCGTCTTCAGCCACAAGGGCAACCGCTACCTGACGCACATCCTGCGCCTGGGCGACGGCATCGACAAGGCGGTGGCCAACGTCATGGCCTCCGGCGTGTTCGCGCTGCGCGAAAAACTGGGTCCGTTCCTGTGGCAGCTGCCGCCCAACTTCCGCTTCGACGCCGAGCGGCTGGAGCAGTTTTTCAGCCTGCTGCCGCGCGACCTGGAACAGGCGCAGCGCCTGGCGCGCCGGCACGAGCCGCGCATGAACGGCAAGGTCGCGTTGGACATCGACGCCAATCACAAGCTGCGTCACGCGATCGAGATTCGCCACGACAGCTTCGTCGATCCCGCTTTCGTCGCGCTGCTGCGCAAATACAAGGTGGCCCTGGTGGTGGCCGACACCGCCGGAAAATTCCCCTACTACGAGGATGTGACGTCGGACTTCATGTATCTGCGCCTGCACGGCGCCGAGGAACTTTACGCCAGCGGCTACGACGACGAGGCGCTGGAGCGCTGGGCCGCGCGCATCCGCGCCTGGAGCACCGGCGGGCAACCGGACGACGCCAAACTGATATCGGACAAGCCGCCGCCGGCACGCGCCAAGCGCGACGTCTACTGCTACTTCGACAACGACATCAAAGTGCGGGCGCCGTTCGACGCGCGCAGCCTGATCGAAAAATTGGAATTGGCCGGCGGCCTGGCGTCATTTGGCTGACGGCGGCGGCAGGCGGTCACGCGGCACCGGCGGCACGCGGTACTTGGCCATGCCCGATTTTTGCGAGCGGTAGATGCCGCAACGGCCGGAGAACAGATAAGCCACCACGCATGCCATCGCGGCGAAGGGACCGATCTGCGGGCCAAACAGCTCGATCGCCATGATGGTCGACGCCAGCGGCGTATTGGCCGCCCCGGCGAACACCGCGACAAAGCCCAGCGCCGCCAGCAAAGGGAAAGGCAGATGCAGCAAAGGCGCAAGCGCGTTGCCGAGCGTGGCGCCGATGAAGAACAGCGGCGTCACCTCCCCGCCTTTGAATCCGCTGCCCAGCGAAGCGACCGTGAAAGCGAACTTGCCGAAGAAATCCCACGGCGCCAGCGGCTGCTGGAACGCCTCGACGATCACCGGAATCCCCAGGCCGATGTAGCGCGTGCCGAAAAACCAGGCGGCGACGGCGACGACCGCGCCGCCGATCATCGGCCGCAGCGGCGCATACGCGATAAGACGCTTCATAAAAGCCGACGCCGCGTGCGTGGACCTGGCGAAGGCCATGCCGGCCAGGCCGAACACGACGCCCGCCGCCAGCACGGCGGCAACGCTGGCAAAGCCGACCGCCACCACCGTATTCATCGGATAGTGCGTGTGATGGACGCCCCAGGCCATGCCCACCTGGTCGGCCGCCACGGCGGCGACGATGCACGGAAAGATGGCGTCGTAACGCAGGCGGCCGACGGCCAGCACCTCCATGCCGAAGATGGCGCCGGCCAGCGGCGTGCCGAAGACGGAGGCGAAACCGGCGCTGATGCCGGCCATGAGCACGATGCGGCGATCGGCGTGGCGCAGGCGCAGCGCGTAGGTCAACTGATCGGCCAGCGCCCCGCCCATCTGCACGGCCGTGCCCTCGCGGCCCACCGAAGCGCCGAACAGGTGCGATACGACGGTGCCGACCAAGACCAATGGCGCCATGCGCAGCGGGACGACTTTCTGCGGATCGTGGATCTCGTCGATCAGCAGGTTGTTACCGGCTTCCACGCTGCTACCCGTTTTCAGATACAGCCAGCCGACGGCGAAGCCGGCCAGCGGCAGCAGCCAGATGATCCACGCGTGCGCCTCGCGCCATCGGGTCGCGTAGTCCAGTGCAAAAAGGAAGAAAGCCGAAGCGGTGCCACTGAGCGCGGCGATCACGCCGGCGATACAGGTCCACTTGGCGACGTACGCCAGCAAAGCCGTTTGTTCGGGATAAAGAGAGAATTTCATGCAGCCAGCGGCAACTCCGGGGTCAGGTCCACCAATTCTACACGAGCACATCGCTGCCGCCGAGGGTACGCGGAACCTTCGCTCCCCGTACCCTCCCGTATCAATGGTGATGCTTGGCGTCGCGCTTGACGTTCATCGTCTCCGTCGGCTTGGACGGCGGCACGCCCGGTGCGCGTGGCGCCGGCGGCACTTCGCCGGTCCACTCGTAAGCCACCGTGCCCTTCGGATGCCGGTACCAGCCAGGGTCCTTGTAATCGTCGCGCGCCAGCCCCTCGCGGACTTTGACCGTGGTGAACATGCCGCCCATCTCCAGTCCGCCGAAAGGTCCGTCCCCGCTCATCATCGGCAGGGTGTTCTCCGGCAGCGGCATCTGCATGTCGCCCATCGAACCACCCTTGTCGCCCATGACCATATAGCCCGGCACCAGCTTGTTGATTTTCTCGGCGACGCCGGTGTGATCGACGCCAATCATGGTCGGCACGTTGTGACCCATCGCGTTCATCGTATGGTGCGATTTGTGGCAATGGAAGGCCCAGTCGCCCGGCGCGTCGGCGACGAATTCAATGGCCCGCATCTGGCCGACGGCGACGTCGGTGGTCACCTCCGGCCAACGCGCCGACGGCCGCACCCAGCCGCCGTCCGTCCCCGTCACTTCGAAAGTGTGACCGTGCAGGTGGATCGGATGGTTGGTCATCGTCAGGTTGCCGGCGCGGATGCGCACCCGGTCGTTCTTGCGCACCACCATCGGATCGATGCCGGGGAAGGCGCGGCTGTTGAACGTCCACAGATTAAAGTCGAGCATCGTGTTGATCTTCGGCGTGTAGCTGCCAGGTTCGATGTCGTAGGCGCTCAGCAGGAAGACGAAGTCGCGTTCCACCGCGTGCTGCTTCGGGTCCTTCGGGTGCGTGATCCAGAAGCCCATCATCCCCATCGCCATCTGCGCCATCTCGTCGGCATGCGGGTGGTACATGAAGGTGCCGGCGTGGCGCGCGACGAATTCGTAGACGAAGGTCTTACCCGGCTGGATGCCGGGCTGCGTCAAACCGGTGATGCCGTCCATGCCGTTCGGCAGAAGCTGGCCGTGCCAGTGCACGCTGGTGTGCTCGGGCAGTTTATTGGTGACGAAGATGCGCACGCGGTCGCCCTCCACCACTTCGATCGTCGGGCCGGGACTCTGTCCGTTGTAGCCCCACAGGTTGGCCGTCATGCCGGGCGCCAGTTCGCGCACCACCGGTTCGGCCACCAGGTGGAACTCCTTGACGCCGTCCTTCATCCGCCACGGCAAAGTCCAGCCATTAAGCGTGACGACGGGATTGTACGGGCGGCCGTTGGGCGGCACCAGCGGCGGCGCGGTGGCGGCCGACGATTGCACCGGCGCCTCCGGCAGCGAGGCCGCGCCGGCCTTGGTGACCATGCCGGCGCCAATGAGGGCTGCGCCGCTGAGGAATGATCTGCGGGTGGTCATGGGGTTACTCCTTTGTTGGTTGACTGACGGTCGCCGAGGCGGCCACCCAATGCGGCTTCGAGATTGGCTTGCGCGGTCCAGTAGTCCTTGAGCGCGCCGATGTAGCCGTTGACGGCGGCCGATTGTTCGCGGGCGTCGGCCAGCAGTTCGAATACGCTCATCAGCATGCCGTTGTAGCGCAACAGGGTTTCGTCGGCCAGCTTTTTACGCAGCGGGACCACATGATCACGATAGTGGCGCGCCAGCTCGTAGGAGGCGCGATAGTCGGCGTAGCTTTCGCGCGCCTCGCTGCGGGCGTTGATGGCCGCTTGCGCCAGCAGATTGACCGATTGCATATAGGTCGCCTCGGCCCGCGCCACCCGCGTCGAGCCCCACTCGAACAATGGAATCTCCAGCGACAGCTCATAGCCGCGCGCGTTCGTCCGGCCTTCGCTATTACTGACCACACCCAGATCGAGCACGTTGATGAAGCGCGTGGTCTTGGTCAGACCAAGGGTCGATGCCGTGTGCGCCGTATCGAGTTTGGCGGCCTGGATGTCCAATCGCTCGTTGACGGCGATCTGCTCGATGTCGCCCAATTCCTGCGGCGCGGCGGGCAGCTCGGGCAAATGGTCCGGCAGCTTGTACGCGGTCTGCGCGCCGCTCAGTCCCATCAGGCGGGTCAGCTTTTCGCGCGCGGCGACGGCCGCCTTGCGCGCGGCGCTGACGTCGGCCACCGTTTGCGCGTGGTAGGCCTGTTCGCGCGCCACGTCCATCGCGCTCCAGTTGCCGGCCTTGCGCATGCGGTCGGCCAGTTCGGCGCTGGCCTGCGCCGATTCCTCCACCTGCACGGCGTATTCGGCGCTCTGGTTGGCGGCCACCGCCTCCACCCACGCGCGGCGGGTGTCGGCGGCGACCTTCAGCGCCTCGTTCGAAACCAGCAGTTTGGTCTGCTCGTAGCGGCGCCCTTCGATGCGGCCGGCCAGCGGCGCCATGATCAAGCTGAGAAGATTGAAGGTCAGCGTGCGTTCGATACTGACCTCACCGCCGCCGTGGCTACGTTTAAAATCGAACACGGGATTTTGCAAGCGCCCGGCCTGCACCAGGTCCGCTTCGGCGATGCCAAGCGACCAATAACTCGCTTGCAGCCCCCGATTATTCAACAGCGCGATATGCACCGCTTCGTCGACAGCCAGTGGCTGCCCCAGTTTTTTGTCGATGACGGCGGCCAGCGCACGGGCGTCGTCGTCGTTGCGCGGCAGGCGGCCGGCGACGCTGGCGCTCAGGCCCGTACGTTGTTCGCTGACGCCGGCGGCGGCGCCGAAGCCGCCGTCGCCGGACAGCGACGCGCAGCCGCCGAGCAGCAGCGCCATGCTGGCGCCACCGGCGAGTTTATGCAGACAATTCATGTCCAACACCTCAGGTTAATGTAGAAATGGGATGCGTTGCGCAGCTCGTGGACGGAGCTGTCGCGGGGTCAGACGAAATTGCCTTGAGGGGGACGTTCGGGGTGGGCCAGATCGACCGCGCGGGGGAACTCGGAGTGGAACGGAATGGCGGAGGATACCGCCGGCAGCACCGGCACGGTGA
Source organism: Oxalobacteraceae bacterium OTU3CINTB1 (assembly GCA_024123955.1). Classification (NCBI taxonomy): domain Bacteria; kingdom Pseudomonadati; phylum Pseudomonadota; class Betaproteobacteria; order Burkholderiales; family Oxalobacteraceae; species Oxalobacteraceae bacterium OTU3CINTB1. Next base: position 4,434,516 of record CP099652.1, read on the forward strand.
TCGTCTGCGCCATGAACGGCGCGCCGGCGACGCAGCAGGCCGCGCCGCCGCATTTGATGCCGCCGTGATTGTGGCCGGCATGACTCGACTGGTCCGGCTGGTCGGGCGATATTTGCCGCTCCTGATCATGCATGGCTGCCATCATCGCCGCGTGGTCGTGCGGACCGGAAGGCATCGCCGTGTGCCCTGCCGCCGACACTGCGGGAGCGGCGGGCGCGCACAGCATCATCGATGCGGACGCGTATCCCTGATAAGGGAGCGCCAGCATCATCAGCCATACGATCAGAGTGCGGAACAGGGTCATGCACCCATGGTATCACACGCCGCCCGGGATGCTAAGTGCGGCCGGGGGGCCGCTAAGCCCCCCTTAAGCCAGTCGCACCAGCGGGTTGGCGATGATATTGTCGATTTGCCGGATGGCCTCGTCGCAGGCGGCGGCGATGGCTTCGTCCTCGCTGTCGCGGACGAATTGCATCGTCGCGCCCTCGAACACTTCCACGCCGTTGGCGTTGGCACGTTCGATGTCGCAGCTGGCGCTCCATTTGTGGTCGCTGGTTGGCAGGGCCGTTGGAATGATTTCCCAGCCTTTGTAGTGAATTTTATCCATGACTGACTCCTTGATTTCGGACAGACTATCATGAAGAGATACCGCTTACGCGCACGCCTGCGCATCTTTCAGCGAAAAAACATTCGGCGAGGGTAGTCGTTATGATTTTTTATTATAATGAACGCATGAAGCCACTTATACAAGCCTCCCACGACAAAAACACGGGCACCGTCACCTATGTCGTGTACGAAAACGACGGCAGCGACTGCGCGATCATCGACTCGGTGCTCGATTTCGACCCCAAATCGGGCCGCACCTCCACCGCGTCCGCCGACCTGGTGGTCGACTTCGTGCGCGCGCACCGCCTCAACGTCGTCTGGATGCTGGAGACGCACGCCCACGCCGACCACCTGTCGGCCGCGCCGTACCTTGCGCGGCAGTTGGGCGGGCGCACCGGCATCGGCGCCGAAATCGCCGTCGTGCAGCAAGCCTTCGCGCGGGTTTTCCCCCAGCGGGCGGGCATCGAGCGCAGCTTCGACCACCTGTTCCAGCCCGACGAGATGTTCGCCATCGGCGCCTTGCAGGCGCGCGCGCTGCATGTGCCGGGCCACACGCCGGCCGACATGGCCTACCAGATCGGCGACGCCGTCTTCGTCGGCGACACCATGTTCATGCCGGACGTGGGCACGGCGCGCTGCGACTTCCCCGGCGGCTGCGCGGCCACGTTGTACCGCTCCGTGCGCAGGCTGCTCGACCTGCCGCCGCAAACGCGTTTGTTCATGTGCCACGACTATCCGCCGGCCGGCCGCGAGGCGCGCTGGGAGGTGACGGTGGCCGAGCAAAGCGAAAAGAACATCCACATCCGCGCGGGCGTGACCGAGGAACAGTTCGTGGAGATGCGCACCAGGCGCGATGCGACCCTGGACATGCCGATGCTGATCCTACCGGCGATCCAGGTCAATATCAGCGCCGGGCAGCTGCCCGAGGCCGAGGAGAACGGCGTGCGGTATCTGAAGATACCGCTCAACGCCTTTTGATGTCGGGATGCCGGCGCGGCTTTAATCGTCGCGCTTCGGCGTGCGCCCGATGTTCTCATCCATATTGGCCAGATACCACGTCAATCCCGTCATCACCGCCACGTGGCGCTTCAACTCCAGCGGATCGACCTTGTCCAGCGTGTCCGCCGGCGTGTGGTGGTAGCTGAAATAGCTGCTGGAATCGACCAGCGGCATGAACACCGGCACCCCGGCGCGTTCCAGCGGCCCCGTATCGGCGGCCCCGGTCACATCACGGCGGTCGAACATCGAAGCGCCGATCGGCTCCAGCGATTTTTGCAGCGGCGCGAAGTACTTCACCACCGAGGGCCGCACGCTGCCGATCACGCCGAACGGACGGCCACCGCCGCTGTCCGACTCGATCGCGGCGAAGTGCCGTTCCACCTTGTCCTTGTTGGCCTCGAAGTAGCCCTTGCCACCACGGGTGCCGTTTTCCTCGTTCATCCAGGCGATCACGCGGATCGTGCGGCGCGGCTTCAGGTTCAGCTTTTTCAGCGTGTCGATCACCGCCATCGCGGCGGCGACGCCGGTGCCGTCGTCATGGGCGCCGGTGGCCAGGTCCCACGAATCGAGGTGGCCAGAGACGATCACCACCTCGTCGGCCTTGTCGCTGCCCGGCAGGTCGGCGATGACGTTGTAGCTGTCGGCATCCGGCAGATTCTGCGGCGTCAACGTCAAGTGCATCTTGACTGGACCGCGCGCCGACAAGCGCGTTATCAGCATCGCGTCTTCGGCCGTGACGGCGGCCGCCGGAATGCGCGCGCCGTCCACCAGGCCGGTGACGCCGGTGTGCGGAATGCGGTAGTCGGCGCCGCCGACAGAACGCACCAGCGCGGCCGCCGCGCCCATCTCCGCCGCCACCTTGGGACCGTTGACGCGGAAGTTGGAGCCGCGCCCGTAGGCCTGACCGGCGTGTCCACGCTCGGCCATCTCCTGGTCGAAGGCGACGTCGAACAGCACGATGCTGCCCTTGACCTGCGCCGCGCGCGCCTTCAACTCGTCGAAATCGCGCACCACGATCACCGGCGCGGTCAGGCCGGCGGCGGGGGTGGCGCCCGATCCGCCCAGCGCCGTCAGCACCACCTTCTGCGTGACGCCGGCCGGACGCCCGGTGTAATCGACCAGCTCCGCCGTCTCCGCGCCGCGCACCCAATGCGGTACCTTGACCGGCTGCAGCGTCACCTTGGCGCCGATCTTGCGCATCGCCTCGGCCACCTGCTCGACGGCCGCCGCCGCGCCGGCGGAACCGGACAGGCGCGGGCCCACCAGATCGGTCAGGTCGGCCAGGCGCGCATAGGCCCAATCCTCCTTCATCGCGCTGTCGCGGATCTGAGCCAGGGTCGCGGGGTCGTTGGCGGGGGCGGCGATGGCGCCGGCGCTCAACATGCAGCCGGCAAGGATGGTCAGGGACAGTTTGAACGGAAAGGCGGATTTCATGCGGGTCCTGTATAAGAGTGAGTGAATTGCAAGAACGAATCAGACGATAACCGATCGTGGCGCGCTTGTCATCCATATTGATTTGTCATCGACGCTGCACTACCATGTACCCTCACACCTCCAGAAAGCGCCTATGCTCAAGGGTCGAATTTGCACGGTGCGCCACCTGGTCAGCACCGATCTGAACACCTTCATCGCGCTGGTCAACGACCTGCCCTCGCGCGGCGACCATTTCTCGCTGCATTTCAAATCGCCCGAGACGCTGCGCAAGGAGTTCATGCAGAACAGCTTCGTCACCGACGACAGCGAACTGTTTGTCATCGAGGACAGCCTGCATCACATCGTCGGCGTCATCACGCACTTCAAAAGCCGCACGCCGGTCACGCGGGAAATCGGCTACCGCCTGTTCGACGCCAAGCTGTCCGGGCGCGGTTATGTCACCGAGGCGTGCGGGCTGCTGATCGATTATCTGTTCAACGTCCACCAGTACCACCGGCTCGAGCTGCTCTCCACGCCGGAGAACGTGGCCTCGATCCGGGTCGCGCAAAAATGCGGCTTCACCGCCGAAGGCATGATGCGCCAGAGCTTCTTCATCAACGGCCGCTATCAAGACGTGCAGATATTCAGCCTGTTGCGGCCCGAGTGGGAAGCGCGGCGCCTTGAAGGTTAGCGTTTAAATGTTACAAGCCATTACCAAAACGCCCCCTTTGTAAGGATGTGTATAACAAATAGCGGTTTTTTCCCGGACGTTTATAGTGAGATCACTGGCTAACGAATCATTCCGATCCGGAGCCGCAGCAAGGGGAATCACCATGTTGAGTAAAAAATTTATGGCTGTAGCGTTGGTGGCCGCAGCGACAGTGTCATCGTCGGTCTACGCAAGCGACCGTGGGTTCAACACGGTGGCCGGTGCTGTGGTGGGAGCGGCCATCGGCAACAGCGCGGGCGGCCGTGACGGCGCCATCGTCGGCGGCCTGGTTGGCGCGGCGGTCGGCAACAGCATCAGCTCGGGCGACCGTCATCGCGGCTACCGCGATGATCGCGGCGGCCGTTACGTCGAAACGCGCGTGTATTCGCAGCCAGCGCCGGTCTACTACGAGCCGGCCCCGGTGTACTACGCGCCGCCACCGCGCTACTACGCGCCGCCGCCACGGGTGGTGTATGTGGAACCGGCCCGCCCGTACTACCGCGAATCGCGCCGAGACTACTACTACGGCGACCGCTACGACCGTGGCCACCGCCATGACCGCTACGACCGTTAATTCGTAGCCAATATAGAAAGCCTGTCGCCCGACAGGCTTTTTTTTGCCTTTGTTTTTCGTCTCCCTCCGCTAGCCAACCGTAACGGCTGGCGCCGAGGGGAAATCATGACGACAACAGACGCAATCATCGCTTTGGAACTGGGACACTACCGCTTGCGCGAGCAGATCGGCGGTTCCGCCTACGGCATCATCTGGCGCGCCAGTGGTCCTGGCCCCACCGGCGACGTGGCGATCAAGTTGATCAACCGGGAGCAGATGGCGCGCGCCCTGCCCGCCCAGCGCGACCGCTGGGTGGACTGCGCGAACAACGAGATCGCGTTCCTGCAGTCGCTGGAGCCCTGGGACGAGCGCCATATCGTGCGCTTACTCGATAGCGGCTGGCATGAAGGCTTGCCGGTGCTCGCGCTGGAGTTGATGACGACGGATCTGGGCCAGCACATGGCCGCCCTCAAGAGCGCCGAAGACACCGTGCCGCTGCCCATGGCGCTCGGCTGGATCGCCCAAATCAATCAGGCGCTGGCCAAGGTGCACCAATATGGCTGGCGTTATCTCGACCTGAAACCGGCCAACGTCCTGCTGGACCGGCATCTGCACACGGTCAAGCTGGCCGATTTCGGCACCAATCGCCATCTCGGCAGCCTGCAAGCCCACTCGTATGCCGGCACCGCCAACTGGCAGGCGCCGGAACAGTTTTTCCCTGCCGATGGCGGCGGCTATGCGACCGGTCCGCGCAGCGATTATTTTTCGCTGGGCGCGATGTTTTACTTCATGGTCACCGGCGGCCTACCGTTGCGCTTTTGCGCCGACTGCGGCCAGGCCTACCGCGAACACCACACCGCCGGCGCCGACCTGCTGCGCCAGATGCACGGCGGCGCGATTCCGGGCGCCCTGCTGCCAGAGGAGGAGGCGCGCTTCGCCCTCGCCATACCGGTTGAGGCACGCGATCCGGCGCTGGAGCTGTTACGCGCCCTGCTGAACATCGATCCGGCCAAACGGCCGCGCCATGCGATCCAGATCAGCCGCATGCTCAACGCGATCCAGGGCGTGAAGCCAGCGCGGGGCGCCTTCAATCCGGCGGATCCGATTCATGCCATGCGTCGTCCCAGCGCCAGCAACGGCTGGCGCCATATCCAGGGGGCATGATGGCGACTCCACTGCGTTTGCACAAGGCCCCGGCACGCGGGACGCCAGGCGCGAGATCGCCGCTGTTACGGCTGCCCGGTTGGCCCTCCGGCAGGATCCTCGCCGATGCCGCCGCATGGCTGGCACGCTTCGCCGCGCAAAACGTGGGCCTGGCCGCCACCCTCGCCCTGCTGGCCGCCCTTTTCGGCTTGCAGGCGCTGGCCCTTCTGCGCGCGCCCGCAAGCTGGCTGCCGGCTGCCATCGGCATCACATTGACACCCGGAGCGACCATCACGCTGGGCCAACGTGAACTGGCCGCGCCGCAGACCGACCGCAGCCACCTGTCGCTACGCCGCGATCCACAGGACGGCTGGATGCTGCGCAATATCAGCCCGTCCAAGCAGGTGATCCTGCTGCGCGACAGCGGCGAGCAGCGCATGGGCAGCGTGGCGCTGCGCGCGCGGCAAAGCTTCCAGATCGACGGTGCCGTCTTCAACGTCTCCGCTTCGGAGGCGGACACCATCGTCTTTACCCGCGACGGCCATGAATGGCGCTACGACGGCGCCGTGTTATACCGCGACGGCCACGCGCAATCCAGCTGCCCCGACGCGCGCCTGTCCGGGCAAGCGCTGTCGCTATGGAACCGCGCCATGCCGATGATGCTCACCATCGCCCGTCCGCTGTCCTTCGGTGGCAATCTGCATTGCGGCAATCGCCTTGGACTGGCGCAGACCACGCCCGGCGCAGCGCAACTGGCAAAGACCAACGGGCGGCTGGAGCTATCGGCCGGCAATCCCGATGGCGACCGCGCCTCGGTACTGGTGCGCAGCAACGGCGTGCAGACCGATTTGCGTCGCCAGGAGTTGTCGCTGGCCGGGGTCAACGCGATGATCGTCGGCCACACACGTTTTCAGCTTGCGCCAGCAGGCGACCAGCTCATATTGACGCCAAGCCGTCATGTCAGCCTGTTCAGCGTGCCGGATCTGAAACTGCCGGACAACGTCAATTGGCAGTGGCAACAGCGTTCGCTGTGGAATAGCGGCCATGCCAACGCCCTGTGGTTCGCCATCGCCGGCTGCCTGGCCTGCGTCGCCATCGGCGCGGTGTGCGCGGTGTCGCCGGCCAGCTTGTGGATGCGCCGCGCCGCGGCTGGCGCCAAGCTGCTGGGCGCGACGATCGTGCTGATTGCCGGCATCGTCGCCTTGATTTCGCAACGCGCGGGACTTTCGCCCAGCGCCACGTTATCGATGCTGCTCGGCGCCTGCGCGCTGCTGCTTTGGCTGGCCTTCCCCGGCCGTCTCACGCTGTTGACCGCCGCCGGCGTCGTGCTGCTGGCCACCGGCTTGCTGGCGCAGTTGGAACTCGGCCTGGGCGCGCCGCAAACCTCGTGGCTGCGCTACTACCAGAAAAGCGCCGCCATGCTGGCGATCGGCGCCGGCCTTGGCGGCATGCTGCGCCTGTGGGCGCAGTATCAGGCGGCGCGTGCCGCGCATCTGCAACAGCGCACCATCGAATGGATACTGGCGGTGTTCGCCATCGTCGCGCTGGCGGCGCTGGCCGCGCAGGTGTTGTGGGGCGACGAAACCGGCGTCTTCGACCTGCAACCGGTGGAACTGGCCAAGCTTGCCCTGACCGCGCTGACCGCGCACTGCCTGGCGCTGCGCTTCGGCTGGCATAGCGAGACGCGTCATCCCGCCGACCACCGCGCCCGCTGGCTGCAACTGATCGCGCCGGCCCTGCTCTTCATCGCGCTACTCGGCCTGTCGCTGGTGCAGATCGACGACTTCTCGCCGTTGATACTACTGCTGGTGTGGAGCACCGCCATGGCCTTCGCCTACGCGCTCGCGGCCGGCCATCGCCTGCTGACGATCGCGCTGATCGTTTTAGCGTTGATCGCCGTGGGGGCGGTAGTTTATCTGCGCCTGGCCGGAACGGACGATTTGATACGCTGGGGCTTCTACGCCGATCGCTTCCTGGTCTGGCTCAATCCCGCCGAGCATCCGCACACCGGCCAGCAGCTGCTGCTCGGCGCCCGCGCCATCGGCGAGGGCGGGTGGCTGGGGGCGGACCACTGGCTAGGCCTGCGCGCGCTCGGTCAATCGGCCGGCGGCGTGGTGCAGATCCCCGCCGTGCAGGACGACTTCGCGGCCACCTTTTTCATCAACCGCCACGGCCTGGCCGGCGCGCTGCTGCTCTGGGGCGTGCAGGCGGCCTTCCTGACCGGGATCGTGCTCACCGCGCTGCGCGCCCACCACGCCGGCGCCACGGCGCGCAACTTCCGCCAGGCCTGGTCCGGCCGCTTCCGCTATTTCGCATTGTGCGGCGGCGGCGCCTTCGTGCTCGGTCACTTCCTGCTGTCGTGGGGCACCAACCTGGCGATCTTCCCGATCATGGGGCAGCCGATGAGTTTTCTGTCCGCCGGCGGCAGCCATCTGCTGTTTTTCCTCTGCCCCCTGCTAGCGTTTAGTGCCATCAGCGCGCAATCTTTAGGAGACTGAATCATGCCGATCTATGTCCAACACGAAGTCCTGGGCCGTATTCCCGACGTTTTCAACGGCGAGGCGATCTGGCAGGCTCCCGGTCTGGCGCTGTTTTCGCGCCGTCCACTGCTGCGCGACCTGCTGGAACGCAGCCCGCGCGAGCACAAAGGCCGCGCCGCCACCCGCTGCTTCTCCCATGTGACGCTGATGCTGCCGCAGGAAGACGTCGACGACGACTACCACCTCACGCGCGGCGCCCGTGCCCGCGACCTGGCGCAGACCTTGACGGTATTGCATCAAAAGGACTTCGGCGATCTGCTGGGCGGCGACCAGGTGCGCTACGACGTCGTCGGCACCGAGGCGCTGTCGCCCGGCGAGATCGAGGTCAAGTTCGGCCATGCCGTGTATTTGCCGGCGGCCGACGAAAAAATCCTTTTCAACGTCAGCGTCTCGCGCGACAGTGCGATCTGGCATCCGGTCTGCCCGATCTATCCGAACCAGCGCCTGGCGCTGATCGGCGGCGAAGGCGGCGCGGCCAGCGTGACCGCCAGCGGCTGGCCGTTCGGCCCCGAAGGCGCGATCCTGATCATCAACGACGGTCCCGATGCCGCACCGGTGGTGCAGATGCGCCCCAAGGATGCCTTCGAATGCCGTTTCGATCCGCGCAGCGGCTACCACACCATCAAATCCCTGCGCGAGCCGCCGGGCGGCAGTCCGCGTCTAATGCTCAAGATCACCCGCGCCTCGGGCGCACCGGTTGGCATGCAGTCCGCCGCCACCGAGGACATCTGCATCAATCCTGCGCCCATGCAGGCGCCGGCGCCTGCCGGCCACGCCACCCCGGCCACGCCGGCCAGGCCTGCGGTATGGCAAAGCCGCGCCGATGGCGCTCCGCTGGAGCTGACCGCCGTACCGGTCAGCCACAAGCCGGTCAACAAGCCGGGAGAGAGCGACGCCACCTACGCGCCGGTCTCCCAGCAACGCGTCAGTCTGGTTGCGCTGGCCCTGCCCCGTCTGAGCCGCTACCGCGACACCGGCGCGCAGACGCTGGAACTGCCTTTCGACCGCACGCTGGCCTTGTCCGCCGACGCGGCGCAGGTGATCAGTTTCGTGGTCGATGCGGCCGACGAACTGTATGCCTGCACCGCCGAAGGTCGCCAGCGCATCAACGCGCCTTCCACGTTCTCTCCGGTCGACGGGCGCGCGATCCGGCTGCTGCCGGCGGCGCCGGAAATGGCCGACCGCTATCGCGCCCTGCTCTGTCTCGCGCAGCCAGTCGGCGCGGCGGTGGCCGGCGGCGCGCGCTTTACCTTCGGACGCAACTCGCCGATGCTGTCGGCCCTGCGTTTGCTCGATTCGCCCCGCTTCATCAAGCGCGCCGACGGCGTCAACGCCGCCAGCGCCGATCGCATCGGCCTGTCGCGCAACGCTTTCAGCTTTGAAGCGACGTCGGAGGGCTACAAGATCGGCAGACTGACCGCCACCCAGGGCCTGTACCATTTGAACGAGAAGATGGAGTTCGTCGCCAGCATCGGCGATACGGGCACGGACGCGCCGTACCTGCTGCCGGCCGGCCATCATCTCGTGGCAGGCCACTACGTGCTGCGCTTCGACGCCTGAGGGGGCCTGCGATGGAAACGGCAAAACTCTACGCGGTGTGCGCGTTCCCGGCGGGACTGGTGATCACACTGTTCCTCGCAGCCTACCTGACGCCCAATCAATGGTGGCGCCGCGCCAACGCGCGCGCGCTGCTGATCATGGTGGTCGGCGCCTGGGGTTTCGGTAGCCTGATCCTCTACGCGGCCCAAGGTACGCGGCCGGTTGCGGCGGGCACGCTGGACAACAGCGCGAACCAGGCATCGGCAATCGAGTCGTTGCCCGCGCCCCGGTCGCCGGAACTCATCGCCGGCCGCCCCTTCCAGGTGCACCGCGACCTGAACCTGCGCACGGCCGCAGGGGTGCACGCTGCGCGCCTGATCACCGTGCCGGTGGGCGCCACCGTCACGCCCACAGGCGCGCGCGAAGGCGACTGGTGGCAGGTCACCGCCAGCGCCAACGGCCATGAACAAACGGGCTGGGTCAGCAGCTTGTGGCTGCGCCGGGGCGGCGAATGACGCATCCGCGCAGCGAGCCCTCGTCGCAGTCCACGCACACTTCATCGCCCGCTTCCGCAGGCGCCGGTTTTTCAGCTAAGCTGTGGCCTTTCGGACTCCGCGCCGCGCCGCCCGCCACGATGACAAGAATCACGGACATGCTGGACTTCGGCCCCGGGCTCGATATCGCGGCCCGCAGCAGCGCCAGCATCAGCAAACTGCAAGTGCCGGAAAACCAGGACAATCTGCTGGTCGTCGACGCCACCGGACGCGCGGTCTTCCTGCGCGACCAAACGGGCCGGTCGGCCATCATCAAGGATTGGCCACAGGGGCATGTACGACTCGCCGTCATGGACGGCATGGGCGGCCACGGTCACGGACGCGAGGCCGCCGAGGCGGTCGCCGACGGCCTGCTGCGCGTGCCCGCATGCGGCACGCTGGAAGAACTGGGCGCCCACCTGGACCGCCTGCACGACGAACTCCAGCAACGCTTCCGCCAACCCGGCGATACCGACAGCTTCCGCCGTCCCGGCACCACGCTCACACTCGTGGAAATCGCGCCCGGCCAGGCGCCGATGCTGTATCACGTCGGCGATTCGCGGCTATACGAGATCACCGCGCAAGCCGTCCTGCCGCTGACGGTGGACCATGTGCCGGCCACCTGCTTCGCGATGCACGGGTTGCTGGGCGAGGAAGAATGGTGGCAGCAGGTGCACGGGGAGCACCGGCCGCAAATCTCCCAGGCCTACATCCTCGGCAACGCCTTCGCCAATCCGCAGGTTCTGGAGGACGGTCTGCTGCCGCTGGACGCGGCCAACCTGCCGCCGTTCCTGCGGCACCTGTCCGACCGCCGCGCGGTGACGGTCCGCGCCGACGCCACCTATTTACTGGCCAGCGACGGCTTCTGGTCATGCGGCCGCCCGCTGCCCTGGACAGCGCGCTGGCCGGCGCTGATGGTGCGGCCCGGCCACTCCGCCGGCGCGGCGCTCGACGCGTTGTTCAATGATTATGCCGACCATCCGCCGGCCAACCTCCACATCGACAACGTCACCGCCATCGTGATGCGATTTGCACAAGCCGCGCCGGCGCGGGAGACCCGCAATCTTGACGAAACGGCACTACCGGCAGCATCAATCCCACCGCAGTTTTGAGCCTTGACGAGGGGAAGTGTTGCGTCTTGATCGCCGCATGTGCCTTGGGGCAAAAATATGCCGATCAGATGCGCGTTTAATTGCCAAGGACAGCGTAAACCGCATAAACTGACAGGTATTCCATCGGTCGGTACGCCATGAAAAAATGCAGTAATGCCCAGCATCCGCATTGCACCTACTGGGTCATGTCTGGAGAACAAGCTTGCGAAGGCGGTCACGCCCAAGCCGAGCCGTCCAGCTATGACCTGCTGAGTGCTGCGCGCAGCGCCCGCGCCGGTGACCCGGCGCCGACGCCGGCTGCCGCGCCGGCGGGATATGCCCGTCCGCTGCAACGCGCCCAATCGGAACGCCCGCAGCTGCATATCAGCGGCTTCGACCCGCGCGCCGCCGGCGGCCGTCAAACGCTGAAGATGGAACTGCGCGGCATGCCCGACGCCTGCGCGCCGCAACTGACGCTGCAGCTGCAATCGGACCTGATCCCCAACGGCGCCGCGCGCCAGCAGTTCGTGCGCGCGACAAACGGCGAATGGCGTCCGGTGTTCGTCGAGTTTTCGTCGCGCGGCAAGGAGCACGGCCAATACCAGATCAGCATCGAGCTGCTTAGCCAGCACACCGGCATGGCTGCCCGCAAATGGGTGTGCACCTTCGTCATCCTGGTGCCGCGCCTCGACGCCACCCTGACGGAAATCCACCGCATCTTCCTGAGCACCCACAAGAACGTGCGCGTGATGGCGGACGACGCCTCGATCGCCCGCGTCAGCGCGCAAGGCGGCGACAGCCTCGATATCGACGTCACCGCCCGCAACGCCGGCATCGCGCATCTGGACCTGAACGCGCCGGCCGGCAAAGTGGACCTGGGCTTCACGACCATCGCCTGGGACGAGGATCTGATCGAGATCGACATCCCGGTCACCAATGCCGTCCATCCGCATGCCAGCCGCGCGGCCAGCTTTGTCAACGCTGCCCCGGAGAGCGGCGCGCAGCGTCAGATCCGCCTCTTCGCCATGGAAGAATGCGTGCTGGGACGCTTTGAACTGGTCGATCCGGAATCCGACGTGATGCTGACCCATTACACCGCCGACGGCCAGGACACCAACGGGCTGACGCGACGCCTCTCCGGCCGCCATGCGGTGATCCGCCGCTGTGGCCAGGGCTTCGAGATCGAAGACGTGTCCCGCTACGGCATCCTGCTCGACGGCGTCTGGCCGGGCAAGCACAAACCGACCACGCTGCGCCTCGGCATGCGCATTGAACTGAGCGCCAGCATCAAGGGCATCGTCGTGCTGTCGGTGTCGGCCATCATGCCGCACGGCGTGATCCTGCACCGCATCGACCAGGGCGCGAACGCCGAATGCTTCTACGTGCTGATGCCGGAAACCCATCCCGGTTATCCGGTCAAATCGTTTGCGGCCGCGCCGCACGCGGCCGCGCTGCCGCTGCTGCTGCATCGCGACGGCGGCTTCTGGCATCTCGACCAGTTGACCGGCAAGGAAACGGCGCTGGCGCCGGGCGTGTCGCTGGATAAGCTGAGCCGCATCCCGCGGCATAGCCGTTTCGCCAGCGATCCGTATCCGGAGCACTGGATCATCCGCACCGGCGCCGCCGACATGTACAACACCGTTGCCGCGCGCGACATGCATACCGCCTAACGTATTTTCAGCGTCGTCTTCAACTGATCGAGCAGCGCCGCGACCTTGGGCGACATCGGGCGCGCCAGCGGCCAGACGATGTGCAGCGGCAGCCCGTCGATCGCCCGCTCCGCCATCACCTCCACCACCGCGCCCGACGCCAGATGCTCGCGCACCAGCCACGTCGCCAGCTGCGCCACGCCCATATCCGCCAGCACCGCCGTCATCTGCGCCTCGCCGTCGCCGGCCATGATGCGGTGCTCCATGGTGCGGCGCTCGGTCTGCCCGCCGGTGGAGGCGAACAGCCATGGACTCGCGGTGCCGTCGGCGCGTCCGTAAACGACGCAGTCGTGCTGCGTGAGGTCGGCGATGGAGTGCGGCGTGCCGCGTAGCGCCAGATAGGCCGGGGTGGCGCAGAAAATCAGGCGTTCGTCGCCCAGATGGACGTGTCCCAGCGACGCCGGCCAGTGGGCTGGCCCGCCGATGCGCACCGCCAGATCCAGCCCCTCCTCCTGCACGTCGACAAATCGGTCGGTGAAGGTGACCTGCGGCCGCAGATTCGGATACTGCCCGCAAAAGCGCAGCAGCTCGGGCATGACGCGCATGCGGCCGAAGGTGGCCGGCAAGCCGAGTACCAGACGGCCGGCCGGCTCGGCGTCCTGCGCCAGCGCTGCTTCGGTCTCGCCCAGCTCCATCAGCACGCGCCGGCAGGTCTCGTGGTATTTGCGGCCGGCGTCGGTCAGGGTCAGGCTGCGGGTGCTGCGCTCGAACAGCTTGACGCCGAGCCGCGCCTCGAGCCGCGCGAGGCTTTTGCTGACCGCGGAGCTGCTCAGTTGCAGCCGGGCGGCGGCCAAGGTGAAGCTGCCGGCGTCGGCGGCCTGCACGAAATAAGCGATGTCCTTGAGGTGGTCTGAAGCGTGCATTTGGTCGGCTTGGCGGAATAAATTTCAGGAATTGATTGAAATCTTATCGTAAATACGAATTTGCTTCGCGATTATCATTCCTTATCGCTTAATTGAAGGAGTCCGCATGAAAAATACCGCATTGATCGTTGGCGCCAGCGGCGTCACGGGTAGCGCGCTGGCCGGGCGGCTGCTGGGTAATGGCTGGTCGGTCCTTGGCCTGTCACGCGGCCGCACGCCGCTGCTCGATGGCGTCGAACCGATACGCGCGGACCTGACCTCGCGCGATGAGGTGGCGCGGGCGCTGGCCGGGCGCGCCGTCACGCATGTGTTCTTCACCGCGTGGGCGCGCCAGGCCAACGAAAAAGAGAATATCCGCGTCAATGGCGCGATGGTGAGCAATGTGCTCGACGCCTTGCATGACGCGGCGACCTTGAAGCACGCGGCGCTGGTGACGGGTTTGAAGCATTACCTCGGTCCTTTCGAGGCGTATGCGACCGGCGCGGTTCCCGAGACGCCGTTCCGGGAGGAGCAAGGACGCAAGCCGGTCGACAATTTCTATTATGAGCAGGAGGACCGCTTGTTCGCGGCGGCGCAGCGCGGCGGCTATAGCTGGAGCGTACATCGGCCGCATACGGTGATCGGTTACGCGGTGGCCAATGCGATGAATATGGGTTTAACGCTGGCCGCCTATGCGACGCTGTGCAAGGAGTCCGGGACGCCGTTCGTGTTCCCTGGATCGGCGGCGCAGTGGAACGGGTTGACGGATATGACCGACGCGCGGCTGCTGGCGGCGCATCTGGAATGGGCGGCGACCAGCGCGGCGGGCGCCAACGAGGACTTCAACGTCGTCAACGGGGATGTGTTCAGGTGGAAGTGGCTGTGGCCGAAGCTGGCGGAATATTTTGGTATCGAGGCGGCGCCGTTCGACGGGGTTGTCCAGCCGCTCGAGGGCAGGATGGGCGATGCGCCGCGCGCGTGGGCGGAGATCGCGGCCAGGCACGGACTGGCGGAAGCGGATATCGGCAAGCTGGCGTCGTGGTGGCATACCGACGCGGATCTGGGCCGGCCGATGGAAGTCCTCGCGGACATGACCAAGAGCCGCAAGGCGGGTTTCTTGGCGTATCAAAGCACGCCGGATGCGTTCTTTGATTTGTTCGAGCGGCTCAAGGCGGAGCGTATCATTCCGGGCGGTTGACCAGGACGACGCTCCGCGCGGCTCTTGACTTACAGGTACTGCCCGCCCGCCGGCTTCTTGACCGGCAGCGGTATCCACTCCGTCTCGCCGGGCACCTTGTCGAAGCGTTGCGCCTCCCAATCTTCGCCCGCCTTCACAATGCGCTCCTTGCTCGACGAGACGAAATTCCACGACATGAAGCGCCGCCCATCCAGCGGCTCGCCGCCGATCACCACAAAGTGCGCTTCCGACGCCGCTTTCACCCGCTGCGTGCTGCCCGTATCGACCAGCGCCATATTGTTCTTCTCCAGCGGCGTGCCGTCGATCTCCAGATCGCCGTCAATCGGATAGATCGCCGCTTCCTCCGGCAGTCCGCTCAAGGCCAGCTCCTGCCCCGCCTTCAACATCACATCCAGATACAAGGTGCGGCTAAAGGTCTTGACCGGCGAGGTTTTGCCGAAGGCGGTGCCGATCAACACGCGCACCCGGGCGCCATCGACCGTCAGCTCCGGAATATCGGCGGAAGGCGTGTGGCAAAAACCCGGCTCGTCCTCCTCGTGCGCCACCGGCAGCGCGGCCCACAGCTGCAGGCCGTGCGTGCGGTGCGGCTTGCCGACCAAATCCTTCGGCGTGCGCTCGGAATGGACGATGCCGCGCCCCGCCGTCATCCAGTTGATCGCACCCGGTTCGATGCGCTGGAAGGTGCCGATGCTGTCGCGGTGATCCATCGCTCCCTCGAACAGATAGGTCACCGTCGCCAGCCCGATATGCGGATGCGGACGCACGTCGTGGTCGGCATCGAGCGGCACATCGACCGGACCGAAATGGTCGAAGAAAATAAACGGGCCGACGGCCTGCTTGATGGCGGACGGCAGATAGCGGCGCACGACGAAGCCGCCGCCCAGATCCTTTTCATGGCCCTTCAACAGATTCGAGATCGTCATCGGCTTATCCCAGAACGGTGGTGACTTCGGTGGTCACGGACGTCATCAGTTTGTGGATCGGGCATTTCTGCGCGGCGGCCAGCAGCTCGGCGCGTTGGGTCTCGCTCAGATTACCCGTCAGGTGCAAGGTGGCGGCCAGGCGGTAGACGCCCTGGCGCTCCTCGCTGGCGTCGCGCTCCATGCTCACTTCCACATGTTCGAGCGGGATGTTCTTGCGCTTGGCGAACCAGACCACCGTGAGCGCCTTGCAGGCGCTCAGCGCCGCGTCGTACAGGTCGTGCGGCGACGGACCGGCGTCGTTGCCGCCCTCTTCAACCGAACCGTCGGTCGATACGATGTGGTTGCGCACATGGATGATGTGGCGCATCTGCAGCGATTGATCGCGCAGTACTTTGATAGTCATTCCGTGTTCCTTGTGGGCGGTAATCAGAACCCACAATTTACACCGTTTAGTAGAGTTTTGCCTCCCCTGAATGGGGAAGCGTCACACCACTTTCTTGACGAATTCCGTCTTCAGGCTCATGGCGCCGAAGCCTTCGATCTTGCAGTCGATATCGTGGTCGCTGTCGACCAGGCGGATGTTCTTGACTTTGGTGCCGACTTTGACGGTGCCGCCGCCGCCCTTGAGCTTCAGGTCCTTGATGACGGTGACGGTATCGCCATCCTGCAGAATGTTCCCGACCGCGTCGCGGTAGACGCGCGCGCCTTCGTCGGCGGCATCGGCGGCGGTTGCGCTCCACTCGTGCGCGCATTCCGGGCACACCAGCTGGGCGCCATCTTCGTAGGTGAATTCGGAATTACATTTCGGGCATGGGGGCAAAGCGCTCATCGTGGGTCCTGGTGGTTGTACTGCAAAAGGCGGCAGTATACACCTACCTGCGCGCCTCGCCCCACCCCTAGACCAGTTTGCGGGCGACGCGGAAGCCGACAATATCGTTGGCCAGCACCGCAGAGAAACCATTGCGCACCGAGGAGCGCAGGTAGCGCGGGTTGTACAGCCATGAGCCGCCGCGCAGTATCCGCCGCACCGGATCGCCGCCCTCTTCCCACGCGCTGCCGTCGACCGGCGCGCCCACGTAGCTGTCGTGGACCACGTCCTGCGTCCATTCCCACACGTTGCCGTGCATGTCGAACAGGCCCCATGGATTGGGCGGGAAGGTGCCGGCCTTGCTGGTCCCCTGGCGGAAGGCGCCGCGCGCGCTGCCGTTATAGGTGTAGTTGCCGTCGTAGTTGGCCTGCTCGGGGGTGATGCTGTCGCCGAAGCTGAAGGCGGTCTTGGTGCCGGCCCGGCATGCGTACTCCCATTCCGATTCGCTGGGCAAGCGATAGGTCTGGCCGGTCTTTTCGGACAGCCAGCGCAAATACAGCTGCACGTCCATCCAGCTGACGCCGATCACCGGATGGTCGTCGTCCTGCGCGAAACCCGGCGCGCGCCAATCGGTGTCGGATTGCGATTCCCAACCGGTGGCGCGGACGAACTGGCGCCACTGCCCCACCGTCACCGGAAAGCGTCCCATCGCGATCGGCTGCTCAATGCCGACCCAGTGCTGCGGCGTCTCGCGGTCCAGCCAGTTTTTTTGCGCCCCCGCCTTGATCGCGACCGCGTGTTCGTGTTCGTGGGACCCCATCTGAAAACGCCCGGTGGGGATCAGCACCAGGTCGGGACCAACCCCGGTGCCGTCGATGAAGCGGTCGCGCAGCACGCCACTTGGATCTGCGACGGGACTGCCCGCTGTCGGCATCAACGCCGCAAGTTCGGCGGCATTGCGTTCGGCCAGCTGCTTGCGGTGACGCTCCTGTTCCGAGCGATACGCCGCTTCCGCCTTCAGCTGCGCGGCCTTGCGTTGCAGTTCCTCGCGCTCGTCGCGGGCCTTCTTGGCATCGGCGTCGCGGCGCGCCTGCAATTGCTCGCGCAAGGTTTGCTTGCGCGCCAGCGCGGCGGCTTCCGCTTCCGCGCGCTGCTTGGCCTCCAGCGCGCGGCGTTGCTGGTCGAGCCGCACCTTTTCCAGCGCGGCCGCCTTGGCCTCGGCCTCGCGGCGCGCGGCCATTTCCACCGCCTGCGCCTGACGCTTCTGTTCCGTCAGGCGGGCTTGTTCGGCCTGCGCCGCCAGCTCCTTTTTGCGCTGCCGCTCACGCTCCAGCTGTTCCTGTTGGTCCTTCTCCTGTTGCGCGGCCTTCTGCGCGGCCTGCGCGGCCAGTTCCTCGTCGGTCGGGCCGGTGGCCCGCAGCAGCTGCGCCAACAGCTCGTTGACCGACGCCGGGCGCCGTTCCTGCTGGTAGGCGAAGCCGGTTTGCAGCACCTGCCATTGGCGCTCGTTCAAGCCGTGCGGCGGCGATGGATGAAAGTCGGCCGGCCGCATATCGTCGAACGGCATGCGGCCTTCCAGCAGCTGGTAGATCATCACGGCCACCGCGTACACATCGAGCTTGGGCGCGGGCTGGCGCTGATGCGTGCCCGCTTCCGGCGCGCGATAACCCACCGTGCCGGCGTTCGGCGTCTGCAAACCGAGGCTGCTGCCGGCGCTGCGCGCGCGCGAGGCGATGCCGAAATCGAGCAGCTTGATTTCGTTGCGCTGGGTCAGGAAGACGTTGCCGGGTTTAATGTCGCGGTGAACCAGCTTGTGCTTCTCCCACGCGTATTGCAGCGCGTCGCCGACCGGCGACAACAGCTTGAAGACCGCCTCCAGCGGCAGCGGCCCTTGAGCGGCCAGGTAGCCATCCAGGTCCTGGCCTTCCAGGTACTCCATGATGATGAAGTAGCTGGAGGTGGCCGGGTCCTGCGCCCATTCGTAGACGCGGACGATGTTCTCGTGCGCCAGCTTGCGCGCCTGGGTGGCTTCCTCGATCAGCAGCTTGGCGTGGGTGGCGCTTTGGGTGAGCTGCGGCGGCAGGATCTTCAGCGCGACCATCTCGCTGTGGCCCAGCTCCGCGTGCGTGGCCAGGTCGGTGGCCTGCCACACCTGTCCCATGCCGCCCATGCCGATCAGGCGCTCGAGCCGGTAACGGCGGTTTTGCGGGCCGATTTCCTGGCCAGACATCAGACCCAGTTCCGTGCCCTGGCGCACCGGCATCGGCGCAGCCGTGACGCTGCCTCCCGGCGGCGCGTACTCCGCATCCAGGATGGCGTTCTTGCGACGGTCGAACTCTTGGAGGCTCAACAAACCGTCATCATGTAAGGCCCGCAGTTCGCGGATCTTGTCTCTTGCCGTTTGCATCATTGACTGAAGTGTAACCGTTCCTGCTGTTTGGCGTTTTAGGTCAGTGGGACGCCGCATTGGGCGCAGAACTTGTCGTGGGGGTGGTCTATCCGCGTCGGGTGGCCGTTGACGCAGTAGCCCACGCTTTTCGGCGTCGCCGGCAAAGGCACGCCTGCGCGCGCGACGCCGATGCCCAACTGGCTCTGGGTCGTCAGCGCGCTGGCGCTCGCGGCGTTCTGCACGTTGAGCAGGTCGAGCTGATGGCGGCGGTCCTTGTCCAGTTCCGCGTCGCGATGCGCGCGTTCCTCGAGCACCCGCTCGTGGGCCTGCTGCTGCGCTTCGGCCGGCGTCATGCCATGTTCGGCGGCCACCACGTGGGCCAACGCCTGTATCTGCTCGGCCGACATGCCGCCCTGGATCTGCATTTTCATGATCTGCGACAGCGCCTGCGCATTGGGCTCGGCGGCGGTGGCTACCTTGCCGCTGTCGCTCAAACCGCCGATGGTTTCGATGCGCTTGATCTCATGCGATTGCTGCGCCAGCAGCACGTCGTACTCGCCCTTCCAGCGCGCGAACTTCTCTTCGCGCTCGTGCTCCAGCTTTTTCAGTTCGCGCTGCCATTCGGCCTCCTGATCCTTTTGCTTGAGGATCTGGCGCTGCTCGTCGACCGCCAACTGGTCCAGCAAGGCCTGTTTGCTGTTGGCCTGGTTCTGCCGCGCGTGGATGCCGTCCGCCTCGATCGTGCGCAGCAGCTTTTCGTATTGCGCGATGGAGTCGGCCTGCGCGCCGGCGCGCTTCAATTCCTCGATCTTCTGGTTGATCTCGGCCACCTGCACGGCGTTGGCGGCGTCCTTGACGGCGTCGCCGCGCAGCAGCTCGCGCTGACGCGCCAGCGCAAGCTGGTCTTCCCATTCCTGCACCCGCTCGGCCTCGCGGCGACGGGCGGCGCCGGCCAGGGTCATGCCCTGGATGCGCGCCTCGTGGGCTTCCGACTCCACCTGCAGTTCGCGCGCCTTCTCGTCCTTTTCGCGCTGGCGCAACGCCGCCAGCTCGTTGCGGCGGTGCGACTCGTCCTCGATCAGCAGCGCCTGGGCGATCTGGTTCTCGATCGCCTGCTGGCGCAACTGGTGCGATAGCCGCTGCTGCGCCAACTGGCGCTGCTCGGCGGCGGTCTGCTGCAGCACTTCCAGCTCGGTGCGCATCTTGATTTGCGCCAGCTGGCGCACGTGTTCCCAGTCGGCCTGCTCGCCGGCGCGCTGCGACTTGCCCTTCGCCAGTTCGTGCTCAAGGTCGGCCAAAATGGTGCCGGCGCCCTTGTCCAGCGCCACCTTGCGGGTTTTCGATTCCATGACGCGGCTGTAAAGCTCCACCTCGCGCGCCCGCAGCGACTGTATCCGCTCGCTTTCCTTCAAGGTCAGTTCGGCCTTGTTGACGCTGGCGTCCTGGCGCAGCTCCGCGCGGCGGAAGTCGGAGCGCATCTTCTGCTCCTCGCGCCAGATGGCCTGCCATTCCTCCTCGTCGTAAATCTGGTCGAGCTGCTTGACATGTTCGAGCTGCACGTGGCGCTCGTCAGCCACCAGCCACAGGGTGCCGATGCGCTCGCGGTTATGGTCGAATTTATCGTGGCGCAGCGCCGCCGTCTCGACCCGCTCCACCGCCAGGCCGTAGGCGGCAAGCCGCAGTTTGAGGGCGGCCTGCAGCCGTTCGTCCAGTTGCAGGCGCAGATCGGCGTTTTGCGCCATGTCGCGCATCGAACGGCCGCCGACAAATTCGGCCGCCAGCTGGCGCACCGATGGCGACAGCAATTCGTGCAGGTGCAAGGTGCTGACGACGCCGGGCACGGTCATGAAGTGCTGTGCGAAGGCCGGCACGTTCTCGATGCGGATGGCGACGGTGAAGCGCGCCGATATCTTCAGGTGTTCGGCCGTTTGCAGGTCGCTGAACGAAAACTCGACCGGCAACGGCGCGCTGCGGGTGATGAGGATTTCGGCGTTCTGGTTGCGCAGCAGGTGATTGAGGCGGGTGAAGAAGCCTTCGATCTCGTATTCACCCTGCGGCACTTCGGTCGCCTTGTCGGCTTGCAGGATGTAGGCGCGCGAGGTCGCCGGCACGCGCAGCGTTTTGGTGAAGATGCCCGACAAGGCGCTGACGCCGAAATAGACCGCCAGCTCGTCGTCGCCGGGAATCCAGCGGTTGTCGCGCAGGACCGGCTCGTTGCGCGGCGCGCCCAGGGTCAAACCGCAATGCTTGCAGTAGCCCGACTGGTCATCGTTTTTGTGCTCGCAACGCGGGCATTTAACGCCGCCAAAACCAAACATTTGGAACATGTCAGACTCCTTCTTCGATTCATCTTCCGTGCCACCCTGTCATCCGCCGATTTTAGCAGGGCAAGCCGGTTTCATTCTTGCGCACGATTCAGCCCCAGCTTAAATCATGCCGATGCGGTCTATACAGGCCAAACTCGCGCCTTTTTGGCGCAAATCGGCCCTGAATCCGGGTAGCAGCGCGTCCTCCCAGGCCTTGGGCAGCAGCACCCGGTCGCCCGCGTTGACTTGACTAAGTATCAACTCCAGTTTCGGTTCGCGTCCCTCTACGCTGTCCACGCGGCCTGCGTGCCACGCGCTCGAGCAGCCGGTGGCGATGATGCGCCCGCGCGGCACGAATTCCCGGCCGCGCGCCAAGCGGTCGGCCATCACCAGCGCCAGTTGGTACGATCCGCCCTGGAAGCGCGGCTGGCCGAAACGCACCACGCTGCGCCAGCGGCCCAGCCCTTTGCCGTCGAAGTGGCGCGCGCCGGCCAGCGTCTGGCGGATGTCCTGCTGCGCGCCCAGGTCCAGTCCCGGTGCGGCGATGCTGTCTTCTTCGCTGTTGGCGGCGGCGGTATGCGTGGCGTTGGCCGATGCATCGACGGGCACCGGGTCCGCGTCGATCGGGAACACGCTGACCTCGACCCATGCCAGTTCATCGTTGACGCCCCCGCTGTGAAGCGGGAACCAGGTACGCACCGTCGACACGGCGGCCGACAGATCGGCGTGGCCGGTCAGGGCGCCCAGGTGGGTGACTTGCATGGTGCCGACGGATGCGGCGCCGCCATCGGCACGGCCGCCCAGTTGGCCGAGGTGCCAACTGTCGGACCAGCCATGGGCGACTGTTTGCACGCCCGCCGCAGGCTGGAACAGGCCGCGCACGGAGCGGTCGGCCAGCACGGCCGCCAATTCCCAGTCGCGCTCCCCGTCGCCAGGCGCGATATCCATGCTGAGGACCACCTGGTCGCGGCTATCGAAACGCACTTCGGTATGCCGCGCCAGGCGGACCACCTCCCGCATACGCTCGGCGACCGCCGGCGCGCCCGGGACGCTGCATTTAACCTCGGCGCGGTTGGCGCGGGGACGGCGGCTGGCGGTGATGGTGAGCACGCGGCCGTCCGCCAGGATGCTGCGGCATTCGGCGATGGTTGGCGCGACGGTGATGGACAGGATGTTCATAGCGATGGCTCCACCCGTTGCGCGTGCGGCGCGCGGCGCAGCGACAGGCCGGTTTCCAGGTTGGCGCAGATGCGGTCCGCTTCGTCCAGCAGTTGCGGCCATTGTTCGTCGCCCGCCAGTTGAAGGCGCGCCAGCAGCGACCAGGCTTCATCCAGCGCGTCGCGGGCGACCAGCGTGTGGCGGCTGCGGCGATTCTGGTCGTCTTCGGCCAGCGGCTGGTCCGGCGCGGCCCAGGCCAGGGCCGGCATGGTGGTGACGTTCAGGCTCGCCATCCCCAGGCGCAGCAGCAACGCCTGCTGCCGTTCGAAGACCGGCAGGCCTTCGGGCAGCTGCAGCAATCGCAGCTCGCGGCTCACGGCGGGCAATTCCAGGAACAGTCGTCGTAAGGCTTGCGCATCGTTCTGCGCGACAGGCAGCGACTGCCGCGGTGGCGCGGCGGCCGGCGCGGAAGGCAGGCCGGACGCCGGCTCTGCCAGCATATGGCGCTCGACGTGCGCCGAAGAATCGATAGCCGCAACCGACGCCTCGATGGCGGCAAGGCGCTCCGCTTCGGCCGCGCGTATGGCGCGGGCTTTGAGTATGTCGGCGAAATCGACTTGTTCACCCAGATCGGCCGGCACGCAGTCGTCGACGGTCACGCCGTAGCGTGTGTACATCAGCTGATTCAGCCCGGCGCGGAACGCATGCCATTCGTCGAGCGAGGTGCAAGGCGGCAGATCCAGCGCGCCCTGCGCCAACTCCGCCTGCAACGCCGCCTCCACCGAGGCGCCGAAGCCCGCCAGTTGCAAACGCCCCGATGTCTCGCTGTACAAATACAGGTCGAAGCGCTGCTGCGACACGCGCGGATTGGCCGCGTCGACCACAAAACGCAAACGCAGGCCCAACTCGGGCGCTGCGGCGAATGGCACCAGGTCCACCGTGTAGGGTCCGGGATGGAAACAGAACACCGATTCGCCGTGCTCGCACGCCACCTTGCCCGGCGCCGCGCGCCGCGCATGGCCGGCCGCATCGAAGACCACGACCGTGCTGTCGGCCGGCGCGGCGTCGCCGTCGTCGAGCCGCAGCGCGATCAGGCTCACGCCCAGTCCATCGGTATCGGTGGACTGTTTGCGGCGGCGCGAAAAAAAACCCATGATCGGTTAAGCGACCGGCTCGACGGCGAAACCGGCGCCGTACATCTGAAAATGCGGCGCCGGGGCGGTGTCGAACGGCCAGGCGCGTTCGCACTCGCCGTCGGCATCGAGCCGGCCTTGCAGCACGATGGCGCCGCCGCCGTCGATCACACGCAACTGCGGCTGTTCGCTCAATAGCCGCGCGGCGAAAGGCGCCTGGGCCGATAGCGACAGAATGACCTGCCAGCCGCCGTCTTGCGGGAGAAAGTGCAGCGTCCAGTAATTGTCGTCGGTGACCAGCGCCTCCAGCGCCGCGGCGCTGGAGGCCGCGCGCAGCATGCCGGTGCTGCCGCTCCACTGCGCGTCGTTGGCCGCAGGGGCGACCGCCGCGCGGCGTTCCAGCGACAGTTGACGGAAGCGGCGCAGCGTCAGCGGCGAGTTAGCCAGCGCTTGGCGCTCGTTCGGCGTCAGCGCCTGGCTGCCATCGAGCGCCGCCAGCAGCGTAGGGTCGGCCAGCATCAGCCGGTCGTCAGGTGCGGCGCGGGCCAGCAGCGCGCGTTCGCGCAGCCGCGCCTCCAGCGCCTTGGCGTCCTGCTTATCTTGTGCTGAATTCAATTCGTTCTCCTTCATTTCACCGCACCGGCGGCGTGCAGCTTGTCGATCGCTTCGTTGCGGCGCTTGCGCAGCGTCGGCATCGAAATCCGGTCCAGCGCGGCCAACTGCTGCAATGTCGGTAGTTCGCCGGTGGCCGGGTCCAGCCAGGCATCCGGATAGGTATCGTCGGCGGCGCCCAGCAGCTTGTGGTACACGGCCAGGCGTATCGGCAGCGACTCGTCGCACAGAACGCGCAGCATCCAGCTACCGGTTTGCTGCGCGGCGCGCGCCAATGCCATGTAGCGGGGGGGCAGGGAAAGCGCGCCGGCCGCCTCCTGCTCAGCCGCTTGCTCCGCCGCCGGAACGGCCGGTTCGGGGATCGGCGAGCCGCCATCGTCACCCACCGGACTGGCGTCCCCGCCCTCCTCTTCCGCCGCGTATCCGTCCGGCGCGGGAGCGGCCAGTATGCGATCGTCGTCGAACACCCCGCCCTGCGCCTCCAGCCGCTCCGATTCGCCGACTACGCGCCAGTAGTCTTCCAGCCATGCCGCCGCCTCGCCGGCCTCGCCCTGCCAGTCGTCGACACGGTCCATATTCGACGACAGTTCCTCATAATCGCCGATTTCGGCCAGCATCGCCGCGATTTTATCCGGACTGTTTTTCAGGCTGGCGAAACGCTTGGAGCGGGTATGCAGCGGACCGGGAGAGCCGCCGAAGCGCTCCAGCGATTCGCTCCAGCGGATGATCCACTCGGCCTTGCAGCCGCCGATGGACTTCATCTGCCGCACTTCGATAGGGCTGCCTTCCAGCGTGCGGCCCAGTATCGCGCCCACCTGCGCGTCATTTTCCTGCCAGGCGGCGAACACGGTGGCGATCTCGCGATAGGCCGTGTCCAGCATCCGGTACGTGTAGATCTTGTTGGGCGAGCAGTCGCGCCCAGTGGTGACAATGTAATTGTCGGCATCGACCTTGTCGCGCAGGCCGGCGTACATGTCGTTGACCTTTTTGCGCATCACGCCATCGGCCGCCGCGTCGAGCCAGAATGCGCCGCTGCGCGCGTGTTCGACGGCCACGGTGGCCACGAAGGCTTGCCAGAAGCCGGGATGCGCCTGCAGTTCATACAACAAACCGAGCGACAGCTCGTAGACGCTTTCGCCATAGCTATTGCCTTCCGCCTCGCCACGGGCCGACCGCGCGCCCGCGTGCAGGGCCGCCGCCACCGCCTCGGTATAGCTGTCGAGCAGCTCCGCGTGCGGACTTGGGTCGAGCATCCGGTGCATCTCAATTTGCCGGAACGCCTGCAGCGAGCAGTGTCCCAACAGCTTGCGCACTTGTTCCCAGCCGTGCTCCTGATACCGGGTTCCTGGCAACCGCATAAGGTCCTGTAAATTAATGGAAAAACAAAAATGGGCGCTATGGCTCACGCTTGTAAATGATGCCATAGTCGGAGCACTTTCATTATCCCGTTTACAAACCTATTTCCCCTTCTGTTCCCGCTTCTGCCCCGCCAGCGTGGACAGCACCGCCGCGACCACCGGCGCCGCGTGCGCGCCGCCGGTGACGTTGGAGTGACTGACGAAAGCCGCCATCGCCAGCCGGTGGGTCTGCGCGGGCAAGCTGCCCGGTTCCAGCCAGCCGGTGAACCAGACGGTGGCGGTGTCGTCGCCGGTGGGCGCGGTGCCGGTTTTACCGTACAAGCCTGGACGCACGCCGGCCAGCGCCGCGCCGCCGAAGGCGCCGGCGCCGGTGCCGACATCGACCACGCCCTTCATGCCGGCCTTGATGCGGTCCAGGCGGACGCCGACCGGCTTCATGGCCGGCACCGTGCTATCCGTGCCATCGAGCGACAGCAACATGCGCGGCGCCACCACCTTGCCCTGCCCGACCGCCGCCGACGCCAGTGCCATTTGCAGCGGAGTGACCTGCATGCGCAGGCCGATCGCCATCTGCCGCAGCTCGTGGCGGGTGTGGATGGTGTCGATGTGGGCCGGCGTGGCTTGCAGCGCATCCCAGCTACGCCAGTTGAAATCCGCCGGCAGCAACCCGCCATCCAGGCGCATGGCCTGCTCGAAGCCGAGGCGGTGCGCGGCCGCCACGATCGGCCGCACGCTATCGAGGGCGTCCGCGTCCAGCGCCTGCAAGTCGGGCGCACCGCCGTCGGCACGGCCGAACAGGCTACGGTCGCTCAATTCGCCGGACCAGGCGAACCAGGTATTGAGGCTGTAGGTGAGCGCCTGAGCCAGTCCCAGACGTCCCTCCTGCGCGCGCCGGTCCAGGCTTTGTTCGCGATAGTTGGTGATGTGCGCCGCCTTGGGATTGAGCGGATAGGTGGCGGCGTCGGTCTGGAAGCCGAAGCCCCGTTGCGATGCCAGGCGGTTGATGGCGGGCAGCGGCATGCCGCCCAACAGCGCATCGATCTGCGGATCGGTCCTGGCGGCCATTTCCAGTCCAAGCGCGCTGACGACCTTGAAGGTGGAACCGGGACTCTGATGGGCGCCGCCGTCGTGCTGCAAAGCAGGCAGGCGCAGGGGGCTGCGCGCGGGGCTGGTGCGGTCGAAATCGCGCACCTCGGCCCAGTTGCCGCTGTTAAGCTCTCCCGCGCCGGCACCGGCGGCTGCCAACACGTCACCGGTTTCGGTATCGAGGATCACAAGTCCCGCGTGACGGCCTTCCGGTGCGGCCTGGCCGCCGACGCAACCCTTGCCATCCCAGCGCCCCTGGCGCATGCCGACGCAATCGAGGATGCGCTGGCCCAGCGCCTGCAACGGCAGGTCGAGCGTGAGCCTGGCGGCCACCTGCGCGCCCGCCGACGGCAGCCGCGCCAGCATGCCGGCGACGCTGTTGGCGTGTTCCGGACCGACGCCCAGCAACGGCGCCAGCCCGGCATCGATGGCCGGCTGCGTTGGCGCACCGTCATTCCACAGCGGCGTGCCGTTGCGGTCCTCCAGCGTGACTGGCGCTGGCGCCGCGGCTTGGGAAGGACCGGCTGCGCGGTCGTTCAAAGCGAGCGCCTGCCAGCCAACCCGGCCGCCGGCGACGCGCAGGTGGCGGTATTTCTGGTCTTCCGGCGCGTTGAAATCGAGCGGCCGCAGCTCGAGCGACACGTTGCGGGCGCCGGCTTGCAGTGCCAGCGTCAGTTCCTGCACGTCGCCCTTGGCCGCGCACGCGCGGCCGGTGCAGGCGGCCGCCGTTTGCGCGCTGGCGCCGGAGACGCCGCCTTCAACCCGCCCCGCCACCATCATCCGCAGCACTTCGCCGCCGGTCGCGGGACGCGGCAGCGCCAGCGTCAGACGCAGCAGCGGCCTGCCGCCGGGCGTCTCGCCCGCCTGCGGCCAGCGGGCGACACGGGTCCACGGCTGCCAGCCCTGCGGCAGCGACGCGAACAGGCGCGAGGCGGCGACCGGCATCTGGCTCGTGACGGCCACCATCACGGGGGCGCCGCCGGCGCCCGACGGCCCGGCCACGCTGGCGTTCCAGTCCAGCGCCATGCCGGCAGGCGCCTTGACACGCCAGGCCAGCAGCCGGCGCTCGCTATTGTAGATGTCGATTTGCTGGCGGACGTAGGCGCCGTCGGCCTGGTGGTAGAGGCGCTTGAATAATTTGGTGGTGGCCGCATCGGCTTTGACTTGCTTCCAGTCCGACAGCTCCGCTGCGCGCGCGGGCGCGTTGGCGGCGAGCCATTGCGGCAGGTCGCGCGGCGCCAGTTCGATGGTGCCGGCGGCGTTCAGCCGCACGAGCCCATGCTCCTGCAGCGCCAGGAACAGCGCCTGGTCTTCCAGCGCGCCGGGCGCCGATGCGGGCACCTGATAGCGCCCTGCCGCCAGATACGCGCCGACCGCCTTGCCGCGTGCCGGGAACGCAGTCACCAGCGCGGAATCCGCGCCGGCGGCAGTATCAGCCGCCGGCCGGTACATCTGCACCAGCAGCTCGCCGGCCTGCGGACACATGACGTTGGCCCGCCGTTCGATGCGCAAGGCCGACGCCGCGCCCCACAGCAGCCAACCTTGCTGGCGCAGCGCGACCTGGCCGCTGGCGCCCTGTTCGACCTGGCCCAGACTGGCGTCGCTCAGCCAGCGCACGTCGGCCCGGCGGCTGTTCCATTTCAATTGCAGCGGTTCGCCGAGGGGATCGGTGAAGTCGGCGCGCGCGGTGCCCTCGATTTGCACTTCCGGCATCGCGTTCGCGCCCGCGCCGCTGTCGGACACCAGCAGCACGTTGCGCAGCGCGATGTGCACGTCGGCCTCCTGATTGCGCGCGACCCAGCGCTTGACGTCGTCGAAGCGGTAACCGATCCGCAGCGGCAGCAGCCGCCCGTCTTTCCCGGTGGGGTCGCGCAGCTGGCTGCACAAGTCCACCCGCACCGCCGGCGAGGCTTGCATGCCCGCAGCCACCAGCAACACGCCACCCGGGTGAAGGCTGGTGGCGATGCCCGGCTGCGACGGCACGGTGAAGGCGATTCCGGGCAGGACGGATTGATAGGCGTTGGCGGCGCGTACGTTGTTGGCCGCCTCCGGCGTGCTGGCGGTGGCGGCCGCCAAATGCCGCGCGTGGCCGGCAATCACCGCGCCGCCACCGGCGGCGATGCCGGCGGCGGCGACCACGATCCAGACGGCGCGGCGCGACCCCGGCTTGGGACCAGTGGGAGCCCTATCGGCATCGGAACGGATCAGCTTTAGCGCCGGGCGGCCCTGGTTGGCCGAGTCGCCACGGGCGCCGGCGCGCAGGTTGGCCCGCCGGCGGCGCGCGCGGTGGCGCTCGGCCCAAGCTTGCAGAAAAGTGCTGATGAATGGCGGCATATGCCCCTCGCGCTGGTGGACGGTCTCTCCCCAGCC
The DNA here is from genome assembly GCA_024123955.1 of Oxalobacteraceae bacterium OTU3CINTB1. Classification (NCBI taxonomy): domain Bacteria; kingdom Pseudomonadati; phylum Pseudomonadota; class Betaproteobacteria; order Burkholderiales; family Oxalobacteraceae; species Oxalobacteraceae bacterium OTU3CINTB1. Next base: position 4,463,534 of record CP099652.1, read on the forward strand.
TTAGCGGAGGGCCGGCGAAAACTGGCGGCCTCAACGGGCTCATCGCGCCTATTCGCAGTTCGCGCCGCGAAAAACGCGGCTCGTCGCAATCCCATGGCGCCTTGACGGCGCTTTGCATAAAGTGAGCACATCGAAACACACTTTTAACCACCGAAAGGAAGCAAAATGAACGTCCTGAAAAACTTCGAAGCCGTTTTCATCATCACCCTTGGCCTGGTCTTCGCCGCCGACTATGCGTTGCAACCTCCGGTGCAAGAGCCGGTGGCGGCACAGGAAATGCAAGTGGTCGTCGTCAGCGCCAAGCGCTTGACACCAGAGCAAAAACAGCAAATGCTCATCGACGAAAACAACACCAAGCTTGCCGCCGACGTCACCACGTCGACCAAGATTTGAACCCGCGCCACCCCTTCGCCTGTTCGCGCATTCCCACCGACGCGTAACAGGCGAAGCCGGCCAACTCCACGCCCCCCGCCGCCGCCCCCTCTCCACGTCCCTTCCTATCCGTACGCCAGCGTACAAATCGCCTCCGGATCTTTGTGTCATATGTAAAAAGTTGCATCATTCGGCGCCCCCGTCATCGACGCTTGATATAGTTCGTCCATGCGCCGCAATCGACGCACGCAATCGACGCAGCCCAGGAGAACATCATGATCAAACGCTCGCACACTATTTTTGCCGCCGCCATGCTCGCGCTGAGCGCAGCCGCTTTCGCTCCCGCCACCGCGTCCGCGCAGGTCGGCCTGAGCATCGTCATCGGGGACGCCCCGCCGCCACCGCGCTTCGAAAGCGTGCCGGTCGCCCGGCGCGGTTATGTGTGGGCGCCCGGTTACTGGAACTGGGACGGTCATCGCCACGTGTGGGCCGCCGGCCGCTGGGAAGCCGAACGCCGTGGCGCGCAATACCGCCGCGCCGAATGGATACGCGACAATGGCGGCTGGCGCCTCGACCAGGGCGGCTGGGTCACCGTGGACTCGCGTCCGGTGCAGGTCGATTACATCACCGTCGCACCGCCGCCGCCGCGCTATGAAGTCGTGCCTCCGCCGCGCGCCGGCTATGTCTGGACGCCAGGTTATTGGGACTGGCGCGGCAACCGCCATATCTGGGTGGGCGGTAATTGGGTCGGCGCCCGCCCCGGTTACGTCTACACCCAGCCACGCTGGATCGAACATGGCGGCCGCTGGGAACGACAGGACGGCCGCTGGGAGCGCGGTCCGAACGGCGACCGCGATCATGACGGCATCCCGAACCGCTACGACCGTCACGACAACCGCGACTACCGTGGCGACCATCGGGGCGACCACCGCAACGATTACCGCAACGGCGGCCGTGGCGACCGCGATCGCGATGGGGTGCCGAACCGGTATGACCGCGACCGCGATGGCGACGGGGTACCGAACCGCTTCGACCACCGTCCCGACAATCCGCGTCGCGACTGATCGACGTGCCGATGAGCGAAACCGGCTTTGAACAGCTGGCCACGGCCGCCTACAAGGGCGAGCGCGTGGCCGCTCGTCGTTTGGCGGCGCGGATGCGGTTGACGGAAGCCGACGCCCTGCGCCAGGTGTTGACCGGGGTCGCGGGCGTGGCGGGTTTGCCTCGTTTGCTGGACGAACGGGCGCAGGCGCGTCAGCGCGACGCATCGCTGCGCGCCGCCAGGACGCGGGAGAAGGCGCAGAAAGAGGCGCATCGCCTGGCGCGCATGCAGCCGGCGGGCGATGCCTGGCGCGGGTGGTTCGACGGTTCGGCGCATCCCAATCCGGGACAGATCGGTATCGGCGCGCTGCTATGCGGGCCTGCGGGGGAGCGGTTGGAGATCAGCCGCCGCGCAGGTCATGGCAATAGCGGCGAGGCGGAGTATCTGGCGCTGGCCGCGCTGCTGGAGGCGGCGCTGCGATTGGGCGCGACGGATTTGGTGGTGTACGGCGATAGCCGGGTGGTGGTCGACGACGTCAATCTCAGCGTCGAGGCGATTGCCGCCGGACGTGGCGCCAAGGGGCTGGAGGCGTACCGGATGCGGGTGATGGATTTATTGGGGCCACTGGGAGCTGTGAGCTTGCGGTGGGTGCCGCGTCACCGGAATGGGGACGCGGACCGGTTGTCGCAGTTGGCCGTAGCCGGCGCGCTGTGATCGGCCGATGTATGCGCCGGTGTGGCGCATGCATTGGCGGATTACGCTGCGCTAATCCGCCCTACGGGGTTTAGACGGCGTGCGGGGACCGTGGCCTTGATCGGCTGGTACGGCCTTGCCGAGTCGTTGACCTTGAATACGCTGACGATTTGCGCCAGCGCCGCCGCCTGCTGTTGCATCGATTCGGCGGCGGCCGCCGCTTCCTCGACCAGCGCGGCGTTCTGCTGCGTGACCGCGTCCATCGAACCGATCGCCTGATTGACTTCGTTGATGCCGGCGCTTTGCTCGGTGCTGGCGGCGGTGATCTCGGAGATGATGTCGCTGACGCGGTGCACGCTGCTGACGATTTCCTCCATCGTCACGCCGGCGTTGGCCACCAGGCGGCTACCCTGGTTGACCTTGTCGACCGAGTCGCCGATCAGCGCCTTGATCTCCTTGGCGGCTGACGCCGAACGCTGCGCCAGGTTGCGCACTTCCGACGCCACCACGGCGAAGCCGCGTCCCTGCTCGCCGGCGCGCGCCGCTTCGACAGCCGCGTTCAAGGCCAGGATATTGGTTTGGAAGGCGATGCCGTCGATGACCGAGATGATGTCGACGATGCGCTTGGACGACTCGTTGATCGAATCCATGGTGCCGACCACCTCGGCCACCACGGCGCCGCCCTTGACGGCGACCTGCGCGGCCGACGCGGCCAACTGGTTGGCCTGGCGGGCGTTGTCGGCGTTATGCTTGACGGTCGACGTCAGCTCCTCCATCGACGACGCGGTTTCCTCCAGCGCCCCGGCCTGCTGCTCGGTGCGGCGCGACAGGTCCTGGTTGCCGGCTGCGATCTCGCTCGACGAGGTGGTGATATGGTCGGTGCCGCTGCGCACCTCGGTGACGATGCCGAGCAGGCTGGCGTTCATTTCCTTCAGCGCGGCCAGCAACTGGCCGGTTTCGTCCTTGGCGCTGGCGTCGATATGGCCGGTCAGGTCGCCGCTGGCGACACGCCGCGCCGCCACCACCGCTTCGCGCAGCGGACGGGTGATACCGGTGGTCAGCAACCATGCGCACACCACGCCGAAGGTCAGCACCAGCGCGGCCAGCACGTACAGCAAATTGCGGCTGCTGGCGGCGACGGCGTCGATGTGGGCGGCGGTGGCGTCGATTTTCGCGCGCTGCATCTTCAACAGATCGGCGACCAGCGCCTGATAAGCGACGGTGCAGGGACGGAACACGGTCTCGAAGACCTTGTTGGATTCCTCAAGCTCGCCGGCCGCCTTCAACTTGGTCAGCTTCTCGCGCGAGGACAGGTAGATCTTGCGTTGCTCGCCGATGCGCGCGAACAGTTCCTTCTCGTCGGCGTCGACGATCAAGGCCTCGATCTTCTTCTGGTAATCGCTCGACTTGGCCGACGACGCTTTGGCTTCGTCCGCAAAATAGGGACCGAGCGTGGTGTCGGTGCTGCGCGCGATCGCGGTGGTGCGTCGGATAGCGCTATCAATATTGCTCGACCAATCGCCGATCATGCGCTCCTTGGCCAGCGGCACCTGCATCATGTCGGCGGTGGCCGAGGCCACGCCCTGCAGGCGCCAGACGCTGATGCCGGTGATCAGCATCGCGAACGCCAGGATAACGGTGAAGCCGAACGCCAGTCGTTTGCCGATGCTGATGTTTTCCAACATGTTCATTCTTGTCCCTTTTGATCAAAACTATCGTGCGAATTGGGTCAGCATCGGGCGTGCCCGCGTTGAGGAAGATCGATTACGCGGCCAGCGCGGTGTTTTCGATCAGGCCCATGTCGGCGCTCGACATCAGCTTGTCGATATCGACCAGGATCAGCATGCGCTCGTCCAAGGTGCCCAGGCCGACGATATGGTCGGTGTTGAGCGCCGAGCCGATTTCCGGCGCCGGCTTGATTTGTTCGGGCAGCAGCGTGGTCACGTCGGAGACGCGGTCCACCACCATGCCGACCACGCGGTGGCCGATGTTCAGGATGATGACGACGGTGAATTGATCATAGGTCGGGGTGCCGAGGTTGAACTTGATGCGCATGTCGACGATCGGCACGATGATGCCGCGCAGGTTGACGACGCCCTTGACGAATTCCGGCGCATTAGCGATGCGCGTGGGTGTCTCGTAGCTGCGGATTTCGCTGACTTTTTGTATATCGATGCCGTACTCTTCTTGACCAAGAGTAAAGGCCAGATACTCGCTGGCGGTGATGTTGGCGCGCAATTCGCTGACGTTGCTGGACATTTGGGTTCCTTCATTGCTAAAGTTATTGCCCCAATGTTACCTCAAGTCAAGATATATAGCAGCAATAAAATGCGGCAAGGCAACAAATAAGACAGTTGCTTTTTCAAAATTAGATTTCTTGTAAGTATGGTGACTACTTGGCAAGCAAACAATTTTTGTCCTGGACCCCGTTCGGCTGCACAACCATGGCGGCAGGCTGTATGATTAAAAAATCAATCGTCTGATACGTCACGGGAGAACGATGAATAGCTTGCTGAACAGCTGGCACCCGCGCCTGGTCGCTTTGGCCAGCGCCGCCCAGGGGGCCGATGGAGCGCACGACACCAACCACCTGCACCGCGTCTGGCGCAACGCCACCCTGCTGCTGGACGATTATCCCGAGGCCGATCCGCTGATCGTGCTGGCCGGCTGCTACCTGCACGATCTGGTCAACCTGCCCAAGAACGATCCCGAACGCCACCTGGCCTCGCGCAAGGCGGCGCTGCTGGCGAGCCGCCAGCTGGCGGAACTCGACTTCCCGCCGAATAAACTGGCAGCCGTCGCCCACACCATCGAGAGCCACAGTTTTTCGGCCGGCATCCGCCCCGAGACCATCGAAGCGAAGATCGTGCAGGACGCCGACCGCCTCGACGCCCTCGGCGCGGTCGGCCTGGCGCGGCTGTTTTATACGGCCGGCCGCATGGGCACCGCGCTGGCGCACGCCGACGACCCGATGGCGCTGCACCGCGAGCTCGATGAAAAAGCCTATGCGCTGGACCACATCGACACCAAGCTGGCCACCCTGCCCGGCAAGATGCAGACCGCCGCCGGCCGCCGCTTGGCGCAAACGCGCCTGAACGAGCTGACGGCCTTCCGCGACAACTTCATCGCCGAATGGGCCGCCAGTCCGGCGGCGCCCTGACCTTGCGTCCCCCCCCCCTCTTTCGTGACCATGCTTCATGACTTTGCGCTCCGACTTCGCGTCGTCCCATGCTTATGACCTACCCTGACTCGGCCACGCCCGCCGCGCCCACCGCCGCGACGCCGCCGGCGCCGGGCAATCTGAACTTCGTCCTCATTTGCGTTTTCATCGACATGCTGGGCATCGGCCTGATCGTGCCGGTGCTGCCGCTGCTGGTGGGCGAATTCACCGGCTCGCGCGACGACCAGTCCTACTGGTTCGGCATCCTGAGCGCCACCTTCGGCCTGATGCAGTTCATCTTCATGCCGATGCTGGGCGCCTTCAGCGACCGTGTCGGACGCCGTCCCGTGCTGCTGTATTCGATGGCCGGCATGTGCGTCAACTTCCTGGCCACGGCGTGGGCGCCCAACCTGGCCTGCCTGTTCATCGGCCGCGTCATCGGCGGCATGTCGTCGGCCAGCATGTCGGTGGCGTCGGCCTATGCCTCCGACATCTCGACGCCGGACAACCGCGCCAAAAGCTTCGGCAAGGTCGGCGCCGCGTTCGGCCTGGGCTTCATCTGCGGACCGATGCTGGGCGGCCTGCTGGGCAGCGTCGACCTGCACCTGCCGTTCTACGTCGCCGCCGCGCTGTCGGCGGCCAATTTCGCCTACGGTTACTTCGCCGTGCCCGAGTCGCTGCCGCCGTCGCGCCGCGCGCCGTTCAGCATCGCCAAAATCAATCCCTTCACCGCGCTGGTCAAGCTGGCGCGCCGCCGGGACATCCGCGGCCTGATCGTCACCTTCGCGCTGGTCACCTGCGCGCAGATGATGCTGCAGACCACCTGGGTGCTGTACACCACCTTCCGCTTCGGCTGGACGCCGGGCCAGAACGGCGCGGCGCTGTTCTGCGTCGGCGTCACCGCGGCCGTGGTGCAGGCCGGCCTGCTGGGGGTGTTGATCAAACGCCTGGGCGAAATCCGCCTGTCGTTGCTGGGACTGACCTCGGGCTGCGTGACCTATCTGCTGTACGGCCTGGCCACCCACGGCTGGATGATGTATGTGCTGATCCTGTGTAATGTGCTGGCGTTCGCCGTCGGCCCGGCGCTGCAGGCCATCATCTCCAAACAAACGCCGCACGACCAGCAGGGCGAGTTGATGGGATCCCTGCAGTCGATCAGCAGCATCGGCGTGATCTTCATGCCGCTGATCGGCGCCGCCATCCTCGGCAAAGTCAGCCACCTCGCGGCCGGCGACTGGCGCATCGGCACCACCTTCTTCGTCTGCGCGGCGATGCAGGCGGCGGCGATCGTGGTGGCGCGGCGCTACTTCGGCAGCCACCGCATGGAGAGCAAATCATGACGAGGCGTTTGCTCGCGGCCACGTTGGCCGTGCTGTTGCCTGCGCTGCTGCCGCCGCACGCGGCCGCCGGCTGCTCGCGCGATATCGCCGTTCCCGTTTCGGCCAGCGGCTCGGGCGTGATCGTCGAGGGGCCGGCGATCAAAGGCATCTTTCCCGATCTGCTGCGCGAGATGTCGCGCAAAAGCGGCTGCAAATTCGTCTTCACCGTGGTGCCGCGCGCGCGCCTGGTGGCGCTGTACCGGGTCGGCCAGGCCGACATCCTGCTGCCGGCGACGCGCACCCCGGAACGCGACAAGCTTGGCACCTTCGTCCCGATGATTAACAACCGCCCCATGCTCATCTCCATCGCCGGCGACCGCGCGCCCATCGCCAGCGGCCGCGAGCTGCTGGCGCGGCGCGAGCTGCGGGTGGCCGTGGTGCGCGGTTTCGACTACGGCGAGGAATACACCGCGCTGGTCACGGAATTGGGCAAGCAGGGACGTTTGTTCAGCGAGGTCGATACCACGGCGGTGGCGCGGCTGCTGCACGCGGGCGCGGTCGACCTGACCATCCTGGGGCCGACGCTGATCGCCGGCGCCATCCGCGGCGAACCGCGCGTGCAAGGCATGGAGCAGCGGCTGCGCGTGGAGGCGATCCCGGAACTGCCATGGAAACACAGCGGCGCCTACATCTCGCGCGCGTTGGACAAGGACGACCAGCGCACGCTGCACGAGGCGCTGGAGAAGATGGCCAAGTCCAGCCAGGTGATGGATACCTACCTGCGCTACTTCAGCGCGGAGCTATTGAACGGCAACGTGCGTCCGCGCTAGCGCGGGGCGCGTTGCCCGCGCTTACTTCTCCTCCACCACCGGCAGTTCGATCGCGCTGGCTTGCGCGCCGGCGTGGTACACCTTCAGTGTCGCCTTTTTGTAGTCGCCCGCCTTGGCGTGGAAGATGTTCGGCACATAGGTTTGCGGATTGCGGTCGTACAGCGGGAACCAGCTCGACTGGATCTGCACCATCACCCGGTGGCCCGGCAGGAAAACGTGGTTGGCGTTCGGCAGCGCGAAGCGGTACCTCTCGACGGCGTTGGCGGTGATCGGCGACGGGTTTTCCAGGCTATTGCGGTAGCGGCCACGGAAGATGTCCATCGCGATGCCCAGCTGGTAGCCACCCAGCTCCGGCTGCGACGGCACCTCGTCCGGATAGACGTCGATCAGCTTGACCACCCAGTCGGCGTCGGTGCCGGTGGTCGAGGCGAACAGGTTGACCATGGCCGCGCCGGCGATCCGCAGCGGCGCCTTGAGCGGTTCGGTGACGTAGCTGAGCACATCGGTGCGGTCGGAGAAGCCGCGCTGGTCGCTGACCAGCCATGGGCGCCAGACGTTGGCGTCGCCCATGCGCACCGGACGCGCGACGAACGGCACCGGCTTGGCCGGGTCGGACACGTATTCGTCGTAGGCGCCTGGCTTGTCGCCGCCCGCGCCCGACGGCGCATCGAAGCCCAGTTTGAAATCCGCCTTCAGATAGATCGGCTTGAGCGGCGCCGCGCAGCCTTCGGCGCAGGCCAGCGGCCATTGCTGCAAACGCTGCCAGCGATTGACGCCGGTCTGGTAGAACAGCACCGGCGGCGTGTCGGCGGCCGGCGCGCCGTCCTTCAGGTATTGGTCGAGGAAAGGCAGCATGACGTCGCGGCGGAATTCCAGTGCCGTGTCGCCGGTGAATTTGAGCGCGCCCAGGCTCGAACCCTCGTAATTGACGCCGCTGTGGCGCCACGGCCCGACCACCAGGAAGTTTTTGTTGTTTGCCTTGTCCTGCGGTTCGACCGCCGCGTAGGTGGCGTAGGCGCCGTAGATATCCTCCTGGTCCCAGTAGCCGACCACCGTCATCGTGGGCACCTTGAGCGCGCGCTTGGCGAGGATCTTGTCCAGCGCCTGGTGCTGCCAGTAGCTGTCGTAGGCCGGGTGCTCGAACAGCTTGCGCGTGTAGTTCAGTTTATCGAGGCCGAACTGTTTCGCGTAGTCGGCCGCCGAGCCGGCGCGCAGCACGCCTTCGTAGTCGTCGTAGACGCCGGTGGCCAGAGCCTTGCCGCTGCCCTTGGCGCTGGTCTGGCTGGCGATGTAACTCAGGTTGGGCATGCGGAAGGCGCCGTTGTGGAACCAGTCGTCGCCGCGCCAGCCGTCGACCATGGGGCTCATCGGCACGGCCACCTTCAGCGCGGGGTGTGGGTCGGTCAACGCCATCAGCACGGTGAAGCCCTCGTACGAGGAGCCGATCATGCCGACCTTGCCGTTGGTCTCCGGGATGTTTTTGACCAGCCATTCGATGGTGTCCCAGGCGTCGGTCGCGTGGTCGGTGCGGGTGTCGTTGAGCGGGCCTTTGAGGGGCCGGGTCATGACGTAGTCGCCTTCCGAGCCGTACTTGCCGCGCACGTCCTGGAACACGCGGATATAGCCGGCGTCCACCATCACCTCGTCGCCCTGGCCGACGGTGGCCGTGATGCTCGGGCTGATGTTGCGCTGGGCGCGGCCGCTGGCGTTGTACGGGGTGCGGGTCAGGACGATGGGCGCGTGCTGCGCGCCTTTGGGGATGACGATGACGGTGTGGAGTTTGACGCCGTCGCGCATCGGGATCATGACGTCGCGCTTGACGTAGTCGGCGTCGGGGATGACGGCTTCGAATTTGGCGGGAATATCGGGGGCCATCGGTGCCGTTTGCGCCACCGCGGCGGGAACGATCAGGGAGGACAACAACGCGGACAATACGGCAACGACGGGACGACGCATGGAGACTCCAAAAAGGGATTGCCTTGTGAGATGGGCAATACTACCTGATGGAATGCGGATTCCGCAATGAAACAGCCTTCAGTGCAGGAATTTGAACAGCACAGCGGTGACGCCAGTTTGTACAATGAGGATGGTGAACATCCATTGTATTAACTCTGACTTGAGCTGGGCGAGCTCGGCGCGAAATTCGGCGCGGAGCTCGGTGAGCCTCATGTCCAGATAACTCTTAGTAACGAGATGACTGTCTATTAGCTGAAACATCGCCGATGCCAGCGCCTTCGCTTGCTTGTCGGGGAAGCCGCCCTCAATTAACGTGTCCATAAACTCAACCGAATCGAAGTTGTTCGCCATGCTCTTCCCCTTTTTAGCTTAGACCAGCCCCGCTGCTGTTTGGTTCCCGGCCGGACCTTGACAGACCGCCGCCGAACTGCAACCATACGCGCATGATTTTTTCCACCACACCACACGCCCGCCTGACTTGGCGCCGCTCCTAGCGCGCGGCCACTGTCTACCCATAGTGATGTGATATTTTTATCAACGCCGCCCTCTTCTGGTGGCGTTTTTTATTCGTCGCGCCGGAGGGGGCAACGTAAAGGAACCCTCTGATGAGTCTGCCTGACCAGTCCCAAGTTATCGCCTCGGCGCCAGCCGCCACCGCCGCCAAGGGTCCCACCGTGATCCTGACCGGCGACCGCCCGACCGGCCCCCTGCACCTGGGCCACTTCGTCGGCAGCCTGCGCAACCGCGTCGCCTACCAGCACGACTACAAGCAGTTCATCATGCTGGCCGACGCCCAGGCGCTGACCGACAACATGGACGACACCAACAAGGTGCACCGCAACGTGGTGGAAGTGGCGCTGGACTACCTGGCGGTCGGCATCGACCCAACCAAATCGACGATCCTGATCCAGTCGCAGATCCCGGAACTGGCCGAACTGACCTTCTACTACCTGAACATGGTCACCGTGGCGCGCCTCGAGCGCAACCCGACCGTCAAGACCGAAATCGCTCTGCGCGGCTTCGAGCGCGACATCCCGGCCGGCTTCCTGACCTACCCGGCCTCGCAGGCGGCCGACATCTCGGCGTTCAAGGCCTCCATCGTGCCGGTCGGCGAAGACCAGATCCCGATGATCGAACAGACCAACGAAATCGTGCGCCGCTTTAACCGCATCGCCAACAAGGACATCCTGGTCGAGTGCAAGGCCCTGGTGCCGGAGATCGGCCGCCTGCCGGGCACCGACGGCAAGGCGAAGATGAGCAAATCGCTCGGCAACACGATCAACCTGGGCGCCACCGCCGCCGAGATCACCGCCGCCGTCAAAAAGGTATATACCGATCCGCTGCACCTGCGGGTCGAAGATCCGGGCCACCTGGAGGGCAACGTCGCCTTCATCTACCTGGACGCCTTCGATCCCGAAAAGGACAAGCTCGAGGAAATGAAAGCCCACTATGTGCGTGGCGGCCTGGGTGACTCGATCGTCAAGAAGCGCCTGGAAGTGGTGCTGCAGGAGATGCTGGCGCCGATCCGCGCGCGCCGCGAGGAACTGGCCAAGGACCACGGCTACATCATGCAGATGCTGAAGGAAGGCACGATGCGCGCGCGCGAAGTGGCCGCGCAGACCGCCGATGAAGTCAAGGCCGCCCTCGGCCTGCGCTACTTCTGATCCCGGTGACGCCGGACGGCGCGTCCTTCGCGCCTCCCATGCTGCCGATGCTGTTGCTTTGGCTGGCGTCGGTGTACGGCGTCGCCAGCGTGGTGTGCTTCATCGTCTATGCCGCCGATAAATCGGCCGCGGTCGAACGGCGCCGCCGCGTATCGGAGCGCACCTTGCTGCTAATGGGGCTGGCCTGCGGCTGGCCGGGCGGCCTGCTGGCGCAGCGCTGGCTGCGCCATAAAACCGCCAAGACCTCGTTCCAGATCGCCTTCTGGTGCAGCGTCGCCGTCAACGTGGCCGCCGCCTGGTGGCTCTGCACTCTCTACTGACGAACAAAAGGAGCCAAGCGATGTGGCAAGGCGTCTTATGCGGTTTGCTGGCCGGGGCGATGTGGGGCATGGTGTTCATCGTGCCGGCGTTCCTGACGTCCTTCACCGCGCTGGAAATGGCCTGCGGGCGCTACATCGCCTACGGCGTCATCGCCGCCGGGCTGATGCTGCCACGTCTGCCCGCGCTGCTGCGCCGCCTCGATCGCGGCGACATCGTCGCGATGATCAAGCACGCATTGGCCGGTAACATCGTCTACTACATGCTGCTCGCGCTGGGCGTGCAGCTGGCCGGCGTGTCGGCGACCTCGCTGATCATCGGCGTGCTGCCGATATCGGTCACCCTGATGGGACAAAAGGATCACGGCGCGGTGCCGCTCAAGCAGCTGATGCTGCCCTTGCTGCTGGTGGCGGCGGGCATCGCCTGCATCAACGTCGACGTCTTCACCCACGACCCCGGCCACGGCGCTCCGCTGGCCGACAAGCTGCTCGGCGTATTATGCGCGGTCGGCGCGCTGCTATGCTGGACCTGGTATTCGGTCGACAACGCGCGCTACCTGAAGCGCAATCCGCATTTCAGCAGCGGCGAGTGGTCGGCGCTGTATGGCGTATCGAGCGGCTTGATCGCGCTGGTCATCGCGCTGCCGATGCTGGCCGTGTTCCATGCCGACGTCACCGGCGCCGGCGCGGTGGCCAGTGGGCGCGACTGGACGCTGTTCTGGATCGTCAACGGACTGCTCGCGCTGGGGGCGTCGGTGATTGGCAACCACCTGTGGAATGTCGCCAGCCGAAAGGTGCCGCTGACGTTGTCGGGCCAGTTGATCCTGTTCGAGACGCTGTTCGCGCTGTTGTACGGGTTTATCTACAAGCAGCAGCCGCCGCGCGGCTTGGAGGTCGCGGCGATGGTGCTGCTGGCCGTCGGTGTCATGTGGTCGGTGCGCATCCACGCGCTGGACGACGCCAGCGGGGCCCACGCCGGCTAGCCTGGGTGGCTCAGGCCTTGGCGATGCGCTCGGCGACCAACGACGCCATCGCGCCATCCGAGCGCTCCCGCAATCCCTCCACCACGCCGCGCCGATCCGGCTCGCCGCGATTCTGGCTGACTTTCCATTTGCCGATCAAACTGTCGATGGCTATCTCGATACCGACGATGGCCTTCATGTTCGCGGCCAAAAAATCGGCCGGGGCATCGGACGGTTTCCACGGCGCCGGCATGCCGCCCTCCTGCGACGCGGTCAGGTCATCGAGCTGGCGCCGCAGCCACGCTGCATCATCCACTACGCGAGCCTCGCCGCGCGCCTGAACCACCGCGTAGTTCCAGGTCGGGACGACCTTGTGGGTGGTGCGTTTGGTCTCATACCAGGTCGGGCTGATGTAGCTGTCCGGCCCCTGGAACATGACCAGGCACCGGGCGCCCGCCTCCAGCTTGCGCCAAAGCGGATTGGCGCGGGCGACGTGGGCGCGCAGCACCCCGAGTCCATGCGCGCCCTCGCCGGCGTACAGCATGAAGGGAATCAGGTCGGCGGTGACGCCGTCGGCGTCGGCCAGGATGAGGGTGGCGAGCGGATAGGCGCGCATCAAGCCGTGGCGGACTTCAAGGCGGTCTTCGGCAAAGGCGGCGGGCAAATACATGGGCGTGGCTGCTGGGCGGATGGACAATGCCCGAGTGTAGCAGCGGCGGCGCGGTGCCGACAGATCCAGACCCGCACCGGGCGATGGAGCCATCGGCGACCGAATCAGTCCAGCAGGCCGTTCTCGCTCAACACGTCCTGGATCAGCTCCAGCCGCAGCACCGGGTTTTCCTGCAGCAGTAAGCGCTGCTTCTCCTCCAGATCGAGCCGCAGCAGCTCGCACCAGCGATTGGCGACCCAGCCGGCTTCGTCGAGCCGGTATGGCGGCGCCAGCGGCATCTTGGCGGTCGATATCTGTTTCTTTTGCAGCGAGCGGATCAGCGCGCCAAGCGCGTTGGCGACATCCTGCTGCTCAGTGGGCACGGGCACCACCATGTCCTCGGCGACGGTGTCGACTTCCGCCATCCACAAGCCGTGCTTGAGCTGCTCGGCCGACTTGACCTGGAAGCGCGTGGTGCCGATGCACGATATTTGCAGCAGTCCCGGCAACGGCGCGGTCCAGTCGACGATGCGCGCCATCGTGCCGGCGTCGGACAAGGTCTCCTGCTTGTCCGGCACCCGGATTTCGGTTCCCTCTACCAGCGAAACAACGCCGAACTCTTCGCCACGGGCGATGCAGCGCTTGATCATATCGAGATAGCGCACTTCGAACACTTGCAATGGCAAATGTCCATCCGGAAACAGGATTGTATTCAGCGGGAATAAGGGAATTGACGACATGCCATTATCATCTCACGAAACAGCCGGGGTCGGCAGGCATGACTTGCGGGAAGCGTGAAAGACCGGAGAAACCAGCGCTACTTTCATCACAAAAGCAACGCGCGCGCGGGTGGCGATGGTTGTTTTCGGGGCCGGCGATCGAGTGACAACGGCGAAACATGGCTGGTGACGACGGCTGAGTATTCGTGCGGCGCCGCAATGGCATCCCTTATGCCAGTCGGGCGTATCCGAAAACAAAAGCCGGTGTGGGTTTATCGGAGATAAACCTCAAACACCGACTTCCGACGAATTACTTAATCAGATACTGATTTTTGTCTTTGCCTTCGAGCCATTTCGGCGCGCGGCCGCGGCCGGTCCAGGTCTGGCCGGTGGCGTCGTCACGGTATTTGGTCGGCACCGGCGCGCGGGTTTTGATCGGCTTGACCTTGGTCACAGCGCCCAGATCGGCCACGGTCAGACCATACTCGCGCATGATCGCGGTGACTTGCTCTTTCGCCTTGGCGATTTCGTTTTTGCGAGCGGTTTCCGCCAGGTTTTCGAGCTCGGCGATCTTGGCTTTGTATTCTTGGTAAGTCGTCATCTTGTTCCTCTTATCGGCAGGTTAGTTACTAAAAAACCACATGTGAGAATGTGTGAGAATTTTATAAAACGCAATTTACCATAACTTTGACTTAATTCTCCAGACATATGCGTGAGAAATACCAATATAACGATAAAAATGAATAATTTCCACAACTGCGCAATCGAAACGCGACCGATATCACGCGTCCCGGCGGATAACCGGATCGACAGTCCAGTAATAAAGAATAGTGACGGCATGCCGCCGTCATTACCATTGCCCGAGTCCGGACAATGGTAATCCGGCGTGAATGCGGCCGAATACGGCAGTGGGAATAAACCGGCAAGGAATGGTGACCGAGCGCTTGCCCGATTAAATGTTCACGCCACGCTCATGCGCACAGCGGCCGTGATTCGATGCCTTCGGCCACCACCTTGCGTATCAGATTGGCGAGCCTGCACGCGGCCGGACCGGCCGCCTCCGGATTGGCGACGATCAGCGACAACGACAGCTTGCGGCGCTGCCCCACCCGCAGCGGCAGCGGTTTGAGCTGGCCTTGCGCCAGCTGCGCCTGGATTTTGTGGTCGGCCAGCCAGCCGAAGCCGATACCGTTGCAGATCATCTCCATGCGGGTTTGCGGATTGGTCACGCTCCAGCGCTGATCCGTGTTGAGCCAGCCGTGGTCGCGCGGATTCAAGGTGCCCGAATCGCGCACCACGATTTGCAGGTTGCGGGTCAGGTCGTCCATCTCCAGCTCGCGGCCGAGCATGTGCAGGGGGTGACAGGGATGGGCGACGGCGACAAACTCGATATCCATCAAGGCATCGCCGAGGAAGCCGACCGGAATGCGGCTGGCGATGGCGATGTCGACGCGCTTTTCCACCAGCGCGTCTTCGGAGCCGGACAGGACGGTTTCTTCCAGGTTGACGCGCGTGTGCCGGGCCCACGGCTCGAACTCGCGCAGCACCTGCACCAGCAGTTGGACCGGAAACAGGCTGTCGACGGCGATGCTGACCTGCGGCTCCCAGCCCTCGGCCAGGCTGGCGGCGAGTTGCTCGAGCTGAAAGGCGCCGCCGAGCAGCTCGCGCGCCTTGTTCAGCAGCGCCTTGCCATTGGGCGTGAGGCGGGCGCGGCGGCCGTCGATTTCCAGCAGTTCCACGCCCAGCTGCTCCTGCAACTTGGCCACCATGTAGCTGACCGACGACTGGCTGCGGTGCAAGGCCTCGGCCGCCTGCGCGTAGCCGCCGCATTCGACGATCGCTTGCAACACCTGCCATTGTTCCAGTGTGCTCTTGGGGATTTTCATCGGTGTTTCCGCGCCTGAAGTTCAGCGAAGAATCATACCACCGGCCCTGGCGCCCGGATCAGAAGCGCCGCTCCACCGTCACCCGGAACTGGGTCTCGCCGTCGGCCACCGACGCGCGGTTGAGCGTGCCGCGGGCGTCGGCATACACGCTTTCGGTCGTGTAGTCCTGCGCCAGCAAATTGGACACGGCAAAGCGCAGACTGTTTTGCGCGTCCAGCTTGACGAGGGCATAGACGTCGAGGTCGCGCCGCACCGAGTTGTAGGCGCTCTGCGTTTCGCTCAGGCGCGCCAGGCCGCCGTTGCGGAAGCTCAGGCTGCTGCCGGTGCTGAGCATGCCGTCCGGGCTCTTGTAGTCGACGCCGAGCGTGGCGCTCAGCGGCACCTGCTGGTCCAGGCGGTTGTCCGGACCGGGCACGCTGTCCACCTCCGACCAGTTTCGGCTGATACTGGCGCGCAGATCGATTCCCGGGGCGTTGTCCATCACCGCGCGCAACGGGAACTTGACCTCCAGCTCGATGCCGCGCGTTTCGGCGCGGCCGTCGTTGATCATGGTCGACACCCAGCGGTCGCCCTCCTGCACCAGGCCCTGGTGCATATAATCCTCGATGCGGCGGACCGACGCGCTCGCGCTCAGCATGCCGCCGTCGCCCCAATAGTGCTCGAACGAGGCGTCGATGCCCAGCGCCACTTCCGGCGTCAGGCGCGGATTGCCGCGGCGGTCCGGGTCCAGACGGCTGTTGTTGGCCGAGGTGAAGCGACGCGGCACCAGGTTGGCCGTCGTCGGCGCCTTGTAGGTGCGGGTCAGCGCCAGGCGCACCTGGTCCTTTTTGTTCGGCAGCTTGAACAGCGTCTGGAACAACGGACTGAGCACGCTCGAGCGCTGGGTGACGCGCTCGAGATTGGCGCCCTCGATCTCCGTCTGCAACCCTTCCCAGCGCACGCCGGTGTAAATCGACCATTGCGGCGTGACGTTCCATTCGTCTTGCCCGTAGAAAGCCAGCCGGGTGGCCCGGGCGGAAAAATCCTCGTCGTTGTTGTCGGGCGGCAGACTGCCCGCGATCGGCAGCTCGCGCTGGATGCGGGTATCGTCGCGGTCGACAACGCCTGCGTCCCAGCCCAGCGCCAGCGCGTGCTCGGTCGGCGCTTCGTCCGATCCCTCGGCCTGCGTGCCGAAGGTCAGCGGCGTCGAGTACTTGCCCTGCGTGCTGAATCCCGTTTCGCCGCTGTGCGACGCCACGGTGCGGTACAGGTTCGGCGATCCGTCGCGGTTGCCGCCCAGTTGCAGCGACATGCCGGTGTTGCGGTTCCTGGAGACGCCGACCTTCATGTCCAGCTTGGCGCCCTCGGCCATCTTGTGCACCCAGTTCAGATCGGTGCGGCCGTAGCCGTTGTGGCTGCTGAAGGTGTTGTCGATGCGGTCGTAGTTCGGACCTTCGTCGCCGGCCAGGTTCACCGTGGTGCGGCCGTGGCTGTTGCTGTCGAACTTGTTCAGATTGATGAAGGTCTGCGAGGTCAGCGTGTCGCCGCCGGCCAAGGTCCAATTGATGCGCGGCGACAAATTCATGCCGTCCGAGCGGCCCTGGTCCTGCCAGGTGGCGGAACGGTCCACGTTCGGCATGCCGGCGGCATCGGTGCCGGTCTCGATCGACGGCGTCAGGCGGTTGTACATATAGCGCCACGCATTGGCGCCAACCGAGTAGGACATGTTGTCGTCCTTGCCGGACATCTGGATGCTGGCGCTCGGCGAGCTGAATTTACTGCCCTTGGCGCCGCTGATTTTGAGCACGTGCTGATCGATCTTGACGTTCTTTTTCAGCACGATGTTGATGGTGCCGGCGATCGATTGCGTGCTGAACTCGGCGCTGGCCGCGCGCAGGACCTCGATGCGCTCGATCACGTCGGGCGCCAGGTTGTCGATGGAAAAGCCGGCCGGCGCGCGTTCGCCGTTGATCAGGATTTGGGTATACCCCGCGCCCAGGCCGCGCATGCGGATTTCCCCGCCCGAGCGCCCCGCCGCGCCGCCGATGGTGATCCCGGGCAGCCGCTTGAGGACGTCGTTGACCGAGGTGTCGCCGTATTTCTGGATCTCCTCGCTGCCGACGACGATCTTGCTAGCGGTATCATCGCGGCGCGCGTCGTAGCTGGCGGCGCTGCCTTTGATGCGCACCGTCTGCATCGGCACGGTAGTGGCTTGAATGGCCGCCGGCTTGCCGTCGGCCGCGACTGGCGCGTCGCTGCTTTCGGCGGCGGAGGACACGATGTCGGCATGGGCGCCGGCGGCGAGACACAAGGATAGGACGGCCGCAGCGGTCTGCGTCAAACGGAGTTGGCGGGCAGGCATCATAAAATGGCGATCGGGAGACTGAGGGGAGCGGGTATTATGCCTTGGTTTGGCTAAAAGTTTCCTTAACCCAAGATAACTTGTGAACGTTTAGCGAAATTTCATAAACATAAATAGTGAAAAAATGAATAGCTCCGAATTGGCAGGAATAGGCTGATCGCGCCGATGGTGGCGCTATAATGCTCGATTGCTATTTTTTGTATGGATCTCATCGTGTCCGACCGCCTTGCCGTTCTGCCGCAATACCTGCTTCCCAAGGGAGCGTTGACCAACTTCGCCGGCCGCGTGGCGGGGGCCAAGGGTGGCGCCATGACCACACGCCTGATCCGCTGGTTCGTCGGCAAATACGACGTCAATATGGGCGAAGCGCTCAACCCGGACATTGCCAGCTATGCCAGCTTCAACGAGTTTTTCACCCGCGCGCTGCGCCCGGACGCCCGCCCGCTTGCCGACGCCGACTTCATCTGTCCGGTCGACGGCCGCATCAGCCAGTTCGGCGCGATCGACGATGACCAGATCTTCCAGGCCAAAGGCCACAAATTCAGCACCACCGCGCTGGTCGGCGGCGACGCCGCGCTGGCCGCCAAGTTCCAGCACGGCAGCTTCGCCAACCTGTATCTGAGCCCGCGCGACTACCACCGCATCCACATGCCGTGCGACGGCAAGCTGACGCGCATGATCTACGTCCCGGGCGAGCTGTTCTCGGTGAATCCGACCACCGCGCGCGGCATTCCGGGCTTGTTCGCCCGCAACGAGCGCGTCGTGTGCGTGTTCGACACCGTCAACGGCCCGTTCGTCATGACCCTGGTCGGCGCCACCATCGTCGGCAGCATGGCCACGGTCTGGCACGGCGTCGTCAACCCACCGCGCGCGCCGCAGATTTGCGAGTGGAAGTACGACGATCAGAACATTTTGCTGAAAAAAGGCGATGAACTGGGCCGATTCCTGCTGGGATCGACCGTGGTCATGCTTTTCCCGAAGGACACAATGAGCTTCAATCCCGCGTGGCAGCCGGCCGGTCCGGTCAAGCTTGGCGAGATGATGGCCAATTTGAAGTAATTGGCGCTATCAGGGTAGCTGCCGGTCGAACGCCTCCTCCAGCATATCCAGAAACACCCGGGTCTTGGCCGGCATCAAGCGCCGGCCCGGGAACACCGCCCACCCCGTCACCTCGGGGAACGACCATTCCGGCAACACCCGCACCAACGTCCCCGCTTTCAAAAACGGCGCCGCGATCGCCTCGGTCGAGACGCCGATGCCCACCCCGTTGCTGACCATGCGCACGATCATCTCCGGCGAGTTGCCCAGCAACCTGACCGGCAGCTCGCGCTCCCAGCGCACCTTGGCGCGCAACAGCGTCCACCGGATCAGGCCGTTGGCCATCGGCGGCAAACTCAATAAATCGTGTTTGAATAAATCGTCCGGATGCTCGGGCAGCCCGCGCACGCTGGTGTAGCGCGGCGAGGCATACAGCGCCAGCGAACTGAAGGTGATGCGCCGCGCGGCCAGCGAGGCATCGTCCGGCAGATTGCCCATGCGGATCGCCAAGTCGAAATTCTCGGCCACCAGGTCCACCCGGCGCGGCGACAAGTCGAGCTCCAGCGAGATGGCCGGATAGCGGTGCATGAATTGCGCCAGCATTTCGCTGACGCCGACGTTGGCGAAATCCGCCGGCATCGATACCCGCAGCAAGCCGCTCGGCGCGCCTTGACGGTGCTGCGCCAGCGCACCGGCCGCCTCGGTCTCGTCGGCCACCTTGCGCGCGTGCTCCAGCAGGCTGGCGCCGAACTCGGTCAGCACCAGCTTGCGCGTGGTGCGCTGAAGCAGGCGCTCGCCCAGATGGGCCTCCAGCAGCGAAATCCGGCGTGACACCGTCGACTTCGGCAACTGCACCCGCTCGGCCGCCAGGCTGAAGCTGCCGCATTCGACGATGCGGGCGAATAACAACAGGTCGCCAGGATCTATTTCCACACTATGCTCCTCGATTGTTCCATCAATGGATTAATGTTATCCATTTTAACGGCTTCCGCATCGGTTTTGAAACGATTAAAGTAACTCCATCGCAGCAAACAAACCAACAACCACGCAACAACAACATTCAGGAGCAACACCATGAACATCTTGCAAATCAACTCCAGCGCCCGCAGCACCGGTTCCGAATCGACCCGCATGGCCGACAGCATCGTCGCCAAACTGCAAGCCGGCAATCCCGGCGCGACGGTGGTGCGTCGCGATCTGGCGGCCAACCCGCATCCGGTGCTGGACGAGCCGACCTTGCAAGCGCTGTTCACCCCGGCCGACCAACGCAGCGCCGAGCAAACCGCCCGCGTGGCCCTGGACGACGCCCTGATCGCCCAGGTGCAAGCGGCCGACGCCATCGTCATCGGTTCGCCGATGTACAACTTCGGCGTGACCGTGCAGCTGAAATCGTGGTTCGACGCGATCGCCCGTGCCGGCGTGACGTTCAAGTATGGTCCGACCGGCCCGGTCGGCCTGCTGACCGGCAAAAAAGTCTACGTCGCCGTGGCGCGTGGCGGCCTGCACAAGGATGGTCCGAACGATGTCCAGCTGGCGCACCTGAAGACTTTCCTGGGCTTTGTCGGCCTGACCGACGTCCAGTTCTTCTTCGCCGAAGGCATGGGCATGGGCCCGGACGCGGTCGCCAAGGCGCAAGCCCTGGCCGATGCCGACATCGATTCGGTACTGGTATAAATTCATCGATCGCGCCGGGTGGCGCGGTCCGTAAAGGAGAGAGTCAATGAGCAAGGTATTTAACAACGTTGCAAGCGATCGCGTACAACAAGAACGCACCGTGGAACGCCTCATCACCGGCCAAGCCGTGTCCGACGGCGCCGGCGTCAAGATCAACCGCGTCTTGACCCAGCCCCTGCAGCGCCGCCTCGACCCGTTCCTGATGCTGGACAACTTCGGCAGCGACCAGGCCAGCGACTACCTGGCCGGCTTCCCGAGCCACCCGCATCGCGGCTTCGAAACCGTCACCTACATGCTCGAAGGCCGGATGCGCCACAAGGACAGCAGCGGCAACGAAGGGCTGCTGACCAACGGCGGCGTGCAATGGATGACCGCCGGCCGTGGCGTGATCCACTCGGAAATGCCGGAGCAGGAAGAAGGCATGATGTCGGGATTCCAGCTGTGGCTGAACCTGCCCGCCAAGGACAAGATGCGCGATCCGTGGTATCGCGACTTCAACGGCAACGAAGTACCCGTCTTCACCACGGCAAATGGCGCGAAAGTGAAAGTGATTGCCGGTAGCAGCCATGGCGTCGATGGCGCCGTGCAGCGCGAAGTGACCGAGCCGATCTATATTGACGTCGATCTGCCGGCCGGCGCCTCGTTCAGCCAGGCGCTGCCGCAAGGCCACAACGCCTTCATCTTCGCGTATCGCGGTTCGGTGCGCGTGGGCGACAAGGATGTAGCGTCGGGCAAAATGGCAATCCTGGCCAACACGGTGGGCGCCGACGGCGTGAACATCCATGCGACCGACGCCAGCCGCTTTATTCTGGTGGCGGGCAAGCCGTTGAACGAGCCGATCGCGCAATACGGCCCGTTCGTGATGAACACGCAGGCCGAAGTCTTCGCCGCCGTCGAGGACTTCCGCGCCGGGAAACTGGGTGAGGAAGCCCACGTCTAAACCGTTACAACCGCCGCCGGGCATGCGTTGCCCGGGGCGGCCTCCTCCCGTCTGCGGCTGGGTTAAAATGCTGCCATGATGCCCACTATTCTTAAATGGTTACGCTATCTCAGCCACGTCCTCGGCTTCGAGACGGCCGATTCCTTCCCGCCCGGCCACCCGTACGAACGCACGCGCTGGAACGGCGCCTATTTCGACATCGCCTCCGACGTCAAACCCGACCAGATCGAGAGCCGTCTGTGCGACGCCATCAGCAACACGCCGCTGGTGTTCGGTTACATCACCAATCCCACGCCGCGCATGCAGCGCACCCTGCTGGCGATGCTGGAAGAGCGCATGCGCAACAACCGCGGCCGCGCCAGCGAACTGGCCGCGCTGCTGGTCAACGCTTACGACAGCCCGCACATCACCGAAATCATTCCCGGTCTGCGCGCGGCTATCGCCGGCACGCGTCAGGACGACATGGGCGAGCGCGCCCGCAGCGTCATGGCTTTCCTCGGCTCGACCCAATCGCCGTTCGACGTGATCGAGATGAACTAGGCGGCGACCGCTTCCGTGGCCGCCTTCGGCCTGGCGAAATTGCCCGGGACGTAGCGGTCGCGCAATTTCATGAACGGTGTCTCCACCAGCAGGAACAGCAGCCAGCCGACCAGGATGCTGGCCAGGCTCATGATGGCGATCGCCTGCCACGTGTCCGGCCCCCAGCCGTAACCGCGCAAGGGCACGCGCAGCAGCACGCACAGTTGCTTGTGCGTCAGGTAAATCGCGTACGACCAGAGCGCGATGCTGGCCGCGCCCGGCACGCGCCAACGCTGCAGCAGCGATCCGGGACTGAGCGCCGCGATCAACAACAAGGTGAAGCCCACGCCCAGCATGGGATAGCCAATCACCGTCATCATGTGGCCGTAGTGATCCTCCAGCAACATCGACCAGGTCAGCGCCAGCACGCCTGCCCCTGCGGCCAGCGCCCAGTTGCCGCGCGACGTGATGACCTTCCAGGCGCCGCCGTGGTAGTTTTTTACCAGCGCCAGCGCCACGCCGAACACCAGCTCATCGAAGCGGCACCAAGAGGCGTAATAGATATTGGTGTAGTAATAGAGGCCGCCGAGGCCAGCTTCCTCGTTCCATAAATAACCGCGCACCACCATGCCGGCCAGCAGGGTGCCTATCACCGCCACCCAAGCCCACAGCAAGGACTTGCGGCAAGCCGCTATCAACAACGCCACCGCCGGCAACAGCACGTAGAACTGCTCCTCGACGCACAGCGACCATGCGTGCGAAAAGGCCGTGCCCGGCGTCAGCTGGATATTTTGCGTGAAGGTGATGAACTTCCACAGCGGCGGCAGCACGCTCTCCCCGCGCCAATACGGCCACAAGGCATACAGCGCCAGCACAAAGTAGAAATTCGGCAGCGTGCGCAGGAAGCGGCGCGCGTAAAAACGCGGCAACGAAAACCGCTCCGGCCCGGTCTGCTGGCGCCGTATCCCCGACAGGATCTGGTTGCCGATCAAATAGCCGCTCAGCGCGAAGAACAGGTCGACGCCGGCCCAGCCGATCTCGCTCATCCAGCCGAAGGTCGGCCGGAAGCTGACGAAGATCATGTAGTGATTCATGAACACCAGAACGATCGCAAGCGCGCGCAAGGTATCGAGGCCGGCGTTGCGGCCGTGGTCGCGGGCAGTAAGCTGAAGATTCATGCCCCGCATCTTACAGCGCCGCGCCGTTTTCCCAAAGTCACGGCGAGATCACCATGACCAGCGTCTGATTGTCCAAGGTCAGCACGGCGGTGCAGTCCTCCGCGATCGCGTAATTCTGGCTGTGCGTCGAATAATAATTGGTCGCGCCCTGGCAAATGCAGTCGATCGCCGCGCTGATGCGGGTGCTGATGGTGTAAGCCGGCAGCACCAAATCGGGCGCGGTGACGAACTTGAGCACCACGTCCTGGCCGGTATTATTCAGGAAAACCGTCTTGGACGGCTTGACGGTCTTCAGCGTCGGTAATTCGGTAAAGTGAATGGTCGGCACTACAGCACCCTGAATAAACCGGTTGGCAAGCCGTCGTTGCTACGGGCCAGATCGACATGGATTTTCTTGCCGTCGTCGACAGGCAAGACGCTCGAAGAAAGTTGCCTGAGGTTATAGCCAGCGTAGCCGGCACCGCCATCTGCCGCCGTCCCCTCCGATGGCGAAAGCCAGCTCAACGACGCCAAGCCGCTGGCAACGATGGCTTCGCAACTGGCGGCGGACCCATAAATGCCGATCTGATAATGCGGCTCGCCCGGCCGCGCGGCGTTGAACGCTTGATTGACGCCTTCGAAGTAGCGGGTGATCGGACCGGCGATATCCTCGGCCGTGGGATGACAGTCGACCTCGAAGTAGATGGCCGAGCCCGACGGCTGCGTAATGGCCGATTGCGCCATCAGATACGCGGCGGCGCCGTCCGCCAAACCCTGCGCGCGGCTGAACGAATGCAAATGCGCGCCGATCGTTTCCCAAACCACACCGATTTGGATGCCAGCGTCGGTCAGCGCCCTGGCCTCGGCCAGCGACAAGTTCTTGCCGGCGTGGTGACTGTAATAGCGAATCGCAAAATCGATTCCTTGTTGCTTAATTGGTATCGCATGCTGGGTCAGCTCGAACGGGGCTTTGACGCCGGTTAAAACAACCATGGGACCTCCGTGGGGTGCAAGATGATGTCTGAATTCATAGACTTTGAGCCGGTTCGGCGATGTCGATGCGTACTTGGTAACCGTCGTCCGGCACCCGGATACGCAACGGATTTTGCTGCCCTTCGACCTCGTAATAATCGCTCAGCCGGTTGCGCAAACGCGCCAACTGGACCGCGGCGGCCAGATCCATTCCAAGACCGGACCCGGACGTTGAGCGCCCACCGGCCGGCATCGCCCCATCGCCGCCTTGATACTTTTGGTTACCAAGATCACGGACCAGATGGTCCAGAAGCGCGCAGCAGCGCTGCGACGCGGCAAAGGTGCGACTGACCGCGATGCGGCGCAGCTCGGCGCGCACCTCGTTCGGATGGGGAACGGCCGCGGCGCCGGCGTACCGACTGCGCGAAGACACAACAGTGAGAGCAGAATGTTTAA
The DNA here is from genome assembly GCA_024123955.1 of Oxalobacteraceae bacterium OTU3CINTB1. Classification (NCBI taxonomy): domain Bacteria; kingdom Pseudomonadati; phylum Pseudomonadota; class Betaproteobacteria; order Burkholderiales; family Oxalobacteraceae; species Oxalobacteraceae bacterium OTU3CINTB1. The sequence continues at coordinate 4,488,200 of CP099652.1, forward strand.
TAGTTTCCCCAGCCTAATGTTAATATTCACTAAAGGTACAGATTTGAAGCAACTGTACTGATTAGCTATATAAATGGCCTTCTGGAAACCTTCGGATCGCTAACCCGTTGATTTAAAAGTTTTTATTTTTGGGCGAAGAAGGTTAGTGTGAACCGTAAAAGCTTCCGTTTTGGTCAGTGGCGCGTCGATCCGGCCACCAACACGCTCAGTTTTGGCGTGCTTAGCCGGCAGCTGGAACCACGCGCCATGGATGTTTTGTTACATTTCTGCAAGCACCCGCACGACGTCGTCTCGGCCGACGCGCTGCTGGACGCCTGCTGGGGCGACACCCCGGCGAGCGACAACGCGGTCCACAAAATCATTACGCAGCTGCGCCGCGCGCTCGACGACTCGGCCGCCGAGCCGCGCTACATTGAAACTATTCGTAAGCGTGGTTACCGCCTGCTGGCCGAGCTCAGCTACGACGACGACGTCAGCAACGGCAGCTGGACGCACGCCTCCCCGTTCCGAGGTCTGGAAGCTTTCGAGGAACAACACGCGGCCATTTTCTTCGGCCGCAAGCTCAGCGTCGATCAATTGGTGCAGGTGGTAGTGGCTCAGGTTCAGGCCGCTTGCTCGATGGTGCTGGTACTCGGACCGTCGGGCGCCGGCAAGACTTCCTTGGTCCAGGCCGGGTTGATTCCCGCGCTGAAGGCCGGTGCCGCACCGGCGGAGTCGGGGCTGGCAATCAGCGACCATGTGCAGCTCGATTGCGCCGACATGGGACAGTCGGGGCTGCTGGAAACGCTCGCCAGCGTGCTGCTCGACGCCGAAATCGACGACCGACTGCTGTTTGAAAACACCAGCGCCGCCACCCTCGCGCAATACATGGCGCAGGATTTGCCGGGGTTGATCGAACAGTTGCAAAAAAGGTTAGCAACGATCCGGCTGGCGGTGTTCATCGACCGTTTCGAGGCCATTTTCCGCCTGCCACACATTAGTGAGCAGGAGCGTGCCGTCTTCATCAACGTGCTGGATCAACTGGCGCGCTCCGGTTGCGTGCTGTTGGTTTTGGCCTGCCGCAACGATTTCTATCCGCATTTGACGGCCTACCCCGCCCTGATGAGCATGAAACTGCGCGGCGGCCACTTCGATCTGACGCCACCAGGCAGCGCCGACATCGCGCAAATCATCCGCCATCCTGCCCAGGTGGCGCAGTTGCGCTATACGGTTGACGGCCACGGCGAGAGCCTGGACGAACTGCTGATCAACGCCGCCAAGGCCGGGCCGGATACACTTCCGCTATTGCAATACTGTCTACAGGAGCTGTATCGCCAGCGCAGTGCCGATGGGGAGTTGAGTCACAAGGCTTACCACGACATGGGCGGTTTGGAAGGCGCTATCGGTGCGCGCGCCGAGCAAGTGATCTCAGAATTAGCCGAATCGCAGATCGCCGCCCTGCCCCAACTCTTGTCGCGGTTGGTGCTCGTGGCCGAGGACGAATCGACTGTCACATCCCGCCGTGTGCCGTGGTCGGCACTAAGCGGCGATGACGAAACCAAGCTGGTGCAAGCCTTGGTTGATGCGCACCTCTTCGTCAGCGACCTGCACGGCGGAGCTCCCGCCTTCGGTATCGCCCACGAGGCCCTGCTGCGCCGCTGGCCGCGCGTGGTCGCCTGGATCGACGAGCACCGTCAGGCGTTACAAACGCGTAGCCGTATCAGCGCGCAGGCCAAGCGCTGGCAGGATAGCGGCCGCACACGCGATATGTTGCTGCCATCGGGCACTCAAGCAAATCAAGCGCGCCAGTTATTAAAGACAACGGGGTTCAGCTTCACGCAACAAGAGCAGGATTTCGTCCGTGCCTCGCTAATGGGTGTGCGCCGTAGCGAACGGCTACGGCTGGGCATCATGATCACAATGACAACTCTAGCAGCGCTGGCAGGTAGCCTTGGCCTCGCCGCACGCTCGGCTCAGACACAAGCGGAGGCGCATCGGACCGAGGCCGAAGGGTTAATGGGCTACATGCTAGGGGAATTCGTCGAAAAATTGCGGCCACTGGGGAAACTGGATCTGCTCGACAGCGTAAGCACTCGCGCCTTGAAATACCTATCTAATCCGGCTCGCGGTGACGAGAATGAAACCGCCTTAGCACAACGTGCGAGGTCGCTGCAGCTAATATCCGAGGTCCGCATCGCCCGTGCCGACCCGGCGGGGGCCAGTGCTGCGCTGCTTGCTGGACGCAGTCTACTCGAACGGCAATTGAAAAATCAGCCTGCCAATCTAGCATTGCGCAAGAGTGCCGGTGAAAATGCTTTTTGGCTCGGTCAGATTCACCTCGACAAAAAAGAATGGCTACAGGCGGAAAGCTACTTTAAGGAGTATCGCGATCACAGCGACCAATTGGCAATGGCTGCGCCAGCCGATATTGATAGCTGGATCGAACAATCGTTCGCCCATAACAGCCTAGGTACCGTAGCCTTACGGCAAGGCGACGTCATCAATGCGGCTAGAGAGTTTGAGCTTTCGGTGCAATTGAAGAGCCGCGCCCATGGGCAAAAGCCGCAGGACAAACAAATCACTGCCGACTTAGCTGATAGTTTGTCTTGGCTAGCTAGTGCGAATATGCAACAGGGTCGCTTGGCTGATGCGGAGGCAATGTATGCCCGAGGCTTAAAGCTGCTACAAGAACTGCACCGAGCCTATCCCGACGACATAGTCTGGATTAATGAACTTGCGGCTGCTTGGTCTCATCAATCTGACCTGAAGCAAGCCAGAGGTCAATTGGTCGGCGCCTACGATGACGCCCGGCAGGCGCATGCGTTACGCATGAAAATTGTCGAAAAGGATCGAAGTAATCGTACATGGCAACGCAACTTGTACATTGCTGAATTGCGTATGTTCGATACAGATACCAAGCTTCGCAGTCCCGCATTAGCACTATCCCGGCTTGAACAATTACATGGCAATGTGGCCGAGCTCAGCAGTCTTGAGCCCAAACACTTAAACCTTCAGACGCTCATCGCAAAGATTCAATACCGCAAAGCCGTTGTATTTTTCCAGCAGCGGAAGGCAGATAATGCCTCAATTGTGTTGCAGCCGACGCTTAAAAAACTACTTGAGTTGCATACAGCATCCCCGTCGGACCGACTGATATTAATTACACTTACAGATGCGCTATTGCTCAACGCCGATCTTGCCCACTTGCGCGCGGATGGGGATGCTCTGAGTCACTGCGATACGGTAAGAACTCTGCTCCATCCACTGGTGGGCACCACTACCGACTTCCTTTTGCTAGCTCCGTGGGTCAAAGCCCACGCTTGCCTTAATCAGAGCGTGCGCGTGGAACGCACGATGAAGCAATTGGAAGCGATGCAATACCGCGACGCCGCGTACCTGCAATATTTGTCTACCCACCCACCAAAGAAAGCGACCTCATGAGCAAAATCCACGCATGCACTCAATTCATTAACGTGATGGTGAAAGTCAAGGCTGGCGCCGTATCAGGAACTTATGACGTACACACGGCCCCCGAAATGCCATGTGTGACGCAGAAAGACACCGTTATCAACTATCAAATCTATGATGATGACCATCAGGGAATCGTCTTTACAGGAATGATCATCCAAACCTTGGGGAATGACCAATTGAGCGCTGCAGTGGTTAGTCTCAGTGGCAAGCAATTGACTTTTACGGACGCCAATACATCAAAAGTCGATATCAGCTTTAAGCTGACTTTCAAAACTGCGAGTGGCGTCGAATTTATGCATGACCCCCAAGTCAAAAACGATCCGCAGGCTTAATTATTTTTCCTCGTAGGGCTGTGAGTACCGCAGCCTTACAGCTCTTGTAGTACATTAGACCTCGAATCAGTCGTTGAGCCTAGCCATGCCACCAGCACGCGCCTTACAATTCAAATCCACCGAATACAGCGGCCAACACCCCGGCACGCGCCTGATCGTCACCGGCGCCGTCCACGGCAACGAAATCTGCGGCACCAAGGCCATCCAGCGCGTGATGCAGGAACTCGACGCCGGCAAGCTCGTCATCCGCAACGGCGCCGTCACTTTCGTTCCGATCGCGAACCCACTGGCCTACGCAAAAGGCGAACGCTTCGGCGAACGCAACCTGAACCGCAATCTCTTCCCCAACGAAAACCCACAAGATTTCGAGGACCGCGTCGCCAACTGGCTGTGCCCCCTCCTCGCCCGCCACGACGTGCTGCTCGATCTCCACTCGTTCAAAGCCTCCGGCGAACCCTTCGTCATGGTCGGCCCGCGCAACAACGACGGTCCGCTTGAACCCTTCCGACACGAACAACAGGAACGCGCGATGGCGCGCCGCTTGGGCGTGCGCCGCTTCGTCGACGGCTGGCTGCGCACCTACGGCGCCGGCGTGCAACGCCGCCTGCGCGGCGACAGCCAACTGGAAACCGTCCTGCGCTACGGCATGGGCACCACCGAATACATGCGCAGCACCGGCGGCTACGCGCTCACGCTCGAGTGCGGCGAGCACACCGATCCGCAAGCACCCGAAGTCGCCTACCGCGCCATCATGAATACCCTGGCCTTCCTCGGCCTGATCGACGCTCCCTCCCCGCAGCCGATCGCCGACGAGGCAATGGAGGCGCTGAGCATGGTCGCCGTCTACGACAAGGTCAGCGCGGACGATACCTTTACCCGCGCCTGGTCGAGCTTCGATCCGGTCCGCAAGGACGAGCAGATCGGCACGCGCGCCGACGGCACGCCGGTGCTGGCCGAGTTCGACGGCCGCATCCTGTTCCCCGACAGCGCGGCCGGCGCCAACAGCGAGTGGTACTACCTCACCCGCGCCAACCCAATCTTCTGACCCCGACGCGCGGTAAATCTCAGGTGGTGGTGAGCTTGAGCCCGATGATGCCGCCGACGATCATGGCGATGCACGCCAGCCGCACCGCGCTGGCCGGCTCGTTGAGCGCGACGATGCCGTAGATGACGGTGCCGACCGTGCCGATGCCGGTCCAGATCGCGTAAGCCGTGCCCAGCGGAAGCGTGCGCAACGCCAGGCCCAGCATGCCTATGCTGCCCAGCATCGCGGTCAAGGTCCACAAGGTCGGCATCAGCTTGGTGAAGCCGTGCGTGTATTTGAGTCCGACCGCCCAGGTGACTTCCAGCAGGCCGGCGATGATGAGGATGATCCAGGTCATTGCAACTCCAGTTCGCGACAGGGTCGTCCCCGCCTGAAAGCGCCGATGCGGACGCCGCGCTCCTCGGTGGCGGGGTCGTCCCCGCCGGAGCTGTGAGCCGAAACTATACCAGTTGCAACAAAATGATGTCCATAGAAGCCTTGCCTCGGTGATAATCATCTCTTAACTAAAAAAAAGGAGCGACCATGCTTTTGCTGGCCCAGATCGTCACCGCCGTCGTGGCACTGATACACATCTATATCGTCCTGCTGGAGACGGCGCTGTTCGACACGCGCGGACGCAAGGTATTCGGCCTGAGCAAGGAAAAAGCCGACATCGTGCGGCCGGCCATGTCCAACCAGGGTTGCTACAACGGCTTTCTGGTCGCCGCGCTGGTGATCGGCTTCGTCCATCCGAATCCGGCGATTGCATCGGCCTTCACGGTCTTCGGCCTGTGCTGTGTGGCAGTGGCCGGCGTGTGGGGCGGCCTGACTGTCAAGCGCAGCATCCTGCTGATCCAGACGCTGCCGGCGGTGATCGCACTGGCGCTGCATTTCGCGGCCTGAGGCAGACCGGAACCTTCGGCAGAGAATCCCCCTCCAAATGCAGATTGTCATTTCGTTCACAACCATGAAACAATCGTCAGACACCTGGACCGGGAGACGATCATGCAACAGAACAGTTGTCCGCCGTTCGAACGGGAGCTGGCGTTCGGCCCCTTCCGCCTGATGCCATCCTGCCGCAGCCTGCTTAACGATGGCCGGCCGATACCGCTGAGCGGGCGCGCTTTCGATCTGTTGCTGGCCTTGGTGGAGCGGGCCGGGGAAGTCGTCAGCAAGGAAGAACTGATAGCGCGCGTCTGGCCCCGCACCGTCGTTGAGGAAAACAATCTGCGGGTGCATGTCGGCACGTTGCGCAAGGCGCTGGCGGGCGACCCGAGCGGCATTCGATACATTGAGAACGTCGTCGGCCGGGGTTACAGCTTCGTCGCGCCGGTGACCCGTCCGGCCCACGCCACGGTGCAGCATAACCTGAAGCTTCGACGCGACATTCTCGGAGGCGACCCAACCCTCGAACAATTGACAACGCTCTGCCACGAGCATCGGTGCGTCACCATCGTCGGTGCGGGCGGCATGGGCAAGACCACAGTCGCGCTGATGGTAGCTGAGGCGCTGATGCCGATCTTCGGCACGCGGATCTACTTTGCGGACACCGGCCCGGCCGCCGACGACCGAAAAATGCGCCGCCGCCGAGGCCACGGCGTGCGGCGGCGATGACATCCTTTCATCGCCGCCTATCCATGACGGCTTGAGCGAGGTCCGCGCAGTATTCAGGCCACCGCTGCTCGGGCAACAGGCTTGCGGGCGAGCTGATTCAGCCGGCGCACTTGCAAGGTCGCGCCGATGACGAACAGCACGAACATCACGCCGGTGATGACCTTGAGCTCCGGCGCCTCGGCGTTCGGAAGGATCGGCGCGCCCATCGGCACGCGGGTCAAGGTCTCGGTCGCGGCGGGGATCATGTGGAAGAAGAACGTCAACGACAGCAGCACCACTTGCAGCGCCGGCTTGGCCGCCAACTTCCACGCCACCGCCAGCACCAGCAAAGTGATCACGCCGAGCGCGTGCGGCTTGCCGAAGCCGCCATGCTGGAAGATGCCGAAGCCGGTCAGGCAGGTCAGTATGGTTGTGACGAGATAAGTCTTGCCGGCGCCGTTGCCCAGGTCGATGCGCTTGTCGCGGACGAAGCCGACGATGCCGGCGCCGACGGCGACCAGGCTGATGAGTGTGTGGATAACGCCAAGCGTCGTCAGGCCGAACATGGTTTACTCCTTGTCGCGGGGATCGGGGGTAGGACCATGTTAGGCGCGCCGCATCGGACGGCGCGAGTAAAACAATATAAATTGGTGTGAAGCGAAAGCTCAGCTCCCCAGCGGCGGCTTGACCACGGCGACCGCCATGCTCGGCAACGCGATGGTCTGCACCACCACCGGCGGTGTCTCGGTCTGCGGCCGCGCGCCGCTGCCGCGCAGCGCCAGCAGCCAACCGATGCCGTCGAACCAGAACGGCGCGCCCAGCGACGAGGCGAAGGCGGTGACGATCCAGCCCATCAGCGCGAACGCGAGCGCGCCCAGGAAGGCGGCCACGCCCTTGCCGGCGGCGGCGTCAAAGCGCGCCGACGGCCAGCCGATCGGCAGCTTTTCCACCATCTGCCATTCCTTTTTGGCGATGGCGGCCCGCTCCATCGGCGTAACGGTAGGCGCGTCGGCGGCCGGCGCAACGGGCGGCACGGGCGGCTTCACGCGGCCGCTGGCGACGCCGTCGGCGCCCTGCTGCGCCAGCTCGGCCGCCACCTGGTCGTCACCCCACAGGCGCTTGCTCAATTCGATGGCGTCGATGTTCATCGAGGCGGCGTAGAACAGGCCGACGCAAAACAGCACCAGCTGCGAGCGCCGCTTGTACCAGCCGGTGATGCGCTCCATCACCGTTTCGTACCAGATGCGCACGGCGTTTTCCAAAGCCGCCACATCGTCCGGGCCCTCGCCCATGATCGCCAGCAAGGTGCGGGTCAAGCCCTCGTTGCCGACCTGCGCCAGCAGCATCGCCGCCGTCTGCGTCTTGCCGTATTTGGACGTCAGGGTCGATACAAAGGCGCGTGCGAAGATGGTCGACGGAATGTACGACGGCATGCGCCCTTGCTGCGCCATGCCCTGGATCAGCGGATGCTCCATGACGGCGGCGGTCAGCGAACCGGCGCCCAGCTTGTCGAGCCCGAAGCCGGTGTCGATGCGCAGCAGCCGCTTGATCGATGGGATGATGCCGCGCAGGCGCGGCTTGCCGGCGGGCTCGTGCAGCATCGTCAACACGCCGTCGAGCAACACCTTGGCGCGCGTCTGGAACAGCGAGGCGATCGCCTCGCGCGTCGCGCTGCATAGCAGGCTCACGGCCAGGAAGGTGTACGACAAGCCGATGGCCACATCCAGATAATGACTTGACATACAGCCCCCGTTAGAATTCGATCAATGTTCCAGTAACATAATGGATTTTTCGGCCGCAAGCCAGCCGCGAGCACGAATTTCTTATATATCGTAAGATACCGATATTGAAATCGTAAAAATACGATACATATATCGTCATAAGCCGATTTCATTTTTGACCCAGGTGAACCTCAGATGGACATAGACGCGATACACAAAGCCCTCGCCAACCCGATGCGGCGCCAGATCCTGGCGTGGCTGAAGGACCCGGAGCAATATTTTCCGGAGCAGGCGCACCCGCACAAGTTCGGCGTGTGCGCGGGCCAGATCGACCATCGCGCCGCGCTGTCGCAATCGACCGTGTCGGCCCACTTGTCCATTCTGCTCAAGGCCGGCCTGATCACGTCCCACCGGGTCGGGCAATGGAACTACTTTAAACGCGATGAGGCCACGATCCAGGCCTTCATCGACCAAATGACACTATAGGAAATTCGACATGGCTAACCTCTTCGACCCGATCACCATCGGCGACCTCACGCTGAAAAACCGCATCATCATGGCGCCGCTGACGCGCGCCCGCGCCATCGGCGGCGCCCGCGTGCCGAACGCGCTGATGGCCAAGTACTACGAGCAGCGCGCCAGCGCCGGGCTGATCCTGAGCGAGGCCACCTCGGTCACGCCGCAGGGCGTGGGCTACGCCGACACGCCCGGCCTGTGGTCGGACGAGCAGGTCGAGGGCTGGAAGGAAGTGACGGCGGCTGTGCACAAGGCCGGCGGCGTAATCTTCGCGCAACTGTGGCACGTGGGCCGCATCTCCGATCCGGAGCTGCTGAACGGCGACGCGCCGGTGGCGCCAAGCGCGATCGCGGCCGAAGGCCACGTCAGCCTGCTGCGTCCGATGCGCGCCTACCCGGTGCCGCGCGCGCTTGAAACGGAAGAGTTGGCCGGCATCGTCGCCGCCTACAAGAAAGGCGCGGAAAACGCCAAAAAGGCCGGCTTCGATGGCGTGGAAATCCACGGCGCCAACGGCTACCTGCTCGATCAGTTCCTGCAGGACAAAACCAACCAGCGCACCGACAACTACGGCGGCTCGATCGAAAACCGCGCGCGCCTGATGCTGGAAGTGACCGATGCGTGCATCGAGGTGTGGGGCGCGGACCGCGTCGGCATGCACCTGGCGCCGCGCCGCGACGCGCACGACATGGGCGACTCCGATCCGGCCGCCACGTTCGGCTACGTCGCGCGCGAGCTGGGCAAGCGCAAGATCGCCTTCATCTGCGCGCGCGAAGCGGTGGGCGAGGACAGCCTGGGACCGTTGCTGAAGAAGGAGTTCGGCGGCGTCTACATCGCCAACGAAAGCCTGGACAAGCAGACCGCCCAGAAGTTGCTGGACGCCGGCACCGCCGACGCGGTCGCCTTCGGCAAGGCCTTCATCTCGAATCCGGATTTGCCGCGCCGCCTGCAAACCGAAGCGCCGCTGAACGAGTGGAAGCCGGAGACGTTCTACGGCCAGGACGGCGTCGGTTACACCGACTATCCAGCCTTGGCGTAACCCCGCCGGGGGTCAAGTCTGACATTCCGACAGGAGCTCAACAGCGCAGAGGTCCAGTCCGTGTACGAATGTCAGACTTGACCCCGTGGATTGGATCAGCGTGGCTGGGTGTAATTGACCGGCACGTACTGATACGCTTTGCCGTGCGCGCGCACGTGTCCCAGCCCGGGGAACGACAGGTGCGCGGCGCCAATCAAATAGCCCCCCTTGGCTGCGGCCGCGAACGCTTCCTTGCGCTCGGCGATGGCGATCGTGCTGTCGGTGTCGAACTGGATGCCCACGCCCGGATCGTCAAACTGCACACCCTGCACGTGCAGCAAGTCGCCCAACAGCACCAGCTTCTGCCCCTTGCTCTCGACCACATACGTGATGTGGCCGACCGTGTGCCCGCCATTGAAGTAGGATTTGATCCCTGGTACCAGCTCCGTATTGGCGACGATCGGCTGGAACTTGCCGGCCTTGACGTAGGGATTGATTGACAACATCGGTCCCTGGAAGCCGTCCTTGCCTTCCGGCGGCGCCTTGTCCAGATTAGCCTGGCTGAGATAGTAATCGGCGTCGAGCTTGCCCGCGCGCACGATGGCGTTCGGGAACACGCGCTGCTCGTTGCTGGCCAGACCGCCGACGTGGTCGCTGTGCATGTGCGTGATGTAGATCTCGTCAACCTGCTCCGGCTTGTAGCCGGACGCTTTCAGATTGCCCAGCAACTGCCCCAGCGTCGGACCGAACAGGCTGGCGGCGCCCGTGTCGATCAGGACCAACTTGCTGCCGGTGTTGATCAGGAAGCCGTTGACCGACGTTTGAATCGGGCTCTTCTCGAACACCTTGGCCAGCGCCGCGTCGGTCTTGGCCGGCGGCTGCTTGAGCAGTTTGTTGACCGGCAGGTCCAGGGTGCCGTCGTTCAGCACGGTCACTTCGAAATCGCCCAAGGTGGTGCGGTAGAAGCCCGGCGCCTGGAACTTGGCCATCGGCGCGCCGGCCTGGGCCGTTGCGGCAGCGAAAGCGCCGGCGATGGCCACGACGACGGCGGCACGTTGGGTCAATGTTGTCGAGATCATGGGAGCCCTTTTTTTTGAGAATTATCAGGATCGCTACAATACCTCAAATACACTAATTTTGCCTCGGCCCGTGGCTAATCTGCACCGCCCGCCCACCCCAACGCCGCGCGCGGCCATCCCCGAAGCGCTTGCCCCGTCGAGGTCGCCAATATAGAATGCGTGCGCGGTTTTTGACCAGGTCCATACCAGCCTGTCAAGAGTGACAAAAAGATAAAACGAAGACAGGGTGGAGTGGATGAGCGATTTTGAATTGAAACCGGCGGCGCTGCCGACCTTCTCGCAGCGGCTGTCGTTGCGCTTGCTTAAGCTGGTTGGCTGGCGCGTGCTGTTCCGCCCCCTGCCCGGGCCGCGCGGCATCATGGTGATCTATCCGCATACGTCGAACTGGGACTTTCCGATCGGGCTGCTGTGCAAATGGGCGCTGAATCTGCCGCTGCGCTTTCTGGCCAAGGACTCGCTGTTCAAGACACCGTTCGGCAAATGGCTGCGCGCGATCGGCGGCGAGCCGGTCGAACGCGGCACGCCGAGCGGCACCATCAAAACGCAGGCGGCGCGCATGAATGCGGCGGACTTTTACTGGATGGGCATCACGCCCGAGGGCACGCGCGCCTATCGCCCCAACTGGAAAAGCGGTTTTTATCACCTGGCGCTGGAGGCCAAGGTGCCGCTGGTGCTGGTGTATTTCGATTACGCGAGCAAGACATTGGGCATGGTCGACCATGTTTTCCTGACCGGCGACCAGGAAACCGACATGGCCGCCATCCGCGAGGGCTTCGAAGGCCACAAGGGGCTGTATCCGCAAAATGCGGCGCCGATCGTGCTGTCCGAGCGCCGCGCCGAGCCGCGCGAGTAGCTTTACACTGACGCCGCCAGCATCACGCCGGCGGCGGCGATCGCCGCGCCGCTGACCTTCACCGCCAGCGCGGGGCTGATGCGGCCCAGCGTCCGCCCGCCATAAACCAATATCGTGGTCGCCACCAACATGCCAAAGGCGCTGGTTGCGGCGGGCAGCTCGTGGCCGTGCGCGTTGCCATGCAAGACCGCGAACACGCCCACCATCGTGACGCCAACCGCCGACGGCAGGCGCGCCGCCACCGCGATCAACACACCCATCGTCGCCACCGTCAACGCGATGCCGGTTTCCAGGCCGGGTATCGTGACGCCGGCCACGCCGGTCAGCACGCCCGCCAGCACCATGCCGATGAAGGTCGCCGGCAGCCATTTGGCGTTGGACTGGCGCGCGCTCCAGATGCCGACGGCAAGCATCGCCAGCAAGTGATCGATCCCGGTGAAGGGGTGGGCGAAGCCTTCGAAGAAACCGTGGATATGCGCGCCGCCAGCTTGAGGGTGGGCGGCGGCGGCGGTGCTGGCCAGCGCCAGCGCAATGGCGAGTACTGATTTATTAGACATGCGATCTCCTGTTTAAGTATGCGTTTCGAAGATACACGTAGGGCGGATTAGCGCAGCGTAATCCGCCAATGCATGCGCCGTCGGCGGCTCAAAGATGGCGGATTACGGCGTTCCGCCTAATCCGCCCTACGTGTCCTTGTGGTTATGCTGTTTTCACGTTGCCTGGTTACGCGGCGTGTGGGGTCTGTCCCAACAATCCCTGTTCGCGGATGAAATCGATGACGGCTGTTACGCCGTCGCCGCTGCGCAGATTGGTGAAAATGAACGGACGCGCGCCGCGCTGCTGCTTGGCGTCCCGCGCCATCACATCCAGGTCCGCGCCCACGTGCGGCGCCAGATCGGTCTTGTTGATGATCAGCAGATCGGAGCGGGTGATGCCGGGACCACCCTTGCGTGGAATCTTCTCGCCGCCGGCAACGTCGATCACGTAAATCGTCAAATCCGACAGCTCCGGGCTGAAGGTGGCGGCCAGGTTGTCGCCGCCCGATTCGACCAGTATCAGGTCCAGGTTCGGAAAATCCGCCTGCATGCGGGCGATCGCCTCCAGATTGATCGAGGCATCCTCTCGGATGGCCGTGTGCGGACAGCCGCCGGTCTCCACGCCCATCAGCCGCTCGGCCGGCAGCGCGTCCGCACGCAGCAGGATCTCCATGTCCTCCTTGGTATAGATGTCGTTGGTGATGACGGCCATGTCGAACTGGTCGCGCATGCCTTTGCAAAGCATTTCGCACAAGGCGGTTTTGCCCGAGCCGACAGGGCCACCGATGCCCACGCGTAAAGGATTGGAAGTATTCATATGTTTTATATTGTTTATCTGGTTATGATCTATAAAGACGGCTGTACTGCACCTCGTGCCGCATCGACAGCAGCGACAATCCCGGCGCCCAATTGCACATATCGTCGTCGGAAACGGTTTGCGCGTAACGCGCCGCCGCCTCGATATCGTCTCGCAGCGAGAGCAACATGCGCTGGCCGGCCACCTGCCCCAGCGGCACGGATTTGACGCACACCAACACCTGGTTCTCGGCCCACGCGAACAGCATCGCCAGCAGCGCGGCGTCGTGGGGGATCTCCAGCGCCGCCACGGCGCAGGCGAAGGCGGTCGGCAACGCCACTTCCGGCTCGCCTTGCAGGTGCGCCAGCATCTCGGCGTCGACGATACCCAGTTCGGCGACCAGCTTGGTCAGCGAATACCCCATCTGGATGGTCTCGGCGCGGAATTCGGCGCTGTCGCGCGAAGCGATAAAACGCTCGCTCCACTCGGCGACCGCCGCCCAGTCGCGGCGCGACCAGGCTTGCATCAGCCGCCAGCCGACCGGCGCTTCCCACTGCGCCACCACCTCGTGCAGGTGACGCAGTATCCAGGCGCGCGCCTGCTCGGCGTTGGTGACCATGCCGTTTTCAAGCGCCGCCTCCAGCCCTTGCGAATAGCTGTACGCGCCGATCGGTAGGGCCGGACTGGCGAATTGCAGCAGATTCAATAATGCGGATGCCTGCATCAGAATGGACTCACCGTTGGTTCACCGTTGGACTCACTTCGGATCGCTGGGACGGTGGATCTTCTGGCGCAGCGGGATCGGCGCCAGCGGATGATGGCCGCCGTCGTCGTGATGCGCGTGACCGCCGCCGTAGGCGCCCGATTCCGGCTCGAAGGCGGCCTGCTCCTCCTCCACCTTGGCGCCCAGGCCGGCCAGCATCTCCTTCAACACCGCGTCGGCGCGAATACGCAGGAAACCATCGCCAACCTGCGCCTGCGTGTGGCGGTTACCGAGATGGAAGGCGCAGCGCAGCAAGGTGTGGGCGTCGGCGCAGGTGACCTTGTAGGTCGGCTCCGGCGCGGCCACCACCTTGACGACGCGCTTGTCCTCGCCGGTCAGCAGGTCGCCGTCGCGCAGCACCGTGCCGCGCACGGTGAAGACGGCGACATCCTCGCCGGTGTCCAGCGTGGCGCGCAGGCGGCATTTCTCGCGCAATTCGTAGGGCAGCACCAGCTGCGCGGCGATGTTGGCGGCCGCGTGGTCGGCCGCTGAAAGTTTGGTATGGAGGGTCAGCATAAGTGTCTAGAACAGGAAGTAACGCTGCGCCATCGGCAGCTCGGAGGCCGCTTCGCAGACCAGCAGCTCGCCGTCGGCGCGCACTTCGTAGGTTTCGGGATCGACTTCCATCTTCGGCGTGGCGCCGTTATGGATCATGTGGTGTTTGCGCAGCGCGCGCATGTCCTTGGCGACGATGAGGGTTTTATTCAGTTTAAGCTTGTCGCCGATGCCGTCGTCGAACGCCGCCTGCGAGACGAAGGTGAACGACTTTTTCAACCCGCCGCCGAAGGCGCCGAACATCATCCGGTAGTGCACCGGTTGTGGCGTCGGAATCGACGCGTTCGGGTCGCCCATCTGCGCGGCGGCGATCATGCCGCCCTTGAGTATCGTCGACGGCTTGACGCCGAAGAAGGCCGGCTTCCACAGCACCAGGTCGGCGATCTTGCCGACTTCCACCGAGCCCACTGCGTGCGCGATGCCGTGCGTGATGGCCGGGTTGATGGTGTACTTGGCGACGTAGCGCTTGACGCGGAAGTTATCGTTGCGCGAGGAATCCGGCGCCAGCGGTCCGCGCTGCACCTTCATCTTGTGCGCCGTCTGCCAGGTGCGCATGATGACTTCACCGACGCGGCCCATGGCCTGCGAGTCGGACGACATCATCGAGATGGCGCCGATGTCGTGCAGGATGTCCTCGGCGGCGATGGTTTCGCGGCGGATGCGCGACTCGGCGAAGGCCACGTCCTCGGCGATCGCCGCGTCCAGGTGGTGGCAGACCATCAGCATGTCCAAATGTTCGTCGAGCGTGTTAACGGTGAACGGGCGGGTTGGATTGGTCGACGACGGCAGCACATTGCCCTCGCCGACGGCGGCGATGATGTCCGGCGCGTGGCCGCCGCCCGCTCCTTCCGTGTGGAAGGTGTGGATGGTGCGGTCCTTGAACGCGGCGATCGTATCCGCCAGATAACCGCCCTCGTTGAGCGTGTCGCTGTGGATCGCCACCTGGATATCCATCTTGTCGGCCACGCTCAGGCAGTTGTCGATGGCGGCTGGCGTGCTGCCCCAGTCCTCGTGCAGTTTGAGGCCGATGGCGCCGGCCCGCACCTGCTCCTCCAGCGGCTCCGGCAGGCTGACGTTGCCCTTGCCGAGGAAGCCCAGGTTCATTGGAAAGGCGTCGGCCGCCCCCAGCATCGAATGCAGGTGCCACGGCCCCGGCGTGCAGGTGGTGGCGGAGGTGCCGGCCGACGGCCCGGTGCCGCCGCCGATCATCGTCGTCACGCCGCTCATCAAGGCTTCCTCGATCTGCTGCGGGCAGATAAAGTGGATGTGGGTGTCGACGCCGCCGGCGGTGACGATCTTGCCTTCGCCGGCGATGATCTCGGTGGCGCCGGCGATGATCATCGTCACGCCGGGCTGGATGTCCGGGTTGCCAGCCTTGCCGATGGCGGCGATCATGCCGTCCTTGATGCCGATATCGGCCTTGACGATGCCCCAGTGGTCGATGATGATCGCGTTGGTGATGACCGTGTCCATCACCAACGGGTCGGAACGCACGCGCTGCGACTGGCCCATGCCGTCGCGGATCACTTTGCCGCCGCCAAATTTGACTTCTTCGCCGTAGATGGCGTAATCGTGCTCGATTTCGATAAACAGTTCGGTGTCTGCCAGACGGACGCGGTCCCCTTTGGTGGGACCGAACATTTCCGAGTAGGCGCGGCGCGAGATTGTAGCCATGTTAGCCTTTTATTATTAGCTTTTCGGTGGATTGGTATCCAGCTTGCCCATCACTTTTCCATTGAAGCCGTAGACCTTCTGGTCCCCGCCCAGCTTCACCAGTTCGACGGTGCGCTGTTGTCCCGGCTCGAAGCGCACGGCGGTGCCGGCGGCGATGTTCAGGCGCCGTCCGTAAGCCTTCCAGCGCTCAAACTTGAGCTCCGTGTTCACCTCGAAGAAGTGGAAGTGCGAGCCGACCTGCACCGGACGGTCGCCCTGGTTGGTCACCACCACGCTCTCGGTTTCGCGGCCCTCATTGAGGCCGATCTCGCCCTCCGTGAGCAGATATTCACCGGGTATCATAGTGATCTCCTTGAAAAAGGTGTCGTGGGGTGGCTCGGGGTGGAACGTAAATGGGTATTCATGATGCGGTTCAGGGTATCGGGTTGTGCACGGTAACCAGCTTGCTGCCGTCGGGGAAAGTGGCTTCCACCTGGATGTCCGGGATCATCTCCGGTATCCCTTCCATGACCTGGTCGCGCGTCAGTATCCGGGTGCCGTCGGCCATCAGCTGGGCCACCGACTTGCCGTCGCGCGCGCCCTCCATGATGGCGCAGGTGATCAACGCGATCGCCTCCGGATAATTCAGTTTCAGGCCGCGCGCGAGACGGCGCTCGGCCACGATGCCGGCGGTGAAAATCAGCAGCTTGTCTTTTTCTCTTGGTGTCAGATCCATGTTCGGGGTTCCAGTATCAGGTTTGCCAGATGCGCGGCGTGACGGCCTCGCGTTCCAGCAGATGCGGGCGCACCCGGCGCCACGCGGTGAGCATGAGGCGGCGCGCGGTTTCGCTGTCGTCGCCCAGATGGCGCGCCACCAGCACGCCCTTGGTATGGGTGATGCCGAAGGCGTGGTCGCCGTCGGCGGCGATGTCGGCGCGGATGTTGGACAACAGCTCGGCCAGCACGGCGGCCGGCAGCGGTTTTCCGGCGGCGATCAAGGTCGCGCAGACGGTGTGACCATTCAGCGCCAGCGGACTGCCGAGACGACCGCCGACCATCGCGCCCTGCTCCCACCAGATCAATTTCCCGTCACGGCGGATGCTGCTGCGCTGCGTGACGGTACCGGTGTTGAATACCTCGCCGGAACCGCGACGGCCCATGCACAGGATTTCGCAGCCGATGAAGGTGGCGCCGGCGGCCAACTCCACGTGCTGTTCCAGCACCACGTTAGCGGTATCAAAAAAGATGGTTTCCTGTGGCAGCCATTCGAGCGCGGCGCCCTCGTTCAGGTGCAGGTGGACGGTCTGGCGGGAGACCTTGCCATTGGCCTTGTACCACTTGGCGGCGCCAGGCGTGGTGATGAAGGCGTGGGCGCGGTCGCCGACGCCGATATCGATCGCGAGCTGGTCGCCGCCAACCACGCCGCCCGGCGGGTGGACCACGATGGCGTGGCAGACCTTGGCGTCTTCGGGGTACAGCGCCTTCTGCACGCGCAGAGGCCCATAGTGGATGTTGTTGAATAGCCGGGTGGTACCGCCGTCGTCCGCGAATCCGAGCGTGAGGTTTGCCTGCCAGGCGGCGTGCGCGGCGCTGGCGGCAAGGTCGGAAGGTGCGGTGCAATCAGGCATGACTTAGAGGTTTTCTAAATAATGTCTGTCGTATGCAAGGTATGTGCCAGCAGAACACAACTAGCACGCCGTGGCAGGTGGACTTAACGCACCAACTTGGTTCAACCGCACCGAATTGGTGCACTTGTAAGCGGTAGAATAATCGCTTGGTATCGACGTTCCAACACCGGTGGGAATTTTTTGCGATGAGATGGATCTAACACTCATCTAGCCGAGGCGAGAAAATGAACAGCCAGCCCCTACCCGACAAACGTAGAAATGAACCGAAAGCCAGCGAAGTTGCGGGCGGTGGCGAGCCGCCCTATGATGGGGATATGGAAAAGCGCGTCGAAAATATCGAAGCAGACCTCACTACCATCAAACTTGATGTCGCGGTAATTGTAGCCAACGGCGCAACCAAAGCGGACTTGGCAGAGTTGAGGCACGTCACCAAGGCCGATATTGCAGAGTTGAGGCACGCCACCAAAGCCGATTTTGCAGAGTTAAGGAGCGCGACCAAGGCTGGTATTGCAGAGTTAGGCTACGCCACCAAGGCTGATATCGCAGAGTTAGGCTACGCCACCAAAGCTGATATCGCAGAGTTAAGGAGTGCGAGCAAAGCCGATATTGCAGAATTGCGCGCCGCCACCAAGGCTGATATTGCTGAAGCGAAGACTTCGATTATCCAGTGGGTGGTCAGCGCGATCTTCATCGCGCAGTTGCTGCCCTCCCTACTCAAGCTGTTCACCAACTAGCCAAAATCTAAATCACGTAGGGCGGATTAGCGCAGCGTAATCCGCCATCTACGAGCCGCCGACAACCCTAATCCAGACTCGGATAAGGGCTCTTGCCACCTTCCTTGATGAACAAATCGATACGCGCTTCCAGCACCGGCAGCGGCACCGAACCCAGTTGCAGCACCGTATCGTGGAAAGCGCGGATATCGAACTTCGATCCCAGCGCCGCCTCGGCCTTCTTGCGCGCATTGATGATGCTCATCTCACCCAGATAATAAGACAGCGCCTGGCCCGGCCACGAAATATACCGGTCCACCTCCGTCTCGATCTCGTGCTCCGACAGCGCCGTATTGGCCTTCAAATAATCTTGCGCCTGTTTGCGTGTCCAGCCCTTGCTATGGATGCCGGTATCGACCACCAGGCGCGAAGCCCTCCAAGCCTGGTAACTGAGCATGCCGAATACCTCATAAGGCGTTTCGTACATCCCCATCTCAACGCCCAACCGCTCGCTATACAGCGCCCAGCCCTCGCCATACGCCGAAATGTAAGCGTTGCGGAACGCCGGACGGCCCTTCTGCTCCATCGCCACCGGCATCTGGAAGGCGTGGCCCGGCGCCGATTCGTGCAAGGTCAGCGCCGGCATGCTGTACAAGGCGCGCGACGGCAGGTTGTAAGTGTTAACCAGATAAACACCAGGACCACCGCGCCCCGACGTGTAGAACGGCGCCTGGTCGTCCGGCACCGGAATCACGGCGAAGCGGCGGCGCGGCAGGTAGCCGAAGTACTGGCCCACCTTGGCGTCGAACTTCTTCGCCACCCATGCGGAGCGCATCAGCAGCTCCTCCGGCGTCTTGGCGTAGAAGCGCGAATCGGTGCGCAGGAACTGCAGGAAGGCGGGCAGGTCGCCCTCGAAGCCGGTCTGCTTGATCACGTCGAGCATCTCGGCGCGGATCTTGGCCATTTCGCTCACGCCGATCTGGTGGATCTCGTCGGCGCTCATCGTGGTGGTGGTGAATTCGACGATCTTCGACTGGTAATAGGCTTTACCGTCCGGCAGATTCTCCGCCGCCAGATCCTCGCGCGACTTCGGCACATACTCGTCGCGCATAAATTTGAGCAGATTGCGGTACGACGGCAGCACGTAAGTTTCGATGGCCTTCACGCCCTCCGCCCGCAGTTCTTCCTGCCGCGCCGCCGGGATGGTCGCCGGCATGGCCTTGAACGGCAGGTAGAACACCGTGTCCTGCGGCGTCTTGGCTTCGGTCACCGAGGTGATGGAGCCGTCGCGGCCGATCAGCGTGACCTTCGGCGGCGTGAAGCCGCGCGCCATCCCGGCCCGCATGTTCACAATCTGGTCGTTGAAGTAGCGCGGCACGTCCGACAGCTGCTTGATGTAGTCCTGGTATTCCTTTTCCTTGGTCAGCGTGTTGCGCGCGGCACCCGCCATGTTGGACCAGAAGGCCGTATCGGCGTTGAGCGGCTTTTCATACTCACGGAATTTCTGGGCGTCGATCAGGGCCGCGATCTGCGCCTTGTAGACCTGGTAGTTGATCAATTCCTCGGCCGACAGCTTGTCCTGCTTGATGCCGTCGAGCTTTTTCATCACGTCCTGCCAGTAGGCCAGGCGCTTTTGCTGGGTGGCCGGATCGATGCGGGGCAGTGTCGTCGTGCCGCCCTTTTCGTCGTCTTCGCCCTCCTCCATCTTCTGACCCAGGCGCCAGGTCCACTCTTGCGTGTAGATGTTTTTGAACTGGGCGTCGGCGTGACCGGCTTTGGCGGCGGGCGCCTGGGCGGTGGTGGCTGCGGCCGCGTTGAGAGATAAGACCATGCATGCGCCAGCAATGACGGCGCCGAACTTCTTTTCCATAGAGCTCCAGTGGGGGAAGGGTTGATTACATGTCCAGCAAATTACGTCGTTCGCGCAGCAGCGCGGTAAAAGCCTCGCCATTGAGCGGCGGACTGAAAAAATATCCCTGCATCTCGTCGCATCCGCGCTCGGTCAGGAAACGCACCTGCTCGCGCGTCTCCACACCCTCGGCGATCACGCGCATGTTCAGGTTGTGCGCCAGCGAGATCACCGACAGCGCAATCGCCGCGTCGTTGGCGCTGGTGGTGACGTCGTCGACGAACGATTTGTCGATCTTGAGCACGTCGATCGGGAAGCGCTTGAGGTAACTGAGGCTGGAATAGCCGGTGCCGAAGTCGTCGAGCGAGATGCTCACGCCAATGTCCTTGAGCTTGCGCAGCGCCGCCACCGCCTTGTTCGGATCGCCCATCACCGTGCCTTCGGTGATCTCCAGGCCCAGGCAGGCCGGCGCGATGCCGTATTTGCGCAAGGTGCTTTCCACGTACGGCACGGTGGCATCGTTGGCGAACTGCCCGGCGGCCAGGTTGACCGCCACCTTGATGTCGCCCAGCCCCTGGTCCTGCCACACCTTGATTTGCGCGCACACGCTTTCGAGCACCCACTCGCCGATCGAATTGACCAGGCCATACTCCTCGGCCAGCGGGATGAAGCGGTTCGGCGGCACCCGGCCCAGCACCGCGTTGTTCCAGCGCAGCAGCGCCTCGGCGCCGGCCATCACGCCGCTTTTGAGGCACATTTGCGGCTGGTAGTGGACCTCGAACTCGTTGCGGGCGATGGCGCCGCGCAGCTGGCTCTGGATCGCCAGCTTGTCGCGGATCTCGGCGTCCATGCGCTCGGTGAAGAAGGCGTAGTTGTCGCGGCCGATCTCCTTGGCGCGGAACAGCGCCGTGTCGGCGTTGCGCAGCAATTCATCGAAGCTGTCGCCGTCGGTCAGGCTGACGGCGATGCCGATGCTGGAGGTGACGGTGATCTGCTGGCCGTCGATCACCAGCTCCTTGCGCAGGCCGGCCAGGATCTTTTGCGCCATCGGCATCGTCGCGCTCAACTGGGCGTCGTCGGCGACGATGATCTGGAACTCGTCGCCGCCCTGGCGGGTGACGGTGTCGCCATCGCGCACGCAATCGGTCAGGAAGCGCGAGATCACCTGCAGCGCCTTGTCGCCCACGTCGTGGCCGTAGGAGTCGTTAATGCTCTTGAAGCGGTCCATGTCCAGGCACATGACGGCCACGCAGCCGCCCTCGCGGCGCGCCGTGCCCAAAGTCTGCTCGAAGCGCTGGCGCGCCAGCAGGCGGTTGGGCAGGCCGGTGAGCGCGTCGTGGTTGGACAGGAAGTCGATCAGGTGCTGCTCGGCCTTGCGCTCGGTGATATCCATGAACACGGCCACGTGGTTGACCACCTGGCCGGCGTCGTCGCGCACCACGGAGGCGCTCAGCAAGCCCGGATACACGTCGCCGTTCTTGCGGCGCGCCATGATCTCGCCCGACCACAGGCCGGTGTTCATGACCGACTGCAGCATCTGGTCGAAAGCGGCGGCGTCCTGCCCGCCGGCGTGCAGCATGACGACGTTCTTGCCGATCACCTCCTGCGCCTCGTAGCCGGAGATTTGCGTGAAGGCGGGATTGGTGGCGACGATGCGCGCCTCGCGGTCGGTGACGACGATGGCGTCCTGGGTGGCCTCGAACACCTGGCTCGCCAGCCGCAGGAACTCCTCGTTGGCGCGGCGCTGCTCGACCTCCTTGGCCAGTTCCTCGGTGCGCTCGGCCACGCGCTGCTCGAGCAGCGAGCGTTCGACCGCCAGCGCGTGCTGCGCGCGGCTCAGGCGCACATGGGCGTCGGTGCGGGCCAGGATTTCCTCGGCCTGGAACGGCTTGGCGATGAAATCGACCGCGCCGAGCGCGAAGCCGCGCACCTTGTCGTCGGTGTCGTGCTGCGCCGACAGGAAGATCACCGGCACGTTGCACAGCTGGGGCGACTCCTTCAGGCGGCGGCACACCTCGAAACCGTCGATGCCGGGCATGCGGATGTCGAGCAGGATCAGCTCCGGAGGGCGCGACTGGGCGGTCCACAACGCCAGCTCGCCGTTGGGGGCCTGGCGCACGTAATAACCGGCCTCCGTCAGCAGGTCGCTGAGCAGCTTGAGCGAGGCCGGCGTGTCCTCCACGATCAGCACTTCGCCCTTGGTGTGTTGTTCCGATAAATCCCGGTGCATGTAAAACTCTCTCGCCTTGTTCCGCCGCCGCTGTCCGCCAAAAGGATACCGGCGATATCGTCATGTCACGACATCGCCCGAATACTTGCCTTAATACTCCCCACTAATACATGTACTATCAATATTACTAATATATACACTAACTACTATGATATACCTGTCCGGCCTATGCCTCCAGTTCGCTACCCGCCTGATCGAGCAAAGCGCATAGCTGCGGGTACTGGTGCAGCCGCACCATGTGCTCGATGCGCTCGACCACGCCGGCCAGTTGCGCCGGCAAGGGCCGCAGCAGCAGCGCCACGCGCGCCAGGTTGAGCTCCTGCAGCGCCACCTTGAGCTGGCGGCGCAGCGCGGGCTCGAGCCGCGCCAGATCGGCGCCCGACAGCGGCGCGTTGGCATCGGCGCCGTCGTCGGCGACCACCACGCGGCGCCCGCGCTGCGGCGCATCCAAGGCCGGCGTGTCCTCGTCGGCCTGCGCCTCGGCCACCGGCACCTTGATCGTGAACTGGAAGGTGGCGCCGTCGCCGCGCACCGACTGCACCGACAGCACGCCGCCCATCAGCTGGACGAACTCGCGCGAGATGGCCAGTCCCAGGCCGGTGCCCTCCTTCGCGCCCGGGCCGTCGGCCTGGACGAAGGGCTCGAAGATGCGGGTCTGGTCGATCGGCGAGATGCCCGGGCCGTCGTCGATCACCGCGAACGCCAGCTCGCACTCGCAGGCGCCATCGACCTTGCGCATGGCGCCGCGCACCCGCAAGGTGACCTTGCCCTGGCCGGTGAACTTGACCGCGTTCGACATCAGATTGAGCAGCACCTGGCGCAGCTTGGTGCCGTCCACCCGCGCCCCGGCCGGCACGCCGGCGCTGTCGAGTTCCAGCTCGACGCCGGTCTGGCCGGCGCGCATGCTGACCATGTCCATCACTTCCTGCAGAATCTCGTCGATGCTCATGATCTCCGTCTGCAGCACCGCGCGCCCGGCCTCGATCTTGGACAGCTCCAGGATATCGTTGATCAGGGTAAGCAGGTGCTCGCCGGAGCGGTGGATGATCGCCAGGTTGCGCTTTTCCTCCGGCAGCATGTTCTTCGAATCGGCCATCAGGCGCGAAAAGCCGATCACGGAATTGAGCGGCGTGCGCAGCTCGTGGCTCATATTGGCCAGGAAGATGCTCTTGGCCTGGTTGGCCGCCTGCGCCTGGCGCACCGCCACCGACAGCGCGTTGGTGCGCTCGGCAACCAGCTCCTCCAGGTGGATGCGGTGCCGGCGCAGCTCCTGCTCCGCCACTTTGTGACCGGTGATGTCGTAGTTGACGCCCACCACCCGCGCCGGATGGCCGTCGGCGTCGCGGAAAATCATCGCCTCGCCCTTCATGTAATGCAGCGAGCCGTCCGGCCAGACCACGCGGAACTCGACGTCGAAGTCGCCGCGCCCGCTCAGCGCCCGGTCCAGCAGCGCGCGCACCGGAATGGCGTCGTCCGGGTGCATGCGCGCGATCCAGTCGTCCATCGAGCCGGCCGCGCCGGCCGCGGTGGCGTGGTCCATGCCGTACAGGCGGTGCATCTGCTCGTCCCACACCAATGCGTCGCTGACGATGTTCCAGTCCCAGATGCCGATGGCCGCCGCGCTGCTGGCGATCTGCAGCCGCTCCTCGCTGGCGTGCATGGCCACGTAGCGGCTGTCCATCAGGCGCACCATGTCGCGGATCGAGGAATTGAGGGTTTTCAGCTCGCCGAAAAACCAGTCGCGCGGCGGCAAGGCACCCGGGTTCTGGCCCGCCTTGACATTGGCGGCGTAGCGTTCGATGGTGGTGATGGGTTTGAAAATCAGCTGCGACAGCAGCAGATAGAGGCTGAAGACGAGGGTCACGTCGAGCACGAAGATCATGCCGATGATGGTGTAGAGCCGCTGGCGCAGCTGCTCGAGCAGCAGCACCGGCGACGCATACACGGTGATGGCGCCGATGTTGCGGCCGGCGGCGACGATGGCGCGCCGCTCCGACAGCAGCTCCGGGTTGTCCGGCTCGCGCGCCACCTCGACCAGGTGTCCGGCGCTGTCGCGGGTGAGGATGAAGGGACGGCTGCCGGCGGCCGGCACCACCGCGCTGGCGTACAGGTCGCGGTTGCTCAAGCCGCTGCGCATGATGGTGGTGATCTGGGTCTCGTCGAAGTTCCAGGCCGGCAGCGCCACGGCCGACGCCAGCTCGTCGGCGCTGTTGGACAGCGTCTGGCGCAGCTGCTCCCAACGATGGGCCCGCTCGACCTGGTAGAAATACAGCGCGAAGGTGGTCAATACCAAGGTCACCACGGCGGTCAGCGTGACGCTGACAAACATGGCGATGGAGATTCTGCCGGCACGGCGGGCAAGTCGGTACAGCATCGGCAACCAGTCGATAGTTAGTCTGTGGGGCTCCGATGGCAAGGCCAAGAACCCAGGAGTTAAATCATAGTTTCAAAACGACCGGAAGTCCATGCGTATTATTACCCACAGGCATTAAATGTATAAATAATATTCATAATGGTTATTTGCATAACACTTTTATCGGCCTTTGCCGGCCGCCAGCAGATGGTCTGACGCCATCGCGGTGCTGAGGAACAGTTTGCCGTTCAGGTCGCGCAGCAGTTCGCTGTGGCGCAGGCGGTCCATCACCGGCCCCTTCACCTCGGCCAGGTGCATGCCGATGCCGCGCCGCTTGAGGCTTTGATTGAGCTCCGACAGCGCGAACAGCGCGGTGGTGTCGATCGAACTGACCGCCGTCATCACCAGCACCAGGTGGCGCGCGCTCGTGTGGGTGGCCAGCTCGCACTCGATACGCTCGGACACCGCCTCCACATTGCCGAAGAATAGATTGGCGTCGATGCGCAGCACCAGCAGTTCCGGCCGCGTTTCGGCGGGATAGCGTTCGATATTGCGGAAATGCTCGCTGCCGGCGATGCGTCCCAACACCGCGATATGCGGCCGGCTGGCGCGCCAGATCAGGGTACCCATCGACAGCGCCACGCCGACGATCACGCCCGCCTCCACGCCCATGGTCAGCACGCCCAGGCAGGTCGCGCCCCAGGCCAGCGCGTCGCTGCGGTCGTACTGCCAGGCGGTACGCAGGATGCCCAGTTCCAGCATGCCCAGCACGGCGACGATGATGGTGGCGGCCAGCGTGGGAAGCGGCAGCAGCGCCAGCCAGCCGGTGGGCGCCAGCAGCGCGCAGGCCAGCAGCGCGGCCGTGATCAGGCTCGCCAGCGGCGTGTTGGCGCCGGCGGTGAAGTTGACGGCGGAACGCGACAGGCTGCCCGTCACCGGAAAGCCGCCCGACAGCGCGCTGGCGACATTGGCCGCGCCCAGGCCGACCAGTTCATGGTTGCTGACCAGTTTCTCGTTGCGCTTGAGCGCCAGCGACTGCGCCGCCGACATCGACATCAGAAACACGATGAAGCCGATCAGCAGGCCCGGTTGCAGCAGTTGCGGCCAATGGGCGCTGGAAGTGGCCAGGTTCAGGCGCGGCAGGCCTGGCGGGACGGAACCGGTGGTGCGCACGCCCATCTCGGCCAGGCCGGTGGTCGCCATCAGCGCGATGCCGCCCAGGACCACCAGCATCGGCGCCAGCTTGGCGCCGATATCGGCGACGGCCGGCGGCAGGCCGCAGCGGCGCAGCAGGCCGGCCAAATAAAACTTCGACAGGAGTAGCAACAGCAACGAGCCGACGCCCAGCACCGCGCTCGAAGTGTGCAGGTGGGGCAGCGGCGCGCCAAGCAGGGTATGGACTTGATCGAAGGCGATGACGATCGCCGAGCCGACGGTGAAGCCGCTCATCACGGGACGGGAAAAGAAATTGGCCAAAAAGCCCATGCGCAGCAGGCCGCACAACAGCAGCACGGCGCCGGAGACCATCGCCAGCTGGGCGGCCAGCACGGTGGCCAGCGTGGAGCCGGCCGGCGCCAGCGGCCCGATGGCGGCCGCCGTCATCAGCGACACGATGGCCATGGGCCCGACCGATTGCGTCATGCTGCTGCCGAACAGCGCGTAGACCACCGGTGGCAGGATGCTGGCGTAGATGCCGACCACCGGCGGCACGCCGGCGACCAGCGCGTAGGCCATCCCCTGCGGGATCATCATCATGGCGACCACCAGGCCGGCGCTGATATCGCCAGGCAGCAGCGCGCGCCGGTAGTGCTTCAACCAATGCAGCATTGTCGTTCCGGGAAACTGAAAACCGCCAGCGTACGCGATCGGCCACGGCCGGTCCAGCGTCAAACTCGCTTTTTACATTACGTAATGCGAAAAGCGCATAAGGGCATGTGTGCCTACGTACCCGGCATCGAGGCCCGCACCGCCTCCAAAACCTCCAGCGACATGGCCTCGTCATCGACCGCCCTGGCCAGCACGATCGCCCCGACCATTGCGGCATAGGTGGCCAAGGCCTGCTTGCGCCTGGCCGCCGCGTCCTCGCCCGGTACCAATTCCTCCAGCACCGCGATCTGCCCTTTGGCTCCCTCGGTCAGCGCCTGCCGCACCTTCGGCCCCAGACGCGCGATATCCGGTCCCAGGGAGGTGATCGAACATCCCAGTTCCGGCCCGTCGCGATGGCGCACCGACAAATAGCTCTCGCCGATGCCCGCCATCGCCGTCTCCGGCGCATTGGGGGCCGCGGCCGCCCTCTGGCGCCAGCGCTCCACCGACTGCTTGAACGCATGCGCGGTGGCCTCGGCCAGCAAATCCTCTTTGGAGGCGAAGTGGCCGTAAAACCCGCCGTGCGTCAGACCGGCGCTTTTCATCAAATCGACCACGCCGATGCCGTCGTAGCCCTTCTGGCGGAACAGCCGCGCCGCCGTCTCGACGATGCGGTCGCGGTTGAGCGCCACCTGCTCCCTGCTGACTTTCATATCCGACTCCATCGCAAACTAACCGCGACCATCATACATGATGATCGTCATGTATGGGATGACCCGGAGATCGTGTTGAAGCAGCCCTCGACTCGCCGCAGACGTCAGCTAAGGCGATATCCAGTGAGCTTTGTTCATTACACTTCCGGTCGAACCCAATTCGACCGACCATGCCTCCATCCCTTTGAGTATCGGATGTTCCCACCAAAGCCGTCTCACGCAAGGGGCATTGCATGACGCGGATGAGTACACGACAAAGGGCGCAACGGAGGTTTCGACCACATCCGGGCTGCCTAGCTTTTGAATCAACGCGCTTTCCGAAGCACCATTTTCAAGCGCAGCAAATCCACTCTCAATCTGATTTACGCGGACGGCACATGCGGAAAAAGCACCCAAAATAGCCGCGCCAAATATCACGACGAATATCCAACCACGCCTCATTCCCGCCTCCATGCTCGAGCGATTGCGACTGGTCGACAACGACAAGCCGATAGGACGTCAATCATCCGGCCGATTCGATATGATTGCGCCCGGCGCGTTTGGCCCGCTGCAGCGCGGCGTCGAGGCGATCGAGAACCGTGTCGACACCCTCCTCCGCCCCGGCTTGCGCGATTGCCAGGCTGACATTGACGCTATCGCATCCCGGCAAGTCCGCCTCGGCGATCGCCAGACGCAGTTTTTCCGCCAGCAGCATCACGTCGGAGGCCGTCGTATGCGTGGCGATGATTAAAAACTCCTGGCCACGCATCCGCGCCAGCATGTCGGAGGTGCGCAGGCGGCGCATCACCGTCTCCGCCGCCATCCGCAAAGCCGTATCGCCCAGCGGATGGCCGTACGCATCGTTCGTCGATCGGAAGCTGCTTACCTCGAACGACATCGCCGCCAGCGGCAGTCCGTAACGGCGCGCGCGCCGCAGTTCGTTGTCCAGCATCGTCTCGCCGGCGCGGCGGTTGGCGGCGCCTGTCAAATTGTCGACGGTGCTCAGTTGCGAGAGCTGGCCGGAAAGCTCGTCGTTCCGGTCCTTTAATTCGCTCATGCCCAGACCGAGGCTGACAAATTGCGCCAGGCTGGCGAACGCGGCGAACTGCTCGCGCGAGAAGGCGATGTGACGGTCGAACATGAGGCAGATCGCGCCCATGACCGATTCCGTCTCCGGATTGCCCGCCTCGGCGCGCAGCGGCAGCGCCAGCACCATGCGCACATAACGGTCATGCAAACGCATGGCCAATTCCGGATCGCCGGTCTTCTCCGGCGCGTCCAGCAGCACCATGCGCCCGGAGGATGCGGCCATCAACGGCGGAAACACATCACGCAGCGCCGATTGCAGCAGATGGTCGGTGCGCCCCAGCAGCCCGGCCAGATTGAGATCGTCGGGCGACGCCTGCGCGACCAGCCGCAGATCGCCGTGCTGCTTCATATGCAGTAGCGACGCGTGGTACACGCCCGGAAAACCGCACAACGCATGACACACCTTGGCCGCCATCCTGTCGATATCGTCGATGGCGCCGATGGCGTGCTGCACGCCGCGCTGCAGGCCCACCAGATCGCGCAGCTCGCGCTCCCTGTCGAACAGGCGCTGCTGCGTTGCGGCGCCGGGATCGTCCGATACCGACAACGCCCGGCGGATGGCGTGCCGCAGATCGTCATCGAGCACAGGGCAAATCAGATAGTCGAAGGAGCCGAACGCCATCAGCTCCGGCAGCCACGCGCACTGCTCATAGCCGCACAACACCAACAGCGGCGCGCCGGCCCGGTCGATGATCAGGTGGCCGATCGCGGCCAACCCGCCGGGGCGCGCGTAGCCGTTCAAATCCAGCACCAGCAAGTCGGTGGCCTGACGCGCCTCGGCGGCCATATCGTCGATGCTGTCGACGACCACAAGCCGGGAGAACATCTCCCCGCAGATCGCCTGGAAATGCGCGCGCCGGTCGCGGCTGGCACTGAAATACGCGCCAACGCTACCGGACCGGCCTCGAATGTCGGTCATTTTTGTTGCCCCTGGGTATTTCTATTTTTATGCGGAACCGCTTGCTTCCAGTGTGCCACAAAAACGGGCGCTTGCACGGCCGTCCATCTGCGCGCATGTGTGAAAAAGCGCACCGTCATTCTGGGCCCGTGCGCCAATACTGTTCCTTCGATGCACAAGGGAGGAATCATGGCAAACAACGAAAACCGGGCCGATTCGGGCACCGCTAATCAACAGCGCGAAATCCAGCAGCAACAGGACCAGGCCGACCAGCAGAAAAAATCGGCGGGCAGCCAGTCGGGCGAACGCCAGGGACCGGTGCAAACCACCGAACATGAGTATCCGGGCACGATGCCCTCGCAGCACCTGGAAAAGCCGGGGCTGGAGGCGCAGATGCAGCTCAAGCCCGAGTTTCTGGCACCCGACTACGCCGGCAGCGGCAAGCTGGCAGGCATGGTGGCCCTGATCACCGGCGGCGATTCCGGCATCGGCCGCGCGGTCGCGGTGCTGTATGCGCGCGAAGGCGCGGACGTCGCCATCGTCTATCTGGACGAAGACCAGGACGCGAACGACACCAAACGCTATGTCGAAGCGGAAGGCCAGAGCTGCCTGCTGCTGCGCGGCGACGTGCGCGACGCCGCCTTCTGCCGCGATGCGGCCCAGCAGACGCACGATCGCTTCGGCCGGCTCGATATCCTGGTCAATAACGCCGCCTTCCAGGAGCACGCCGAAAAGCTGACCGACCTGACCGAAGAACGCTTCGACATGACGATGAAGACCAACGTCTACGGCTACTTCCATATGGCCAAGGCGGCGCTGCCCTTCCTCAAGCGCGGTGCCTCCATCATCAACACCGGATCGGTGGTCGGACTGCAAGGCTCCAAGCACCTGCTGGACTACTCGACCACCAAGGGCGCGATCCACGCGTTCACGATGTCGCTCGCTTCCAACCTGCTGGACCAGGGCATCCGCGTGAACGCGGTGGCGCCGGGACCGGTGTGGACACCGCTCAACCCAGCCGACCAGTCGCCCGAGAAGATCGCCGAATTCGGCCAGGCCACCGACATGCGCCGCGCCGCGCAGCCGCAGGAGCTGTCGCCGGCCTACGTGTTCCTGGCCGCGCCGTCGTGCTCCAGCTATATCAGCGGCATCGTGTTGCCGGTGACCGGCTCCGTGGGGTCCTGAGCCATGGCCGCCCGCGCGTTGTGGAAAGGCGCCATCAGCTTCGGGCTGGTGCACATTCCGGTCGAGTTGTATTCAGCGGTGCAGACGCACGAGCTGGATTTGACGATGCTCGACCGCCGCGACTTTTCGCCGGTGGGCTATAAGCGCTATAACAAAAAAACCGGCAAGGACGTGACCTGGGACGATATCGTCAAAGGCTACGAGTACGAGGAGGACGAATACGTCGTCCTGTCCGACGAGGACCTCAAGCGGGCCAACGTCGAAGCCACGGGCACGATCGACATCCAGGCTTTCGTCGACGCGGCCGATGTGCCGCTGACGTATTACGAGCAGCCCTATTACCTGGCGCCGTCCAAGGGCGGCGCCAAGGTCTACGCGCTGCTGCGCGAAACGCTGCGCAAGGCAGGCAAGATCGGCATCGCGACGGTGGTGATCCGCACCAAGCAGCATCTGTGCGCGCTGGTGTGCATCGACGACAAAATCGTGCTCAATACCCTGCGGTATGAGGCGGAGATCCGCGACGCCGAGGAACTGAAGCTGCCGCCAGCGACCGCCAAGGCGGCCGGCATTAGCGACAAGGAGCTGCAGATGGCGCTGTCACTGGTCGAAGGCATGAGCGAGGAATGGAAGCCGGAGCAGTACCGCGACACGTACAAGGACGACGTGCTGGCGTTAGTCAAGAAGAAGGTCAAGGCCGGCCAGACCAAGACCATCACCGCCGCCGAGGCGGAAGACAAGCCGGCCAAGGCGTCGAACGTGGTCGATCTGGTGGCGCTGCTGCAGGACAGCCTTGGCAAGCGGCCGGGCAAAGGCGCGGCCGCCAAACCTGCGGCACGCAAAACCGCTGCCAAAGCAGACAGCGACGAGGAGGAGGAAGAGGAAGAAGCGCCAGCGCCTCGCCGCAAAACCACCACGGCCAAAAAGGCGCCCACAGCGGCGGCAAGAGCCAAGAGCACCGCCAAGTCAGCCACCTCGCGCAAGGCGGCATGACCGGGGCCATGCAACATCACCAAATCACGGAGACACGTAGGGTGGATTAGGCGGAACGCCGTAATCCGCCAACGCGTGCGTCGTCGAAACGCATGCATTGGCGGATTACGCTTCGCTAATCCGCCCTACGTGGCCCCCATGTAATCTCAGTTTCCCGAGCCAGGTTTGAACTCCAACATCTTCATAGCCGGCGCCAGCCCCTTGGCGGCTTTGGCGTATCCATCCCATGGCGAGTTACCAACATCGAGCCGGGTATGCACCGTGCCCACGGTCCAATGATCGCCGCCGGTCAGCTGATCCAACTCATCCCACGCCACCGGCACCGAAATCCCCAACCCCGGCCGCGCCCTTGCCGACCAGGCGCACGCCGTCGTCGCGCCCCGCCCGTTACGCAAATAATCGATAAAGATCTTCCCGACACGATTACTAGGTCCGCTCTTGAGCACAAAGCGCTCCGGAATATTCTGCGCCATATGCGCCACGATCGCCTGTGAAAACGCCTTGACGTCATCCCAGCCATACCCCGGCTTGATCGGCACCACCACGTGCAGCCCTTTGCCGCCGCTAGTCTTCAAAAACGCCGGCAACCCGAGATGATCGAGGAAGGCCCGCATCAGCTGCGCCGCTTCCTGCACCTGCTTCCAGGTGACGTCCTTGCCGGGATCGAGATCGAACACCATCCGGTTCGGCTTCTCGTAACTGGTGGCGCTGGCGTTCTGCGTGTGCAGTTCCACCACGTTCCACTGCGCCGAGGACAACAAGCCCTGCTCCGTCGATACCTCCAGCATCGGCGGATGATCCGGGTCGAGCTCCTGCTTGAGGCTCTTCACACCGGGCAGTTTGTTGGTCTCCACGTGCTTCTGGAAAAACAGCTCGCCACCGACGCCGGCGGGCGCCCGCACCAGCGACACCGGCCGGCCCTTCAAATGTGGCAGCATCAAGGCGCCCACCAGCGCGTAGTAACGCACCAGCGTGATTTTGGTGGCGCCGCTTTGTTTGTCGATCACTCGGTCCGGGTTGGTCACTTTCAGTGAAGCCGGTAGCTTGCCCTGCACGGCGGTCGAGGTTTCCATGTCGGTGTTCTCCTTCTCCTTCACGTGGGATGGCAGCTCGCGCGTGATGGCGCTGGCCTTCTTATCCTTGCGCAGCCCTTTGAATACGGAATGTCGGATCGAACCTGAGCGCGTCCACTCGCCGAAGGCCACTTCCGCCACCAACGTCGGTTTCAGCCAGTGCGCCCGCTTGTCGATGTCCTTGTTCGGCACGAACGGGCTCTTATCGGCCGTCAGCGCATCCATTTTGGATTTCAGGTCCTTCAGCGAGGCGCCATTGAAACCGCTGCCGACGTTGCCAGCGTATTGCAGCTTGCCGTCCTTGTCGTAGGTCCCCAGCAGCAGCGAACCGAAGCCGCTGCGCGAACCTTGCGGATCGGTGTAGCCGCCGATGACGAATTCCTGCCGCTGCCCACATTTGAGCTTGATCCAGCTGCCGCCGCGCCGCGACGTGTACGCCGAATCGCGCCGCTTGCCGATGATGCCCTCCAGCCCCATGCTGCAGGCGGCGGCGATCATGTCCTGTGGCGTGGCGTTCAGCGCGGCGCTATAGCGCACTGTGTCCGTCGCCTTCTTCGCCATTACCTTTTCCAGGATGGCGCGGCGCTCCTCCAGCGGCCTCTCCCGCAGATCGCGGCCGTCGTGGAACGGAATATCGAAGATGAAGTAGACCATTTCGCCGGAATGGTTCTCGTCGAAGGCGTTTTGCAGCAGGCCGAAGTCGGGACGCCCTTCTTCATCGTGGACGACGATCTCGCCGTCGTACCAGCCCGATGGCAGCTTCATTTTCGCGATGGCGTCGTGCAGCGGACGCATTTTGTGCGTCCAGTCGTTGCCGTTGCGGGTGATCAGGCGGATGTCCGTGCCGTCCACCCGGGTGAGGATTCGGTAGCCGTCGAACTTGATCTCGAACAGCCAGTCCTCCGGTGACGACGGCGGCGCATCGACCAGCGTCGCCAATTGGGGAGTCAAGGTCTCGGGAAGATCGGCTTTGGGAGCGGCAGCCTTGGGTGCAGCCTTCGGTGCGGTCTTCGGTGCGGTCTTCGATGCGGCCTTCGGCGCGGTGTTGGCGGCGCCCTTGGCCACCTTTGCCGGGACCGTCGCGGCGCTGCCCGGCAAAGGCAAGGCTTTCACGCTGTCGGGCATCTCGTCGATCACGCTGAACTCCTCGGCCGGGCGCGCATACTCGTCCTTCTCTTTAATCAGCAGCCAGGGCTCCTGCTTTTCGCCCTTGCCCTTCATCCGCACCAGCACCCACTTGCCGTGCATCTTATGGCCGGTCAGTTCGAACTTCAGATTGCCGGCGGCGAGCGCCTTGCGCGGATCGTCCAGCGGCTTCCAGTATCCCTTGTCCCAGATGATCACCTTCCCCGCCCCGTACTGCTTGGGCGGTATCGTACCCTCGAAATCGTTGTACGAGATCGGGTGGTCTTCCACGTGAACGGCCATGCGCTTGTCGTGGGTGTCGTAGCTTGGCCCCTTGGGCACGGCCCAACTCATCATGACGCCATCGAGCTCCAGCCGGAAGTCGTAATGCAGCCGGCTGGCCCAATGCTTTTGAATGACGAACGTCAGCGTCTCGCCGCCCTCCTGGCCGCCTTCGGCCGGCTCGGGGGTGATCGCGAAGTTACGCTTGGCTTTATAGGTTTTCAGGGATTCGCTCATGACGCCAGCGTAGCGCCAGGCGGTCGCACCTTCTGTGCGTTCGCGAACATGTAAGCGATTGTAAAGCCCGTCAACGGGTGCTATTCGGGCCGCGTTTTCTGCTCAGTGACACGGGAATTGTCCCGGCCCTAAATCAAAACCTGAATGAGGATTTCACATCATGAACAAACTTATCGCTACCCTGATCGCCGGCCTGTTTGCAACCGCAGCTTTTGCACAAACTCCTGCCACCACACCAGCCACTCCAGCAGCTGCCAAGGCAGAAGCTAAGGAAACCAAAGCCGCCGTCAAAGCCGAAGCGAAAGAAACCAAAGCTGAAATCAAGGCCGACGCAAAGACCGCCAAGGTAGAAGCCGACGCGAAGAAAGACGTCGCCGTCGCCCACGCCGAAGCCAAAGCCGACAAGGCCGACGCCCACGCCAAGGCTAGCAAAACCAAAGCCAAGGCCCACGCCAAGGCCGCAAAAACCGAAGCCACCGATGGCGTAGCCGCTCCAGCCGTCGTGAAGTAAACTTCGTTCTGTAAGACGAAAAAAAAGCGGACCCGATTTGATTCGGGTCCGCTTTTTCCATGGGCGCTCGGATTATTGCTGAGCGACCGCCGGCGCCGCCGGCGCACTGGCGGTACCGCCAGCGCTATCCCAGCCACCACCCAGTGCGCGGATCAGCGCCACGGTGGTCACCGCGCGCGTGCCGCGCAGCTGCACGGCGGTGCGTTCCACCGCCGCCAGGTTGCGCTGCGCGTCCAGCAGATCGAGGTAGCTAGACCGGCCGGCCGTGTACAGCTTCTGCGCCAGGTCGGCGGAACGGCGTGCCGACACCAGCGCCGCTTCCATCTGCGCGGTCTGACCGGCCAGGATACGCAGGCCGGCCAGGTTGTCTTCCACCTCGGCGAAGGCCACCAGCACGCTCTGACGATACGTACCGACCGACTCTTCCAGCGCCGCTTCGCTGCGCAGGATGTTGTTCTTATTACGGCCACCGTCGATGATCGGCATCGACATCAGCGCGCCAAGCACCCACGAACGGCTGCTCCATTTGAACACTTCGGCCACGGTGTCGGCCGACGAGCCGCCACCGCTCGCGCTCAACGTCAGCGCCGGGAACATAGCCGAACGGGCCACGCCGATGCGGGCGTTGGACGCCTCCATCGTGCGCTGCGCGGCGGCGATGTCCGGACGGCGCTCCAGCAGCGACGACGGCATGCCGGCCGGGATCACCGGCAGCAGCGCCGTGTCCAGCAGCGGCGTCACGCCGGCCGTGTAGCTGGCAGCCGGTTTGCCCAGCAAGACCGCCAGGGCATGCTCGGTCGTCACGCGCTGACGCTGCAGGCCGATGAACTCGGAGCGCGTCGTCGCCAGTTCGGTCTTGGCGCGCGCCAGATCGAATTCGCCGATGTCGCCCAGGTCGAAACGACGCTGGTTGACCTTGACGTCCTCTTCACGCGTTTGCACCGTGCGGTTCAGCGTTTCCAGTTCGGCGTCGGTGGCGCGCAGACGGAAGTACGTCTGCGCCACATCCGCTTGCACCGACAGCAGCACCGAGCGGTAGGTCGCCTCGATCGAGGCGGCGTCGCTGCGGGCGGCGCTGACGTTCGACGATACGCGGCCGAACAGATCGACCTCGTAGCTGGCGGTCAGGTTGGCGCTAAACAGCTTACCCGGCGGGACCTCGGTGCCGGTCGGCAGACCGAGCGAGGTCGCCGACTGACGCTGACGCTGGGCGCCGGCGTTGACGCCGACTTGCGGAATACGATCCGCTTCGGCCACGCCGGCGATGGCGCGGGCCTGCTTGACGCGGGCCGCCGCCACCGACAGGTTGGCGTTGGCGCGGGTGGCCTCGGCGATCAGCTCATTGAGGGCTGGGTCGTTGAAGGCCAGCCACCATTCGCCGCGCGGCTGCGCCTCGGCGGCTTGCGCCTGTTTCCAGGTGCTGCCGTCTGCAGCGGTTTTCACCGGCGTCGCCAGATCGGCGGCCGTTGGTGTTTGCGATTCTTTGAAGGCGGTCGGCACTTCCACCGCCGGCTGTTTGAATTCCGGCGCGGCGCATGCCGTCATCAGCAACGCTGCCAGTACCGGCGCCACACCTTTGGCGATCATTTGCAGCTTGTTCATATTAGTGGGTCCCTTCCAGTTTAGCCACCGCGCCGTCGCCGGCGACGGCAGGTTTTTTCTCCAGGCGGATCGCCAGGTTACGCAGCAGGACGTAGAACACGGGCGTCAGGAACAGGCCGAAGAAGGTCACGCCCAGCATGCCGGCAAACACCGCCACACCCATCGCATGACGCATTTCCGAACCCGCGCCGCTCGAGAACACCAGTGGCAGCACGCCCATGATGAATGCGATCGACGTCATCAGAATCGGACGCAGACGCAGGCGGCAAGCTTCCAGCGCCGCTTCGACCACGCTACGGCCCTGGTGTTCCAGTTCACGGGCGAATTCCACAATCAGGATCGCGTTCTTGGACGCCAATCCAACCAGCACGAACAGCGCGATCTGCGTGAAGACGTTGTTGTCGCCAGCCGTCAGCTTGACGCCGATCAGCGCGCACAGGATTGACATCGGCACGATCAGGATCACGGCCAGCGGCAGGGTCCAGCTTTCGTATTGGGCGGCCAGCACCAGGAACACCAGCAGTACGCACAGCGGGAACACATAAATCATCGTGTTACCGGACAGGATGTCCTGGTACACCAGTTCCGTCCACTCGTAGCCGATACCCTTCGGCAGAACCTCTTCGACGATCTTTGTCATTTCAGCCTGCGCTTCGCCCGACGACACGCCGGGAGCCGGTGCACCGTTGATTTCAGCGGCGACGAAGGCGTTGTAGCGTTGTACGCGATCCGGGCCATAGGTGTCCTTGACGCGCATCAGCGACGACAGCGGAATCATCTCGCCCTTATCGTTACGCACCTTCAGCTGGGCGATATCCTGTGGGTGCGAACGGAACTGCTGGTCGGCCTGGACGCGCACCTGGTAGGTACGGCCGAACTGATTGAAGTCGTTCACATACAGCGAGCCCAGATTGATCTGCAAGGTCTGGTAGATGGTCTGCAGCGGGATGCCCAACTGCTTGGCCTTGACGCGATCGACGTCTGCGAACAACTGCGGCACGTTGATCTGGTAGCCCGAGAAGACGCCGGCCAGTTTCGGATTGGTGGCGGCCTTCGCCTGCACCGCCTGAACGGCTTTGTACAGCGCGTCGTAACCCTGGTTCTCGCGGTCCTGCAGCATCAGCTTGAAGCCGCCGGTGGTACCGAGGCCGTTGACCGGCGGCGGTGGCAGCACCATCACGAACGCGCCTTCGATCGAACCCATACGCTTGTTCATTTCGGCGGCGATGCCTTCGGCCGACTGCTCCTTGCCGTGACGCTTGTCGAAGGCGCTCAGGCCGACGAAAACGATACCGGCGTTCGGCGCGTTGGTGAAGCCGTTGATCGACAGGCCAGGGAAAGCGATCGAGTTGTCGATGCCCGGGATGTCCTTGGCAATGTCCGACATCTTGCGGATCACGGCGTCGGTACGGTCCAGCGAGGCGGCGTCCGGCAACTGGGCGAAGCCGATCAGGTACTGCTTGTCCTGCGCCGGAACGAAGCCCGGTGGCACCAGCTTGAACATGAAGCCTGCCGCGACGGCCAGCACCGCGTAGACAACCAGCGAACCGCCCTTGCGCTTCAATACACCGGTCACGCCCTTTTCATAACGATCGGAAGCGCGGTTGAAGAAGCGGTTGAACCAGCCGAAGAAGCGGCCGAAGACCTTGTCCATGCCACGGGTCAGCGCGTCTTTCGGCGCATCGTGCGGTTTGAGCAGCGCCGCGGCCAGGGCCGGAGCCAGGGTCAGCGAGCTAAATGCCGAGATCACGGTCGAAATGGCGATGGTCAGCGCGAACTGCTTGTAGAACTGGCCGGACAGGCCCGAAACGAACGCGATCGGCACGAACACGGCGCACAGCACCAGGGCGATGGCGATAATCGGACCGCTCACCTCTTTCATCGCCTGGATGGTCGCTTCGCGCGGCGCCAGACCTTCGTGAATATTCCGTTCGACGTTTTCCACCACCACGATCGCGTCATCGACCACGATACCGATGGCCAGCACAAGGCCGAACAGCGACAAGGTGTTGATCGAGAACCCAAAGGCCAGCATCACGGCGAAGGTACCGACCACCGAGACGGGAACGGCCAGCAGCGGGATCACCGATGCGCGCCAGGTTTGCAGGAAGATGATCACCACCAGCGCCACCAGGATGATCGCTTCGACCAAAGTGTGGATCACGGAGCGGATCGACTCCCGCACGAATTGGGTCGGGTCGTATACGATGTCGTACGCGACGCCTTCCGGGAAATCTTTCGACAGGCGTTCCATCGTCGAGCGTACGTCGGCCGACAGCTGCAAGGCGTTGGCGTTGGGTGCTTCGAAAATAGGAATCGCGGCGGCCGATTTGTTGTTCAGCAGCGAGCGCAAAGCGTACGAGTTCGAGCCCATTTCCAGGCGCGCCACGTCGCGCAGGTGCGTCACGGCGCCGTCGCTATTGGTCTTGACGACGATGTCGCCAAACTCTTCTTCGCTTTGCAGGCGGCCGTGGGTATTGACGGTCAACTGGAAGTCGGCGCCCTTGCTCGGGCCCTGGCCGATCACACCGGCTGCCACTTGCACGTTCTGCTCGCGGATCGAATCGACGATGTCGCCGGCGGTCAGGTTGCGCTGGGCGACCTTTTGCGGATCGAGCCAGACGCGCATCGAATAGTCGCCGGCGCCGAACAACTGCACCTCGCCCATGCCGGGCAGGCGCGCCAGTTGGTCCTTGACGTTCAACACCGCGTAGTTACGCAGATACAGGTCGTCGTAACGGCCGTTCGGCGAGGACAGGTGGACCACCATCGTCAGGTTGGGCGACGACTTGACGGTCGTCACGCCGATCTGGCGCACCTCTTCCGGCAAACGCGGAAGCGCGCGCTGGACGCGGTTTTGCACCTGCGTTTCGGCCTGCTCGACGTTGGTGCCGATCTTGAAGGTGACGGTCAGCGCCAGCGCGCCGTCCGAGGTGTTTTGCGAGGACATGTAGAGCATGTTCTCGACGCCGTTGATCTGCTCCTCAAGCGGCGCGGCCACGGTTTCGGCGATGATCTTCGGATTCGCGCCCGGATACTGCGCGCGCACCACCACCGATGGCGGCACCACGTCCGGGTACTCCGAGATCGGCAGCTTGAAGATCGATATCAAGCCGGCGACGAAGATAATGATCGACAGTACGGCCGCGAAAATCGGCTTGTCGACAAAAAATCGGGAGATATTCATATTCTTATTCCTTGGAGGTGCCGGCCTTGGTGTTGGCGACGGCTACTTTTTCATCTTTTTTGGCGTCCGGCTTCGACTCCGGCTTGGCCACGTTGGCGGCCAGCGGATCGGAATCCATCGGCACCACGGTCGGCGTGATCGGCGCGCCGGGACGCACGCGCTGCAAACCGTTGACGACGATTTTCTCGCCCGGCTTCAGGCCTTCACGCACGACGCGCAGGCCATCGACCTGTGGGCCCAGCGTGACGGCGCGGTACTCGGCCTTGTTGCCGGCGCCGACCACGAACACGAACTTGCGGCTTTGATCGGTGCTGACGGCGCGCTCGTTGATCAGCAGCGTGGGCTTGGCGCCGGTGGTGCCGGCCAGCTGAACGCGGGCGAACAGGCCGGGAACCAGCGAGCCGTCCTTGTTGGCCAGGGTAGCGCGCATGCGCACCGAACCGCTGCGCGGATCGAGCTGGTTGTCGACGAATTCGAGCTTGCCTTCGTGCGGGAAGCCGGTTTCGTTGGCCAGGCCGATCTTGACGATGGCCGGTTGGCCCTTGTGGGCGGCGGCGCCGACGCGGAGGTAGGTATCTTCGTCGCCGTCGAAGGAGGCGTAGATGTTTTCCAGCGAGACCACGGAGGTCAGCACGGCCGACGCGTCGACCAGGTTACCGAGCGTGATTTCCGCTTTCGACACGCGGCCGTCGATCGGCGAGACCACGCGGGTGTAGGCCAGATTGAGCTTGGCCGCGTCGTACTGCGCCTGCGAGGCGCGGGCATCGGCGTCCAGCTGCTTCTGGTTCGACGCGCGTTCGTCGTATTCGCGCTGGGCGATGGCCTTATCGGCCAGCAGTTTTTCAGCGCGGTTCAATTCCAGCTTGGCCAGTTCCGCCTTGGCGCGCGCCGAACCGGCGGCCGCTTCGGCGCGATTGGCTTCGGCCTGGTATGGACGCGCATCGATAACGAACAACACGTCGCCTTTCTTGACCTGGCTGCCCGGCTTGAAGTTGATCGCGGTGATGAAGCCGCCGACGCGCGGGCGGATCTGCACCTGCTCGACGGCCTCCAGGCGACCCGAGAACTCCTGGGTCTCGGTGATGGTTTTCTCGACCACGGTGGCCGCCGAAATCGGTGGCCCGCCGCCGCCGGCCGCAGGCGCTTCGCTCTTGCCCTTGGCGTCGTCGCAACCCGTGAGGCCGAAAGCGGCCAGTCCCGCCAACGCCATAGCGGCGGCCAGCGGCCGGGCTACAGCGGTGAATTGTTTAATGTTTTTCATTTTTTATCCCTTTGTGCATGAAAATAATTAATAGAAATGGCGGCACCGGCTGCCTCAACGGAAATCGAGAAAACACGGTACTAGCGCCCCGCCGGCAAGCCAGTGGGGACGTGATTACAGATACTGCAAATGGTTAGGGTGGTGTACCCTGATGATCTATGAAGCTGGCGGCGTCTCCGACCGTTCCAGGTTAGTGACAAAGCTGGCGATTTCGCCCAGCGCGGCGCATTTGCACGCGCAGTCGTTGCGGGCGCCCGGATCTTGCAGGGGCTGCGGCGCCATTCTGATAACGGTGGTTTTGACCCCGCACGAAATCAGCTTGGCGCCATATTGTTCCGCCTCGTCGCGCAGCGGATCGTCCTCGGACGACAGGATCAGCGCGGGCGGCAGGTTTTTCAAACGGCTCGATTGCAGCGGCGACGCGTACGGGTGCGTGCGGTCGGCGGCGTTGGGCAGGTAGCCGCGGTAGGCCGCCGCGCAGGCGTCGGCCACGTCCAGCAGCTCCGGCGCCTGCTGCATCTCGCGCATCGAGCAGGTGGTCAGGCCCGGGTCCAGCATCGGCATGATCAGGATCTGGCCGGTCAGCGCCGGGCCGCCACGGTCGCGCGACATCAGCGCGCACACCGCCGCCAGATTGGCGCCGGCCTCGATGCCGGCCACCATCAGCTGCTTACCGGTCCAGCCGATTTTGCCCTTGTTCTTTTTGGCCCAGGTCAGCACCGCGTGGGCATCTTCCACCGCCGCCGGGAACGGGCGCACGCTCGCCAGCGTGTAGCCGGAGGCCAGCACCGCCATGCCCGGGTGGTCGTCGGCCAGGTGGCGCAGGAAGCTGTCCGCGTCTTCCAGGTCGCCGCCAACAAAGCCGCCGGCGTGGAAGAACACCGTCAGCGTATCGCGCTTGGCGCCGGCGTCGCCGCTGGTGTACAGGCGTGCCGGCAGCGGGCCTTCGGCGCCGCGCACCTCCAGGCTGCGGATCTTCAGGCGATCCGACAGCTCCGGCAGCGCTTTATCCTGTGGCTTGATGGTCACTGCCGCACCGTGCCAGTCGCGTCGGCCGACATCAGCGAGGTGTCGGCGCAAGCCAGCACCTCGCCGCTGGCCACTTCGGTCAGGGCACGAACGCCGCTCACTTCAGACTTCGCAGTCTGCGAGTAGGCATCGGTATAGACGACGCCCGCCAGCGCGAACGATGTCAGCGCGATCGCAACCGTTGCAAAAATTCCGTCCCGATATTTCATCATGATCCCCTTCCCGCGTGGTGTAACAACTTGCCTCTGCCCCGGAACAGCCCATGCTTTCCTTGGTGCAGTACAGCAATCTTAAACTTGTTCTACAATCCGATAAATAGCCTAAAGTCGAATTGATTGTTCAGCATTATGAACAATGGAGGTCATAAATGAATAAACTGCAAGCGATGGAAGTGTTCGTGAACGTGGTCGACTCCGGCGGCTTCACGCGCGCCGCCGACCAAATGCAACTGCCCAAGGCCACGGTCTCGACGCTGATCCAGTCGCTGGAGGCGTCGCTGGCGGTCAAGCTGTTGCACCGGACCACGCGGCACGTCAGCGTCACGGCCGACGGCGCCGCCTACTACGAGCGCTGCCTGCGCATCTTATCGGACGTGCGCGACGCCGAGGAATCGCTGTCGCGCACCCGCCTCAGTCCCAGCGGCCGGCTGCGGGTCGATGTGCCCACCGGGCTGGCCGGCAGCGTGCTGGTGCCGGCGCTGCCGGACTTCTTCACCCGCTATCCGGACATCCAGATGGAGATGGGCTGCAGCGACCGCGCCGTCGACCTGGTCGAAGAAGGCGTCGACTGCGCGGTGCGCGCCGGCCAATTGGTCGATTCGAGCCTGATCGCGCGACGCGTCGGCATCCTGCATTTCGTCACCTGCGCGGCGCCATCGTATCTGGAGCGCTACGGCCGCCCTTCCCACCCGGACGAATTGACGCGCCACCTGTGCGTTAACTATTTTTCATCGAAGACCGGTAAAATCATCGACTGGGACTTTTCGCGCGGCACCGAGCGGGTGCAGGTCGCCCTGCCCGGCCACATCGCCCTGAACGACACCAATGCCTACACGGCTGCGGGACTGGCCGGGCTGGGCATCGTGCAAATGCCGAATTTTTTGCTCGATCCCTTGGTCGCCGACGGCAGCTTCGAACAGGTGCTGCCGGAATGGAGCTCGGACTCGATACCGGTGCACGTGGTGTACCCACAAAACCGGCATCTGTCGGCCAAGGTGCGGGTGTTCGTCGAATGGGTCGCCGAACTGTTATCCAATCATCCAGGCATGCGCTTGCCGAAGGCACCACCACCGGCGGCGCGCGCCACGTCTTACGAGGTAGCCATATGACCGACGCTTTGACCGTCACTACGACCGACATCCACCGCATCGTTTTCCTCGACCGCGACAGCGTTATCGCCAACGTGCGCAAGCCGTCCTTTGCGCACGAGTGGAGTGAGTACCCGGCCACCAAGGCCGCCGACGCGGTGCAGCGCCTGCGCGATGCGCGCGCCACGGTCGCCATCACCAACAAGGTACCGTTGCGCGCCGACGACCTGGCGCAACTGCCGGATCTGAAGATGATCGCGGTGGCCGCCACCGGCACCGACATCGTCGATCTGCAGGCCTGCCGCGAGCGCGGCATCGTCGTCTCCAACATCCGCAACTACGCGGTGCACACGCTGCCCGAACACACCTTCGCGCTGATCCTGGCGCTGCGCCGCCAGCTGGTGGCCTACCGCGAGGACATCGAAGCGGGCCTGTGGCAAAAGTCCGAGCGATTCTGCCTGTTCGGCCATCCGATCTCCGACCTGGCCGGCAGCCGCCTTGGCCTTGCCGGCTATGGCGCGCTGGGGAAATCGGTGGCGCAGATCGCGCGTGCGTTCGGCATGGAGGTCGTGGTGTTCAACCGCTCGCCGGTGACCGATGAAGGCATCAAGCAGGTGTCGTGGGACGAGCTGCTGGAGACGTCGGATGTCCTTAGCCTGCACCTGCCGCTTAACGACAAGACCCGCAACATCATCTGCGCGAAAGAGCTGATACGCATGAAAAGCTCGGCGCTGCTGATCAACACCGCGCGCGGCGGCCTGGTGGACGAAGTGGCGCTGGCCGACGCGCTGCGCGCCGGCGTGATCGCCGGCGCCGGATTCGACGTGCTGACAAAGGAACCGCCACCGGAGGACAATGTGCTGCTCAACCTGCGGCTGCCGAACTTCATCCTCACGCCGCATTCGGCGTGGGCCAGCTCGCAAGCGATGCAGGTGCTGGCCGATCAGCTGATCGACAACATCGAGGCCTGGCAGGCCGGTACGCCAAATAATGTCATGGGCTAATGCCGACCATAACGAACGGAGAGTCCATGGCTCGCTCGACCAAACTGAGTTTGATAGCTGTTACCCTCATCTCGACAATCACGCTGGCCCTCCTGTCAGTATTTCGCGCTGATCTTGTTCGCCATCGCAGCTGTTTCGCATCGCCGGTCTGCTCTACGCAAGCTGAGGAATGCTCACATTAAAACCTAAGGATGCCACCTCTGATGAATCAGGCTTTTACCATTTCCGTGCCCCACCTTCACACTGAGCGGCTTACGCCTCGGGAATATCGTGTTGAAGAGTTACCTGCGTGAGCGTACTTGAAGCGGAGTTCGGCCATCAGCGGCCGGACAAGCAATATTAGAAAGCTTGAAATGCAAAGAAAATTGACTCACCAGCCAGGCTCTGCCAGCGTCTAGTCGTCCAAGCCCTTCCCACTCAAAATATCGGGAATGGCCTTCATCACCCGCGCGGTGCGTGTCTTCGACTGCTTGGCCGACGAAAAATGCAAAAGGTAAGCGCGCCGGCGGCCCGGCGTCAACGCCTCGAAAGCGGTTTTCAACTCCAGCATCTTATCGAGCTTGGCCTGGAATTCCTCGGGCACCGAAAACTCCTCGGTCTTTTTAAACTCGACCTTAACGCCGGAGGCTTCCACCTTCGCCGCCTGCGCGATATATGCCTTCAACACAGCTTTCAGCTTGCGGATTTCCTCGACGTTCTCGAAGCGCGCCTGCCGCGCCGCCTGCACATTGTCGGTCTGCTTGATCAGGATACCCTTGGCGTCCTTCAGCAACGCTCCCTTGAAAAACAGCAGCGCGCAATACCCCTTGAACGAGTGGATCAACACCACGTTCCGCCCTTCCAGCGTGTAGCACGGCGCGCCCCACTTCAAATCCTCGGCAAGCCCGCTATCGAGACAAATCGCCCGCAGCTCGCGCACCTCGTCCACCCAGTTCTTGAGCCGCTCAAAATAGGCATCGACTTTCGGATTCAGCGTGTGCT
Organism: Oxalobacteraceae bacterium OTU3CINTB1; assembly: GCA_024123955.1. NCBI lineage: Bacteria > Pseudomonadati > Pseudomonadota > Betaproteobacteria > Burkholderiales > Oxalobacteraceae > Oxalobacteraceae bacterium OTU3CINTB1. Next base: position 4,533,117 of record CP099652.1, read on the forward strand.
CTGTCATGGCTCGCCTCTTAATAGGTCCCGGGAAGAAGGATGTTGCGGTCGACATGCTGCAGATCGCGCAGTCCGCAGAAGGCCATCGTCAGATCGGCCTCGTTGCGGATGATCTCCAGGCATTTGCTCACGCCCTGCTCGCCCATCGCACCCAAGCCATACAGGAACGGGCGTCCAATATAAACGCCTTTCGCGCCCAGCGCCACCGCCTTGATCACGTCCTGGCCGGAGCGGATGCCGCCGTCCATATGCACCTCGATCTGCTTGCCGACCGCCTCGACGATGGCCGGCAGCGCGCCGATCGACGATTGCGCGCCGTCGAGCTGGCGGCCGCCGTGGTTGGAAACGATCAGCGCGTCGGCGCCACTTTCAACGGCCAGGCGCGCGTCCTCCGCGTCCATGATGCCCTTGATGATCAACTTGCCGCCCCAGCGCTGCTTGATCCACTCGACGTCCTTCCACGACAGGCTCAAATCGAACTGCTGGCTGGTCCACGACGACAGCGACGACATGTCCGAGACCGACGTCGCGTGGCCGACGATATTGCCGAAGCTGCGGCGCTTGGTGCCCAGCATGCCGAAGCACCAGCGCGGCTTGGTGGCGAGGTTGATCATGTTGGCGACGGTCAGTTTGGGCGGCGCCGACAGGCCGTTGCGCAGATCCTTGTGACGCTGGCCGAGCACCTGCAAATCCAAGGTCAACACCAGCGCCGAGCAGCGCGCGGCCTTGGCGCGATCAATCAGGCGGTTGATGAATTCGCGGTCCTTCATCACATACAACTGAAACCAGAAAGGCTTGCTGGTGTTGGCCGCGATGTCCTCGATCGAGCAGATGCTCATCGTCGACAAGGTGAACGGCACGCCGAATTTTTCGGCCGCCTTGGCGGCGAGGATTTCACCGTCGGCGTGCTGCATGCCCGTCAAACCGGTCGGCGCCAGGGCCACCGGCATGGCCACGCTCTGGCCGACCATGGTGCTGGCCAGTGTGCGGTTTTCCAGATTGACAGCGACTCGCTGGCGGAATTTAATTTTCGCGAAGTCTTCGTTGTTGGCGCGGTAGGTCGATTCGGTCCAGGAGCCGGCATCGGCGTAATCGTAGAACATGCGTGGAACGCGCTTCTTGGCCAGAACGCGCAGGTCTTCGATACTGGTGATGATGGTCATGCACACTCCTTGGACGGTGATCGACAAATCATCGGGCATTTTGGTGAAAATGCCAATAGCAATGTGGGCCAGCAATAGCGGCCCATGCAGGATAATCAAGGAGATGATTTTGGCGCGGCCGATAAGCGTGCGCCACAAAGCAAAAAGGCCTGAAGATTTCTCTTCAGGCCCTTCTACTTACGAATTTGGTGCGGCTGGCAGGAATCGAACCCACGACCCCTTGGTTCATAGCCAAGTACTCTATCCAGCTGAGCTACAGCCGCGAAAGACAACATTATAGCAGGGCAATCTCAAATCTAAAAGCTCCGGGAACAGAAATGTTCACACATTATTTCATAGCGCAGAGCCCGTGTAGAAATGGTGGACCTGACCCCGGAGTCGAAAAGAAAAAAGGCCTGAAGATCTCTCTTCAGGCCCTTCGTCTTACGAATTTTTGGTGCGGCTGGCAGGAATCGAACCCACGACCCCTTGGTTCGTAGCCAAGTACTCTATCCAGCTGAGCTACAGCCGCGAAAGACAAGATTATAGCAGCGTTTTTCTGATTGGAGAAGCGTTCCTTTTAGGAAATTCCCCTTTTGCCTCATACCAACTATTTATCTTTCCCCGGAACCGGGTCGCAATTATGATGAAGGACGATTTTTCATTCATGGAGACGACAATGAAACGCTTATTGCAGACGATAGTGATGATGACGGCCATCGCCGTGGGCAGCGCAGGGGCCGCCGACACCGAACGCGCCAACGCCAAGGACGCCGTGGCGATGGTGAAGAAAGTTATCGCCGATATGAAGAAGCTGGGCAAGGATAAAGTGATCCAGGAGATACAGGCGCAAAGCCCGCAATACCGCGACCGCGATCTCTACGTTTCGGTCGGCACCCTGGATGGCATGAGCCTGGCGAATGGCAATAACGCCAAGATGGCCGGCAAGAACATCATCGATTTGAAAGACCTGGACGGCAAACTGATCACGCGCGAGCGCATCGAGATCGCTAAAACCAAAGGTTCGGGATGGCAGGACTATAAGTGGCCCGATCCGGTGACCAAGGCCGTGCAGAAAAAATCGATGTACGTCGAACGCTATGAAGATATGACCGTCGCCTGCGGCATCTATAAGGACTGATCGCGATAATCGTCGCTGCAAAGCAAAAGGGCCTGAAGATTTCTCTTCAGGCCCTTTACTTACGAATTTTTGGTGCGGCTGGCAGGAATCGAACCCACGACCCCTTGGTTCGTAGCCAAGTACTCTATCCAGCTGAGCTACAGCCGCGTAGGCAACATTATAAAGCATTAATTTCGTTTTGCAAAGTTCGATTTTTTCTATCGTTTAGTTGGCTTGGGATGAACATCACCAAATCAACTTCTTTGCGCACAGCCATTTCATACCCCGTTGCACCTCTTCCAACCGGCATGCCGTTCGAAAGAAGCAGCATTATAGGGACACTTTCCCGACTTGTCTAGCCCACGCCGAATTCGGCCGCCGCCTTGGCCGACCACAACGCTTCGTTGTAGGAAGGATACGGTATGCCATAGCAATCGACCTGCCCGTCCTCCCCGATAAACTTCACCCACCAGCCCGCATCGTCGGAAATGATGCCGATATCGCCAGCCTTGCAGTGACTGGCAAGATGCTCGTTTTGCTCGAGTACAACAATATTTACTTTGCGGTGACGGACGACGGTAACCATGGCACACCTCCCTGTTTGCGGCCTCGGCCGCTCTGTACATAGTGCAGCAGTGTATCCCAAGCACCCCGCTCGACGCACTGCAACATAGACAAAAAATCCACCTTTTTCAGCTTATTCACCGCTGTGATCTCGATCATCATCAATAAAAATTTGCATTTGATGGCGCATTGCAGCATCATTGACTTGTCTCCTCTATTCTCCTCCAAGGAAATAGATTTAGCCCGCTCCTGTAGCGGGCTTTTTTTTTACCGTGTACGATTCGATCAGCTTTGCCTTTTCATAAGAACAGATGACAGATCATAAACAGGCCGTCCACAGCATGAATCGAACCGACACGTCTCCCTCCCCCGACTGGTCCCGCACCGCCCTGGGCGCACGCGACGGCTGGCCGCCCTGCCTGCGCTTGACGGTCGATATCCTGCTCAATTCGCCGCTGCCGATGGTGCTGATGTGGGGCCGCGAGCAAGTCATGGTCTACAACGACGCCTACGCCTCGCTGATCGGGCTGGCCAGCCTGCGCGCGCCCGGCGCCAACGTGCCGTCGATGCAGCCGGCCGCGTGGAGCTGGAACAGCGCCGCCATCCGCCAGGCCTGGGACGGCCACAGCGCCAGCTACCTGGGCAACAACCTGCCGGTGTGGCGCAACGGCGGCGTCGCCCAGCTGCCGCTGGACCTGTACTACACCCCGATCCGCGACGACAGCGACAACGTGGCCGGCATCCTGTGCGCGCTGTCGCCGTCGCAGGCGATCCAGGCGGCGCCCGCCGTTGCCGACAGCCGCCCCCTGCGCCTGCTGGTGGTCGAGGACAACGCCGACGCCCGCTACCTGGTGTGCGAGACCTTGCGCGCGCTCGGCCACGAGGTGCACCCGGCCGCCTCCGGCGAGGAGGCGCTGCCGGAATTGTCGCGCCAACCGTTCGACATCCTGTTCACCGACGTCAGCCTGCCCGGCATGTCCGGCGTCGACCTGGCGCGCCGCGCGCTGCAAGAGCGGCCCGGACTCGAGCTGATGTTCGCATCCGGCTACGGCGACGAACTGACGCGCCACCTGGAGTTTCCGGCAAGATCGTTGCAAAAACCATACGACATCGAACAACTGCAGAGCGCACTCGACCAAATCGCCCGGCGCCTGCGCGGAACGGCGCCGTGATAGCGCTACAACGACCAACAGGCCGCAGGCGATAGCGTCAACCGTGCGGTGCCGGCGTTAGCAAAGCGTTACAATGAAGACACCGTAAACCGTCAAGCGTTAGCCTGGCGACCCTGCGGCCGCCACCCTGGCGGCACAGGTCCCGCGGCAGCCTGAAGCGACACATGATTCTTCCCAACGAGCCCAACGACGTCCTACCCTCCGCCCCCCTGGCGGATGACGCCATGCTCACCACCGCGCAAAGCGCCCATGAGGAGTTGCTGAGCGCGCGCGAGGCGCTGCGCCAGAGCCAGCTCGAATTGCGCGCGCTGGCCAATTCCATGCCGCAGCTGGCATGGATCGCCGAGCAGGACGGCACCATGATCTGGTACAACCAGCGCTGGTACGATTACACCGGCACCACGCCCGAGCAGATGGCCGCCGGCGCCTGGCGCGACGTCTACGCCCCCGAGTGCCTCGACGCGATGGTCGACCTGTGGGAGCAATGCCGCGCCAGCGGCGCGCCGTTCGAGCTGGAAGTGCCGATCCGCAGCGCCGACGGCGAGTTCCGCTGGTTCCTTACGCGCGCCAACCCGGTTCGCGGCGGCAATGGCCTGATTCTGCGCTGGTTCGGCACCTGCACCGACGTCGACCAGGTCAAGCGGGCGCAGGAGGCCCTGCGCGATGAAACCGCCGTGCTCGAACTGGTCAACCGCACCGGCACCGCGCTGGCCTCCACCCGCGACTTGCATCCATTGCTGCAGGAACTGACCGACGCCGCCACCAGCATCAGCGGCGCGCGCTTCGGCGCCTTCTTCCACCAGGGCATCGACGGCGACGGCGCGGCGGCGCTGCTGCACACGCTGTCGAGCGGCGCGCCGGCCGGCTTCGCCGGCTTCGCCGAGCCGCGCGCGGCCGCCCTGCTCGGCCCGAACATGGGCGGCAAGGGCCCGGTGCGCGTCGACGACCTGCAAGCCGAGGCGCGCCAGGCGGTGCCCGGCCAGCCGCCGGTGCGCAGCTATCTTGCCGTGCCGGTGGCGCTGAGCTCGGGCGCGGTGATCGGCTGGCTGTGCTTCGGCCACCCGGAACCGGACATGTTTTCCGAGCGCACCGAGCGCATCATCGGCGGCGTCGCCGCCCAGGCCGCCATCGCGATCGACAATGCCCGCCTCTACCAGGCCACCCAGCAGGCGGCCGAGGAGCGCAAGGTGCTGCTCGACAGCGAACGCCAGGCGCGCGCCGAGGCCGAACGCACCAGCCAGATGAAGGATGAATTCCTCGCCACGCTGTCGCACGAGCTGCGCACGCCGCTGACGGCCATCCTGGGCTGGGCCCAGGTGCTGCGGCGGGGCAGCCGCGACCAGGCGGACCTGCACCGCGGCCTGCAGACCATCGAGCGCAATGCCCGCGCGCAGGCGCAGCTGATCGAGGATTTGCTCGACATGAGCAGCATCGCCTCCGGCAAGGTACAGCTGGAAATGCTGTCGCTGTCGCCGTCGGCCATTGCCGCCGCCGCCATCGAGACGGTGCGCCCGGCCGCCCAGGCCAAGCACATCCACCTGCACACCGAGTTCGAGGCGCTGGCCGGCATGGTCGCCGGCGACGCCAACCGTTTGCAGCAAATCATCTGGAACCTGCTGACCAACGCCATCAAGTTCACCCCGCACGGCGGCACGGTGACGGTCGGCGTGCGCCGCGAAGGCGACCAGGTCGCCATTTTCGTGCGCGACACCGGCATCGGCATCGCCCCGGGCTTCATCGCCCATGTGTTCGAGCGCTTCCGCCAGGCCGACGCCACCACCACCCGCCAGCATGGCGGACTGGGACTGGGTTTATCGATCGTCAAGCATCTGGTCGAGCAGCACGGCGGCACCGTCAGCGCCGAGAGCGGCGGCGAAGGCCTGGGCGCCTGTTTCACGGTGCGCCTGCCGCGCCGCACCGGCAAAAACGAGGCGTCGGGCGCCGACGGCGTGCGTTCTGCTGCAACGCATGATTTATCCGGCTTGCAAGTGTTGGTTGTTGACGACGAAGACGACGCCCGGGAGTTGATCAAACGCATACTTAATGACTGCAATGCCGACGTGCTGACCGCCGCCACCGCCACCGAAGCGCTCAGTTTGCTTCAGCACGCGCGGCCCGATTTGATGGTCAGCGACCTCGGCATGCCGGAGGTCGACGGCTACGGCCTGCTCGACCGCATCCGCGCGCTAGGCCCGGCGCACGGCGGCAATCTGCCGGCCATTGCGCTGACCGCGTTCGCGCGTTCGGAGGACCGGGTGCGCGCCCTGTCGAGCGGTTTCATGGCCCACATCTCCAAGCCCGTCGAGCCGAGCGAGCTCATCTCGAAAGTGGCCGCCATGGGCGCCGCGCACCGCCACGCGTGATATCCTCTGGTCAAGACAGGAGCGCAGCCGATGGCAAGCAATACACGAAAGTAAGCATTATTTCCACACGGTACATATTCCCTCCTACTTTGAGACGCGGCACTGTCCTACAAGCAATCCGCAGAAGGCTTGTTACACTACAAAAATTCGCCGGATAGGGTTACAATTATTTCCGTACAGCAATAAGTTACAGATGTGTGCGCCGCAGCACGGCGGTTTGCTATATTATCGATTTATTATGGGCGTTTTCCCGGCCATCCCGGCCGTTTTAAGAGACAGACAGAGACAAATATGCCGAGCCGAGACGAAATTCTGCACGCCAAGATCCTGGTGGTGGATGACAGTGCCGACAACGTCGACCTGATGCTGGAGATCCTGCGCGAAGCCGGTTATACCAATGTCGCGTCGACGATGCTGCCAGAACAGGTGTGCCCGATGCACCGACAGCAATGCTACGACTTGATTTTGCTCGATCTGCAAATGCCGGGGCTCAATGGTTTCCAGGTCATGAAGGGCTTGAAGGAAATCGAACAAGGCGGCTACCTGCCGGTGCTGGCCCTGACCGCCCAGCCGAGTTTCAAGATCGCCGCGCTGGAAGCGGGCGCGCGCGACTTCATCAGCAAACCGTTCGACCTGCTCGAGGTGCACAAGCGCATCCACAACATGCTCGAAGTGCGCCTGCTGTACAAGGAACTGGCGCAATATAGCCGCCAGCAGCAGGAACTGGCGCTGCACGATCCGCTGACCGGGCTGCCGAACCGCCGCCTGCTCGAGGACCGCATCGCCACCGTGCTGCAGCACGCCACGCGCCAGCAGAACAAGGCCGCCGTCATGTATCTGGACCTGGACGGCTTCAAGGCCATCAACGACACCCACGGCCACGCCACCGGCGACGACATCCTGAAAATGGTGGCGCAGCGCCTGGTCGGTTGCGCCCGCAAGGAAGACACCGTGGCCCGCGTCGGCGGCGACGAATTCGTCATCGTCATGGGCAACATCGCCCACCTGGGCGACACCCAGGAGCCTGCCAGCAAGCTGATCGAGGCGGTCTCCGAGCCCTACCTCATCAACGGCCTGACCCTGCAGCTGTCGACCAGCATCGGCATCGGCATCTTCCCGGACGACGCCGACGCGGTCGCCTCGGTGATCGCGATGGCCGACGCCGCGCTGTACGAGGCCAAGCGCTCCGGCAAGAACCGCAGCTGCACCGCGCAAACCTTGCGCAACCAGCCGACACGGCAACACGTCAGATCGCCGGCGCCGGCCTGAAAGCCACGCGGTAAAAAAAAGGGCGGGTGATATACCCGCCCTTCTTCTATTGCACGGGACAAACCCGTGCTGATTCTGCGCGGTTAATGCGCGGTGGCTTTTTGCTTGCCGGCCTTGCCGCCCTCGTCAACCTCGCCGGCGTGCTGATGGTCGGCTTTGGCGTTGACCATATCCGGCGGCACTTCGATGCGTGTGATGCCCGAATCGACCGACACCGGATCGCTGGCCGGGAACGTCATCTCGATGCCGCCATCGAGCAGCGTTTCCTTGGCCTGTTCTTCCGGCGTTTCCTGTTCGTGGTCGGCCAGGGTGGCGATGGCTTGCGCCCACTTGACGAACTCCAGCTTGGACAGGTCGCGCACGCTGTGCACGTCGAAGGCCTGGGCCAGCGCTTTGGCGTCCTTCGGGCTGATGCCGCGCAGGGCGCTCACCGGCGCTTCGGCCAAGGCCCGGAAACTCAGCCCTACATATTCCTTGTCGACGATGGTATCGATATTCATGATGTTTTCCTTTAGTGGGGGTTACAACTCCACTGTGACAGCCGCGCCACGGCGGGTCTGTGCGCAATCAAACATTGGCGTGGTGGCGCCACGGGACCGCTTCGATTGCCGGTTGAGGTTTTGACATTCATATAGGCAATTGCTATGATCCGCAGGTGCTTCTCTGGCTGCGTTCACGCCGCGAAGATTTCGCAGTATCAGCATGAGCAGAGACCCCGTGCCTAAAATAGAAAAACCAAAGATCCTGGTCGTCAATGACGACGCGAACAGCCTGTTCGCGCTGACCAGTTTGCTTGCCCAATGGGCCGAGCAGGAATCCTATGAGGTGCTGGCGGCGCGTTCCGGACAGGAAGCGCTACGCCAGGTGCTGATGCACGACTTCGCCGTCATTCTGCTGGACGTCAACATGCCCGGCATGGACGGCTTCGAGACGGCCGAGGCGATCCACCAGCGCGCGCGCTCGGCCGACATCCCGATCATCTTCATCACCGCCTTCCTCGCGGACGAGCTCGATCGTTTGAAGGCTTACCAGCGCGGCGCCGTCGATTTCCTGTTCACGCCGGTGATTCCGCAGATCCTGTACGCCAAGATCGCCGTGTTCGTCGCGCTGGCGGTCAAGAACGAGGAATTGAAAAAGCAGGCGCGCCAGTTGAGCCAGCGCACCACCGAACTGACCGCCACCAATAAGCGGCTGACGCGCGAGATCGAGGACCGCCAGGTGGCGGAGCGGCAAAACCATGCCAAGGACGAGTTCCTGGCGATGCTGGGCCACGAGCTGCGCAACCCGCTCAGCGCCATCAGCAGCGCCGCCTCACTGATCGGCCTGCCTGGCGTGTCCACCGACGGCGTGCAGCGCGCCAAGAAAATCATCCAGCGCCAGAGCCAGCACCTGGGCCGCATCGTCGACGACCTGCTCGACCTGTCGCGCGCCATGTCCGGCAAGATCCTGCTCAACCGCGCGCCGCTGGACCTGTCGGCGCTGGTCGCGCACACGCTCGAAACCTTCCGCGCCACCGGCCGCAGCGGCGACTACCAGCTGATCCAGGACCTCGATCCCGGCTGGATCGAGGGCGACCCGACCCGCCTCGAGCAAATCGCCAGCAACCTGATCGACAATGCCCTGAAATACACCCCGCCAGGCGGCCGCATCGAGGTGCGCACCTGGACCGAAAACGACGACGTCGTGCTGAGCGTGCGCGACACCGGCGTCGGCATCTCGGCCGACCTGCTGCCGCACGTGTTCGACGTGTTCGTCCAGGGCTCCAGCACGCTGGACCGGGCGCAAGGCGGCCTGGGCATCGGCCTGTCGCTGGTGCGCCGCCTGACCGAACTGCACGGCGGCAGCATCGAGGCCGAAAGCAAGGGTCCGGGCGGCGGCAGCACCTTCACGCTCAGGATGCCGCGCATCGAGCACCAGCTCGAGCCCGCGCCGCCCCCTGCACCCGCCGCGCAAGACCGCGAACAGGGCAAGCCGAGCGTGCTGCTGATCGAAGACAACGAGGACGGCCGCGAAATGATGGCCATGATGCTCAGCTGCTATGGCTACGAGGTACAGTACGCCGAGGACGGCCTGCGCGGGCTGGAGGTGGCGGCGCGCTTCCGGCCGGACCTGGCGCTGGTCGACATCGGCCTGCCCGGCATCGACGGTTACGAGGTGGCGCGGCGGCTGCGCGCCGACCCGTCCACGCGCGATATCAAGCTGATCGCGCTGACCGGCTACGGCCTGGCCGAGGACCTGCGGCGGGTGCTCGACGCCGGTTTCGACCGCCATCTGGTCAAGCCGGTCGACATCGATCACCTGATGGAAGTGATCGGCAGCTGCACCGAGCTGCCGGTCAAATAAGCCATCGATAATCGGTGAAAAAGCGCCGTCGCCGGCCGCGCCGCGTGCGCCATGCTTTGCGAAGCTCGGGTATTATCCGAACACGATAAGTCTGCCGGAAAAAAAGCGGTTACCCACCGCAACTCCGGTCCGCTAACATCACTTCAGAGAAAACCATGTCCTTACCGGCTCCACAAGAACATCAGGACGCGCTGCGCAGCGCGGATTTGAGCGAACTGCTCGGCCACGTTCATACGTGTTGGGATAACGAAAGGCGTTCGCTGTCGCGCCAGCTGCACGACAGCCTGGGCTCGTCGCTGACCGCGCTGACCATGCATCTGGGGTTACTGATGCAAAAGATGCCGCAGGAGCCGGCGCTGCAGGACCGCGCCGCGCACATGAAGCAGCTGCTGATGCAGATCGTCGAAACCAACCGCCAGATGCAGCTCAAATTGTGGAACGACAAGCTGGAGTTCCTCGGCGTGCGCGTGGCCCTGGGCGAGCTGGTCGAGCAATTTGGTGAACAGCAGAAGATTGTCGCCCGCTGCAGCCTGCCGGATGACGAACTCGATTGTCCGCGCAGCCATGGCATCGTGCTGCTGCACACTTTGGAAGAAGCGCTGCGCAACATCGCCACCCACGCCAAGGCCACCGAGATCGACGTGATTGTCGACGACAACGAGGACGAGGTGATGCTGACCGTCAAGGACAACGGCGTGGGCCTGGGTGGTCCGACGGCGGCGGCGCCGGGCCAGGCGGCCGGCAAGTACGGCCTGCGCATGGCGCGCGAGCGCGCCGCCTACCTGGGTGGCACCTTGACCCTGGCGGCAGGCGCCAACGGCGGCGTCGTGCTGACGATGATCTTGCCGAAGCCGGTCAACGCGACGTAACGCGACACGTGGCCACCGCGCGGCGGCCACCGGCGTTTAAACCATCTAAACCACGTAGGGCGGATTAGCGAAGCGTAATCCGCCAATGCATGTGTTGCCAGCGGCTCATAGATGGCGGATTACGGCGTTCCGCCTAATCCGCCCTACGTGTCTACGAATCTCCGAGGTCACGCAAACACCTCAACCCCGGCTCAATGCAACTTGACCAGCGGCGTGCTGCGCTTGATCAGGAAGCGTGCCAGCGCCAGCACCCCGGTCCGTATCGTCCCCAGCACCGCCTGGTGGTGCATCAAATGCAAACTGGTGTACATCAAGCGTGCCACAAAGCCGTCGACAAACCAGCTCAAGCCCTTCAGCGATCCCATCAAGCTCCCCACCGAATTGGTCTGCCCGAACGACACCAGCGAGCCATAATCGCGGTAAACATACGGCGTCGAGCGCGGCGGCTTGCCCTTCTGCTGACGCACGAAAGTGGTCAGCAGATAATCCGCCTGCTGGTGCGCGGCCTGCGCGCGCGGCGGCACCAGCTTGCCGTCCGGACCGGCGCACGCGGCGCAATCGCCCAGCGCATAAATATAGTCGAAACCCTTCACGGCCAGATCCGGACCGACATCGATCTGTCCCGATTTCACCGTCGGCAACCCCAGCTCCTTGAGGAAATCCGGCGCCTTGATGCCGGCCGCCCACACCACGATCTGCGCCGGATAGGAAACTTCCCCGGCGCTGACCTGCGTGGCCGAAATCGCCGTCACCCGCGTATTGGTGACCACGGTGACCGCGCGCTGATGCAGCAGTTCCAGCGCGGCCGTCGACACCTTCTCCGGCAGCGGCGCCAGAATGCGCGGCGCCCCCTCGATCAGGGTGATGCGCACGTCGCGCTCGGCCTGCAACTGGCGGAAACCGTAGGCCGCGTAGACGCCGCTGGCCTCGCGCAATTCCGCCGCCAGTTCGACGCCGGTGGCGCCGCCGCCGATGATGACGACATCGACGCCGGAATCCGGCTGCGCGCTCTTTTTCAGCGACGCAAGGGTCAACAGCTTGAGCAGGGTGAGGCGGAAGCGCTCGGCGTCTTCCGTCGCATTCAGGGAGATGGTATGTTCGGCCGCACCGGGCACGCCGAAATAATTGGAGGTGCTGCCAACCGCCAGCACCAGCGAGTCGAAGCGGATCTGCCGCGCGGGCAGGATCAGCTCGTTCGTCGGCTCGAGGCCGCGGATGGCGCCGACCGTCAGCAGCCGCTGCGCGGCGTCGAGCGCCACCATCGGACCATAGGCAAATGTAAAGCCATTGTCGTGCGCCAGCATCTGGTACGACAAGCCTTCCTGATGCACATCGAGCGTTCCGGCCGCCACCTCGTGCAGCGACGGCTTCCAGATATGGTAGAGCCGGCTATCGACCAGCATCACCGCTTCCGGGCCCAGTTTGCGGCCCAGTTTGCAGGCGAGCTCAAGCCCGCCCGCGCCGCCGCCTACAATGACTATTTTGCTATGCAAATGTTTCTCCCGTGGCGGCGGCCTGCACCGCATTGTCCTGTGAGCCGTCGCGATTAACGGTCGCGACCGTTGCCGTTGCCGTGACCATTGCCGTGGCCCTTGCCATGGCCCTTGCCGCGGTCGTCGTCTCGGTGATCGTCACGACGGTCGTCGCGCCGGTCGTCCCGGCGGTCGTCATGGCGGCTGCGATACGCCGGCGCATATTGGTTGTTATACCAGCTATCTTGAACAAAATACACTGGTTGGCCGCAGGCATTGTACGCGCCGCAGTGCTTGGACCACTTCTTGGCGTGTCCAGGCGGCACGCGCAGATAGATCGGCGCGCGCTCTACGTAATGGGTCGGACGCTGGATAATCAGCGGCTCCCGATAAATCACTTGCGGCTGCGGATAATCACCGATGTCGATGCGGCCGTAAAAGCCAGGCTGGCCGATGTTGACCGAGACGTTGGTGGTGCCGGCGAAGGCGCTCGCGGACAAAGCCAGCAAGCTGGCCGCAATGAGTTTGGCGTTCATGATGTGCCCCATATTGTTATTTATTGCCGAGCGAAGTTGCTCAGGGAACATAATAACAAGCGTGGAGCATTACTTCCGTTCGCCAACGTACATACGTTTTTGCAAGTTTGGCTTCGAAGCAAGCCGGCTCGGCGGCCGCTCAGCGCAACTCGGCGTCGAGTTGGCGGATCGCCGTCTGCGCCTGCGTGATTACGCGGTCGGCGATGCGCTGGCGCATGCCGGGCACGCGCGCGGCGGCCTCCGCCTCCAGCAACAGCGGCGTGAGCAATTGCAGCGCGGAGTCGTGGAAGCCCTGCGCGACCAGGGTCAGCTGGTCGTTGAACGATTGCTCGGCCGCCTGCAACTGCTTGCGCAATTCCTGCTCGAACGCGGCGCGCTTGTCGCGGATTTCCGTGCGCTTGCGCTTGCCGCCATCGGTGAACCATTTAAAGGCCCCCGCCAGCAGCACCGCGCCGCCGACGAACGGGGCCGCCGGCGCCACCACCGGCAACACCACCGCGGCGCCAATCAGGTAGGCGGCCGTGCCGGTGCCGGCAGCTACCACCGCCCCGCTCATCAAGGTGACGTTGGCCGCCGTGTCGACCTTGTTGACCAGGCGCGTGCCGATGCGCAGGCGCGGCATCAGCTTGGCCAGGGTCGAGTGGTGCTGCCGCTGGAACACCGACGACTGGTTGAGCCGCATCGCCGACTGGAACAGGCGCAAGTCCTCCTGCAGCAAGTGCAGCGACTGCTCCTTGCGGCGCACGATGCGGTCCAGGCGCCGCTCCATCTCCTGCCCGAACTGCTGGCGGCCGATGCTGGCCCAGACCTCCTCCTCTTTCCACTGATCGGTATTGAGGCGGTCGCCAATGGCCAGCTCGATGGCGTTGCCGGCGTCATGGACGGCGTCGTCGATCTCCTCGGCCAGCAGCCGGCGCTCATGGGCGATGCGCTGGTCGACCAGGGTCAGACGTTGCAGCACCTGGCTTTTCAGATCGTTGGCCGCGCTCACCAGGGTGGCGGCCGTGGCCTCGCCCATCGACAGCAGGCGGGCCTGGTCCAGATAAGCGCTGATGTCGCTGGTGATCGACGCGGTGGTGCTGACCACCAGCTGCCGCAACTGATCGTGGTCGATATCGCCCGACTGGAAATTGCGCGCGTGCTCGACCAGCTCCGGCTGGCCGGCGTTGCGGCCGAACTCGGCGACGGTGTCGGCCAGCGAGCGCCCGCGCACCAGACGCCGCGCCTGCTCGCCGAGGTTGGCGAGGATGCCGCGCTGCTCGGTCACCGGCAATTTATTCAAGTCGTCGGGCGACAGCCGCACCGCCAGCGCCTTGGCCAGCCGTTGCGCCAGCAGGCGGGCGTCGCCGCCGTGCAGGGCCAGCAGCGGAATCGTCATGGCCAGCGCGTTCTCACGGGCGGCCTGGTCGATGCCGGCGCAGCTGCGCGCCAGCGCGTTGAAGGCCCAGTCGACGTCGATGCCCGACTCGATGGCGTTGAGCACCAGCGCGGTGAACACGGCCGACGATTTGCCGTCGCCGGCGATGTCGGTGACGGCGGCGAACTGCGCCAGGGTGAGGCTGCCCTCGTTGCCGGCGATGGCGCCGACCGCGCGCGCGTACGCCGAACTGAAGCTTTGGTCCGACGACAGATGCTCGTCCAGCGAGCGGACGCTCACAACGTGGGCGGTCGGTGGAGTACCGTGGTGACTATTCACACTTGCTCCGATTCATAAAATTACCTGGCCACGATTTTAACTGAAGCGCAGCCGCGACGCGTGCCGGTTACGGCGTCCCGGTCGCAAGGAAAAGGGTTTCCTTGATCTCCTCCATCACCACATAGCTCTTCGATTGCGCCGCGCCGGGCAAGCTGAGCAGCATATCGCCGAGCAGCTTGCGGTATTCCGCCATCTCATGGATGCGCGCCTTGATCAGGTAGTCGAAATCGCCCGACACCAGGTGGCACTCCTGCACCTCCGGGATGCGCAGCACCTCGCGCCGGAACTGTTCGAACACCGGGCCGGACTTCTGGTTCAGGGTGATCTCGACGAACACCAGCAGCTTGGCGCCCAGCGCCGGCGGATCGATGCGCGCGTGGTAGCCGGTGATGACGCCGTCGCGCTCCATGCGCTTGACCCGTTCGATGGCCGGCGTGATCGACAGCCCGACCTGCTCGCTCAAGTCCTTCATCGAGATGCGGCCGTCGCTTTGCAGGATGTGCAGGATCTTGCGGTCGAGCTTATCCAGGGCGCGGACCGATTCCTTTTGAATTCGCATGATAATCCACTAAATAATTGATTTTATACAGTAACAAATACTGGTAATACAAGCATACCATAGTGGAATATATGGTGAAATATAAATAATAGGGGTTCACATGCGCGTTGTCATTCTTGGTAGCGGTGTTATCGGCGTCACGAGCGCCTATTATTTGGCGCAGGCCGGCCACGACGTGACCGTGCTCGACCGTCAACCGGGCCCCGCGCTGGAAACCAGTTTCGCCAACGCCGGCCAGATCTCGCCCGGCTACGCCTCGCCATGGGCCGCGCCCGGCATCCCCCTCAAAGCCATGAAATGGATGTTGCAGCGCCACGCGCCGCTGTCGATCACGCCCGACGGCACCTTGTTCCAGCTGCAATGGATGTGGCAGATGCTGCAGAACTGCACCACCGAACGCTATGCCGTCAACAAGGAACGCATGGTGCGCCTGGCCGAATACAGCCGCGACTGCTTCAAAACCCTGCGCGCGGCCACTGGCATCGAGTACGAAGGCCGCCAGCAAGGCACGACGCAGCTGTTCCGCACCCAGAAGCAGCTCGACGACGCCGCCAAGGACATCGCCGTGCTCGAGGAAACCGGCGTCGCCTACGAACTGCTGGGCCGCGAACAGCTGGCCGGCGCCGAGCCGGGCCTGGACCAGAACAAGCTCGTCGGCGGCCTGCGCCTGCCCAACGACGAGACCGGCGACTGCCAGATGTTCACCACCGCGCTGACGGCAATGGCCGAAAAGCTTGGCGTCAAGTTCCGCTACGGCGTCGATATCACCGGCCTGATCGCGTCCGGCGACGACATCAAGGGCGTGCGCTGCGGCGCCGAAGTGGTGACCGCCGACTCGTACGTGGTCGCGCTCGGCTCCTATTCGACCAGCCTGCTCAAGAATCTGGTCAGCATCCCGGTCTATCCGCTCAAGGGCTATTCGATCACGGTGCCGATCGTGAACGCCGCCGCCGCGCCGGTGTCGACCATTCTCGACGAGACTTACAAGATCGCCGTGACCCGCTTCGACGACCGCATCCGCGTCGGTGGCATGGCCGAAATCGCCGGCTTCGACACGCGCCTCAACCCGCGCCGCCGCGAGACGCTGGAAATGGTGGTCAACGACCTGTTCCCTGGCGCCGGCGATACGACCAAGGCCAGCTTCTGGACCGGCTTGCGGCCGATGACGCCGGACGGCACGCCCATCGTCGGCCGCACCGCGCTGCGCAACCTGTTCATCAACACCGGCCACGGGACCTTGGGATGGACCATGTCGTGCGGTTCCGCGCAACTGCTGTCCGATATCATTTCGGCACGCCGGCCGGCGATCCTGGCCGACGATTTGGCGGTGGCGCGTTATAGCGGCGCCGTGGCGCTGCGTCAGCCGCAGTTGGCCAGCGCTTAACGCCGGCGTCTCCCGCCTTTGCATGCGCTCTTCGCGGCGCATGCATGGCCGATTACGCGCTGCGCGCTAATCAGCCCTACGTGTCTCCCAGATTTTCAGCGTACCTGTTCATGGCCGTATCCGTGGTCGATACGACCACGGATTCATTTGCCACTGTCGCATCCCCGCCTCTATCGCAGCCGTAACCCGCAACATCGTCATCATGGCGTTGAGAATGGGGCGTAGCGTGCGTATAATTTTAATCATGAATAAACTTGAAGCATTCGGCCATATTGCGGCCTTGGCCATCCGTGGCGAACTGGTGTTCCCCACCAGCGTAAACGCGGCGCTCCGCGTTCAATTGGCATTGGACGATCCGGAATGCCCGGTCGATAAGGCGATCGGCCTGGTACTGGCCGAGCCGCTGCTGGCCGCCCGCACCGTCGCCATCGCCAACTCGGCCATGTTCAACCGCTCCGGCGCGCCGGTGATTACCAACGTGCGCGGCGCCATCATGCGCATCGGTTACCAGAACCTGTTCGCGCTGGCCGCCGCGATGGTGGTGCGCCAGTTCGGCAGCAAGATCACCGACCCGAAACTGCGCGCCAAGGCCGAGGCGCTGTGGGACCACACCATCGCCGTCTCCGCGCTGGCGCGCCTGATCGCGCGCCACGTCACCGGCGTCAACGAGGACACCGCGCTGTTCGCCGGCATCGTCCACGAGGTGGGCGGCTTCTACCTGCTGTCGCGCGCCGACGAGTTCCCCGGCCTGCTCGAGGAAGACCCGGAGAACTGGCACTCGGCCAGCGAGGAAATCATCACGCGCGAAGTGATGCGCAAGCTGTGCATCCCGGAACCGGTGGCCGACGCCATCGAAGGCCTGCGCGACAGCTTCATGTCGATCCCGCCGGACTCGCTGCTCGACACGCTGCTGCTGGCCAACCACCTGACGCCGGTGCGTTCGCCGCTGCAGGAGCCGCAGCGCGAGCTGCCGCCGCACTCAGACTCGGCGATCGACCTGTTCATCGACGAGGACAAGCTGGCGCTGATGCTGAAGGAAGCGGCCAACGACGCCGCCGAAATGAACGCCGCGCTGCTGGTCTGAGCGCCACCGGGCCGGCGTGGCGCAGTCGCGCGCCCGGCCCTCCCCATGGAGATGATGCATGCAGACTGCCCCCCTGTCCTACGGGTCGGACCAATCCGGCCTGGTCTGCGGCTATGTGTTCGGCCGCGAGGCCGACGGCACGGGCCGGCCGCTGGACACCGAAGAAGCGCGCGTCTGGCTCAAAAACCGCGCCCACCATCCGACCGAATTCATCTGGCTGCACTACAACCTGGCCAACACCGCCAGCGAGAAATGGCTGCACGAGCACACCGCGCTGCCCGAGGAATTCTATGAAAGCCTGCATGAAGGCCCGCGCTCGACCCGCATCGAACTGGCCGACAACATCCTGATCGCCGTCGTCAACGACGTGCTGCACGACTTCACGTTCGAACCGTCCGACATCTCGACCTTGTGGCTGAGCGTCGACAAGCAGGTCGTCATCAGCGCGCGGCGCAAGCCGCTCAAGGCGGTCGACGTGCTGCGCAACGCGGTGCGCGGCGGCGAGCCGATCCGCTCGTCGGTCGAACTGCTGATCCACCTGCTGCGCGACCAGGCCGACGCCCTGATCAAGATCGTGCGCGACGCCATCGCCACCGTCGACGGCATCGAGGACAACCTGCTGGCGGGCAAGCTCAACACCAAGCGCGCCAGCCTGGGCCACCTGCGGCGCGTGCTGGTGCGCCTGCAGCGCCTGCTGGCGCCGGAGCCGGCCGCGCTGTTCCGGCTGCTGCAAAGGCCGCCGTCGTGGGTGGCCGAGATCGACGCCCAGGAGCTGCGCCAGTCGACCGAGGAATTCTCGATGGTGCTGGCCGACATGGCCTCGCTGCAGGAACGCATCAAGCTGATCCAGGAAGAGATCGCCGCGCTGGTCAACGAGGGCAACAACCACAGCCTGTTCGTGCTGACGGTGGTCACGGTGCTCGCGCTGCCGATCAACATCATCGCCGGCCTGTTCGGCATGAACGTCGGCGGCATCCCGCTGGCCGACGCCCCGCACGGCTTTTGGGTGGTGGTGGCGATCGTCGCCACCTTCACCGTCATCGCCGGCTTCCTGGCGTTCCGCCGCCAGCGCGAGATGGGCTAAGGAGGCTCGTCTCGTCGCGGGCGACGGTGGTGGCCGATGTGCCGCCCTACACGGTGGTCGGCGGCAATCCGGCGCGGGTAATCAAGGAACGCTTCCCGGCCGGCGTGGCGGCGGCGCTGCAAGTCATCGCGTGGTGGGACTGGCCGGTCGCGCACATCACCGAGCACCTGGCGCTCATCGCCGGCGGCGACGTGGCGGCACTGGAGCGGGTGCGGCCGCGCCCCTGAGCACATACAGGCGGCGCGCGCCGAAGGCCGTGAACACCAGGCCCAGCACCAGCGCGATGAGGTTGTCGCGGCGATGGGCGGCGCGCACGTCGTCGAAGGTTGTGACGTCCTTGCCGCCGACGGCGACACCGAAGGTGGTATAGAAAAAGCCGGGCAGGAAACCGGGACGCGTGGTCTGGCGCGGATCGAATTTGATGGTGACCGGATACAGCATGGTGGCGTCGCGCACGGCGGCGCGCATGCGGCCGTCGCGGTCGCCCTTTTCCAGCAGCGCGAACTGGCGCGCGTCGCCGGCCACCGTGTAGTACAGCGCGCCCATGCTGGTGTAGCTCCACGTCACGCGGCCGGTCACGGCCTCGAGCCGGTGCGACGCCGGAAAGCGCCACTCCAGCGCGCCGAAAACCAGCATCAGGCCGATCCCGAGCAGCAGAAAAAAATAGCCGCCTCGGCGGTCCTGGTACCACTTTCTCATGATGCTTCGTGATTGTTGCGATGAGCGCCATCATACATGCCCCCTCCCGCGCCGATGAATTAATAAACATTTTCGTTTACTTAATGGCTGAGAGCGCTTACAGTATCGGTACTGCAAACCGACCGACACCCCATGAAATCACCGCTACTGATTAGCGCCGCCTGCCTGCTGGCCCTGCTCTCCACCATCGGCGCCGCGCTGCCCTACCCGATCCTGCCGCCGCTGTTCGCCGCCGGCGTCACAAACGATCTAAACAGTTTCCTCGGCTTGCCGCCCAAGCTGCTGTTCGGCCTGGCGCTGATGATCAACCCGCTCGGCCTGCTGATCGGTTCCGCCCTGCTCGGGCCGATGTCCGACCGCTACGGCCGCCGCCCGGTGCTGCTGGTCACCTTGTACGGCGCCGCCCTCGGCCACGCCATCACCGCCCTGGCGCTGCTGTTCGAATCGTATCCGCTGTTCATCGCCGCCCGCTTCTTTACCGGTCTGCTCGAAGGCAACGGCTCGGTCGCGCGCGCCATGCTGGCCGACCGCCTCGAAGGCGACCTGCGCCGCAAAGCGCTGTCGTGGCTTAACGGCGCCTTCTACATGGGCTGGCTGGCCGGTCCGCTGCTGGCCGGCTTCACCCTGGTGTGGGGCATCACGGTGCCGTTCTGGATCGCCGTCGCGCTGCTGCTGATGACGGCCGTTCTGGTGGCCATCGCGCTGCCGTCCGAAGCGCCGTCGGACGCCACCACATCATGGTGGCAGGTGGCGCGTGACCGCCACGCGCTCAATCTGCTGCGCGAACCGGACCTGCGCAACCTGTTCATCGTGACGCTGGCGTACACCAGCGGCGTGACGGCCTTCTACGAGTTCTATCCGCTGTGGCTGGTGGAAGTGCCCGGCTACGGCTCCCAAGGCATCGCCTGGACCACGGCCGCCATGTGCGCCGTCATGACCGCCACCACCATCTTCGCCGGCCGCCCGTTCAAAGGCGAGCCGCTGCTGCGGGCGCGCCGCTTCGCCTTCGTCACGGCCGGCTTGATCGCCCTGCTTGCCGCCAGCAACGCCAAGCTCGGCATCGCGGCCATCATCCTGTTCGGCATCCCGCACTCGTTCTACAACGGTATCGTGCCCACCTGGTGCGCGGAACGCTTCGGCGCCCACGGACAAGGCGCGGTGATGGGATTGATCTCGACCACGTTCTGCCTGGCCAACATCCTGATGGCGCTGATCGGCGCGGTGCTGACCCTGATCGACACGCGACTGATCCTGCTGCTGGGCGCGGCGCTGACCACGTGGTCCGCATGGCGCATGGGCGGCTGGCACGCCAGCATGCGCGGCAAGGACAACGACAACCTCGAAGAGGCGCTGCCATGAACACCGCCGAACAAACCCTCTTCCTGATCAAGACGCGCGGTCCGCAAACCGCGCAGCAGCTGGCGGCCTTGCTGGACCTGACGTCGATGGGCGCGCGCAGGCAGCTCGAGGCGTGGCAGGAAAAAGGCATGCTGACGTACGAGGAAGTGGCCGACAAGCGCGGCCGCCCATCGCGCCGCTGGCTGCTGACCGAAGCCGGCCACGCGCGCTTTCCCGACCGGCACGCCGACCTGACGGTGCAGCTGATCGACCAGGTGCGCGGCCTGTTCGGCGACGCCGGCCTCGACAAGCTGATCGCCGCGCGCGAGGCCGTCAGCGAGCAGCAGTACCGTGTGCATCTGCGCAACGCCAACGCGTTGCCCGAGCGCGTGGCCGCGCTGGTACAGGCGCGCAGCAGCGAAGGCTATATGGCCGAAGTCGAAACGCGCGGCGACGGCAGCCTGCTGCTGGTCGAGAACCACTGTCCGATCTGCGCGGCCGCGCGCCAGTGCCAGCAGTTCTGCCGTTCGGAGCTGGACCTGTTCCAGCGCGTGCTCGGTCCCGATTGCTCGGTCGGCCGCGTCGAACACATGCTCAACGGCGCGCGCCGCTGCGTGTACGTGATCAAGCCGATCTGACGCAAGCAAAATCTAAAAACACGTAGGGCGGATTAGCGCAGCGTAATCCGCCAATGCATGCGCCGTCGGCGGCGCATAGATGGCGGATTACGGCGTTCCGCCTAATCCGCCCTACGTGTTTTAGAAGATTTCAGATTCAAAAGAAAGCCTTGTGGCATAAGGCAGGAAATGATCTCCTAAGAAAATTAAGTGGAATAGGAAATGTAGAAGTCAAGCACGGCTGCCGGGGTACGCTCGGCCGTTTGATCGCAGTCAAGCCGCAATATGCTGGTCAGAAGACAATCAGTGCATGCCACGCGCCATTGCGTTGGCAACCACAATGATTGCTTCGTCGAAGGTATTGCGCACCATGCTCTATTTCACTGACAGCCCTGCCCCGCTTGCCCGCGTCCTCAGCGAGAAATTGATCGCCATCAGCCGCGCCGGCAAGAGCCTCTTGATGTTCGGCGCCGACTGCCTGGCGCTGCCGCTGTGCCTGCAACTGGCACTGCTGGCCGGCGCCGGCGCCTATGCCAGCGCGTCGCCGGCGCTCACGCTGCTGCTGACGGCGATGTCGATCGCCGCGCTGGCCATGAGCGACCTGTATTCGGCGGTGGTGCGCTATCTGGACCAGCGCATGCTGACCATCGCCGGGATCGGCCTGGGCGGCGCGGTGCTGGCGGTGTCGGCGTTGACCATGGACCGCGACGACCAGCCGCTGCCGTCCGGCGCGCTGTTCAATTACTGGTTGATCGCAATGTCGTACCTGGTCGCCTCGCGCGTGGCGGTGCGCGCCTTCCTGCGGCGCCATACCCGCGCGCCGGCGCAGGCGCGCGAACCGGTGGCCATCTATGGCGCCGGCGACACCGGTGCCCGGCTGGCGCAGGCGATGCGCGGCGACAGCCGTTACTGCCCGGTATGTTTTATCGACGAGAAGTGCGGCGGTGAACAGCGCACCGTCGGCGGCCTGCGCGTGTTCCCGCCCGAGCGGCTGGGCGAAGTCATCGCCGCCTCGTCGATCCGGCTGATCGTCGTCGCGCTGCCGGCCACCTCCGGCGAGCGGCTCGGCGCGGTGCTGCGCATGCTGCGCACCTCCGGCGTCAGCATCAAGTTCCTGCACGGCCTGCTCGACCTGGCCGATCACGCGCTGCGCCGGCAGCCGTTGCCGCGCGGTCCCGTGCCGGACTTTCCGCTCGAACAATTGCTGGGCCGCCCGCCGGTGCAGCCCGACAGCGCGTTGTTCAGCCGCTGCGTGCGCGGCAAGAGCGTGCTGGTGACCGGCGCCGGCGGCTCCATCGGCAGCGAGTTGTGCCGCCAGGTCGCCGGCCTCGGACCGCGCCGCCTGCACCTGCTCGACCATTCCGAATACGCGCTGTATACGATACGCCAGGAGCTGCAGGCCAACTGGCCGCAACTGGCGGTGCGCGCCCATCTGGGCTCGGTGTGCAACGAACAGCTGCTCGAACGCGTGATGCAGGAGGACAGCATCGACACCATCTACCACGCCGCCGCCTACAAGCACGTGACGATGGTCGAAACCAACCTGGTCGAAGGCTTGCGCAACAATGTCGTCGGCGCGCGCGCGGTCGCCAACATCGCCGCCAAGTACCTGGTCGAGACCTGCGTGCTGGTGTCGAGCGACAAGGCGGTGCGCCCCAGCACCATCATGGGCGCGAGCAAGCGCCTGTCCGAGCTGGTGTTCCAGGCCGCCGCGCAGGCGGCGTCGCGCGGCGACAACGCCACCACCTTCAGCATGGTCCGCTTCGGCAACGTGCTGGGCTCGTCCGGCTCGGTGGTGCCGCTGTTCCGCCGCCAGTTGCAGCAAGGCGGGCCGCTGACCATCACCGACGCCGCCATGGAACGCTATTTCATGCTGATCCCCGAGGCGGCGCAGCTGGTGATCCAGGCCGGCGCGATGGCCGAGGGCGGCGAGGTGTTCGTGCTCGACATGGGCCAGCCGATCCGCATCGTCGACCTGGCCCGCAGCATGATCGCGCTGGCCGGCCTGACCGAGAAGACCGCCCTGCATCCGCAGGGCGACATCGAGATCAGCTACGTCGGCCTGTTCCCCGGCGAAAAGCTGCAGGAGGAACTGCTGACCGCCGACGGCGCCGAGCCGAGCCGTCATCCGCGCATCCTGCGCATGAAGGAGCAGGCGCTGCCGCCGGCAGTGCTGGACCAGTACATCGAGCTGCTGCTGATCACCTGCGACACCAACGACCGCTGGCTGATCGAGGCCATGCTCAAAACCATCATGGACGAGTTCACGCCGCAAACCGGCGCCCGGGCCGGCGACGGCGAAGCGGCGCTGCGCGCGATCGCGCAGCTGAGCATGGCGCCGCCGGCGCCGGTGCAGGCCCAGGCGTCCTGACGGCGCGCCGGGCGCAGGAACCCTGCGCCGGCCGCGCTTCCCCCTCAATTAAAAGGAGCACTCCCATGCGCCAGTTCACCCCCGCCGTCGTCGGCCGAAAAATGCGCTTCGCGCTGGTCGGCTGCGGCCGCATCGCGCAAAACCATTTTGCCGCGCTGGCCCAGCACGCCGAGCGCTGCCAGCTGGTCGCCGTCTGCGACGTCGATCCGGCCGCGCTGTCGCGCGCCGCCGCCCAGACCGGCGCCACGCCGTATGCCCGCCTGGACCAGATGCTGGCCAGGAGCGAGGTCGACGCCGTCATCATCACCACGCCGTCCGGCCTGCATCCCGAACAGGCGGTGCACATCGCCGCCGCCGGGCGCCACGTGGTCACCGAAAAACCGATGGCCACGCGCTGGGAGGACGCCAAGCGCATGGTCTGCGCCTGCGACGCGGCCGGCGTGCGCATGTTCGTCGTCAAGCAAAACCGCCGCAACGCCACCTTGCAACTGCTCAAAAGCGCGGTCGAAAAAAAACGCTTCGGCCGCATCTACATGGTCAACCTGAACGTGTTCTGGACCCGGCCGCAAAGCTACTACAACAGCGCCGCCTGGCGCGGCACCTGGGAGTTCGACGGCGGCGCCTTCATGAACCAGGCCAGCCACTACGTCGACCTGCTCGACTGGATCGTCGGCCCGGTCGAAAGCCTGCAAGCGTACACCGCCACGCTGGCGCGCGACATCGAGGTCGAGGACACCGGCGTCATCAGCCTGCGCTGGCGCAACGGCGCGCTCGGCTCGATGAACGTGACGATGCTGGCCTACCCGCACAACCTCGAAGGCAGCATCACCATCCTCGGCGAGAAAGGCACGGCGCGCATCGGCGGCGTGGCCGTCAACGAGGTGCAGCAGTGGGACTTCGCCGAGCCGGACGAGGACGACGCCCGCGTGCGCGAGGCCAGCTACGCCACCACGTCGGTGTACGGCTTCGGCCATCCGCTGTACTACGACAACGTGATCAAGGTGTTGCGCGGCGAGGCCGAGCCGGAGACCGACGGCCGCGAGGGCCTGAAGTCGCTCGAGGTCCTGATTGCCGCCTACCGCTCGGCGCGCGACGGCCGCCGCGTCGCGCTGCCGCTGGATTATTGAGCCGGAGTACCGCTATGAACACGCCCACGGAGAACCACATGGATTTGACGGTACACCCCAGCGCCATCGTCGATGAGGGCGCCGTCATCGGCGCCGGCACGCGCGTCTGGCATTTCAGCCACGTCTGCGGCGGGGCCCGCATCGGCGCCGGCTGCTCGCTGGGCCAGAACGTCTACATCGGCAACGACGTGGTGATCGGCGACAACGTCAAGATCCAGAACAACGTCTCCGTGTACGACGCCGTCACCATCGAGGACGACGTCTTCTGCGGCCCCAGCATGGTCTTCACCAACGTCTACAACCCGCGTTCGGCGGTCGCCCGCAAGAGCGAGTACCGCGCCACCCTGGTGCGGCGCGGCGCCACCATCGGCGCCAACGCCACCGTGGTGTGCGGCGTGACGATCGGCGCGCACGCCTTCCTCGCCGCCGGCGCGGTCGCCAACCGCGACGTGCCCGATTTCGCGCTGATGGCGGGCGTGCCGGCGCGCCGGATCGGCTGGATCAGCCGGTATGGCGAGCGGCTCGACCTGCCGCTGGCCGGCGACGGCAGCGCCGCCTGTCCGCACAGCGGCGATTTGTATGTGCTGCGGGACGGCGTCTGCGCGCTGATAGCGGCCGCCTGACCCCTGGCGCCCATCCATTCCCCCATCCTGGCAACGGAGTCCCCCATGGAATTCATCGATCTGAAAACGCAATATCAACTGCTGCGCGAAGACATCAACGACGCCATCCAGCGCGTGCTTGACCACGGCCAGTACATCATGGGGCCGGAGGTGGCGCAACTGGAACAGAAACTGGCCGCGTTCAGCGGCGCGCGCCACTGCATCACCGTGTCCTCGGGCACGGAGGCGCTGGTGATCTCGCTCATGGCGCTGGGCATCCAGCCCGGCGACGAAGTCATCACCACGCCGTTCTCCTTCATCGCCACCGCCGAGGCCATCGTGCTGCTGGGCGCGCGGCCGGTGTTCGTCGACGTCGAGCGCGCCAGCGGCAACCTCGATCCGGCGCTGGTCGCCGCCCGCATCGGCCCGCGCACCCGCGCCATCATGCCGGTGTCGCTGTACGGCCAGCCGGCCGACATGGACGCCATCAACGACATCGCCAGCCGGCACGGCCTGGCCGTCATCGAGGACGCGGCGCAAAGCTTCGGCGCCAGCTATCGCGGCCTGCGCAGCTGCAACCTGTCGGCCATCGGCTGCACCAGCTTCTTCCCCAGCAAGCCGCTGGGATGCTACGGCGACGGCGGCGCCATCTTCACCAGCGACGACGAGCTGGCGCGGGCGATGCGCGAAATCCGCGTGCACGGCCAGTCGCAGCGCTACCGCCACACCCGCATCGGCGTCGGCGGCCGCATGGACACCCTGCAGTGCGCCATCGTGCTGGCCAAGCTGGGCGTGTTCGACGACGAGCTGGCGCGGCGCCGGCGCGTTGCCGCCGTCTACGACCGGCTGTTCGCCGGCCGCATCGAAACGGCGGCGCCGGCGCCGGACCGCGACAGCGCCTACGCCCAGTACACGGTGGTGGTGGAACGGCGCGCCGCGGTGCAGAGCGCGCTGGAGCTGGCCGGCATCCCCAGCGCCGTCCACTATCCGCTGCCGATCCACCTGCAGCCGGCCTACGCGCGCTTCGACGACGCCGCCTGCCCGGTGGCCGAACTGCTGGCCGACCACGTGCTCAGCCTGCCCATGGGCCCCTACCTGGCCAGCGCCGACGCCGAAAAAGTGGCGGCCGTGGTGCTGGCCGCCACCGGCAACTAGGACCGCGCCATGTCCATGCCCATGCCCAAGCTGCCCGCGCTGCCGACGTTCTGGAAACACCTGCTCACCGTGACGGGCGGCTCGGTGGCCGCGCAGGCGCTGCCGATCCTGGCCG
Source organism: Oxalobacteraceae bacterium OTU3CINTB1 (assembly GCA_024123955.1). Lineage (NCBI taxonomy): Bacteria > Pseudomonadati > Pseudomonadota > Betaproteobacteria > Burkholderiales > Oxalobacteraceae > Oxalobacteraceae bacterium OTU3CINTB1. The sequence goes on from CP099652.1 coordinate 4,559,798, forward strand.
CGCCGCTGATCACGCGCCTGTGCACGCCGGCGGAGATGGGAGCGTTCAGCGTCTGGTTCGGGGTGGTCGCCATCGCCGCGGTGATCGCCACCTTGCGCATGGAGAACGCGATGATCTTCGACCAGCGCCGCCAGCGCCAGCACCTGTGCTTCAGCGTGGTGGCCTGGTCGGCGACCTGGCTGGCGCTGCTGATAACGGTGGCCGCCGCCTTGGTCAAGATGTCCTGCCTGACCAGCATGTCCTGGCTGGGCGCGCTGACCCTGGGCCTGGCGGCCTGGCTGACGGCGACGATGCAAACCACGCTCGCCTACGCCGCCTCGCACAACGCCTTCGCCCCGGCCGCCAAGGCCAGGATCGTCGCGGCGGGCGGCATCGCGCTGGCGCAGCTGGGCATCCTGAGCCTGGGGGCCGGCACCGACGCGCTGAAGGCCGGTCACCTGATCGGACTGGCGCTGGGCCTGCTGGCCGCGCGCATCCTGCTCAAGCCGCCGCTGGCACGGCGCGCGGCCCGCGCGCCATCGGCGGACGCGTGGCGCCAGCGCCCGAACTGGCGCACCTGGCGCACCTGGCGCGACGGCCTGCGTGCCAGGGCGCCGGCGCTGTGGCAGCGGCTCTCGCGCCGCAGCCTGTCGGTGCTGTTCCCATCGAAAACGCAGCGCGCCTTCCTGCGCACCCACCGCGCGCTGTGGAACTTTACCTTGCCGGCCAATCTGCTCAACACCGGCGTCGGCCAGCTGCCGCTGCTGATCATCGGCGCCCGCCACGGCGTGATGGCCGCCGGGCTGTTCGCGCTGACGCAGCGGGTGCTGGCCGCGCCGATCTCGCTGCTGGCGGCGTCGGTGCACGAAGTGTTCAAACGCGAATCGGTGCGCCAGTACCAGGACACCGGCAATTGCCGTCCGGCCTATGTGCACGCGCTGCGCGTGTTGCTGCTGCTGGGCTGCGTGCCGTCGCTGATCCTGCTGGTGGCCTCGCCGGCGCTGTTCGCCTTCGCCTTTGGCGAGGCCTGGCGCGGCGCCGGCGAGCTGGCCCAGATCCTGGCGCCGCTGTACTTCCTCAATTTCCTGGCCAGTCCGCTGAGCTATGTGTTCTTCGTCGCCGGGCGCCAGAAGATCGAACTGGTGTGGCAGATCGCGCTGTTCATCATGACCGTCGCGGTGTTCGCCGCCCCGCTCACGCTCAAGCAAAACGTGCTGGCCTACGCCGTCGGCTACTCGCTGCTGTACCTGCTGTACCTGCGCATGTCCTACCGCTACAGCGTCAACCGCAACCCGGCCGGAGGCCTGCATGCTGCCCGCTGAGCGCCCCGGCGCCCCCACCGGCCTGCCCGGCCCGGCCTGCGCCGAGCTGGCCTTCTTCCTGCTGTTCCCCGGCTTTTTCGCCTATCAGACCTTGCTGGGGCTGGGCGTGATCCGCGCCTTCCTGGGCGGCTACTTCGCCATCGTCGCGCTGCTGATGTTTCCGCTGCTGCTGCTGTCCTACCTGCGCCGCCTGCACGCGCACGCTTACCGCCTGCACGGCGTCGACGCCGCCCTGTTCGGCTTCCTGGCCTATTTCGCGGCCGTGATGGCCTGCAACGCGGCCAGCGCCGACGCTGGCATCCTCGGCTCCCACGTGCTGGGCATCGTCTATATACTCAGCCTGTTCATCATCTTCAAGACGCTGGACTTCCAGGGCCGGCGCTTCCGGCTGACCCATTTGGCTAGCCTGGCCGCGATGTCGGTTGTGGTGTTCAGCTTCTCGGTCGACGGCGCGTTCTACCTAGCCGTGCTGGGCGCCGCCCGCGACCCCGACAGCGTCGCCACCTACCAGGGTTTCTCGCGCTCCTACCTGGTGCCGCTGGCCGTCATGCTGGCCTGCACCCGCCAGCGCGGCGTGCGCTGGGCGCTCTACGCGCTCGGGCTGCCGACCTTGTACATCAACACCGCCCGCAGCGAGTTCGGCGCGCTGCTGTTCCTGATCCCGCTGATCGAGTTCCATGCCTCGCGCCACCGCATGGCCATGGTGGCGGTCTTCCTGCTGCTGTTCCTGCTGCTCAAATTCAATCTGGACGCCATCATCGCCGCCGTGCCCGACAACCGCACGCTGGAGCTGCTCGACCTGTCGCATTCGTCGTCGGTCAGCGCGCGCCACCACTTGACCGAGCAGGCGCTGCGCAGCATCGACCTGCACCCCGTGCTGGGCGACTATGCCAGCTACCAGCCGGGCAACTACGCGCACAACATCCTGTCGGCCTGGGTCGACCTGGGCCTGTTCGGCTTCCTCGGGCTGCTGGCCTTGCTGACGTTTCCGCTGGCCCAGATGGCCGTGCACGGCTACCTGTTGGGCGGACGCGCCAGCCGCGACCAGCGTTTCGTCCTGGCGTGGTGCCTGCTCGGGGTCACCTTGCTGTTGCTGTGCATGTCGCACTATTTCAGCGACATGCTGATCGGCGCCGCGCTCGGCGCCTACGCCCGCTACCGCTCCGGAGGCCGTGATGCTTGAGATCGACCTGCCGCACGGGGCAACCAAGCTGATTCAATTCCATGAACATCTCTGACCACATCGCGCGCCTGCGGGAAATGTCGCGCCTGGCCGCCGACATCGTCCGGCTGCCGCGCGCGCGGCTGCGCTTCGACACCGCCCTCAACCCCGAACTGGTGCGGCGCACCCACCGCCTGTTTACCCAGCCGCATCCGCGCTACCGGCTGGTGCGCAACAAATCGCTCGGCGTCGCGCTGATCGACCTGCGCGCCTACGACAGCGGCGAGGCCTATCTGCACGCGCTGCGGCGGCGCGACTACGCCGGCTACCACAGCCGGCGCGCCCGCGAGCGCGGCTACACGGTCGCCGAGATCGACCGCAACGATTACATCGACGACATCCACAGCATCAACACCTCGGCCGACGAGCGCCAGGGCCGGCCGATGGACCCGGCCTACGCCACCAGGACCACGTGCTACGACCCGGCGGACGGCCTGTGCCACTACGGCGTGCTCGACAAGGATGGCCGGTTGGTGGCCTACGGCGATGTCGGCATCTATGGCGACTTCGCCGCCACCGACCGCCTGCTCGGCTACAAGAACAACGACGGCGTCATGTACCTGCTGCTGGCCGACATCGCCTGCCGCCTGATCGACGATGGCCGCCTCAATTACCTGATGTACGACACCTACCTGGGCGCGTTGCCGGGGTTGCGCAACTTTAAGAAAAAACTGGGCTTCCAGCCTTACCGTATTCGTTACTCCATTTGCTGAGGACACCATGATGAACAAGCTCGCCAACCAATGCAAACTGATGCTCGACGTGGTCCGGCTGCCGGTCGCCAAGCTGTGCTTCGACACCAGCTTCCATCCGGACGACGTGCGGGAAACCCACCGCCGTTTCACCAGTCCCCACCCGAAATACAAGGTGTTCGGCTACAAGCAGCTGGGCGTGGCCCTGATCGACCTGCGCCGCCTGGCCGGAACGGCCGCCTGCGCCGACGGCATCACCGGTGTCAGCGGCGCGGCCACCTATGTCAGCAAGGCGCGCCGGCGCGGCTACTCGCTCGCCGAGATCGACCGCAACGACCATGTCGACGCCATCCACGACATCAACACCAGCCTCGACAGCCGGCAAGGCAGGCCGATGGACGCCAGCTACCGCGACAAGAAGGTCCATTACGAGACGCAAAGCCATTATCGCTACTTCGGCGTGTTCAACAAGGAGGGCAAGCTGATGGCCTACTGCAACATTGGACGCTACGGCAACTTCACCGCCTTCTCGCAACTGATCGGCTACCGCAACAACGACGGCGTCATGCACTTGCTGGTGACCGACATCGTCAGCCTGCTGCTGCGGGAGCTGCAGGCCGGCCACGGTCCGGAGTTTTTGATGTACGACACCTTCTTCGGCGCCCAGCCCGGCCTGCGGCAATTCAAGACCATGCTCGGCTTCACCCCCTACCGCGTCCGCTACAGCCTGCGCTGACATCATGCGTACCGTAATCAATCGCCTCTACAGCGACTACCTGATGCCGTCGCGCCTGCCGCACTACGACGCGCTGCTGCAACACGCGCGCCAGGAGGGCTACCGGCAGACGTCGGTGCGCGCCTGGCTGGCGGCGCTGCGCGGCGGGCGCGCCGGCGGCGGCCGGGTGCTGGTGCACCGCCACGACATCGACACCGACCTGCCGACCGCGCGCCGCATGTTCGAGCTGGAACAAAAACACGGCGTGCGCGCCAGCTACTATTTCCGCCTGTCGACCCTGGACTTCGGCCTGATGCGCGAGATCGAACGCTATGGCAGCGAGGCCAGCTACCACTACGAGGAGATCGCCACCTACGCCAAGCGGGCCCACCTGAAAGACCCGGCCCGGGTGCGCGCCCGCATGGACGAGATCCGCGCCCAGTTCGAGCGCAACTTCCGCCGCATCGAGGAACAGCTGGGCAGCAAGCTGCACACGGTCGCCAGCCACGGCGACTTCGCCAACCGGCGCCTGGGCATGATCAACCACGAACTGCTGGACGACGCCGCGCTGCGCGCGCGCTGCGGCATCGCCTGCGAAAGCTACGACCGCGAACTGCTGTCGAGCTTTGACCTGTACATCAGCGACCGGCCCTACCCGCAGTATTTCCATCCGATGCCGCCGCGCGCGGCGTTCGGCGCCTACCGCCGCATCTGCCTGCTGACCCATCCGGCCCAATGGCGCACCAACTGGGCCGCCAGCAGCGGCCACAACCTGCGGCGGCTGGTCGAGGCCTGGCGCTGGTGACGACCGGCCGCGACCCGATCATCCATAGCGCAACCAGGCAACAACGAGGGCAACACCGATGAACATACTGCTGATTAACCACTACGCCGGTTCGGTGCGGCACGGCATGGAGTACCGGCCCTACTACCTGGGGCGCGAATGGGTGCGCGCCGGCCACCGGGTGCGCATCGTCGCCTCGTCGAATTCGCACCTGCGCGCGCTGGCGCCCGAGCTGAACGGACGCCGCGTGCTCGACGAGACCATCGACGGCATCGACTACCGCTGGCACGCGACGCCGGCCTACCGCGGCAACGGCCTGGGGCGCGCCGCCAACATGGCCGCCTTCGTCGCCGCGCTGTACCGGGGCGCGCCGCGCCTGGCGCGCAACTTCCAGCCCGACCTGGTGATCGCCTCGAGCACCTATCCGGCCGACATCTGGCCGGCGCGCCGCATCGCCGCGCTGGCCGGCGCGCGCCTGGCGTTCGAGGTGCACGACCTGTGGCCGCTGTCGCCGATGGAACTGGGCGGCATGCCGGCCTGGCACCCGTTCGTCGTGCTGATGCAGGCGGCCGAGGACTACGCCTACCGCCACGCCGACACCGTCATCTCGATCCTGCCCAAGGCCGGCGCCCACATGGCCGCGCGCGGCATGGCGCCGCACAAGCTGCACGTGGTGCCCAACGGCGTCGACCTCGACGAATGGGACCTGCCGCCGCTGCCGCTGCCGGCGCCGGCGGCGGCCCTGCTGGCCGAACTGCGCCGGCAGGGCCGCACGGTGGTCGGCTACGCCGGCAGCCACGGCCTGGCCAACGCGCTCGACACCCTGCTCGACGCCGCCGCGCTGCTGCAGGACCGGCCGCTGGCGTTCGTGCTGGCCGGGGCCGGCCCCTACAAGCAGGCGCTGCAGCGCAAGGCCGCCGCCGCCGGGCTGCGCGACGTCCACTTCCTCGAGCCGCTGGCCAAGCGCCACATGCCGGCGCTGCTGCGCGGCTTCGACCTCGCCTACCTCGGCTGGCGGCGCCAGCCGCTGTACCGCTTCGGCATCTCCCCCAACAAGCTGGGCGACTACATGATGGCGGCCCGGCCCATCCTCCACGCGGTCGAGGCGGCCAACGATCCGGTGGCCGAGGCCGGATGCGGCCTGAGCCTGGCGCCGGACGATCCGGCCGCGCTGGCCGCCGCCATCGCCCGCCTGGCCACCATGCCGGCGGCGCGCCGCTACGAACTGGGCCAGCGCGGCGCCGGCTACGCCCGCGCCCACCTCAATTACGCGCTGCTGGCCGACCGCTTCCTGGCCGCCTGCGCCGCGCCGCCGCCCTGACACGCCCACCAAGGAGACATCATGCCCTCATCACGCCAGCCGCTGGACGCGGCGCCCCGCCCGGCGGCCACCGCCACCGACTTCCTGCCGTTCGCGCTGCCCGACCTGGGCGACGAGGAGGCCGCCGCCGTGCTCGAATGCCTGCGCTCGGGCTGGATCACCACCGGCGCCGTCAGCCGCCGCTTCGAGCAGGCCTTCGCCGCGTTCCTCGGCGGCGGCGTCACCGGCGTGGCCGTCAACTCGGCCACCGCCGGCCTGCACCTGGCGCTCGAGGCGCTCGGCATCGGCCCCGGCGACGAGGTGATCGTGCCGACCATGACCTTCACCGCCACCGCCGAAGTGGTGCGCTACCTCGGCGCCGACCCGGTGCTGGTCGACGTCGACGAACATACCCTGTGCATCTGCCCGGACGCCATCGCCGCCGCCATCACGCCGCGCACGCGCGCCATCGTGCCGGTCCACTACGCCGGCCTGGCCTGCGACATGGACGCCATCCTGGCGCTGGCCCGGCGCCACAATCTGCGCGTGGTCGAGGACGCGGCGCACGCCTTCCCCACGCTGTACAAGGGCCGCGCCGTCGGCACCCTGGACAGCGACGCCACCGTGTTCAGCTTCTACGCCAACAAGACCATCACCACCGGCGAAGGCGGCATGGTGGTCTGCCGCGATCCGGCGCTGCTGCGGCGCGTGCGGGTCATGCGCCTGCACGGCATCAGCGAGGACGCCTTCGACCGCTACACCTCGCGCCGCCCGGCCTGGTTCTATCAGGTCGTCGCGCCCGGCTACAAATACAATATGACCGACATCGCGGCGGCCATCGGCTGCGAACAGCTGCGCAAGATCGGCCGCTTCCTGGCGCGGCGCCAGGCGCTGGCGGCGCGCTATGCCGAGGGCCTGCGCGCACTGCCGCTGCGCCTGCCGCCGGACGCCGATGGGGGTGGCCAGCACGCCTGGCATTTGTATCCGGTGCGGCTGGCGGCGGGCGCGCCGCTGGCGCGCGACCGGCTGATCGAACTGCTCGCCGAGCGCGGCATCGGCACCAGCGTGCACTACATCCCCCTGCACCGCCAGCCCTACTGGCGCGAGCGCTACGCGCTGCGGCCCGAAGATTTCCCGCGCGCAGAGGCCGGCTACGAGTGCCTGCTGACCTTGCCCTTGTACACCCGCATGACGGACGCCGACCAGGCGCGCGTCATCGCCACCCTGACGGAGCTGCTATGTTAACCAAACGCTGGTTCGATATCGTCGCCGCGCTGGCAGGCCTGTTGCTGCTGGCGCCGCTGATGCTGGTGCTGGCGGCGTGGATCAAGGCCGACTCGGCCGGGCCGGTGCTGTACCGCCAGCGCCGGGTCGGGCGCAACGGCGTGGCGTTCCGCATCGACAAGTTCCGCACGATGCACGCCTCGGCCGAGGACATCGGCCTGCTGTCGCTGGCCGACGACGCCCGCGCCACCCGCGCCGGCCGGCTGCTGCGCCGCCACAAGCTCGACGAATTGCCGCAACTGTTCAACGTGCTGCGCGGCGAGATGAGCCTGGTGGGGCCGCGTCCCGAGGTGCCGCGTTATGTGGAACACTATCCGCCGGCGGTGCGCGACATCGTGCTGTCGGTGCCGCCCGGCATCACCGACTGGGCCGCGATCCACTTCCGCGACGAGGGCGAGATCCTGCGCCGGGCGGCCGACCCGGAACGGACCTACGTGACGCAGGTGCTGCCGGTCAAGCTCGATTATTACGTGCGCTATGTGCAGCAGCGCAGCCTGTTCACCGACCTGCGCATCCTGTTCCAAACGCTTGGCGCGCTGCTGTCGGGGCGGCCGGCCCCGGCGGCGGCGCCCGGGACCGCGCAGGCCGCCGCGCGGGGAAGCGGCTGGCCGCGCCTGCGCCTGCTCAAGGAAAGCCGGCTGGGACCGCACGAGTGGCAGTCGCCGCTGATCTCGCTGCTGCGCGGCCTGGCGGCGCTGCAGGTGGCGGCCGCGCATCTGCGCGCCGAAGTCTTCCCCGGCCTGAGCACGCTGCAAGACCCGTCGCTGTGGTACCTCGGGCTGTCGTTCTTTTCCGGCTTCGCCCATCAGGCGGTGGTGGTGTTCTTCGTGCTCAGCGGCTGGCTGGTGGGCGGCAGCCTGCTCGACCGCATCGGCAAGCCGCGCGCGCTGCGCGATTACGCGATCGACCGGGTCACGCGGCTGTGGATCGTGTTGCTGCCGGCCTTCGTGCTGATGCTGCTGCTCGGCCTGGGCAGCGGCGAGCTGGACGCACAACAACCCAGGCTGGCCGACGCCAGCCCGTGGTCGCTGGCCACCTTGCTGGGTAATCTGGCCGGCGTGCAGACAATGGCGGTGCCCGTTTTCGGCGGCAACTTCCCCTTGTGGAGCCTGGCCTACGAAACCTGGTACTACGCGCTGTTCCCGCTGCTGGTGCTCGCGCTACGGCCCGGCACCACGCAGTGGCGGCTGGCCGCCGCCTTCGCGGCGGTGGCGCTGGCGTTCTGCCTCGGCTCCGTCATCGCGTTGTACTTCCTGGTGTGGTTGATGGGGGCCGGGGCCTCGCGCGTGCGGCTCGACCTCGGCCGGCTCCAGCGCCATGCGGGCTGGCTGCTGTTCGGCGCGCTGGCCGTGGCGCTGCGCCTGCAGGGGCAGGACGGCGACCTGGACGCGCAATCGCTGGGATGGGACCTGCTGTACAGCGGGCTGTTCCTGTTGTGCCTGTGCGGCGCGGGACGCCGCGATCCGGCCGCGATGCGGCCGCTGGTGGCGGCCGGCGCCTTCCTGGCCGGTTTCTCGTTCACCTTGTATGTGCTGCATGTGCCGCTGCTGCGGATGCTGTGGGCCTACCGCGGCGGGGCGTTGCTGTCGAGCGACGATCCGGCCAGCATCATGGTATATGCCGCCATGCTGGCCATCATCGTCTCGCTGTCCTACCTGATCCACCTGCCGTTCGAGGCGCAGACGTCCAGGCTGCGACGGTTCATCAAGCAATGCCTGCCGGGACGGGCCGGCGGCAAACTGGGGGCGCCGGCGGCGGGCGAAGCCGGCTAGTGGCCGGCCCGCCGGCGGCGGCATGGTCTGCCGCCGCTTGCCTCCCCTTACCGCGGTTTACTTATATGCGCCGATGCTGACCGGCTGCATCGGCGTGCCCGCGATGTCGACCGCCGGCGCGTAGGTGGTGGTGCCGGCGCCCTTGGCGGGCGAGGTGCTGCGCAGGTGCAGGTCCGGCGTTCCCGTACGGGTGTACGAGACGAACTGCGGATCGGCGCTGACCGTGCCGCTGGCCACCAGGCCGTTACGCAAACTGAAGTTGTAGTTGGCGTTCTGGTACACCAGGTTGTTGCGGTAGGTGTTGCGGGTACCGGTCTTGCCCTGTTCAGAGATGCCGTAGCGGTTGTCGTAGACGATGTTGTTGACCACGTGCGTGTTATCGGCCCCGGCGCCGCCGTGGTAGAAGTCGCCACCGCCGACGATGATGCCGATGCCGGAGTTGGCCACGGTGTTGTTGGCGATGACGACGTCGGTGGCGTCGTGCCACAGGTGGATCGCGCCTTGGGCGACGCGGTACACGACGTTGCCGACCACGCTGCCCGAGGTGCTCACGTAGATGCCGTGCACATGGCTGCAGCCGGCCGGGCCGATGTCGTAGACAAAGTTATTGATGACATCGCCCTTGACGCCGTTGTAGTAGGAGTCCACGCCGATGGCCGAGCCGCCGGTGCCGTCACACGCGATGTTCTGGGCGACGTGGTGCACCCGGTTGTTGCGGATGACATCGTAGGAGCCGCCGTTGTAGATGCCGCTGCGCCACTTGGTGCCGCTCTGGTAGGCGCTGCCGTCCACCTCGAAGCCGTTGATCTCGACGTAGTTGCCGCGGTTGTCCCAGGCCACGCTGCTGCTCGAGTTCGCCGGCGGAACGATCTTCGCGCCCCACTTGGTGGTTGAGACGTAGTAGATGCGCCCGTTCGCGGTGCCGTTGGCGTTGGTCCTGAAGCCGCCCGCGTAGTTGCCTGGCGCCACGTGCACGGTGGTGCTCGGCGCGGCCAGCGCGGCGGCGCGCGCGATCGTCTTCAGCGGCGAGCCCTGCGTGCCGGAATTGCTGTCCGAGCCGCCGGTGGACACGTACAGGTGGTTGGCGGTGGCAGGCGTCGCGGTAGGCGTCGGCGTTGGCGTCGGGGTCGGGGTCGGCGTCGGGGTCGGCGTCGGGGTCGGCGTGGGCGTCGGCGTGGTGCCGGCGTACTCGTAGGCGCCCAGATCGTCGGCGGCGCCGGACGGTCGGCCCCTGCCGTCGAAGTCGATCGGTGGCGCGTCGACCGCCAGGCCCTTGTCGATCGCAGGCGAGGTGGCGCGCAAATGATAGTCGCCGCCACCGGTGCGCACGTAGTTGACGAACTGCGGCGCGGCCGCGATGGTCGCCACCGCCACGCCCTTCAGGAGCAGGTAGCCTTGGGATGACTGCTGGAACATCAGGTTGTTCGCATAGGTATTGTGGGAGCCGATGTTGCCCTGTTCGACCACGCCATAGACGGTGTCGTAGACGATGTTGTTCGTCACGCGCGAATTGTCCCCCGCCGCCGTCGCGTGGTAATAATCGCCGCTGCCCACCACCACGCCGGTGTCGGAGGCGAAGATGGTGTTGTTGACGACATCGACGCCCGAGGCGTCGTGCCACAGGCGCACCGCCGCGTTCGAGATGCCGTGGATGATATTATTCTTGACATCCGTGCCCGCGCTGTTGACGTAGACACCGTACATCGTGCGGCAGCCGTCGGCGCCGATATCGTGCACCATATTGTCGCGGACGTCATGCGCGCTGCCCTTGAAATAGCTGTCGGCGCCGATGCCGCCGCCCGTGGCGCAGGCGCCGCGCCCGATGTGGTGCACGCGGTTGCCGTGCACGCCGCCGAACGAGCCGCCGGTGTAGATGCCGGTGGTCCAGACGGTGCCGGCGCGCGCCGCGCTGCCGTCGACCTCGAAGCCGACGATGTCGACGTAGTCGCCGCGGTTGTCCCACGCCGCCGCCGTGCTGGAGGTGGCCGGCGGCACGATCTTCGCCCCCCACTTGCGGTCCGACACATACTTGATGCGCGCGGTGGCCGTGCCGCTGGTGCTGGTGACGAAGCCGCCGGCATAGGTGCCGGGTGCGACGTGCACGATGGTACCGGGCGTGGCCGCCTGCGCCGCCCGGCCGATGGTCAGGAATGGCGCCGCCTGGGTGCCGGGGTTGCTGTCTGAACCTGTGGTTGAAACATAGAGCTCGCTGGCGGCGGCCGCGCCGTTGTAGGTGACGCTGGCGGCCAGCACGGGCGCTTGCGCCGCCGTGGCCGCATGCCGTCCCTGGTCGCCGCCGCTGCCGCCGCCGCAAGCGGCCAGCAGCATTGCGCAGGCGCCCAGACCGATGGTCGTGGCGCTCCCTTGGGACAGGTAGTTGACAGAATTGTTCATCAGACTTTCCTCGTTCATGAAGTGAATGAGGAAGGTTTGATCTGAATCAAATTCTATAGTTCAATGCTTTTAGAAAAAAATTCTGGCAAGACATTATTGCAACAAAAAAGCGCGCGCGTGCCGTCACGCGTCGTTGAACACCACCCCGTGCGGCGCGATGCCGGCCTGGTTGAGCCGCTTGACCGCCGCGTTGAGTTGCACTTCGGTGGTCACGCCGGCGCGCGTGACCAGGAACACGGCGCCGGCGTGGGCCCCGACGACCAGCGCGTCGGCCGCCTCCATCACCGGCGGTGCCGTCATCAGCACCACATCGTAGCGGGCGCCGAGCGACTCGAGCAGGCTGGCTAGGTGGCGGTGCTGCAACAGCTCCGTCTGCTGCGGCAGCACGCTGCCGCAAGGAATGAAATCAAGATGGTCGGCAACCCCGTGGCGCACCGCCATGTGCGGCTGCAGCGCGCCGGCAAGGCACTCGGCCAGCCCGCCGGAGCGCTCGATGCCGAAGTACTCGTGCAGGCGGCCGTCGCGCAGGTCGGCGTCGATCAGCAAGGTGCGCTTGCCGCCCGAGGCCATCAGCAGCGCCAGGTTGACCGACACGAACGAGGCGCCCACCCGCCGCGTCGGCCCCAGGCAGCTGACGACGTTGTTGCGGCTGTGCGGCAAGACGAACTGCAGCGTGGCGCGGAACGCCCGCAGGCTTTCGGCCGCCGCGTCGTCCGGCGCGGCTTGCGCCAGCAGCAGCGGCGCCCGCTTGCGTGCCTGCCGCCGCAGCCGGTCCTGGCTGCGGCTGTGCGGGATGGTCGCATGCACGGTGCGCGCGCCCAGCATCGCCTCGATGCGCTCGGGGTCGTCGATGCCGCCGCCCAGCGCCTTGCTGGCGAAGGCCAGCAAGGCGCCCAGGAACAAGCCGGTGACCATGCCCAGCGCCACGATCAGCGAACGGTTCGGCTTGAGCGGACGCTCCGGCGCCACCGGCATATCGACCATGCGCACATTGCCCACCCGCCCCACCGCCACCAGGCGCAACTGCTGCGCCGTGTTCAGCAGCTCGGTGTACAGGTCGGTGCTGACCTTGACGTCGCGCGCCAGGCGCGCCTGCTCCTGCTCGACCAGCGGCAGGCGCCTGATGCGCGTCTCGAGCGCGTCGATCTCGCGCAGCGTCTCGCGGCTCTGCTGGTTGAGCGCCTGCAGCAGCGGATGCTCGTCGGTGTAGCGCCCCAGCAGCTCGGCGCGTTTTTGCGTCAAGGTGCTGCGGCGCGTCTGCGCCGCCGCCAGGGTGTCGAGCGCGATGCGCACCTCCTGCTCGAGGTTGACGGTGGCGTGGCTGCTGCGGTAGCCGTTGTAGCTGGCCTCGGCGGCTTCGAGCTGGTGGCGCAGCACCGGCAGCTGGCGGTCGAGGAAGGCCAGCGTCTTTTGCGCCTCCTCGGTGCGGCGCGCCAGGTTTTGCCGCATGTATTCGGTGCCGATCTCGGTCAGGGTGGCGTACACCTGCTGCGGGTTGGCGCCGTGCAGCTTGACCGCGATCACGCCCGACTGCTTGCCCTGTTCGGCGATCTGCAGCGCGCCCTGCACCTGCTCGAGCGCGGCCAGGCGCGAGCTGCGGCGCAGCGTGAAGCGGGCGCCGGGGTTGGCGCGCAGCCGCGTCACCAACAGGTCGATCGGGCCGTCGGGGCCGGCGGCGTGCGCGGCCTGCCCCGTCTCGCCCTCCAGCACCGGGCGCCCCTTGCTGTCGGCGAGCCGGTAACGCCCGCCGCCGAGTGCGGTGATGGCGAAGTCCTGGTTGTACATGGCGTCGGGCACGTCGAAGCTGGCGACCTCGATTTTCTCGCCGCCCCACACATAGCCGCCGCGGCCCAGCAGGCCGGGCGCGGACAGCGCGCTGCCGCGGCGCGCCGCGAGCCATTCGCCGCCCAGCGGGAAATAGCGCGGCCGCGCGTCGATGTACAGGCGCAAGGTGTCGACCGCCCGCGCCACCACCAGCCGCGAGTGCAGCAGTTCCATCTCGGCGATCGCCGCCTTCTTGGTTTCGAACAGCGACGACACGTCGTTGAGGATGTTCTTCGACGCGTTCGGGGTGTCCTCCTCCACGTGCAGCAGCATGTTGGCCTCGTACACCGGGCGCGCGGCCAGCGCGTACGCCAGCGCCGCCAGGGTGCACAGCGCGGCCACGCCGATGATCAGCCAGCGGCGCGCGACCAGCGTCTGGAAGTACGCGCGCCACGGCAGCGCGCCCGGATCCGGCTCGGGCAGCGGATCGACCCGCTCGATCAGTTGGGTCGGCGCGGCGATGCCGCGCAGCGCGCGCAGTTGCGGCGGGGTGTCGTAAGCGTCGTTCATGGTGGGCCTATGGTCTGGTGGTGGCGCCGACGGCGGACGACAGCTCGCCGGGGAACAGCTGGCTGATCGCGCGGTGCCAGTTGGCCAGCGGCGACGCGGCCACGTACACGACGTCCTTGGGGCGCAGCGCGAAGCGTTCGGCCAGCGCCAGCGCCCGCGACGGCCGGGCGTCGAGCCGGTACACGCGCGGCCCCTGCGCCGTCTGCCGCACCACGTACACCTGGCCGGCGTCGCCGCTCTGCGGATTGATGCCGCCGACTTCGCCGAGCGCCTCGTTCAGGGTCAGCCGGCCGTCGTGCATGGTCAGCGAACGCGGTTGCAACACCTCGCCGGCGACGAACACCTTGCTCTCGTCGCGCGGCGGCACCCGCACGATATCGCCGTTGGCCAGCATCACGGCGGCGGCGTGGCGGCCGTCGCGCAGCGCCCGGATCAGGTCGACCTGGTGGCGCCGCCCCGCGCGCTCGACGGTGATGCGGCTCTGGTCGGCGTTGGGCGTCAGGCCGCCGGCCCGGTTGACCGCCTCGAGCAGGGTCATCGGAATGTCGTTGACGGTTTGCAGGCCCGGCGTGCGCACTTCGCCGTCGATGTAGACGCGCTGACTGCGGTAGGCCTGCACGCTGAGCGTGACGCGCGGATCGCGGAAGTAGCGTGCCAGCCGCTTGGTCAGCAAGGCGCCGGCCTGCTCGCGCGTGAGCCCGGCGAAGTCCATGCTGCCGGCGAACGGGAACTGCAGCTTGCCGTGCTGGTCGATGACAAAACTGGCGGCCGGCGGCCCCAGCCCGGCGCCGTCGACGCCCTGGTCGCGCGCCACCGCGCCGGTCAGCTCCGGATGGTCCCACAGGGTGATTGCCAGCACGTCGCCGACGCCCAGGATATAGGTATACAAGCCCGGCTCGGTGACGGCCAGGCTGCCCAGGTCCTGGCCGGCCGCCGGCGCGCTGGCGTTACTCTTCTGCTCGGCGTCCAGCCATTGCTCGGTGATGGGAATGACCTCGGCGTCTTCCGGCGCGGGCGCGCTGTGCATGCCGGTGGCGCAGCCGCCCAGCATGCACAGCGCGAAGGCGAAGAAGAAGGCGAGCCTGGGCGCGCGCGGCGGCCGCGCCGGCAAATATGCGTGGCGGACAGTGAAAATAGACGGTGTGACGTTGTGCATGACGGGCCTCCGGAAGCTCGACCAGAGTAGATCGCGTCCCGCCGTGCGGCCTTGTTTCACATCAAACGCGCGACTGTGCGGCAAACCCGCGCCGGGCGCGCGCCCCGCACGGAGCGCGAATTTACCAGCGACAAAGATGTGTTCGGGAATTTAGCTTTGGGTAACCGCCTACGCGGCGACCTCGCTGAGCCGCACGGGCGGCGGCGCGGCGTCCGCCGAGCGCTCCAGCAACGCCGCGAGTTGCTCCGGCGGCAGCGGCTCGCTGAACAGATAGCCCTGCATCTCGTCGCAGCCGTTGGCGCGCAGGAAGCCGCGCTGCTGCTCGGTTTCCACGCCCTCGGCGATCACGCGCAGCTTGAGCCGGTGCGCCAGGCCGATGATGGAGCTGGCGATGGCCTGGTCGCCGGCGCTGTGGGCCAGGTCGCGCACGAAGGACTTGTCGATCTTGAGGGTGCTGATCGGGAACGACTTGAGCGCCGACAGGCTGGAATAACCGGTGCCGAAGTCGTCGATCGACAGCGCCACGCCCATCGTCCGCAACTGCGCCATCTTGCCGAGCGCGCGCGCCAGGTCGCGCATGATCACGCCCTCGGTCACCTCCAGCTCCAGCCAGCGCGGCGCCATGCCGCTGTCGGCCAGCGCCAGCGCCACCCGCTCGACCAGCCGGCCCTCCTCAAACTGGCGCGGCGAAACGTTGACCGAGATGCACAGCGGCGCCAGGCCGGCGTCCTGCCAGGCGCGGTTTTGGTGGCAAGCCTCGCGCAGCACCCACTCGCCCAGCGCCACGATCATGCCGCTCTCCTCGGCCAGCGGAATGAAGCGGTCCGGCCCGATCACGCCGTGCTCCGGATGCACCCAGCGCACCAGCGCCTCGGCGCCGAAAATGCGGCCGCTGCGCAAGTCCACCTTCGGCTGGTACACCAGCCGGAACTGCCGGTGCTCCAGCGCCTGGCGCATGCCCTCGAGCAGCACCAGCTTTTGCTCGATCTCGGCGTTCATTTCGCGCGCATAGAACTGGCAGTTGTTCTTGCCCAGCTCCTTGGCGCGGTACATCGCCGCGTCGGCGTGCATCAGCAGCGTTTCGGCGTCGGCGCCGTCGTGGGGATGGACCGCCACGCCGATGCTGCAGCTGACCTGCACCTGCTGTCCACCCACGCCGATCGGTTGCAGCACGGCCTCGCGCACGCGCTCGAGCACCGCCTCCGCCCCGGCTTGGCCGTCGTCGCGGGCGGCCTGCCGCAGCATCAGCACGAATTCGTCGCCGCCGAAGCGGCCCACGGTGTCGCCCGGACGCAGGCAGGCGGCCATGCGCCCGGCCACCACCTTGAGCAGCGCGTCGCCGGCGTTGTGACCCAGGCCGTCGTTGACCAGCTTGAAGCCGTCGAGATCGATGAACGCCACCAGCAAGGTGTCGGCGCCACCATGTCCACGCGCCTCCGCGATGGTCAGCTCCAGCCGCTCGGTAATCAGGATGCGGTTCGGCAGGCCGGTCAGCGTGTCGTGATGGGCCAGGTGCTGCATGCGCTCCTCGGCCAGCTTGCGCTCGGTGATGTCGCGCACGATCGCCACCACGCCGCCTTCGACCGGCACCACCTGCTGGTGCAGCCAGCGCGCGCTCAGCTCTGGGATGGTGTTTTCCCATTCCTGCTCGTGCACGCCGCCGGCCTGCGTCACGCGCACCAGGTCGGCGAACATGCCGTTCTCGCGCGCCGCCGGCACCAGCCGCAGCAAGGTGGTGCGGCACAGGCGCTCGCGGCTGACGCCGGTGAACTGTTCGGCGCGCAAGTTGGCGTCGACGATCTTGAAGTCGACGATCGCGCCGGTGCCGTCGCGCACCTCGCGCATGACGAAGAAGGCGTCCAGGCTGGCCGCCGACGCCGCCGCATAGGTTTCCTGCGCGCGCCGCACGCGGGCGCGGTGGCGCGCGCCCTGCCACGACCACAGCCACAGCAGGCCGGTGGCGATCGCCAGCGCCAGGCTGGCCGCGCCGGCCCGCCACAGGATCTCGCGCCGCTTGCGCTCGAACTCGGCCATCTGTTCCTTCTCGTCCAGACCGGCGACGACCTTGAGCGCCGCGCCATGCAGTTCGCTCACTCCGCTGAAGCGGCTCACGCCGTCCTCCGGCTGGGGCCGGGCCACCGACTGCGGGCCGGCCGGCGCCGCCTGCGCGGCCAGGCGCTGGCCGAACGACACCTTGTCGCCGATGCGCAAGGCGCGCACCACGCCGTCCGTGCCGATCAGCCCCAGCATGCCGCGCTCGCCCATGCGGCTGCGCTCATAGCCGCTGGTGAAATACGCCGGATCGGTTTCGACCATGACGATGCCGGCGAAGTTGCCTTTCTCGTCATCGAGCCGGCGCGTGAAATGCAGATGCCAGTCGGTGTTGGCGGCATCGCGCGCGGGTTCGCCGACGAAGGTCGTGCCGCTGTCGCGCTGCTGGTGGAAGTTGAAGTAGCGCTGGTCGGCCACCGAGGCCGGCGCCGCGCGCGGACTGATGGCGACCGTCATGCCGTCGCGGTCGACGATGCTGACGGTGAACACCAGGCCCGACGGCAGCAAGCCCTCGCGGCCCAGTTCCGGCAGCGCGCCCAGGGTACCGCGCCGCTCGACCGCGTACTTGAGCACGCGCAGCGTTTGATCGATGCCATCCAGGCCGCGCGCCACCTGCGCCTCGTAGGTGCCCAGCACCTCGCGCAGCGAATCGGCGGCGGCAGCGCGCGCGCGCCCGCGTTCGACATCGATCTCGTTGAGCGACAGCAGCCAGATCGCCACCAGCAGCAGCAGCGCGAACAGCGGCAGCGAGATGTACGTATCGAGCCCGCGCCGCAGCCAGCGCGCGCGCAGGCTGTCGCCCGCCCTGGATGCCGTCATGGCCGCACCTCCAGCACCTTGACGCTGGCGTCGAGGGCGGCGCGGTCGATGTAGCCGATCATGGCCGGATTGTCGGCCACCAGGCGGCGCACGGCGGCGCTATTGTGCAACTCGCGCGGCGGCTGGCCACGTCCAGTGAACACCATCTTGCTCCAGTAAGCCTTCATCAGCGCCGGCGAGCGGTCCGCCACGCGCCGGTAGAAGGCGTCGCGCAGGGCGCTGCCGGGTGGCAGGTCGAGCGCCACCGCCGCTGCGCCGTTGGGAAAGCGGTCGGTTTGCGCCATGAAGATGGCCGCCACCTGCCCGGAACGCAGCGAAGACAGCGGATTTTTGGCCGACACCACGATCACCGTATCATGCTGGCCACCCTCGGCGGCGAACGCCGGCCGGCCGCCCGGCAGCAGGGCCGACAGCATCAATAAAAGCAGGGTCAAGCAACGAGCGGTCATGCGATATTCCTGTCTGTGTTCCCGATGGTGCCTAGCGCGGTCGCCGGTACGCCGTGTTCGGGCGCGAGGGCGCCGGCGACCACAGACGGGCGTCTGTTCTTCAGAATGGGAAAGATGGCAATGTCGCTACACGGCTTGAGCCGCGCGCGAAAAACTGCCATAAAGAAACTTTAGATGAAGTGGAGCAATATACCAAGAATTCTATCGAAAAACCACATTAATTTTTAGTAGAATTGCATTAATAATATGCTTTAGACCACGGATGCCAGCATCTGCATCAGCTTATCGACACTGAACGGCTTGAGCAGCAATTGCGCGCCCTCCAGCGGAAAGCGCGGATGCTGGCCGCTGGCAAAGATGATACGCAGGTCGGGCCGCAACGCGCGGGCGCGCGCCGCCAGCACCTCGCCGGACAGGTCCGGCAGCGAGATATCGGTGATCATCACATCCACCGCTTCCCCTTGCAGCAACACCAGCGCGGCGGCCGCGTCGCCGGCCGGCAGCACCGTATGGCCCAGCAGTTCCAGCAGTTCGGTGGTGGTCTCGCGCAGTTCCTGCTCGTCCTCCACCAGCACGATGCGCAAGCCGGCCGCGCCGGCGGCGTTGTCGGCCGCCACCATGGCAGCCGCCGGCGGCTGCGCCGCCAGCTGCACCTGATGCTGGCGGTTGGCCAGCACATGGCGCACCTTGCGCGCCAGCGCCTCGCGCGTATAAGGCTTGCCCAGCAAATCGACGCCGGCGTCGAGCCGGCCGCCATGCACGATGGCGTTTTCCGTGTAGCCGGACGTGAACAGCACCGCGATGCCCGGCAGCCGCTCGCGCGCCTTGCGCGCCAGTTCGGGACTGCGCAGCGCGCCCGGCATCACCACGTCGGTGAACAGCAGGTCGATTTGCAGGCCGCTGTCGATGATGCTCAGCGCACTGGCCGCGTCGTTCGCCTTGAGCACGCGGTAACCGAGCTCGCTGAGCATTTCGACCACGGTGGCGCGCACGCCGTCGTCATCCTCGGCCACCAGGATGGTTTCCTGGCCGCCCACCACCGCGCGCATTTCCGGCGGCGCCGGCGCATCCTCGACCTCGGTCGAACGGGGCAGGTACAGCTTGACGGTGGTGCCGCTTCCCGGTTCGCTGTAGATCTTCACGTGGCCGCCGGACTGGCGCGCGAAGCCGTACACCATCGACAATCCCAGACCGCTGCCCTTGCCTTCCGGCTTGGTCGAGAAGAACGGATCGAACGCCTGCGCCAGCACCTCGGGACTCATGCCGCTGCCGGTGTCGCTGATGGCGATCATCACGTACTGGCCCGCCGCCAGCTCCGGATGGGTGGCGGCGTATTGGTCGTCGAGCATGGCGTTGCCCACCTCGATGGTCAGCCTGCCCACGCCGTCCATGGCGTCGCGCGCGTTGATGCACAGGTTGAGCACCGCGTTCTCCACCTGCGCGGTGTCGACCAGCGTGTTCCACAAGCCGCCGGAGATGACCGTCTCAACCTCGATCTCCTCGCCCAGCGAACGGCGCAGCATGTCCTCCATGCCGGCGATGAAGCGGCCGATCTTGACCACCCTTGGATCGAGTGCCTGGCGCCGGCCGAACGCCAGCAGATAGCTGGCCAGCTTGGCGCCGCGCGTGACGCCCGCCAGCGCGTGCTCGAGACGCTTTTCGGCGCGCGCGTTGCCCTTGACGTCGCCGCTGAGCAGTTGCAGGTTGCCGGAGATGACCTGCAGCAGATTGTTGAAGTCATGCGCCACGCCGCCGGTCAGCTTGCCGATCGCCTCCATCTTCTGCGACTGCTGCAGCGCCGCCGCCGTGCGGCGCATTTCGTCGGCCGCCGCCCGTTCGGCCGTCATGTCGCGGCCCACGGCGTGCACGAAACGCTCGTCCGGCACGGCGGTCCACGACAGGATCGCGTGGCCGCCGCCCTTGCGCAAGGTGCGGTTCTCGAACTTGAAGGTATGCCGGCCCTCGGCCAGCGAGGCCATCTCCGCCATCGACGCGGCCATGTCGTCCGGGTGGATCAGCTTATACAGCGATGTGCCGATCACCTCCGCCTCCTCCCAACCCAGCAGGCGGGTGAAGGCGGGATTGACGGCGCTGACCCAGCCGTCCAGCGACACCACCATCATCACGTCGGTCGAATAGCGCCACATGCGGTCGCGCTCCGCGGTGCGCTCGGCCACCTGCTGCTGCAGCTTGTAGGCGGTCGATTTCTGGTCTTCGATATCGGTGCTGGTGCCGACCCAGCGCTGCACCACGCCGTGGTCGTCGACGATCGGCAAGGCGCGCACAAGGTGCCAGCGGTAGATGCCGTCGGCGCGGCGGATGCGGTACTCGGTCTCGAAGGTCTGGCCGGTGGCCACCGCCACGATCCACGCCTGGCTGGCGGCCGGCAGGTCCTCCGGGTGCACGATCTCGGCCCAGCGGTTGTCATCCAGCTCGCCGGGCCGGGTGCCGGAATAGCGGTAAACCTGATCGTTGAACCAGTCCAGGCCACCGTCGCCGTTGGCCTGCCAGACCTGGCTCGGAATGGTTTGCGCCAAGGTGCGGAAGGTGTTTTCGCTGGCGCGCAACAGGTTCTCGGCCATCACGCGGTCGGTCACGTCGGCGCCCTGCACGAAGATGCCCCACACGGCGCCCGCGGTGTCGCGCAGCGGCTGATAGACGAAATCGAGGAAGCGCTCGCGCGGCGGGCGGTCGCCGGTGGCGGCCAGGAAGAACGGCACGGCCGTGCCGGACCAGGTCTCGCCGGAGGCATACAGTTTATCGAGCAGGCCGACGAAGCCCTGGCTGTTGGCCTCCGGCAGCGCCTCGCGCAGCGGCAGGCCGATCAGCTCGCGCTGGCCGACCAGCGCCAGGTAGGCCGGGTTGGCCGACAGGAAAACATGGTCGGGACCGGACAGCATCGCCATGAAGCCGGGCGCCTGCTCGAACATGATGCGCATGCGCTCGGCCTCGTCGAGCAAGCGCCGCTCGGCCTTGACCTTGGCGGTGGTCTCGATCACCAGCACCATCACGCCGACCGGCGTGCCGGCCTCGTCGAGCACCGGCGAATAGTCCAGGTCCAGCCAGATCTGTTCCGGCCCGCCGTTGCGGTTGACCGTCAGCTGCTGGTCCTTGTAGACCAGCGTCTGTCCCGCCAGTCCGACCTTGATCACGTGGTCGTTGAAGTCGGCGATCTCCGGCCACGCCTCGCGCACGTTCGATCCCAGCGACATCGGATGGCGCCCGGCGGCGAACACCGAATAGCCGTCGTTGTAGATCATCACCCCCTCCTCGCGCATCAGCAGCACGATCGGCAACGTCGAGCGCAGCACCAGCGCCACCGTCGTTTGCAGCGACTGAGGCCAGGCGTCGATCGGGCCGAGCGCGGTCTTGCTCCAATCGTGGGAAGCAATGATCTGCGCAAGTTGGCCGCCGCCTTGGAGGAAGGGATAAGTCACTATGTTCCGGAAAATAAATGTTGTCCGGAGATTATAGTTTGTCCTGAACACAAAAAGGCCACGCACGCATCAATACTGCGTTGCCAAAGAAATAAAATCCGGATATAGTGCGAGCTAGCGTGCGAATAAGAATCATTATCATCATCAGAGAGTCGTATGGATATCCCTCAAGAGTTGCGCAAGCTTGGCCTGAAGGCCACCCTCCCCCGTCTGCGCATCCTGCAACTGTTCCAGGAATCGAAAAGCAAGCATTTGAACGCGGACGACGTCTACCGCCTGCTGCACGACGAAAACATCGACATGGGACTGGCCACCGTGTACCGGGTACTGATGCAGTTCGCCGACGCCGGCATCCTGATCCGCCGCCACTTCGAGTCGGTGGCCTCGGTATTCGAGCTCAACGAGGGCGGCCACCACGACCACCTGATCTGCACCAACTGCGGCAAGATGGAGGAATTCCTCGACGCCGAGATCGAGGCGCGCCAGGAGGCGGTGGCCAGGGAGCGCAACTTCGTACTGCACGAGCACGCGCTGTCGCTGTACGGCTTTTGCGGCGACTGCGCCGACAACATCAATCCGCTCGCGGCAAGGAAGCTGCGGCGTTCCTGAGGCAGGCGAGCAGCTGGCTGGCGTCGAACGGCTTGCTCAAAAAGCAGGCGGCGCCGCCCTGCAGCGCGCGTTTGCGCAGCGCCGCCTCGGGAAAGGCCGTCATCAGGATCAGCGGCAAGGTGCTGCCTTCCCGGCGCAACGCCTCCAGCAGCTCGATGCCGCTCATGCCGGGCATCTGCAGATCGGTGATCACGCAATGAAACTGGCCGAGCGCGTCCGCGCCCTCGGCCAGCAACGCCTGGGCCGAATCGAAGGCCTGCGCCGCGTAGCCGTAGGAGCGCAGCAGGCTGCTCAAGCCGACGCGCACGGCGGCGTCGTCGTCGACGATGGCAATGTTACAAAAATGTGGTTCCGGATCAGACACTGGGTGCTCCCATGTTCGAACGGCGTCTCGCGGCCGTCCTGCGCATGGTGGAACAATACAGCCTCGCCGACATCCGGGAAATCATACGAGGGTATAGGTCCCCGCGGCCGTATCGGTTAAAGTCTGGCTTCCCCGCCGGGGTCAAGTCTGTCATTCGGACACGACCTTATGTTGAAAAACAGCGATACGCCTGGGTCCGTGTCCGAATGACAGACTTGACCCCGAACGTTCTGGCTAGGCGAGGCCGAGCGCCTCGGCCATGCGCACCAGGTCGGCGAAGGTCTTGGCCTGCATCTTGCGCATGGCGTTGCCGCGATGGATCTTGACAGTGATCTCGCTGGTGCCCACTTCGCCGGCGATCTGCTTGTTCATCAGGCCGCGCGCGGCCAGCGCCATGATTTCGCGCTCGCGCGGCGTCAGGCTTTCATAGCGCGCGGTGAGTCCCTGCAGCGCACCGTCGCGCAGGCGCCGCGCCTGGTCGGCCCGCAAGGCGGCGTCGATCGCGTCGAGCAGCTCCTGGTCGCGGAACGGCTTGGCCAGGAAGTCGATGGCGCCGGCCTTCATCGCCCGCACCGACATCGGGATGTCGCCGTGCCCGGTCATGAAGATGATTGGCAGCGCCACGCCGTCGCGCTGCAGGTCGGCCTGGAAATCGAGGCCGCTGACGCCCTGCAGCCGCACATCGAGCAGCAGGCAGCTGGTGACGTCGGCGCGCGGTTCGGCCATGAACTCGGCCACCGACGCGAAGGCGGCGATCCGCATGCCCACCGACCGCAAAAGGCTGGAAAGGGCTTCCCGCAGCGGCGCCTCGTCGTCGACGATGTAGACCAGCGTTTCGGCGTAGTCAATGGAATCAATCTGGTTCATAGGCTGGCACGGAGAAGGTGATGATGGCGCCGTTCAGCGGCGTGTGCGGGGCGGGCTGGCCTACCCAGATGCGGCCGCCGTGGGTCTCGATAATGGAACGGCAAATCGGCAATCCCATGCCCATGCCGTCCTCCTTGGTGCTGTAGAACGCCTCGAACAGGCGCGGCGCGGCGTCGGCCGCGATGCCGGGGCCGGAGTCGCTCACGCTCAGTAGCGGCGCGCCGTCGGCGGTCAGGCCGGTGTGCAGCATCAGCACCGCTTGTCCAGGCGCGCAGGTGGCCATGGCCTGGCTGGCGTTCATCAGCAGATTGATGATCACCTGCTGCAGCTGCACGCGGTCGCCGCACACCGGCGGCAGTTGCGGCGCCAGGTCCAGCGTCAGCGCCACGCGGTGGGTATCGAGTTCGCGCCGCACCAGGTCCACGCTTTCCTCGGCGACGGCGTTCAGGTCCAGCACCGCGTGCTGCGGATCGCTGCGGCGCGCCAGCGCGCGGATGCGCCTGATCACGCCGGTGGCGCGTGCGCTCGCTTCCAGGATGCTGGCGACTGTGGCGCGCGCCTCGGCCAGGTCGGGCTGCGGACGGTTCATCCAGCGCAAACAGGCCTCGCCGTTGGTGGAAATCGCCGCCAGCGGTTGATTGACCTCGTGCGCGATGGAGGCCGCCAGTTCGCCCAGCATCGTCACGCGGGTGGCGTGCGCCAGCTGCACCTGGGCGCTGTGCAGCGCCTGTTCGGCCAGCACCGCCGCCGTGACGTCGGTCACCGCGCCCAGGTATTCGCAGGCGCCCTGCTTGTCGTAGCGCGGCTCGGCCAGCACGTGCACATATTTCAGCTGGCCGTCCGGCAGCAGCAGGCGGTGGCGCAGATCGACCACGCCCTCCGCGCCGAGCGCCCGCTCCATCGCCGCGCGCACCAGCGGACGGTCGTCCGGCGCGCAGCGCTCCAGCACCCGCTCCATCGTCGGCGTCACGTCCAGCGGGTAGCCGAAGATGCGCGCCGCCTCGTCGGACCAGTACATTGCACCGTCTGGAGCCTTGAAACTGAAGCTGCCGGTTTTGCTGATGCGCTGAGTGCCGGCCAAAAACGCCTCGCTGCGGCGCAGCGCGTGCTCGCGCGCCAGCAACGCGTTGGTGGCGCTTTGTCCGCGCAGCGCCAGGAAGGCGGTGATGCTGATGGCGAGCAGGCCGACCATCATGCGCCCGGCGGCGGCGCCGGAGAACACCACCGTGTGCGTCAGCAGGTAGGAGGCGACCGTCAACGCCAGGCAGATGCCGGTCACCAGCAGCACGCCGCGCCGCTGCCACACGCTTGCCGACAACAAGACCACCACCACGTACATCACGGCCACCGCCATGTCCAGCGGCGTGAAGGTATCGACCGCGAAGATCAACAACGTCAAGCAAACCAACAACCCGGACAACCAGGGAGTGCGCGGTACCCGAAACATGCTGTCCTTATGAATTATGAATTATGAATTATGAATTATGAATTATGAATTATGAATTATGAAACAGGCAATCCCTCCCATTATAGGGGGGATCGCGCGGCTTGCGGCCTATACTCCGGATAGGTTTTTGCGCATTCCAGGTCCCTGCCCTGCCTTTTGAAAGGTTACAAACGGTACGCCAGATGGCACATTGGCATCCGTGACAAATGCCGAAGATCGGGAACGGGAATGAGAAAAACAACACGGAGATGGGTCGCCGCCGGCATCGCGGCGCTGGCCGCCGGCGCACTGGCGGCGGCGTGGGTGGTGCAACCGGCGCTGGCGCCCGTCGCGCCGCCCGCCCCCGGCGGTTTCGACGCCGCCAGCGTGACGCGCGGCGCGCGCATCGTCGCCGTCGGCGATTGCATGGTGTGCCACACCGCCGCCGGCGGCCGGCCCTACGCCGGCGGCCTGCCGCTGCGCACGCCCTTCGGCACCATCTACACCACCAACATCACGCCCGATGCCGCCACCGGCATCGGCAACTGGTCGCTGTCCGCGTTCACCCGCGCGCTGCGCCACGGCGTCTCCCGCGACGGCCATCTGCTGTATCCGGCCTTCCCCTATATTCACTACACGCGGCTGACGGACGCCGACATCGGCGACGCCTACGCCTATCTGATGACGCGCGCGCCGGTGCAAGCGACATCGCCCGACAACCAGCTGATTTTCCCACTGGGCTTCCGGCCATTGCTGGCGGGCTGGAACCTGCTCTACCTGCGCAGCGGTCCGAAACCGGACGATCCGGCCCGTGGCGCAGAATGGAATCGGGGCCGCTATCTGGTGGACGGCGCCGGCCACTGCGCCTCCTGTCACAGCGCGCTGGACCCGATCGGCGGCGAGCGTAGTCCCGCCTTCGGTGGCGGCAATATCGATGGTTGGGACGCGCCGGCGCTGACGACGCTGCTGCGCGCGCCCAAGCCGTGGACCGCCGAACAACTGGCGGCGTACCTGCGCCATGGCTGGTCGCCGGAGCATGGCGCCGCCGCCGGGCCGATGGCGCCCGTCGCCCACAGCCTGTCGCTGGTGCCGCCGGAAGACACCAAGGCGATGGCGGCCTACCTGATGTCCCTGCAGACGGCGACGGCGCCCGCGGCCCCGCCCCCCGCGCCGCCGGCCACCGGTGCGGACGCCGCCCGCATCCGCCAGGGCGGCACGCTGTTTGCCGGCGCCTGCGCCGGCTGCCACGGCGACGCCGCCCCGATGATGGCGGCCGGTGGCCGGCCGCCGCTCAACCTGAGCACCGCCGTCGCCGGCGACCGCCCCGACAACCTGATACAGATCGTATTGAACGGCGTGCCATGGACGCCAGCGCGTTCGGCCACCTTCATGCCGGCGTTCGCCGCCTCGCTCAACGACGCGCAGATCGCCAGCATCGCCGCCTACGTCCGCGCCGACATCGGCAAGCGCGCGCCGTGGCCGAAGCTTGAGCGCCGCGTCACCGAGATTCGCAAGGAGAACCAGCCATGAGCACACTCACCGTCAACGGCGTCACCCACACGCTCGACATCGATCCCTCCACGCCGCTGCTGTACGCGCTGCGCAACCAGCTGGAGCTGAACGGCGCCAAATTCGGCTGCGGCCTTGGCCAGTGCGGCGCCTGCACGGTGCTGCTGGACGACCAGCCGGTGTTCGGCTGCCTGACGCCGCTGGCCGCCTGCGAAGGGCGCCGCGTGCGCACCATCGAAAGCCTGGGCAGCGCCGCCCATCCCGGCCCGCTGCAGGCTTCCTTCATCCGGCACCAGGCGGCGCAATGCGGCTACTGCATCGCCGGCATGGTGATGCGCGCGCAGGCGCTGCTCGAACAGAATCCGCAGCCCAGCGCGGCCCAGATCCGCGCCCACATGGAGCCCAACCTTTGCCGCTGCGGCACGCATATGCGCATCCTGGCGGCCATCGGCGAAGTGGCGGCCGCGCGCCGCGTCGCGCCCCTGGCGCACAAGGCGGCGGGGAGCAAGCCATGACGGACCGCGTCACCGACACCGGAACCATCGACCTGCGCCGCCGCGCCACACTGGGCGCCGGCGCCCTGGTGCTGGGATTTTCCCTGCTGCCGCGTCTCGCGCGCGCCGAATTCAACGCGATGGGCGTGCCGCCGGTGGCCAACAAGGCGCTGGCGGGCAGCCTGAAAACCAATCCGATGCTCGACGCCTGGATCAGGATCGCCGCCGATGGCAAGGTCACGGTCTTCACCGGCAAGGTGGAACTGGGCACCGGCGTGCGCACGGCGTTGCTGCAGATCGCCGCCGAACAGCTGGACGTGGCGCCGGCCGCCATCGACTTCATCACCGGCGACACCGGTCGCACGCCCAACGAGGGCTACACCGCCGGCAGCCACACCATCGCCGACAGCGGCACCGCCCTGCTGCACGCCGCCGCCCAGGTGCGCGCGCTGCTGGTGCAAGGCGCCGCAGCGCAATGGAAGCTCGCACCGGACAACCTCTTAACCCGGGCCGGCACGATCATCGCGCCGGACGGGCGCAACATGCACTATGGCCTGGCGCTGCGGGGCATCGATCTGCACCGCGCGGCGCAGGCCAAATCGGTGCTGAAGGACGCCGGTGCCTACACCGTGATCGGCAGTTCGCTGCCGCGCGTGGACATACCGGCCAAGCTGACCGGCGGCGCCAGCTATGTGCAGGACATGCGCCCGCCCCGCATGGTGCATGCCCGCGTGGTGCGTCCGCCGGCCTACGGCGCGCGCCTGCTGTCGGCCGACGTCAAGGCCGTCGAGCGGATGGCCGGTGTGCTGAAGGTACTCGTCGACGGCAACTACCTGGCGGTCGTCGCGGCCGACGAATGGCAGGCGATCCTGGCGATGCGCGCCTTATCGGCCGGCGCCAGGTGGGCCAAGGGTCCGGCCCTGCCGGCCGCCGCCGGCATCCACGCCACCTTGCGCGCCCTGCCCGCCCAGGACATCGTGGTCGAGGACAAGCGTGCCCCCGGTGGAGCGGTTGCCGTCACCACCATCAGGAACCGCTACACCAAACAATATGTGTTGCATGGCTCGATCGGCCCATCGTGCTCGGTTGCGGTGCTCGATGGCGCGCAGCTGACGGTGTGGACGCACACCCAGGGCGTCTATCCGCTGCGCGCGGCCATCGCCGAGATGCTGTCCATGCCGCTCGACGCGGTGCGCTGCATCCATACCGAGAGCGCCGGCTGCTATGGCCAGAACGGCGCCGACGACGTGGCGGCCGATGCCGCGCTGATCGCCCGCGCCATGCCCGGGCGGCCGGTGCGGGTGCAGTTGATGCGCGACCAGGAAAACCAGTGGGAGCCGTACGCGCCGGCCATGAGCACGGAGCTGAGCGCATCGCTCGACGCCGGCGGCAAGGTCTGCGACTGGCACTACGAACTGTGGAGCGGCTCGCACAACGAACGCCCCGGCAACGCCGGCAAGCTGATACCGGCGCAACTGCTGGCCAAGCCGTTCACGCCCAGCCCCTCGCTGCCGATGCCGATGCCCGAGGGCGGTGGCGACCGCAACGCCGCACCGCTGTACGCGTTCGCCAATTCGAAGGTGATCAACCATTTTCTGCCGGTGACGCCGCTGCGCACGTCGGCAATGCGCTCGCTGGGCGCCCACATCAACCTGTTCGCCATCGAGGGCATGATGGACGAACTGGCGGCGGCGGCCCGCACCGATCCGGTCGAATTCCGCCTGCGCCATATGGACGACGCGCGCGCGCGCGACGTGATTCGCGCCGCCGCGTCGAAATTCGGTTGGCGATGGGATAAGCAGCATCGCGAGCGCGGACGACGCCGCGACCACGGCTTCGGCTTCGCCTTCGGCCAGTACAAGAATCTGATGGCGTATGTCGCGCTGGCGGTCGAAATCCGGGTCGAGCGCAGCACCGGCGACGTCCAGATTGTGCGGGTGGCGGCGGCCGTCGATTGCGGCCAGGGTGTGAACCCGGACGGCATCCGCAACCAGATCGAGGGAGGCATCCTGCAGTCGGCCAGCTGGACGTTGTACGAGCGCCTGCAATTCGGGCCGGACGGCATCGCCAGCGTCGACTGGGCCAGCTATCCGATCATGCGCTATTCGAATGTACCGGCCAAGGTCGACGTGGTGCTGATCGACCGGCCGGGCATGCCCTTCCTCGGCGTGGCCGAAGCGGCGCAAGGACCGATGGCGGGAGCGCTGGGCAATGCGCTGGCCGACGCCACCGGCAAGCGCTGGCGCGACCTGCCGCTGGCCGGCCCCCAACTGATGTCGTGAATTAGGGAGCGCACGGCCGGATTCGGTCCAGGATTGGCAGGATACGCTCCATTTGATCGGTTCATGCATGGCGCAAGACGGCCTACAATCGCTGCATCGCTCAACAACCGAATCCGCCCATCATGAATACCAAACTGCTGCCGGCGTCGTTCTTCGCGCTGACCCTGGGACTGGCCGAAACCGGCAACGCCTGGCGCCTGGCCCACCATCTGTGGTCGCTGCCCCTGCTCGCCGGCGAAGTGCTGCAGGCGCTGGCCGCGCTGTCCTTCATCGTGTTTATCGCGCTGTACGCGCACAAATGGCTGGCGCATCGCGCCGCCGCGCTGGCCGAGACGCGCGACCCGGTGCAATCGGCCTTCCTCGCGCTGATCCCGGAATCGGTGATCCTGATCTCGCTGGCCCTGGAACCGTACTGGCTGGCCGCCGCCAAGCCGCTGTTCTGGACCGGTTCCGCCGTCAACCTGCTGTACGGCGCCTGGCGCCTGGGCGCGCATTGGAGCGTCAAGCGCGATGCGTCGCAGATCGTCCCGCCGCTGTTCCTGCCCTACACCGCCAGTGTGCTGGTGAACGCCCTGGCCGCAGGCATGTTCGGTTACAGCGATTACGGCTGGATGCTGTTCGGGATCGGCGCCATATCCTGGCTGGTGCTCGACTCCAGCATCACGCACCAGCTGATGACGGGCGGCCTGGCGGAAAAGACCCGCAATTTCATGGGTATTTACAGCGCACCGCCGGTCGTGGCGCTGGTCGCCTACCAGGTGCTCGCCGGCGCCGACGCCAATGCCGCCATCACCTGCGCCTTGGCCGGATACGCGCTGTTCGTCTTCGCCGGCCTGGCGCTCGCCTCGCGCTGGTTGGCGCAACAGGACTTCGCTCCCGGCTATTGGGCCTATACCTTCGGCCTCGCCACCCTCGGCCAGGGCTTGATGCTGATGGCGCAGCGCGGTCATGGCGGCGTACTGGAGGTGATAGCCGGGGCGGTGTTCGCCGCCACCCTGCTGCTGGTCGCCTGCGTGACGGCGGGTTCGCTGCGCCTGCTGGCGAAGGGGAGCTACTTCCCGGCAGCGCCTGTGGCCGCGTCGGTAACCCCGTCAAGGGCGGCATCGTGAGAACGCTCGCGCTGATCATCTTCCCCGGCGTGCAGTCGCTCGACGTATCGGGGCCGATGGACGTCTTCGCCGAGGCCAACGCCTTCGTCGCGCCGGAAGACGGCTACCGCCTGGTCACCGTCGGCACCGCCCCGGAGCCGATCCGCGCCTCAAACGGCCAGAAACTCGGCGCCGATTACACGCTGGGCGACGCCGGCCTCGATATCTCCGACTGGGACACGGTGCTGGTGGCAGGCGGCCCGCAGCTGGCGCATGCGCCGGATCACGCGCCGGATCACGCGCCGCTGTCGGAGTGGCTGCGCGCGGCGGCGGAAACGGTGCCGCGCTATGGGTCTATTTGCACCGGCGCCTTTCTGTTGGGCCGCGCCGGCCTGCTGGACGGGAAACACGCCACCACGCACTGGAGCGACGCCGCGCGATTGGCCGCGTTGTTCCCATTGGCCCGGATCGAGCATGATCGCATCCACGTGCGCGATGGCCGGCTGGTCACCTCGGCCGGCGTCACCGCCGGCATCGACTTGGCGCTGGCACTGGTGGCCGAGGACCATGGCCAGGCGGTGGCCCTGGCGGTCGCCAAGCGCCTGCTGGTGCTGGCGCAACGCCAGGGAGGACAGTCGCAATTCAGCCCTTATCTATCCGCCGCCACCGCGCCGGATACATTGGCGACGGTAATCCAGCACTACGTGATGAACCATCTGGCCGAGTCGCTATCGGTCGAACAACTGGCCGACATCGCCGGCATGAGCGCCCGCAATTTCGCCCGCCAGTTCGTCAAGGAGATGGGTGTCACGCCGGCCGAATTCGTCCAGCGCGCCCGGGTGGACGCGGCCCGCAACCTGCTGGAGGGCAGCGCGCTGGCGCCCAAGGCGATCGCCTACCGCTGCGGTTTCGGCAGCGCGGCGCGCATGCGGTTGGTGTTCACCCAGCGCTTCGGCGTCACGCCCAACCAATACCGCGACAGCTTCCGTGTCGTGGCATCCCCTGCTTAATCCGCGCCCCGAAGCAGGCCGTCAAGCGTCATCAGATCGACCGGCTTCGTTAAGTGATTGTCGAAACCCGCTTCGGCCGCGCGCCGGCGGTCGCCGTCCTGGCCGTATCCGGTGACAGCGATCAGCCGCAAACGACGCTGGCCGGCCTGCTGGCGCAAGCGCTGTGCAAGCTCATAGCCGTCCATCCCGGGCAAGCCGATATCGAGCAGGCAAACGTCGGGACGCAAGTTTCCTTCACTGGCCAGCGCCTCCGGCGCGCCAAACATCACGTGCACCTCGTGACCCATCAGCTCCAGTGCCTCGCCGACCGCCTGCGCGGCGTCCTCGTTGTCATCGACGACCATCACCCTTAGTCCGGAGCTGGGCTGTCGCGAAGACGCTTGGTGCGCAACCGGCGGCGCCGCTTGTGGCGCCTCGAAGACCTGCTCCAGCGCCGGCATGCGGATGGTAAAAGTGCTGCCGAGTCCCACGCCATCGCTGCGCGCGCTAATGCTGCCGCCGTGTAGCGCCATCATGCTTTTAGCGATCGTCAGGCCCAGGCCAAGACCGCCGCGCGAGCGGCTCAAAGCCTGCCGCTCCTGCACGAACAGGTCGAACACGGAGGCCAGCATGTCGGGCGCGATGCCGATGCCGTTGTCGCGCACCTCCACCACCGCGTAGCCGCCGTCGCGCCAGGCGTGCACGCTCAGGCGGCCCTGCGGTTCGGTGTACTTGGCTGCGTTGGTCAGCAGGTTGGCCAGCACCTGCGCGCAACGTCCGGGATCGGCCATCACCGCCAGTCCGGAAGCCGGCACTTGTACCTCCAGCACATGGCGCTTTTCCTCGATCAGCGGGCTGGCCGTTTCGATCGCGCGCGCCACCACTTCGGTCATTTCCACCGACTGCCGCCGCAACTGGATCTTGCCCTCGGCGACGCGCGAGACATCGAGCAAATCGTCGACCAGCGCGACCAGGTGCCTGGTCTGGCGTTCGATGACGGTGCGTTCCTTGAGGGCGTAGTCGCCGCCGCGCAAGCGCATCAGCTGCAGCGCGGTGACGATGGGCGCCAGCGGATTGCGCAATTCGTGGCCCAGCATCGCCAGGAATTCGTCCTTGGCGCGGTTGGCCGCGTCGGCGGCGCGCTTGGCGTTGGCCAGCTCCGTCACTTCAAAGGCCACCATGGCCACGCCCTCGGTGCGGCCGTCATCGTCGATCAGCGGCTGATAGACGAAATCGAAGCAGCAGTCGGTCAATTCCTCGCCATGGCCGCGCCGGAACCGCACCGCCACCGAGCGCCCCACGTAAGGCTCGCCGCCGGCCAGAACGCCGTCCAGCAATTCGAAGATGCCCTGCCCCTCCAGCTCCGGGAAGGCGTTTCGAATGGACAGACCGACCAGCGCGCGCGGCCCGACCATCTCCTGGTAGCAGGCATTGGCCTGTTCGAACACGTGTTCCGGCCCGCGCAGGATGGCGATCGCCACCGGTGCCTGGCTGAAGATGCTCTGCGTGCGGCGCGCCACGGCCACGTCCACCATGCGCGCTTGCCGGCGCAGGCGCAGCACCTCGATGCGCGCGACGAGATCGTGGCTGGAGAAGGGTTTGATCAGATAGTCGTCGGCGCCCGCCTGCAGTCCTTCCAGCCGCGCCTCCTCGCCGGCGCGCGCCGACAGCAGCATGATCGGAATCTCGCGCGTGGCCGGATCGCCGCGCAGCGCCGCCAGCAAACCGAAACCGTCGAGCTCCGGCATCATGACATCGGAGAGGACGATGTCGGGCATCCGGCGCCGCACCGCGTCCAGCGCTTCCCGGCCGTTGTTGCACACCTCGACATCCCAAACACCGCGCAGCAAGCGCCGCAGGTAGTCGCGCATGTCGGCGTTGTCGTCGACGATCAGCAAACGCCCATGGCGCGCACCCGGCACGTGATCGGCGTCCGGGAGCGGAGCAGACGGCTGTACCCACCCCTCCGCCTCGGCCACATAGGATTGCACCGCCGTGGGCCGCCATTCCTCCAGGCGCTGCTCGCGCACGTGCGCCGGGTCCAGATGGGCGCTGCCCAGCGGGATCTCGACGGCGAACACCGTCCCCCGTCCCGGTTCGCTGTCGACGCCGATCGCGCCGCCGTGCAGCGCCACCAGGTCGCGCACCAGCGCCAGGCCGATGCCCGAGCCTTCGTAAGTGCGCGAACGCGCGCCTTCCACGCGGTGGAAACGCTCGAACAGGTGCGGCAACTGGTCCGCCGGAATGCCGGTGCCGCTGTCGCCCACCGTCAGTCGCGCGTTGGTTCCCGCTTGGTGAAGGGAGATAGCGATCTGCCCTTCGAACGTGAACTTGAAGGCGTTCGAGAGCAGGTTCAGAACGATCTTTTCCCACAGGCCCGGATCGACATACACCGGCGCCGCCAGCGGCGGACAGTCGACCACCAGCCGCATGCCGGCGCCCTCGATCGCCGAGCGGAAGCTGCTGGCCAGATCGGCGGTCAGGGCCGGCAGATCGGTGGGCGCGAAGCTGGCCTGCGCGCGGCCGGCCTGCACGCGCGAGAATTCGAGCAGCGTGTTGACCAGCTTTTGCAGCCGCAGGCCGTTGCGCCGCATCAGCTCCATGCGTGCGCGCTGCGCCGGCGGCAAAGGCGCGGCGGCGTCGCGCAACGCGTCTTCCATGGGTCCGAGCAGCAGCGTGAGCGGCGTGCGGAACTCGTGGCTGACATTGCTGAAGAACTGGGTCTTGGCGCGATCGAGCTCCGTCAGCATCTCGGCGTGCAGGCGTTCCTCCTCGGCGGCGCGCGCCTGCTGGATCGCGTTGCCGGTCTGGATCGCGATCAACTCCAGAAAGCGGCGGTAGTCGGCGTCTAGCCGGCGCGCGGCGCTCACGCCCAGCACCAGCGCGCCGATGGTTTGCTGCGTGCCGGCGCCCATCAGCGGAAGCACCAGCGCCTCGCGTATCGGCTGGTTTGCTAGGCCGGACGGGAATGCGGATTCCGCCTCGCGCTCCGCCGATCGCCGCAGCGCCACCACACGGGTGGCGGCATCGGCGATGACTTCGTCGATCGGAAACAGCTGGCGCGGAAGGTCGGGATGCGTGGCCTGCGCCAGCGCGGCGGCGCCGACGGCCGCCCCTTCCGGGTTGTCGTCCGCCAGGTACAGCATCGCGAACGGCAGGTCGTCCGGATTCGCGGCGATACTGGCCATCGCCGCCGCGCAGGCTCCATCCACGGTTTTTTCCTGCAGCATGCGGGTGCTCATGTCCGACAGCGTGCGCAGGCGGCGGGCGTTCAAATGCTTGGTCGTGACGTCGAGGTTGGGGCAGAACAGTCCCGCCACGTTGCCCGATTCATCGCGCACCGGGCTATAGGAGAACGAAAAGAACGTCTCCTCCAAAAAATCGCCACGGCTCATGAACAGGCGCACGTCGTCGGCCAGGGTGGCCTCGCCGTGCTCGAACACGCGGTCGGCCAGCGGGCCGCAGATATCCCAGATCTCCGCCCACACTTCCGCCGCCGGACGCCCTAGCGCCCAGGGATGCTTGGCCATGCTGAGCACACCGATATAAGCGTCGTTGTACAGGAAGGTGGCCTGTTCGCCCCACCCTATCCACATCGGCTGGCGGGAGCTGAGCATCAGGCTGACGACCGTCTTGAGGCTGTGCGGCCAATCCTCGATCGCCCCCAACGGCGTGCGCGCCCAATCGTACGCCAAAATCTGCGCACCCAATTCTCCCGGCGCGGTCAGGAAGCGCGCGGCCGGCAGCTGGGACAATGCCGGTAGATTCATAAAAGCCTCGTGCGATTACAGAATAACAATACTTATGAGCGTATCATTAATCTTGCAACAGCGGAGTCTGATTGAAACCGCGCCAGTCCCGGCCTGCCTGGCCGTCAGCGCTGCACGTACAAGCGCGCGCCGAACACCGGCCCCGCCGTGTGGCCGGGCTCCGGATCGAATCGGACCACGATGCTGTTCTTTCCGCTGGTCAATTTCTCCGGCAGCACATAATCGCGGTCGATGAACTCACCCGGATGGCTGCCATCGAGCTTGACGCGGGCCACCCGCTCGCCGTCGATACTGATGTGGAAATCGCGGTTGCGCTCCTCGCCCCAATAACTGGCCTGCAGCACCAGCTGTCCCGGTCCGCATTTCATGCGGAAGCTGAAATAGCCGCCGGTGCGGGCATCGCGGCCCATGCGGCCGCGGTACGACACCGGATACGAGATGTCCGATTGCAGGTCGTGGTCGCGCTCCGGCTGCATCTCCCCCAGGTGCATGACGTCGATCGAGCGGTCGGCCAGGTCCTTGAGGCGCGCCTCCTCCTTGCGGAACGCCACTTCGGAGGCAGCCCATTCCTGCTCGTTGTAGGCGTTGAAGTACACCGCCGCGCGCCGGTCGTACTGGGCGAAGAACGGCGTGAACTTCATGTCGCCGGGCCGGCCGCTGCCCACCGTCCGGTACACGGCCTTCACCTTGTCGGCCTCCTTGAACGAGGCCAGGATGTTGGCGCCGACCAGCGCCGGCGCCAGGCCGTCGAACGGTTTGTCGGCCGCGCCCAGGTCGGCGGCCAGCACCATCGGCCCGCGCAACAACGCGACCACCTTGTCGTTGCCGGCGGCCGCTTCCAGCCGCAGCTCCAGCGGCAGCGAGAGACGCACGGTGTCGCCGGCGCGCCAGCGGCGCCGCACGAACAGGTAACCCTTGTCCTTGCTGGCCGCGTGCGGCTTGCCGTTGACTAGCAAGGTATGGCCCGAAGCCCACGCCGGAATGCGCAGGGCCAGCGTGTAATAGCGCTGGCCGGCCAGGCGCTTGACCTTGATGTCGATATCGCTCTCGAACGGATAACGCGTCGTCATCTCCAGGGTGGCCGCCGCGTGCCGCCACTTCACCAGCGACGGAATGTACAGGTTGACGAACAGCGTGTCGCGGTTCTCCCAATAGATCGAGTCGCCGTGCTTGGAGTGGCTCTCGATGCCGGACAACACGCAGCACCAGAAATCGTTCTCCTCGCTGGAGTACTCGCGCGCCACGCCCGACATCAGCGGCGTCATATAGGTGAACATGCCGGTGCGCGGATTCTGGTGCGCCATGATGTGGTTCAGGTGCGTGCGCTCGTAGTAGTCGAAATAGGCGGCGTCCGGCGACCAGCTGTACAAGTGGCGCGTCATCTTCAGCATGTTGTAGCTGCAGCAGGCTTCGCAGGTCTGTTCGGTGATGTGGGCGGCGATGGTGTCCGGGCCCGAAAAATATTCGCGGTCGCCGTTGCCGCCGATGACGTAGCTGTGGTGATCCGTGACCGTCTTCCAGAAAAACTTGACGGTGTCGGCGTCGCTTTGTTGGCCTTTGAGCTCATACAGGCGCGCCAGGCCGATCAACTTGGGAATCTGCGTGTTCGAGTGCAGGTTGGCCAGTTCGTCGCGGCCTTCGGCCAGCGGCGCCAGCGCCTTGTGGTGGTACAGCCGCCGCGCCACCTTCAGCCAGCGTTCGTCGTTGGTGCGCGCATAAAGTTCGGCGAAGCTTTCGTTGATGCCGCCATGTTCGCACGCCAGCACCTGCTGCAACTGTTCGTCGTTCAAGGCGTCGAAGACCTTGGCCATGTAGCCGGCCAGTCCCGTCGCCACTTGCAGCGCCCGCGCGTTGCCGGCGTAGGTCTGGGCGTCGAACAGGCCGGCGAACACCTTGTGCCAGTTATACAGCGGCACCCAGCAGCCATTCAGGTCGAATCCGGCCGAGCGGATCTCGCCGCGCATGATCTCGGGGAAGATCTCCTTGCCGTCGACGACCTTGCCGTCTTTGCGCTTGCGCATGAAGCCACCGATGTAGCCGTCGCCCTGCGCCCGCTGCACGCGCGCCAGCTCGGCGACGATGTAATCGATGCGCGGCTTGAGCGCCGGCAGACCGCTCTGCGCGTGCATCAGCGACAGCGCGGACAGGTAGTGGCCAAGCCCCTCGCCGGCGATGGTGTCCGACTCCCAGCCGCCATAGATCTTGCCCTTGACCGGCAAGCCGGCGAACAGGTGGTAGTTGTGCAGGAAGCGGTCGGCGTTCAGGCGTAGCAGGTAGGACTGGTTGGCCTGCAGCGCCTCGGCGTAAAAGGAAGGCAGCAGACGCACGTCGGACATGGGCACCGCCGTGGCGGAGGATGGCGTGGCCGGCGCATCGGCTGCGCCGGCTGCGGTGGCTGTGGCGCCGGTCGCCGCCGCGCCGACGGCGTTCGCCTTGGCGCTCCATCCGGATATCAGCCCCAGACTGGCGGCGCCTTGCAGGATCAATCGACGGTGACGGAACGGTGACGAGGCGCGCATGGTTATCCTGAATAGACGATGTTATCCAATAATATACGCCGCCCGGCCTTTTGCGTCTTGCGCCGGCAAATCACAAAGAACGACGAAATCCGCACAACCGTTCGGAGCTCGCGCGCCGATTACTTGTACACGTCCGACGTTAACCCGTACTTTTGCATCTTGTAATACAGCGTCTGCTTGGGCACCGCCAGCGCCACACTGACCTCGCTGACGCTGCCGCCGGCCTTGCGCAGCTCCTGCTCGATGACGGCGCGCTCGAAGCACCCCACCTGCTCGGCCAGCGGCGACGGCGCCAGGCTGCGCGCCGACAGCAGGCCGTCGGCGCCGCTCGACAATCCCAGCACAAAGCGCTCGGCGATGTTGCGCAGCTCCCGCACATTGCCCGGCCAGTCGTGCGCCATCAGCGACTGCATCAGCGGCCCGGGCACGGGCGGCGCGGCGCGTTTGTAGCGGGCCGCCGCGCCGAGCAGGAAGTGCTCGAACAGCAGCGGAATATCTTCGCGACGCTCGCGCAGCGGCGGCAGGTTGAGCACAATCAGGTTCAGGCGATAGTATAAATCGCTGCGGAATTTCTGCTGGTCCGACAGCTCCTTCAAATCATCCTTGGCGGCGGCGATCACGCGCACGTCCACCGGCACCTGGCTGTTGGAACCGAGCCGCTCGACGTACCGTTCCTGAAGCACGCGCAGCATCTTTACCTGAAGCGACATCGGCAGGCTCTCGATCTCGTCGAGGAACAGCGAGCCGCCGTCCGCGTATTCGATCTTGCCGACCTGGCGCTTGCCGGCGCCGGTGAAGGCGCCCGGCTCGTGGCCGAACACCTCGCTCTCGAAGATATTCTCCGGGATGGCGCCGCAATTGAGCGCGACGAAATTGCGCTTGTGGCGGCGGCTGTACTGGTGCAGGCAGCGCGCCACCATCTCCTTGCCGGTCCCGGTCTCGCCGTAGATCAGCACATCGGCCGGTTCGTCGGCCAGGTCCAGGATCAGGCGGCGCAGGTCGCGCATCGGCGCCGAATCGCCCAGCAAGGTGGCCTCGATGCCGACGCCGTGCTCGATGCGGTGGCGCAGC
Organism: Oxalobacteraceae bacterium OTU3CINTB1; assembly: GCA_024123955.1. Classification (NCBI taxonomy): domain Bacteria; kingdom Pseudomonadati; phylum Pseudomonadota; class Betaproteobacteria; order Burkholderiales; family Oxalobacteraceae; species Oxalobacteraceae bacterium OTU3CINTB1. The sequence goes on from CP099652.1 coordinate 4,598,497, forward strand.
GCCGCCACCTCCAGGGTCAGGCGGCGCGTCTCCAGCGCGCGCTGCACCACCTCGGACAGCTGCTCCGACGAATACGGCTTGGCGATGAAGTCGTAGGCGCCGTCGCGCATGGCGTTCACCGCCATCGTGATATCGCCATGCCCGGTCACCAGCACCACCGGCAATTGGGGGTCGATGGCCTTTGCCGCCGCCATCAGATCGAGCCCGCTCATGCCGGGCAGCCGTACATCGCTGACGATCACGCCGGCGAATCCCGGGGTGACCTTCGCCAGCGCCTGTTCAGCCGCGTGGAAGGCCTCGACCTGGAATCCGGCCAGGTCGAGCGCCTGCGCGCTGCCTGCGCGCACGGTGGCGTCGTCCTCGACCAACAATACTTTCATCGCTTCATACATCCGTAGTCTCCTGCTCCGCAAGCGGCAATTCAATAATAAACCGCGCTCCACCCGAGGCGCTGGCCTCGACCCGCAGCAGCCCGCCGAATTCGCGCACGATCTGCTCGGAGATGGCCAGCCCCAGTCCGAGGCCCTGCCCTTGCGGCTTGGTGGTGAAAAATGGTTCGAATAAATGGGCGCGGATGTTTTCCGGGATGCCCGGGCCGGTGTCGGCCACGCCGATCATCACGCGTTCGTCGGTGCGCTCGACACCGACGGTCAGCTCGCGCGTCTCGCTGTCGGTCATCGCATCGAGCGCGTTGTTGAACAAATTGACCAGCACCTGCTCCAGGCGGTTGCTGTCGCACAGCGCGTGCACGTCATGGCTGCGCATCGACATGCGGAAGTTCACGCGCTCGCGCTCCACCCGCCGCTCCACCAGGAACAGCGCGGCGGTGATCGCCGCCGCCACCGGCACCGGCCGCAGGCTGGCGTCGGCCTTGCGCGCGAACTGGCGCAGTTGGCCGGTGATCAGTCCCATGCGCCCGACCAGTTGCGAAATGGTCGCCAGGTTGGTCTTGGCCTCGTCCAGGCGATCGCGCTCGATCAGCACCTTGGCGTTGTCGGCCATCGTGCGCAGGGCCGTCAGCGGCTGGTTCAGTTCATGCGTGATCCCGGCCGACATCTGCCCCAGCACCGCCATCTTCGCCGCCTGAACCAGTTCGCTCTGGGCCTGGCGCAGCTTTTGTTCGGCCTTGCGGCGCACGATATTCTCCTCGCTCAGGTTGTGCGTCATCTGCTGAAGGCTGGAGGTGCGCTCGGCCACCATCGTCTCCAGATTGTCGTAGGCGCGCTGCAGGTCCTCGCGCGCGCGCAGCCGCTGCCGGCCAAGGCGGCGGCGCTGGCGCGCGTACAGCACCAGCATCACCAGCAAGGCCTGCACCAGCAAGGCGAACAAGAACACGTTGCGCGCGCTGGCCCTGGCCGGCGCCAGATCGGACAGGTACACAAACTGCCATTTGCGCGGCGCCAGCGAGCGGGCCTGGCTCACCATGCGCGAACCTGGTCCGGGATCGGGCTCCCCTCCCTGCGCCGCCGCGGGCACATCGACGATGCTGGCGCCGCCGTCGATGCGGCGCTCCTCGCGCAAACCCAGTGGCGTCAGCGCGTGCGAAAAATACTGGCGCGACGCCTCCAGTTCCTGCCGCACCTCCGGCGCCAGCGGCGCCAGCGTGCGGTATTTCCATTCCGGCGCGGAGGTCAGGAAAACCACGCCGTGGGCGTCTGCCAGCAGTACCTTGTCGGCGCCCTGCACCCAGCCCTTCTCCAGCTTCTCGATATTGACCTTGACCGTGGCGACGCCCAGCATGCGGCCGTTGTGATAAATCCCGTGGGCGAAAAAGTAGCCAGGCTCGCCGCGCGTGGTGCCGACGCCGTAAAAACCACCGGGCTCGCGGCGCAGCGCGTCGCGCACGTACGGCCGGAACGAGACGTCGTCGCCGACAAAGCTGTCGCGCTCGCGCCAGTTGCTCGCCGCCTGGGTCACGCCCTGCAGATTGACGATATAGATGGTGGTGGATTTGGAGAGGCGGTTGACCTTCTCCAGGTATTGGTTGACCTCCCCGCGCAGCGCGTCGTCGCCGGGATGCTGCAACAGGGCGATGACGTCCTTGTTCAACTCCAGGGTGCCGGGCAGGAAATCGTACTTGGCCAGCAGGTTCTCGAGACTGAGGGCATAGCCGTCGAGCCGCTGCGCCCCGGACAGGCGCAGCCGCTCGATCGCCACGTTCTCCGCCCAGCGCCAGCAAAAAATCGCCAGCGCCAGACAGGCGGCCAGCAGCAACACCCACAGCGTGAGTCGCCCCCAAAGCCGCCGGCCAGGCCGCGATGGTGGAACCGTCTGCGATGATGCTGCCGCCATAATCCCCTCGTATTTACTCAACCAGCGATCACGCCGCATTCAAACCACGGCTATTAAAACACATGCCGCACGCCGAGGTTGAATCCAGTGGTGCCGGCGCCGGTGTCGGTGGCCGTGCCGACCTTGAAACTGGCGCCGTTGCGGTTGTTGATATGACCATAGGCGGTGTACAGGTCCGTGCGGCGCGACAGCGGATACAGATAACCGATCGCCCCCTGCTTGGCATCTTGCCGCAGCGCCGAATCGTCGTGATGGTCGATGTAGGACATCAGCAGCGTACCAACCGGCAGCGCTACCGTGAAGCCGAGCAGCGTATCCTTGCTTTCGTTTTCGAGCAAATCCTTGTTGCGCGCGTGCGCCGCGTGGACCGTGACCCTGGAGAACTGGTAGCGCGCCGTCAGCATGGTATTGCGGCCGCGGGCGGTGGACAGCGCGTTGTCGCGCTGCTGGTGCGCCAGCACCAGCGTCAGCGGACCGTTTTCGTAGGTGCCGCTGCCGGCGATGCTGCGGTTTTTGCTGGTGTCGCCGGCCACTTCGCCGAAGCCGTACAGGACATCCGCCGAGAAGCCGGCCACCTTCGGCGTGATGTACTCCACCGAGTTGTCCACCCGCGAGTTATTGGCGAAGATGTTTTGCGAGTTACCCGCGAAGCCGGTCTGGAACGGGTCGGCGATGTTGTTCAGCGTTTTGTAGAACGGCGAGTACTGGCGGCCGACGCTGAACGCGCCCACCGGGGTGGTCAGGCACAGGTAGGCCTGGCGGCCGAACAGCAGCCCGCCCTGGGCGGGTATGCCGGTATCGAGGTTGTTGCCGTTTTCCAGACCGAAGGCCAGCGACATGCCGCCGCCCAGGTCTTCCTTGCCCTTGATGCCCAGGCGCGAGCCCGAGCCGATGCCGCTACCGATCTTGCTGGTATTGCCGGCGGCGGCGCCCCGCTCGACCAGCAGGCCGGCGTCGGCGACGCCGTAGACGGTGACCGACGATTGCGCCAGCGCGGCGGACGACAACAAACCCAGCGCCAGGGCGCCCATGATATTTTTCTGCATCGTTACATCTCCCGAGATTACTTTTGTAGTGCTACTTTTTTGGGTACTAAACTGGTGCGACTCAGGACTCAGGACTCAGGCGGCGCGAATGTTAGCGACGCTGTCCTTCTCCGTGACCGGCGCTTGCTCTTCATCGAGCGCGCCTTCCCACTTGGCGACGACGGCGGTGGCGACGGCGTTGCCGACCGCGTTGGTGGCGGAGCGGCCCATGTCCAGGAACTGGTCGATGCCCATCAACAGCAGCAGGCCCGCTTCCGGGATGTTGAATTGATTGAGCGTGGCGGCGATGACCACCAGCGAGGCGCGCGGCACGCCGGCGATGCCCTTGGACGTCACCATCAACAGCAGCAGCATGGTGATCTGGGTACCGAGCGACAGTTCGATGCCGTAGGCCTGCGTGATGAACAGCACGGCGAAGGTGCAGTACATCATCGAGCCATCGAGGTTGAACGAATACCCCATCGGCATGACGAAGCTGGAGATCTTGCGCTGCACGCCGAATTGATCCAGCGCCACCAGCAGTTTTGGATAGGCCGCCTCCGAGCTGGCGGTCGAAAACGCCAGCAGGAACGGTTCGCGGATCAGCACCATCAGGCGGAACACGCGCTTGCCGATGAAGGCGAAGCCGCCCAGGATCAGCAGCGCCCACAGGCACACCAGGCCCAGATAGAAGCCGCCCATGAACTTGGCGAAGGTCGCCAGGATGCCCAGGCCGTTGGTGGTGACCACCGACGCCATCGCGGCGAAGACGGCCAGCGGCGCCATCTTCATGATGCTGCCGGTGATGCGCAGCATGACCTGCGCCAGCTGGTCGACGCCGGCGGTCAGCTTGGCCGCCGATTGTCCCAGCGCGCCCAGGGCGCTGCCGAAGAAGATCGCAAACACCAGCACTTGCAGGATCTCGTTGTTGGCCATCGCCTCGATCGGCGACTTCGGCACCATGTGGCTGACGAATTCCTTGAGCGTGAAGGCCGAGGTTTTCAGGCCGGTGGTGGCGTCGATCGGTGGCAGCGGCAGGCCCAGATGGGTCCCGAGCTGCATCAGGTTGGACAGCACCATGCCCAGGGTCAGCGACACCAGCGAGGCGATCACGAACCAGCCCATGGCCTTCATGCCGATACGGCCGGCGGCCTTGCCGTCGCCCAGGTGCGCGATGCCGACCGCCAGGGTCGAGAACACCAGCAGCGAAATGATCATTTTGATCAGACGCAGGAACACGTCCGTCACGATCGAGATATGGCCGGCGATGTCGGCGGCGGCCTTTTTATCGGGGAAAGCCTGGTGGCACGCGTAGCCGACGGCTACGCCCAACACCATGGCGATCAGGATGTACAGCGTTAGTGGGCGCTTTTTTTTCACTTTTATCATCTCCGTATTTTTTTCCCCCGGCGGCGCCGCGGGGTACGGGTAGATAGCAATGGGTATGCCAGCGCCGAAAAGCCAAAAATGGCCTTTCAAGCCATTGATTTCAATGACAATTCTTTACGGAAATGATGATTGCAACGTCATACCGGCATGAAAAGCTGGAGCGGTCCAGGGCTGCCTGTATGGAAAGTTGGACGACCCTGCCGGCATCAGGGTTCGCGCTCGGCGTACTCGATGCGGTTCCTGCCGTTTTCCTTGGCGCGGTACAGCGCCTTGTCGGCCAGTTTGATCAGCGATTCGGGCGTGCAGCCGGGCAGCGGTCCGGCCACCACGCCGAAGCTGCAGGCAATGTCGATGGAAACGCCGTCCTCCACCACCGGATCGGCGCAGACTTCCTGGTGCAGCTCGCGGATGCGCTGCTCGCCGCCGCCGGCGTACAGCCCTGGCAGCAGCAGGATGAACTCCTCGCCGCCATAGCGGCCGACGGTGTCGGAACCGCGCAGGCGGTCCGACAGGCGCCGCACGAACTCCTTGAGCACCGCGTCGCCGGCCAGATGGCCGTAGGTGTCGTTGATGCGCTTGAAGTGGTCCAGGTCCAGCATCACCACCATGAAGCTGCCGCCGCTGCGCGCGGTGGCGGCGATTTGCTGGCCGATCATCTCCATGATCGCGACACGGTTCCAGGCCTTGGTCAGCCCGTCCTTGAGGGAGCGCATGCGGTGCTCCTCGCGCGAGGCCTCCAGCTCCATGGTCCGTTCGCGCACCAGCTGCTCCATCGCCGCGCTGCGGCGCAGGACGCCGCGCAGGCGCCAGCGGTACAGCAGCCACGCCAGCACCACCGCGAGCAGCGCGCAGCCGGCGTAGAACCAGCCGCTTTGCCACCACGGCGGCATGATCGTCACCGGCAGCTCGACCGGCCCGGCCGCCGCCTGCAGCATCGGGTTCTCCGCGCTCACCTGCAGCACGTAGCTGCCCGGCGCCAGCGCCGGATAGCGCAAGGCCGAGGAGTCGGTGACGGTCCAGCCGTTTTCCAGTCCCTTGAGGCGGTAGCGGTAGCGCAGCGCCTCGTGGTTGCGGAACGACAGCACCGCCAGCCTGACCTCGAGCGCGCCGCCGCTCCAGGCGATCATCTGCGCGTTGCTGACGCCCAGCGGATTGCCGTCGTAGTCGACCGACTCGATCCGCAGCGCCAGCTCCTTGGGTGCGAACAGCTCCTGAGGGTGCACGATATGCGAGGCGCCGCCGCTGGTGCCGATCCACATCGAACCGTCGGTGTCCTCGAAGATCGCGTACTGATTGCTGTCGTTCCAAACCAGCCCGCTCTGCTGATCGAGCACGCGCCAGGCCTTGCCGTTCCAGACGGCCACGCCGTCATCGCTGCCGATCCACAGCCAGTGGCGGCGGTCGACATGCATCGACATCACCGCGCGCGCCGCCATCGGCGTGTCGGCCAGCGGCAGGCGCTGCAGCGCCAGGGTCCCAGCCTCGTCGTCGGCGGGTCCGTACCAGACCATGGGCGCGTGGTCTTCCGCCAGCCACAGGTTGCCGGCGTCGCAGTTCAACATGCTGAAGGTCGACGGCATTCCGGGCATGCTCCAGCGTCCGCCGGCCAGCCGCAGCAGCGTGCCGTTGGCGAGGAACCACAAGGTGCCGTCGGCGGTCTGGCAGGCGGCGGTCATATTGATATCCTCCTTCGGCACGCCCAGCAAAGAGCGCGGCTCCGCGACCAGCTGCGGGGCCGGTGAACGTTCCGGATCCCGGATCACATACAAGCCGTTGTTGGTGGCGATCCACAACTGGCCGGCGGCATCCAGGAACAGGCGCAAAATCAGCGGCAGCTTCGCCACGTGGACGCTGCGGCCGGTGTCATGATCTCGACGCACCAGCGCACCGGAGAAGGCGCCGCTCCACACGTTGCCGGCGCGGTCCGACGTCACCGCGCCGATTTGATGATCGGCGCCCTCGTAGCCGCCGGTGGGCTGGGCGAAACGCGGCTCGCCCGGGCGCTGGAACGCCAGGCCGCGCCCCGTGCCGAGAAAAAGCACACCGTCGGCGCTCCGGTGGAACGACCACATATCGTCACTGGGCAAACCCTGCCCGGTGGTCCAGTTGACGATGGAGCGGTAGCCCTGCCAGTGTGCCAGGCCGCGGCCCGCGAGGCCGAGCCACAACTCGCCATCGCGATCGGTGAAGATGGCGGAGATGCCGCCGTCGGCCTTGAGCCCCTCCCTGGCGCCGTATTCGCGCCATTGCCCGTCCAGGCCCCGCAGCAGGCCGTTGTCGTTGTTCGACACCAGCGTGCCGTCGCTGTCCTGCGTCATCGGAAAATACTGCCTCACGGTCGTCTGCGCCACGCCCGGCGGGGTGTGGGACTGCGCCCGCGCGGCGCCCGGCGCGATCGACACCAGGTAGTCCTGGCTGCGCACCCACACCACGCCGTCCTTGCCGACCAGGATGCCGCGCCAAAAGGCCCCCGGCACGCCTTCCCGCAGCCCATAGACGGTCAGTCCGCCGGCGCCATAGCGGCACACCTGCTCGCCGCATCCGGTCCAGACGGCGCCGTCGGCACCGACGGCGACGCCGCCGATGCGTGCCAGCTCGGGATGCGCGGCGCGCTGCGCCGCGCTGAAATAATATCGGGATTGCCACGCGCCGGCGGCGGCGCCGGGCCGTAACTCGAGAAGATCGCGCTGGCCCACGACCAGCACCACGTCTTCGCCATTGCGCGCAAAGCCGCGCCCTGCCCAGACAACGATAGGCGCGCCAGCTGGATCCTTGACGGCGACGCAGCGGGAACCCCGCCACTCGCACAAGCCCGCGTCGGTGCCGACCCACACGCGGCCGGCGCTATCGGTGCCCAGCGCGGTGATGAACGCCGCCGGCAAGCCATCGGGCTTGCCGTAGCGTCGAAAACGGGCGCCGTCGAAACGGAACAAACCGTTCTCGGTGCCGACCCACAGATAGCCGGCGGCGTCCTGCGTGATGCTGGTGACGGCCTGGTTGGCCAGCCCGTCGGCCTGGCCGAACTGGCGCAGCGGCACTTGCTCGGCGGCGGCGCACGCGCACAGCGCCCAGCAGGCCAGCCACGCGAGCGCCTTCGACAAGCTTGAAAAAACCGCCGCGCTGCCCGAATACCGCATCACCACCCCGACCAAGTCTGGAAGACACCCCAAGCATGCCACCCCCGAGCTCATCCGTCCAGCACGGGGATCGGCCACGCCCGGCGTCACGTATAATCGAGCCGCGCCGACGCCGATGTGACTTGCATCGTCTTCTCCACCCCTGAACAACCTGACCCTGCGACCTACACCCTGATGCGATCCGTGCTTCATCCCGCGCGCGCCGTGGCGCTGGCCTTCCTGATGGCGATCGCCTTCGGCACGGCGCTCCTGATGCTGCCTTTCTCCCACGCGGGGGGCCAGGGCGCGCCATGGATGGCGGCGTTGTTCACCTCAGTATCCGCCGTCTGCGTGACCGGCCTGACGGTGGTCGACACGGGCACCTACTGGTCCGGCTTCGGCCAGGGCGTCATCATGGCGCTGTTCCAGTTCGGCGGCTTCGGCATGATGACCGCCGCCACCCTGCTTGGACTGTTGGTCAACAACTCGCCCCGTCTGCGCACCAAGTTAATGAGCCAGATGGAGACCCGCACCCTCGGCCTGGGCGACGTCACCAGCGTGGCGCGCCTGGTGTTGGTCGTCACGTTTGCGTCGGAGCTGCTGATCGCCACCCTGCTCACCCTGCGCATGCATTTCGCCCACGACCTGCCGTGGGCGCAGGCCGCATGGAGCGGCACCTTCCACGCCGTCGCGGCGTTCAGCAACGCCGGCTTCTCGATTCACGCCGACAGCGTCACGCGCTACGCCGGCGACGCGCTGATCCTGGCGCCGCTGATGATCGCCATCGTCGCCGGCGGCATCGGCTTCCCGGTGCTGCACGACCTGCGCCTCAAACTGCGCGACCCGCGCCACTGGTCGATGCACACCAAGCTCACACTGCTCGGCACCGGCGCGCTGCTGGCCCTGGGCTTTCTGGGCGTGCTGCTGTTCGAATGGCACAACCAGCGCACGCTGGGCGCCATGGACCTGGGCGGCAAGCTGCTGTCGGCGTCGTTCATGTCGGTGGCCGCGCGCACGGCCGGTTTCAACACCGTCGACATCGGCGCGCTGACGCCGGAATCGTGGGCGCTGCACTACTTCCTGATGTTCGTCGGCGGCGGCAGCGCCAGCACCGCCGGCGGCGTCAAGGTCGGCACCATCGTCATCCTGGCGCTGCTGGTGATCGCCGAGGTGCGCGGCTTTCGCGACACCGAGGCCTTCGGCCGCCGCCTCGGCGCGTCGGCGCAGCGCCAGGCCATCACGGTCGTGGTCCTGGGCTGCGGCATGGTTGCCCTGGGCACGCTGGTGCTGCTGCACGTCTCCGACTTCCCGACCGACCAGATTATTTTCGAGGTGGTCTCGGCCTTCGGCACGGCCGGACTGTCGACCGGCATCACCCCCGGCCTGCCGCCGAGCGGCCAACTGACCGTGGCCCTGCTGATGTTCCTGGGCCGGGTCGGCACCGTCACCCTGGCGGCGTCGCTGGTACTGGGCGAACGGCGCCTGCCCTATCGTTATCCCGAGGAGCATCCAATTGTTGGGTAAAATTTTCACAGAACAGATTTCATTCCCGAACAGCGACAACATCGTCGTCGTCGGCCTTGGCCGCTTCGGCGGCGCCGTCGCCGAAGCGCTCATGCGCATGGGCCACGACGTCATGGGCATCGACCGCGACACGGAACTGGTGCAGCTGTGGGCCGATAAACTGACCCACGCGGTGCAGGCCGATTCCACCAACGAGGACGTGATGCGCCAGCTGGGCGTGGCCGAGTTCTCGCACGCGATCGTCGGCATCGGCACCGACCTCGCGGCCAGCCTGATGTCGCTGATGGTACTGACGGAGTTGGGCATCAAGGACATCTGGGTCAAGGCGCTGACGCCGGAGCACGGCCAGATCGCCAGGCGCGTGGGCGCCCACCACATCGTCTATCCGGAGGCCGACATGGGCGCCCGCGTGGCGCACCTGATCACCGGCCGCATGATGGACTACATCGAGTTCGACGACGGCTTCGCCATCGCCAAGATACGCGCGCCGGACATGACGCACAACATGACGTTGGCGCAGTCGCACGTTCGGGAGAAATTCGGCGTCACCGTGGTCGGCGTCAAGCGCCCCGGCGAGGACTTCCAGCACGCCCTGCCGGAGACCCGCGTGCTGCCCGCAGACATCCTGATCGTCTCCGGCGCCACCCGTAAGATCGAGCAGTTCGCCAGTAGCGGCCGCAAGCGCTAAAGTGGACAGACAGGCATTTCTTGTAACTGAAAGGTTTAAATAACGAAAAAGCTATCGATTTCATACAAATAATTGATTTTGATAATAGTGACACAGCCGTTAAGGTTTGCTTTCACACATCAAAAGGGAGATACCCATGAAATCGACTCAGCTCGCCTGCCGCCTGGCCGCGATGGCACTGACGGCAGCGGCCGGCATCGGCAGCGCCGCCGCCCAAACCGCCCCTGCCCCCGCCACCGTCATGACCCGCGACAACGGCGCACCCATCGGCGACAACCAGAATTCCCAGACGGCCGGCCCCAACGGACCGGTCCTGCTGCAGGACGTCCAGCTGATCCAGAAACTGCAGCGCTTCGACCGCGAGCGCCAGCCGGAACGCGTGGTGCACGCGCGCGGCACCGGCGCCCACGGCGTCTTCGTCGCCAGCAAGGACATCTCCAACCTGACGCGCGCGGCCGTCTTCACGCCGGGCATGGAAACGCCGGTGTTCGTGCGCTTCTCCAGCGTCATCCACGGCAACCACTCGCCGGAAACCCTGCGCGACCCGCGCGGCTTCGCCACCAAGTTCTACAGCAAGGAAGGCAACTGGGACCTGGTCGGCAACAACCTGCCGGTATTCTTCATCCGCGACGCCATCAAGTTCCCGGACATGGTGCACTCGCTCAAACCGTCGCCGGACACCAACGTGCAGGACCCGAACCGCTTCTTCGACTTTTTCTCGCACCAGCCGGAATCGACCCACATGCTGACCCGCGTGTACTCCGACCAGGGCACGCCGGCCAGCTACCGCGAAATGGACGGCAACAGCGTGCACGCCTATAAATTCGTCAACGCCAAGGGTCAGGTCAACTACGTCAAGTTCCACTGGAAGTCGCTGCAGGGCGAGAAAACGCTGACCGCCAAGGAGGCGTCGGAAATCCAGGGCCGCGATTTCAACCACATGACGGGCGACCTGATCGCCGCCATCAAGGAAGGCCGCTTCCCGAAATGGGATCTGTACGTGCAGGTCATGACCCCGGAGCAGTTGGCCAAGCTGGACTTTAACGGACTTGACGCCACCAAGATCTGGCCGACCAGCGTGCCGGAGACCAAAGTCGGCACCATGACCCTGAACCGCAATCCGGACAATGTCTTCCTGGAGACCGAGCAATCGGCGATGGCGCCGTCGAACCTGGTGCCGGGCATTGAAGCGTCGGAAGACCGTATGCTGCAGGGCCGTTTGTTCTCGTATGCCGACACGCAGCTGCACCGCCTCGGCGCCAACGGCCTGCAACTGCCGATCAACCGTCCGGTGGCGGCCGCCGCCAACTACAACCAGGACGGCGCGGCCAACAGCGGCGCGCGTAAAGGAGAAGTCAACTACCAGCCTAGCGCGCACGCGCCGCTGGCCGACAACGCCGAATACAAGTCCAGCCAACTGCCGTTGAGCGGCACGACGCAGCAGGCGCGCATCGCCAAGACGCGCAACTTCGCGCAGGCGGGCGATTTCTACCGCTCGCTGAACGCGCAGCAGCAGGCCAATCTGGTCAGCAATCTGGCCGGGGACCTGGGTCAGGTCAAGGATGACAACGTGAAGTACACGATGCTGTCGCACTTCCAGAAGGCCGACGCCAACTACGGCCGCGCGCTGGCCATGGCGGTAAAAGCAGATCCGGCCAAGGTGCAGCAATTGGCCGCGAAGCTGGTGGATTAATCAAAGCGGGCCGCCAAGTGGTATTGGCGGCCCATCACATCACTGCGCCGCTTCGAACGCGCCCAAATCGGGCGCCGAACCCTTGAACGGCAACCCCACATCAACACCCTTGCCGATCAAATCGCTGGTCGCGCGCAAATGATAGCTGCGCAGCACCGGCAAACTGCCGTCGGCCTGGCGCGGCGCGTCCCAGCCGCTGGCCGAGACATCCTCGAAATCTCCGTCGCCGACCTGCACCGACGTCGTCCACGAATTATTCGCCATATCCAAGCCGGCCGTATTCGACGTCGCCGTCCCCTTGTACGCCAGGTTATTGCGCAAATTCCCGACATTCACCGCCGAACCATCCGGCGCGATCCCCAGCATGTTGTAATTCACGCCGTTGCTGAACGCCGTGTTATTAAAGAAATCGATCGCAAGCGGATGGTGGTTGGCATAGAAACCCGCGGCCTTGTTGGCGAACGCCACCGAGAACCGCACCGTGTGCTTGACCCCGTTGGCCACATACGCGCCGCCATAACCACCCGCCTTGATGCCATTGCCGTTGCCCGCCGCCAGCGGGGTCGTGGTCCCCGGCAGGTAACCATGCTGCCAGGCCCACGAATTTTCAATCGTCACCGGCGAAAATGCATTGATCAGATCGAAGCCGTCATCCGTGTTCATCCACGCGCGGCAACCCCGGAACACATTGCCCGGCTGATTGGCCTTGATGTGCGCGCCAAAGCCGTCGGCGCTCTGCCCCGCCCCGTTTGAGGTGTACGGATCGTAGTTGTGGTGCGAGTCGCTGTTCAGCACCAGATTGTTCGAACCATTCTGGATAAACAACCCCGGCCCCATGTTGTGGTGCAAATTGAGCAGTTCGAAGACGTTGTGGCTGCCGCTATTCCACACGCCCCACGACTCGTGGTTCAAGCGGTTGCCCGGTTGCTGCGGCGCGCCGGTCACCTCCAAGCCCTTGAGGTGGACCCAGCTGGCCGTCACATTGAAACCTTTGACGCGGCAATCGTCCTTCATCGCCGAAAAATCGAACACCGGCGTCTCGCCCGGATACGCCCAGTAGCGAATCGGCTGGCTGGCGGTGCCGCTCTTGTTGAGCGTGATGGCGTTGACGATGGCCGTGCGGCTGGCGCAGGCCTCGACACCGGCCGTGTAGGCATACTTGCCTCCACGGAAGTAGACGGTGTCGCCGGCCTGGGCCTGGGTTTGCGCATGCGCGATCGAGGCCCACGGCGCCGCTTGCGTGCCGGCGGCGTTGTCGCTGCCACCGGGGGCGACGTAATAGTTGGTAGCGAACGCCGGCGCGGCGGCGAACGAGAGTAGCAGGAGCGCGCTGAGTGAGGTTTTCATCGCTCCTATTGTAGTGAGCACCGGAGTACTATTGCCACACCGAACGGAAAAATCATCAAAGTGATCGGCTCTGGCGCGCGAACGCGGCCTTCGTCATCGGTACGCGCGACTCGAGCAACGCGCCCAGCAAATGCTGGGCATGACGCAGCAGCGCCGGATGGGCGGCGTCGGCCGGATGCAGGCCCAGTCGCACCAGCCCGGCCGCCCCCATGCAGGCAGCCTGCGCCACCGCCAAACGCGGCGACAGCTGGCGTCCGCTGCGGTTGCGCGCCGCGTACACCAGGCTGGGCGACCAGATGCGGCGCCGCGGCGACAGCAGGTGGAAATGGGTCCAGGTGGTGGTGTAGGAAAAAGGCGCGTCGCGCAGCGCCAGCCATGCCCCGCTGCCCAGCAGCCAGGCCGGCGGCACGAAACCGTCAACCGGCCAACCCCGGCGATCGAACCACTCCAGACCCAGCGCCAGCAACAGCCGGCTCTGCGCGGCGCTCAATGCCGAAAATTCGCCTTCGTTGCGGGTGTAAACGCCGCGCAGCCAGCGCTTGCGCCAGCCCGACGCCGGCGGCCCGCTGTCCAGATGCCGATAGCCATGCAGCGCCAGTTCATGGCCGCGCGCGAGCAACGCCGTCAACATCGCGTCATAACCGGGGTCGGGACGATCGTGGCCGTGGTAGCACGGCACCACAAGCAAGGTCAGCGGAATATCGGCGACCTCGTGTATAGCAGCCAGCAAGCGCTGGCAGGCCGGCCAGGTGGCGGGCGCCACGTCGTGGATCGAGACGCACAGCGCCTTGCGCTCAGTCGGCAAGGCAGCCCTCGGGGTCGGGTTCGGTCCGCCGCCGCGACGCCAGCAAGCCGGTGTAGCGCTCCATCAGCTGCGGCATGATGCGGTTCCAGTCGAAATGCGCGCACGCCTTGTGACGGGCGTTGGCGCCCAGCCGCGCCAGATCGGTGCCGAACAGCGCCTCGATGCCCTCGCCCATGCTGGCCGCGCTGTCGGGCCGCACCACCAGGCCCGTGCCGGGATCGATCAGCTCCGCCACGCCGCCGCCCGTGCCCAGCACCGGCAGGCCGCAGGCCATCGCCTCCAGCGCGATCAGGCCGAAGGTTTCGCCGTCGCCCGGATGGGTCAGCAGGTCGCAGCCGCCCAAGAGCCGCGCCAGCCGGCCAGGGTCGCGCTCGAACGGCAGTATCGTGCTGTTGGGTGACGCCGGCAACGCGCTGCCGCCGCCGATCAGCAGCAAATGGTAGGGACGGCCCAGCCGCCGCACCGCCTCGATCAGGATGCCCAGCTTTTTCTGCGGCGTGAAGCGGCCGGCGTAGACCAGCAACCGGGTCGCGTCGGGCAACCCAAGACGCTGGCGCAGGCCGGCATCGCGCCGCGCGGGACTGAATATGTCGGTATCCACGCCCAGCGGCTGGTGCACGGCATCCGTCACACCCAGCTGGTTCAGCCGCTGCACCATCAGCTTGCTGGGCGCGAGCACGAGGTCGAACTGGTTATAGACGTGCCGCAAATACTTGCCGGCGATAGTGGCGGCACGCGGGCCGAACCGCTGCCCGACCAGCGCGTGCAAATCCGAGTGGTAGAAGCCGATCAGCGGAACTTGTAAACGTCGGCGCACATGCAGCGCGGCCAGCGCGCACGGTCCGGCGTCGCCGACCTCCAGCAGATCTGGCCGGCAGCGCTGGACGATGCGCGCCGGCGCGCGCAGCGAACGCGGCAGACGGTAGCCGTTAATTCCTGGAAGCGCGATACCCGGCAAGGCGATGACCGACGGTGCGAGGCTGCAATCCTTCACGCTTGAACTCAGTATCGTATGGCGCACGTGGCTGTTCCGCGCCAGCCAGTTGGATTTGGCATTGAGATAGCTGCTGATGCCGCCGCCCTCGGCGGCGTAGTACATGGTGATGTCCAGAACATGCATAATGTGGCTTCGGGTGAGTACGCCCCCACGTTAGCATTGCAACCTGCTCAGAGTTTGATCTAGATCAATCGGACAACCACCCACCCCGCTCCACTCCAGCCAGCCGCCGTCATACACGCTGATACGTGGCCAGCCCATCAACCATGCATAGAAAAACGCCATCGACGCGCGCCAACCCGTGCCGCAATAAAACCCCAGCTGCAAATCCTCGACAATGCCCTGCTCCCGCCATTGCAGCGCGATCTCGGCGGCCGGCTTCATGCGGCCGTCGTCAAGATGATAAGCGCTCATGCTGTTGACGTCGCCATCGGCCCCGGCCCGGCCCCATCGCGCACCGGGAATGTCGCCACGCGCCGCGATGTAGCTGTAGCCCGACACCTTGCCAAGAAACTCCGCCTCGCTGCGGATGCTGACCAGCGCGCCATCGTGCGTGGACAGCAACGCGCGGGCCTCGCTGGTACCGATCAGATATTCAGGATGCGCTGGGAACGCCACGCCGAAATCCGCGACCGAACGATCCGCCGCCTTCGCCACCGCTCCTTGCGCGCAGGCGTAACCTCCCGCCTGCCAAAAAGCGAAGCCGCCATCGAGCAGGCGCACATCCTCGACCCCCGCATACAGCAGCAAATGCGCCAGCCGGGCGGCGGCGAGATTGTTGCGGCCGTAGAGGATGACGGTGGTATCGTGGCGCACGCCGTGCGATAGCAGCACGCTGAGCAGCGCCGCGTCGTCGACCTTGTTCCACAGCGGTTCGCATTCGAACTCGCCGGTGTCGAGGTACGAGGCGCCGGGGATGTGGGCGTGTTCGAACATCGCGGCGCCGCCGCAGCCAACCTCCAGCAGACGCCAATTGAGCGATGGCCGGGCTTCGACGCGCGCGCCGTCGATCAGCATCGCCAGCCAGGCGGGCGCTACCAGCTGACGCCACCGCGCCAGGTCCGGACGAAACTGCGCGGCGACCTTGTTTTCCTGCATATCCTGGCGTTCCAATACATACCGTTGTGGGGATCAGGGCGGTATTTTACGCTGTCGGTGACGCATGCATGGCGGATTACGCTTCGCTAATCCGCCCTACGTGTCTCGACGGGGGATTTGAGGGCGTATGTACTTTTCTCGCGCCCAAACGAAAACACCGCCTTGTCGGCGGTGTTTTTCATCCTGCGCGTGACTACGGTGTTAGCGCGCGCGTCCACGGAAGACGAGGTTGGCGATCGCCAGCAGCACCACCGCGCCGAGGAACGAGACGCCGAGCGAACCGAGGCTGAAGTCGCCATCGTTGATCGTGCCCGTGCCCAGCAACGGCGCGATCACCAGGCCGCCGAGGAAGGCGCCGACGATACCGACGATCACGTTCAGGAAAATGCCCTGCTGCGCGTCCGTGTTCATGACCTTGCTAGCGATCCAGCCCAGCAAACCACCAATAACAATCCATCCGATAAAGTTCATTTTTCTTCTCCCTGACTATTTTAAATGAGCGTTTCACACTTAGTGCTTGCGCGCTTGTTTTTTACCGCCGCCCGCACCTTTGCCGGTATCGGCTTTGGTGTGGCTTGCGGCATCCTTGCCGGCTTTGGCTTTTGCCGGACTGCCAGAACTGTTACCAGACTGTTCGGCGGATTGTTTGTTGCCACCGCCCGACTGCTTTTCCTTGGTCATTTTCATCTCCCAAATCAACGGTTGTGACGTCTTCCATCGGCATCGCCACTTGCCGCGTCGACAAACGATCCGACCAGTGCATTCTACGACCGGCTCAGCCGGACCTTGTCAGCACACCGCTGCTGTTGACGTAGGACTACGGCGCATCGTGGCTGCGGTCCGGCTCGGGGGCGCTGTTGCGCGTGGCCGCGCTGATCTGCGCCAGCGGCACCTTGGGGCTGCGGTCGGCGTTCAGCAAGCCGTTGGTCTCCTGGAAGGTGTCGGCGAACTGGGTGTAGCAAAAACCGGAGAACATCACCGTCTCGTTGACCACCTTGAGCAAGGTGCGATACCGGTTCAGATACGTCTCGGCGTCGCCGACGCGCGAATAGCCCCAGGTGTGGTGCGCCGGCGCGTTCGGATCGAAGGCGATGCCGCCGAACTCGGTCAGCACGATCGGCTGGCCCCGGTGCGGGAAACCGTCCAGGGTCAGGATGCGCCCGCCCGGGCGGCGCTGGTCGAACAAGGTGCGCACCGGATCGGTGACGGCGTAGCGCTGCTGCAGCTTTTCCGGATCGGCGTCGTAGTCGTGAATGCCGAGGATGTCGGTGGCCGACGCCTCCCAGCCGTCGTTGCCGATCACCGGCCGCGTGGCGTCGAGCATGCGCGTCATGTGGTACAGCGCCTCGACCGCGTTGCGGTGCGCCTGGGTCGACGTCAGGTTCGGCACACCCCACGATTCGTTGAACGGCACCCACACGATCACGCACGGATGGCTGTAATCGCGTTCGATCGCCTCGGTCCATTCCTTGATCAGCCGCGTCATCGCGCGCGGGCTGAAGGCGTAGGCCGACGGCATCTCCTCCCACACCAGCAGCCCGAGCTTGTCGGCCCAGTATAGGTAGCGCGGGTCCTCGATCTTCTGGTGCTTGCGCACGCCGTTGAAGCCCATCTCCTTGGCCAGCTCGACGTCGCGGCGCAGCGCGTCGTCGGACGGCGCCGTCATCAGGGTGTCGGGCCAGTAGCCCTGGTCGAGCACCAGCCGCAGCGGATACGGCCGGCCGTTGAGCATGAAGCGGTCGCGGTTGATCGCCACCGAGCGCAGCGCCGTGTACGAGCACACCGTGTCGAGCACCTCGTCGCCGCAATACAGGGTCAGCTCCGCGTCCAGCAGGGTCGGCCGCTCGGGGCTCCACAGCAGGTCGTTGCGCGAATCGTCGATGCCCGGGTCCGACAGCACGATCTTGCGGTTGGCCGCCCGTCCCACCAGCAGGTAGCGGTCGGCAGCCAGCAGCACGCCGTTGTGCAGCAGCCGCACCGACACCGCCAGGTTGGTGCGGATGTCGCCGCCGGCCACCACCTCGCAGCCCATCTCGAAGCCGTCGAACACCGGCGTCCAGCGCAGCGAGCCGATGTAGGTCGCCGGCAGCGCCTCGATCCACACCGTCTGCCAGATGCCGGTGGTGCGCGGATACCAGATCGAGTGCGGCTCGGGCTGCCAGTCCTGCTTGCCGCGCGGCTTGGCCAGGTCGCCCGGATCGTCCTCGACATGCACGACGATAGTTTGTGTGGGCCCCTCCGCCAGCGCGTCGGTGATGTCGGCGTGGAACGGCGTATGCCCGCCCTCGTGCTCGGCCACCAGCACGCCGTTGACCCAGACGCGCGCGTGATAATCGACCGCGCCGAAATGCAGGATCGTGTGGGCCCCGCGCTGCTCGAGATCGAAGGTGCGCCGGTACCAGCACGCCATGTGGAACGATTCGTCGCCGATGCCGCTGGCCTTGGACTCCGGCGCGAACGGCACATTGATGCGCGCGCTCCAGTCGATCGGATCCCCCACGTGGCTGAAGCGCTGCTCGTGGTCGAAGGCGAACTCCCATTCGCCGTTCAGTGACTGCCACGCGTCGCGGACCAGTTGCGGTCGCGGATATTCAAACTGGCTCATGCGCATCCTTTTCATCGGTGCCGCGCCGGTTGCGCGGCCAAAAAATAATGCTAGCAATGTTCGCTCCGCAATGCATTTCAATTCCAATTGAAAACGAAAAACAGGCGTAAAAAAAACCAAAAAGTGCGGCTGATTTACAACTGCTTTTCCCAGCGGAATTGAAATGAAAAAACATCCAATCATTGCTACGATTGGTGACAGATTATTTCTGCCGCAACCGCAGCTCAACTGCACAGAAATCATCGCGTCACGAATCGATAATACCAGCCTCGACTTTGCATAAAGCCTTTACGTTCAACCTCCCCCGCGATCCGTGGAAGCGAACGCTAGCGCTGTTTGCCGGCCAGGCTAGCCAACTATTCACGACCCGCAAGGGCACAGGGAGAACTTCATGAAAACTATCATTGTCTTTTGTCATCTGCGCTGGGACTTCGTCTATCAGCGCCCACAACAACTCCTGTCGCGCCTGGCACAACATTACAAAATCGCCTTCGTCGAAGAGCCGGTTTTCCATGATGGCGAGAGCTTCCTGCAGAGCTCGTCACCCGCACCCAACGTCACCGTCTACCGCCCGCACACACCGGTGCAGGCGCCCGGCTTCCACGACGACCAGATTCCGTTGCTGCAACCGCTGCTGGCCGAACTCATCCGTGGCGACGACGCCCCCATCGTCTGGTTCTACACGCCGATGGCGCTGCCGCTGCTGCCGCCGCTGCACGCCGGCCTGGTGGTCTACGATTGCATGGATGAACTCTCCGCGTTCAAGAATCCGCCCAAGCAGCTGCTGCAGCGCGAGACGGCGCTGCTCAAGATCGCCGACCTGGTCTTCACGGGCGGCCCCAGCCTGTACGAAGCCAAGCGCGGGCGCCACGACAACGCCCACTGCTTCCCCAGCAGCGTCGACGCCGCGCACTTCCAGCAGGCGCTCGACCGGGGCAACGCCCATCCGCTGCACGCCGGCATCCCGGGTCCGCGCCTGGGCTACTACGGCGTCATCGACGAGCGCTTCGACGCCCCGCTGCTTGCCGCGCTGGCCGACGCCCATCCGGAATGGCAACTGGTGATGGTCGGACCGGTCGTCAAGATCGATCCGGCCTCGCTGCCGCAACGCCCGAACATCCACTACCTGGGCCAGCAGTCGTACGACGCGCTGCCGCAGTTCCTGGCCGGCTGGGACGTGTGCCTGCTGCCGTTCGCGCTCAACGAATCGACCCGCTACATCAGCCCGACCAAGGTGCTGGAATACATGGCGGCCGAACTGCCGGCCGTCAGCACCGCCATCAAGGATGTGGAAGACCCGTATAGCGACATCGTCTGGGTGGCGCACAGCCACGCGGAATTCATCGAGTCCTGCGAGGCGGCGCTGGCGATGACGCCGGTGTTGCGCGCGGCGCTGAACGAGAAGATGCGCGCCGTGGTCGACAAGACCTCGTGGGAAGCGACCGCCGACGCCATGCGCGCGCTGCTGGCCAACACGCCGCCCTCCAGCAAAGGCGTCAAGCTGAGCCAGCAGGACGGCACCCGCGTCGCCGCTTCCGCCGACGTGACCTCCGGCAGCGCCGTCGTCAATCCGATGCGCCAGACGTCCGTTGCGCAGCGCACCGGCTGCCTGATCGTCGGCGCCGGACCGACCGGCCTGTCGGCCGCCTACCACCTGGGCGCCGACACCGTGCTGCTGGAGCGTAACGCCACCGTCGGCGGCTGGTGCCGCTCGATCCAGGACCAGGGCTTCACCTTCGATTACGCCGGCCACATCATGTTCTCCAACGACCCGTACGTGCTCAAGCTGTACGACATCTTGCTTGGCGACAACCAGCACTGGCAGATGCGCGAAGCCTGGGTCTACAGCAAGCAGGTGTTCACCCGCTATCCGTTCCAGGGCGCGCTGTACGGACTGCCGCCGGCCGTCATCAAGGAATGCATCGTCGGCGCCATCGAATCGCGCTACGGCCTGGCCGACAAGGCGGAGAGCTGCCCCACCGCCGGGACGGATGTCGAAGATTGCTGCGCCGACGGCACCGCCGATGTCGCCAACAGCAGCGCCAGCGCCATGTCGACCGCCGCCAAGGGGGAGGACTTCGAGCACTTCATCTACCGCGTGTGGGGCGCCGGCATTGCGCGCCACTTCGCCATCCCGTACAACAAGAAATTGTGGACGGTGCCGCTGAAGGAAATGGAAACCTCGTGGCTGGGCGGACGGGTGCCGCTGCCGGATCTGAACCAGATCATCGAAGGCGCGCTGGAGCCGGTCGCCAAGCCGATGGGGCCGAACGCCCGCTTCGGCTATCCGAAGCGCGGCGGCTTCCAGGCGCTGGTGTCGGGCTTCCTGCCGCACATTCGCGGCAAGATCGAGCTCAACGCGGACGCGGTCTGCATCCTGCCGGACGAGCACACGGTGGTGCTGGCCGACGGCCGCCGCCTGCAGTACGAGCAGTTGATCAGCACCATGCCGCTGCCGGAACTGGTGCGGCTGATCGGCAACGCGGCGCCGCCGGAAGTGCGGCGCGCGGCGGAGGGATTGAAACATATCTCGATCCGCTGCGTGAACATCGGCATCGCGCGCACCGACGTCACCGACAAGCACTGGATCTATTACCCGGAGGACAGCATCTTCCACCGCATCTTCGTGCAGGGTAACGCCAGCCCGGAATGCAATGCGCCCGGCGGTTTTGGTTTCACTTGCGAGATTTCGTATTCGCCGTGGAAGCCGTTGCCATTGGATGGCGAAGCGTTGATCGAGCGCTGCATCCAGGACTGCATCAAAGTCGGCATGATGCGCGAGGATGACCGCGTGATCACGGCCAACCAGGTCGACATGCCGTATGCGTATGTGGTGTACGACCACGCGCGGGCGGAGAACGTGGCGACGGTGCGCGCGTGGATGGAGCAGCACGATATCGTGCTGGCGGGGCGCTACAGCGAGTGGGAATATTACAACTCGGATCACGCCTTCCTGGCCGGCAAAAAGGCGGCGGAGCGCGTGCAGGCGAACCGTAGCGGTAACGCCAAGACAGCCGAGTCGTAACAAGGCTGTCGGTGACGCATGCATGGCGGATTACGCTACGCTAATCCGCCATGTCAAAGCCGGCAGCGTCGCCCCATGCAAACCAGCAATGTAAGCTCTGTCTTACACAAACACAGGGGCAACGCCCCTTGGGCGAGCGCCCTGCGGCAGGGATAATCTACCGACTATATAGACGAGCTTGACGCCGTCTCACTTTTTCGGAAGAACACCATGTCCCTACTCGCTCAAACATTGCCAGACACCATCGCCAGCGCCCGCGACAATAGCGCCGAATACGACTCCAGCGCAGCCCCGAGCGCCGTCTACCGCGCCCTGTCGCCAGGCGTTCCTGTCGGCAACGACCGAGCGATGGCCCGCACGTTCCTGGAGCAACAGCTGCAACAGGCCCGCCTGCTGAGCTCAGACCTGCCCGACAACACCGCCGGCATGGAAACCTGGATCACCGAACGCTCCGAAGCCATCGGCGCAGAATACAACGCCTACCTCAAGCAGCGCCGCGACGGCGCCCCGCGCCGCTACTTCACCACCAAGGCCCACGCGCTGTATTTCCTCAAGCACGTCGCCCCGACCAAGCTGGTCGACGGCGCCTGGCTGTACGGCGTGCTGGAGCGCTGGGACGATCCCGATTTCCGCCCCCTGATCCAGACCTACCTGGAAGAACTGGGCGACGGCGTGCCGGACAAAAACCACGTGGTTCTCTACAAAAAACTGCTGGCCAGCCACGGCTGCGACCAATGGCAGGATGTCGACGAAACCCACTTCGTCCAGGGTGCGATCCAGCTCGCGCTGGCCTACGACGCCGAACATTTCCTGCCGGAGATCATCGGCTACAACCTCGGCTACGAGCAACTGCCGCTGCACCTGCTGATCACCGCCTACGAGCTGAACGAGCTCGGCATCGATCCGTATTACTTCACCTTGCACATCACCGTCGACAACGGCGGTACGGGTCACGCCTTCAAGGCGGTGCAGGCGCTGCAACAATTGCTGCCGCGTTGCGGCGACGCCGCCGCCTTCCTGCGCCGCGTGCAAGACGGCTACCGCCTCAACGATCTGGGCGCCAGCACCAACTCGGTCATCGCCGAGTTCGATCTGGAGGCTGAACTGGTACACATCATGGCGACCAAAAGCGTGGTCGGCAAGAACATGCACTCCGACTACTGCCGCGTCGGCGGCCGTGGCATCAACGATTGGCTGTCAGATCCGCAACAGATTCCAGCCATGCTGGGCGAACTGGAAAAAGCCGGCTGGATACAGCGCGGCCAACCCGCGGACAACAGCCGCTTCTGGCGCCTGATCCAGAGCGAGCGCGCCGAGATGTTCGGCGTGTTCAGCGCCTACGAGCAACAGATCCTGAGCGACTGGATCGCCACCGTGCCTGGCGAGCCGACCGCGCCTGCCGCCCGCACGCCGAGCTTCCGCGCCCGCCAGCGCGCGCTCGATACGCTGGGCCTGCATCACAGCCCGCGCAGCGGCCCGATGCGTGGCGTCATTCGCCATCACGCTACCGACGCCAGCGCCAACGACGACGACGAGGCTATCGGCGAACTGCGTCAACTGGAATTGCAAGTAGCGTCGATGGGCAACAAGCAGGCGGCGATGCGATTGCTGCAGTCGCTGATGACGCCGGCGCGCCACCACAGCGCCGTCGGCCTGATGGCCACGCGCCTGTTCCGCCAGTTGATCGACTGATCCGCTATTTCCCGCCGGTCAGCAGGGCGCGCAAGGCTTCGGCCTCGGCGCGCGCCTGTTGCGCCAGCGCAGCATAACCGGGCTCGGGAGCGACGCTGCGCGCGGAGAACTCGGCGGCCAACTGCTCGGCCAGACTCTCCTTCTCCTGCACCGCCCGCAAGGCTTTCGACAAGGCCGCCTCGATGGCCTCCTCCTGTTCCCGAAGCAAGCTCAGCAAAGTGTAACTGTGACCGGTATGACAGCGGAAACGGCACGACTTCGCGTTATTCAGCGAAAACAGGCTGCCGCCGCATTCCGGACAGGTATAGGGCGACGGCGTGGCGATGCGCTTGAGCTGCTTCATCTCGCCGCCGCCGGACGCGAAGCGATTTTCCACCGTCAGCCATTCGGGCGCTTGAGCCGGGCCGTCCGCCACGCGCTCCGGCAGCCCCGCGGCCCACTCGACCAGCGCGCCGGCGATCCCGGCCAGCGGCAGGCACCGGTCCACTTCAACCTGCTCGAGGGCGTTGCGCGGCATGTCCGACGCGCTGGCATCGGCGGGGTCCTGCACAATGGCGGTCCCGCCGCAGGTCTTGATTGCCGCCAGGCCGGCCACGCCATCATCCAGGAAACCGGTCAGTATCACGCCGGCGGCGCCCCCGGCGTAAGCGATGGCGGCAGACCGGAACAGCGGGTCGATCGCCGGCCGCGAATGGTTTTCCCGGGGGCCGTGCACCAGCACGGCGCGCAGCGCATCGCCGTCGCGCTCGACCATCAAATGCCGGCCGGGCGGCGCCACCAGCACCATGCCCGGCGCCAGCGTCTCGCCGTGCGCGGCGTGCCGCACCGGCAAGGCGCAACTGCGCGAGAGAATGGCCGGCAGCACGCTGGGATGGTCGCCGATATGCATCACAATCAATACAGGCGCGGGAAAGTCTCCCGGCAGTCCGGCCAGAACTTCCGTCAATGCCGCCACGCCCCCGGCGGAGGCGCCTATCACAACCACTCCGTTCATCGTTTCCCTTCCGACGCGCCACGCGTCGTCGATTTTATCAAGTACCCGTGTTTTTCTCCAACAGCTGCGCGACCTTGCGCGACAGCTCCGCCATGTCCACCGGCTTGCCCACATGGGCAGAGAAGCCGGCGTCTAACGCGCGCTCGACATCCTGCCGGCGCGCCATGCCGGTGATGGCCAGCGCCGGCACGTCCTGGTAGTCCGGATGGGAGCGCAAGGCCCGGATGAAGGCCGTACCGTCCATCTCCGGCATGTCGAGATCGGACATGACCAGATCGAAACGCTGCGCCGGCAGCAGCTTGAGCGCCGCCACCGGCGAAGCGCAAGCCGTCACCACCGCACCCTCGAGCTCGAGCAGCATGGTGAACACCTCCAGGCCGTCGGCGCTGTCGTCGACCACCAACAGGCGCGCACCCTCGAGCACGCGTGTCGGCGGCGCCGCGTCGGCCGCGCGCGGTCCGGCGCCCAGCGCGCGCGGCAAGACCACCGTGAACGTGGCCCCCTGCCCCACGCCGGCCGACTCGGCCGTGACCCGGCCGCCGTGCAGTTTGACGATCTCGTGCACCAGCGCCAGGCCGATGCCCAGGCCGACGCCGCCGCGCATGGGGTTGGCGCTGCCCTGCTTGAAGATGTCGAAAATGGTCGGCAGTACGTCGGCGCGAATGCCCTGGCCGGTGTCGCGCACGCACAGGCGCACCTCGCGCTCGTCATGGTCGAGCGTGACGGTCACGGTGCCGCCGGGCGGGGTGAACTTGATGGCGTTGCTGATCAGGTTCCACACCACCTGTTCCAGCCGCACCTCGTCGGCGTGCACCGGCAACACCTGCTCCGGCATCCGCACCACGACCTGGGGCGCGTTGGGCGTGCCGCCCGTCACCTCGACGATGTTGCCCACCAGCGCGCGGAAATCGAGCTCGCGCCGGTCCAGCTCCATCTTGCCGGTCGACACGCGCGACAGGTCGAGCAGATCGTTGATGATCTTGGCCTGGCTGATGGTCGACGAGCGGATCGCGCTGACGGCCTTGTGCGCGGCCGGCTCGGCGCGCACCACGGGCAGGCGCAGCAGCACATCGGCGTGCATGTGGATCAGGTTGAGCGGATGCTTGAGCTCATGCGACATGATGGCCAGGAACTGGTCCTTTTGTTCATTGTCACGCTGCGCCTGGGTGCTGCGGCTGCGTTCGCGTGTAAGCTGCTCGGCGCGGCTCTTCTCGGCCTCCTGGCGTCCCGTCAGGTCGCGGCCGATCTTGGCGTAGCCGGTCAGCTCGCCGCCGCTCCCGCGCAGCGGCGTCAGCACGCCACTGCAGTAGAAGCGGCTGCCATCCTTGCGCAGGTGCCAGCGCTCGTCCTCGGCGCGGCCGTCGTCGCGCGCGCGGCGCTGCTCGTCGGCCGGCGCCCCCGCCGCACGGTCCTCGGGCACGAAGATGAGTTCGTAAGGCCGGCCGATGATCTCGGCCTCGGCATAGCCGAAGATGCGCTCGGCGCCGCTGTTGAAGCTGGTGATTGTGCTGTCGAGGTCGACGGTAAGAATGATGTAATCCTGGGTGCTGGCCGCGACCAGGCGCATGCGTTCCTCGCTGGCGCGGACGCGCTCCTCGGCTCTGCGGCGCTTGGTGATGTCGATGAACGTCAGCACCGCGCCGTCGATCTGGTCGAGGCCGGTACGGTACGGCAGCAGGCGGGCGATGAACCAGCGCCCGTCGTCGCTGGCGACCTCGCGCTCGACCGGCCGCAGCGACTCGAATGTGGCCGCCGCGTCCTGCGACAGCTCCGGATAGGTCAGCTTGTGTGTGATGTCGTGCAAAGGCCGGCCGACGTCGCTGGCGATCAGGTTGAACAACTCGCAGGCATGCGGCGTGTAGCGCTTGATGCGCATGCCGCGGTCGACAAAGATGGTGGCCAGGTCGGTCGAGGCGATCAGGTTCTGCAAGTCGTCGTTGACCTTGCCCGTCTCCTCGACTTTGCTCTTGAGCTCGAAATTGACGGTGATCAGTTCCTCGTTGACCGATTGCAATTCCTCCTTGCTGGTCTCGAGCTCCTCGGTGGCCGAGCGCAATTCCTCGTTAATCGCCTGCAGTTCCTCATTGGCCGCCTTCAACTCCTCGTTCGACGTCTCCGAGTTTTCGATGGTGTCCTGCAATTGCTGCCGGGTGCGCTGCAACTCCTGTTCCAGGCTCGACAACACGGTGTCTTGCGCCGGCTCGTGCGGGAGGCCGGCGGCCTGCTCGTCGGTGGTCTGCTCGACCTTGTGGAACAACACCAGGATGAAATCGGTGGCGGTGTTGGCGTCGTAGAACGGCCGCGCCACGATGTTCACATAAAACACCCGCTCGCCACGCTCGAAGCGCACGCTGCGCGTCTCGACGCTCTTGCCGCTTTGCGCCGCCTGGAACAGCGCGGCGCGCAGCTCCAGCCGCAGCTCCGGCTCGGCCAGCGCCACCAGGTTGCGCGACGGCTCGCCGGCGACATGGCGCAGGAATTGCGCCGTGCCCTCCGACATGTGGACAATGTTGGACTGCTGGTCGACCAGCACGCTCGGCGGCGCGTACTCGGCCAGCACGCGCTGGTGCACGCTGGCGAACGACGGCTTGTCGCCG
The DNA here is from genome assembly GCA_024123955.1 of Oxalobacteraceae bacterium OTU3CINTB1. Lineage (NCBI taxonomy): Bacteria > Pseudomonadati > Pseudomonadota > Betaproteobacteria > Burkholderiales > Oxalobacteraceae > Oxalobacteraceae bacterium OTU3CINTB1. Next base: position 4,625,384 of record CP099652.1, read on the forward strand.
TGCTGGCGCTCCGGGTACGGCACCGCCATCGCGGTCGCCATCGGCGCCATCATCGGGATGGCCGAGCGCGGCAGGCGCGACGTCGGCCGGGCGCGGTAGATGCGGTTTTTCTTATCGACCGGCACGAAGAAATCGGCCACCATGTCGGCCGACTCGGAGCCGCCGAGGAACAGGTAGCCGCCCGGGTTGAGCGCGAAATGGAACATCTCGAGCACCTGGGCGTGGGTGTCGCGGTTCAGGTAGATCAGCAGGTTGCGGCAGCTGATCAGGTCGATCTTGGAGAACGGCGGATCGCGCAGCAGGTTCTGGCTGGCGAACAGGATCTTGTCGCGCACCGACTGCTTGATGCGGTAGCGGCCGTCCTCCTTGTTGAAATGCTCGGCCAGCCGCGCGGCCGACACGTCGCGTGCGATGGCCGCGTTGTACAGGCCGGCGCGGGCGAAGGCGATCGCGCGCTCGTCGATGTCCGAGCCGAACAGCTGGAACTCCGCGCCGGTGGCGGTCCGGGCCGCGTGTTCGGTCAGCAGCATGCCCAGCGAATAGGTCTCCTCGCCGGTCGAGCAGCCCACGCTCCAGACGCGCAGCGCCTGGCCGTCCGGGACGTCGGCGAACAGCTTGGGCACGATGTCGCGCTCGATGCTCTCGAACGCCTCGGTGTCGCGGAAGAACTGGGTCACGCCGATGAGCATGTCGCGCAGCAGCGCCTCGCTTTCGGCGCGGTCCTCGCGCAGCAGGTCGCGGTACTGCGCCAGCGACGGCTTTTCGCGCACCTGCAGGCGCCGCTCGATGCGGCGCAGCACGGTGGCGCGCTTGTACTTGGAGAAGTCGTGTCCGGTGCGCGCGCGCAGGATGGTGGTGATGTCGCGCAGCACCTCCTCATCCTCGGCCGGCAGCGCGCTGTCGTTCGACTCGACGAACGGCTTGCCCTTGGGCAGCGGCAAGCTGATGCGGCGCGCATTGTCCCACACGGACGCCAGCTTGCCGGGCATCTCGGCCACCGGCAACACGAAATCGACCACGCCCGAATCGATCGCCGCGCGCGGCATGCCGGCGAATTCGGCCTCGTCGGGATTTTGCACCACCACCACGCCGCCATGGTCCTTGAGCGCCACCAGGCCGGCCGCGCCGTCGCTGCCGGTGCCCGACAGCACCACGCCGAACGCGCGCGACTCGTGCGCCGCCGCCAGCGTGCGGAAGAAGGTGTCGACCGCAATCGGCCAGCCGGCGCCGGCGGCGCGCTCGCGCACTCGCAGGTAGCCGTCGACCATCTCCAGCTGCCGGTTCGGCGGAATCACATAGACGGTGTTCGCTTCAATATGGGTCGGCCCGGTGACCTCGACCACCGGCAGCGGCGCCCACTTTTGCAACAGCGCGGCGGCGTCGCTCTCGTGGGTGGGCGACAGATGCATGACCACGACATACGACATCGCCACGTCGGGCGTTACGTGCTGAAAGAATTCTTGCAAGGCCGACAGCCCCCCCGCCGACGCGCCGATGCCGACGATAGGAAAATCCTGGATGCTGGGGAGGGCTTGATTCATTGGGGCCTGACGGAGGTGTGGAACGGAGTGGGGGCGCGGCCGCGTCGCGGCGATTTTTTTGTCCAGGACAAGCTACTCAGGACCCGCGCTCGCGCGCGCCACGGCGGCGCTCGGGCGTGGCCAGCACCCGTTTGATGATCGCCTGGTCGACCGCCTGTTCCATCAGGTAGATCTTGGCGCTGGGATAGCCGAGCGCGTCCTTATAGGACAAGCCCAGCTCGATAATACTGGCCAGCGCCTCGTTCTTGCGGCGGCACTCGGTGGAATGATCACTCATACGTATCCGAAGGGATTGAATCAACGAAAGGCCATGGTAAACCAGTTTTTACAATGATGCCAACTAAGAAACGAAACGGACTCGGATCGAACTCATCAATACGGCGCCGGCGCGGCGGCGTTTCGAGCGGACCGAAGTAAGCATTGGCTTACATCGGCACAGGACGAACCGCCCTACCGGCGCGCCGCGCTCCCTGCGACACTGCCTTACGCACTTTTCATGACAACGAACATCGACCGCGAGACACTCATGCAACACACACCAAAAACCCCACCCGCCCCCGGCGCCCTGATGATCATCGGCGGAGGCGAGGACCGCACCGACAACAAGGACGTGCTGGCCCGCTTCGTCGAGCTGTCCGGCGGTGCCGAGCGCCCGCTGGTGGTGCTCACCGCCGCCAGCAAAATCCCCGAGAACGTCTGGGAAATGTACCGCGGCGCATTACACGACCTGGGCGCGCGCAACGTGCGCCACGTGCCCATCGGCGACCGCGTCGACGCCGACGCCGCCGCCAACGCCGACATCGTCGCCGGCGCCGGCGGCATCTTCATGACCGGCGGCGATCAAAAACGGCTGGTCGCCCACATCGGCGGCACCGCCGTCGAGCAGGCCATGCGCGACGCCCACGCGCTGCGCGGCGCCTGCATCGCCGGCACCAGCGCCGGCGCCTCGGCCATGTGCACCCACATGCTGGCCGAGGGCAAGGCCGAGCTGGCGCCGGAAAAAGGCGCGGTGCGCCTTGGCGCCGGCCTCGGCTTCGTCCATCGCGTCGTGATCGACCAGCATTTCTCGCAGCGCCAGCGCATCCACCGGCTGCTCAGCGTGGTCGCGCAAACCCCGTTCCTGCTCGGCGCCGGCATCGACGAGGACACCGCGCTGATCGTGCACGGCCGCGCCGGCTTTGAAATCATGGGCGAAGGCACGGTCACCGTGCTCGACTGCCGCACCGCCAAGACCAACATCGCCGACCTGCGCGCCGGCGCCGTGCCGACCCTGGTGGGCGTGGGCCTGCACCTGCTGCCGTCCGGGACGGCCTTCGCGGCCCCGCCCGACCCGGCGGCCCCGCACACCGCCGCCCCGCGCGGCAAATTGCCCGACGGCGCCGTGCCGGCTCCGCGCGCGCTGGCCGACTTCCTCGACTTCCTCACCGACCGGAACGACGAATCATGAACATCCTCGAACAACGCGTGCTGCGCGGCCCCAACCTGTATTCGACGCCCCCCTGCATCCTGACCGTGCTGGATTTACAACACCTGCGCGGCCTTCAAACCAACGAGATCCCCGGCTTCAACCAGCGCCTGCTCGAGATCCTGCCGTCGCTGCAAGAAGACCGCTGCTCTGCCGGACAATACGGCGGCTTCGCCCGGGCGCTCCACGAAGGCACCAATCTGGCCCACGTGGTCGAACACGTCGCGCTCGCGCTGCAATGCCTGGCCGGCACGCCGGTCAGCACCGGCCGTACCCACCAGGCCGGCCAGGCCGACGGACACTACCGTGTGGTGTGCGAATACGAACTCGAGCAGATCGGCATCAACGCGGTCGAGTTGGCCATCACGCTGGTGCGCGCCCTGGCAGAGGCGGACCGGCAGCACGCCGGCGGCGCGCCAGCGGCGGCGATGCTCGAACCGGGCGGTCCGCTGGAAGACGGCCTGGCCGCGCTGCGCGAGACCGCGCGGCGCCAGGCCAACGGCACCAGCACCGGCGCCATCCTCAAGGCCGCCGCACGGCAGGGCATTCCGTTCCGCCGGCTCACGCCGGAGGCCAATCTGTTCGTGCTCGGCTGGGGTGCCCAGCAAAAGCGCTTGCAGGCCAGCATCACCGGCGATACCGGGCACATCGCCGTCGGCCTTGCCTCGGACAAGGCGCTGACCAAGGCGCTGCTGCGCGAGACCGGCGTGCCGGTGCCCGAAGGCACGACGGTGCGCTCGCTTGAGCAGGCACAGCGCGCGGCCCTGGCGCTCGGCGGCCCGGTCACCATCAAGCCGCTCGACGGCAACCACGGGCGCGGCGTCACCACCCGTTGCGGCACGCCCGACGAGGTGGCGCTGGCGTTCGAACGCGCGCGCGAGCACGGCCGCACCATCATCGTCGAACGCTATATCCAGGGTGACGATTACCGCGTGCTGGTGGCCGGCGAGCGCGTGGTGGCGGCCGCGCTGCGGCGCCCGGCCGCCGTCACCGGCGACGGCGTATCGACCGTGCGCGAACTGGTGGAACGGGAAAACACCAATCCGGCGCGCGGCGACGGCCACAGCAACATCCTGACCCGCATCCCGCTCGACGGCCACGCCGAGACCACCCTGGCCGAACAAGGTTTGCGGCTCGACAGCGTGGCGGCGGTCGGACGCCGCGTGCTGTTGCGCGGCAACGCCAACCTGTCGAGCGGCGGCACCGCCGAGGACGTGACGGACCGGCTGCCGCCGCAAACGCTGGCCATGTGCGTGCGGGCGGTGCGCAAGATCGGCCTTGACGTCGCCGGCATCGACCTGGTGTGCGAGGACATCGGCGTGCCGCTTGACGGCAGGAACGGCGCGGTGATCGAAATCAACGCCGCGCCCGGCCTGCGCATGCATGAATACCCAAGCGCCGGCACGCCGCGCGACGCCGGCGCGGCCATCGTCGAATCGATGTTCGGCGCCGGCGACGGCCGCATTCCGGTCATCGCCGTCACCGGCACCAACGGCAAGACCACCACCACGTTGATGATCGAGCACACCTTGCGCCAGGCCGGCATCGGCACCGGCTGCACCACCAGCGAAGGCGTGTTCATCAACGGCGAAGCGATCACCCGGGGCGACTGCAGCGGCTACTGGTCGGCGCGCTCGGTGCTGGCCGCGCCCGAGGTCGAATTCGCGGTGCTGGAGACGGCGCGCGGCGGCATTCTCAAGCGCGGCCTGGCGTTCGACCGCTGCGACGTCGCGGTGCTGCTCAACATCAGCGACGACCACCTGGGCCTGGACGGCGTCGAGACGGTCGACGAGCTGGCGCGGGTCAAGGCGGTGGTGGCGCGCGCAGCCTCGTGCGCGGTGGTGCTCAACGCCGAGGACGAACGCTGCGTGGCCGTCGGCGCCGGCCTCGATCCCGACGTCGAGGTGATCTATTTCAGCTGCCAGGCCGAGCACCCGGTGCTGGTCGCGCACCTCGCGCGCGGCGGGCGCGCCGCCTGGCTCGAGCGCGGCGCCGTCATGCTGGCCGACGGCAAGGCGCGCCAACGGCTGCTCGATGCCAAGGCCATCCCGGCCGCGCTGGACGGGCGCGCGCGCCACAACCTCGCCAACGCGCTGGCGGCCGCCGCCGCGCTGATGGCCAGCGACCTGGTGCCGGCCATGATCTGCGCCGGCCTGCGCTCGTTCGTCTCGGACGCGCGGCGCAATCCGATGCGCGCCAACGTCTACGAGGTTGGCGGCGTGCAGGTGATCGTCGACTACGCGCACAACCCGGCCGCCTTCGCCGCGCTGGCCGCCACCGCCCGGGCCATGACGTCGGACCGCACGGTGGCGGTGGTGACCGCGCCGGGCGACCGCCGCGACGAGGATTTCCGGCGCATCGGCGAGACCTGCCAGGCCGGCTTCGACCAGGCCATCTTCTACGAATGGGAAAGCGAACACCGCGGGCGCGAGGCCGGCCAGAGGGCCGCGCTGATGCACGCGGCCGCCAGCGCCGCCCGGGGTGGACCGCACGGCTTGCTGGTCGAGCTGGCGCCGGCCGCCGCGTTGCGCGCCGGACTGGCGCGCTGCCGGCCGGGCGACGTCTTGCTCTACGCCTGCGGCGCCTCGGTGGCGGAGCTGGTCGACGCGCTGCGCCCGGTCGCCCCCGTCAGCGCCGAGCGCATCGGCGAAATGCTGGCGTAAGACGGCTGGATCAATCCGGGGTCAGGTCCACCATTTCTACACGAGCCGATCAGTACCGCCCGCCCGGTCGGCGTGGGCGGTCTGCAAAATCTTGATCAGGTCGCTGAGCCGGTAAGGCTTGGGGATCAGGTCGAAGGCATCGAGTTCGGGACTCTGGTCCTGCAGGCTGGACCGTGTGTAACCGGACGCCAGTATCACCTTCACATTTGGAAATTCGCGGCGCGCGATTTTCGCCAGCTCGATGCCGCCCATGCCCGGCATCACGACGTCGGTGAACAGGATAGCGATGTCGCCGCTGGCGCGCAAGGTCGCCAGCGCCTCGACGCCGTTGTTGGCCGACAGTACGTCGTAGCCGAGATGGCTGAACAGCGCCACCGCCGTTTCCAGCACGTCGGGCTGGTCGTCGACCAGCAGCACCTTTTCCGATTTGCTGTGTCCGTTATCGGCGTGGGCGCCATCGGCGTCGACGATGGCCGGGAAATACAGCGCCACCGTCGTGCCCTCGCCCACCACCGACGTGATTGCCAGGTCGCCCTGGCATTGCTGCGCCAGTCCGTACACCTGGCTCAACCCCAGCCCCGTGCCCTTGCCGACGGGCTTGGTCGTGAAGAACGGCTCGATGGCGCGCGCCACCGTCTCCGGCGGCATGCCGGTGCCCGAGTCCGTCACGGCCACCCTGACGTAGCTGCCCGCCGGCAACTGTCCAACATCGCCGTCGGCCAGTCGCACCGTGTCAACGGCAACCGTCACGTCGCCGTGGTCCGGCATGGCGTCGCGCGCATTGACCACCAGATTGAGCAATGCCGCCTCGAACTGGGTCGGATCGATCAGCACGCCGGGCAGGTCTGGCGCCAACTGCATGCGCAGCCGCATGCGGCTGGGCACCGCGCGGTGCAGCACCGCGTCGAACGAGCGGATCACGCGGCCGATATCGTGCGCCTCGCGCCGCAGCGGCTGCTGCCGCGCGAACGCCAGCAACTGCTGGGTCAGCGCCGCCCCCCGCTGGGCCGCCCGCTCCATCGCGTCCATCGCGCGGCGCTGCGCGGTGCGGTCGACCACCGTGCGCAGGATGTCGAGCCCGTTCATGACGACGTTGAGCAAATTGTTGAAGTCGTGGGCGATACCGCCGGTGAGCTTGCCGATCGCCTCCAGTTTCTGCGATTGCAACAGCGATTCGCGCGTGCGTTCGAGTTGCTCGGCGGCCTGCCGGCGCTCGGTGATGTCGCGCGTCACCTTGGCAAAGCCGAGCAGCTTGCCGCCGGCATCGTGGATGGGATCGATCACCACGTTGGCCCAGAAGCGGGTACCGTCCTTGCGCACGCGCCAGCCTTCGCGCTCGAACCGGCCCTCCTTGAGCGCCGTGCTCAGCGCCACCGCCGGCGCCCTGGCGGCCTGGTCCTCGGGCGTATAGAACATCGCGAAACTCTCGCCGACCACTTCGTCCGCCTCATAGCCCTTGATGCGCCGCGCGCCTTCGTTCCAGTTGGTCACCACGCCCTCGGGCGACAACATATAGATCGCGTAATCGGTCACGCCCTGCACCAGCAGCCGGAAGCGCTCCTCGCTGGCATGCAGTTCGTCCTGGGCGGCGCGCTGGGCCGTGATGTCGCGCGTGATCTTGGTAAAGCCGAGCAATTCGCCGGCATCGTCCCAGATCGGATCGAGCACCACGCTGGCCAGGAAGCGGGTGCCGTCCTTGCGAACGCGCCAGCCCTCGTCCTCGAACTTGCCGGTGGTCCTGGCCTGTTCCAGCGCCAGCGCCGGCCGCCCGCGCGCCTGTTCCTCGGCGGTGTAAAAGACCGAAAAATGGCGGCCGACGATCTCGTCCTCGCGATAGCCCTTGAAGCGCTGGGCGCCGGCGTTCCAGGTGATCACCACGCCCTCGGGCGACAGCGTGTAGATCGCGTAATCGGTGACGCTGACGATGAAATGGCGAAAGCGCTCGGCTTCGAGCGCCTGGGTGGTCGACGGCTTTTCTTGCTGCATGAGGATTCCTCGTGACACGAAACAGTCGTGTACTCTCACCCGAATTCTAAAGGAGCTGTCGGGAAACGTTGCTGAGCAAGCTGTCAATCGTCCGTCCAGGACAAGGAGTCACTTGCAAACATAAATTTACCGCATCTGTCCCCGCAGCGTGGCTGCATGCGGGTTCGACGTTGTTATTCGACACAAGCACCCATGGCACCACCTTGCACCAGTATAATTTTCAAAGGTGATCTAAAAGGAAACAACAATGCTTGGCAAAATGAGAGCCGCGAAGTGGATGCGCGCAGCCGCCGCCCTTACGCTGGCCATGGCGATGGCAAAGTCCGCCGCCGCGCAGGCCCGCATCGACGACGGCGCCGAGAAGACCGACATCGCGGAGATGTTCACGCTGACCGCGCTGGCCGCCTTCTCCGATTCCGCAGCCAGCGCCACCCTGCAGGACCAGTTGTACGCCGCCTCGCCGACCAGCGTGAAAGCCGGGTTCCTGTACAAATTCCTCGGCTACGTCGACTTTCCCGCCGGCCCGCTCGATCCCGGCACGCCGTACGTGGTGGGCGTGGTCGGCGCCGACGGCATCGCCGCCGAACTGACGCGGCTGACCGCCGGGCGCCTGGTCAACAACCACGCCGTCGTGGTGCGCAAAATGCAGGGCCACGACCCGTCGGGTGGCCTGCACCTGCTGTTCATCGGCGCGGACGAAGGCGCCGACGAGGCGGCGCTGGTCAAGGCCGCGCAGCCGGCCGGCGTGCTGACGGTCACCGAATCGGCCACCGGCATCGAATCGGGCAGCGTCATCAATTTCAAGCTGGTCGACGAGCGCGTGCGCTTCGAGGTCTCGCTGGCGGCGGCCGACAAGGGCCGGCTCAAGCTGAGCTCGCGCCTGTTGTCGGTGGCGTACGCGGTGCAGAAAGGCGGCGGCTGATGGCGTGGTTGGGCGTGAGCTTGTCCACCGTGCGCGCTAGGCTGATCGCCATGGCCCTGGCCACCACCGCCGCCGCCCTGCTGCTGTGCACCTGCGCCATGCTGTTTTACGACCTGGGCACGTTCCAGCGCTCCTGGATCGACGACATGCGCACCCAGGCCGAAATGATCGCGCTGGCCAGCGCCCCGGCGATCAACTTCAACGATGCCCCTGCCGCGCGCAAGAACCTCGACATGTTGCGGATGCGGCCGGAGATCCTGGCCGGCGCCATCTACAACAGCGGCGGCGCGATGTTCGCCTCCTACACCCAGGCCGCGCTGAAGACGCCGGTATTCCTGGAAAAACCGGGACCGCTGGGCCACCAGATCGTCAACGGCAGCCTGACCTTGAACCACCCGATTGTCGAACATGGCGAGCGCATCGGCACGGTGTACCTGGAAGCGCGTTACCGCATCGGCGAGCGCATCGCCTCGTATGGCTCGATCCTGGTGGCCGTCATGCTGTGCAGCCTGTTGCTGGCGGCGCTGGTCGCCTCGCGCCTGCAGCGCAGCATCACCGCGCCGCTGGAAGGGGTCACGTCGGCCGCGCGCGCTGTCATCCAGCGGCGCGACTTCAGCCTGCGCGTGCCGGGCTCGGCGCCGGGCGAGATCGGCACCCTGGTCGATGCCTTCAACGCCATGCTGGCCGAGGTGGAAAAAAGCGCCAGCGGCCTGATCGCCACCAACCGCACCCTGGAGCGGGAGATGGCGGTGCGCCAGGAGGCCGAGCGCGCGCTGCGCATCGCCGACCGCCGCAAGGACGAGTTCCTCGCCACCTTGGCGCACGAGCTGCGCAACCCGCTGGCGCCGATCAGGACCGGGCTCGACATCATGCGCATCAACCCGGCCGACCTCGGCGCCGGCCAGCGCGCGCGCGACATCATGGAGCGCCAGCTGCGCCAGATGGTGCGGCTGGTCGACGACCTGCTGGACGTGTCGCGCATCAACACCGGCAAACTCACCATCAAACGCGACCTGCTCGACCTGCAGCAAATCATCCACGACGCCTTCGAAATCGTGCGCCCGCTGGTCGAGCAGCAGGGGCACGTGCTGACGGCCGCGCCGCTGGCGCATCCGCTGCTGATCGAGGGCGACGCCACGCGGTTGACGCAGATCCTGTCGAACCTGCTCAACAACGCCGCCAAGTACACCGCGCGCGGCGGGCGCATCGCGGTCGATGTGGAGCTGGAGCAGCGGCGCGTGCGGGTCCACGTGCGCGACAACGGCATCGGCATCGCGCCGGAGATGCGCGAAGCCGTGTTCCAGATGTTCGTGCAGGCCGACGCCTCGCTCGAGCGCACCACGGCGGGCCTCGGCGTGGGCCTGTCGCTGGCGCGGCGGCTCGCCGAGCTGCACGGCGGCGAGCTGAGCCTGCACAGCCTGGGCCTGGGCTACGGCAGCGAATTCGTGCTGACCCTGCCGTTGCCCAAGGACGCCGAAGTGCCCGCAAGTTCGGCCGCCAACCCGGCCGCTACCGGCGCGAAGGCCGGCACGGCGACCGCTCGCGGCGATAGCCGGCGCATCCTGCTGGCCGACGACAACATCGACTTCGTCAACAGCATGGGCGCGTTGCTGGAGTCGCGCGGGCACGTGGTGTCGGTCGCCTACGACGGCCAGAGCGCGCTTGCCAATGCCGCCGCGTTCATGCCGGAATTCGCCTTCCTCGACATCGGCCTGCCGTCGCTCAACGGCTACGACCTGGCGCGCGCGCTGCGCGCCCTGCCTGCCTTGCGGCACACCACGCTGGTGGCGGTCACCGGCTGGGGCCAGCAAAAGGACAGGGATTTGGCGACGGAAGCGGGCTTCGACGCCCACTTGGTCAAGCCGGTGAGCTTCGAACAGATCGAAGCGATGCTCGCCGCCACACCGGGGAGCAGCAAAACACCGGGGGTCAGTGCCGACATTCGGACAAACTGAAATAACAGGGAACTTTTCAGCGTACAAAACGTTCCCAAATGTCCGAATGTCGGACCTGACCCCGGGGTTATTCACAGCCGGCGCCGAAGCTGAGAGCGTTCGCTACTCGCTGCCGGAATCGTCGGCTTTGCCGTTGTCCTCTTTGATCTTCACGCCGCGCCGGGCCAGGCCCTCGCGCAGCAGGAACTCGATTTCCGCGTTCACGCTGCGCAGGTCGCGCGCGGCCAGGCGTTGCAACTCCTCCCACAACGCGGGATCGATACGCAGCGGATAAGCTTTTTTACCGGGACTCGCCATGCTGGGCCGCTAGTTATAGAGGGTGCCGGTGTTGATGATCGGCTGGGTTTCCTTGTCGGAGCACAGCACCACGAGCAGATTGCTGACCATCGCCGCCTTGCGCTCGTCGTCCAGCTCGACGATGCCGCGCTCCGACAAGCCCTTCAGCGCGGATTCGACCATGCTGACGGCGCCGTGCACGATCTTGGAGCGGGCACTGATGATCGCCTCGGCCTGCTGGCGGCGCAGCATCACCTGGGCGATCTCGGGGGCATAGGCCAGATGGGTGAGCTTGGCGTCTACCACCTGCACGCCGGCCTCTTCGAAGCGCGCTTGCAGCTCGCACTTGAGGGCGTCGACGACCACGTCCATGCCGCCGCGCAGCGTGGTTTCGCCTGCGGACAAATCCTCGGCCTCGTCATACGCATACTGGGAGGCGAGATGGCGCAGCGCCGCCTCGGCCTGGATCGAGACGTAGCGCTCGAAATCGTCCACTTCAAACACGGCCTGGGCGGTGTCGCGCACGCGCCAGACGATGGCCGCGCTGATCTCCACCGGGTTGCCGCGCTTGTCGTTGACCTTGAGCGTGGGCGCGTTGAAATTGCGCGCGCGCAGCGACAGGCGGCGCTTGACGTACAAGGGGAACGCCCAGCGCAAGCCTTCGCTGCGGTCGGTGCCGATGTACTTGCCGAACAGGGTCAGGATGGCGCTCTCGTTGGGCTGCAGCATGTACAGGCCCAGCATGAAGAACAGTCCCGCCAGCACAAGCGCGATCGCGCCGAAAAGCGCGGAGATACCGGCGCCGTCCCCGATCGCCGTCTTGAACAGGAACGCGCCGCCCAACAGTAAAACGATGCCGGCGCAAGCGGCCAGGTAACCATTCGTCGATGAGAACGACGTTTCGCGGCGAGTGTTTGCACCATTCATGCTCGATTGCTCCTCAGGTAGATGACATCAAAGTGATATCACTTTAGGATCACCTTGCCTTATTGTCAAGCCATTTCGGCAAGGACGATGCGGCAAAGGTACAAACGAAAAAAAGCTCCGGCAAGCATGCCGGAGCTCTTGGCAAACTAGAAGACCAGCTTACTTGCGATCGTTCTTGTGGCTTTGACGGCCGGCCTCGGCATGCTGCTCCGGCGTGCCGCCGCGCGTGCCGCCCGAACCACCCGAGCCGCCCTTGCCGCCGCCTTCGTTGCCGCCACCGGAACCCGACCCCGAGCTCGAAGCGCTTTGCTTGTTGCCGTCGTTTTTGTGGCTCATGCTGCCGGCGCGACGCGCCTCTTCCGACGTGAATTCGTGCGCCGTGCCGGCGGCGTGTGCCGCGCGGCCGCCTTCGGACGCGATCTCGCGTTGCTGCTCAGGATCCATCGACGCGAAACCACGTGCGCTGGTGCCGTCGGACTGCTTGTTGCCCTTGTTGCCGCCTTGGTTGCCGCCATTACCTTGGTTCGAATTAGCCATGATTATTCTCCTGATTGATGGTTGATGAAACTAAGGAATCGGTCTGCCGTTTTGCAGAAGCAAACTCGAGAAAGGTCATCTTAAGCGTGACGAACAACCGCACCTATCGGCGCATGCGACATCATCAAGTAGGAATGCGCTGGCGTTTTTTGACCGACGGTTTTTGATTGCATTCGACCTGAATTACTCAACAATTTCGTGCGCTGCCGCTGCATATTTGTGGTGGGAAAATTTTGCCAGCGCAGTCTTACATCAGCGGGGGCGGCGCGCCGATGTCACGCCTCGCGCCGACGACATAGCATGACTGTTCGATGCATGAGTTCGGTATCGGGCTCGGCATCGCGCTCAACACCCGTTCGCCAACCAACAGGAGAAAAGTATGTTTGCTCACAATAAGCGGTTGCAGTACACGGTGCGCGTCAGCGAAACCAATCCCGGCCTGGCCAATCTGATGCTCGAACAATTCGGCGGACCCCAAGGCGAGCTGGCCGCCGCCATGCGCTACTTCACGCAGGCGGTCGCCGAGGACGATCCAGGCCGCAAGGACATGCTGTTCGATATCGCCACCGAGGAACTGAGCCACCTCGAAGTCATCGGCAACATCGTCTGCATGCTCAACAAGGGCGCCAAAGGCCGCCTGGCCGAGGGCGTCGAGGAGGAAGGCGAACTGTATCGCTCGATCACCGGTGCCGGCAACGACAGCCACCTCACGCAGGTGCTGTACGGCGCCGGCGCGCCGCTGGTCAATTCGGGTGGCGTGCCGTGGACGGCCGCCTACATCGACACCATCGGCGAGCCGACGGCCGACCTGCGCTCGAACATCGCGGCCGAGGCGCGCGCCAAGATCGTCTACGAACGCCTGATCAACCTGACCACCGATCCCGGCGTCAAGGAGGCGCTCGGTTTCCTGATGACGCGCGAGATCGCCCATCAGAAGTCATTCGAGAAGGCGCTGTACGCGATCGAGCCGAACTTCCCGCCGGGTAAACGTCCGGGCCGTGCCGAGTTCACCAGCGTCTACTTCAATATGTCGCAGGGCGGGCCGGAAATGCAGGGCCCCTGGAACAGCGGACCGAAATGGCGCGTCGTCAGCGATCCCGCGCAGCAGATGGCGGTCGACGGCGGCGATGGCGGCGCGCGCGTCGGCCTGACGTCGATGGAGGAAACGGTGCTGAGCCAGATGGCCGCGCGCACCATGTCCAATCCGGCCGTCGAACCGGTGACCGGGGCCGAGCTGGGTGCCGGCATGGCGCCGGGGATGGCGGCCGGGGCGCCGGACGACGATGACGGGCTCGACGCGGCCATCGACCCGGCCGGCCTTCCGCCCGGCGCCGATGGCCGCGGCGGCGACGGCCAGCGTCCGTTGAGCTGAGCCGGAGTGGCCGGATGCCCGGGGGGCTAAACAAAATCGTGCGAGCGCCGTCTTACATCTGCACGCGTTGCGCACCGACAGACGCGGCTTTGCAGCCGCCATAAGATGGCCGCACCATCAGGAGAAAACCAGAGAAATGAACCCCATGCTCAGATCCGGCCACCGCCCCACCTGGCGCCTCGCCATGGGCGCCTTCATCGGCGTCCTCGGCACACTGCTGCTCACGCGCGACCTGGCGCTGGCGATCGCGTCGCTGCCAGCTCCCGCGCAACTGGCGCTGACAGCCGGCCTGTGGGCCGCCGCCGCCACGGCTGTGGGCACGCTGCCCGTGCTGCTGGCGCAGAAATTTTCGCAGCGCACCTATGACGCCGCGCTCGGCCTCGGCGGCGGCATCATGCTGGCGGCGACATCTTTCTCGCTGGTGCTGCCGGCGATTAACGCCAGCAAGAGCGCCGGGGCCAGCTCGGCCGTCGCCAGCATGACGGTCGGCGGCGGCATCCTGCTCGGCATGCTGTTGGTGATGCTGCTCGGTTACCTGGTGCGTTCGGAGCACGTGCTGGACGACGGCGCGGCCCGCACCGACACCACCGCCATGACGCGCGCCTGGCTGTTCGTCGGCGCGGTGGCGATCCACAACTTGCCCGAAGGCCTGGCAATCGGCGTCGGCTACGGCGGCGTCGACGCGGCCAAGGCCCACACCCTGGCGATGGGCATCGCCATCCAGGACATCCCGGAAGGGCTGGTGGTGGCCATCGCCCTGCGATCGGTCGGCTACGGCCGCGTATTTTCCGCCGTGCTGGGCGCCGTGTCGGGGCTGGTCGAACCGCTGGCCGCGGTCAGCGGCGCGCTGCTGATCGAGGCCAGCGCCCGCTTCCTGCCGTGGGGCCTGGCCAGCGCGGCCGGCGCCATGCTGTATGTAATCTGCCACGACGTCGTGCCCGAGGCGCACCGCCATGGCCATTGCAAGACCGCCTCTTGCGCGCTGGTGATCGGCTTCATCGTGATGATGGTGCTCGACACCGCGCTTTCCTGAAACCCCACACTATGGAGTGACATGATGACGAATTCCGCAAACGAAAATCTGGTCGACTGGCTGCGCGACGCGCACGGGATGGAACAGCAGGCCGAGTCCATGCTCGAGGCCCAGGCCTCGCGGCTGGAACATTATCCCGCGCTGCGCGAGCGCATCGTCCAGCACATCGAGGAAACCCGCTGGCAGCGCGAGCAGCTTGAGGCCTGCCTGTCCCGGCTGGGCAGCAGCCCCTCGATCATCAAGGACATGGGCGGCAAGATGATGGCGTTCGGCCAGGCCGTCGGCGGCATGTTCGCCAGCGACGAAGTGGTCAAGGGCGCCATGGCCGGCTACATCTTCGAGAACCTGGAGATCGCCAGCTACACGGCGCTGATCGCCGCCGCCGGCGTGGCCGGCGACACCCAGACGCAGGCCGTGTGCGAAGCGATCCTCAAGCAGGAGCAGGCAATGGCCGCCTGGCTGCTGCAAAACCTGCCCTCGACCACCACCGCTTTCCTGGTGCGCGACGCCACGCCGGGTGTCGAAGCCAAGGTCTGAACCAAAAACCGCGTAGGGCGGATTAGCGGAGCGTAATCCGCCATGAGCCGTCGACGGCTCATGGCGGATTACGGCGTTCCGCCTAATCCGCCCTACAAAATCGGGTCAGGCCGCGCCGCCCAGTTGCGACTCGATCGCGGCGGCGCCCTCAGGGTCGATGGCGCGCACGCCCTCGATCAAGGTCGAGACAGCGGTTCCGCAGGCGAACACCAGCACATCACCTGCGCCGCATTGGCGGTAAGCGGCGCGCAACGCCTCGGCCGCCCCTCCAAAGGTTTGCATAGTTACCGGCCGGGCGGCCGCCGAGCGCACGCCTTCGCCGATGACGGCGGCCGCCTCGCCCGCTGGCCGGCCACGCGCCAGCGACTCGTAGACGAATAGCACGTCGAACGCTTCGGCGCAGGTCTCGCCGATGCGGCGCAGGTCGGCGTCGCGCCGGTCGCCCGGCGACGTCACCACGCCGAACACGCGCGCGCCCGGCGTGCGTGCCGCCATGCCGCGCGCCATCGCGCCCAGCGCCGCGTAGGCGGCCGGGTTATGCGCGTAATCGAGCACGATGTGGAAGTCGCGCACCGCGAAGATATTCGAGCGCAAGGGATTGGTCGCGGCGTCGGAAACGAAACTGGCCAGCGCCGCGGCGATATGCGCGGCGCTGAAACCGGCCGCGTATAACGCCGCGGTCGCCGCCAGGCTGTTGGCGATGTTATAGCGGGCCATGCCGCCGACGGTGGCCGGAATCGCGGCCGCGCCGATGACCGGCTGAACCGCGCCGCCGGCGCCCTCGGCCAGCACGATCGTCTCGTCCTGCAGCCACACGCCGCAGCCGCCGTCGGCCAGATGCGCGAGCAAGGTGGCGTTGGCCGGGTCCATCGAAAAGAAAATGGTGGCGGCGTCCGGCGCCAGGCGCGCGCGCGCGGCCACGCAATGCGGATCGTCGGCGTTGAGCACAGCCGTTCGCGCGCCCGCGATCACCGTCGACTTGACGCGCGCGAGATCCTCGATGGTCTCCACGCCATCGAGGCCGAGGTGGTCGTCCGAGACGTTGAGCATGACGCCCACCGAGCAGGCGTCGAACGCCAGGCCGCGCTTGAGCAGGCCGCCGCGCGCGGTCTCGAGCACGGCGAAATCGACGTCGGGGGAACCAAGCACGGTGCGGTGCGACCAGTAACCGGTGCAGTCGCCGTGGCCGACCATCCGCTCGCCGATGAAGATACCTTGCGTGGTGGTGTGGCCGGTGCGCAGCCCCGCCAGCCGGACCGCGTGCGCGATCATCAACGTGGTGGTGGTCTTGCCGTTGGTGCCGGTGACCGCGATCAGCGGGATGCGGCCCTGGTCCGGCTGCGCCAGCATCCGGCGCGCTCGCGTGGCGGCGTCGGCGACGTCGGCCGACGCGTGGCCGCCGCTGATCGCGGTCACCAGCGGCCCCACCCCGCTCTCGACGACGCTGACGCGCGCCTCGGCCAGTCCCAGCTTGGCGGCCGCGCCGGCGCACAGATGGCGCACCTCGGCCGACGCGTGCAGGGCGCCGTCCGGGCCCACCGACACGATGGCGAGCGGGCCGTCTTCAAAGCTGTCGATGACGACATCGCCACCGGCCGCGTGCACCAGCGCGAACGCCGCCGTCAGCTCGGCCTCGCTGGTGCAGCGCCATTGGCGGTCGTCGCCGGTGACCTGGCGGCTCTTGACCACCGCCTGCCAGTCGTAACGGCGGCCGACGCGCAGCGCGTCCTCGAGCCGGTTGACGGTGGTGCCGGCCGGCACATCGATATTAGCCTCGACCATCAACGCCCGCGTCAGCAGGCGGTCGCGCACGACGGTATTGGTCAGCAGCGGCGTGTCGGCCACCGGCGCGTCGACGAAGCGCCACTGCCGGCTGCCCTGGCCGAATTGGACGAGGTCGGCGTGCTCGCTGGCGCGCAGCACGGGAATCCCAAGCGCGCGCGCCTGGCGCGCCAGTTCGCCGACGCGCGGCGGCAGCGCCAGACCGGCCGCCAGCGCGCGCAGCGCGGCCAGCGCCCCGGCGACATCGCAGGTCTCGCCGCGCATGGCGGCGCCGACGATATCGAGCGAAATCGCCAGCGCCCGCTGCGCCACGTGCTCGAGCGCGTACTGGATCACCACGCGGCGCCGCGCCGAACCGGGCGACAGCGCTTCCGCGTGGGCGAAATCGAGCGCGTGGCCGCACGAGCGCTGCAACTGCAACGTGACCTGCGCCACCAGCTGGCCGAAATCGGCGCTCGCCGACGTGGGCGCAGGCGACGCCAATTGCCGCGCCACGGCAGCGGCGACGTCCGCCGGCGGCACATCGGTGGCATCGAACGCGATGGTCGCGGCGATGCACGGAAAGCGGCTATACAGGTTGGCGCCCCGCAGCAAGCGCTGCCGTAAAACCTTCATCATAAAACCTTCATCACAATATCTTCATCACCATATCTTCACTAAGCAGCACCCTTTCGGGCCAGCAGCATGACGGCGGCGATGCGGTCGACGCCGGCATAGGCCGGGGTATCGAGTTCCTCGCCAAACACGTCGGGATCGATTTCCTCGTACTTCCACGACAGCCGCGCCGCTTCGAGCATGAGGCCGGCCTGCCGCAGGAACGGGTCCTCGCCGTTGTCGATCGCCACGCCGGTGTACAGCAGCAGGGTGCCGCCCGGCGCCAGCCGCGCGATCGCCGCTTCGACGATGCGCAGCGACAAACCGGCGCCCAGTTCGCCGCCACCGTGGCGGTAGGCGCGCTGTTCGGCGTCGAGCAGGTACGGCGGATTGGAGATGATCAGGTCGAACTCGCCGTCCAGGGCCGACAGCATGTCGCTGTGCACGCAGGCGACGTTGGCGGCGCCGGCCAGCCGGCTGTTGACCTCGGCCAGCGCCAGCGCGCGCGGATTGATGTCGACGGCATAGATCTGCGCCTCCGGAAAGCGCTTGGCCAGCATGATGGCGCCCGGCCCGGCGCCGCAGCCGATGTCGGCCGCGCGCCGCACGCCGGCGCCGGAACCGTCGCCGAGTTGGTCGAGCACCTGGCCGGCCGCGCGCACGAAGCGGTAGGTGTCCGGTCCCAGGAACACCGACTCGGCGTCGCCGGTCGGATAGGCGGAGTGAAAGTAGAGATGCTCGCCGATGGTCGAGGCGCGCACGGTACTGCGGAGCGTGCCGGCATCGTCGCGCAGCACGCCCGCTTTTTGCATCTGCGACAGGACCATCGGTTCGATCTGATCCGCGGTGAAGGGCTTGCTCCAGCCGAAGATATCGCGCAGGCACGGCGCAGTCTGCCCGACCGGGCGATTCAATACGCGGCCGTGAGTGGCCGGCGTGACGGTGGTGAAGCGGTAACCACGTTTGCGCAGCAGCGCGGCCAGCGCCAACATCTCGTCACCGGCTAGCGTCGCAGACAACGTCATTCGGCACCGGCGGCGGTGTCGGTCTGGGCACCGGCGCGGCCTTGGGCCGAGGACAGGCGGAATTTGCTGCGGCGGTCGCCCATCAGGTCCTGCAAAGTGCGCACGCTAAGGCCGGTGGCCTCGTGGATGCGCACCAGCAGCGCGCCGCTGACCGGCATGCGGTGGTGACGGATTTTACTGATCACGGGGGCCTGAATTTCCAGCAAGCGTGACAGCGCTGCGTCATTGCGCAGCTGCATTTTCGCCAGGATGGTGTCGAGCATTGCGTTCGGATCGTAGGGTTTGGGCTGAGACATGAAAACTCCTTGCTAGAAATGCTTTATTATTAACATTTTACTAGGCAAAACTAGAATTTTTCAATCGCGCGCGGCGGTAATTCGTCGCGCATGTGTGAGGCACCACACGATAGACGCATTTCCGTTACCGCTTTTGTCCGCGCCCGTGCCCGCGTCAGCTATTTCGCTTGCGCTCGAGTTCCGTGAGCATGCGCAATATCTCGTCGAAACTGACCGGTTTGGTCAAATGGTGGTCGAACCCGGCCGCGTCCGTTTTGAGGCGGTCGGCGTCCGTGCCCCAGCCCGTCAGTGCGATCAAGGTGACCCCGTCCAAGGCCGGCGTCGCCCGCAACTCGCGCGCGACATCGTAGCCGCTCATACCCGGCAGGCCGATGTCGAGGAACACCACCTGCGGCAACAGCGACAGCGCGGCGGCCAGCGCCTGCGGGCCGTCGTGCGCCACCCCCACCGTATGGCCCTTGAACTCCAGCAACGCGGTCAGGGTCTCGGCGGCATCGACGTTGTCGTCGACCACCAGCACCCGCAGGCTGCTGGCCGACGCCTCGTCGATGCGCCGCACAGCCGGCGCCGGCTGTGCCTCCGGCGCCGTTAAGGCCATCGTCTCGGCCGCCAGCGACGGCGTCACCGGCAGGCGCAAGGTAAACGCGCTGCCCTGTCCGGCCCCGCCGCTGTGCGCGAAGACCTCGCCGCCGTGCAGCTCGACCAGCCGGCGCACCAGGTTCAGGCCGATGCCGAGCCCGCCTTGCGCCTGGCCCTCGCTGCCGGGCACCTGGGTGAACATGTCGAACACGGTCGGCAAGGCCTCGGCCGGGATGCCGACGCCGTTGTCGCGCACCGTCACCGTCAACTCCCCGGCCTCGACCACCGCCATCAACTCGATGGTGCCGCCGTCGGGCGTGTACTTGGCGGCGTTGTTGAGCAGGTTGCCGATCACCTGCGCCACGCGGTGCGCGTCCAGCCACACCGGCGGCGCGTTCGACGGCGCCGACACCAGCAGGCGGTGGGCCTTGGCGTCCATCAGCGGCATGCTGATCTCGACCGCGCCGCGCACCACCTGGTCCAGGTCCACCAGGCTGTGCACCAGCACCTCCTTGCCGCGCGCGATGCGCGCCAGGTCCAGCAAGTCGTCCACCAGATGCACCAGGTGGCCGACCTGGCGCTCCATCATCGCCCGCACGCGTTCGAACTCGTCGCGCGCCAGGTCGTGCGCGCGCATCATTTCCAGGCCGCTGCGGATCGGCGCCAGCGGGTTGCGCAGCTCGTGCGCCAGGGTCACCA
This sequence comes from Oxalobacteraceae bacterium OTU3CINTB1, assembly GCA_024123955.1. Taxonomy (NCBI): domain Bacteria; kingdom Pseudomonadati; phylum Pseudomonadota; class Betaproteobacteria; order Burkholderiales; family Oxalobacteraceae; species Oxalobacteraceae bacterium OTU3CINTB1. Next base: position 4,645,573 of record CP099652.1, read on the forward strand.
GGAATTCGCGCTGCGCCTGGTTGGCTTGCGACAGCTCGGCCGTCATCGCGCGCAGTTCGTGCTCGCCGCTTTTCTGGTCCGAGACATCGAGCGTGACGCCGTCGAAATGGGCCACGCCGCCCTCCTTCCCCTCCGTGCGCTGGCACCAGGCGATCATGCGTATCCAGCGCGCCGTCGCCTGTGCCGCCGTGGAGGAGACGGTCAGCGCGACGCGGAACTCGTCGTCGTAGGCCACGCCCTCGATCATCGCGCTGTGGAAGTCGCCTTCGACGCGGGCCCGGTCCTCGTGGTGCACGCGCAGGTAGAACTGCGCCATCGTCACCGGCCCCTCGGTCGGCAGGCCGAATTGCTTGCGCAGCTGGGCGTTGGGCTGCATCAGCGACAGCGGCGCGTCCGCGTACCAGACGCCGATGCCGCTGGCGCGCGTGACGTTGGCGAAACGATCCTGCAGCAGGCGCCGCTCGTGGACGTCGACCAGCGTGCCGATGTGGCCGAGCAGTTTGCCGTCCTGGTCGAAACGCGGCGCGCCGGCGTCGATCATCCAGCGGAAGGCGCCGTGGCGATTGCGCAGGCGGTAATCGACGGAAAACGGCGCGGCCTTGCCGAAGGCGGCGCTGTAGGCTTCCTCCACCCGGGCGGCGTCATCGGCGTGGATCAGTTCCAGCCAGCCGCGCCCCAGGTCCTCTTGCAGCGAGCGCCCGGTGTAGTCGGACCAGCGCTGGCTCAGGAAATCGCGATGCCCATGCGCGTCGGTGGTCCAGATCATCGCCGGCGAGGCGTTCACCAGCGAACGGAAATACTCCTCGCGCTGGCGCAGCGCGATGGTGGCCTGGCGCCGCTCGCGCGCCAGCTCGATGTGGTTGCGGATGCGCGCCAGCAGCTCGTTGGCCGCGAACGGCTTGACCAGGTAATCGTCGGCGCCCGCCTCCAGCCCCTCGATCTTGGCCTCCTGGCCGGCGCGCGCGGACAGCAGGATGATCGGCAGGCCGGCCACCGCCGGGTGCTCGCGGATGCGCCGCATCAGGCCGAAGCCGTCGAGGCGCGGCATCATCACATCGCTCAGCAGCAGGTCGGGCGGATCGCGCAGGATGGCCTCCATCGCCGCCTCGCCGTCGGCGCAGGTCTGGACGATGTACTCGCGCTCGAGCAGCGTGCGCACGTAGCCGCGCATGTCCTGGTTGTCGTCGGCGACCAGGATGCGCGCACGCGCCGCCGCGATGGGCGCCGGCGCCAACGCCAACGCGGGCGTGGCATCGCCGGCCGGGGGGGCGGCCGGTTCGTCGGGCAGCCAGCGCAGCGCCTCCTCGACGAAGGCGGCGCCCATGCGGGCGTCGTCGTCGCGGTCCGGCAGCGCCACCACGTACTGCGGCGGCAGGTGCGCGGCGCCGAACGGAATGTCGACGTGGAAGGCGGTGCCGACGCCGACTTCGCTCTCGACGCCGATGTCGCCGCCGTGCAGGCGCACCAGCTCCTGGATCAGCGCCAGGCCGATGCCGGTGCCCTCGTAGCTGCGGCCCTGCACCCCCTCGACGCGGTGGAAGCGCTCGAACACCCTGGGCAGCTCGGCCGCCGGAATGCCGCTGCCGGTGTCGCGCACCGTCAGGCGCGCGGCGCGGCCATCGGCGGCGGGCGCCAGGGTCACCGTCACCGCGCCCGACAGCGTGAACTTGAAGGCGTTCGACAGCAGGTTGAAGACGATCTTTTCCCACATGTCCAGATCGACGTAGACCGGCGCGGCCAGCGCCGGCGTGTCGACGTGGTAGGCCAGGCCGGCCTTGTCCATCGCGGCGGTGAACACGCTGGCCAGGTTGGCCGTCAGCCGCGCCAGGTCGGCCGGGGCGTAGCGGGCCTGCACCCGGCCGGCCTCGATGCGCGAAAAGTCCAGCAGCGAGTTGACCAGCTTGAGCAGGCGCAGCGCGTTGCGGTTGGTGAGGTCGATGCGCTCGCGCTGGCGCGGCGCCAGCGGTTCGCCGGCGTCGGCCAGCGCGTCCTCCAGCGGTCCCAGGATCAAGGTCAGCGGGGTGCGGAATTCGTGCGAGACGTTGGAAAAGAACGCCGTCTTGGCCTTGTCGATTTCGGCCAGCGCGGCGGCGCGGCGCTGCTCCTGCTCGTATGCCAGCACATTGCCGATGGCGGTGTTGAAGGCGGCGCGCAGCAGTTCATAAAAATTGCGGTAGTCGTCGTCGAGCGCGCGCCGGGCGCTCACGCCGGCCACCAGCATGCCGTAAGGCTGGTCGCTGCCGGCCACGAACAGCGGTAGCAGCATGGCGCCGGCCGGCGCTTCCGGATACGGCGCGCACTCGAAGGCGCCGAAGCGGCGCGCCAGGTCGTCGACGTGGCGGCCGTCGGCCAGCGCCAGCGCGGCGGCGAAATCCCAGCCATCGCCCGAGTCCGCGGCCACCACGGCCGGCGCCAGCGCGCTGCCGGCGGGCAGGCCGGTGCGCCCGCGCAGGCGCAGGCTGGCGGCGCCCTCCTCCGGCCGGGCTTCCACCAGTTCATACAGCAGCATGAACGGCACGTCCAGCGCCAGCGTGTCGCTGTCTGGTTCCATCAGCCCCGCCAGCTCGGCGATGGTGCGCGAGCGGGCGATGCGGCCGGTCAGGTCGCGCAGGTTCTGCGTGCGGCGGGCGTTGAGCACCTGCGCCGTCGATTCGGTGATCGGATGGAAAATGCCGCCGACATTGCCCGATTCGACCCGGATCGGCGAGAACGAGAACGTCATGAACGCTTCTTCAAGGTAGCCGTAGCGGTCCAGGAACATGCGCTGGTCGCGGATGTAGACGCCCTCGCCGGCGTGGGCGCGGTCGAAGGCGTCGCCGACCACCGGCAGCGCCGTGGCCCAGCAGATCTTGAACGGCGCGCCCATCGCCTCCGGATGCTTGGCGCCGCAGATCGGACGGTAGGCGTCATTGTAGATCTGGATATCGTCCGGGCCCCAGGCCACCAGGATCGGGAAGGTCGACGACAGGCACAGGCTGACCGAGGTGCGCAGGCTTTGCGGCCAGCCCGAGAGCGGCCCGAGCGCGGTCGCGGACCAGTCCATCGAGCGGATCAGTTGCCCCATTTCGCCGCCGCCGGACAGCCAGCTCAAATCGTCCGCCGACTCCGTCGCACCGGTCCCCGCCGTCACCTGCTGCACCATCTATCCCCCGAATGACTTGCCGCTGGCGGGCCACTGCCGCCGCACACCCGGCAGTATAACCGGACGGCGGCGCCCAGGCCTTTCGCCATTCGTTTCCGCCAACTTTCCGCCGATTCGCCCCCGTTTTACGTGTTCGTTTGCGTTTTATCAATTGCTTCTTCGGAAAAAGCACCAGTATTGAGTTGTATCAACGCGCTACGTGACAGGATGAGCATGGATGAGCATGAATTGCGGTCGCGCATGGCGATCGACGCGGCCGGCATGGCCATTTGGGACGCCACCGTCGTCAATGGACGGGCGGTCGAAGGCACGATTCTGTGGTCGGCGCGCGGCGCCGCCATGATCGGCCTGCCCGCGCAGGAGACCGAGCAGCCGTTCCCGCGCTTCCTGGCGATGGTGCACGAGGACGACCGCGAGGCGCTGCTCGATACCATGCAAAGCACGATCGACGCGCGCGGCGACTACCAGGTCGGCTACCGGCTGCATTCGGCCGATGGCGCGCTGCGCTGGCTGCGCGCCCAGGCAAAGATATTATGCGACGACCAGGGCGCGCCGGTGCGCACGCTTGGGCTGATCTGGGACGTGAGCGCCGCGGTCGAGCAGGAACGCGTCGCCCGGGACCGCGAACGCATGGCCGAGGTGACCCTCGATTGCATCGGCGATGGCGTCATCACCACCGATCAATACGGCACCACCCGCTATCTCAATGGCGCGGCCGAGCGGCTGACCGGCTGGACGCGCGCGCGCGCCGCCGGCCGCGACGTCAGCGAGGTGCTGCCGCTCGTCGACGAGGCCGGCGGCCTGCCCATCGAGCACGCCGTCTACAAATGCCTGCTCAAACGCGAGGCGGTCGGCCTGTCCGCGCACGCGATGATGGTCACGCGCGATGGCCGCCGCATCGCCGTCGAGGACACCGCCGCGCCGATCCGCCAGACCAACGGCGACATGCTGGGGGCGGTGCTGGTGTTCCGCGACGTCACCCACCAGCGCGCCCTGTCGAGCCAGCTGTCCTGGCACGCCAGCCACGACGTGCTGACCGGCCTGTGCAACCGGCGCGAGTTCGAGCGGCACGTCGCCCACGCGCTGCACGTGTCCAAACACGACGACCACACGCACGCGCTGCTGTACATCGACCTGGACCGGTTCAAGCTGGTCAACGACACGGCCGGCCACGCCGCCGGCGATGCGCTGCTGCAGATCCTGGCCAACCTGCTGCAGGAGAAGATGCGCGACAGCGACGTGCTGGCGCGCCTTGGCGGCGACGAGCTCGCCGTGCTGCTCGGCTATTGCAAGTTCGACCAGGCGCGCCTGATCGCCGAGGAGATCCGCCAGCTGGTCAAGGATTTCCGCTTCGTCTGGGACGAGCACAGCTTCGAGATCGGCGCCAGCATCGGCATGGTCGAGATCAGCGCCGACAGCAAGTCCGTCAGCGATTTGCTGGTCGCGGCCGACGAGGCCTGCTACATGGCCAAGGACCAGGGCCGCAACCGCATCCACGTCTATTCCGAGAGCGACGCGGCGCTGGCGCGGCGGCACACCGAGATGATGTGGGTGCCGCGCCTGAACGACGCCTTGCAGCACGACCGCTTCACGCTGTACTCGATGCCGATCGCCGGCCTGCAGAGCAACCACCAACCCCACGAGGAAATCCTGTTGCGGCTCAAGGATGACGCCGGCGAGGTGATCCGGCCCGACCGCTTCATCCCGGCCGCCGAGCGCTACCATATGATGCCGATGCTGGACCGCTGGGTCATCCGCGCGGTGTGCCGGCATATCGCCGCAGCGCAGGCGGCCGGGACGCCGGGCAACGGCACGCGGCCGCTGTACGCGGTCAACCTGTCCGGGCCGTCGATGAACGACGACAAGCTGCACCAATTCATCATCGACCAGTTCGTCGACCACGGCGTCGACCCGGCGCAGCTCTGCTTCGAGATCACCGAGACGGCGGCGATCCGCAACCTGCCCAAGGCGCAGGAGCTGATGGCGCGGCTCAAGCTGCTCGGGTGCCGGTTTTCGCTCGACGATTTCGGCAGCGGCGTGTCGTCGTTCGGCTATCTGAAATCGCTGCCGGTCGACTTTCTCAAGATCGACGGCTCCTTCATCCGCGGCATCGCCGACAACCCGGTGCACCGGGCGATGGTCGAGGCGATCCACAAGGTCGGCCAGGTGATCGGCATCCAGACGATCGCCGAGTACGTCGAGGACACGGTCACCCTGGATGTGATCGGCAGCATCGGCATCGACTTCGCGCAGGGCTACGCGGTCGGCCGCGAAAGCGCCCTGCACGGCTAGACGGGCGGCCCGTCACCCGGTCACGCTGGCCGCCCGCTCGAGCTCCTCGGCGCTGGCCGGCTTGGTCAGGTGCAGGTCGAACCCGGCCGCGGCGGCCCGTTCGACATCCTCCTTCTGCCCGTACCCGGTCAGCGCCACCAGCTTCAACGGCGCGCCGCCCTGCGCGCGCCGCAGCGCCGCCGCCAGCGCGTAGCCGTCCATGTCCGGCAGGCCTATGTCGAGGATGGCCACCGCCGGCGCGTACTGGCGGAACTGCGCCAGCGCCGCCTCCGCGCTGTGCAGCACGCGCACCTCGTGGCCCAGCTGTTCGAGCAGCGCCGCGCCGGACGTGGCGGCGTCGACGTTGTCGTCCACCAGCAGCACGCGCACCCCGGCGCTGGCGCCGCGCGGCGCGTCCTGCGGCGCATCGGCCGCCGCCTCGCTCAGCGGCAGCACCACCTCGAAGCGGCTGCCCCGGCCCGTACCGTCGCTGTCGGCCGTGACGGCGCCCCCGTGCAGCTCGACCAGCTTGCGCACGATCGCCAGCCCCAGTCCCAGCCCGCCGGTGCGGCGCTCCAAGGTCTGCGGCGCCTGCATGAACGGTTCGAACACCCGCGCCAGCAGGTCGCGGCCCATGCCGATGCCGTTGTCGCTGACCACCAGGCGCGCCTGGCCGCCGTCGGCCGCCAGCGAGACGCGCGTGTCGTCGCTGCCGAAGCGCACCGCGTTCGACAGCAGGTTGTTGAGCACCTGGGTCAGGCGGCTGTCGTCGCCGCGCACCCACAGCGCCGGCGGCGCCGACAGCGTCACCGGTTGCGGCGAAGCGGCCACCGCGTGCCGCACCACGTCGGCGAAATTGACCTGTCTGGCGTCGATGCGCAGCTTGCCCGAGGTGATGCGCGAGACGTCGAGCAAGTCGTCGACCAGCCGCCGCAGGTGGTTGGTCTGGCGCCGCATCACGGCGCGTTCGCGCCGCGCGCCCGGCTCGTCGCGCATGTCCATCAGGTCGAGCGAGGTGACGATGGGGCTGAGCGGGTTGCGCAATTCGTGGCCCAGCACGGCGAGGAACTCGTCCTTGGCGCGGCCCGCCTCGCGCGCCCGCGTCAGCGCCGCCTCCTGGTTTTCCATCGCCCGCTGCAGCGAATCGAGCAGCAGCGCCCGCTCGCGCTCCTGCGCGGCGCGCTGGCGCTCGGCCTCCTCCAGCGCCGCGCCGATCAACTGGAATTCGGCGATGCGCGACGGCACCACGGTGACCGGGGCGCCGGTGCCCAGCGCCGCCGCTCCCGTTTGCAGCCCTTTGATGGTGGTGACGATGCGCGCCGACAGCAGCGAGGCGATGCCGATGCAGACGCCCAGCGAGATCAGGATGCCGGCGCCGTAGACGGCCAGGCGCTGGTAGGCGGCCGTGCGCAACTGCTCGGCCGGCTGCCCCACCACCACCGTCCAGCCGTAATGCGACAAGGTGGTGTAGGCCGAGACCACCTCGTCGCCCTCGAGCGTGGTGGCGGTGCCGACGTTTTCGGACTTGGCGCTGCCGATCAGTTGCATCAGCGAGGCGCTGGGCGCGCCGGCCACCGCGCCTTCGTGGTTGCGCGAGCGCGCCACGATCTTGCCGGCGGCGTCGATAATGGAGATGACCGAGCCCTCCGGCATGCTCTGGCGCTGGATCATCTGCACGATGCGGTCGGGCCGGATCACGGCGGTGAGCGTGTACAGCGCGCCATCGTCGTCGATCACCGGAATGCGCACCGGGAACGCCGCGCGGCCCCGTGACCCTCGCAGGATGTGGCCCACCACCGGCTGGCGCGTGGCCAGCACCCGTTTCAGGCTTTCGGTATCGACCACCCTGGGCGGCGCCGCGCCCCGCCTCGCCGCAGTATTGAACAGCACGTTGCCCTTGTCGTCCGTCAGAATCAAAGCTTGCCATTCGGCCTGGGCCTCCGCCAGCCCGAACGCGACATCATAGAAACCGTCGATGTCGCCGGCCATCAAGGTGGGTGCGCGCGCGGCGCTGGCGAGCATGGCGACCGAGGCGTCGAGTTCGGCGTCGGCCGCGCTCGACAGCGCGCGCGCCAGGTCGAGCATCGATCTTTCCTGTTCCCGCAGTTGATACTGGCTGGCCGCGTGGATGCTCCACACGCCCAGCAAGGCCATGGGCAGCAGTCCGATCGCGGTCAGGATGATAAGCAGGTGCCGAAGCGACAATGTTCGCTTGGTGAGAAAAGACATAGAAAGCGTGATGGATGGATCGAACTTGCCAATCTACATCAAAGCAAACTAAACGGGGGCGTGGCGCGTGAAAAAAACAAATGATGGATTACTGCCACGTAATCCATCATAAGCCATCATGAGCCCTCATGAGCCACCAAGAGGCGCCCTAGTCCCGGAACGCGTCCATGATCGCGGTCGGCTTGCCGCTGTTGTCGAAGGCGCCCATCGGATATCCTTTCCAGTTGTAAGCCTGCGGCTCCCAGTAGAATGCGCCGACGCCCTTGCCGTGGTCGACCTGGCGCACCTTGGCGATCAGGTCGGCAATGATGGCCTTGCCCTCCGGATGGTTCCATGGCGCGCCGACCTCGGCCAGCATGACCGGCTTGCCGTAGCGGGCAGCCAGGTCGTTCATGTTGTGCAGGCAGGCCGCCGTCGCCGCCCGCCAGTCGACACCCTTGACGGTGGTCGGATAGGCGGACGCGCCGATTACGTCGAACTTGCCGCCGTTGGCCAGCAGGCCGTCGACATTCCAGCGGAACTGGCGGTTGTCGTGGCAGTTATCGATATGCACGATCACCTGCGCATCCGGGAACACTTGCTTCGTAGCATCGTAGCCGCTGGCGACAAAGCGCGCGTAGTTCTTCATATGCGTACCGGCGGCGCCTTCCGGCCACAGCATCCCGTGCGTGGTTTCGTTGCCAACTTGCACCCATTCCGGCGTGATGCCGGCATCGCGCAGCGCCGCCAGCGTGCTGCGGGTATGCTCGCCGACGGCCTTGGCCAACTGCGCGACGCTGTAGTCCTTCCAGGCGGCCGGCTTGAATTGCTTGCCCGGATCCGCCCAGTTGTCGCTGTAGTGGAAGTCGATCATCAGCCGCATGCCGGCGGCCTTGGCGCGCCCGGCCTTGGCCAGCACGTCGGCCAGGCCGTTGTAGCCGTCGGCGGGATCGACCCAGACGCGCAGGCGCACCGCGTCCATGCCCTGCTCCTTGAGCGTGGCAAACAAATCCTGACGCTTGCCGTCGCGGTTGAGGAAGGGACGACCGGCCGCCTCCATTTCGGTGATCCAGCTGATATCGGCGCCTTTGGCGAAGCCGCCGGCGGCCGCGTGGGCGGCATTATGCTGCATTGCGGCCAGCAGCAGGCCCGCCGCCAGCGCTGCGGCGCGTCGTGTGATGGCGGCCATCAATCGTGGAACGCGTCGACGACCTTGCGTTTGCCCAGCATGAAGGCGTCCGCCACGTGGCGCAGCGGCGCCACGTCGACATCCGAACGGCCGGTTTTGACCAGCTCGGCGAAGCGGCGGTACAGCGACGGATATTCGGCTTCCTTCTCGAGCGGCTGTTCCGCGCCGGCTATCCACAGGCGCGCGCCGCCATCGCTGAGCTTGACCTCGCCCTGCGCGGTGCCGACCACGATGTCCCAGCTCTGCTTGCCGGTCTGGCGCCAGTCGAACTCGGCGTCGACGGGCACCCCGGCGGCGTTCTTGAAGTGCAGTGCGGCGGCGATCGGCGCGTCGCGGTTTTCCGGAAATTCCAGGGTGGCGCCGGTCAGGAACACCAGCGACGGCAGGATCTCGGTAACGATCGACAAGGCGTTGATGCCCGGATCGAACACGCCCAGGCCGCCAGCCTGCCAGATCCAATCCTGGTTCGGATGCCAGTGGCGCACATCCTCCTTCCAGGTCACCTGCATATGAATAGGCGGGTGCTCGGCCAAGTAAGCCTTGGCCGGCTGCACCGCCGGCGCGTAGCGCGAGTGCCAGCTGGTAAACAGCGACACGCCTTTGGCGGCAGCCAGCGCCTCGAGGTCGGCCACTTCCGACAGGGTGGCGCCGGGCGGCTTTTCCAGGAACACGTGCTTGCCGGCAGTTAACGCCACGTGGGCGGCGGCGTAGCGGTATTGCGGCGGCATGCACAGCGAGACCGCTTCGATCTCCGGCATGGCGGCCAGCATGTCCTCGATCGACTTGAAACCCGGAATGCCTTTAATGGTGTTGTTACGGCTGGCCGAGGCGACCAGCGCGAAATCGGTGTTGCCCGCGATGGCCGGCACGTGCTGGTCATGGACGATTTTGCCCACGCCGACGATGGCAAGTTTGATGGGTGTGAGTGACATACGTAAGCATCTTTCTTAAAAGTGGGCTGCGTGCCGGACGCTATCCTAAAACGCGCCCGGTCACGCAACCAATCATTTTTATCGTTGTAAATATACTCAAATGACATGACACCTGCCCAGCCAATTTGCTGCGCCGCAACAGAAAGTGACGCGTCCGTACAACTGACGTGTAAATAAGTGAAAGTAAGTGTAAAAACGATAAGTATGTGATTGAAATTGCAAATGAAAAGATGCTACTATGGGCCTCAGTTACACCCCACCCCGATCTACCCTACTGCCCCTACCTTCGCCGAGGATTAATATGAAATTAAAATCTGTTGTTGCAACCGCCGTGCTCGCCGCCGCTTCGTTTAGTGCGTCGGCAACCGCCTATGACCTGGGCATCCTCGATCCAACCGGTTTCGATACCCTGATCGGCTCGTCGATCAAGTTCGGCGCCAACACCGCCATCAACGACACCTGGAGCTTCACGTTGCTGGCGCCATCGAGCACTTCGTTCGCGGCAGTCCAGACGTTCGCCGTCACCGAAGGCGCGATCAGCAATTTCGCAGCTGTGCTGAACAGCACCAGCTTCGGCCTGACCGGCGGCGCCGGTTCGCAGACCCTGAGCTGGAACGGCCCACTGAGCGCCGGCACCTACAGCGTCAGCATCACCGGCACCAGCGGTCTGGCTGGTGCGCGCTACGGCGCCACCGTGTCGGCCATCCCAATGCCTGTGCCTGAGCCAGAAACCTACGCCATGATGCTCGGCGGCCTGGCCCTGATGGGTGCGGTCGCTCGTCGTAAAGCGAAGAAGTAATCAGCGAGGAGGGCCAACGCCCTCCAGCAGCATACCGGCGCGCCGGCAGACCATCCCCTCGATGGCCTGCCGGCGCGTTTTTTTGCGTCTCCGATTTTTTCAGGCGGCCTCGCCTGTTATTGCCCAGCATATGCTGCTTAGCGAACATATGGCACGGCCCTATCACCTTACAATTAAGCAATAACTGAAACTTGTAAGGATACCCCCATGAAGAAGCTCCTGACCGCCTTTGGCGCGATCCACGCGCTGATCGCGTTCCTGTTCGCGGCCGCCGCGCTGTTTCTGATCGCCATCAGCGCGCGCATCGGCTGGGACGCCGCCACCGGCGAGATCGGCCTTGCCGCCGCCCAGCAGGTAATCGAGGCGATCGGCATCCTGGCCGCCGCCGTGGTGGCGCTGCAAATCGCCGAGACCATCATTGAAGAGGAAGTGGTGCGCGACGCCGACATCAGCGCGCCGACCCGGGTGCGGCGCTTCCTGTCGCGCTTTTTCGTCGTGGTAGTGGTGGCGTTGGCGATCGAGGGCCTGGTGGCGACCTTCCACGCCGTGCACGACGACCTGGCCGGCCTGGTGTACGTGGCGGCGCTGGTCGGCAGCGTTGGCGTGCTGCTGGCGGCGTGGGGCGTGTTCGTGCACCTGAACCGCTCGGCCGAGGAACTGGAGCCCGAAGCGATGGAAAAAGCCCAGTCGGAAGACCACAAGGTGCAGGCCTGAAACAGGCTTGCAGCCCGCATTTTTACCAGTACTACGATCTGGTGATATCTGCCATATCGAAAAAGATATAGGACATTGTTATTTATTCATTGGCAAGATAACGGGATTGGCTCTACCATATTCCTCCCGCTTGTTGGAAAGGAAAGATTATGGCAGCGCCAATTTCATCTGCTCGCACTATGGAGACGACCTCGTCTCCCGTTGTCAGCTACCGTGCGACGATGTCGCTGCTTGCAAGTTTGTTTTTTACGTGGGGTTTCATCACGGTAATTAACAATACGCTGCTGCCGCATCTCCGCAGCGTATTTGACCTGAACTACACGCAAACGACGCTGATCGAATCGGTCTGGTTCATCGCTTATTTCGTCGCCTCGATCCCGTCCGCCCGCCTGATCGAGCGCATCGGCTACAAGAAATCGATGGTGGTCGGTCTCGGCATCATGGCCGCCGGTTCGCTGATGATGATCCCGGCGGCGCGCCTGCCGTCGTATCCGGTCACGCTGTTCGCGCTGTTCGTGATCGCCTGCGGCATCGCCCTGCTGCAAGTGGCCGCCAATCCCTACGTCGCCGTCGTCGGTTCGCCGCAGACCGCCTCGTCGCGCCTGAACCTGGTGCAGGCGTTCAACTCGCTCGGCACCACGTTCGCGCCGCTGTTTGGCGGCTACCTGATCCTGGGCCGCTCCAGCTCGGGCACGCTCGAAGCCGGCCAGGTGCTGACCCAGGCCGAGCGCCTGGCCGACGCCCAGGCGGTGCAACTGCCGTACCTGATCGTCGCCGGCGTGTTGATCGTGCTGGCCGTCATCATCGCCCGCTTCCCGCTGCCGGAAATGAAATCGTCCAGCACCAGCCGCGCGACCAAGGAACAACGCGGCAAGCACTCGCTGTGGCGCCACCGCAACCTGGTGTTCGGCATCCCGGCAATCTTCATTTACCTGATCGCCGAAATCGGCGTGGCCAACCTGTTCATCAACTTCGTCTCGCAGCCTGAAATCGGCAACGTCAACCACCAGACCGCGTCGACCTACCTGTTCATCCTGTGGGGCGGCATGATGATCGGCCGCTTCGTCGGCGCCGCGCTGATGCGCACCGTCTCGGCCGAAACCGTGCTGGCCGGCGCCAGCATCGGCGCCGCCATCGTGATGCTGATCGCCACCTTCACCACCGGCCACGTCGCGATGTGGGCGCTGATATCGGTCGGCCTGTTCCACTCGGTGATGTTCCCGACCATCTTCACGCTCGGCATCAAGGGCCTGGGCCCGATGACCGAGGAAGGCGCCGGCTTGCTGATCATGGCCATCGCCGGCGGCGCTCTGGTGGTGGTGCAAGGCTGGCTGGCCGACATCTACGGCCTGCAGATGTCCTTCCTGCTGACCGCGCTGTGCGAAATGTATGTGCTGTTCTACGCGCTGTGGGGCTCCAAGGCCACCAACGCCTTCCCGGACGAGACAGCCAGCCCGACCTAAGCTGGACGCGGTCGCCGCCTTCCCGCGCGGCGATCAAGACCAAGGCCGATGCCGACGTTTAACCACGTTCGCATCGGCTTTTTTTCGCCCGCACCCCATCGCGTCCGGCGCGGCTACGCGGCCGCCAGTGGTGGCCATCAGTGCGAGATCTGCGACCCGCCCTCCGGTATTGCATGCGGGCGCATGCGGACGACCGGCCCTTCGCGGGAGAATGCCGAAAACGCCAAGCGGCGCGATGGGGTCAGGCGCGATGGGGTCAAGGCGCGATGGGGTCAAGGCGCGATGGGGTCAGGTCCGACATTCGGACATTGGGGAACTTCATTGAATCAAAAAAGTTCCTCGATCTTACGAAATGTCCGAATGTCGGACCTGACCCCGGGGTGCGCAGGCGAAAAAAAGCCGGCTTCCTTGAAAGCCGGCTTTTTCGTAGGAACAAACGGATTAGAGACGGCCGCGCAAGGAGCCTGCTTCGGCGTTTATAGAACCCTTGGCGCCCTTCACGCGCACCAGCACGCTGGCGATGCCGGCTTCGGTCGTCGCCACGCTCGGGCCGACGATCTCGTAGCCTTCAGCGGCGGCGAAGGTCACCGACTTGCCGCTGTCCGGCACCACGGTGCCGTTGGCGTCGAGCAACTTGGCGCGGATGAACACCAGGTCGCCGTCGGTCGACCTCACCGCCAGGTCATCCACCGCGATGCCAAGCTTGACCGGCTCGGCCGGCGTCTGCACGACATGCTCGGCCACCTTGCGGCCCTTCAGGTAAGCCACCGCCTTGAGCGTACCGGCCTGGAACTGGCCGGCGTCGAACTCCAGCGGCGGATGCGCCAGGTTCGGATGCGTCTTCGACGGACCGCTCTTGACCTTGCCCAGGCTCTTGCCGTTCAAGAACAGCTCAACCTCGTCGGTGTTGCTGAACACGCGCACCTGCGGCAGCGAATCCTTGGTCCAGTAGCTGGCGATGAACACCATTGGCCCACCGCCCCATTTCGCCGATGTCTCCGACGCGCTGCGCTGCGAGCGGAAAAACTCCGCCGAGAACTTCGGCAGACGGTCGATGCTCATGACGCCGGACGATTCCAGGTCCGGCGCGTAGCCGCGGCCATAGTCGAACATCACCCAGTAGCCGTCGGCCACGGCGCCGGTCTTAAAGTTGTCGTCGTGCGACTCGGCCAGGTTCTTCGCCTGCTGCAGCAAACGGGTTTCGCCATCGGTCAGCAATTGACGGCTGCTGCGGTCGGCCTCTTTCAGGTCGCCCCACGCCGTTTGATTAAAGCCGGCGTTCATCGCATAGTATTCCCAGTCGCCGTATTCGGAGACGATCAGCGCCTTGTTCGGCAACGGCTTTTTGTCCTCCAGCCGGTGCTGGCGCGCTTGCAGATACACGTCGTAGGTCTGCGGCACCCAACCGGCGGAATAGGCCTGGTCGCCCGGATACTCCTGGTGCACGGTCTTATGCAGCTTGTCGATCAGTTGATCGGGCATCTGCGTTTCGTTCAGCGAGCATTCCCACGCCAATACGCTGGGGTGGTTACGGTCGCGCCGCACCATGTCGCTACAGGTTTTCAGCACCTGCGTGGCGAACGCCGGATCGGGATTGAAGTACTGCCAGCCCGGAATACCCGGCAGCACCATCAGGCCCAGTTCATCGGCGGCGGCCATGAAGGCCGGCGAATGCGGGTAGTGCGACAGGCGCACGTAATCGAAGCCGGCGCGCTTGATCAGCAGCGCGTCGCGGTAGTCGGCCTGCGGCGACAAGGCGTAACCGACGTACGGGAATTCCTGGTGGCGGTTCACGCCGCGCAGGAAAGTCTGTTCGCCGTTGATCAGCAACTTGCCCTTTTCAAGCGCGATGCGGCGGATGCCGGCGCGGGTGGTGACCACGTCCTGCTGCCCTTTGCTCGAGACGGTGGTTTGGATCGCGTACAGGTTCGGCGACTTCGGCGACCACAATTGCGGGCGGTCGACCTTCAGGTCGCGGGTGACGTGGCGGCATTCGCCGGCGGCCAGCTCGATCTTCCCGGTCCCGTCGGCGACGCGGGCGTTCTTGAACAACAGGCGCTGGCCCAGTTGCGCGGTGCGCGCTTCGGCGGCGGTGTTGCACACTTCGGCCTTCACGCGCACGATGGCGGACTTTTTATCGGCCTGCGGATAGGTGACGAACACGCCGCCGCCCGCCTCGGTATTGGACAGCATTTCGTCGCTGATATGCACCGCCGGCTTGATGCTCAAGGTGACGTCGCGGTAGATGCCGCCGTACTGGATGTAGTCCAGATCCTTCAGCGGTTTCGGGCCGGTGACGGCGTTGTCTTCGTTATTGATGCGCACCACCAGCTCGTTGGCGCCGCCGGCCTTCAGGTGCGGCGTGACGTCGTACGAGAATGGCAGATAGCCGCCCAGGTGCGTGCCGAGGTGCTTGCCGTTGAACCAGACGTCGGCGACGTTCATCGCGCCTTCGAAGCGCAGCACCGCTTGCTCGCCGGGAGCTACCTTGGCGTCGAAGCTTTTCTTGTAATACGCGCTGCCCTGCCAGGAGTTGACCGGGATTTTCGCTTCGAGGCGGGCGGTGTGCGGCAGGTCGACCTTGGTCCAGGCGCCCGGCGCGACCTTGTCGACGGTGTCGGCGCTCTTGGCGTCGTCGCGGTAGAAGTCCCATGACTGATTGAGGCTGGTGGTGGCGGCGCTGGCCGCCGAACTCACCGCCAGTGCCAGCAAACCGATGGTCGGGAAGCCCCGCGCCTGCTTGTGTAGACTCGAAATAAAACTGGTCATAGTGCGTGGAACTCCCCAAAAATACCGGATAAAAAAGAATGGAACAGGCGACCGCCGACGCATGGCGGCGTCCGGCAGCTATCACGGCGCAGTATATCCAGTATTGTTTTGACACGCAGCCGAAAGCCGGTACGTATACAAATTATTCATGGGTAGAGATAACTTTGATATGCGCCGGTAGCGTAACCGGCCTGCCCATTGTCAGGAGTCAGGCTATCGATGGCGGCGGCGACGCGTTGGACGTGACGTTATTCCAGGACTTTGCGGTCTCCCAGGGCGAAGGTTAGTCCGCCACGGGACTTTCGATTACCAGCCCATTTTTGTCCGTATCACCGCCGTCAGCAGCGCCGCGTTGGCCTGGTGTTGCGGAATGCGCGGATGGCCGTTAAAGCCGGTGTAAGGCAATACCACCGTATCGATACGGGTGTCCTTGTTCTCGTCCCGCATTTGATCGACGGCCGTGCGCACGTAGCCCGGCCACTTGGAGCCGGCCTTCACGGCGTCCATGCTGCCCAGCGCGCAGATGATGTAGGCCTTGGGGTACTTCGACCGTATCGTCTGGACGAACTTCCGGTACGCCGCCACGCGCTGGGCGTCGTTGGGCACCGGCGACAGGCGCTTCTCGCGGTCGATCAGCCAGCTGTCGTTCTGGAACAGGTTAATGACAACGACGTCCGGCGTCCACCGCTTGAAGTCCCACACGCTATCGTTGTTGCCGACCGCGTTCAACTGGTCGTAGAACTCCGGCATCGTGAACGGGAACCAGCTGATCATCACGCCGATGCCGCTTTGCGAGATCAGGTGCAGTTCGGCGTCCAGCGCGCGCGCCGTGATCGAGGCGTAGGACATGAAGCTGTTCTTGTCCTTGACCAGATGGTCGGGACCGTCGGCGGGCGACTCGTTGCCCATGCCGCTGGAGATGGAATCGCCGAAGAACTCGACGCGCCGCTGTTTGCGCGGCGGCGGCGCCAGCAATGCGCCGCCATCGGCCAGTTCAAGTCCCTGGAACACGGTGGCGCCCTCCTCGCCCTCCGAGCGCTTGGTGATCAGAAAGCTGTGACGGCCCGGCGCCAGCTTGTCGGCGACCGGATAGGTCTTGCTCCCCTTCTCCGCCTGCACCAGCACCGGCCGCGTCAGGTCGCCGTCGATGTAGACGTCGAAAAAGTTCTTGCCGAATTGATCGTCGAGCTTGATGGCCAAAGTGGTGCCGGTGAAGTTGCCCTCGATGCGGGTGCCCGGCCAGGAAATCACCGGCGCGGCGGCCGCACGTTGGTCGACCCGTCCCGTGTATTGCAGATTGGCGTTATCGGCGCCGACCGTGACGGCCGCCCAGGCTTGCCCGGCCAGCAGCAACGCGGCGATGAAGGCGGCGCCGTTGCGGGCGCCGCCTGTAAATCTTGCTAACATCATATTGAGTCCCCTTTCCGCTATTGTGGGCGGGGACACCGGCTTCGGCAATTGCGATATTCACCAATGCCGCAACAGAAAAAACCAAAGCCCGCTGAAGGGCAACGCGCTCTGGCGGCCTATTCGAAATCCGTCGCGTGCAGGATCAGCACGGGAAATCCAGGATAGGCGCGCATCTTTCGCTGGCACGCCAGTTTGATGAGCCTGCGGTGTGCCTCGAACGTCGCGAGCGCGCCGCCGCCAGTTTGCGGGAACGCCCTGGTCAACGCGCTGGCCGAAATCATCGCGAACTTGCGCGCCGTCGTAGCGACCTGCACATAAAAGGTGACCCGCTGCCCATCCATCGACAGCGACACGTCCTGGAGCTCGATGCCGGCCGTCGGCCGGCTCGGTGCGCAGGCGCGGTATTCCGCGTCGGTCCTGCGCACGGCGCGCCGGCGCTCCTTGCGGATCAAGGCCAAATGTTTGGTTTGAAACACTTCCTCATGCAGGAAATGGTCCTCGTCCCACACGCAAAACACCGACAGGGCTTCGGGCCGGTCGCGGTGGAAGTCCGCGACGCCCACCACGATCATTTCCGGGCCGCCGAGTTTGGGTTTGACGAGATCACCGGACGACAACATGTTCATAGATCACTCCACGATCAACAATTGAATCACTCCCAACCTGTTCAGCCAGGGTTTCTGACTAGGCCGCCCCGGACCGCAGCTGGTCGAGGATCTCCATGGCCGCCTTCTCGGCCTCCTGCTCGGCCATCGCTTCGCTGGTCAGCGCGACGTCGGCGGCGACGCGCTTTTTGGGAACGATATTATTCATGTGCATGGGATTGTCGGACGGCGCGAACACCGCGACGTACGCGCCCCAGTCGTCGCAACCCTCCAGCGCTTCGGCCGTGTAGTCGATCTCGTATCCGTCCACGGTTTTTATCGGCATGGCATTCTCCAATGTTTTTACGGCAGCATAACCTTGTCCGGCGTCATCGGCGTGCTGCGCACGCGCCGCCCGGTGGCGTGGTAGATGGCGTTGCAGACGGCCGCCGCCACCCCCACCTGGCCGATCTCGCCGACGCCCTTGGCGCCGATCCTGCTGACGATGCGGTCGTCCTCCTGGACGAAGATGACATCGATATCGTGGATGTCGGCGTTGACCGACACGTGGTACTCGCTCAGGTTGTGGTTCATGAAGCGGCCTTCGTGATGGTCGCAGAAGGTCTCCTCGTGCAGCGCCTGGCCGATGCCCCATACTACGCCGCCGACGATCTGGCTGCGCGCCGTCTTGGCGTTGATGATGCGTCCGGCCGCGACCGCGCTGACCACCCGCGTCACCCGCACCGTGCCGAACTCCGGATCGACCCGCACCTCGACAAACACCGCCGAGTGGGTGGCGCGCTGGTACTTCATCTGCTTGAGCATATTGGGCAGCATCATGTATTTCTCTTCGATGCGCGCCTCGCCGCTGGCGGCCATGATGTCCGTCAGCGAAACGGCGACCTCCGGCCGCGCGGTCAGGCGCACGCCGCCGTTGGCGAATTCCACGTCCGCCAGGCGCGCCGTGGCCAGCGGCGAGTCGTCCATCCTCCGGGCCATGTTGAACAGCCGCTCCTTGAGCTTGTCGCACACGCCGTCCACCGCCGAACCGACCGTGGCCACGTGCGACGAGCCGCCTTCGATCGGCGCCACCGGCAAGGTCGAGTCGCCCAGCTGGAAGCGCACCCGCTCCAGCGGCAGGCCCATGGCGTCGGCGGCGATGATGCTCATCGCCGTGTAGGTGCCGGTGCCGATGTCGGTGGCGGCGCTGCTGACCACCAGGTTGCCGTCCGCGTGCAGCACGGCGCTGGCGCGGGCGAACATTTGCATCGCGTCCCACATGCCGGTGGCCATGCCCCAGCCGATCAATTCGCGCCCTTCGCGCATCGTGCCCGGCTCCAGCGGGCGCTTGTCCCAGCCGAAGCGCGCCGCGCCCTGCTCGTAGCAGGCGCGCAACTCCTTGGTGGAATACGGCAGGCCGTGGCTGGGATCGACCTCGGCGTAGTTCTTCAGGCGCAGCGCCAGCGGGTCCATTTTGAGCGCATAGGACAGCTCGTCCATCGCCACCTCCAGCGCGTGCACGCCGTGCGCCGCGCCCGGCGCGCGCATGTCCATCGGACTGGCGTGGTCGAGATCGACCAGCTTGTAGCCGAGCCGGATATGCTCGCAGGCGTACAGCTCGCCCGACCAGTTGACCACCACCTCGACGTAGTCCTCGATGCGCGAGGTTTCGGCCAGGGCTTCGTGGATGATGGCGCTCAGGGTGCCGTCCGGCTCGGCCGCCAGCCGGACGCGCTGCTGCGTTTCCGGCCGGTGGCCAAAGCTGAACATCTGCTGGCGCGTGAGCACCACGCGCACCGAACGTTCCAGCTTGAGCGCGGCCATCACCGCCAGCGGCAACTGGTACTGCGGCCGCAGGCCCGAGCCGAACGCGCCCCCAACATAAGGATTGCGCACCGTGACCTTGTCCTTCGACAGGCCGAACACGTGCGACACATACCAGCGGCTGTTTTGCGAGCTCTGGGTCTTGTCGTAGATCGTCAGGTGGCCGTCGGCGCCGCGGATCACGGTCGAGGCGAACATCTCCAGCGGATTGTGGTGCTCGACGCCGCTGTAGTACTCGCCCTCGATCTTGACGGCGGCGCTGTCCCAGCGGTCGTCCGGATGGCCCTTGGTGTCGGGCGGCGGCGTGTAGCCGGCCTTCAGGCGGCTGGGCGTGTAGGCGCGGCCGCGATGCTGCAGCAGATAGGTCTCGTGCGGCTCGACGTCGTAGTCGACGCGCACCAGCGCGGCCCCGTGGCGCGCCGCCTCGAATGTTTCGGCCACGACCAGCGCGACAGGCTGCCCGCTGTAGAGCACCTTGTCGTCGTACAGGGGGCGGAACGGCGAGCCGCCCGGCGCCGTCATGTCCTTGTAGAAAATGTCGAAGGAGCGGATGCGGGGCCGGTTTTCGTGCGAGATCACGTCCACCACGCCCGGCAACGCCAGCGCGGCGTCCGCGTGGATGGCGGCGATGCGGCCCTTGGCGACGCTGCCGCTGACCACCACGCCGTACAGCAACGGTCCTTCGCCGGCCTCGGGCCAGTGCTCGGCGGCGTAGCGCGCCTGGCCGGTGACCTTGTCGCGCCCGTCCACGCGCGAGACGGCCATGCCAATGTTGACGTTACCGGTGCCCTGGTCGGCCACGGGGGTGCGCAATGCTTCAATCAGATCGGTCACGGTTGCTCCTTGCCGGCGTATTCATGGGAATTGTCATGCGTGCCTTCGAGCGCCTGCTCGAGCGCGCGGATCACCGCGCGGCGCGCCATCGTGATCTTGAAGTCGTTCTCGCCCTGCCCCTGGGCGCCCGACAGCAGCAGCTCGGCCGCGTGCGCGAACGTTTCCGGGCCGGCGCGCCGGCCGATCAGGGCCGCTTCGGCCAGCGGCACGCGCCAGGGTTTGTGGGCCACGCTGCCCAGCGCCAGCCGGGCGTCGCGCACCACGCCGTCGTCGCCGACGTCGAGCATGGCCGCCACCGACACCAGCGCGAACGCGTACGAGGCGCGGTCGCGGAACTTCAGGTAGGCCGAGTGGGCGGCGAATTGCGCCGCGGGCGGCAGTTCGATATGGGTGATCAACTCGCCCGGCGCCAGCGTTGTGTCGCGCTCGGGATGGTCTTCCGGCAGCCGGTGAAAATCGGCAAAAGCGATTTGCCGCGCGCCGTCGGCCGACACCACGTGCACCACCGCCTCCAGCGCGGCCAGCGCCACGCACATGTCCGATGGATGGGTGGCGATGCAGTGCGCGCTGGCGCCGAGGATGGCGTGCTGGCGCGTCAGGCCGCCGATGGCCGCGCAGCCGCTGCCGGGCGCGCGCTTGTTGCAGGCGGTGGCGAGGTCGTAGAAATAGTGGCAGCGGGTGCGCTGCAACAGGTTGCCGCCGTTGCTGGCCATGTTGCGGATCTGCGGCGAGGCGCCCGCCAGGATCGCCGCCGTCAGCAGCGGATAACCGTCGCGCACCAGCGGGTGGTAGGCGGTGTCGGCGTTGCGCGCGGTCGCGCCCAGCAGCAAGCCGCCCGACGCGGACGGTTCGATGGCGTCGAGTTGCAGGCCGTTGACGTCGACCAGCGTGGTCGGGCGCATCACCTGTTCCTTCATCAGGTCGATCAGGTTGGTGCCGCCGGCGATGAACGCCCGCCCTGAGACATATTGGTGGCCCAGCGCGCCGGCCACGTCGGCCGCTTCCACATAGGTGATCGGATTCATGCCGGCACCGTCCCCGGCAGATACGGCCGGTCGGGATTATCCTTGCGCCCGGGCAGCCCCATGACCTCGGTCACGGCGGCGACGATGCCGGGATAGGCGCCGCAGCGGCAGACATTGCCGCTCATCAGCTCGCGCACCTCGGCGACCGAGCCGGCCTGCCCCTCGTTCATCAGCCCCACGGCCGAACACAGCTGGCCAGGGGTGCAGTAGCCGCACTGGAAGGCGTCGTGCTCGATGAAGGCTTGCTGCAGCGGATGCAATTGCACGCCGTCGGCCAAGCCCTCGACGGTGGTGATGTCCTTGCCATTTTGCATCACCGCCAAGGTCAGGCAAGAGTTGATGCGCTTGCCGCCAACCAGCACCGTGCAGGCGCCGCACTGGCCGTGGTCGCAGCCTTTCTTGCTGCCTGTTAAGCCTGCCCGTTCGCGCAGCAGGTCCAGCAGGGTGACCCAGGCCTCGACCTCGAAGCGGTGCGGCTGGCCGTTGATGCGCAGGTTGACGGGATAGGTGTTGATGGCCGCCTCGAGCGGCGCGGCGGTGAGATGGTCGTCCATGGCGATTCCTGAAATGGGTAGCCACCACTGTAGCCAGCGCGCTTGAAGCGGACTGTGTGTCAGCGCACGCTGGCGCCGCTTTAACGCACTCATCCACATACGTCAAATTCCTACCTCGTCCTTCGAGAAGCGCCTACATCGCGCGACGCGGATCGCGTGCATGATGAAGGCTTCAATCCCCATCAGCGAACCCCGATGACAGCAATTTCCAACCCAACATTTTCCCGCCAGGCCCCGGTCGTGGTCGCGCACGGCGGCGCCGGCGCGGATATCGCGGACCAGGACGGCTGCGTGGCCGCCGCCAGCGCCGGGCTGGCGCGGCTGCGCGCGGGCGCCGACGCGGTGCAGGCGGCGGTCGCCGCCGTCCGCGTGCTCGAGGACGACCCGCGCTTCAACGCCGGCACCGGCTCGGTGCTGCGCATGGACGGCGTCACCATCGAAATGGACGCGGCCGTCATGGACAGTCTGGGCCGCCTCGGGGCCGTGGCCGGCCTGCGCCGCGTGCGCCATCCGGTGGAGGTGGCGGCGGCCGTCGCGGGCACGCCACACTGGCTGCTGTGCGGCGAAGGCGCGCTGCGTTTCGCCCGCCACATCGGCGCCGGCGATCACGATCCGACCACCGAACAGGCGCTGCGCAAGCACCGGGAAATGCTTGAAGATCTGCAACACGGCAAGCGCCTGGTTCCCGGCGAAGACAACGCCAGCTTCGCGCAATACTGGAACTACCCGACGCCGCCGGCGATCGCCCCGGGCGAACCGTGCGACACCGTCGGCGCGGTGGTGCGCGACGCCGCCGGCCACTTCGCCGTGGCCGGCTCGACCGGCGGCTGCGCGCCTGCCCTGCTCGGCCGCGTGGGCGACACCCCGATCATCGGCGCCGGGTTTTACGCCGGGCCGGCCGGCGCGGTGGCCGTCACCGGTATCGGGGAGCACATCGTGCCTCACCTGCTGGCGCACCGGGTGCATGGCTGGCTGGCCGATGGCATGGCATTGCCGGCGGCGCTGGAGCGCGCGCTGACCTTGTTCGAGCCGGCCATCGACATCGGCCTGATCGCCGTCAGCCCCACCGACAGCGGCGCGCGCAGCAACCGCGACATGCCGTGGGCCGTGGCCAACGGAAACAATTGATTTAATCACCCACCTTTCTGGAGAAAAAAAATGATGAGCCGTTTGAAACCCCTGCACTCCCAAGTGATGGTCATCACCGGCGCCACCAGCGGCATCGGCTTGACGACCGCGCGCGCGGCCGCGCGCAAGGGCGCCAGCCTTGCGCTGGCGGCGCGCGACAGCGCCGCGCTCGATACCCTGGTGGCCGAACTGCGCGCCGCCGGCGGCGAGGCGCTGGCGGTGCCGACCGACGTCGGCAACCGTGACGAGGTGGCAGCCCTCGGCCGCGCTGCCATCCAGCGCTTCGGCCGCATCGACACCTGGGTCAACAACGCCGGCATCTCGATTTACGGGCGCAATCAGGACGTGCCGCTGGCCGACCAGGAAAAACTATTCCAAACCAACTTTTGGGGCGTCGTGCACGGCTCGCTGGTGGCGCTGGACTTGATGAAGGCCCACGGCGGCGCGCTCATCAATCTTGGCAGCGAACTGTCCGACCGCGCGGTGCCGCTGCAGGGCATGTATTCAGCCTCCAAGCACGCGGTCAAAGGTTTCACCGACTCGCTGCGGATGGAAATCGAAAAGGATAACGTGCCGATTTCGGTCACGCTGGTCAAGCCGGCCGGTATCGACACCGTGTTCACCGGCCACGCCCGCAACTACATGGCGAACGAGCCCGAACTGCCGGCGCCGCTGTACGCGCCCGAGGTGGTGGCCGACGCGATCCTGTACGCGGCCGAGCACCCGCAGCGCGACATCTACGTCGGCGGCGCCTCGAAGATGATCTCGCTGGAGAGCAAAATCATGCCGCGCGCGATGGACAAGTTCATGAACCTGTTCATGTTCAAGCAGCAGCAGAAGGATCAGCCGACCGTGCCCAACCGCGCCGATTCGCTGTACGCGTCGAACGGCATGGAGTTGAAGGAGCGCATGGGCGGCCATCGCAACAAGGTGCATGAACGCTCGGCCTACACCTACCTGAGCACGCGCGGCAAGCCGCTGGCGCTGTCGCTGCTGGTGGGCGGAACCTTGCTCGCGGCATGGAAACTCAGCGCACAGGCCGCCGCTGCGCAAGAGAAATAAGCGACCGCGAACTGCGGCGCCACGCCATTTTAAATATCGAGGAGTCAGCCATGTTCTCACTTAGCAAACTCAGCCCTTCCATCACCGACATGATCCGCATGGACCACAGCCATGTCTTGCTCGCCTTTCACCAATACACGGGCGGGGCCAAAAAGCGGGTCAAAAAAGCGCTGACCACCCATATCTGCACCGCGCTGGAAATCCACGCGACGTTGGAAGAGGAATGTTTTTATCCCACCATGCGCCGCATCAGCCCCGATGCCGTCACCGCCAAGAGCGAACCCGAACACGATGAGATGCGGCAACTCATCGCCCGGCTGCGCGCCAGCACCACCATCGACGACGAGCACGACCGCCTGCTGATGGAACTGATGCGCATCGTCATGCATCATGTGGCCGACGAGGAAACCGTGTTGCTCGCCAACGCGGAGAAATTGCTCAGCGCCGACCAACTAAGCGAGATGGGCATCCAGATGACCAAGCGGCGGCTGCAACTGGTTGGCGGCAAGGCGGGCACGATCGCCGCCAGCGGCGTGGTCGGTTTTTCCGGCAGCACCACGGCGCTGGTCCTGGCGCTGGCAGGCGGCATCGCGGCCGGTCATCTCTTGAAAGGATCGGCCAATGCGCGACTCCAAGCCCAGAACGGTTAGCATCGGCCTGCAGGGGGCGGGGGCCTACGGCGCCTTTACATGGGGCGTGCTCGACCGGCTGCTCGACGAGGAGGACCTGGCAATCGACTGCCTGACGGGCAGCAGCTCGGGCGCGATCAACGCGGCGGTGCTCGCCGACGGCTACGCCCGCGGCGGCGGCCGGCGCGGCGCGCAAGGGGCGTTGCGACGCTTCTGGACCGGGCTGGCAACTGCCGCCTCATTCAGCCCGATGCGGCGCACCTTGCTCGACCACCTGATTGGCGGCTGGACGATGGAAGCATCGCCCGCCTATCACGGGCTGGAAATGGCCGGCGTACTGGCCGGCCCGGTGTTCGAGATACCGCTCACGCAAAACCCGCTGCGCATTTTGCTGTCGCGCCTGATCGATTTCGACCGGGTCCGCGCCGCCGACACCATCCCCGTGTTCATCGCGGCCACCAATGTGCGCACCGGCAAGGGCCGCATCTTCACGCGCGACGAGATCACCGTGCAGTCGCTGCTGGCGTCGGCCTGCCTGCCGACGGTATTCGCCGCCGTCGAGGTGGAGGGTGAAAGCTATTGGGACGGCAGCTATGTGGCCAACCCGCCGCTGGCGCCGCTACTCGACCGCAACGCCGGCGACGTGATCGTGGTGCAGAACAATCCGGTCTCGCGCTCGACCATGCCGCGCAACCTTGCGGACATCAGCAACCGTGCCAATGAAATCGCCTTCAACATCAGTTTCGTGCGCGAACTTGCCACCCTCAAGCACGGGCTGGACGCGCCCGACGAGCAGGAAGGCACGTCCATGCACGCCAACCGATCGCGTTTGCACCTGATCAGTGGGAACGACACCTTGTCGGACTACCGCGTGTCGAGCAAGTTCAACGCGGAACGCGATTTCATCACCCATCTGCACCGGCGCGGGGTGGCGGCGGCCGAACAATGGTTGTGCACCGACGCCGGCCAGCTTGGGGTGCGCTCGACGCTCGACCTCGAGCGGGCGTTCGCGTAAGCGCTCGGGTTCCTCGCCACAGGAGGAGACATGCCGGGCTTGCTCAAAAGAGCGCGCGGCCAAAGGCCGCGCTGGGCGTCCTCCCTCAATCCGCCGCGTCCTTGACGCCACGGAACCCGAGCGCGCCCGAGCGGTCTTTCGACGGCGCCATCAACAGGTACTTGCCATGCTCGTTGAGCTTGTACGCTTGCGGGAAGTACCAGTACGAGTTTTGCGGCTGGTAGTAGCTGCCGCCGCGCAGCACCGCCGCGCGGGTGTGCTCGTCGGCGAACTCGTTGGTCCATTGCCAGACATTGCCCACCAGGTCCTCGACGCCGAACGGGCTGGCCGCCTGCGGACGCTGGCCGACCGCTTCCGGCGCGGTCATTTCCCGCCCCTTTTCCGGCGCCGGCACCATCGCCGCGTTCCACTCGTTGCCCCATGGGTAGAGGCGGCCGTCCCCGCCCTGCGCCGCATACTGCCATTCCCATTCGTTGGGCAGGCGCTTGCCGGCCCAGCGCAGGTAGGCGCGCACGTCGTCGAGCGACACCCACACCACCGGGCGCTGCGCATCGTCCGCCTTGGGGGCGCCAGCGGTCCAGTGGCGCAGGAAGTTATGCGCGTCCGCCGGCCGGTAGCCGCTGGCGTCGAGAAACTGCTTGAACTGCGCGTTGGTGACGAGGTGCTTGTCGATGTAGAAGGTTTTGATCGGCACGCTGCGCACGTGGTGCCGGCGCGCCACCGGCTCCCACGGATATTGCACATCCAGGCCCGGCTTGTTCTCGCCTTCGATCTCGATGCCGTGGACCTGGAAGTCGAACAGCGCGCCGGGCACCTTCACCATGCCCTCTGGCGTGGTACGTGCCGCCGGGGAGGCGGCGATGGCCACCATCTTTTGCCGCAGCGGCGTCCAGGCGTTCGCGTACGATGCCAGCGGCCGCGCGGCCTGCTTCGCCAGCATCTTCAACGTCGCCGCCAGACCCTCCACATCGACGCCCGGATCGAGGCGCAGCACGGCGCCGTAGCCATGCGCTTCCAGCGCGACGCCCAGTTCGGCGTAACCGTTCGCCACCGTCGGCGTCATTTCCTTGCCATCCCAGACGTCGAAGTAGCGTTGGCCTTGCGCATGCGGGACGCGCATGATGCGCCGGTCGACGCGCCAGTCGGTACGGTTGATGAGCGTCCACAGCGTCTTGCCGGGCAGCGGAAATTCGCTGGCGTAGACGCCGTGGTGCAAGGTCGGCACGTGCGGCCGCCAGCCGCTGCCGACCAGCTGTTCGGGGAAAGCGCGGTAAATGGTCGCGATGCGGCGCAAGGCCTCGCCGTCGCGCGGCGTGATCCGGTTCCACCAGCCCCAGACATTTTCCCAGCTCTGCACGCCGACGCCGTTGAAGAAGGCGTCCTGCAGCAAGGTGGTGCGGTCGGTCGCCCAACGGTCGCACACATGGACCTGGTGGCGCGGCTCCAGCCATTTCCATTTACTCACCAGCGGCACCGGCGACGCCGGCCAGTACCCCCAGCTTTGGTTATTGTACGCGAGCATGCGGTCGTCGCTGAACGATAGCTCCGGCTCCAGCGCCATGGCGTGGCCGGTGGCGTCGGCGGCGGTGCGGTACTCCAGCGGCAAGCCGAACATCGTGTCGCCGTTGATGCCGTCGGCGCCGATCTCGGCCATCAGCGCGGCCGTCGCCTCGTGGATCGTCGTGCCCGGATCGCGCGAGCCGGTATCCCAGGGCATGGTCGGGAAGAACACCTTGACGCCGCGCGCGTGGAAGTCCTTGATCATCCGCCGCACCCCGGCCACGCCGCCGGGCAGGTCGCGCAGCATGTCCCACTGGTTGCGGTCGTCGATGCCGATGTTCGGATAGACCGGCCATAGCAACACGCTGTCGATGCCGCCGTAGCGTTGATTCAAATCGTCGAGGAAGCGGTCGACGGTGTAGCGGCCGGTGGCCGGATCGTACAGATAGCGGTCTTCCATCATCGCCTGGGTTTGCACGAAATCGCGTTGCGTCCAGCGCAGTTCCGGGCGCCGGTACTGGGCGTCGTCGTAGCCCATCTTCGCGAGCTGGTCGAAGCGCCACGCGCGCATCGCCGCCAGCCAGGGGGCGTGCTGGCCGGTGGTGTCGCGCTTCCAGTTGTTCAGGCGGGCCAGCCAGTCCGCCTCGCCGCTGTCCTGCTGATCGGGGCCGAGGATCTGGCTGCCGCGCACGTCGATTTTGAGCGGTTCGGCGGCGGCAGCCGCCGGTCCGGCGTTCGCCAGCAGGATGCCGGCGAGGCAGTGAACGAACAGTCGGGCGTGTGCATGGCGGCGGCTTGGTTTCATCGTTGGCGGTTCCGGGGTTCGACAGGTTCGTGGGCGACACCACATTGTCCACTAGTTGCGCCCGCCAGGGAACTGGAAACCGCCGCGCTAATGCCTGACGATGGCACGCAGCCGGCGCAACGCGATGACCGCAGCCGTCGCGCTCAGCAGCAAGCCGCCGATGCTGAGCGCGATGATGGCCGCTTCGCGCGGCCAGGACGGTGTCAGCAATACGGGAATATCCCAGCTGTGCAGGAAGTTGAACAGCCAGCGTCCCAGGCGCTGGGTTTTGTCGGCGCTCAGCTCGACCTGGCCGGTGCGCGCATCCAGATACACCCACGTATTTTCCGGATCGTCGAACACCGCGCGCAAGGCCGGCAAGCGGCGTTCGTTGGCGCCGTACATGGACGCCTGTTCGCGCGCGAAATACTGCGCGTCGTAGCTAGTCAGCATGTCGAACGACGCCACCCGATACGGCAGCAGCCGGCGCGCCGCGTCCTCAAGTTGCCACAGGGGCCAGGACGTCAGGATGCGCAAGCCGCTGCCGGTCGCGTCCACAATGCGGGTGTCGTTCATGCCGTCGCGCGCCAGGATGAACGGGTGGCCATTCAATACGCCCCACTCCAGCTCGCGCGGCGCAAAGGACCCGGTGCGCAGGCGCTCGAGCACCTGCGGTACGGTTTGCGGCAGGCGCAAGCTCGCCGGCGATGCACCCTGCATCGCGATCGCGTCGGGGCGCGCGCCCTTGGCGCCGAGGATATTGAAGGGATTCATCGACATCAACCCGCTGAACATCCAGGTGCACAGCACCAGCCCGAAAACGAGGCCAAGGATGTGGTGCCAGCGCATATATGCCTCGCGGTACGGCGTGCGCTGACCGCTTTTGTAGCGGCCGCTGAATCGCCAGCGCCAAACGCCGTTCAGCAGGCCGGTTAGCGCCGACAGCACGCCGACGGCGGACAGGCCGATCAGGGTCCAGGTCCACACCGGATCGGTGTTCTGCTGGCGGATCATGTACATCCAGTGCAACCAGGCGCCAACGAAGTTCCAATAGCGCTCGGCGCGCGGCGCGTCAAGCACCACCTGGCCGGTCGAGGAAGACACGTACACCCTCGTCGACGCCTCGTCACCGAGGTCCACGATATGCAGCGGACGGTGTGGATTCAAGGCCCGCGAATGGGTCCAGCGATCTTCATCGACCGCGCCCAGGTACACCGCGTCGGCGCCAGGCTTAAAAGTGCGCGCGGCGGCGATCGCGGCGTACTTGTCCGCCGGGCCGGACGCGGTGCCGCCGACGGCGTCCACCCGCGTGTATCGCCCGTCCCCTTCCAGCAACAGATAATGCGGGCGGCCGGCGACCGATGTCAGCGTCAGCCGCTGGACGTCGGCCGGCGCGGCGCTGTGCGCCAGCGCGCGCCCGGGCTCGATGCAACAGCCCGCTGTTGGCAACGGCGGCAGCGCGCCCAAGCGCTCCCACGGCGTCAGCTTGGGATAGCCGACGAACAGCATCACCACGCCGCTGACGAACCACAGCGCCATCAACACACACATGACAATGCCGGTCCAGCGGTGCAGCAGATAAATATAGCGTCGCATCGCGCCTCCCGGTCAGAAGCGGTGGTTGACGATCAGGTCGACGCGCCGGTCCTGGCCGTAGAACCACTGGGTCGCCGAATAATACGCGGTCGTGAAATAGCGCTTGTCAAAGACATTGGCGACCCGCAGCGTCAGATTGGTGTCGGCCGATAGCTTCCAGCGCAACGACGCGTCGGTGACAGCGTAAGCGGGCAGCTTGAGCGTGTTGGCGTTGTCGGCGTTGCGTTCGCCGACATAGCGCAAGCCCGCGCTGGCGGTCCATGCCGGCATCAACTCCCAGTTGAGCCAGATGTTGGCCAGGCGCCGGGGCACATCCGGCGGCACGTTGCCGGCGCGCGAGACCAGGCTTGCGCCCGACGCTTCACTAAAATCGTCAAACCGCGCGCGCAGCAGCGAGGCGTTGGCCTCCACGCTCCATCCCGGCGCCAGCGCCGCCATCACCGTCGCCTCGATGCCGCGCGAGCTGCGCTCGCCGACCTGCACGCTGCGCGCCGGATTGGCCGGGTCGCGCGTGAGCAGATTGTTTTTGGTGATGTCGTAGAGCGCCAGCGTCCATTCGCCGCCCTGCGCGAAGGCCTGCTTGACACCAACCTCGAGTTGCCGGCCGGTCGCGTTCTTGAACTGGCTGTTGGCCGCCGACAGGAAGAACAGGGAGCTGATCGGATCGGCCGCCTTGGCGTACTGGCCGTACAGCGCCAGCGACGGCGTCACCTGGAACACCGTGCCCAGACGCCATCCGACATTGGTCGAGGTCTTGTCGTAGGCCAGTCGGTTGGCGACCAGGTCGGTGCGGCGCAAGGCCGCATGGTCGTAGCGCACGCCCGCCAGCAGCGACCAGCGCTCGTCCAGCGCCAGCCGGTCCTCGGCGAACAGCGCGTACTGCTTCGCGTAGCTGTCGTAGCGCGGGATGGTCGGCACCGGGCTACTGAACGAACCCGGCACAGGATGATATGGATCGACCGAGGGCGCACTGCCGACATAGGTGTTGTTGGTATGCTTGAGGTCGCTGGAGTTGACGTCGAAACCGACGGAGAACTGATTGGCCAGACCGAGCAAGGCGCCTTTGAATGCGGCGTCGGTGGTATTGCCCGTTTGCGATTGCCGGTGGTAGATCTCGGTGGCGTCGGAACGGTCGATCAGGCGCGTTACGGGGTTGTACCGGTACGCCTCGATATCGCGCCAGTGGCGGTCGCTGTCGATGTCGTAGAAGCGGCTGCGCACGCTGACGTTGTCGTTCGGACTCCAGTTCACCAGCAGATCGATCCAGCGGTCGTCATAGCGCATCACGCTGTCGGCGACGTTGTAGTTCTTTTCCGCCAAGGCCGGATCGGGCTTGCCGTCGATCAGCGGCGTGCCGAAATACTTCATCGGCTTTTGCCTGCCCTTTGCCACGCCAAGCTGCACATTCAGGTGCGGGGAGATGTCGAGACGTAGCGCTCCCGAGAAGGCGCCGGTGCTGTATTCGCCCCGCTCCACCCAGCCGTCGGAGCGGTCGGTGCTGGCGTCGACGCGGTACGACCATTTGTCGTCGATGGCGCCGCCGCTGCCGACGGCGAATCGGCGGCTGCCCTCGGTCCCCAGGCCGGCCTGCAGCTCGGTCTGGATGGCGCCGCGCGTGGGCTTCTTGGGCACCACGTTGATCACGGCGCCGATCGCGCCGTCGCCGTAGATGACCGAGGCCGGTCCGCGCAGCACCTCGATGCGCTCGATGGACCAGGTGTCGAACGGGAATGTGAGGCCGGCGCCGCCGTACTGGCGCATGCCGTCGTATAGGCGCATCACGGAGAGCGTGTCGGTGAAGCCACGCGCGGCAACCGAGGAGCCGCCATTGCCGGGATGCGGCATGGCGCTGATGCCGGGCGCGCGGGTGATGGCGTCCAGCAGGCTGGTGTCGCTGCGCCGCTCGAGCTGGTCGCGGGTGATGGCGTCGACGCTGGCCGGCGTGTCGAAGCGGCTCAGGTCGAGGTTGGAGCCGGTGCCGGTCTGGGAACGCAGGCCGCCGTTGTCGGCGCGCGAGGACACGACCACCGTGGGCAAGGTGGCGTCCTCCCCGGCGGGGAAGGCGCTGGCGTTGGCGGCCAGCAGTGGCAGCGCCAGCGCGCAAAAAGTGGCGACGCGGGTGCGGGCCGCAGGCAAATGGGAAATAGTGTTCATGGTATCGGGACGCGAAATGGATAATCCGGGCCGCCATGGGCGGCCCTCGGCAGACGGCGTTACCTGGCAGCGGCTGCCTCTATGCAGCGGCGCGGTCAGGTGCGTGGGTCTGGAGTACGTGCTTGTGCGGACAGGCGAAGCCGCCAGCACAGGCCAGGCGGATATCAGGCGGCGGGCGGACCGCGCGGATTCGCGACGACCCAGGAAAACAGCGGCGTCGGGGAACGGTAGAACAGCGTTGGCCGTTCCGAGGTGATCTTAAAGTGGGGAAGCCGGGCCGGTGCGGGCGGCAGCACAGGCACGTCGAAGTGAACCCGGCAATAGGGGCAGTCGTTCATCATGCCGGTTTGCTTGCTGTCCGAATCCGGCGACTTGACGATATTGACGCCCATGGCCGAACAGATTTCAAGCAGCACGGCGTTCGCCGCGCCATCCGAGGCGAATGTACGCGAGAACGCCGGCATCAATGCCGTCATCAGCATGGCTGCGCAAAGCAGCCATGCGACGTACCGTCGTCGCTGTCGTGGAATGAACATTCGACTATTTTACGCCATGTGCGCCGGGGTGCCGACAATGAACACCTCGCGCGCGCCTGCAAACGCCGTGCAACTAGCTTTTGTTGCCGCCCTTGTCGATCAGAACTTGCATCTGACGATAGGTCGATGCGGCGGTCGTACTCGCCTGGGAGGGGACGCTTCCGCCTCCCCCGGTCGCCGTCGACACCGCCGTCTCATACTTGCTGATGTAGTCAGTCAACGCTGCCTTGTAGCTGCCAAGGTCGGAAATGTCCTTGTCGCCATAGCGGCCATTGACGGTGACCCCCACATCCTCCTTATTTTTGATCATCACTTCGGCGACGCCCAACGACTTCCTGGCATTTTCGAGCGACAAGTCGGAGATGTTCGGCAAGTACATTTGATGACTTTCCATGCCTTCGGCCGAGAACTTTTTTTTCACATCCTGAAGTTGCTTCTCGGATGCGGTCGACGCCGCCGCCATATCGGCCCGGGCTTTGACGATTTCAGCCTTTTGTTCGGGCGTTTGCACCAGGGCTTTACCCAGGTACGACTCGCTCCTTCCGGTGACAGCGACGCTGGTGGGGCGCCGCGGCGCTATCGCGTCCGCGCTTGGCACGCTATTGTTGGAAATGGTGGTCATCTTTCGCTCCTTATCAGGACACCGGATACGTCGAGTTGTCTGCGGTAACAAAGAATTCTATCGTATTCCCCCCGGTAAACCATCCCAGGAGCATAACACCGGAATCCCCCGTTCCATTGTTATTGATATCCGACCACGATGTGATATACAAGTCGTCGCCCACCCGCTGTTGGTAAATATCCGCACCCGTTGCGACATTGTTCAAATATAAATAGTCGTTGGTGCCTGCGGCGCCGGTATCCCGGATGGTGACAATGCCGGTCGTATTGACATTATAAATATCGCCGCCTTCCCCGCCGTACGCCTCGCCGCCGCCGTTGAGGAAGAATTTGTCCGCGCCGGCATCGCCATACAAGGTGTACGCGCTGCCGTATCCGGTGAGCGTATCGTCGCCATCGCCCCCGTGCGCCGTCCCCGCGCCCGTCACCGTCAACTGGTCGAGGCCAATGCCGCCGTCGGCGGCGGCGTCGGTGACGCTGATCGCGTCATTGCCGGCCTCGCCCAGGGCGACGCTGCCGGCGTCGTTCGCCGCCGTGAAGATCGTATCGTTGCCGTTGCCGCCATACAACATATCCACCTGCACCGCGCCGCTTGCCGCGACGATGGCCGGGACAGCGCTGCCAAGGCCGCCGAAGATCGTGTCCGCGCCATCGCCACCGTTGATGGTGTCGTTGCCGTAACTGCCCTCCAGCGCATTGCCGAGCGCGTCGCCGGTGAGCGTGTCGTCGAACGAGGAACCGATCAGGTTCTCGATGCCGGTGAGCACATCGCCGGCGGCATGCCCGCCCGCCGCGGTGGCCGCCAGCAGATTGATCTGGACGGCGGCGTTGCTGGTCAGGTACCACGCGCCATCGAGGCCCAGGCCGCCATTGATCGTGTCCGCTCCGGCGCCGCCCATGAAGATATTGGCGTTGCCGTCGCCAACCAGCACGTCGGCGAAGCCGGTCGCCTGGATGGCCTCGATGTTGGTCAGCGTGTCGCCGGCGGCGATCCCGGTTTGAATCTTCGACGCGAGGTCAAACGTGATGCCGGACGTCGCCGTTTCATAGCTCACCATGTCGATCCCGGCCAGGCCGTTGAGCGAGCGGGCGTCGCCATTTTCGATGAAGATGTCGCCGTAGTTGGAGCCGGCGATGCGTTCGATATCGTGGAAGGTGTCGCCCTGGCCGTTTCCGGAGAAATTACCGGTGGCGAAGTTCAGCGTGATGGCCGTGCCGTCCACGTAGCTGACGGTGTCGATGCCGGCGCCGCCATGGAACTCGTCGGCGCCGGCGCCGCCGACGAACGTGTCGTCGCCCGCGCCGCCGGTGATGATGTTGTCGCCCGCGTTGCCGGTGCCGCTGAAGGCGGCCGTGCCGGTGTAGGTCAGCTTCTCGACGTTGCCGTAGCCGGCGATGCTGAGCACGGCAAGCGCGGTCTGCACTTCATCGACGCCGCCGCCGGCCGCTTCGGTCACCACGACGGTGCCGATGCCGACGGTGTAGACGTCGTTGCCGGCGCCGCCGCGCAGCGTGTGGCCGGCGGTCGACGAGGCCAACACGTCGTTGAAGGCCGAGCCGGTCACCGCTTCGAAGCCGAGCAGCACATCGCCCTGGGCGTCGCCGCCGGAGACGGCGTTGGTCGTCAGGTTGACGTTGACGGCGGCCGCCGAGGTCGAATAGTCGATGGTGTCGACGCCGGCGGCGCCGTCGAAACTGTTGGCGGCGGCCGTGCCGCTGAAGCTGTCGCCCAGGTTCGAGCCGCGGATCAGCTCGATGCTGTCGTAGGTGTCGCCGGCGGCGATGCCGGTGTGCACGCCCGTCTTGAGGTTGACCGTGACGCCGGCGGTGGCATCGAGATAGCCGACGACGTCGGTGCCGGCGCCGCCGAAGAACGCGTCCGCGCCCGCGCCGCCGTAGAGCGTGTCGTTACCGATGCCGCCGGTGATGATGTTGTCGCCGGCGTTGCCGGTGCCGGTGAAGGCGGCCGTGCCGGTATAGGTCAGCTTCTCGACGTTGCCGTAGCCGGCGATGCTGAGCACGGCAAGCGCGGTCTGCACTTCGTCGACGCCGTTGCCGGCCGCTTCGACCACCGCGACGGTGCCGATGCCGACGGTGTAGACGTCGTTGCCGGCGCCGCCCTGCAGCGTGTGGCCGGCGGTCGACGAGGCCAAGGTGTCGTTGAACGCGGAACCGGTCACCGTCTCGAAGCCGAGCAGCACGTCGCCCTGGGCGTCGCCGCCCGACACCGCGTTGGTCGTCAGGTTGACGCTGACGGCCGCCGCCGAGGTCGAATAGTCGATGGTATCGACGCCGTTGCCGCCGTCGAAGTTGTCGGCGCCGGCGGTGCCGGTGAAGCTGTCGGCGTAGCCCGAGCCGCGGATCGCCTCGATGCTGTCGTAGACGTCGCCGGCGGCGATGCCGGTGTGGACGCCGGTCTTGAGGTTGATCGCGACGCCGGCGACGCCGGCATCGGCGTAGCTGGCCGTGTCGATACCGTCGCCGCCCTGCAGCAGGTCGGCGCCGGCGCCGCCGGTGAGGACGTCGTTGCCGGCGCCGCCGACCAGCTGGTCGTCGCCGGCGCCGCCGTTGAGCGTGTCGCCGCTGGCGCCGCCGGTGATGACGTTGTCGCCGGCGTTGCCGGTGCCGCTGAAGGCGACCGTGCCGGTGTAGGTGAGCTTCTCGACATTGGCATAGCCGGCGATGCTGAGCGTGGCCACCGCGGTCTGCACCTCGTCGACGCCGTTGCCGTCCGCCTCGACCACCACCACGCCGGCGACACCGACGATGTAGAGGTCGTCGCCCGCCCCGCCCTGCAGCGTGTGGCCGGCGGTCGACGCGGCCAGCGTGTCGTTGAACGCGGAACCGGTCACCGTCTCGAAGCCGGCCAGCACGTCGCCCTGGGCATCACCGCCCGACACCGCGTTGGTGGCCAGGTTGACGCTGACGGCCGCCGCCGACGTCGAATAGTCGATGGTGTCGATGCCGCTGCCGCCGTCGAAGTTGTTGGCGGCGGCCGTGCCGGTGAAGCTGTCGGCGTAGCCCGAGCCCCGGATCGCCTCGATGCTGTCGTAGACGTCGCCGGCGGCGATGCCGGTGTGGACGCCGGTCTTGAGGTTGATCGCGACGCCGGCGACGCCGGCATCGGCGTAGCTGGCGGTGTCGAAGCCGTCGCCGCCCTGGAGCAGGTCTTCGCCGACGCCGCCGGTGAGGACGTCGTTGCCGGCGCCGCCGACCAGCTGGTCGTTGCCGGCGCCGCCGTTGAGCGTGTCGCCGCTGACGCCGCCCGTGATCAGGTTGTCGCCGGTGTTGCCGGTGCCGATGAAGGCGGCGCTGCCGGTGTATGTCAGTTTTTCGACATCGGCGAAGCTGGCGATGCTGAGCGCGGCGAGCGCGGTCTGCACCTCGTCGACGCCGTTGCCGGTGTCCTCGTCGACCACGACGCCGGCCGCGCCGACGAGATAGAGGTCGTCGCCGGCGCCGCCGCGCAGCGTGTGGCCGGCCGTCGACGAGGCCAGGGTGTCGTTGAAGGCCGAGCCGATCACCGTTTCGAAGCCGGCCAGCACGTCGCCCTGGGCGTCGCCGCCCGACACCGCGTTGGTGGTCAGGTTGACGTTGACGGCGGCCGCCGACGTCGCATAGTCGATGGTGTCGACGGCGGCGCCGCCGTCGAAGTTGTTGGCGCCGGCCGTGCCGGTGAAGCTGTCGGCGTAGCTCGAGCCGCGCACCGCCTCGATGCTGTCGTAGGTGTCGCCGGCGGCGATGCCGGTGTGGATGCCGGTCTTGAGGTTGATCGTGACGCCGCCGACGCCGGCGTCGGCGTAGCTGACGGTGTCGAAGCCGTCGCCGCCCTGCAACCGGTCTTCGCCGACGCCGCCGGTGAGGACGTCGTTGCCGGCGCCGCCGACCAGCTGGTCGTTGCCGGCGCCGCCGTTGAGGGCATCGGCGCCGGCGCCGCCGGTGATGACGTTGTCGCCGCCGTTGCCGGTGCCGGTGAAGGCGGCCGTCCCGGTGTAGGTCAGCTTCTCGACATTGGCGAAGGAGGCGATGCTGAGCGTGGCGAGCGCGGTCTGCACCTCGTCAACGCCCTCGGCGGCCTCCTCGTCGACGATGATGCCGGCCGCGCCGACCAGATAGAGGTCGTCGCCGGCGGCGCCGCGCAGCGTGTGGCCGGCGGTCGACGAGGCCAGGGTGTCGTTGAAGGCCGAGCCGATCACCGTCTCGAACCCGAGCAGCGTGTCGCCCTGGGCGTCGCCGCCGGAGACCACGTTGGTGGTCAGGTTGACGTTGACGGCGCCCGCCGACGTCAGATAGTCGATGGTGTCGACTGCGGCGCCGCCGTCGAAGCTGTTGGCGCCGGCCGTGCCGATGAAGCTGTCGCCATAGCTCGAGCCCCTTATCAGCTCGATGCTGTCGTAGGTGTCGCCGGCGGCGTTGCCGGTGTGGACGCCGGTCTTGAGGTTGATCGAGACGCCGCCGACGCCGGCATCGGCGTAGCTGGCGGTGTCCATGCCGTCGCCGCCCTGGAGCTGGTCGGCGCCGACGCCGCCGGTGAGCACATCGTTGCCCGCGCCGCCGACCAGCTGGTCGTTGCCGGCGCCGCCGTTGAGCGTGTCGGCGGCCGCGCCGCCGGTGATGAGGTTGTCGCCGGCGTTGCCAGTGCCGGTGAAGGCGGCCGTGCCGGTGTAGGTCAGCTTCTCGACATTGGCGGAACTGGCGATGCTGAACGTGGCCAGCGCGGTCTGCACCTCGTCGACGCCGTCGGCGGCGTCCTCGTCGATCAGGACGCCGGCGGCGCCGACGAGATAGAGGTCGTCGCCGCCGCCGCCGCGCAGCGTGTGGCCGGCGGTCGCTGAGGCCAGCGTGTCGTTGAAGGCGGAACCGATCACCGTTTCGAAGCCGACCAGGGTGTCGCCCTGGGCGTCGCCGCCCGAAACCACATTGGTCGTCAGGTTGACGTTGACGGCGCCCGCCGAGGTCGAATAGTCGATGGTGTCGACCGCGGCGCCGCCGTCGAAGCTGTTGGCGCCGGACGTTCCGATGAAGCTGTCGCCATAGCTCGAGCCCCGGATCTGCTC
This sequence comes from Oxalobacteraceae bacterium OTU3CINTB1, assembly GCA_024123955.1. Classification (NCBI taxonomy): domain Bacteria; kingdom Pseudomonadati; phylum Pseudomonadota; class Betaproteobacteria; order Burkholderiales; family Oxalobacteraceae; species Oxalobacteraceae bacterium OTU3CINTB1. The sequence goes on from CP099652.1 coordinate 4,683,373, forward strand.
GATGCTGTCGTAGGTGTCGCCGGCGGCGTTGCCGGTGTGGACGCCGGTCTTGAGGTTGATCGCGACGCCGCCGACGCCGGCATCGGCGTAGCTGGCGACATCGACGCCGTCGCCGCCTTGGAGCTGGTCGGCGCCGGTGCCGCCGGTGAGCACATCGTTGCCGGCGCCGCCGACCAGCTGGTCGTTGCCGGCGCCGCCGTTGAGCGTGTCGCCGCCCGCGCCGCCGGTGATGAGGTTGTCGCCGGCGTTGCCGGTGCCGGTGAAGGCGACGGCGGCGCCGGTGTAGGTCAGCTTCTCGACGTTGGTGGAGGCGGCGATGCTGAACGTGGCCAGCGCGGTCTGCACCTCGTCGACGCCCTCGGCGGCGTCCTCGTCGATCACTACGCCGGCGGCGCCGACCAGATAAAGGTCGTCGCCGCTGCCGCCGCGCAGCGTGTGGCTGGCGGTGGACGAGGCCAGCGTGTCGTTGAAGGCCGAGCCGGTCACCGTTTCGAAGCCGACCAGGGTGTCGCCCTGGGCGTCGCCGCCCGAAACCACATTGGTGGTCAGGTTGACGTTGACCGCGCCCGCCGAGGTCGAATAGTCGATGGTGTCGACCGCAGCGCCGCCGTCGAAGCTGTTGGCGCCGGCCGTGCCGATGAAGGAGTCGGCGTAGCTCGAGCCCCGGATCAGCTCGATGCTGTCGTAGGTGTCGCCGGCGGCGTTGCCGGTGTGGACGCCGGTTTTGAGATTGATCGCGACGCCGCCGACGCCGGCATCGGCGTAGCTGGCGATGTCGATGCCGTCGCCGCCCACGAGCTGGTCGGCGCCGGTGCCGCCGGTGAGCACGTCGTTGCCCGCGCCGCCGACCAGCTCGTCGTTGCCGGCGCCGCCGTTGAGCGTATCGCTGGCCGCGCCGCCGGTGATGAGGTTGTCGCTGCTATTGCCGGTGCCGGTGAACGCGGCGATGCCGGTGTAGGTCAGCTTCTCGACATTGGTGGAGGCGGCGATGCTGAACGTGGCCAGCGCGGTCTGCACCTCGTCGATGCCGTCGGCGGCGTCCTCGTCGATCACGACGCCGGCGGCGCCGACCAGATAAAGGTCGTCGCCGCTGCCGCCGCGCAGCGTGTGGCCGGCGGTCGACGAGGCCAGGGTGTCGTTGAAGCCCGAGCCGGTCACCGTTTCGAAGCCGACCAGGGTGTCGCCCTGGGCATCGCCGCCCGAAACCACATTGGTTGTCAGGTTGACGTTGACGGCGGCCGCCGAGGTCGAATAGTCGATGGTATCGACCGCGGCGCCGCCGTCGAAGCTGTTGGCGCCGGCCGTGCCGATGAAGGTGTCGCCGTAGCTCGAGCCCCGGATCAGCTCGATGCTGTCGTAGGTGTCGCCGGCGGCGATGCCGGTGTGGACGCCGGTCTTGAGGTTGATCGCGACGCCGCCGACGCCGGCATCGGCGTAGCTGGCGATGTCCATGCCGTCACCGCCCTGCAACTGGTCGGCGCCGGCGCCGCCCGTGAGCACGTCGTTGCCCGCGCCGCCGACCAGCTGGTCGTTGCCGACGCCGCCGCTGAGCACGTCGGCGCCCGCGCCGCCGGTGATGACGTTGTCGCCGCTATTGCCGGTGCCGGTGAAGGCGGCGGTGCCGGTGTAGGTCAGCTTTTCGACGTTCGTCGAGGCCGCGATGCTGAACGTGGCCAGCGCCGTCTGCACCTCGTCGATGCCGTCGGCGGCCGTTTCGACCACCAGGACGCCGGCGGCGCCGATGATGTAGATGTCGTCGCCGGCCCCGCCCTGCAGCGAGTGGCCGGCGGTCGACGAGGCCAGCGTGTCGCCGAAGGCCGAGCCGATCACCGCCTCCATCGCGATCAGGCTATCGCCCTGGGCGTCGCCGCCGGAGGCAGCGCCGGTCGTCAGGTTGACCGTTACGCCGGCAGTCGAATTAACATAGGTCGCCGTATCCGTACCCAGTCCGCCATTGAGCACGTCGGCACCGGCGCCGCCGTCCAACAGATCGTTGCCAGCGTCGCCGAGCAGGCTGTCGTTGCCCGCAAGCCCGTATATTTGATCCGCGGTGGTGGTGCCAGCCAGGGATTCGCTGTTTGCCGTGCCAGTGATTACTGCCATTTTATCGATCTCTCAAAAAGGGGGAACTTCGGGTCGCTCGGGGGGGTAATTGCAAAAATCCGCATTGCCTTATTTCATGTTTACTGCTGGCAATTTTAATGCTCATGCAAGATTACAATCTAACCAATTGTCACAAACGCGAAATTTACTGAAGGTTTGCAACTGTCGGTGATGAGCGGGAATTGTCTCCCTGGAGCATCCATTGACTAATTCGACGGAACCCCGGCAAATTGATCATCGATGGCACTTTTGGCTACAAACGCTCGCTTGCAAGGCGCGGCTTCTACCTTGCGAGACTAGGCGTCGTAAAGAATGAAGAGGAACTGAATAAACTGATGAGCCAAACCCATCGGAAGTTAAGTATTGGCAACGCTCGGTTGCACTTCGAGGAGGGTCCGTTGCCGTGGGATATGTTGATCAGCCTGGCACCGGGCTTGATCGTTTAAAGCTATCCGCACCCACAACACCGGGCAACAAAAAACCCCCAGGCTTCACTATGAGCGGTGGGGGTTTTAGGACGTTGCCGACGTCAGCAAACGCTTATCTGGCGGAGACGGTGGGATTCGAACCCACGATACAGGTATAAGCCGTATGCATCCTTAGCAGGGATGTGCCTTCGGCCACTCGGCCACGTCTCCTAGTCGATCGCTCAACTATGACCACTTGCCGTGAAGCAGCAATGTGGACGCGAGTTATGATATAGATCGGTAGCCGGTTGGTCAAGGGTACGCCAGATAAATGTAACGCCGAGCGCTTGCCATATCGGCGCGTCCAGCCGTCCGCGCTTTGACCAACCTCGCTTATGATAGCGGTTCGATCAATTACTCGGCGATTGTAGATCGCATTGCAACGGATACCCGACATGGCCTATTTCACGCGCCTTAGCGATACAAACTTTCTCGCCACCGAACACATCGGCGGCGCCTGGAGCGTCCACGAACAACACATCGCAGCGCCGATGGGGCTGCTCACCCACGTCATCGAACGGGACTGCGCGCGGCGCGGCAACGGGTTCAAAATCGGCCGCCTGGCCTTCGATATTCTCGGCGTCATCCCTATCGAGGAAGTTCAGACGGAAGTGCAGTCGCTGCGCTCGGGACGCACCATCGAATTGGTCGAGGCAACCCTGCTCCACAACGGACGCCCGGCGCTGCGGGCCCGCGCCTGGCTGGTCAAACCGAACGATACCAGCGCCATCGCAGGGCACGCCATTCGTCAAATACCCGGTCCCGACACAATGCCGCGCTGGGATCCCACCACGGTGTGGCCGGGCGGCTTCATCGCCACGATCGACGTGCATCGCGCATCCGAGGAACCCGGCCGGGCGGCGTACTGGGCCCGCGCCCGCCAGCCGCTGCTCGCGGACGAACCGGTCAGCGCCCTCGCCCGCGCCGCGTCCTTGTTTGATATCGCCAACGGCATGGCCGTGCGCGCCGCGCCGACGGCCGTGGCCTTCCCCAACCTGGACCTGACCGCGCACCTGTTCGCGACGCCGCGCGGAGAATGGCTGGGCTTTGACACCTCGGTGTCGTTTGGTGCGGATGGCCTGGGCCTGACCAGCTCGACCATTTATGATGAAACGGGGCCGATCGGCACGCTGGCCCAGATTCTGACAATACGCCCCAACATCGGTTAAGCCGATGGCACGGACGAAAAAAAGCCCCGTTGCCGGGGCTTTTTTTCTGATTCTTGGCGGAGACGGTGGGATTCGAACCCACGATACAGGTATAAGCCGTATGCATCCTTAGCAGGGATGTGCCTTCGGCCACTCGGCCACGTCTCCCAGTTGATTGCTCAACCTTGTCCGACCGGTCAAACTTCACCAGAGCAGACGACCGCCATGGTATAGACCGGGACTGATCTGGTCAAGGAAACCAGACCAATATTTTTAAAAATTTATGCCTTTTCCAGTTCGAACGCTTTATGCAGCGCGCGCACGGCCAGTTCCATGTACTTTTCGTCGATCAGCACCGAGATTTTGATCTCCGACGTCGAGATCATCAGGATGTTGATGCCCTCTTCCGACAGGGTGCGGAACATCTGCGAGGCCACGCCCACGTGGCTGCGCATGCCCACGCCAACGACCGAGATCTTCGACACTTTGGCGTCGCCGGTGATGCTGGCCGCGCCCAGTTCGGCCTGGGTGCCGGTCAGCACGTCCACGGCGCGCTGGTAGTCGTTGCGCGAGACGGTGAAGGTGAAGTCCGTTTTACCGTCGACCGACTGATTCTGTATGATCATGTCGACCTCGATGTTGGCCTCGGCCACCGGTCCCAGGATGTGGTACGCGACGCCAGGACGGTCCGGCACGCCCAGCACGGTGATTTTGGCCTCATCGCGGTTAAACGCGATACCGGAGATGACTGCTTGTTCCATGTTTGTATCTTCCTCAAACGAAATCAGGGTGCCGGAGTTGGCTTCTTCTTCGATATCCAGCAGCGGATCGGTCAGCGACGACAGCACGCGGGTCGGCACGCGGTAGTTGCCGGCGAATTCCACCGAACGTGTCTGCAGCACTTTCGAGCCCAGCGACGCCAGTTCCAGCATCTCTTCGAACGTGATCGCCTTCAGGCGACGCGCTTCGGAAACCACGCGCGGGTCGGTCGTGTAGACGCCGTCGACGTCGGTGAAGATCAGGCATTCGGCCGCCTTCATGGCGGCGGCGATGGCCACGGCCGAGGTGTCCGAGCCGCCACGGCCCAGGGTCGAGATGTTGCCGTTTTCGTCGACGCCCTGGAAGCCGGTGATGATGACGATCTTGCCGTCGTCCAGGTCGCGGTTGACCTTTTCGTTGTCGATCGACTGGATGCGGGCCTTGGTGAAAGCGGAATCGGTTTTAATCGCGACTTGCCAGCCGGCGTAGGAGACGGCTTTCTTGCCGATCGCCAGCAGGGCCATCGACAGCAGGCCGACCGAGACTTGCTCGCCGGTCGAGGCGATCATGTCCAGCTCGCGTGGGTCCGGTTGCGCCTGGATTTCCTTGGCCAGGCCGATCAGGCGGTTGGTCTCGCCGGACATGGCCGATGGCACGACGACGATGCGGTGCCCGGCGTCATGCCACTTGGCGACACGCCGCGCGACGTTCTTGATACGGTCCGTCGAACCCATCGACGTACCGCCGTATTTGTGCACGATTAAAGCCATAACAGTGAGGTTTCCGCTCAAATAAAGGTAAATGGAACCCTTAACTCTACATGCCGCAGTGCAAAATAACAAGTCAAAAAGCTCATAAAGTCATACCTTATAAGCATATGCACATACAAAATTCGGCGAATGCAAGGAAATTTTTATGCCGCTTGCCAACGCAGGGTGATGCGCCCCAAGCCTTCGGTCAACTGGTTGCAATCCATGCCGATGCCGGCGGCGAACAGCATCTGTTTGTCCGCGCGCACCAGCGGCAGGCGGCCGCGCTCCCACGCCGGAATGCCCAGCGCCTGATAGTGATATTTGAGCCCGCGCGTCGGCCGGTTGTGCGCCGGCTTGAGGCGCTCGCCCCCCTTGCGGAATTCGATCACCAGCTTTTGTCCGCGCAGCCATTCCGGGGCCAGCCCGGCGCTGGCATCGGCAACGACATCGAAGTGCAGCACGCCGCCATAGGCCGGGAACGCCATTTCGCTCTCACCGGCCCAGACGAAGGAGGTGCCCGGCGTCTGGTCGAACTCGTCCTCGCGCGTGCCTTCCAGGTCGGCCAGCTTGGGCGTCAGGTGCAGGCGGTCGCGGTGGCGGCGCACGTGGCAGTCCGGATGCGTGACCAGCAGCTGGGCGCCGTCGCGCGCCTCAAGCAGTTGCGTCAGCATCTCGGACAGCCAGGCGGCGCTCGGCATGCGCAGGTCGCGCGTGCCGAACCAGTAGCGCAGCAGGTTGTAGCTGCGGTCGGTGCTCAACATGCGCAGTTTGGCGATCACGATGCAATCGCCGTCGAGGCACATTGCTAGGTCCTGTTGCGCCAGTTCCGTCAGCAGCCGCTGCGCCGATTGCGCGTGCTGGGCGCTGCGGGCGAAGCGTTCCTGGAAGCCGGGGAAGGCCTCGGCCAGTGCCGGCATGACCTTGTGGCGCAGCGCGTTGCGGGCGAAGCGCGGGTCGTCGTTGGATTCATCGTTGATATAAGCAATGCCGTGTTCGGCGACGTAGGCGGCCAGTTGCTTGCGCGACGCGGGCAGCAGCGGGCGCACCATGACGAGGTCCGGATTGGCCAGCAGGTCCGGCGCGGCGTTGGCGGCGTCCATGCCGGACAGGCCGGCGGTGCCGGAGCCGCGCAGCAGTTGCAGCAGCAGGGTTTCGGCCTGATCGTCCTGGTGGTGGGCGGTGAACAGCAACTGGACGCCGTGCTCGCGGCACAGCGCGCCCAGCGCGGCGTAGCGCGATTTGCGGGCCGCCTCCTCGGTGCCGGTCTTTTCCTTGCGCACCAGCTCGACGCGGCGCGCCTCGAAGGTGACGCCGAGCGCGGCGCAGGCTTGCTCGCAGTGCGCCTGCCAGGCGTCGGCGTTGGGGCTCAGGCCGTGGTGGATGTGGAAGGCGACCAACGCGACGCCGCGCGCCTGCGCGTAGGCGTGCGCCAGGTGCAGCAGCGCGGACGAGTCCAGGCCGCCGCTGAGGGCGATGGCGATGCGGCCGCCCTGCCCCGAACCGATGCGCGCCAATGCGGCGTCGGCGGCTTGTTCGAAAATATGGGACAGGGTCGGGATTTGCTGCTTCTTCAAGTGCTGCTCCAAAATGCAAAACCGGGAGCAGCGCTCCCGGTTGGTGTCGATGCCGGCTGGATTATTCCTGCGGCGTGGTTTCTTTGAATTTGCCGTAGCTCATCAGCTTTTCGTGACGCGCTTCCAGCAGGTCCTTGGTTTTCATGCCGTGGAACTGGCGCAGCGAGTCGGCCAGCGCGCGCTTGAGCAAGGTGGCCATCTGCTTCGGATCGCGGTGGGCGCCGCCCAGCGGTTCGCTGACGATCTTGTCGATCAGGCCGATGGCCTTGAGGCGGTGCGCGGTCAGGCCCAGCGCTTCGGCGGCGTCGGCCGCGCGCTCCGAGGTCTTCCACAGGATCGAGGCGCAACCTTCCGGCGAGATCACCGAGTAGGTCGAGTATTGCAGCATCAGCACGACGTCGCCGACGGCAATCGCCAGCGCGCCGCCGGAGCCGCCTTCGCCGATGATGGTGGCGATCAGCGGCACTTTCAGTTCGGCCATGACGTACAGGTTGTGGCCGATCGCCTCGGACTGGCCGCGCTCTTCGGCGTCGATGCCGGGGAAGGCGCCCGGGGTGTCGACGAAGGTGAAGATCGGGATGCCGAATTTCTCGGCCAGCTTCATCAGGCGCATGGCCTTGCGGTAGCCTTCCGGCTTGGGCATGCCGAAGTTGCGCATCGCGCGTTCCTTGGTGTCGCGGCCCTTCTGGTGGCCGATGACCATGCAAGCCTGGCCGTTGAAGCGCGCCAGCCCGCCCACGACCGACAGGTCGTCGGCGTAGGTGCGGTCGCCGTGCAGTTCGTGGAAGTCGGTGAAGATTTCATTCACATAGTCCATGGTGTACGGACGCTGTGGGTGACGCGCGATTTGCGCGACCTGCCAAGGGGTCAGCTTTGCGTAGATGTCCTTGGTCAGTTGCTGGCTCTTCTTGGCCAGGCGGTCGATCTCCTCTGAGATATCGACGGCCGAATCATCCTGGACGAATCGTAGTTCTTCGATTTTGCCATCGAGTTCGGCAATCGGTTGCTCAAAATTGAGGAAAGTCGTTTTGGTCATTGTACCTCCGAGTTTATTCTCAGCTGCGGCTCAGTTGCCATCTTGTGACGCGCACAAAAAGGCCTCGCGCAGCGATTAGAGTGATTATTCTACAGTAACTGGGTCCAAACTACGCCATAAGTACCACGTCGCGACGGTACGCCACGGCTCCCAATTGGCCGACACCTCGCGCGCGTCGCTGCGCGAGACGGGCTCGCCCGAGAAATAATTTTGGCTGATGCCCTGGATCAGACCGGGGTCGTCCAGCGGCAGCACGTTGGGGCGCAGCAGATTGAAGATCAAAAACATCTCGGCCGTCCAGCGGCCGATGCCGCGGATTTGCACCAGCTCGGCGATGACGGCTTCGTCGTCCATCTGGCCCCACTGGGCGCTGTGGACGCGCTTGTTCTTGAAGTGATCGGCCAGGTCGAGGATGTATTCGGTCTTGCGCTTGGACAGTCCGCAGGCCGACAATTGCTCGGCGCCGGCCTTGACCACTTGCGCGGGCGTGCATTTGGGACAGGCCAGCAGCAGCTTGTGCCAGGCGGCGTCGGCCACTTTGGGCGTGACTTGCTGGCCGACGATGGAACGCGCCAAGGTGGTGAAGGGGTCGTCGTGGCCGACCAGGTGCAGGTCGCCAAATTGCGGGATCAGCTTTTTCATGATGCGGTCACGCTTCATGAGCTCGATCTTGGCCTCTTCCCAGTACGGCGGCACGGCCGATACCGGGCTCACTCCGCCCTCGTTATCCTTGGCGGTGACCATTATGCGCGGCGCCAGTTGGTGGTGCCGTCAGGCTTGTCTTCGAGGATGATGCCGGCGGCCAGCAAGTCGGCGCGGATCTTGTCCGATTCGGCGAAGTTGCGCGCCTTTTTCGCTGCGATGCGCTGGGCGATGGCGGCGGCAATGGCGGCGTCGCCGCTCGTGTCCGCCTCGCCGACGGCAGCCTGGCGGAATTGCTGCGGCGTGCGCGCCAGCAAGCCGATGACGTCGGCCAGGCCCTTGAGCTGGCGCGCCACGGCCGGCGATTTCGCGCGATTCAACTCGCTGGCCAGGTCGAACAGCACGGCCAGCGCGACCGGCGTATTGAAGTCGTCGTCCATCGCCTCGGAAAAGCGCGCGGCGTGCGGTTCCTGCCAGTCCAATGCTGCGCCGTCGCCTTCCACGCCATCGAGCGCGGTGTACAGGCGGGTCAGCGCGACGCGGGCGTCATCGAGATGCGCGTCCGAGTAATTGAGCGGGCTGCGGTAGTGGGCGCGCAGGATGAAGAAGCGGATCACTTCGGCATCGTATTTCTTCAGCACGTCGCGGATCGTGAAGAAGTTACCCAAGGACTTGGACATCTTTTCATTGTCCACGCGCACGAAGCCGTTGTGCACCCAGTAGTTGACCATCGTGTGGCCGAACGCGCCCTCGGACTGGGCGATCTCGTTCTCGTGGTGCGGGAACTGCAGGTCGGCGCCGCCGCCGTGGATGTCGAACTGTTCGCCAAGCAAGGCCGAGCACATCGCGGAGCACTCGATGTGCCAGCCCGGACGGCCCTTGCCCCATTTCGAGTCCCATTTGACTTCTTCCGGCTCCGATTCCTTGGACGCCTTCCACAGCACGAAATCGAGCGGATCGCGCTTGCCGGTGTTGACGTCAACGCGCTCGCCGGCGCGCAAGTCGTCGAGCGACTTGCCCGACAGGCGGCCGTAGTGGGGGAAGTTGCGCACCGCGTAGTTGACGTCGCCGTCGGTGCCCTGGTAGGCCAGGTCCTTGCTTTCGAGCGTTTCGATCAGCGCCAGCATCTGCGGCACGTATTCGGTCGCGCGCGGCACCAGGGTGGGCGGCAAAATGCCCAGCGCGCCGGTGTCCTCGTCCATGTACCTGGTGAAACGGGTGGTCAGCTGCGAGATCGTCTCGCCGTTTTCCACCGCGCGCTTGATAATCTTGTCATCGATGTCCGTGATGTTGCGGGCGTACGTGACTTCGTAGCCGGAGGCCATCAGCCAGCGGTACATGACATCGAACGCCATCATCATGCGGGCGTGGCCGATGTGGCAGTAATCGTAGATGGTCATGCCGCAGACATACATGCGGACCTTGCCGGCTTCCATGGGAACGAATGTCTGCTTGTCACGCGCCAGCGTGTTGTAAATCTTTAAATTGCTCATCGGACTCTTGGTATTCTTTTATAGAAGCGCCCGTCGGCCCCGGGCAATACGAGAACCTGGCGCGGCGCCAAACAAGCGGGGCGCACCGTGTATTTCATCGCATGCCGTGGAGACTGACAGACCCTCGGTATAGTTATTTCGTTAGTTCGTTGCCTTATTTCATTCCACCGGACAGCGGGTAGAATGGAATGTATTGGAGAAGTATAGCATTGATAAAAATCGTATTGGCCCGATATGACTGAGGATTTTGGCTCGTCGGGCCGATCGTCACCAACAAAATCACTAGGGGGAAGCAAGAATGTACAAATCGCAGACATCGCTGTTCGGCAAACTGATGACCATGTTCGCGGGTGTCGCGCTGTCCGGCGCCGCGCTGGCGGCGGGACCGGCGACCAAGGCCTCCGTGCCGGCCAGCCCCACCGCGCAGGTGGAGATCAAGACCACCATGGGCGACATCGTCGTCGAGCTCGACCGCGAAAAGGCGCCGAAGTCGGTGGAAAATTTCCTCGGCTACGTCAAATCGGGCTTTTATAAGGGCACCATCTTCCACCGCGTGATCGACGGCTTCATGATCCAGGGCGGTGGTTTCGATGAAAAGCTGGTGCAGAAAAAGACCAACAAGCCGGTGCCGATCGAGTCGCAAAACGGCTTGACCAACGTCACCTATTCGCTGGCGATGGCGCGTACCGGCGACCCGAACTCGGCCACCTCGCAATTCTTCATCAACGTCGCCGACAACGAGGCGCTGAACTACCCGGGCCGCGACGGCTTCGGCTATACGGTGTTCGGCAAAGTGATCCAGGGCCAGGAAGTGGTCGACAAGATCAAAGGCGTGCTGGTCGACGACAAGGGTATCTTCCAGAACATCCCGGTGATCCCGGTCGTCGTGAAGTCCGCGACGATTTTGAAGACCCCGATCCAGCCAAAACTGTAAAATAGCGGCCTGCGGCATCAAAATAACTCATTTACCATACAGGATAAGAATATGACCAACGTAATCATCACCACCAACATGGGCAAAATGACCGTCGAACTGAACGACGAAAAAGCCCCGAAATCCGTGGAAAACTTCCTGGCCTACATGAACGCCGGCCACTATAACAACACCATCTTCCACCGTGTGATCGACGGTTTCATGATCCAGGGCGGCGGTTTCGAGCCAGGCATGAAGCAAAAGCCGGCCGACGCGACCGTGGAAAACGAAGGCAAGAACGGCCTGAAAAACGAGCCGTACACCCTGGCCATGGCCCGCACCTCGGCGCCGCACTCGGCTTCGGCGCAGTTCTTCATCAACGTCAAGGGCAACTCCTTCCTCGACTATCCAGGCCAGGACGGCTGGGGCTACGCCGTGTTCGGTAAAGTCATCGAAGGCACCGAAGTCGTCGACGCCATCAAGAAAGTCAAGACCACCCGCAGCGGCATGTTCGCCGACGTGCCGGCCGAAGACGTCATCATCGAAAGCATCGAGCTGGCCGCTTAATTTTTTAGCGAACCAGACTCAATGAGCCAATCCCAGACCGGCGAGCGCGCGAGCGACGTTCTCGCGCTGTTTATCTCCGATCTGCATTTGCAGCCCGCGCATCCCGCCACCAGTGCAGCGTTTTTCGACTTCCTGGAGCGGCATGCGCGGCGCGCGCAACAGTTGTACCTGCTCGGCGACCTGTTCGAATTCTGGGCGGGCGACGACGACATCGGCGATCCCTATCATCAGCAAGTCGTTGCCGCGCTGCGTCAGGTGAGCGAGGGCGGCACGCGCGTCTACTGGATAGGCGGCAACCGCGATTTCCTGGTGAGCACCGGCTTTGCCGAGGCGGCCGGGTTGACCTTGCTGCCGGAGACTTACGTCACCGAGATCGGCGGCCAACGCCTGGTTTTATTGCACGGCGACGCCCAGTGCACCGAGGACGTGAAGTACATGGAATTCCGGGCGATGGTGCGGCAGCCGGCGTATCAAGCGCAATTCATGGCGATGCCGCTGGCGCAGCGCAAGGCGATCATCGCCGGCATGCGCGAAAGCAGCCGCAGCGAGCAAGGCGCCAAATCGTACGAGATCATGGATGTGACGCCGCAGGCGATCGGCGACGTGTTCGCGCAAACCGGGACCGACGTCATGATCCACGGCCACACGCACCGCCCCGCCCTGCACCAGGTCGGCGCCACGCGCCGCTACGTGCTGCCCGACTGGGAGCCGGACGCAACGCCGCCGCGCGGCGGCTGGATCGCGATCGACGCCAACGGCGCGATCACCCGCCACGACCTGAGCGGCACCGTTATTTAACGGTTATCGCCGCACCGACGCCATCGCGGCATTCAACCGTTTTATCAACGGCTGGTTCAATTCCCGCGTATGGCTGGTCCAGCGCTGTATCGTGCGCTGCAATTCCTGATCGAGCTGATTGGCCTTGGCCGCATCGCCCACGCCAGCGGCCCAGATCGCGCATTCCGCCTGGGTGGTGAAGCTGTTGTGATGGCCCAGCGCGTAATCGAATTCCGCCCTCGCCTCGTCCTGCCGCCCCGCCGCCGCCAGCGACTGCGCCAGCAACAACGATACCTGTTCCGGCCTGAAATTGGCATTGGCCGCGCGGATGGTTTGCAAATGCGTCACCGCAGCGCCCGGCCTGCCGCCCGCCAGGGTGGCGCGCGCCGCGCCGAAACGAATCTCCAGATCGCCCGAAAACGGTCCCTGCAAGCAGGCTTCATAGGTCGTCGCCGCCTCGTCCGCATCGCCCGCCTCCAGCAAGGCGCTCGCCAGGCGCATCTGGTTCTGCGCGGTCGGCGTGTACTCGTAGGCTTGCCGCGCCTCGCGCAGCTCGCGGCCCGGATCGAGCGTCTTGGCCGCCACCGTCACCACCTTGCGCGCGCCGTGTTGCAGCTTGGAGTTCGGCAAGTAGATCGCGATGAAATACACCACGCTGCCGATGCCGGGAAACATGAACAGTATCATCAGCCAGTACATCTGCTGGCCGCTGCGGATCACGTGGATGGCAAAGAAAATCGCCACCAGCACGTGTATGCCGATCCCAAATATAGCCATAAACCGCCCCAACAATGTTATCGATGCGGCCCATTGTAAGAGCTCTTGCCGCCGGCCACAAGGAAGGCCGGGGCCGTTTAAGGGCTGGCTAAATCAAACCAGTGCCGCCGCCGGCTGGCGCGCATAGGCGGCGACGCAACGCAGCAGGCGGCCGATGAAGACGCCGTTGAACACGCCGAACAAGCCGCTCACGGCAACGACGAACAGTATCTGACGCTGCAACTCGGGATGCATCACCGACAGCACGGCGACCGTGTACTTGGTGACAAAAATGGCGATCATCAGCACCAATGGCGCCCAGCTGCCGCGCTGCAGCACGGTGCCGGCGGCGCGGTCGACCACGATTTCGCCTTGGCCGATGGTCCAGACGATGGCGACGGTGGCCAGCATGCCGGTCAGCCAGACTCCCCAGATGCCTGCGCCCAGCAGGCCGTGGCCGTTGATGCCGGCAAGCGAAATCACCAGCATGACGACTGGAATGATGAACAGCTTGGACAGCGCTACTTCACGGTCCCGGGAGGCCATCACGCCGCGATAGACGAGGAAGGCCAGCAAGGCCCACACATAGGTGGGAGTATGGGAAATAATTTGCTGAATCATGGCGTGCTCCGCAGGGCTGGTTAAGTTGCCTCCACTATGCCTGCGGCCAGGCGCGAGGCCGGCGCGATGCGACGAAATGCCGGATTGCGGCGCGAATTGCCATCAGCCGGCGCGAACGGCGTCTTTCATCCTAAAAATAAACGAGGTGGCGTCGTCGGTGGAGATCACATCGAGCTCGCCATGGTGCGATAGCGCGATCTCCGACACGATAAACAAGCCCAGGCCCAGCCCTTTTTGGCCGTAGACGGGCTTGCCGCGCCAGAACGGCTTGAACAGCTGGCTGACGGTTTCCTCCGGGATGGCCGGGCCTTCGTTGGCGACGATGATTTCCAGCGCCCCGCCCTGTTGCGTGACATGCACGCGCACCGGACGCGTGGTGTCGCCATGCACCAGCGCGTTCTTGAGCAGGTTGGACAGCAGCTGCGCCATGCGCCCGGCATCGACCATGAGCGGCCCGCCCAGCGACATGTCGGCGATGATCTCGCTGTCCGGATGGGCGCCGCGCAATTCGGCGATGACTTGCTCGAAGGCCGCTTGCAGCTTGCTTTCCAGCTTAAGTTCGATGGCGATGCCGCCGCCCATGCGGCCGCGCGTGAAATCGACCACGTCGTCGACCAGGCCGGCGATCCGCATCGCGCTGCGGCGGATACGCTCGACCACTTTGCCCGCCTGGGGCGGCAGCGCCAGCATGCCGAGCACGTCGGCGCCGGTGACGATGGAACTGAGCGGCGTGCGCAGGTCGTGGCCCAGCACGGCGATGAACTGCTCGCGCAGCTCGGCGCCGGCCTGCTCGTCCAGCAGCGCCGTACGGGTTTCGGCCAGCTCGCGCTCGCACTCCAGCTGGGCCGAAATGAGCTGGGCAAACAAGGTGAGCGTCTGGCTGACTTTGGGCGTCGACAGCTCGTTGGGCACGGGGTCGAGCCCGCACAAGGTGCCGAAATAGTCCCCGTCCGGACGAAACAGCGGGATCGAAAAGTAACTCTGAAAGCCGTACATGCGCGGCGTGTGATGGTCGCGGTAGCGCGTGTCTTGCGCCACGTGGTCGATCACGACGGCGTGGCGGGTGTCGCGCACTTCCTCGCAGATGGTGGTGGTGACGTCGAGCCCGTCGCCCACGTTCAAGCCGAAGTTCAGCTTGTCCAGCACCGCGCAGGTGGTCCAGGAATCGGCGGTCACCCTTGCCACGCACACAAATCGCAGGCCGGTCAGCGCTGCCACCGTCTCCAGTATCGTCGGCACGACGGCCATCGACTGGATGACGGCAATATCGGCGGCGATCTTTTGTTGCATGCTGGCTGTCCTTGGCGGGTGGAGTTGACATCTTACCCGCTAAAAAAAGCGACGCTAGCGCGATTGCTCAGCCGGCCGCAGACTCGCGACCAGGCCGCCCGGACGGGTGTTGATGCCGGTCAAAACGAACTGCACGCCCGCATAACGCAACTCTTTGGGGTCGAAGGTATGCACCGCGATATCCTTGACGACATTATCGCCCAGCAAATTCGCGACACTGGCAAGCTGCACCTGTTTGCCCTCGTCCATATTGTCCATGGCGAAGCGATCGACGTGGGCTTCGCTCAGATAGACGGTGTTGCGCACGCTGTCGACGTTGAGACGGCCGGACACCGTCATATTGCCGCGCCAGGCCTGGCGCGCCAGCAGCGGCGTCACGTTCAAGTCGACGTTCAATGCGACGCGATTGTTTTCGGCCAGGATGGTCAATTGAGGATGGCTCAGCTCAACCTCGAACACGCCCAGCACGCGCTGGCGCATGGGGAATTTTCGGTCGAGATTTTGTTGCAGCCGCTCCTGCGGGAGATCGATCTCGCGAGGGCCGATCAGGGAGGCGCAGGCGGCCAGCAGCAGCGCGGCCGCCACCAGCGCGAAGACAAACTTGAGGGAGCGTTTAAGGTCGATCATAGGGTCCGTTTCGAGATGAACTCGTCGACATTATGACCGACCTGCGGCGTTCCGGCTCAGGCGGCGAGATGGCTATCGGACGAGCGGTAACGCTGTACCTTGTCGCCAGTGACCAACTCGCCAAACTGCACCGTTCTGGCGGCGATGTCGTGATAAGCGCCAACCAGGCCCATTTCGCCCCGCTCGATGCAATCGCGCAGGTGTTCGCTGCCGTTGATCACCTCCGCCAGCGAGTTCTCGATGTTCTGGCGGGCGATCTGATCGCGCAACTCCTTGCTGCCGGCCACGCCATGTCCCGAACACTGGTGGATCGCCATCTGGATCTTGCCGGTGATCGCGCCGATGCTGTGCGCATGCTCGTTCGCCATCGCCAGGCCGATGGCGCCGCAAGACGAGTGGCCCTTGACGACGATCAGCTTGGCACCCAGTTTGTGCGCGATCTCCAGGCTGCCGATGATTTCCTGGCTGATGACGTTACCGGCGATACGGATCGTCAACAAGTCGCCCAGACCGGCATCGAAAATGATCTCCGGCGAGGTGCGGGAATCGATGCAGTTCACCACCACCGCCATCGGGTGCTGGCCGGAGGCGGTCGCGTCGGCCTGGTGCAGGTAGTACTTTTCGAAGCAGCGCCCGGCCTTGAAGCGCTCATTGCCATCGCGCAGCAGTTGCAGCACTTCATGCGGACGCAGCTTTTTCTGGGTTTCCTGGTCCAGCACGGGCACGAACTGGATCGGATCGCTCAACGCATATTTGTCGCGCAGACCGATGACGTTCAGCTGCACGTCGCGCTCGGCGGCGACTACACGGTAGTCCTGGATAGTTTCCAAAACATCATTATCGATAAAATCGGCATTGCTGGCGTTGATCAGAACCTTGGAGCCATCGGGAATTTCCCACAGTGCGGTTTTGATCGTGGCCTTGTTCAGGAACGATACTTGGTTCGGCAATTCCATCTTCACCACTTCACCGATATGCAGGCGGTATTGCTCCAAGGAGAAAGGATTGCGGAAATTGCTGCGCATGAGATAAAACACGCCGGCCGCCAAGCCGATCAATACGCCCATCAGCAAATCGGTGAAAACAATTGCCAGCACGGTAATGACAAACGGGACGAATTGCGACCAGCCCTTTTGGTACATATCGCGGAACAACGATATTTTCGCCAGTTTATAGCCGGTAGTGATGAGGATGGCTGCGAGCGCGGCGAGCGGAATGAGATTCAATAACGGACTCAACAAGGCGACGCTGACCAGCATGAATACACCATGCAATACGGCGGAAGCCTTGGTTTTATTGCCGGACTGGACGTTCACCGAGCTGCGCACGATCACCGAAGTCACCGGCAAGCCGCCCAGCAGGCCGGCGAAGATGTTACCCACCCCCTGGGCCACCAGCTCGCGGTTCGGCGGGGTTTCACGCTTGTGGGGATCGAGCTTGTCGACCGCTTCGACATTCAGCAGGGTTTCCAGCGAGGCCACAATGGCGATGGTGATGCCGACGAACCAGACGTCGCGATTGGCGAAATGGGTAATAGCCGGCAAATGCAGATAAGCGCCGAGATTGCTCGTATCGATCGGCGGAATATCCACCAAATGGGTTTGTTCGATGCCAAGCGCCGGCACATATTTATTGAACATGATATTCAGCAGAATACCGAGGGCAACCACAAACAGCGGCGCCGGCAGCAGCATGAACCGCTTGAATGGCGTTTTATCCCAGTAGACCAGGATCAAAACAGACAACAATGAAATAATCAGCGCGCCCGGCGTAACGACATTCAAAGCATTGATGATCGCAGAGAATGTATTCTCGCCATTGCCCTGCGTGAAGGAGAAATTATCGACGTCGCTCTTGTCGTAGCCGATCGCATGCGGGATCTGCTTGAGTATCAATAATATACCGATCGCCGCAAGCAAGCCCTTAATCACATTGGAGGGAATATAGTTCGCGATGAAGCCGGCGCGGAATACGCCCATTGCCAGCTGTAACACCCCGGCGATCAATATCGCCACCAGCAAGATCTCGAAGGTTCCGAGCTTGGTGATCGAGGCCAGCACCACGGCGGCCAGACCGGCGGCGGGACCGCTGACGCTGGTCTGCGAACCGCTGATCATCCCCACGACGATGCCCCCGATGATGCCGGAGATGATGCCGGAGAACAGCGGCGCCCCGGAGGCCAGGGCAATGCCCAGGCATAGCGGCAGGGCAACCAGGAAGACCACGATAGCGGCCGGTATATCGTATTTGAGTTTATTCATAATCAATATCCATGCTGATGAATGATTTAAACGGATGACTATGATTAGTCAGACAGGCGCCAGCCATCGTCCACCGATGATCGAGATGACATCGAATTGGAAGAGATTTAAACAAAAGGTTATCGAGGGCAGTACCACCAATTAACCAGGACGCCCGCGCGGCGTATGGAAAATTGGAATATCTCAGCGCGACAGCTATCGTGGTTGATAACGGCGCGGAGGATGACAACCAAAGGCTTCAGCGGTGAAAACAATATAGCACGGACTTTTCGGACATGGCAACATTGTTCGAAAATTCATATTTTAAACAAAAATTTCCTATTGCCACTTTATTGGCCGCACCAATTTGGTGCTATTTAATATGTCAAGTCCGGTATTATACTTAGGCAGAATGAATAATAACTAATTCATATACCAGATATATTCAGAAAATACAGGATTGCTAGTTGCTCCAAATAATCAACAATTTGATCGTTTAAACGGTCCGGCCGAACCTGTGAATTGAGCGCCGTCGATTGCCGGGAAGTCTTAAAATGAACCAAGGTGTTCTTTTTTGAGCGGGGAGTTAATAATAATGATTTCAAATATACGTATAGGCTGCGCCGGATGGAGTATCGACCGGCAGTCGGCAGCGCACTTTGCCGGTGAAGGCAGCCATTTGCAGCGCTACGCCACGGTTCTGAACGCAGCCGAAATCAACTCATCCTTCTACAAGCCGCATCAGGCCTCGACCTACGCGCGCTGGGCGGAAAGCGTGCCGGATGCGTTCCGCTTTTCCGTCAAGTTACCGCGAAGCATCAGTCATTATCAAAAATTAGTCGACATTGATGATTTGTTGGCAGGTTTTTCGGCCGAAGCGGGTACCTTGGGCGAGAAACTCGGCTGCATTCTGGTGCAATTGCCGCCGAGTCTGGTTTTCGATCTGGAAGTTGCCGAAGGGTTCTTCGAACGCCTGCACGGAAGCTTCCAATGCGCCCTCGCCTGCGAGGCGAGGCACGGCAGCTGGTTCGGCGACGACGCGACCGAGTTGATGAAGCGGCATCGCGTCACGCGCGTCATCGCCGACCCGCCGGCGGGCCAGGCCGGCGTTTTCGTGCCGACCACCGACATGGTTTACGCGCGCTTGCACGGCAGTCCGCGAATTTATTACTCACCATATGACGAAAAATATCTGAATCAAGTTGCCGAGTATCTAAAAAAACACCCCGGTTGGTGCATCTTCGATAACACCGCGTCCGGTGCGGCGCTCCCCAATGCGCTGGAATTGATGGCAAAACTCGGCTAAATCGTCGCGCCGAGAGATCTGCTTGCATTTTTGCTTGCATTTTTTTGCATCACTGTTATAGTTCACTACAACACCACTTCATCAACACACATCTAGGGGACCACATGTATGTCCACGATAGGCTGGAATGACAATGCGCCGATCTACCGGCAGCTGAAGGACAAGGTCATCGGCATGATGCTCGATGGCGTCCTCAAGGCGGGCGATGCCCTGCCCTCGGTCCGGCAAGTTGCGGCCGATTATCAACTCAATCCGATTACCGTCTCGCGCGCCTATCAGGAGCTCGTGGACGAAACCTTGGTCGAAAAAAGAAGGGGATTAGGTATGTACGTTACTGATGGCGCCCACGAAAAACTGTTGGCCAGCGAACGCGAACGCTTCCTGCGCGAAGAATGGCCAGCCATGCTCGAACGCATTCGCCGGCTCGGCCTGCAACCCGAATCGCTGCTCAAGCCGGCCACACCGGGAGGTGCTT
The DNA here is from genome assembly GCA_024123955.1 of Oxalobacteraceae bacterium OTU3CINTB1. Taxonomy (NCBI): domain Bacteria; kingdom Pseudomonadati; phylum Pseudomonadota; class Betaproteobacteria; order Burkholderiales; family Oxalobacteraceae; species Oxalobacteraceae bacterium OTU3CINTB1. The sequence goes on from CP099652.1 coordinate 4,702,919, forward strand.
CATGAGCGCCATCATCACCGCGAGCAACCTCAGTAAAAAATACGGCAAGCAAGCCGCGCTGGACGGCGTCACTTTCACGGTCGAGGCAGGTCGCATTGTCGGCCTGATCGGCCCCAACGGTTCGGGCAAGACCACCACGCTCAAAGCGATGCTGGGACTGACGCAGTTCGACGGCGAGCTCTCGGTGCTGGGCATGGACCCGCGCACCCAGCGCGACGCGCTGATGAACGAGGTGTGCTTCATCGCCGATGTCGCCATCCTGCCGAAGTGGCTCAAGGTCAAGGATGCGATCGATTTCGTGGAAGGCGTGCATCCGCGCTTCGACCGCAGCAAGGCCGAGAAGTATCTGGCCATCACCAAGTTGAATCCGCAGATGAAGGTCAAGGCCATGTCCAAGGGCATGGTGGTGCAACTGCACCTGGCGCTGGTCATGGCGATCGACGCCAAGCTGCTGGTGCTCGACGAGCCGACCCTCGGCCTGGACATCCTGTACCGCAAGCAGTTCTATCAGAACCTGCTCGAGGATTATTTCGACGAGAACAAGACCATCGTCATCACGACGCACCAGATCGAAGAGGTCGAGCACATCCTGACCGACCTGATGTTCATCCAGGACGGCAAGATCTCGCTGGCCGCGACGATGGATGAAGTCGGCGAGCGCTTCACGGAAGTAATGGTCGAGGGACCGTTCATCGCCGCCGCCAACGCGCTGCAACCGATGACCCAGCGCACCGTGTTCGGCAAATCGATCATGTTGTTCGACGGGGTACCGCGCGAACAACTCGCGAACTTCGGCGAGCTGCGCACGCCCAGCGTCGCCGATTTGTTCGTCGCCACCATGAAAGGAACCTACGCATGAAAACCATGAAATGGCTGATCAAGCGCGAAATGTGGGAACATAAGGGCATGCTGGTGTGGGCGCCGGCGGTCATCGCCGCACTGGTCGCGGTGCTGGCGCTGGTCGCGGCCTCGTTCGACAAGAACATCAGCATCAACGGTGACGGTTCGCCATCGCAAATCCTGTCCGTCACGCTGGAGGGCAAGGTGCGCACGCAAGTCGTCGAAACGATGGCGCAGGCGTACATGGCCTCGTCCGCGCCGGTGCTGCTGGTGCTTGGCGTGCTGGTGTTCTTCTACTGCCTGGGCGCGCTGCATGACGAGCGGCGCGACCGCAGTCTGCTGTTCTGGAAATCGCTGCCGGTATCGGACGCGATGACGGTGTTGTCGAAGGTCTTGCTCGCCGCTGTCGTGGCGCCGCTGATCACGCTGGGCATCGGCTTCGTGCTGTCGCTGCTGATCCTGTTGATCGGCGCCTTCCTGTTGCTGACGCACGGCACCAACGTGTTTGGCGAACTGCTCGTCACGCCGGACCTGTATCTGACGCCGCTGCGCATGCTCGGCCTGCTTCCCTTGTACGTGATGTGGGCGCTGCCGACGGTGGGCTGGCTGCTGATGGTGTCGAGCATGGCGCGCTCCAAGGTGTTCCTGTGGGCGGTCGGCACGCCGCTGGTGACGGCGCTGCTGCTGTTGTGGGCCGAAAAAGCCATGCACATCGGCATCGACTCGGCCTGGTTCGTCAGCAACATCGTCTGCCGTCTGTTGCTCAGCGTGGTGCCGGGCGCGTGGCTGCTGTTTGACGACGCCCGCGTCTTGACGGAAGGCGTACCGCACCGCTTGCCCGTTCCGCAGATCTTCGGCGAATCCTGGGCAACCTTGGGCAACGCCAATGTATGGATCGGCGTCGCCGCCGGGGCCGCCATGATCGCGGTGGCCATCTGGATGCGCCGCCGCCGCGAGGAAGGCTAACCCACCAGCAACTCCGGGGTCAGGTCCACCAATTCTACACGGCTTCAACCGTAGCACCAGCTGCGGGGCGATTTTCGCTGCGGCGCTACAATCCGCGATCCGCGCCGGAGGTCTAACGGATCAGCCCGTGTAGAAAAAGTGGACCTGACCCCGGAGTTGATTATTCGAACTGTTTGCGGAAGTCGGCAAACTGGGCGCTGAGGTCGTCGAAGTCGCGCCGAAGTTGCTGCACTTCCTGCTCCAGCGCGGCGACGCGGCCGCCCGACGAGGCGGAGCTGACCGAGCCGCCCAGGCCGGCGGCCGTTTCTTCACGCGCCAGCGCGTCTTCGCCACCGAGCAACTGGCCGTAGCGCGGTTCCTTGGTGCCGGGCGCGAGGGCAAGCTTGGAGACCAGCGGCGGATATTTGTCGATCAGGAATTGCAGCGCGTTCTCGACGTCCGCCACCGATTTGAAGTCGTGCAACCGCCCCGTGCGGGTGCGGATCTCGCCCGCCGTCTGCAAGCCGCGCAGCATCAGGATCGTCAACACCGCCAGCTTGTCTTGCTCCAGCGACCATTTGATGCGCATCCGGTGTTCGTACTTGGTCACCCGGGCGCCCGCCTGCGTGATGCCGTTGACATACTTGCGCTGCATCAGCCGCTGCAAGACCTCGGCCACCGTTTCTTCCGAGATCGACATCACCGGATCACGGCTCGACAATTGATTGCAGCCATTGACCAGCGCATTCAGCGACAGCGGATAGTTGTCCGGCGTGAGCGCTTCCTTTTCGGCCAGCACGGCCAGCACGCGGATTTCAAACGGGTCCAGTAGTTCTGCGCCTGCGGGTGATTCCATGTCCATGATCCTTATTCGACGAGCTTGTTTAATTGGTCGGAATTCAATTTATCACATTCGGCTACTCCCTGACAGGGCAAGCCCGCCGCCTTCAGCACTGCCAGGATGCGCTCGATCTGCTGTTCCTGCTGGACGGCGTGATTGATCAGCCCGTGCAGCGCTTTCGACAGCGGATCGTCGCCGTTCGGCGTCACGCCGTAGGCCGAGAACAAATGCGCGGTGGCGCTGACCGGCGCGGCCGCTTCCTTCTGCACGATGTGCGCGGGATTGCCGACCGCCGTGGCGCCCGCCGGCACCGGCTTGAGCAGTACGGCGTTCGAGCCGACCTTGGCGTATTCGCCCACCGTGAATCCGCCCAGCACCTTGGCGCCGGCGCCGACGATGACGCCGCGCGCCAACGTCGGGTGGCGCTTGCTGCCGGTGTGCAGCGAGGTGCCGCCCAGGGTCACGCCCTGGTAGATGGTGCAGTCGTCCCCGACTTCCGCCGTCTCGCCGATGACCACGCCGAAGCCGTGGTCGATGAACACGCGTCTCCCAATGGTCGCGCCGGGGTGGATTTCAATCCCGGTGATGATGCGCGCCAGGTAGGCAATGAAGCGGCCGGGCCACTTCATGCCGTGCCACCAGCACCAGCTGGCCCAGCGGTGCATGACGATCGCCTGCAGGCCGGGATAGCACGTGAGCACCTCCCAGGTGTTGCGGGCGGCGGGGTCGCGTTCGATGATGCTGTTGATGTCTTGTCGCAGGTGGTTGAACATAGCTGTACGGAATGACAACCGAAACGCCCATGTTAGCGTATCCGGTTGGAGGTTGCTAAGAAGCGGCAGACTTGGAGGGGGAGCTGGTGACACAGCGGCGACCCTCGAAGCGGGCCGCCGGAACTGCTTTGCCGGGATGCTGTTTAAGCTTCCTTGGCAAGGCGCTGGCGGCGCGCTTCGTACAGACAGACGCCGGAGGCCACGGAGACGTTCAAACTTTCAACCGAACCGAACATCGGGATGCTGACCAGCATGTCGCAGGTCTCGCGCGTCAGGCGGCGCATGCCTTCGCCTTCCGAACCCATGACCAGGGCGGTCGGGCCGGTGAAGTCGGCTTCGTACAGCCCTTTTTCGCCGTCGTCGGAGGTGCCGATCAGCCAGATGTCGCGGTCCTTCAGGTCGCGCAAGGTGCGCGCCAGATTGGTGACGGTGATGTAAGGCACGGTTTCGGCCGCGCCGCTGGCGACCTTGGCGGCCGTGGCGTTCAAACCGACGGCGCGGTCCTTCGGCACGATGACCGCGTGCGCGCCGACACCATCGGCCACGCGCAGGCAGGCGCCCAGGTTGTGCGGATCGGTGATGCCGTCGAGGACCAGCAACAACGGCGGGCCTTCGATGGCGTCGAGCAGTTCATCGAGGTTGCGCGCCAGCGCCAGCTGCGAGGCGAAGGCGATCACGCCCTGGTGGCGGCGGGTGCCGACGATCTTGTCGAGCCGGCCGGAATCGACCGGCATGACGCGCACACCGGCCGCCTTGGCGTTGGCGACCAGATCCTTCATGCGGCGGTCGTCGCGCGTGGCGTCGATGAAAATCTCTTCCACGGATGAGGCCTCATGACGCAAACGCGAGGTCACCGCATGGAAACCAAAAATCATTTTGTTCTTCATTATTTATCGCTTCTTCTTACTTTTTGAGGCAGGCTGCGCTGCTCGGGGTGCTACCGCGGCACCCGCCGCGGCATTGGACTTGCCGCGTCCGCCCCTGGAGCGCGACGCCGGTTTGGCGGCGGGCTGGGAAGCGGACGGCTGCGGAGCGGACGACCTGGACTTGGACGGCGCCGACTTCGGCTCGCTGGTCTTGACCTCGTGGCGCTGCGACGTCGTCGGGCCCGGCTTGACGTTGCTCTTACGATCCTTGTCCTTGGCCGGTTTCTCCGGACGTGGCGGCGGCGCGTCGACCCCGGCCAGGCGCAGATCGATCTTGCGCGATTCCAGATCGACGCGGACCACTTGCACGTCGACCTTGTCGGTCAGCTGGAAGCGTTTGCCGGTGCGGTCGCCGCGCAGTTCGTGACGGGCGTCGTCGTACTGGAAGTAGTCGGTGCCGAGGTCGGTGATGTGCACCATGCCTTCGACGAACAATTGATCCAGCTGCACGAAGATGCCGAAGCTGGTCACGCCGGTGATGATGCCGGTGAATTCCTCGCCCAGCTTGTCCTGCATGAAGTAGCACTTCAGCCAGGCTTCGACGTCGCGCGACGCTTCATCGGCGCGGCGCTCGTTGGCCGAGCAGTGCACGCCGAGCGCGTCCCACACGGTCAGGTCGACGGCGGCTTTTTTCTCTTTGCCGTCGGCCTTGTCCTTGGCCTGCTGCTTGCGCGTGGCGTTCGAGACATTGGTGTTGAGCACGCTGGTCGACGGGATCTTCGGCTCGTATTTTTTACCGAGCAAAATCGCCTTGATGGCGCGGTGCGTCAGCAAGTCCGGGTAGCGGCGGATCGGGCTGGTGAAGTGGGCATAGGCCTCATACGCCAGGCCGAAGTGGCCGATGTTGTCCGGCGAGTAGACCGCCTGCTGCATGGAGCGCAGCAGCATGGTTTGCAGCAGCGACGCGTCCGGACGCTCCTTGACCTGACGCATCAGCTCGGCGTAATCGCCGGCGGTCGGCTTGTCGCCGCCGTTCAAGTTCAGGTTCACCTGCTTGAGGAAGGTGCGCACCTGTTTGAGCTTTTCAGCGGTCGGGCTGGCGTGGATGCGATAAGTGCCGGGATGCTTGTGGCGGATCAGCAGGTCGGCCGCGCAGACGTTGGCGGTCAACATGCACTCTTCGATCAGCTTGTGCGCTTCGTTGCGGGTGCGCGGGATGATCTTTTCGATCTTGCCCGACGGGTTGCAAACGATGTAGGTTTCGGTGGTCTCGAAGTCGATCGCGCCGCGTTCGCTGCGCGCCTTCAACAAGGCTTGGTAGACGTCGTACAGGTTCAGCAGATGCGGCACGATGCCCGGACGGCGCGCCGCTTCAGGTCCCTTGGTGTTGCCGAGGATGTCGGCCACTTCGGTGTAGGTCAGGCGCGCGGCCGAGTGGATCACGGCCGGATAGAACTGGTAGGCCTTGATCTCGCCCTTGGCGGTGATGACGGCGTCGCACACCAGGGTCAAACGGTCGACCGCCGGGTTCAGCGAGCACAAGCCGTTGGACAGTTTTTCCGGCAGCATCGGAATCACGCGGCGCGGGAAATAGACCGAGGTGCTGCGTTCGAGCGCGTCGGTGTCGAGCGCGTCGTTCGGCTTGACGTAGTGGCTGACGTCGGCGATGGCGACGATCAGGCGGAAGGCGTTGGCGCGGCCGATCTTGACCGGTTCGCAGTAGACCGCGTCGTCGAAGTCGCGCGCGTCTTCGCCGTCGATGGTTACCAGCGGAATGTCGCGCAGGTCGACGCGGTCGGCCAGGTCGATCTCGCGCACGACGTCGGGCAGCTTGTTGGCCTGCTTGAGCGCGGCGTCCGAGAAGATGTGCGGCACGCCGAACTTGCGCACGGCGATTTCGATCTCCATGCCCGGATCGTCAAGCGAGCCCAGCACTTCAACGATCTTGCCGACCGGCTGCTTGAAGCGCATCGGTTGCTCGGTCAGCTCAACGCTGACGACCTGCCCCGATTTCGCCTTGCCGATCGAACCTTCGATCAGGATGTCCTGGGCGATGCGCTGGTCTTCCGGCGCGACGATCCAGGTGCCGTTTTCGTTGAGCAGGCGGCCGATGACGTGGGTGTTGGCGCGCTGCACCACTTCAACGATGGTGCCCTCCGGCCGGCCGCGGCGATCGACGCCGATGACCTTGGCCAGCACGCGGTCGCCGTGCAGCACTTTCTGCATTTCTTTTTCGGGCAGGAACAGGTCTTCGCCCGGCTCGTCCGGGATGACGAAACCGAAGCCGTCGCGGTGGCTGCTGACGCGGCCGGCCACGAAGCCGGTCTCGGTCGCCAGCGAGAAGTGACCGCTGTCGTCGGCGACGATCTGGCCGTCGCGCTGCATGGCGTTGAGCCGGCGCGACAGCACGGCTTGTGCGTCTTGCGCGACTTTGAGCGACTTCGCTACTGCGAGCAGGTCAAGCGGCGCCTTGGCGCTGCGGAAGATGCCGAGAATTTCCTCCCGGCTGGGAATGGTGTGGGTAGTTTGGTTCAAAAGTATTTCTGTAGTTGTTATTGACAGTGTTCAGAGGAAATCCGGCCTGGCAAAATCGTCGGGTGCATATATATGACACGGCGACAGGCGTAGTGTACTTGGAAACGCCGGGATAGCCTAATTCGCCACCCCTGTGCAGGATTTTTCAGACAGATATCGAATTTGGTGTTTGACATTGCGCAGGATTGCTCTATAATCTTGGTCTCTCGCAGCGACAATGTTGAAAAACAGAGTTTAACCGAGAAACTGCCAGACCGGGTTGATGCGCAGTATGGAACGAAAGTTCATCTGGCGCGAAACTCACCCTGTCGCTATAATACAGCAGTTGTTGTTCAGCAGTATCAGTGCCCACGTGGCGGAATTGGTAGACGCGCATGGTTCAGGTCCATGTGCCGCAAGGTGTGGGGGTTCGAGTCCCTCCGTGGGCACCAAAAAATTCCGCAAAAAGCCTCCAGTTAGCCTCACGGCGCGCTGGGGGCTTTTTTCATTGCCGCGCCGGTTGCCCTCACCTTATCCATTGCAGGTTGAGGCGGACGCCGATTTCACCGAGCAACGCGTGCTCGTCGACCGGCTTGCTGAGAAACGCATCGGCGCCGGCGGCGATCGCGCGCTGCCCCTCCTCCGGCGTCGAGCTGGCCGAAATAATCAGTACCGGCGTGCTGGCGGTGCCTGGCTCGGCGCGCAACCTGCGCGTCGTTTCAATTCCGTCCATGTCCGGCATCACCATGTCCATCAGCACCAGGTCGGGCGGATCGATTTTCGCCTGACGCAGCGCGGCGGCGCCATTGTCGGCCTCCTGCATGCGGAAACCAAGCGGCCCCAACAGATCGCGCAGGAAAGCGCGATTGGTCGCGACATCATCCACCACCAGCAAAGTTTTACGCGGCCCCAGGTAGCCACTCGGGATGTCACCGCCACCCACCGCCGGGCCGGGCGCGTCGACGACGGGCATCGGAACATCGAACCAGAAGCGGCTGCCTCGGCCCGGCATGCTCTCCACTTTCACATCGCCACCCATCTGGCGCACCAGTTGGCGGCTGATCGCCAGGCCCAGGCCGGTACCGCCGGCGCGGCGCGCGGTGTCGCCGACCTGTTCGAACGGCGCGAAAATGCTGTCCAGCAGGGAGGCGTCTATGCCCACACCCTCGTCCAGCACTTCGAAACGCAGATGGGCGGTGGCCGTGACTTCGGCGACGGCGGCAATGCCGGCCGGGCCAGATGCCGCCGCGACCACCGCGACCGGCGCGCGCACGGGTGCGGGAGAAACGCGCAGACGCACGGCGCCGTGGTCGGTGAATTTGACGGCGTTGCCAAGCAGGTTCAACAGCACTTGGCGCAGCCGCGTTTCATCGACGCTGACCGCCATTGGCAGCCCGCCGACCAGTTCCAGCTCAAAATGCAAATGCCGCTGCTCTGCCCGCACGCGCATGATGTCGGCGACCACCGTCAACAACTCACCCAGCCGCACCGGCTTGGGGTGGAACTCCATCTTGCCCGCCTCTACCCGCGACAGGTCCAGCACGTCGTTGATCAGCGCCAGCAGGTGGTGGCCGCCCTGATGGATCGTGCCGAGGCCGGCTTGCTGCGTCGGCGACAGGTGCTTGTCGCGCCTGAGGATTTGCGTGTAGCCCAGGATGGCGTTGAGCGGCGTGCGCAACTCGTGGCTCATTGCCGCCAGAAACGCGCTCTTGGCGCGGTTCGCCACTTCGGCGCGCTCCATCGCGGCGCGCAGGTCCTTGTTGGCTTGCAGTAGCTCGGCGTTGACGGCGGCCAGCTGGGCCGGGCTTGGTATCAGCAGCGCCACCGGCACCAGCCGCACCAGCGCGATAGCCGTCACCACGGACGCGACCGCCGTGATCGCCTTGAGGATCACCAGCGGCACGTAGTCGGGACGCCAGACCACCCAAATCTCGGCCAGGTGCGTGCTGCCGCAAGCGAGGATGAACACACCGAAGGCGATGAACATCCAGTTGAACGGCATGTCGCTGCGGCGGCGTATGAAGTAGATCAGGGTGATGGGGATGGTCAGATAGGCCAGTGCGATCAGCGCGTCGGCGACGACGCTGGTCCACAGGATGGACGGTATCCACAGAAAGCAGTGGCCGTGCGGCATAAATCCCTGGCTGCTAAACCAGTTGTTCAACATCTCCATTATCTGTCTCCGTTTCTTGGGCGCCGGGTGAGCAAACTGGAGCTTACGAAAGTGCGACTGAACAAGCAAGCGCGAAATCCCCTGCGCGCGGCAGGGTGTGGCGCGCGGATTTCTTTCACAAAAAAATGGTTTCTCCCTTGACTGCGGTGGGCGGCTCACTTATGATTCTGGCCTCTGTTGCAGAACACGCAGCAGCGAAGCAAGCAGTACAGTGCCCACGTGGCGGAATTGGTAGACGCGCATGGTTCAGGTCCATGTGCCGCAAGGTGTGGGGGTTCGAGTCCCTCCGTGGGCACCACAAAATTCCGCAAAAAAGCCTCCATCAGCCTCCGGGCAGATTGGAGGCTTTTTTCATTTGCGCGCCGGCTTCGGTGTCAGCACATCCGCAACTTTGAAATTTAAATAATTTCGCCCGGGCACCAGATTGCTATTGACGGGGTGCCTGCCCTCCTTTAAGATTCGGGCCTCTGTTGCAGAACACGCAGCAAGCAAGAAGCAGCAAGCAGTTCAGTGCCCACGTGGCGGAATTGGTAGACGCGCATGGTTCAGGTCCATGTGCCGCAAGGTGTGGGGGTTCGAGTCCCTCCGTGGGCACCACTCTACCGGATACGCAAAAAAGCTCCATCAACCGAAAGGTCCGATGGAGCTTTTTTCATTGGCGCCAGGTTTTGCGCAAGCTACCCTATCGTCAGCCGCACGACAATGAGCACTCCATCAAATCTCAATGCCGCTTCTGGCATAAAGCTATATTTAAGCTATCATGAACTTGAAAAACCAAGTTACATGGACACCCAAGGCTGTTCGCCAGCTCCGAAAGCTGCCGCCCGAGTTTCAGCTTCGAGTATTTGAAGCCGCCGACACGCTGGAACAAATGCCCAACTGCCCTCAGGTTCTAGCGCTAAAGAATCATCCGTACCGGTACCGTCTACGAGTCGGAAACTTTCGCGTGCTTTTCGACTGGTCGACGGTTATCAAGATTGTTGAAATTCAGGAAGTGAAGAAGCGAGATGAAGGCACCTACTAACATCCAATTGATCAACGGACCCGACGGACACCCTGCATTTGTTGTCGTGCCGTACGAGGAATTCATGCGGGCATATCAAAAGGAACATGATCTGATTCCGCAAGCAGTTGTTGGTGCTACGCTTCACGGCGCGACGCCTATACGCGCGTGGCGCGAGCACCTTCAACTCACCCAATCGGAAGTGGCAGCAAAGTTAGGCATTTCCCAACCTTCATACGCCAAGCAGGAGGCCAGCATCAACCTGCGCCCAGCCACTGTCAGGAAAATCGCCGCCGCACTGGGCGTTACCACCGCCCAGCTCGACTTCTAATTACAGCGCCGCTTTGACGGCGTCCGCCAAAGTGATGGTCGGGCGGCCAATCAGCTTGCTCAGCGCATGGCCCCCATCGTCCAGCGCGCCCTTGGCCGCGGCGGCGTCGGAATCGGCGATCAGATCGGCCACCGGTGGTGGAAGGCCCACGCCGATCAACATCTCGCGGTATTCCTGCTGCGGCAAATTATGGAAAGGCACCTGCTTGCCGGCCTGGCGCGACAATTCCGCCGCCAGGTCCGCCAGCGTGAATGCGGTGTCGCCCGCCAGTTCATACACTTGCTCGACCGGTCCGGCGCTCGACAGCACTGCCGCCGCCGCGTCCGCATAGTCCGCGCGCGCGGCGGCGGCGATGCGCCCTTCTCCCGCCGCGCCGGCCAACGCGCCGTGCGCCAGCGCGCCAGCGAGGCCGGCGGTGTAATTTTCCACATACCAGCCGTTGCGCAGCAGACTGTAAGCCAGGCCGGACGCCCGGATCAGCGCTTCCGTTTCGCGGTGCTCGGCGGCGAGGCCCAGCTGGCTGCTATCGGCGCGCAGCACGCTGGTGTAGACGAACAGCCCGGCCTTGGCGCGCGCGGCGGCATCGATGACGGCGCGGTGCTGCGGCACGCGCTGCCCCACCTCGCTCGACGAGATCAGCAGCACCTTGGTCGCGCCCACGAAGGCGTTGTCCAGCGACGCGGCATCATTGTAATCGGCACGGCGCACTTGCACGCCCTGGGCGGCGAGGTCGGCGGCCTTGGCGACGTCGCGCACGGCGGCGACGATCTGCGCGGCGCGGGTGGTTTTCAACAAGCTGGCAATCACCAGACGGCCCAGTTGGCCGGTCGCACCAGTAACAATAATCATGACTTTTCCTTTGCGTTGAGCTCCGCAGGGACATTCCGCGCGGTTTGGAGCATCATAAAGCCTATACTTTCGAATTGTAAGTACGTACAATTTAGTAAGTACAGATGATCTAGAATGGAACCCGCCATGACCGAGCCGAAAACCAGCAAATCCCTGCGCAACAGCCTCGCCGCGCTCAGCGACGGCCAGCGCGCCGAAGTGCTCGCCGCCGATTGCCCGTCGCGCGCCGTGCTGGCCCACATCACCAGCCGCTGGGGCGTGCTGGTGCTGGTGGTGCTGCTCGACGGCACCCACCGCTTCAGCCAGCTGCGGCGCGCGATTGGTGGCGTCAGCGAGAAAATGCTGGCGCAAACGCTGGACGCGCTGGCCTACGACGGCCTGGTGCTGCGCGTGGCACAACAGGTATTGCCGCCGCACGTGGAGTACAGCCTGACCCCGCTGGGACGCGAGGCGGCCGAGCGGCTGGAGGTGCTGGTCGACTGGATCGAGGATAACTTCCAACAAATCAAACAGGCGCAGGAGGCGGCCACGGTTGCGGCGGCATAAACGCTGGCGGGTCCCACCCATCTTGTAATACACTAGTTTTTACCTCCGCCTTGCGGAACCGGACCCACACCATGATGCCGCCGTTCTCACCCGATCAGCCGCACACGATACTGATTGCCACCAGCGCGGCGTACGACCACGTCACGCTCGGCAAAACGCTGGGCAGGTATGGCTACGACGTGCGCGCGGTCAGCCGCGGCGACGAGGCGCTGGCCGAGGCGGACGCCGGCGGCGTCGCCCTGGCCGTGCTGGACGCGGCACTGGCCGGCAGCGCCGGCCTGGAGCTTTGCCAGCGCCTGCAGCAGGTGTGCGGTCGGAACTTGCCCATCTATGTGTTGTCGAGCTCGCCCAGCGAGGACGAACACGAGCGCGCCCGGGCGGCCGGCGCCGACGCTTATCTGCCGCTCGGCCTCAACGCCGACGACCTGGCCGAAAAAATCCTGCTGCGCTTGAAGGTGATCCAGCCGGCGCCGGTCGCGGCGGACCTGCCCGCCATGTCCACGCTGGAGGTCAACTACCATGCCATGCTGTCCGGCTCGCCGGACGCCATCTTGCTGCTGCAACGCGGCAATTACCGCATCCTGGACGTCAACCGCCGCACGCGCGAACTGTTCGGACTGACCGCAACCGAATTGGTGCAAGCGCACTTCCTGTCGCTGTGTCCGCCAGCGCAGCCGGACGGGCGCGCCTCGTCACAGGTATTCGAGGCGCACGTCGAGCAAGTCATGGCCGGCGGCGTGCAGGTGTTCGAACTGACCATGCGGCACAGCCTGGGCCGCGCCGTGTGTTGCGAACTGCGCATGGTGCCGCTTAACTCCGGGCCACACCGGCTGATGCACGTGCGGGTGGTCGATGTCACGCGGCGCAAGCTGGCCGACGCGCTGCGCGACGGCAAGAACCGCCTGCTGGAGATGATCGCCCGCGCCGCGCCGCTGCGCGAGATTCTCAACCGCCTGATGCTGCTGATCGAATCGCAGTCCGAGAACGTGATGTGCACGGCGATGCTGCTGGCGCCGGACGGCGTCACCGTCCAGGTCGGCGCTGGTCCGAACATGCCACCGGACTACCTGGCCGCCCTCGAAGGCTTGTCGATCGGCCCGGTGGCCGGCTCCTGCGGCACCGCCATCCACCGCAAGCAAACGGTGGTGGTGGCCGACATCATGAACGACCCGCTGTGGGCCGACTACAAGGCGGTGGCCGCCCAATACGGCCTGCGCGCCTGCTGGTCGGTGCCGATCATGCTCGACAAGGATACCGTGCTCGGTTCGCTCGCGATGTACTACCGCGAGGTGCGCACGCCCAGCCCCGAGGATTTGAGCCTGATCGGCGCTGCCACCTATATCGCCGGCATCGCCATCGTCCGCACCCGCCGCGAGGAAGAACTGCGGCGCCACCGCGAGCACCTGGAGGAACTGGTGGCGGCGCGCACGGCCGAGCTGTTGCAGGCCAAGGAGGACGCCGAGCACATCAACGAAGAGCTGAGCACCGCGCTCGACAACCTCAGCCTGACGCAGGATGAGCTGGTGCGGCGCGACAAGCTCGCGGCGCTGGGCGCGCTGGTGGCCGGCGTGGCGCACGAGCTGAACACGCCGATCGGCAACAGCCTGGTGATGGCCAGCAGCATGAGCGAGCGCACGGCGGAACTGCGGCGCGACCTGGACAGCGGCCTGCGCCGCTCGGTGCTGGAGAGCTATCTGAACCAGGCCGCCAGCGCCGACGAGGTGGTGGTGCGCAACCTCACCCGCGCGGCGGCGCTGGTGGCCAGCTTCAAGCACATCGCCGTCGACAGCGCCAGTTCGCAGCGGGCCCGCTTCGTGCTGGGCGACCCGATTTCGCAACTGCTGCAACCGCTCGACGCCGGCCTGCGCCAGCACGGCCTGACCTTGGAAGAGAATGTCGACCACATGCTGGAAATGGACAGCTATCCGGGTCCGCTGAGCCAGGCGCTGCACAATCTGATCGAAAACAGCATCGTGCACGGCTTCGACGGCCGCACCTCCGGGACGATCATGCTGTCGGCCCGCGACGGCGGCAACGGCGAGCTCGTCATCGAAGTCAGCGACACCGGCGCCGGCATTCCGGCCGCCAACCTGCCGCGCATCTACGACCCCTTCTTCACCACCCGGCTCGGCTCCGGCGGCTCCGGGCTGGGCCTCTACATCACCCACAACATCGTCACCGGCGTGCTGGGCGGACGCATCGACGCCAGCAGCGCCGAGGGCGACGGCGCGCGCTTCACCCTGCGCCTGCCGAAGGTGGCGCCGCTGTGAACTTCACCGCATGATGTCGGATCGACATGCATCGCCACCGGCGCCGATTTGCTGTACGCTCAAAGCATGACCAATATCAATACGCGTGTCGCCGTCCTGCTGACACTGTTGCTGTGCTGCGGCCAGCTCAGCGCCGGTCCGGCGCCCTGGTGGCAGTACCGCAGCAAAATCGACGGCAAGCTGGCGTTTTCGCAAACCCCGCTCGGCGCCGGCTGGGAGAAGGCTGCGGGACCGTACAAAGATAGCCGTTGCGAAAAGTTAGTTCTTGCTAAATAATGGACCCACAACAACACGGGAGAACCCCGGGGCATTACATACCATCATCATGAGGAGACTGTATGTTTACGAATCCCGAGCAATTTGCCAACGCGACCAAAGCCCTGTTTGAATTCCAACTCGAAACATTTAACGCGCTCACCAGCAAAGCCGTGCAAGGCGTCGAGCAGGTGGTCGCGCTGAACATGGCCACCGCCAAGTCGCAGATGGAGGAAGGCCTGGCCACCGGCAGGGAAATGAGCCAGGCGGCCGATCCGAAAGCGGCGATGACCCTGGCCGCCGCCAAGCTGCAGCCGGGCGTCGCCGGCGCCAACGCCTACAACCAGCAGCTGGGCGTGATCATTGCCGAGATCCGCGAAGAATTCACCCGCGCCGCCGACGCCCACGTGGCCGAAGCCAAAAGCAATCTAAGCGCGCTGATCTACGACGTCACCAAAAACGTCCGTCCCGGCTCGGAAAACGCGGTGCAGATCGTCAAAACGGCCATCGACAACGCCTTCAACGGCTACGAGCAGGTCACCAAAGCCACCAAGCAGGCGGTGCAGTCGGTAGAGGCGCAAATCGCCAAAGCCAGCGAAATGGTGGAAAAAAACACCCCCTCCGCCAAGCAAGCCTGATCGGTTTGATTCCAATTCGGGGTCAGGTCCACCATTTCTACACGGCCTAAGCTGTAACGGCGTGACAGCGCCGAGCTTGTGTAGAATTGGTGGACCTGACCCCGGAGTTGATTTTGCTGGGCAAGCGGTTCGGAACGCGATACACTGTATATAAATACAGTTTATCGCTCTCCTCGCTTCCCCTGCAATGATCAAAGTTCTCGATAACGCGTTTTATTACCTGGATAACTTCCATCAGGTGCTGACGTGGATAGGCGACCGTTACGACGATCTGCTGACCACCGAGGAACGCGACTTCATCACCGCCTTTCCCACGCTGCCGCAAGCGTCGCGCGCGCTGCTGGTGCGCATGGTCATGCGCAAGGGAACGCTTTTCCGGGCGAGCAAGCTGGCGTATGCAGAGATCGGTAGCGCGCACGAGGCCGCCCGCCCGCTGACCGCGCTGGGCCTGATCGAGGAAGATCCGCTGCTGGACCTGGAACAGCTGTTCGATCTGCTGCAAAAGCCCGAGATCGGCAAGATTTTCCAGCTGACGCCGCACGTGCGCCAGTTGCGCAAGGCCGAGCAGCTCGAAGCGCTGCGCGAACAGTACGACGGCCAGCACCGCTTTTCCAACTGGTACGAGAATTCCGGCGATCATGTTTATAGCCATCTGACGCAGCAGTTGTGCGATCGTCTGCGCCTTATCTTCTTCGGCAACTATCACCAGGACTGGACCGAGTTCGTGTTGTCCGACCTGGGCATCTACCAGTACGAAAAGGTGGCGTTCTCTCCGGCCGCGCGCGGCTTCCGCAGCCGCCGCGACATCGACGATTTCCTGATGCTGCACCAGTGCCACGAGCGCTTCGTCGACGGCGAGGACCCGGCCGACGTGATCCGCGATCTGCCACCCTGCTCGGACGATAACGAATGGCTGCGCAGCCGGCGCGACAAGCTGACCTTCACCATCGCCCAGCACGTGGAAAAGCTGGCCGACTGGAAGGCCGCGCACGCGCTCTACGCAAACTGCCACTATCCCGGCGCCCGCGCGCGCGCCATCCGCGTGCTGGAAAAGGACGAGCAGCCGCGCGAAGCGTTCGACCTCCTGCAAATCGCGATGCAACAGCCCGAGAGCGAGGCCGAACGCCAGCAACTGCTGCGCATGGCGCCGCGCCTGGCGCGCAAGCTGGGCCACGCCAAGTTGCCGCGCACGCCCTTGGCGCAGGCGCTGCGCATCGACCTGAGCCTGCCGCCGCCGCAGGAACCGAGCTATGTCGAATTCGTCGTGCGCGACCACCTGACGCGCGACGACGCGCCGGTCTATTACGTCGAAAATTCGCTGATCAACTCGCTGTTCGGCCTGCTGTGCTGGGACGCCGTGTTTTGCCCGATACCGGGCGCCTTCTTCCATCCCTACCATCGCGGGCCCGCCGATCTGCACAGCGCCGATTTCCAGCGCCGCCGCGCGCAGCAATTCGCCCACTGCCTGGCGCAGCTCGACGGCGACCAGTATCGCGCCACCATCCTGGCCAATTACGCCGCCAAGACCGGCATCCAGTCGCCCTTCCTGTACTGGGAGGCGCTCGACGAGGACCTGATCGGGCTGGCGCTCGACTGCATCCCGCCGCTGCACCTGAAGCGCGCCTTCGAGCGCATCCTGCTCGACATCAAGGCCAACCGCAGCGGCTTCCCCGACCTGATCCAGTTCTGGCCCGCCGAGCGGCGCTACAACATGATCGAGGTGAAGGGCCCCGGCGACCGCCTGCAGGACAACCAGCTGCGCTGGATCGAATACTGCGCCACGCACCAGATGCCGATCTCGGTGTGCTATCTGCAATGGGCGGCATGAACGCGCTTGCTAGCCAACCCACCTACACCGTCGCCGTGCGCGCGCTGTGCGAGTTCACCGCCAAGACCGGCGACCTGGATTTGCGCTTCACGCCCTCGCCCACCGCGCAGGAAGGCATCGCCGGCCACGCGCTGGTGACGTCGCGCCGCGACGAGGATTACGAAACCGAAATTCCCTTGTCCGGCGACTTCGGCCCGCTGCACGTGCGCGGCCGCGCCGACGGCTACGACCGCCGCGCCAACCGGCTGGAGGAAATCAAGACCTATCGCGGCGACTTGAAGAAGATGCCGGACAATCAGCGCCAGCTCCATTGGGCGCAGGTCAAGATCTATGGCCATCTGCTGTGCAAGGAGCAGGGTCTCGACAAGGTGCATCTGGCGCTGGTCTACTTCGACATCGGCAGCCAGAAGGAAACCCTGCTGCACGAAGAGCATACTGCGCTCGGCCTGCGCGCGTATTTTGAAAAACAGTGCGGCCTGTTCCTGCAATGGGCGGAGAAGGAGATGGCGCACCGCGAGGCCCGCGACGCGCAGCTCAAGGCGATGCGTTTTCCGCATGCCGATTTCCGTCCCGGCCAACGCCAACTGGCCGAGGCGATGTACAAGGCCAGCAACCGCGGCGTGTGCCTGCTGGCGCAGGCGCCGACCGGCATCGGCAAGACCGTCGGCAGCCTGTTCCCGATGCTGAAGGCGAGCGCCGAACATGGCGTCGACAAGGTGTTTTTCCTGGCCGCGAAAACCTCGGGAAGGCAGATGGCGCTGGACGCCGTCGACATCATCCGCGAGGGCGCGCCGCTGCTGCCTTTGCGCACGCTGGAGCTGGCGGCCAAGTCGACCGCCTGCGTCAATCCGGACAAGGCCTGCCACGGCGAGTCGTGCCCGCTGGCCAAGGGCTTCTACGACCGCCTGCCGGCCGCCCGCCAGTCGGCGCTGGACATCATGCTGCCGCCTGCACCAGAAGGCGACGAAGCGGCCAAGGCACCGTTCCTGGCGCTGGACCGCGAGACCTTGCGCGCGGTCGCGCTGGCGCACGACGTTTGCCCGTATTACCTGAGCAGCGAAATGGCGCGCTGGTGCGACATCGTCATCGGCGACTACAACTACTACTTCGACATCAGCGCCATGCTGCACAGCCTCACCTTGCTCAACGACTGGAAAGTCAACGTGCTGGTGGACGAAGCGCACAACATGGTGTCCCGCGCGCGCAAGATGTACTCGGCGGAGATGGAGCACGCCAGCCTGCGCATGCTGCGCAAGGTGGTGCCGGAGGAATTGAAAAAGCCGCTGGACCGCGTGCACCGGCAATGGAACCAGCTGGAGAAGGACCAGACGGGCGAATACCAGTGCTACGCTACCTTGCCCGAGAAGTTCATGGGCGCGCTGCAGACGGCGGCCACCGCGATCTCCGACTACATGGCCGACCATCCGAGCCATGTCGACGCCGACCTGCAGGAGTTCTACTTCGGCGCGCTGATGTTCGCGCGGCTGGCCGAGAGCTTCGGCGACCACGCGCTGTTCGACATCGAAAAGAGCGAAGGCGCGCGCGCCAGCCATTCCAACTCGGTGCTCTGCATCCGCAACATCGTGCCGGCGCCCTTCCTCAAGCCGCGCTTCGAGAGCACGCACACCACCGCGCTGTTCTCGGCCACACTCAGTCCCTGGAACTACTTCGGCGACATGCTCGGCATGCCCGACACCACCGCCTGGGTGGATGTCGAATCGCCGTTCGTGGCCGAGCAGCTGTCGGTGCAGGTGGCGTCGCACATCTCCACGCGCTATCAGCACCGCCAGCAATCGCTGCGTCCCATCGCCGCCTTGATGGGCGGCCAGTACCAGCGCCAGCGCGGCAACTACCTGGCTTTCTTCAGCAGCTTCGATTACATGGAAAAGGCGGCCAACCAGTTCGCGGAGGCCTTTCCGGACGTGCCGGTGTGGCGCCAGTCGCGCCGCATGGACGAAGCGGAACGCGCGCAGTTCCTGGCCCGCTTCACGCTGGAGAGCGAAGGCATCGGCTTCGCGGTGCTGGGCGGCTCCTTCGGCGAAGGGGTCGACCTGCCCGGCGCGCGCCTGATCGGCGCCTTCGTCGCTACCCTGGGACTACCGCAGATCAATCCCGTCAACGAGCAAATCCGCTTGCGCATGGACGCCATCTTCGGCGCCGGCTACGACTACACCTACACCTATCCCGGCCTGCAGAAGGTGGTGCAGGCGGCGGGCCGCGTGATCCGCACGCAGTCCGACCAGGGCACCGTCTACCTGATCGACGACCGCTTCGGCCGCCCGGAAATCCAGCAGCTGATGCCGGCCTGGTGGCGCATCGAATCCGCCACTCCCACACCATAGCCGCACACTATTGCGATGATTGTCACAATGGGAAAATCCAATAATATAATGATAATTATTCCATAGTATGATGATCAACTGAGCTCACAAGGCTTTTGTTTATAACTGAACAGGTGTATGCCAATGCCGAAGACAATTCGCTTCATGCTGTGCGCGCTATCGCTGATCAGCTCACCATCATTCGCCGCCGTGATTATCGTTGCCAACGATGACGTCGCCACCGGCCCGTCGCCCGTCTGGAATGCCAGCATCGATCCTCAAGCCTACTTGTCCAAGTACGACTACAGCGCCAGCCCGGTGATCGCCACCGCCAACGACACGCGGCTGGTGCTGCCCGTGTCTTCCGTGCCGGAGCCGTCGGCGGTGCTGACGGTCATGCTCGGCCTGAGCATGCTGGGCATCGCGGCGCGCCAACAAAGCAAGCCGTTTAGCCGCCCGGCCACACCTACCGAACCGCATCCCTGATTTTCTGATAACCGCTGCGGCTGACCGGAAGCTTGCCGCCGTCGCGCAGGATCGCCACGTGGCTGTCCTTGGTGGCTTGTTCGATCCGCTCCACGCAGGCGATGTTGACGATGTACGAGCGGTGGATGCGCAGGAATTGTTCGCCGTCGAGTTGCCCCTCCAGTTCCGTCAGGCGCTGGTTCTTCAGGTAGCATTTGCCCTCCGCCCTGATCTGGACATAATCGTCCTGCGCTTCGATATAGTCGATCTTGTCGCTGCTGATGACATGCACCTTTGCGCCGTCGCGTATCAGCACGCGGCCCAGCGGCTTGTTGCGCCCTGCCGCCTCGCGCACCATGTTCTCCATCGCGGCATCCGCCGGGCCGCCTACCTTGCCCAGATTGGCGCGCGCATGCGCCAGCGCCTGGTCGAAACGCTGCTGGCTGAAGGGTTTGAGCAGATAGTCGAGCGCGTGGAATTCGAACGCCCTGATCGCATACTGGTCGAAGGCGGTGGCGAAGATGTAGCGCGTCTTCGCGCCCGCCAGCTCGGCCACTTCGAAGCCGTCCAGCTTGGGCATCTGGATATCGAGGATCACCACGTCCGGCGACAGCTCGGTGATCGCCTTGACGGCTTCGAAGCCGTTGGCGCATTCGGCCACGATCTTGGCGTCCGCGTGCTCCGACAGGTACTCGCGCACCACCGCGCGCGCCAGCATTTCGTCGTCGACGATTACGATACGCATGCTCTGATCTCCACCATCACACTTCACCCCCGGTCGTTTGCGCCGGCATCGCGATCTCCACGCCGAAGCCGTTCTCGTTGTAGCCCCAATGGATGCTGGCTTCATGCTTGTATGCGCCCGCCAGGCGCTGGCGCACGTTGGTCAGGCCGATGCCGTTGCCATTGCCTTTGCCCGTTGTGGATGCCGCCGGCGGCGACTCCGCGTCGACCGGATTGTCGACGCGGATATACAGCATCGATCCGGCGCGCCGCGCACCCACCCGGACGGTGCCGCCTTCCGGCATATTGCAGATGCCGTGCTTGACGGCGTTTTCCACCAGCGGCTGGATGATCATCGGCGGCACCAGGCATGCCAGCGCCGCGTCCTCCAGCGACTCCTCGACCAACAGCCGCTGGCCGAAGCGCACCTGCTCGATCCCCAGGAAGTGCCGTATCAGCACCATCTCTTCGCCCAGCGTGACTTTTTTGTGCGCCTCCATGCCCAGGCTTTGACGGAAGAAACTCGCCAGTTCCAGCGTCATGCGGCGCGCCGCCTTGGGGTCCTGCGAGGTCAGCGCGCTGATCGAATTGAGGCTGTTGAACAGGAAGTGCGGATCGATCTGCGTGCGCAGCATGCGCAACTCCGCCTCCTGCGCCATCAGCAGCGATTCGAGCTCGCGCTGCTCGGCGTGTTTGGCGCGCACGAATTCGATCACCATGTAATGCAGTGCCGCCGCGAAACCGTACAACAGGATGCCCAGTCCGACGATCAGCGCCGACAGCTGCCGGGTGATGACGATGCCGGCCCAGTCGGCGCCCAGCAACATGGTCACACCGTTCCAGACATGCCCCAGCAGCAGCCACAGTATGCCGCAGACCAGCGCTGCCGCCATCAGCACCAGCGCGATCGACAGCGGCCGGCGGCTGCCCAGCGGATAGGCGCGGCACATGTAGTAGGCCGAGTAGCCGGCCGCGAACGCGTACACCAGGTTGATCGGAATGGCGAACAGCATGGCGTTGGCCATCGGCGTGTCGCCCAGGAGCGCGATCACGGCGCCCAGCGCGACGCCGATGAACAGCCACACCACCATGTAGATGGCCGCGCCGCGTGGGCCGGGGGAGTTCTCCTGCATGCTCGGCTAGTTCTTAATTGCGTACTTCCAGCCCACCCATGATGGCGTAGCCGCGCACGTACAGCACTTTTCCCGGCGCGGCCGGAGGCACGGTCTTTTCCTCGAAGCCGCCCATGATCGGTGTGCCCTGCAACACCACCGTCCAGTCGACCGGCACCTTGATGATGACGCCGCCGAACAGCGAAAAGACGTTGAGCACCGCCTCGCCGTTGATCGAGCTTTGACGCAGATCGAGATCGCAGCCGCCCATCAGCGCGGTGATTTCGCCGCCGCGAAAATCGGCGGTGACGATGCGGCGCTTGAAGGCCCCCATGAAGGAGGTGATGTCGACGCCCATCTGATCGAACTCGCTGTCCGGGTCCGGCTTCGCCCCGCCGCCGGCCTGCTTGAAGACCGAGCGGCCGGTGCCCGACTTGAACACCACCGCGCAACCGAACACGATCAACAGGATGGGCCACAGCGAATGCCAGCTGATATACAAAATGCCGGAGCGGCTCAGGAAGATCAGCACGCCGGCCGCGATCAAGCCGCCGCCGGTCAACTTGCCGGAGGAGGTCCGGGTTTGCAGCAGTTTCAGGATGCCGAAGAAGATCAACGCCGTCGGCAGCAAGTGGCGCCGGAAATCGAGGTCGATCCAACCCAGGTTATCGACCAGGAACAGCAAGCCGACGACGATGACCGCGATGCCGATTGCCATCTGCGATTTTGGATCGGTTTTGGCGAAGGCGCTCATTTTTGCTCCTTTGCCGCGGCGAAGATGTTATCCAGCAGTGGGCGCAGCAACAGGCCGATGCCGAAGGCGACGATCAGCGCGGGCCATGTGTCGCCGAAGCCCCAGCCCCAGATGCGGTTGAAGGAAACGTACCACCAGCCGGCGAAGAAGATGTTCGCCAGGCCGCTCAATAAATACTGCGGCGTGGTGGGCGGAATGATTTGTATGATGCCGGTCATGACCACCAGCCATGGCCAGTAGCGCCACAGGCGCACAATGTCGACGTCGAAGTCGATGTAGCCGGCGCGCTCCAGCAGGAAGGCGCAGCCGACGGCGATCATCAGCAGCCCCCAGACCAGCTGTTTGCGCCATTGATATGCTATTTCTGCGTTCATATGAGTTCCCCTGTTCGGTATGGACATAACAATACCGGGGAACGGAAGGCGGGGGAACCGCTATTCGGCGAATAGCGGAAAAGAGCCGGTGAATGACGAAACGGGTGGCGAAACGCGGCAGCGCTCGCCTTGGTTCAGGAACGCCCGCCGTTGCCGAGCTTGGGCTCGAACATCAACATGCCCCACCCCAGCTGGCGGCGGATTTCCTCGGGCTTCGGCGGCGGCTTGACGTCGCGCGTGCGGCGCTCGAGGTAGGCCCGGACCAGATGCTTGGATGGATGCGTAGTGTGCGACATGATGTTCTCCCAGTCAGCAACCCTGTTGTTGGTGCCGGTACTTGAGGCTACCGGCTTACCTGCTGCTGAGCTTTCATCTGACGATGCGCTCCAAGCACGCAAGGCCAGTGTACGTCGCGACGCTATCAAAATCTGTACGCCGCCACACACTCGCGATATCGAGACCACCTCACAGCTTACGCTGCAGGAACTCCAGGAAACAGCTGATGCGCTGCGCCAGCTGGGTGTTGCGGTAATACACCGCGTGGATCTGCTGCCGGTAGCCGGTGTAGCTGTCTTCCAGCACCTTGACCAGGCGGCCGGCGTCGAGATCGGCGCGCGTCATGAAGTCGGCCAGGCAGACGATGCCCTGCCCGGCCAGCGCCAGCTGGCGCAAGGTCTCGCCGCTGGAGGCCGAGATCGACGGCGTGATCTGCAGGCTGTTGCCGGTGGCGTGGCGCAACGGCCAGCTGTTGCCCTGCTCGTACTGCGCGAAGCCGGCCAGCGAATGGCCCGCCAGGTCCTCCGGCTTTTGCGGCGTGCCATGCCGCGCCAGGTATTCGGGACTGGCCAGCACGTACAGCGGACTGGAACTGAGGGCGCGCGCGTGCAAGGTCGAATCGGTCAGCGCGCCGATGCGGATGGCGACGTCGGTGCGGTGCTCGATCAGGTCCGCGATCTGGTCGTTGCTGCTCAATTCGAGCTTGATGTCCGGGTACAGCGCGCGGAATTCGGCCAGGTGCGGCACCACGCAATGGAGCATGAACGGCGACGCCGCGTCCACGCACAAACGGCCGGCCGGCTTCTGGCGGCGGATGCGGATGGTCTCCTCGGCCTCCTCCATCGCGCCCAGGATCGCCCGCGCGCGTTCGAGGAACAGGTGGCCCTCCTCGGTCAGCTCCATGCGGCGCGTGGTGCGCGTCAGCAGCGAGGTGGCCAGCTTGTCCTCGAGCCGCGACAGCGCGCGGCTTACGCCGGACGTGGTCTGGCCCAGGTGGACCGACGCCGCGCTGAGCGTGCCGCTGTCGATCACGGTGATGAAGGTTTTCAGATCGTCGGAATTGATATCCACGTTTTCAGCTCAAAAAAATCGTTACGCGACGGTTATGCCACATACAGCAGCACCGCGCCGAAATGGCATGCGCTGCCGCCCAGTACAAACAAATGCCAGACGCCGTGACCGTAGCGCCATTTGTGGTCGGTGACGAAGAAGGCGATGCCCACCGTGTAGACCACGCCGCCGGCGGCCAGCCACATGAAGCCGTTCCAGCCCAGCGCGTCGATCAGCGGACTGGCGCCGATCACGCCGACCCAGCCCATGGCGACATAGATCACCAGGGACAGCACGCGCGCGCCCTTGGCGTACCAGATCTCCTGCAGGATGCCGACAATGGCCAGGCCCCAGACCACGCCGAACAACGACCAGCCCCACGGCCCGCGCAGGCTGACCAAGGTGAACGGCGTGTAGCTGCCGGCGATGAGCAGGTAGATGGCGCAATGGTCCATCCGCCGCAGCACGTCCTTGGCGCGGCCGCGCGTGCTGTGATACAGGGTCGAGGTCAGATACAGTCCGAGCAAAGTGGCCGCGTAGACGCTGAAGCTGACCACTTTCCAGATGTCGCCGCTGCGCGCCGCCAGCACGATCAGCAGCGTGCCGCCTATAGCGGCCAGCACCGCGCCGATAACGTGCGTGATACTGTTGAAGCGCTCTCCGTAATACATATGTGCTTTCAATGCAGATGTGGCCACGGCAGGGAGCGCTGCGGCCAGCTGCATTGTATAGCGCATCGTCACCGGCCGTGATCGCGCGCCTGACACGTTCACCGGCATTCGACCAAGTACCCGCGAGGCGATACCTTCGGTCCAACCTGCTTCGACCATACTTTATTTGCAATTAGCAAAAACTCAATCGTAGCATATTAGGAATTAATACGAAGCAATGTTACAAATTCATGGACGTCGGATTGACCCGCATGCGACATTTGTCGCATAATAACCCCACTCGTCACACAAGGGGCAAACCAGACATGCCGTTACACCGAATCGCCAGCAGCTTGCTGCTGATCACCGCCGCCGGCGCCAGCGCCGTCAATAGTCCCGAGCCGCTGCAAGTGCAGGTCACGGGCGCCCGCGCCGACCAGCGCCAGCGCGAAACCACCACCGCCATCGTCATCCAGCATGAGGAACTGGTGCGCCAGGGCGACCAGTCCCTGTCCGACGCGCTCAAGCGGCTGCCCGGCATCAGCATCTCCGGCACACCAGGCCAGGGCGGCGCGATCAGCATGCGCGGCCTGGGCAACGGCTACACACAGATCATGCTCAACGGAGAGCCGGTGGCGGCCGGATTCTCGCTCGATTCCATCGCGCCGGAGATGATCGAGCGGATAGAGATCATGCGCAGCGCAACGGCCGAATTCAGCAACCAGGCGGTGGCCGGCGCCATCAACGTCATTCTGAAAAAGGCGGTCAAGCGCGGCCAGCGTTCGCTCAGCGCCAGCGTCGCCCGCCAGGGCGGCGAGACCACGCCAACGCTGACGGCGCAGCTCTCCGACCAGGACAAAGGCTATTCATACAGCCTGGCGGCGACGATGCAGCGCAAGCACACGGACAAGCCTTTTACCGATTTTGAAGACCAGCGTGACCTGAATGGCGCCCTGCTCGTGCTGCGGCGCACGCCGCAAACCGATTCCGGCCGCACGGACTCGCTGACCTTGACGCCACGCCTGAACTGGACGCTGGCAAGTGGCGACACGGTGAGCTGGCAAAGCTTCGCCAATCTGCGCCGGGTCGACAATCGCAACCGCGCCGACGAGACGGCGCTGGTCGGCGGCAACAGCGAGTATCCGCGCAACTTCGCCGACTTCGTGGCGGACTTCGTCATGCTGCGCAGCGATGTCAATTGGACCCACCTGATGTCCAACGGCGCCAAACTGGAGACGAAACTGGGTGTGAACAGCAACCGTCGCAGCGGCACCTTCGACTTCTACGGCATGGATAACCAGGGCAATCCCAAGGCGCGGCACTTCGTCGATTCCGGGCCGTCGGAAACCAGCGTGACAGCCAGCGGCACGTATCGCCATCCGGTCGGCGAGCGCCACGCGCTGGCACTGGGCTGGGATGTCAGCCGCGCCGTGCGCGACGAGGACCGCAACGAAAGGACCTTCGATGCCGGCGGCGCGCAGACCGGCGCCAACAACGCCGACTACCGCGCCAACGTCAACCGCCTGGCCTTCTTCATACAGGACGAATGGGAGGCGACCAGGAACTACTCGCTGTATCTGGGCTTGCGCCACGAGCGGCTGGAGACCGCCAGCCGCGCCGACGCGGCCAACGCGCCCGATGCGCTGGACTCGCGCTCGGCGGTCTGGAGTCCGTCGCTGCAAACCCGTTACGCGCTGCCGAACAAGGACGTGCTGCGCCTGGCCGTCAGCCGCACCTACAAGGCGCCGCCGCTGGCCAAGCTGGTGCCGCGCCGCTACACCAACGACAACAACAATAATCCCACCAACCCCGATGAACAGGGTAATCCGAATCTGCGCCCGGAACTGGCGTGGGGGCTGGACGCGGCCTACGAACACTATCTGGGCGACGGTGCGCTGGTCAGCGTCAGCACTTATCTGCGGCGGATACGCGACGTCACGATCACGCGCCTGTTCGAGCAGGATGGCGAATGGGTCGAGGCGCCGTTCAACAACGGCAATGCCAGCGTGCGTGGCGTGGAGCTGGAGGCCAAGCTGCCGCTGCGCCGCCTTGTACGGGGCGCGCCGGCGATCGACCTGCGCGCCAACCTGGCGCGCAACTGGTCGCGCGTCGACAATGTGCCGGGACCCGACAACCGGCTGGAGACGCAGACGCCGCTCACCGCCAACCTCGGCGCGGATTATCGCCCGGATGGCTCGGCGCTGACCTTCGGCGGCAATCTGAATTACCAGGCCGGCGGCGCGGTGCGGCAGGCGCGTCAGGTCCGGCTGGGCAGCAGCGCCAAGCGGGAGCTGGATCTTTACGCGCTATGGAAAATCGACGCGAAGACGCAGTTGCGTATCGCCGGCAGCAACCTGCTGCGACAAACCGCGACCGAGTGGCACGATTACGCCGACGCCGAAGGCATGCGGCACCGGGTGACGGTCACGCCCAGCAGCGCCACGCTGCGCGTGATGCTGGAATATCAACTGTAGGATCAAGTGTGGCAAGGGCGGTGATTCAAATGTGGGACAAGCGTCGGTCCGGCGCTTGATTGAAGGCTGTGCTGTGGTAAGGTTTCATCCATGACGCACGCACAAATCGAACCTGTACAAAAAGTCTATAAACCGTATAAACGATGCATGGTGATGGGGGGTGGCGGCTTCCGGTTTGGCATCTACATCGGCATGTACGCGGCGCTGCGGCAAGCCGGCAAGGCGCCGGACATCCTGCTGGCCAGTTGCGGTGGCGCCATCGCCGCGACCATCATCCACAACCTGCCCGACCCGGGCGGGCAGCGCGCGTGGCTGGCCTCGCGCGCTATGTACGAGTTCTGGTGCGGCCTGAAATCGACCCGCCACGCGGCGCTGATCGGCACCCTGGCGCGCGCCGCCAAACGCAGGCTGTCGCCGGCGAGCGTGCCCGTCATCCCCGACCTGTTCGGCGACTACCTGTTCGACATTCCGCCGCAGCTGCCCTTCCCGGCCGCCAGCGGCGCGCCGGAAGTCGATGTCGCCATCATCGGCGGCAAGCTGCTGTTCGATCCTTCGGAAGTGGGCCAGCCGCGCGGCGAGCGCAAGCTGTTCGCGGAAACCGTGTTTTGCGGCGAGCGTGCCGCGACCGCGCTGCGCGGCATGTCCTCGCCCCTGGCCGACGCGCGATGGGGGCGGCACGCGGTGTCCGCCGATCTGCTGATCGACGGCGGCGTACCGATCGCCGAGGCGGCGCGCATCTCGATCGCCGACATGATCTACTTCCGCTGCCGCCAGTATGGCGGCGACGAATACATCGGCGGCGTGCTGGATCTGTTCCCGGTCGAAATCGCGCGACGGCTCGGCGACGAGGTGATCATGGAGTTCAAGGAGGCGTTCGACCAGGTGTTCTCGATACCGGCCTGGCGCGCGGTGCTGGGATTGAACGGCAACGCGCGCCTGCGGTATGCCAACACGTATCTGGCGGACCTGCGCATCGACTCGTCGGATGTGTCGCGGGTGCTGGCCAAGCAGCAGTTGCAGCAAAAGCTGCACTGGCGCCGCAACCGCATCGAGCTGGCGATGCCGTCGACGTACGACACTTTTGTGCAGCACATGAACGACCAGTGGCAGTATGGCTATGACCGGGCGACGGAGGCGCTGGCGCATCCGGCCGGACAGCATCCGCCGGTGCGCCGCGCAACCAGGTACAGCAAGCGGTTGCGCGAGGTGTAAGCTGTTGGGCGGCCCAACGGGGACGCGGCCGCTAGCGGCACAGTTCGCGCCACGACTCCTCGAACTCGGCCGGGGCGACATCCTGCGCCAGCAAGGTCAGTCCGCGGGCGACCGAGATGTAGCGCTGGAACCCGATGTAGGCGCCGAAGGCATCCTTGGCGTTGACTTCGCCGCAGGGCGCGCCGCCCTTGCCGATGAACTGGTTGCGAAATTGCGCCGAACCAGGGTCGCGGATCTTTTCCTTCACATATTTCTCGCCCAAACTGGTCTGTGTCAGAACCTCTTCCTGCTGCTTCTGCGCCTGGCTTTTGCCGCAGGCGGTCACACAAGCCAGCAGCGCCAAGGCCACCGACAGCACCGCACCCCGGCGAAGGGTGTTTGCTAAAGTCATAATGTTTTCTCTTTTGTAATTCCCTCAATCACCTCTAATATAGCAGGTCTGTCAACCGTAACGCCGCAACACCTTGCATTGTTGACAGACTGTGTATTTGTTACTATCCCAAGCTTTACAGTTTGATCAGGAGATCGCATGTTACATAACCATAATATTACTAACCGTGTTTACCAAGTTTTACTGGCCTGTACTTTGTTGCTTGGTAGCTATGCGGAGGCAGCGGACAAACTGGCCAATGTGACCATACTCGCCACCGGCGGCACCATCGCCGGCAGCGGCGCCAGCAGCACCACCACGGTCGGCTACACCGCCGCCACCGTCGGCGTCGATACCCTGATCAAGGCGGTGCCGGAACTGTCCAAGGTCGCCCAGGTCAAGGGCGAGCAGGTGTTCCAGATCGCCAGCGAAAACATGACCAACGAACATTGGCTGACCCTGGCCAAGCGCGTCAACGTGCTGCTGGCGCAGTCGGACGTGGACGGCATCGTCATCACCCACGGCACCGATACCCTGGAAGAAACCGCTTACTTCCTCGACCTGGTCGTGAAAAGTAAGAAGCCGGTCGTGCTGGTCGGCGCCATGCGCCCGGGCACCGCGCTGTCGGCCGACGGCCCGATCAACCTGTACAACGCCGTATTGCTGGCCGCCAGTCCCGACGCTGCCGGCAAAGGCGTGCTGGTGGCCATGGCCGACCAGATCCACAGCGCGCGCGACGTGAGCAAGACCAACACCTCGACCCCGGACAGCTTCAAGACCACCGAACTGGGCCTGCTGGGCTACATCCAGGGCAACAAGCCTTACTTCTATCGCGCCTCGACCCGCAAGCACACCGCTGACACCGAGTTCGACATCAGCAAACTGGACAAACTGCCGCAAGTGGACATCGTCTACGGCTACGCCAACGTCGGCCCGGTCGCGCTGAACGCGCTGGTCGCCGCCGGCGCCAAGGGCATCATCCACGCCGGCGTCGGCGACGGCAGCCTGGCCGCCTCGGTCAAGACGGCGCTGATCGCCGCCCGCAAACAGGGCGTGATGATCGTGCGTGGCAGCCGCGTCGGCCAGGGCATCCTGGCGCGCAACGGCGAGGCCAACGACGACGAGCTGGACTTCGTTGCCGCCGACACGCTCAATCCGCAAAAAGCGCGCATCCTGCTGATGCTGGCATTGACCAAAACCAATGACAGCAAGGCCGTGCAAAAGATGTTCTACACGTATTAATGTGCCTTACGGATAGTCTGGCCGCCGCATGCGGAACAGGCTGTCCGGTCCTATCTCGAAGTAATCGGCCGGGCCGCCGCCGCGCAAGATCGTGCGCGAGCCCGCCGTGTCATAGATGCCGTCGCGCAGCAGTTCGTTGGCGATGTGCACGCCCACCACCTCCCCCATGATCAGCCAGCCATTGGTCGGCTCGCCCGACGCGCTTTGCAGGCGGATGATCTGCGTGCATTGGCATTCGAACGCGACCGGACTTTCCGCCACGCGCGGCACCCCGACGATGCGCGACGGCGCCGGCGTCAGTCCCGCCAGCACGAACTCGTCCACTTCCGGCGGCGCCGGCGCGCAGCTGGCGTTCATCGCCTCGGCCAGCGGGCGCGTCGCCAGATTCCACACGAACTCGCCGGTCTGCTCGATATTGCGCAGCGTGTCCTTGCGTCCCTGGCTGGAAAAGCCGATCAGCGGCGGCGTGTAATTGAAGGCGTTGAAAAAACTGTAGGGCGCCAGGTTGAGGTTGCCCTGTTCGCCGCGCGAGGAAATCCAGCCGATCGGACGCGGTCCGACGATGGCATTGAAGGGGTCGTGCGGCAGGCCGTGGCCCTGTGATGGCTGATAAAAGTAGCGGTCGGTCATATGGTTCCGGTGAGTGCGGCGCGCCACGGCGCCATGGCCGGATTTTCGCACAGGGAGGTGAATTGTGCTCTCAAGCGGACTCGTCCGGCCTACGGATGACGCGGCCGCGCTTGCGTCAACGCTTCAGGCGCGCCAGCAGCTGGTCCGCCACGGCCGACGCCGAGGCTGGATTCTGGCCGGTGATCAGCTCCCGGTCCACCACCACTTTGCTTTGCCAGTTCGCGGCGCTACTGTAGACGCCGCCCGCGCGCTGCAAGGCCGTCTGCGGCAGGAATTTCATTGTGCCACCGTTCAACATGCCCTTGGCCGCCGCTTCCTCGCTATTGCTAATGACGGTCATCTGGTAGCCGGCATAAATCCATGCCGGCGCCGCCCCCACGGAGGCGGCCGGCGAGATCAGCTTGCGGGTGAACTGCTCGGGCCGCTCCAACGCCGACAACAAGGCGATCGGGCCATGGCACACCAGCGCGGTCGGCTTGGCGCGCGCGTGGAAGTCGCGCAGCAAGCGTCCCAGCGCGGCGCTGTGCGGCAAATCCTGCATCGGCGCGTGGCCGCCGGGAACATAGAGCGCGTCATAGCGGGCGTAACCGCCCTGCTCCACCCGTGCCAGGCTGACCACCGGCGATTGCTCCGCCGACGTGATGCGCAACTTTTCCAGCAACGCCAGATGCTGTTGCATGCTGGCCTCGTCATTGTCGAAGTACATCTTATCGACCGAATGGCGGTCCAGCGACGGCGCCTTGCCCAGTGGCGTGGCGAAGGTGATCGTGTGGCCGGCGTCCAGCAGCTTCTTGACTGGTTGCATCAGTTCGTTGGCGTAGAAGCCGGTGTCGAAGGTCCGGTTGTCACGCAGTTCCAGCTGCGACGCGTCCGACAGGACGACCAGTACGTTGGCGGCGTCGGCGCCCAAGGCCGAGAAACCCAATGCGACGGTGGCGGCGGTGGCGAAGGCGTTGCGGATGGCATTTGTCATGAAAGTACTCCTGTGAGGTGTTTTGCTATGGCGTTACTTTATTGATGACTGTAAAGTGTGTAAATAACCGAAAACTCAAATCATTTGTTCTTGAAAGGTGGGAATGGCGCGGCAATTCGATCATATGGGGGATGTGGAAGCGTTCGTGACCATCGTCGACAAGGGGACCATCAGCGCCGCGGCGGTGGCGCTGGGTACGACGCCCTCCGTGCTCAGCCGCGCCGTCGCCCGGCTCGAAGCACGGCTGGGCGTGCAACTCATGCGCCGCACGACGCGCCGCCTGAGCGTGACCGAGGCCGGCACCTTGTATCTGGAGCAGGCGCGCAGCGCGTTCGGACTGATCGCCGATGCCGAGCGCGCCATTCAGGGCCAGGGCGGCGAGCTGTCGGGCACGATACGCATCAGCGCGCCGACGACTTACGGCCACTATCGCCTGCCTCAATTGCTGCGGCCATTCATGGAGTTGCATCCGAAGGTCATGATCGAACTAAGCATTTCCAACCGCAATGTGGATCTGGTCGAAGAAGGCTACGACATGGCGATACGGCTGGGGGAATTGGCCGACAGCGGCCTGGCCGCCAAGCGCCTCGGCGAGGCCGGCATCTGCCTGGTCGCATCGCCAGACTATCTGCGGCGGGCGGGCACGCCGACGGGACTGGACGATCTGGCGCGCCACGCGTGCCTGCCGTTCACCATACCGAGCACGGGCCGGCTGTCGCCGTGGCTGCTGAGGGTGGACGGAAAGGATGTCGATTGGACGGCGCCCGCGCGCATGCGCGTGGCCGATGATGTGTTGGGGGTGGTGACCTTGGCGCAGCAAGGCTTGGGCATTTGCCAGACTTACCGCTTTGTCGCCGACGAACGGCTGCGGGCCGGCCAACTGGTCGAAGTGCTGCCGGCTTTAGGCGGCCGCAGCAAACCGTTTTCGCTGATTTATCCGCCGCATCGGCGCATGTCGGCCGCTTGCAGGGCGTTGATCGATAGCTTGCAGCCATAAAAAAACGCGTCCGAGTTCGTAGGCTCGGACGCGTCGTGCAACACCTACCCTAGGTTAAGCTTTTTTGGCTTGCTTGCGGCGTGCGACAAAGCCCAGCAGGCCCAGGCCGGCGGCCATCATGCCGTAGGTTGCTGGTTCCGGCACCGCCGACACGGCGATGGTCAGGTCGGAGCCGTAAGCGCCGCCGCCGGTGCCGG
Organism: Oxalobacteraceae bacterium OTU3CINTB1; assembly: GCA_024123955.1. Lineage (NCBI taxonomy): Bacteria > Pseudomonadati > Pseudomonadota > Betaproteobacteria > Burkholderiales > Oxalobacteraceae > Oxalobacteraceae bacterium OTU3CINTB1. The sequence goes on from CP099652.1 coordinate 4,735,411, forward strand.
CAACCAGGCCGTCAACTTGAATGAAATAGCTGCCTGCCGACAGGCCGGTCGCGGTCAGTTCCCAACGGTCGGTCGGATGCGCGCCATTACCGGTGAAGTTGCTGCCGACGTAGGTGTCCAGCACGGCGCTGGTCATCGGATCATATTTCACCAGGTTGAACGAGGTGATCTGCAGATCCTTGACGGTCTTCGACGACAGGTAGCTCGACGTCAGCGAGGTCGACGAGTCGAAATTGGAGTTCAGGGCAAACATGAATTTGTCGGTGAACGTGTTGGTACGGTCAGCGCTGCCGTAGGTGTTGCCGAAATGCGCGTTGAAGCCGCCGGCGCCATCGTTTTCCAGGTTGATGCTGACGGTTTGTCCCACGTTCGCAGCAAAAGCGGCCGAGCCGAACAGGCTGGCGCCTGCGATCATCGATGCCAACAAGATATTTTTGATTTTCATTTTTATTTCCGCAATAGTGAATATTTGAGCAATTAGAGTTACCGAACACCCTTATTCGGTGATGCGGAGAATATAGTTTTGTCTCAGCATCAACTGTGCGGTAACCAACACAAGTGTCGAAAAGTACAGATTATTGCTTTTATGGCATCAGAGACGGTTGTTAACAAATTCTGTGGATAAGGCTGTTAACAAGCCTCACCCCCGTCCGGCAAGTTGATGTTTTTAAAGAGAAATGTGCCGGTGCGCAAATTTGTCGCAGCCAAAGTTATCCACTGGCATTACACTAATGCATCTTTGCCTTTCAGATTACAAGGAATCCATGACATCGCGCCTCACCGCCCTCGCCTTTGCCCTCAACGCGCTCGTGCTGGGAGCACTTTGCGTCTCCACTCCGGCAGCCGCGATCGACGCGCCGGCTAAATACAATCTGCGCGAGCACTACACCAAGTACGAATACCGCATTCCGATGCGCGACGGCGTGCGCCTGTTCACCGCCGTCTACGTGCCCAAGGATGCCAGCAAGCGCTATCCCTTCCTGATGGAACGTACGCCCTACAGCGCCGGCGTGGAGATCGACGACGAGCTGCACTACGGTGTCGATTTTTATCCGGACCATGTCGGGCCGTCGCCCGAATTCGAACAAAGCGGTTATATCTTCGTCCAGCAGGATGTGCGCGGCCGTTACATGTCTGAGGGCAAGTGGCAGGAGATGACGCCGCACGTCAACCCCAAGCGCGCCAAAGGCGAAGGCAACGAAAGCCAGGACATGCACGACACCGTCGAATGGCTGTTGAAAAACGTGCCCAACAACAACGGCAAGGTTGGCATCCTGGGCATCTCGTATCCGGGCTTTTACACTTCGGCCAGCATCATCGATTCGCATCCGGCCATCAAGGCGGCCTCGCCGCAGGCGCCGGTGACCAATCTGTACATGAACGACGATTCGTACCACGGCGGCGCCTTCATGCTGTCGGCAAACTTCGATTTCTACTCGGCCTTCGTGGACGTGCCGAACCCGACGCCGCTGCCGAAAAGCTGGACCCGCTTCGACTACGGCACCGCCGACGCCTACGAATTCTTCCTCTCGCACCTGACGCTGTCGAACATCACCAACACGATGACGGCAAACCAGCGCACGCTGCTGATGCCCACCATCGAACACGCGACCTACGACGAATTCTGGAAAACGCGCGACATCGCGCCGCACCTGAAAAACATCAAGGCGGCGGTGCTGACGGTGGGCGGCTGGTACGACGCCGAAGACCTGCAAGGCCCGCTGACCACCTACAGCACGATCAAGCGCAACAATCCCGGCATCTACAGCGGGCTGGTGATGGGTCCGTGGTCGCATGGCGGCTGGAGCCGCTACGACGGCAAGAGCCTGGGCCATGTCCAGTTCGACTCGAAGACCGGCGACTACTTCCGCAGCAAGATTGAATTCCCGTTCTTCGAGCAGCATCTCAAAGGCGTGCCGAACAAGGATGTGTCGGAGGTGTATGCGTTTGAAACAGGCAGCAATGTCTGGCGCAACTACGCTGCCTGGCCGCCGAAGCAGGCCCAGGCCCGCACCCTGTATCTGGGACCGAACGGCACGCTCGACTGGAAGCAGCCGGCCGCCGGCGCCGCCCAGGCCTTCGACGAATATGTGGCCGATCCGCGCAAGCCGGTGCCGTACACCGCGTATCCCGCGACCGGCGTGCCGAAGGAATACATGGTGGGCGACCAACGCTTCGCCTCGACCCGGCCGGACGTGCTGACCTACCGCAGCGAGGTGCTGGAAGAGGACGTGACCCTGAGCGGCCCGGTCAAGCCGCGGCTGTTCGTCTCCACCACCGGCACCGACGCCGACTGGGTCGTCAAACTGATCGACGTCTACCCGTCGAGCTATCCCAACGCCGGACAGAGCGACGAGCACCGCACCGACGTGCCCAAGCCGACCTTGACCATGGCCGGCTACCAGCAACTGGTGCGCGGAGATCCGCTGCGCGGCAAGTTCCGCAACGGCTTCGAGAACCCGCAACCCTTCACGCCGGGCAAGGTGGAGGCGGTTAACTACACGATGAGCGACGTCAACCACACCTTCCGGCGCGGACACCGCATCATGGTGCAGATCCAGAGCTCGTGGTTCCCGTTGGTGGACTTGAATCCCCAGACTTTTGTCGACATTCCGAAAGCCAAGCCCGAGGATTTCCAAAAGGCGACCCAGCGGATTTATCGGGCACCGTCGATGTACTCTGGCATTGAAGTGCAGCTCATGCCAGCGGCGCGCTGATTCAACGCGGATTCTTGCGTTACTAGCATCTTAGGAGGATAATCAAGATGATAATTATTCCTATTTAGCCAGCGAAGTGTCATGCGACCCAAGTAGCCAGCCAACAACTACTTCGAGGGACTCACATGACACTGACCAAGACCCCGCTGGCCCTGATGCTGGCCAGCCTTTCCTTTTCAAACGCCGCGCTAGCGCAGACCGGCGCGGCGCCCGAGCAGGCCATGCCGGTCGTCACCGTCAGCGGCGAAGCCGACGGCTACCGTCCCACCACCTCCACCACCGGCACCAAGATCGACGCCCCGCTGCGCGACATTCCCCAAACCATCAACGTCGTGCCGCAGGAACTGCTGCGCGATCAAGGCGCGCGCTCGATGCAGGATGTGCTTAAGGCGGTGCCGGGGATCGGCCTGTCGCACGGCGACGGCCAGCGCGATCAGGTCACCATTCGCGGGTTTAGCGCCATCAGTGATCAGTTTGTCGACGGCATGCGCGACGATGCGCTGTATTTCCGCGATTTATCCAATGTCGAACAGATCGAGGTCATCAAAGGGCCTGCTTCGGTGCTGTATGGCCGCGGCTCGTCCGGCGGCATGATCAACCGCATCACCAAAAAGCCGGGCATCGACCGCAGCGAAGTCAGCCTTCAAGTGGGCCGCTGGGGCCAAAAACGCGGCGAGTTCGATCTGGCGCGCAACCTGACCGACAACGGCGTCGCTTTCCGCGTGACAGGCGCGGCGGAGGATTCGGACAGCTATCGCGACCAGCAATTCCTCAAGCGCCAAGCGCTGGCGCCGTCGGTGCAGTTCAAGCTGGGCGCGGACACGCTGTTGCTGCTGCAGGCGGAGTATCTGAAAGACAAGCGCGTGACCGACTTCGGCATCCCTTCATATCAGGGACGCGCGGTCGATGTACCGGCGGGCACCTATTACGGCGCGGCCAACGCCGAAGACTTCGACTACAGCGAATCGGAAGTGAAAGCTTACGGTTTCACTCTGGACCACCGCTTCAATCCCCAACTGTCGATCCGCAACGCCTTCCGCCACTACGATTACTCGCTCGACCGCAACAATACGCTGGTGGGTTCGGTCAACGAGACGGCGCGTACCGCTTCCCTCACCCGTGGCAATGTCGCCCGCGATGAGGACGGCTACTCGAACCAGACTGAATTGACGCAACTGGCGGAACTGGGAAGCATGCAGCATCAGATACTGTACGGTGTCGAGTTCGGCAAACAGAACAAGAATCAGCTGGTGCGTTCGCAAGCCAACGTGGCGACCGTGTCGTTGTTTAACCCGGTCAATCCGGTGGTGCCATTCACCGCCGGCGGCGCGCCGACGTCGAATAACCTGGGCATCTTCAAAATCGCCAGCGCTTATTTGCAAGACATGGTGACCTTGGCGCCGCAATGGAAAGCGCTGGCAGGTATTCGCTACGACCGGTTTGAGCAGGAGAATGTCGAAAGGCGTGTGGGTGTTCCGAACGTCAGCCGCACCGACCGTAATTGGAGTCCGCGCGCGGGCCTGGTTTATCAGCCGAACGCGGTGCAATCGTATTACGCGTCGTTCAGCCGTTCGTTCCAGCCTTCGGGTGAAGGCTTCGCATTAACCACGGCGAATGCACAAATCGCGCCGGAGATTACTAAGAATAGAGAAATCGGCGCCAAATATGACTTGTTCAATGGCCGCGCCTCGGCGGGCGTATCCATATTCCAGTTGACGCGCACGAATATTAAAACCGCCGACCCACTGACGCTTCAGTTATTACCTCTGGGCTAGCAGCGGACCAAAGGCATAGAGCTGACGTTCAATGGTGATTTGGGTAATGGCTGGAAGACATGGGCGGGCTATTCCTACTTGGATGCAGCGATGATTGCCTCCATCGCGCGGGATGACGGCCAAGCCGTCCAAGGAAAACGTCCGACATTAACTCCCAAGCACGCCACTAATTTATGGGTGAGCAAAGCGCTTGGTGGTAGTTTCGGCGTTGGCGGTGGCGTCAATTATGTCGGCGACCGTTTCGCCAATCCGGGCAATACGGTAACGCTGCCTAGCTACGTTACTGCGGACGCGATGGCCTATTATCGTCACGCGGGTATCGATCTGACCTTGAACTTGACAAATCTTTTTGACCGCGCTTACATCGTAGCGGGTCACGGCAGCAGCAAGAATCTAAACCTGCCCGGCTCCCCCCGCTCGGTGCAGCTGACCGCCCGCTACCGCTTCTAATGGATCATGTGCCAGAAATCGGTGCGATCGCGCTAATTTTTGGCACACCCCCTCCAACTTCTGAGTTATTGCCCGGCGGCTGAACCTTCTCTCCAGGACGCTGTCTAAAGAATAGGTCGGGCTTGGTAGCGAAAAAAAGAACTGAGGGAGCAGCAATCCAATGGAAACGCGGACTTCGTCGCTTGAACTAATGGTTGAGAAAACTTTGGAACGGGTCACAGTTCTTGAAGTAGATTTGGCCGTAATCAAATCAAATTACGCGACAAGAGAGGACGTCGCAAAAGTAAAAGAAGACATAGCAAGATTAGAGGTCACTTTGCTCAAATGGTTCATCGGCACGGCAGTCACTATTGCAGGCTTAGCCTTTGCTGCAGCAAGATTTTTTAATTAGTTTTTGATCGAAGGATCCAGCTATGGAAAACCGAATAGCGAACCTCGAATCGATTAGCCAGAAGACCTTGGAACGCATGTCTGCGCTGGAGGTTGATTTAGCGGTGGTGAAGTCAAACTATGCAACGAAAGAGGATCTTGCAAAGATGGAAGGCACGCTGCTGAAATGGTTTATCGGAACAGCGGTTGCCATTTCAGGCATCGCATTCGCGGCAGCGAGATTCATTCACTGAACTGCGACGACCGGCTCTGAAATAACGAGATAGGGAATGTTTTGGCCTGCCCAGCAGGAATCGAACCTGCGACCCTCAGCTTAGAAGGCTGATGCTCTATCCAACTGAGCTATGGGCAGAGATAACGCGACGAGAACTCATCGCGGAAATGAAAAACGGGTTGTCAGAGACAACCCGTTTTAAAAGTTCTTGGTCGGAGTACAAGGATTCGAACCTTGGACCCCCTGGTCCCAAACCAGGTGCGCTACCGGGCTGCGCTACACTCCGAAGACAGTATTCTAACGCTTGGCGCCCTCGCCGTCAATGTGAGGGCCGGATTAATCTTTCATTGCTGAACCCAGTTGGCACCCTATGCCGCCAACTGCGTTTCCACTTTGTCGGCGATGCGCTGGGCCATCGAATCCGCGTCCTTGGCGTGACGTGCTTCGACCATCACGCGGATCAAAGGTTCCGTGCCCGAGGCGCGGATCAGCACGCGGCCGCTGCCTTCCAGTTCGCGCTCGACCTTTTCCTTTTCGGCCACCATGGCGGCGTTCTTGGTCCAGTCGAAACCCGGGGCAACGCGCACATTGACCAGCGTTTGCGGGAACAGCACCAGCTCCGCCGTGCACTCTTCCAGCGATTTGCCGGCGCGTTTGAGCGCGGAGAGCACTTGCAGCGCCGAGATGATGCCGTCGCCGGTAGTGTGCTTGTCCAGGCACAGCAGGTGGCCCGACCCTTCGCCGCCCAGCAGCCAGCCCTTCTCTTGCATCACTTCCAGCACGTAGCGGTCGCCGACCTTGGCGCGGGCGAAACCGACGCCCTTCTCTTTCAAGGCCACCTCGACCGCCATATTGGTCATCAGGGTGCCGACGGCGCCGGCCACCGGGCCGGTGGCCATCCGGTCCATGACCATCAGGTACAGCAACTCGTCGCCGTTGTAGAGGCGGCCATTGGCGTCGCACATGATCAGGCGGTCGGCGTCGCCGTCCAGCGCGATGCCGAGGTCGGCGCCATGGGCGCGCACCGCCGCCGCCATCGCTTCCGGCGCGGTGGCGCCGTGGGCAAGGTTGATGTTGAAGCCGTCCGGCTTGTTGCCGATGGCAATTACTTCCGCACCGAGCTCGTGGAACACATGCGGGGCGATGTTATAGGCGGCGCCGTGCGCGCAGTCGACCACCAGCTTCATGCCGCGCAGGTCCAGCTCGTTCGGGAAGGTGCTCTTGCAGAATTCGATGTAGCGGCCCTGGGCGTCGTCCAGGCGCTTGGCGCGGCCCAGTTTTTCCGATGGTACGCAGACCATCGGCAGGTCCAAGGCGGCTTCAATGTCGAGTTCGACCGAATCGGGCAGTTTGGTGCCCTGGTCGGAGAAGAATTTGATGCCGTTGTCCTGGAACGGGTTGTGCGACGCCGAGATCACCACGCCCGCCGACAGGCGCAGCGCGCGCGTCAGGTAGGCGATCGCCGGGGTCGGCATCGGACCGGCCAGCATGACGTCGACGCCGGCCGCCGCGAAGCCGGCCTCCAGCGCCGCTTCCAGCATGTAGCCAGAGATGCGCGTGTCCTTCCCGATCAGGACGGTCGGTCGCTTGCCGCCGGTGCGCGGAGCGCCCGCCAGGACCTTGCCGGCCGCGTAGCCGAGACGCATAACGAAGTCGGGCGTGATCGGCGATTCGCCGACCAGACCGCGGATACCATCGGTGCCAAAATATTTACGTGCCATGTCGTATGCTCTTTATCGTCGTGTTGTTATTATTTCATTATTGCTTATTTCAATGTGCCGCTTGCCATACCTTGAGGGCGTCGACCGTTTCGGCGACGTCGTGCACGCGGACGATCACCGCCCCGTGCGCCACCGCCGCCAGCGCGCCGCCGACGCTGCCGGCCATGCGCTGCTCGACCGGTTTGCCCGTCACCGCGCCGACCATCGATTTGCGCGACAAGCCCGCCAGCAACGGCATATCCAGTTCCGCAATCAACCGCCTTGTGGCCCTGAGTAAGGCGTAATTATGCTCCACCGTCTTCCCAAAGCCAAAGCCGGGATCGATGCACAATCGACGCGGATCAATTCCCGATGCGATCATGGCATCGATCCGTTCCCGCAAGAAAGCGATGACTTCGGCAACCACGTCGGTGTACGACGGCGCCAGCTGCATATGTTGCGGATCGGATTGCATGTGCATGATACACAGCGCGCAGTCGCTGTCGCGCACCGCCTCCAGCGCGCCCGGCGCGCGGAAGCCGTTGATGTCGTTGATCATGTCGACGCCGGCGATGATGGCTTCGCGCATCACCTGCGGCTTGTAGGTGTCGACCGAAATCGCCGGCCCCTGGTCGCGCAGCGCGTACAGCACCGGCATCACGCGGCGCAGCTCGTCTTCCAGCGGCAGCGGCGGCGCGCCAGGGCGGCTCGATTCGCCGCCGACGTCGATGATGTCGACACCGTCGATTATCATTTGCTCGGCGTGCGAGATGGCGAACTCCAGCGACTGGTAGTGGCCGCCGTCGGAAAACGAATCGGGGGTGACGTTAAGGATGCCCATCACGCGGGCGCGCGCGGCGTCGCCTTGCAAGGGGTAATTGAATCGGCCGAACTGTAATGTGGATCGCATGAAGAAAACGGGTGGGGGAATGAAAAAGGGCGAGGATTTCTCCTCACCCTTGTCTCTGCCAGCGGACCGTGCGGTCCACTGCTTAGGCTGGTGCCGTCACGCTGGGCGTCACGCCGGTGCCGCCGTCGCTAGGCGGCTGTTTGCGGATCGTCACACCAGGCTTCGGCGCGCGCGGCTCCAGGCCGGCCATGATGTCGTTGATCTGGTCCGCGTCGATGGTTTCCCATTCCAGCAGCGCCTTGGTCATGACCTCGACCTTGTCGCGGTTCGCTTCGAGCAGCGAGCGGGCCAGCTTGTACTGCTGGTCCAGGATGTTGCGGATCTCGGCGTCGACCATTTGCTGGGTCGCCTCGGAAATCGTCTTCGACGCGCCGCCGAAGAAGCCATCGTTCTGGCTGTCCTCGTAGACCATCACGCCCATCGCGTCGGACATGCCGAAGCGGGTCACCATCGAGCGGGCCACCTTGGTGGCGCGCGAGAAGTCGTTCGAAGCGCCGGTCGACATCTGGCCGACGAAGATTTCCTCGGCGATGCGGCCGCCGAACAGGATCGAAATCTCTTCGAGCATCTTGTCCTTGTAGCCCGAAATATTATCGTGCTCAGGCAGCTGCCAGGTCAGGCCCAACGCCCAGCCACGCGGCATGATCGTCACTTTGTGGACCGGATCGGCCTTCGGCAATAGCTTGGCGACAACCGCGTGGCCCGACTCGTGGTACGCGGTGTTGCGGCGCTCTTCCTCGCGGATGACCATCGACTTGCGCTCCGGACCCATGAAGATCTTGTCCTTGGCATCTTCGAAGTCGATCATGTCGACCAGGCGCTTGCTGCGGCGTGCCGCAAACAGTGCCGCTTCGTTGACCAGGTTGGCCAGGTCGGCGCCCGAGAAACCAGGGGTGCCACGGGCCAGGATGTCGGCCTTGACGTCGGTGCCGATCGGCACTTTGCGCATGTGCACGTTCAGGATCTGCTCGCGGCCGCGGATGTCCGGCAGGCCGACCGAGACTTGACGGTCGAAACGGCCCGGACGCAGCAGCGCTTTATCCAGCACGTCGGCGCGGTTGGTCGCGGCGACCACGATCACGCCGGACGACGCTTCAAAGCCGTCCATCTCGACCAGCAACTGGTTCAAGGTCTGTTCGCGTTCGTCGTTACCGCCGCCCATGCCGGCGCCACGGTGACGGCCGACCGCGTCGATCTCGTCGATGAAGATGATGCAAGGCGAATGCTTTTTGGCGTTCTCGAACATGTCGCGAACACGGCTGGCGCCGACGCCGACGAACATCTCGACGAAGTCCGAACCGGAGATCGAGAAGAACGGCACCTTGGCTTCGCCGGCGATGGCGCGCGCCAGCAGGGTTTTACCCGTGCCCGGTGGACCGACCATCAGCACGCCGCGTGGAATGCGGCCGCCCAGTTTCTGGAACTTGCTCGGATCCTTCAGGAAGTCGACGATCTCGTTGACTTCTTCCTTCGCTTCGTCGCAACCGGCGACGTCGGCGAAGGTGACCGTGTTGTTCGTCTCGTCCATCATGCGCGCCTTCGACTTGCCGAAGGAGAACGCGCCGCCCTTGCCGCCGCCCTGCATCTGCCGCATGAAGAAGATCCATACGCCGATCAACAACAGCATCGGGAACCACGACACGAACACTTGCTGCAGGAACGATGGCTCCTCGGGTGGTTTCACGTCGAAACGGATGCCGTTGTCGCGCAGGTCGCCGACCAGGCCGCGATCGAGGATCGTGGCGGTGGTGCGGACCTTGGTGTCATCGGTGCGGGTCGCGGTGATGTTGCCACCCTCGATCACGACATCCTTGATGCGCTTGGCTTTCACGTCATCCAGCAAATCGGAGTAAGCGATGGGTTTGGCGCCGCCTGCAACGCCATGGCTATCGAACTGCTTGTACAGCATGAGCAGGAGCAGTACGACGACTACCCAGATGGCTGATTTGGAAAACATGTTATTCACGAAAACTCCTTGGATGCGGGGCGCATCTTTTAACCTAGGGCTAGAAACCCGATTTTACTCGTAATAAGCAGGCGGTGCCAGAAGCCCACCCGTGCGCGGGGGTGTAAACCCAGCAGAAAGGCACATTATTTGATCAAATTCTGCTGCGGATCAAGACAAAAGTACGCTTCCTTGCTGGATGTGCGGCCCGTACGGTAAAAAACAAGAGCGATCAAGGACGGAATTGATCGGATTCGAGCGGTTGCGCCGACGCCATGCCGTCGGTGGGGTTTTTCAAACCACGGCCGAGCAGGAAAATCTCGGACGATTTGTCGCGGCTGGCTTTCGGTTTTTTCTGCACCACGGTTTTAAACTCTTGGCGAAACTTCAACACGATATCGTTAAAACCCATGTCCTTAAAACATTTGACCAGCAAGGAGCCACTAGGTTTCAAATGCGCCTGCGAGAATTCTATTGCCAGATCGATCAGATGTTCCATGCGCGCGGCGTCGGCGCTGGCGATGCCGGACAGGTTGGGCGCCATATCCGATAACACAACGTCAACTTTGCGACCCTTTACGAGATCTTCCAGTTGTTGCAACACCTCCGGCTCGCGGAAATCGCCCTGGATGAAATGGAAGTCGGCGATCGGCTCCATCGGCAGCATGTCGAGGCCGATCAGGGTGCCGTTGATGCCGCCGCCATCCTTGCCGGCCAGCTTGCGGCGCACGTATTGGCCCCAGCTGCCGGGAGTGCAGCCGAGGTCGACGATGACCTGGTCGGGCTTGATCAGGTGCTCGTCCTCGTCGATCTCCTTGAGCTTGAAAGCGGCGCGGGCGCGGTAGCCCTCTTTTTGCGCTAATTTCACGTAAGGGTCGTTAATGTGGTCGTGCAACCAGTTTTTGTTTAATTTCTTCTTCTTCATTCGCGTAGAATACTGCCTTTAAGGGAACCACTAAAAATATATTATGCAAAAACTTACACCCGTTGAGCGCAGCGCCCTGCGCGCCGAAGCTCACGCGCTGAAGCCCATCGTTCTGATCGGCGAAGCGGGATTGACCGCCAACGTCCTCAAGGAAATCGCCTTGGGCCTCGATTCGCACGGCCTGATCAAGGTTCGCGTGTTCGGCGACGACCGCGAAGCCCGCGCCGCCATGTACGACACCATCTGCGAGCAACTCGACGCCGCGCCGGTGCAACACATCGGCAAGCTGCTGGTCCTGTACCGCCCGAAAGTGGAAACCACGAAGGAACGCTCGACGTCCGGCAAGGGCCTGCGCGAAGTGACCATCGTCAAGCCCAGCCCGAGCGGCACCAAACGTCCGTCCGTGACCAAGGTGCTGTTGAAAGGGAATGAACGCGTGACCCAAGGCGGCAACATCAAGCGCGCCAAGCCACAGCAGAAATCCTCGAAGAAGAGCGCTCTGGGTTCGAAATAAACCCGGGCATCGTCCTTTCCCCGGCGGGGAAAGGACGAAAATCAGTAACTACTGCTTGATCACCAGCCACGCGGCCAGCAAACTCTGCACCAAAAACAGACCGCTGGAAATGCCGTGCAGGATGCCGAACTCGTTCTTGGCAGCCGACTCCATCACACCGCCCGGCCCGGCCGCGGCACGCAACGCGCCCATCATCGGCTGCAGGCCGAAGTGCGACACCAGCGTACACCCCAGCATCACCAGGATCACTGCCATCAACGTGCGGCGCGACTTGACCTCGGAGTTGCGGGCCGAACCGGCGAAGATTCCGGCCGTCTCGGTGCCCTTGCTCACCCACACCAGCACCAGCATGATCGCCGCGCAGGCCATGGACAGCCACGCGAGGTTGTTGAAGAGGCTGGCGGCAATCGTGCCTGCCAGCACGCGGTCGGCCAAGGTGGCGAACAAGGTCGGGGCGGCCAGATAGCCGATCGCCCACAAACTGCCCGCCCACAAGGTCGCGACCAGCAAACGGATACGCGCAAGTAGCATCAGATGTAACGCACTTCCAGAATTTCGTATTCGCGCGGGCCCGACGGCGCCTGCACTTCCACCACGTCGCCGGCGGACTTGCCGATCAGCGCGCGGGCGATCGGCGAGGTCACCGACACTTTGCTCAATTTCAAATCCGCCTCGTCCAGGCCGACGATCTGGTAGGTCACTTTCGCGCCCGATTCCAGGTCTTCCAGATCGACGGTCGATGCGAACACGACGCGGCCTTCGGCGTCCAGGGTGGTCGGATCGATGATCTGCGCGGCGCTCAGCTTACCTTCCAATTCCGCGATGCGGCCTTCGACGAACGCTTGGCGTTCCTTGGCGGCATCGTACTCGGCGTTTTCAGACAGGTCGCCATGGGAACGCGCTTCAGCAATCGCGTCGATCACGATACGGCGTTCTTTGGTCTTCAACTGGTGCAACTCTTCTTTCAAGAGCTCGGCGCCGTACTTGGTAAGTGGAACTGAAGTCATGTTGTTTATTTACTCTGGTTTTACAATGGAAAACCACAGAGGCCACGCCAACTGCAGCGCGAGCTCTGTGGTTCAAAAGTACTGCTAAGCCTTAGTGTAAGGTTTTATGCAGCCCTTGTAAATCGTACACTTGCAGTTCGTCCAAATGACGAATGCCCTCGACCGCCGCTTCGGCGCCGGCGATGGTGGTGTACGTCGTCACGCGCGAGGCCAGCGACGAGGTGCGGATCGCGCGCGAGTCGGTGATGGCGTTGCGCTTCTCTTCGACGGTGTTGATCACCAGGACGATCTCGTGGTTCTTGATCATGTCGACGATGTGCGGACGGCCCTCGACCACCTTGTTGACCGCGGTCACCGGAATGCCGGCGGCCGAGATCACGGCGGCGGTGCCCTTGGTGGCCACCAGCGAGAAGCCGATCTCCACCAGGTCGCGCGCCACTTTCACGGCGCGCGGCTTGTCGGACGATTTCACCGACAGGAACACCTTGCCCGACTTCGGCAGCTTGACGCCGGCGCCCATCTGCGATTTGACGAAGGCTTCGCCGAAGGTCTTGCCGACGCCCATGACTTCACCGGTCGACTTCATCTCGGGTCCGAGGATGGTGTCGACGCCGGGGAATTTCACGAACGGGAACACGGCTTCCTTGACGCTGTAGTAAGGCGGCACGACTTCGGTCGTGATGCCCTGCTGCGCCAGGGTCTGGCCGACCATGCAGCGCGCCGCAATCTTGGCCAGTTGCAGGCCGGTCGCCTTGGACACGAATGGCACCGTGCGCGAGGCGCGCGGATTCACTTCCAGCACGTAGACCACGTCCTTCGATTCGCCATCCACATCCTGCTTCTGGATGGCGAACTGCACGTTCATCAGGCCGACCACGTTCAGGCCCTTGGCCATCAGCGAGGTTTGACGCTTCAGTTCATCGATGGTTTCCTGCGCCAGCGAGTACGGTGGCAGCGAGCATGCCGAGTCGCCCGAGTGGACGCCGGCTTGTTCGATGTGTTCCATCACGCCGCCGATGAAGGTGGTCTCGCCGTCGGAGATGCAATCGACGTCGCACTCGATGGCGTCGTTCAGGAAGCGGTCCAGCAGCACCGGCGAATCGTGCGATACCTTGACCGCTTCGCGCATGTAGCGTTCCAGGTCGCGCTGCTCGTGAACGATTTCCATCGCGCGTCCGCCCAGCACGTACGAAGGACGCACCACCAGCGGGTAGCCGATTTCCTGCGCCAGCGCCAGGGCATCGGCCTCGGTGCGCGCGGTGCGGTTAGGCGGCTGGCGCAGGTCCAGCTTTTGCAGCATCTTCTGGAAACGCTCGCGGTCTTCGGCGGCGTCGATCATGTCCGGCGAGGTGCCGACGATCGGCACGCCGTTGGCTTCCAGGTCCAGCGCCAGTTTCAACGGAGTCTGACCGCCGTATTGGACGATCACGCCGACCGGCTTTTCCAGGTCGACGATTTCCAGCACATCTTCCAGGGTCAGCGACTCGAAGTACAGACGGTCGGAGGTATCGTAGTCGGTCGACACGGTCTCCGGATTGCAGTTGACCATGATGGTCTCGTAGCCGTCTTCGCGCATCGCCAGCGCCGCGTGTACGCAGCAGTAATCGAATTCGATACCCTGGCCGATACGGTTCGGGCCACCGCCCAGCACCATGATCTTCTTTTTGTCGGTCGGATTGGACTCGCACTCTTCATCGTAGGTCGAGTACATGTACGCGGTGTTGGTCGAGAACTCGGCCGCGCAGGTGTCGACGCGCTTGTACACCGGACGGATGTTGAGCTCATGGCGACGGGCGCGCACGGCCTTGGCATCGGTCTGCAGCAGGAAGGCCAGACGGCGGTCCGAGAATCCTTTTTGCTTCAGCTTGTACAGCACGGTCTTGTCCAGCTGTTCCAGCTTCTGCGTGTCCATCCACAGTTCCAGGTCGACGATCTCTTTAATCTGGATCAGGAACCATGGGTCGATCTTGGTCAGCTGGTGCACTTCTTCCAGCGTGAAGCCCTGGGCGAACGCGTCGCCCACGTACCAGATACGCTCCGGACCCGGCTCGCCCAGTTCCTCTTCGATCTTCTCGCGGTCCTTGGTTTTCTCGTTCAGGCCATCGACGCCCACTTCCAGGCCGCGCAAGGCTTTCTGGAACGATTCCTGGAAGGTGCGGCCGATCGCCATCACTTCGCCGACGGATTTCATCTGCGTGGTCAGGTGGTGGTCGGCGGTCGGGAACTTCTCGAACGTGAAGCGCGGGATCTTGGTGACGACGTAGTCGATCGAAGGCTCGAACGAGGCCGGGGTCGCGCCGCCGGTGATCTCGTTGCGCAGCTCATCCAGGGTGAAGCCCACGGCCAGCTTGGCCGCCACTTTGGCGATCGGGAAGCCGGTGGCCTTGGAGGCCAACGCCGACGAACGCGATACGCGCGGATTCATTTCGATGACGATCATGCGGCCGTCGGCAGGGTTGATCGAGAACTGCACGTTCGAACCGCCGGTGTCTACGCCGATCTCACGCAGCACCGCCAGCGAGGCGTTGCGCATGATCTGGTATTCCTTGTCGGTCAGGGTCTGCGCCGGCGCCACGGTGATCGAGTCGCCGGTGTGCACGCCCATCGGGTCCAGGTTTTCGATCGAGCAGATGATGATGCAGTTGTCCGCCTTGTCGCGCACCACTTCCATCTCGTACTCTTTCCAGCCCAGCAGCGATTCCTCGATCAGCAGCTCGTTGGTCGGCGATGCTTCCAGGCCGCGTTTGCAGATCGCTTCGAATTCTTCTTCGTTGTAGGCGATGCCGCCGCCGCTGCCGCCCATCGTGAACGATGGACGGATGATGGTCGGGAAGCCGACGTCGCGCTGCACGGCCCACGCCTCGTCCAGCGAGTGCGCAACACCCGAGCGTGCCGAACCCAGGCCGATCTTGGTCATCGCGTCCTTGAACTTGGAGCGGTCCTCGGCCTTGTCGATGGCTTCCGGCGTGGCGCCGATCAGCTCCACCTTGTACTTGTCCAGGATGCCGTGGCGATGCAGGTCCAGCGCGCAGTTCAGCGCCGTCTGGCCCCCCATGGTCGGCAGGATCGCGTCCGGCTTTTCCTTGGCAATGATTTTCTCGACGACTTGCCAGGTGATTGGCTCGATGTAGGTGACATCGGCCATTTCAGGGTCGGTCATGATGGTCGCCGGATTGCTGTTGACCAGGATGACTTTGTAGCCTTCTTCGCGCAGGGCCTTGCAGGCCTGTGCGCCGGAATAATCGAACTCGCAAGCCTGGCCGATAATGATCGGACCAGCGCCAATAATCAGAATACTTTTAATGTCTGTACGTTTAGGCATCTTATTTTTTCTCCGTTGCTTCCATCATGCCGATGAAGCGGTCAAACAGGTAAGCGACGTCAGTCGGGCCGGGCGAAGCTTCAGGGTGGCCCTGGAAGCAGAACGCCGGTTTGTCGGTGCGGGCAAAGCCCTGCAGCGAGCCGTCGAACAACGAGCTATGGGTTACGCGGGTGTTGGCCGGCAAGGTCGCGGCGTCCACGGCGAAACCGTGGTTCTGCGAGGTGATCATCACCTTCTTGCTGTCCAGGTCCTGCACCGGGTGGTTGGCGCCGTGGTGGCCGAACTTCATCTTCAGCGTTTTCGCGCCGGAGGCCAGTGCCATGATCTGGTGGCCCAGGCAAATGCCGAACACCGGGATGCCTTTGTCGATCAATTCCTTGGTGGCCTGGATCGCGTAGTCGCATGGCTCAGGATCGCCGGGACCGTTCGACAGGAACACGCCGTCCGGATTCAGGGCCAGGGCGTCGGCGGCGGTGGCTTGCGCCGGCAGCACGGTTACTTTGCAGCCGCGTTCCACCAGCATGCGCAGGATGTTGCGCTTGACGCCGTAGTCGTAGGCGACCACGTGGAACTTAGGCGCCGCGAGTTTGCCGTAGCCATCGCCCAGCTTCCATTCCGCTTCGGTGAACTCGTAGGCGGTCTTGGTCGAGACGACTTTGGCCAGGTCCATGCCGGCCAGGCCGGGGAAGGAACGGGCCAGTTCCAGCGCTTGCGCGGTGGACGGCTCGTTGCCCTGGGTGCCGACCAGGATGGCGCCGGATTGGGCGCCTTTTTCGCGCAGGATGCGGGTCAGTTTGCGGGTGTCGATACCGGCGATGGCGACGATGTTCTCGGCCTTCAGGTAATCGGCCAGCGACTGGGTGGAGCGGAAGTTCGACGCCATCAGCGGCAGGTCACGGATGATTAGGCCGGCCGCGTGGACTTTGGAGGACTCGACGTCTTCTGGATTGACGCCGGTGTTGCCGATGTGTGGATACGTCAGCGTGACGATCTGGCGGCAATAGCTGGGATCGGTCAGGATTTCCTGATAGCCGGTCATGGAGGTATTGAAAACGACTTCGCCGGTGGTGTGGCCGGCAGCGCCGATTGAAAAACCTTTAAAAATGGTTCCGTCGGCGAGGGCCAGTATGGCTGGAACGGCGGGGCCAGAAAAAAATGGCGGCAAGGGTAACTCCTGATAAAGTTACCGTAGCTGCGCCACGTCAGACGACCGTCGTGTACCCAAGGCCGTCGCAGGCCGGGGTGGAAGGTCAGATTGAATATGGAGTGAGTGGTGGTCGGCTACGGTAGGGTGAGATTGGCTAAACCTTTGAATTATAACCAAATCCACCCTGCTTGGCAATGGAGAGGCACCGAAATCCCGGCAAAAAAAATCGCCCTGAGCGGACGATTTCTTTTCCTTGCCAGATCAGCATGTAACACTCCGGGGTCAGGTCCACTATTTCTACACGGGCTGATCCGTGGGCCAGTTCACGCCATCCGCGAGCCGTCACAAAGCATGCATTTGCACCCCAGCGCCGAGCCCGTGTAGAAATGGTGGACCTGACCCCGGAGCTTAATTCAGCGCGGCGATGCCGGCCTTGGCGACTTGCGCGTCTTCCGCTGATTTGACACCTGAAACGCCGACAGCACCAATGATGTGGCCGTCAACGATGATCGGCACGCCGCCTTCGAGCATGCCGTCGGTCTGCGGCGCCGGCGCGCTCAGGAACGAGACGCGGCCATTGTTGATCATGTCTTCATAAATCTTCGATTCGCGGCGGCCCAGCGCCGACACGCGCGCCTTGGCCGGCGCGATGTGCGACGACAACGGCGCGGCGCCATCCTGGCGTTGCAGCCACAGCAGGTGGCCGCCGTCATCGACGATGGCGATCACGACCGCCCATTTGTTGGCGACAGCCTCGGCTTCAGCGGCGGCGGCGATTTTCTTGACGTCGGCAAGCGACAGATACGGTTTGGTTTGCATGGTTTTTCCTTGGTTATTGCTTATTGTCGTAACGGTAATATAGAGGATGCGCTAAAGCCTAAGGCTTGCGCCGCGCTTCGAGTTTCTGTTTGATCTGCGGCATCACCAGCGCGGCGGCCTGCTCGCCCGCCAGGATCGCCTGGTTGCGGCCGGCGAAGTCGTTGCCGGCCATCTTGCCCAGGCTCGGCGCGATGACGATGTCGGCGTCCTTCAATTCATACTGGTTGATGCGCTGGCCCATGATGCTGAAGGTCTGCATGATCACGTCGACCGAACTAACGGTCGCCTGCACGTCGGCCTGTGTGGAGATATTGACGGCGATAACAAAGTCCGCCCCCATGTCGCGCGCGAAACGCACCGGCACCGGCGCCACCAACCCGCCGTCGACATAGGAGCGGCCGCTAATCGTCACCGGCTGGAACACGCCCGGCACCGACGACGATGCCCGCACCGCCATGCCGGTATTCCCGCGCTGGAAAAGAATCGGCTGGCCGGTCTTCAAATCCGTCGCCACGGCGCCGAACGACACCTTCAGCTTCTCCATCGGCTGGTTGTTGACCGCCTTGTTGACGTAAGCCTGTAGCGCCTCCCCTTTCAACACACCGGTACTTTTGCCGAACAGCGGCATGGCCCAATCGGAGATCGCCGCTTCGTCCATGTCGAAGGCGAGTTTTTGCAGCTGGAAGCCGGTGTTCCCGGCCGCGTACAGCGCGCCGACCACGCTGCCGGCGCTGGTGCCGACCACGATATCCGGATAAATCCCCTGCGCCTCGAGCGCCTTGATCACGCCGATGTGGGCGAAGCCGCGCGCGGCGCCACCGCCCAGCGCCAGGCCGATTTTGATTTTGCGCGGCGGTAGCGGCTCCGGCACGGCGATCGGCTGGGCCGGCGTTTCAATCACTGGCGTGGTCTTGCAGCCGACGATGGCGGTGGCGGCAAAGATGGCTAGAGCGGCAAGGGTAAGACGGCGTAGTTGCATGTGTTGGTATAGTGGCTATAGTGGCTGATTTGGCGCAGCAGATTGTAACTGAATAGGCCCAAACGACGCCAAACGCGCACGCATTTGAGTGAAAGCCGCATGTGGATTGGTCGATAATCTCACTACCCTCGTTTTGCAAGGCACTCCATGTTCCGCCTCCTCGCCATCGCCCTCCTTTGCGTCTCCACCTGCGCCAGCGGCATCCTCAACGCGGCCGAATCGCGCGACCTTTCGGGCGAGTGGCGTTTCGCCTTGGACCGCAACGACGAAGGCGAGAGCCAGGCCTGGTTCGCGCGCGACCTGAAGGACGGCATCGCCCTCCCCGGCATCCTCCAGGCACAGGGTTACGGCGACGACATCACCGCCAAAACGCCTTGGGTGCTGTCGCTGTACGATAAGAACTGGGACCAGCGCGAAGACTACAAAACCCACACCGCCGCCGGCAACGTCAAGGTCCCCTTCCTGTCGCAGCCGCCCAAGCACTACCTCGGCGCCGCCTGGTACCAGCGCGACATCGACGTGCCGGCCGCCTGGCGCGGCAAGCGCGTCGCCCTGTTCCTGGAACGTCCGCGCTGGGGCTCCACCTTGTGGCTCGACGAGCGCAAGGTCGGCAGCAATCTGAGTCTGGTGGCCGAACACGAATACGATCTGGGCCTGCTGGCGCCGGGACCGCATCGGATCTCCATCCGCGTCGACAACCGCATGCTGATGGCCTACCGGCCCGACGCCCACAGCGTGTCCGATTCGCTCGGCATGAGCTGGAACGGCATCGTCGGCAAAATGGAGCTGCGCGCCACCTCGCCGGTATGGCTGGACGACGCCCAGGTCTATCCGGACGTGAAGAGCAAAACGGCACGCGTCAAAATCAGCATCGGCAATGCCGGCGGCCGCGCCGGCAGCGGCACCGTCACCGCCAACGGCGTCGCGCACAAGGTCAAATGGAGCGCGCAAGGCGGCAGCGCCGAGATCAAGGTGCGCTTCCCGGCGAACACCCAAACCTGGGATGAGTTCAACCCCGCGCTGCAGAACCTCCGACTCCAGCTCAAGGGTGCCGGCGCCGCCGACACGCGCGACGTCAGCTTCGGCTTCGCGCAGATCGCTGCCAAGGGCAATCAGTTCATGCTGAACGGCCGCACGCTGTTTTTGCGCGGCACGCATCACGGCGGCGACTTTCCGCTGACCGGCTATCCGCCAACCGACGTCGCCTACTGGCGCAAGATCATCCAGATCAACAAGGACTGGGGCATCAACCACATACGCTTCCACTCCTTCTGCCCACCGGAGGCGGCGTTCCAGGCCGCCGATGAACTGGGCGTTTACCTGCAACCGGAACCGGGCATGTGGAACGAGATATCGCCGGGCACCGCGATGGACAAGATGCTGTATGAAGAGACCGGGCGCATGATCAAAGCCTACGGCAATCATCCATCCTTCATTCTGCTCAGCCCCGCCAACGAGCCGAAAGGCCGCTGGAAAGAAGCCTTCGACGCCTGGATCGCCCACTACCGCAAGGCCGATCCGCGCCGGCTCTACTCCAACGGCACCGGCCACACTGAAAAGGAAGTTCCCGGCCTGGCCGACGGCACCGATTTCCTGTCGATGCAGCGCATCGGCCCCAAGCCACTGCGCGGAGAAAAAGGCTGGTTCGGCCGCGACTACGGCGCCTCGCTGGCCGGCGTCAACGTGCCGGTGGTGTCGCACGAAACGGGCCAGTGGGCGGCTTATCCCGACTACGACGTCATCCGCAAATTCAGGGGTTATCTGCGGCCGGGGAACTACGAGATTTTCCGTGACTCGCTGGCGCGCCACGGCATGGCGGCCCGCAACAAGGACTTCGCCTGGGCTTCTGGCAAATTCCAGGTCCAGGCCTACAAGGAGGAAATCGAAGCGAACCTGCGCACGCCCGGCTTGATGGGCTACCAACTGCTCGACCTGCACGACTATCTGGGCCAGGGCACGGCGCTGGTCGGCATTCTGGACACGTTCTGGGAGCCCAAAGGCTATGCGACCGCCGAGGAGTTCCGGCGCTTCAATGGCCAGACGGTGCCGCTGGCGCGCCTGCTCAAACGCACCTACGGCACCAACGAAACGCTGACGGCGGACGTGGAGATCGCCCACTTCGGCGCCGCCGCGCTGACCGATGCGCAGCCCTGGTGGAAGCTGATCGACGCCACCGGCCGCGTCGCCGCCGGCGGCGAATTCGCACGCCGGACGATCGACATCGGCAAGAACATCCCGCTCGGACAAATCCGGTTGCCCCTCAAGGATCTGGCGGCGCCGCAGGCGTACCGGCTGCAGGTCGGCGTCGGCGCCGGCATCGAACCGCTGGCTGAAAACGACTGGAACATCTGGCTCTATCCCGCCAACATCACCGCGCCGGAACCGGCCGACGTACTGGTTACGCACCACTGGGCGGCCGCCGAAGCCGCCCTTGCGGCCGGTGGCAAGGTGCTGTTCCTGCCGCTGGCGTCGGATCTGGACTGGAGCGGCCCGCCGCTCGACAGCGTGCCGGTATTCTGGAACCGTCTGATGAATCCCGCCTGGAGCCGCACGCTCGGTCTCTGGATCGACAACAAGCATCCGGCGCTGACGCAGTTCCCCACCGACCGCTTCAACGACTGGCAATGGTCGGAGCTGATCAAAGGCGCGCGCACGATCAACCTGGACAAGCTGCCACCGGCGCTGCAACCGATCGTGCAACCGGTCGATGACTGGAACCGCAACTTCAAACTGGGTTTGCTGCTGGAGGCGAAAGTCGGCAACGGCCGGCTGATGGTCGCCAGTCCGGACCTAGAGACCAACCTGGATCAGCGTATCGTCGCGCGCCAGTTGCGCAAATCGGTGCTCGACTACATGGCCAGCGACAGCTTCAATCCGCAAATGGCCATCAGCGCCGCCGACGTGCGCAAGGCGCTGTTCGATACGCTGGTGATGAAGAAGCTGGGCGCCAAGGCCAGCGGCGGAAACAACCCGGCCAACGCCATCGACGGCGATCCGAACACCTTCTGGACCGCCGGCACGCAGGCGGCTGTGCGCACGCCGCAGACCTTGACGCTGAGCTTTCCAGCCCCTGCATCCTTCTCCGGCTTGCTGCTGATGCCGCGCCAGAACCATCGAGACCACGAAGGCGATGTACGCGACTACCTGATCGAAGCCAGCGACGATGGCGACACCTGGAAGGAGATCAAACGCGGCGCGTTGGTTTCAACCTACGATCAGCAGCGCATCGAATTCGGCAAGAACGTCAGCGCGCGCCGGCTACGTTTCACCGCGCTCAGTGGCTTCGGCAGCGACAACACCGCCGCCATCGCCGAACTGGCGCTGCTCTACACCGGCCCGGCGCTGCCGGAAAACGGCGGTGCGGTAACGTATCAGCGCGTGCGGTCGGCGTCGAGCGACATCGATGAAAACATCGCGCCGGCGGCTAAAAAACCCGAATAATCGTACGAAAACGTAGGGCGGATTAGGCGGAACGCCGTAATCCGCCATCGATGCGCCGTCAAACCGTATCCCCCTTCCAATTAAGGGTTCAGACACGCCTCGATCGACAATTCCAGCAACGGGAAATGCCCCGTCGGCAGCGTATGCACGGCGGCCTGCGGGAACACTTCCTTCCAGATCGCACAATCGACCACCGGATCGATCATCGGATCGAACTCGCCGAAAATCACCGACACCGGCCCCTGATACGGGCTGCGCACCGGCTCCGGCGGGCTGGCGGCGAAATCGTCCGACGTCGCCACCGACGACGGGCCGTCGAACACGCCGGGCTGCTGCAGCAGATAGGCGAACACCTGCGGCTCATCCCCCGAGTTCGGACCGAAGTACAGCGACGTCACATTCGGCAGCAGCCACAACGCGCCCATCACGTCCCAGAAGCGCGCGCGGCCCGGCGCGGCCTCGTAGTCCGCCAGCGCCGCCACCAGATTGCCGGCGTTGGCGTCTTGCGCGTGCAGCGCCAGGCCGTGCCGCGCCAGGCGCAGCGCGGCCTCCTCCGGATTGAAGGTCGGCGCCAGCAGCACGATGCGGGCGATCGATTCCGGCATCTGGCGCGCCAGGTGCACCGCCAGATGGGCGCCAAAGGAGCTGGCCATGATCGTCATCGGCCCGCCCAGCATGTCGACGCTGAGCCGGAACTCGGCCAAGGTCGCGGCCAGCAAATCCTGGTACGGGCGCGTGGCGCAGGACACGGCCGACGGCTGCTGCCACCAGTGCACGTTGTCGGCGTCCGGATAGCGCTGGCGCTCGAACGCCGTGCCGAGACCCGGCCCGCCATGCAAATAGAATATCGTTGGTGGCTGCACTCGGTGATCCTCCAGGTTAGTGGGTTGGTTGGTATCCAAATCGTTGACTTCATTGTAATCTGCCGTCAACATCTGAGGATGAAAAAATATCTGCTGGCGCTCGCCCTCCCCTTGTTTATCTCCACCGCCTGCCAAGCCGCCGCGCTCTCGCCGCGCGGCCAGGCCGCCGTCGTCAACGAATTGCTGGCCGACCGGCTGGACAACCTGCTGCCGGGGATGATGGAGCAGACCGGCATCGACATGTGGGTGCTGGTCTCGCGCGAGTACAACGAGGACCCGGTGCTCAAAACCATGCTGCCGGCAGAATGGCTCAACGCCCGCCGTCGCACGATCATTGTGTTTTACCGCGATCCGGTCAAAAAGACGGTGGAAAAGCTGGCGGTGGCGCGCTACGCGGTCGGCAAAAGCATCGCCGCCGCCTGGGACATGAAGAAATTCCCCGACCAGTGGGAGGCGCTGGCCGACATCATCAAAACCCGCAATCCGGCCAAGATAGCACTGAACACCTCGCGCAATTTCGGCCACGCCGACGGCATCGACCATACCGACTACGTAGAACTGCTGCAGGCGCTGCCGGCCGAGGCCAGGCAAAAGGTCGTCTCGGCCGAGCCGTTGGCGATCCGCTGGCTCGAAACGCGCAGCGAGCGCGAAGTGCAGATCTACCCGCAACTGGTCAACGCCACCCACAGGATCATCGACGAAGGCTTTTCCGAGCGCGTCATCACGCCGGGCATCACCACCACCGACGACGTGGTGTGGTGGTTTCGCCAGAAGATCCGCGATCTCGGTTATGACACCTGGTTCCACCCGTCGGTGGAAATCCAGCGCGCCGGCAAAGGCCTGGCCGATCCGACCGTGATCATCCCCGGCGACCTGCTGCACGTCGATATCGGCATCACCTACCTGCGCCTGAACACCGACGTGCAGCAGCACGCATACGTCCTCAAACCGGGCGAGAACGCCGCGCCGGCGGCACTGACGCAGGCCTTCGGCCAAGCCAACCGGTTGCAGGACATCCTGCTGGCGCAATTCAAGGAGGGACGCACCGGCAACCAGATGCTGGCCGGGGCGCTGGCGCAGGCGCGCGCCGAGGGCATCAAACCGACCATTTACAGCCATCCGCTGGGGTACCACGGCCACGCCGCCGGCCCGGCCATCGGCATGTGGGACATGCAAAACGGCGTGCCGGGTAGCGGCGACGAGGCGTTGCGCCACCGCACCGCCTATTCGATCGAACTGAGCGCGGCGTCGGTTTTGCCGGGCTGGCCGGCGCCGGTGAATATCATGTTGGAAGAGGACGCGCTCTTCGACGAGTCGGGCATCCGATACCTGGACGGCCGGCAAAAATCCATGTATTTGATCCCGCGTGCCGCTGGCGGCGCGGCTCCCGTCAATTGAGCAACAGATAGCATGAGTTGACTCCGCAAAACGAATAATGCCGGCAGGCTCTGGTGTGTCAATTTTTCTGCACACCTGAGAGAATATCGCTTCCGGCGTCCGGCCAAAGCGCCAGGATCGTCTCACATTTCGGCCGCTATTTGAATGAGGAGATCAACATGAATTCGTTTGTGGAAACCATATCGCCAGCAGCAAAAAATCACATCGAGGCACGTATCGCTTACTTTAACGATGTGTCGCTTGCCATGGTGCAGACGATGCGCGAACTTGCAGAAGTGAACCTGCAGTTCAGCCGCAGCTGGATGCAGGATTCCACGCAAATGCTGCAAACGGCAATGCTGACGCCGCCCACCGAGCGCGCCGATGCCAGCCCGTCCGTCGAGGCGGTCGCGCAGAAACTGCAGACCTATCAACAGCAACTGGTGAAGATCACCAGCGACTTCCAGACCAACATCAACCAGGTCGCGCAGCAGCACGTGCCGCAGACGGCGCGTACGGCCACCGAGCTGGCCGACGTGGTGACCCAAAAGGCCGCGGCACAGACCGACCAGCAACTGCGCATGCAGAAAGCCGCCGGCAAGGAAATCCTCGACCAGGCCACCCAGTTCGCCCAGGTCGCGTCGCAGAACCGCGCGATGCAGCAGCCGGCATCGATGCAAAGCGACGAAAACAAAGGCAACAAGAGCTAAGCCGTAGGGCGGATTAGCGTAGCGTAATCCGCCAAGCTCCGTCGGCGGCTCATGGCGGATTACGCGCTGCGCGCTAATCCGCCCTACAAAATCTCACAAAAACCGGTCCGGAATATCCTGCACAAACGGATACATCGAGAAATACGGTTTCGCCTCCTCCAACACCTGCTTGAACGATGGCCGCATCACCAGCCGCTCGAAGTACGCCTGCAACTGGCTGTACTCCTCCGGGAACGGCAAGATCGTGCTGGCGTAGAACAGCGCCGGCGCCGCCGCGCAGTCGGCCATGCTGAAGTCGTCGCCGCACATCCATATCCTGCTCGTCATGCGTTTTTCGATCATCTTGTAGGCCGTCTTGAGCTTGGTGCGCTCCTTGGTCTGGTCGCACTGCAATCCGGTCAGGTGGCCGTTGACGATGGTTTGCATCGGCTCCTGCACATAGTTATCGAAGAAGCGGTCCCACAGGCGCACATCCAGCGCCGCGTCCCAGTCGGCCGGAATCAGCGGCTTCTCCCCGGGGAAGTAGCGGTCCAGATACTCGATGATGACCGAGGTCTCGGGCACGTCGCGGGTGCGCTCATGGTCGCGGATGACGGGAAACTTGCACGGCGGCCACATCGCCTGCAGTTCGGCGCGGTCGCTCTCCTCCCCCAGATTGATGATGCGCTTGTCGAACGGCGTGCCGTTCTCGTAGAGCGCGATCAGCACCTTGTGGCAGAACGAGGCCAGCGGATGGTAGTAAAGGGTCAAAGACATGTCAGCTCCTGGGTGCCGGCATCGCCACGCGATACCTGAGAATTCAGCAAATGATACTTCAGCCAAGCCGATAGCGGCGGACCGCAAATGTTGCCACACTTCAGCCCGTTCCGAGCCGGGCAATCACGCACCGGCGGACCTCGAACCACCACTGACAGGATAACCACCATGCGCCACGCCATCAAACTCAAGCTCGCCTTCGCCCTGACCACCTTGTGCGCCCTCGGCGCCAACAGCAGCGCCGCCGACGCGCCCGACGGCGACAGCCTGATGGTGGGCCTGGGCGCGGCCTGGGTGCCGGAATACGCCGGCAGCGACGACAGCCGCGTGGTGCCGGTGCCTTTCCTGGAACGCAGCTACGCCAACGGCTTCTTCATCAGCACCCGGCGCGGCCTGGGCTACCAAACCAACGTCGGCGCGGTCAACCTGAGCGGCGCGCTGACCTACGGCGGCGCGCGCGACGAGAAAAAACGCACCTTCGCCGCCGGTTCCGACGCGCTGCGGGGCATGGGCGACATCGACGGCGGCTTGCAGGCCGTGCTGACGGCCAGCTACCAGCTCGGCAAGGTCGGCCTGAGCGTCGGCACCACGCAAGCCGTCGGCAAGCGCGAGAACGGCTCCACCTACACGCTCGGCGCCTCGGTGCCGCTGTACAGCGGCACCGACGACCAGGTCAGCCTGGGCGGCTCGGCAGTCTACGGCGACAACAAGCACATGCAAACCTACTTCGGCGTCACCGGCGCGCAAAGCGCGCGCTCAGGTTACAAGGCCTACCAGGCCAAGTCCGGCTTCGAGGCCGTCAGCGCCGCCGTCAGCTGGGACCACGTGATCGACAAACGCTGGTCGGCCCATACCGCCGTCGGCTTCACGCGACTGCTGGGTGACGCCGCCGACAGCCCGCTGACCAAGCGCAAGACCACGCCGATGGTGATGACGGGTATCAGCTACAAGTTTTGATCGGGGTTGCCCAGGTGATATTATTGCGCGAAGTTAAATACCTCTCGCCATGATCTCCGACACCACCATCGCCACTTATATCCTGCTTGCCGCCGCGATTTGCGCCGCGTGGGCCAAACCGGTCACCCTCGGACGCGTGAGCGTCGCGCCGTGGATGGCGTTCTTTGCCGCCGCGCTCGTGTTGGGCATGGCGGCCGGGGTGCTGCGGTCGCCGGCCATCGTCGCGCTGGTGGCGCTGACCGGCACGGCCTATATGACGGCACGCGCGCCGCAGCGCTCTGTGCGCGTGATTTTCGGTGTGGTCACGGCGGTGTTGGCACTGGCGCTGGCGATCCACAAACTGCCCGGCTTTAACAACGCGGTCGTGATCGACGCCGTCACGATCTCACCCGGCGCGGCGCCGTTCACGCAGTATGCCAACTTCGACAAAGGCGCGGTCGGTCTGATTTTGCTGGCCTTCCTGTGCAGCCGGGCCCGTTCGTGGAAAGAGTTCGGGGGTGTGCTCAAGCAGTCGTTGCCGGTGCTGCTGGCCACTTTGGTGGCGGTGCTCGGCCTGGCCACGGCCGTCGGCGCGGTGCGTCCAGACCTCAAGCTGTCGCAGCTGACAATGCAGTTTATCGCCGTCAATCTGTTCTTCACCGTGGTGGCGGAGGAAGCCTTTTTCCGCGGCTTCCTCCAGCACCGCCTGGCCGCGTCGCTGGCGCGCTGGCGCTGCGGCAAGTGGATCGCGCTGGCCTGCTCGGCGCTGCTGTTCGGCCTGGTCCACCTGCCGGGCGGCGCGCCGTACGCGCTGCTGGCCACCATCGCCGGTTTCGGCTACGCCTACGCCTATCATGTGACGCAGCGCATTGAGGCGCCGATCTTCCTGCACATTGCGCTCAACGCCGCCCACTTCATCGCCTTCAGCTACCCCGCCCTGCGCTGAGATCGATTCTCCCTGTTGTTTTGAGCTTTACGTCGTGGCAAGCTACACTGGCTGTCTCGCACGTCAATGTTGGGCTTCAGGGAGAGCAGATATGGCCAAGACCGAATACGCATCGCACTATTCCGATGCCGGCTTCTGGAACAAGGTAAAGACCCACGCGAAAAGCGCCGGACAAAAAGTGCTCGAACAGGCGCTGAAGATGTATTACTCCGCCACCGACCCGGACACGCCGCTGTGGGCGAAGACGACCATCTACGGCGCGCTCGGCTATTTCATTTCGCCGATCGACGCGATACCGGACCTGCTGCCGGCCTTGGGCTATACCGACGATATCGGCGTGCTGATCGCTGCCGCCACCGCCGTGGCCGCGCACATCAAGGACGAGCATGTGCAGAAAGCACGGGACACGCTGAAACAATGGTTCGGCGACTAGTAAGCGACTAGTTTGAGTGACGCGGAAATCGTCGTGATGGATGGTGTTGCGGGGCCGCCAGTTAGGCTACAATTGGGCTCATTCAAATTTCTTCCGATCTTTTTTCATCCCCGTTGCAAGGAGCACGACATGAGTCCAGAGCACGACAGACGTCAGAGCCGCCCGCCGGAGACGTCGGAAACGGCCGGTTGGCATTCGTTGGAATTCATCGTCCGGCAAGCGCTGGAAGTCCAACGCGATATCGGCACGCCCAGCGCGGTCGAGTTTTTGCAAAGCATTAATATCAACCCGCAAGTCATCGCGCGCGTCCTCGCCCCCGACGCCAAGTTGCGCGAAGCGGACCAGTTGGCCCTGGCCAGCTCGGTCACCGTCTCCGACCTGCCGATTTCCACACCGGCCAACTACCTGCGTCGCAGCACGACCTGAAACCCATCCGCCAAACATGCCCGCCGGCGCCCCAAAATCGCCCGGCGGCATGCATCAAAGTAGGTAAGAAGCATTGACACACGATAGCCCTTAATTTAGGCTCGGAAAGCAGGCGCGTGCAGCCTGCCTCCGCAGACTACCCACAAGGAACACGTGTCAGACTCACTCCCCGCCCGCGCATTGCCCAACGCCGTCGTCGGCCTGGTCGGTACGGCCACAGTGCTGGGCCTGCTGTACTTCGGCCGCGACGTGCTCATCCCCATCACGCTGGCCTTCATCTTCAGCTTTTTGATCGCGCCGTTCGTGCGCTCGCTGCGCCGCATCGGCCTGGGCCAGACCGCCTCCGTGCTCACCGGCGTGCTGCTCGTCACCGCCGCGCTGCTGATGATAGGCGCGGTGATCATTTCGCAAGTGAGCCGCCTCGGTGCCAGCCTGCCGTTGTACCAGGACACCATCGCCGCCAAGGTCGAAGCGCTCGACAGCCTCACGCGCGGCACCATCGGCAGCCTCGGCGGCCCGGCCGGCCAGTTGATCGAACACTTCACGCAAGATGTGCCGGGCACGCCGCTTGAAGCGCGTCCTGGCTTGCCTGCATCGAGCCGCATGCCGGTGCCGGTTGAAATCCACGAACCCGCGCTCAAACCTTTGCAGTTGCTGGGCAAGATCATCGCCTCGGTCTGGCCGCCGCTGGAGATGGCCGGCATCGTCTTCATCGTGCTGATCTTCGTGCTGCTGGAACATGAGGCGCTGCGCGACCGCTTCATCCGCCTGGCCGGCGGCGCCGACTTGCGCGCCACGACCATTGCCGTCAACGACGCCGGCGAGCGGCTATCGCGCTTCTTCATCTCGCAATTCGCCGTCAACGCCTGCACCGGCATCGCCATCTGGATCGGCCTGAGCGTGATCGGCCTGTCGCAGGCGCTGCTGTGGGGCACGATGACCGCCGTACTGCGCTTCATCCCTTACGTCGGCTTCTGGATGTCCGCGTTCTGCGCCACCTTGCTGGCGGCTGCCATCGATCCCGGCTGGTCGCTGGCGTTGATGACGTTCGGCTGGTTCCTGGTGGTCGACATCATCGTCGCCCAGACCATCGAGCCCAAACTGTACGGCCACACCACGGGACTGTCGCCGCTGTCGGTGGTGGTGGCGGCGATCTTCTGGAGCGCGATCTGGGGCCCGGTCGGGCTGGTGCTGTCGACGCCGCTAACCTTGTGCTTGGTCGTGGCGGGCCGCTACATCCGCGCGCTCAAGGTGCTGGAGATCATGTTTGGCGAATTGCCGGCGCTGACGATGCCGCAGAATTTTTATCAACGCATCCTGTCCGGCGACGCCCACGAGATCGTCGCCAGCGCCAAGCGCTACATGCAGCACAAGTCGCTGGCGGCCTATTGCGACGGCGTGCTGGTGCCGGCGCTGCACCTGGCCCACTTCGACCTGAAGGACAACGCCATCACGCCGGAGGAAGAGGTCAAGGTCAGCACGGCCGTGATCGCCGTCATCGAGGCGCTGAGCGGCAATCCGAAGTGGTGGAAGCGCCGGAAAAGCGTCTCGGCGCTGGCCGGCGTCGGCATCGGCCGTCAGTTGCGCGACAGCCGCATCTCGGCCACCGGCGAGTGGCAGGGATCGTTCGATGTGCCGCCCGGCAGCCTGGTGCTGACCGTGGGGCTCAGCGGCCAGTTCGACGAGCTGGCCACGGAGATCCTGGTGCGCGTGCTGCGCGAGCAAAAGATCGACGCCCGCAGCATGAGCATGGAAGATTTGGATGATGAACCGCCGCCGGAAGCGTCGCCGGAACTGGTGTCGATTGTGTGCCTGGTCAGCATCGATCCGCTGAACGACCGCCAGAAGATGGATCAGGCGATCCAGAAATTCCGCGAGAGCCTGCCGCATTGCAAGCAGTTCGCGGTGCTGTTGCCGAGCCCGTTCGAGAATCCCGATCTGCGCGATTGTACGTTCGATCAAGCCGATCACGTATCCTATTCGTTCGAGGACGCGCTGCAAAGTTGCGTGAAAGCGTTGCAAAGCAAAGCGACCTAACCTTTTGAGGACGTCTCCAAATGAGCTTGTCATTTCATATCGACTACAACGGACAATGTGAGGAGGCGTTCAACTTCTACGCCGAACACCTTGGTGGAAAGATCGGCACGATGCTTCGGCTTAAAGACGCCCCTATGCCTGCGTCACCGGCGTCGCCTGGAGATAAAATCGTCCACGCGAATATCAGTATCGATGGTGTCGAGTTGGCGGGTGCCGACGTCGACCCGATCAGCTACGAGAAGCCGAAGGGTTTTTATGTGCTGCTCGGTGTCGACTCCGAGGCGAAGGTCAGGTCCTTCTTCGACGCCTTGCAAACCGACGGGCACGTCGTGCTCTCGCCGCAGAGAACATTTTGGTCGCCCTGCTATGCAATTGTGGTCGACCGTTTCGGCGTTCCGTGGAAAATTAACCAGGGTACCTGACATCTGCGGTCAGTTGCGGAGAAGCTGATTACTACAGGAGATACATGCGCGACTCAATCAAAGCGTTTGTCCTTGCGGCGCTGTTTGCCCTAATTTGCGGATTCGCGGCACTACTCCACGCAGCGCCCTGGACCGGCGGGTCATGGCAGTCGTTACTCCGCTGGTTTGCGTCGGCTTGCTGCTTTGGATTTTTGCTGGGTGGCATATTGGCATTTGACCCGGAAAGCGACATCAAGATCAAGGCCAGCTTTATCGGTAGAGTCTCTTTCGGCGCTGCAGCGCTGATGATGCTAGCCGTACTGTGGCACTCGCCGCTCGAAGGTATCGCGCTCGCAGGCCTTTTAGGCGCTGTGCTCGGCTACTTCGGAATGTTATGGGCCAAGTATGTGGATTTCTAACTCAACAAGGCAACGCTGAATTGAGCGACTGATTAGTTCGGCAGGCCGCAACCGATCCACCCGCAAGTAATAGCCGGATCTAGCCGTGCTTAAGCCAGCATCAACGCCAGTAGGCGCTGCAAGATGGCACTCGTCGGCAAGCAAACGATAAAGCTGCCGCCTGTCATCACACAATCGCGGCCCATTCCGCAGAGGCCTCAATATGCCTTCTACCGCTATTAAGAGAATCGCCACTACGGCTCTATTTGCAATCAGCACGGCAGCGTCTGCAACCGGGAGTGATAAGCCGCCGCAATTCCTGACGGTCCCGGTATTGGGCCTGCGTGTGCCGCTCGAACACATAAACGTCGAGCCACTTCCAGAGCATATACGGGAAAAGTGTCCGCAGCTTTATGATGAGCAACGATACACGGCCCATATGTGGATATTTGGCCGGGCAAAAGACGCGGCAAGTTCGTATTATGTTCTGGCAGGTTATTACAAGCGGAGTAGTCCTGGCCCTGACAGACAAAAATACGAATTTTCCGAGCAAGGCACAGTGTTCACCGTAACGGGCGACAAGTGCGGTGGTGATGGTGCAGATGAGACTTTTGAGTCACATGACCCGAACGCCGACAATAACGGGAACGTGCCTGATCGAGTGTTAAAAATGCTTGCAGTCGATCTCGCGGCACGAACGGTGAAAGCACTCGGCGGTCGTGACAGGCTCATCGCGGAACTCAAGGCTCAGCGTGTAGATTTCGAAGCCTTGCCTCCCGAGTTACGAGAGGCATTCAGACCGTACTTCGACACAAAAAAGTAGGCATGGTATCTTTTCATCGCGCCAGTGCTCGGGCGCCGCCGGTGACGCATGCATGGCGGATTATGCTGCGCTAATCCGCCCTACGTGTCTCTGTGGGCATTTGTTCGGCCCCGGGTTTAGTTGAGCATCAACTCCGGCTGGCGCTGCACAATCGCCGTCTTCGGCAGGCACACGATGAAGCTGCTGCCCTTGCCCGCTTCCGATTTGATCTGCAAGGTGCTGCCGTGGCGCAGCAGCACGTGCTTGACGATCGCCAGGCCCAGCCCGGTGCCCTGCGTTTCGCGCGAGCGGCTCTTGTCGACGCGATAGAAACGCTCCGTCAGCCGCGAGATATGCTCCGGACTGATGCCGATGCCAGTATCCTCGACCTTGAATTTGACGCCGCTGTCGAACTCGCGCCAGACCAGATTGATCCTGCCGCCGGCCGGCGTGTAGCGCACCGCGTTCGAAGCGAGGTTGCCGAAGGCGCTGTGCAATTCCTCGTAGCTGCCCATGATGTCCGGGCCGTCGAACTCCATCGTGATCTCATGCTTGCCTGCCGACAGCGCGCGGGCGTCGCGCAGCACTTGCTCCATCAGCTTGCGCACGTCGATCTGCTCGGGCCGCATCGGGTAATCCACCGATTCCAGCCGCGACAAGGTCAGCATGTCCTCGATCAAGTGTTGCATGCGGTGGCCCTGCTCCGTCATCAGCTTCAAGTGCGCCGAGCGCGTGGCCACGTCCAGCCCTTCCGACGCGGCGATCTCCAGGAAGCCGACGATCACCGTGAGCGGCGTGCGCAGCTCGTGCGAGGCGTTGGCGATGAAGTCGCGGCGCATCTCTTCGATGCGCTCGGTCTCGGTGGCGTCGTGCGTGACCAAGATCTGGCGGCGGTTCTCGAACGGAATGATGTGCACGATCAGCTTGCGCTCGCGGAAGCTGATCGTCAACGGCTGCTCGTAGCGGCCGAGGATGATGTAATCCATGAAGTCGGGATTGCGCACCAGGTTGGTCACGCGCATGCCCTTGTCGCGCTCGTGCGTCAGGCCCAGGTGTTTTTCGGCGGCCGGATTGCACCACTCAAGGAACAGCACGTCGTCCATGATGACCACGCCGTCCGGCAGCAGGTGCATGGCCTGGCGGAAGCGCGCCAGCCATTCGGTCAGCTCAGCCTGGTTCTTTTCGTCGTCGCGGCGCATGCGGTACAGGCGCGAGAAGATGTTGGTCCAGGCGCCCCAGCCGTCGGGCAGCTTGGCGCTTTGCGGGTCGTCCATCCAATTGCTCAGCTGGTACAGGTAGGACAGCTGCACGAACACCATCACCAGCATCGCCACCAGGGCGACCACCAGGCCGGTCATCCATCCGAACATCCAGCCCAGCAAGGCGCACACCGCCAAAATAAGAGCGGTGCGCAATGCTGCCGGCACCCAGAACACCAGTTTTGGATTCATGTTTTTAAGACTTATTTTTCCGAAAGCATGTAGCCTACACTACGAACGGTCTTAATCAAATGTTCCGCTTCCTTCAGGGCCTTGCGCAG
This sequence comes from Oxalobacteraceae bacterium OTU3CINTB1, assembly GCA_024123955.1. NCBI lineage: Bacteria > Pseudomonadati > Pseudomonadota > Betaproteobacteria > Burkholderiales > Oxalobacteraceae > Oxalobacteraceae bacterium OTU3CINTB1. The sequence goes on from CP099652.1 coordinate 4,769,291, forward strand.
GCGCAGGACATGCACGTCGACGGTGCGTTCTTCGATGACGACGTGGTCGCCCCAGACTTTGTCGAGCAGCTGGCTGCGCGAGAACACGCGCTCCGGATGCGCCAGCAGGAACTTGAGCAATTTGTACTCGGCGTGGCCGATGTCGATCTTCTGCTCGTCCATGGAGACGGTGCAGCTGACCGGGTCCAGCATGACGTTGGCGGCGCGCATCGTCGCTTGCGCATGCTCCGGGCTCTTGCGGCGCAACAGCGCTTTGGCGCGCGCCAGCAGCTCGCGCGGCGAGAACGGCTTGGTGACGTAGTCGTCGGCGCCGCTGTTCAGGCCGGCCAGCTTGTCTTCTTCCATGCTCTTGGCCGTCAACATGATCACCGGAATCTCGTTGAACTGGCGGTCCGAGCGGATGCGCGCCAGCAGGCGCAAGCCGGTCTGGTCAGGCAGCATCCAGTCGAGCAAAATCAATTGCGGGGTGCGGGTCTGGATGAAGTCCCAGGCCTCGCCCACGCTTTGCACCGCGCAGCAGTTCCAGCCAGCTTCACGCAGGGAGAACGTCACCAGTTCGACAATCGCCGGTTCATCTTCAACGATCAGTACAGTGGTTTTATCAGATGCCATTTTCTTGTTTTACTCGCTTTGCGCCGGGACGTCGTCAGGGATCGGCTGCACGGTTTTGGTGTGACGGATATCCTTGCCTTCGACGACGTAGATAACGTATTCGGCGATGTTCTTGGCGTGATCGCCGATGCGCTCGATCGCCTTGGCGACCCACAGCGTGTCCAGCGCGGCCGAGATGGTGCGCGGATCTTCCATCATGAAGGTGATCAGGTTGCGCATGATCGAACGGAATTCGTGGTCGATCACGGCGTCCTGGGCGATCAGCTGCAAGGCCTGCTTGCCGTCGTTGCGGGCGAACGCGTCGAGCGCGTCGTGCAGCATGTCGCTGGTGTTGTTGGCGATGCCGCGCACCATTTCGTAATGGTTGACGGTGACCGCGCCGCGCGCATGCAGCGCCTTGGCGGTGCGGGCGATCTTGGTCGCTTCGTCGCCGATGCGCTCGAGGTCGGTGATGACCTTGATCGTCGCCATGATGGTGCGCAGGTCGTTGGCGGCCGGCTGGCGACGCACGATCAGGTGGCTGCAGGCGTCGTCCAGCGACACTTCCAGCTGGTTGACGGTGTCGTCCTCGCGCATCACGCGGTCGGCGCGCTCCGGGTTGCCGATGCGGAAGCAGGTCATGGCGTCGAGGAATTGCGTCTCGACGATGCCGCCCATCAGCAACACCTTGGAGCGGATGGCTTCTAATTCATTGTCGTACTGTTTGGATGAGTGCTCACCGATCATGTTCTTCTCCGTATCCGGTTGATATTATAAGTGCGATCAGCCGAAGCGGCCGGTGATGTAATCCTGGGTTTCCTTGCGGGCCGGATTCATGAAGATCTGATCGGTTTCGCCGAATTCAACCAGCTCGCCCAGGTACATATAGGCGGTGTAGTCCGAGCAACGCGCGGCCTGCTGCATGTTGTGGGTGACGATGGCGATCGTGTAATCCTGCTTCAGTTCGCTGATCAGCTCTTCCACTTTCGAGGTCGAGATCGGGTCCAGCGCCGAGGTCGGCTCGTCCAGCAGCAGCACGTCCGGTTTGACGGCGACGCCGCGCGCGATGCACAGGCGCTGTTGCTGGCCGCCCGACAGCGACAGGCCGCTCTTGGTCAGCTTGTCCTTGACCTCGCCCCACAGCGCGGCTTTTTTCAGCGCCCATTCGACGCGCTCGTCCATCTCGCCCTTCGACAGGTCTTCGTACAGGCGCACGCCGAAGGCGATGTTGTCGTAGATCGACATCGGGAACGGCGTCGGCTTCTGGAACACCATGCCAACCTTGGCGCGCAGCATGTTGACGTCCTGGCCTTCTTCGAGGATGTTACGGCCGCGGTACATGATCGAACCTTCGGCGCGCTGGCCCGGGTACAGGTCGTACATGCGGTTCAGGGTGCGCAGCAGGGTCGACTTGCCGCAGCCGGACGGGCCGATGAAGGCCGTCACCTGGCGCTCGTGGATGTCGAGGTTGACGTTGGTCAGGCTCTGGGTCTTACCGTAAAAGAAATTCAGGCCGCTGATTTCGATGGTCTTGCGTTTGTTGCCAGTCATGACGGCGGTGTTTTCCGGGCTCAGTTGCGTATTCATTTTCGATCGCTTTTCTAGTGGTCGATGAGATTTAATTCGGGATTTTTTGGCTGAACAGGGTGCGCGAGATGATATTCAGCGCCAACACACTGAAGGTCACCAGCAGCGCGCCGCCCCAGGCCAGGTCGCGCCAGTTATCGTAAGGGCTCATCGCGAAGCCGTAGATCACCACCGGCAGGTTGGCCATCGGGCCATTCATGTCCTTGCTGAAGAACTGGTTGTTCAAGGCGGTGAACAGCAGCGGCGCGGTTTCGCCGGAGATGCGGGCCACGGCCAGCAGCACGCCGGTGATGACACCGGCCTTGACGGCGCGCAGGCGCACCAGCATGGCCACTTTCCAGCGCGGCGCGCCGAGGGCGAAGGCCGCTTCGAGCAGGCTGTTCGGCACCAGGCGCAGCATGTTGTCGGTGGTGCGCACCACGACCGGGATGGCGATCAGCGCCAGCGCGATCGAGCCGGCGTAACCGGAGTAATGCTTGGTGGTGGCCACGTACATGGCCCAGACGAACATACCGATCACGATCGATGGCGCCGACAGCATGATGTCGGTGACGAAACGGGTGATCGACGCGATCTTGTTCTCTTCGCCGTATTCGGCCAGGTAAATGCCGGCCAGGATGCCGATCGGCGTGCTCAACAACGTCGACAGGCCGACGATCATGAAGCTGCCGAAGATGGCGTTGGCCAGACCGCCGCCCTCGCTGCCAGGGGCCGGTGTGGTTTCGGTGAACATGTTCACGCTCAGCGCGCCGAAGCCCTTGATGATCAGGGTGACCAGGATCCAGGCCAGCACGGCCAGGCCGATGGTCATGGCGAACACCGACAACGCGATGCCGATGCGGTGTTGCAGCAGGCGCTTGCGGTAGACCTTGTTGACCGGCGCGGGGATGCTTGCGGCGGAGTTGATGACGGCTTGGTTCATTTGACGCCTTCCTTGCGGGACATGCCGGCCAACATCAATTTGGCGGCGGACAGAACAATAAACGTGATAACAAACAGGATCAGTGCCAGCGCGAACAGTGACGACGTGTGCAGCACGGTGTCGGACTCGGCAAATTCGTTGGCCAAGGTCGAGGCGATCGAGTTACCGGCAGCGAACAAGGAGAACGACAGCTTGTTGGCGTTACCGATGACGAAGGTGACGGCCATCGTCTCGCCAAGCGCGCGGCCCAGGCCGAGCATGACGCCGCCGACCACGCCGGTCTTGGTGTAAGGCAGCACGATCTTGCGAACCACTTCCCAGCGGGTGCAGCCGAGGCCGTATGCGGATTCCTTCAGCACGGCCGGCACGATCTCGAACACGTCGCGCATCACCGACGAGATGAACGGGATGATCATCACGGCCAGGATCAGCGCGGCGGTCAGGATGCCGATACCCATGGTCGGGCCGCTGAAGAACGGTCCGATGATCGGCAGCGGGCCCAGTACGGCTTTGAGCAATGGCTGCACGTGGTCGCCGAACAGCGGCGCGAACACGAACAGGCCCCACATGCCGTAGATAATCGACGGCACGCCGGCCAGCAGCTCGACGGCAGTGCCCAGCGGGCGGCGCAGCGAGGCCGGGCAGATTTCGGTGAGGAACAAGGCGATGCCGAAGCTGACCGGGAAGGCGATCAGCAACGCGATGCCGGACGTGGCCAGGGTGCCGACGATAGCGATCAAGGCACCATATTTATCGTTGACCGGATCCCATTCGACAGTGGTGATGAAGGCCGGGCCGAACTCCTTGAAGGCCGGCCAGGCGCCGACCATCAGCGAGATGATGATGCCAAGCAGCACCGCCAGCACGGACAGCGCGAACGTCATCGTCACTTTATGGAAGAAGAAATCCTGGATGCGCTGGTTGCGCATGGTGCGGTGCATCGCCTGCATGGCAGCTTGCTCGGCAGCGGTCGTCTGGTTCGACTGGGCTGTGCTGGTGTGCATCGACTGCTCCGGTTTTGGAAGTGGCGTGGAAGTGATATCAGCGCTCATATTGTTATCTCGTTGATGTAGGCTAGCCTGCGGCGTCCGGTTGGGCGCCGCAGGCTAACCCCCTCGCCGCCTTGAACTTGCCGGGCGGCGAAGGGAGTCAGGATTAGTAGATGGCCTTGCCCGAAGCGTCTTTCAGGTTGGCTTTCCAGGAATCCTGCACCAGTTTGATCACCGAAGCCGGCAGTGGAACGTAGTCCAGTTCGACGGCAGCGTTGCCGCCCGATTTGAAGGCCCAGTCGAAGAACTTGACGACTTCCTTGCCTTTGGCCGCGTCAGCCTGCACCTTGTGCATCAGGATGAACGACACGCCGGTGATCGGCCACGAGTTTTTACCAGCCTGGTCGGTCAGCACGACGCCGAAGCCCGGGGTCTTGGTCCACTCGGCATTGGCGGCGGCGGCCTTGAAGAACTCGTCGTCAGGCTGCATGAAGTTGCCGTCCTTGTTCTTCAGCTGGGTGTGCGACATCTTGTTCTTTTTAGCGTAAGCCCACTCGACGTAGCCGATCGAACCCTTGATACGCTGAACGTTGGCGGCGACGCCTTCGTTGCCCTTGCCGCCCACGCCGACGACCCACTTCACAGCGGTGCCCGAACCGATTTTGGTCTTGAATTCGGCGTTGGTTTTCGACAGGAAGTCGGTGAACAGGAACGAGGTGCCCGAACCGTCGGCGCGGTGCACAACGGTGATGTCTTCCGCTGGCAGCTTGACGCCCGGGTTGACGGCGGCGATTTCAGGCGCGTTCCACTTGGTGATCTTGCCCAGGTAGATGTCGCCGACGATCTGGCCGGTCATCTTCAGCTGGCCAGGGGTGATGCCGTCGAGGTTGACGATGGTGACCACGCCGCCCATGATGGCCGGGAACTGCATCAGGCCTTCGGCGTCCAGGTCTTCCGCTTTCAGTGGCATGTCCGACGCGCCGAAGTCGACGGTCTTGGCTTTGATCTGCTTGATGCCAGCGCCCGAACCGACGGACTGATAGTTCAGGCCGTTGCCGGTGGCGGCTTTGTACTGCTCGGCCCACTTGGCGTAGATCGGGTACGGGAAGGTGGCGCCGGCGCCGGTCATATCGGCGGCGGTGGCGGCCGACGAGAATGCCATGACGGCAGACACGCCCACTACCAGGGAAGAGATCAATTGTTTGATTCGCATTTCAAGTCCTTTGTTATGACAGGTTAGGATGCTGCGCAGTCTACCGGGGCAATATGACAGGTTTATGACATGCCAAAAAAATCTCGGAAATAACCATGTGTCCATGTTTTTTACGCCCTTCTCCCTATGAGAACGCCTAATATGTCATAAACGGACTGGTCAATGTTACGCCCTCTTGTCACAATTGTGACAAGCGTCGACGTCATTTATGACAGGCCTTGTCACAGAGTTGTCATATTTTGTATTTACACTGTTGCAATCATTATTCTGTCGATACAGGCTAGAATTACACCATCTGCAAAGTGATTAAAAAGACATGAAGCCTGACTTGCATGCTGAAGTAAACAAGAACTCTGCGTTTCTGGACCGGGAACTGTCGCAACTGATGTTCAACCGGCGGGTTCTGGCGCAAGCCGAAGACAAAAACATTCCTTTATTAGAGCGCCTGCGTTATCTGTGCATCGCCAGCAGCAACCTGGACGAGTTTTTCGAGGTGCGCGTAGCCAGCCTGCTGGCCGCCGGCAGCGTCGACGGCTCGCTGGCCAACCACCCCGCCCTGGTCGCCACGCTGTCGCGCATCTGCGAGGAATGCCATGTACTGGTCGAACACCAATATGAAATCCTCAACCAGGAAGTGCTGCCCGAATTAGCCGCCAACGGCGTCCACCTGGTGCGCCACAACGAGCGCAACGAAGCCCAGCGCGCCTGGGTCAAGGAATACTTCGATACCGAGGTGCGCCCGCTGCTGACGCCGATCGGCCTCGATCCGGCCCACCCCTTCCCCCAGGTCGTCAATAAAAGTCTCAATTTCATCGTCTCGCTGAACGGCAAGGACGCCTTCGGCCGCGGCACGGCGATCGCCATCGTCAAGGCGCCGCGCGTGCTGCCGCGCGTGATCCGCTTGCCCGACGAGCTATCCGACAGCGGCGGCGTGTCGTTCTGCCTGTTGTCGTCGATCATCCACGCGCACATTTCCGACCTGTTCGCCGGACGCGAAGTGATCGCCTATTCGCAATTCCGCGTCACCCGCGACAGCGACCTGTGGGTCGACGAGGACGAGGTCAAGAACCTGCGCCAGGCGCTCAAGGGCGAGCTGCAGGGCCGCCAGTTCGGCACCTCGGTGCGGCTGGAAGTGGCCAAGAACTGCCCGCCGGAACTGTCACAGTTCCTGCTCGACCAGTTCGGCCTGCATCAAAGCCGCCTGTACGCGGTCAACGGCCCGGTCAACCTGGTGCGCCTGACCGAAATCATGGACCACGTCGACAATCCCGCGCTGCGCTTCCCGCCGTTCTTCCCGGGCATCGCGCAAAAACCGGGCAGCGCCGACATCTTCGCCGCGCTGCGCAAGGGCGACATCCTGCTGCACCACCCGTTCCAATCATTCCAGACGGTGATCGACTTCATCCGCAGCGCCGCGCTCGACCCGGCCGTGGTGGCGATCAAGCAAACCATTTACCGCACCGGCATGAACTCGGATTTGATGGAGTCGCTGATCACCGCCGCGCGCATGGGCAAGGAAGTGACCGTCATCGTCGAGTTGAAGGCGCGCTTCGACGAGGAAGCCAACATCAACTGGGCGGATAAACTCGAACAGGCCGGCGCCCAGGTGGTGTACGGCGTGGTCGGCCTGAAAACCCACGCCAAGGTGGCGCTGGTGATCCGCCGCGAGGAAGGCAAGCTGCGCTTCTACGCCCACCTCGGCACCGGCAACTATCACCCGACAACGACCAAGTTCTATACCGATTTCGGCCTGCTGACCTGCCATCCGGGCATCAGCCAGGAGGTCAACGAGGTGTTCATCCACCTGACCAGCCTGACCAAGCCGCACCGCCTGACACATTTGTGGCTGGCGCCGTTCGCGCTGCAAAACGAGATCATCAAGGCCATCCGCAACGAGGCGCGTATCGCGCGCGCCGGCCGCCCGGGACGTATTATTGTTAAGATGAACGCGCTGGTGGACGAATCGGTGATCCGCGCGCTGTACGCGGCGTCCAAGGACGGCGTCAAGATCGATCTGATCGTGCGCGGCGCGTGCACCTTGAAGCCTGGTGTGCCGGGACTGTCGGAAAACATCCGCGTGCGCTCGATCATCGGCCGCTTCCTCGAGCACAGCCGTATTTACTACTTCCGCAACGATCTGGCGCACGACGTGATGCTGTCGAGCGCGGACTGGATGAGCCGCAATCTGTTCCGCCGCATCGAGGTGGCCTTCCCGATCCTGGACAAAACCCTCAAGCGGCGCGTGCTGGCCGAGGGCTTGAATCCGTATCTGAAGGACAACGTCAACGCGTGGGAGCTGGAAGCGGACGGTCATTACACACGGCGCAAGACGCGCGCCAAGCAGGTTGGTTTCAGCGCGCAGCAGCATTTGATGGACACGCTGGGCACGCCGGGGACCAGCCTCGGCGACAGTTAATAAAAATAATGCACGGCGGGCCGGAAGGTTCGCCGCTGGGATCTTTTTCTAATATCAGGAGAAAAGCATGGATCTCATTTTATGGCGGCATGCGGAAGCCGAAGATGCGGCGCCGGGCATGTCCGATCTGGAACGCGCGCTGACGACCAAGGGCGTCAAGCAGGCGCGCCGCATGGGGCAATGGCTCAATTCCCAGTTGCCCGACAGCTGCCGCATCCTGGCCAGCCCTTCCGTACGCACCTTGCAGACGGTCGAGGCGCTGGGACGCAAATTCAAAATCCATACCGATCTGGCGCCCGGCGCCGATCCGTCCGATATCCTGAAGGCGGCTAACTGGCCGGGCGGCAAGGATTCGGTGCTGGTGGTCGGCCATCAGCCGACCCTGGGCCAAGTCGCCTCGATGCTGTTGACGGGCGACGATCTGGAGTGGGATATCCGCAAGGCCAGCGCCTGGTGGTTCGCGCAGCGCGATCCGGGCAATGCCATGAGCGTGTATCTGAAGGCGGTGATGGCGGCCGACCTGGTGGTGAAATAACGACGGCGCGATCACGGTCGAGCTTGCAAAGCGGCAATGATCTGCTAAAGTGAAATCGTACCAACCAGAGGGGGATACGATGTTTGCCTTGCTCACGATGGGGATCTTCGGAGGAATGATCGCCCTTGTTGTCTACGAAATAGTGCAGGAAACCGCAGGCAGCAAACAGAAACTGACCGACCGCTATCACGAATAGCATCTCGCTTCGTACGAAGCCCGCTCGGCGCCGATTGGCGCCGATGTTCGTTTACGGCCGGCCCGGTCTTACCGACCGGTTTTGAACTTGGTGTAGGTGCGGGTGATCACGCGGCGGATATCCGCCGGCACCGCTTCCGGCGCCGCCATGCGCTGCTTGTCCGCCTCGGACAGGAAAATCGTCTTGTTGGCGGCGATGTCCTTGCGCACGAACTTCAAACTGGCCGTGTTCGGGTTGGCGTAGAACACCTTGTTGGTCAGGCTGGCGTGCACTTCGGGACGCATGATGTAGTTGATCCACAAATGCGCGTTGTTCGGATGCGGCGCGTCGGCCGGAATCGCCATCGTGTCGAACATCAACGCGGCCGGCGTCTTAGGAATCAGCGCCTCGATCACATTGCCGTTCTTGGCGTCCACCGCGCGCTGGCGGGCGATGTTGATGTCGCCGGACCAGCCCAGCGAGACGCAGACCGCGCCGTTGGCCAAGTCGTTGATATAGCCCGACGAGCTGAACAACGTTACGCTGGGACGAATCGCCGTCAGCAGCTTGCCCGCCTCGGCGTAGTCGCCGGCGTTTTTCGAGTACGCCGGCTTGCCGAGGTACATCAGCGCGGCAGGCAACACCTCCGATGGCGAATCCAGGAACGACACCCCGCACGATTTCAGCTTGGACACATACTCAGGCTTGAACAGCAGGTCCCAGGCGTTCTCCGGCATCGGCAGGTTGCCCAGCGCGGCCTTGACCTTGTTGACGTTGATACCGACCGTGGTATAGCCCCACAGCCAGTCGACCAGATATTCGTTGGCCGGGTCGATGCTGGCCAGCTTGGCCTGGATCGCCGGATCGAGGTTCTTCAGGTTCGGCAGCTTGGACTTGTCCAGCTTGCGCAGCAACTTGCCTTCGATTTGCAGGCGCGCCCATGGCGCCGTCGGCACCACGATATCGTAACCGGACTTGCCGGCCACCAGCTTGGAATTGAGAATCTCGTTGTTGTCGAAAACATCATAACGGACCTTGATGCCCGTTTCTTTTTCGAAGTTTTTAACCGTGTCTTCCGCGATGTAATCGGACCAGTTATAGATGTTGAGGACTTTTTCCTCGGGCGCCTGGGCGGCGACCTGCCCCACGGCGGCCATCAAACCTGCGGCGACCAGCGCCGCGCCAACGAACTTCCCTGCCATAGCACCTCCGAAAAGTGGATTCATACACAACCCGTGATGATCGGGCATCCACCGTTTCCACGCAAGGAGTTCGTTAGAAATAGACCGCGATCGTCAGCCCAGCATATCGAACAAGGTGCCGGTGCCGCCGCCGGAACCGTTGATCGCGCTGCCGGCGCCGGTCTGGGCCTGGGCCGAGTACAGCGCCACCAGGGCGTTGGCCTGCGCCGTCAGCGCCTTCGTCAGCACGGCGCGCTTGCCGTTGATGCTGGCGATTTCGGTGTTCATTTGCTTGGCTTCCTTGCTGATCACGCTGGTCGAGGCGGTGAACGTCGATGCCTTGGCCGACATCAAATCGGCAATACCTTTGCCGTCGTTGGTGAACAGCTTGGCCACCGACGACGAATCGGCCGTCAACGCCGCCTGCAGCTTCTTGTCGTCGACCACCATATTGCCCTTGGCGTCCTGGCTGACACCGGCCGCGCCGAGCGCCGCGATCGACACGCTGCCGCCGCCGGTCTTCAGGAGCATGCTCATCTGGCTGACCACCTGGCCGATGGCGGTGTCGCCCTTCAGCGCGCCCTGCTGCAGCGTCTGCAACTTCTTGTTCAGGTCGTTGTAGGCGGCCACGAAGGACTTCAGGTTGACGCCGATCTGGCTCGAATCCTGTGTGATCGTCACGTCGGATTTGCCGGTGCCGGTCAACGTCAGGGTGGCACCGACGATGCCGTTATCCTTGGCCAGCGTGTTGGTCGGGCTGGTGACGTCCTTGCCGTCGACGGTCAGGATGGCGTTTTGCGCCGCCGTGGTTTGCTTGAGACCCTTTGGTCCGCCGTCAGGGTCGAACGCCAGCAGGCTTTTCAACGCGGCGTCGCCGCTCACGCTGATGCGCATGCCGTTGGCCTCGCCGCTCTGGCCGGCGATGCCCAGCGAAAACTTGCCGTCGTCGCCCTTGACCACCTTGACGTCCACGCCGGCCGCCTTGAACGCGGCGGCCATGCCCTCGAGCGTGTTGTTGCTGCTGTCGATGGTGATCGTCTTGCTGCTGGCCATGCCGTTGGTGACGAAGCCCTTGGCGCCGCCGGCGGTGCCGAAGTCGATCTTGACGGTGGTGGTGGGGCCGGCGCCGATCTTGGTGGTGGCGGAGGTGAATTCCTCGCTGGTCAGGAACTGGCCCTGCGCCAGCTGCTTGACGTCGATCGCATACGTGCCGGCCTTGGCCGCGCCGGTCGACGTCGCCGTCAAGACAGTTTTGGCCGAGCTGGCGGCGCTGGTGCTCAAGCCGCTACCGGTCAGGCCGGCGGCGAGCGTCTGGAAGTCGGCCAGCAAGCTTTGCAGCTGGCCCAGGCCGGACAGCTTGGTCTGGTCGCGCACCAGCGTTGCGTTGAGCTTGGTCGCGGCGCCGTTCTGCGCCGTCATGGTCTGCTCGACGCGTTTGTAGATGTCGCTCGAGACCGCCGTGCTGGCGGCGCTGGTCGCGGAATTGATGGAGGTCGCCATGATGTGTTCCTGCCTGGATGATTACATAGTATGCAACATGGTCAGCATAACCGATCGGGCGAACAGAACAGGATTTACCGCCCAATCTATATTGCAACAGTTTGAAACATTCAACGATTCAAAAATCCCGGCGTCGACGAACCGAGCGAGGACGCCGGCCGCTCCCACGCCATTGACGCGCCGGCAATAACCACCGGCGGCAACAAGCGTCGCGCCTGGCCCCACTCCGTCTGTTCGATGTCCGGCGACAGATCGGCCTGGCCGGCGGCGGCCAAGGGCGGCACGCCGGCCACGCTCGCGTAATCGGTCAGCAATTTGGCGGTGCGCGCCAGCGACAGGCGAGCGCTCATTGCGCGGTTGTCGGCCAAGCGGTAAAGCAAGCCCCGCAGCACGGCAGCCGCCGTCAGGTAGCCGGTGGCGTGGTCCAGCGCCTGCACTGGCAGCGGCACCGGTTTGCCAGCGGCCTGCATCCGCATGCCATGCTCGGCGATGCCCGCGCTCATTTGCACCAGGCTATCGAACCCGCGCCGGCCGGCCAGCGGACCGGTCCAGCCGTACGCGTCCAGGCAAACGTCGATCAATCGGGGGTTGAGTGCGCGGCGGAATTGCTCGCCGTAACCCAACCGCTCCAGCGCGGCCGGACGATAGCCGTGCACCAGCACATCGGCCTCGGCCAGCAAGGCCTCGAAGACGGCGCGGTCGGACGGCTGGCGCAGGTCCAGCCGCGCGCAGCGCTTGCCCGGCGTCACCTCGGGAATCACGCCGGGCTCATTCCAATCGGGCGGATCGATGCGCAGCACGTCGGCGCCATAGCCGGCCAGGAAACGGGTGGCGACCGGACCGGCGAGCACACGCGTCAGGTCCAGCACTTTCAATCCGGCCAGCGGACGCAAGGGCGTGGCGGCGCCGGGCCAGCCATGCACGGCGGCGACACCGTCGAGCGGCCGCGTTTCGAACGCAACCAGCGACTCGGCGGCGACGGCGACGCCCTGCGGATGCGCCGCCCATTCCGCCGCCGAGCGCATCAACGCCGCGCAACCGCCGTTGCCGACCACCGCCGCTTCCAGTTCTTCGCCGCGCCAGCCCTCCACCGCGCGCGTCACGGCGTCGCGATCGACCGCGCAGCCCAGCACCGCAAGCGCCGCGTCGCGGTGGTGGATGGCATTGGTGTGCAGGCGTATCCAGCCGTCGGCGGTGGCGTAGTCGCCGGCCACCGCGTCCCACAGCGGCGGACGCTCCCAGCCGATCGGATGGATCGACCAGCCGAACCAAAGTGAAGCCAGCCGGCGGTCCACCTGCACCGGCGCCGCGTCGCCACCGAGCGCGCCGATCACCTCGCGCAGCGCCAGCGCCGCCGCGCCGACCGACGCCGCCGCCAGATCGGTGACGGCGTACCAGGACGGCAGCGCGCCCTCGCCCTCAAAGCGCAGCGCCTCCGGCGCGTTGTCCGGCAGCGCCAGCGCCGACGCCGCCGCTTGCAGCATGTGCCGAGAAATCGCAAACATATGAGCAGACATGAAAGCTCCATAACTTGATATGCTGGCAAGCTTGAACCCGTACGCATCACGCGTCAATCTTGACTTGAACCGTCAACATAGGAAGCGACCATGGTCTGGATGACCGCAACCGAAGCCCTGAACATCCTGAACGTGCGCCCGCAAACGCTGTACGCCAACGTCAGCCGCGGCAAAATCCGCGCCAAGGCCGACGAAGCCGACCCGCGCCGCAGCCTGTACCACCGCGATGACATTCTGCGCATGGCAAGGCGGGCCAACGGCCGCCGCAAGATCGACGCAGTCTCGGCGCAAGCCATGCAGTGGGGCGATCCGGTGCTGCCATCATCGATCTCGACGGCGGCGGCCGACGGCAAGCTGCTCTATCGGGGACAGGACGCCGCCATGCTGGCCAACTCGGCGACACTGGAAGATATCGCCGTTTTACTGTGGCAATGCGCGCCATCGACCATTCATTCCGCCCGGCCCGCCAATGCCGCGACAATGGCTGCGCGCCGAGCCTCTGCCAACGCGACGGCCGAACCCGGCGCCCTCGCCATCGGCCTGCTCACCCTGGCCACGCTTGCCGGCAACGCCCCACCCTCGCTGGCACGATCGCCGGAAGATCTGCATGCCGACGCGGCCGCCATCCTGTCCACGCTCACCGCCGCCATCACCGGCCCGCTACCGGACAGCACTGCCGGCCTGACCATCAGCGCCCGCCTGGCCCACGCCTGGCACTGCCCGCAACGAGAAGACCCGATCCGCCGCGCGCTCGTGCTGATGGCCGACCACGAGCTCAACGCGTCCACCTTCGCCACCCGCGTCGCAGTCTCGACCGGCGCCTCGCTGGCGGCCGGCGTGCTGGCCGGCTTCGCCACGCTCAGCGGTCCGTTGCACGGCGGCGCCCCGGCGCAGTTCGCCCGGCTGCTCGCCCTCGCGACACAGGCCGGCGCCCACGACGCCATCGCGCAATGGCTGGCAAGCGGACGGCCACTGCCCGGCTTCGGCCACCAGCTCTATCCCGAAGGCGACCCGCGCGCCCGGGCCATGCTGAATATGCTGCCGGAATTGCAACGCTACGCGGATCTGGCCGCCGAGGCCGAGGCGCAGGCGGGCGAGCTGCCCACGGTCGACTTCGCGCTGCCGGCGCTGGCGGCGGCATGCGGCCTGCCGGACGAGGCGCCGTTTGTCTTGTTTGCGTTGGGAAGATGTGTCGGCTGGCTTGCTCATGCGTTGGAGCAGGCGCAAGCAAACCGGCCGATCAGGCCGCGCGCCCGGTACGTCGGAGCGGGCCTGTCGGAGGAACCAAGTCGAACGACTTAGCGGATGAACTTGCTCACGACGCTGGTGGTGGCGGCGTCCGGATTGACGAACTGGTAGCCGATCTTGAAATGGTCGCCGCTGAAGATGCAATACGTGACCTTGGCGCGGGAGCTGACGAGCTGGCCCTTGCCGTCCAGGAAAAGCTCAAACGTCACCTGCCCCATGTGCCCGACCGCCAGTTTGTGGTCGAACGTGAGCGACAAACCGGTGGCGCACAAGTCGATGGTACGTCCCTGCTGAGGCGGCATACCATCCATCACCACGACTGCTTTGGCGCGTACGATCTTGCGCGCGACTGACCGTTGATCGACTAACAATTTTTCCATCCTTTAGTTACATAATGTTACGTGTTAAGCACTATTGCTGATTCCAACACATAACAATACATCCTTATTGGATTTCGCGCAGCTTATTGAAGGCATCATCGATGCGATCGACGGCAATAATCGTCATGCCCTCGATCGGTTGCTTGGGCGCGTTGGAGGTCGGGATCATCGCCATCGAGAAACCCAGCTTGGCCGCCTCGCGCAGACGCTCCTGGCCGCGCGGCGCCGGACGGATCTCGCCCGCCAGGCCGACCTCGCCGAACACCACGAAGCCGCGCGGCAAGGGCTTGTTGCGCATCGACGAATTAATTGCCAGCAGCACCGCCAGGTCGGCTGCCGGCTCGGTGATCTTGACGCCGCCGACGGCGTTGATGAACACGTCCTGGTCAAAGGCGGCGATGCCGGCGTGGCGATGCAAGACCGCCAACAACATCGCCAGCCGGTTCTGCTCCAGGCCGACAGACAAACGGCGCGCGTTGGGCAGGTGGCTGGCATCGACCAGCGCCTGGATCTCCACCAGCAGCGGCCGCGTGCCCTCCTGCGTCACCATCACGCAGGAACCGGGCACCTGATTGTCATGCTGGGACAGGAACAGCGCCGACGGGTTCGACACGCCCTTGAGCCCCTTCTCCGTCATGGCGAACACGCCCAGCTCGTTGACGGCGCCAAAGCGGTTCTTGATCGCCCGCACCAGACGGAAGCTCGAATGGTTGTCGCCTTCGAAATACAGCACGGTATCGACGATATGCTCGAGCACGCGCGGACCGGCCAGCGCGCCCTCCTTCGTCACATGGCCCACCAGAATGATGGTGATGCCGGTCTGCTTGGCCACGCGGGTCAGCTGCGCCGCGCATTCGCGTACCTGCGCCACTGAACCAGGCGCCGAACTCAGCGCGTCGGAATAAACGGTCTGGATCGAGTCGATGACCGCCACGTCCGGCTTCAGGTCGGCCAGCGTGCCGAGGATTTTTTCCAGCTGGATCTCCGCCTGGAGTTTCAGATCGCGGGCGTCGACCTGCAAGCGCTTGGCGCGCAGCGCGATCTGGGCGCCGGATTCCTCGCCGCTGACATATAAAACCTTCTTTAAATGCGACAGATTGGCCAGCGCCTGCAGCAGCAAGGTCGATTTGCCGATGCCGGGATCGCCGCCGATCAGCACGACGCCGCCGGCCACCAGGCCCCCGCCGAGCACGCGGTCGAACTCCTCGATGCCGGTGCCGAAGCGCGGCACGTCGATGGCGTCGATGTCGGACAGTGACAGCACCGGCGCGGTCTGCGCGAGCGCCATGTGCTGTGGCTGCGAATACCGGTTATTGCCGCCGGTTTCGATCAGCGTTTCCACCATCGTGTTCCACTGCTGGCACGAGGAACATTGCCCGGTCCACTTGGTGGAGGTGGCGCCGCACTCGGTGCAGGTGTAATTGGTTTTCGCCTTGGCCATCCGCTCAGTCCTCGACCACGGCAACACGCTGCCCCAGCGCACACATCAGCTCATAGCCGATGGTGCCGGCCGCGTTGGCGACCTCGTCGATCGGCATCCCCTTGCCCCACAACGTCACCTTGCTGCCGATTTTTACGTCGGGCAAATCGGTCAGGTCGACCGTCAGCAAGTCCATCGACACGCGTCCGACCAGGCGGGTGCGCACGCCGTCGACCAGCACCGGCGTATCGACCGGCGCGTGGCGCGGATAGCCGTCGGCATAGCCGCACGCGACCACGCCGACGCGCATCGCCCCCTCGGCCTGGAAGCGGCTGCCGTAGCCGACCACGTCGCCGGCGGCGATCTGCTGCACGCCGATGATCTCGCTCGTCAGCGTCATGGCCGGCAGCAGGCCGTATTCCTCGGCCGACTTGCCGCCCGGCGTGCCGCCGTACAGCATGATGCCGGGACGCACCCAGTCGTTGCGCAGAATATCGACCAGCTCGTCCGAGCGCAGCACGCCGGCCGAATTCGACAGGCTGCGCATGCCCGGCAGACCCGCTGCCGCCGCCTCGAAACGGCGGATCTGCTCGCCGATCGGCAACAGCAGATGCTTGGCGTCGTCGGCGTTGGCGAAGTGGGTCATCAGGGTGATGCTGCCGGCGCAGGAAATGGCCACCAGGCGCGCATGGGCGGCGGCGAACGCATCGGGCATGAAACCGAGCCGGTTCATGCCGCTATTCATTTTCAGATGCAGATTGAGCTTGATGCCGCGGGCGGTCAACGCCTCCTGGGCCGCCTCCAGCCACGCGAGCTGCTCGTTGCAATGAACAGCCGCCTCCAGGTTGTAGCCGGCCATGGTGTTCAGGTCGTCGGGACCGAAGAAACCCTCTAGTAATAGAATCGGTTTCTTCCAGCCCATCTCGCGCAGCCGCACGGCATTGTCGACCTCGACCAGCGCCAGGCCGTCGGCGTCGGCGAAGCCGCGCATCGCGCGCTCCAGCCCGTGCCCGTAGCCATTGGCCTTGAGCACGCCCCACACCTTGGCGCCGGGCGAGCCGGCCTTGGCGCGCGCCAAATTATGCTGCAGTGATGCAATGTGGATGGTCGCGACAATTGGCCTTGGCATAGTGCTATCTTTATTATAAATACGGGAGCCGTATTTTACCGTGTGCCCGCAGTTAGCGCGTGGAGTAGCACTGCTCAATTCTTGGGGGTTCCGATCAAAGCGTGGTATAAAGCAAGCCAATACAAGCTTTCAGGCATCCCAGAATGAATCGTGGTTTCTATACCATCATGGCAGCGCAATTCTTTTCGTCGCTGGCGGATAATGCGTTGCTCTTTGTTGCGATTGACCTGCTGATCAATATGAACTCGCCGGGGTGGATCACGCCCCTGTTGAAGCTTTCATTTACGCTCTTTTACGTACTGTTGGCCGCATTTGTCGGCGCCTTCGCCGATTCGATGCCAAAAGGCAAAGTCATGTTCATCTCTAACCTGATCAAGGTTGGCGGTTGCATGCTGATTTTCGCCAATGTCCACCCCTTGCTCGCGTACGCCATCGTCGGCTTCGGCGCCGCTGTCTATTCGCCGGCCAAATACGGCATCCTGACCGAACTGCTGCCGGCCGAGAAACTCGTCGCCGCCAACGGCTGGGTGGAAGGTTTGACCGTCATGTCGATCATCTTCGGCACCGTCATGGGCGGCGCGCTGGTCGGCGACCGGGTTTCGTCCTACCTGCTCGGCTTCGACATGCCGATGATCGACACCGGCATCACCACGCCGACCCAATCGGCGCTGTGCGTGGTGGTCGGCATCTATGTCATCGCCGCGATATTCAATACCCGCATCCCCGACACCGGTTGCCGCTATGGCCACCAGGAACGCAACCCGATCAAACTGGTTACCGATTTCGCCAACTGCTACAACCTGCTGTGGAAAGACAAGCTGGGCCAGATCTCGCTGGCCGTCACCACCTTGTTCTGGGGCGCCGCGCAGACCTTGCAGTTCATTGTGCTGGAGTGGGCCAACCGCACGCTCAAGCTGACCTACGAGCAATCGACCAGTCTGGTGGGCGTGGTCGCGATCGGCGTTGCGGCGGGCGCCGTCATCTCGGCCCGCTCGATCACCCTGCGCAAGTCTTTGACGGTGATCCCGGTCGGCATCGCAATGGGTGTTATCGTCATGGGCATGACCCTGGTCAATTCGGTAATGCTGGCGTATCCGCTGCTGGTGCTGGTCGGCTTGTTGGGCGGCTTCTTCCTGGTGCCGATGAACGCGCTGCTGCAGCACCGCGGCCATGTGCTGATGAGCGCCGGCCACTCGATCGCCGTGCAGAACTTCAATGAGAATCTGTCGATCCTGGTGATGCTGGCGGCCTACTCGCTGATGCTGCGCGGCCACCTGAACCTGAACATCATCATTCTGATCTTCGGCCTGTTCCTGGCCGGCACCATGTTCTTCATCATGCGCAGGCACCACGCCAACCAGCGCGAGTTCGATTCGGTCAGCCTGATCGGCGAAGCCAAACATTAATAGTTTGAATTACGCCGGCAGGATGCCATCCTGCCGGCGTTGGGCGGCCTGCGCCTGCCAATCGTCGGGCACGACAAATCCGCGCCGCTCCTCCACCAGCCAACCGCCCTCTTCCCGCATCACCGCCACCATCACCGGCGCGCTGACCTTGGCCATTTGCTCGTCGAGCGCGGCCAGCAATCCGTTCCGATCCAGCGCGCCGTCGGCCGCCTTCAACGGCGCCAGCCACAGCAGGCGATGCATGATGATGAAACGCTCCCCCGGCAAGCTTTGCGCCTGCGCCATCGACATCCAGAAACCGTTGCAGTGGGGTTGGGAGATTCCGGCCATGCCGCGCCCGGCCTCGTCGCCGGGATAGAACAGCCAGCCTTTGACCAGCGCCAGCGCCCGCGCCACCGGTTGCGGCAACAGCGGCTGCGCGGCCGGATGCCGCGCCAGCGATAGCTGCTTGTCAAAAATCTTGCGCATCTTCGCGCCCAGCGTATCGGCCAGATTGGGGCCGACCAAGCCGTTGAAGCCTTCGCCGGCGCTGTTGGCGTCGAGCAGGTAGAACTTGGTGGCGAATTCCAGGTGGACCAGGTCGTCGCCGTCGCGCAGCAGGAAATCGAACTCGCCGACGGTGTCGTTGCGGTTGGCGCGCACCTGCAAGCCATGCGCGACCAGCTTGCCGTGCTCGGCGAAGTAGAACGCCATCAGCTTTTCCGCGTACAAACCCAGGCGGGAGTAATGCCGGGCGCCAAGCGCCGCATCCAGCGGGATCGGGTCCTGCTCCAGCGCGGCCAGCCAATCGGCGGTGTCCTGCGTCATCGCGCCCACGCTGGCGATGCGGCCCTGCCAGTGCGGCGAAGCGGGATCGAGCAAGTCGGGCGCGTCCAGCAGCCAGGCCAGAGCGCGCACGTGGGGACGGGTCAGGTGCCCCCAACGCCGCTCGAACCGCGCCTGATAGCTCTCGGGCGCGGTGTCGGACGGCGTGGGCGGCTGCCTAGTCACGGGCCGCCTTCGCCAGACACAAATCGCCCCAGGCCTTGGCCTTGTCTTCCGGGCGGCGCAGCAGGTCGTCCGGATGGTAGGTCGCCACCACCGGCAGCTCGGCGGCGCCGTAGCGCATCACCTTGCCGCGCGCGGCCGGACCCATCATCAGGCCCTTGGCGGCGTGCTGGCCGAACGTCATCGCCATGCTCGCGCCGGTCAGTTGCAGCTCGCGGTGCAGGTAGGGACGACAGGCGGTCAGCTCGTCGATGGTCGGCGGGCGGTCGGCGCCGTCCTCGGCGGCCGGGCGACATTTGACCAGATTGGTCACATACACGTCCGTATCGGGCTTGAGCGCGATGGCTTTGAGCATGTTGTCGAGCAGTTGGCCGGCCTCGCCCGCGACGGGCTGGTTGTCTTTCTCATCCAGGCGCGACGGGCCGGCGGCCAACGCGATCCAGGAGGCATCGGTCGCGCCACGGCCGTTGACGGCGTTGCGGCGCGTCGCGCACAGCTGGCAGCGGGTGCAGGTGGCCACGGCGGTGCGCAATTGCGCCCAGTCCATCGCGGCGATCGCCTCGTCGCTGACCGGCGCGGCGCGGGTTGGCACCGGCGCCTCGTCGAACCAGGCGGTCGAGTCGTCGCTGGACATGTCGTCGCGCTGGGCGGAGGGGGCCGCAACCGGAGCAGCGCGCGGAGCGCTGGCAGGAGAAGCTTCCGACATCGGCGCGCGGGCTGGCACCGGAGCCGGCTGCTCGTGGACCGGTTGCACGCGGACAGGCTGTTCGTTGACTGGCTGTGCGCGAACCGGTTGTTCGACCACCGGAGGTTCCATCACCGCCTGCATCACCGCCCGCGTGAACGCGGACTGCTCAGCCTCGGCATCCACTGACGGCTCGTCGGCCGCCTCGGCGGCATCGACCGGCGCCGGGGCGGTCGGACGGTTGCGCAAAGACCAATGCGCGCCGACGCCCATCTCCTCAAGGAAAATCGCGCTGCGGGCAGCTGTCTGACTCATATTCCGAACCGCATAACGATGGCGTCCTCGCGTTGCTGGTCGGCCGCCGGGTAATATCCCTTGCGCCGTCCGATCTGTTTAAATCCATAGCGCTCGTAAATCTTCAAAGCGCGCTCGTTCGATGGCCGCACCTCCAGCAGCACCGACGTCATGCCCAGCCCGCGCGCGCAGGCCACCGCCTGGTTCAGCAGCAAGCGTCCCAGACCCTGCCCCTGGCGCTCGGCCGACACCGCCACGTTCAGCAAATGCGCCTCGTCGACAATCGCCATCAGCAGGAAGTAGCCCAGCAACACGCCGGCCTGGTCGCGCAAGACCCACGCCTCGTAATTGCTGCTCAGCGAATCGGCGAAATTGCCCATGCTCCAGGGATGTGGATAGACACTCTCCTCCAGCGCCAGCACCTCGGCCAGATCGGTCTTCTGCATCGGCTCGTAATTCAAGCGCGCCAGATCCCACAGCGGCTTCATGCCACGCCTTCCGCCGCCTTGGCGAGCGCCATATCGCGGCGCTCGGCCTGGGTGTAGGCGATCTTGTTACGCAGATACAGCGGTTGCGCCTCGGCCGCCGTCACCGTCTTGCCGGCGGCGAAAGCAATGCTCGCCAATTGCGCGATTTGCTCCGCGTGCGGCATCACCTCGGCGTGGCCGCCGGCGGGGAACGCTTCGGCATAGGCCGACAAGCCGTTGCCGCAAGCGGCCGGGGCGCCCTGCGGGATCACTCCATCGGGCGCCGACAAGGCCGGCGGCAGCACGGCGGCCGGCTCGGCGATATTGGCCGCATCGGCCTCGAACCGGTATTGCGCCCAATACACTTCGCCCATGCGCGCGTCCAGCACGGCCAGCACGTCGGCGGCGCCGTGGCGCTGGCGGCAGGCGAGCGCCATCGCGTCGAGCGTCACGACCGGCACCACCGGCAGGCTGGCGCCGAAAGCGAGCCCCTGGGCGATGCCGCAGGCGGTGCGCACGCCGGTGAACGAGCCGGGACCGGAGCCGAAGGCGATCGCGTCGCAATCCTTCAGCGCGATGCCGGCTTCGGCCAGCAGTTCCTGGATCATCGGCAAGATAGATTGGGAATGGGTACGCACGCCGGACGACACGCGGCTGATCACGGTTTCGCCCCGCAGCAGCGCGCAGGAGGCCAGTTCGGACGAGGTTTCAATGGCAAGAATAATAGGCATCCCGTATTTTAACCCGGCCCGGTGGCAGGCGCGACCCCGCGCGGGCATGTAGAATGTCTCCTTTGGGCGCTGAGAACGCTGTCATTCGACGATCCTATGCATAGTTTGACCTTAAATTCCGCCAATCGCCAACAAGTCGCCGCCGCCCTGTCCGGCGACCGCTGGATCGTCGCGTGCCTGTGCGCGGCGTGGTGCGGCACGTGCGAATCCTACCGCGACACGTTCGAGGAACTGGCCGCGCGCCATCCGGACAAGTTCTTCGTCTGGATCGACATCGAGGACCACGCGGATGTGGTGGGCGACTTGGACGTCGAGAACTTCCCGACGCTGTTGATTCAGCATCACGAATTGGTCACTTTCTTCGGCACCATGCTGCCGGACGGCGGGCTGGCGCACCGGCTGGTGCTGTCGCAGACCCAGCAGAGCGACGAGGAACTGAAGGCGCTGGCGCTCAACAGCGAAGAGCGGGCGCGCTGGCAGAATGATTGTAATTTAAGGACGTTGATGCGGAATGCGTTGGGGTAGCGCCTTGGTCGCGAAGGTTCAATGGTTGCTTTTTCCCAGAGCATACTTTCAAACCTCGCGCTTCATAACACTTGTGTTAAAAGGGGCTATTCGGTTCGGTTGCGTGTCCAAGCGGTTGCGATTTCGTTCACATTTCCTAAGTTAAATTGATAACTGCTTTAGGAACGAATTTCTCGTACCATGGTTTCAGATAAGGAGCATGAGTTTGCAGCATTCGAAGAATTGAGTCGTGCTGCTTTTCAGGTTTAGTTTCTCGTTGGATTTTTTTGATTCGTTCGTTGAGCTTGTAGTGATCTAGCCATGCCTGCACGTCCGCCAACTTCAGACACTCGTACACAGCCACATCCATCGCCCGGACCTCTTGAATAGTCATTGCTATTAGCGTTGTTGCTTCCTTCAAAGTTGGGCGGTTGATCTGGAAGTCCGCAAACAGCCGGTCAACATCTAATCCTGCGTAGGCAATACGGATACGTTCCTCGCGAGTTCGCACTAGCTGCTTTTCTTGATGCGTCAGCTCTGCATTAGAGTCGGTGTGCACGTGTCGGTTACGCCAATGGATTAGCAGCATCACGCAGCAGGTTCTGAAACGGGTATCAGACTCTGACGGTTCTGCCAGCGGCTCTGCCAGCAGATCTATTGGTACACGCATGACTGTTGCTAGCTCGGAGAATTTTTCTGCCGCAGTAGGCTTTGGCTTTCTCAAGTTCCATTCCGTCGTTAGTTCCTTAAATCGCGGCAGATTCGTAATGGCTCGTATATATTGGGCCAGCGCTTCGACCGTTACGACCATTGCTCCATGTAGCGCTGCCTTGCGGGCCTTGCGAGCTGCAACCATTGGATCCTTTGGGCCCCAGCTTACATTCAGTCCTTCAGGTTTCTCATGGTCCTGACCGATTGCCGCCAATCCTACTGCGATAGTGTTTAAGTCGGCCACACAGTTTCCTACGACTTGCAAGAAGTCTGCTAAAGCTTTCGTCCCTAAGGCGACCGCAGGTTTTGTCGTTTCTTGCGCGACCTGCGCGCTATCGATCGCGGCCGCTTGTGCGTTACTCTTTTCTGACATTGTATTTTGATCGCCTGTTAGGTGTGACAACGCTGGGAGTCGAACCCATAATTCCCGCTTTCAAGATGGTTGGCCTTTAATCGGCGGGCGTGATGCCGCTTTCACCACGTTGTCGTTCTCACTATATCGCATATTCTGATGAGAACCAAGTTCTGGCCATTGGACAGCCGGGTTGGGCCGGCTATTGGAGTCACGAAACCAATTCTGAAGTCGTCAAGACCGGTACAAATAAAAGACCAAAGTACCCGCCCTCACAGACAATCGCCAAGCCGCTCCCTAAGCACCCTGTACTGCGCATCCAGCATCAGCTGGTTCGGATCATGTCCCGCGCGCGGCACCAGGACGAACTCCTTGCGCGGCG
Organism: Oxalobacteraceae bacterium OTU3CINTB1; assembly: GCA_024123955.1. Taxonomy (NCBI): domain Bacteria; kingdom Pseudomonadati; phylum Pseudomonadota; class Betaproteobacteria; order Burkholderiales; family Oxalobacteraceae; species Oxalobacteraceae bacterium OTU3CINTB1. The sequence goes on from CP099652.1 coordinate 4,792,613, forward strand.
CCTCGATGAAGTCGAAGTAGCGCTTGCTCGGCTCCGGCATCGTCAGGAGATCCTCCTGGCCCTGCAACATGTAGAAGGGCACGCCGAATTTCGGTCCCAGCTTGTAAAGGTCGATCTTCGAGGCGATTCCGTCGCCCTTCATGCCGACGTATTGCAGCCAGGAGTAGTCCTCGCCCGCCGTGTAGTCGGCCTCCGCCTTGGCGGTCGTGTACTCCGGCGAGAAAACCCACCACGCTTTTAGCGCCGGCTCGGTGCGCAGCGCTTCCTGCTTGCGCATCACGCGGCGCAGGATGCCGAGGTTGCGGGGATTGGTCCATGGCGGCGGACCCAGCGCTTCCAGCTCGGCCACCGAGTCGGCGTCGCTGGCAGCGCGCGCCAGCGCCAGCGTAGCTTGGTAGCTGGCGCGCTCGCCGGACCGATTCACCAACTGTCCGGTGCTGACGTAGGCACAGAACACCTCTGGATTGGACTTGGCCATGTACGTCCCGATCACCGAGCCCCACGATCCTCCCATCAGGATCACCTTTTGCTTGCCGAAGCGCTTGGCCGCATACCGCGCGACCTCGACGCCATCGTCGCGCAGACGCTCCGGCACCAGCGGCTCGTCGTCCGTCACGGGATTGCGGCCGAAGGTCATGCCGGCGCCACGCTGGTCCCATTGGACCACGGTGTAGTCTTTTTCCCAGGCTTTGAAGAGGTTGTCGGCGAAAGGGGTGTTAGGGTTGCCGGGACCGCCGTGGACGACCACGATGACGGGCTTGGCGCAACTGGCGCCCTTGACCCGCACCCATTGCTCGATGCCGCCAATGCGAACAAAACCTTTTTCATCGACGGCTTTGTCGGCTGCTGTGCAGACGTTGTCAGGAAAAAGGCCGCTGGTAGCGGCCGCGTGTCCAGTCGTCTGGCCCAGAACGAGCAAGAGTAAGGCCGTTAGCAGCGTCGAACGAGCTGGCATCAATTCTCCATTTGATCGAGCAACGACCATGCCGGCAAGCCGTGCTTGCGCCGGCCATAGGCGTAGTAGAGCGAGATACTCACGCCGAAGCATAGCCCTGCCACAGCGGAGATACACAGCGCGGCGATCAAGGCGACGCCTTGCCGCGACCACACCGTCAGCCACATGACGACACCCCAGGCGCCGCCGAACCAAAGGGAAGCGAACAGGGTGGTCTTCCAAAACGGGACAAAGTGCGGTGGCGGAATCTTGAAGCCAAGCTTCCACAAGGCCCGCAACATCGGCGGCTCGTAGTTGCTGGGCCACATAGCGGTTGCTTTCAACAGTTCCAGCGCTTTCGCGCGGCGGGATTCAAAGCTCATTTAGAAAGCAATCTTGTTCAGATGAAAAACTATACCCGATCAGATCGCCCCCAATATACGCACTTTGTAACAACTACCGATTGCAGACACCTACTCCTCTGCGCTCTGGCGCTCTAGCCATGCCTCGAACAGCGCGCGGTTCTCCGGCTGCGTGAGCGGGTACAGCCCGGTGATGCAGGCGCCGCCGCGCACCCGCTCCAGCACGAAGTCCTCGTACCGCTCCATCGGCACGGCGTCGCGCGCAATCTCCTCCGCCAGATGCGACGGGATGCACACCACGCCGTCGTCGTCGCCGACCATGATGTCGCCAGGGTAGACCGCCACCCCACCACAGCCGATGGGGGCGTTCAGGTCGAGCGCGTGGTGCCGGATCAGGTTGGTCGGCGCCGACGGCCCCGAGCACCAGGCCGGAATCTCCAGTTTTGCGATGCCGGTGGCGTCGCGCAGGCCGCCGTCGGCGACGATGCCGGCCACGCCGCGCACCTGCATGCGCGTGGCCAGAATGCTGCCGGCCGCCGCCACCGAGACGTCGCCCCGGCAATCCATCACCAGCACCGCACCGGCCGGGATCTCCTCGACCGCCACCCGCTGCGGATGGCGCGGGTCGAGAAAGGCGTCGAGTCCATCGAGATCCTCGCGCGCCGGAATGTAGCGCAAGGTAAACGCCGGACCGGCCAGGCGCTGCCCCGGCTTCAACGGCCGCGCGCCCTGGATGAACACGTTACGGAATCCGCGCTTGTACAGCAGCGTCGTGATGGTGGAGGTGGCGATGGTTTTCAACGTCGCCAGCGTTTGTGGGGAGACAGTGGTGGTCATGGCTGCACTCCCTGGCGTTCGAAGATGGTTTGGCTGAAGCGGATATGGCTGCTGTCGATGTGATTCTGGCGGTAGTATTCGTCCCATTTTTCCGGGCTGCTGGTGTGCTCGCCGGTGACCGGGTCGCGCGCCTGCAGATAGTCACCGAACTTGAAGTAGATCTTGCGCGTGTCGGGCCTGATGCGTGTGAGCGGGGTCTTCAGGGTGCCGCTGTTGGCCGTGCGGGCGATGACTTGCGTCTCGCCGGCATTGAGCACGATATCGAGGTCGAAGCTCTCGCCCGAGCGCACCGTGCCCAGCGCGGTCGTCGCCTCCTTGCCGTCGACGCCGAGAATGCGCACCAGGATGTCGAACACGCCGTTGCCGCTCTTGCCATCGAGTCCCTGCTTGTCGGCGGTGTCCTGCACGTAGACCTTCAGTATCGTGTCCAGTCCCTCCACGTGGTACTGCGCGACGATGGTCTTGGCGACGTTCGGCAAAGTGGCCGTGATGCGGGCCGCGAAGTGTTCGCGCGTGTCGGCTAAACTCAGGCGCTCGCGATCGGTGACCTTCAATTCGTTGCGATAGCCATGGCCGTTGGGCGAGGCGTATTTCGACTTGAGGGCGCTGAAGTTCAGCGTGCCGGCATACGGCGCAGCATAAGGCGAATTGCCCTCGAGCGCGAACAGCCGTTGCAACGCGGCTTGCGGCGTGAACCCTTGCGCGCCGGCCGGCGACAGCGCGGCTGCGAGCAAGGCTACTGCGGTGTATCGGATGGCGGCGATCATTTCAACATCTCCTTGAGCATAGGTTGCATGGCGTCGGCCCACAATTGGTAACCGGCAGGTCCGGGGTGCAGCTGGTCGGGCATGATGGCCGACGGAATGCGGCCGTCCTTGTCCGTAAAGACGGAATTAATATTCAGGAAGCGGATCGTCTTGCCATCGTCCAGCGCGGCCAGATCACGGTTGACGGCGTCGATGGTTTGCATCCGCTTGGCCGCCTCGGCAACGCTCTTTTCAGTCACCGGCGAGCCGTCGCGCTCGCGCGGGCCGCGCGGGAAGATACCCAGCACCAGTATCTTCGTTTCTGGCAGCTTGGCGCGTATCATGCCGATGATCTTGCGGTCGGCGGAGGCGATTTCCTCGGCCGTGTAATCGAGGCTGTTATTGGTACCGATCATCAACACGGTGACCTTGGGCGACGAGCCATCGAGCTCGCCGTGCTCGATGCGCCAGATGACGTGCTGCGTGCGATCGCCGCCGATGCCGAAGTTAGCCGGTTGAAAAGCGCCGTAATACTTGTCCCAGATTTCCGGCGCAATGCGCCAGCGCTCGGTGATGGAGTCGCCCAGGAACAGCAGACCGACCGGCCCGCTTTTGCCGCGCGCGAGGATGGCTTCGTGCTTCTTGAGGAACACGCCATTGTCCTGTTTCTCAACGGCTTCCGAGGCGCTGCCCTTGGCGCCGGCGGCGTGCGCGCCGACCTGCCCTACCGTCAACAGTGCGGCCAGCAGCAATCTGATGTAAATCGATTTTTTCATGCGTGTCTCCGGGTTAGTGTTTCGGCTGTACGCGGACCACGGGACCGCCCAGCCAGATCGAGAGGAAAACCAGCGGCAGCAGCATCGCGCCAAGGATGAAGAACGGGGTGTAGTCGCCGCCGGTGGTCAACACCGGCACCAGCTGCATGCAGATGATCACGCCCAGCACCGCCGAGGTTCCGCTCAGGCCGGCCAGGGAGCCGACCGTTTTGCCCGAGAAAAAATCGCTCGGCAAGGTCTGGATGTTGGTGATGGCGGCCTGGAAGCCGAACAGGATCACGCCGATCGACAGCACCGCCAGCAGCGGCGTCTCGGCGGCGGCGCTGAACAGCAACGCCGGCAGCATAATCACCAGCCCCAGGCCGATGACGAACTTGCGCGCGCGGTTGACGCTCCAGCCGCGCGTCAGCAGGTGGCCGCAGAACCAGCCGCCGGACAAGGCGCCGACCGCCGCGCCCACATACGGCACCCAGGCGAACATGCCGATTTCCTTGACGTCGAAGTGGAAACGCTCGTTCAGGTACAGCGGCAGCCAGCTGACGAACAGCCACCACACCGGGTCGATGAAAAAGCGCGCGGCGATCACGCTCCAGCTCTGGCGATGGCGCAGCAGCTGGCGCAGGGTCGGCACATAGTCGTCCTGCGCGGCCGCTGTGCCGGGGCGCTGGCCGGTGAGGATGTACTCGCGCTCCTCGGCGCTGACCCACGGATGCGTGCCGGGACCGGACTTGTAGACGATCAGCCACGGTACGATCCACAGGAAGCCCAGTGAACCGATCAGCAGAAAGGTGGTTTTCCAGCCTACATAAGCGTACAGGAAGGCCACCAGCGGCGGCGCGATGACCGATCCCAGCGAGGCGCCGGCGCCGAAGATGCCCTGCCCCAGCGCGCGTTCGCGCACCGGAAACCATTCGGCGATGGCCTTGGTGGCGCCGGGCCAGTTGCCCGCCTCGCCCACTCCCAGCAGCACGCGGAACAGGCCGAACGACATCGCCGAGCGGGCCACGAAGTGCAGCGCGATCGCGCCGGACCATACGAGGATCGACAGCAGGAAACCGATCCGGGTGCCCAGCGCGTCGAACAGTTTACCGAACAGCGACTGGCCGATGGCGTAGCCGATCAGGAACACCGTGACGATGTTGGCGTAGTCGCGCTTGTCCATGCCCAGCTCGGACGCGATGCCGGGCCACATCACCGCCAGCGCCGAGCGGTCGATGTAGTTGATGATGGTGGCGATGGCGACCAGGGTAATGACCAGCCAACGCAAACCTTTGATTGTTGTCATGCGATTGTCTCCATTATTTTTTATGTCAGCGCCTGTCAGGCTGCCGCGAGTTGGACGCGCGTCGGCAAGCCTTCACAGTCGCCGCGAAACTGCACCACCCGGGCGCCGATGGCGTTGCCGCGGGCGGCCGCCTGGTGCAGCGGCAAACCGTCGAGCAGTGCGCTGATGACGCCGACCGCGAAGCCGTCGCCTGCGCCGACCGTATCGACCACCGTGCGCACCGGGCAGCCGGGAACGGTGTCGGCGCGCCCGTTCGCGTCGGCGGCGTAGGCGCCCTCCGGCCCGAGCTTGACCACCACCTGCCGTGCGCCCCGTTCCAGGTAGTAGGCGGCGATTTCGACGGCGTCCTGCCGACCCGTGAGCAGGCGGCCCTCGGCCAGGCCCGGCATCACCACGTCGGCCTGGCTGGCGAGCGCGTTGACCGTGGCGATCATCTCCGCCTGCGAGCGCCACAGGCGCGGCCGCAGGTTGGGATCGAAGCAGACCAGGCGCCCGTCGGCCCTCGCCTGCCTTGCCATGGCCAGCACCAGCTCGCGGCAGCCGGCCGACAGCGCCGGCGATATCCCGGTAAGGTGCAGCACGCGAGCCTGCTGGAAGTCGTCGCCCTGCTCCGGCATGTCCAAAGTCGACAGGCGGCTGGCGGCCGACCCGCGCCGGAAGTACTCGACCTGCGGATCGGCGCCGTCCTCCGCCATCTGCTTGAGCATGAAGCCGGTCGGGCTGTCTTCATCCATGCGCAGGTGGCGCAGATCCAGCCCCTCGGCCTCCATGAACGCGCGCAAGTGGCGTCCCAGGCTGTCCCGCCCAAGCCGGCTCAGATACCCCACCTTGAAGCCCAGCCGGCTCAGCCCCACCGCCACATTCAACTCGGCGCCGGCGGTGGCGCGTTCGAACTCCCGCACCGCCTCCAGCGGGCCGGGCTCGCGGGCGATCATCAGAGCCATCGCCTCTCCCACCGTTACGACATCAGGGATTCCCATGCGTGAGCCTCTTCAGAACGTCAAGGTGGTGGTCAGGGTGGCGTCTTTGGCGGCCGGCAGCGACAGCTTCAGCACCGTGCCGCGTTCCTCCCTCGGCCCCTTGTCGACATTGCCCGGCGGCCCCGCCGCCACCAGCACGCCAGGCGCGATCTCGGCGCGCGCCGTGGTCGTCGCCACGGCGACCTTCAGCGACTTGGGCTTGCCCGCCACGACGAAGCTGCGCGCGCCGGTCTTGCTGATGTCGCGGTCGCCGTGCACCAGCGCCGTCAGCACCACCGGCTTGTTGGCGCGCAGCGTGTCGGTCACGGTCCAGACGCCGCCCATGTAGCTGAAGCGGCGCTCCAGTTTTTCGACGCCGAGTTCCGGCCGGTAGGCGCCCGCCAACTGGGCGACGATATCGGCGCGGCCCTTCTCCAGCTTCACGCTGTCGATGCTGATGGTGTCAAGGCGCGCGTACGGGTAGCCCCGGAAGGCGTCGTGGCCGCCGCCTTCGTTGGCCTGGCCCTGGCCGTCGATCAGCAAGGTGTTGCTCAGGTCGCTCTTGGGGATGCCCGCGTAGCCCATTGGGCCGGTCAGGTAGGTGCCGCCGCCGTACAGGATGAAGCTACCCGCGTCGGGATGCGCGTGGCCCATTTCCAGATGCCAGTCCGGCAGCTTGTCGAGGATGGCGGCGACGTGGTGGCCTTCCGGCGGTCCGGCGCGGAAGGCGAAGGCGGTGGCCTTCGGCGTCCAGTCGCTGCGCCAGTAGACCGTGCCCAGGTCGTCGAAGTGATGATGCGGCGCGAGCGACGAGATTGGCGCCGACTTCAGCGCCGGGTCGCGCCACAGCAAGGTCCAGAAGTCTTCGGCGCAGACGTGGCCCAGCGAGGCCATCCAGTCCGCCACGCCTTGCGCCTCGGGGCTCTTGAAGCGCGCGGCCAGCCGGTACAGCAGGTTGTAGTTGGAATTGAGCTTGCCGCCCGGGTGCGTGCGGGCCGGCTCCTCGCCTACGCGCGAGCGGGTGATGGCGCCTTCGAAGGCGTCGCCGAAGTCGTAGATGTCCTGGCCGTTGGGCGTGATCGAGTGGGCCATGTACAGGTACGCCTTGCTCAGGGCCGGCGTGTCGTACATGTCGTCGCCGGCGGCGTGGGCGAAGGCGTCGAGCGCGTGGATAATCCACGGCATCGAGAAGATCCAGTATTCCACGCCCTCGTAGAAATAGCCGTCCGGCGACGCCACTTCCAGCACGCGGCTGAAGATGGCGCGCGATAGCGCCGCCCAGTTGGCCGCTTCCGGCGTATCGTCCCAGACCGCGTAGGCGGCCACCGCCAGCCCGGCGATCGGGATGAAGCAGTGATTCTGGCTATATGAATACGATTTTCCCGGCTTGGGGGTGAAGTGCTTGGCCAGTATCGTCGCCTGGCGTATGAGTTTGTCGCGATAGCGTTTGCGTTCCTCCTCCGTCAGCGCGTCGTACAGCAAGTCGTAA